>NZ_CH724151.1:173159-201053 GCF_000153185.1 Reinekea blandensis MED297 | reverse complement strand
TTTTATGAGAATGGATGTATGGACAACCACAGTAACCATGAACAACCGGAGCGTTGATCCAATCATTCAGGGTTACAGGGTTGCGGTGGAGTGCTCAGATGGCGTGGTGAATCATTCCGGCTTCTTCAAACCAGTAGCCGTTGCAATAGGGCGCCGAAGACGCCGGTGTTGGCTGGCTTTCCCTTGACTGAATCGCGGCCGCATAAGACGCAACAATGTCGGTCATCTCTGGCTGACTCGGGGAGATGCGCAATGCATTGACGCCTAAATCGGCCATCTCAGGGATCTGGGCCTGTAAATCGAGAATGTCACCGGACAGCGTCTGTATGCCGTTCATGGTAAACAGGCGCTGATCTTCCTGGCTGTCCACGGGGATGCCAGTTGGGTAATCAATACACACCCGCTTGCATGCGTCCTTAGGGCGCTCAAGTGCGCGTGCAGTAAAGCAGCGAGCCGACAGTGCCAGCGGCAGATAGCCGTGTGCCATAACTTCGGTCGCCAATGGCAGCGCGGAAGAATCAATGTGTGCCAACAGTGTTTTCAGCGTCTCACGACCCAGTTCAACCGGCAGTGTCCAGCGATTCATACCGTCGGCGACCAGCAGGTCTAACGTCTGCGCGTTGTAGATGTTCAGATATGGACCGGTACTGAATGGGACACCTTCGCGATGCAAAGCATTCACGGCACTGAAGTCATTGGCTTCGACTGAAATGTCGTGTTGCCGACACAACCGCTCCACGGTTTTCAGATCCGATTCGGCTTCCAGCAGGGCCAGGGTCGAAACCGCGACCTCTTTTCCGGCGTCGCGCAACCGCTGGGCGACGTTTAACCAGTCGTCGGTGCGCAGTTCACGTCGTTTCGAACAGACGTTTTCGCCGACAACAACACGGTCTACCGGCCAGTGAGCGGCCTGCTCGTAAAAGTTCAATACCGTCTCACGCGGCCAGTAAAACGGGATCGGGGCCAGGGTTAATTGCATGTTGTACTCCTATTGCCAGTCGCGGGTGTAGGCGCCGATGGTGGTTTGTGCCCCTTCGGATACATCCATTAACTGAGACTGCCAGCGTGGATCTATCTGAAAGGCATCCTGGTTGGCGAGGTAGTGGTCGATGGCCGCGCGCCAGACTTTGACAACCTGAGCAACATAAGCCGGGCTGCGTTGCCGGCCCTCAATTTTGAGTGCCTTGACACCGGCCTGATGCAATCTAGGCAGAATGTCCATGGTGTTGAGGCTGGTCGGGGCTTCCAAAGCATGAAACTGTTTACCGAGTGCTTTAAAGCGTCCTTTACACAGCGTAGGGTAACCGGCGTTTTCATCCGGAGCGTAACGATCAATCAGGGCACCATTCAAACGTGCGTTAAGCGTATCGCCTTCGGTTTGCCATTGAACAAACTGTGCCGGTGAACAGGCGCCGACGGTGTTGGGCGATTCACCGGTCAGATAAGAACTTAAATAGCATCGACCCTCGGCCATGACGCACAGACTGCCAAACGCAAAGACTTCCAGATCGACCGGGCTGGACTGACTCAGTGCCTCCACTTGCGGTAGCGACAGAACCCGCGGCAGCACCGCTCGCTGAATGTTGAAGTGGCGATGAAAGAATGACAAAGCGCCGGCATTTGTTGCGGAAGCTTGCACGGACAGATGCAATGCCTGATCTGGATAGCGACGATGGGCATAGTCGAGGACCGCGATGTCTGCGGCGATGATGGCATCGGCGCCAATGTCGACGGCACCGTCGACCGCGGCCTGCCATTTCTCCCAATGCTGATTATTGGCAAAGGTATTGATAGCGACAAACAGTTTCACGCCACGGTCACGAGCAATGGTCAGCGCTTTTTGCGCGGCGCGATCATTAAAATTCAGCCCGGCAAAAAAACGGGCATTGGTTTCATCACGGAATCCGAGATAAACGGCATCGGCACCATTCTCGACGGCGGCTTTGAAGGCATTAAGGCTGCCAGCGGGGCAAACCAGTTCCATAGGCTGTGCTCTCGTCAAAACCGAAAGTGTAACGAGCGCTGCTCCCGGCCTACTTGATAAACATCAATTAGGCTTGGGGCCGTTTCGGTAGGATAGGTCTTTGCGTGAAGGAGAGAGCGATGAACGAGTTTCTGCAATCAGGTTTACGGCAGCTTGCCAAGATGGGAGACCGGGTTAAGCCGGTTGTGCAGCAGGTCACCCGAAAAGTCCGGCCAGTCGAGAAAGTGGCGCAATCAACGGTATTTGCGTTGGGTGCGGTGCCGCTGTCTTTGCAGAATCCGGCTCTGAGTACAGCTCTTAATCATGCCTTGCAGGAGTTGATCGATGCCGGAGAACTCGACTTTCTGGAAGGTCGTTGTTGTGAAATTGCGGTTAAGGATCGACGATTGCGCTGGCCGCTGACACTGCGCCAGGGGCGATTGATGCTGGCGCCGGGCGCTGAGGTCGATGTTCGGGTCAGTGCCACGGTTCCGGCGTTTCTAAACCTTGTCAGTCAGCAGGTCGACCCGGACACACTGTTCTTTCAACGGCAGTTGTCTATCGACGGTGACGTTGAGTTGGGTCTGTACATTAAAAATCTGTTGGATGCGCTGGATGATGAAGATCTGCCGCCACTGTGGCGCCGTTCTTTGCTGGCGTTGCGGCAGATGCTGGCGATGGAGCAACCTGCGGAAACGCACTAACGCTTTGAGTCGTCAGCGACGATAGAGGGTTTGTATGAGGTGGAAACCGAAACGGGTTTTCACCGGACCATGAATCTCCAACTCGGCTTTTTTAAATACCACATCGTCGAACGGTTTGGCCATCTGGCCTCGTCGGAACTCGCCCAGGTCGCCCCCTTTTTTCGCAGACGGGCAGGTGGAATAGCGGCGGGCCAGCTTGGCAAAATCCTCCCCGCGTTGCAGTCGAGCCTTGAGTTTTTCGGCCTCTTCGCGGGTTTTTACCAGTATGTGTCTTGCTCCGGCCAGTCGATAGTTCATCAGTAAAAAAAGCCCCAGATAACAGCGCCCAATAATGGGAACGCGCCGGCAATCAGAAATCGAGCCGATAAACTCTCGGTTGAAATCACCAATTGCGGGTCGGTCAGTTCCATTTCATTTCGGTTCCATTCTTTCTTCAGTCGTTTGGTACTCAGCCGGATGACGGAAGAGACCAGCCAGAAAGCAACTCCGGTCAGAAACATCAGATCGATCGGTTTCATGGCGGCGATCGACGCAACGAGCACGCGTAAAAGAAATACCACCATGAGTGCCAGCAAGTTGCTCAGCACGGTAAACACAATCAGTCGCTGCATACCAGGGTCCGTCAGAAGAAATCGGCGCTATGGTACGGCTTTCTGATGAAAGCTCAAGCGGCCCAGGTCAGTCCTTACCGGTGGAGTTATCCGGGACGGCGGATCGTTTCTGCGGTCGTTGTGACGGGCCGGTTAATGCCTTGGGTGAGCCAGACGTGTCGATGTCGATCAGGTCTTCTATCCAGGTCATCAGCCGTTTCAACGCGCCCTGTTGCTGTTGATAAAACAGATAAGCGCGCTGCCCGTAGGTGTCGCGGAGGTCCTTGGACTGCATTAAGCCCAGCAGACGGTTTTTCAACTCGTCTTCCGACTCGATGATCACCACCGACTGCTCCGAACGCATGGCTTCAATAATGGATTGGAAGTTGAAATAACTCGGTCCGATGAGGACCGGTCTGGCCACCGCGGCCGGTTCGATTGGGTTATGCCCGCCGCCGCCATTCAAACTGTTGCCGATAAAGGCGGCATCCGCCAGTTCGAAAAAGGTCATCAGTTCCCCGAGCGTATCGACCAGATACACCGAGTGCTCAGACCGGGGGACTTCGTTGTTGGAACGACGGGCAAAATTGAAATGTTCTTTGTACAGCCGGCCTGCGATCCGATCAGCACGTTCCGGATGCCGAGGTACCAGAATCAGCAGGGCGTTCGGTAATTTGATTTTGAGTTTGGCATGCACCCGTAGCAGTGCTTCATCTTCACCTTCGTGTGTACTGGCCGCAATCCAGATGGGTCGCCGGTCGATGTCTGCTTTCAGTTTTCGGGCTTTTGCTGAACTCTGTGCATCCAGACTGATGTCGAACTTAATGGAACCGGTAACTTGAATGCGGCGTTCGTCCAAACCCAGTTCCGCAAAGCGATCGGCATCCGGACTGTGTTGGGCGGCAATGCCGGTGAGTTTTTGCAGCATGGGCCGGGTTAGCCAACTCAGCTTCCGATAACCTTGTTGCGATTTCGCCGACAATCGTGCATTGGCGAGTAACACCGGTACCTGTTGTTGTGCGCAAGCACGAATGAGGTTCGGCCACAGCTCGGTTTCCATGATGACCAGCATCTTGGGTTTCAGGCGGGCAACCAGGCGCCGTTGAATGCTGGCAAAATCCCAGGGCAGGTAGGCGTGGTGGACGGTAGTGCCGAAGAGCTTGCGTACCGTTTCGGAGCCGGTCGGCGTCATGGTCGTGACCAGAATCGGGACGTTCGGATGCAAAGATTGCCATTGTTCGATCAGTGGGCGGGCGGCCATGGTTTCACCAACGCTGACGGCGTGCACCCAAAAGCAGCCGGTCGGCACATTCGGCCAGATGCCAAAGCGTTCACCCAGCCGCTCACGATAAGCCGGTTGTCGTCGGCTTCTCAGCAGTAAGCGTAACAGAATCAATGGAGTCAGCAGCCACCACAGGAGGCTGTACCCGGTCATCGCCAGTCGTTCTCTCATTCGTCACTCAGCCAATAGGACAGGACTTCATTCAAGTATAGGTAACCTGATTCGGAAGTGGAAAACAAATCACCGGTTCGTTTAATCCAGCCTTTCGCTTCTAAGGCATCCAGTTGCGGAGCAATGTCAGCCCGGCTTAGGCCGGTCATTTGTTCAAAGTGGGTCAGAGAGACGGGTGTTCGCAGGCGCAGGGTGTTGATGAAATAGTCGAATGGACGATCAACCTCGGTGACTGCCTCTTCCATCCGGATCAGGGGCCGCTCGCTGTTCAGGTAATCTTTCGGCAAACGGGTTTTGCGGGTTCGAATGATTTCCCCGGCGTCGTCCAAACGGGTGATTTTACCGTGCGCACCCGGGCCGAGTCCGAGAAAATCGCCGTACTGCCAGTAGTTCAGATTGTGCCGGCATTCACGGTCGGTCTGCGCATAGGCGGAGACCTCGTACTGGTGATAACCCGCCGAATCAATCAGTGCCTGCCCGGCCTGTTGAATATCCCACAGGGTGTCTTCGGCCGGCAGTGGCGGCGGTTGTCGGTAAAACTCCGTATTCTGTTCAATGGTCAGCTGATACCAACTCAAGTGAGTGGGTTCCAGATCGATGGCCTGATTCAAATCGGCCAGGGCGTCATCGATAGACTGCTCTGGTAAGCCGTGCATCAGGTCGATGTTCAGGTTGTCAAAGCCGACGGAACGGGCCTGCCGAATCGCCTGGACGGCGTTGTCACCTGAGTGAATGCGGCCCAGTACTGACAAAAACCGGTCGGCAAAGCTCTGAACGCCGATAGATAGACGGTTGACGCCCGCAGCTCGGTAGTCGGCAAAACGCTCGGCTTCAAAGGTTCCGGGGTTGGCTTCCAGCGTGATTTCAGCATCGGGTTCAAACCCGATCACCGAGTTGAGCGACTCGAGAATCTGACCAATCGCTTTTGCTGGTAGCAAGCTGGGTGTGCCGCCACCAAAAAAGACGGAGGTAATCGGTCGCCCCTGCGCCAGAGGCGCATCCTGATTCAGATCTTGACGAAACCGCTCAACGAAGGCATCCACGGGTATCGAATCCGGATCGGCTGCGTGTGAGTTGAAATCACAATAGGGGCACTTACGCACGCACCAGGGGATGTGAACGTACACCGACAAAGGCGGCAGCGACAGCAGTTCAGACATGAAGCAGTAACCGGATATTGATCAGAAGCGGTCTTCGACCAGTGCAACAAACTGACGCACGGCCTGGCCGCGATGACTGAGCGCGTTTTTCTGTGCTTTGCTCAGTTCGGCCGCACTGCATTGATGGTCTTCCACCCAGAAAATCGGGTCGTAACCGAAGCCTTGCTCTCCACGCGGCTCGGTCAGTAGCGAACCTTCCCAGGTTCCCTGAATAATAATCGGTGTCGGGTCCAAAGCATGACGAACAAAGGCCAGTACGCAATGGAAGCGGGCTGTTCGGTTCTGTGCATCCTGCATCTCGCTCAGGACTTTTTCCAGATTGGCACGGTCGGATTTTTCACCGCCGTCCATCGAAGCATAGCGGGCACTGTAGATGCCCGGTGCTCCGTCCAACACGTCGACCTCCAACCCGGAGTCATCGGCCAGGGCCGGTAAACCAGTGGCTTTAGACGCATGACGGGCTTTGATGATGGCGTTTTCAATGAAGCTGAGTCCATCTTCGATCGCATCATCCACGCCATACTCTTTTTGCGGCTTGATCGTGATCGACTTTGGTGCCAGCAGCTCAGAAAATTCTTTTAGTTTGCCGGCGTTGTTGGATGCCAGCACCCATTCCTGGTTGGTTTGCATTACGGGGTACTCTGGTTCAGATCAGTTGGTTGGCGACATAGCCGAGCGACATGAGCGCGACCAGAATCATCAACCCGGACAAGATCAGGTTGGTTTTACGGACATGGTAAGGGAAGCGCTCTTCGGATTCGATGGCTTTTTTGTAGCTGAAAAAGCGCACCGTTGCGGCCAGAATGATGCAGACCCCAACAAAAAACAGTCCCAGCCCGATTAAGGTCGTTGCCGGGCTGGGCGTGAGACTCAGAGGCTGCTCACTGACCAGATTGATGTACTCAATAAACAGTCCGAACTTTTCAATGATGAACCCGAACGCCATGATTGAGATGGCGGTTCGGATCCAGGCCAGATACGTTCGTTCGTTGGCAGAGTGGTCGGTATAACGAGGCACCATAATGCGTTACTCCTGCCAGACTTGTTGTGGAAAACTGAACTCGTAGTCCGGACCGTTCGGAACAGACAGCGTGACATCAAACCAGAGCGTTTCCCGGTTAATGATCGGGAAGGTGCCGATGTAGTAAATGGCGTCTCCTTCCCGGATTTCGGCCAGTTCAATATCCAGTGTCTGCCCGATCAATGAGCGCTGTACAGCACTGATCTCGGCTGATACCGGAGTGCCGTAGCCGTCGTCGGTCTGACGCAGTACCGCAAGGTTAATAAAGGCGCGCTTGCCTGAGCGGACAATGTCGTATTGTTCCGCCACCTGAGGCGGAATTTCGGTGGTGTTCAGCACAATGTAGTGCAGCTCATGGCCTTCAAACTCGACTTTTTGCTCAGCGGTGACCGTTACCGAAATGAAGGCGGTCAGGAGCAGCATTCCCAGTCGCGTCAGTGTTGTCATAAGGCCGTCCTCTCAGATTTTTTCAATATGGTACAGGGCGATTTCACCGAGAATGTTCGGGAACATCTTCACCTTCCAGTTTTCGGCGTGTTCATTGTCGACCACAGTCTTTTTCAGAATCCGGATGCCGTGCTCCCGACACAGGATTTCAAAATCCTTAAAGGTGATCAGGCGAATGTTGGGCGTATCGTACCAGCGAAACGGCAGTGACCGGGTAATTGGCATCTTGCCGCGAAAACCCAGGTAAAAACGCGTAGTCCAATGACCGAAGTTCGGGAACGAGATGATTGCACGTTTGCCGATACGCAGAATTTCCTCGAGCAACAGGTCGGGCTCACGGGTTTGTTGCAGCGACTGCGTCATGATCACCGTGTCGAAACTCTGATCATCAACGTAGGCAAGACCCTCGTTCAGGTCCTGTTGAATCACGTCGACCTGCCGTTCGACGCATTTCAGAATGTTCTGCGTGTCGATCTCCATGCCGTAGCCGGACACATTTTTTTCCCGCTTTAAATGGGCCAACAGTTCGCCATCACCACAACCTAAGTCGAGAACCCGCTCATTGGGTTGAATCCAGCGGGTCAGTAAACTCATATCACTGCGCATGGCGGGTCTCCTGTGCCAGAAAATTCCGCAGAATGCTGAAGTACTCCGGAATCGGAAACAGAAACGCATCGTGACCCTGGGGGGCGTCCACTTCCAGATAGGTGACCGGTTTTTGCGAACGTACCAGTGCATCAACGATTTCTTTGCTGCGTTTCGGTGAAAAACGCCAGTCAGTGGAAAATGACACCACCAGGAATTTACAGCGACTACCGGCCAGGCATTGGCTCAGATCGTCATTGAAGTCTGCCGCCGGATCGTAATAGTCGAGGGCCTTGGTCATCAGCAGGTAGGTGTTGGCGTCGAAGCTGTCCGAGAAACGCTCACCCTGATAGCGCAGATAGCTTTCTACTTCGAAATCGATTTCGTAGTTGAAGTTCAGCTTGCCGGTTTTCAGATCCCGACCGAACTTTTCCCGCATACTGTCATCACTGAGGTAAGTGATGTGACCGAGCATTCTCGCCAGCGCCAGGCCTTTGCGGGGCAGGGTATCGTGTTTGTAGTAATACCCCTGATGGAAGTCCGGGTCGCTGGTGATGGCCTGCCGCGCGACCTCATTAAACGCGATGTTCTGCGCCGTCAGCTTCGGCGCGGCGGCAATGATGACACAACGGTCCAGCCGGTCGGGAAAATCAATGGACCAGCGCAGGGCCTGCATGCCGCCGAGTGATCCGCCGACGACGGCGTGCCATTTTTCTATGCCGAGCCGGTCGGCGAGCCGAGCCTGACTTTTCACCCAATCGCGAACGGCCATGATTGGAAAGTCCGGGCCATAAGGTTCGCCGGTTTCCGGGTCGACGCTGGTTGGTCCCGTCGAGCCGTGACAACCCCCGAGGTTGTTCAGCGAGACGATGAAATATTTATGGGTGTCGAGTGGTTTGCCGGGGCCGATGGCCGCATCCCACCAACCGGGTTTGGTTTCTGATTCGCTGTGGAACCCGGCGGCATGATGATGACCGCTGAGGGCATGGCAGATCAGAATGGCGTTACTGCGCTCGGCATTCAAGGTGCCGTAGGTTTCATACATCAGCGTGTACGAGGGCAATGTACGGCCACTGCGCAGAGGCAGTGGTTCATCAAAATAGGCGCTTTGTGGGTCAACAAGTCCAACGCTGTCCGCTGGGATTTGACTGGGCATCCGTCTTCTCTCTGAATGGTTCGCCCGGGGCTTGAACCGGGCGAAAAGGATGACACCGAGACCGTCGGTGTCATCGAATGGTAAGGGTTACAGGCCGATGTAGAAGCCGCTCAGGCGAGTCGTTCCAACAAACTGGGCAACGCCTTCAAGCAGGATCACATCCTTAATAATGATGATGACCAAAAACGCAATCAGGAAAGACAAGTCCAGCATCCCGACCTGCAGGTTAAGTTTGCGGAATGGTCCCACGAAGGGTTCGATCATCTGACCAATGAAAGAGATAAACGGGTTTGGCTGGCCCATCAGAATAAAACTGGAAATACCGACGATGATCATAGACCACTGAATGACGGTCAGGATCAGCGCAGCGACGGCGATGATGCTCCAGATCAGAATATTGGGGAAGTAAGCCGCCAGGTTGTTCCCAGACACCAGAAACAGCAACACGGCCAGCAGCATCTGACCGAGAAACAGTCCTAGTAATGACGAGGTGTCGAGTCCGCCGATCGGAGGAATGATTCGACGCATCGGCTTCAGGAACGGGTCAGTGATTTTGATCACGGTCTGTGCCAGCGGGTTATAGAAATCGGCTCGGGCCATCTGAGCGAGAAATCTGGCGACCATGGAGACCAGAACGATCCCGAATGCGGTTTTCAGAATCATGGCGATGACTATCATACAAACTCCTGTGGGCAGTCGACGAGCGGATTCTATCGGTTGCGCTCGGTTAAATTAAGTCGGCGATCGTTATTCTCGTAACTTTTACGCATCTCCGAGTTCGCTGGACAGTTCTTCTGAGCGTTCCAGACAGGCGAGCATGGCCCGGCGAACGACGGCATCAATGTCATCTGTCTGAAAGCTCTGAATCGCCCGTTCGGTGGTGCCGTTTGGTGAGCAGACGTTTTTCCGCATCTGCGCGATGTCGGTATCGGTCTCCAGAATCATGGTCGCGGCACCAAGCATGGTTTGTCCAATCAGCGTCCGGGATTGCGCGTCGGTCAGCCCCAGTTCCAGGGCGGTTTTCTGCATGGATTCCGCAAACTGGAAAAAATACGCTGGAGCGCTGCCGGCTGTCGCCGTCACCGCATGGAGATCGGCTTCGTTGTCGACCCAACTGTAGCGGCCGATCCCGGCGAACGTCGTTTCGGCCAGTGACTTTTGGGCGTCGGTGACCCGTTCATTGGCGTAGAGCCCGGTTGCACCCTGTTTCACCAGTGAGGGCGTATTGGGCATGGTGCGGATGATGGCCAGGTTACCGCCAAGCCAGCGTTCGATGCTGGTGGCTGGGATCGCTGCGACAACGCTCAGAAGCAGCGGTTGATGGGCTTGAGCCTCATCGGCCAGTGGCTGCAGTACGTCTTTCAGCATCTGGGGTTTGACGCCAAGCATGACGGCATCGCAGGTGCGCATGACTTCACTGGCATCCAATGTCGTGGCGCAACCCAGTGCCTGGTAAGTGTCCAGCGTGGCTTGAGTCCGGGCGCAGATCAGCAGGTCGCCCGGCGCAGTACCCGCGTTCAGCAGACCTTTGATGATGGCGCCTGACATGTTGCCGGCCCCGATGAACCCTAACGGGTAGCGCATGAGGTTACTCCTTGTCTGGTTTGGGTGCCCGATGACCGAAAATGTCACTGCCCACGCGGACCATAGTCGCGCCGTTGGCAATGGCCAGCTCGAAATCCTGACTCATGCCCATGGACACTTCCGTACACGTCGGATGGTGGGTTATGAGGTCAGCTTGTGCGTTTTTCAATTCCCGGAACTGAGCGGCCAGGGTCGCTTCGTCCAGATTGGCTGCGGTGATGGTCATCAAACCCCGGAGGGTCAGGTTCGGCAATGTCGCAATCCGATCAGCGAGCCCGGCAATCTGAGACAGGTCGACCCCCGCCTTTGCCGGGTCATCGCTGATGTTTACCTGAATCAGAACATTGAGTGGAGCACGATCAGGCGGACGTTGGTCGCTCAGTCGGCGGGCAATTTTCAGCCGGTCGATGGTATGGACCCAATCGGCATGTTCGGCAATAAGACGGGTTTTGTTGGACTGGAGCGGGCCGATGAAATGCCACTGAGCCTTGTCCAGTTTGAGTTCCTGGACTTTTTCGGCCAGTTCCTGGGCGTAATTTTCACCGAAATGGCGTGCTCCGGCCTCCCAGGCTTCCCGGACCCGTGCAGCGGGTTTGGTTTTACTGACCGCCACCAGGGTAACCTCGGACTCAGGCCGGTCGTTTTTTGTGCAGGCCGCGTGAATTTTCGCGTTCACCTGTGCAAGACGTGACGTTACCGACAGTTCAGACATTGATTGGTTCAAATTCCTTAAGGTGATTGTGCTAAGCTCGTATGAACAACGATAGTATCAAAATCTGATTCGTCAGGATAAACAAGAAACACATTCAACCCGGAGTCTTGAATGGACATTACTGAACTGCTGGCCTTCAGTGCTAAACAGAACGCCTCCGACCTGCACCTGTCGTCGGGGTTGCCGCCGATGATCCGCGTCGATGGCGATGTGCGTCGGATTAATCTGCCGCCGATGTCGCATAAAGAAGTGCACGCCCTCATTTATGACATCATGAACGATAAGCAGCGAAAGGATTTCGAAGAATTCTGGGAAACGGACTTTTCCTTTGAAGTGCCCGGGGTCGCTCGCTTCCGGGTGAACGCCTTTACCCAGAACCGGGGTTCCGGTGCCGTGTTCCGAACCATTCCCTCAAAGGTTCTGACCATGGAAGACCTCGGCATGGGACAGGTGTTTAAGGACATTTCCGATACCGCTCGTGGTATCTGTCTGGTGACCGGTCCGACCGGTTCCGGTAAGTCCACGACCCTGGCGGCGATGATTAACTACATCAACGAAACCAAGTACGAGCACATTCTGACCATTGAAGACCCGATCGAGTTTGTACACGAGTCCAAGAAGTGTCTGGTCAACCAGCGCGAAGTGCACCGGGACACCCTGGGGTTCAGCGAAGCCTTGCGTTCGGCCCTGCGGGAAGACCCGGACATTATTCTGGTCGGCGAAATGCGGGACCTGGAAACCATTCGTCTCGCATTAGAGGCGGCCGAGACCGGTCACATGGTCTTCGGAACCCTGCACACCCAGTCGGCGGCGAAAACCATTGACCGGATTGTGGATGTCTTCCCGGCGGAGGAAAAATCCATGGTTCGATCCATGTTGTCCGAATCGTTGCAGGCGGTGATTTCCCAAACCCTGCTGAAGAAAAACGGCGGGGGCCGTGTTGCGGCGCATGAGATTATGATCGGAACGCCGGCGATCCGTAACCTGATCCGTGAAGATAAGGTGGCGCAGATGTATTCGGCGATCCAGACCGGCGCTCAATATGGCATGCAAACGCTGGATCAGTGCCTGCAGAACCTGGTCCAGCGCGGTACGATCAGTCGCGAAATTGCCCGGGAAAAAGCCAAACAGCCGGAAAACTTTTAAGATCAGTCAGGTGTAAACGCTCGACGATACGGGCGTTTACCGCGCACAGGAATCAACCATGGAATTCGATAAACTGCTCCGCCTGATGGTGGAAAAAGGTGCCTCCGACCTCTTTATCACGGCGGGCGTCCCACCCAGCATGAAAATCAACGGTCAGGTCGTTCCGGTGACCAAAAATCCGCTCAGTCCGGAAAAAACCCGTGAGCTGGTATTGTCGGTGATGACTGATAAGCAGCGACTGGAGTTCAGTGAAACGCAGGAGTGTAACTTTGCGGTCTCTGCGCGGGGTATCGGGCGTTTCCGTTGCAGTGCCTTCCATCAGCGTAACCTGGCGGGCATGGTGCTTCGACGTATCGAAACCCGGATTCCACGTGTGGACGAACTGGGTCTGCCCGACGTGATCAAAAAACTGGCGATGACCAAGCGTGGACTGGTGATTTTTGTTGGTGCTACCGGTACTGGTAAGTCGACGTCACTGGCCGCCATGATCGGGCATCGTAACCGCAACTCCAAAGGGCACATCATTTCGATCGAAGACCCGATTGAGTTTATTCACCAGCACGAAGGCTGCATCGTGACACAGCGGGAGGTTGGCATCGATACCGACTCTTTCGAGGTGGCGCTAAAAAACACCCTGCGTCAGGCCCCGGATGTCATCATGATCGGTGAGGTCCGGACACGCGAGACGATGGAATACGCCCTGGCGTTTGCCGAGACCGGTCACCTCTGTCTGGCTACCTTGCACGCCAACAACGCTAACCAGGCGCTCGACCGGATCATGCACTTCTTCCCGCATGAACGTCAGCGTCAGCTTTGGATGGACCTGTCATTGAACCTGCGCGGCATTGTGGCGCAACAGCTGGTGCCGACGCCGGACGGCCAGGGACGTAAAGCGGTCATCGAAGTGCTGCTGAACTCCCCGCTGGTCGCCGATCATGTGCGTAAGGGTGAAGTGCATCTGCTGAAAGATCTGATGTCCAAATCTACGGAGCAGGGCATGCAGACATTTGACCAGGCCCTGTTCAAGGCTTATTCGCGCGGCGATATCACCTACGAAGATGCCTTGTCCCATGCCGATTCGGCGAACGATCTGCGTCTGATGATTAAACTGGATCAGGAAACCGATCCGCACCATCTGAGTGGTCAGGCGGCTAAGCTGTCCATTCAGGAATCGGACGATTACCAGTAAAGCCTATGGCGTTTGACGACGGGTTGGCGACGCGTATCCGTGAAGATCTCGGGTCGAGGACGGCTTTTGACGAGCGCCGCATGTTTGGTGGCCTTGCCTTTATGGTAGACAGCCATATGTGTGTCGGCGTGCTGGGCGATGAGATGATGGCGCGGGTCGGACCGGATGCCTACGATGAAGCACTCACCCAGCCGGGCGTACGTGAGTTGGATTTTACCGGCCGTGCGATGCGGGGGATGGTGATGATTGATCAGGACGCCATTGCTGAAGATGACCAACTCAACTATTGGTTATCCCACTGTCTGGATTTTTGTCGTTCATTACCGCCGAAACCGAAGCGTGCAAAATGATGGACGACTCTGCGGTTTCCAGCCCATGCGTTCGACGCTGTACGCTTAACGAAGCGGATGTCTGCGTCGGCTGCGGTCGGACCCTGAATGAAATAAAACGCTGGAGTCAGGCCTCGGTTACGGAGCAGCGACAGATTATTCAAGCAGCCCGGTCTCGCCGGGCCTCCTTTCCGGATTCATGGTCTGACTAGTTCGACTCCTGATCCGTTTCTTCGAGACGTTTTTGAAGCGTTTGGCGGCGCTTAAGCAACTCTGGTTGGTCAGGATGCGCTTTTAATCCCTCCTCAATCGCTTTCAGTGCCGCCTGATCGTTCGCTGCAGATTCAAAAATATCGGCTTGCGCCAGGATGGCACCGATTTTACTGCTGTGTCGGCGTTTGGCCGATCGTTCACTGATCATGCGCAGGTAAAACAGCAGCACAATAGACAGCATGACCAGCCCAACTGCTCCGAATCCCATAATGTTGTCCTTTTCCTGTCGTTTTACTTCTTGTTGGGCTCAAGTATAGCGCTTGCCAGCAGACTGTTTGCCTGAGTTCACAGATGCACCGGAAACCGTTTCGGATTACTCGGAAAGGAGTAAAGTAGGACTGATAACAATAACAAAAGGAGGCGACGTCATGGAATTTGACTACGTCATCGTCGGTGGGGGCTCGGCCGGAGCGGTACTGGCCAATCGCCTGTCGGAAGATCCACAGGTGACCGTGGCGCTACTGGAAAACGGGGTGGATGATCGCTCACCCGCCATACACACCCCATTCGGCATGATTACAACCGTCCCAACCCATTATCTGAACTACGCCTATCAGACGGTTCCACAACCTGGGCTGCTTTATCGTCGGGGATACCAGCCGCGTGGAAAAACCCTCGGTGGGTCGAGTGCCATTAATGCCATGGTTTATGTCCGGGGGCATCCGGGTGATTACGATGACTGGGCGGCCATGGGCAATCCTGGCTGGAGCTGGGCCGATGTGCTGCCGTATTTTATTCGATCAGAAAACAATGAGCGTTTGGGTGCTCCGTGGCATGGTCAGAACGGGCCATTATCGGTAACCGATTTACGCAGTCCGTCTGCTGCCCGGGAGGCCTTTATTGCCGGGGCTCGTGAGGCCGGTTTCCCGATATCGGAAGATTTTAATGACGGTGAGAATCAAGAGGGTGTGGGCGCTTATCAGGTGACTCAGGTGGATGGTCGTCGCTGTAGCAGTGCCCGGGCGTATCTGACGCCGGTCCGGCAGCGTGAAAACCTGGCCGTTTTTACGCGGACCAAAGCACTCAGACTCATCATGGCCGGCAAACTGTGTAAAGGGGTTGAAACGCTTCGGCGGGAACGAAGACAGCGGTTTACCGCCCGGCGCGAAGTCTTGCTCTGCGCCGGGGCGTTCAACAGTCCACAGATTCTTATGCATTCGGGGATTGGTCCTGCCGAGCACCTTCAGGAAAACCACATTCCGGTCGTGCATAACCTGGAAGGTGTCGGCCAGAACCTGCAGGATCATCCCGATTTTGTCACCACCTACCGCAGTCGCCGTCGCGATGTTCTGGGTCCGTCGCCGACCGGAATCTGGCACCTGGCCCGGGATGCCTGGCGGTTCAGTCGGGGTGGTGATGGTGGGTTGATGCATACCAATGGTGCCGAAGGAGGCGGGTTTCTGAAAACCGATCCGCACCTGGCGCGCCCGGATGTGCAACTGCACTATGTCGTTGGCATTCTGCGGGACCATGCCCGTTCACTGTCGCCGCATCATGGTGTCAGTCTGCATACCTGCATCCTACGGCCGAAAAGTGTCGGTTGGGTGAAAGTTTCCGGTCCTAACCCACTCGATGCGCCACTGATCCATCCGAACTTTCTGCATCACCCGGATGACCTGGAGAACTTACTGAAAGCGATTCGACTGTCTCAGCGGATCATGCAGGCGCCATCAATGTCAGCCTATGCTGAGGAGGAAACCCACCCGGTGTTGCATCTGCCGGACGAGGAGTTGCGCACTGTTATACGGGAACGAACCGACACCGTTTATCATCCCATTGGTACCTGCCGAATGGGCAGTGATGATCGGGCGGTGGTCGACAGTGAGCTTCGGGTACGGGGCATCGGGCAGCTCAGGGTCATTGACGCCTCAGTCATGCCGACTCTGATTGGAGGTAACACCAACGCACCGACGATGATGATCGCTGAAAAAGCAGCAGATCTGATTAAGGCTGCTCAACAGGAGGATCGTTTAGCTGTTTAGGTTAATGGAATTGGTGATTTCGACTAATTTTCGGTTAGAGCGGCGCTGAACGCCGCATTTCTCGGGCGGGATAAGTTGGCACAACTTATGAAAAGGAACAATTATCCGGGGCGTCTGATGAAACCGACAGACGCTCCATAATCGTTCAGGAGAGTAATGATGAAAAACCGAATGTCTTATGATGTCTACGACCCGGAAGATCGTGAGACGTCCTTGCTGGGTGGGCTGTTTCGCTTTTTAGCCTATGCGGTTGTGGGTGTGTTGGTCTTGTCGTGTGGCTTGTGGTTGATTGGTGCGGTTTTCGGAATCGCCATTGGCCTGTTAAGCCTTGCCATTACACTGGCCCCCTTTGTGATTGTGGGTTGGCTGGTCTGGTCAATTATCCGTGCCATTCTGGTCTGACGCTTGGCACCTTTAAAAACAGTATTTAACCGGCCAGCTCTGATTTTGGAATCCCAGAAAGAGCTGGTTGGACACCTGAATCTGAACTTTCGCCTGAAAACGAAAGCCTGACGTATCAACGGTAAACTGAGTCGCATCGCGTCTGGCCAGCTTGGTCGCTTCAAACGGGGCAGCCCAGTTGGGCTGATAGCGTTCTTCAATGGCGAGTTCCACCGGGATAATGCCGTTGAGGTCGGCTTGCGCCGCGTTATTGACCAGATCCATCATTTGCCCCGCCCGGATTGTCACCTGATCACTGTCAATGTCGAGTCGTTGTTCGCCGATATACTGCTGGCCGCCACATCGGGCCGTCGCCACTAAATACCGTTCGTCGGCCGCGGAGTTAACCGGCAGCGTCAGTGAGATGAGGTCGTCTTTGTACAGGCGTTGATCGGCAATCGCTGCTTTACCCCCTAACCGCAATGGCGTCATGTCCGGGAATGAAATGGTCCCGACACTGCTGAGAGTCAGACTCTGAAGAGTAATCGGGTCTGAACGCAGGCCATACCGTCCGGATTCTCTGGCGGCGACCAGCGTTTCCTGGTGACCGTCGGTAAACTGGGCAACGGCCGTTTCTTCACCCAGTCTCACCGGTTGATTGAAGAGGCCGCGTGCGAGATGGAGGTCCAGTTGGGTTTCCTGAGGGGATTGCACCAGGGTGACGTCGGCTTTCAGCTTATCAGGCTCGACGCTGGCCAGATCGATGCTCGCGCAGCCACTGAGTATTGTGATGATCGGGAACAAGCAGATAAGCTGACGCATGTAAGTATCCTGATAACGGGATTTAGCCTGTCGAATGTTACGGGTGTTCGGCTAACGGGTCCATGCCACAATGGATCACTGTTCATGGCGTGCTGACCGCTATTGATCGGAGCACCGCCTCTTTAGGCCTGATGGCATCATAGCCAACAGGGTATGGACAGGAAGTCATGACAACGAAAGGGTTTTGTAAGTGAGTAAGTTGATGATTAACGGTGACGAAGGTTGTCCGACTTTCGTCTTTGCCCATGGCGCTGGCGCAGCCATGGACTCGGACTTTATGGAGACCGTGGCACTCGGGCTGTCGGCACAGGGTATTCGGGTTGTCCGTTTCGAGTTTCCCTACATGCAGCAAAAACGGGAAACCGGAAAGCGACGACCGCCGGATCGCCAACCCATTCTGCTCGATTATTTTCGGGAGGTGCTCGACGAACTCCAGGTTGAAAACCCGGTCATCGGTGGTAAATCCATGGGTGGCCGAATGGCGACCATACTGGCAACGGAAATGTCCGTGCCGGGAATCGCAGTGTTTGGTTATCCGTTTCATGCGTTGGGTAAGCCGGAAAAAGTCCGTATTGATCATTTTTGTCAACTCTCCGCACCTGTTTTAATATGTCAGGGCGAGCGGGATGCCATGGGCAATCAGTCCGATGTGGCCCAATACCGTTTGCCCGAGCAGGTGAGGTTTGAATGGTATGCTGACGGGGATCATGATTTGAAACCCCGCAAGGCCAGCGGCTACACGCATCAGGCACACCTTGATCATGCCATCAATCGGGTGAGTCAATTCATTCATGAGGTTACTTCCGCGTAAGCATATTCTGCAGTATGACTGGCTGGTTCACCTGTTTGCTGCCATATCGCTTTTGTTCCCGTTGCTGTTTCTGCTCAGCGAGTCAACCGCCAATCCCTGGCAACTGACCCTCATTTGTCCTCTGTTTCTGATTCTCTGGTATTACGGGTTCTGGCAGGAACGGCGTTGGCTTGTTTTGCATTTCCTGATTTTGATCCTATTGGCGACCTGGGCGATGTCGATGCATTGGTCGGGTGCCGTGTTCTTCTTTTACAGCCAGGTATTTCTGCTGCGTTTCAAAAATGTCTGGCTGGCGCTTCTGTCTCTGTTGACGCTGGCCGCTTGGGTCGTGATATGGGCCATGATCTGGCGGTTCCCACCGGTATTTTCCATTGTGTTTGCCTTGCTGATTGTATTGGGTGGTCAGGCAAACGTTCTGTTTTTTCGTCACATCAATGCACAGAGAGAACTGCTGATGCAGCAGGATGAACTCGAATACTTATCGCGGGTTCGTGAACGCGAGCGTATCGCCCGGGACCTGCATGACGTACTCGGACATTCGCTGTCGACCATTGCGCTGAAAGCAGAACTGTCCGAAAAACTACTGTCATCAGGTGCCAATGAGAAGGCGGGACAGGAACTCAGTGACATTGCTGAGACGGCCCGTACCGCATTGGCTGATATTCGCCAGACCGTGACGGGTTATCGCTCCGGTAACCTACGCAGTGAAGCAACGATGGCGAAGCATGCACTCTCCAATGCCGGGATCGATGCGGATTTTCCGGACCAGTATCCGCAGAAAATCAGCCGGGAAATTGAAAACCTGATGAGCCTGTTGTTGCGTGAGGCCATCGCTAACGTCATTCGGCACGCGAACGCCAGCCTTTGCCGGGTACAGTTTTTCCATCGCCAGCATCAATGGCATCTGATCGTTACGGATGATGGGCAGGGTTGGAACGGACACTATGGCAATGGCCTGACCGGGATGAAAGAGCGACTGGCCTTGTATGGCGGTCAGCTACAGTTGACGCGGTTGGCGCCGGGCACACGCTTGCAGGCAACGGTCGAACCGATGATAGAGGGCATCGCCGATGAAAAACATTAGTCTGGTGGTCGTTGAAGATCAGGCCATGGTCAGAGGCGCATTATCGGCGCTGCTGACATTGCACGGCGGTTTTGAGGTGATTGCGGAGTTCTCCGATGGCCAGGCCGCCCTGCGTTATCTGCTGGACAACACTGCCGACCTGGTTTTGACTGACATCGAAATGCCGGGGCTGACCGGCCTGGAGTTGGCCGCTGAGCTTTCCCGTCGTCTGGCGAAGCCGCCGAAGGTTGTCTTGCTCAGTACCTTCTCCCGCACTGGCTATGTGCACCGTGCACGTGAGTTAGGTATCGCCGGCTATCTGTTGAAGGAAGCGCCTTCGGACGATCTGGCACGATCGTTAAAACAGGTGATGCGTGGTGCTGAGGTTTATGACCCTTCTCTGGTGGCAGAATCGGCAAGCAGCCCAGACCCATTGACGGATCGTGAGCGCCAGGTATTGCGTCTTGCCGAGGCAGGACAAAGTACCGCGGATATTGCCGGAAAAGTCTGCCGAACCGAAGGAACCGTGCGCAACATTCTCTCTGAGACCATTCGTAAGCTGGGTGTTCGCAACCGGGCAGAGGCCCTCAGGCTCGCACGGGATCGAGGTTGGCTCTGATCGGCGCCGTTGTTTGAATCCGCTTTATCCTGACCACCGGAACCCTTACCATTAGGCCAAATTCGCCACTGTCAGAGAGAAAACCGTGCTGCAATATCAGATAATTCCGGTGACGGCGCTTGCGCAAAACTGCTCCCTCGTTTGGTGTGATCAAACCCTCGATGCCATCATTGTGGATGCCGGTGGCGAGGTCGAAAAACTGAAGAGTGTCGCGCAAGCCAAAGGACTGAACCTGAAAGCGGTTTGGTTGACTCACGGGCATCTGGACCATGCCGGTGGGGCGCAGGACCTGCGTGAACAGTTAGGTTTGCCGGTTATTGGTCCGCACCCGGAAGACCAGTTCTGGTTAGAAGGCATTGAACAGCAGTGTCAGATGTACGGCCTGAGTGGCATGCGCAATGTGCAGCCGGATGAGTGGCTGAAAGAAGGTGCCACGCTTCAGGTTGGACAGGAAACCTTGGAGGTGCTCGAAACACCGGGCCATACTCCGGGTCATGTGGTTCTGTTCCACCGTGCTCAGAAATTGGCTTGGGTGGGTGATGTTCTGTTTGCCGGCTCCATCGGGCGGACGGATTTTCCGCGCGGTGATCACGGTACTTTGATTCGCAGCATCACTGAAAAGCTCTGGCCGCTGGGCGATGATGTGCGCTTTATTCCCGGGCATGGACCGGAGTCTACATTCGGCGCCGAGCGCCGTTCCAATCCCTTTGTCAGCGATTCTGTTCTGGGTCGCTGATTATCATTGGACACAATATATGGTTTGACAGTGACATAACTGCCCTATATGTTGTGTCTGTCGTCACTAGTTGGCGATGTCACTGACGGTTTAAGACAAGCTGTACTTGTCTGGGAATCCGGTTAAATTCCGGAGCTGCCCCCGCAACTGTAATGGTCAGGACGATGTCTGTTTGCCACTGAAAATTATTTTCGGGAAGGCGACATCGAGCCGTAGCCAGAGCCAGGAGACCGGCCGTCGTGCATCTCGCATCAGTCGAACTGGTGCTGTGTGAAACCATCGGGCGGGGTGATCCGATGACAAGCAGAGTCCTTGTCTTTTCAGGCATCAGGCATCGGAAAACCGGTGGCTCGTTGTCTGCCCCTGCCTTGTTTGACTGAATCGTACCGATTCAAAGGAGAAACAGGGTGAACCTTCAGATTAAAAAACGCGACGGGCGGCTGGAGCCCATTCAGCTGGAAAAAATTCATCGGGTACTGCAGTGGGCCAGTGAAGGGCTTAAAAAAGTCTCTGTCTCTGAAGTTGAGCTCAAAGCCAGAATTCAATTCTACGACGGTATGTCGACCACCGAAATTCATGAAATGCTTGTCCGCTCGGCTGCGGATCTCATCAGTGATCGTCAACCGGATTATCAGTTCATGGCCGCTCGCCTGGCCATCTTTCATCTGCGCAAGCAGGCATTTGGCCGGTTTGAGCCCCCACATGTTTATGATT
Organism: Reinekea blandensis MED297; assembly: GCF_000153185.1. GTDB lineage: Bacteria > Pseudomonadota > Gammaproteobacteria > Pseudomonadales > Natronospirillaceae > Reinekea > Reinekea blandensis. The sequence goes on along the minus strand of NZ_CH724151.1, from coordinate 179,613 downwards.
TGGTGACACGCCTGGTCAATGAAAGACGGTACGATCCGATTTTGTTGAGTGCCTACAGTGAAGCGGATTGGGATGAGTTGAATGGCTGTCTGGACCACAGCCGGGACCTCGACTTTGCCTATGCAGGTGTTAAGCAATTGCAGGGTAAGTATCTGGTTCAGGACCGGGTGACCGGCCGTATTTTTGAGTCGCCGCAGTTTGTATATTTACTGATCGGCGCGTGCCTGTTTTCAGGCTACCCCGCCGAAACCCGTCTGACGTATGTGAAGAAGTTTTATCAGGCCGCCTCCACGCATCGGTTCTCGTTGCCGACCCCCATCATGGCCGGCGTGCGTACGCCAACCCGTCAGTTTTCATCCTGTGTACTGATTGAGTGTGACGATACACTCGACTCGATTAACGCGACGTCATCCAGTGTTGTTAACTACGTCAGTCAGCGGGCAGGTATTGGTATTAATGCCGGACGGATTCGCGGTATTGGTTCACCGATCCGCAGTGGCGAAGCCTTTCACACTGGGTGTATTCCCTTTTATAAGCTGTTCCAGTCCGCCGTTAAGAGTTGTTCCCAGGGTGGCATTCGTGGCGGCGCTGCGACTGTGTTTTATCCGCTGTGGCATATTGAAGCGGAAGAACTGCTGGTGCTGAAAAATAACCGCGGCGTTGATGAAAACCGTTGTCGCCATCTCGATTATGGCGTTCAGTTGAATCGCCTGATGTATCAGCGCCTCATTCAGGACAGCCATATCAGTCTGTTCAGTCCAAGTGAAGTTCCGGGTCTTTACGATGCCTTTTTTGAAGATCAGGCTCGCTTTGAAACGCTTTACAAACAGTACGAAGAAGACACGAGCATTCGACGCCGTAAAGTCAACGCGCGCGATCTGTTCGCCTTGTTGATGCAAGAGCGTGCATCAACCGGACGAATCTATATACAGAATGTTGATCACTGCAATGAACATGGTCCGTTCGATCCGGCCAAGGCCCCCATTCGACAGTCGAACTTGTGCATGGAAATCGCGTTGCCGACCAAACCGTTACAGAGCCTCGATGATGAGCAAGGTGAAATTGCTCTCTGCACACTGGCAGCGGTGAACCTGGGGGTATTGGATTCGCTGGACGACATTGATGAAACCGCGGAGTTGCTGGTACGAGCCCTCGATGCCCTGTTGGATTACCAACACTACCCGGTGAAGGCCGCCGAACTGTCGACACACAAACGTCGCCCACTTGGCGTTGGAGTGATTAACTATGCTTATTACCTCGCTAAACATGGTTACCGTTACGATGACGAAGGCGCGAAAGGTCTGACCCATCGCACCTTTGAGCGTTTGCAGTTTGCGCTGCTGTCGGCATCGAACCGCTTGGCGCGCGAACAGGGCGCGTGCTCCGGTTTTGCTGAGACTAAACTGGCGAAAGGCAGCATGCCGATTGATCGATACAAGGCCGATCTGGATGCGGTCTGCCAGGAACCACTGTTGTGTGACTGGGCTGCTCTGCGTGAATCTATTCTTGAGCACGGAGTGCGTAACTCGACCTTGTCAGCGTTGATGCCTTCTGAGACATCGGCCCAGATTGCCAATGCGACCAATGGTATTGAACCACCGCGCGCACTGGTCAGCATCAAAGCGTCGAAAGATGGGGTGCTTAAACAGGTGGTTCCGGAAATTGAACGTTTGGCTGATCAATACGACCTGCTTTGGGATCAGCAAAGCAACGCTGGTTATCTGGCGCTTGCTGCCATCATGCAAAAGTTCGTCGATCAGGCGATTTCATCGAACACCAGCTATCAGCCGGAACGGTACCCGGATCGCAAGGTACCCATGCAGACCTTATTGGGCGACCTGCTGACGGCTTACAAACTGGGACTTAAAACCCTCTATTACCACAATACCCGAGATGGTTCAGCGGCCAACCATAACCAGAAAGAGACCATAGCTGAGAGCTGTGAGTCCGGCGCTTGTGCGATTTAATCCAGGGAGAGAAGCATGTCTTATCAATCGTTTAACCAGAAAAAATTTAATGCATTTGCCGAACCGATGTTTTTTGGTGAACAGGTCAATGTCGCGCGCTATGACCAACAACGTTATCCGATCTTTGAACAACTGATTGAAAAACAGTTGTCGTTCTTCTGGCGTCCGGAAGAAGTCGATTTACAGCGGGATCGAAAAGACTTCATTGCGTTGCCGGAAAACGAAAAACATATCTTTCTGAGCAACCTGAAATATCAGACGTTGCTCGACAGCGTTCAGGGGCGGTCACCGAATGTTGCGTTTTTGCCGATCGTCAGTTTGCCGGAACTCGAAACCTGGATCGAAACCTGGGCGTTCAGTGAGACGGTGCACTCGCGTTCCTACACGCACATCATTCGCAATATCGTGACCGAGCCGGATCAGATTTTTGAAGACATCGTCACCACGCCGGAAATCATCGAGCGTGCTGAGAGTATTTCCGGCTACTACGATCAGCTCATCGCGGGAGTACAGAAATATCACCTGAGCTCAGAAACGGACCGGGAGAGCCAGTTGCATGAGCTGAAACGATTGCTGTTGCTGACCATGGTGTCTGTGAACGTGTTAGAAGCCATTCGCTTTTATGTCAGTTTCGCGTGCAGTTTTGCGTTTGCCGAAGGCGCACGCATGGAAGGTAACGCCAAACTGATTAAGTTAATTGCCCGTGATGAAGCACTGCATCTGAGTGGTACCGAGTTTATCCTGCGGCAATGGCTCCATGGAGGAGACGACCCACAAATGCAGATTGTGGCTGATGAAGAGCAGGCAACCATTCGACAGATCTTTGAAGATGCCGCCGAACAGGAGAAAGCGTGGGCCAACTATCTGTTTAATGACGGCTCCATGATCGGACTGAACGCCGAGATTCTGCATCAGTACATTGAGTATCTGACCGACCAGCGACTGGATGCGTTGAGCCTGTCACCGATCTACGGCCGTCGCGACAACCCGTTACCATGGATGGACAACTGGGTCAGTAACGATCATGTGCAGGTGGCGCCTCAGGAAGTGGAAATATCGAGCTACCTGGTCGGGGCGATTCGCAGTGATGTGAACATGGAAGAGTTGTCATCGTTTGAGCTTTGAGTGGTTCGTACCCGGGGGCAGTCGTTGTCCCTGGTGTTCGTGTCATTTACAGAAGCGGACTGGCCAGCTGAGCCAGGTTTTCCAACAGACGCTGGTGGTGTGGACGTTTTTGCCACTCATAGGAGAGCAGGCAGTGCGACTCGTTTTGGTAGACGTCGATTTGTGCCAGCACGGCTTCGCAGAAATCATCGTCATCGACGATGAGGGTCGACTCAAAGTTGAGCCAGATAGAGCGCATGTCGAGATTGACGGATCCGATCAAAACCATATGACGGTCAATCACCACCGTTTTCGTGTGCAGCAACCCACCATTGAACTGCAGTAAATGTACGCCGGCCTGCAGCAGTTCATAATAAAATGAACGACCCGCGTATTCGGCCAACCGACTGTCGTTTTTTGCTGGCAAGATGACGGTCACTTCCAAGCCGCGTTTGGCCGCGGATTTTAATGCCTGCAACAAGGCTTCGTCGGGCACAAAATAAGGCGTGGTGATCGTGATAGATGAGCGCGCGTTGTGGATCACAGTGAGCAGAACCTGGAGCAGTATCTCCTCATCGAGCGCCGGGCCGCTTGGCAGTAGTTGCATCAGGTTGTCGTCTTTCACCGGTTTGAATTCTGGCCAGTCCAGATGCTTCTCAAGGCGAATGCCGGTTTCCATTTCCCAATCAAAAATCAGCGTCCCCTGGATCACTTTGGCGATATCGCCTTCCAAACGAACCATAATGTCCACCCAGGGGCCGACCCCCGAGCTGGTCTTAAAGTGCGCCGGATCAGCAAGATTCATCGAACCGGTGTAAGCAATTTGGTTGTCGATAGCGATCAGTTTCCGGTGTTGGCGCAAGTCCTGCCGCCGAAGCGTCATCCGCAGCAGGTTGGCATGAAGGGCATCCACTACTTTAACGCCGGCTTCGGTTAGCTGACGGCTACGTTTTGACCGCAGGAATCGGTTTGAGCCAACGCTGTCGACCATCAGATAAACCTGTATGCCACGGCTGACCGCCTGTTCCAGAGCATCCAGAACCGGTAGCACCGCGCCTTCGGCCTCCAGAATGTAAAACTCCATCAGAATGGTTTCGTTGGCGTTATCAATATCGTCGATTAAGCGTTTAAACACATCCTGAGGGTCACTGTGCAGCGACCATCGGCTGCCAACAATGACCGGCATGCCTAAGCTTCCGCGTGTCAGCTCCATAACAGGCCTTAGTACCGGGCGGGCGGGCGAAACGTGTTGTTGTTCAAGCAGGATCCGCTGAAGCCAAAGCGAGTAATAGTTGAACTGCTCGGTGGCACGTCGCGCGCGCAGTCGGCCGAGATAGCGTTCACCAAACAGCAGGTAGGCAACGATGCCGCCGACCGGAATGATATACAGAAACAATAACCAGGCCAGAGACACACCGACCGGACGTCGTTTCATCAGAATTCGCAGCGTGAGGGCTATCAGTGAGATGCCGTATAGCCAGAGCCCGATCGTGATCAGCCATTGCCAGTTCATACTTGGCGTCGTTCTATGGAGAAGTTAAGGAGTAGTGTATCGCTTTTTTCGGAACGGTGGCAGGCATAGGGCCGGTAAAGACGGGCGGGCGATGGTTAACTGACCAGAAGTTGGCGAGTGTACTCATGCATATACACGCCAAAGCTGCCGTCATGCAGCATTGTTTTAATGCGTACTCGCGGATTACCGTGCGGGTCTCGGATTTCCTTGAGATTGGCGACCTTTTCAGCCACCGGATTTTTGTTCCGGTCACGAACAATAGAAATCTTGGGCAGCAGGCGAGCGTCGTTGTTCTGTCCAATCACGACGGCGACTTCGCCGGTGGACAGTTCAACCAGCGTGCCGATCGGGTAAACACCAATCATTTCGATGAACTGGTCGACCAGGTGGGAATCGAACTCGGTATCCCGTCCCCGATACAAAACCTTGGTTGCTTCAAAAACTGTGCGTTGTTGTGCGTAAGGCCGATAACTGATCATGGCATCGTACGCGTCCAGAATATGAATCACGCGGGCAATCAGCGGTGTCTGTCCGCCGATTCGCTTCACTGGGTAGCCTTTTCCATCCGGTCGTTCATGATGGTAATAGGCAGCCTCGATGACATCCCGGCTGAATCCGGATTTTTCCAGATAGTAACGGCCCCATTTAGGATGATCGTGAACCAGCTGCCATTCACTTTCCGACAGAGGCCCGGGCTTATTAAGAATTTGTTTTGGCACTTTGGTTTTGCCAAGATCAAATAATAGGCCTGCCAGACCGGCCGTTTTGGCCTCTTCTCGCGACCAGCCGCAGTGCACTGCAAAAACCATCGCCAGCAGGCTGACATGCATGGCATGCTCACTGGTGTAATGGTGGTGCGACTTAACCCGCGAAAGCCAGGTCATGGCGGACGTGTTTTGCAGGATAGCATCGAGACAGTGACCGACACGTTGTTCCAGTGCGCGGGCATTGACCATTTGGTCCCGAGAATAGGCATGAAAGCATTGCCGGAGCGATTTGATGGTCGAACTGTAGGCGGGTAACGCTTCACGGATGCCGCTTTTTGCAAGCTCGCGATCGATATCGGGGGCTATTTTAAGTACGGGTTCGCTGGGCTTTCGGCCAAACAGACTGGATTTGCTGGATTGTTTGGTCAGGTTGATCAGGCTTTTCTGTGTATCGACGTAAACCTGGTCGCACAATGCCCGGAGCTGTTGCAGTTCTTCATCATGCTCAATAAGGAACCCCTGCATGAGGAACGGCGTACCCAGCCAAGGTCGGTCTAATCGACAAACAAACATCCCGCGCTTCAGTAAATTCACTGAAACACGCACGGTCGTGTCGTTGATCCTTGTTGCGAACTGGGTCACAAATGAAGCCTCGTCATGAGCTAACTGCGGAACTGTATCACGCTTCAGGCAGTGAAGCATCACACCCCGCTTAATTATAGTCGCTTTTCATGGTATCGGCTTGAGCCATGTTTTCTTAATTGTTGCAGTGCTTAGAGGCGGGCTTTGGTTCTCGTTGCGCTAAGTGCAACCATTAGCCGATCGGGAATAAGCTGAAGCAGAGTGTAAAGCAGGCGATAGTTCCATCCGCTGACCGATACCAGTCGTCCTCTGTCGAGGTCTATAAGGGCTTGGTGGGCGACCTGGTCGGCGTCTAGCGCTTTAAGTAACCCACGCTTACGGTAGAAGTGTTCGGGTTGGAGTCCGAGCTTGGCGTGAAAGTCAGAACGGAAAAAACCAGGGCAGACTGCAATGACGCCAACCCCTTGTTTTCGATAGGCCGAATAGAGCGTCGCGGCAAGATGTTTAACATAAGCCTTAGTTGGCCCATACAGCGGGCTTTGCGGCGTTGGAACGTCGGCGGCCAGCGAGGCGACGAATAC
>NZ_CH724151.1:164005-173059 GCF_000153185.1 Reinekea blandensis MED297 | reverse complement strand
CCAGCGAGGCGACGAATACTAACTGTCCCTTGTGGGTAACAAGGTGGGGCATAGCCGCATGACTTAACAGGGTGGCGGCCGTGACGTGAGTGGTCACCATCGCCCAGGTGCTGTTCTCCGCTCAAGTGATGAAAATCCCCATCGGTGTTGAACCCGGCATTGTTAACCAGGGCTTTGAGTTGTTTGTTATGACTTATATAAGTAGTCAGTCGGTTGAGATCATTGTGATCGTTGAGGTCATTGTGAACAGCCACGCATCGAACAGCGTATTGCTCTTCGATGGACCTGGCGGTTTGCTCCAGGATTTCCCTGCGTCGGCCGCTGATCAGAACGGAATACCCCTGTGCCGCGTATTTCTGGGCAAAGGCCGAGCCTAAGCCGCTGGTCCCGCCGGTAATTACAACATCAACGTCTGGGATGGTCCCGAACGGTTCCTCAATGATCATATGGCCGCCTCGCTCTTTGTAATAAATTGTACGTTATCCGATCACCACGTCCTAAGTCTCTGTTTTTATACTGGTTTTTCTGCTGAAACCGGTCGTTGACAGGGTTGTGCAAGATACATACAATACGCCTCCCTCAAATTTGAGGGTATTAACGCTGTTTAACAATCTTGGAGCTTTGGTCACATGCAGAACCAAAAGATCAGAATTCGCTTGAAAGCGTTCGATCATCGATTGATCGATGCGTCGACTCAAGAAATTGTCGACACGGCGAAGCGTACAGGCGCGCAGGTGCGTGGTCCTATTCCACTTCCTACACGCAAAGAGCGTTTCACTGTGCTGATCTCTCCGCACGTGAACAAGGATGCGCGTGATCAGTACGAAATCCGTACTCACAAGCGCATGCTGGACATTGTCGAACCAACTGAGAAAACAGTCGATGCACTGCGAAAGTTGGATTTGGCAGCAGGTGTGGATATCCAGATTAGCCTCGGTTAATCCGGAATAAGTAAGTTAGTAGAAGTCTCTACTGTAACAGCCCTTCATTGACCGTCAGGTAAATAAGGGGCGGCCATAGCGGGTCTTAGCCCCGTACATAGAGGAAAAAAGTAATGTCTATTGGTTTGATAGGCCGAAAAGCAGGTATGACTCGCGTCTTCACTGAAGACGGTGTTTCTGTTCCTGTCACGGTTCTTGAAATTGAGCCAAATCGTGTCGCACAAGTGAAAACTGTCGATACCGATGGCTATGCCGCTGTTCAGCTTACGGCTGGCAACAAGCGCGCAAACAAGCTCAGCAAGTCGCAAGCAGGTCATTTTGCGAAAGCGAACGTTGAAGCTGGTGTGTTGACTCGTGAATTCCCGGTAGCGGATGTTTCAGAATATGAAACTGGCAAAGAGCTGACCGTTGAATTGTTCGAAGCGGGTCAAAAAGTTGATGTGACCGGTACCTCCAAGGGTAAAGGTTTCGCTGGTGCCATTAAGCGCCACAACTTCCGCACTCAGGATGCAACTCACGGTAACTCCCTGTCTCACCGCGCTCCCGGTTCTATCGGTCAGTGTCAAACACCAGGTCGTGTTTGGAAAGGTAAGAAGATGGCCGGTCATATGGGCGCTGAGCGTCACACGACTCAGTCTCTGGAAGTTGTTCGTGTCGATACCGATCGCAATCTCCTGTTAATCAAAGGTGCTGTTCCGGGTGCTACCGGTTCACACGTTGTTGTTCAATCTGCAGTTAAAGGCTAAGGGGAAGCAATGGATATTCAAGTTGCAAACGCCAAGTCAAAGGTTGAACTGAACGAAGCGACCTTTGGTAATGAATTTAATGAAGCTCTGGTTCACCAGGTTGTCACGGCCTATATGGCTGGTGCCCGTCAGGGTACACGTGCAACCAAAAACCGCTCAGCTGTTGCTGGTGGTGGTGCTAAACCATGGCGTCAGAAAGGTACTGGTCGAGCTCGTGCCGGTACAATCCGTTCACCGATCTGGGTTGGTGGTGGTCACTCATTCGCGCGTGCCCCACAAGACTGGTCCCAGAAAGTTAACAAGAAGATGTATCGCGGTGCGATGAAATCTATCTTGTCTGAACTGGTTCGTCAGGAGCGTCTGGTTGTTGTTGAAGATCTGAAATTCGACAAGCCAAAGACCAAAGACTTCCTGGCAAAAATGAAAGAAATCGATGTATCTAACGCGTTGGTTGTTGCTGACGACGTTGATCAGAACCTGTATCTGTCCGCACGAAACGTTCCGCACGTTGAAGTGAGCGATGTTGCCGGCCTGAATCCGGTTAACCTGGTCGCTTACGACAAGGTTGTGGTAACGGTTGCTGCGATCAATAAGTTGCAAGAGGTATTCGCATGAACCAGGAACGCATCTATCAGGTCGTTTTCGGTCCGCACATCTCCGAAAAGGCGACTATCGTAGCGGAAGGTAACAGTCAGTATGTTTTCAAGGTGGCGAATGACGCTACTAAGCCTGAAATCAAATCGGCTGTTGAGCAATTGTTCGACGTAAAAGTTAAGTCTGTACGCACCCTGGTTCAAAAGGGTAAGACCAAGCGCACTCAACGTGGCATGGGCAAGCGAAACGACGTCAAGAAAGCTTACGTTCGACTGGCTGAAGGTCAGGAAATCGATTTCCTGGCGACTGAATAAGGTAGGGGTTTCGAGCAATGGCTATTGTCAAAGCAAAACCGACGTCGGCAGGACGTCGTCACTTAACCAAGATCGTCAGTGCTGAGTTGCACAAAGGTGCTCCTCACGCGGCTCTGGTTGAGAAGAAATCGAAAACCGGTGGTCGTAACAACAACGGTCGCATTACCACTCGTCATATTGGTGGTGGTCACAAGCATCACTATCGTCTGATTGATTTCAAACGCAATAAAGACGGTATTGAAGCAAAGGTTGAGCGTCTGGAATACGATCCAAACCGATCTGCACACATCGCACTGGTTTGTTACGGTGATGGTGAGCGTCGTTACGTTCTGGCCCCTAAAGGTCTGAAAGCTGGAGATAAAATCATCTCTGGTGAGCACGCTCCGATTCGTATTGGTAACTCCATGCCGCTGCGCAGCATGCCGGTTGGTTCCACTGTACACAACGTAGAAATGAAGCCAGGAAAAGGCGGCCAGATCGCTCGTTCCGCTGGTGCTTCAGTTCAGCTGGTTGCACGTGAAGGTTCTTACGCAACCATTCGTATGCGTTCAGGTGAAATGCGCCGAGTTCCGGCAGATTGCCGCGCGACTCTGGGTGAAGTCAGCAATTCTGAGCACAGCTTGCGTCAATTAGGCAAAGCTGGTGCGTCACGTTGGCGCGGTGTTCGTCCAACGGTTCGTGGTGTTGCTATGAACCCGGTTGACCACCCACACGGTGGTGGTGAAGGTCGTACATCGGGTGGTCGTCACCCAGTGACTCCTTGGGGTGTTCCAACCAAGGGCTATAAAACACGTAAGAACAAGCGCACGAGCAAGTACATCGTTCGTCGTCGTTCTAAGTAATTAATTTAAGAGGAAAAGGCTGTGCCACGTTCACTTAAGAAAGGTCCTTTTGTAGACCTGCACTTGATGAAAAAGGTAGAGGCTGCACTGGAGTCAGGCGAAAAGCGTCCTATCAAAACCTGGTCGCGTCGCTCCACAATCTTCCCGGATTTCGTCGGGTTGACCTTTGCAGTCCATAATGGCCGTCAACATGTACCTGTGTTTGTTACCGAAGATATGGTCGGGCACAAGTTGGGCGAGTTTGCATTGACTCGAACTTACAAGGGTCATGCTGCGGACAAGAAAGCGAAGCGCTAAGGGGTAGATGAGATGGAAACACAAGCTGTATTACGCGGTGCGCGTCTGTCTGCTCAGAAAGGTCGACTGATTGCGGACATGATCCGTGGTAAGTCGGTTGCTGAAGCTTTAGACATTTTGACGTTCAGCCCTAAAAAGGGTGCTGATCTGGTTAAGAAAGTTTTAGAGTCTGCAATTGCAAACGCCGAGCACAACAATGGTGCTGACGTTGATGAACTGCGCGTCTCGACTGTCTTCGTAGATGAAGGCATGACGATGAAGCGCATCCGTCCACGCGCTAAAGGCCGTGCGGATCGTATTTTCAAACGTACGAGCCACATCACGGTCAAAGTTGCCGAGCAAGGTTAATAGGAGAAAGTTAAAATGGGTCAAAAGGTTCATCCAACTGGTATCCGACTCGGCATCGTTAAAGACCATAACTCGGTCTGGTATGCAGGTTCTGATACCTATTCAGAGAAGCTGCTGAACGATATTGAAGTTCGCGCTTACCTGGAGAAGAAACTGGAAAAGGCTTCTGTCAGCAAGATCATCATTGAGCGACCTGCACAGAACGCCAAAATCACCATTCATACTGCACGTCCTGGTATCGTGATCGGTAAGAAAGGTGAAGACGTTGAGCTGCTGCGTCAGGAACTTACTCAGATGATGGGTATCCCTGTGCATATCAACATCGAAGAGATTCGCAAGCCTGATCTTGACGGTAAGCTGGTAGCCCAGTCTATTGCCGGTCAGCTCGAGCGCCGTGTTATGTTCCGTCGTGCCATGAAGCGCGCGATGCAGAACGCAATGCGTGGCGGAGCTGAAGGTATTCGTGTTCAGGTTAGCGGTCGTCTGGGCGGTGCTGAAATTGCTCGTTCAGAATGGTACCTGGAAGGTCGAGTACCTCTGCACACTCTGCGTGCTGATATCGACTACGCGACTGCCGAAGCGAATACCACTTACGGTATCATCGGTGTGAAAGTCTGGATTTTCAAAGGTGAAGTATTGGGCGGTATCGAAGAAGTTCGTGCCAAGTCCAAAGCTCAGCCTAAGAAAAATTCTAAGCGATAAGGGGTGCGTAGATGTTACAGCCAAAACGTACAAAATTCCGCAAGATGCAAAAAGGCCGCAACCGTGGTCTGGCGCAACGCGGTAGCAAAGTAAGCTTCGGTGAATACGCACTGAAAGCGACAGGTCGTGGTCGAATTACTGCTCGTCAGATCGAAGCGGCTCGTCGAGCGATGACTCGTCATATTAAGCGTGGCGGTAAAATCTGGATTCGCGTATTCCCTGATAAGCCTATTACTCAGAAGCCTCTTGAAGTGCGTCAGGGTAAAGGTAAGGGTAACGTTGAATACTGGGTTTGCCAGATTCAGCCAGGTAAAGTTCTCTACGAAATGGAAGGTGTTTCCGAAGAGATCGCGCGTGAAGCTTTCGAGCTGGCCGCGGCTAAGATCCCAGTAGAAACTACTTTCGTTAAACGACAGGTGATGTGATGAACGCTAAAGATCTTCGTGACAAGTCTGTAGAAGAGCTGAACAGCACGCTGTTGGATTTGCTTCGCGATCAATTCAAATATCGCATGCAAAAAGCGACTGGACAGCTGAATCAGGCGCATTTGCTGGGCCAAGTTCGCAAGGACATCGCTCGTGTTAAAACTGTATTGAACGAGAAGGCAGGTGCTTGATATGTCTGAATCTACAGCTCGTACCGTAACTGGTCAGGTTGTCAGCAACAAAGCTGATAAGACGATCACTGTATTGCTGGAACGCCGCGTGAAGCACCCGATTTACGGGAAATTCGTTAAGCGTTCAACCAAGCTTCATGCTCATGATGAAAAGAATGAGTGTGGCATTGGCGATAAAGTGACTGTCGAAGAGTGCCGTCCGATGTCCAAGACTAAGACTTGGCGGCTGGTTAGTATCGACGAACGCGCAGTCCGCGTTTAATTCGGGAGTTTGAGAGATGATCCAAACAGAAACCGTATTGGATGTAGCTGACAACAGCGGTGCGAAACGCGTCCAATGTATTAAAGTCTTGGGTGGTTCACACCGTCGTTACGCCGGTATCGGCGACCTGATCAAAGTTTCTGTGAAGGAAGCAATTCCTCGCGGGAAAGTTAAAAAAGGTCAGGTGATGAACGCGGTTGTTGTGCGCACCAAGAAAGGTGTTCGCCGTCCGGACGGATCTATCATCCGTTTTGACACGAACTCAGCTGTACTGCTGAACACGAACAACGCTCCGGTAGGTACTCGTATCTTCGGTCCTGTGACTCGTGAACTGCGTACTGAAAAATTCATGAAAATCATTTCCCTGGCGCCGGAAGTACTGTAAGCCCCTCACGGGGCTTACCGTGTGAGACGGTAGCAGGAAGTGGAGAGAAATAATGCGTAAATTGATTAAAGGCGACGAAGTCGTCGTTATCGCCGGTAAAGATAAAGGCAAGCGCGGCAAGATCACTAAGGTGATTATTGACGAGAAAAAGGGTGACAAGTTCTACGTATCTGGTGTGAACATGGTTAAAAAACACCAGAAGCCGAACCCTCAAATGAATGTCGCTGGCGGCATCGTTGAGAAAGAAGCCCCAATCGCTGCTTCGAACGTTGCAATCTATAACCCAGAAACCAGCAAGGGCGACCGTGTTGGCTTTGAAGTTAAAGATGGCAAGAAAGTTCGAATCTTTAAATCTACTAAGAAAGTTATTGGTGAATAAGGGATACGACTATGTCTAGACTTAAAGCTCTATACAAAGAAGAAGTTGTATCCAAGCTTCAAGAAGAGTTCGGATACAAGAACGTAATGGAAGTCCCTCGCGTCACCAAAGTTACCCTGAACATGGGTGTAGGTGAGGCGATCGGCGACAAAAAGCAGCTCGAAAGTGCTGTTAAAGACTTAGAAGCGATTGCTGGTCAGAAAGTTGTTGTGACCAAAGCTCGTAAGTCTGTCGCTGGCTTCAAAATCCGTGAAGGATGGCCAATCGGTGCCAAGGTAACCCTGCGTTCTGATCGCATGTGGGAATTCCTGGATCGCCTGGTTGACATTTCTTTGCCGCGTGTACGCGACTTCCGTGGTATTAACCCGAAGTCCTTCGACGGTCGTGGCAACTACAGCATGGGTGTTAAAGAGCAGATCATCTTCCCTGAAATCGAATACGATAAGGTGGATAAGCTGCGCGGTATGGATATCACCATCACCACCACCGCTCGCACCAATGATGAAGGCCGCGCTCTGTTGAAAGCGTTGTCCTTCCCGTTCAAGAACTAAGGGGTAAGGTTCATGGCTAAAGAGAGTATGAAGGCTCGCGAAGCCAAGCGCGCTAAAACCGTAGCAAAATTCGCGGCTAAGCGTGCAGCTTTGAAAGCTGTCATCAAAAACCCAAATTCTTCTGACGAAGACATTTGGGAAGCACAAATTGCGCTGCAAAAGCTTCCAAAAGACGCAAGTCCTGTTAGAATGCAGCGCCGTTGTCAGGTGACGGGTCGTCCACATGCGGTTTACCGCAAGTTTGGCGTATCCCGAAACGTCCTACGCGAACAGGCCATGCAAGGCAATGTTCCAGGGCTGAAAAAAGCTAGTTGGTAAGCTAAACGGTCTGGGCCGGGGCTCTCGAGCACCCGGCTACCGCGTTTCGCTGTACAATAGAGGTTAAATATCAATGAGTATGCAAGACACGCTTGCGGATATGTTCACGCGTATTCGTAACGCACAGCGTTCCGGTCATGCTGCAGTTGCCATGCCTTCATCTAAGCAGAAGGCTGCAATCGCTCAGGTATTGAAGGAAGAAGGTTTCATCGCTGATTTCACTGTAGAAGGTGACGTTAAGAAGGTGATGTCTATCGACCTGAAATATTTCGAAGGCAAACCGGTTATCGAATCTATTAAACGTATCTCCCGTCCAGGTCTGCGTCACTATCGTGGTGCACAGGAGCTGCCTAAGGTATCAGGCGGACTGGGTGTTGCTATTATTTCCACTTCCAAAGGCGTCATGACTGACCGCGCAGCCCGCTCTGCCGGCATCGGTGGTGAAGTCCTCTGTGAAGTCTTCTAAGGAGTATTAGCAATGTCTCGTATAGCAAACTCTCCTGTAAAAATTCCAGCTGGCGTTGAAGTCAAGTTGGACGCGGAGTCAATCACCGTTAAAGGTGGTAAGACAACTCTTTCCCAGGCGCAGCACCCTTCTGTTGAAGTTAAACAGGAAGATGGCGCGCTGACCTTTGTTGCCCGTGATGGCGGCAAAGTTGCTCACGCTATGTCCGGAACGATGCGTGCGCTGGTCAACAACATGGTTGTTGGTGTCACTGACGGCTTCGAGAAGAAGCTGCAGCTGAACGGTGTTGGTTACCGCGCAAAAGCATCGGGCAAGTCAGTTAACCTGACTTTGGGTTTTTCCCACCCGGTTGATTACGCACTGCCAGAAGGTGTCACTGCTGAAACGCCAAGCAATACGGAAATCGTATTGAAGAGCGCTGACAAGCAGTTGCTGGGACAGGCAGCCGCGGAAATCCGCGCTTTCCGTCCGCCAGAGCCTTATAAAGGTAAAGGTGTGCGTTACGCTGACGAATACGTTCGTCGTAAAGAAGCTAAGAAAAAGTAAGGGCATAGGTCATGAGCGAAAAGAAAATTTCCCGTTTACGCCGTGCTCGCCGCAGTCGCGCAAAAATCAGCGAACTGGCTGTGCATCGTTTGACCGTTTCTCGTTCAAACCAGCACATCTACGCGCAAATTATTGCTCCAAACGGTGGTCAGGTAGTGGCCAGCGCGTCAACTCTGGACAAAACGTTGCGTTCTGGCGCAACCAGCAACATCGATGCTGCGTCCAAGGTGGGTGCTTTAGTCGCTGAGCGTGCGAAAGCAGCAGGCGTAGAAGAGGTGGCTTTTGATCGGTCGGGTTATAAATACCACGGTCGAGTGAAAGCTTTGGCAGATGCGGCCCGTGAAGGCGGCCTGAAATTCTAAGGTGTGAATGATGGCGAATAATGATCAAGTTCAAGCTGGCGGCGATCTGCAGGAAAAATTAGTACAGGTTAACCGCGTAGCTAAAGTTGTTAAGGGTGGTCGAATTTTCGGCTTCACAGCCTTGACAGTCGTAGGTGACGGTAACGGTAAAGTCGGTTTCGGTCGCGGTAAAGCGAAAGAAGTCCCGGTTGCCATTCAGAAAGCTATGGATGCGGCGCGCCGTAACATGGTTGATGTGAATATCGTTGACGGCACGCTTCAGTACCCTGTGACTGCACGTCACAGTGGTTCGAAAGTTTATATGCAGCCAGCATCTGAAGGTACCGGTGTTATTGCCGGTGGTGCGATGCGTGCTGTATTGGAAGTCGCTGGTGTCCACAACATC
>NZ_CH724151.1:161516-162994 GCF_000153185.1 Reinekea blandensis MED297 | reverse complement strand
AATACCAAAGATATAGGTCAGGGAAATCACCGCATGCTTATTGTCAGGGATATTGACGCCTGCTATACGGGCCATTCAACTTACTCCGTCTATTAATGAAATTGACAGGGCGCATTAAACCCTGCCAATGTGCTACCCCTCAGATTCTGAGGGCGCGAAAGGATACCGCCTGCCTTTTCAAAAAGCAAGCGACATCCGCTGTAACCCAAAATTACCCTTGGCGCTGCTTGTGCTTGGGATCAGAACAGATCACGCGCACTGAACCGTTGCGTCGAATAATCTTGCAGTTACGGCATATTTTTTTAACCGATGCACGTACTTTCATGATTAACTCCAATAACCGTGGTCTTAAAACAGACCACCGGTTGATTTCAGGTTTGCCTTCTTCATCAGAGATGAATACTGGTGTGACATCAGGTGACTCTGCACTTGGGCCATGAAGTCCATTACCACAACAACCACGATCAGCAGCGACGTACCACCCAAATAGAATGGAACGTTGACCGCCATGACCAGCCCCTGCGGAAGCAAGGAAACTGCTGTGATGTACAGCGCACCGAAGAACGTCAGCCGGGCCGACACACCGTCGATATAACGGGATGTCTGCTCACCTGGACGGATACCCGGTATGAAGGCACCAGACCGTTTCAGGTTTTCGGCGACATCTTTCGGGTTAAAGGTAACTGCTGTGTAGAAGTAGCAGAAGAACACTACCGCTGCAGCGAACAGCACCAGATAGAGCGGCTGATTAGGTCCCAGCAGAATCGCCAGGTCCTGAAGCCATTCCATACCTTCGTTCTGACCGAACCAGTTACCCAGCGAAGCCGGGAAAAGCAAAATACTGGATGCAAAGATAGGTGGAATAACACCAGCCATGTTCACTTTCAGTGGCAGATGGCTGCTTTGTGCCTGAAATACCTTACGGCCCTGCTGACGCTTTGCGTAGTTGATCGTAATACGGCGTTGACCGCGTTCGATAAACACGACAAAGGCAACCACGGCGATGGCAAATACGCCAATACCGATCAGAGCCAGAATATTCAGCTCGCCCAGTCGGGCGGACTCGAAGCTCTGCCCGATTGCACCCGGCAGACCGGCCACAATACCTGCAAAGATCAGCAAGGAAATACCGTTTCCGATCCCCCGCTCCGTAATCTGCTCACCCAACCACATCAGGAACATGGTTCCGGTGGTAAAAGTAACAACAGCGACGAAGAAGAAGCTGAAGGTTGCGGCAAACGCAATCCCCTGGCTGGCCAGACCTGCAGAAATTGCAAAAGACTGTACCAGTGCCAATGCCAGTGTCAGATAACGGGTGTACTGAGACATCTTACGACGCCCGGCTTCACCATCTTTCTTCACTGTTCCAGCTGTGGGCTTACACCGTCAGCACTGCATGATAATCGAGGCACTGATATAAGCATGATGCCCAGTGCAAGAACTCATACGCTCCAGAGACACCTGAGAACTGTAACATG
>NZ_CH724151.1:40112-161293 GCF_000153185.1 Reinekea blandensis MED297 | reverse complement strand
CTGGGTTGTACCGTGGTATTCGACATCGTCGTAATCTGCCCGTTCGCGGTCAGAACACGAAAAACAATGCCCGAACCCGTAAAGGTCCTAAGAAGCCGATCAAACGCTAAGTTTGATTCGCACTAACAAGTTTTTTACATAGGAAATCGAAGATGGCAAAGCCAGGTACGAAGTCACGTAAAAAGGTGAAAAAGCAGGTAGCGGATGGCATTGCGCACATCCACGCTTCTTTTAACAACACCATCGTGACCATTACGGACCGCCAAGGCAACACCCTGAGTTGGGCGACTGCTGGTGGCTCCGGTTTCCGTGGATCGCGAAAGAGCACTCCATTTGCAGCACAGATCGCCGCCGAGCGCGCCGGTACTGCTGCACAGGAATATGGTCTCAAGAATCTGGACGTTGAAGTTAAAGGTCCTGGTCCAGGTCGTGAATCTGCGGTACGCGCATTAAACGCGGTGGGTTATCGAATCAGTAACATTACTGATGTAACACCGATTCCACATAACGGTTGTCGGCCGCCCAAGAAGCGTCGCGTTTAATAAGGAGACAGAGTAATGGCACGATATATTGGTCCTAAGTGTAAGCTGTCTCGTCGTGAAGGCACTGACCTGTTCCTGAAGAGTGGCGTTCGCGCACTTGATTCTAAGTGCAAGCTCGAGACGGTACCGGGTGTTCACGGTGCTCGTCGTGGTCGGTTGTCTGATTACGGTATTCAGCTTCGCGAAAAACAGAAAGTACGTCGTACTTACGGAGTTCTGGAAAAGCAGTTCCGTAACTACTACAAAGAAGCGGCGCGTACCAAAGGTGCAACGGGCGAAGTCCTGCTGCAACTGCTGGAACGTCGTTTAGATAATGTTGTTTATCGAATGGGCTTTGGTGTAACCCGTGCAGAAGCACGTCAGTTGGTTTCACATAAAGCAATCTTGGTGAATGGCCAATCGGTAAACATTCCATCATTCCAAGTTAAGCCTGGTGATGTAGTGTCTGTTCGTGAAAAGTCAGCGAATCAATTGCGTATTAAAAGCGCTGTTGACGTGGCTGCAACACGTGCACCTGTTTCATGGGTTGAAGTTGATGCGAAGAAACTGGAAGGCAAGTTCAGCGCGGTACCTGAGCGTTCTGATCTGTCCCAGGACATCAACGAAAACTTGATTGTGGAATTGTACTCTAAGTAATCTCACTGCAAATAGGGGCATCTATGCAGCGTTCAGCAAACGACTTTTTGACACCACGTCACATCGATGTGCAGGAAGTAAACGCCAACCGGGCAAAGATTACGCTCGAGCCTTTAGAGCGTGGTTTCGGTCATACTCTGGGTAATGCGTTGCGTCGTATTCTGTTGTCGTCAATGCCAGGCGCAGCAATCACCGAAGTTGAAATCGACGGTGTATTGCATGAATACAGCACGATTGAAGGCGTGCAGGAAGACGTTCAGGAAATCCTGCTCAATTTGAAAGACGTGGCTGTTAAACTTCATGAACGTGAAGAATGCACACTGACTCTGCGTAAGTCAGGTGCCGGCACATTGACCGCTGGTGACATCCAGTTGGATCATGGTGTTGAAGTCGCGAATCCTGACCATGTAATTGCTCACCTGGGTAGCAGCGCCGATGTCAACATGACATTGAAAGTTGCTCTGGGTCGAGGTTACGTGCCAGCAGAAGCCCGCAGCAGCGAAGAAGACGAGAGCAAACCCATTGGTCGCTTGCAGTTAGACGCCACGTTCAGTCCGGTTGTTCGTGTTGCTTACAGTGTGGAAAACGCACGTGTCGAGCAGCGTACTGACCTGGATAAACTGGTTATCGAACTGGAAACTAACGGTACATTGGACCCGGAAGAAGCCATCCGTCGTTCAGCAACAATCCTGCAGCAGCAAGTTGCAGCCTTTGTTGATCTGGACCACCAGGCTGAAGCAGTTCAGGAGAAGGAAGAAGACAAGATCGATCCTATCCTGTTGCGTCCTGTTGATGATCTGGAACTGACTGTACGTAGTGCGAACTGCCTGAAAGCAGAGAACATCTACTACATCGGTGATCTGATCCAGCGTACCGAAGTTGAACTGTTGAAAACGCCAAACCTTGGTAAGAAGTCTCTGACTGAAATCAAGGACGTTCTGGCGTCGAAAGGTCTGTCTCTGGGCATGGTCCTGGAAGCTTGGCCACCTGCAAGTTTAAAGAATGACGATAAGGTTCTTGCGTAACCTTAAGTCTGACTGGTAAGGAATGTAGAAATGCGTCATCGTAAAAGTGGTCGTCACTTTAACCGCACCAGTGCTCACCGTAAGGCTATGTTGCAAAACCTGGCCAACAGCCTGTTCGAGCATGAAGTGATTAAAACGACCTTGCCTAAGGCAAAAGAACTGCGTCGCGTTGCTGAGCCGCTGATCACATTAGCAAAAGAAGACTCTGTTGCTAATCGTCGTCTGGCTTTCGACCGTACTCGTTCTGATGTTTCTGTAGGCAAGCTGTTCAATGAACTGGGTCCTCGCTACCAAGCGCGTCCAGGTGGTTATTTGCGTGTACTGAAGTGCGGCTACCGTGCCGGCGACAGTGCTCCAATGGCTATCGTTGAACTGGTTGACCGTCCTGAAGTTGACGAAGCAGACGCTTCCGAAGACTGAGACGTTCTTCCGTAAAAAGACCCGGCTTTTTAGCCGGGTTTTTGCGTTTAAGGGAGTAAAAAAGTGGCAAAACCGGAATTGATCGAATTGGCAACGTCTTGCTTTGGGCTCACCGTGGACGAGCAGCTGCCCATAGGCGAATC
This sequence comes from Reinekea blandensis MED297, assembly GCF_000153185.1. Lineage (GTDB taxonomy): Bacteria > Pseudomonadota > Gammaproteobacteria > Pseudomonadales > Natronospirillaceae > Reinekea > Reinekea blandensis. The sequence continues at coordinate 158,527 of NZ_CH724151.1, read as the reverse complement.
TTTTGCGTCTGAGGTGCTTCGTTTTCGCAGTGGCCGCCAGTGTTATGTCTTGAAACGTCCGTTTAGCTTGGAAAAAGCAGAGCGTGAGTACTTCTGGCTGAAGCGCCTCTCACATTGTCCGTTTGTTCCTGACGCCCTGGAGATCACCAAGGCGAACGACCATGGATTGATCCTGATGACATCCCTGGAAGGCATGCCGCTGAAAAGTTTTCATCAGCTGTCGCATCGTGACTTATCCAAGTTGGGGCACGATCTCAGGGCGCTGCATACTGTTTCAGCGGATAGTTTCGATGGCCATAAAAGCTGGCGTGAGCTGTTGCTCAGCAATACCGACCGCTACATCGATAAAATCATCGGCCCAGCACGAAAAACCGCAGAGATGGCTTATGCGAGGTTTCATGAGGGTATCGATGAGATACCGGATAGCTACCTGCCGACGGCGACCCATTTCGACTTTCGTGATGGCAATATCCTGGCTGATGAGTCCGGATACACCGGGATTATTGATTTTGAATCCATGCGGGGCGGACACGCCAGTATGGACTTCTTTAAATTGCTAACCCATCCCTCTGATATGAATGACATCGAGTTAACGGCGCTGCTGGCCGGTTATGGTTCAGCGGACTGGCTGGAGAGTATGGCGCAGTTAAAGCATCTGGTCGCTTGTTATGCGGTTTACCATGGTTTAGCCGGGTTGGCCTGGTGCAGTCAAAGAGAACAGACGAGTACTGAGTTTTATCAGCGGTGCGCAGGTTTTTTGGAACAGGGACGGTGAAGTGAGCGGCAGTGATCTGACGATCACTGCCACAGAAAGGCCTCGGCTTAACCGAATATGCCTTTCAATGTGAAGAAGAACAGAATCGACAGGAACGCACCGGCAGGCAGAGTGATGATCCAGCTGGATACGATGCTGCCGATCACCCGCAGGTTCAGTGCAGAAATACCACGAGCAAGACCAACACCCAGTACCGCGCCAACCAAGGTGTGTGTGGTTGAAACCGGCAGTCCGGTACCCGATGCAATGACGACGGTTGTCGCGGCGGCCAGTTCGGCGGCAAAACCCCGGCTTGGCGTCAGTTCGGTAATTTTACGGCCGATGGTGCCCATTACCTTGTAACCAAAGGTCGCCAGGCCGACGACGATACCGCCACCGCCCAACATCAGGATCCAGGAAGGCAATGCACTCTTGGCAAGAATTTCACCGTTGTTTTGAATGGTGCTGACCACAGCCGCCAATGGGCCAATGGCATTTGCTACGTCGTTCGAGCCGTGGGCAAAAGCCATCGCACAGGCGGTGAAGACCATCAGGACAGCAAAGACTTTCTCAACAGACGCGTAACGGAAGTCTTTGTTGGCCTTTTTGTCGATCTTAATCCGGGTCAGTAACAGGGCGCCTAATGCCATCACCAACAAACCAGCGACGACAGACAGGCCAGTAGACTGCAGGAAGCTCAGGTGCAGACCAATGTGCTTCAGGCCTTTCAGTAAGGTCACCATCGCCATCATGAAGCCTACCAGGAACATGTAGACCGGAACATAACGCTTGGCGTTCTGGAATGGGTCGTCGGTGTTCAGGATGAAGCGATAAACGCTGCGGAACAGGAAGAAGGCCAATGTACCCGACAGCACCGGTGAAACCACCCAGCTAGCGACGATCGAGCCCACTTTGCTCCAGTGTACGGCGTCAAAGTCGATACCGACCGCCGCAAAGCCGACAATCGCACCCACAATTGAGTGAGTGGTCGAGACCGGCCAGCCTTTCCAGGACGCAATGGCCAGCCAGATACCAGCAGCTAACAGGGCCGACATCATCCCGTAGACCAAAAGCTGCGGCTCATCGGCAAACACCGCCTGATCGACAATGCCCTTACGGATGGTACCGGTGACTTCACCACCGGCCAGATAGGCCCCGGCAAACTCAAAGATCATCGCGATGATGATCGCTTGTTTAATGGTCAGTGCTTTTGAGCCGACAGACGTACCCATGGCGTTGGCGACGTCGTTTGCGCCCACACCCCAGGCCATCAGAAAGCCAAATATGCAGGCCATAAAAATCAGGATTTGCCCGTATTCACTAATAACGAACATAAAACAACCTCAATAAAGTGGAATTTGAACCGCCGGACCTATTTGGCGATGATAATCTGGAGTCGAGAACCCACCCGTTGGGAAACGTCTGCCAGGTCGCCAATCATTTCGATGACGCGGTACAGAAACATCATTTCCAGCGGTGGGTAGTTGGTTTCGATGTCCCGCAGGGCGCGGCGCATCTTGATCTCGAATTCGTCAGTCTTATGTTCCTGCGCGTCGAGCTTGTCGAGCAGCTTATTAACAAAGTCCACTTCTTTGCTGCCAAAGCCGGTTTCGTACAGCTCATCGAGCTCGGCCATGGCTTCTTTTGCGCGCTTGGAGGTATTTACCGCAGCTTTTAAATACTTAGTCATCAGCGGTTGAATCTCGGTTGGGATCGACATTTCACGGCCGAGCATAATCCCGCTGATGTCTTTGGCGCGGTTAGCGATCCGGTCCTGCATGCTCAGCAGTTCCAGCAGGTCTTGTCGTGGCACGGGCATGAACAGGCTGTTCGGCAGATTTGCCCGAATGTCCCGTTTCATATCGTCAGCTTCGGCTTCCAGCTGAATGATCTCATTGCGATACTTTTCAGCGGTCTTGTAATCATTTGCCATGGCCGCTTCGAGGAACGGCTGCAACGCTTTGGTACAGGCATGGGCTTTACTGATGTGTCGCTGCATCGGCTTGACCGGTGATCGACCGAACAGTTGCGACAGTGGGCTGGTCACGGACATAAGCATTCCTTAATCGGATTGGGCCATTTGTGCCGCGCATTATAGAGATCTGAGTGTGTAATAAAACTGTAATGTCGAAAAATTACGCGGGTTGACCCGGGCTGAGACGACCCAGATCAACTCAATCGTGATCCGTTATTGCGCCTCATTGCCCGCGAACACAATCACCACGCTGTCATCGTCTTTTTGACGACTGAAAACGTAAGGGGAGTCACTGATTTTGCGATGTGTGCCGGCACCAATGGCAACATGACGATTCCGGAACTGACCGAGAATCTTCCAGTGGTTCAGCAGTTCGGCCCGATCGTCTTTGATGTCTTCCCAGTTCATGTCGGATCGGGTCCCCTGATGAAAATCATCGCCATAGGGCCCCAGCGGGCGTCCGGACTCGTCGCCATAATAGATCTGGACGCCACCGGGTAATAACAGAAACGGCGCGGCGACTCGTTTTTGCAGTTCCAGGCTTTGGTATTTGGCATAAAACAGCGTGGTGTCGTGGCTGCTGATGTAAGTCAGGGCATTAAAGTCCGGGTCGGCGTTCACCGTATTGGCGTACCGTTGAAACGTCTCGTCAAGTCGGTTCATGCACAGTGCCAGCTCATGGGCGGCTTCCTGAAACTCAAAGTTGATCAGGCTATCGAACCCTGCATCGTAGTAATAATCTTTATACAGAGGGTGGTCGAAGACTTCGCCGACCATCCAGAAGGGGCTGTCATCTAATGCTTGGTCGCCGTTGTCTGATTTCCAGTCGCGCAATGCCTCAGTGGCGGCTTGTTTGAGTTGCGACCAGCGTTCCAGTTCCACGTGCTTAGCGGTGTCGACACGAAACGCATCGATGCCATACTCACGAACCCAATAGGCTTGCCAGTCAATCAGGTGCTCAGCCACGGTCTGTTGCGTTGTCATGGCGCGGCTGTCAGCCTTATCAAGAAGGATCGGCGGTAACCCGACAGGCTCGGACGACTCGGTGCGGAAATCCGGTAAGCCGGCCAGCGCCATCGTCAAATCGTCTCCGCCCGGAGCTTCATAACCCGGGAAGCTTCCCCGAACCCAATCTGAGTTCCACCAATCGGCATTCCAAGCGGTACTGTTGTAGTCGATGGCGTCGTGAAAGCTGTGCCAGGTCTGGCCGGCGCTGGGCTGCCATTGGTTATCAACCCGCTCACCGGCTTTGAAGGCGTCCACGTCAAAATCGACCAGATCCTGCCCGGTGGCGTATCCCGCATGGTTAATCACCGCGTCCCATATCAGCCGGATATCACGTCGATGGGCTTCCTGAACCAACTCGCGCAGGTCAGCATCGGTACCGAAGTTCGGATCCAGGCGCGTGTAATCCAGTGCCCAATAGCCATGATAGGCATAGAACGGGAAGTCGCCGTTTTCGCCACCACCGACAAACCCGTGTACCTGTTCAACCAGTGGCGTCATCCAGATCGCATTGGCGCCCAGCGCCTCGATGTAATCGAGTTTGTCGATCAAACCGCGGATATCACCGCCGTGAAAAGTCCCGATTTCCTCTTTCCCGTCAGATTGTCGGCCGAAACTGTGGTCGTTGCTCGGGTCGCCATTGTGGAACCGATCCGTCATGACAAAGTAAACCGTCAGGTTGTCCCAGCTGAACGCAGACGGCTGATGTTCGGCCCGTTCGAGTAACAACAGGCCATTGCTGCCCTTGGCGGGCGTCAACGTGACCTGGCCATTCACCACTTCCGCGAGATGGCCGCTGTAATAATCGCGCAGAACCTCGCCGTCATTGAAAACGGACTGAACATCGACCGTTACCGGTCCGCCGGTCCAGACGTTACATTGAGTTTCCGGCAGGGGTCGCCGAAATGGGGTGGATGCCGTTTTTTGTGGTGTGAAAGTCAGGGTCAGGGACGGCGCTTGCGCATCCAATGTGAAGGTAAAGCTGCCGGGTACGCGTACCTTAAGTTCTAACGGCGCTTCTGCGCAGGCCGTCAACGGAATAGGGCGATTAAAGCGTACGCGTGTGTCGGGTGACCCACCCAAGTCGAAGGCACACTCACCCGAACGCTGTACGTGCAGCCGGTAGGAGCCTTTCTCCAGAGCCTGTTCGGCCAGGCCATCGGTGAACTCTGCCTGGATAACCGTGCGGTTCTCGGGTTCGACGGGTTCAATAGTTAAGGTGGCGGCCAAGAGCGCCGGGCTCATCAGCACCGACAGCAGACCAAAGGGCAGGGCAGGAAAACGCATAACACACCGTCGCAAAACAGGAACAAGCGGCTAGCGTACCGGTTTTATCCGGTACGAAGCAGGTTGTTTTCACGCAGGTTGGATTCTGAACGCCTTTACTTGGCGGCGACGAGCGGTGCTCTTGGCTCTAATGATCGGATACGTCGGTTGTCATCGATGGCCACGTAGACGAACTCAGCCTCGGTCACCTTCTGGCGTTCTTCATCTTCAGGCATGCGGCTCCAGACCTCGACCATAATCCGCACCGATGAGCGCCCCATGCTGATCACGTGGGTATAGCAACAGACCACCGAGCCGACTTTAATAGGTCGCACAAAGCTCATGTCACCAATGGCCATGGTCGCAGTACGGCCGTTGGACAGGCGATTGGCGACAATGCTGGCCGCCGTATCCATTTGGGTGACCAGCCAGCCACCGGAAATATCACCGTTCGGATTGGCATCGGCGGGTCGTGCCATGACGCGTAGTTGCAGCTCACCACGCGGTTCGGGGTTAGATTCGTCCAGTTTTTTCATCAGGTTGTCGTCTTATCAGCGTATTGTTGTATTTGGATGGCTATTAGGGCCTGTTAACACTATTTATATCCAGTTTGCCGAGTTTAAACCGTTCACGACGGGCAAAACGCGCGAGTCGTGGTGATTTCACCTGAGCAGGTGATAAAGATGACGTGAATGGGTGCAAATAGCGTTAACAGGCCCTAGTATAACGAGCCATCCCCGCGCTGCCTATCGGATGATCAACTTACCGGGTTGACGTTTATCCGATCATCGTCTGCACTAACCTGCGTTTTCCTTCAAATATGTCAGTTGTCATATTTGTGTCACATTGAGTTCATATGATTGTCATATTACAGGTCTACGATGCTTCTCGAGTTGAAGGCTCAGACCTAAAAAAAATTGGAGGAAGTTCCGTGAAAAAGACAATATTTGCTGCAATGCTGGCGACAACGGCTGCAATCGCTGCAGTTCCAGCCCAAGCCCGTGATCAGATCAACATCGTTGGTTCTTCAACAGTGTATCCCTTCGCGACTGTTGTGGCAGAGCGTTTTGGTCGTGCGACTGGTAACCCAACCCCGACCATTGAGTCGACCGGTTCTGGTGGTGGTCTGAAGCTGTTCTGTGACGGCATCGGTGAGAACACGCCGGACATCACAAACTCTTCTAGCTACATCAAACAGTCTCAGTTCGATGCTTGTGCTGAAAAAGGCATTGATATCATCGAAGTGAAAATCGGTTATGACGGCATTGCGTTCGCTAACAGCCGCCAGTCAGACAAAATCGATGTCAGCCGTAAGGACCTGTTCCTGGCCTTGGCCGCTCATGTCCCAGGTGACAAAGAAGGCGAGCTGATCGAAAACCCGTACCAGACCTGGAAAGACGTAAACAGCAGCCTGCCTGCGACTAAGATCCGCGTTCTGGGCCCACCGCCAACGTCCGGTACTCGTGCTGCCTTCGTTGAGCTGGTCATGGAAAAAGGTTGTTCAGAAATTTCCTGGATCAAAGACCTGAAGAGCTCAGACAAGAGCAAGTGGGAAGAAGTATGTGGTTCTATGCGTGAAGACGGCGCGTTCGTTGAAGCGGGTGAGAACGACAACCTGATCGTTCAGAAGCTGGACGCTGACCCAAGCTCTTTCGGTATCTTCGGTTACTCGTTCCTGGATCAGAACAGCGACAAGCTGCAGGGTGCTTCTTTCGACGGTGTTGATATCTCTTTCGACAACATCGCTGACGGTTCTTACCCAGTTTCTCGCCCACTGCACTTCTTCGTTAAGAAGCAGCACATCGGCGTGATTCCAGGCATCATGGAATATGTAAACACTTTCCTGAGCAACGCGGCACAGTCTGAAGACGGTTACCTGGCTGAGAAGGGTCTGATCCCTCTGAGCGGTGTCGAACTGCAGAAAATGCGCGCCGACGTGAATGCACAGAAAGTATTGAATATGTAATCTGGGCCTCCCGGATTACGCAAAGAGTCAGGCTCATCGGCCTGGCTCTTTTTTACGTTTGAAACAGGCCGGTTTGACACCGGCAATTTAGTGTTAAGAGGAACCAGCATGACGTCATCGTCTTTGTTATTACTGCTGATTCTGATCGCCGCCATCAGTTACTTTTTTGGTCGTAAGCGTTCAGAAGTGGTCGCGCAGTCTGTCGGTGGAGTGCGCTACCTGCATTCATTACCGAACTATTATGGCCTGATGGCTGCCGTGTGGGCGGGCATACCGGGCTTTGTCGTGCTGAGCCTCTGGGTGATGTTTGAATCGACTGTGATTCAGGGCATCGTCGCCAGTTCCTTTCCGGACTCGCTGAAAGCATTGAGCGAATCCCAAACCAATCTGCTCTGGTCCGAAATTAATAATCTGCGCTCCGGGGTCATCACCAACGCATCCGACCCGGCGTTGTTGACGGCGGCCGAGCAGCTCACGGCGCTGGAAGATCGTTCCAGTATCCTGAAAACCATTTTAACGTTGGGCCTGGCGGGCTTAACCGGAGCCATCGGCTGGAAGCTGATTCGCCCGGCACAAAAAGCGCGCAACCAGTTCGAAGCGTTCTTCCGTATTCTGCTGATGCTCAGCTCGCTGATCGCGATTTTCACCACCGTCGGTATTGTGTTCTCGGTGCTGTTTGAATCGGTTCGGTTCTTCCGCGAAGTGCCTTTCTTCGACTTTATCTTCGGCACCAAGTGGAGCCCGCAGATTGCCGTGACTGCCGATGTTCCCGGCTCCTCCGGCGCCTTTGGTGCGGTACCACTGTTTGTCGGTACCCTGTTAATTGCCTTTATTGCTCTGTTGATTGCGGTGCCGATTGGTCTGATGTCGGCCGTCTACTTGGTGGAGTACGCCAGTTCGAAAGTGCGTAACGTCGTTAAACCGCTGCTGGAAGTGCTCGCGGGTATCCCGACCGTGGTTTACGGTTTCTTCGCCGCCCTGACCATGGCGCCGCAGCTAAAAAACTTTTTCGAAGGCATCGGTGTGAATGGTGTCTCGTCCGAGTCGGCCCTGGCGGCGGGTTTGGTTATGGGCATCATGATTATCCCGTTTGTTTCCTCGCTGGCCGATGACGTTATCAGCGCCGTGCCAAACTCCCTGCGCGATGGCTCCTACGGTCTGGGTGCCACCCGCAGCGAAACCATTAAGCAGGTGGTTTTCCCGGCCGCGCTGCCCGGTATTGTCGGCGGTATTCTGCTGGCCGCTTCGCGCGCCATTGGCGAAACCATGATTGTGGTGATGGCGGCGGGTCTGGCCGCTAACCTGACGGCCAACCCGTTGGAAGCTGTGACTACCGTAACCGTACAGATTGCGACACTGCTGGTCGGTGACCAGGAGTTCGACAGCGCTAAAACCCTATCCGCTTTTGCCCTGGGTCTGATGCTGTTTTTCACCACCCTGATGCTGAACGTAGTGGCCCTGGCCGTTGTGAAGAGGTTCCGAGAGCAATATGACTGATCAGAATATGAATGCCATCGAACGATTGGCAACCGTCAAAGAAGAACGCATGAAGGCCAAGCTGGGCAAGCGTTACGCCAAAGAAAAGCGCTTCCGTGCGTACGGTGTGGCGTCGATCGTCATTGGCCTGTGCTTCCTGGCGATGTTGCTGGGCACCATCTTTACCGCAGGATGGAGCACCTTTTACGCGACTGAAATCCGCCTGACCGTGACTTACGATGCCGACGCCATTGGTGTCAGCGACCTTAACGATGAAAGCCAGCTGATGTTCGCCGACTGGGGCGCGCTGGTAAAAAACGCCATGAAAGAACGCTTCCCGTATGTGTCCGGTCGTTCGGATCGTCGCGCCATGTATTCACTGGTCTCCAGTGTGGCCGAATACGATCTGAAAGATCGGCTCGAAGCCAATCCGGAACTGCTCGGCACCACCGAAGAAGTGTGGCTGATGGCCGACGATGAAATCGATGCACTGATGAAAGGTCAGGTCGATATGTCGGTACCGGAAAACGAGCGTCGGATTTCCGATTTGCAAAACAGCCTGGTGGAATCGCTGATCGAGTCCGGTGAGTTGAAGAAGTCATTCAATACCACGTTCTTCACCAACGGCGACTCTCGTGAACCTGAGCAAGCCGGTATTCGCGGAGCCATGCTCGGCTCGTTCTTTACCCTGCTGGTTACACTGGCGCTGTCGTTCCCGATTGGCGTTGCCGCGGCCATCTATCTGGAAGAGTTTGCACCGAAGAATCGCCTGACCGAAATTATTGAAGTGAACATCAACAATCTGGCGGCAGTCCCCTCCATCGTGTTTGGTCTGCTCGGTCTGGCGGTGTTTATCAACGTGTTCCATCTGCCGCGTTCAGCGCCGGTGGTGGGCGGTTTGGTTTTGACCCTGATGACGTTACCGACCATTATTATTTCGTCGCGTTCGGCCATTAAAGCCGTACCGCCGAGCATTCGTGAAGCGGCACTGGGCCTGGGTGCCTCCAAAGTTCAGATGGTGATGCATCACGTACTACCGCTGGCCATGCCCGGCATGCTGACCGGTACCATCATCGGCATGGCCCAGGCACTGGGTGAAACCGCCCCGCTGCTGATGATTGGTATGGTGGCGTTTATTGCAGACATCCCGAGTGGGCCTTTGGATTCGGCAACGGTATTACCGGTGCAGATCTTCCTGTGGTCTGACTTGCCGGAACGCGCGTTCGTCGCCAAAACCTCCGGTGCCATCATGGTTCTGCTCGGCTTCCTGGCCGCCATGAACCTGCTGGCGGTGTATCTGCGTAAGAAATTTGAAACCCGCTGGTAAGCCCCGGCGCGACTAAAGAGATTTAAGAGGTAAAAGCTGTGACTACATTAGCAAAAGACTCAATGGAAGCGGTATTCGAGGGCTGGACCAGCACCGTCGGTAAACCCACCATGGACAGCGACGTGCGTATGTCGACCCGCAACGTTGACGTTCACTACGGCGACAAACAAGCCATTTACGGTGTCGATCTGGATATCGGCAAAAACGAAGTACTCGCCATGATCGGCCCGTCCGGCTGTGGTAAGTCGACGTTTCTGCGAACGCTGAACCGCATGAACGACACCATCGACATCTGTCGTATCACCGGCGACATCATTCTCGATGGCGACAACATCTACGACAAACACATGGACGTCGTTAACCTGCGCGCGCGCGTCGGTATGGTGTTCCAGAAGCCGAACCCGTTCCCGAAATCCATTTACGACAACGTCGCTTATGGACCAAAAATTCACGGTTTGGTGACGCGTCGTGCCGAGCTGGACGAAGTGGTCGAAACCGCCCTGCGTAAAGCCAGTATCTGGGACGAAGTAAAAGACCGATTGGACCAGCCAGCCACCGGTTTGTCTGGTGGTCAGCAGCAGCGTCTGTGTATTGCCCGTACCATTGCCGTATCACCGGAAGTGATTCTGATGGACGAGCCGTGTTCGGCACTGGACCCGATCGCTACCGCGCGCATCGAAGAGCTGATTGCGGAGCTGTCCGAAAACTACACCATCGCGATCGTCACCCACAGCATGCAGCAGGCGGCGCGGGTATCGCACCGGACTGCGTATTTCCATCTGGGTCGATTGATTGAAGTGGGCAAAACCGACAAGATATTCACCGCCCCCGAGCACAAACTGACGGAAGACTACATCACCGGCCGATTCGGTTAACAGGAGTTCACCATGGATAAAATGACCTTTGATAAACATACCTCCGCCCAGTTCAATGCTGAACTGGAAGATGCCCGCAAGCATCTGATGGAGATGGGCGGTCTGGTGGAACAGCAGATCGAAACGGCGTTTAAATCGTTGATGGAAGTCGACACCGACCTGGCGACCCGCGCCATCGAAAAAGACAAAGACGTCAACAAGATGGAAATCACCATCGACAAACAGACCACCCAGATTCTGGCCAAGCGTAACCCGGCCGCCTCGGACCTGCGTTTCATCATCTCGGTTACCAAGACCGTGAATGAACTGGAACGCATCGGGGACGAAGCCGCCAAGATCGCCAAGCAGGCCATTGAACTGGCCGACACCGGCTCAGGCCCGCAAGGTTATGTTGAGCTGCGCCACATTGGTGAGAAAGTCCGTCAGATGGTGCAATCGGCACTGGACTCCTTTGCCCGTCTGGATGCCGAAGCCGCGCTGTCGGTGATGCAGCAGGACAAAGCCGTTGACCTGGAATACGGCACCGCGATCCGCTCGCTGGTAACCACCATGATGGAAGACCCGCGCAGCATTTCCCGCGCACTGAACGTCATGTGGGCATTGCGCTCGCTGGAACGCATTGGCGACCACGCGCGTAACATTGCCGAGCAGGTGATTTATCTGGTGAAAGGCAAAGATGTGCGCCACAAGAAGCTGGAAAAAGTGGCCGAACAGGTTAAGAAGTAAGTCATTACTCACGCGGAGCTGCTCAAAACCGGGCAGCCTCCGCGCTCGCTTACTCGGTATAACGCTTAATGATGGATGGCCCCAGCGTTTCCCGAACCTCTTTTAAGATCGTCCAGAAAGTTTCCACCAACTCCGGGTCTTGCGCATAACGTTGCTTGGAAAACGCCAGGTACCAAGGCTGTTCCAGGAACGGGATCGGCAAGGTGGTGATGTTGTCCTCTAGCCCCATTTGCCGAGCGAGTTCACGCCCCAACTGTTCTTCCAGCACATAGCCTTCCAGCCGCCCCGTCGCCACCAGTGGCAGCGCCTCACGTGGGAGCAAGGCGGTAATAGGGCGCATGCCCATCGCTAACAGCTTTTTCTCACTGACGTACCCGGGAACGGACTGCACCAGCGGTTTCGCCGGGCTAAAGGCTTCGCCATTCCAGCTCAGCTCAGAACCCATGGGCACAAAAACGGGGTAGGTGGCGAAGTGCAGATAACGGTCATCCGGCACACCATCGGTCTTAGGGAACGCCGCCCAGGCGTCACGCTCTTCGGTATAGATGGTGGCGAACATGGCATCGACATCGCCATGCTGTAATTCAACCTGACAGCGCTTCCACGGCTTGCGCTCAAACACCACGGGGTGCTCAAGTAGGGCCGCACTCTGTTCGATATAGTCGTAGATGATGCCGCCGTGCCCGGCAACCTGCCCGGAAGTGCCCAGAATATAAGGGGGGAAGTGCTGGTCTTCGTAACAGATAACCAACGGTTCGGAAGTCGAGGCGCTGGCAATAGCGGCCAGCCATAGCCCGGCGGAAGCGATAAGAAAACGGCACATTGACTTGAAACTCCGGGTAGAACAAGGCCATTGTAAACCAAAAAAACCGGCTCAGCCGTGAAAAGCAGGAGAAAGTGAATGGAAAACCCGGCAAAGCAAAAAATTCCGTTAATTATCAACTAGTTGTTGACCTTTTTAAAAACCATCACTATAGTACGCCTCCGTTAGCCGGCATAGCTCAGTTGGTAGAGCAACTGACTTGTAATCAGTAGGTCCCGAGTTCGACTCTTGGTGTCGGCACCAAATTTCAAAAGCCCCGTAACCGCAAGGTTTCGGGGCTTTTGTCGTTTTGGGGGTTTGGTTTTTTGCAAGTGCCAACTTCATTCATTACTTAGTTCTTCTTAAAGCCCTTAGTTTTACTCGACTGTTTAGCTGTGGCAGCGTCTGTGGTTCGGTGCATTGTAATCTTCGAGACTGTAGCGTCGAACTTCAATTGATGTTGAATCCTTGGTTCAAAAAAAACTTTATTTTTTTGCCTATCCCTATGTTCACGTTGATGCAATCGAGGTTTTGGCACGTGAAGATTAAGCAGTTTGCATTCACCGTGTTTTACATAAGCTTCTGGATGACGTTTGAATACTGACAAACTTTTGTTTAACTGGGAGCGCTAGTATGGTAGTTGTACTGCAAACTGGTCAAAATGGAGATTTGTAGTGGTTGTTCTAAACAAGGATGGTCAGCCCGCCGATAGAGGGCTCAATTACTCAAGAAATAGGTTGAAGACAGTTCTGACTCTGAGAGGAATTCTACAAGGTATTGTTTCCGACAATGAGCTTCAGGATTCAGAGATTTTCTACCTTAAGCTTTGGATCGATAATGAAGCAAAGGAAATAGGAGACGGCGATATATTAGATTTGCGGGATGCTATTGGGGATATTTTGCGAGACAAGGTGATAACTACTGAGGAGTACGAGGATCTAACAGAGCTTATTAACTGCATCATTGAATATTCAACGCCGCCAGCGGGCGTGGATCAGTTTACGCATGATTTGATGGGGTTTATTAGCGGGATTACAGCAGATAATCTTCTAACAGATGATGAGATATTTAAACTTCGGAACCTTCTAAATGCAAATCCGGAACTGGTAGAGCGTTGGCCAGGAAGTGCAATCCACTCTAGAGTCGAGAAAATTCTCGAAGATGGTGTTATTTCTTCTGATGAGAGTAATGAGTTGCTGACAACGCTCAACGATATATCCGCTCAGAAGTTTTGGGAATACGGTGCAGTAGGAGGGCTTACAACAGCTTTTCTTAAGAATGATGAGTTACCATATTCGTTCAAAGGCCGATCAGTGTGTTTCACTGGGAGCTTTGTGTCAGGTACACGTAGGCGTCATGCTACAATCGCAGAATCCATTGGTGCGCTGATCTCTAAATCCGTTACTAAAAATCTGGATTATTTAGTTATTGGAAATGTCGCAAGTCGCGATTGGATTCAGAAATCTTACGGAAGAAAAATAGAAACGGTAATCAAGAATAGAAATGAAGGTGCTAAAACAAGAATCCTCACGGAGAAAGATTGGTGTCTAGCCGTGGGTCTTTAGCAACCGAAATACCTAACTGGGTTGAGTGGTTATCCATAAGTTTAGTACTGTTTTCATCAGTAAGCATTGTAATTACGACAGTTCCAAACTTGCCTATCCTAGTTCTAAGGTTTTTCGAGTTTAGTGAGTACGTTGTACTGACAGTTTTCATTGTCGAATATTTTTATAGACTTTATCTTAGCTCGGAAAAGCGTCAATATCTTTTCAGTTTTTATTCGATTGTTGATCTCATCGCAATCCTTCCAAGTCTACTAATTCCAACGATGGACTTAAGATCTGTCCGATTGATACGTCTTCTCCGTCTAACCCGTTTGCTCAAACTTTTGAAGTATCAGAACGCCCTCCGTAGATTTAGACTCGCTATGCGAGAGTCTCGAGAAGAGCTTATCCTTTGGTTACTTATCTCTTTTGTGCTTTTGTTTATGGCTGCAGTTGGTGTTTATCACGCCGAAAACTCTGCACAACCGGACGTATATAAAACAATTGGTGACAGCCTATGGTGGGCGGTGGCTACATTAACTACGGTTGGATATGGTGATATCTATCCGGTAACTATTGTTGGGAAGATTTTAACCACAGTAATACTAATCTTAGGTCTAGGAATGATAGCTATGCCTACAGCGATAATTACCTCATCTTTAGCTTCAGTAAAGAAGAGCTCTATGAAAGATGATAGCTGAGTTTAAAAGGATAATAGGCTTATTGAATATGATGGGCTGTTTTTTTGACAGCACTGTTCAAGTACACGACCTTGTTTAAAAGATGGCTGTGGATGTACAAAAGTTAACATCCTAGTATAACACTCAGCTTTATAATCCTTATGATGAAACTGGAGCGTACTGACTGACCTTCTAACTATAAATTCGGGTGAAAATTTAGGGTTTCCACCAGTCCTTAAAACACTTGTTGTTATGGGTGTGCCTATTGTTTACCTTCAGTTGTCGATTAATTGGACATTAACAATGGTGTTGTATATCACGGGCAACGGGTTACTTGGCGCATATACTTCAGAACTACAAAAACGATTCATAATAAATTAAAATCGGCCTGATCTACGCATAGTTAGTTAATGCTGTGAATAGCCATTTTAAAAATGAGATAGATAAATGAGTGAGCATGTTGCAATAGTTTTTCTTCGCCGATTAGACATGCTCTTTTTAGATTGTGATTTCTATGAAAGGCTGTTTACTGAGCAATCTAAAGTAAACACTTACAATAGGGAATTTCCATTTTCTGTAAGCCGAATACAAGTTTGTTTGGAATATCACATCTTAATGACGCTAACTCGTCTAATTGAAGGTGAGGGTAAGTTAACACTATTATCAGTTAGAAAGGTGCTTTGCCCTCAAGGGCTTAGCAAGCAGCAAGACCAAATGAGGCAGTCTATTCAAGAAAAAATTCACAACTCGAGCCTGGTGGAATGGAGAAATAGGAAGGGAGCTCACTTTGAACTAGACAGTTCATTGAGTTCAATAGAAATTAATCCTAATATTTCTACCGACTTAATAAAAGACCTTGTTGATGAAGTTAAATTTTTTGTTTCTGACATGATGAGATCTTCGGGGAAGTTTGAGAATTATTTTGAACCTGATCGACGTACTGGGTCTGATAGAGATTTTGAGCGTTTTATCAAAAGACTTGTTAACGATTTTTAGTTAATTCAAAAAAGTCGGCTCGTAGTATTCAAGGAGACAGTGACCAAAGGGGCAGAGTCCGTTGATACTGCAAAACTGCTATATAGCGAAGTCTTTCAAGCCTTCTTCACAAACTTGGCCGTCACCATCATCTCGCCCGCGCCATCGACCTTGCAATCCAGCTGATGATCTTTGCTGTCTTTAATCTGTCGAATCAGAGCCTTGGTGCCAATCTTCAGCACTTGCGAACTGCCTTTAATCTTTAAATCTTTTACCAGCGTAACTTTGTCGCCTGCACTGAGTGGCGTGCCGTTGGCATCGGTGACTACAACGGCATCTTCATCGGGTTCGTTCGGGTTCCATTCATACGCGCATTCGGGGCAGATGAGCAGGCTTTGGTCCTGGTATACCCATTTGGAGTCGCACTTCGGGCAGTTGGGCAAACTCATGCGTCATGGTTCCCGGACGTTTGGTCGTTCAACGCCAGAAACTGAGCAATCTGTTCCTCGGTGAATAAGGCTTTGGAAAGGTACTGCTGTGCGCCGTTGGCTTGCACCAGGATGAGCCCTTTTTCGGTTTCAAGGACGCGGTCGATGTCTGCCCAGGCCAGTCGTGTGTCCGAGGCGGTGCTTTGGGTGCGAATGCCGTCGTTATCAATGGTTAAGGTGACTTGTAGGTTGGCGTTTTTGCCCATGGTTTGGCGGAACAGCCACCAGGCACGGCGGTAGCGCATGTGTGCCAGTTCCAGTACAGCCAACGCCAGCAAAGCGATACCGCCGACGGTGGGTTGGCTGGTGAAGATGAGCAGATACAAACCGCCCGCACCGGCCAATAACGGTAACCAAACATTGGGCTTGCGTGCGTAGGGCAGCGACTCGTCATAGCACTCGGCAAGGTAGTCGCGTGTCAGGGTGAACTCGGTGGTGAATGGTTTCATTTTATTGCATTCCGTTGATGTACGGGCATGGTACCGCATCGGGCGTTTGGACGTCGAATGGGTCCCTGTCCATGAATCCTGTTTGTGTGTCTCTGGGTGAGCATAGGTTAGCAGTTGGGAGCCATGCCGTAGTCAGGATTGATTAACGTGTGTTTGGTTGACCATCTGCTCTGTTAGCTTTCATCCAAAGCTCTGGTTTTCAGATCTTCTTTTTACCCTCTTATTTTGTCGGGTAGCACGACCCGCTGAAAAAAGTTTTTGAGTGCAAATATTTCCGTTTGATTAGAAAAGTTTTTGAGTGCAAATATTTCCGTTGGGTTAACGCTTTTACCGACCAATTTTCTCGTAGTTTTTCTGGATCGTTCAGTCAGGTTCGGTGGATGTGGCTAAAAATTCTGTAGACGCATGTCTAAAAAAACGAATGAAGGAATCTTCAGCGATGCGTTTTTATTTTTCTGGCGTTGATTTGTCATAAACGATTCGTAGACTGGCCGCGCTTAAAAACTGATCTGCATCAATGCATTTTCTGGAACGCTTGAACCTTCAACTTTGTCTTTGTGTCGAGGGCTGTCATTGATTTCGTGGTCTTGATCAGATTTTTAAGCTAACCGAAAGGTGAGTGCTTTCTACAACTCTGGAAGAAGGGATTTCTATGAACGACGTGTTTATTTTGCTGGAACCGTTTAATCACATGCTCAACGTGATTGAGGCGGCCCATCGACGAGGGTATGACATCGTGACGTTTCATACCTTGCCAATCCCGGATGAGTTTCCTGAGGGCCATCCTATGCGGCTGGTCTCCAAGAAATGTCATCTGAGCTCGTGGGTCGATGTCGATTCGAATCTTGCCGCGGTGATCGACGCTTGTCAGGGACGTCAGGTTGTCGGTATTTACTCAGCGGCCGAGGCGACGCTGCAACTGGATGCCGCCATCAAAGAACACTTTGGCTTGGTTGGTAATCACCCTGAACAGGTCCGCTGTTTTCTCAACAAGCAATGGGTGCGTTCAGAGTTGCAGAAAGCCGGTCTGTCCAAGCTGCAGTATCTTGATGAAAAAGCGCTCCGTTCGCTTCAGTCCTGGGATGAGTCGTCAGCGTATTTTCTTAAACCGGTTAACGGCGCCGGCAGTGCCTCCGTTAAGCGCTGCACCTCGTTAGATGACATCCGAGCCGCCATTAAAAACTGGGATGAGATGAACGACGTTCACCTGCCAATCCTTCGCGAGTACATGAAGAGCGGTGCCGGCATATTTCTGGAACAGGCGGCGGAAGGCGAGTTGTTGTCTGCCGAGGGCGTGGTCTACGACGGCGAATACTATCCCATTGGGCTGACGTCCCGTACGGTTTTAGAGCGTGACCCTGCCGTTGAAATGGGCTGCAGCTTTCCTTACGAGCACCCACTGAAAGATAAAATATTCGAAACCATCGGCGCTATTCATAACGCAATCGGGTTTCTGCATGGTGTCACGCATGCGGAGTTAGTCGTCACCTCTGAGGGCGAAATTGAGCTGGTTGAGTTGAATATTCGGTTTATCGGGTTAGACGCGCTGACCATGGTGAATAAGGCTTGCGACGTTAACTTTGAAGATCAGCTGGTAGCACTCGCCGTTGGTGAACAGCCGAGTATGGCGGCACTGGCAGAGCCAAAGCAATTTATCAGCATGCAGTACGTATTGGCGCCACCCAACACGAAAACTCTGGCCTCTTTTGAGGTTCCGGGTGCCAATCTGGTCTATCAACGACAGATGAAACCCGATGGCAGTGAACTGAAAACGACCGACAACCAAATGGATCACATTGGTTGTTTTATGGTGCGCGGCGACTCCTATGAGGATGCCCTGGCAAATGCGGAAAGAACGCGCCAGCAGGTGAAGTGCAATGGTCAGAGCTTGAACTCAAACCCGAACAATCGTGTGATTTTAAGGTGATTGAACATGTTTTCTAGTCTGGAATTTAAGGAAAATCTGGATCGTTTCCTGTCCTCACCGCTGTTGGGCAACCGTCGGGACTTTCTTTCCAATGGCTGTCCCTACACGCGTCCATGTCGGCCACAGGATCTCCAAGCGGAACTTTTTACAAAGGCATTAACCGAGCAAGAGCTTGATCGAAACTCTTACTTGGCGGCGCAACGCATGCTCAATGTGATTTATGAGAAAGACTTGGTTTTGCTGCCGACCGGGAAGCAGAAAAAGCTCGATATTAACGCGTACCAATCGTTTTATTCATCCGATCACTATCGGTCGGGCGAGGTGATTCGGGAAGATTTGGAACGCCATTGTTTTGATTTTTTGAATCATGAAATTCAGATCAGTGGAAAGTGGGACATTGAATCGTTTACCGCCTATTGTCAGCAGGAGTTGGACGATATCGCACAGTCCGAATCGTCGTTGTTGAAAAATCTCACAGCGAGTGCCGACCCGGAGTCGGCGACCCGATTTTTCCTGATTCAATGCGCAGGGGATTTCTTGTCCGAAGCCTCGGCCATGGGCCGAAATGTCCTTGGTAACTTCGGTTCGCATACGTCGGAACTGTTTAAAGTCTTTATCGACGAATACGGTTATGGCGTGCATGAGAAGAAACATTCGACAATTTTTGAACATATGATGACGGATGCCGAGCTGGACAATCGGCTGCATACCTACTGGCAGTTTTATACCGCGTCGTCACTGTCGTTGATTAACTATTTCCACTACATCTCAAAAAACCATCAGTATTTCTTCCGGTATCTGGGTGCGTTGTATTTCACCGAAGCCTCGTTGGCCTTTACCACAAAGAGCCAATCTAAGTTGGTTAAGCAAGTGTTTGGCGGTCGGGTAAAAACCAAATATTTTGATGAGCACACGCACATCGATGTACACCACGGCCGGATGGCGTTGGAAAAAATCATCATGCCGGTGGTCAAGGAATACGGTGAAGGCATTTTGCCTGAAATCCTTCGAGGCTTTCAGGAGTTTGCGCACCTGCAGGAACTGGCCGATGAAGATTTGTACCGGCACATCCGAACGCACGATACCTTGGCCGAGTTGCAAGAGATGGCGTCTCGTTATCAAGCCCAGGAAGGCGCCGAGGTTGCCGAGTTTGTTGAATCAGAGGGCGAACTTTCTGTGACCCATTGTCATGATGTGAACGAGCATTTTTCGGTCGTCTCCGGCGAAATCGATTTGGTGTTTTCACCGCACAAACGAGTAAAGCTGAAGGCCGGGCAAGCCATCGTGATTCCTAAGGGGATTTTGCATGGGTCTTGTGTGGTGAGTAAGCAATGTACCTACCGAGTCACAGAGTACCGAGGTGAACTATGCGCGTCGTAACGTTTCCCGTCGATCGAGCGAACCGGCTGATGATTGAAGACAAAGGCTATTTTGTCTTTAAACGCCAAAACGAGACGCTTTGTGTGCCGACCGAATGCCCGCATCGAGGTGGGCCTATGCATTTGGCGAAGGTGTCAGACTGTGGTGAACATCTGGTCTGCCCTTGGCATGACAACTCGTTTTCTTGTCAATCCATCCGGCGGAAAGCATTACCGCTGGTGCAACGTAAGGGGACCATCAAAGTGGTCGCTAAGGCGCAAAATACCATTGCTTTCTGGAACGAAGACGGAATTGTGAGCAGCTTATGAGTACCCAAGAAACGATGGTATCCACCATCAAAACCACACCGACCGCCGCGTTGTTTTATGCCTTGGCCGGCCTGATGGTAACCGCCGACCTGGCCCTGATGAGTGGGGCGGTCTGGGTCGCCCTGCGCGAAACCGGTTCTGCCATGTTGGTGGGTGTTATTCTGTTTGTTGCGACACTGGTGCCGCTTTGCATCAAACAGGCCAGTGCCGCGCTATCCAAAACGGGCGTTAGCCTGTCTGTTGGGTCTCTGAGTGCCTACCGTTACGTGGCGGCGGTGTCGTTTCTGGTGCTCGCACTCGTGGGCAATACTAACGCGACGATACTGTATCTGGCGATCGCATTTGGGATTGGCATCGTTAATTTTGTGACCCAAAGCGGTATAGAAATGCTGAACGCCCGTTTAGGTGAGGGTGAGTTTGTAGATCGGGCTAAGTCGGTTAAGTTCGTTCAGCTCAGTGTTCAGTTGGGCGCCTTTGCGGGTGCGGCCTCCGGTGGATTTTTAGTGGAGATGCTGCCGTTTACCTCGTTTCTGGGTGTTCTGGTCGGCGTTTCGCTGGTCGTTACCATTGCGTTGCAGTTGACCTTGAGTGGTCAGCTGTCCGCTCAGCCGAATGCTTCGGGCGCCGTTACGTCGCCTTCTGTGGCAACCGCGAATGTGCCGGAGGTATTGCCGGAAGGCCGGTTCTTACTGATTGGCATAATGGCCATGGTGGGTGCCCATATCGGCGCATTTAACGGGTTTCTGCCGTTTTTATACCAAACCATTCATGGATGGTCCGGTTATGAATTCGGGTTGGCCAGTGCCATGGCCGCCTTGGGCGCACTCTGCGCAATTGCACTGCCGGTTAAAAGGTCTGTCTTGTTAGGTCTGGCCGGGCTGTTGTTGTTGTCGGATGCGTTGCTGTCTTTCGTCGCCATTCGCTGGCTGTCCATTGGCTCGGTTTTTGTCATCGGAGTCTCTGTGAGCTATGTCCGCTTGATGATGCGCCATGAGGTGATCACGGCCGACTGGACGCCCGGTGTTAAGGAATCGCTGATCGGGAAAATGGTCATGACGTTTATGGTGGCCATGGGTTGCCTGCCCTTATTGATGGGCATTGTTATCAGTAATACGCCCCCCGAACTCAATGCGGCGGCGTTATTGTTTGTTGGTCTGGCGGCGACATTGCTGGGGCTGACGGTTTCAAAGCTGATCGCGGGCGAAAAGCGCGCGCAATCCGAAGCGGAGGTGAATTATGAATCCTGAATGGGTGGTCATCGTCGACCCGTTTTCGACAGGCGCGCTGCTGGCGCCGGAAATTAAAGCTTTGGGTTATGCTTGTGTCGCGGTCATCAGCAATGATCAGGTCTCCCCCGCGTTGCGCAAATCGTTTAATGCGGATGACTTCGAGCACACCTTTCATTCCAGCGAGGACTGTCAGCGTTGGGTGCATGACTCAGGCGCTACCATTGCGGCGGTGATGGCTGGCAGTGAAGTTGGCGTTGCGCTGGCCGATCGACTGGCCAGTGAGTTCGGTACCCGGGGAAATTCGGTCGAAACGACTGACCATCGGCGCAATAAACAAGCCATGCAGGCCGCGTTGGCAAAGCACGGACTTGCGCACATTAAAACCTGGTCCGTTCAGTCGGATGCCGAAGCGCGTGCGTTGGTGCAGACGCTCGATGAAGGCGCTTATGTCTTAAAGCCGGCCAATTCAGCCGCCACAGAAGGCGTCATGTTTGCAGACACTTGCGCCGAGCTGCTCGAACGACTCGACGACATCAAATGGGGCGCCACCAATTGTCTCGGCGAGGTGGTTTCCACCTATCTGGTACAAGAGTTCTTAAGTGGCCCCGAATACGTCATTGATATGGTTTCTGTGGACGGCGATTGCATCATCTCCTCATTGGCGGTTTACGATAAGGTGCACTGCAACGGTTCCCGGTTTGTTTACAATGGTTTGCACCTGCTGAACCCGGATGCCCTGCAGTATTCGGCGCTGACATCGTATGCACGCGACTGTGCGCAAGCGCTGGGCATTCAAGTGGGCCCTATCCATATGGAGGTCATTGATACCCCGCGTGGACCGGTCATGATCGAAGCGGGCGCCCGACTGCACGGTGGGATCGCGCCGCGGTTGATTCGCGACTGCTATTCGCCCGACCTGCTGTCGTTAACGGTCGACTGCTATCTGGACAGAACCCAGATCACGCATCCCGTTCAGAAAGCGGAAGGTCGTATCGTGTTTGTGATTGCGCATCAGCACGGGGAATACCCGGGCATTTCGGCCGGTGATGACGCCGCGATCCGGGCATTGCCGAGTTATCGCGGGCACGATATCTGGCAGACTGTCGGTTCTTCGTATGAACCAACAACTGACTTACTCAGTTGTCCGGCTCTATGCTGGTTCGCCAGTGACGATGCCGAACAGCTGAGTCGGGATGAGCAGGCATTCCGCTCAATCATGGCCAGGTATTTTGGTGACAAACCGTGAAGGTCAGCATCGCACCTGACGCGTTATTGCTTGGTTTACAGGGATGCGTAGCGGCACACATAACAGGCGTTCAAGTTGCAGAAGACCGTGAGTCTGTCTATCGAACCGCCATGGAGGCGCGGCTTGACCAGCTTCGACATCAGTATGATGCGTGTGTACAACAACCGGAAGTCTCCGGGTATCAAACCCAGCTGGCGCAAATGGGGTACCCGAATACAGAGCCGGCCAATCTGCGCTTGATCCGCAGTTGCCTGGAGCGCGGCGTTAACCCCATTTTAAATGTCGTTGATGCCTATAACAGCGTTGCACTGAACTACGGAGCGAGCTTTGGTGTGCACGATGCCGCAAAGCTCAAGGGGACTATTGAGGTGTGCCGGGCACAAGAGGGGCGGAAGATTCGCCCGCTGTTTTCTAAGCGCGATAAAAAACTGGCGCATGGCGATTTGATCTATCAGCATGAGAACCAAGTGCTTGCGGCCATTGGGTCACGGGATTGTGATGCCGATGCGTTTAAAATTACACCTGACACCACAGAGCTATTTGCCATGATACTGGGGCATGAGCATACATCGGTGACGCATAACCGAAACATCGTTAACGACTTCGTGTCGGCACTGCGGTTAACCTGCCCTGAGGTCACCTTGTCGTGGGTCGAGGTGATTACGGCTGATATTTCAGCGCAGGCGAGTTGAGCCTAACTGTGTAGTCCATAGACGGGGTTTTCTTTCGGGCATTTATGTCGTAGAACCCCAACTTTATGATCGTATCAGCAGAAAAAATGTCGATTTATGTCATCATTCCGTCTTTAAAACAAATGATCAAAAAGGACGAATGATGTTTGGTTGGTTGAACAGAAACAAAGCAAAGGATGCGGACATCAATGCGGTGGTCCTGGATATCGAGGTACCGGGTGTCAATAACGATAAGAACCAGCTGACGCAGTGCTTACTCGCCGTTGGTGACCTACAGGCCGCCTATTTGGTTTGCGTTGCTCACCATGATTCCAATCGGAATGAAACAGACATTAAGGGCATTCGATTAGTCATAGATGGCAGCCCGGCGCAGGTTGCTGAAGTGACCGAAAAACTCAAGGACTGTCATTTAAACATCGAGTTTTCTGGAGTAACCGCGCTAACTGAATACGGGACTTCAGTTAGAACGACGATTGTCGAGCAGGGGCATAATCTGTTGGGCGGCGCGGGTGAACTCTTTGAGCTGACGGTGCTGGTGAAGAATCATCAGGACAACGCCTATCAGGCGATACTGGTTCATGTTGGTTCAAAGTTGGAGCTCGGAGACGATACTGTACAGGATGTTTTTCATAAGGTATCTCAGGAGTGCCGCTTTTACGGTATGGAAGTTTTGGATGTTTTGTCCAACATTCAGGCTATTGCCCTGAACGAGTACCAAGCGACCATGGAGGCTAATGGTCTTCCCGGTGATTATCCATTTGCACGAGCGATGGTGACCAACCAGAACGCGATCATCAAAGGGCAAATACCGCTGGCCGACGATGAGCTTGAGGCCCTGCTTGCAAACTTACCTTCGAATTGATTTCCAAATTGATTTTTTTGTTTTGGCCGTGACTCCGATCCGGTAATTGAGGTCACGGCCATTCATGTTTGGATGCACGTATCTGTTAGTTGGCGGCACTTTAGCTGCGCAAATCAATCGTGCGACTCTCACTCGTATTATCGGCTTTGACGCGGTAGTTTACCTGAGCATCGTCTAAGGTAATCACCTGTTCCTGTTTCGGGTAAAACCATTCTTCGTGAGATTCATCGCTGCCATAACCGTCAATAGTGATTGGCTTGCGCCCCGACATTGCGAAGCGCGGATTCAAACGTAGCAAGACGCGGGCTACTGTGAAGTGAATCTAAAAAAGTACGACTCATGTGGGTCGTTAAAGTGCGGGCGAACCGGCTTGGCTCACCGCAGTTTGGAAAAACGTATCGGATTACAGCGGTTACAGAGATCCTAAATCATCAATCGCATACCCCATCGGATAGGTTTTGCGTTTTCGCTTCAGGATCGATTTTTCTTTTTTGTTTTTGGGTAACCATCGCAGTAATCGCGCGCGCAACGTCAGCGAAGTATTTAAGAATGTTTCCAGCGCTTTTGGTGCCTTGGGGTACTGAAACGCCTCTCGCAATCCATCATCGAGCATGGCGTAAATGGCGGGCCGCCCGGCGGGGATCGCCCAGCGTGGCAGATAAAAACTCAACAGCAGATCCCTCGTGACGGAGGCAATGCGGGTATTGGCAATATGGTACTCAAAGCGTTCCTGCTCAAAGCGCCGATTAAAGGCTTCGAACGCTTCCAGCGTTTCAGGAATCTCCTGAATCTTCATCTTTTCACCCAACGCGCGGTAGTACAGAAACCAGGCCTGCTGTTCGTTGTCGTTCATCGGGCGCCAGCCAAAGCGTTCCAGCCAGCGGATGGGTTCGAAGACAAAAGTCGAGAGCACGTACAGGTACAGATCGTTGTTGATCCGGTAACGGTGATGCATGGCGTTAATGCGCTCTATGGCTTGTTGGCCGGTGTCGCTGTTTAACCCATGCTCGACTGGGTAGGCGAGCAGCAGTTCGGTGTCGTCGTAGCGTTTTTGCGTGGCTTTCAAAAACTGTCCGCTGTGCAGCAACACCTTCGAAATCGCGGGAACGGCGTAGGTCCGGTAAAGCGCAAACTCCAGCGACTTTTCAATGTCCCAGGGGAAAGTCACCATACTCAGTTGCCGGACGATGGCTTCGTAGCGCTGGCTCGGGTCGGCCGTTTGAGTATCCAGGGTCATTGGTCGCGTTCCTTCCATGTTAATCAGTTCAGTCCTTCGAGGTGCTTCAGCGCACCCATCAATACATCGGCCTGGCGTAAACCGCATTCCTGGCCATCGGGTGCAATGTCGCCATCGTTGTTGAGGTCCCGGCCGGTGTAAATCCACGCCGTTGCCGCGGTCAGTTCGGCGCGGTCTGCGTCGGTGAGCGTTGTTTTGCTCTGTAAGGCCTCAACCCGGTCGTCGGCTTCGGCGGCGTAGCGCAAGGCGTTGTTAGTACATTGGGCAATGGCGTCGGCGTAGTCAACCACGTTGGCGGTGGCGTCAATGGCCATCGCCGACAAGGCCGTATGTTTGACCATGCCGGAAAGTGCGGAGCTTAGGTCGGCGCCGTCCGTGGTGGCATTACCGGTCAATAACCCGGACAGTCGGTTCAGCCGGCGTTTTACGTAAGCGTCGGCGGTATTTGACTGTTGCAGAATGAGCGTTTCTGCATGGGCTTGCTGATATTGCTCCAGGGCCAGCGGCAGAAAGCCAATGCCGTCCGGGTTGCTGTGCCAGGCGTCGTAAACGTGTTTCAGGTGAGAATGGGCCATATTGGCGCTGTAACAGACGGGCGCCAGCAGCAGGGTTAACAGTAAAACGGGCAGTTTCATAAGGTCACCGGGGTTGAGTCATGGATGAATGTCTATAGAAACGCTGCGCGTCACGGTTTGGATGCAGGTTGTCAGCGACTTTTTTAACCGATGGAACAGCGGTGTGATGTGTTTAATTAGCCTAGGCTCTGGGACCCTACAGATGTCGGGGTCCATGTTCGAAGAATTTTTTTTAAACTGCTGCATCCAAGCTGGAAACTGGTGTCGTTTCAATGGAGGAACTCAACAACATAAAGGAACGACCCATGAAACTTCATACTATTCTTCTGACTTCTGTTTTAGCCGCCACTGCGATGACCGGTTGCGCCAGCAAAGGGTACGCCTCAGATTCTTACGACAGCTACAGCAATGACTCGATGACGGTCGCCAAGGCCGATACCGTGGTCAAAAAAGTGAATGCCGCGATGGGCGAAGTGTTTGCGACCGCCGGTGGCATGACGCTGTACACCTTTACTAAGGATGCACCGGGCAAGTCGAACTGCGATGACGGCTGTGCTGCGAACTGGCCGCCGTTTGCAGCGAAGATGAACGCCGAAACCTGGGGCGATTTTACGATCATTCAGCGTAACGACGGTACCTACCAATGGGCCTACAAAAATCAACCACTCTACACCTGGGTGGGCGATCAGAAAGAAGGCGACACCAATGGCCATGGTATCGGCAACGTGTGGTACGCTGCTCAAACCAACTAACCGAAAGAGTGTCTCGATTTGAACCAAGACGCCTGGAAGCGAGAAGTTGAACAGACGCTGGCGCAGGTAAAGCTGAAGCATCAGCCTGCGCTGTCTCATCTCTACGACTTAACCAACGCCAAGTTGTATGGCCTGATCCTGAAGATGATTCCGGATGAAGGGCTGGCGGCCGATGTGCTGCAGGATGCGTATACTAAAATCTGGCTGAATGCCGACCAATACCGGGCCGATCTGGGCTCGGCCTGGTCCTGGCTGTGTCAGTTAACGCGGAATCAGGCCATCGACCGGATACGGCAGCGTCAGCGATTAAAAGAGACCGACCAGGACGCGGCACCGGATGACTTCAGTGCCGACACGTCCACGCTGTGGCCGGAGCATGTCGATTTAGGGCGCTGTTTGCAGGCCATCCGTCAGGAGCAACAGAACGTTATCGTCTCTTCGTACGTATATGGTTGGTCACACGCCGAGTTGGTGGAAAAGTTCGATACCCCGTTGGGCACGTTAAAGTCGTGGATTCGACGCGGGCTGCAGGAGTTGCGTGAATGCTTAGAAGCATGAGGTATCAGAATCCGAAAATCCGCGAGCATCTGGCCAGTCAGTACGCCATGGGCTTACTGCTGCCGTTGGTGAAGCGCCGGGTGGAACGGCTGATCGAGCAGGATGCTTCTTTTGAACGGGAAGTGCGGGCCTGGCAAGAACGCCTAGCGCCGATGAACGAACTGCCGGAAGAACGCCCAGCCCCTGCCTATGTTAAACAGGCCGTCATGAACCGGATTCAAGGATTGACCGGATCGTCGGATACGCCACCGTCCCCGTTGCAAAGTTGGTGGCGTTCGTTACGGCTCTGGCAGGGGCTGACCATGGCGTCGTTGGCGCTGGTGGTGGTGATTGCGCTGGCGCCATTAGGAACTGAAACAGACTTACCGGCGAAGCTGTCGTACATCGCTGTGATGCAGGCGGACGGCCAGGTAGGTGAGTCGCCGTTGGTGATCAGCGCCTACGGCAAAACAGAGTCGACTCCGTCGCGTATCGAGCTGCGCTGGAACGACCGGACGGACAAACAAAGCGTTGAAGCAACCACGTTGTGGGCGATTGAACGCGAAACCGGCGCGGTCACTCAACTCACTCAGTTAGCGGCGGATACCCGCAGTGTCAGCCTGACGGCGGAGCAGTGGCAGGCGGTTAAAAACAGCCTGGAGCTGGTGGTGGTGCGGGGTAACGACTTTAACGGTGATGTCGTTCTGCGTGGCCTGTGCATTCAATTGGCGGACTGGAACCGCGTCTGATGCCGGTTGGTGGTGTTTGTGCCGCCCACCGGTTGTCTGTATCAGCTGACTCACAGCCTACTTACTGAGGTGCTGCGAGGTTTTCCTCCCGGAGCACTGCTGACATTTCATTGCATTTTCCAACAGTGGTCTACACTGATTTTATGGGATATCTGCCTGGGTGACAGACCACAAAAAATAGGCGACAAGATCGGTGAGTCCGGTCGAAAAACGCTCATCGATGGCAGAGAACCCGGTCTTGTTCCCGGCGATTGCAAACGTGCTGGACAGTTGGATCTGAATGGGCGATGTTAGGCGTACCAATTGCCTGTCTGCCGAGAATGAGGCGACTGCGATGGAACCGGTGTTGGAGTTGCCGGTCCCATTGATGACATCGTATTCCGGAGGTGATCAATGAAGTTCGTGTCTACTGGCTTTAGAGCCTATGCCATTCGAGTCCTGCTGTTAACGGTCGGTATTATTCTGGCCCAAGCGGCTGCCAACGACGATCAACGCTATCCGGCTGTGCTGGACGTTGAGGCGGTAGAGCAGGACGGCCGCTGGTCGGTGACGACCACGATTTCCTCTCCTTATGATTCTCCCGAGCGTTACGCCGATGGCTTCCGGGTGCTGACCGATACCGGTGTCGAGCTGGAAGTCCGAACCCTGTGGCATCATCATGCGGATGAACAACCCTTTACCCGCTCTCTGGTTGGCCTGCCAATACCGGATGGGGTCACCTCGATTTACGTTCAGGGCCGGGACAAAGCCAATGGCTGGGGTGGCCAGGTGGTTCGGGTTCGGTTGTCCGATGGCGCCACTGAGGTTCTGGAAAGCCTGCCATAAAACGGATGCAGATCGCACTGCTGAGCGGAACCGGGCGTCGTTGCCATGCAACAGGGTTGTTTTTCTGGCCTGTCCGGCTACATTAGCGCCTTCAATCTGACTAAGAACAGGCCCTATGCTGACAGACTTACTGGCTGATTTTTCTGGATGGTTCCGCCCTCATCTGACCTTTATCGCTTCGGCGCTCATTGCCACTATACTGGTCATCTACGGTGACCGTATTAACAAGGCGGTCTGGGCGTTGGTGAAAGGCGCTCATTTTATTGTTCGAACTCTGGTGTTTATTGCGTTATGTGCATTCGGTTACGGCGCGTTAGCCGTTTATCTGGTTCCGTTATTGAAAAAACTGCTGCTGTTGCCCGGTTCGCTTTGGCTCGGTCCTGTGGTGGTCTTGGTCTTCGTTCTGGTGGGCATGTTGGCCGAAAAACAAAGCCGTCGCGGCTGAGTCTGCTGCTGGCACTGACGCTCTGCTCGGGTGTGGCCCTGGCCTTTGAAGAAAGCGGACACACCATGGTGGCGCAGTTGATGGTTCCGTTTCTGAAAGACGGTGCCCGCTCGGAGTTGGAGCGCCTCTACGGTGAAGACTGGTCCCGGGAAATCGTCTCCCGGGCGGCTATGGTCCAGGCCGATCTTAATCGGCCGCAGAACAAATCGATGATTCCCCTGCAACTGACGTTGTTTGAGCAGGGCGATGAAACGTTTCAACCGGATAAACATTGTCCGAATAACCGATGTTCGGTCGGCGCGGTGCTGGAGTCGCGAGAAGTTCTGTTGCGCTCATCGTTCAGTGATGCCGATAAACGCCAGGCCACCATCTACCTGATGCATTATGCGTTGCAGATGCACATTCCGGTGAACAGCGGGCTGAAGCGTGACGACGGCGGTCGGAAGATTTATCTGAAAGACGACGATCTGCAACCGGTAAACCTGGCCTGGATATGGAATCACGATCTTTATCGGCAAATGGATAAGCGCTGGTTTACCTATGCCCAAGAGCTGTATCGGGATATCGAAAAGGTTGATCCGCAAGCCTGGGTCGAGTCGATGAATCCGGCGGACTGGGCGCTGGAAGCGCATGAAATCGCCGAGGCAGAGGTGTATCCGCTGGCGGCCGAAGGGCGCTACAGTGCCCAGTTAAAGCGGGCAGGCACGGCGGTGCTGGAAGAACAGTTGAAAAAGGCGGCGTATCGCACGGCGTCGTTGTTTAATGAGATGTTTCCACCCGAGGATGCACCCGACATGGCAGAATCCGAAGCCGAGGGTTAATGCTGCTTAGGGTGCTTGGCAAGTGGCTTTCGAGCAGGCATTAAAAAGGGGAAGGCGACGTATCGCTTTCCCCCTGGAGTCGTAAGCAGCGTAATCCATTAACGGTTCATCCTGAGTACAAAAGCCAATCCGGGCTTATTGTCTGACACTTCCTGTGCGTGTCCTGAGTTCATCCATGCGGCGTCCATACCGGCACTGCCTGTGCCACTCCCACAACACTTGCCTGTGTTGCTTTACCATCCGTTGGCAACCATCCTGGTAACCTGATTTCCTGAGTAACTCTTCCTGAGCTACTGAACGTAGTATAGCGCTGCCGACTCATCTGTTTTTGAGTGAAAAACGTACAGTCTGGTGTTCGTTTAAACAGAGTCGGGCTGTAACGCCCATGATCTGGGTCAAGGTGTCGACTACGTCACAGTTTAAAGCGGGTTTTCGTACAAAACTTGTAGGATATGTCTTACAAAGCATTGAGGCGAAATGGACATGTGGATCGGTGCGGTCAGCGCGATTTCCAAGATTTCAGCTTTTCAAAAAGAAAAGAGAAAGGGGAAAGCACGCTTTCCCCCTGGAGTCGTAAGCAGCTCATCCGTGATCCTGTTCATCCTGAAAGATGACGTCCTGTCACCTGTGTGCTCATCCTGAGCCTGTCCTGATTCATCCGTGCGGTATCCGTACCGGCCAGACTCCGCTGGCCCTTCCCGGGAACGCTCCTGTTCCCTTACCATCCGCTGGTTGCCATCCTGGCAAAAAATCCGTCTTGTTCGTCCTGAACGCAGGCTATTATAGGGAAGACGCCATCGTTTCTGAGGTCAGGTTTTTGGCATAAGAAACTGTCAAAAAATTGTAAGCCCATGAATAAGGGGCTGCAGAGGTGGCTGCCAACTTCATCACAATTCACTGTTGCCATGTCGCACGAGAGTTGTAGGAAATATCGTACAAATGAGATCGCAGAACCAGAAGCAGAGTCCTTACTTACATCTATACGGTGATGACACCTTATTGCGAGCCGTTAAAAATGGCCGGATTCCACTCCAGACGGATTGGTCATTTTTGCAGCCGTACCTGTCGTTTGTTCAATGGCACGACCGAAAACAACAGCCTGTCAGCGAGCAGGAAATCCTTTCGGCGCTGAAAGCCCACTACGAAAAGCTGCCGGATACCATTCGATCTCTGCTGAGTTTCGAGGACTTTCTGCAACAACGCGACAAGTTGGAGCCGGACATTCGCCAGACGATCCGCCGGAAGCGTCGCTCGGGTGTGCAGGGCTATGCGGTTGAGCGGCTCGATAAAGCGGCCTTTCTGCGGTTGTACTCATCGGCGTTAATCGACAGCGCCTGGCAGCGGCACGGAGCCGGTTTCCAGGGCGTATGCTTTTGCTTGCGCAGCGATGCGGCGTTGTTGACGCCAAAGCCGGGCTATCCGGCGCTGCTGAAGCCGGTGGGCTATGGTCAGGCGCATCAGGTGGCTCCGTCGTCAGAGAATCCGGTTCCCGGCGCCTTTACCGGGCCGGAGACCGACGCCGCGGAGGCTGAATGGCGTCTGGTGCTGCCGCGTGGTGAGGCCGAGGTACCGAGTGCCCGTTTAACCAAAGGCGATGTTGTGCGCATCTACCTTGGCCCTTTGGCAGATACCGAGCTGGTAAAATCTGTTCGGCATCTGGTTCGCTTTGATCAGCGGTTCCGCCATTGCGATCTGTTTCAGGTGGTGCCGGATGTTGCTCATTGGAAACTGACCGCACAGCCGCTGGACCCGAATACGGATGACGAAAACGACGCGCCGTGATGCGCTGGCGATCTAAAATTTTGTTCTGCGTCGTGCACATCTGCTGCTAAGCTGATTGATAAATATTTACTGGACGGAACATGCAAAAGCTCCATTTTCTGGTCGTCGATGACGCCAGCTTTATTCGGGATCTGGTGAAACGAACCCTGAAGAGTCAATTTGCTCAATGTGAGATCGATGAAGCCATACACGGTCGTAAGGCTCAGTCGTTATTGAATAAGCGCCGTTACGATCTGGTGTTGTGCGATTGGGAAATGCCGGAACTGTCGGGACTGGAAGTGCTGCAATGGTTGCGCGAACAAGAGCGTGAGCAGGGTAAAGACAAGACGCCGTTTATCATGGTGACCAGTCGTGGTGATAAGTCCCACGTGGTTCAAGCGGTCGAGTCAGGCGTATCCGATTACATCGGTAAACCGTTCAGCAGTGATCAGTTACTGAAGAAAATATTTAAAGCCTTATCGGTGAACCATCGCGACTTGATTCGGGCCATTCTGAAAGGGTCCGCCGCGATGCGTCCGAGCTCTGGTACCGGTAACGATTCAGCTCAGGTGCTCACCGCAAAAAGCGTGGCGCCACCAAAATCAGTGACCCAAACCGGTGACGGTTCGGCCGGCTTACTGACCGCGGGTTCGGTCAGCTCGAAGCTGGTGTCCGAGGCCCGCGGCGGTGCGTCCGCGGCCGGTACACAGAAGAAAAGTTTTGGCGCTGTTCAACTGCGCTCGCCGAAAGGGCAATGGAAAGGACAGTTGAAAGACATCACGTTGACTGGCGCGCAGGTACAGATCGAGTTTGGTGACAGTCCACCGCCGTCTGTACTGGAGCAGGTGGTGATCGACATTGTCGCGAAGTCGATGCCGGACCAGGTGGCGCGCATCAACACCTTCGTGACGTCGATTGTGCTGATGGAAAAGACGTTGGAATGTCAGCGGGCGGTCATTGGCATCCAGATTGTGGATGACGATGAAGACAAGCTCAGTCTGTTAAGCCGCTTCATCGCCGAACACCGCTGATCAGCCTTCCAGCTCGTCCGCTTCTTCCGTTCGCGTTGGATCAATCACACGGGCTTTCGGAAAAATACAGCTGAAGGTCGAGCCTTTACCCTTCTCGCTGCTGACGTCCAGCCGGGCGTTGTGCAGCTGCAGGGCGTGCTTAACGATGGCCAGCCCTAAACCCGTCCCTCCCCGGTCGCTCGAACGGCCGGCATCAACCCGGTAAAAGCGTTCGGTGAGGCGTGGAATATGATGCTGATCGATGCCTAACCCCTGATCCTGCACACTGAGAACGGCGCCGTTATCGATCGCGCGCCAGCTGATGGTAATATCCGATCCCGGTTCGCTGTAGTTCACGGCGTTAAACACCAGATTATTAATGGCCGAGCGAATCTCCCCAGGACTGCCACGCAGGTGCAGATCTGTCTGACAGTCGATGACAATGTTGTGCTCTTCTTCACCGGAGAGTTCCAGCGCGTCAGAAGCCACCTGTTGCAGAAAGTTTGGGATATCAATGTCCTGGCCGCTGTCGCTGCTTTGTGCTGAATCCAGTCGCGTCAGTAACAGCAGGTCGTTCACCAGGTTGTGCATGCGTCTGGTTTGGTGATCCATGCTGTGCAGGGCTTTTTCAACCGGAGGGGACAGGTTGTCTGAAAACGCCAGAATGTTTTCCAGATGCCCCTTAAGCACGGTCAGCGGTGTTTTCAGTTCATGCGAGGCATTGGCCACAAAGTCTTGGCGCATGCTTTCGAGTTGTTGCAGGCGGGTGACGTCACGCAGCAGCAGTAAGCGTTCACCCCGTCCGAATACGGTCATGGCGACCTGAAGGAAATAACCCGAACGCGCTGGGTTTTCCAACGTAATCGGATCCTGGTGCGAGGTTTTGTTGTAAAACCGGATAAACCGGGGTTCACGCATCAGGTTGGTTAACAACTGACCCATGTCTTCCCGGCGCAGTCGCAGCAGTTCTTTGGCGGCGCTGTTCCACCACTGAATATTGCCATTCACATCCAACAGGATGATGCCGTCGTTCAGGGCTTCGGTGGAGGTCCGCATACGCTGCACGATGCCCCGGTAGTTCTGAATCTTTTTCCGGTGTTCGCGTTGTACACGGTAGAGGTGATCAAAGACGACCCCCCACAAACCGATGGCTTCCGGCGGGGTGTCTTTCGCGCCGCTGATCAGCCAGGCAATCAGCCGATGTTGCTGATAAAGAATCCAGACGAGGTAGCCAATCGCCGTTGCCGCCACAAACACCCAGGGCATGTCGACAATCCAGCCGGCGATGAAGGCAATGACCAGGCCGATGGTCAGATGCTGGTAATGACTGCGGCGAAGATCGCGAATCATGAATTGTCCGTTTCAGTAACCTTTGTGGAGAAACGATAACCTGTTCCGCGGACAGTTTGAATCAGACTTTTAAACTCATCGCCCAAGCCTTTGCGTAATCGACGAATGTGGACATCCACGGTGCGTTCGTCGACATATACATTACCACCCCAAACCTGATCAAGCAGTTGGCCGCGGGTATAGGCTCGTTCGGCATGACTCATAAAGAATTGCAGCAGGCGGAACTCGGTCGGCCCCATGCTCAGTTCATCGCCATGGGCGGTAATGCGGTGTGAATTCGGGTCGAGTTTGAGCCCATTGATTTCAATCGGTTCATCGATGCCGGCCGGTGTTGAACGGCGCAGGACGGCCTTCAACCGGGCAACCAGCTCTCTCGGTGAAAACGGCTTGGTGATGTAATCGTCGGCGCCGGCTTCCAGACCGGTAATCTTATGGTCTTCCTCGCCTTTGGCCGTGAGCATGATGATGGGGATTTCGGCGGTTAACGGATCACGTTTCAGGCGACGTGCGAACTCCACACCACTGACCTGAGGCATCATCCAATCGAGCAGGATGAGGTCAGGTTTCTGATCGACCACGATGCTGTGCGCATCTTGCGCGTTGGAGGCTTCGAGGGTGCGATAGCCCGCCATTTCCAGCGCCGCGGCGATCACTTCCCGGATCGGGGCTTCATCGTCAACGATGAGGATGCTTCGACTTGACATAGTTTCTTCAACCATCGGTTCGTTAAATCCAGAGTGCCTGTCATCAGACCGTTGTTATTTAACGAAGCTTTAGTGACAGAAATGTTACAGATGTCACTAAATTGTCAAAAAGTAAAAGCGTAGTTGAGGATCAGTGCGATGAACAGCACCAATCCGACCCAGTGGTTGTTTAAAAAGGCCCGGAAGCAGGCATCACGATCGCGACCACGAATCAACCACTGCTGGTACCCGAATAGACCTGTCGCCACCAGAACCGCCAACCACCAGATCCAGCCCAGTTCGGCTTGCAGGCCCACAAATATCCACGCCAGCACCGTCATGGCTTGCAGCAAACCCACCATGAGCCGGTCGTACTCACCGAACAGAATGGCCGTGGAACGAACCCCGATTTTCAGGTCGTCGTCACGGTCGACCATGGCGTACAGCGTGTCATAGACGACGGTCCAGAGCACACAGGCACTGAACCAAAGCCAGGTGGTTTCCTGCAGTGGGACTTCCTGCGCGGTGTAGGCCATTGGGATAGCCCAGGCGAAGGCGGCCCCCAACACGACTTGCGGTAGATAGGTGTAGCGCTTCATGAAAGGGTATGCCGCGGCCAATGCCAGTGCGATAAACGACATCTTGATGGTTTCCGCATTGGTCAGCATGACGAGCACAAAAGCGGTCAAGACCAGGACCGCAAACAAAATCAGCGCTTCGCGGGCGCTGACCAGCCCGGTCGCCAGCGGTCGGGCTACCGTGCGTTTAACGTGACCGTCAATGTGTCGATCTGCAAAGTCATTAATCACGCAGCCGGCCGAGCGCATCACCAGAACGCCCAGCGTAAAAATGACCACGAGCCCGAGCGGCGGCATGCCTTGAGCCGCGAGCCATAACGCGGCCAGAGTGGGCCAGAGCAGCAAATAGGTGCCAATCGGCCGGTCGAGCCGAGTCAGCTTAATATAATGTGAGAGCGCGGTTTTGTTCATAGTCGACCAATGCGGGTAGAAAAAACTCGCTGACCAGCAACGGTTGCTGATGCAGCAGGTAGCGGGCTCGGCGTCCCCAGCTGTCGTCAGTCTGGCAGACCTGTTCATGGTCTTTGCGGACATCGGAGGAGGAAAACAGCAGTTCACCTAAGGGTTTGTCTTCGAGCCGGGTTAACTGGCGCAGGCCATGACGCAGACTGCTTTCCGGAACCAGCGTGTGTGCAGCCACCCAGGGCGTGTTGCCGTGCATCAGCAAGACTTTTCTGGAAAAGCAGGCGCAGGGGCCGCTGTGCTCAGTAAAACCTTCAATGGGGAGGCTGACATAGATATGCGACTGATCCAGTACCTGTACCCGAAACTGATCGGACCTTGCTTTTAATGCCTTGGTCAAACTGCCCGGCATGGTCACCCAATGGCGATACGCCGGTGGAATCGATGTTCGCGCCGGATTAAGAGGCTGCCAACGATGATGTCGGGTGTCTGGGTCGCTGATCAGTCGGGTCACGGAGGTTTTCAGTTGCATAGATGCGGCGAGTTTAACGCGGAGATCCCTGCTTTCGCCAGTCCGTGACAGAATCCGATGATTAAATCGAAAATATCCGCAGAAATTGATCGAAAGTCGACCAATTTCGGTGTTTAGGGGCTTGGCAAACCCCCGAGCGGGTGGTTACTCTAGAGGCATCATAAGCCTCATATCGCGGCACCGCCCGCTT
The DNA here is from genome assembly GCF_000153185.1 of Reinekea blandensis MED297. Lineage (GTDB taxonomy): Bacteria > Pseudomonadota > Gammaproteobacteria > Pseudomonadales > Natronospirillaceae > Reinekea > Reinekea blandensis. Next base: position 122,128 of record NZ_CH724151.1, on the reverse strand, counting down.
TAGTGGCAGTAGATCAATAAAAATAACGATTGTGAAGGAAGTTGCCATGCGAAAGCCCGAACTCGCTGCCGCCATTGCTGAGCGTGCAGATCTCTCTAAAGATAAAGCCGGTGAAGTACTGAATGTGCTTTTGGACCAGATTACGCAGTCTGTTGCGAAGAAAGAATCTGTGACGCTGGTTGGTTTTGGTACGTTTGAAGCCCGCTCACGCGCTAAGCGTAAGGGTAAAAATCCGCAGACCGGTGCGGAAATTGAAATCCCAGCCAGCAATACGGTCGCGTTCAAAGCCGGTAAGGCGCTGAAAGACGCGGTTAACTGATCGATTCTCTTTGAATAGATGCATAAAAGGCCCATTCGGGCCTTTTTTTGTGCCTGTGAGTTTTGGCTTTGGATCGGTGGTACGACATTTCAGTGATGTATGGTCGGTATTGCTGTACATCTGTGCGGTAATGATGATAATTCAAACACTTGTTTGAATCTGAGAGTCTGAAATGAAACTACGAGTGTTGCTGTGGCTGATGGCGGTAATGTACAAGCGGTCTTCGCGTCGCAATGAGTCCATGCGTGAGTATCTGCAGAATGTAGAGCGAACCATTCAGTTTGCAACGGAAAAACGTAATGTGGCCCGGTATCTGCGCTTTCGGGATCAGCGGGTCTCCAGTCAGGCGAAAGAAACCGACGAGGCGGAACTGACCATTCGTTTTTCTGATGCCGCAGTCGGGTTCCGGATTCTCTGGGCCATGGCCTCTGGCAAAGACAAAAATGCCTTTATGCGCGGCATACAGGAACAGCAGATCAAAGTTGAAGGCGATCCGATGCTGTTGATGTGGTTTCAGAAGTCGATTAAGTACATTCGCTGAGAATCCCGTCAGCAAGCCGCTGTTTTGGCTTGCGTTCTGACAAAAAGCTGAGCAAGATTCCCCCCCGGTCAGCAGGGCCTTGGGCTCTGCCTGTTTATTGCGTATTGTGAGGGGATTCCTATGGACGTTCAGAGTCGGCTGAAATCGTTGGTACAGGTGGAGAAGGTCAAAGTTCGGGAGGCTGGCGTGATCATCCTGACCGGGCCTTCCAGCTGTGGTAAAGGCGAAGTCGCCAGTGCCCTCTGCCGTATGTTGCAGATCCGACCGGAAGCGCATCTGTCCATGGGTGAAATCCTCCGCAACACCTTTCGTCAGGCAAAAGAAGACGAATCCTTTGCTGAGCTGCTGGCGACTAAATACGACCTCAGTGCTCAGACCAACATTTACGACTGTGTTGATACCACCGAAGCGCTCAGTGCGAAAGTGCGTTCATACCAAGCCTCGTTAGAAAAGTATTTTGCTAAAACCGGAATGGACCTGTTCACCTCTCAGTTGGAGTGGCTGGAGTTCTGTACCATGAATGGTCTGTTGGTCCCCAATCGCTGGACGGAAAACTTTGTCGCAGCGCACATTGAACAGGCACGATCCACCCGGGAAGAAACCTTCATTCTCGACGGTTATCCGAGAACGCAGCGAGCGGCCGAGCATCTGCTCGAGTTTCTGGAGTCTATGAACATTCCGGTACTGAAGGTATTGCATTTGAGTATCAGCCGGAAAGAAATGATGGCCCGTGCCCAATCTCGAGGGCGCGCCGATGACGATGAAGAGTCACTGAAGAAGCGTTTCAACTTCTACATCGAAAACGTGCAGCCAAGTGTGGATTACATGAAAACCCGATTGGGATCTGACCGCATTGCACTGATCGATGCCCATCAGCCGGTGTTTGATGACACCAAAGCCGGACCCAAGTTTAACCTGGATGCCTCCATCAATGCTGTGGTCACCAGCGTGCTTCGCGCCATGGGTGTACCGCGTGTGGTACTGAACGACATCATGGCAAACGACGACTAAGCAACACTGTCCGCCGGGTTCAGCCCGGCGATCTCTCCAGCATCATTTCTGAAAACTCAGCGACCGTGTCGAAGCCGGCTTTCGCGTAAGTGCGTTGAGCCGCAAGGTTCTGAGCATGGACGTTGAGTCCGATGTGCGGTGCCACGCGTCGCAGTGCATCGCATAAATCAAGGGTCGTTGCCAGGGCATAGCCTTGCCCTCGCTGCGCCGGTGCTGTGGTAATACTGCCCAAGGCCGTGCTGCCGAATGACTGGCTCAGGCAATGAATGCCTGCTGCGCTGACCAACTGACCATCCTGTTCCAGGCCTGCAAACGGATGCACCTCTAACATGGTCGGGTCGAACCAGTTCTCGGGATAAGCTTGCTGATAAAACGCACTCAGTCGTTCGGCGTCCTCAGGACCCAGCCAAACCGTAGTCGCTGAGGTATTCGGTCGTTCAGGATGCCGCCTTTGAATCATACGTTTTTGTGTTTCATGGTAGGTGCAGCGGAACTGTGACAGGAAAGGCGCTTCCAACCCCTGACTGATGTGTGCATAGACACGCGGGCCGAGCGTGGGCAGCACAGCTTCGATCAGGGGGAGCATGTGTTTATGGTTCGATTCACCGAGTGCCATCAGCACCGGCAGATCCCCCATCTGATACAGCAAGACCAGAGCGGAAATGTTACCTGCCGTTCGCTGCACCCAGTAAGTGCAGCGAGACCAGAAGGGGTCATCCAGATCGCCTAGGGCGTAGAGGTGAAGATCTCGGTCTTGGGCCAGATACCGGGACAGTTCGGCTTTGTCAGTACAGACGTCCATGGTCGATTCTATCGGTTTCTCAGTCAGCGAATGTGGGCGGATCGTCGATACCCCCACCAACGCTTTTCAATGACAATCACAAACGCCCGGCCACAGTGTGTGCACAGGCGGGTGTGCCCGCCTGGCGTTTTTCTGGGGTAGTCGCCGTCAAACGGTGAACCACAGAACGGGCAGCGCATCAGTCGTTCGCTTTCTGACGTGGCTCGAGGTAGGTCACTTTTTTCAAGCTGTTACGGTAAATTTCCATCAGCTTCTGACGTTCTGACAACGGCATGCTGCTTTCTTCCAGTTGCATCGCGTAGGCGTCGGTAATCATCTGTTCGTTAAAGTCGACGTAGCCCAGAACGTCTTTAATGGTGTCGCCCTTGCGTGGATTGCGCAGTACCAGTTTGTTGTTCTCATCAAACAGAGCGTCCAGGCTGTCGGTATCACCAAACAGGTTGTGCAGGTCGCCGAGAATTTCCTGATACGCACCGACCATAAAAAAGCCCAGCCAAGGTCGTTCGTTGGGCTGCCATTTCGGTAACGGCAGGGTGGATTCGACCCCTTCGCCATCGACATAAAACTCAACTTTGCCGTCTGAGTCGCAGGTGATGTCCTGCACGACGCCCCGACAGACCGGTTCCCGATCCAAACCGGTCAGCGGCAGAATCGGGAAGATCTGATCGATGGCCCAAACGTCCGGCAGCGATTGGAACAGCGAGAAATTCACAAACAGTTTGGTGGCCAGCTTTTCATTCAGGTCGTCCAGCATATCGCGGTGAGCGCGTTTGGCCGGGTTCAGCTGTCCGGCAATCATGCCGTTAATGGCTCGGACCATGTCTTCGGCGTGCGCCCGCTGCTGCAGGGTTAAGTAGCCCTGGTTGTAGGCATCGTGCACGTCATTCAGGAAGTAACTGGCATCGTGGTAAAGCTCGGCATGCGGCCGGTCTTGTTTCAGCGTGCTCTGATAACAATACCAGAGTTCCCGCAACAGGCTCGGGGCTTCATCGTCCGGCTGGTCGGGTGCGCGGGTATCAGGGGTTTCTTCTTCGGACACATCGGTAATCAAAACAGCGTGGTGCGCCGTTACCGCCCGTCCGGATTCACTGACAATCATCGGGTGGGGCAGCTCTTCCTGCGTGCAGGCATCACGGAATGCGAACACCACGTTGTTGGCGTACTCCTGTAACGAGTAGTTCATCGAGCAGGATTCGCGCGATTGTGTACCCTCGTAATCGACACCCAAACCGCCGCCAACATCGACGATGTCAATCGGTACGTTCAGGTGGCGCAGCTCAACGTAAAAGCGGGCGCATTCGCGCAAACCTAACTGGATATCACGGATGTTGGCGATTTGTGAGCCCAGATGGAAATGCAGCAACTGAAAGCTGTCCAGCCGATCGTGCTCGCGCAGATGCTCTGTGATGGTAATGATTTCGGAAGCGGTCAAACCGAACTTGGACTTCTCCCCACCGGAGTTTTCCCACTTGCCTTTGCCGACACTCGACAGACGTGCCCGTACACCGATACGCGGCAGTACGTTCATCTCTTCAGCGATGTTCAGGATCCATTCCACTTCACTGATTTTCTCGACCACCAGATAGACATGGTGCCCGAGCTTTTCGGCGGACAGTGCAAGGCGGATATACTCTTCGTCTTTGTAGCCATTGCACACAATAGTGGTGGCGCCACGCGCGGCTTCGGCCATTACCGCCATCAGTTCCGGTTTACTACCGGCTTCAAGTCCAATGCGGGGCGTGCCGGCCAGGCGCTGGCCTTTGATGATTTCTTCGACAATCCGACGCTGCTGATTCACTTTAATCGGATACAGCGGCTGATAGACGTTCTGGTAGTTTTCGATCTTGATCGCCGCTTTAAACGCTTCGTTTATGCGCGCCACCCGATCGTGGAGAATGTGTGGAAAGCGCACCAGCAGGGGTAACTGCAGGCCTTTGGCTTTTGCCGCTACGGCGATGTCATTCAACGGGGTTTGACCGGCATTATTAACAACCGTTTCACCACGATCATTGACCGTGAAATAGCCTTCGGACCATCGGTTGATGTTATACAGCTCAATTGCGTCGGTTACTGTCCAGGTCATCATTCGTCTCCACCACAGAACGCACAGTTAGTCACACTACCAGTGATTGTCGGGATGCTGAAGCGGTGGTATCCGTTCTTCATCCCGGGTAATCTTCCGGTCAGAGCCGGGTCAGCGCAGCCAGAAGCAGCGAGTTGCATCGGGGCTGGTGTCGCGGGCGCGCTATTTAATCAGGTTAGTCGCTTTATTTACAGGAGATTTCGCCATGAGTAAGACAATAATTTCAACGGACAAAGCCCCTGCGGCTATCGGTACCTATTCACAGGCCGTAAAGGTGGGCAATACGGTCTATTTATCCGGACAGATTCCCCTGGATCCGGCAACCATGACGCTGAACGACAGTGACATGAGTACTCAGATTCATCAGGTCTTTAAAAATCTGACCGCGGTGTGTGAAGCGGCCGGTGGCAACCTGAATGACATTGCAAAACTGAACATCTTTCTGACCGACCTGAGCCACTTTGCACTGGTTAATGAGATCATGGCGGAATACTTTGCCGAACCCTATCCGGCTCGGGCGGCTATTGGCGTTGCTCAGCTACCGAAAGGTGCCGCGGTCGAAATGGACGGCATTCTGGTCGTTAGCTGAGCTTCGGATTAACCTCTGCGCTTGCGGGCCTTTTGCGCCGCGCGGGCATCTTTCCAGCCCTGATATCGGATCATCAGATGCTGCAGGCGGGCAATCAACAGGTGCGCGCCTTTGCGTTGAGTCAGGAAACTCGGAAGTGGTTTGGCCATGATTTGTCTGTTCCGGTCATGAGTAGGAAGCGGAATCCTTTTCCGGCATACTGCCTCAAAAATTTAAACGTCGCCCATCCCTCGGGGCGTAGCTACTGTAAAGAGTTCAAGGTTGATGGGTCAAGGTAGAACCAAACGGCGCTTTGTGAAAGACCAGAAAGATTCACAAGTGACCGATAAATATCGCTATTGGCACTTTCTGGCGCCGAAATTCTGGTTAACCTGGCTGGGCATCGCCGGACTTCATCTTTTAGCCTGGCTGCCCTGGCGAGCGAAAGTTGCCACGGGCAAAGGGCTGGCTCATATCATTAAGCGGGTGGCGAAGTCCCGTTACCAAACCCTGCAGACAAACATCCGGTTGTGCTTTCCGGATTTGAACCCCGATGAGCAAAATCAACTGATTGAAGACGCGCTGTTTTCCAACGTCTTTGGTTTTATTGAGACCGCTCATGCCTGGTGTCGCGGGCTTTCGGGCGTGCGTATTGAAGTGCAGGGGCAGGAGCACCTGGACGCTGCCGAGCAAGACGGGCGGGGCATACTTTATATGACCGCGCATTGGTCGTTTCTGGATCTGGGGGCCGCCATAATCGGGACTCACCTGTCTGCTGGAACGATCTACCGCAAACACGACAACCCGCTGTTTAACTACTTTATGACGCGATCCCGGGAAAAACATCTGGCCTATACCGTGGCCCGTAAAGATGTGAAAGGCATGATCCGCCGGTTACGTCAGGGTGAAGGTCTGGCCTATATGCCCGATCAGGACTTTGGACCCAAGCGATCGATTTTTGTGCCATTTTTCGGGGTGCCAACCGCCACCATTACGATGACCAGTAAACTTGCCGAAGCCGGGAATGCCATCGTTCTGCCGATCAGCGGTTATCGAAAAGGGCTGTCGAGTACTTACGTGTTCCGGATCGATCCTCCGTTGGCCATCCCTTCAGGTGATGAAGAGCAGGACACTATATTGTGGACCCAATGGTTAGAAGGGGTTGTTGCGCAGCACCCGGATCAGTATTTATGGTTACACAAACGCTTTAAAACACGGCCGCCTGGTGAGCCGTCCGTTTACGCTAAAAACGCTAGAGAGAGTTTATGAAGAAGTTTGTTTACCCGGATATTCAGATTGCCACAGCCAGCCAGGTGCCGGACGGTGCGACCGCGGTGATGGAATGGCGCGGCCAATCTGAACATGCCTTAATCAACGATCATCTTGCCGGTGAGCGCCGTTTGCGTTCGTTGTTGCCTACCGGGCAGTTTTGGTCGTTTGCGAAAGAGCCAACGCAGGCATCGGTATTTGAACGGTTAACACTGGCGCGTGCGCTGGTGACGGGTGCGATTCGCAAAGACGATACTGAGCTGGCCATTGTCGCTGATGACGCGGATCTGCTCGATGCATTACTGTCTGCGTTACTGGCCAACCTGTTTGTGTTGCCCGATTTCAAACAGACGCCGGAGACCCACAAAGCCGTTAAACTGACGGTGGTCGGATCACTCAGCGATAAGCAGGTGAAGCGACGTCTGGCCGAAGCCGAAGGCAATGCCATGGTGCGTTATCTGTCGACCCTGCCGGCCAACGAACTGAACCCGTGGTCTTATCGTGAGCTGGTAGAAGAACTGGCCGAAACGGAAGGCTGGGAATGCCGGGTGTATCGCTACAAAGAGCTTGAGCAGATGGGCGCGGGTGCCTTCCTTGCGGTGGCTCGTGGCTCGTCTAAACACGAAGCGTCCATCGTCCGCTTGCATTATCGCGGCAATCCGGATTCCGTCGATACGGTTTCCATGGTGGGTAAAGGCGTGACCATGGACACCGGTGGCTACAACCTGAAAACAGGTGGCTCCATGTTTGGTATGAATGGTGATATGGGCGGCAGTGCGGTGGTTCTGGGTAATTTGCTGGCGGCCTCGCGCCGACAACATAAGGTCAACCTGACGGGCTGGCTGGCCATTACTGATAACCATATCGGTCCTGAGTCTTATCACGCCAACGAGTGGGTAAGAGCCTTAAATGGCACCACCATCGAAGTCGTGGATACCGATGCCGAAGGTCGGATGATCCTGGCCGATACGCTGACGCTGGCATCACGCGAGCACCCATTGGCGGTGATTGATTACGCGACCCTGACCGGGTCCTGCGTCGCTGCGCTCTCAACTCGTTATTCGGGTGTGTTCACCAACCATGAACCGTGGTTTTTACCTTTAATTGAAGCTGGTAAAAACAGCGGTGAACGGATCTGGCCGTTTCCGATTGATGCTGATTACGATGAGAACATCAAAAGCTCGGTGGCGGATGTTCAACAGTGTAATCCGGGGAAATCGTCTGATCATATCGATGCGGCACGCTTCCTCAGTCGCTTCATTGAGCCGAAGGTGCGCTGGGTTCATGTTGACCTTTCGTCTGCTCAGCATAAGGGTGGCTTGGCCCACGTCCCGACCGATGTGACCGGTTTTGGTGTGCGTCTGACTCAGTCACTGCTCAATATGCTGTTCTGAGTACCGTGATCCCGGTGCTGAACCGGGATCAACGCAGGTACTGTACCGCCGATTCAATCAGCGGCCACGCCATCACCGAACCGGTGCCTTCACCCAGCCCGATGTGAAGGTTCAGCAATGGCCGCTCGCCGAGATGTTTCATGATTGCATGTTGGGCGGTATGAGCTGACTGGTGGGCAAACTGCCCATAGTGGCGGATTTCCGGGTACAGGTCGTAAAGGGCAAGCATGGCAGCTGAACAGGCAAAGCCATCAATCAGAAACATGCCGTTGAGTTCCGCCGTGGCCGCCATGGCACCCATGATGGCGGCAATTTCAAAGCCGCCGACACAGCGCACCACCTGCCAGCCGTCGGTCATTTGCGACTGGTGCAGTTCAATCGATTGCGTGAGCACATCGATCTTATCACGGTTCAGCAGAACGTCGTGACGATTACTGTTGGCGACGGCCGCTTCTGGTGTAATCGGCAACAAGGCAAGTGTCATGGCGGCCGCGCTGGTGGTATTGCCCAAGCCCAGAGCGCCGAACGATAAAACGCGGGCGCCTTCCGCCATTTTCATCGAAGCCAGTCGTCGACCCAGTTCAACTGCCTGCACCATTTCTTCCTGAGTCATGGCGGGCATCATTGAAAAATCCCGGGTACCTTGGGCAATGCGTTCGGTGATGAGATTCGGGTGCGGCGCCAACTCTTCTCCACGTAAACCAGCATCAATGACCGTCAGATCCACCTGGTGTTGCTGGCAAGCTTTGGCGACAGGCGCGTGCCAGCTCAGCAGTCGACGGGTGTGATCAAGTGAGGTGAGACGGCTGAGGTTGGCCTGATGTGATCGGTCATAAATGCCATGGTCAGCACAAAAAACCAGATGCTGCAGCTGCTGCAGTTCAATGGCGTGGGTGTGTTGAATGCAGGCAAGACGGCGGACCACATTCTCTAACAGACCCAGCGAGTTTTCGGGTAGGCCAAGAGCATGGATGTAGGACGTTAGGTGGTCGGACTGTGTCAGGCTCAGAGGTTCAATACGGAATGTCGGTGACATAAGGGTTCCCGGAGACTACGAAACAACGGCACCCCGGGTCGAACCGCGACCTTCAATCAGCGATTGAGCCGATGGTGCATCGTAAAAAAGTGTAGCAGGAAAAACTCAGTTCACCGGACGATGCCCCCGACTTTGCCCAAAAAATCGTAACGATAAACTTACTGACCCATCAGCCCGATGTCTTCCAGAAAAACCCGTTCCGGCCGCGTTAGTACATATTCTGCTGCATCCGCCAGATCTTCTGTTTGCAGCCAGCCACTCAGTTGGTCCGTATCGCGATCGGGTGCCGGCACCTGAACCAGCGCTGGCATTAAGTTATGCACGCGGATACCAAAAGGACGAACTTCTTCCTGCAATGCCTTGGCAAAGCCCATCAAACCGAACTTTGCGGCGCAATAGGGGCCGGCTTTCGCATAACCGTGCTTAGCGGCTTGAGAGGCAATGTTCAGAATGAAGCCATCACCACGTTTCTGCATTTGCGGTAACAGAGCCTGCGTGACCAGAAACGGACCTTTCAAAGTGGTGTTAATCACACGGTCCCATTCCTCTTCCGGGCAGTCGGCCAGCGTGTGTTCGACGCCGAGGCCGGCATTGTTGACTAGTACATCCACATCGGCAAAGTCCATGGGCAGCTCGGCCAGGGCACTGACCACCGACTGGCGATCCCGGACATCCATAGCGAGGGCAAACGCATGATCCCGGCCATCCTGGTTCAGCCGTTCAGCGGCCTTCGTAAGCAGATCGAGTCGTCGGGAGGCGATGACAACACGCATGCCCATGCCATGCAAACGTTGCGCAATGGCCAGTCCGATCCCGCTGCCACCTCCGGTGATCAGCGCCGTTTGACCCTGTCGTGATTTACTGTTCATAATGTTCCTCCGCTTTTGACCGGTTTCAGTATGCCTGTGTTCACCGAACAGCCCTACCTCTCGGAAACCGAAACTTCGGACTCTGGTTCGACCTTTGCTGATCGTCTCAGCGAGTTGATTGGTGACGCCTCCGTATCTGCGTTTGCCCGTCGGGTGGGTCTCAGCGAGAGTCTGATCCGCAAATACCTTAAAGGCAGTGAACCCAGTTTATCCCGCGCCGATCAGATTGCGCGCCGCGCCAACGTCAGTTTGGAGTGGTTGGCGACTGGCTGTGGTTACATGTATCGGCAAGCCGAGGTCGTGGATCAGCCAGCGTTGGCGTTAGCAGACGAGCTGGTGGGGCGCACCTTGCAAGAGGTCAGGCTGATACCCTCGCCCTTGCAGCGAATGACACTGACCGTCTCGGTGTATCAGTTTCTGAGAACACACAAAAAATCTGATGGTTATCTCGATCATCACAGTGGTCGCCAGTTTGCTGAACATACCGTGGCTTCGTTGCTGAATGTGTCTGATGATCAAACCTGAACACCACCGAACACAGGTCGATTAGACTCCGGTGGTGATGCCGTTGCGGTAATGTCAACGTGAAACAACTGAAAACCTATTCTGAATCAGTTGTGGTCATGTTGATCAGTATGAATGAGGTCGACGGGTGTTTAATCCGTCCTGAATCGCCTATGATGGCGCGCGAGCGGGTGCCGCTCAAACGATTACGTGAAACCCAAGGAACGAAATATGACGCGAAATTTTTTCACATCGGCAATGCTGGCGGTCTGTCTGGCCGGTGTATCGCTACCCTCTCAGGCCTTTGATCTGTTCGGCCTGTTTTCAAAAAACGACCTGGAAGACATGATTCCTTATGTCCCCGCTGAAACGCCTATCTTTTTTGCCGGCACCGCTGATCGCGATCTGGTTGAGCAGATGAATCAGGTCATGGACCCTTCTTTGTTCGCAGATACCGGCGCCGAAATGGAAAAACTGTTTGCCGAAGGGCCACAGTCCCCGGGCTTGGATCTGTTTCAGTCGCTGGTGCTCGATTTCTATGGGAATGACGATGAAAGCATCGTCGACACCTATGAGCGCTATGGCTACAAATTGGACGGCGCGTCGTTGTTCTACGTCGATGGTGTGTTCCCGGTCATGCGTTTTGCGCTCGACGATACCGACACCTTCTGGTCCGCCTTGGAAGCCCGGGCCGAAGAGGCTGACTATACGATGACTGAACGCACCCTCTCCGATGAGCGGTTGGTCACCTTTGAACTGCTTCAAGAGCCAGAGTTCACGCTGTCTTTAGGGTTGCTGACGGCGAACGACACACTGACGTTGGCACTGTTTACCCCAAAAGATTCTGATGATGCGCTGAAGCAGCGTTTTGCATTGACCAAACCGGCGAACGCCCTGACTAAGTCAGAATGGCGGGATCTGGGTGATGACTACGATTTCGATGAACAGATGCGTGGTTACGTCCACCTGGTCCGTTTAGCGAATGTCCTGCTTAATGAGCAGACTCTGGCCGCACAACAGTTAAACGATCTGTTGCCGGAAGGACTGCCTACCTCTGAGTGGCCTCAGGCTTGCCGTGAAGAGTCGCTGGCATTGTTGTCCGGTGCTCCGCGTGTGGTCTTCGGATCGCAATCGATGGAACTTGACGGTGAAACCATCAGCATGACGTTGTTGACGGCACTCGAAATCAACAATGACGACATCCGTAATGACTTGCTGCCATTACAGGGTTTTGTCCCGGCGTATGTGACGAACAATCCGGAGCTGGCCTTAGGTCTTGGCTTGGGTCTGGACATGGACAACCTGGTGCCGGCACTGTCGTCGCTTTGGAATCGTTTTGTACAAGCGGACTTTGAATGTGAAGTGCTGCAGGGCGCTCAGATGGAAGTTCAGGAACTCAACCCCGCTGTACTGTCGATGGCGGCCGGTTTTGCACAGGGTGTGAAAGGCGTCAGCGCCGGTCTGTTTGATCTGGCGTTCGATGACGCCATGGAAAATGTCAGCGCCGATCTCCTGATCAGCGTCAGTGCGGAAAAACCGAGTGTTATCGCGTCGCTGATGACCAGCTACTTGCCGTTCCTGCAGGGGCAGAGCATTCCTCAGGACGGAACCCCGGTAGAAATGAGCATTCCAATGCTGCCGGTTCAACCGAGCATTGCCATTAAGAACAAGCATCTGGTGTTGTTTACCGGTGAAAAATCCGAAGCCGAAGCCAATGCTCTGGCGGATGTTGAACTGTCGGCCAATGCCCTGAGTGGTGTGACCATCGATTATCAAAAAATGGGCGATCTGATGATGGACAGCACCGCGTTGATGAGTGAGTTTGCCAGCGGCGACTGTACCGACACTTACGTAGGCGCTCTGGCCTTGAAAAACTTCGATTTTCGCCTCAGTGGCGGTGACCAGTTCACTGAGCAGGGCTACGTGACGACCTATAACATCAACATGAACCTGGCCGCATTCCAAAGCAGCGCCGAAGATGTCAGTGGCGAATATCAACTGGAGATGATGGATTACGATTGCAGCTGGATGCCCATTGGTCAGGAAGTGCTGAATGCGGATGGTACCGGTGTTTTCAGTCAACAGGATGAAGCCGGCGAATGTGTCGTGTATGAATCCCGTTATGAATGGTCCAAATCCTTCTCAACCATGGAGCAAACCAACTCAACTAATCGTTACCGCGATGACTGTTCATCCGAGTGGCTCGATGAAGAACCATACGACTTCACCTGTATGGTGCTGGCCGCGGACGATGAGGGTTTCTACTGCATGGAAGTCACCGAAGGTGAGTCCACTTTGTATCGATATACTGAGCAGTAATGCAGGTTAGTCATCGATAAATTCAGACGGCTGCTCAGGCAGCCGTTTTTTTTGGCCGGCTGAACTTGTGTTAAAGCGATGACAATGTCGGGATCTGAATAGCGGCGCAGTTCGACGAAAGGCAAAAGTGCGTGAGCAAGGGAATTCTGGAAAAAGAGGATGAGTCTTTGCAGCGAGTACTTACAGAGAGTAAGTGGTGCGGACGGAGAGACTCGAACTCTCACACCTTGCGGCACCAGAACCTAAATCTGGCGTGTCTACCAATTTCACCACGTCCGCACGTGAAGAGCGCGCATCATAGTGAGTTTTGTCTTACAGATCAAGTGCTTAGACCGCGGTATTTCGCCTGAGAACGGCGGTTTACTGGGCACTGATGCGGCGAGCCGACAACCAGTCGCCGGTATCTTCCAGTGGTTTCGGTCGTGCATACACATAGCCCTGAATGCAGTGGCATCCAAGCTGGTCAACAATGGTCAGTTCCGCTTCGGTTTCAACACCTTCCGCAACCACCTGAATGCCCAGAGTCGAACACAAATCGATGATCGATTTCACCACCGCTTGCTGTTTGTCCGATTCCGGCAAGTCCAGGATAAAGCTGCGATCCAGTTTCAGAATCTGGAAAGGCCAATCGGGGAGTCGTGACAGGTTGGCGTAACCGGTTCCGAAATCATCGAGCGCCAAACGAATACCAAAATCCCGGATGGACTTAAGATGTTCCAGGAAGGCTTCGTCATGGTCGGGCAAGCGGTGTTCGGTCAGTTCCAGTTCCAGGTATTGGAAGACTTCCGGGTGACGCACCTGCCATTGGTTCAGACTGTCCAGTAAGGTGGTATTAAAGCTCTGCAAGCTCAGATTGATGGCCAGTGGCAACGGTTCGATGCCCTGACTCAGCCAATCGCTGATCTGATTCAGCGCCTGTTCGAGCATGTAGGCGTCCAGCTCCCGGATCAGACCATTCTGTTCGGCCAGTTCAATGAAATTGCCGGGAAACATCAGCTGGCCGTCCTCAAGCGGAATCCGCACCAGGCACTCTAGAGCTTCGATTTGCCCGGTACGGCAATCGATACGTGGCTGCCCGTGGATGGCTAAGTCCTGATCCTGGATGGCGTTGCGCAGGATCTGCTCTTTATTGAGCCGTCTAATGGCCTGATCTTCATAGCCCGTGTGATACCAGTGAATCTGGTTGCGGCCGCGTTTTTTGGCATTAAACAAAGCAACACCGGCGTGTTGCTTCAGTTTTTCGAGGGTATGGCCGTGTTCCGGCGCGCTCGCGACGCCGAATGAGGTCGTGAAACTGTATTGAGAATCGCCTAACGTAATGGGCAGGTTCAGTTGTTCATGCAGATCGAGCAACCGACGTTCGATCGGTTCGTCCTGATCGTCCATCAGAAACAATACAAACTCATCAGCGCTGGTGCGTGCCAACACTTCACCTTCGTGAGTGGCGAGCAGAATACGTTCGCTGACCTGGCGCAACAGTTCATCTCCGCTGTCTTGGCCGAGCGAGTCGTTGAGCACTTTAAAGTGATCAATGTCGATATGAATGCAGTGCAATCCGGACTCGGGGTTTTCCGTCTGCGCCATGTAACGGCTGAGCCCGCTTTGGTTCATAAACTGAGTTACCGGGTCTTTCAGTAACTCTGACTCGGCTACCAACTCGTTTTTGTAAGCGGAGATATCCATCGCAAAACCGATGAGTCCGACCACTTCAGATTCTTCATTCAACAGCGGGTAGCGCTCGATGCGAACCCATTGTGCGGCCTGGTTGCTGAAATCAAATCGTAACTCAACCTTTTGCGGTTGTTTTGTGGTCAGGGCTTCGTTGTCCGCAGCCGCAAAGGCCTCCACCAGTTTCGGATTGAGCAGTTCCGCGTCGGTTTTGCCTTTGGGGTCGACATTGTTGCACCAATCCCTGGCGAACGCGGTGTTCGTGACCAGGTATCGACCAAACCGATCTTTCAGCCAGATCGGGAACGGCAGGTTCTGTTGCAGCGACTGTAACAGCACATGGTCATCGCGCAGCTGCTTGCTGGTGTCGAGCATGTCTTTCGCTTGTATCAGCGCATTCTGCAGGTGTTTTTGATCATTCTGCGCCAGATGCAGGCGGATATGGGCGTATATCCGAACCGCAATCAGTACACAGGTGATGCTGAGAAACGTCAACACGACGGCGAACAGGGTGCTGCCCATACCGAGATCGGTCGCGAACATCCAGAACCCACCCAGCAGGAACATCCCCGCGCAAAAGCCCACGGCAACCAGTGAGATCATCGGGCCTTTCAGAGGGGTTGAAGGCGTTTTGGGCGTTGCTGAACGGGTCATCGCAGTCTCATTACTTCTGTGCTGAAATCACAACGCCGGCGATGGCCGGCGCTGGTTCGGGTCGTATCGGCTTACTTGATACGTTTGTACTTGATACGGTGCGGACCTTCGTTGCCGGTACGCTGTTTGTAATCTTCTTCGTATTCGGTGTAGTTACCTTCAAAGAAGACCGCATTGGACTCACCTTCAAATGCCAGAATGTGGGTTGCGATCCGGTCGAGGAACCAGCGGTCGTGCGAGATCACAATGGCGGCGCCCGGGAAGGCCAGTAAGGCTTCTTCGAGTGCGCGCAGAGTTTCCACATCGAGGTCGTTGGTCGGTTCGTCCAACAGCAGAACGTTGCCACCTTCTTTCAACAGCTTGGCCAGGAACAGGCGGTTACGTTCACCCCCGGACAGGTTTTTCACCAGCTTCTGCTGGTCGCTGCCTTTGAAGTTAAAGCGGCCGATGTATGCTCGCGAAGAGGTTTCATAGGTGCCGATGGTGATGGTGTCCATACCGTCGGATACTTCTTCCCAAACGGTTTTATCGCCATCCAGTTCGCGCATCTGGCCGACGAAAGCGGTTTTGACCGTCTCACCGATTTTAATGGTTCCGGAGTCCGGTGTTTCCTGTCCCGTAATCATCTTGAACAATGTGGACTTACCGGCACCGTTACCGCCGATGACGCCGACAATCGCGCCCGGTGGGACGACAAAGTTTAGGTCTTCATACAGCACACGACCGTCGAAAGCCTTGCTGACATCCTGAGCTTCAATCACCACATCACCCAGACGTGGGCCAGGCGGAATGTAGATTTCATTGGTCTCGTTACGCGCCTGATAATCCTGAGAGTTCATCTGTTCGAACTGCTTCAGACGAGCCTTGGATTTGGACTGACGGCCTTTAGAGCCCTGTCGGACCCATTCCAGCTCGGCTTTAATAGCTTTCTCGCGAGCGGCCTGTTGTTTCTGTTCAGTTTCAAGGCGCTTTTCTTTGGCTTCGAGCCAGTTGGAATAGTTGCCTTCGAACGGAATGCCCTGACCGCGGTCGAGTTCCAGAATCCAGCCGGCGACGTTATCGAGGAAGTAACGGTCGTGCGTAATGGCCACGACGGTCCCCGGATACTCGTGCAGGAAGCGTTCAAGCCAGGCGACGGACTCGGCATCCAGGTGGTTGGTCGGTTCGTCTAATAACAGCATGTCGGGGTTGGCCAGCAACAGACGACACAAAGCGACCCGGCGGCGTTCACCACCTGACAGATGTTCAACCTTGGCATCCCATTCCGGCAGACGCAGTGCATCGGCGGCGATTTCGAGTCGGTTCTCGGTGTTGTGACCGTCCGAGGCATTGATGATGTTTTCCAGCTTTTGCTGTTCGGCGGCCAGCTTGTCAAAGTCGGCATCGGGTTCAGCGTAGGCGGCGTAGACTTCGTCCAGGCGAGCCTGCGCTTCTTTAATGTGGTTCAGTGATTCTTCAACCACTTCGCGGACGGTCTTGCTGTCGTCCAGTTCCGGTTCCTGTGGCAGGTAACCAATGTTCAGATCAGGCTGTGGTCGGGCTTCACCGATGATGTCGGTATCGATGCCGGCCATGATGCGCAGCAGCGTCGACTTACCGGCACCGTTCAGACCCAGAACACCAATTTTTGCGCCCGGGAAGAAGGAAAGTGATATGTCTTTCAGGATTTCACGCTTGGGAGGGACGACCTTCCCGACACGATTCATAGTAAAAACGTATTGAGCCACAAAGACTGCCTTTAATGTTGCATATGAAGACGCGAGTTTAGTGGAAGGGCTGCTCGAAGTCACACCCTCCGTCGGACAATGTGTCGGACGCAGATGTTTAAGCCAGAGTCCGGTACTCGGACGGGGTCACGCCAAGATGCTGTTTAAATATTCGGCTGAAATGGGCCGGGTTGGCAAAGCCACAGGCGATGGCAACGCTGTTGGCCTGTTCACCGGATGACAGCAGGTGTCTGGCATGGTCCAGACGCAGTTCCCGCTGGTACTCTGCGGGCGAGCAGCCGAGGCTGGTTTTGAAGGCACGTTGCAGGTGATATTCGCTCAGATCGACCAGCCCGGCCAGGTCACTCAGTGTTAGGGTCTGTTCGAAATGTTCGGCGAGGTACTCCTTAAGTCGACGCTGATGAACGGTGCTGAGTCCGCCTCGCCAGGGTTGTGTTACCGGTTGGTCGAGCGCGATTGAAATCAGACAGTCGTAAATCGGCAGCAGCTTCTGTTCAACCTGCAGTGGATTGTCGTTGGCAGCCGTCAAAAAAAGGTGTCTGGTGAGCGCTTCCAGCGACTCGTGCTGCGCAAAGGTGAGGTCTGGCAACTGCACCCGTTGGGGATCCATATTGCGCTCGCGTTCGGCGAACCGTTTGATCGCCCGATCCGGAAAGTAGAGGTGAGCAAAGCGATGGGTTTCGCTGATTTCCCATGTGGATTCTTCGCCTTGAGGCAGCAAGCACAGGGTTCCGGCGGCACCGGTGCGTCCGGACGTTCGGTAGCGACCATCCACCCGGCGACTGCCGTGACCGCCATTCAGGTACAGACTCAGCGTATGCTGTTTGTCTTTTGTGTAATGCACCCTGTCATTGTGGTTCTGCCAGAACGCCAGGTGCAGATCGTCTGTCAGTCGACGTTCACCGAGCAGGCGGGCATTAGAGCCGGACAGAGTATGATAAACCAGAGAGTGTTTCATAGGGCGAAAGCTACGATGTCCGCGCGGATCTGGCAAGCGGTTCGATCGATTCACCGCAAGAATGTGCAAGTCCGTTGAAGGTGCTGTGGCACTGTGCTCATCCAACCACATTGCAGAAAATAGGCAATCCAATGAACGCAATACTTTACGCTATCACCGTCGTGATCTGGGGCAGCACCTGGCTGGCCATTTACTTTCAGGTGGGTGAGGTTCCGGTCAGTGTGTCTGTTATGTATCGATTCGCCCTGGCGGCTGCATTGATGCTTCCGGCAATGGCGTTATTGGGCAAGTTACAGAAAACCACGCGGCGTGATCAGGGGTTTATGGTGTTGCAGGGTGCGTGTCTGTTTTCGATGAATTTCCTGTGTTTTTACTCCGCCACTCAATACATTTCCAGTGGGTTGGTCTCGGTCATCTTTTCATTGGCAACGCTGTTCAACGCGGTGAATAACCGGGTGTTTTTTCGTGAGCGATTGCCGGTATCGGTGTTCATCGCCGCCGGGTTTGGCTTGTCGGGGTTGAGTCTGTTGTTCTGGCCGGAGCTGACGGACAACACGAATACCCAGGTGGTTCGTGGTGCCGCCCTGGCGGCGTTGGGAACCTTGTTCTTTTCGTTGGGGAACATGGTGTCGAAACGACACAGCCAGAAGGGGTTGTCACCGCTGACTACCAATGCGTATGCCATGACTTACGGGGCCGGACTGTTAGTGATTCTGTTGGTGATTCAGCGTCAGCCATTGGTGATGTCCGATTCGCCAGTCTATTGGGGGGCGTTGGTTTACCTCAGTGTGTTCGGGTCCATTGTGGCCTTTACCACCTACTTGATGCTGGTGGCCAGAATCGGCGCGAATCGAGCTGCCTACGCGACCGTGATGTTCCCCATGATTGCGCTGTTGCTGTCTTGGTGGTTTGAAGGGTATCGCTTTAATGCGGCGGCGGTTCTGGGGATGGCTTTGACCGTGACTGGCAACATTGTGATCAGCCAGCCACGGTGGTTATCGAGGAGTGTTCAGCGGATTTACAGGTCGAGATCGCTGCGCCAGCCGAACAACTTGCCAGCCCAGATGTACATGACCCAAACAAAGATACCGAACGGCAAATAACCGAAGTAGCCGAGCAATGGCATTTCAGAATAGAGATGAATGATGTTCACGTAGGGAACATCATAAATCCAATAGTTCGGGTTTACCTGCGCAATGGGGCCGCTCATATTAAACGGGTTATAAGCTTCGCTACCGTGGTTCCAGAACTCCCAGAGGAAACCGTTAAATAACGAGGCGACGGCAATTAAAATGGCCGGTGACCAGTTGCCCTGTCGGACCGACTCCATCGGCGTCCAGATGCCCAATCGCATCAGTTGCCCGACGATCATGGCCAGCGGGCCGATCCACAGCCCCCAGAACACTGGATACGGCCACGCCACGCAAGCCGCGATGACGACGATACCACCAATGATCAACCAACTGCCCTGCAAAGGCAGGTTTGGTCCATTTTGGTACCGGGCCACCAGTTTTGGGTAGCTGTTCAGCAGCGTGTACCACTCAAAAATGGCCGGCCAGACGGTGGAATAGGCGACCAGGAAAATCGCCACCACGGTGGCGTGTGATAATGGCGACGTCACGCCATTGGGGTAATACCAGTTGCTGAGTACGAAGTAGTCGAAGTATTCGAAATAGTACCAACCGAATACTGAAAACAGTGTCGAGATGATAAACAGCGTCGGCCGATTGCGGATCAGGCTTTTGCCTCCGGTACGGGCGTAGACAATGCCGTCGAGCATGATGATGAAGCCCCACCACATCGGCGAAAAGGAAAAGTACACCAGATCACCGAACAGGGTGGATCGGCTCCACATCAGCCACCAGAATGCGCACATGAAGGCCGCACCCACCCAGAACCACCAGGGAAAGGAGGTGGGTGTTGGTTTCGGGGCCGGTGTCGCGCCCTGGAAACCGAACAGCTTCGGAAACAGAATCAGTGCGGTTACGGCCAGGCCGCCAATGGCCAGAACGGTAAAATAAATCCAGTTAAACCCAGGGGTACCCGGCACTTCGACGGGTGGAAAGGTACCAAAGCTCGGCGGCAGGTGGTTTGGATACACAAACCATGCGACGACCAGTGGTAACAACAGCGTTACCAGAAATGGCCAAAGCAGTTTTAATTTAAGCGGCATGGAGGACGTCCTCTGTCGTCATTAATGATTGAACGACGTTAGCAACAACCGGGTGCTAGCTCAACTGTAATTACTGTCGGGTTTTGCCAGTTGTTGTTTAGAGTTCTCCAGTCTTGAGGCTCTGGATAGACCTCGGCATTCACCGGAACAGATTGTTGCGAAAGTTTTTCTGTCTGTGACTGGGATTGACCCGATCAATGTGTAAAATAGCGGCTTTCCTGAATCTGACGAATTTCTGAACAGAATCTGACTTCTTGGTCGATTTCTCAGAGGCGTTACCTCAGCAGCGGCACCAACGGTTTATTGGCCTTGTTGAGGTAACAGTTCTGACCTAATGCGGAGAGAGATATGTTTGATAAATCCATGAACATCGCCGATTACGATGCCGATTTATGGAAAGCGATGGAAGCAGAGCGTGTGCGCCAGGAAGAGCACATCGAACTGATTGCTTCAGAAAACTACACCTCGCCGCGAGTGATGCAGGCTCAGGGTTCTCAGTTGACCAACAAGTATGCCGAAGGGTATCCGGGTAAACGTTATTACGGCGGCTGCGAACATGTCGATGTGGTCGAAGAACTGGCGATAGAACGGGCCAAAGAACTGTTCGGTGCCGGCTATGCAAACGTTCAGCCGCATTCGGGTTCTCAGGCAAACGCCGCAGTTTACATGGCTCTGTGCCAACCTGGCGATACCGTACTGGGGATGAGTCTGGCGCATGGCGGCCACCTGACCCACGGCGCGGCTGTGTCTTTCTCCGGGCGTATTTACAACGCCGTACAATACGGTCTGAACCCGGAAACCGGTGAGATCGATTATGATCAGGTCGAGCAGCTGGCGCGTGAACACAAACCCAAAATGATTGTTGCGGGCTTCTCGGCCTACTCAATGGTCGTCGACTGGGCGCGCTTCCGTAAAATTGCTGATGAAGTCGGCGCTTACCTGTTTGTCGACATGGCGCACATTGCCGGTTTGGTTGCTGCGGGTGTTTACCCAAGCCCGGTGCCATTTGCCGATGTTTTAACGACGACGACGCACAAAACTCTGGGCGGTCCTCGTGGCGGTCTGATTCTGGCGCACGACAATGAAGAGCTGAACAAAAAGTTCAACTTCGCCGTGTTCCCGGAGAGCCAGGGTGGTCCATTGATGCACGTGATTGCTGCGAAGGCCGTATGCTTCAAAGAAGCGATGGAACCTGCTTTTAAAGAGTATCAGGCTCAGGTCGTGAAAAACGCCAAGGCGATGGCCGAAGAGTTCATGAGTCGCGGTATCAACATTGTCTCTAACGGTACCGAAGACCACCTGTTCCTGGTGGACCTGATCGGTAAAGAGTATTCCGGTAAAGACGCCGATGCCGCATTGGGTCGTGCCAACATTACCGTGAACAAAAACTCAGTCCCGAACGATCCGCGTTCTCCTTTTGTGACTTCGGGTCTGCGCATCGGCACGCCGTCGATCACCCGTCGTGGCTTCAAAGAAGCAGAATCGCGTGAACTGGCTGGCTGGATCTGCGATGTGCTGGATGGTCTGGAATCGGGCAATGCTGATGCAGCCATCGACGAAGTGAAAGGTAAGGTGTTGGATATCTGCAAAACCTTACCTGTTTATCGTTGATCTTCGTGTGAGTTGTTTGAAAGCCGGCCATTGCCGGCTTTTTTTATGCGTGCGGCGACCAACTTTTTACGGTGTTTGAGGGGCTTCACGACTGTCAGTAATGCTCCAATACACCGTAAAAAATCAGCAAGTTCACAGAATGAAACACAGGCCGCCGCGGAAATCCGTATGCTGTGACTGTCGTACTTTCTTTCAGGAGGTCAGCGATGGTGGGTATCAATACGTCAACGGTTCAGCCCGCAGTTACTCGCAGTACAGAGCAGGTGAACCAATCGTTCGAGCGGATTAGCAGTGGTCAGCGAGTGAATCAAGCGGCCGACGATGCGGCCGGGATTGCCATTGCCGAGGGCTTCTCAGCGCAGCGCGCCGGTGAACTGCAGGCCATCCGTAACGCCGGTGATGGTATTTCTCTGACGCAGGTGGCCTCTGGCACCATCGACAGCCTTGTTGATGGCGTCCAGCGTATTCGGGAGTTGTCGGTACAGGCGGCCAATGCCACCTATACGGATGACGATCGGGCGCTGATTCAAACGGAAGTTGAAGGCATCCAGGAGCAGATCCGAACCGCGCTCGAAGGTGCCGAGTTTAATGGTCGTTCCCTGTTTCAAAACGACGAACCACAGACCTTTCAGGTCGGCCCCGATGCCGGCGATACATTGGAGGTTGATTTAGGTCGCGTGACACAACAGGTGTTAGACGCCGGTTTGAATGAACTGAATGTTGAGTCACAAGCCTCCGCCAGCCAATCTCTGCAGGCGGCCGACCAGATATTGGGAACGTTCTCTGAAGCCAGTGCTCAGGTGGGGGCACTGCAGAATCAAATCGAAAGTCGTGTTGAATCGTTGACGGAGTCGTCCATCAATAACGCGGAATCGGAAAGTCGGATCCGTGACGCAGATTTAGCTCGTGAAATTTCCGATCTCACACAGAACCAGATTCGTGAAGAGATCGGGCTGGCCGTGCAGGCTCAGGCCAAT
This sequence comes from Reinekea blandensis MED297, assembly GCF_000153185.1. Lineage (GTDB taxonomy): Bacteria > Pseudomonadota > Gammaproteobacteria > Pseudomonadales > Natronospirillaceae > Reinekea > Reinekea blandensis. Next base: position 99,645 of record NZ_CH724151.1, on the reverse strand, counting down.
GAGCGCCCACGAGATGTGCTTCAATTGATCAGTCGGGTATAACGAGTTCTCACCGATACTCAGCCAACGATCGACCATTGTGGTCGGTCGTTAGCTGGACTCAGGTTTGGCAAAAGAGCTTAACGAGCGTCTGAGTAGACGGTCATGGCGGCGGCAACCGCACCCTCGTTAATGTTCACGCCCTGAGCTTTTAGCGTGTTTTCCAGCGCATCGAGACACAGCAGCACATTTTTGCGGTTGCTGGCGTGGCCCATGAGCCCGATTCGCCAAACCTTTCCGGCGAGGGTGCCAAGGCCTGCACCGATTTCCAACTGGTAGTCGTTCAATAAGGTTGCTCGCACAGCGGCATCGTCGGTGCCATTCGGAATCACGACACTGTTCAACTGAGGCAGTCGATAGTCTTCGTCAACCAGCATCTCCAGCCCCATGGCGGCTAACCCGGCAACCAGGGCGTTGTGGTTCAGGCGATGGCGGGCGTGAAGCGCGTCCAGACCTTCTTCTTCAAGTATCAACAGCGATTCGTGCAGGGCATACATGGCATTGACGGGTGCCGTGTGATGGTAAGCCCGCTTCTTGTCACCACTGCCCCAATAACCCATGACCAGCTGCATATCGAGAAACCAGCTTTGTACTTTGTGAGTTCGGGCGTTGATGGCATCAACGGCTTTGGCACTGAAAGTCACCGGAGAAATGCCCGGTACGCACGACAGACATTTTTGCGTGCCAGAGTAAACGGCGTCCGCGCCCCAAGCGTCGACTATTAACTCAATGCCGCCGAGAGAGGTCACGGTGTCGACAATACTCAGGCAATCGTGTTGCTGCGCAAGTTGACATAATGCGGCGGCATCCGAGCGTACCCCGGTTGAGGTTTCTGCGTGAACAAACGCTAGGACTTTGGCGTCGGGATGGGCTTTCAGAGTTTCTTCAACTTTGGCGACATCAACAGGCTGACCCCAATCATCTTCAACCATGACGGCGGTGGCGCCGATACGCTCGACGTTTTCTTTCATCCGCCCACCAAAGACGCCGTTCTGACAGACAATGGCTTTGTCACCGGGCGCCAGCAGATTGACAAAACAGGCTTCCATGCCGGCAGAGCCGGGTGCGGAAATCGGGATGGTTAAGGCATTCTTCGTTTGAAAGGCGTACTGCAGCAATCGCTTACAGTCGTCCATCAGATCAATAAAGCTTGGGTCCAGATGCCCGATGGTTGGCCGGCCCAGGGCTTCGAGTACGCGTGGCGATACATCGGAAGGGCCGGGACCCATCAGGGTGCGTTGTGGCGGGTGGAATGTTGAACTCATGCGTGAGCCTCCAATTCGTCGTTGTTGTGTTCACCGCCCCAGTCTGCTGTGGTTAATGGGATCAGGCCTGAAACAAAAATTGTCGAATCAGATCCTGACCGCCTTCGGTTGCGAACGACTCCGGGTGAAACTGAATACCGGTGATCGGGAATTTCCGGTGCACGACACCCATGATTTCAAAATCACCGGCGGCAGACAGTTTGGCTCGGTCTTCAAAGTCATCGCGACCAAGATCGCCTACAGTGGCATTCACTCGCAGGCACTCGGGCAGTGTCTGGGCATTTGCAATGAGCGAATGATAACGCATCACTTCCAATTGATCCGGCAGATCTCGGAAAACCCCGCTATTGTCATGATTCACCGGGCTTATTTTCCCGTGCATGGGCAGTGGCGCTTTAACAATATCGCCGCCAAAACAATGCACAATCCCCTGCATGCCCAGGCAAACGCCGAGCAACGGTGTAGTCGGCCCCATTTCGGTAATAACCTCGGCACAGACACCAAAGTAAGCTTTATCGTCCGGGCTGCCGGGCCCTGGCGAAATGATGATCCGGTCGGGGGCCATGGTTTGGACGTCGGCCAGCGAGACTTCATCGTTGCGTTTGACGACGATATCAAAGCGCTCCAAGGTGCCCTGGCGTTGTTCCCGTTCAAGAATTTCACCGATAAACTGGTACAGGTTGAAGGTGAACGAATCGTAATTGTCAATAATCAGGATGTTCATGGCTCAGTCGGCTCCTCTCGAGGTCTTATCGGTCGGAAACATAAACTGCTCCAGGACTTTTCGGGTGCCGGCGAACTTTCGCATGATTTCTTCATACTCATCGTCGGGATTGGAATCGTATACGTTGCCGCCGCAGGTCTGCACATAGGCCTGTTCACCCTTGGCAAAAACGGTTCGTATCGGAATGGCAAAGGTGCAGTTCCCGTTAAACGAAAAATGACCGACGGCTCCGCCATAGGGTCCTCTGCCATCCGACTCCAGGTCGTCAATAATTTTCATGGCTTCGATTTTTGGCGCACCGGTCAGGGTGCCGGCCGGGAAGTTACTCGCGAGTGCCGAAAACATGTCCTCTTTCTCATCGATGATGCCGACGATCTCACTGGCGATGTGCTGAACGTGGGAAAAGCGCTTAATGTCCATCAGGCTGCGAACTTTCACCGTACCAAAGCGGGCAACCCGACCAATATCATTTCGATGCAGGTCGACAATCATGTTGTGTTCAGCAATTTCTTTTGGATCGTTCAGTAAGTCTCGTGCCAGGTTGGTGTCTTCTTCGCTCGTGGCACCGCGTTTAGTTGTGCCGGCCAGCGGAAAGGTTTCCATCTCTCCCTGGCGAAGTCGGAACAGCAGTTCCGGACTGGCGCCGATCAGTTTCTGATCACCAAACTTCACGTAATACATCTGTGGTGACGGATTAACCTCGCGTAACTGCTCATAGAGGTTGATGGCATCGCCTTCTAATTTGAAATGTTTTTTAAAGCCGACTTCGGTCTGAAAAATCTTACCGTCGATGATGTCCTGTTTGACTTTGAGCACGGCGTTTTTGTGCTCTTCACGGGTCATGCTGTCACCCAGACTGGTGATTCGCAGCGACCCATTGCCTTCATAGGGTTCATTCAGCAGCGCACGGATGTCGTCGATCCGGTTTTCGTCATAATAGAAATAAAACAACTCACCGGTCATTTTGTCGAGAACCAGACCATCTTTAAACAGGCCGAAGCGAAACGCGTCGAACAGGTCGCTGGCCTGCAGGTTCATGGTCGGTTCGAAATAATTCATCGCATCGTACCCGAGATAACCGGTCAGGCCTCCGGCGTACATTCGGGAAATGATGTTTTGCGGCATCAGTTCGCGCAGCTTGTAATAGGGGTTGTCGCAAGCCAAGGTCGTCGATGTGCCGTCTCGTTCAACAATCGTCAGTGACTGGCCATTGGCGAACAGAACTTTCTCCGGGTCAAACCCCATGATGGTATGCCGGGCAACGTGGCTGTCTTCGCCAAGCGATTCCAGCATAAAACAGTTGTCGTAGCGCTTTTCGACTTTTTTGAACAGTTCAAAAAAATCACACTGGTCGGCCACTTTGAGGTATTGCGGTTTTCGGGGAAGCTCGAAAGGGGGGTAGTCGGTACTCATGAGGCTCACTGTTAAGATGGTTTCAGAGCGCGGGCACCGCGCGATACGGTCGCAATGCCAACACCGAGTTTTTGGGCAATTTGGCGTTGAGGGATGCCATCTTCCAGCATTCGGAAGATCTGCAGCCGTTTAATGATTTCGTCGTACTCGGTCGGTGTCAGCAACTGTTCGAGCCGAAGGTCCAGCTCTTCGGGTGATTCAGCCGACAGTAAGTGATCGAGTAATGCGATTTTTTCCGGATTGAATGTATTCATGTACTAGTATGCTATAACAAAATGCGATAGAGTCAATACAGTAGATGAAATTGTACAATCCTCGCTTTACCATGAGTGTTTTCGTTGCTGTATTTCCGACCCACTGTAAGTGCTTACTGAACTGAAGGGGCCATTAAAACCGACCATGCTGTTAATGATCGACAACTACGATTCTTTCACCTACACATTGGTGAACTACCTTGAAAGTTTGGATGTCGAGGTGCTGGTCAAGAAAAACGACGCAATTGATGTAGCAGGGATTCGACAGCTATCTCCGGATTTCCTGATGATTTCACCCGGCCCCTGCACGCCAAACGAAGCGGGGATTTCATTGGAGGCCATTCGGGTGTTTGCCGGTGAACTACCCATTTTCGGCGTGTGCTTGGGACATCAGGCCATCGGCCAGGTTTTCGGCGCACAGGTTGTTCAGGCCAAAAGCATCATGCACGGTAAGGTATCATCTGTCTGGCACGACTCCCTGGGTGTGTTTGACGGTCTGCCATCCCCATTTTCGGCGACTCGTTACCATTCTCTGGTGTTGGATGAGGCCAGTCTGCCGGCATCGTTGGAAGTGACGGCGTGGACCTGTTTTGAAGACGGAACGCGAGAAGAAATCATGGGCATTCGACATCAGCACATGATGATCGAAGGCGTACAGTTTCATCCGGAGTCGGTGATGACGGAGCATGGTCTGTTATTGCTGAAAAACTTTATAGATCACTATCGAGCAGCGCCAACCAAAGCAGCGCAGGAGACGTAACATGGACATTAAACAGGCGTTAAACCGTATTGCTACCCACGGGCATCTGAGTCAGGAAGAAATGCAGCAGGTCATGCGTCAGGTGATGACCGGTGAGTGTACCGACTCTCAGATTGGCGCCTTTCTGATGGGGTTGCGGATGAAGGGTGAAACCATCGACGAGATTACCGGCGCTGCGCAAATCATGCGGGAGTTGGTTACTCCCGTCGATGTCAGTGCGCCCAATCTGGTCGATACCTGCGGTACCGGAGGCTCCGGACAGAAACTGTTTAACGTCTCGACGGCCAGCGCCTTTGTGGTTGCCGCTGCCGGTGCCCAGGTCGCCAAGCATGGTAACCGAGCGGTATCATCCACCTTTGGCAGTGCTGATGTATTAGAAGCGGCCGGTGTCGATTTGTCTGTTGACGCAGAAGTTGTGGCGAGAGCTATTGAGACGATAGGCGTTGGTTTTATGTTTGCACCTGCACATCATAGCGCGATGAAGCACGCGATCGGTCCGCGTAAAGAAATGGGCATGCGAACCATCTTCAATATGCTGGGCCCGTTAACCAATCCGGCGCGGGTAAAGCGGCAGGTCATTGGTGTTTTTGCTAAAGAGTTGTGTGAGCCGTTTGCGCAGGTATTGCGAAACTTGGGCAGTGAGCACGTCATGGTGGTACATGCTCAGGATGGTTTGGATGAGTTCAGCCTGGCAGCACCGACCTTTGTTGCAGAAATGAAGGATGGCGAGGTGACGACGTACACGGTACGTCCGGAAGATTTCGGCTTGGCGACTCAGGGGCATGCCGGACTGAATGCAGTGGATGCAAAAACCAGTCTGGAGCTGATACAGACTGCGTTTTCCGGCAAGGGGTTGGAAGAGGCCTCTCGCGCTGCGGATATCATTGCGCTCAATGCCGGTGCCGCCATCTATGTTTCTGGTGTCGCTGACTCGTTTTCTGCTGGAGTCGGCATGGCAGAAGATGCCATATCCAGTGGCTTAGCCAGTGAAAAATTAAAAGAGTTTGCGCTTTTTACACAGAGCGCCCGTTAAGGCGACCACAGGTTATTATTGAAGATTAACATGACTGATACCCCAACCATTCTTAAGAAAATCCTCGCGCGTAAAGTTGAGGAAGTGAAACAGCGGCAGGCTTATAAAAGTTTGCGAGATCATGAACAGGAGTTTGACCGCTATCCCGGCCCGAGAGGTTTTACTCAGGCTATTGAGCGTCGTATTGGTGATGGGCAGGCAGCCGTCATTGCAGAGATCAAAAAAGCATCACCGAGTAAAGGTGTGCTACGCGACCCGTTTGAGCCGAAAACCATTGCCGAGAGTTATGCTGAAGGTCAGGCGGCTTGTTTGTCGGTGTTAACCGATGCTGATTTTTTCCAGGGGCATGAAGACTATCTGATTAATGTCAGAAACACAGTTGAACTGCCGGTGATTCGTAAGGATTTTCTGATCGATTCTTACCAGATTGCGGAAGCTCGGGCGATTGGCGCGGATTGTGTGTTGTTGATTGCATCTGCGCTGGATGATGCACAGATGGCCGATCTACATGCTCAGGCAACAGAGTATGGTATGGATGTATTAATTGAGGTTCATGACGAAACAGAAATGCAGCGAGCCCTGAAACTGGATAACCGGCTAATTGGGGTGAACAACCGAAATCTACATACCTTTGAGGTTTCACTGCAGACGACATTGCAGCTAAAGTCGCTGGTGGGTGACGATCGGATTCTGGTCACTGAAAGCGGGATTCTGACGTCGGACGATGTTACCCTGATGCGCGAGAATAACATTCATTCGTTTTTGGTCGGTGAAGCTTTTATGCGGGCGGAACAGCCCGGTAAACAGTTGGCCGAACTGTTTGGAGTCAATTGATGCCACCTATTGTCCAGATTTTACTTGTCCTCGCGATTGCGATTGTTGGTGTGTTGATGTTCACCTCGCGTAATCCGACTAATCTGACCGAAGAGCAGCAGATGAAGTACGCGAAAATCATTCGCATCTTGGTGCCATTGGTTTTGATCGGCGCTGCTATTCGTTATTTCTTCTTCTGAGTCCTTAAGCTGTGCCTATCTAAGTTGATGGGCATTTCTATATCTCACCCCTCATCAAAGTAAGGTCGTTTTCATTTTGAATTATCTGGGTATTTTAGAGGCCGTTAACATCCGTTAGTTGGCTGATAAAACAAGAATGCCTGGATGAAAAATGATCGATTTTTTGTCTGCTTTTATTAATCCACTTAAACTGATTTTTTCAGACAGAGTTCACAATCCCATAGCGAGTTCATCTCGAAACCTTGCGCTTCATCGCAAAAAGAAAAGATTGCGCTGCACTTTAATGAGTGTCTTTGGCAGGATGCGCGCCTTAAGGACATTCATCGATAAGGATTTCGACTATGACCCACCCGATCGCCCGGGCCGCTTTTCTATTTGGTCTGGCGGTAACTGCCAGTGCCGTAGAATGGGACGCTTCCCGTTACTCAATCGGCGCGTATGCCGGCTTTGCAGGCCCGGTGAATGAACAGGCAACTCCCGGGGTTCGTTTATCTCTCGCGGGTAGTGCATCTATTCCATTAATCGTCGAGCAGCATCTGGTGATGACGCCGATGATTTCACTCCATTATCAGCCGATGATCGCACCGGAAGAATCGGGTCTTGTGGGCGGTAATTTCTTGTCAGGTAGTGCTGCTTTTTTGATTGAGCATGATTTTTTTGTTGGCGGAATGAAGGGTTGGTTTGGTGGTGGGCCACAAGTTTCCGTTAATGCGACCGCTGGTCAGTACCAGTGGCAATCGCAGTCGGGTGAACTCGATGCCGTTGCCATCGACAACGAGTTTGGCCTGTCAGCCGAAGCCTATGCGAGATTAGGATTAGAGATCCGATCACAATATTCTGTCTGGCTGGCTGGGCAATATACACCGATGTCCAGCGGTTACAACGGCGTATCGATTGGCGCTGCTTACACATTCTGATGACATTAATCTTTCGTCCAAGGAGATAAGGATGATTCGTAATTTTATTGCCCCTTTGGTTTGTCTGGTTCTGGTGGCGTGTGTTCAGGTGCCAGACGGCTCAGGCTCGGCACCGTCAGTTCAGCTCATGCTGCAGTCACCTAAGGCCTATCCGGGCAGCTCCGTTCAGGTCAGTGCCATCATTGATAATGGTCAGTCCGAAGCAGACAAGTTCAGTTACCAATGGTCCAGTTCGGACTCGGCAGTTACCTTGGATCCTGACTCAAGTGGAGCCACGGCGATCTTTAAAGTAGGGGTAGGTGTTGCCACTAATCAGCAGGTTACTTTGACAGCCAGTGTAAAAGATGCGGATGGCGACCGTACGGAAAAGAGCATCAGTGTTGATATCAGCAATGAGCCTTTTATCGTGATTGATGGTCAAACGGAAGAGGTCCAAACGGCGAACTCTAAACCGCTCTACCTGACTGGTATTTATAGCGCCAAGCAGGTGAATTTAAAGTCGGCTGACGCAATGGCTAGTGATAACTACCTGGTCGATATATCGCCAGATGGTCGCTATGTTTTCTACACGCAGTTGCTTATCAACACCCAATGGCAGGCGCGTCTGTTTGATGCCAAAACCGGTTTAAACCATCACGTTAATTTGGATTTTGATAATCACGACAGCAACGAGTTTCAGTCATACTGGAGCCAGGACAGCCATTACCTGGCTATTCAAGCGCCTCATGATGAAGATAGCGCCCAAGACAAGTTGTACTGGATGAGTACTTTGGTGTTACCTGAAGTCGAAACTGTGCTGGAACCGGAGTCAGAGACGTTGTCTATTGATGCGCTCATCTGGAGTGATAATAACTTAGTTCGAGAAGAGCAGGCGCATGCCGCCCTAATCACTGGAAATACCGTCAAGGTATTGAACCCAGCCTCTGAAACACCCCTGGTCGAAGTCTTATCAGACACAGGAGTGGCGTTTACTGGTTCCGTCATTTCTGGAGCAAGTTGGACAACCAATCAACTGTTTTTCCTTGGTGGGGTTGCTGTTCCTGCAGGGGAAGGCACTACAAATAACCTTCATCTTTTCCGATGGAGTCCGGGTAACGGGAAAACCATCCGGGTAAGCGAAATGTCCACAGTCGCTGTCGACGGATACGAAACCTATGAGGCTAACCAAGTAGTTTATGCTCAGGGTAATCGTTTGAGGCTTCATGATGGGGATGACTCATTACTGCTGACTTTGACTGGCAGTAGCGTCGTATTAACCGCTGCGTCTGAGTTTGATTGGTCTGAGGATGGACAGCGGCTGGGTATCTTAACGGAACCAAGTAATACGGGTAATTCAGGTAGTTGGACTCTTCATAGCTGGGCAACAAATAGTAAGAAAAACGTCCCGGTTTCGTGGCTCAATGAGATGGGCGGTTCTAACGTCGCGGATTGGCAATGGAATGAAAATCGGACTTCATTGACAATTTTAAGCCATGACGGCAATGCGAAACAAAATACGATTTATCTGGCCGATGGCACTGTAGATGATTCTGAGTATGAAGTTGTTTCAGGAATTTTCACAGATGATAGTGGCAGTGCTAACAGTACAATGACTCAGTTGGAAACGCAGTTGGTTCGTTCGGAAGGCGGTCAATGGCAGCTGTACTGGGGTTATGACAAAACAAACAACAGTACTCACCTGGATCTTTGGGCTTTAAATACTGAAACTGAAGAATCGCGTAATCTCAGCCGGTTGTTGGATGAGTATCAGAAGCCAGTTGCTGCGGGTGTTTTTGAAAACGCCGATGGATTCGATAAAGAGGATCCTGTCTATGCGGGTAAGGTTATCCATTGGGTTTCTAGCAGTGAGCTGGCCTTTTCTGTAAACAGCGGTGATACCTCGGATGAGTACATTGATATCCGATACGTTGATTTGACCAGGGCTGACTTGCCAAAATCAATTATTCTGGATCGAGAAAACCTTACCGAGATTAAAAACCTGTTGATGCCATAGCGATCAGTTCGGTGAAAAAGAGTGCTCACTTTTAGGTGCATTTAAAGCTTTTAATGAGCATTCTTTTTCTGGTTCTCTAATTGAGACCATGTTCGCAATTTTTAAAGTTCTTTTGAAAGAATGCATGAAGTTTTGAAGAGTTGCCACGTAGATCACAGTCTGCCGTTTTGCGGATTTGCTTTGAGGTGGTAACCTTCCTTCGAAGTCCAGAACAGGATGTTTAACGGACCTGAGCCATTTAAAAGGAGTGCACTGTGGCTAATTTCTTTCGCCCATTCGGGTTACTTTTAGTTCTCTCGATTTCGTTTCTTCAGGGTTGTGCATCGCCTAGTTTAAACGTAACGGTTGCTGCATCAGACACACTCAATACCGATACGACAGGCGCTTCTTATGCGGTACTGGTTCGGTTCTATCAACTCAGTGATCCTGCCGTTTTTGAAAAGGCTGATGTGGCCGCGTTGTTAAGATCAGATGACGAAATTCTTTCTGCAACGCTTTTAGAAAAGCGGGAACTAATGGTATCGCCTGGTCTTGAATCTTCTTTTGAACTTCCGAAGGTAGACAGCACCAAGTACTTGGGCGTTGTCGCTTTTTTCAGGAATGCAGATCAAGGCGACCAGTTGGTTTATAAGAAAGTGAATGCTGGAAAGTTGCCTTTTTCAACACAGCTTGCGCTTCAAATTCAAGATAAGACCATTTCGTTGACCTATCGATAGTCAAAATATTTTTTTCAGGGAACAGATATGTCAGACCTAAATAAAGTAGTCTGGGCCGAAGGCGTGTTTGTCGGGCAGCAGCACTTTCAAGCCTGGGATAGACAGGTTCGAGCGTCATCATTTTTCGATAAGAAGAGCTATCATCCGTTTTATTGGGGCGTCGTGTCTTTGTCCTGGAGTGAAGTGTCGCTTCGTGATGGGCGTTTTGAACTGCAAAAGTTACAGGCCGTGTTTCCAGACGGCCAGGTTATTGACTATCAGCGCGATCAGGAAGAGCCACTGTTTTTGGATCTTAACCAGAATGGGCAGCAGGAAGTCACGGTGTCTGTGGCACTGGCGTCGAATCACTTCGTCGAAGGCGCAGCAGGTTATACAAGTAATGGCCGGCTCAGCCGTTGGATGGCGTTTTATAAAGACCTTCCGGATGAGTGTGACAGTGCCCGTACCAGAGAAGTCATGCTGGCCAAACCCAATCTTCGGCTTCTTACCGACCTGGATGCAAAAGATCAAATGCAGGTATTGCCTTTGGTTCGTTTTCAAAAGCAGTACGATGGTGAATATCGAGTCAGTACCGATGTGTTTCCACCTTGTCTGCATATTAACAGTGTTCCGTGGTTATACGAACTGCTTCAGAACACCACAGATATGTTGACCAATTTTCAACGTGATTATCGAAAACAGCGTCAGGGTATGACAGATCCTTCCGGTTTTTCATCCGCTGAACTGTCTGATCTCATGCTTCACCGTGACATCGCTGAGGTAAAGTGCGTACTGGATCAGTATCTCTCAGTCCCTCAACATCACCCTTTTGAGTTTTTCCAAAAACTGACCGGACTGCATCAAAGCCTGGCATTGTTCTTTAACCCAGAAAATCTTGGTAACGCGCCGGCTTACCATCACGGCACGACTGAAAACACGTTCCAGACCATTGTTTCTGAAATCCGAACGATGCTGTCGTTAAAACAGGAGCGTCCGGAAGCGGGCATTGGATTGAATCAACTATCGGCAGGTCGATTTGAATCAACAAAGATCTCGTCTCAAGCGCTGGAGACTATGTCCTTCTTTATCGCTGTCGATGCACATCAGGACGGGGTGGATTGGATTGCCCGATTCCCTGGCCTTTGCAAAGTGTCTGCACCGGAGCAGCTGGAAACCCTGATTGCCAGTGGATTGCCGGGCGTTCCGGTACAGCATGTTCAGCGGGTGCCCTCAAAAGTTCGGATTCGATCTGGCTATGAGTATTTTCAATTGAACACCATGTCTGAAATGTGGCGAGAAATCGTGAGAGTTGGGCAGTTCAGCGTTTTTTGTATGGGTGATTTTGCCGATGTCAGTCTGGAACTGATAGCAGTGGAAGAAAGCTGATATGACGCAAACAACACTGTCCATAGATGAAACCATTTCAGAAGTGAGTGCTCAGATTTTCAATCTGATTGTACCGCTGCAAACCCCTGAAAAAGCCGATCATGCGCCCGATGACCTCAGAGCTCAGGTCGAATCAGCGTTTGTGCTGCTGGAGCGTCGGTGTTTTGAGTTGCAGGTCACTCCGGATGTTATCCGGAATATTAAGTTTGCTATGACTGCCTTCAGCGATGAAGTTGTACTCAATTCAAGGTGGCCGAAAAAGTATGATTGGATGGCTAAGCCACTGGCCATTGAGTACTTTGGCGACGCGTCCATCGGTCAAAGTTTTTTTACCCGGCTTGATGAGTTGCGTAGTGACTCCTCTACCGATATGGCCGTTTTAAACCTCTATTTTACCATTCTGCTACTTGGCTTTCAGGGTAAGTATCGACTTGCTGGTTATGAACAGTTGCAGGCCTACCTCAGTACGTTCCGGGCGGAAATAGAACAAAAGCAGGGCAGAGTTAATCGAATTTTGTCTGAGAATGCGGCACCTGAACATCAGATGAAATCAAGAATTGCCGGTCAACAGTCGTATTGGGTAATGAGTGTTCTGTTTGTTGCAGCGATTGTTGTTATGACCGTTGTTTACAGTACACAAACGCAAGACGCCATTCAGGTGAGTGCGCAATCGATTGAGAAGATGACTGAAACCACGAGCATGGTCGATCAGGAGGAAGGGCAGTGAAAGGGTTGATCATGAGGTTTTTACCGTTTCTGACACGCTTGTTCACCGGCGTCTTTGCCGGGTTCGTTGGCCTTGCGGTCATCGTCTGGTTTGCCGGGCGCTATGTTGGCCTGACATCGGTTACGTCCCGTTTAATCGTCATTGCTGGTCTCTTTGGTATCTATCTATTGTGGATTATCGGCCGGGCTCTGTTTTTGAAGTTTCGCGGTCAGAAACTTGCGGGTGATCTTGAGCAAAGTGTCGAGGATGAGGAGCTTCGCAGCAAACTTAAGACTGTGCTCGACTCACTGAAAACCAGCCAGTTGGGCCGTCGGTATCGCGGTAAAGGTGCCTTATACGCATTGCCCTGGTACATGATTATTGGCCCGTCAGCCGCTGGGAAAAGTACTTTCTACGCTCGTTCCGGGCTGAACTTTCCGTTTCAGGATGATACCCGCTACCACATGGATGGTATCGGTGGAACAAAAAACTGTGACTGGTGGTTTTCAGATCAGGCCGTATTGATTGACACCGCTGGTCGATATTCTACCGATGAAGACAATAAGGAATGGTTCAGCTTTCTTCGCTTGTTAAAAAAGCATCGGCCCCAGGTTCCGGTAAATGGTGTCATTCTGGCGTTTCCGGTCGATGAATTATTGACGTCTGATCCGGAGTCATTGCAGCAGTCCGCGAATAACGCAAAAAACCGACTGCAGGAGGTGATGTCCGAACTTGGGCTGATGGTGCCTGTGTATGTGGTATTGACCAAGTGCGATATGGTTCGTGGCTTTGATGCATTCTTTGAAGACCTTAGCGACACCGAGGCAGCCCAACCCTGGGGTGTCTATGTTCTGGACCAGACTGAAGATAAACGGACTGATGTCGTCAATGTTCTGAAGAGTCAGTTGGCCCAACTGACTGAGCGACTGTACGAACAGCGAACGCAAAAAATGCTGTTGGCAAACGACTCTGATAAACGAAATGGCATTTTTCAGTACCCTTCCCAGTTCAGCGGTTTGTCAGAACGGTTGGTTGAGTTTATAGGCATGTTGACTAAAGACAGCCCCTATCATGAAAAACCCTGGTTTGCCGGCGTTTACTTTACCAGCAGTATGCAGGAAGGGGCGGTGATTGAGCGACGTAGCAACCTGCTGAAAGATGTGTTTGCTAAAGCGCTGGGGTTGACTGAACGCAGCGGTAGCAGTCAGCGCAGTTACTTCATTGCCGAGTTGTTTACTCAGGTCATCTTTCCATTGAAGAATGCCGTTCGCGGGAGTCGAAAACGTCAGCGTCTGCATCTGGCCGCAAAGAGTTTATTGTTGGTGTCGTTTGTTGGTTTGGCAACGGTTTCGGGTCTTACGCTAACCGGAACCTATACCGCCAACAACAAGCTTCTGTCTGACTATGTCAACAAAGCAGAGCAGCTCGCGGAACAGTTGCAGACGTCGACGGCGTCTGAAATTGAACGCGCAACAGCGCTGATCGAACTGCACCAGCACTATCAGGATCTGGAATCCATTCATACCTATTCGCCGCTCAGTCTGTTGAGCCGTTATGACCTGATTGGCACCCATGGTGAGCCGATGCGGCACCTCCTCGTCCAGAGTGTTGATCAGGCTATGCGAACGCAGGTTATGCCTTTTTATCAAACGCAATTCGAGCAAATGAGTGAACAGTGGCCAACATTAGATGATCAGCAACAGGCTGCCGCTCGTCATGAGTATTACCAGTTGCTCGAAATCTATCAGATGCTGACGACACAGCCCGATGAGTACGATCGTGATGTGGTCGGCCCCTATCTGACAGACCTTTGGACGGCGTATCTCGACGAGCAGAACCAGCCAATGTCAGCATCACAGAGTGACTCATTAAATGCGTTGACCGGGTTTTATCTGCAGCATGTGGTGGAGACGGTCGCGGGTGACCGGACTGACTATTGGCACTTCAATGATCGGCTGATTGCTGAAGGCCAGCAGGCATTGCAAACGCCACCAGATGCCGATCTTCTTTATCAGCAGATGCTCAGTAAAGGCTCAAACCAGTACCCAACGGTCACGTTACGATCGTTGCTTGGGCCAGAGGTCGATGGCGTGTTGACCAATAACACGGAGTTCTCAGAGCTATACACGCGCTCAGCATGGGATAACTATGTTAAAGCCGAAATCAACGCACTGGCTCAGGCGGCGAGTCGTGGTGATTGGGTTTTAGGGCTGGAGCTAAATAATGTCTCTGATGCCGATGTGAAAAAGAAAGCTGAAACACTGAAGCAGGCTATTCGCAAGCAATACTTTTCGGACTATGTGGTTCAGTGGTCCGATCTGGTGAGTAAAACGGCGGCCGTCAGGCACTCGGATTTGACCCGATCCATTCAATCATTGAAGGCGATTTCGGAAACCGATGGCGTACTGATGCGCTTGTTCCTGACGCTTGACGAAAACCTTCAGATATCTGATATCGATCGACCGGAGTTGCCGGAACAAGCGTCAGCCGAGGGTTCCGATACGACCACCGTCGACCTGCCGGAGCCACCATTGAACCCGGTTTTTGCTGGATTGAGTCAAGAGCTGCGCGCTCTTATAAAAGACACTGATGACAGCGGTCGACCGGATGTGCTGGAAGCGTACATTGCTGAAATAGCACCGCTGGCGGATGAGTTGGATGTCATTCGTGTGGCTTCAGATGCTGACCAGGAAGCGCGTCGTTACGCCGGAGATCTTCTCTCAGGTCAGGGTTCGGGTAATCGGCTCTACAGTGCCTGGATCAATGTCGATAACCTCCTTCAGGGCACAGACGATGTTGTAAAGGGCCAGATGTCACCTTTGTTGACGTCGCCATTGCGCGCGGTATGGAATGGCATGTTGGCCGCCAGTGAACGTTCTCTGCAAACGGCCTGGCAGGAAACCGTCTATGGCGCTTATCGGAAATCGATTCAGGGGCGGTTCCCGTTCGCGGATTCGTCATCAGACGCCGTGGTTCGGGATGTGACGGCTTTCTTCCAGCCCGAAGCGGGTGTGTTCTGGCAGTTTATCAACACCGACCTGAAGCCATTTGTTCAGGTTCGCAGCGGTAATTGGAAAGTTCGTACCTGGCTTGGACAGGGCCTGGCGTTCAACCCTGATGTGTTTAATGCCGTGAACTCTGCCGGCAGCATTGTAACGGGCCTGTTTGACGAGCAAAGCAATACCGGTATGAAGTATTGGGTCTCGCCTATCCCAACACCGGGCGTTAGCGAATCTCGATTGGCTGTCGATAATCACACCTATCGATATCGTAACGAGCCAGAAGAGTGGCGCGAGTTTTACTGGTCTCTTGAAAGCAGTCAGATGGCCCAGGTAGAAGTCCATCTGAATGGTGGTTCCGGCTATGCCGATTTGAAGTTCGAAGGCCCCTGGGCGTTTGTTCGCTTATTGAGACACTCTGACATTGCTCATGAGCGTGGCACCGAATTTAAAGTCAGCTTTCCATTAACCTTGGCAAACGGTGAAACGGTTTCTGCGCGTTACAGCGTGCGGGCCGACCGGGCTGGCAGTGTGCTCAACAAAAGCGCGCTGCAGGGCTTTTATCTGCCAAGCAGTTTATTTAAAGGATAATTATGTTTGGGTACCGGAAAGCTGCTACCGAGGAAGTGCCTGAACCAACACCTCAATCGTTAGTTGGCGCGTCAGGAAAACTTCCCAGCGCTGCTGACTTTATACAGGTGGATGCAGGTTGGCGTGAAGTTAAAGCACTGGATGGAATTATACAAACACTGTATTTCCAACTCCCGGAGCAAACCCGTTTGACGGCCTTTCAATCGTTGGGTGTGCTGCAGGCTGCCAGTATCGATCGCCAAGGGTTATTAGCGCTGATTATCCCTAGTATGGACAGCGCAGGCCGCGAATACCCTTTTTTGGTGTTTAACCGGGTGACGGATCCTGAGTTTTCTTATAAGCCGGATGCGTTATTTGTCAGCGCCATGGACCGGCTGAGTGACCTGATTGAAGCGCCGGAAATGTTATCGATTGAACGGCAATCTTTGGATGTCAGCATGCTGAGTGATTTGAATCGATCGCTCAGTTATTGCGATGTTCGCATTGCACGACGACAGGCGATGCAAATGGTTGAGACGATTAGATTACAGGCGTTTCTTCAGCCTTTGGCGGGTGACGATGAAACTTCACAAAGAAAGGCCCTCAGTGGGCTGATCGCCTTGTTGGAGGTATTGAAGACCCGTCGTCTGCATCGGGTATATCAGGGAATCTGGTTGCCTTTGCCCTCCGGAGTGACGACAGCAAAATCATTGGCGTTTTGGATGCAATTATTGAGTGCCGTTATTAATGACAAAAGCTGGTGTCCCGATGTGTTCTGGATAGACACCGAACAAGATTGTCGATGCTTTATTCTGACCAAGCCGCTGACGGCGACGGCGATGGAGCTGGCATTGCACAGCGCCGATATGAATACACAGTTTCTGGGATGGACGGATATGGCTCGTGAAGCATTAGTAACTGACTCGCATCAAATGATGGCCAGTCATTGGTTAGGCCGGAAGGAGGCGAACCTTCTGGACTTAATGATCGACTGGTATCAAAAGTTTTAAGGTTGGACATATTTCATGCAGCAATGGATTGAACAGACAGCAACATTGGTCACTCCCATTCAGCCAGATAATCCGGTTGGAGAAGACCCACGTTACTCCGACACTTTCAGTGATCTGAAATCAGAGATTGAGAAAAAGTCTGATGTCGATTTTGAGCGTATTCGAACCTTATCCGAACACATACTCAGCGAACAAGCAAAAGACATTCGTGTCGCGTCCTACCTGATGCTGTCGATGGCACGCCAAGACGGTTTAGAAGGCTTGGCCAGAGGCATGACACTGTTGTTGCAGTTGCTCCAAACCTATGGCGAAGACATTCATCCTAATCGTACCAAAGCCAAACAATCCGCCTTGCGTTGGTTCCAACAGGAAAAGATCCTGAACTTCGCCCAAAAGGCGACTGGCAGTGTCAGCGGGGATGTCGCAGAACAGGCCGCCGCTGTTTATGACGCCTTATTTTCCGCGCTGTCAGAGTCAGCTGGGGAGTCCATGAGTTGGCCGGAGCTGCACAAATGGATTCAGTCGCAACAACCGAAAAAGCAACCAGCACCTGAACCGGCAAAAACTCAAAGCTCAGGCGATCAGCCTCAGGAACCGTCAACGGCCAGCCAGTCCAGCGCACCGATGCCGCAAGGAACGATACAGTCGTCCACGCAGTACCAACAATCGGTTCGCCAGTTAATGGGCTATTACCGTGAGCAGGGATCCTATGAAAAGCAAGTCTCACTGGCGTGTACGGTGCAATGGGTCGGATTAACGTTGCCTCCCAATGATGATGGTAAGACCCGCCTGCCCGCACCGAGAGCCACCAGTTTAACCCGCATTCATAACGCTATTGACAATCAGCAATGGGAAGAGGGTCTTATCGCGGCCATTGATGCTTTTATGGAACCCAGTGGAAACTTCTTATTCGATATCATGAAGCAAGCCGCTGACTGTGCTCAGCAGATGAATCAGGCGTCCATCAATCAATTGATTCTCAGCCAGCTCCTGTTGTTGACAAAGAAGTTCCCGAAGCTGCTGCAGCTTCGGTTTGACAATGACGAACCTTTTGCGTCGGCAAAGGTGACCGCCTGGCTGGAGCAGAACCAGCAAAGTGGCGCCCAGACCGGCCAGGCCGCTGACCGTTTGTCGGAATGGCTGCAGGAGGCGAGGGCTCTCGCCGAGTCTGACTCCCTGTCTGTTGCTTTGGTCTGGCTGTCAGAGCAAGCCACCTCGTCACAACTTGAACGCATTCAAAACGATTTTTGTAAAGCACAACTTTGTGTTGAGCAGGATCGCAGTAACCTGGCGACACCCTTGTTGCTGCAGTTAGTAAAAGATGTTGATCGCTATCATTTGGCCGGTACCGCTCCGCAGACTGCCATGCAGATCTGGAGAACGTTATATCGATTGCTGAAGGAGCAGTTAACGTCGATCGAGCAGGACGATCAGCGCCTGGACATGGAAAGCCAGATTGAACGCCTGCGATCATTAATGTGTACCACTGACGTTGCCAGTGCAATTCAGTGGCTCTAGGAAATTAACAGGAGATAACATGAGCGATAGCTTTCAAAACGAAATTCCTCGAGCTCGGGTCAATATCGCATTAGATCTGGAAACGGGTGGTGCAACGGTAAAGAAAGAATTACCGCTTAAGCTGCTGGTGATGGGTGATTTCAGTAATGGCAAAGGGGACGGTGATTTAAGTGAACGCCAGCGCGTAAACATTACCTCGTCGAACCTCGAGCAGGTTATGGAGGACATGGCCCCGTCAGCGAAGTTCTCGGTTCCAAACCGTATTTCAGATGATCCTGAGTCTGAAATTGCCGTGGACCTGACCTTCAAAAAGTTCAAAGACTTCCACCCTGAGCAGGTCGCAGCCCAGATTCCTGAAGTAAGTTCCCTGCTGGCCATGCGAAACCTGTTGAAAGATTTAAAATCGAATCTTCTCGATAACAGCTCACTTCGTAAAGAAGTTGAACGCATTATGCAGGATGAGACAGACCTCAATGCATTAAAAGAAGAGTTGAGTAAATTGATTGCCTCAGAAGCTGACAAAGCGGACGAAAACACGGAAGTGGCAGGAGACTAATCATGGATATGGCAGAAGCAAAACAGACCGTTGCAAGTGAAAGCACGGAAGAAGGAACGGTCTACAGTCGTTTGTGCGATTTGATTGATATCGAACCGATGCAAAGCGGGCTTGAAATCAAAAAATTCGAAACTTCAAAAGCCATGGGCGATGCGCAACCCAATGAACGAATCACGGCCGCATTGCAGGTGTTTCTTCAGGTCGCGCTCGATTCTGGTCAGCAGATTGAACGTATCGATAAAGGTCTTCTTGATCAATACATTGCGCTTATCGATGACACCATTTCCAAACAGTTGGATGAAGTGTTACATCACGATGCATTTCAGAAAGTAGAGTCTGCATGGCGTGGCCTCAAGTTCCTGGTAGATCGAACTGACTTTAAATCAAACAGTAAAGTTGAGCTGTTGGATATCACCAAAGAAGACTTGCTCGAAGACTTTGAGGAATCACCAGATACGACCCAGTCCGGCTATTACGATCACATCTATACCCAGGAATATGACACGCCAGGGGGTGAACCCATTACTGCGGTGATCGGTAACTTTGAGTTCGATCGATCAGCGCAGGATGTTGAATTGCTGACTGAAATTTCGAAAGTCTCCAGTGCGGCTCACTGTCCGTTTATCAGTGCAGTAGGTCCGGCATTTTTCGGTAAAGAGACGGTAGAAGACATTCCTAAGATACAGGACCTGTCTTCATACATGGACCGTGCAGAGTATCTGCGCTGGAAAGGCTTCCGGGATACCGAAGACGCACGCTATGTCGGCTTGGTCTTCCCTCGTTTCCTGTTGCGCTTGCCGTACGGCGAAAACAACCCGGTACGTAGCTTTGGCTACAGCGAGTCGGTAACTGGCGAGCAGCATGACCGCTATTGTTGGGGTAACTCGGCGTTTGCTTTTGCAAGTAACATTGCACAGAGTCAGAAAAATCATGGTTGGACCGTGAACATCCGCGGGCCGGAAGCTGGCGGTAAGTTGGAAAACCTACCGGTTCACTATTATGAGTCCGGCCGGGGAACGGAGGCTAAGATTCCAACCGAAGTTCTGATTTCAGAAACTAAAGAACTCGAGTTTGCCGATCATGGTTTCATCCCACTGAGTTACTACAAAAACAGTGACTATGCCTGTTTCTTCTCAGCCAACTCAACGCAGAAGCCGGTCGAATACAATGACGATATCGCCACGGCCAATTCCCGGATTAATTCCCGGCTGCCATACATCCTACTGGTGTCAAAGATTGCTCAGTACCTGAAAGTATTGCAACGGGAAAACATCGGGTCATTGAAGTCCCGATTGGATCTGGAAAATGAGTTGAACAGCTGGCTGCAAGGCCTGGTGACCAAAATGAACAATCCTGAACCGGAACTGGCGGCGTCGCATCCGTTAAAAGACGGTCAGGTGTCCGTCACTGAATCGGCCGATAACCCAGGATATTATTCGGTCAACATGCATGTTCAGCCGCACTTCCAGGTGGAAGGCGTCGATGTACGGCTGTCGTTGGTATCACAGCTGCCCGAGTAATTCGGTTTCTGAGTAACCCGGTCTGATGACCGGGTTCAGACCTCATTCCAAAAAGCGCGATCGTAAGATCTGGAATACACGGCCTTTGTGTCGTGCTGCGCATTAATGCAAAAAATTAAGGAGATATTAGATGGCGATTCCCGCTTATATGTGGATCACCGATGATCAAGGAAACGAGATCAGCGGATCAGTAAATGTTGCCGGCCGCGAAGGGTCTGTAGAAGTATTGGCGTTCGATCACGAACTCCGTATTCCTACCGACGCGGATTCTGGTGAACTGACAGGTACTCGTAAGCATGAGCCTTTTGTGGTTACCAAGGCTTTTGATGCGGCAACACCGTACCTGTACAAAGCCTGTTCAAACGGCCAGACGCTGTCGAAACTGGTTCTGAGCTGGTACAAAATCGATGACACCGGTACTGAAGTTGAGTACTTCCGTCACACGCTGGAAGGTGTTCGTGTGACTTCGGTGGGTCCGAAGATGGAAAACGTTAAGGATCTGGAAAAAGAACGCTTCCCGCATCTTGAGCAGGTTGCCGTTCGTTACCAGAAAATTACCTGGACGTACCTCGACGGAAACATCGAGTTTTCCGACTCTTGGGTTGAAGGCCGCTGATCGGCTTTTTATGCGCACCCCCTTGGGTGCGCTTTTTGATTCGGACTTTTCCTATGTACGCGCTTTACGATGTATTAAAAGGTCATGACAGTGCAGGTAACCCGCTCTCACGGTATCCGGGCGAGGATCAACTGTTGACCAGTGTCCACGATCATCTGATTCGTCTGTTGAACGCACGACAGGGCGTTTTAGAGCATCTGCCGGATTATGGTTTACCCGATCTGGACATGTTCTATCGCGAGTTGCCGTATTCAGAACAGGACATCGCTTTTTCAGTAAAGCAGGTCATTGAAAAGTATGAACCCAGATTACGTAACGTACGCGTTCAGCCGCGTACACGAGATATTCGACGCTGTGTCGTTCGCATGGAAATCAGCGGACTGTTGGCAGACGGCACAGCGGTGAGATTTCAAACCCTTTTTAAAAGCAACTATCAGGCGCAGGTTATGCAGCCGAATCGGATGTGATGTTATGCAGTCTTATCGGGAATACTTCGAAGCTGAGATGCGCTCCCTGCAGGAGCTGGCGCAGGAGTTCGCTGAAGCCTATCCAGAGCAGGCCTCTATGCTCAATCTGGAATCGATTAAAGATCGTGATCCTTATGTCGAGCGCCTCTTGGAAGGTATGGCATTTCTGACCTCGCAAATCCGGTTGAGATTGGACGATGCTGTCCCACAGATCAGTGGTGCCTTACTGGAGCAGTTGATGCCGGCGCTCATCCGACCCTATCCTTCCAGTACCGTGCTGGAATTTTCAGGTCGGAGTGTGCTGAAAGAAGCGGTGCAGTTGAGTAAAGGACAGCAGGTTCGGGCCGTCAATTGCGGTCCGATGAACGCAAACTGTGAGTTCACAACTACTCAAGCGGTACAGGTACAGCCCTTGTCGATTAGCCATCTCAGCGGACGTGAATCGTTAGGTGGGGGCGCACAGATTGACATCCATCTTCGTAAGCAACCAAAAAGTGACTGGCAAGAAATGGACTTGTCGGCACTCAAGTTATACGCCTTTGCGGATTGGCAACTGGCCTACACACTGATTCATGCGTTGACCGCATCCGATACCCGGGTAACAGCATCGGTACCAGGTCGTCCGGTAATGGCCGTTCAGGATCGGTTGCGGTTTAAACTGGCGCATACCGCCGCTGAAGATTCCTTACTGCCCTACGCCGGTCGTGCGCGGTCGGCGTTCAGTGTGATCCACGATTATTTCTGCGCACGGGAGAAATACCTATTCGTCGAGCTGTTGGGCTTGCAGCAACTTGATCTTCCGGAAACGGCCGATGAACTTGTTATTCACATCGAAACGCCGATCAGCCTGCCGGTTGATACACGCTTGGACATTGGTCACTTGAAACTGAATTGCGTGCCGGCGATTAATCTGTACGAACACGATGCCGAGCCGATCTTGTTTGATCATAAACGTACCGATTATCGGGTGAAGCCTGACCGACAGATTGCGGACTATACCTCAGTGTACAGTGTGGAGTCGGTTACCGGGCGCGATCAGTCTACGGGCCACACACACGATTATTACCCGCTTTATGCGATGCGCAATCGTCAAGACGACGACCGGGTGTATTCAACCGAATCCCGTATCGCCGGGTTGGATAACCGTTTGACTTACTTATCGCTGACGTCGGCACCGCCATTTCATCAGGAAGTATTGTCGGTTGAGACCCGCGTCTGCAATGACCAGTACCCGCGACGATACATTGACTTCGGAGGGCTGAATACCCTACAGGGAGCGGATGCGCGTCTGTTAACGGTGGCCAACATTACTCGCCCGAGCCGTTTGATGCACGCTCCGGACATTCAGGATTATCAATGGCAATTGATCTCTTTGCTATCTGTGACATTAAGTAGCATCAGCAGTGTCGAGCAAGTACAACAACTGCTCAGTTTATTTGATTGGAGCGGGCAGCCGGAAAATCAAAAACGGATTTCGGCCATCAGCGGCATCACAACTCATGCAACTCATCGACTCAAACAGGGCGTTTTGTTTCAAGGCTTGGAAGTTCGTGTCGAGCTGGCGGAGTCGGGCTTCAGTAATCGCTCCGACATGTATTTGTTTGGCGCGATGTTGCACTATTTCTTCAGTGGCTTTGCGAATATGACAGAGTTTGTTCAAACCAAGATTATTCAGTTACCGACTTACAAGGAATGGATATGGAACCCGGTGTTTGGCAGCAAAGCCCTGTTCTGACCGACATACTGGCACAGGGCCATCAATATCAGCTTCATCAGCTTCTGTTTTTGTTGGAGCAGCTGACACAGCATGGCGAAACCGGTGTCAGCCAGAAGGTCAAAATCCGACCGGACACCAGCCTGGCGTTCCCCGCTTCCGATGTGCGTCGTGTGGATCAACGCGCTGGCAATGAGCTTGAGGTTATTGTTCGGTTTATGGGGCTCTATGGGGTCGACTCTCCATTGCCACAGTACTTTCTTGACGACGTCACAGAAGGCGGTGCGGATGGTCAGCGCTTGCAGGCGTTTCTCGATATTTTTAATCAGCGCCTCTACGAGCTGACGCATCAGGCCTGGAAGAAACAAAACCTGGTCACCGAAGCAGGCGAAGAAGGCTTGTATCGGCGCATGGTGAGTGGCTTGACCGGGCAGTACTGGCAAAAGAATGCCGGTGCCATGGCGTTCGGTGGTAGTTACCTGGGGACGGCCCGAGATGCCGTCTCTCTGGAAGATGTACTGAAAGAAGCAACATCGTTCGACGAGCTCAGTGTGGATACCGAGCGGGTCACCTGGATACCCATTGAAGATGGACTCACCCTGGATGGGCAAAAAGCATTGGGCGTGGATACCTGCCTGGGGGACGCCATCCCGATGATCGGTAAGCAGTTAGGGGTTGATATCGGTCCAGTCTCGCACGACGACGCTCAGGATTTTCGACCTGGTGGGGAAATCGGGGATCGCATGGCCGAACTGCTCAAGACTTATTTGCCGGAAGGTGTCGACTTTGATGTCTCGATCAAACTGAAGCCGCGCGCCAAAGTACAGTGGGCGTTGGGTCAACATGACAGTCAGTTGGGCGTTCATACGCAGTTGGGTGGATGCTCGGAACGGGCGCTGACCATGAAGCTGACGTCAGAGCAATACAACCGAGCCGCATGAGCTCTGGACGATTAATGGAAGAACGCAAGAAAAGGAAGAAACCATGAACGCAAAAACACTTCGTGCGTTGCTCGACAAACTGAATGCAGATTGCGGCGTCATGATGGAAGCCGCCGCCGGGTTTGCGGCGAGTCGCGGGCACTATCAAATCACCGTTGAACATCTGCTGCTAAAACTATTGGAAGATGATCGGCGATTACACATTGATGCGATCGTGGCTTATTTCAACGTCGACGTCGACCGTTTGTGGCAAGCCATGATCGAATCGGTGAATGCACTACGCTCAGATCATCAGGGAAAACCCGGTATTTCCGATGCGTTATTTCAAACGCTTGAAAAAGCTGTATTGATCAACACGGTACACTATGGCCGTGATGATATTGACAGTGCCGCATTACTTGAAGCGATCATCGAACTGGCTCCGGTCGTGCCCGGCTTCTCAGGTTTCCGTGAACTGGACCCGATTGTTCTTGAAGAACTTCGGCAGCATCGGTTGTCCATTTGTCAGGCATCGGTCGAGGGCGTTCAAAGTCAGGGTGTCAAGGCTCGCTCCCTTAAGCAAAGTGCCTCGCCGGAAGCAGAATCAGCCCTGGCACAGTTCACCACGGACCTGACCGAACGTGCGGCCTCGGATGACATGGACCCGATTACCGGTCGTCACGAAGAAATTCGAATGGCCATTGATATTCTCTGTCGTCGCCGTAAAAACAACCCCATTCTGGTAGGTGAGCCTGGGGTAGGTAAAACCGCAGTGGTGGAAGGTTTGGCCCAGAAAGTAGTGCGAGGCGAAGTGCCGGCATTACTGCAGAACATTCGTATTCATGTTTTGGATATGGGTCTGCTGCAGGCCGGTGCGGGTGTGAAAGGCGAGTTTGAGCGTCGTCTTAAAGCCGTTATTGATGAGGTTCGTGATGCGGCTGGGTCTGTCATGCTGTTCATTGACGAAGCTCATACTCTGATTGGTGCCGGTGGTGAAGCAGGGCTGGGAGATGCCGCTAATCTGCTTAAGCCAGCGTTAGCACGGGGTGAGTTACGCACTATTGCGGCGACGACCTTCAGTGAGTACAAACAATATTTTGAAAAAGACCCGGCGTTGGTTCGACGGTTCCAGAACATTACGGTGGAAGAGCCGAGTCTTGATTCCGCGATTCTTATGCTGAATGGGCTGCGCGATACTTATCAGTCTCATCATCAGGTGCAAATCACCGACGCCGCGATCGATGCCGCCGTGACACTGTCAGATCGCTACATTACCGGACGTTACCTACCAGACAAAGCCATCGATCTGCTGGATACCGCCGCTGCGCGCGTGCGAATGGGGCAATCGGTGGTTCCTCAGCAATTGGAATCGCTGGGTGAACGTCAGCGATACCTGGAAGCACGAATTCAACAGTTGTCGGCGGAGCATCAACAGGGCATTGCCATCCGCGACAGCCTGCTGGAAACCCTGCAACAGGAACTGCAGGCCTGTCTGCAGCAAGCGGCCGATATTACCGCACAGTGGCAACAGGAATCTGAGCTCGTTGCCGAAATTCGCCGCCAACACGAACACCTGAGCCTGTCCACGGAAAGTGAGGATAGACTAGAGGAACTCGCTGAGGCGTCCCGGAAGTTACGGCTGGACCTGCTCGCAATGCAGACCGATCGACCGATTGTTCAACCAGAAGTTAATGAACTGGCCATTGCGGATGTAGTGGCTGATTGGACGGGTGTGCCGGTTGGCAGCATGAGTAAAAACGATGTGCAATCCGTTTTAACCTTTGAGTCGGTTATTAATGATTCGATTGTCGGCCAGACCCTGGCCATTTCCGCCATGGGGCAGGCGCTGCGCGCTTCAAAAGCCGGGTTACGAACAACGGAAGGGCCCGTCGGTGTCTTTTTGCTGGCCGGACCCAGTGGCGTTGGTAAAACAGAAACGGCCAGAGCGATGGCCGCTCACCTGTATGGCAGTGAACGCTCGCTGATCACGATTAACATGAGCGAGTATCAGGAAGCGCACACTGTCGCACAACTGAAGGGGTCGCCGCCAGGGTATGTCGGCTATGGTCAGGGCGGCGTATTGACCGAAGCTGTACGTCAACGCCCTTATTCAGTAGTACTGCTGGACGAAGTCGAAAAGGCGCACCCGGATGTCATGAACTTGTTTTATCAAGTGTTTGACCGTGGCTTCATGCGGGACGGTGAGGGTCGGGAAATTGATTTTAAAAACACGCTGATACTCATGACGAGTAACTTGGGCGCTGAGCAAATCAGTCAGCGGTCACTCGAACGATCACACGATGAGCAGGTTGCCGATATCATGGCGCAGGGTGGCACCGACGCTCTGGACCGTCTCGCTGAAGTGTCCGCTCAAGCAGAAGAACCGTGGCAGCCTCCGACGCTCTCTGAACTGCAGGCTCTTATTAAACCCGCCTTGTTAGAGCGTTTTGCACCGGCCTTGTTAGGGCGCATGCAGGTGATTCCATTTGTGGCGTTGTCCGAAGATGTACTGCGACAAATCGTTATGTTGAAACTGGATGTGATTGCACAACGACTGGATCAGCAATATCAACTGGCATTCCGTTGTGACGAAGCGGTACTTAATAATCTTGCTCAGCAATGTGCCGCCGGTGACACCGGCGCCCGTTATGTGAACGCGTTGATTGAGCAAAAACTGATGCCGGGAATCGCACACAGCTTGCTGCAGTTTATGGCGGAAGACGATATGCCGGATTCATTAACACTGGAACTGAACGAACAGGGGCAGATTGATTGTGTTTACGCTGATCGTCCTGCTCAAAGCGATGTGATGAATCAGGAAAGTGCTTACGCCTGACTGATTCGTGACAAAGCCGGCTCACAGCAATCTGTGCAAAAGGAAGTAACGCACGGCTCGATTCACCTTACCCGTAACCGTTTATCGCGGAACGGCAGTCCCGGAAAGATTCTGGGGCGGTGAGATGGAATTACAGAAGGACAGGAACATGACAATTAATATTTCCAACATCAACCGAACCGTTCGGCAGCTGGGTTTTGCGGATGAGAGTCAGTACTTCATCAGTATCGAAGGACACGGCGACAGCGATTTCATTGTCGAGTCCGTCGAAGTGTCTGATTGGGCGCTTGGCCAGATTGACGATCGCATTCGCGTAAAGGTCTTGGCCATGACGCAGCTGGACCCTCAATCGCTGTTGAACCGAAAGGCGGTCGTGAGCCTGTTCTGGCGCGGCACTTTGGCACCCGTTGTCACCCAAGTGGCCAGTTTAATGGAAGGCCAGGGTAATGGCGACGCTGAAGGTTACTGGTTGACGTTGGTGTCGCCATTACAATCACTTCAGCGTCAGAGAACGCATCGGGTATTCCTTGAGCAGTCGTCATTGAGTATCGCGCAGGACATTTTGAACGAATATGCCGATGGTCGATTTGCGATTGAGGTGAAAGCCACAGAACCTTCTCCGAAGCCAATGACCGTACAATATCAGGAAAGTGATTGGGCGTTTCTGTACCGCATCCTGTTGCAGGACGGCATCATGCTAACCGTTGATCATGGCAATGAAAACATCACGGTTCAGATAATTGACGACCTGAGTCAGTTGCCGTTGGCCGGTGAACCCATTGATCTGAGTTTTCGCAGTGCTCGTGGGGCCGCAGCCGATGAAGAGTACGTCAGCATGGTGCGTCGACAGTGGCAGGCAACACCGGGACAGATTCAGGTAGCCGATTACCAGGCGGATCAGGCCTTACCGGTTTATGGTGAAGCGCTGACCGCTCAAGGCTCAAGTCTCACTGATTTTCGCTGGGGCGTGAATGCGGCCAGCGATGATCAGGCCAACCAGTTTGCCGAGCAATTAAAAATTGCCCACGAAGCCAAAGCGTCGTCACTGCTGTTGCAATCGAACTGCCGGGGCTTGCGACCCGGCATGACAATACGACTGAACGGGCACCCGCAATGGAATGGCGAGTATGTCATTGTGCAAACGGAACTGGAAGGACAGCAATTTGCTGCATCAAACGCAACCGGTTCCGGTCAGTCGCGGTCGTTTCAGACCTCCGTGATTGCCGTACCAGCCGGCAGACCTTATCTGCCCATCCTGCCGCCGGCTCATCGCATTGCTTCCACGCTAACCGCAACCATTACTGCTGAAGTTGACTCAACCGGTTGCTATCAGATCCGGCTGCCCTTTGACCGACAAAGTGAGGCTGGGCATACCAGTCTGCCAACCCGCCTGATGCAGCACTTTGGTGGGGAAGATCATGGTATGCATTTCCCCTTGACCGTTGGCACAGAAGTCGTCGTCGGCTTTGAAAATGGCGACGTCGATCGCCCTGTTATTCTCGGTGCCGCAACCAATCAGCAGACTCCGAGTGTGGTCACCGAACAGAACGCCTACGAGAACCTGATCCGTACCCGTTCCGGACATGAGTTCCTGATGGACGATACACCGTCCTCGGAAAAGATTCGTCTGAACACGCTGGAGCAAAAAAACCGACTGGAGTTGGATGCGACCAAAGACAATCACCAGGTCTCGCTCGTGACAGACGAAGGTGACATGACGGTTACGGCCGGTAAAAATATCTCAATCAGCTCCGGTGAGAATCTGTCTGTTGATGTTGGCGCAGATCATCAGGTGACCGTCAAAGGTCAGTTGCAGTTGATGACCGAAGAGGGAGACATACGGCATGAGTCCGGTAGTCACATTCAAATGACGGCCGCTGAGGACATTCAGTGGGTGACTGAAGAGGGTGACATGACATTAGAGGCTGCCGGTCAATGGATTGTCGAAGCGGCCGAGGGCATGAGCACGCATGTGCAATCGGGTGATCAGCTGGTGGTCGTCGAAGACGGCAGTTATGCACTCGAAGCCGGGTCAGACATCAGCCTGTCAGCAGGCGGCAGTATTACCTTGACTCAGGGAAGCAGCACGCTGCAAATCGACGCCAGCGGCAACCTGACTCTCGATGCCAGTCAGATTGAAATGACAGCAGATTCGATCATTGTGAAAGGCGGGACCGTGGGGAATAACTGACCACGCAGGCGTCACCCTATTGATTAGATAACGCGGTGAATGGCAACGCCGCATCTTAAGAACAACGATCCGTAAAAGGGCTTTCCATAAGTTGCCCTTGTTGTCTGAACCGGGAACGTTCAGGGATCCTCAATCAGTTTAAGGACAGGCCATGCTGGCGACAGCCAATGTAACCCTGCAGCTGCAGGGCATCACACTGACGGTAAAGGCGCTCCAAGGCAGAGAGCGGCTTAGCCAACCCTTTCAATATACGGTATCGACATCGTCGGAGGTGCGCCTTGATGCGCAGTCGCAAGTCGGCCAACCGGCTTGCCTGGTAATGACGGATGCCATGGGTGTTCAACGCGAGCGTCCCGGTATTGTGACGGCTTTGGAAGAGACTGCAGATGAAGTGACGTTCACGTTAGAGCCGCTACTGGCGACCGGGCAGCAAGTGCGTAATACCCGGCTTTTTTTATACCGTACTCGCCGCCAGCTGATCGACCAATGCCTGATAGAACTGGGTTATAACCGGGAACAGATTGTGTGGTTGGCCCAGGGGCATGAAGCCGATCAGCGCCCGGCATTATTGCAGGCGGGTGAAACTCACCTGGCGTTTATCAGTCGCCTGTTGGCTGAATTGGGATGTTTCTTCTGGCACGCCGGAGAACTTGAAAACGAACAGATATGCATTGCTGATAATCTGGTACAGACCTCCTTTTTGCCGCCGTTGATCAGTCTTCAACAAGCCAAGAAGGCCGCCTTGAACGGTGAGGCCAATCCACTGAAGCGCCACTGGAGCGCTCCGGAAGCAGGGAAAGTCTTTGCTTTGGATCTTCACCCCACGGAACCTGGTAAAACCACTGCATACCAACGCGATACGAATATGCCCCTGGCTCCAGGCTTGGCTGCACGTGCCGGCCAACAGAGTCAAACCCATGCTCAGTCGATGAGCCTGCAATGGCAACTGGAAGGCACGTTCCCAACCTTGAGTGTGGGTAGCAGCGTCGCGTTGCCACCTCAATGGCATCGTGAGCCACCCGGACCTGAACTGACGGTGATCTCTCTGACCATCGAAGGTCAGGTCTACGATCGTGCGGCTCCCGAGACCGGTCTGCGGTTGAGTGTCGACGCGCGGCTGATTGCACGGGCATGTGCCTACCAACCGGAGTTTCCCAACCCACCATCGTTACCGCTAATGTTCCCGGCCCAGATTGAGAGCCGACATGCCTATGCCGAAATGAACGAGGAGGGTCGATATCAACTGCGTTTTGGCTTCACCGAGCGCAACACCGAACCGTTAGAGCACACTGATGCCAGTTACCCCACTGAGCGTATGGTGCCCTTTGCCAATGCAGACCAGCCCGAGGCAACCGGCTGGCACTACCCATTGTTGGATCGCAGTCGAATTCTGGTGACTTTGTTGAACAACGATCCTAACCGTCCGTGCATTCTGGGCTTTGCGTCGGCGCTTGACCAAACCGGACCGGTGATTAACGAAAACAGCCACCAGAACCGACTCGTCACGCCCGGTGGCCATGAATGGCTGCTGGATGACGACCCGCATCGCATTGCTTTACAAACGTTCGACGGCCAGAACCTATTAGAGCTCGACGCTTCCGGCGAAAACCCACTCATTAATATTGCCAGTCAATACGGACTGGTGCGTTTCCATGCCGGGAAATCGATGCACTGGACAGCGGGTGAAAGTCTTACCCAAAACCATGGCGGTCAGAAAACAGTGAGCGTCAAACAAAACAGTATCGAACAGACTGACGATCAACGACATTTGCAGTCAGCCAAACGACAGATACTTCGAGCGAAGCAAAACCTGGAACAGACCAGCGACAACAGTCAGCAATGGCACATGAAAACCGGTGGCCTGAACATCCTTGCCGCGAAGGACGTCACCCTGAAAAGTCAGGGCGCACAGATTACCCGTATCAGCGATGGCAGTTACCGAGTGCAAGCCCCGAGCGATATCACATTAACCGGTACCGACGGCGACATGCTCATCAGCAACGGGACTGGTGGTGTGCGGCTGTCCAGCGACGGCACCATCAAACTCTTTGGCGCACAGATCACGTTGAAAGGCCAGAGTGGTGTTACCTTCAGTGGCGATGTCGAGTATGAACTCGGCGCGGCGAATGAGGCGGAAGCGGCAGAGGCCCTAGAGCCTGAGGAAATTGATGAGATTGAGGCGTTAGCATCTGAACACGATTCTACGGAAATCGTATCGGGTTTGCGCTGGCGACAAGTCCTGGCTGATGTGACTCAGCCCGTCACATTAGAATTTGCTCATCAGCACTTTGAACCGGGGGCACTGGCTACCATAAAAATCATCCAAATGGTCGACGGCGAAGAAACGACGATTGCAGAGATCACGCATGAGCTCACAAAAGACAAAGGCGTTGAAACCCTGAACTGGTTGCCAGAACTAGATGTTACGGCCGAACACCGCTTTGTCGCAGAGAAAGAATCGCTTCCATTAAAACCGGCTCAGTTCCGATTCGAAGTCGACATTAACGGTACTTTGAACCCAGACAGCAACTTATTGCGATTGACCCGTCATGTTACCTACACCGCCACCGGATCGGCTCCCGTTCGTGGCAAGGTTGTCTGTTATGACGCGACGCTAAACCCAACGCTAGCAGAGCTGCAAAACAACGTGGCTTCGATAGGCCCAATTGTATTAGGCCCCTTATTTGTGGAAATCACCAACAGTACAGGAAACCCTAACTGATGCGAGATCAAGGAACGAGCTCCACTCAAAGCATTTCAAGTTGTAGCACGAGCACGAACGTCGAAGCTAGTAACGAAGCTCTAGCTATTACGTTTGGCCATTGGATTTATATTCATCGTTACCCTATAAACACTTCGGGAGATGACAACGGCCGTAAAAGAGCTGTGCTGTATTCTTTAACCGAAGGCCATTTCAATCTGTTGGAACGCGAAAGCAATGAGCTTAAGAATGTCGTTGACGAACTTCAAAGTGACATAGATAAAGCGGACGAAAACAAAGATGATACCAACGAGCAAGTTAAAACTCTCAAAGAAAATGCCATTACTGCATTGAAGACCATGGGGGTTTTAAGCTCGGGAGCCGGGCAGGATGATTTTGGAATTGACCTCGCGGAGTACTTGCTCCTAGAAAAACAAGAGTTACGGTTTGCAAGACAAAGTACTCTACAGAAGATTATTACAGACAACACCAACAGGCTGATTGAAGTTAGTATTCCAAAGTCAGCGTCAGACATTAAATCGATTTTTGTCGACGCTATGAATTCCTTTGCCATCAAGAACGAAGCGAGCTTCAGTGCGGAATGTGATGGTGCTTTAACCGAATTTTATGAACCGCTCGATACCTGGTTTAAAAACTTGGAAAGCGCGCTTTCAGGGACAACTGAAGGTGAAAACGCGTTCTTCGCTTATGAGGCCAACATCAGTACGGTGTTCCTTCGGTACATGGCCAACGCCAGCGGCACCGCAGGTTTTGAGGTTCAGCCCGGCAAGGTCCACACCTATGTCACGGGCAAAGCTGAAGCCAAGGTCGACCTGATTCGATGCAAAGCAGACACTGACATCTACGTCCCTTCAACGTCAGGGCTAGAATTGGAAATCCCGCCCATTCCAGCCGAATGGCAAGACAAACCGACACTGAAGCTGGCCGATGAGTTCGTTAAAATGCCGCCCGCGCCTCTGATTCTCTCGGATGAGGAACTAAAGGAACTGAACCAGAAATTTCCTTATGAAAACAACTTCCCTCGGGTTAACTTCGATTTTGACAGTTCCTTCTTGAAGCCAACCATGCTCAATGGGCTGGTAAAGCTCGAGCGGCTATTGAAAGAGAACACAGACTACAAAGTCCAAATTGTCGGCCATACCGACCTGGTGGGCGGCAACGACTACAACATGTCGCTCAGTGAACGACGCGCTCGCAGCGTGTTGGCATACGTCGAAAACGATGCCGCCTACTGGGAAAAGCTCTATTCCGACCTGGAGCGAGAGCAGTGGGGCTTACCCGTTCTGAAAACTATATTAATCGAATTACTGAAAGACAAACGTGCTCATATGACCGTCGAGCAACGGGGCTTGTATGCAACGTTAAAACCTATTTTGTCGAGAAAAGACCAAGCGCATGAGTTTTCGTCGAATTTTCAAAAAGGGTTAGAACTCTATTTTGATCTTTATGCATACCGGTCTCGCTACAGTGCCTTAGAAGAAACCCCCGCACTTCGCCTACAGCTGTTTGCTGACTACATGCGGTTACATGGCGATGTACTGATCACACGTGGCCGCTTTCACAGCAGGAAGCTGATGTTCTTAGGCGAAGGCAACCCAGACGAACCCACTCAGGGGCGCAGTGTTCGTAACCGTCGGGTCGAGTTCTGGCTGTATAGAGCCTACAACACCGATGAGAATTTCGCGCACTTGGGCTATTGCCGAATTCATCTCTCTGGAGAAGCACAGGGCTGGGCAGGAGCGAGTGCAGCCGCCGCGATTGAACTTGATGCGAAAGTCGATGCGACTCAATTGCAGTTAACCGGTATTGAACGAACCGCCCGTGCCGAGGAGCAAACAGCCAAACCTATGCGCATTGCCGCACGCAGCACTGCGGAAACTGATCATGAAAACAGCGACAAGGTAAAGCTAAATGAAGACCCCTACCAATGGGGCCTGACCCGCGAAACAGAGCAAAGTAATGTCTCAAATCAACGTTTCGAGTACGCAATGGGTAACGATCGCCAAACGACCCAAGGCGTTCTTGAGCATAATCAAGAGACCAAACGGACACAAAGCGAGTCACTTTACTGGGATGACGAAAGCAACTCGCTCGTGCGAGAAAAGAAAAAAGAGACCCGAACCAGCGAAAGTATTACGTGGCGTGAAGAAACTCGTAAAAAGGTGAACTCCGTCATCCCTGATGAGGTGGCTAATGCAGGAGCCGCCGCCAGCTTAAGCGCATTTGCTGGCGCTAAAGCCGAAGCCAAGGGTGCCATTGCATTGGAATGGGCCAGTGAGGAAGCTGACAAAAGCGGTCAAACGAGCACCATTGACCAGGATGGCCAAGCCGTCGAGGTTAAGAACGATGGTTTCTTGGAGCTTGCCAAGGCCGGCGGCGGTGTTGAAGGTTGGGCCGGTGCCGGCGCTGATGTCGATTTTGCGGTACGTTTGAGCGGTGAAGAGATATTAGTACGAACCAAACTCGCCGCGGCGGTAGGTTTGGGGGCCGGTGTGGCTGTTGATATGCAAGTGGCGCCGGTTAACATTTATAACATGCTGATGTTTATGTATGACCAACTACGAAAAGCAGACTATTCGTTCTTGCCATACATTGCACAAGAAGCTTGGCAACAAATTCAATACGCGTTCACTAAATACCTGCAATATGGGAAAGACGGACTTAACTATGCGATTAACGAAGCAATTGAGGCAGGCGAAATAGCGATTGATGTCGCAGGAAAAATCGGCACCGCAATTGGCGAAAAAGTGGAGAAGGAAGCAGCGAATATCCAACGTTGGTGGGCTGAATATGAAGATGATATGATCAATGCAGCACAAGTTGCCGACAATATAGCTAGAAACCCCCACGGTTTACGTTTTGCACCACCGGACGTCAAAGCCCGTTTGATAACCAGCTTATTGGTAGAATATGACAAGCATCGAATCGCCTATCGAATGGGTTCGACGGGTGAAAAGATTGAGCGCGCCATCATGTGTATATTAACGTGGGTACAAAGCAAACGGGAGTTTGAAAAAGTCTTGCAACGAGTGGGTGTGAAACCGCCGATGCGGCCCAACAAAGAAGAAGAACGGTTTATTGAGCAAGGGCGGTTTATAGAACACAAATATGAAACTGCACTAATTGAGTATGATGAAAAGAAGCGTACACATGCCAAAATTCAAAAAAGTGAGATTGAGACCATCTTAGACTTTACTGAAGATACTCATTATTTTATTTGGCTAAATCGATACTTACCGGAAGAAACAACGTCATCTGGACTTATAGAAGCCAATGCGTATTTAAAACAGTTCTATGGAGATGGTAGCTAAAATCTGTTCGATTCTGAACCATTCAACTAATTGAAGGCGCTTAAAGCGCCTTTTCGCTGTTAATGGCACATCGAATACCCACCGATCCAAAACTGTAACGCTCCGGTTCAGCATAGAAGCGATTAAAAACATTTCGAGAATCACCCAATGAATTATCAAGAAACTGGTGACCACCTCGGTGTACCTTGGCATGTTCATAAACACCATGCCTGATATAGGCTTGTACCGGAACCTCATTCACAGGGTCTTGCAAGGGTGATTTTTGATAGTAGTCGGGGTCATACCAGTCCAGCACCCACTCACTCAGGTTGCCACTCATAAAATAAAGACCAAGATCATTCATGCTGTGACTCAGTGCATCAACCTCCGTCGTCGCCTTGCTTGTTCGATTTGTGAGACTACCAACTCCCCCCCACTTCGTTGCAAACATCAACCACTTGCCACGCTCCCGTGCCGCATATTCCCACTGCGCCTCTGTAGGCAAGGTGATTGGTAGACCACTTTGCTCGCCTAACCATTCGCAATAGTCTTTTGCTTCGTACCAATCCGCTGCAGCCGGTTTATTGGGCGCTCGACAACAATCATGTACATACCCACTGTATCCTTTATAGCGACTTCCAATTAAATCCTCTTCAAACCGTATATCCCTTCCTGTAGCCTTTTTAAAAGCATCAAACTCAGCATAGGTTGTTTCAAACTTACTGATGTAATAGGTACTTAACCGAACTGGGTGTTCAAAGAAAGCACTTTCATGGATACTCGCGCTTTGACGACGACCGTCAACCGGCTTCCAGCCGTCCCAATCTCCTCCCATTCGTTCAGGGTTCACTCCCATGGTGAACTCCCCACCTTCAATGCGCACCATATTGCTCAATGCATTCTTTACCAGCGTGTCGATTTGATCCTGCGTCGGTGCCGGAGCATCGAGGATTTTATGGACTTCTTCAATCAACATTAATTGGCGGTCATCACCTTGTTTTCTCGCCAGCTTCTCAGCCTGTTCACGCTCGGTCGGTTCTTGGCATGCACACAATAGCAATGAGGAAATGATAAAAAGCAACTTGGTTTTCGAGAAAGGCATTGTTTGCATCCATGCGGCTGGTTATTAAACTGGACCTCTTAGACTAACATATACCCTCCCTAAATTAAGCCATTCAAATCACAAAAACAGGCATAAGAGAAATCTGAAGCTAATGGTTTTTGGCAATTAATTTAAGAACAACTCAGAGAAACGATCCCTAACGGCAAGACGATCAGCATTAACCAGAATGGCCAAGCCGTCGTGGTAAAGAACGATGTTTTCCTGGAGCTAGCCAACGCCGGCAGCGAGTCAATCCGTTTTATTAAGCGAACTATGTATGAGCATTTCGGCTGACAGATATGGTGTTATTTTAAGGTTTGTCAGCCACGTTCGACTTGAGTTCACCTAGGCTGATATCGGTATCGATGGAACATCGAAAACCAGGCCCGCTGGTGTAGTCTATTTTTTTTGGTAAACGTCTATACACATTAATCTCAGAGGCATCCGAATGCTGTCGACCAAAACCACGAGACATTTTACATGAGTTCCAAAAGTCTCCATCTTTAGGCCCTGTTGGATTCGTCTGTTCACCCTGTTCATAAATCTCCGGATCGTACCAGTCGCGCACCCATTCGTTCGCATTGCCGGTCATGTCATACAGCCCCAGTGGGTTGGGTGGATAAGATCCAACGGGGTCAATGCCATAGAAACTGCCGGTATGCCGATCCCAGCTGTTGCGCCCGAAATCCAGTTCTCCTGTATCGGTGGCAAACCGAACGGCCTGGCCGCGACTGCGGGCGGCGTACTCCCATTGCGCTTCGGTGGGCAGTTCAAAGGGTAAACCGGTAACTTCACCAAGCCATTGGCAATAGCCGTTGGCACCATGCCAATCGACACCGACGTAAACGGGGCGATCTGGCAGATAGTTGCCGCTCTTGAGCTCTCGTCGTTCAGGGTAAACCATCGGCAAGCCGTTTGCCTCAGTGTAGACATCATACTCACCAATTGTGGTCTCGTACTTGTTGATGTAAAAACCGGACAGATTGACTTTGTGGATTGGGAAGCAGCTTTTACTGCATCCGGGAAACGGTACTCGATAACTCTTTGAACCGTCTTCCATGGTGATCCAAGTTCCGTTAGGGTCATCTTCGGGCACTTCATAACCAATGTTGCCCATCATGAAACTGCCGCCTCCAACGTACACCATATTGTTTAAGGTTTTTTCGATTAGAGCGTCAATGGGATCGCTATCTTTGGGTGGCGTCTGGTCATTGCAACCAGAGACACCGATCGAAACAGAGATCGCGAACAGGCTAAAGAACTTTTGGGTATCCATGTCCATGGCCCTAAACAATTTTAAACGCTATAGCATATAGAATGCTGGTTTAAAATTGATGAGACATGTACCACAAAAAAAAGGTCATAATGTAGATCTGAGCATGAAAGCATGCTTACAATCAAGTTCGGTAGATGGGTCGTAGTAATCTTTTGATTAACACCAATACATCGTATTCCAGAGTGTAGGAAACAGGCTGATTATCTTTCGTATTTAGGTTGTTTCCGAATGATGCTGCTCGTCCACTGAGCTTCTAAAACTATTAAAGACCGACAGATCAGTACCGATGGATCGTACGACTGATCATGCCATCGTTTTAATCCAGAACTAGTAATTCAAGTCAGATATAAGGATATTAACCATTGGATTCCTACAAAAAACTTAGCGACTTAAGCTTCAAGCAAAAAATGCAGCTTCAAAACCTCTATAAGAAAGAGGTCAAAGGCTCTGAACTGTCAACAGAAGAGCAGGAGCTGTTAGATGCCTATCGAGATGAGTGGCAATCTGCCAGCGTACAGGCAAATTACCTTAAACCTATTATATTCCTGCTCATTGTGGGTGCTGTTATTCGAGTGTTTTATTAAAACGATTTTAAAGGAATCTAAACCATGATGGACCAAGTTGTTTTCTACCTGTTAGTCACCTTTTGTTCTGTATTGCCAGCGGAACAACAGACAACCCCTTTTTCGTTTTCCTACATCGGGATGGATATGTCGGTAGAGAAGATCGACCAGCGATGTGTTTTTCAAAATCCGGGATTTCCCGATCGAATACTGGAAGTCGAGTTAACCAGTGCAGGTACTGCAACGTTTTCAGACGGTAATATGAAGGAAGAGATTGCCTTTTCGACGTCTGTTGGCGGCAATGGCAAAGTCTTTACGTTTTATGATGATCGCATCGGCGTCTCTGAAGAAGGTGAAGGACTTGAGTTGGTCCTTCAGGCAAATGGTCAAGTAGGGCTCACAACTTCAAGGATGTAACGATTTAAAGCATCTCTGGTAAGCGTCTGGTTAACAACACTTTCAGCTGAGAACTCGCTTCGGCTGGGTGTATTTCAAAAAGTACAAACCATTGATGCTTTATCAGATGCTTAAAGGTTAAAACGAAATTTTTA
Source organism: Reinekea blandensis MED297 (assembly GCF_000153185.1). Classification (GTDB taxonomy): domain Bacteria; phylum Pseudomonadota; class Gammaproteobacteria; order Pseudomonadales; family Natronospirillaceae; genus Reinekea; species Reinekea blandensis. Next base: position 61,026 of record NZ_CH724151.1, on the reverse strand, counting down.
CCGTGGCGCAGGGATTCAAATGGTGAATACCATTGCGATTTTTATTCAACTCAAAAGGATTTTAAGTGTCAAACTTCCCAGTCATTAATCTGGTTTTTGGTTTTATCGGTGTACTTATACTGGCGCGTCATCGGTACTCGATTGCCTGGGTTTGTCTAGGTTCGTTGCTCATCATTGAGCTCGCTTTAGGCATTGTGAATGGCCTGATCTTTGCCCAGATTGTTAGTTCTGCAGGTCGTTCGGATGGATTTTCCGAATCTCTCGTCTACAGCCTTCAAGCGGTGTTTGGCGGTCTGTACGAAGCGGTTCTGATGCTCATTGTGTTGGTGAGTTTGTGGGTATATCAAACGCAATCGATGCGTTCAAAATCCATCACCCAACATGCCATCGAATACTTGATTAAATTACTGTCACTGGTTTTGGCATTGCTCGTTGGCAGTGGAATATACATCGGGTTGAATTTTGCTCTAACCGGCAGTGATGTGACGTTTCTTCTAAGCGGATTGGTGGTGAGCGGTTCTGCGTTGTTTGCCTTAGCCAGTTGGATGAGCTTGGTGATGTCTGTGCTGGCTATGTGGGGCTTGTTCGAGCATACCCGCCGTAACGGTGTTTATTGCTTACACATTGTTTTATTAACCATACCCGTCATCGGTTTAGGCTGGTTCTTTTGGATGTTTTATCGTTGGCAGGTTGAAGCTAAACGCGTAAATCATGCTGAAGGCGATGCCATGGTAAACTATGCGTCACGTATTATGGGGTTGACTCTGGGTGTTTCCTTATTGGCAGCGTTGAGTGCTGGCGGCCTGTATTATTTCAATTTCTCTGCTGTCGTAACCATGGTTATCAGTTTCTGCCAAGTTCTTGTCTCTCTTGTGTTGCTGTACTTCTGGGTCCGGTTTTACCAAATTTTGTATCGTGCATCGCAGACAGGTTACAAACTTGATAACGCCTCTTCGGTGGTTGGGGTTTAAACTTGTATCGGGGCCATTGCCCGGCCCCGGTTTTTGATGATCGTCGCATCAGTTGTCGAACTCTTTTAACTTTCGCAGCTCCCTATCCAGGTTCCGCGTTATATAAAACCGGCGATTGACCCTGCCATTGCCGCCAGGTTTTCTCCTCTACAACTAACCGCATCATGAAATGCCCCACGTTGATGCGGCTGATTCTGCCGGCATCGAAAATCGGGCTGCGGGTTGGGGACGGCTCTTCGACATAGTGGCTCACCTCGGGTTTGTCGATGAGTCCATCCGGTCTAACCGTCACCCACTTAAGAAAAGGGTTATTTTGACCCACCTGAGTACGCAGATAAGCCGCTGCATCTTCATTGTCGGCATGGGGCGGCAAACATTGTCTCAACAGTCCCACTATCAGCTTCTCCCCGACGCTGTGTTGTTCATTGAGATCAGGGTTTCGTGCGCCCGTGGTATTCATCAATATGTATTTGATCGGTTCTGCAGGGGCGAGGCGTTCAATCGCCTGATGAATGCGTGCCAGTACATCGGTGACCAATCGGCGAGGGTGTCCGAACAGCCCTTTAAACGTCATGTTGTGCCCAAGGCAGGAGATGACCGTTGTGATCCCCTGTAACTGTTGCTGCCACTGTTCGATCGTTAGGTCTGTTATGTCGGTTTCAATGATGTCCAGGTGATAGAGATCCTGAAACAGGGGCATCAGGCGCGCTTTTGAGCGAACCAGTGCTTTGACGGGTGTGCCTTTTGCCAGCAATTGCTGCACGACCAAGCGGCCGGTCGCGCCGGTTGCACCGAGAACCAGAGTTGTCATGAGGGAGTTTCCAGGCTGTTATTTGATGACAGACAGTTTACTATGCAATTTTCAACCTGGAATCGGCTTGAACCGCACAGCCGGTATACGGAATTGTATGAGCTGGAAATCGGTTAATTTTGATTGGAATCGCGCCAGAGCGTTCTTGGTGACGGCCGAAGAGGGGTCATTATCGGCCGCAGCCCGTGCTCTGAATATGACGCAGCCTACGCTCGGACGACAAGTTGCAGCACTGGAAAAAGAGCTCAATGTCACGTTGTTTGAACGGGTTAATCAGGGACTGGTTTTAACGCCCAGTGGTGTGCAACTGCTGGAGCATGTCCGACAGATGGGCAGTGCGGCCAGCGCGTTCTCCCTTAGCGCGTCGGGGCAGGAGAAGGCTCTGGAAGGCACGGTGTGCATTTCTGCCAGTGAAGTGGATGCCGTCTTTCGTCTGCCTGAGATCGCGGAGAAAGTGCGGAAAGAAGAACCGGGGATCGTGCTGGAATTTGCGGTCTCCAATGAAGTCAGCGATTTAAAAAAGCGTGAAGCTGATATTGCTTTACGCAGCTTCCGGCCGAGCCAGCCCGATCTTATTACCCGAAAGCTTATGCAAGAGCGTATTTGGTTCTATGGGTCGCCCGACTACTTAAAACCTTACGCTAACATGACCACCCCTCAAGAGGTCAGGGAGATCGATATCATCGGTTATGACCACGGCGACCAGTTTAAGAATGCGCTTGTTCAGCAGGGGTGGCCCATTGAAAACGTGAATTTCCCGTTGGTGACTCGGTTTTGGATTCTGCAAATTGAGCTGATCAAACGAGGGTTGGGAGTAACGTTGCTGCCGGAGGATGTGGGCGACTCGATTCCGGAACTATGCCGGGGTTTTGAAGGTCTCGGTCCATTTATGACACTGGATATCTGGCTGGTAACGCATCGAGAGCTGCATACCAGCCGACGAGTGCGCCGGGTGTTTGACTTGATTGTTGAGACGTTAGGGTAATGCGTCGTTCAACTACCGATGCCGGGCGCCAAGTGACAGTTCAAGTTTACAGGGTGCACAAATGACATCCTGAGCGTTGATGAGCTGTTGGCAATGTGCGCAGGGTACCCGTGGTTGGTGCCTGCGTTCTTTTAACCGTCGGTGGATGGACTGAGCGGGTCCACCCGGGAAGGTAAACACGTAGGTGAGTACCAGAAAGCTGATCCAATACAACGGCCCTGTATACAGCGGGGCCTGCACGAAGAAAAACAGGAACAGTGTCAAACCTAACCAGTAAATCTCCATGCTCGCCTCCTTAGGGCCGCTTTATTATTTGATGTTCGCTTACAGCAGTGCCGGAATCCCTGGAATCATGCCGACTAACAGCATTGAAATGGTACACAGGGTAAATGCCGCGCCTGGGATGATGATGCGATCTGCAATGCCCAGCGTATTTTTGCGTTCGGCATTACCAATCAGACCGTTGTTATCCAGCAGCATGGTCAACGCCCAGCCAAAAACCGGGTTGACGACTGCGGAACCCAGAATGCAGATACCTGCGGTTTCGGCGCCTTGGTTGTCTTTAACCATCTGAATACCGGCTTCGAGCAGGGGCATAAACACACCCACCAACAGCGCGATACACATGATCGGACGCCAAACGGTCAGGTCCATCGGATAGCCAGTTACCGCGAGCAGAATACAGAAGACACCGGTAAGAATGGCGCCGCCTGGAATCGGACGTTTGGCAATCGCCGAAGGAATCATGAACGTTCCCCACGACGAAGAGACGTTACCACCACCGATGATACTGGCGGTTGCCTGGCGCAGTGATACCGAAGTCATGGTGTCATCGACATCCATCAGCGCATTCTTGGCTTCTTTCGGATAGTTCAGTTCCTGGAAAACCCGGTGACCGAGGAAGTCTGGTGACCACATGCCCACCGCGAGGATGGCAAACGGGGTAACGGCAATGAAGTGCGACAGGTCCGGCAGACCCAGTTTCCAACCGGTGGTTTCGCCCCACCAATACATTGGGTTAAAGCTCGGCAGACCGGGCGAGGTGACGAACTCGAACGGTGCGCCCATAGCCAGAGAAATCACTAACGCTAAGCCGGAACAGACCGGAATCGCCATCCAGCGTTTACGGATTTTCGCCAGATAGGCGTAGACGACGGTGGTCACCATCAGCACGACGATGAACACAGGGCCGACGCCATTCGCTATGGCCCAGTCTTTAAACTGACCCAGCTGAGACAGGACACCAATGGCGCCAAGGTAGATAAGCAGACCTCCGGAGACACCATGTGACGTCAGGTTCACCAGTTTGGAGCCGCCTTTACTCAGACTGAGCGCCATACCGAAAATACCGATCATAATACCCAGCGCCAATGGGTGACCACCGGACGCGGCAATCATGCCGATCAGAGGAATCATCGGGCCGTGGTTACCGGCCAGGTTCGCGCGTGGGTTCAGAAAGCCCGACACCAGAATCACAAAGAGGGTCGCTGAAACCATCAGTTCCAAGCGGACGTTTTCAATAACGAATGCCTGATCCAAACCGAAACCTGCCGCATACGCCGAGATCACAGCGGAAAACATCACGGTAATGCCGATGGTGCCTGCCAATGCAGGAACCAGGTCTTCCCACTCAAAGCTGAAGTCGCGACCGGGCAGGTTCAACTTCCAGCGACGAGGTGAGAAAATTTTGAGTTCGTGGTCCAGATAGTCATCACGCGTCTCAAACTCTGAGGCGGGAATTCGGGCTTTCTGGTAGTCCGATGGACCGTCGTCCAGTACGTTGGGTGAGTTCATAACATTGGTCATGTGTGGCCTGTTTATCAGTAAGGTTATAGCGAGCTTCGCCCAGGTCAAAGGTCTCTATAACCAATCTGGAGGGATAGGATAAGTTTTGCGATTTACAGACATAAGACAATCGAATATTGTTTATATGAACTATCGGGAAAATTGATATGAAATTCACATTACGACAGTTGCAGGTGTTTCAGCAGGTCGCTGAGCAGCAGAGTGTTTCCGATGCGGCCAAAGCGTTGCAGATGAGTCAATCCGCGGCCAGCATGGCGCTCTCGCAACTGGAGTCCCAACTTGAGAAGCCGCTGTTTCATCGTGAAGGTCGGAAAATGACGCTCAATCATTGGGGGCGATGGCTGCGACCGCATGCCTTGGCGCTGCTGGGAAACTGCAAAACCATTGAAATGGGCATGCAGAGTCTGGATTTGGTGAGCGGATCAATTTCTCTCGGCGCCAGCCAGACACCGGCTGAGTTCGTTGTTCCGGAGTTGGTGGCAGCGCTGGATCGCGATTTTTCCCATTTGGAAATCGGCTTGCACGTCGAAAACACCGAGGGCGTCATCGCCGGGTTGCTGGATTACCGCTATGACCTGGGGTTGATTGAGGGCCATTGTGACGATGAGCGACTGTCGTTGGCTCCCTTATGCGATGATGAGCTGGTCATTGTTGCCGGAGCGGATCACCCGTACGCGGGAAAAGACACTGTGACGCTGTCTCAGTTGGAAGTGGCCCAGTGGATATTACGTGAACGCGGGGCCGGTACCCGGGAAATTTTTGACCTCAGCATTCATGAGCACATTCCGCGCCTCCGGGTGCATCGTGAGTACGATCAGGTCAGTGTGATTCTGGCATTGGTGCGGCAGGGCCAGTATCTGACTTGCCTGAGTACCCGTGCCGTGGCCGAAGGGGTCGCCCGGGGTGAGCTGGTGATGCTGCGCGTTCCCGAGCTCATCATGAAGCGCAACTTTCAGTTTATCTGGCGTCGGCAGGATGTCAGCAGTGAGCTACGCGAGCTGGTGCTATCGCGCGCCCGACATCTGATTCAAATTGGTTAATTAGATAATCAATTATGTTGATAGATGTGATCTGACTTATTGATGTTGCTTGTAGGTCAGGATCGGATAGGTTGTTGAGTTGGATCAACAGTTTGGGGGCTGGCGTCAATCCCGCGTTATGCGCTGGACAAAAGGGTGTGAGCTTCTAAGATCAGGGGACACAATGACGGGCTTTTCACGTATAATCTGCCCGGTTGGTTCATTTCTTAACAGGCCGAATTCATGTCTGACAAAGTTTATATCACTTCACAAGAGTTACTGCAGGACTCTTTTCGATTAGCGCACCAAGTGCTTGAAGACGGTTTCCGGCCGGACTTCATTGTCGGGATCTGGCGCGGTGGCGCTCCGATTGGTATCGCCGTGCAGGAGTTTTTTGATTATAAGGGCATCGAAACCGATCACATCTCGGTTCGAACGTCTTCTTATTATGGTATCGGTAAACAGTCGAAAGATATCAAGGTGCACGGGTTGCACTACCTGATCGAAAACGCCAATGCCGACGATTCGCTGTTAATCGTTGATGACGTGTTCGACTCTGGTCGCAGTGTTGATGCGCTGATTAAGCAGATCAAAAAGCTGTCCCGGCTGAACACGCCGAAAGACATTCGGGTAGCATGCCCCTGGTATAAACCGGCCAATACGCAGGTCGATATCATTCCGGACTACTTCGTGCGTAAAAGCGACGAATGGTTGGTGTTTCCGCATGAACTCTCTGGGCTGACCCCGGAAGAGATTATGAACGGGAAGCAGGAACTGGCGGAGATCCGCGACATCCTGTTTTGAACGAAAAATGGCGGCCTGAGGGTCGCCGTTTTTGTTTAAGGGTGTCTGTTGGCAGGTTTGTATCAGGCCGTGCCGGAATCGACCACACAGCGTATTACGACAGAGCCGCGAACATTCGTTTGCAGGGTCAATACGCTGCCATTTTCAGCGGGCGCATCGTCCGGCATGCCCTGACGTGCCGTGGTAATTACCAGTGTCTTAAGGTCTTCCCCGCCAAACGCAACCATGGTCGGTTGCTGAGCCGGCAACGGGATCGATTGCAGTTTTTGTCCCATTGGGCTGATGACCACAATCTGAGCGCTGCCGTACATCGCGACCCAGAGGTTGCCCTCGATGTCCGTCGCGGCGCCATCGGGAAACTCATCCTCCGCGCAAGTATAAAACACCTCTTTTGGACCGAGTTCACCTGAGTCGAGAATGGCTTGTCGGTGTATGCGTTGCGTGGGCGTGTCAGTGACATAACACCAGCTCCCATCGGGGGAGCAGCACTGAGCATTGATAATGGTGTATCCGGTCTCGATGACCTGACTGGACATTCCTTCGGGTCGCCAGTGAAAGCGGTAACGTACACCAGTCGGCTGTTCACCGTCACCGATGGAACCAATGACCAGATCGCCATTAGGTAACACGGTACCGTCGTTAAAGCGCTGACCTGTTTGGCCGGCTTCCGGATCGATCAGAAACTCGGTCTCAGCATCAAAGTCTGTTAATCGATACAGCCCAGCCGAGCTGCTGAGAATCATGCTGTTATCGGTGGCAAACGCAAAGCAGGCTGGCTGAAACGGAAAGCGACGTGCGTCGAGTTGCCCTGAGGCCTGATAGCGATAAAGCGTCTGACCGGTAATATCGACCCAGTACCAGGCTTGCTCCGGTTCATGCCAGCGCGGACATTCCCCCAATGCCATATCGAGTGTTGCCAGTGTGCGCACTGTCATGGGTTTATTTTCAGCAGTTCGACTTCAAAAATCAGCACTGAGCCAGGCGGGATGGCGCCAGCGCCGCGATTGCCATAGCCCAGTTCACTTGGAATCGTCAGACGGAACTTGTCGCCTTCTACCATTAATTGCAGACCTTCGGTCCAGCCTTTGATGACCTGGTTCAAGCCAAAGGTGATGGGTTCACCGCGCTCTACAGATGAATCAAAGACGGTGCCATCGACCAGCGTGCCGTGATAGTGCACCTGAACGCGATCAGACGCTTTGGGATGTTCAGAGCCGTTACCGCTGGTGAGCTTTTCATATTGCAGGCCGGACTCGGTTGCTTCTACGCCGACCGTTTTCAGATTGTCCTGCAGGTAGCTCTGCCCCTGTTGCTGATTGAACTGCGCTGTTTCACTGGATTGGCGGGAACGGAAAAGAATGACAATGATGACGGCGATGATAAACACCGCGAGAATGACTTTGCCCATGGCTGACTTCGCTTTCAGAGTTGAATTGGGGCTATGGTAGCGCCTGGCATGAAGCAGCGAAAGGCGGATCATCGGACTTGGTAAAAAGAAACGGCCCTGGCGGGCCGTTACAGTTTGTTGATAAGCCCCGCCGACAAAAAGGTAGCTCTCAAATGGATCGCTGCAAGTATCGTCGTGATACGCTCGACGAAAACATCCTTGTTTTCGACGTCCATTTGAGAGCTACCTTTTTTTCGTCTCGAGTTCTGTGGTGGTTATATCATCAACCTAAAACGGCCCTGGCGGGCCGTTAAGAAGATCAGGATTGTCGTCGTGGGCGATCACCACCGCGACGTGGCTTGCGATCGCCACCGTCGCGTCGTGACGGTCGGCGATTGCCGCGATCTTTACCATCTTTCGGAGCTTCGTCTTTCCAAACGCGCAGGTTCAGAGGACGACCTTTCACGCGGGTCTTTTTCAGCTGTTCAAAAATTTCAGTCGGCATACCGTCTGGTAAATCGACCAGAGTGAAATTTTCTTTGATATCGATGTTATTAATAAACTTGCCTTCGATACCACCCTCATTGGCGATGGCGCCAACAATGCTGCCCGGTTCAGCGCGGTCACGGCGGCCCACATCTAACCGGTACGTAATGGCGGCGTAGTCGAGGTCTCGGCGACGGTTTCGGCTTTCACCTCGGGTGGGTCGGTCTTCCCGGTCACGACGCGGTCGTGGCTCAGGGTCTTTCGGCAGCTGCAATGGTTTATCTTCCTGAGCCATCAATGCCATCGACGCGGCAATGTCGAGCAGTGAGTGTTCACCTTCATCAACCCAACTGGTGATCATGGCTTTGAAGTAATCCAGCTTGTCCGCTTCGATGTGTTCGACGACGGTGCTCTTGAACGCGGCGGCCCGGTGCTCACCCAATTTTTCAGCAGACGGCATTGGGTAATCGATCAGTTCGGACTTGGTGGCGCGTTCAATGTCCCGGATGATGCGTTGTTCGCGTGGTTTGCAGAACAGGATCGCCTTGCCACTGCGGCCAGCCCGGCCGGTACGCCCGATACGATGGGTATAGGTCGAGACATCACCGGGAATATCCCAGTTGATGACGTGAGTAATGCGCTCAATGTCGATGCCGCGCGCAGCAACATCGGTGGCAATAATGATGTCCAGTTTGCCTTTTTTCATGGCGCTGAGAATGTCTTCCCGCTGTTTCTGGGCGACTTCACCACTGAGCGCGGTTGCCGCATAACCGCGGGCGGCCAGCTTTTCTGACAGGAACTGACATTCAACGCGGGTACGGACAAAGATGATGATGGCGTTCCAGTCTTCTATTTCCAGAATTCGGGTCAGACCGTCGAGTTTGTCCAGTCCGCGCGCACGCCAGACCAGTTGTTCGATCTGCTGCAGTTCACTGTGACTGGCTTTGATTTCAATTTTAACCGGGTCTTTCTGGTACTGATCGGTAATGCGTTTGATCTGATGCGGCATGGTGGCCGAGAACAGCGCCGTCTGTTTGTCTTTGGGCGTATGTTCCAGAATCCAATCGATGTCTTCAATGAAGCCCATTCGCAGCATTTCATCGGCTTCATCGAGCACCAGGTGTTTTAAGTCGGACAAGTCGAGCGTGCCGCGTCGTAAATGGTCCATCACCCGGCCTGGTGTGCCGACGATGACCTGTGGGTTTTGTTTCAGCGCGCGCAGCTGGTTGCGCATGTCAGCACCACCGTAGATTGGCAGTACATGGAAGTTGTCGACGCCACGGGCGTAAGTCTGGAACGCCTCGGCCACCTGAATGGCCAGTTCGCGCGTTGGGCACAAGACCAGGGCCTGCGGTTTGTTTTTTGTCGTGTCGATTCGGCTTAACAGGGGCAGTGAAAAAGCCGCGGTTTTGCCGGTGCCGGTCTGCGCAAGACCTAACACATCGTTGCCGTCCAGCAGTTGCACAATGGCTTGGCTCTGGATAGGCGTCGGCGTCTCATAGCCGAGGGAATCAAGGGTTTTCAGAAGCACAGGCGCAAGGCCCAGATCTGCAAAAGTCAGGGATTCAGACATTCAATTTTCTCAAAATAAAAAGTAGTGTGCCCGGGCTCACAGGCACGGGTGCTTGGTCTCACTGAGCGGCATCGTCATCGCTCAGGACATTAACGGTGTCATCACCGTTGCGAAGGTGGGTCAGACTGCGCCCCAGGTCGCGACAAAACGCGATTTTGAAGATTCATATGCTCTGGTTGAGCTCACAATTGCAGGCTGGGTCACCCCGGCGGCGCGGAGTATACAGATTTGGTTCGGGGTTGTCTGTTTGTTTTTTACTCAGGTTCGGCAGGCGATTCGGGTTCATCGATCGGTAGCGTTGGGTTGACGGCTACATGGGTCCACAAATGTTCCGAGTCAACCCAGCGTTTCAACCGGTTGGCGCGATCTTCAATTAACGAGCCGATCGCCGGACGCTGCTCAATATGGGCAATGCGGAAGTCTCCGTAATCGTCGCCGGCTTTAAGATAGCTTGCGGCCCGTAGCCATTTTGCAACGAAATGGTCGAGAATGGCGCGTGGGTCGCCACCTGAGAAATAGTTTAATGGCGCGATGTCGGTTGGGTGATCACCGGCGATACCAAACCAGCCATCAAACCCAGGGGTTCCCAGGCTGGGTATTTGCCATAGGGAAGTCCGGGGAATGACACACCAGTAGGGTTCGGTTGGCAGGCGGCCGTGCACCATGTTGCGGGCATCGAAGTAATGACGCAGGTCGCTGCGGCGTTCTTCCAGCCACAGTCGGCGATTAAACTTGTTTTTGTAGTCGGTTTCGACTGGGGGTTGCGCTTTATTCATATACCTGCGTGACAACAGCCTGTTGAGACAATACGCGTTCTCTCCCGGATACGACCAGTGTCCGGCACAGAACAGCGGTAGCATAGCACCGAAAATCTTGAAACTGCGAACGGATTGGCAGGTTGGCCGTGGTCCAGGTCCGGATTTACAGTCAGGGGCTGTTTCGGCGGCAGCAATTTGACGCTCAGAGGTTGCCCTGAACAGATTGTGCGCAGTAAGCTTGACGGCCGATTCACAGATTTAGCAGTAAACTCATGAAGCCCTCTCTCTATCCGACTCAACCTGAGCACATCTGGTCACATTTTTATGAAATCACCCGTATCCCTCGCCCTTCCGGGCAAGAAGCGGCGATGCGTGACTACATTATCGGTCTGGCTGACGAGCGTCAGTTGAAGACACAGGTTGATAATGCAGGCAACCTGGTGGTGTATGTGCCAGCATCGGAAGGTTTTGAAGCGGCTCCGGTGGTTGCGATTCAGAATCATATGGACATGGTGACCGTCAAAACGGCCGAAACCGAGCATGATTTTAAAACCGATCCCTTACAACTGACCGTAAACGATGGCTGGCTGAAAGCCACCGGGACCACACTGGGTGCCGATAATGGTATCGGTGTGGCCGCTGCACTGGCGGTGATGACCGATCCATCGGTCATTCATCCGCCTTTGGAGTTGCTGTTCACCACGGAAGAAGAAACCGGTTTGTACGGTGCCAGCGGTCTTGATGCCAGTCTGCTCAGTGCCACGCGGTTGCTGAACCTGGATACTGAAGACTGGGGTGAAATCTACATCGGCTGCGCCGGTGGCTACGGTTATGAAGCCAGCCGCGAACTGATGCCTAAACTGCCGACACCGGGGCTGAAACCTTACCTGTTGCACTTGAAGGGGCTTTCCGGTGGGCACTCTGGCGTTCAAATCCATGAGCAGCTCGGTAATGCCAATAAGTTATTGGTGGAACTGCTTACCGAAGCGTCGGATCTCACGTGGCAAATGGTCAGTTTCCGCGGCGGCGTGGCGCATAACGTCATCGCCCGTGAAGCCAGTGCGGTGATTATGATCGATGACACTCAAATCGGCCTTTGGGAAGATCGCCTGTCGCAGGCCAAAGCCCGCTGGAATAGCTATTTGCCAGAAGTGGACAAAGACCTGCATTGGGTTTTTGAGCCGGCGCCGCTTGACGAGGCGATGGTGCTCAGCGAAGCGGATCAGTCGATGTTCCTGAGTCTGATTGCGATCCTGCCGCATGGCGCGCAGAGCTATAACCTGAATCAGCCAGCAGACCTGGTTGATCTGAGCTGTAACCTGGCGAAGGTGACCATTGATCATGGCGTGTTGACGGTTCAGACGAGCCTGCGATTCTTCAACGCCAAGCAATCCCTGGGGCTGAAGCAAACCATTGAACAGGTCTTCGAAACCTTTCACCTGGCTTGGAAAAACATTCTCGATTACCCCGGATGGAACCCAAACTTTGACAGCGCTCTGGTCGCCTTAACCAAGGAGGTGATGGAGAAGCAGACCGGTTACACCGCAGAGTTGAAAGCCATTCATGCCGGCTTGGAGTGTGGCATTTTGCTCAGTAAAAAAGCCGATATGGATGTGGTCAGTATGGGTCCGACCATTCGCGGAGCGCACAGCCCATCCGAACGGTTGCAGATCGATACGGTTGAGCCCTTCTGGCAAACATTGGTCACGCTGTTGTCGGAACTGACCCGACGCTAAGATGACCAGCCCGTCTGCGATGTTGATGATGCTGTCTGGGATCACGCTGGGCTGCATCGTCATGCTGGTCTTGGCTGTGGCGAAAGACTTTGTCCGGCTGAGGGTCGGACAAATTTTTCTGTTGCTGCTGCTGTCCACCACCGTGTTCGTGCTCGATCCCTGGCTTCCCGCGGTTGCCGCTCCGTTCAGTAACCTGTTCATGTCCTCGATTCCGGCCCTGTTCTGGTTGTTTTGCCACCATGCGTTTGGTGATAACCCAACGCTGCCTAGGCCTTTGCTCATCGTTGCCCTCTGGACCGTGGCCGGGCCCGCTTTATTGTTGTTCATGACGGCCTCTCAGCTGGGACTGTTTCTGTTCAAACAGGTTCCTTCCTGGGGCGAGTACCTGCTGATCGGTGCCGGTCTGTGGAGCATCGTTGAGCATTGGAGGAGTGATTTGGTGTCGTCGCGCCGGCGGCTTCGGGCGGTTGTCGTGTCCTTGACCGGAGTCACCATCCTGTTGAATGTGATTTCGGTGAACTTTGGCTTTGGGAGTGAGCTGTTTCAACGAGCACTGGTCATGTTGTGTCTCATTGGTATCGGTTCGCAGATTCTTCAGGTCCCCCGGGGCCTGTTATTCGGCAGCCTGCCGCCAAACCCGACACCGGAACTGACGACGGTCGCTGACGACAAAACCCAGCGTATCCAGCAGCAGTTACAGGCTTTGCAGCAGCTCATGAGTGCGGGGTATTACCGACGCGAAAAACCCACCATTGCCGAATTAGCGGGCGAGCTGGGTTTGCCGGAATACGTTCTGCGATCGTTGATTAATGAGCATTTGGGTTTTCGTAACTTTAATGCCTACATTAATGACTGGCGGATCAACGAAGCGAAAACCCGGCTGCGGGAGCAACCGGATACGCCGATCATGAACGTTGCACTCGATCTCGGCTATCGAACGCTGAGTTCCTTCAACCGTGCGTTTAAAGAGCGGGTGGAGCAGACACCTACTCAGTTCCGACAAGGCACGGGTGCGCATCAGGCCTCAGGCGACTGACTCGGTGCCAGCGAGGCATCGTTGAGCGTTGTGCGTGGCCGACATCGCCAAGCATTGACGCAACGGAACACGGCCAAGATCATCAGCCCGACCGCCAGGCTTTGCCAGACCACGGCGATACCCAAATGCTCGATCAGCCAGGAAAAGCCAAATGCGGATACCGCACCTCCGAGCTGCATGATCAGACTGACCACTGACTGCATGGTCGAGCGAACCTCATCCTGTGTGTGCTCATTGGTGATGACCTGGGCCGGTATGTTGATGCACACCAGGACCGCAATGAACAGGCAGTAAAACAGAGCAAACATCGGTACGGTGTCACTGATGGCGAGAGTCCACAGTAGAGGCGCAACGATCACCAGAAGTAAGGTCATGGTCGTACTCGCTGAGATGGATAACCGTGATGACAGGGCTGAAAAGAGCGCAGGCCCGATGGCGGCACTGATGAAATATCCGGTGGCGATCCAGCCGAAAAGCGCGTAGCCCTGACCGTCCAACAATGCGTTTAACCGGGGCTGCCAGTAGGCTTCCATGTTTGATAGGATCAGGCCGAATGCAAAACCAACCATGAGTACAGAGCGCAGAGCCTGACTGCCCCGTGCGAGTTGCACGGCGGTCTGAATCTGACCCATCACGGTTGGCGGCTGTTCAGGTTGAACAACCGGATCGCCTTCGCGAAACAACCAGGGCAGTAACAGTACGTGGATGCTAGTGATGGCGGCAGCTACAAACAGGTTGGCGCTGGTGGGCGCTAACGGTGATAGGAGTTCGGTGAAAAGCGTCGGCAGGTAGCCTCCGGCCAGCGCGCCGACGGCAATACTCAACGCATTGATCGCCTGGAACCGACCGAGCAGCTCAGCCAGGCGATCGCCTTGACCCTGCCGCCGAATCTGCTCAACTTCCCAGGCACTGACCGAACCGGACTCCAGGGCGCGGGTTAAGCCCAAACACAGCATGGCCAGCAGCACCCAGACAAAGCTGGTGGCCAGTGCTGCGATGATTAATCCGACGATGCTGACCAGTTGCGATAGGCGAAACACCCGGATGCGACCGTGCAGATCAGCCGTGGCGCCGAGCGGCAGTTCCAACAGGGCTGCACTGAGGCTGAAGGTACCGAAGGCGACACCGACCTGCCACAACGCCATGCCCTTCTCAACCATGAACAGCGTAATGACACTGAGTAATAAGCCCTGGCTCAGGCCTTGAACGCTGTAGTGAATGCTCAGTCTTGAAATGAGGGACATCGGAACTCCTTTTCGGTGATGGTTGTTATCGCACAGGTTAGGCGTTACCTTATTTAAATTGTAGGTTTGTATAAGTTAGGTTTTTTAAACTAAAAGTTTATGAAAATCGAATGGATAGAATGTTTGGCCGAAGTCCGGGAGCTGGGTAGCTTTACCGCGGTCGCGCGTCAACGCGGGGTCACCGCCATGGCCATCAGTAAGCAGATATCAGCATTGGAACAGGCGCTGGGAGACGCGCTCATTCAGCGTAGCCGTCGCGGTGCCTCGTTAACGGAAGCCGGCCTTCAGCTACTGGATCGAAGTGCCGGGTTGCTGCGTGAGCGACAACAGCTGTTTAGCTGGGTTGAAGGGCGGCACGGTGAGCCCTCGGGCACGTTGAAAGTGCTCTGCCTGGAAAGTGAGTTGGTGAACCTGACGCTGACGCCCTGGATGGGCGAGTTTATGCGCCGGTATCCAAAGCTGACCGTACAGCTGATTCTGGTACCGCATTTCCAGGAAATCGATATCGATCAGGCGGATATCTTTTGGGCCTTCGGCAAGTACCTGGGGCATGTGCATCCCGGTCTGAAGCAAAAACGGCTGTTGCAGACCCGTTTTGGCATTTATGCCTCGAGCCGGTATCTGGACGAGTTTGGCGTGCCGCAAACGCCGGCCGATCTCGATCATCACTGGATGATCGGTAATAACAATAACCAACCGATCGATTTTCTGGTGATCAACACCGGTGCCGATGCTGTGACAGAGGGGTTCGATGGACGACAGGTGCCGTATCGGGTCACAACGGTTACAGGGGCGATGGAGTTGGCGGAACAGGGGCTCGGTATCACCAACATGGCGGAAAGCCTGTTTACCGAGACTTACCGACGTAACTACCCGACCATGACGCCTATTCTCGAAGATTACTGGGTGGATGGCTTGGATGCCTTTGCTTATTACCATCAGGTTTCCCTGGAACAACCCAAAGTCCGGGTGTTTCTGGACTTCTTTTCTGACCGAATCGTTGAGTGGGCGCAATAAACATAGCGTGTGAGCGCTTAGACTGAGCGGAAATTTCTGCCCCTAACAGGAGTCATCGATGACCATCCGACTCACCCAATACAGTCATGGTGCCGGCTGTGGTTGCAAGCTGTCTCCGGATGCTTTGTCCGATATTCTGCGCAGCGATCTGACCTTTCCGAATGACCAGCGTTTGCTGGTGGGCAATGCCACACGAGACGATGCGGCCGTACAGGATCTGGGCGACGGGACTGCCATCATCAGTACAACGGACTTCTTCATGCCCATTGCCGATGACCCGAAAGATTTCGGTCGGATTGCCGCCGCCAATGCGATCAGTGATGTGTATGCCATGGGCGGTTCACCGTTGATGGCCATTGCCATTCTCGGCTGGCCTTTGGACAAACTCAGCACCGAAGTGGCCGGACAGGTGATGGATGGCGGTCGATCAATTTGCTGGGAAGCCGGCATTCCGCTGGCCGGTGGTCACAGTATCGACAGTCCGGAGCCGATTTTCGGTTTAGCCGTGACCGGCCGGGTTTCATTGGAACATTTGAAGCGCAACGATACCGCCCAGGCCGGTGATCTGTTGTATCTGACTAAGCCGTTGGGCGTTGGCATTCTGACCACGGCTCAGAAAAAGGATGAGTTGCGTCCAGAACATGCGCATCTGGCCGTCGATTCGATGACCCGCCTGAACCGGCAGGGCGAGGCCTTTGGGACCCTACCCTATGTACGAGCAATGACCGATGTGACCGGGTTTGGCTTAGCGGGTCACCTGCTGGAAATGTGTCAGGGCTCCGGGACGGCCGCGATCATTGACGCTCAGACGCTGCCATTGCTGGCTGGTTTGGATACTTACATCGAGCTCGGGTGTCTACCCGGAGGCACCACCCGCAACCGGGAGAGCTGTGCCGATTTACTGGAGTTGGCCTCAGAAGAGCTTGCCGCCATTGTGTGTGATCCGCAGACCAGCGGTGGCTTGCTGGTGGCGGTCGATCCTCTGTATCAGGCGGACTTTGAGCAACAGACCGGTCATGCTCTGGCACCGATCGGACGTATGATCGGGCACCAGAGTGGCGCCCGGGTGTTTGTGACGCCCGGGGTCTGACCCTCATTGCGTCATAAATGCGCCCTACACGGCGATTTAAAATGTGCCCGGCAGCAGATGATTGCGGTTAATGCGGGTAAGTTCGCGTTCACCGCAAAAGGCCATGGTCAGATCCAGTTCTTTATGGATGATCTCCAGGGCTTTGCTGACGCCTGTCTCGCCCTGAGCTCCCAGCCCATAGAGAAACGGTCGTCCGATGTAGGTGCCTTTGGCGCCGAGAGCAATAGCTTTCAATACGTCCTGGCCGCTGCGAATGCCGCCGTCCATGTGCACCTCGATTTGATCACCGACCGCATCGACAATGGCTTTCAGTTGAGAAATCGAGGACGGGGCGCCGTCGAGTTGGCGACCGCCATGGTTGGAGACGATGATGGCATCGGCACCGCTGGCCACGGCTAACTTGGCGTCTTCGACATCGAGAATGCCTTTCAGAATGAGTTTCCCGCCCCAGCGCTCTTTGATCCATTGGACATCGTCCCAGCTCAGTTGCGGATCAAACTGTTCTGCTGTCCACGAAAACAGAGAATCAACATCCGTCACCCCTTTGGCGTGACCGACGATGTTGCGGAAAGAATGGCGTTTGGTTCCGGCCATGCCCAGGCACCAGCGAGGTCGGGTCAGAATGTGGGACCAGCCTTTCAGGGATTTGAGCGGGTTAGTCGATAAGCCATTGCGAATATCTTTGTGTCGCTGCCCCAGGATCTGCAAATCCAGCGTCAGAACCAGCGCTGAGCAACCGGCGTTACGTGCCCGGTCAATCAGGTTCTGGGCGAACTCTTTGTCTTTCATGACATAGAGCTGAAACCAGAACGGAGCCTGGGTGTGTTCCGCCACATCCTCAATTGAGCAGATACTCATGGTCGAGAGAGTAAACGGCACACCGGCTTTTTCAGCGGCTCGTGCGGCTTTTATTTCGCCATCGGCGCATTGCATACCGGTCAGCCCGGTGGGGGCCAGTGCGACAGGCATGGAAGTCGGCTGACCGACCATGGGCATGGCGGTGGAACGGTTCGTCATGTCCACCGCGACGCGCTGTCGTAGTTTGATGGATTGAAAGTCAGACTCATTGGCGCGATAGGTGGACTCGGTCCAGGAGCCGGAATCGGCGTAGTCGTAGAACATTTTGGGTACGCGGCGTCGGGCCAGTTTCTGCAGGTCTTCGATGGTACAGATGGTCATGATTTACTCTCAATGATTGTTATTGTTAGATGCGATCCAGTGTCATCAGTGAAGTGCATTAGTACAAGTATTCTGTAAAGATGAACGCTCAAAAATGGGTTGAACCCCTTTGAAAGCCGCCTATGATCGGCCATACCTGTGTTTTTGGATTGGTCAGACCAATTGAGCGACTGACCTGAACCGCTGGTAGACCCTTAGCCGACAATGGCATAGTCTACGGGTCCGGTTAGCGCTAATTTCCAGAAGATGAGTGCCCATTGAAATGAAACTCGCCCTGTTCTCTGTCGTTTTACTGCTGTTTTTTGCAACGGGTGTGGTCACGCTGTTGGGCATCATTAAACGGCTCGATATCGAGCGAAAGTACCTCAATGCGCTGTTTTCTGCGTTTTTACTGGAGCTGACCGCCGCGGTACTGATCCTGTTCAGCAGTACCGATTTCTTTGCGGAATCGGGCCTGACCCCTCAGGAATCGGCTCAGATCGCTGTCATCCAGGAGTGGTTTGCCGATGCCTCACCCGATGCCATTCGGCAGCAGCTGACCGAGTGGCAATCTCAAAATCAGGAGGCGCCAGCTTCTGTCGAGTTGACGCAAGCACTGGATGAAGCCACCCAACAGGTCAGTTCTCTGGAGCGTACGCTCGAGCAGAAGCAACAGCAGATCAAGTGGCTTGAAGCCGAACTGGATACCCGGCGTGAAGCGGTTTTGCGGTTGAGTCGGTTAGAACGTCAGTTTCTCGTGCGCGTGGCCGACCTGAACAGCAAGATCAGCGAGTGGGGGTCTTCGATCAACTTCCGTTGGCAGCCCGAAGATAAACGGGATGTTGCTCTGATGCTGCAGGAGGCATTCAAGGAAATCGGCTTTATGCCCGAGCTGGAAATTCCCAATGATGACCCCCTGTTAGCGCACGATATTCTGGTCCGCTATCAACGCTCTAAAGATTTCAAAGAGGTCGGCTTTCTGACGCACCAAACGGTGGCGTTTATCGTGCAGGATTATCTGACGTCGGCCAATGCCGGGGTTAACTGAGCGTCAGTCGCGCTGGGCGATCAGATCCCTAATACGTCTGAGTCGATGCGGTCAATAAACCATTGCAGAGCCGGGCCGGGCTCGCCATTGCGCCAAGCCGCCAAAGCGATGCCGTGGTTATCGTCCAGTCGCAGACGGATCAGGTCGCTGGATTCGAGTTCTTTGCGAATGCGATGTTCCGGGAGGTAGCCGACCCCGAGTCCGGCCTTTTGCGCCGCAATTTTTTCACTCATGTTGTCCACGGAGATGGTTTGGGTACGACGTGTCCAGCCGACCGTCTGTGGGGTCATCATTTGTGTTGAGTCCGGGACGACGATGACCGGGTAGTCGTCAATCATATCTTCAGTGACCTCACTGGCGGTCTGCGCCAGCGGGTGGTCTTTCGCAACGGCGAAGGTCATGTGGAACTCACCCAGGTTTTTCTTATCGTAACCATCGATCTTCGGATTGGTGTTAGCCGGTGCCAGCAACAGGTCGGCTGAGCCGTTTAACAGTTGCTCCCAGCTCCCTGAGAGTGAGCCCTGGCGCAGGTTGATGCGAACAAACGGGTATTGCCGATTGAACTCCCTGACCAGGGGGAAGAGACAGGCAACGTCAAACAAATGATCGACACAGAGGGTCAGTTCAGGTTCCCAACCGCTGGCTACCTTTTGCGCACTTTGAGCGAGTCCGTCGATGTCACGCAAAATCAGCCGGCCCTGGTCCAGCAGCAGCTTACCCGGAGGGG
The DNA here is from genome assembly GCF_000153185.1 of Reinekea blandensis MED297. Taxonomy (GTDB): domain Bacteria; phylum Pseudomonadota; class Gammaproteobacteria; order Pseudomonadales; family Natronospirillaceae; genus Reinekea; species Reinekea blandensis. The sequence continues at coordinate 41,370 of NZ_CH724151.1, read as the reverse complement.
TTAGCTTTGCCCGATGACCGCTGCGATCGAACAACTCAAGGTTCAGGTCCTGCTCAACTTTCTGAATGGTATAGGTCAACGCTGAAGGCACTTTGTGCAGTGCCTGTGCCGCCGCCGCGAAGCTTCCGCGCTTATCGATGGCATCCAATGCACGCAGCAGGTCCAGAGTGATGGGGTTGTGAGCCATGTGTTCAATCTTTTTGAAGGTTTCGGGCAATAGTTTCCTCTTTTTCGGTCGGTTTCAAGACCTTAAGGTGTAAGGACGGTTAAAACGAGACTGAGCGGAGGAGGTATCTGGTAATGCGAGAACGAACAGTCCGACAAGTTGCCAAAGGGGTGCCGGCGTCCGATGGTGCCGGGGTCAAGTTAACGCGGGTGATCGGTAACGCGCATGTTCGCGCCATAGACCCGTTTTTGATGCTGGATGAGTTCAAGTCAGAGGATCGAGCCGATTACATGGCAGGCTTTCCCATGCATCCGCATCGCGGCTTCGAAACAGTCACCTATTTGTTAAAAGGTGCATTCCGACACCGGGACAATCAGGGGAACACGGGCTACTTGCGACCCGGTTCTATCCAGTGGATGACCGCGGGGCGCGGAATTGTCCATGAGGAAATGCCGGACCAGGACGATGGGCCGGTCTGGGGTTTTCAGCTTTGGGTGAACCTGCCATCAAGCGAGAAGATGACGGCGCCTCGATATCAGGATGTGGAGCCGGAGTCGGTACCGGTCATTGAAACTGACAGTGGCGAAGTCCGTGTGCTGGTGGGGGAGTTTCAGGGCGTTGTCGGACCGGTGGTCGATGTCGTCACAGACCCTTTGTATCTCGATGTGCGCTTGCAAAAAACGGGCTCTGAGCAAGTCATTGCCATCTCCGGCTGCAAACAGGGCTTTGTATACCTGTATCAGGGGTCGGCCAGTATCGGAAAACAGCGTTTGGAAGAAGGGCAGTTGGCCATTCTCGGTAACGGTGATCAGCTGACACTAAGAGCGGAGTCGGACGATGCGCAAATGCTCGTAGTGGCGGGCGATCCGATTCAGGAGCCGGTGGCTCAGTATGGCCCGTTTGTGATGAACACACATGAGGAAGTAGAGCAGGCGATTCGCGACTTTCAGGACGGACGGTTCTGATCAACAGACACAAAAAAGCCGGCAGAAGCCGGCTTTTTTGTGTCAGCAGTTAAGCGTTGAATTAAGCTTTCAGCGCTTTAACTTTGGCGTTCAGGCGGCTCATAGTGCGGCTAGCCTTCGCCTTGCT
>NZ_CH724151.1:37634-40086 GCF_000153185.1 Reinekea blandensis MED297 | reverse complement strand
TTTCGCAGCTCGATTATCGTTTCTGCGGCGACCATGCTGTCGAGAGTGCTCGGCTTAGTTCGGGACATTGTCTTCGCGGTGCTGTTTGGTTCCGGCGGGGCACAGGATGCCTTCTTTGTTGCCTTTAAAATCCCCAACTTTTTGCGTCGGCTGTTTGCGGAAGGGGCCTTTAATCAGGCGTTTGTGCCCGTGCTGTCCGAGTATCGACATGCCGAAGGCGATGCCAGTGTGCGCAAACTGGTCAGCGCGGTTCAGATATACCTTGGCGCCATTGTTGGCGTGGTTACCTTATTGGCGGTGGTGGGATCGCCGATCGTGGCCTGGTTGTTTGCCTCGGGTTTCCATGATGATGGCGTGAAACTGGACCAGGTCGCCGGGTTTCTGCGCATTACCTTCCCTTATTTGTGGTTTATCTCGTTAACGGCACTGGGCTCGTCGGTGCTGAACAGCTATCAACAGTTTGCCGCGCCAGCCTTGGCTCCGGTGATTTTAAATCTCTGTCTGATCGGATCGGCGTTATTTCTCAGTCCTTTGTTCGAAGTCGGTCAAACCGGGATCGCCTGGGGCGTGTTTCTGGCCGGCTTGCTGCAGTGGCTGTTTTTATGGCCTTGGCTGCTGAAAACCGGCGTCTGGACACTGTCCGACTGGCGGGCGAAACACCCGGGTGTCAAAAAAATTCTGGTACTGATGGTACCGGGGCTGTTTGCCGTGTCCGTCAGTCAGATCAACCTGTTACTCGACACCCTGCTGGCGACCTGGTTAGCCGATGGCTCGGTTGGCTGGCTCTATTATTCGGATCGGCTCACGGAGTTACCGTTGGGGGTGATTGGCGTGGCCATCGGAACCGTTCTGTTACCCCGGCTGTCGTCGTTGCATGCGGAGTCCGACGGATCCATGTTTGAGCGAACCTTAGCCTGGGCGATTCGCTTGGTATTGCTGATTGGTCTGCCGGCGATGGTGGCGTTACTGGTGATGCCGGATGTATTGCTGTCCCTGCTCTTTGGGCATGGGGAGTTTACCGCACAGGATGTTCAGGCGGCCTCGGGCAGTCTGGCTGCCTACGCAATTGGGTTGCCGGCTTTTATGTTGATTAAGATACTGGCGCCGGGCTTTTTCTCGCGTCAGGACACTAAAACCCCGGTTAAAATCGCGGTTCAGGCCATGGTTTGGAACATGGTATTTAATGTTCTGCTGATTGTGCCGTTGGCGCATGTTGGGCTGGCGCTGGCAACCTCGTTGTCGGCCTGGCTGAATGCCTCACTGTTGGCCTGGCATCTGCGCAAAGATAATCGCCTGCCTCCGCTGCACACATTGCTGCCCTCAGTTCTGCGTATCGCCCTGGCCAGTACGGTCATGGGGGTGGTGCTCTGGGCGATGCTGACTCTGACCTTTTTTAGCAGCGCAACTGGTATTGTTATGGAAAGCCTGAGCGTGGCGATGCTGGTTGTTATCGGGCTGGTGGTGTTTGGCTTGACCGCTCTGGTACTGGGTATTCGACCGGCACAGCTCCGACACCCCTGATTGCTGCGGAGCTTCGGGACATCCGGACAAAACTTCAGTATACTGCGCGGCCCATTTCATCCCTCGATTCGATATGCGCGTCTCCCGTTTGCCATTGTCGCCTCTGAAGCCTGCTGCCGTGACCATCGGCAGCTTTGATGGCGTGCATGTTGGGCATCAACAAATCATTCAACGATTGACCCGGTATGCCCAGGCGAACGATCTGAGCTCGGTTGTGGTGACCTTTGAGCCCCAACCGCGCGAATTTCTGTCACCTGAGAATGCGCCGGCACGGCTGTCGTCATTGACCGATAAAGCGTTGCGCCTCGCGGAGCTTGGTGTCGATCATCTGGTGGTCTTGCCGTTTAACCGCCGATTGCGCTCTCTGAGTGCGGATGACTTTGTGCGCTCGGTGCTGATTGATCGGCTTAATACGCAGTGGCTGCAGGTCGGCGATGATTTTCGTTTCGGGGCCGACCGCAAAGGCAATGTGGATTTCCTGCGGAACTATGCGTTTGACGTGACCGACTTGCCCAGTCAGCGGGTGGATGGGGAGCGGGTCAGCAGTACGCTCATCCGGCAAGCCATTGCGGAGAACGATTTTAACCGCGCGGCGACGTTACTGGGCGAGTCGTTTGCTCTGTCCGGCCGGGTGGTTTACGGGCGGCAATTGGGGCGCACCATTGGCGTACCAACCGCGAACATTCTATTACCGCATCATCGTTTGCCGACGGACGGCGTCTTTGCCGTCAGCTCTGCGATTGATGGAAAAACCATACATGGCGTCGCCAATCTGGGACCGAAGCCGACGGTCGGCGATCATCGGCTCTGGCTGGAAACGCATTTCTTTGATTACGATGGTCATCTGTATGGCCGCAGCTTCGCATCGAGCTGCATCAGCGGCTGCGGGGCATTGAAACATTTGATAACCTTGACGCGCTGAAAAATCAGA
>NZ_CH724151.1:2500-37301 GCF_000153185.1 Reinekea blandensis MED297 | reverse complement strand
GGGCGAGCAGGGGATAAGGTCGGCTTCCGGGAGTTTCGTGCCGAGTGTCGCTCATATGCCCAGACTCAGGTCAGCAATCAGCGCGAAGAGTTTAAACGCATGGGGGTCTTTGGTGACTGGGATAACCCCTACCTGACGATGAACTACCAGACCGAAGCCGACATCATCCGGGCGCTCGGAAAAATCGCCGAGTCCGGACATCTGGTTCGTGGATACAAACCTGTGTACTGGTCGGTGGTGGGTGGCTCTGCCTTGGCTGAAGCCGAAGTTGAATATCACGATAAAACGTCGTTCAGCATTGACGTGGCTTATCCTGCAAAAGATCAGGCTGAAGTATTGGCTGCGTTGGGTACGGATGCCGGCGAGGGCGATGTCCATGTCGTCATCTGGACCACAACGCCGTGGACGCTGCCGTCTTCATTGGCGATCTCTGCAGGCGAAGACATCGATTATGTCATGGCGCAGATTGAGCACGATGGCAAACCCATGCGCGTGCTGCTCGCCGAAGAACTGTTACCAAGCTTTAAAGAACGTTCAGGGCAGGAGTCGGTTGAGGTTCTGGCGCATTTCAAAGGCGCTGTGTTGGAAAACAAGGTCTTCCGTCATCCGTTTTATGATCGGGATATCCCGGTTCTGCTGGGCGAGCATGTCACGCTGGACGCTGGTACCGGTTTTGTACACACCGCACCGGACCACGGTATGGAAGACTTTGTTGTCTGTAACAAATATGGCATCAGCACCATTAATCCGATGGATGACGGTGGTGTGTTCCGGGCGAACGTTGAACTGTTTGCCGGAGAGCACGTCTATAAAGTCGATCCGAAAGTGATCGAAGTGACCAAAGAGCACGGCCATCTGCTCAGTGAAGGTAAGCTGCGCCACTCTTACGCCCATTGCTGGCGAACCAAAACTCCGCTGATCTATCGGGCGACACCGCAGTGGTTCATTTCGATGGAGAAAAACGGTCTGAAAGAACAGGCCATGGAAGCCATTCAGGGCGTTCGTTGGGTGCCCGGTTGGGGTCAAAACCGGATCGAAGCCATGGTCGGGCAATCGCCGGATTGGTGTATCTCGCGTCAGCGCACCTGGGGCACCCCGATCACCTTCGTTGTTCATAAAGAAACCGGGGAGCTGCATCCGGAACTGCCTAAAATCATCGAAGCTGTGGCCAAGGTGGTTGAGCAGGAAGGGATGGACGCCTGGTATGACTTCGATCTGAGTACCGTCATCAGTGATGCCGATCAGTATGAAAAAACCAAAGATACGCTGGATGTCTGGTTCGACTCTGGTGTGACGCACTCTGCCGTATTACGTAAACGCCCGGAACTGGGACAGTACCCGGCCGATATGTATCTGGAAGGGTCGGACCAGCATCGGGGATGGTTCCAGTCGTCCCTGAAAACGGCGGTGGCGATCAACGGAACCGCACCATACAAGCAGGTGCTGACGCATGGTTTCGTTGTCGATGAGAAGGGCTACAAGATGTCCAAGTCCCTCGGCAATGGAATGGAACCCCAGGAAGTCTTCAATCAGTTTGGTGCTGATATTCTGCGTCTGTGGGTAGCCTCAGCGGACTATTCCGGCGATATGGCGTTCTCGCGCGACATCCTTAAGCGTTCAGCGGATTCGTATCGTCGGATCCGGAACACCGCTCGCTTTCTGGTGTCCAACCTGAATGGGTTTGATCCGGCAGAAAACCTGGTAGCACCTCAGGATATGTTGTCTCTGGACCGCTGGGCGGTGGATCGAGCGCTTCAGGTGCAGACCGAACTGAACGATTTGTACGACAACTATCAGTTTGTCCAGGTCGTCCAGAAGATTCACCATTTCTGTGCATTAGATATGGGCGGCTTTTACCTTGATATCATCAAAGACCGTCAGTACACCACGCAGGAAGACTCGCTGGCCCGACGCTCCGCGCAGACCGCCCTGTATCATGTCTTGCAGGCGATGGTGCGCTGGATGGCACCGATTCTCAGTTTTACCGCAGATGAACTGTGGGCTGTGATTCCGGGTCAGACGAAAGAAACGGTCTTTACTGAGGTCTGGTACGGCGGCCTGTTTGCGTTTGATGCCGGTGAAGAGCTGGATGCGGACTACTGGGCCATGGTTCAGCAGGCGAAAGATGCGGTTAATAAGGCGCTGGAAGAAGCCCGGAATGACGGTGCGATCGGCGGTGCCTTGACGGCTGAGGTGACGCTTTACTGTGACACCGAACTGAAAGCCGCATTGGGGCGTTTGGGTGATGAGCTGCGTTTCGTTACGCTGACCAGCGGGGCCGTGTTGGCGGATGTCAACGATGCGCCGGCGTCGGCTGTGGTGACGGATCTTGAAGGATTGAAAGTACTGATTGAAAAATCGGATCATGAGAAGTGCGCCCGATGCTGGCATCAGCGGCCGGAAGTCGGCACGATCAGTGAGCATCCTGAACTGTGCGGTCGATGCGTGGAAAATGTTGATGGTAATGGCGAACAGAGACAGTTTGCCTGAGGCATCGTACCAAGTAATGAGTTAGACCTGCCTTGAGGCAGGTCCGTTTTAAGGTTTTGAGTATGTCTGCTATTCATGAAAACTCCAGAGTGACGCTGCATTTTTCGCTGAAGCTGGAAAGCGGCGATATTGTGGACAGTACTTTTGGTAAAGCACCGGCAGAGATGACCATGGGCGATGGCAATCTCCCAGAGGGGTTTGAGAAACATCTGCTGGGAATGTCGGCCGGTGACCGGCGCACCGTACGAGTGCCACCGGAAGACGCCTTTGGACAAGCGAACCCGGGCAATGTGCAGTCCTTTAGCCGGGCGCAGTTTGCTCAGGCTGGGGATATTGAACCCGGCATGGTGATGTCATTTGAAGATGCCTCCGGTTCAGAATTGCCGGGCGTTGTCAGTGAAATTTCTGATGACCGGGTAACCGTGGACTTTAATCATCCGCTGGCCGGCAAAGCTTTGGATTTCGAGGTCGAAATACTCTCGGTGGAGGCTGCAAGCCATGGACATTAAGCTGGCGAACCCTCGTGGCTTCTGTGCCGGAGTGGATCGTGCGATTGATATCGTCAACCGGGCATTAGAGGTGCACGGCGCGCCGCTGTACGTGCGTCACGAAGTGGTGCATAACAAGTTTGTTGTTGAAGATTTGAAATCCCGCGGGGCCATCTTTGTTGATGAACTGGACGAGGTTCCGGACGATAACTGGGTGATTTTTTCCGCGCACGGTGTTTCTCAGGCGGTTCGAAAAGAAGCCGATCGCCGGGGGTTGAGAGTCTATGATGCGACTTGCCCACTGGTCACCAAGGTGCATCTGGAGGTAGCCCGATATTCCCGGGAGGGAATGGAATGCATCCTGATCGGCCACCGGGGGCATCCGGAAGTCGAAGGCACCATGGGTCAGTACGATCGGAGCAACGGCGGCGAGATCTACTTGGTTGAAGCTGAAGCGTGTGTGGACGCCCTGCAGGTTAAGCATCCGGATCGATTGGCTTATGTAACGCAAACGACCCTATCTATGGACGATACCGCGCGGATAATTGACGCTTTACGGGCGAAGTTCCCTCAGATCCAGGGGCCTCGCAAAGACGATATCTGCTACGCAACTCAGAATCGCCAGGATGCGGTGAAAACACTGGCCCGGGACTGCGATGTGGTTATCGTGGTGGGCTCGCCGAACTCCTCAAACAGTAACCGACTCCGGGAACTGGCTGAACGCATCGGCTGCGATGCATACCTGATCGACTCGGTTGACCAGCTTGAGCCGGCCTGGTTTGAAGGAAAAAGCCAGATTGGCGTTACCGCCGGTGCCTCGGCCCCGGATATCCTTGTGAAACAGGTGATTGACGGCTTGCAGAACTACGGAGCCAACCCGCCTGTTGAGCTTGACGGTGTTCAGGAAAACATCACCTTTTCCATGCCTAAAGAACTGCGCCTGACGCCAGTCGACTGAGCACTAGGCTCAGGCCTTGCCATAACTATGAACCGGTTAGCAAAACGCGCCGGTTCCATCCCGCTTATCTTCCCTTATTGACCGTTTATCTTTATCGTCGATCTTCTTTACAATCTCCCGCTAATATACGAACGGTATTGATAGGTAGGTAATGTATGAGACGAAGTTCGGGGTTTACCATTACGGAACTGATGCTGGGTTTGGCGATTATGGGGGTGTTAATGGCGCTGGCGGCCCCTTCGTTCCGGGACCAGATTCGACGCAGTGCTGCCAGTAAAGTGCAGGAGGATCTGTACGCAGATTTGATTCTTGCTCGCTCTGAAGCCATTGCCAGGGCCCGATCAGTAACCATTTGCCCGGTTGCTAACGCCACTGCGGCGACCTTGGACTGCTCTACCAATACCGATCACTGGAACAACGGTTGGATTGTAATCACTGACACCGATGAAAATTCCGCTTTGACTGATTATGCCGCGACCGATAACCGGCCAGATGATGAAGTGATTCGGGTCTATATCAACAGCAGTTCAGATGCGGTTGATATTCAACCCAATGGTGGTAGTGCATTACGTTATAACAGTCGCGGCTTTTTAGAAGTTGGTCAACAGAGCTTTTTGTTTTGTGATTCTATCAGTGGTTTCCATGAAGCTTTGGTCGTAGCACCAGGTACCGGCCGGGTGAGATACACCGATGGAGCGACGTTAACATGCAGTTAAAAATGAAATTTCAACAGGGCGCGGGTCTGATAGAAGTTCTTGTCGCGATGTTGGTGCTTGCCATTGGGCTGTTAGGCTTCTCAGCGATTCAGACGCAAGCGATGCGCATGAACTTTGAGACCATGCAGCGAGCAAGAGCTGCCGCCTTGGCAGAAGACTTATTTGACCGAATGCGGGCCAACTCGCAACAGGCCATTTCAACCGACAACTATCTGCGGGACTTTGACGAAGATCTGCCAGAGTTGATCAAAGACTGTGCTGCGGAAGCCTGCACACCGGTTCAAATGGCGAGTTGGGATCTTCGCCGCTGGATGGAGAACCTGCAGACGGTGGCACCCGGTGCTGACGCGCGAGTCTCCAAAGCTTTGTCGGATGGAACCATCGAACCCAATTACGTCAGATTAACCATCCGTCTTGTTGAAACCAGCGAGCTCTTGCTTGAGGAACCGAGCACACTGAATATCGAACAAGATGAGTTGGTTGCTTTTGAATTTTATGCGTTGCTATGAGGAACAGAGTCATGAGAAATCATAAGGGCTTTAGTATTGTCGAGCTGATGATCGCCATGCTTCTGGGCTTATTGTTAATGGGTGGTGTTATTCAGGTTTTAACCGGCTCTCAAGGTAGCTATAACGAGCTGGTACAGCAGGCGCGTATGCAGGAAACCGCTAAAATTGCCCTAGATTACATTGTCCGTGATCTGCGAAATGTTGGGTACTTTGGCTGTAATGGCAGTGCAATGCAGGTTGCAAACTCGATAGACAATACTTCTTCTTATTATTTTGATATCAATGATGTGCTCGAAGGCTGGGATGAAGATGAGACCGGTATTCCTACTAAGTATTCGGGTATTGTCGAAGATTCCTCCGTGTTAGAAATGCGACTAATCGATATTAGCAACGCATTGACAGTCAAAGATCACAATCCTGATTCGGCAAGAATATCATTTAACGGTCCCCACCCTTATCCCTCTGGTACTGTTTGGACTGTTGTGGATCGGGATTGTTCGAACATTGGTATTTTTGTTCAGTCTGGACCGACCAACTGTGTGACTAAAGCTCAGTGCACCGCTATGGATCCTGATGACGATGATAAAGCGGTAAGTGCGTGGGCCGAGCATGTGGTTCATAACACTGGGCTGGGTAATTGTACGAATCATCTCAAAGGTAACTTTGATTGTACAAACGAGTCAGCCTCTATAGAAAAAGCCTACAGCCCCGGGTCGAGTGTATTTACCATGGAAGAAGTTGCTTATTGGATCGAGCCTTCCGGAACCGATGCAACCATTAATGCATTGCATCGGGACGGTCAGGAAATTATTAATGGCGTCGATGGTCTGCGATTTCGATACGGCGTTGATGATGATGGTGATGGGTTTCCAGACGTTTTCTTAAGTGCCTCCGCTATTAACGCATCCGCGAGTTATGAGTTTTCGGAGGTAATTTCAATCAGTATTGAAGTTGACGTGAGTACTTATGAGAACACTGCCATTCAAAGCCAGACATTTTCGACTTCTGTCCGCTTGAGAAATCGGGGGTTAAGCTGATGTCAATCTACCGCAAACAATCCGGGGTCGTCCTGCTTGTTGCACTGGTTTTTTTGCTCATCCTGACCGTTGCCGGGGTCTCCGCAATGCGTCTTGCGACAGTGGAAGAGCGAATGACGGGCAACTTTGCAGATCGAAGTGTTGCTTTCCAAGCAGCCGAAGCCGCTTTGCAAGAAGGTGAAGAGTTCTTACGCGGTAAAAACTACCAACAGGATAATTTTTATGAATCCTGTGTGCAAACTGAATGTTTTCAGGCCGATTGCACCAATGGACTTTGCTTTACCGGAGAGTTTGATGCCGGCGATGAATGTGTCATTACGCCGGCGTCGAGCCCTTCAACTGAAATATATCAGGATGTTGATGTTTGGGCAGATGGGTCCGGTAGGCATCGGGTCGCTGTCTTTGATCTTGATGAAACTGGTCCGATACCCCCGGCACGCTATGTGATCGAATTTTATTGTTTTGCCGTGAAAACTCCAGAAGCTGTACCAAGTGAACAGTACGACGCATCTAATCGTTACAGCCCAACCTATTGGGAACCATTGTACCGTGTGACCGCACTAGGTTTCGGCCGTAATGGCAGTTCACGGGTTATGCTCCAATCCATATTTCGTAGAGACTGAGAGGCTCCACTATGAAACGTTTGTATAAACTCAGTTTGTTCAGTTCTGTTTTTGCATTGGCTGTCTCTGCCTGGTCTGCGACCTCGTCAGATTACACATTGGCACCATTGTCGTTAACTCAGGAAAATACACCGTTGGTGATGTTGGCGATGTCCAACGACCACCAGCTCTTTATGAAAGCCTATCCGGATTTTACCGATCTGGACGGAGACGGTGTATTGAATATTCGCTACACCGATGAGTTCAGTTACTCAGGCTATTTCAATCCGGACTTGTGTTATGAGTACAACGATTCGGACGACCTTTTTGAGGTGTTACCGGCTGAAGAGGCTGTGGGTCCCCGGGCCGATAACAATACTGGCGAGACAATTTATCATTCCTGTCGAGAGGGGTGGTCGGGGAACTTTTTGAACTGGGTGACCATGACACGCATGGACATGGTTCGCCATGTACTCTACGGCGGTAAACGGGTTGTTGACGATACCACGCCTACCGAATCATCTACGGTCGCGGGTGTCGAAGTTAAACATGGTGGTGCGGTACTGCAACGGGCTTATCTGCCGAATGATGTTCACTCATTCGCAAAAATCAAACCTGAGTATGATGCTATAGATAATCCAGATGAAGTGGCACTTTATCATATTGTGCCCGACGATTATGTTAGCTCTGATGGTGTAAGCTTTTGTAGTACTTCAACAAGTGGCAGTAATCCAGTACTACGAGCGGCAAAGGGGCTCTACTCCGGGTGGTCCATGAATGCAGGTACTGTCTGTAATTATGGTGAGAGTGGGTCTCCACCTTGGGGACAGCGAATTAATAATGATCTGACGGTAAGAGTGGAAGCATGTCGGGATCCTCAAGAATGGGGTTCAAGTCGATGCCGGTTGTATCTTGATGGTGACGACCGATATTACAAGCCCGTTGGTTTGTTGCAAAAGTTTGGCGAGGATGGTCGTATTGAGTTCGGTCTGATCACGGGTTCTTATGTTCATAATACCAACGGCGGTATTATTCGTTCTCCTATTAAGCGGTTCGCAGGAAATACAACCGCCACCAATGATGAAGTTAATCTTACAAATGGAGCCATTCAGAATGTCTCACAAGGGATTATCAAGAATCTTGATGCACTACATATTTACGGGTGGCAAATTGGAGATTCACGGTATGACGGCAACTGCTTTGAAAACTCGTATAATGTTAAAAACGACCGTTTAAAGAGCGATAGTTCTTCGTGGTCGATACAGTGCCCGGATTGGGGTAATCCGATGGGGGAAATCCTCTATGAAACCCTGCGTTATTTTTCCGGGGAACCAAATCACATTTATGCAGGTAATCGAACTCGAAATGGGACAACCAGGGATGATCAGTATTTTAATGGTGATCTTAGTATGGTGCGTTCTTGGACGAACCCTCTGAACAGTGATAACTACTGTGCTAAATGCGCGACCATTTTGATTTCATCGGGACCAACCTCCTTTGATAACGACGTGGTGAATGTCATTAATGGAGACGTCGCCGGACTGGATTCTGCGGATGACCTGATAGCCAAAACTAACGAAGTAGGTGACCTAGAATACGATACGTTAACGGGTAAATCTTTTATCGCTAAGCAGTTAAATGGCGGTATTGAGGTATGTGTTGAAAAGACAATGGGGACTTTATCTCAAGAAGTCGGAATCTGCCCGGATGCACCAAATATTGAAGGTAGCTTCCATATCGCCGGTTTAGCGTATCATGCCAATACAAATGACTTGAGTACGGTATTTGCCGGTGACCAGACGGTAGATACCTATGCCATTGATCTTGCTGATGCCGTTCCCGAACTGGATTTCACCGTTAAAGGTAGCCCGGTAAAAATCGTTCCAGCTTGTATGGCGGGACCCAATGGCGACTACCACTATTGCTCTCTGACTGACATTCAGCTTAAAGATCTGGAAATCAGTGATTCAGGTGATCTTATTTATGCACGCATGCATGTAGCCTGGGAAGATGCAAACTGGGGGATGGACTATGATCTTGATTTGGTCCAGCGCATAGATATTTGCACAAATTTATATACTGGTTCTACGACCTGTCAAAATCTGAACGATGGTGAATTTCATATCCGGAACCAAATCGTAAACTGGGCCGGTAGTCACTATCATCGGGCGAGTTACTCAATCTCAGGTTCATCTGATGATGGTGTACAACAGAGCTGGAGTCTCAAAACAGGCCAGGGGGATGTTGTCGATGATGACTATGATTGGATAACCAGTGGTTCACCTCCAGCTCTGGTAACAAAAACCTATGAAGTCGATACAGCAGGTACGGTTGCCGAGTCACTGAAAAAACCCCTGTTTTTAGCGGCGAAATATGGCGGCTTTGTTGATGCTAATGCCAACGGTAAGCCAGACTTGGTTCAAGAGTGGGACAGCGTCATCAACGAAACCGGTGGTTTCGGTAGTGATGGCATTCCGGATAACTATTACAAAGTAAGAAACCCTGCAACGCTGGAGCAACAGTTAAGCCAGGTATTTAATTCGATTGTTGAACGGGTGAGTTCCGGTTCAAACGCGGCCGTCGTGGCTAACCGAGCATCGGGTAACGGCTCTATTTATCAGGCTTTGTACTATCCGAAACTGAGCGAAGGTACAACATCAGTCAGCTGGGTCGGGCAAATACATTCGTTGTTTGTCGATCGTGCAGGTTTGATCCGGGAAGATACCGACGGCGATATGGTTTTGGACAATGCGCCCGTTTATAACGGCAAAGATGTCGCACCTACCGCAGGTGACTTCATTGTCAACATCTTCTACGACGAGAATAAACAGGATACTTTCTTCCAGAGATATGTACTTCTCGGCGCAACTGGCGATGCAGCTAAAGTGGCCATTCCGCACGGTGTCCCGATCCCCATCGAAGCCATTAACTCCATCTGGAATGGTGCCGAGTCGCTTGCTTCCTATTCCGATACCGAAGTTCTGAATCAACGCACCTATACGGATAAAGCCGATACAGGTCGTTATATCATGACCAGTACCTTAGATGATTGCGACGCTAATGGTGACAGTGTTGTCGAAGAGCAGTGCGAGACAATGCGTAGTTTTACCTCTGCCAATATTTCAGAGTTATCCGGATATCTCGGTTTTACAGCGAGTGAGTCAACTGAAGCACTTGAGGTTATTAGCTATACCCGTGGTGTTGACCTGGCTACTCTTAGAACACGTCAGTTTGATGTTGATGGCGATGGTAGTCTGGAAACCTGGCGTCTGGGTGACATTATTCACTCAACGCCGTTAGTCGTCGAAAAAACAACAGGTAGCTATGATCGTTCGTTGTCTGACGATACCTATGAGGCGTTCCGCAAGCATTACGAAGATCGTCGGCGTATGGTGTACGTCGGTTCCAACGGGGGGATGATCCACGCGTTTAATGGTGGTTATTGGAACTCAGTCTGTAATGGATTTTATGATCAGGAAATTGTCGGCTCAGGCACTGGTGGCAAGATCGTTGTCGCCAATGACTGTAAGAATGCTGACAATACACACCCGGTGGGTGCCGAGATGTGGGCTTATGTTCCCAGAGCCGCATTGCCGACCCTTAAATGGAAAACGGAGCAGGATTACGCACACATTTATACCGTCGATGGAGAACCTCAAGCGTATGATGTTCGAATTTTCGAACCCAGTGCCGATCATGTAAACGGTTGGGGGACAATCTTGGTTGTTCCGATGCGCCAAGGCGGACTGAACACTGAGGTCGATCATGACAATGATGGCGATGCCAATGATGTGCAGGTCATGCGGTCTTCCATAATCGTGCTGGATATTACCAATCCGGATAGTCCTCCGGAGCTGATTGCAGAAATTTCAGATGAGAACCTTGGATTAACATTAAGCAAACCGACTCTGATATACGATTACCAACCCTCTGCGGTGCAGGCTGACGGGTCTGGTGGTGAATATTCCAGTCCAACTCAGAACGATTGGTATCTGGTGTTTGGTAGTGGGCCATATCCTGCCGAGCCTGGTAATGCCGCCGTCAGTACTTCGTCACAGTCAGGACATTTGTATACATTCGATTTAAAATCAAAGGCTTTAGTTAAGAGAAAGATTGAGGATCCAGTGGATTCGGATAAGGATGCATCTACCTCTTTCCTGGCAGGTTTTGAGTCGTCCGACTGGGACGGGAACGGTACCACCGATGCTGTCTACTTCGGTTCAGTGAGTGGTCCGGTGAATAACCAGACAGGTAAGCTTTTCCGTTGGCGATTGCCGGACAATATCGCGATTAACGATTCGGATGATTTGTCACCAGCGACAATGCTGGAGAGTGGGCAGCCTATTGTCGCAGCCCCGATAACGTCTCGAGATTCGGATGGCGAACGTTGGGTACACTTTGGTACGGGTCGTTTTTATGTGCAGGACGATCGGGACACCGAAATGCAGCAAAGTGTTTATGGCATTAAAGAACCCAAATCATCAAATTTGTTCACTTGGAGTGAAGTGTCAAAAGCGGACCTGTTGTATTCCAATGATATTGCAGTTCTGGATTCCGGCACCATCATGACGACAACTGGAAACACAGTTGAAATTAACTCAACCGAAGTGGCTGATTACGATGCATTGCTTTATCAGATGTCTAACAAGGCGGGGTGGTATCGGAACTTGACGAAAGTCACTGATAACCCAAGTGGCCGGTCGCTGCGAGAACCGTTGATGTATCAGGATCAGCTGATTTTTTCTGAATACTTACCGTCTGCGGACCAGTGTGACGTAAATGGTCGTTCGATGTTGAATGTCGTTAGCTGGAAAACGGGAACAGCAATTCCTTACTCTCCACTAGGTCAATCAACAGCGGAAGACCTGGATAATGATGGAGATACAGAAAACGTAGTTTCAACGTCTGCAGATCTTGGTGTCGGCGAGTTTTCGGGCGTTACTGTTTTTGAAACGAGTGATAACATCACACTAATAGATGATTCGACAATTATTTCTGCGCTGATTGATGATCCTACTAAGGCATCGGAATATGCCGGCGATTCATCTGGAAACTGTGTCTTTGTTCAGTCGAGTACGGGTGAGATGGTGTGTTACCGTACCACCGTCGGAGATGTTGATGCAGCCGGCCGCCAGTCTTGGCGTGAGTTAGAAATTCTTTTTTAAGGTAGTAATTAAACATGATGAATAACACGCGAGGCTTTACCTTGATTGAACTGATGATTGTGGTTGCAATCGTCGGTATCATTGCGGCAATCGCATACCCGTCGTATCAGAATCAGGTGATACGTACCAACAGGTCAGATGCTACGATAATGCTGACATCCGCTGCGAACTTTCAGGAACGGAACTTCAGTCGGACGGGTGGTTACACTCTTGCTGTGAATGATTTGAATCCAACCGGCAGTGAGTCGGAGAACGGGTTTTATGATTTGACAGTTGTAACTGATGCGACGACGTTGCCTGCATCGGTGACCGTCTCAGGAGTACCGACTGCAAGTGGTGGAACAACGGATGTGACTATCTCGTTGGGGTGTACCGGGGCGAGATGCTTCCAGTTAGTTGCAACCGCTAAAGGACGTCAGTTACAGGATACCGATTGTCTTGCATTTACGATTGATAATCTTGGTCGTCGACTGTCTATTAACTCAACCGGTGCAACTAATACACCGGGAGCCTGTTGGTAACAGATGGTCTATAGTTCGTTGGCTTTCTGACTTTTCAGAAAGCCAACCATTTAATCCAAACCAAGTTTCTTCAACCGATAACGCAATGCCCGGAACGTTATACCGAGTTTCTTAGCGGCGGCGGTACGGTTCCATCGGGTTTCTTCCAGCGCCTGCTCCACCACATTCCGTTCAATGTCCATCAGATAGTCTTCCAGTGACACCCCATCAGGGCGATTGCCGATCGTGATCCCTTGTAACGGTTTGACCGACTGGCTATTGACGTCTTGAAGGTTCAGGTCAGATTCGGTAATAACATCGTCCTCACACATGGCAAAGGCGCGCTCAAGAATGTTTTCCAGTTCCCGTACATTACCGGGAAAAGGATAGACTGAAAGCGCCTTTTGCGCGTGACTGTCCAAGCGGGCTGGCGGTAGTTCATAATTATTAGCGATGCGTTTCAGGATGTTGTCGCACAGCAGTGGGATATCATCGTGACGATCTCTCAGCGGCGGGATGTGAAGGGAAATCACATTGATCCGGTAAAAAAGATCTTGCCGGAAGTCGCCGTTTTCGACCATGGCACTGAGGTCTTTGTGTGTCGCAGAAAGAATACGCACATCGACATCGATCTCTTTCTGTGCGCCAACGGGGCGTACCTTTTTCTCTTGAATGGCACGAAGCAGTTTGACCTGCATGGCGAGAGGAAGGTCGGCGACCTCGTCAAGAAAGAGTGTTCCACCCTGAGCGGCCTGGAAAAAGCCTTGCTTGTCTTCATTCGCACCAGTAAACGCGCCTTTTTTGTGGCCGAAAAACTCACTTTCCATGAGTTCGGAAGGAATGGCACCACAGTTTACCGGGACGAAAGGGCCTGCACTTCGAGGACCCTGTGAATGAATCTGATGTGCGGCCAGTTCTTTACCGGTGCCGGACTCCCCTTGAATGAAAACCGGCGCCTGACTGATGGCCAGTTTGCGGATTTTTTTACTCAACGCCTGCATCGGTGCGGATTCACCAAGGGACAGCCCGCCACGGTCCAAGGGCTCAAGTTCCTGAGTTTTTTGTGATTGAGTCACTTTCAGGGCTTGGTTGATCAGGTTACGCAGCTTATGAATATCAATGGGCTTTGAGACAAAGTCGAAAGCGCCTGATTTCAGGGACTCGATGGCGAGGTCCATACTGCCATGCGCGGTGATCACGGCGATGGGTGTGTTGGGGTGGCTTTCTGCTACATATCGGACGATGTCCAGACCATTTCCATCCGGTAACCTCATATCGGTGAGAATCAGATCAAAGTGATCGTTTTGAATGGTGGCATAAGCGGAATGCACATCGCTGGCTGAACTGCTTTTCAGGCCCATGCGCATCAGGGTTATTTCGAGCAGTTCCCGAATATCCGGCTCATCATCGATCACAAGCACATGTTGTTCTGCTGACATGATTATACGTCCTGTGGTTGAGCTAAAGACTGAGTAATAGCGTGGGAAAACACCAGCCGGAAGCAGGCCCCCGGTCGATCATCGACGTAGCTGAGTTGCATTTGATTGGCTTCGCAAAGTTCTTTGGCGATATACAGGCCCAGGCCGGTACCGGCGGTTTCCGTCGTGTAAAAGGGTTCAAAGAGGTTTTTAACCTGATCTGACGGTACACCGTCTCCCCGATCTTCAATATCGAGATACATCTGTTCGGTATCCGCAAGCGTTCCGGAGGTCACCTGCAGCAGTCGCTTGCCGGTTTTCTGTTCGCTATAGCGCAGGCCATTGTCTATTAAATTGTGTAAGACTTGTTTGATCTGGTTCACATCAATTTCTACCGGCCAGTCGACAGTCAGGTTGACGTTGATCGCTTCTTGACCAGAAGCGGTCTGCAGTTCACGTTCACTCATGCAGCGTTCAAACAGTTCTGACAATTGAATGATTTCTAATCGGCTCGGTCGGCGTCGAGACAGTTCTAGAATTGTTTCTATGATGGTATTCACGCGACTGGAATGATTGTTGATGATATCGAGCAGTCGCTGGTCACCGGAACTGAGTGTCGGGGCTTCTTCCAATAGTTGAGCCGCATGACTGATGGCGCCGAGCGGGTTCCGGATTTCATGCGCGATGGATGCCGTTAGACGGCCCAGTGAGGCCAGCTTTAATTGCTGTGCCTGCTGGTTCATGCGACCGATGTCTTCCAGAAATACGATCAGATCACTCACATCAGTATCCTGAAGTTTGGCAAAATTGATACTGACAACCGGGTGATCGGCGTCCGCTTGGAAGTTTGCAATCGCACTCTGAGGGTTGGATCGCCATTGTTCCAGTCGTTCAAATAGAGGTTTGGTCAGCCAGAAAGGGCGATGTTCCCGAATGTTCAGCAGGTTCCTCGCCGCATCGTTCATTAGTCGCACCGCCCCTTCATTGGTAATTACAATGATCCCGGTGCGCATGCGCTGTACGATGAGTTCATTAAGGTGGCGCAGATCCAGAATGGTATCCGCCTGGGCGCGGGCAAGCTGTTCGGTGGTTTTTACCCGATGACCGACGTATTGCAGTAAAACGGTTTCGACAAAAAAGCCGATGCCAAGCAGAGCTGCGTGAAACAGGTCGTTGTCTGTACCCTTAAGTGGCAGCATTTCGGTATAGACCACTGTCGAGGTGGCAATGGCAGCGACCAATAAACTCTGCTGCAAAGGCAGTAATAAGCCTCCAATCCCGACACTGATGAGCATCAGGTTGCCAACACCGGTATCGACACCGCCAGCGTAGCGCATGATCAGCATTAACAATAAAAGATCGGTCGTCAGGAGAATGGTCACCGGCGTTTTGGATAACTGCTCATTCACGGTGACCAATAAACCAAGTATAGCCAAAACAAGGTAGGCCAACGCAGCATAGCGTAGCGATTCGCTGTTCGAAGCGGGCAGTACTCCGGCGCTGGCATCAGGCAGTAACGTGAAAACCACCAATGTGGTAGCCAGAATCAGTCTGAAAATCCCGAATGTGAACAACAGTTGTTGCGCACGATAGGATGGGTATGTCAGCTTGAAAGCCATAGGGTTCGGGTGCCGTTTTAAGTCTCAGGTCATTATAACCACCCCTGAGGGCTCTGAGATAGGGATGGACGCTTGTGGGAGCGCTGTGAAAACCGGACAATAGCGCCAGTCTTAACAACCTCGGTTTTGAAACATGAAGTTAGCATTGGCCCAGCAGCGTTTTCCAGTCGGAGATATTGACGGCAATGTGGATAAAATTCTCACCCTGAGCCGTGAGGCCATGGCGCAGGGCGCAGATATGATCGTCTTTCCGGAACTGACCTTGACCGGGTACCCGCCAGAAGATCTTTTGCTGCGCCCGAGTCTGGCGAAACGTGTTAGTCAGGCCATGCATCGCTTGTTTGATGCGCGCTTACCAATTGCCATGGTCGTTGGCTATCCTCAACGTGAAGACGGCAAGCTTTACAACAAGGTCATGGTGATCAGCGAAGGGCAGGTGATTGCCGACTACCGCAAACAGCATTTGCCAAACTATCAGGTCTTTGATGAAAAGCGGTATTTTCAGAAGGGGGATCAGACCTGTGTCTTTGATTTCATGGGTGCACGTATCGGATTGAGTATTTGCGAAGACATCTGGTATGACGGCCCGGCGCGTCGTGCCTATGAGGCCGGTGCGCAGATCAATCTGAATATTAACGGCAGCCCTTACTCCATTAATCGAACAGCAGAGCGTCACGAACAGGTGACTCGGGTGGTGTCTCAATGGCCGATGGCGACCGTCTACGTAAACCATGTAGGTGGTCAGGACGAACTGGTTTTTGATGGTGGCTCCTTTGTTGTCGGAGCTGACGCCACCGTGCAGGCTTCGTTGCCTGAGTTTCAGGAGGCATTGCAGTACGTTGAGCTGACGCAGGAAGCAAATGGCTGGCAGGTGAAATCAGGCGAGGTAACACCGCCGATGTCGGTCGAGGCAGCGCTCTATGAAGCGCTCAAGACGGGGCTGGCCGACTATGTCAATCGAAACCGCTTCCCCGGCGTAGTTCTGGGTATGTCAGGCGGAATCGACTCGGCGTTAAGTGCCGCCATTGCTGTGGATGCCCTGGGACCTGATCGGGTGATGGGCGTGATGATGCCCTATCACTACACCGCGAAAATTTCTCTGGAGGATGCAGAAGACGAAGCTCGTCGTCTCGGTATCCGATACGAAGTGCTGCCCATCGGTGAGGCATTTGAAGCCGCGTTAACCACGCTTCAGCCTCAGTTTGGTGACCGGCCGGCGGATGTTACCGAGCAGAACATGCAATCGCGTATGCGCGGGTTGTTTTTGATGGCGTTGTCGAACAAAACCGGCAATATGGTGCTGACCACCGGCAATAAGAGTGAGATGGCGGTCGGATACGCCACCTTGTACGGCGATATGTGTGGGGGCTATAACTGTTTGAAAGACGTGCCGAAACTCTGGGTGTATCGCTTGTCTCGCTGGCGCAACTCCTTCGGAGAGGTAATCCCTGAACGGGTCATTACCCGACCGCCATCGGCCGAGCTGGCTCCGGATCAGCTGGACGAAGACAGCTTGCCGCCCTATGAAGTGCTGGATGCCATCATTGAACGCTATGTCGAGCATGATGAAAGTCAGCAAACCATTATCGAGTCCGGTTTCAATGAAGACGATGTCAAACGTGTCATCCGGTTGATTGATCTGAATGAGTATAAGCGCCGTCAGGCACCTGAGGGTGTTCGTGTCACCAAGCGGGGTTTTGGTCGTGACCGGCGCTACCCGATTACACATGGCTGGGCGCCGGGGGTCTGATCATGGTGACGTTGTTATGGGATCTCGACGGTACATTGATCGACTCAATGCCTGTCATCGGAAGCTGTCTGAACCGCACGGTACAGGCGTATGGCGAGCCTGCATTGTCGGACGATGAGATACGACCTTTAGTGGGACCCGAGCTTTCTCTCACCTTGCAGAAGCTTATTCCGGAAGGCAAGCGTGTAGATGTCGCGGAAGCTAAAGCGATGTATCGTCGTTTTTATCGGGAAACCATGTGCAGCAGCCCTGTTTTCGACGGCCTCGTGGAGGTTGTCGATCATTTCAGGTCGCTGGGAATGAACCAGTTTGTTGCGACTGCAAAATACCAGGCGTTGGCCCAAGAAATCATCGATGCCGGTCCTCTGCAGAGCCGGTTCACCGCGGTGTATGGCTCAGAAGAAAATGGGCGGTTGGGGAACAAGGTGGAGTTGCTGGCGCATATTCACCAGCAGGAAGGCTTTGAGCCGGCGAATACGTTGATGATTGGCGATACCGTTTTCGATATGGAAGCGGCCAGAGCGAATAATCTGACCGCGATTGCCGTTAACTGGGGGTATGGCGATGCTGAAGCGCTGCGTCAGGCTGGAGCCCATTTTCTGGTTGACAGTCCAGCGCAGCTCAAAGACGTTATCCGTACGGCCCTGGACTGTGGCTGTTGATCAGCTGGTCAGTCCGAGAGTCAGCGCCTTAACCCACCAGCGGTCTTCGGCAAATCTGGGCGGTTGATACTCGCCGTTGCGAAGTGTCGGATGATCAGGGTAGTCATTGGTCAGGCGGCTCAGCACCAGAGAACGGTCGGTTGGCATGTCCAGTGCGTCATACGCTTCAATCAGCACCACCAGCGCGTCGCCCACGGCGGTGACGCCCGGGTAGTGTTCAACCACGGTCTTTGCTCGCTCGGCAGCGGCAATCCAGGCTTCTCGCCGGATATAGTAGTCCGCGACGACCAGTTCGTGTCGGGCAAGAGCGTCCTTTAAAATCACCATGGCATCCAGTGCTTCCGGCCGATAACGGCTGTCGGGATAGCGCGCGGTAAACTGACTGAGTGCCCGGAACGCTTTCTGGCCCTGTTCAGCTGAGCGCTTGGCGGGATCTGCTTTGCCAAGAATGCCGCGGTTGGTCAGAAACAGTTCGTAATAGCTCATGGATCGGACAAACCAGGCGTAATCGACGTCCGGATGTTCGGAGTTCAACCGTGTGAACCGATCCGCCTCGACCAGTGCATTGGCAAAATCGTTCATACCGTAATAGGCATACATCAGGTCGAGTGCGCTGGCGTCCGCATAGCGACCGAACGGAAAACGGTCCCGCAATGCGGTCAGGCGTTCGACCGCCATGGAGTAGTTCCGCTTTTCAAGGTATTCCTGAGCGGTTTCGTAGTAAGCTGTCTCCGTGTCCTGAGAAGGGAGGCTGGCGCACCCGGACAGGGCAACCAATACCGCCAGAAGACCGACCCGAAGGGCTTTATTTGCGTTTTGAACCGCTGTGAACATGCTAAATCTCGTCAAATCAGTAAAATGGGCGCTATTTTAACCACAGGAACCTTCGGCCTCCAATGACTGACGCCTCTCAAACCATAAAAGAATCGCAAATCGTTCCCAATGAACTGGGACAAAAGCGGTTTGATCAGATCGCTGCTCAGCTGTTTGCAGACTATTCCCGATCCCGGATTCAGCAGTGGATCAAAGAGGGGCGGTTAACCGTGAACGGTAAAACACTGAAACCTCGCGACAAGTTGATCGGCGGTGAAACCCTGACACTCGATGTGACCTTGGAGTCCGACGAACGCTGGGAAGCCGAACCGGTCGAACTGAATGTGGTTTATGAAGATGAACAGATCATTGTGATCGATAAGCCCGCCGGGCTGGTCGTGCATCCGGGAGCCGGAACCCCTTCGGGCACTGTATTGAATGGGTTGCTCTATCGCTATCCTGAGCTGGCGGCCGTTCCCCGAGCAGGCATTGTTCATCGGCTCGATAAAGATACGACCGGTTTGATGGTGGTCGCCCGAACGCTGACCGCGCAGACTCATCTGGCGGGGCAGCTTCAGGATCGCAGTATGGGGCGCGAATATTATGCCCTCTGTATGGGGGTGATGACCGGAGGGGGTGTCGTCAACGAGCCCATTGATCGCCATCCGAAACATCGAACGAAAATGGCGGTCGCGCCGACCGGTATGGGAAAAGACGCCATCACCCATTATCGGGTGGAGCAGCGGTTTCGTAACCACACTTTGGTGCGGTGTAAACTGGAAACCGGTCGTACTCATCAGATTCGGGTACATCTGTCACACATCGGCTATCCGTTAGTCGGAGACCCGCTGTATGCCGGCCGTTCACGGTTACCGAAGGGCATCTCTCCGGAAGTTATGACGGTGCTGAAAGCGTTTAAACGGCAAGCACTGCACGCCGGCTATCTGGAGTTAATTCATCCGGCTACGGATGAAATGGTCAGTTGGGAGTCCGACCTGCCGGAAGACTTCCTTGGCTTACTCGATGCTTTGCAGGAAGAAGTGGATACATATGGGACCAACGAGCTGTGAGTTTTCAATACGCTCACTGGCCACTGCCGGCCAATGTGTTGTGTGGGTGGAGTACCCGGCAATCCGGCTACAGTGTCGGTGCGTTAGCGGCCAATAATCTTGCTCGTCACGTCGGTACAGACAGCGCCGTCGAAGCAAACCGGGCTTTGTTAGCAAGCCGACTGGCAGAGCGCCCAGCGATACATTGGCTTAATCAGACTCACAGCACTCAGGTGGTCGATACTCATGGCATTGACCGGCGCGTCGGTCAGGATGGCGCAACCACCATCGATACCGGTCAGGCCTGCTGTGTTATGACCGCCGATTGTTTGCCGGTCTTCCTCTGGTCGCTCTCCGGGCATCGGGTGGCCGTCATCCATGCCGGTTGGCGTGGGCTCGCACAGGGTATCCTGATAAACGCTTTGCGGTTTTTTGATCGAGAGCCTTCCATTTATGCCGGTATCGGGCCGGCCATTTCACAGGCAAACTTTGAAGTCGGCCAGGATGTCAGGGAGGCGTTTGCAACCTGGCCGGGTGCTGAACAATGCTTCCAACCGGGTGTGACAAAACAAAAGTATCAATGTGACTTGCCTGGGCTGGCGGCGCATCAGCTGCGCCAGGCTGGTGTCGCCGATGTGTATTTCAGTGATCAATGTACCTTTCAGGATCAGAAGCGTTTTTATTCCTATCGACGCGACGGCGTTACCGGACGGATGGCGAATCTGATCTGGAAAACCACTTGATTCTGGTTAAAAAAGCCTCATTTTTAGTCATAACTTAAAACTATTGAGGTGAATGCTCATGCGCATCGACCGATTGACCAGTAGCCTGCAGATGGCACTGTCCGATGCTCAGTCTATTGCCCTTGGCCGGGACAACAGCTTTATTGAACCGGTACATCTGTTACTGGCGATGATGAACCTTAAAAGCGGCTCCATTCTCGGACTGCTGCAAAAAGCCGGTGTCAATATCAGCCAGTTAAAGACGGCGGCAGACAAGCATCTGGAAGGATTGCCTAAAATTTCCGGTTCCGATGATGACGTGCATATGTCCAATGACCTTGGGCGTGTTCTCAACCGGGCCGATAAAATTTCGCAACAACGCAAAGACGAATACATTACCAGCGAGCTGGTCTTGCTGGCCATGTTGCAGGACCGATCACGGATTTCTAATGTCTTGAAAGAGGCCGGTTTGCTGGAGGATGTCCTTGAGCAAGCGATCGACGATATCCGTAATGGCGATCCGGTAACCAGTGCCGATGCCGAAGAAAACCGGCAGGCACTTGATAAGTACACCGTCGATCTGACGGCCCGTGCCGAAGCTGGAAAGCTGGATCCGGTGATTGGACGGGATGACGAGATCCGCCGCACCGTGCAGGTTCTGCAACGCCGCCGTAAAAACAACCCAGTGCTGATTGGTGAACCCGGCGTCGGTAAAACGGCCATTGTGGAAGGTTTAGCGCAGCGGATTATCAATGGCGAAGTCCCTGAAAATCTGAAAAACAAACGTGTCTTGTCCCTGGACTTAGGGGCCTTACTCGCCGGTGCTAAATACCGGGGAGAGTTTGAAGAACGGCTGAAAGCGGTTCTGAATGAGCTGGCTAAGCAGGAAGGTCAGATCATTCTGTTCATCGACGAACTGCACACCATGGTGGGTGCCGGTAAAACAGACGGTGCCATGGACGCCGGTAACATGCTCAAACCCGCACTGGCCCGGGGTGAGTTGCACTGTGTCGGTGCGACAACTTTGAACGAGTATCGACAGTACATTGAAAAAGACGGCGCACTGGAACGACGATTCCAGAAAGTGCAGGTTTCGGAGCCAAACGAAGAAGACAGCATTGCGATTCTGCGTGGCTTGAAAGAGCGCTATGAAGTACATCATGGGGTAACCATTACCGACGCTGCAATCATTGCCGCCGTGCGCTTATCACAACGGTACATTACCGATCGGCAATTGCCTGACAAAGCGATTGATCTGATCGATGAGTCGGCGAGCCGTATTCGCATGGAAATCGACTCCAAACCCGAGTCAATGGACCGTCTTGAACGACGTCTGATTCAATTGAAGATCGAAGCGGAAGCACTGAAAAAAGAGAGCGATCCGCAAGCCAAATCCCGACTGGAGAAGCTACAGGTATCGATCAAAGATGCCGAACGTGAGTACGCCAGTCTGGAAGAAATCTGGAACACAGAAAAAGCTGCTGTACAAGGTTCCCAGCACGTTAAAGAACAGCTCGAACAGGCGCGAGTGGATCTGGAAGCTGCCCGTCGTGCTGGCGACTTGGCACGTATGTCCGAACTTCAATATGGCCGCATTCCTGAGTTGGAAAAACAGTTGGATATGGCCAGTCAGGCAGAAATGATGGATATGCAGCTGTTGCATAACAAGGTCACTGACGAGTCGATCGCCAACGTGATTTCACGATGGACCGGAATTCCGGTTGATAAAATGCTGGAAGGTGAGCGAGACAAGCTGCTGCGCATGGAAGAGGTGCTGCACAGTCGCCTGGTCGGACAACATGAAGCCGTGGTCGCTGTGTCGAATGCAATCCGCCGCTCCCGTTCCGGATTGTCCGATCCGAACCGACCCAATGGTTCATTCCTGTTTCTCGGTCCTACCGGGGTGGGTAAAACTGAACTGTGTAAATCGTTAGCACAGTTTCTGTTTGATACCACCGAAGCGATGGTCCGCATCGATATGTCTGAGTTCATGGAGAAACATTCCGTAGCACGGCTGATTGGTGCACCTCCGGGATATGTGGGTTACGAAGAGGGTGGATATCTGACCGAAGCGGTGCGACGTAAACCCTATTCAGTGATCCTGCTGGATGAGGTCGAAAAAGCCCACACCGATGTGTTCAACATCCTGCTGCAGGTGCTCGATGATGGT
The DNA here is from genome assembly GCF_000153185.1 of Reinekea blandensis MED297. Classification (GTDB taxonomy): domain Bacteria; phylum Pseudomonadota; class Gammaproteobacteria; order Pseudomonadales; family Natronospirillaceae; genus Reinekea; species Reinekea blandensis. The sequence goes on along the minus strand of NZ_CH724151.1, from coordinate 14,633 downwards.
CGTTTGACCGATGGGCAGGGGCGCACGGTTGACTTTCGAAACACCGTCATCGTCATGACCTCCAACCTTGGCTCAGATCAGATTCAGAACCTGGCCGGGGAAGCGCATTACGATGAAATGAAAGCGGCGGTGATGGATGTGGTCGGGGGGTACTTCCGACCAGAGTTTATCAATCGTCTCGACGAAGTCGTAGTCTTTCATCCGCTGGGCAGCGAGCAGATTCGTGGTATTGCCCGCATACAGCTGCAATATCTGCACGAGCGGTTGTCAGAGCAGGAGCTGGGCCTGGAAATTCGCGAGTCTGTCATGGACAAGCTCTGTGAAGCCGGCTTTGACCCGGTCTACGGTGCTCGGCCGTTGAAACGGGCCATTCAAAGAGAGCTGGAAAACCCGCTGGCTCAGGCGTTGTTGCGGGGAGACTTTGCCGCGGGCGATATGATTGAAGCGCAGCTTATCAGTGACCGCATCGAGTTCCACAAACGCTAACGGTACTTTCATCGCTCAGGTCCGTTCAGACACCGGTTTGAACGGACCAAATATTAAATACCTACTCAGCTTCTGTTTTCCGGGTGTGCTCCGGGAAAAACTGTTGGACATTCCTTGACCACTGGCTACAATGCGGGGAACCGCTGGCCGTCAGGTCGGCTAATGCAAAATGGGTCCAGGCAGCAATATCGACGACGGAGTTCGACAGGGGGAAGCCCCGCAACCGGTCGGTTGTGTTGGTGGACAGGCTTACCGGCCTGCTCATTTGAACACGCGCTGAAGATAAGGTTTCGTACCGACGCGTTCCTGATCCGCAGCACAGGTCACAACAACATGTCAAAATCGCAGACTCAGCCGGAAATGCTTTCCGGTGGTGAAATGCTTTGTCGTGCTTTGCATGACGAAGGGGTTGAGTACGTTTACGGATATCCGGGCGGCTCCGTCCTGCACATCTACGACGCTCTACATCAGCAAACTCAGATTAAACACATCCTGGTGCGCCACGAGCAGGCGGCTACGCACATGGCCGATGCTTATGCCCGTGCATCCGGCCGGGCCGGTGTGGTTTTGGTGACATCGGGACCCGGTGCCACCAACGCTGTCACTGGTATTGCCACCGCCTATATGGATTCCATTCCAATGGTCGTCATTACCGGGCAGGTAATGAGTCACCTTATTGGCGGTGACGCGTTCCAGGAAACCGACATGGTGGGCATCTCCCGCCCGGTGGTGAAACACAATATGGTGATCAAGGACCCCCGGGATATCCCTGAAGCCATTAAAAAAGCTTTTTACATTGCTGAAAGCGGTCGGCCGGGACCTGTCGTGGTCGATGTTCCCAAAGACATGACCATGCCAAATGAGAAGTTCCCTTATCACTACCCGGAACGCATAAAAATGCGCTCCTACAATCCGGTGAAAAAAGGGCACAGTGGTCAGATCCGCAAAGCGGTTAACCTGTTGTTGCAGGCGAAAAAGCCCGTCATTTATGCCGGTGGTGGCGTTATTCTGGGTAAGGCCTCAGGTGAACTGACCCAGTTGGCCAAGTTGTTGAATTATCCGGTAACCAACACCCTGATGGGCTTGGGCGGATATCCGGGAACGGACAATCAGTTTATCGGCATGCTGGGAATGCATGGCACGTACGAGTCGAACATGGCGATGCACAATGCCGATGTGATTCTGGCGGTGGGTGCGCGCTTGGATGACCGCGTGACCAACAATGTCAGTAAGTTCTGTCCGAACGCCAAGTTGATTCATATCGACATCGACCCGTCCTCCATTTCTAAGAACATACCGGCAGACATCCCGATTGTCGGCCCGGTGAAATCGGTTCTGGGTGAAATGCTGGAACAGATCGAGCAATCGTCGCAATCGGTGGATGATGCCGCGCTGGACCGCTGGTGGACGCAGATCAATGAATGGCGTGAACGCCATGGCGGTCGTTATCGCAAAGACGACTCCAAGATGATGAAGCCGCAGTTTGTGATCGAAACCTTGTGCAAAGTGACGGAAGGAGATGCTTTCGTTTGCTCCGACGTTGGTCAGCATCAGATGTTTGCGGCTCAGTATTACAAGTTCAACAAGCCAAACCGATGGATCAACTCCGGTGGGTTGGGCACCATGGGCTTCGGTTTACCCGCAGCCATGGGCGTGCAGTTAAATTATCCCGATGCGGATGTTGTCTGCGTGACCGGTGAAGGCTCCATTCAAATGAATATCCAGGAACTGTCCACCTGCCGTCAATACGGCTTACCGGTGAAAATTTTGTGTCTGAACAATGGATACCTGGGCATGGTGCGACAATGGCAGGACATGAACTATGAGTCCCGTTATTCGCATTCGTATCTGGACTCGTTACCGGACTTTGCCAAACTGGCCGAAAGCTATGGACACGTTGGTATTGTTGTTGAACATGCTGAAGAGCTGGAAGACAAACTTAAAGAAGCGTTAGCCATTAAAGATAAGGCTGTTTTTATTGACGTACGGATTGATCCGGAAGAGCACGTATACCCCATGCAGGTGCCGAATGGCTCAATGTGTGACATGTTCTTGAGCAAAACGGAGCGTACCTGATGAGACATATTTTATCCGTATTGATGGAAAACGAGTCCGGTGCGCTGGCCCGGTTGGTTGGGTTGTTCGCGCAACGAGGCTATAACATTGATTCTCTGAATGTGGCCCCGACAGACGATGTCACCCTGTCGCGCCTGACTCTGGTGACGCGTGGCGATGATCAGATCATTGAACAGATCACCAAACAACTGAACAAGTTGGTTGAAGTGGTGAAAGTTGTTGATCTGACCGAAGGCGCGCACGTCGAGCGGGGTCTGATGATGGTGAAAGTTCGGGCGGCCGGCGCTCAGCGCGAAGAAATAAAGCGCAGTGCTGACATCTTCCGTGCTCAGATCATCGACGTGACACCGACAACCTACACCATTATGGTGACCGGTGATGAAGAAAAACTGGCGGCTTTCCTGGAGGCCTTATCCGGCGCGACGATCATGGAAGTGGCGCGTACCGGGGTCTCAGGTGTCGCACGCGGCGAAAAGGTGTTGTCCCTCTGATCGTGAGACAAAGGCATCTGAGTTTATCGGTGCCTTTGTCGGTTTATGTCTTTTTCTGCGGGAGGTTTTTTATAGCCTTCTCGCGAGCTTTGTGCCCGGCTAGACTGGGACTGCCTGATTTCCCGAATGATCACCTTCAGCAAACCACTCAGCAACAGTAACAGCAGTAAAGCAAGCACCCAGCCAATGCCATCGCATAGCCATTGCGGGTCACAACTCATACCTATCTGAATCGCCATCATTAACCTCCTGAGACCTGATTTGACCGACAAAACAGGGTAAGGTTGCTATAGGGCACCTCTAATAAGTCTGATAAGGCTCTGCGGAGCCTGAACCGTCCAGTGGCGAGGTTCAATGGTCGGATCATAGTTATTCTATCTCCGGCTATTGATAACGATGTCCATTGGGCTGTTCAGGCCCGCCCTTTGGGGCTTTCGGAAAAAGCGCCTGTCGTTGTTCCGTTTTTTGCAAAGGCCTCGACATTCGCTTCAAACCGCGCCTAGACAGCCACTTTTTCCAAAAGTCGGGATGCCGAACCACAGGCTCTATCAAACTTATTAGAGGTGGCCTATAGTTATTCTGACGTCGTTCGCTCAGTCTGACGCCTATTTACTCAACGTTCAATCGGAGTCACTCGTGCAGGAAAACGTTCTGTTCGCCCGACAACCCATTTTTGACCGGAAACAGCGGGTTTTCGGCTATGAGCTGCTGTTTCGTAATGGTGAAGCGGACCGCGCTCAGTTCCTCGACGGTGATCTGGCGACACGTTCGGTGTTATTGAATGCTTATGCGGAAAACAGTGCGCCACAGTTGCTGAATGGAAAGCCCGGCTTCCTGAACGTCAGTCGGACCATGATGTCGGCACTGCCAAGCTTTGCGAAGCAATTTATGGTGGTCGAGGTACTCGAACAGGAGCACGGGCACGATCACATCGTCGAAGCGCTTGAGAACCTGAAGCAGCGTCGCTTCCGGGTCGCGCTGGACGATTTTAGTATGGCGGACTATCAGCCGGAACTGATCGATGCCGCCGATATTGTTAAGTTAGATGTGCTGCAATACGACGAAGCCGGTCTGGCGCAGGCCGTTGATCGGCTCAGGGATCATTCGGTTAAGTTACTGGCTGAAAAGGTAGAAACTCCCGATATGTTTCGGCGTTGTGAAGCGCTGGGGTTCGATCTGTTTCAGGGATATTTCTTCTGCCGTCCCGAACTGATTCGCGGACATATTCTGGACGCCAACCGGCGCGCTATCTTTGATTTAATTCGCGAGCTGTATCAGCCCGAAGTCGATGTTTCCCGGGTCACTGATATTGTTCGTCGGGATGTGGTGTTGTCTTATAAACTGCTGAAGTTGGTGAATTCTTCGTTTTATCGTCGGGCGCAGCAGGTTGACTCCATTACTCAGGCCATCATGTTGCTGGGCGTTGATCGAATCCGCAGTTGGTCGACATTGGTGAGTTTGGGGAAACTGAATCACAAGCCGGATGAACTGCAAAAGGAAAGCCTCATGCGCGCTTACATGTGCGAAAAACTTGCCGCGACTCAGCCTCTGGATCATCAGCTGACCTGTTTTTCCGCGGGCTTGCTATCCTGTTTGGATGCCTGGTTTGATTACCCATTGGTCCAGTTGATGGACACGTTGCCATTGTCGGAAACCCTCAGAGATGCGGTTGTCGCCAAGGCCGGACCGGTCGGCCGAACCCTGGCACTGGTCATTCAATACATGCATTCGCAGTGGCATGACATCGATGATCAGGTATTGGGCGAGTTGGGTTTGACAATGGCTTCGCTCAGCGAAGCTTATGTGTATGCCATCGAGCATACTGACCAGATATCAATTCTACTGACAGAAGAGTAACCCAATCATGTTGGTGATGGTAAAGCACCCGGACGGCTGGGTGGATCAGGTTTTGGCACAGCAGCAAGCCGCTGTATCACAGTTTGACGAAGACAGTGCTGAACGTCGCTATTTCAAGCGTGGAGAATTTGCATCCGGTCCACAGTCGGATTGGGCGCTGATTCAGGTGGTTAGCGGTGTGATCGGGTTGATGCAGGATGGCAACCGGGTGCTTGCGCTTGAGCCTGGGGATTGCTGGTTAGCGTATCCGGGGGCGTTATTTGATTGGTATCAGGAAGGCGCTGTCGACGTGCAATTCTGGACATGGTCCCAGTTCACCGTTCAACAGTCATTGAGCGTCGTTCACGGGTTTCAAGATTTGATACTGGAGCTGCTCAACTATTCAACGCAGGTTCCGCCAGACCCGACGCCAGGATTTGAATTTTTTAAATCGGGAGATGTGATTATTCAGGAAGGCGATCCTGCCGACTCGGTTTATACGCTGATTCAGGGTAAAGCGAAGGTCATGATAGGTGGGGTTACGGTCGGTGTCGCCAAGGAACATGAAATTTTAGGCCTGCAAGCCATGTTATTGAAAACACATCGTACGGCATCAGTGATTGCCGATGGCCCCTGTTCGGCGGTTAAGGTGACCTATGATAAATTTCGATCCTTGATCGAAGCCCGGCCGGAGCTGGTGTTGTCGACCATGGAGACCATGGCTCAGCAGATAGAACGAGCCAATCAACGCCTGACAAAAGAATAAAAAAAGCCCGCAACATGTGCGGGCTAATGCTCACTCCCTTTTGGGGACCTCACTGAGACTGGGTCGATTCAGGCCACATCGACAATGCGTTTCATGTCGGTCATGTAGCCGCGAAGCTCTTCACCGATGAACTCAATCGGATGATTGCGGATCGCGTCGTTAACCTGAACCAGAGTCATGTTATCGACAGAGTTTGACGATTTATCCAGACCCTTACCGATCACGTCCGTAGACACGTTCGGCATGATTTTTTCGGCCAGCAGAGGCACAGCTGCGTTGGCAAACAAATAGTTACCGTACTCGGCCGTATCACTGATCACCACGTTCATTTCGTAGAGTTTCTTACGTGCAATGGTGTTGGCAATCAACGGCAGTTCGTGCAAAGACTCGTAATAGGCACTTTCTTCGATGATGCCGCTCTCAACCATCGTTTCGAACGCCAGTTCAACACCGGCTTTCACCATGGCGATCATCAGGATGCCGTTGTCAAAGTATTCCTGTTCGTCCAGATCGTTTTGAACTTCCGGTGCTTTTTCAAACGCGGTCTGACCGGTTTCTTCACGCCAGTTCAACAGATCTTTGTCACCGGCTTCCCAGTCCGCCATCATGCCGGATGAGAAGGCGCCGCTGATGATGTCATCCTGATGTTTACGGAACAACGGGCGCAAGATGTCTTTCATTTCTTCAGCCAGTTCATGGGCGCGGATTTTGGATGGGTTATCCAAGCGATCCATCATTGTGGTGATGCCACCGAACTTCAGAGCTTCGGTGACCGTTTCCCAACCGTATTGCACCAGCTTGGCAGCGTAGGTCGCATCCACGCCCTCCGCTGTCATCTTGTCATAACAGAGGATAGAGCCGGCTTGCAGCATACCGCAGAGAATGGTCTGTTCGCCCATCAGGTCCGATTTCACCTCAGCGACGAATGAACTTTGCAGAACACCAGCCCGGTGACCACCAGTCGCGGCCGCCCAGGCCTTGGCAATGGCCATGCCTTCGCCCCGAGGATCGTTCTCGGGGTGGACCGCGATCAGTGTTGGCACACCAAATCCACGCTTGTACTCTTCACGAACCTCGGTACCCGGACACTTTGGTGCAACCATGACAACGGTAATATCATCGCGGACTTTCAATCCTTCTTCGACGATATTGAAGCCATGGGAGTAACCCAATGCGGAACCAGTTTTCATTAACGGCATGACCGCGTTGACTACTGAGGTGTGTTGCTTGTCTGGCGTCAGGTTAACGACCAGATCGGCTTGAGGGATCAGATCTTCATAAGACCCAACATTAAAGCCATTTTCGGTTGCGTTTTTCCAGGATTGACGCTTTTCGTCGATAGCGGCCTGGCGCAAGGCAAAAGAAACATCAAGGCCGGAGTCGCGCATGTTGAGACCTTGATTGAGACCCTGAGCACCACAGCCGACGATAACGACTTTTTTGCCTTTGAGGTACTCACACTCATCGGCAAACTCATTGCGGTCCATAAAGCGGCACTGGCCCAATTGTTCCAGCTGTTCGCGCAAGTTCAGGGTATTGAAATAGTTGCTCATATCGTTCCTTTCAGAATTCGGATGTGGCCTCTGCCACGGTTGGCAACCAGTCTAGCTAAAGCTGAGTATTGCTTAAAATGAATTGTTGGCAATCGAGTGTTGCGTAACCTGATTGATGCCCGCTCTGTACACGCAGTTATATCCCGATTAGCGATGAAAACTCCTTTAGGCTGGTTCTCAAAGCGGGTAAACTGCTGCTTTTTTGATCGAGAAGTAACCACATAAGGTTTCATAATGAGCATTAAGCAGCTGTTGCTGGCGATGGCAACCCTGATGATTGTGGCCTCAACCTACGCTTGGCCCTCACTGACGCAAGTTGTGGATTGGGTCGTTTCCTGGGCGATGGACTGGTGCCTAACCCTGGCAGCGTCAACCTGAGGGTATCGGGTTACTCTGTTCATGATCCCGGATGGGGGCCCTGAGCGGAATATCGATCCTAACCGTCGTGCCTTTGCCCAGCTCTGATTCCACATCGAGTTGCCCGCCCAGAGGGCCACTGACCAGATTGTGTACGATGTGCATTCCTAAGCCACTGCCACCTTTTCCCATCTTTGTTGTAAAGAAAGGCTCAAATATTCGTTTCAGGGTTGGCTCTGACATGCCGATGCCGTCATCAATGATCTCAATCAGCAGTCGATCTTTGGAGTGACGGTTTCGCACGATGACCGTTCCGTGATCCTGTTGGTCAAACCCATGCATTAACGCGTTATTGATCAGGTTTGAAATGATCTGACTCAGGACACCGGGAAAAGAGTTCAACTCAACATCATCGCCAAGGTCGATGACAAGTTCATGGGGACGGGAACGAAAGATGTGATGGAGCGTTGATTCGATCTCCATTAGAAACTCGTTAATGTAGAAACGTCGGCGCTGATCTGATGTCCGGTCAACAGCGATGTTTTTGAAACTTTCGACGAGATTAATGGCTTTCTGCAAGTTACGCTCAATAAGACCGGTGCCCTGAAGAATTTCATCCAGCGCATTCTCGAACATGCTTCGGGACATTTTGCCCTGTTCGAACAGGGTTTTCAGTTGCAAGGTTGTCTGATAGAGGGCAGTCGACATGACGCGACCATTGCCGATAGGTGTGTTGAGTTCGTGTGACACCCCGGCAACCAATGAACCCAAGGCTGCAAGTTTCTCCGTTTGAACCAGACTGTCTTTGGCACCTTCCAGTGTAATAACGGTATCCGTCAGTTCCTGATTGACGCGGGTGAGGGCTTCCGTGCGCTCTTTCACACGATCTTCCAGATGGTCAAATGACTCTTTTAATGCCGACCGCATGGTGTCCAGTTCCTTGGCGATATCGGCAAACTCATCGTCATGACCAACGTGTATTTCAACGTTGAAGTTTTTGGCGGCCACCTGATGGGCAAACGATTTAATGCGGTTAAGAGGGTCGGTCACCCGCCATTTCAGTACCAGCAAAATTACCGTCAATGACACCAGTACTTGAGTCAGCGTTATCAGAAGTACTTCCCGAGTGTCCTGCCAAGCCTGTTCGCGCGCGGGTTCCAGACTGTACTCCAATAGTACGCTGCCGATCTTCCGATCATCTCTGAGCACATCGTCTTCAATAACAACAGCATCTGCCTCCGGCTGATAGCCGACGCGATGATATTCGACGAAGATTTCATCCAGAGTGTCCAGAACCGTGATTCTGTTAACGGCTTCATTCAGCGCGACACCATCGATTAGATGCTCTGCATTTTCGGCGATAAATGACCAAAGGGGAGGGTTTAACCCTTCTTTTAACACTTCCATCAGCGCCTGTGCATCTGCACGGCTGCGTTCATTAATCGTGCTTTGGAAGCGCGAGGTAATCTCGATGGCACCCATCACCATGGCGGGCACGATGATTGACGCAACCACAACGCTGGAAAGAAACCATCGAAGTCTGTTACTGCCTGTTGTACCAGAAGCGTCTCTTTCCATAGGGGTAAAATCTTATGACTGAAGGAACCAGGCAGCTTGCTTAGGAAGCTTCAAGCCAACCTGTCATTAAACGGTAGTTCAAGCGCTGCCGCCCTTCAACTTACGATGGTGTTCCATCGTTAGCTGTTCAAAATGCTTCAAATATTATTGCGAATGCTGCAACAAAGTCGGAGTTCTGACATAATCCGCCTGACCACAGGAGGTACTATGGATCTCAGAGCCCTACGACAGTTCATTCACCTATCTCAGACTCTTCATTACGGTAAAACGTCCGAGGCCATGCACGTCAGCCCGTCTACCCTGAGCCGCAGTATTGCCCGGTTAGAAGATGAGCTCGGAGCCACTCTGTTTGAGCGGGATAACCGAACCGTTGTACTGACGCAAGCCGGGCGTCAGTTCCGGGAATTTGCCGAAGCCACATTGGCTCATTGGCAGGATCTGAAACATCGATTAAAAAACAATCCGATTGAACTGACTGGGCAGATCCGCCTCTATTGTTCGGTAACCGCGACCTATTCGTTTATGTCCGAACTGCTAACCTTGTTCCGGGCGGAGTATCCGAATATCGAAGTCATTCTGGAAACCGGGGATGCGGCCCAGGCGATTCAGAAAGTGATGGATGATGAAGCCGACATTGCCGTAGCGCCATTGCCTGACCAGTTGCCCAATCCGCTGTTGTTTAAATCGTTGGTGCAAACGCCGCTTCAGTTCATTGCGCCGAATGATGACGGTCCAGTGACGGCGCTTCTGAGCCAGAACCCGGTACCGTGGGGACAGGTTCCGTTTGTTATGTCTGAATTCGGGTTGGCTCGAAAACGTCTGGATCATTGGTTCCGGGCGCAGAGCATTAAGCCGCATATTTATGCGCAGGTGGCCGGTCATGAAGCCATTGTCGCCATGGTTGGTTTAGGTTTAGGTGTTGGGGTGGTTCCTGAACTGGTTATTGAAAACAGTCCGTTGAAACAGAAAATCCGTACCATTGAGGTGGAGAAGAAACTTCAGCCTTTTGATGTGGGTGTCTGCGTCCTTAACCGCCGGCTGCAAGACCCATTGGTGAACGCCTTCTGGAAAACGGCACAACACATTCAACAGGACAAGTAAGGGGCATAATGACCGATAGCGAAAACCCGATCGATACCCATCCGGAACACCCTCATCGCCGGGGCGTGTATCTGATCCCTAATTTACTGACGACCAGCGCGTTGTTCTCAGGTTTTTTCTCGATCATTTCATCGATGAACGGTGACTATTCCAAGGCCTGTATTGCGATTTTTGTGGCTCAGCTGCTGGATGGTGCCGATGGCCGAGTTGCCCGTATGACTCATACCCAGTCTGAGTTTGGTGCGCAGTACGACAGTATGTCAGACATCATCGCCTTTGGTCTGGCCCCGGCCATCTTGGCGTTCCAATGGTCGCTGACCGGTATGGATAAAGCAGGCTGGGTTGCCGCATTCATTTTTGTAGCGGGTGCCGCGCTGCGCTTGGCGCGTTTTAATGTGCAAATTGGTAAAGTCGATAAAAAATATTTTGTTGGTTTAGCGAGCCCAGCGGGAGCCGCTGTTATTTGGGCGACCATCTGGTCGATGGAAGAGTTTGGTATTCAAGGTGCCCAGGTCTCTTGGCTGATGTTATTACTGGTGCCGTTGATTGGCATTATGATGGTCAGTCCGGTTCGGTACTTTTCTTTTAAAGACGTCAGCGCCCAGCGTCGGATTCCGTTTTTTGCGCTGTTGGCCATTGTTTTAGTTCTGGCGTTGATCGCTTTGGATCCCCCTCGCGTACTTCTTGGGTTCGCATTGGTTTATGCGCTGCACGGACCCTTTATGGAGCTTGGTCGTTTGTCGAAAAGAAAGAAAAAGGAAACTTCTGACGCATCCTGAGGTCTGAGCAGCTGAAGAGGTATTCAGGAGGCGCTCATGTCCCGTCATTTTTCAGAGCCCGAACACCGGGTGACCCCCAAGGCGGCGTTTCTTAACCGCCGTCAGATTATCAAGGCCGCAGGTGCGGCCTCCGTACTCAGTGCTGGCTCATCGCTGGTGTCTGCAACTGAAAATGCTCCGTCATGGTTAACTCGGAAAGTACAGAGTACGGTCTATCGGGCTATCAATGCCGACGACGAGTTAACCATTAAAGAAGACGCCACGAGTTACAATAATTTCTACGAGTTTGGCACGGGTAAGGACGACCCTAAAAAGTATGCGCATGAGTTTGACCCATACCCCTGGGAAATCGAGGTGGGTGGTGAATGCGACAGTCCCGGTCGATTGTCCCTTGAAGATCTGGTAGCCGACGCTTCGCTGGAAGAACGGATTTACCGGTTACGCTGCGTAGAAGCCTGGTCGATGGTGATCCCGTGGACTGGGATTCAGCTCTCTTCTCTGCTAAAGCGTTTCCAACCAAACAGTCGGGCAAAGTACGTTGCCTTTGAAACGGTTGTACGGAAAGAAGAAATGCGCGGTCAGAGAGATCGGTTCTCCTTTATTGACTGGCCCTATGTTGAGGGTCTGAGAATAGACGAAGCCATGCATCCACTCAGTTTTTTGGCTGTTGGTATGTATGGCGACCCGTTACCCACCCAGAACGGTGCACCAGTAAGGTTGGTCATTCCCTGGAAGTATGGTTTCAAGAGCATTAAGTCCATTGTCTCGATCCGATTTGTTGAAAAGGAACCCCCAACTACCTGGAACCTGGCGGCACCGGGAGAGTATGGGTTTTACAGTAATGTCAATCCAAACCGGCCACACCCACGTTGGAGTCAGGCGACGGAACGTCGTATTGCCGGCGATGGAAATATCGAGCGTATTCCAACGGCCATGTATAATGGCTATACCGACGTGGCATCGCTGTACAGTGGTATGGATCTTCAGCGTTTTTATTAGTCTGCCAGGTGCGACGAAGCAATGATGGTTATTGGTAATCCGCGTTTTATGCGCTCTCGCTGGGCCTGGTGGGCTCTGTTTCTGTTGTCAGCGATGCCTTCTCTTTGGTTG
>NZ_CH724152.1:641783-672488 GCF_000153185.1 Reinekea blandensis MED297 | reverse complement strand
TCATCCGGATTGGATTGTTAGTCCTTGTTATCATTAACACCGCATACAATTAACGTAAATTGAAGGCAGTGTCAAAACGTAACTGAGTGAAAGACTAAAGAACAAAAATGTCATCAGTGTGAAACAGGGCGATTCGCATCGGCTGGGCTGGTGACTCTCGTTGTCTTTATTTTTCATCCCAGGGTTGTTCGGTAGCCCGACCAACCATCGCGAACTATAAAACCAAAGCCGGTAACGTTGGTCAACTACTTTTTTTGCTGTTTTTCGCTTGAAATGGCCTTTTCAGGGGCCTTTGGAACCCACCTTGATGAAAATCAACTTTCGTTGACCTTCAGAATGACAAGGACTGACTTTTTTTGTCAGTTTTAGGTTTTCATCAGCAGTCCTTTCAAACATCTCACTCCGTCATTGGGAGTTGATGTAAATCAACAATCAATTTCCAACAGGTTAATAGTTTCTGGTTCAAACCCAAAAAGGCACAAAAAGTTTTTAACAAATTCTCGGCACTTTCATTTCGATTGCATCGATTAAAAAGCTGACGAAAACCCACATGAATCTCTACTAAAAAGACGTTCACACCAGGCTCGTTACCTGAACCATTTCCATGATGGATACCTACTTTCAGCGTTGATCTTTTGATCCGGTAAAAACAGCAAAAGGCTAAGCATAAAGAAGTATAAAAGGCAGGTTTTTTATGAAATAAAGGGGTTATTTACCGACCAATGCGGATTGCTCTGCTGCTTGCTGGTCAATCAGTTTGTATAGCCATTCAATGGCGATGCCCCGAAAACGGGAAAGCATCGCCGAAAAGTCTGGGTTTATCGGCTAAAACCCAGGACATCTTCCATACTGTATAAGCCTTTCGGCTGGCTTAACAGCCAGCGCGCAGCACGGACCGCCCCCCTGGCAAAGGTCTGTCGACTGCTGGCTTTGTGGCTGATTTCGACCCGTTCGCCTTCACTGGCGAACATTACAGTGTGCTCACCAACGATATCGCCCCCTCGAATGGTCGAAAAACCGATACTGCCGGGCTCACGAGCCCCAGTGATCCCTTCACGAGAAAACACACCGACGTCTTTCAGGTTAACGTCCATCGCCTCCGCAACAGCTTCACCCATCATCAAAGCCGTACCACTGGGCGCATCGACCTTATGGCGGTGGTGTGCTTCTATGACTTCGATATCACTGCTTTCACCAATAATTTTCGCCGCCTGTCGTAACAGCTGCAGCGTTAAGTTGACGCCGACAGAATAGTTACCAGCAAAGACCATGGGCACTTCATTCTGATAACTACGAAGCGTCTCTAACTGCTCATCAGAGAAACCTGTCGTCCCTATTACCAATCGACCGCCGAGTTCTTTAGCCACAGAAAGGTGATTTAACGTCGCCTCCGGAGCGGTAAAGTCGATCAAGGTCACCTCAGGGTTCATCACCTGCCTGACTTCGTCGGTCACAATCACATCCAGCTTGGGACGCCCAATCAGTTCGCCGGCGTCAATGCCGATAAAGCCGGAGTCATCACGAACCACGGCACCTGAGAGTACAACGCCATCGGTAGCACATACCGCTTCAATCAGCGCTCGCCCCATGCGGCCATCCGCACCGGTTACCACAATTTTCTGCATAATCTGACTATCCTGAGTTCGTTGGCTTACTGGCATTCTAAACGGTTTAGCACTTTGAGCAAAAACGGTATATATAGTAGTAAGAGTTCTGATCGACAAAGCCACCCGATCGACACCATCGGTAATCATCGCATCGTAACCCTGCCAAACCACGAAACGAAAACGCCTTGTGAACACGGGGCGTTTGATAGTTTGCTTGAGCCGACGATATTACATCTCGCCAAAGAACTTCTTAACACCGTCGAACCAGCCTTTACTTTTCGGCGAATGCTTCTTGCCTTCGAGTGACTCCTGCAACTCCTGAAGCAGCTCTTTCTGCCTGGAGGTCAGATTAACCGGCGTTTCGACCACCACTCGGCACATCAAATCACCGACACTGTGGCCTCGGACCGGCTTAACACCCTTGCCACGCAACCTAAAAAGTTTACCTGTTTGCGTTTCGGCGGGTATTTTCAGCTTCACTCGGCCATCGAGAGTCGGCACCTCCAGTTCACCACCCAGTGCCGCCTCGGCAATGCTGATCGGTACTTCACAGTAGAGGTTCGCGCCGTCTCGTTCGAAGATAGCGTGTTTGCGAACATGAATCTCAACATAAAGATCACCCGCCGGACCGCCATTCCGACCCGCTTCGCCCTCGCCTGACAGGCGAATACGATCCCCGGTATCCACACCGGGTGGGACTTTAACATTAAGAGTTTTGGTCTCTTCTTTGACACCTCGACCATAACAGCTACCGCAAGGATCTTTGATGATCTTACCGGCGCCAGAACAGGTCGGACAGGTTTGTTGAACGGCAAAAAAGCCCTGTTGCATACGCACCTGTCCGGAACCGCCACAGGTCGAACAGGTCGTTGGAGAGGTGCCCTTTTTGGCGCCCGATCCATCACAGGTGTCGCAGTTCACAAGCGTTGGCACCCGAATGGTTTTCTCGATACCCCGGACGGCCTCTTCGAGCGTCAGCTCCAGATTGTATTTGAGGTCGGAACCACGCTGTACAGACGAGCGACCCCGGCCAGCACCACCACCGCCAAAGATATCACCAAATACGTCACCAAAGATGTCACTGAAGCTACCGGCACCCGCACCGGCTCCGCCAAACCCGCCTTGCCCGTCGACACCGGCGTGACCGAACTGGTCGTAAGCCTGACGTTTTTGCGAATCAGACAGGATCTCATAAGCCTCGCTCAGTTCCTGGAACTTAGCGCTGGCTTCTTTGTCATCCGGGTTACGGTCCGGGTGATACTTCATAGCCAACCGACGGTAGGCTTTTTTAATTTCCTTTTCGTCGGCGCCTTTACTGACACCCAATACTTCGTATAAATCGCGTTTTGACATATTCTCTGTTGCCCTGATGGATACAAAAACGCGGGCCTGTAGACCCGCGATCGTTTCCCTGCGTTTTAAGCGCTTAAGCGCGTAACAAGCAAGTCACAGGTTTGCTTACTTATCCTTCACTTCTTCGAACTCAGCATCGACGGCGTCATCTGAACCGCCTTCTGCCTGTTCGCCAGCATCTGCACCCGCTTGAGCGCCTGCATCCTGACCCTGCTCAGCATAAATCTTCTGTGCAAAGCTGCCCGATGCCTGACTCAATGCCTCAACAGATTTGTCGATGGCGTCTTTGTCATCGCCTTTCAGTGCTTCTTCCACGTCTTCACAGGCTTTTTCGATAGCGGCTTTTTCCTCATCGGTCGCTTTATCTTCGTTTTCTTTCAGCGACTTGCGGGTTGCGTGAACCAGGCTGTCAGCGGTATTACGCGCCTGAGCCAGCTCTTCAAACTTCTTATCTTCTTCCGCATTCGCCTCAGCGTCTTTCACCATCTGTTCGATTTCTTCATCGGACAGACCAGAGTTCGCTTTGATCACGATAGATTGCTCTTTACCGGTGCCCTTGTCTTTCGCAGACACGTTCAGAATACCGTTGGCGTCCAGGTCAAAGCTGACTTCGATCTGTGGCACACCGCGCGGTGCTGGCGGAATGTCAGCCAAATCGAATCGGCCGAGAGACTTGTTCTGACCGGCCATTTTACGCTCACCCTGAAGGACATGGATGGTCACAGCTGCCTGGTTGTCATCGGCCGTCGAGAACACCTGACTTTTCTTCGTCGGAATCGTCGTGTTCTTTTCGATCAATGACGTCATCACGCCACCCATGGTTTCAATACCCAGTGTCAGCGGGGTCACGTCTAACAGCAGAACGTCTTTTACGTCGCCTGACAGTACTGCACCCTGAATAGCGGCACCCATGGCCACGGCTTCGTCTGGGTTCACATCACGACGGGCGTCTTTGCCGAAGAACTCAGCCACTTTCGACTGAACCAAAGGCATACGGGTCTGACCACCCACCAGAATGATTTCATCGATATCAGAAATATCCTGATCTGCATCTTTCAACGCAGTGCGGACAGGCTCCAAAGATCGCTCAACCAGATCTTCAACCAGTGATTCCAGCTTCGCACGGGTCAGTTTAACGTTCAGGTGCTTAGGACCAGATGCATCCGCCGTGATGTACGGCAGGTTGACATCAGTTTGCTGAGCGCTAGACAGCTCAACCTTGGCTTTTTCAGCGGCTTCTTTCAGTCGCTGCATCGCCAGCGCATCGCCTTTCAGGTCGATACCAGAATCTTTCTTGAAGGACTCTGCGAGGTAGTCAATGATGCGCAGGTCAAAGTCTTCACCACCTAAGAAGGTGTCACCGTTAGTCGCCAGGACTTCAAACTGGTGCTCGCCATCCACTTCAGCAATCTCGATGATCGAGATATCGAAGGTCCCACCACCTAAGTCGTAAACTGCGCAAACGCTGTCGCCACGCTTTTTATCCATACCGTAGGCCAGTGCAGCAGCCGTCGGTTCGTTGATGATGCGTTTGACATCCAGACCTGCAATCTTACCGGCGTCTTTTGTCGCCTGACGCTGGGAGTCGTTAAAGTACGCAGGAACGGTAATCACCGCTTCGGTGACTTTCTCACCGAGGTACTCTTCTGCCGTCTTCTTCATTTTTTTGAGAACTTCAGCAGAAATCTGAGGTGGCGCTTTCTTGTCGCCTTTCACTTCCACCCACGCGTCGCCATTGTCGGCCTTTGCGATCTTGTAAGGCACCATCTTGATGTCTTTCTGAACCACGTCGTCTTCAAAGCGACGACCGATCAGGCGCTTAACCGCGTACAGGGTGTTTTCAGGGTTGGTAACAGCCTGACGCTTCGCTGGCTGACCAACCAGAATTTCACCATCGTCAGCAAATGCAACGATGGACGGGGTTGTGCGGTCACCCTCTGAGTTTTCGATGACCTTGGCTTTATCACCTTCCAGTACCGCCACACAAGAGTTGGTGGTCCCGAGGTCGATACCAATGATTTTGCCCATGTTAAATCACTCCGTAAATGTTCGTTCTTAATGCTCACCTATATGTGAGCCAATCTGTCTATTTCAAGGCTGATGCATTTGGCATCATGCCGTTTCATCGATTTTGGCGGCTGGGGCACCACCTTTACTAACCATAACCATCGCAGGACGAACCAGCCGACCGTGAAGCTGATAGCCTTTTTGCATTACTGCGATCACGGTATTTGGCTCAACTTCAGGATTTTCAACCATCGACATCGCCTGATGCAGCTGCGGGTCGAAGGGCTCGCCTTGAGGATCAATCGCTTCAATACTGAACTTACTGAATACGTCCTGAAGGCCTTTCAGAGTCATTTCGACCCCTTCTTTAATGGCATTCACATCAACGTTTTCGCCTTCTGTGGAAACGATGGCCCGTTCAAGATTGTCGGCAACGGCCAACAGCTCTTTGGTCAGCTTTTCCTGACCAAATTTGTGTGCGTTCTCAACGTCCTTTTCGACACGACGTCGGAGGTTCGCCATCTCAGCTTCTGCCCGGACGTACTGATCCTTCATCTTAGCCGCTTCGTCCTGAGCTTGTTCCAGCTGGACTTTCAGGGCCTCAACATCAGTTTCGGACGCATTAGCTTCATCGCGAGCTTCAGACGCGTCGAACTCGTCGGACGCGTTTTCAAGGATTTCTTCGACTGGTTTCTCTTCGCCTGTCATGTCATACCTTCTGTAAAAGACCATGGTTAACGTTCTGACGCCCCCGTTGATGGGGCATTTACCCATTATTTTCAAGGGGTTAATAACGCAGTTTTTTACCGAATAACGAACTTCCTGCACAGTTCGAGACGACCCACCAAAGAACCGCTTGATCCATATACAGTTTAACTGTATATATATACATATCCATTTACGCAAAATGACTCACCTCAGAGGTGACTGGTCTGCAAACTGGTGGAGAGATAACCATGCTGCTGAATCTGATCATTCGGAACATTGCCATCGCAGATAATATTGATATCGACTGGTCTCCAGGTATGACATCAATTTCCGGTGAAACCGGCGCAGGCAAGTCGATTTTACTGAACAGCCTGGGGCTGGCCCTGGGTGAGCGGGCAGAAAGCCACATTGTGCGCCATGGTGAGAAACGAGCTGAAGTCGTTGCCACCTTTCAAATTGAACGCATTCCTCAGGCTAAAACCTGGCTTGAAGCTCGGGATCTCGATGAAGGGGATGAATGCATCTTGCGACGGACCGTCTCCAAAGAAGGCCGCTCCAGGGCCTTTATAAACGGGCAGCCCGTTCCTCTGGCAGAACTGAAGAAACTGGGTGAGTTTCTCATCGACATTCACAGCCAGCACGCCCATCAATCCTTATTGCGAACAGACACCCATTTGAGGCTGTTAGACGATTACGCGCAACTCAATGATCTGAACGAGAAGGTCCGGCAGAAATGGATTGCCTGGCACGGTCTTGATCGCAAGTATCAGCAATTAAAAAACGCTGTCGAAGAAGCCGAATCTAAACGACAACTTTTAGAGTACCAATGCCAAGAATTGGAAGAACTGAATCTGGGTGACGACGAAGTTGAAGCACTGGAGGCGGAGTTTAAACGCTTCAGTCAAAGTGAGCGCTTCCTGCGGCATACCCACGCCGCCAGCGGATGCTTAGACAATGATGAGGGGCTTGGTGCGGTATCTGCCCTGAAACAAAGCCTGAACGAACTACGGCAGCTGGATGACCCCTCTGAATCACTCAGTAGCGCTCGGTCGTTGTTGGAAAGCGCGTTGATCCAAGCTGAAGAAGCCATGCATGACTTACAATCCTTTGCCGACTCCGTTGAAGTCGATGAAGAGCGTCAGTTTGAAGTTGAGAGCCGGCTGAACAGGATTCACGAACTCTCCCGCAAGCATCAGGTCAACTCAGAGTCGCTACCGGCGCACTTCCAGCAGTTGCAGCAAGAACTGTCTGAACTGGATTCCAGTGGAGATACGCTCGAATCGATGGAAAACGAGCTTAACATCCGTCGTGAGGACTATGAAAAAACGGCCTTAATCCTGTCCAAGAAGAGACGAAAAAGCGCCGTCAGCTTCCAACAGGAAGTTGTGGAAAAGTTGGCTCAGCTGGCTATGCCCGGTGCGAACTTTCAGGTAAACGTCACTTCGTCTGGCCAGGCAACGTCGTCTGGGATGGATACGGTTGAGTTTATGGTCAGTTTAAACCCCGGTCAGCCCATTCAACCGCTGGCCAGAGTTGCCTCCGGCGGTGAACTGTCGCGGATATCACTCGCCATTCAGGTCATCTGCGCTGAACATTCAACCATTCCAACGCTGGTGTTTGATGAAGTCGATGTCGGCATCAGTGGCGCTACCGCAGAAATTGTCGGTCATATGCTGCGCAGTGTGGGTCAACGAGGGCAGGTGCTTTGTGTTACGCATCAGCCGCAGGTCGCTGCGCTGGGACATCATCACTCAATCGTGAAAAAACAGATGGCTGATGATTCTACGACCACCCGAATTGTTGGTATTTCGGATCAGGACCGTGTCAGCGAGATCGCTCGCATGCTTGGTGGCATTGATATCACAGCACAAACCATGGCTCATGCCCGCGAGATGCTGGTCTCTCATGAGAAGTCCCATTAAGAGTTTTCCATTTCAACAAACAAAACGCCCCGGTACAAACCGGGGCGATACTGATCGGACAATAACCATTCGATGTTCGATATCAGCGTGCCGCTAACTCCAACAACAGTTCTTTAGTCTCCTCTTTGCCTGCAAAGCCACCCTTAATCGTATGAACAACACCGTCTTTGCCGACGATGTAGGCATAAGGAAACCCTTTCGGTGCAAAGTAGCTGACGACTTTTTGAGTCTTATCTGACACATTCAGAAAAGATACCGGAGTTGATTCGAGAAACTGTTGCGCCAGAGCCGGATCTTCATCGGTGTTAATCCCTAAAAAGAATACCCCTTGGCTTTTAAGCTCTTCGCTCAGTTCACTCATGATCGGGAACGACTTCTTACAGGTCGTACACCAACTTGCCCAAAAATCGACGTATATGACTCGTCCTTTCAACTGAGCGGTGTCTAACATTTTCCCGTCCAAAGTCGGGATTTTGAACGACGGAAAGGTGTCGCCCACCTTCACTTCCGCCAGGCTGCATACAGAAAACAGCAGGGCACTTAAAGTTAATAATATTTTTTTATACATTCTCTCTACCTATCGCCACTATTCAGAAAGGGTTCAGTTCGCTGCAAGTACTGCAACTAAGCCACGCAGCCTGCCGTGTTGGTGGACAAGATACGAATAAAGATCAGGCTCTGTGCTATTGGTACTGCGACACCCGACCACAGCAACATTCTAAGCGCAGGGAGAGAAATTCCGTTTGAACCGGTTCACGGTCTGACGATAAACCTTAAGGGGTAATACTGACCATTTAGGTCACCTGATCGGGGAGATCCGAGAAGTCTCGGTAAGCTTAGCCATTCACCACTCGAACTTGCTTCGGTAACGAGTCGCTCTTTGAGATGGCAATCAAATTTAACAGGGAGAAACAGAGGACAGAAAAGCACCGCAAGCCGGCATCACCGGCTTGCAACGAACAACGACCTGTTAAGATTGAGCTTTTACGTACAACACGAGACTGTGATCGACGATTTCGAGCCCGTGCTCAGCAGCGATTTGATGTTGACGCTGTTCGATCACATCATCAACAAACTCAATAACATCGCCGGTTTGAACGTTCACCATGTGATCGTGGTGATCGTCGGTCGCCAACTCGTATATCGCATGATTACCGTCAAAATTGTGTTTGCGGATCAATCCTGCCGCTTCGAACTGGGTCAGAACCCGATACACCGTCGCCAATCCCACATCTTCACCGGTTTCCTGAAGAGCCCGGTAAATATCCTCTGCGCTCAGATGACCGTTTTCCTGATTTTCAAACATCTGCAGGATTTTCACACGGGGCAAGGTCACTTTGAGGCCCGCTTTCTTGAGTTCCTGATTCTGAATAGCCACCTTCTAGTCTCCAATTTTGTGTGTACAATGCTCGCTCGTCAGAACAAGTCATGTAAGGGTTAACGTGCTGCGCTCAAGATTATCAAAAACTCTGTTCATTTGCCTCGGAATAATTGCATTAAACGGCTGTATTCTGCTTGAACCGTATGAAGCGGAACTGGGACAGGGAAATTACATCCGGGAAGAACAATTGCAGGAGCTTGAAATCGGCCAAACGGGCGAGCAGGTCTCGTTTTTACTGGGTACGCCACTGCTGACGGGTGAGCAGACGGCACAACGCTGGGTTTATCCTACTTACTCTGAAACCCAGGGTTATCAAAAACTGTTTGTCTACTTCACTGACGGAGTGGTCAGCGGCATTGAACAGGTGCCGTCACTTTCAGAGGCGGGTGAATAACAATCACTCAGAACCTTTGTCGGCTTTAGCTTTGGCGGCCCGGTTCAGCCGGGCCTGCTTAGGATCAATCTTCAACGGCCGATAGATCTCAACCCGATCCCCTTCTTTAACTTCTTCCTGATCCGGCTTCGCCACCTTTCGACCAAAGATCCCCATGGGCGCTTCATTTAAGTCCAAATCGTCGAACTCATGGTCAATTCCACTGCGAATAGCCGCCTGCCGTAGTGTAGTGCCTTCTTCAACATCCACTTCGACAATCAGTTGTTTTTCTTCTGTTGCGTAGGCAACTTCAACTTTAATCATGACTTCCTCAACGTAAGACCGCTCGATGGCATTCCACTCACCGTGAAAGTGCGTGAGCCCGTTCAACAAAGGCATTGACCATACTGTCAGCGACCTGCTTGAAAACGCGGTTAAAAGTAAACGATTTTAGCCCCCGGCCTGCTGAAAAACTGAGATCCAGACTGACCTTACACCCCTGCTCGTTCAGAGATTGAATCGACCAGACTCCTTCAAGGGAGTCCAAAGGGCCGTCCTCCAGGGTCATTTCGATGCGTTCCGGTGCAGTTAACCGATTACGAGTCACCAAACGCCGCTCAATACCCGCCTTTCGGATCAGCAGTTCACCGACCATCTCAGTTGGCGAAGCGGACAGCACTCGGGATTCGGCCACACCATCCAGAAACTGCGGATAAGCCTCGATGTCGTTAATCAGGTTATACAGCTCATGGGAGGGAACCAAAACCAGGGCCGATCGGTGAATTTCAATCATAATCCGGGGAAAATCGCTCGCTTTCTGACCCAACTGACCAGTCGGGCCGTCACTAAAATACAGACAATTGCTACTGCCACTTCCGCCAGATTAAACGCGACCAGGCTGATCGTGGCGCGCGCGAATACTAACCCAAGCACGACCGGGACAACAAATCTCAGTACCAATCGCCAAAGGAAGTATCGTAGACCGCCATGGGGGTTGATCTGTTGCAGCACACGATTCGGCCACACCACCCAACCAATCCAGACCGCAATTGCCGCGGTAATCAGCGGAATAATCACGCCCTGCCCCAGTTTCTGAAACACGTCGTACAACGGCATGCCATACCAGGTTAACGGCGACTGAGTGCCGTTTGACCAGATCAACACCCCGGCAAGTACCACAACCACCAAAACGGTCGCAGAGAGCAGCCATTGCCTTAAGGCAACACTGTTCTCCTGAGCAACAATCAACAGCAAGGGCAAGCTGCTGATCAACCCGACGGTAACCAGAGCAATCAACCACAAGGCAGTATCTAATGGGACCGCAGTGCTGCTTTCTAGAGACGTCACCAGCAAACGCAATACCGTTCCGGCCTCCAATGTCCCGGACGACAATGACTCGATCCAATTCCAGGAAATTGACAGTAAAGCGACGCCAAACAGCACATCAAACAACTGCACAGAAATTATGATCCGCGCCGTAGGCATCCGATCGGACACCTTCGTCCCCAGCACATACCAAACGAGCAGGCCAACCATCGAAGAGGTTAGCGCATGTTGCATCGCAGCCAGTACGTCGTCCGTACCCAGTGCAGGCCAGGAAAGTGATAAAAACAGAGGCACAAATTTTGGCAAACAATAGAGGATGAAAAGTCCCAACAGTGGGACAACCGCCAGAAAAATCGCAGCAATGCCGTTCCAGGCTAGACCGCCCAGCAACATCAACATAATGCTCTGACCGATGACGAAACTCATAATGCGATTCGTATTCTGGCTCTGTTCGAACCAGTACAGATTCTGATCCAGCGGGCGCAGTGACAACAGGTCCCCTGAGAGGCCGTCCATGCCGAAGATGATTGCCCAAGCCGTATTAAAGAGGTTAGTGGAAAGAATAAAAATGACCGCACACAGTAACACGGCAAAGGCCACACGTGCCCAGGTTCGATTCAGGACCAGAAAGCTGAACTCAAAAGGCGTCACGCGATACAAACGTCCAGCCACCAGCTCGGCCTGCAAAACCGGTAAAATGAAAAGTAACTTGAGAAACGCATACAGCACCAGAAAACTGCCGCCACCATGCTGAGCGACCAGCGTCGGCAGAATCAGGCCATCGGAGAGCCCCACCTGGGTACCAATCAATAAGGCCAACAACAGTGTCAGATGCATATTCCGACCGGATACCAACCTTGCCACCTCTTAACAACCATCGATTCGGCCACCCGGAATGGGGTCTGTGCCTACGAGAACAGCCTGCTATACTGACGCAAACGCTTAATGATAGAAAGTCCATGGCCGAACCACAGTACGATCTTTTCTTTAACGCTCAGTTGCTTGATGGCTTTTTTGAAGATTTTGTCAAAGCCGACCTGAAAACCCTGTTCCGTACAGACGATGCCTATATAGACCGGCTTTTTAATGGACAGCTGCAATCCGTTAAAACCAAAGTTGATAAGGCCACCGCGATCCGTTTCCAGCAAGCCTTTAAGAAAGCGGGCGCGAAGCTGATCGTACGACCTCATAACCCGAATCCCAAGCAAGCTAAGGCGGAACCTGCCGTTGAGGCAAGACGGGCCGCCGCTGCCAACCCAAAATCAGAATCGCCAGCCCCGTCCTCAGCGCAACTGAGCACCACATTGGCCGCCGTCAGTGGCGAAAACGATGACCGACTCATTGAGCACCATCAACCGGACCTTGAACCACCGGCCCAGGTTCCGAGCTGGGATATTGCGGCACCAGGAGCGTTACTGTCGACGTCGGAACCTAAGCCGTCAGTTTCAGTGGATACCCAACACCTGAGCCTCGCCAACGCTGGCTCAAACCTGACCGACCCATCTTTCGAGCCCCCGGCCAACGTGGTCAGTACAGAGCACCTTTCAGTTGCCCCACCCGGCAGCGATCTGGAAACCCTGAACGAGTCCCAGCCGCCGGTACAAGTGGATACACATCACCTCAGCGTCGCGGATTAGCCGGTTACAGCATCGCACCAATACTGGCAGCAACGGTCATCAACAGTAAAAACCATTTCATAAATCGTTGCGATACGTTCAACGCCAATCGAACCCCTACCTGGGCGCCCGCCATCGTCGCCATCGCGAGGATCAAACCCGGCACCCAGGACACCTGTCCTCGTACAATGAACAGTCCCAAAGCAACCGCCGTAAAGGCCATTGTACATAGGATTTTCAACGCATTGGTTTTAACCAGATCGTACCTCAAGCCACCGGCTATCGCCGCGATCAGAACAAAACCCACACCCGCCTGAACAAATCCACCATACACACCCGCCAGAAACAGCATGGCGGCAGCCCGACGACGTTCCTGAACCCGATAAGGCTGCTCTCCAGCCTGAGGAATGACCGTGGCCGGTTTCAGTAGAATAACGACAGACATACTGATCATCGTTATCAGCAAGATGGGTTTGAGCAGCGTCGTCGGCATCCAGGACGCAATCGCCGCCCCGACAAGCCCCCCGACCAATGTCGGTATGAGAATGCCCCGAGCATCCTGCAGAGGCAGTTCACCATGACCATGAAACCCTTTTAACCCAACCAGGGATTGCATAAAAACGCCCACCCGGTTGGTTGCATTGGCCACATCGGCCGGTAACCCCATCATCATCAAAGCCGGCAGCGTCAGGTTAGACCCCCCACCGGCCAATGTGTTGATAATCCCGGCAATAAAGCCAGTGGTAGCAAGCAGTACGACAAACCAAACTGTCAGTTCCAAAACGCATTCCTTTCAAGATCTGTGAAAACGTATTCCCTCGTCTGTGATATTTTTTTTTAGCCGGACACCGACCTTGCACATGACTTAGGAGACCATTCACAACAAAGTTGTCGGAACGGCCCTTGAGCGAGCGATAATCTAACAGCAAACACTGGAGAACTGCCATTTATCTTCGACATTCACCGCCGAAACCGACAACTCACACTGCAATTTAAAAGCATCAAAAAGCCATTGATGAGGCAGGCATGTCATCACACTGAGTTTCCACACCTGGTCTGTTACAGCTGGGTCACAGGCCAGAATGCTGCGCAACTCATCTTGGGAAATCGGCAAATCGGAGGCGTCAGCTCGGCGTTTCAGGGTAGAATCCAGCTCAGATAACGGCAAAGACAAAGCCTGGCACAGCAAAGACTGGAGGAGGTTCATAACGGGGTCCTCGAACGGGACACTTGCGAGGTAGACACCCAGACCCGGTGTCGAATGCTCTTTAGCAGGGCTTATATACCGCTCGCAAGTGACATGTTAAATCAGCGGTTAGCCCTTATAGCGGGCACTGAAAGAACTATATCAACAAACTTTGATATAGACAAGCAATCCAACCTTTCCCGGGTGACGTACCGTTGTCAGTGCAATGCCCATTGACCTATGCTCATCCGTCAACGGCCGTTGATACCCCCGACGACTCTTTTTAAAAGGATATAGCGATGCCGCATCTGGTGGTCACAGGCGGAAGCCGACGACTCGGTCTGGAAATTACCCGTCACTTTCTGAACAAAGGCTGGCAGGTCAGCGTACTGACGCGCTCAGCTTCGGATGAACTCGAACAATTGAGCTCATCATCACTGACTGTTTTAAAAACCGGACGTTACGATGCCGACAGTATCACCTCGGCCATACAACCCCTGGCTGAGAGCACCGTCGACCTGATCGTTCACAATGCCTCATTATTTGAGAAGGATTCGGCAGACCCCGAAGATGCGGTTCCTCAAATCGGACGACTGATGGCGGTACACGTCGCCCTGCCAACCCTGATCAATACCCTACTGGAACCCGCCTTACGTCGGTCAGAGAATGCTAATATTGTCCACATGACTGATATTTATGCGCTGAACCCCAGTGAAGACTACAGCCGATACTGCGCATCGAAGGCGGCATTGGAAAATCTGTCGCTGTCATTTGCGAAAAAGCTCGCACCACACGTCCGGGTGAATACGATTCAACCCGGCGCCCTGATGTTTCTGCCAGAACACGGTGACGAGGCTAAAAATCAGGTCCTGGAGCAATCACTGTTAAAAATTGAATCGGGTTTCGACCCGGTGTTGAAGACCCTGGACTATTTTATCGATAACCCATTTGTAACCGGCACCGCAGTCAAAGTGGATGGCGGAAGAGCCATTAGTCGCTAAGGACCCTTTACCATGCATACGGCCATCATCAATATTCGAAACCTTCGGCTGAGAACCTATATTGGCTTTAATCCCGAGGAACTGCAGAAGCAGCAAGACGTCGTCATTAATGCGGAAATACACTACCCCGCCGACCTTGCCGTTGAAACCGACAGCGAAAACAATGCGGTGAACTACAAGGTGATCACGAAAAACATGATCCAACATGTGGAGAACGGGCAGTTTAAACTACTGGAACGATTGGCCGGAGACCTGCTGGCCATCGCCAGTGATCATCCGGACATTCAATACGCCAAGGTCTGTGTCGACAAACCCCACGCGTTGCGATTTGCCGATTCAGTGTCCATTACCCTTGAAGAAAAACGGGACTGAGCCCGTTAGCGAACGAAGTCCCGACGCACGTCCCGATCATTCAGAAACGCGCCGCCCAGCGACAAGGTTTCGGTCGACGACGTGCTGTCCATAACCCCCCGTGCTTTAACACAGTAATGCACGGCATTCATACGAACCGCGACGTCCTCAGTGCCCAATAGGGTTTGCAGGGCCACCAGCACCTGTTGATTCAACCGTTCCTGAACCTGAGGTCGCTGAGCAAAAAAGCGCACAATCCGATTGATTTTTGACAAACCAATGATGCGTTTTGCAGGGATATAAGCCACATCCGCCGTACCGTCAATGGTCACAAAGTGATGTTCACAGGTACTGGTCAGATCGATGTCTTTCACGCGGATCATTTCAGATACGGACATTTTGTTTTCTATCAACGTGATCTTCGGAAAATGTTCATAGTCCAGACCACTGAAGATCTCGTTGACAAACATCTTGGCGATCCGGGCCGGTGTTTCGGCCAGGCTGTCGTCGCTCAAATCCAGAGCAAGGGCGCCCATCACGTCGGTCATCAGTGACTCGATGCGGGATTGGCGTTCGGCTTTGGTGAGTGTTTGTTCCACCATCGGGGTTTCCAAACCCATTTCGATCAATCGATCCCGTACCGCCTTTGCTTCGGAAGACACTGCCATAGATGTATTGCCCTGTTTCATTCGTCGTTCTGACAGCCGTCAGAACGACAGCCATCGTCAATAAGGCCGCGAATATTACCATAGTGTGTCAGAAAAAAATCCATACCCACTATAGGGGTTTGCCATAGTTTGAGCTGCGGTACTCAGGCTGCTCAATACCCTTACGATGATTGATCAGCTGAGCCATCTCGAAATACAGATTGGTCAGGACATTGCAAAACCTTGGCAACACTTCCGGCACCTCTTTACCTTCCTGATCGATCCGGACCAGCGCCCGGGTCGCCTTTTTTGACAGACTCCGGGCGTAATGCAGATTAACAACCACCCCTTGCCCGCGGGGCAGCACGAAGGTGACGGTTTTTTCCGGCTGGTCCCGACGCAGTTGCCACAACCACGCTTTGGTCTGCTCGATGGTAGCGTCACTGATCGCACAACGTCCCCGGATCGAGCCATTCAGGTCGAAGATTAACGGCTGTAACGTCGACAATATAAGCTGAACGTCTGCATCCTTTGCCTCACACGCGGAAACGGCCAAGCCGGTCACGGTGCAAAGCTCGTCGGTTAATATTTCAAAATCACAAAGGCTGGAATGTTCGTAAATAAACGGGTAACTCATCTCATCGTAATCGCCATTAAACCGAAACATCGGGTTGCTCGCTCCTGCCAAGTTAAGACTGACAAATAGATTGACTTAAAGCGGGCTTCACTGTCCAATGCCCGCCTGTTCTGACGGAATGCGGTGAGAATCCGCAGCGGACGCGCCACTGTATGCAGCCCCGAGCTGTAAGCCAGGAGACGAGAGCAATGTGAAATGATGTCAGGAGCCTCAATCTTCCTGACCTGTACGCGACTTACAGGAGTTAACCCCATGCCGACACTGATCAGGCTCATAACCATTGCGTTAATGGCGCTGCTCGCCGCCCCTCTTTGGGCTGACACCACCTATCCATTGACCGTACGTGACGGCATGGATCACGCGCTGACGCTGCGAGACGCCCCAGACCGGGTGTCGTCTAAAACACTGTTTACCGACGAAATTCTGCTCGATCTGATCGACCCGGAACGTCTGTCCAGTTTGACCAATATTGCCGCAGACGAGCACTACTCCAATGTTGCGGATCACCTGCCAGCAGGCGTCCCGCTGCTGGACCTGAATGTCGAGGCGATCCTCAATAATTATCCCGATCTGGTTTTTGCAGCCAACTGGAGCGACGCTGGCATTGTCGAGCAACTGCGTCAGGCCGGTATTTCGGTGTATCTGGTGAATACACCATTTACCCTGGAACAGATTCAAGCCGAAATCCGCAAAATCGGACGATTGGTCGACGCTGAAACGCGGGCAGAACAGCTCATCGAATCGATGAACGCAGATCTCGCGGCTTTGGCAGACGCCCATGAACAAATTCGCGCAGCCAACCTGACGGCACTCGATTACAACAGCTGGGGCACCGCCAGTGGGGTCGATACCACCTGGCAGGCCGTGCTTGATGCCACCGGTCTGATCAACGGCACACAAGCCTTTGAACAAGGGGCTTTCGGCCAGGTCAGTATGTCTAAAGAGTTAATCGTGGACATCAATCCGGACGTGCTCTTTCTGCCCGGTTGGATTTATGGCGAAAGCGACGGTGCCGATGCTTTCTATCATCAGGTCATCAACGATCCAGCCTTGTCCGAAGTGAAAGCCATTCAGACCGGTCGCGTATACCCGGTACCGGAACACCTGCGCGGAACCTACAGTCAGTACATAATCGACACCATCGAGTATGTCACTTCACAGGTGCAACAGGATCTGTAACCGCACATGATGCAGATATCCGATCGTCAACAACCGCTGTTGATCAGTTTGTTGCTGATATGCACCCCCTTGCTCTTCCTCGGTTACCTGGCGGCCGGCGCCGTTGCTCTGCCTTTTGCTGAAGTACTGTCGGTTCTGAAGCTGGCCCTCCTGCAACAGCAGGAGCTGGCTCGGGAACTGTACCCACGCACCACGGCCATCCTGCTGCACATCCGGCTGCCCAGAGCGATTGCCGCTTTGCTGGCGGGCAGCGCTCTGGCTCTGGCCGGTGCCGCGTCCCAGGGCTTGTTTCGTAACCCACTGGCAAGCCCGGATATTTTAGGCATCAGTGCTGGCAGCAGTCTCGGGGCGGTCATTGCCATCACCACCGGCTGGTCGATGTTGCACCCGTTGATGATCCCGGTAGCGTCTATTGTGGGTGCATTGAGCACCGCTACACTGGTCTATCTGCTGGCGATGCGTTCCGCCTTTTTTCAACAGCTGTTGTTTGTCATTCTTGCCGGACTGGCTCTGTCCAGTCTGCTCACCGGCGCGACCTCTGCGGCACTGTTAATGGCTCAACAATACGAAATCAGTCAATTTGTGTTCTGGACGATGGGCGGACTTGAGGGACGAATGTGGGCACATGTGCTTTGGCCGGCACCGGCAATTGTATTGGTTGGACTGCTGCTGATGCGACAGCGACAGGCTCTGAACCTGATTGCCTTCGGTGAGGAGAATGCACACGGCATGGGCCTGAATGTGCCCCGGGTGCAGCGTCTGACGCTGTTTGCCAGTGCCATACTCACGGCTTTAGCCATTTCTATTGCGGGCCCCGTCGGTTTTGTTGGCTTAATGATTCCCCATTTAGTCAGATTGTTGATTGGTCCGAATCATCGTCGGTTACTGCCGATCAGCGCGCTGTGCGGTGGCCTGTTTGTGCTGCTTGCCGATCTGATCGGGCGAACCATCATTGCCCCACACGAAATTAAGGTCGGCGTGTTGACCGCCCTCATCGGTGGTACTTATTTCATATACCTCATTGTCCGGATCCAGCAAAGGGGGCAGCTGTGAGCACGCCCTTACTGCGAACCGAACAGCTCGGTCTGACCATCAATGACCGCCAACTGTTAAGTCAGGTTTCCCTGTCAGTCCATCCGGGCGAGCTGGTCGGTGTCATCGGCCCCAACGGCGCGGGAAAAAGCTCCTTACTCAAAACCCTGGTTGGACTGCATCAACAAAGCGCAGGTAAAATCTGGCTGCACGAACAACCGCTCAGCCAATATCGGGCACAGGACCGGGCACAGCACATCAGCTACTTAGCCCAGGCTCAGGAAATGAGTTTTGCCTTTCGAGTTCGTGAGACCATCATGCTGGGGGCCCACAGTCGCGTACGAACCAAACATTTCGCTCGTGGGCAGCTGGATCAAGAACTCAACCGCATCGTCGACCTGTTGGATATCGCCAGCCTGCTTGATCGTCGGCTGGACCAATTATCAGGTGGCGAGCGTCAACTGGTTCACTTCGCCCGCATGCTGATGCAGGACAGTCCGCTGATGCTGCTGGATGAACCCACCGCCAGTCTGGACATAGGCCATGAAGCGCAACTGATGAACCTGTTGCATCAGCAATGTCGGCAGGGTCGTTCAGCTCTTGTGGCCATTCACAACCTGAACAGTGCTGCTGCTTTCTGTGATCGATTACTGCTGATCCAAAACGGTCAACTGGTTGCTGAAGGCGATCCGGAGCAGGTCATCACTCAGGCGACGATGAAACGAATGTATGGCCCTTCCGTACTGGTCAGTCGCAATCCAATGACCGGAACGACCACCGTCTTACCGCTCGTCGAATCGCAAACACCGGTTCCCCTTCATGTCCATCTGATCGGCGGCGCCGGCAGTACTGTTGCCTTGTGTCGGCAATTACTGCAGATGGGTGTTCGTGTCACGGCTGGCATCGGCCACGATCAGGACTCAGACACCCAGCTGTGGGAAGCACTCGGCGTTGAACACATTAAGGTGCCCACCTTTGCTCCGATTGAAACGGCCGATATCGATGCCGCCAAGGGCCTGGTCCAGCAAGCCGATATAACGGTGATGACCGACTTCCCGATTGGCACCATGAATGCCGGTAACCTTACACTTGCCGAACAAGCACGCCATCTTTGGTTGGTCACTTCGGGTAATGATGACAGCATGCGTTTCTATGACGACAGCAGCCTGCAACGATTTCATGCGCTTCAACAGCGAGCAAACGTAAAACAGATAACGGCAACCGAACTCATGCCAATCATGCGTCAACAGGTGGCCTCCGTCACACGCTGACGCACGACAGTCCGCCGTCGTTTCGCTACACTGTGCATTACTGCCTCTACTTTATGATCATCTGGAGCGTTGTCCTTGGCTGAAGATCTGTCCACCCTCATTGAAGACGTCATCGATGCTGGAAAACCGGAACAGGAAGTCCTGCTCGGCAAACTGCTGAACCAGAAAGAATTTGATGCGCTGGCGTTGTTGTTGGAGTCATTGCCACAAGAACAACGACTGAGTACCTGGCAACAGATCCCGCCCGAAAGCCGAATCGATATCCTCGTTGAAATGCGCAGCGACCCGCGGGAAAGCCTGCTCGATGCCATGTCGCTGGACGAACTGGATGCCTTGTTTAAGGATCTCGACGCTGAAGATCTTGTTGAACTGACTGAATCGCTACCGCCACGTCTGGTGGATCGGGCCTTGCTGGCCATGGACGAGCGCCAGCGAAAATATTATGAAGTCGCCCAGCAATACGCGGACAATCTCGCCGGGCATTGGATTGATCACCATCTTTATGTGCTCCCGCAAAATGCCAAAGTACGCGATGCTTTGAGATTGATGCGTCGTGAACTGCCGGAGTACGTTGACGCCGTTTATCTGGTCAATCGCGCCGGGCATTTTTCGCAGGCTGTCCGTCTTGGGGCGGTCATCGGCGCTCCCGACCATGTGCACCTGACCGACCTGGTGGAACCCGATTTCAGCCAGGTTCGCGCCGAAGAAAACGCGCTCGATGCCGCACTGAAAGTACAGCGCAGCGGCTATTCCGCCTTACCACTCGTTGATGAGTCCGGTGCGTTACTGGGTCGACTCGATATCGGAGTCGCCAGTGAAATTGTCAATGAGTATTACGAAGGTCAGATCATGGCAGGCGCCGGCATGGACGAAGACGAAGACTTGTTCTCGCCGGTTGTGACCAGTGCCAAAAACCGAGCTGTCTGGCTCGGTATCAACCTGATGACGGCTTTTGCGGCCGCTTGGTTTATCGGCTTGTTCGAAGCGACGCTGCAGGAAGTGGTTGCCTTAGCCGTTCTGATGCCGGTTGTCGCCAGCATGGGCGGCATTGCCGGCAGTCAGACCCTGACGCTGATCATTCGTGGTCTGGCGTTGGGTCAGGTCAGCAGTGGTAACCGTAAGGCATTACTGGTTAAGGAGCTGCGCGTTGGCGGCCTCAATGGCGCCATCTGGTCGCTTGTTGTCGGTATCGTGGTAACGTTCTGGTTTTCCAGTCCATTGATAGGCTTCATCATTGCGCTGGCGATATTAATGAACATTGTTGCTGCGGCCTTTTCCGGTGTTGTCATCCCCATCATTCTGGACAAACTCCGGTTAGACCCGGCGCTGTCCGGTTCTGTCGTTCTGACCACCGTTACCGACATTGTCGGTTTCGTTGCCTTTCTCGGCATCGGCACGCTGATCCTGCTGTAACTCAAAAATCTTAAGGGCACCTCTATTAAGTCTGATGAGGCTCTGCGGTGCCTGAAGGGGCTTTCAGACTTAATACAGGTGCCCTTATGCCGCTTTAACGCAATTGCGCCCCGCTTTTTTGGCTTTATACAGCAGTTGATCGGCGGCTTTCATCACCGCCTTCGGTTCAGTCAGATCATCAGCCGGTTCTGCGACGCCGATACTGATGGTGACGTTGACGCCCCGACCTTTGGGTTTACCTCGTTGGTTCCGGCCCACCTTATCGTCATCGGGTCGGTCCTCCTGACGCAGTTGCAAGGTGTATCCAGCAATGGACTCACGAACGGATTCCAACGCCGGTACGGCCTGTTGTGCCGTTTTACCGGGAAAGACAATGGTAAACTCCTCACCGCCGTAGCGATAAGCCCGTCCACCATGACTGACAGCCCGAACCCGGGCGGCGACCAAACGGAGCACCTGATCCCCGACATCATGACCGTAGGTATCGTTAAAGGCTTTGAAATGATCGACATCCAGCATGGCAATCGCATAGCGTCGACCCAATCCCGCCAGTTGTTTCTGCAACGCTTTACGCCCCGGAATGCCCGTTAACTCATCCATGTAAGCCAGCATGAAGGCTTCCTGAACCAGCGCTACAGCGAGACTCAATGACAAAACCGATAGCACCAATGAACTGATCAGCGCAACATCGAACCAGAGGAACAGCCCCAATACCGCCAGTGTTGCCAATAAACTGTGGGCGATAAACCCCGACGGTTTCAGATAGTAAAGAGCCGCCAGAAAAGCCAACACCGGAACGTAAGTTACCAGAAGCACAATCGGAAACGGTGAACCGGCAAAGACTGCCGACCACAATGAATCAGGCACGGCCGACAAAACGGTTGGCGCACTGAGCACCAATGGTAACCAGAGCATTAATGAGCCAACCGCAAATAATACCCACACCCAGATTGACTGAGGGGGGCGCTCACTCAACAATACGACGCCCATTAGCAACAACGGAAACAACAGATTTATCACGACGTAAAACACGAAGGTGTCCGGTTGCGCCAACTCAGTTTGCAACTGCCAGCGAATCACACCATAGAGCACCAACAGCAGCATCGACAGATAGAGAAACCCGTATTGCAACAGGTAGAACGAGACCACCATCGTTAACGCCAGAATCACCCACGGGGCTGCGACCAACAGGTCAGCGTAACCCAGCCAGATCGGTCCTAAGCGGGCGATGATTAATGCACAGATTGCGAACAGGCCTAACGGGACCGCGAAATTTTTAAGATATGGCGACATCTGACACCGGGGAAAAGGAAGGTACCTGAGTCGAGTGTAGCGACTTTCCCGACACCCTGCAGCTCCATTCCGCTGCCCATTGCAGATTCGATGACTTCGAATTACTGTACCGTTTTAACCGACAGACAGAGACTTCCATGCATTTCGGCAGTGATAATCAGGCAGGCGCGTCTGAGCAGATTTTTTCTTTTTTACAACAAGCCAACCAGGGTATCGAAGCGGCGTATGGCGACGACCAATGGACCGCGCGAGCCGTGCAAGCCATTAAAGACTGGTTTGAATACGATGCTGAGGTCTTTCTGGTCAGTACCGGCACGGCCGCGAACTCGATGGCTCTGGCTTGTTTGTGTGACCCATGGGACAGCGTCCTTTGCCACGGTCAGGCTCATATCATTAACGATGAACTGACCGCCCCGGAGTTTTTTACCGGCGGTGCACGCTTAATCGGGCTCGACACTCAACAAGCCAAACTGACCCTGCAGACCGTACGCGAAACGCTCGAACTCGGCGCTGCCCACCCACCTCATAATGCGGTTCCTAAAGCCTTGAGTCTGACGCAGATTAACGAGTCCGGTCAGGTCTACTCCCCCGAAGAAGTCAAAGCTTTCAGCAACCTCGCCCACGACCATGGTCTGCATGTCCATATGGATGGTGCCCGCTTTGCCAACGCACTGGAAGCACTCGGCTGCTCACCGGCCGAGCTGACCTGGAAAGCCGGAGTTGACGTTCTCTGTCTGGGCGCAACTAAAAACGGCGCCCTGGCGGCCGAAGCCGTGGTGTTTTTCAACCGGACTCTGGCCCGGCATTTTGTCCAGCATCGTAAACGCTCAGGCCATCTTTTATCCAAAGGCCGATGGATGGGTGCCCAGTTTTGTGGTTGGTTGGCGGATGATCACTGGAGAACCCTGGCCCGGCAGGCGAACCAATGTGCGCAGAGCCTGGCGAACGCCATTGAAGCACATCCTTTGACTCATCTGGTCTGGCCAGTAAAGGCTAATGAGCTGTTTGTCCGGCTCCCGAAATCGTTGATTCAACAACTCAGAGACGACGGTGCGGTGTTTTACGAGTGGCCCCGAAACTTTGTCCCGGAATCGCTGATCATTGAAGACGACGAAGACATAGTACGCATGGTGACGTCTTTTCAGACTCGCCAGGAAGATGTTGAACAGTTTATAGCGCTACTGAACCAACATCGATGAGATTTGTCAGCCGGACTGTTTTCTGAGCATCAGTCCGGCTCGCTGCCCGACGGGAATGTCACGATTCGGGAACACAATATACTCCGGCTCATCGCCGACAATATAGGCATCGTCTCCATCCCGCCAGATTTCTGTACCAGGGGCGAACTCGGTAAAGTTGGCGACGTCATCCTCGACGAAAAACTCCCAATGCTCACTGGTTTTTTCAATCGTATGATGCACGGTAAAACCATCGACCGGATTGATCGGTGAATCGGGTAACGCATCGCCCGCGATCAGCCGACGCAACGTCCGATCGATGCCCTCAAACCGGGTCAGATCATTCTCGCCGAAAGGCCGGACCTTACCGAGTTCCAGCGTAAAACTCTCAGCATTTTGTTGTAAGGACGTGAATGAGCTAAACGTATTGGCGGCCTGCTGTTGCAAAAGCACCGTATGCACATCGGCACTGTCGAGAAAGGCTTTCTGAGTCTCAGGCAACGTCCGCCCGGCAACAAAGGGATACACCGCAAACCGCTCACGAGCCGAATCACGAATGGCCGTATGGCAATCGTAATGCAATCGCTGCGTGGCGGTGACCGGCTCTTCGGCAAAGAAGTTCGCCACGTACGCTTCGAGTTTTGCAGCCCGTTTCACCTCAGGCAAGGTCAAATCCTGATGTTGCCAATCGCCGCAGAACAGTCGGTTCATGTTCACATCGACAAAACGGGTTCCGGCTTCCATCGCCCACGGATTGCCAAGAATGAACAGCACGCGCTGCCCACATTTCTGATCTTCCGCTAAAAGGTCATCAATGATCGCCGAAACGATTTCAATCGGTGCAGTCTCATTGCCGTGGACGGCACAGGAAATCACCAATGACGTATCGGACGCCGTATTGGGTTCAAACCGGATGATGCCATTATCAAGCAAGGTGACTTCGGTTCCCGCGGAAAGTATCTCATGACGCGGCGCAACCTCGTCATCACGTGTTGCCAGCGTATGGCGAATGATATTTTTATGCGGGGAAAAGAAAAAAGCGGTCATCAGTCGTTAACCTGTTATTGACGATCGAAAACATTATAAAGAAATGTCCGCATGCCGAAAATGACGGCACGCGGAAGACAAGATCAGCGCGGTTGCAGGTGGCCCAGCATGCGTTTTTCAATCTGTTTGAACACGGCCAGAATACCGAAGGTGAGGCACAGATAGACCAACGCTGCGAAAATAAAACCGTCGAATGGAGCGTAGTAGCGCGCGTAGATCATCCGGCCGGCATTGAGCAAATCGGCAATGGTCACAGTGGAGGCAATCGCACTGGCGTGCAACATGAACACCACTTCGTTTGAATAGGCCGGAATGGCCCGACGAAATGCGCTCGGCAGAATAATTCTCTTCATACGTTTACCCCAGCTCATGCCGTAGGCTTTAGCGGCTTCGATCTCACCTCGGGGGGTGGCTTCAATCGCACCACGGAAGATTTCCGTGGTATAGGCCGCCGTGTTCAGAACAAAAGCAATCAGACAAGGGTAAAACGCTTCTTTGAAAATTGCCCACCAAAAGGTCTGTTGTATCCCTTCAATGAGGGCAACACCGTAATAAATCAGATACAGCTGCACCAGCAATGGCGTGCCACGGAAGATGTAGGTAAACACCCAGACCGGATAGTTGATCAGTTTATTTTTTGACGTACGCATGATGGCTAAAGGGACCGCCAGCGCACCCCCAATCAGCAAAGACAGAAACACCATCTGCACGGTAACGACAGCACCGTCCCAATACAGCTCATAAGTATCCGGGTTGGTAAAAATATCGATTGTTGACTCGAACATAACTTAACCCTTCACCACACCGGCACTGTAGACGGTATTCAGTTTTTTAAATAAGACATCAGAAAGCGCAGCAATGCCGAGATAGACAATGGCCACGGGGATAAAAAACTTAAACGGCTCACCGGTCGACTTCGCCGCCTCTGTTGCCAGGCGCACCATGTCTGCCAACCCGATAATGCTGACCAGCGCGGTGGTCTTCAGCAACACCTGCCAGTTATTGGCAATACCGGGCAGTGCATGACGCATCATCTGCGGAAAGCTGATACGGCGGAATATCTGCCAGCTGGACATGCCATAGGCCTTGCCGGCCTCAATCTGGCCCGCGTCAACGGCCATAAATGCGCCACGAAAGGTTTCCGTCATGTAGGCCCCAAAGATGAAGCCAATGGTCAACACACCAGAGAGGAACTCATTAAAGGGGAAAAAGATATCGATTTGACCGTCGGTCGCGTTGTACAACCAATCAAAAAAGGCATTCACCATGATCTGGCCGCCAAAATACAGCAGCATCATCCAGACCAGATCCGGCACACCCCGGATGATGGTGGTATAGGTTGTGGCCACGCCATTCGCCATGCGGTTCTTAGAAAGCTTACCCATTGCCCCTAACAGACCCAGCGTAAACGCCAGAACCAGTGAGAGTGCGGCCAACTCCATCGTCAGGATCGCGCCCTTGAAAATACCCGGGCCATAACCTTCAAAATCAAACATCAGGGAATCTCTTATCGTTGGTATTTGTCGGTTCCTTTGTGGTCACTGAATGGACGTTCCCGAACCGGGCGTCAATGACCACAAAGAAATGGACGTTCAGGCACCGAGGCCGGTGCCTGATCAGTCTCTATCAATGTCTGACGAATCAGAGTTTGATATCGAAATCGAAGTAACGGTTCATGATTTCGTCGTACTTACCGCTGGCTTTAACTTTTTCCAGTGCAGCAGAAACCGCTTCTTCCAGGTCTTTATCACGCTTACGGAAAGCCGCGCCAACACCTTCACCAAAGATACGGACTGGCTCTTTCACGAAGTCGCCAACCTGAACGATGTCGGAGTCTTCACCCAGCATTTCCAGACCGACGGGTGCATCAACAAACATGGCGTCCAAACGACCGCCTTGCAGGTCGACAACCATGTCGTCTGCTGTGGTGTAACGAACGATTTCCGCGTCATCCAGGAACTCAGTGACATAGGTATCCTGAATGGTTGCACGCTGAACACCAATACGCTTGCCGTCTGCATCGGCAGGATCAAAAGCGTTGGCCGAGAAGAAAGCCGAAGGGGTTGTGTAGTAAGGGTCAGAGAACAGAACGCGCTTCTGACGTTCTTCGTTAATCGACATGGAAGAGAAGATCATGTCGTATTTACGTGCCAGCAGGCCAGGAATAATGCCGTCCCATGCCTGAATCACCCACTCACACTCTTTACCGGTAATTTCTTTACAGACTTCGTTGCCCAGCTCGATTTCAAAACCGGTCAGGGTGCCGTCCGGTGCTTTGTATTCGAATGGAGGGTAAGGGGCATCAACACCGGCTCGGATCGTGTCCCAATCTTTCGCTTCTACAGCTGAGGTCAGTGCCAGGGCACCAGCAATCGCGACTAAGGTTTTTTTCATTTTTTGCTCCATATTGCAATAAGTTGAGCCTTATATTGGCTCATTTTTGTAATTAGACAGCTTTCAACAGTCCGGTTATGGCCTGTTCAAACGCTGTCTCAGGTATCCGGGGATTGCCCGGACGCCATTCGACTCCAAGATCAGTACTTCGGAGACAGAAACTGTTTCATGCGTTCAGAACTCGGGTTCTCGAACACATCTTTCGGATTACCCTGCTCTTCGATAACGCCATCGTGCAGGTACACAACATGGTTAGAGACATCCCGGGCAAACGCCATCTCATGGGTGACCACAATCATGGTTCGACCTTCTTCAGCCAAACCACGCATAACTTTCAATACTTCACCGACCAGCTCAGGGTCCAGAGCAGAGGTGGGCTCATCAAACAACATCACCTCAGGATTCATCGCCAATGCCCGGGCGATGGCCGCCCGCTGTTGCTGACCACCGGACATATGAGCCGGGTAGTAGTCTTTGCGATCATACAGACCGACGCGTTCCAAATGCTCTTTCGCACGATCCATGGCTTCGGCCTTACTGATGCCCAGCACGTTGACCGGTGCTTCGATGATGTTTTCCAGAACCGTCATGTGCGACCACAGATTAAACCCCTGAAACACCATCGACAGGCGCGCACGCATCTGCTCAACCTGGCGGTTGTTTGCGGGAATGCGCTCCCCCCGTTTATCGGTTTTGAAGCTGATGTTCTCACCGTGGACCTGAATGTCACCTGAAGTCGGGACTTCCAGTAAGTTAATGCAACGTAAAAAGGTGGACTTTCCCGAACCAGAAGATCCGATCAAAGAGATCACATCGCCTTTTTGAGCTTCCATCGAAATGCCTTTCAGCACTTCGTGCTCACCAAATCGTTTATGAATATCGCTGACGACGAGCGGGGCGACGTCTGTTGCCATGAAAAATTCCTCGTTTCTCTCTTTATCCGGAAAACCGGCTGGGGACCGATCGGCGGATTGTTCTTGTAATTGGCAAAGCATTCTGAACAACCGCTGAGGGTAATGCAAAACATAATCCCACCGGGCATTTTACCCTGTGCGACCTGTTCATATCGGGAAGCTGCTTACTCATCACACCATTCACTGAGGGCCTGACGTGTCATAGGGACGTTTCCCAACTGCAGGAGGGCGTGGTGCAGTCGGCGGGTGTAGCATCATCATCAGTCTTCGCAACCATGGTTTTTCGCTGAGCCGAGTCTAAAGCGTTCATATTAGGCTATTCAAGCCTTTTTAACGGCCAGCCAACGCCCTGCACCAAGGAAGGACGCGAATTGAACACTGTATAACCAGGCGCCCCAAAACAAGTCGTTTTTGCCACATTGGAACTGACTTGCTGTAAGCCTGCCCGTCCACACAAAGCTAAGTTTATCCGTTACCGAGCTTGCCAGCCTGAGAGACCTGATTTAAGGTATTTTGACTTTGGCACAGACAAGAGAGTCTTGCCTGATTAGAAAAACAGCGCTTTCTAGCATTGCGCGAGTCAAAACTCACTGACACCGCCCTTCAACCCAAGGCCGGTTCAAAGGAGAATCATAATAATGAAGAAAGGTCTCACCCTTTTAGCCAGCGCGACCATGGCAGCAACCCTTGCTACTGGTGCAGCCGCGGCTACTAAAACATTTGTTTATTGTTCAGAAGCAAGCCCGGAAGGCTTCAACCCGGCGTTCTATACGTCTGGTACAACTTTCGATGCGTCTTCACGCACCATGTTCAACCGGCTGGTTGAGTTTGAGCGCGGCGGCACCAGCATTGTACCGGGCCTGGCTGAAAGCTGGACCGTTTCTGAAGACGGAAAAACCTACACTTTTAATCTGCGTAAAGGCGTAAAGTTCCACCAGCGACGTGACTTCCGTCCAAGCCGTGACTTCAACGCCGATGACGTGCTGTTCTCGATCAACCGTCAGTTACTGGATGATCACCCATACCACGATGTCAGCGGACAGGAATATTCCTACTTCGGCTACATGGACATGGCAAACATCATCAACGAAGTTGAAAAAGTTGACGATTACACCGTCAAGTTCCACCTGAACAGCCCAGATGCAACTTTCCTGGCGAACATGGCCATGGACTTCGCGTCAATCTTCTCTGCTGAGCAGGCCGACATGTATATGGACGCTGGCACTCCGGAACAACTGGACAAAATTCCGGTCGGTACCGGTCCTTTCGTTCTGGCACAGTATCAGAAAGATTCCATCATCCGTTACGTATCTCACAAAGCTTACTGGGAAGGTGCGTCACCACTGGATCGTCTGGTCTTCTCCATCACACCAGATGCCAGCGTACGTTACGCCAAACTGCAGAAAGGCGAATGTCACCACATGCCGTATCCAAACCCGGCTGACGTTGCTCAAATGCAGGAAGACGAAGACATCAACGTTCTGCAGTCTAACGGTTTGAACGTTGGTTACCTGGCCTTCAACACTCAGAAGCCACCGTTTGACGATCAACTGGTTCGTCAGGCTCTGAACATCGCTACCGACAAAGAAGCGATTCTGGATGCGGTTTACCAGGGCGCTGGTGAAGTGGCTAAAAACCCAATACCACCAACAATGTGGTCTTACAACGAAGACATCGTTGACTACGACTACGACGTTGAAATGGCGAAAGAACTGTTGGCCGAAGCGGGCTATCCAGACGGTTTTGAAACCGACATCTGGGCGATGCCGGTTCAGCGTCCATATAACCCGAACGCACAGCGTATGGCTGAGCTGATTCAGGCAGACTGGGCGAAAGTCGGCGTGACCGCCAACATCGTATCGTATGAATGGGGTGAATACCTCGACCGTACGAAGAACGGTGAACACGAAACCATGATGTTGGGCTGGACCGGTGACAACGGTGACCCGGACAACTTCCTGTACGTTCTGCTGGGTTGCCCAGCGGCTGAGTCTGGTGGTAACCGTGCCTTCTGGTGTGACACTGAGTTCAATGGTCTGCTGGAACAAGCCAAGGTTACAACAGACGTTGAAGAGCGTACGGCTCTGTATGAAGAAGCTCAGGTTATCTTCAAAGAGCAGGCGCCTTGGATCACCATTGCGCACTCTGTTGTCTTTGAACCTGTTCGCAAAGAAGTGACTGGTTATAAGATGAGCCCATTCGGTGCCCATAACTTCTACGGTGTCGATCTGGCTGAGTAATCTCAGCTAAGCCTCACCTTAATAAGACAGCCCCGCCCGGGGCTGTCTTTTTTACTTGATATCAGGTAGTCCCATGTTCCAATTTATTTTACGCCGAGTCGGTATGGTCATTCCGACCTTTATCGGTGTGTCGATCCTGACGTTTTCTCTCATTCATCTGATCCCGGGCGACCCCGTTACCGTTATGGGTGGCGAGCGCGGCTTTTCTGCCGAACAACGCGCCGAGATCGAAGCCATGCTTGGGCTCGATAAGCCCCTGTGGCAACAGTATTTTGTTTAT
This sequence comes from Reinekea blandensis MED297, assembly GCF_000153185.1. GTDB lineage: Bacteria > Pseudomonadota > Gammaproteobacteria > Pseudomonadales > Natronospirillaceae > Reinekea > Reinekea blandensis. The sequence goes on along the minus strand of NZ_CH724152.1, from coordinate 642,132 downwards.
GCAGGTAACATTCTTCGCGGCGACCTGGGTACATCTTTCATTACCCGCGAACCGGTCATGGATGAGTTCATGACGCTGTTCCCCGCAACCATTGAACTGTCTTTTTTTGCAGCGGTATTTGCCATCGCTGTTGGCCTTCCTTTAGGCATTTTCGCCGCTGTTAAACGCGGTAGTATTTTCGATCATACGGTCATGACCGTGTCCCTTGCCGGTTACTCGATGCCGATTTTCTGGTGGGGTCTGTTGCTGATTCTGTTGATGTCGATCCAACTCGACCTGACCCCGGTGGCTGGTCGGATTGATGTCATCTATTGGGTCGATGAAGTGACCGGCTTCATGATCATTGATG
>NZ_CH724152.1:634448-641404 GCF_000153185.1 Reinekea blandensis MED297 | reverse complement strand
GCGCAACCGCTTTTTTAAGCCACCGGAGAAAAGTCAAGCGGTTTTTCCGGTAAAATATGGCGCAATTTGCGTTGTTGAAATATGCATCACATTTTTCCATTCTGTAACATTTCGGATTACACTCACACCCCGTTCGATCAATGAGAAAACACCATGCATTGTCCGTTTTGTAATACCCAAGACACGAAGGTGATCGATTCCCGTCTGGTCGCCGAAGGTGAACAGGTGCGTCGCCGCCGGGAGTGTAATGTCTGTGGTGAACGGTTCACGACCTACGAGACGGCGGAACTGGTGATGCCTCGGATTGTGAAACAGAACGGCAATCGCGAACCCTTTGATGAAATGAAGCTTAGGGCGGGTTTGCAACGCGCGTTGGAAAAACGCCCGGTGGCGGTTGAAGACATTGAAGCGGCCATTACCCGGATTAAACAGGCCATCCGCGCTACTGGTGAGCGGGAACTGCCGTCAAGAATCCTGGGGAACTTTGTTATGGATGAACTTAAAGAGCTGGATCAGGTGGCTTACGTTCGCTTTGCATCCGTTTATCGAAGTTTCCAGGATCTGAACGAGTTTCGCAGTGAAATTGATCGGCTCGAAAAGAAAGACTGATGGTGATGTCGATGACCTCTCACGACGCTTGGATGGCTCAAGCGCTTAAGCTGGCGGCACGAGGCCGCAGGACCACCACACCGAACCCGAATGTGGGTTGCGTGATTGTGCGGGACGGCGAGCTTGTCGGTTCCGGTTATCACCGCAAAGCCGGTACTCCTCACGCCGAAGTACACGCACTGGCCGAGGCCGGATCGAAAGCTCGTGGCGCGACCGCCTATGTCACCTTAGAGCCATGCAGCCATTACGGCAAAACACCGCCTTGTGCCGATGCGCTGATTAAAGCCGGTGTTGCCAACGTCGTCTGCGCCATGACCGATCCGAACCCTCAGGTTGCCGGCCAGGGTTTGGAAAAACTCAGAAATGCAGGCATCGAGGTCATCTCGGGCGTACTCAATGCTGAAGCAGAGCGGCTAAACCGGGGCTTTCTGAAACGTATGCGCACCGGGCGTCCTTGGCTGGTAGCCAAGATGGCGGCCAGTTTGGATGGTGGTACGGCGCTTGCCAACGGTGACAGCCAGTGGATTACCGGGCCAGAAGCGCGTCAGGATGTGCAATCCGGTCGTGCCGATAGCTGCGCCGTGGTCACTGGGGTGGAAACGGTGGTTGCCGATAATCCATCGTTGAATGTCCGATTAGATGGAGCCGATCGTCAACCGGTTCGGATTATTTTGGATACTCAGGCCCGCACGCCGGTGCCATCGACTATCGTGACCCTTCCGGGACGGACGGTCATCATCCATGGCGCTCAAGCCAACCCATTGTCATTAGAGCGCTTGCAGGCCGCCGGTTTTGAGTTGGTGGAAATGGCAACCGCCAACGATCATATCGATTTGCCGGCGTTTTTGTCCTGGTGTGGTCAGCAGGCCTTTAACCGTGTTTGGCTCGAAGCCGGCGCAACCTTAACGGGTGCCTTTGCCGAACAGGGGCTGCTGGATGAGCTGTGGTTGTATCAGGCACCCATCATGCTTGGCGGCGCGACCCGGCCCGTAGCCGATTTTCGATTGGATTCACTTAAACAGGCCCATCGCTTTGATGTTGACGATGTTCGCTTTGTCGGAAAGGACATTCGCTGGCAGTTGTTGCCCGCTTTCCCTTGATTTTAGCGCTGTTGACGACATAATCCGTGCAGCTCGACAGACCTAGCCGTCTGCGGTCTGACCAAACACTATTTGAAAGAGTGACTGCCGTGTCTCTAAACACCACTGAAGAAATCATCGAAGACATCCGTCAGGGAAAAATGGTTATCCTGTTGGATGACGAAGACCGTGAAAACGAGGGTGACCTCATCGTAGCCGCGGAAAAAGTAACTCCCGAAATCGTGAACTTCATGGCGTCTAAGGCCCGGGGGTTAATCTGTCTGACCCTGACTGGAGACCGATGTGACTTTCTTGGTCTTCCTCCGATGGTTCAGGCGAACCAGGCATCGCATGGCACACCGTTTACGGTGTCAATCGAAGCCAGCGAAGGCGTGACAACCGGGATATCCGCCGCCGACCGTGCCCGGACTATCCGGGTTGCCGTGGATCCGAAGTCCAGTCCGGAAGACATCGTGCAGCCAGGGCATATTTTCCCGTTGCGTGCGCAACCCGGCGGTGTTCTCAGCCGAGCCGGTCATACCGAAGCCGGTTGTGATCTGGCTCGGATGGCCGGACTGATACCGGCCGCAGCCATCGTCGAGATCATGAACGAAGACGGAACGATGGCACGATTACCTGACCTGAAGCTTTTCGCTCAGGAACATGGACTGAAGATCGGGACCATTGCCGATCTGATCCATTACCGCATTCTGAATGAACGTACGATTCACGAAATCGATGCGCCAACGCTGCAGACCAAGTCCGGTGAGTTTTCGGTGCGGGCCTATCGGGATGACATTACCGGCGGTACTCACCTGGCACTGAGTGTTGGCGGACCGTTTTCCGAAGACGAACCAACGTTGGTGCGTGTGCACGTTACGTCTACACTGAAAGATCTGCTGGGTGTTCAGGTACCGAACCGACTCAGCTGGACACTGGATTCGGCCATGGCGAAAGTCGCCGAAGAGGGCAAAGGTGTTGTCGTTCTGCTCGATGTGCAGGAGTCGATCGATGTGGAAACGGAATTGTGCATGCTAAGCGGCAATAAGAAGCAGCCCAAAAACCCGAATGTGGACAAGTATGGCACTTACAACACCATTGGCACCGGATCACAGATTCTTCGCGATCTGGGCATTGGTAAAATGCGTTTGTTGAGTTCACCAACCCGGTTTGGCGGAATTTCGGGCTTTGATCTGGAAGTTGTTGAGTTTATTGAGCGCTGATCTGCCAGCCACTGATTCATCCCACTGACGCGTCAGCATGGGAACCCGGCTTTGAAGCCGTTAACTGAAGGTTAGGAATTGAATACGATGAAAGTTATTGAAGGTGATTTTTCCTCTAACGATGGCCGTTATGCAATTGTTGTCACTCGTTGGAACAGCTTTGTGGTAGATCATCTGCAACAGGGTGCGATTGATGCTCTGAAACGCCATGGCATTGCCGAAGATCAGATCACACTGGTGAAGGCACCGGGTGCCTATGAGCTGCCGCTCGTTTGTCAGCGCTTGGCGGATTCCGGCGAGTACGATGCCATTGTTGCTCTGGGAGCGGTAATTCGCGGTGGTACGCCGCATTTCGATTACGTCGCCGGAGAAGCGGCGGGTGGTTTAAACAGCGTGGCATTGACGGCAGACATTCCGGTCGTGTTTGGTGTCTTGACCGTCGACTCGATCGAACAGGCCATTGAGCGCAGCGGTACCAAGGCCGGCAACAAGGGCGCTGAAGCTGCCGAAGTGGCGCTGGAAATGGTTAACCTGATGGCACAGATTCCGACTGGAGGGGCGTGACATGACCGGACAGAAACTGAACCCGGCCTTGCGTCGAAAAGCCCGTCGCCTGGCGATGCAGGCATTGTATCAGTGGCATGTGGCCGATCAGTCTGTGACGCAGATCGAAGCGGAGTTCCTCACCGATAATGACGTCAGCAAGTTCGATAAAGACTATTTCAGTGAAGTACTGCGTGGTGTGGCTGCGTCCAAATCAGAGTTAGACAGTCATGTAGACAAACACATTGATCGCGCACTGAAAGACCTCACACCTGTTGAGCTGGCGATTTTGCGTATGGGTGCCTATGAGTTTCTGCATCGCATCGACGTTCCCTATAAGGTGATTATCAATGAAGGGGTCGAGCTGTCTAAAACCTTCGGTGCGAATGAAGCCCATCGGTTTGTAAACGGTGTGCTGGATAAGCTGGCTCAGGACCTCAGATCGCCGGAAGTCCAGGCTGGCAAAGCAACGGACTGATATGTGAAATAAAAGAAATCCCGCCGAGGCGGGATTTTTTGTGCCTGAAACTTATTCGTTCAGATAATCAAGACGACCTTCATCGTAACCAAAGCAACGAATCAGAGTGCCTTTATCGTCTTCCACCAGTTCTGGTGTCGCGTGCTTACAGCGGTCATTGGCGTACTGACACCGTCCGTGAAAAGCACATCCTAAAGGTGGGTTCATTGGCGACGGCAGTTCACCCGGTAAGCGAATCTTTTCAATGCGCTGTTCCGGATTAATGCGTGGTGTAGAGGACAGCAGCGCCCGTGTGTACGGATGCTTTGGCTGGCTGAAAATCTCGTGTGTCGGACCTTGTTCCACTACGCGGCCGAGATACATCACCATCACCTCATCAGCGATGTGCTCAACGACGGAAAGGTCGTGTGAGATGAAGATATAAGCCAGGCCGAACTCTTTCTGAATGTCCATCATCAGGTTCAGAACCTGCGCCTGAACGGACACATCCAACGCCGAGACCGGTTCGTCCGCGACGACCACTTTCGGGTTCATCATCAAACCGCGGGCAATGGCGATCCGCTGGCGCTGACCACCGGAAAACATGTGCGGGTAACGATCATAGTGCTCGTGTTTCAGGCCCACTTTTTCAAGCAGGTACAGCGCACGCTCCTTGCGACTGGCTGGATTCATTTCGCTGTTGATAACCAATGGCTCTTCGAGAATCTGACCAATTTTCTTACGTGGGTTCAGAGAACCGTACGGGTTTTGGAAAATAATCTGGATCCGTTCCCGGGCTTCTTTTTTATCTTCGCCGGTCAGCGTCAGCAGGTTTTTACCATTGAACTCAATGCGTCCGGCGGTTGGCGTTTCGATCATCGTCAACTGGCGCGCCAGCGTAGATTTACCGCAGCCCGATTCTCCGACCACCGCCAGAGTTTTGCCCGCTTCAACTTTGAAATCCACACCATCCAGCGCTTTGACCACACCTTTCGGTTTAAAGGGACCCTGTGACACTTCGTAATGTTGTTTGAGCTCAGACCCCTGAAGCACAATGTTCTTTTCTGATGCAGTCATCAGGCAGCATCCTCCTGTGTCAGTGGTTTAAAGCAACGAACAGCGTGGCGCCCGGTGGTGGCGATCAACTCCGGTTCTGACTGTCGACACTTATCTTCAACATAAGGACAGCGAGGGTTCAACAAACAACCCTGAGGCCGGTCGTTGGCACCGGGCACAACCCCCGGGAGGGCATCCAAGCGAGCTTTGCCGGCGGCGGATTCAGGCAGCGATTTCAGCAGTGCTTCTGTGTAAGGGTGTTGTGGATTACGGAACAACTCCTCCGCAGGACCGGTTTCCACAACCTGTCCGGCGTACATCACCACCACTCTATCGGCGGCTTCAGAAACCAGCGCCAGGTCGTGAGTGATCAGGATCAGCCCCATGTTTTTCTCGCGTTGGAGCTCAAGCAGCAGGTCGATAATCTGAGCCTGAATGGTGACGTCCAGAGCGGTTGTTGGTTCATCGGCGATCAACAGTTTTGGATCGCAGGCGACGGCCATGGCAATCATCACCCGCTGACTCATCCCACCAGACAGCTGATGAGGATAAACATTAATCCGTTCTTCCGGCGCAGGAATACCCACCTGGCGGAGCAGTTCAATGGCTTTTGCCTTGCGTTCTTTTTTAGAGCCACCCTGGTGGACGGCAATGGCTTCCATAATCTGGTTGCCAACGGTAAAGCAGGGGTTCAGGGCCGTCATCGGGTCCTGGAAAATCATCGCAATGTCATCACCGGTGATTTTCCGACGGGCTTTATCTTTCATTTCCAGCAGTTTCTGGCCTTCGAAGTCGAGCTGGTCGGCGAAAACTTTGCCGGGAAAATCGATCAACCCCATTAAGGCCAGCGAGCTGACCGATTTTCCGGAGCCGGACTCGCCGACGATTCCAAGAACTTCGCCCGCATCGACGTCATAACTGACGCGGTCAACCGCACGGAACGGGTTATCACCGGTCCCGAAGGTGACCGACAGGTTTTTAACAGATAACAAACTCATACCGGTCTCCTATTGTTTCAGTTTCGGATCGAGAGCATCGCGCAGGCCATCACCCATCAGGTTGAAAGCCAGAACGGTCGTCAGAATCATAAGACCAGGGAAGGTCACCACCCACCAGGCACTTTGAATGAACTCTCGGGCGGTAGACAGCATGGTGCCCCATTCCGGCGAGGGTGGTTGTGCACCCAGACCCAGGAAACCCAGCGCTGCCATGTCGAGAATGGCGTTGGAAAAGCCCAGAGTGCCCTGAACAATCAACGGTGCCAAACAGTTTGGCAGGATGGTAATGAACATCAGGCGCAACGGATTAGCGCCGGCAACACGCGATGAAATGACATAATCCCGGTTCTTTTCCGCGAGTGTCGATGCTCGGGTTAATCGTATGTAATGCGGCAGGTAGACCAGCGACAGCGCCAAACCGGAGTTGACGATGCTTGGACCTAATACCGCAACAATAGCGATCGCCAACAGCAGAGCCGGCAGCGATTGAAGGATGTCACTCAAACGCATAATGGTGGTATCGACAATGCCACCAAAATAGCCTGCGAGCAGGCCGAAGCAGATGCCCATTATCATGGACACCATGACAATGACCAGACCGATGAGCAGCGATAACCGCGCACCGTGCATCAGGCGTGACAGAATGTCGCGGCCAACCCCATCGGTGCCGAGTAAGAACTGAGCTTGCCCACCCTCGGCAAAAGCTGGAGGTGTCAGAATGAAGTCTCGAAATTGTTCAGTGGGTGAATGGGGTGCCAACACATCGGCAAGGATCGCCATCAAAACAATGAAGACCACATAGCCGAGCCCCATCACCGCGCCGCGATTCTGTCGGAAGTAAAACCAGAACTCGGCGAGCGGTGTGCGTGGCCCCTGAACACTAACAGTAGGTTGTGTCATGAAGCCTCCTATTTCGCGTGACGAACGCGGGGATTGATAATGCCGTACATCAGATCCACCAGTAAGTTAACAACAATGATGATCGTCGCGA
>NZ_CH724152.1:632762-634122 GCF_000153185.1 Reinekea blandensis MED297 | reverse complement strand
TGGCGCTTTCTGACCGGCCAGATTCGGGTACATCGGCACCATGGAAATACCGTTCTGACCATGGCATGCGGCACAGGTGGCCGCTTTGGCTTTGCCCGCTTCGATATCAGCAGCGAAGGCAGACGTTACCATCAACCCGGCCATCAACAACACGGCAGTTTTTTTCATTATTTTCTCCTGTTTGAAACATGAAATGTTATCGAATGGTGACACATGAATGCCCAACAAGGGCGCGGACTGACAAAAACCGTCAGTCTTCAGTCAAGTTCTTGTGCTAAAACCTAGATCGTGTTCATTTTTTCTGCAACCCAATCCTCTAGAATCGTTCATTTACCATTCAGCTTCAATCGGGCCAACAACAAATGACGAGTCAATGTACAAAAATATTGATCTGCAGCACTTTTCCGCTGGCAGTTCTGTCCGCCTGCGCTCCTGAAACCAACTCCCGATACGGAGATGCCCACTGGGACCCGCAATTGACTTGGGAAACCGCTCAGGTCATTGATCAACCCGAACTGCGCATCGTCTATCACGATACCGATCCGGCCGATGACAATGAAGTCTGGGAAGGCTACGTCAGCATTGATTTTTCAGATCTGGCACAGCGTGACGAAGGTGGCGAAAACACCGCTCTGCTCAGTTACTCAGTCGGCACCAACGAACCACTGGCGATCCCAAACAGCATGCTGCAGAACAGCGCCGGCGCCGAATGGTCCAAGTTTTATTACGACACCACCACCAATACAGACTGGCGATTACGATTGACCGAGCCGGAAAACTATACGTTTTATCTGGATCTGGCCGTGCGCCAGCCCAACGGGACCTTACGTCTTTATAATTTCGAATGGAACGACGTCATTTTGCCGGGGTCGCTGACTCGCGATACCTTTTGGCAGAATCGTGTCAACAGTTCGATCGTTGAAAACTGCATTTCCTGCCATGACGAGAACGGCAGTGATGCCTACAGCGCTTTCGATCTGGATTACAATTCTAACGACATCAGAGTCCTGCGAACTGACTTCATAAATGAAGTAGGCGAAGCCGATGATGGCCAAAACCTACCCGACTGGCCCTTCAACTCGGCACATACCGGCGTTGGCAACGCCAATCAGATCACAGGCGGTGCCCGTCGTGATTTTACGACGTTTGTTCAGGCGGTGTCGGACGCCAATGACCCGAACACGAACTTCACCATCACCACGGTCGAGCCTCCTTCAATGATGGAAAACGACCCCTACAACAACTGAACGGGCGGTTAGCACACCACTACGTTCACTGCGAGACCGCCTAAGGGCGGTCTCTTTGTATTTGCTAACCATATCTTCACCGGTCTGACGCATGGTTTCGATGCAAGCATCTA
>NZ_CH724152.1:562854-631991 GCF_000153185.1 Reinekea blandensis MED297 | reverse complement strand
CGGTCACAGGTCACGTTCAGCGGCGTTTTTCGCCAACTCGTTAGCAATGGCTCCGCCGCCGACGGAGTACCAGGTTTCAGCATGCAGCTCGACACCGTGCTCATCCAGCGCACTGAAGCGCATACCATTCGGGTGCTCTGGTAAAAACACCTCACCCAGAAAACGAACACTTTCATTGAGCGGAAAAGGAATCGGCTGCTCTGCGTTCACCACCAACGGCTCGCCTGAGCGAATCGACTGAAACAGTTGCTCAGCCTCATCCGGGTCGACAGTGGCGGCGTCGAGTCCGGCAAGACCCAGCACCACCGCTTTATCGGTGGCGTGGCCAACTCCAGTCAGCGCTAATGACCCATAGAGATTCACGCGCAAATGCCGCACAGCAGTTAACATCTGGCGTTCACTCAAATGGGCTGCAAAACGATTCGCGGCCCGCATCGGTCCAAGCGTATGAGATGATGACGGACCAATGCCGACTTTAAACAGTTCCAGTACCGAAAAAGGATCCACAATCCTGTGCCTCGTATGACGATTCAGTCTCCTAAGCTTGCCTAGAGACTGAGCTATCGCAACGTTTTGCGCACTATTTTTAACTCAATGAATGGTCTGTTTCATTTACAGCGCGAGGCACGCTAAACTCGGCCCGAGTCATTTTAATCATGCACTGAGGACACCATATGGGCGCCATTACCTGCTTCGGCGAAGCTTTAATCGACTTTCTGAACACCGGCCACCGGCAGGAAGGATTGATCAACATTCCCGATTTCCGGCAGTTTCCCGGAGGCGCGCCCGCCAATGTCGCAGTCGCGATCGCGCGCCTGGGCGGTGATGCCCGGTTTGCCGGTCAGGTGGGTGACGACACCTTTGGTCAATTCCTGGCTCAATCCTTAGAGACTTACGGCGTTGATACTCAGCATCTCAGCCTGCATCCAACCGCCAAAACCGCGCTGGCGTTTGTCTTTCTGGATGACGATGGTGAGCGGTCTTTTGAGTTTCATCGCGATGCGACAGCCGATCTGCTGCTGACAGAGTTTGACGTCAAAGACCGGTGGTTCATCGGCAGCGACATCTTTCATTTCTGTTCAAACACATTGACCGACGCCAACATCACCAAAACGACTCTGGCGGCATTGAAAAACGCTCGTAAACAAGGCTGCATCACCAGTTTTGATATTAACCTGCGACACAACCTATGGCCGGATGGTCAAGCGGATCGGGACCGGGTTCTGGCCTGTTTTGAACACGTCGATCTGATCAAGGTATCCCGCGAAGAACTGGATTATCTCTCACCCGATGGCGAAGTGGCGTTTGTCCGTCACGCCATTGAACAGGGCGTCACGACCGTACTGATTACTGATGGTGGTCAACCTATTCGCGTCCTCGCCAAAGGGGTCAACTCAGAAATAACGCCCCCGGCTACGACTGTCGTCGATACCACCGCTGCCGGCGATGCCTTTACCGGCGGTTTCCTGTTTGCCCTCGCCGAGCAGCCCGATCTGAGTAAAGCCCTGACGGATCAGAAAACGCTTGAAGAAATGGCCCTCTTTGCCAGCAAGTGCGGTGCTTACACCGTAGCCCGGCAAGGTGCTTTCACGTCACTGCCAACACTCGACGCGCTGGAATCGAACGACTGAATGAGCACACTGAACCTGCAAATCAACGACACAGCGGATGATGACCTGCGTGAGCAGGTCGTAAAACAGCTGCGGACGTTCAATGATCAGACATCGCAGTGGCACCGGGACATTCGCGCTGAAGGCGGAAAACCGTTGGATGTTTTTGCGTTTGATGAGCACTCGGAACTGATTGGCGGGCTTGTCAGCGAAACCTATTGGGGCTGGCTGGATATTGACTATCTCTGGGTTGCCGAGCCCCACCGACATACCGGACTAGGTAGCCTGCTGTTACTTGAGGCAGAAACCCGTGCCCTCGAAGAGCGACACTGCCGACAAGTGAAACTGTCAACCTTCAGCTTTCAGGCTCCGGGCTTTTATCAAAACCTGGGCTATCGGGTTGTCGGCGAACTCAGTGGATATCCGCCTGGCGCGTCCATGCTCTGGTTGCGCAAAGAACTCGGTCCCGCGGGAGTTTAAAACGGTTTCTTAAGTGTCAGTTCGGACAACTGAAATCGTTCGCTACCCGATAAGCCAGCTCGAGCATGCGGATGTGAGTCGGACTGCTCTGTGTCCACTTCTCACCTCCGGAATGTACCAACTCGCCACCCCGTCCTTCCGGCGTCGGGTCTAAGTTCGCCGGCATATTGGCCATAATGTAGGGGTTACTGCTCGTATATTTATCCGTTTGAGCGATGCTCGCGTAACTGCTGCCATCAATGATGAAACTGGCATTACCACCGGGCTCGTGGCAGTTACCACAACTGAACCGGGTCGACAGATTTGCCTGAGCATAAAAGTTTTCATTCGCGTCACAGACGGAACCGATCGTCAACGATTCGGTTGTCAATACGGTTTCATCACCGCGGGTCAGTGACACATCAATGCGATGCCCACCGGGTTCGCCGATCACAAAGTATACGTACCGGTAATTGGTGGGGCCTTCCGTTCCGGAAAAGGGTCCGCCAATGTTCGTACCTGTTGAAGGGAGTCTGGCCGATTCAATGACCGAATCATTCAAGGACAGCTCGTATTGAGCACCTTTACTGCCTTCGATACGGGCTCGCACCGTCACCGGATAGTCAATGTTCGATGGCGACGACGTGCCCAATGTCAAATCGACCGTCAACTCTCCACTGGACTCCCCTCCACCAGCACCGCTATCTTCATCAGGCGACAATGGGCTTTCCGGTAGACACCCAACCAGACTTATGCAAACAAACAGACTGACAACAGAGACCTTCATCACCGACTCTCACACTCCGACACGGAGGCAGTATCGGTGATTGGAGGGTGAAGCGCTTTGCGCAGTAAACCGAAATGAGACTCAAGTCCGCCTTAAATGTCATAAACGTTCAGTACTTCACATTTATGAACCACCGGCGGCGCTTTATCCGGTGATTCCCGGAGGCACGTCTTTAGGGATTATGGGTTTGCGGTCATGACTGAGAAACACTCCGGCAAACACCAGAACAACGGCCAACCATTGCATCAACACCAGTCGTTCGCCAAGCAGAAGCACTGAAAACATCAACGATACGACCGGAATCAGATTGGTGTAGCCCGCTGCTGTCGACGCGGTGACATGGTGCATCGAATAGTTGTAGAGCCCATAGCCACCGATGGTCACTACGAGCCCCAGATAAACAATGGCGCCAATGACCGGCATCGAAAGATGCGCGGGCCATTCCGACGCCAAAGACAACGGCAGAAAGAACAACGCGCCGACAAAGCTTTGCAAAGCGGTCAATAAAAAAGCCGAATAGCGCTTCGTCAGGTGCTTCACGAGCAGTGTGTAACCAACCGCCATGCTCATGGCCATAAACTCAAGAAAATTCCCTAACAACGCATTCGGCGCCTGATCGGACACTTCTGAGGTGACCGTCATCCAGACCACTCCGGTCACGGCTATAAAAAAGCCGGTCCACTGACGAAGCGAGTTCCGCTCACCTAAGAAAATAAAAGCCGTGGCGGCGACCATAATCGGCAAAATGGACGTCACCATCCCCGCCTGGCCGGCACTGGTGTATTGCAGTGCCTGTGCTTCAAACAGAAAATACAGGCACGGTTCAAACAGCGCCATGCCCACCAGATACTTCCAATCGCCTTTTTGGTAGACAAAACCGTGGCGCAACCAGGGCCAAACAACCAGGAACGAAACCGAACCGACGGCCATGCGCAGGAACACGACAATCATGGGGGGAATTTCCGTGACGGCAAACTTCAGAGCAATGAACGAACTGCCCCAGATCACCATGGCCAGAACCAGCGCCAGATGCGCCCTCAGTGTTGCTTGATCCATAACCTGCCTCGTTCGATTATCAGGCGCGCTATTGTCGTGACTTCCCTTGCCGCGTCAATGCCTGTGTCGAAATCTGAGAGGTGCAGGTCGATTTCGGTAAAGCACCCGCCCCGATCATTTCAGAAAATCCGTTGAAATCGTCGACGGGAGATGCAAATGATTCAAACTCCGCCTATTCTAAACACTGATAAAAAAGACAACCTGACCAGCTCATGACTGAAAATAAAAATACCACCTTTGAAAGCCTCAAACTGCTTCCGGGGCAACCGTTACAACTTGAGTTCGAAGGCTACGATGAAAACCGGGATCGAAGTACCCTGGTTGGGTACCAACGGGGCCGTTCGGTGTTGGTGTCCACGCCAACAAAACAGGGCGTTGCGATGTCAATTAAGGCGAAAACAGCGGTAAAAGTGCGCTTATTTGTCAACCAGATCAACGGCGCCTGCGCATTTCAGTCCACCGTCCAACATGTCAGCGTACTCCCCTTTCCGCATCTGCATCTGGCCTGGCCGGAAGCCTTGGTGGTCGGAGAAGTGCGCAAATCAATCCGGGCTAAGGTTCATCTGATCTGTTCGGCCATGGTCACCATTGAAGATCGTCGAAAAACCCTGTCGGCCGTATTGGATGACCTGTCAACGAACGGCGCCCGCATTCACGGCCAGGACCTGCAGGTTGAAGAAGGCGATGAAATGGATCTGGTGTTCAAAATTGAAGTCAGCAGCGTTGAGCGGATTCTGCATCTGAAATCTGTCGTACGTACCCGCCAGTTCAACCAAGCCAAAGAAACCTGGTATTACGGGTTACAGTTCCTGGACGTTGATGAGGCCGACATCATCACCCTGCATGCGTACGTGCTGACGCAACTGCATACCGGTGGCTGAGTTTTGCAGCCACCGGCACAGAAGCCTTAATCCGGAAGGTTGAAGCCGTATCGATCCGCCAGGAATCGGGCCACGCCATCTTCGGTATTCGGTCGAATGGTCGCAGTGGCAATTGCTTTCAGTTCGTCCAGCCCCTGACCCATGGCATAGCACTCGTCCGCCAGCCGGAACATGGACAGATCGTTGTCGGAATCACCAAAACTGATCATCTTCTTCGCGCCCAGCTGCTCTTTGATCAGCTTCACGGCATCGCCCTTAGTGCCACTGGTATGGTGAATATCCATCCAGAAATTACCCGGGCTGTACATGTCGTGACCGGCAAAGACGGTAACGCCTTCAATGTCGGCCAACTCCTCAGCCATCTGCATCACCGCCGGATTGTCAGTCACGGCAAAGATGTTGAGAATGTGGTCGGTTACTTCCGCATAATCCGACCGGGTCTGAACCACGATGCCTTCCCCGGCCATGTAATCGGCCCATTGTTGTTCACGATCGCTTGAAATCCCGCTGATGACCGCGCCGATGTTATCTTCATGATCGAGCGTATTGAGCCACGGGTTAATACCATGCTGGTGCAGGCGCCTGCAGGCTTCCAGCACCTCATCGCGATCCATCGGTATCTTACTGATCACCTTATCTTCGTTGAGATCCCAAATCAGCACGCCATTTTTGTACACCTGCGGATGTTGAAAGGCGATGTTGGGTAAGGCTTCACGTGCGCCCTGAGGCATGCGTCCGGTCGCCACGGTCCAGTTGATACCAAGACGATCGAGTTCGGATAAGGCATGACGAGTCACATCGGACAGTTGCTCGTGTTCGTTGAGGATGGTGCCGTCGAGATCAAAAACCAATAATTCTTCCAAGGGAAATCCTTCTGTTGACGGTAAAGTACCCGGCCCGGGCGCGAACACCCAGGCGCGATAAATAAGTGGTTAAAGGCGAGCAAGTTCCGCGCGCATGTCCTGAATGACGCCGGCATAATCTGACGCATTAAAAATAGCAGACCCCGCCACAAAGGCATCTGCACCGGCTTGCGCGATCTCGCGAATATTGTCGACCTTCACCCCGCCGTCGACTTCCAGGCGAATATCCCGGCCACTGGCTTCAATACGCTGGCGGGCTTCGCGCAGTTTATCAAGGGCCGACGGAATGAAGGACTGGCCACCAAAGCCCGGGTTTACCGACATGATCAGAATCATATCGATCCGATCCATCACGTAATCCAGGTGGTGCAAAGGCGTCGCCGGATTAAACACCAGCCCGGCTTTCAATCCGGCGTCTTTAATCAACTGCAGGGAACGATCGATGTGTTCACTGCCTTCCGGATGAAAGGTAATCATGGAGGCACCGGCCTCAACAAAATCGCCAATCAGCCGATCTACTGGAGAAACCATCAGATGCACATCGATGGGCGCGTTAACACCATGGTTACGCAAGGCTTTACAGACCATGGGTCCGATGGTCAGATTCGGGACGTAATGATTATCCATCACGTCGAAATGCACCCAATCCGCACCAGCGGCGATGACCTGATCCACTTCTTCACCCAAACGGGCAAAGTCGGCCGATAATATGGACGGGGCAATGATAAACTCAGACATCGGACAGCTACCTCACTTTGACGGGAGCGGACATTCTAGGGGTTCTGAATGAGAGGTCAATTTGCATTGGCGGCATGCGCCGTTCTGACAACCGTATTCGTCACCCTGAGTGGCGCGTCGGCGCTGGCCGCACCGATACCCATGCCAAAACTGCAACAATCACTGGATATACAGCAGCATTACCGCAACGCACTGCGCGGCGAGGAAGTGATCGAACTGAGTACCGACACCGAACGCTTTATTGCCCTGAGCCTGCAACAACGCACTGCCACCCCCCAGGGCGGCCTGCTGATTCTGCACGATGTCGGCCATACCCCGAACTGGCCTTTCCTGCTGCAGCAAGCCCGTGAGTACTTGCCGGATGTTGGCTGGAACACGCTCGCTATCGACTTACCAACGCCAGCGCGTGACGCCGTTGGCGTACTACCGCTGGACGACACGGATACGGCCAGTGCTCAGACACCACAACAAACGCCTGATGAACGCGTGCTGGCTCGCATCCGAGCAGGGCTGGCGCGGCTGAACAGTCTGGGCGATTTCAATATCGTCATTTTAGGTTTTGGTGACGGCGGTTACTGGGGCGCCCGATACCTCGCTGAGAACCTGACGGAAGCCGAGCAGGACGGCTATGGGCTCATTCTGGTGGAAGCGCCTGGACAGTATCCGGACCTGGATGGATTTATCGGGGAGCTGCCCATTCCGATGCTGGATCTGTACATGACCGACAGCGATTACGCCCACCGTCGGGCCAAAGAACGCAAAGCCTCGGCCGCCAGAGCAGAAAACGAAGACTACCAACAGATCCACGACGCACTGCGCCAGAGCACCTATGGCAAGCCATCGATCGACCGAACCACCCGGCGGATCTGGGGTTGGCTGCGCGAAAACGCGGCAGGCGGCGAAGCGCAGCTGGAAGAACAGACGCTTTATTGAAGGGCACCTCTAATAAGTCTGAGGGAACTCTGCGGAGCCTGAACGGTTCAGTGGCGAGATTTGATAGCTGGATCATAGATATTCTATATCCGGCTATTGATTACGATGCCCACTGGGCTGTTCAGGCCCGCCCGGAGGGTGGTGCGGCATCCCGACTTTCAGAAAAAGCGCCTGTCGTTGTTCCGGTTTTTGCAAAAGTCCCGACATTCACTGCAAACCGCGCCTAGACAGCCACTTTTTCTGAAAAGCCATAGCACCATCAGACTTATTAGAGGTGCCCTGAAGTAGGAGCGGTTTACTCGATGGACAGGGCCTGACCGTTTCTCAGCTCCACATCAAAGGTCAGTGGTTCCAGCTCATCAATACAGCCGACATTGACGCCGATTTTATCCGGTGCCGTGCGCGGTTGATGGTGCGTGTAAATGCCGCAGTGACGGCAAAAATAATGATGCGCCTGTTGAGTGTTCCACTGATAGTCGGTCAGTTCCGACGCCCCGCCGGTCAAGCGGAAGTTCTCGCTCGGCAGCAGCGCCATCACGAACCCTTTGCGGCGGCACAGTGAACAGTTGCAGCGGGCTCCCGCCGTTAAAGGTTCCTCAGCGGTGACTTCAAAGGTGACCGCACCACAATGACATTTCCCCTGATACGTCAGCATCGCTCTCTCCTTTTTTGTTGTTATGACTCGAATGTGCTTAGACCATAGCGCCATCGCGTTGTTCCAACAACAATGTCGGATCAGATTAGACTGCGGACGCGCTTGGGCGCCCGTCGCGATCAGGCTTCGGCCTCAGTCAGTGGGTCTTTCTGCTGTTGAAGCTGGTATAGGTGCCGGTACAGCCCGTCAACCCGCATCAGTTCGGCATGTCGACCCTGTTGCTGAATGTGCCCCTGGTGCAACACCAGCAGCTTGTCTGCGTCTTTTACGGTGCTGAGCCGGTGGGCAATGGCGATGAGCGTCACTTCGCCGCGCAACGCCATCAGCGATTGTTGTATGAGCGCTTCGGTATGACTATCGATGTTCGCAGTGGTTTCATCGAGAATCAGGATTTCCGGGCGACGCGCCAGAGTCCGGGCCAGACTGAGCAACTGACGCTGGCCGGTACTCAGGTTCTTGCCACGCTCGGTCAGCTCGGTCAGATAGCCATTTGGCATGGCCATGATGGCCTCATGCAACTGCGCCTTCTGGCTGGCTTCGATGACTTCATCCATGGTCAGATCCAGATCCAGACGGATGTTATCGGCAATGGTACCGGAGAAGATAAAGGCGTCCTGCTGTACAAAACCGATCAGCCGGGTCCGGTCGGTTTTTGACAACTGACCGATGTCGCAGCCGCCGATAGTGACACGACCCTGCTCGACCGGGTAAAAGTTCATCAACAGCGACATCAGGGTGCTCTTGCCCGAGCCGGTGTGACCGACAATGCCAACAAACTCACCCGGGGCCACGTGAAACTGAATGTCCGTTAACACATCTTTCTGTCCATCGTAGCTGAACCGTTGCAGATCGAACTCAATATCAATAGACGCCGGCACCTGTGCCGTATCTGGTGTCAGGGCCGACGTTTCAGCCATCAGATCAAATACGCGGCTGGCAGATACCAGCGCCTGCTGCGCCATGTTCAATCGGGAGGTCATATCAATCAGCGGTTCCGTAATATTGCCCAGGTAGTTCATGAAGGCGTAAATCACACCGATCTGAACCGCACCGGTCGCGTTTAACTCCATCCAGCCAAACCCGAACAACAATGCCGCCAGCAACAACGTATAGATGAAATCCACCAACGCCCGCAACAGAAAACCATCGACGATGATGTTGCGGATTTTCGCGCGATAATGATCGGTACTGGTTCGACGGAATGCCGCGCCAAAGGCTTTTTGCTGATTCATCAACTGAATCACACTCATACCTTCAATGCTTTCATTCAGACGGGCGTTGATGTCACTGAGCAGACTGCGCACCCGCTGAAAGATCGGTGTCGACAGACGCTGATAAAGAAACATCACCGTCATCACCACCGGAATCAGCGTGGCACAAATCCACATCAGCCGGATGTCCAGAAACGCCATGGCAATGAGAATACCCAGCACCCGGACAATGTTCTGTGCAAACACCGAAATGACGTTAACGTACAGGTCCTTGATCGCCTCCGTGTCGTTGGTAATCCGACTGATCAGACTTCCGGTGGCCGTCCGGTCAAAATAGGCCATCGGCAGGGTCATCACATGCGCAAAGACCTGCTGGCGAATGCGCTGAATGACGTCCAGCGCAATGCGATTAAAACGCACGGCCTGCATAAAGAAGGCACCGGCCGCAATCAGCTGTGCGGCAACATACAACGCCGTCAGCGCCCCGATATCCGGCCAGTCAAAGTGCCCGGGAGTCAGATAATCGTCAATGAAGACTTTGATCAGGTAAGGTCCCAGCACACTGGCACCGGTGGCCAGGAACAACAGCAGGAACGCCGAAATCAGCGTGCGCTTGTAAGCCGTCGCGTAAGTCAGTAACCGTACAAAGGTTGTCTTCATTGTCCGGCCTCCACTACCTGCTCCAACTGCTGGTAATCGAACGTACGTCGATAGCTACCACCGGCAGCGAGCAGTTCCCGATGGGTTCCCTGCTCCTCAATTTCCCCGTGATTCAAAACGATGATGTGATCGGCCGTCTCTACCGCCGACAATCGGTGGCAGATGATCAGTGTCGTTTTACCCTGACGCGCATCGCGTAAATGCTCCAGAATGCTCTGCTCAGTTTTCACATCCACAGCCGACAGCGCATCGTCAAGAATCAGGATCGGGGCGTCCTGCAACAACGCCCGGGCAATGGCGATGCGTTGCTTCTGCCCTCCCGACAGCGTCACCCCACGTTCGCCAACTTCGGTTCGGTAGCCATCCGGAAAACGCAGAATGTCTTCATGCACCTGTGCCACATTGGCTGCGGCTTCAATCTCGGCCTGAGTGGCGTCCGGGCGAGCCATAGCAATGTTTTCCGCAATGGTGGTCGAGAACAGAAACGGGGTCTGTGGAACACAGGCCAGATGACGACGCAGGTTATGGAGCGTTAACTGGTCGATAGCCACACCATCCAGTTCAATGCGGCAATCGGGTCCTTCATCGGCACGGGTTAACAGTTGGATAAGGGTCGATTTACCCGCACCGGTATGTCCGACAATCCCTAACAGATGCCCCTTCGGCACCGTCAGATGAATGTCCTGCAGCGCCGGTTCACCCTGCGGGGAATACCGGAACTCGTTAATGGCCATGGACAGGGTTGGCTGATGAGTCGACTCATCGGTGCCCTGATCGGCAATGGCTGGCGTCATGTTCAATAATTCATCAATACGCTGATACGCCGCCTGACCACGTTCGACCAGGTTCAACAGCCAGCCAACGGCAAACATCGGCCAGATCATATAACCTAAGTACAGGGTAAAGCTGGTCAACTGACCCAAGGTCAGATCACCACGAACAATCAGCCAGGCGCCGCCCGCCACGCTGAGTAAGAAGGAAAAACCGACACCCATCTGAATGACCGGGTCATATTTGCTGTCGGTTCGCGCCACGCGCTGATTGGCCGCATTAGCGTCCATAGCAATGGCATCAAACTGGGCTTGCTCAACCAATTCCCGACCAAACGCCCGGGTCAGCCGCAACGCCGAAATACTCTCCTGAACATCATCATTCAGTTCACTGAACTTGGCCTGTGCCGTATGAAAAGACGCGTGCAGTTCTTTGCCAAACTTCCACATAAAAAACCCGACAATCGGCCACGGTAGCAGCGCAATCAGCGTCAAGGGAAACGAAATGAACAACGTCATGACCAGCAGTACCATCAAACCGGTCAAGGCGCCGTCGAAAAGTGCCAAAACTGCTTCTCCGGCGGTCATTTCAATCGCCTGCACGTCATTGGTGGCGCGGGCCATCAGGTCACCGGTCTTCATTTTCTGGAAAAACGACGGTGGTTGCACAGACAAATGCAGGAAGATGCGTTGGCGGAGTACATTGGCCAGATCGTAACTGGCCCCAAACAACGCAATCCGCCAGGTTACCCGCATGGCATAACTGATCACCGCCGCGGCGAGTATCCAACCAATCTGAACAAACAGGCTCTCGCGCGTGATGGTGCCCTGGCCGATAGAATCAACAATCTGACCAATCATCCATGGCGGCAACATGGTCGCAAAGGCCACGATCACTAACGCGACCAAAGCAATGGTGTAACGCCGCCACTGTTGACGGAAAAACCAACGGAGTTGCCAGAAAACCTGCATGGTTTACGATTTTCCTTAGTTAACGATTTCAGAGAAAGTCCACTGTATGGGGGTGGTTCCAGAAAGTTTCCAGAGCTTAGTTGAACGACTGTGGATTTCCGCGGCTCAACGCCTAAACTGTAAAGTCGTAGACCTGACAGTTCTCCGACTGTCAGGGCATTATCGCCGGTTCCGGCGCTCGCTGAATCGAGAGCCAGGGACATCAGGCCGTAAAGTTAACCCGGATCAGGAACGATTATGTATCAACATATTCTCGCACCGATTGATGTCTCTGTCCCGACGATTGGCGAGCAAATACTGGAGAAGGCGCTGTTTCATCTGCGTTACGGTAACGCCGACATCACGCTGCTGGCGGTAGCTCCGGTTAAAGCCGATGAAAACGCCATCGATGAAATACGCAGCCAGCTCATGGCCTTCGCCGAGCATCATATCGCCGCCAATGAAGGTCGTATTCATCTGAAGGTCAGCCAGGGATTACCAAGCGATCAGGTCCTGAAAACCGCGACGGACATTCAGGCCGGTGCCATCTTCATTGGCAGTCACCGTGGCGGAGGCTCTCAACTGGGTCGACCCACCCTCGGCAGCACAGCTGCGAAAATCTGTTCACAGGCTGAATGCGATGTCGTGGTCGTGAAGGCGAGCTAAACGATGACTCGTAACTTGCCGGTCAGCGAATCACGGCCGGCAAGTCGATGGCAGTTTCACTAATAATCCCAAGACCAGTTCAACTCAATACCGTTGTCGTTCAAATCACCACCCTCTCCCTGAGTGTAGAGTTCCAGATTGGTGTTCGGCGTAACCTGATACTGAATACTGCCCCGGAACTCCTGTTCTGTACCGACATTCTGCTCCACTTCGAGATAGAGGAAGTTCGTCAGATACTTACCGGCACTGACGTTAAACTGCAGATTCCCCTGCTCATCGGACTCGGTATCGAACACCAGCGAGTCCAGATCAAAGCTGTCACGCGTGGCGCCAATCAGATCAAACCCGCTGTTGCCGGTACGCAGTTTGTTGACCACATTAGCTAACTGAATGGCCTGGAAAACATCCAGTTCCGAAACAATCTTGCCAAACAACAACTGGGCGAGCAGTTCATCCTGTTCGAGGCCGGAATCGGACGTCAGCGTCAGACTCAGAGCGTCTTGCGTGCCGGATATCCGAAGGTTGATCAACGTGGGCCGCAACTGCCCGTCGAGTTGAATCTGTGTCTGATGTTCACCACGAATGTCCAACACAACCTGGCTGTTCTGAATCTGGACCGACCCAGAGGTGAGCTGGAACACCCGTCCGAGACCGGTATAGCTGCCGCGGACCAGTTCAAACCGACCGGCCAATACCGGCTCGTACAGACTGTCCGTCACGCTCAGAGCGCCGGCCAGCTCGGCACTGATGCCCTGACCATAGAGGCTGGCGCGATTGGCGACGACCAGATCCAGATCCCATTCGCCTTCCGGCCAGTAGCCGGGACGCTCAGCTATCTGAGGGGTTTCATCTTGTTGCGCTTGCACGATGTTCAATTGCGGCGCCCCTTCCCATAGGAAGGTGTCGGACTGAATGTTCAGCGGGTCCAGCTGCAGTTCGCCGGCCAATAACAGATTCCGATAAGAACCGGTCGCCTGAATTTGACCATCGACCGCCGCATCCATTTGCGCCTGATTGAGCAGAGCTGCGTCGGCGAACGACAGATCAACCGACAGTTCGTGACCAAAGAGGGTGTCGCCGGGAACGAATCGGATATCGCCGTCGATAGACACCTGCCCATCATCGCCATCGGTCGCCTGCGCCTGCACGGTCCAAAGGGTCTGTTCACCGGTCAGCGACAACTGAATATCATCCACCAGGCTACCAAAGCCGGCGTGTTCAAACTGACCGTTAATCCAATCCAACTGACCTCGCCATTGCGGTGCCTGCAGTGTTCCGCTAAGGGTCAGTTCACCTTGGATATCACCGTCAATCCGCAGGTCCGGCTGATCTTCAATAAAGGGGTCGAGAACGCTCAAAGGGGTGTTCAAGGCAACCGTCAGATCCAATGGGGTCTGCGTCCATTGCTCGGCCCACTCGTTCAAGGCCTGAACGGGCACTTGCAGATTGGTTTTAATCCGGGTCAGACCATCGGCATAGAACACACTACTTAACTGGTAATGATCATCCTCCGTCTGCAACTGGGACGTCAGGGCGATGGGCTGGTTCTCGGCGCGCCACTCCACTTCCCCGTCCAATGACGGCCGTAACAGATCACCCTGGGCATTCAACCGGAAAAACGCCTCGCCAGAGCCGATCTCATCCGATTGAGTGACGTATCGGGTTTCCGGCAACAAGCCTTCAAACGCCAGCTGGCCCTCGGTGCCGACACCCGAACCGTCCAATGTCATTTCCAGTACGCCGGGGAACTCCAACACCCCCTGGCCAATCGCCCATTCCCCGTCCTGAGCGGACAATTCAGCGTGTGCCGTAAAGGCGTGAGGTGCGTTAAGCGTCATTTGCCCGGTACTGGAGAGTCGAGCGCGGATGTCTGGCCGTCCCCAGGGTCCGCGAATGGTAAAGTCGCCATTCACAACCCCGGCTAACCAGTCCGGCACCACCGGCAAAAACGTCGAGAGCTGCTCGTAATCCAATCGTTGCAGATTGATGTCACCTTCAATCGCCTGCGCCGTACTGCTCAGAGAAGCCGTTGCCTCCGCATCCGCCCAGGTTGCCGAGAACTCGTGGTCCAGTGCCTGGCGCAAACGCCCCTGACCCTGCCATTGCAGGGTATAGTCGTCACCTTTCAGCACACCCTCACTGCTCAGATCGCCATTGATCAGCCAATCCTGAGTCCGGTTATCAATCATTATCTGGCCATTCAGCGACCCCTGCCATCCGGTCAGCCACTGAAATGCCGGGTGATTTTCCAGCGCAAGTTGCAACCAGGGAATGAGGTAATCGACATCCGGAGACTCGGTTTCGACCAATAACGCCGCTTGCCCCAGTCGCCAGTCAACCAATCCGTCCAGTGACCATTGACCGTCGGACCAGGTCCCGGTTGCCTGATCGATGTCGATGTAACTGACATCGACGTAGCCAATATCGGCCTCCAGCTCAAAAGGTTCACCATCGAGCGCACCATAAACTGCAGCCTGTCCTGACAGGTTCGGCGACACGATGCGACCGCGTATGGCCATATCGGCATCAAGCGACACGTCCATCCGTTCCGGCAGACCGCGCGGCTGCCCGGTAAAGCGTTCGGACAGCGCCGGTAAATGACGAGCATGCAAACCCTCAACCTGCGCCTGACCGTCCATTTCCAACTGCCAGGGACGGAAGTCGCCTGAGTATTGCCATTGCGCATCCAGCCAGGTCAATGACAGCTCCGGGACGGCCCATAACTCAGACGTTTGCGGGTCGGTCTCTAAGGTGAGTGACAGCGGGTCGCCGAACCACTGACCGACCAGCGTACTGTCCGAACGGATCTGCGGTCGGGTCCAGAGTCCATCCAGTCGGGTCTGACCGGTCCAATCGCCCTCCAACGTCGACAGAATGTCTGGCCAAAAGCCAAACCACGGAGGCAGCGTCGACAGAGGCCAATCCTGATGATCAAACGCCAGCGCCAGGCGCTGTTCAGACCAGCGAATGTCCCCGCTCACGGTCGTTGACCGCTCGCCAAGAGACACACGGGAATCGCCCAACGACAATCCCTGAGCGGTCAGTTCAGCAATGTTAACATCAGCGTTGAGGGGCCAGTCCTGCCAACGCCCCTGCACATTCACCGCGCCGGCCATTTGCAGATCGCCTTCATTCAGGTTGACCTGAAGGTCGCCGTTCCCGCTCCCCTCAAAAACCACCGGGAAACGAATGTTCAGACGATCCAGCAGTTCCGTACGCCACTCGGAAACCTGCCACTCGCTGGTCAGGCTTTGCTCGGCCGTTTGCCACTGCAGGTTACCGTCCGCCTGCAGCAACGACGAGTAGACCATGGCATCATCAATGATCAGATTCGGCCGCCGCCACTGCCCGCTGACCACCGCATCAACCGGGTCGGATTGCCATTGGCCGTTTACACGCGCGTTAAAATCCACATTGGGGTCCGCAACCGGCCCCTGAATCGTCGCATTCACCGAACCCTGTGCCGACAACTCAGCGAGTGCGGGCGGCAACAGTTCCCGGATCAGGGTGTCCGTCGTGAGCTGACCGTCGACCACCAGGTCTACTTCGTCGGTTATCCAATCCACCACCCCGTTAAGATTCAGCCGGTTCTCGGCCAGTGCCAGCTCGCCGTCCGCAATCCGCAGTGCAGAGCGCTCCGCCAGACTGCTCATTAACAATGAAAACGGGTATTCCCGCCACTGGCCGGTCGCACTGAACTCACCGTCCAGCCGCGGTTCGCGCCAACCGCCCAGCCATTGGGCCGAGATCGACAACCGGCCCTGCAAATCATCGTTCAGACCCGCCACCTGAGAGAAGGGTGCCAGCGGCCACTGCGATACCTGCACAGACAGTTCAGAAGCCTCCGGTTGTATCCAACCACTCAGTTCAGCGGGTTTACCATTAAGGCGGAATGCCAGTGGATTAAAGTTCAACTGGCGCGAATCGATGTCGTAACGCACCTGCCCCTGCCCGGCCAGAAGATCGTTCTGCCAGGGCACCTTCCAGTCATCGATGTCCACGGTTAACTGACCGGCTTCGCTGTAATCGATGTTTATGTTCCAGCTGGCACGCGCGGCTTCTGAAAGATCCCACAGTAACCACTGAGACCAGACGGTATCCGGTTGTGCGTTCAACGCGCCCTGCAGACGGACCCGATCAATGGCGTCCGCCGATACCTGCAGAGCGTAGCTGTTTCCAGTGTCGGCATGCTCCATCGATAACAACAACCGCAGCGGCAGAGCGCCCCAGTTGATTTCACCCTGAGCATCGACTTGCGCCTCCAGTGTGGAATAGCGCGGACGTTCCACCCTCAGGGAATCGACATGCAGACGTTCGATACGGATCGCCGGAATACGCGGCCACAAATCGTATAGAGCCGCCAAACCATTACCCGAGTCAGCCGCGGACTCGGACCCCTCGCCAATCGCTACCGTCACTCGCTTGGCCTGCAGGTTTTCGAGCCACCAACGATTCTGCAAGGCGTAAAACCACTGCCAGCTGAGACGGAGATCCTGAACCTGAACCTGGTGCCCGTTCACACGATCCTGCCAGGTCAACTCGCCCACCCGCCAATCACCCAGCGACGGCGATCGGATGCCTGTGGCCGTTACGCCCTGACCGGCCACCAGTTGCGTAATCTTCACCCCCTGCTGAAGCAAAGTGATTCGCCCACCTTCGGTGCCAACCAACACAGCAACAGCAATCGCCAACAGGATCAACAACATCAGGGTTACCCGAAGGATGGTAATCCAGGTATGACGGGCGACGGTACGAAGATGAATCGCCATCAGAATGCCTGCCCAAGACTGACGTAAATCTGAAACCGATCGTCACTCTCCCGAGCGTCGAGCGGGAAAGCAACGTCCAGGCGAATCGGCGCAAACCGGGTGTAGTAGCGGATACCGCCGCCATAACCACGGAACCATTCATTACCCCCAGTCAGGTCGATGGTTGGCCCAACCTGGCCCGCGTCGAAAAAGGCAACCGCGCCCCAGCTTTCGTTGAACTGCAGGCGGAGTTCATTAATCAGCAGCGTCCGGGTGACACCCCCAAGTTCGACGCCGTCACTGTCAAAACGCCCGGAGCGAATACTCTGATAGGGATACCCACGAATCGAGCTCGAACCACCGGCATTAAACAGCTCGCTGGCCGGTACATTGGCCAGTGTTGAATCCAGAGCCCCGCCGATGACCAGCGCATCGGTGCGTGCACGCGATGCCAGAGTCAGTGAATCGTCCAGCGACAAAAACAGTTGAATACCGGTGCCCACGTTAAAGAACGGAGAGAAATCACGGCGAATATCAAAAACGGGTTCCACCCGTGCCGACCAGCGCCACCCATCCGTCGGATTAAACGGGTCAGTCACCGAATCAAATCGATAGCGGGCTGGAAATC
Source organism: Reinekea blandensis MED297 (assembly GCF_000153185.1). GTDB lineage: Bacteria > Pseudomonadota > Gammaproteobacteria > Pseudomonadales > Natronospirillaceae > Reinekea > Reinekea blandensis. Next base: position 614,375 of record NZ_CH724152.1, on the reverse strand, counting down.
GCAACTGCTGATACAGTTCCCAACCGTCGTCGGTGACCTGATGCACCTGATCGTACCCGATGCCGTACTCAAAATAGTCGTCATTCGACGCTTTGCGCTCCAGCGTTGCCGTACTCTGATAACGCACATACTCCGGTGCCACCGCCGATTGATGTTGCAGTTCATTCCGCCAGGTAAGCCGGTTACGGCGATCAAAAAAGCTCGGAATCACAATCTGGGCTGACAAAGACTGCTCTTCGGCCTGTACCTGACTTTGCAAAGACAACGACTGGGCACGGGAGAACAGATTGCGATGCTGCCAACCAGCACCAACGCCGAAGCCCTGCTCGCTTTTCCAGCCCAATGACGCATTAACGGTGCGGCTTTTACGGGTCACCAGATTAAAGGTCACCGGGACCCGACCTTGTGAGTCTCGCGCAAAGGTTGGACGCACCTGCTGAAAAAGCCCGGTGTCGAACAGACTGATGACGGCGGAGTCAATGTCGGCGCGCTGATAGCAGCGATCTTTTCGCAGACCGGTGACCCGGGAAAGAAACTCATCGTTTACACTGTCGGCCCCTTCAAACTCCACGTCACCAAAGGTCGACGGCATGGACGCTGAGATTAAAAAGGTGATGTCGGCACTTTGAGTGTCGTCGTTAAGCACGACTTCGTGACGAACGTCTAATTGGTAAAAGCAGTTCTGCGCCAACAGGCGAGCACGCAAGCGAGCCTGCTGGGCTAAAACCTGTGCCGCGCTGAGCGGGTCGCCAACCTCAAGAGACTGCCACCGGTCATCTTCCGGTAAGGGTTCACCCTGCAACTCGATGGCGGCAATGCGAAAACGATTGCCCAACACAATGCGATATCGGGGTTTGTCCCGATCATCATCAAATGCCGGGGTAATCTGTGCCTGATAATAGCCCCGACTATCTAATAACTGTCGCAGACGATCCGTTTCGGCGCGTAACTGACGATCCCGGCTCGGTTGGATGCCGGTCTGATTCACCGCCGTCCGATAGTCGTCGATGGCCCGAACCAGATCGCCCTGGAGATCGTACTTGTAAGGTTTCAGGCTCAAATCCCAACGACTCGCCGAAGGCAGTTCTTCAGCCAACACCATTACCGAGCCAAGCATCCACACCAATGCGATCAGTTGTTTCAAATAGCTACTCATGCAGAACTTCAGTGTGGAACACCCTCTTTACTGTCGCTGTCTTTCATTCGACAGACGTTTATCGTTAAACCTTAATAACGGATCGACCTGAACCAAGCCTGAACCCGTTGAACAGTTGTCCACGGTGACTTATGCACAAAGCACCGCCTACTATGCCATCTGTTTATTTCACCGCCTAGCATAAGGCCGTTATCATTCGGCACTTTATCATTAAGGCAAACGTCAGGAATATGAAACGAGATAAACAGCGGGTCGAAGGCGAACAGTGGAGCGAAGAAAAACTTCGCGAATATCTGGATTTTAACACATACGATGGCACAGACCGCGACTTTCATTGCCTTTACCGGGCTTATACGCGGATGAATGAAACAACGTTTGCGCAGTTTGTGGAACTGTTCAAACGCGAAGGCCGCAATCTTAACGCGACCAACAAAGAGGGGCAGACACTGGCGGATCTGATCCGCCAGCATCGTCAAAGTCAGGACTATCTTAACAGTCTGGTTTAATGAGTTTCGGACGCGACCGAAACAACCACGTTCGGTCGCAGACCGCACTGATCGATTACGTCGGCTAACCGGGTTTGTTGTCGGCGATCACCCAGCGTGGTGATTAAACGACGGCCATCCATCAGCACCGGTTGCTGCCAAAGATAGCGCATCTTCCAGACTTCTCGCATCAGCGGGCTGGCCAGTCGTGCCAGCCACAACCCCCACCATGGAAACGACGATTCCCGAACGGAAATCTGCCGTTCAGCAAAGGCTTGTCGCCAGTCGGCCCGGGTCAGACTCAGTCCCGGATCGTGAAACACCTCAAAATCACCCAAGGGTTCCTTCAACAACAAAGCCGCATTGGCGCACAGATCCGGAAGATACGACCAATAGTGGTGATGTTCCTCGTTATGCGGAAAGCGCATCTGAACTGCACGCGCGCCCACTTTGGCGGTCAGATCCAACCAGGTCCATTCGGTATCGGGCCCGATAAAATCACCGGCCCGGAGTATCAGCACCCGTGCCCCGCGTGACGCGGCTTGCTGCAGGCGTGCTTCCATCTGCACGCGAATCGCACCTTTATCCGTTGGTGGGTTCACCGTGGTGCCTTCGTCAATCGGGTTGGTCTGCGGCGCATAGGCATACACATTGCCCGGGAACAGAAGCTGCAACTTGCGTGTTTCCGCCGCCTGAACGGCAGGTTCCAACATCGCCATCGCGTCCTGGTGCCAACGGTGATATGGCGGATTGGCGGCATACACCAGCAGATCAACCCCTTCGGCCGCTCGCTCCACCGACGATGCGTCACGCGCATCACCTGCGATAATGGATTGGACGTCAAGCCAGTCTGGTGCCTTAGACGGTGTGCGCATCAGGGCGCGAATCTGCCACCCCTGCGCCCTTAACGCAGACGCCATGTGTCGGCCAAAATTGCCGTTAATGCCAATAATCAGTGCCGTTTTCATAAAAAATGTCCTTGTCATCTGAGTCAGTCAGGACCATTCTATTATTCAAATTAAAATATAGAATCGACATAAAATGGCATTAGATATTCACTTATGAATAACACTGATTGGCAACAATGGCATTTCTTTACTGTCATCGCGCGCACCGGCAGTCTTAATCAGGCCGCCGACGCGCTGGGTGTGTCTCAACCCACCCTCTCGCGTCACCTGCAATCGCTGGAAGCGCGCTTGGGGCAGAATCTTTTCGACCGCAGTACCCGCGGTTTAACGTTAACGGCTTTTGGCGCTTCCCTAATGGAAGGCTGTCAGCAGATGGAGCAGACGGCGCAGGCTTTGGAGCGGCGGGCATCCGGACAGGACCAGGCGCTGAGCGGACGGGTTCGCTTGTCGGTCAACGAAATGATTGCCCAGTATTACCTGCCCAATATCCTGCCAGCCTTCATGGACGCCAACCCACAGCTGTCGGTTGAAATTGAAGTCACCAATCGTGCGTCCAGTCTGGACAAACGAGACGCCGACATCGCCGTGCGGATGTTTCCGCCGACCCAACTCGATCTGATTGCCCGCCACCTCTATGACATCCCACTCGGGTTCTATGCCAGCCAAGGCTATCTCGACCGCTTTGGCACCCCAACCACGCCGGAAGCTCTGTTGGAGCACCGAATTATGGGTTACGACCGGGATAAACAGTTTGAACTCGGTGCCGCACAACTGGGTTGGACGGTCCGCAATGAAGACTTTTTTCTGCGCACCGACTACATGCCATTACACATTGCTCTGGCAGCCCAGGATGGTGGTATTGTCGGCACGCATAAAGAACTGGCAGAAAGCCTGGGGCTGATCGAGATCGATGTCGGCGTTAAGCTACCTGACCTGCCCGTCTACCTGTGCTGCCACCGCGATGTGGTTCACAACCGGCGCATACGGCTGTTGATGGACTACCTCGCCGACTCGTTACCTCAGACCAAACCAGGCTTTTTAATGCACCCTTTACCTCACGACCGGAGTTAGCATGAGCGAACATAAAATATTCTCGATGCCCATTGCCAAGGTTTATTCCGCCTATGTGGCCAAGGCCGAGCGCAAGCAACGCACACAGGCCGAGGTCGATCAGATCATCGAATGGCTGACCGGTTATGACATCGACGCCATGCAACGGGTGCTCGAACAGGAAACAGACTTCCGAACGTTCTTTGATGAGGCGCCGGTGTTGAACCCGAACGCGACATTAATCAAAGGCGTGGTCTGCGGCATTCGGGTCGAAGACGTCGAAGACCCGTTAATGCAGAAAATCCGTTACCTCGACAAACTCATTGATGAACTGGCCAAGGGCAAAGCGATGGCGAAAATCCTGCGTACCGGGTAATGTTGGGGAAAAACAAAAAGCAAGGAGAGAGCCCATGTCTGAAACCATCACCCTTCACAGCTTTGGTACCAATGACCGTTCCGGCAAGGTGCGCTGGCTGGCTAATGAACTGGGGCTGGAGATTACCGAAGCCCGGGTCAAGCTCGGGGAACATCGCCAGTTCCCGTACCGGGATCTGAACCCCTTTGCCGCCATCCCGACCGTGCAATGGCGAGACCAGACGCTGATCGAGTCGACGGCCATCTGCACGTTACTCGCGGAAGCCTACCCGGAACGCAAGCTCGTCGTCGCGCCAGAGGAGCCTGCCCGGGCGGATTATCTGAAGTGGATGGCGATCTGCAGCGATACCCTGGAAAACCGTCTGGTGGAAACCACGTTGGCCTCGGAAGGCATCATGCCGCCGGAATACAAAGCCCTGCATGAACGCACGTTGCAGTTCAAACTGAGAATTACGTTGGAGCAGATGCCGAAGCAAGGGTTTATCGTCGCAGACCGCTTTACTCTGGCCGACATCACGCTGGCTTACAGCCTGCGCCTGGCGATTGGGGCTGGCTTGATTGAGTTTGCCGACGTTGCCGGCTATCTGGAACCACTGATGGCGCGGGAAGCGGCCCAGAAAGCCGAGTTTTTCAGCAGTCTGAAGCAATAGCGGACCATACGGGAAGTTAAGTCACACAGCTCAACGTCACTGAGGCCATGAGCAACCGAACTCCCCGCATGGTCCACTCGTGAGAGGTCTACTTCAGCGCCAGACCTTTGCGGTTGAGGTAAAGTTTCATATGCGGTCGGGATTCCCCGGCCAGCTTCGTGGTGATCTGTTCCGACCAGCCGCTGTCTTTGTTGTTGCCTGAACGCGCCGCGTAATAAGCGCGGGTGACGTCGTCGTAACGCGCGACCGCGTCGGTATCGAGTGGCTGGTATCGATCCTGATGCACCAACACCTGCTGTGGCAAGCGCGGTTTCAGTTCCGGATTCTGATCCGGATGCCCCAGGCACATGCCAAACAGGACGGCCGTGCCTTCAGGCAGTTCAAGTACATCGTCGACGCCGTCCGGGTTGTTTCGCAATCCGCCGATATACACACCACCCAGACCCAAAGACTCCGCCGCCAGCATGCAGTTCTGCGCCATGATGCCCGCATCCACCGCGCCGATAATGGTCAGTTCAGTGAACCCGGTTTGAACTTCTGGGTTGAGGGTTTTGTGACGCTGATAGTCGATAATGAATACCAAAAATTCTGCCGCCGTTGCCACATACTGCTGATTCCCAGCCAGTTGCGCCAAGCGCGTCCGTTTCTCAGGATCGGTGACTCGAATCACCGATACTGCCTGCAACAGGCTGGACGACGACGCGGCAATCCCGGATTGCAGAATCGCATCGAGCTGGTCAGGTGTGATGGGCTGATCGGTAAATTTTCGGATCGAACGGTGAGCTTTGGCGCATTCAACAACCGGCGTCATAGAAACCTCATGAATTAACAGCAAAAAACAACAGTCTATAACGATGGGGACAGAGAGCGGTTAAACAACCCCGGGAACCCGCAGAAGGCACCTCTGAGGCGCTGTGCTCAGAAGTGCCTCGCGAATCTAGCTCACTCTACTGCACCGGTGATGGCTTCAATGATCGCCGGGTACAGAGGCTGCGTGGTGTGGCGATCGAAAATGGCCAGGCCGTGCTCGGCGCTGTAGCCATTGTCCCAATAGACCGGTACCAGACCGTGTGCAAGCGCCGATTCAGTGATGTATTGATTCCAGTAAACACGATAGGTTTCGTGGTCCGGCACGGAGGGGCGCGAGATCACACCATATTCACCAAGGATGACGCCGATACCCTCATCAATAAACCGCGACTTCATCTTCTGGAACTGCGCGTCTACGTAGGTTTCATTGGCCCAGGTTTCCGATTTATCCGGATCCGTCGCTATGGCGCCCCACTGAGTTATATTGCTGTCACCATTCAGCGTAAAGTTGTATGGGTCGTAGTAATGCACTTCCATCAACAATCGATCATCGACAGTATCGGTCGGCATCTGCGCGAAATTAACCGCATGATCGATGTTGGTATTAAAGCCCTGAACGATCAGGAATCGGTCATCATTATTACCACCGGTCTGACGAACGGTGTCCACAAAGGTTTGGTTAAATCCGTTTTGCACCGTGTAGTACTCGTAGGTGGGGGTACCATAGTCACCTTCGACCATCACTTCGTTGGTTCCGGCGAACAGTAACCGGTCATCATAGTCTTTAAAGTGTGTTGCAATCTGCTCCCACATAATGCTCAGACGATTATTCACATAGGCCTGTTGATCATAAGTAGGCTGCATCCAACCTTCATCCCAGTGAATATTAATCATCACATACAGATCCGCGTCGAGCGCATAATTGACGACTTCTTCGACACGCGCCAACCAACTTTCTTTGATCACAAAGTTTTCGGCATCGGAAAACTGACTCCAGGCCACGGGCAAACGAACGTTATCGAATCCCGCATCTTTGACGGCATCAAAGAGTTCCTGCGTCAATAATGGATTGCCCCAGGCCGTTTCGCCGCCGATGGCATCCAGACTGTTGCCGGCGTTCCAGCCGACACCCATCTGCTGGGTCAGCTCGACCGAACTTAGGGCATCACCGTCACCGCCATCGTGACCGCCACCGTTGTCGTCTCCGCCGGAGCCATCATCTCCGCCAGACCCATCATCGGAAAGTCCACACTGGGTAATCACGCCATCCGAATCAGAACCGGTTGCCTGAAACCCAAAAGACGTCGAGCTGCCGGGTGCAATGGTTGCGTTCCAGCCGGCGTGCGAGGCCCGGATCGGACTCTCTGACAGCAATTCGGCATTCCAGATGTGTGAAATGGTTGTCGAACCCTGATACTGCCAAACCACTTCCCAATCGGTGACCGCCGCCTCGGTGCTGTTGGTCAACACAACTTCCGCCGTGAAGCCACTGCCCCAGTTATTGAGGACGATGTATTCACACTCCAGTGCTAAGGCTTTAAACGGTATGACTAATGAAAGTAATAACAGTGCCGAACCGAGCGGACGGCTGAGATAGGTATGTCGCATACTGTGATTCCTCGAATTCTTGTTTTAACGCGTTTCAACCCAGCAAACGGTCATACCCTTTACTCTGTTCTCAACCGAACCGATCAACCGCTATCCAGGCGGCAATGACGAGAGAACGCCGGTTGGTGTATGAGTGCGATTATCAGGAATCAGAGCACAGACTCGTTTGCGGCTTAGCCGGGAACGGCTTTAATCCTCAGCGTCAGATAAGTATTGCGCGATCAGGTAACGAACAACACCAACGGCCCTTGTTTGATGCGTTATTCTTCCGGTCTTTACAGAGAGTTTCGACCCACTTCAATTTCCCGGTTTTTCAAAAAAAATGAAACAATTTATTGGAACCGGGTTATCAGATTTTTAATCGATGGCATCCACTCCAAAGCTCAAGCCATCCGGTAAGCCATCAGGCAGACGCAACGACGGAGTCTAAACAAGTGGCGAGCATTCAGACGCGGTCTGGCTTTTCTCCTCGGTTCAGCAAATCTATATATTTCGCAAACCTTCTGGCTCGGGTGTCTTCCCGCTTCGCATTGCCGAGCCCATGCGCAATCACCAATCGGCCCGATTTGGTCATCCGGTCAAAGGTCCGCTTTGCCTCAGGCCGCTTTGCTAACGCCGCGAGGAAATCGTCTGGCACTGTGTTTTCGCTGACCCGATAAGCTTGCTCCCAGCGACCATCGGCTTTGGCCGCGATCACTTCGCTCAGGCCCGCATCCTGCATACGACCATTGGCAATCATCGCCTCTACCAAGTGGCGATTCCGTTTTGACCAGAGGCTTTTGGGCTTTCGCGGTGTCACTCGTTGCAGGTAAGACACGTCATCGAGCGACTTTTTCAAGCCGTCAATCCAACCCCAGCACAGGCATTCCTCGACGAGGTCGTCCCAGGTCACGCTGTCGATGCCGGAGGCTTTTTTATAGATCTTTACCCAAAGTTCGGTCGTCTGGAAGTGGTTATTCTGGAACCACTGTTGTAACTCGCTGGTCGATGCGAAGGATTGGGTTTCATCTGGCGTTGGGGTCTTCATGATTGGGTTCACTGTGTTATCGCGATGTTTGAGCCGCATTCGGTCACGCTGAGCGATTGTTGCTTGAAAACCTGCTCATTCTTAGTCTATTTTAAAATATGTCAACTACTGGCACATTAATGCAATGTCAAACACGAACTTCTCACAACGTTTAGACCGACGCCAACGCTTGCTCGCCCTTTTGCGGTCTGAAGGCTACTGGACCACCGCGGACTTGCGCGAACAACTTGAGGTAAGCCAGCGAACTCTGATGCGCGAGCTGGCTGAGCTGAAATCCATGGGCTACCCGATCGATTCCGACCGGGGGCGAGGCGGAGGTATTCGCTTAAATGGACATTGGGGCATTGAACGCTTACATCTGTCTCATCAGGAAGTTATTGAGTTGGTACTGGCCCTGTCCATTATGGAAAGACTGCAGTCGCCACTTTTAACCAGTCACTTGAAGGCCATCCGCCAGAAACTCTTTCAGGCGTTCCCCGAAAACCAACGGAAATCGGTCTCCGGTATTCGCAAACGGATTTTCATTGGCGATAAGGTCAACCCTTCAGCCGACGACGACCCATTACTGAAACCACGCCAGGCAACAGCAAAAATCTCTGAAGCATTTTTAAAGCAACAGCTTGTCGAGATTGACTATGAATCGCAATCAGGTGAGCGCACAAGCCGGGTGATCGAGCCGCACTACATTGTGCTGAACTGGCCCACCTGGTACATCCTTTCTTATGATCATCTACGTGAAGCTGACCGGCTGTTTCGCATCGACCGCATCCGAAAAGCTCAGGTGTTAGAAAAAACCTTTCGCCTGAAACCCAAGCCTCAGTTTCACGAACGTTACGAACCTTACTTTCAATCGATCTGACCGCTGCCGCTCGACAGCTTGATCTCTTTATCGAGCCCCATCCATACGGATGCAGTTCAACGCGCTCAGATTTAATGTGCCAGTTAATGGCATATTTAGCTTTACCTTGGTGTGTGACAAACGCCAGTGTCGAGTTCGGCTCAATGAACGATACCGCTGGCTCACCCCACAAGCAAACGCTGAGGAGCAACGATGTCAGCTTTACCACCCTTTCCAACCCCCACACTGATAGACGTCAATGGTATTCAACTGGAAGTCTTTGAAGCCGGGCGAGAACACAGGGGCAACCCACTGGTTTTGTGTCATGGCTGGCCGGAACATGCCTACACCTGGCGGCATCAGATTCATGCCTTTGCCGAGGCCGGTTATCATGTCATTGTTCCGAACCAACGCGGCTACGGTCACTCAACGGCACCGGAGGCGGTCAACGACTACGACATTCATTATTTGACCGGCGATCTCGTCGCCCTTCTCGACCACTTTGGTTACAGCAAAGCAACTTTCGTCGGACATGACTGGGGTGCGAACGTCGTGTGGAGTCTCGCTCTTCTGCACCCTAGCCGGATTGACCGCCTGATCAACCTGGCCCTGCCCTATCAGATACGCGGAGACCAACCGTGGACTGAGTTCCTTGAAGCCATACTGGGGAGCGATTACTACATGGTGCACTTTTGCCGACAACCGGGTGTGGCCGATGCCGTGCTCAACGCCAACACTGAGCAGTTCTTAACAAACCTGTTCCGGAAAAATCTGCCTGAGATGCCACCTCAACCCGGACAGATGATGATGAATCTGGCCCGCTCTGAGATTGCACTGGGCGATCCGATTTTAAACGACGAAGACCTGAAAGTATTCAGCGATGCCTTTAAGAAAAACGGTTTCACACCCAGCATCAACTGGTACCGGAACCTCGATCGAAACTGGGAAATTCTTGGCGAGGTTGACCCGGTGATTCATCATCCGGCGATGATGATTTATGGTGACCGGGATGTGATTCCCAAGCTTGAGATTATTCGCGATTTTGTACCGAACATCGAAGAAGTCAGTCTCGATTGCGGTCACTGGATACCACAGGAAGAGCCGGAGGAAACAATACGCGTCATCTTGGATTGGCTAAAAAAAACGAGTAAACAACCGATATGACACCGTTTTTTCGCTATTGATGTTAGGGCCAGCCTGCTGGCAAAGCCAGTTACCTGTTTCGTTCGCGAGCAGGCTCGCTCTTACTTTTTTAAGGCCTTGATAGGGTTAGCAAGCATTACGACTGAAGGCAAACCACAGTTAGGCCTGAACGGAAAAACAGAGCTTTGTGAACAGGTCAACTCTCGCCCGATGAGAAAGAGCGGCTTAACGTTTTGACCGCTAAAGTGCCTTTATCGTCGGTTTCGAGGGTGGTTCTTCGCCGTTCGCTCGTTACCGTGTTTATAATTTCCGGTCAGCCGAGCCATGAGCTGTTGCATTGAGTCGCTGTCTTCCAACTCCGCATCTTCGATGAACTCCGCCGCCTTCATACCACGCAGCGTCGTTGCTTTTCTGCCATGATGATAAATGGTGACTTCGCCATTTTTTGTTTTGTAGGTAAAGCCTAAATCCGTTTCCATTGCCATTATTCCAAACTCTCTATTAAACTAGGGTTGCCGCTCAAATGTTTTGACCCCGGCTGGAAGCTGAAACCAATCCTGTTTCTCACTCACCCAAACATGCGCTGTTGGCTGAATCAAGCGGGTATCCGACAGGTTACTGGGTTTCAGCTTCAACTTATCAGGCTCATTCGGATCGTAATGGTAAATCCGATTTCCGCAGGTCGGACAAAACTTGGCAGCACTGACATTGCCACTGTCAGCAACGCGACTCCAATCCTTCATCAGGCCACGAAATCTGACACTTTCAGCACTCACCATGGCGGTAATACTGAAGGCACTGGTTGACAGTTTCTGGCACTCTCGGCAATGACAGGCCACGACCATTGACGGCGGCCCAAGTAGCTCGTAGGTCACACCGCCACATTGGCAAGCGCCGGAAATAGGGTAGGTTATATCGTCCATCATTGACTCCAATCGTATAATACATCGGGGTGATTTTCCTTTCCGGCATCATCCCCCGGTTGTTGAAAGCTGTCAATTTCTGACCATTAAAACGCTAAAGCAATGCGTTTGCTGTAGAGTCTGATGACATACGCCAGCGGACCCATACCATCGCCAGATAAAACGCCATCAACACGCCGGCAAACAGGGTAAAGCCCCATTCAATGCGATCGATGGCGGCCAAACCCGCAATCAACAGATAGCTGATACTCTGCAGTACCGTCGAAAAGATTTTCAGGCCCCCTTCAATTCGGCCTCGCTGGGCCACAGGCACTTCATGGTGCAGCAGGTTGGCCCGTGCAATACGCGCAATCGGATTCAACAACCCAATCAGCAGTGCACCCACAACCAGCGTTTCCGGTCGCAACACAGCTCCCATGACAAACAGTAGCACCGAAAGCCCCAACAGAGTCGATTGCATTAAAGTTTTTAAATTAAACCGGCGTAATAACACGGCAATGCCTGCGCCACACAATAATGCGCCCAGGCCATAGCCGAGGTTCCACGACGCCAACCAACCTCCGCCATAGCTGCCTTCAGACAGATAAACGGGCACCAGTTTGGCCAGATAAGTCAGCATCGGGTAGGACAGGCAACTCAACGCCACGAACAAAAAGAACTCCCGACGGGCCCGGAAAATATCGGCGGTCGACCGTAACGACTGCGCAAAGCTTTCCTGGTTAAGATCGCGCGGTTGCATACGATAGGGTGTGAGTTGATAAAGCAACGCCGACACCGACCCAGTGATCACCGCAAACCAGGCAAACTGGTCCAACCGCCAAACGCTCAGAAACCACAACCCGAGAGCACCGGACAACAGGGTGAACCCCTGTAGGATCATTTCCTGTAGTGAGCTCAGTGGCGCATACTCGTCGGCCCGATAATTCTCCTGAACAAACGCATTGCCGCAGGTCCAGGAAAGGTCATTACAAACCCAATAAACCCACTGGACCACCATCATCGCCGGAATGGTCAACGTATGCGATTCTGGCAGAAGAATCAGACTGACCGCCGACGCGGTCGATACCAGTTTAACCTGAACCAGAATCTGCCGACGTGAATAACGATCCATCCAGGTAGATGCAAACGGGGTAAGCAACGTACTGGATACCGTACAGACAAGTGCCAGCAGCGCCACCACGGTTCCGCTGACGCCACCTTCCAACATTTTCCAGCTCAGCGCCAGGGTAAACAGGCTGGCGCTGAGCATATCGGTTGCGCGACCAGCGAGGTAGCGATGCACGCGTGGTTTTTTCAACAGGGTCATGACGGTTTTCATTCTCTGATCAAGGACAATGACGGAATGCTAAAACCTAAACTTAAGTTTAGGTCAATAGGTAATGCGATTTTAATGCGTAACGCGTTGATGGGTTGAAAGTCACACAAACATCCCTACTCTGTAGGCATCCGACCATAAGTCGGCACGGTTTCCCGGACTATCAACATCTGTCAATCAGCACAGGTCATTCGGGCAAACCATCAGTCAATGGCGAACGCCAAACCGGGGGGCGGGAGACTGAAGCATCGCGAACCTAAAAACGCAGCTCAGTAAAAGCGCCCGACACGTTGAAAAAAAAAACGGTCAGGCCCCGATCCTCTCAGCACACAACAGACAACGATTCATGACGGTCAGCTCAGTGACCGCAAGCCGACTCGGATGTCGAATCAACACAACCGATAGCGCTGACGATGAATGTCGCTTTTCAAGCGAAGGGTTCAAACCCGGCTGGCAGACTGTTCGGCGTATCGTGCAGCGAACTGGACTAACAACGAATGGGAGGACAACATCATGACAACTGCTCAGGATATTTACCCATCCAGAGTAGGGAAAAACGAAACCATCATGGATCGGCAGGACCCGGTCGTGTATGACACACACATCCCCGATTCTCCTCATGCATTGTCGCAACAGGATCTGGAGTTTTTTAACGACAACGGGTATCTGATCATCCCGGATTACATGACCGACCATGTTGACGACATTAATGCGGAAGCGCTGCGCTTGAAGCAAGCTCTCCGTGGCCGCGAAGAGTTGGTGCTGGAGCCGGACAGCGACGATCTGCGCAGCATCTTTGCCTTACATAATTTCAGCAACGACATTGATCAACTGTCACGGTCGCCGAAAATTCTGGAGCCGGTGCAACAGCTACTCGGATCGCAGGCTTATCTGATGCAATCCCGGTTAAACATCAAGCCGGCCTATAAGGGTAAATCTTTCCCATGGCATTCCGACTTTGAAACCTGGCACGTGGAAGACGGCATGCCGCGAATGCGCGCCGTGACCGCCTGGATCATGCTCACGGAAAACAACGAACACAATGGTCCCCTCTATGTGGTGCCCGGCTCTCATAAAAAATACGTTTCCTGTGAAGGCACCACCGAAGTCGACAACCACAAACGTTCGTTGCGCAAACAGATTGCGGGCGTACCGCGCCCCGATAGTATCGACTCACTGGTGAAAGAACAGGGCATTACCGGTATTTACGGCAAGCCCGGAACGCTGGTGATTCACGATTGCAATCTGCTGCACGGCTCGCCGGACAATCTGTCGCCGTGGTCCCGGGAAATTCTGATGTTTGTGTACAACAGCATCGAAAACGAAGTGCAAGCACCATACAGCGGGTTGAAGCGTCGGCCGGACTATCTGTCGTGTCCGCACCCCCAACCTTTGACGCCAACCTCTCACTGATCGTTTCGTGCGATCAATGGCTCACCGGATAATAACGCCAATCCGATGAGCCATCGTAACAGGCACTTTCTGTTAACTCGCTCTAAACCATCGCGCTTGTCATCGAAGGGTCATGTGAACGTCACAACACAACTCTAGGGTCAGTGATCGCTGTTTTACCCACTAAGGAGACTGACCCTCATGACTGTCCGAACGACCCTAACCATCCTGATGCTTGTGTTGACCTCGCATGTCGCACCGGCATTTGCCGCGTCCTGTCCGGATTCAACGGCCGCCAATCAACCTCCGGCGGTCCCCATCACCGATGATCAGGGATTTAACCACTGGGGCAATGCGTGGTTGTCGGCCTGGTATGAGCCCTACCACATGGTGCACGATGTTTTGGTTGGCGAAGGCGAGTTTGCCATCATGGCCGGTAAGTTCGACTACGATCTCACCTTCCATAAGGACCTTGAAGATGAAGACGTGCATGTCTTCCTCTACGGCACCGGCATGACCGACTGGGAATACTTAGGTGAGTATCGTACCGATTCCGATGGCAAGATCTATGCAGCGCTTGGTAACCGACCGGTCGGCCACTATCAGGTTCGGATGATTGTCGAAGGCGATAAAACCGAAGCTCAGGGATTTCTGACCGTTGTTGCACCGGGCACCAAAGCGGTTCTGTTTGATATCGATGGAACGCTCACCTTAAACGACTTTGAAGCGGTCAAAGACTACCTCGGCATTCGCACGGCACGTGCCCATGCCTTTGCGCCTGAAACCGTCCGCGCCTACGCCGACAAAGGGTATTGCATTACCTACCTGACCGCACGCCCTTACTGGTTGATGAAAGACACCCGCGAATGGATGACTCACCGGTCTCTGCCGTTGTGGCACATCCACAGCAACCCGGATGGCGAACTCTTTACGAAAAAAGACACGGCGCAGTACAAAACCGATTACCTGAACTGGCTGATCGATGGCGGACTGAATCTGATTCGGGTATATGGCAATGCCGATACCGACATCGAGGCTTACGAACGTGCGGGTATTGCCAAGCAAGACACCTACATCATTGGCGAACTGGCCGGTGACGACAATACGCAACCGATCGTTGGCGATTACAGTCACCACTACTCAACCATCGTGCTGCCGACACCGGATGCGGACGAATAACGGATTAGAGCCCGAAGATTTAACCGTGCAGTGGCTGTAGTAAATGATCAACCAGATCAACAAAGCCCAATCCCCCGCGGCGATCCAGGATTGTCGCGGGCGGAGTAGTTAAAACGTCTATGTAGGGTCGGATATTGGCAACGCCATAGGTCGCTGGTAGCCAGGCAAACATCGGCTCATCGTTGGGTGCATCCCCAATAAAGGCGCACTGAACGAGCATGTCCGTTGCCGACAGACCATACTGCTGCATTAAAAAACGCTCAGTCATTCGGCGTTTGTTATGCTCGCCCGACCAGCAATTGATGTGAATGGAACTGCGCAGCGTTTGATAACCTTCGCGTTGTAGCGTGTCCATAAAAGCTTGGACCACCAACGGTGATGCAGGCGATTGTGGCGACGGTGCAAAATCCACGGCAACGTCGCAGTAGCGGAAAGCCTGATCGTGAGCCAGTACGAGTGTCGGTTCCGTTGTCAGGTAGGACTCGGTACGTTGCCGTAGCTCGCGCTGTTGCTGAGCCATCTGTTCCCGGTCCGCGTAAAAGTCAGTCCGAACCCGGCCGGCTTCGTCCCGATAAAACACAAAGGCGCCGTTCTCACCAATAACCGCATCCAAAGGCCACAGACGAATCATCTGATCGCACCAGCCGGCACAGGCACCGGTCACGGCAATCGTTCGAATGCCCTGGTTTTGAAGCCGCACCAATGCCGCCAGAGTTTCGGGCAATAACTTCCCGTCGGTGGTCAGGGTGTCATCAACATCGGTCAGTAAAAACCGAATTTCGGTTTGTTCAGGCATCGTTACCGTCCGGATAAAAGACCCGACATTCCGCGGGTATAGTGCCCCGTTGCGCCGGCGATAAGCGATTGGTCACGAGTACATCGACCGAGGTCATGGGTAGGGTTTTTACCGTCGCATTGCGTTGCCATTTGGAGTCGTCCGCCACCAGCACCAGTTGCCGGCAGTTCCGGGCAATCGCTTTCGAGACATCGGCTTCGAATGGATTGTATTCCATCAGTCCAAAGGTGCGATGTAACGCGCCCACGCCAATCACGCCATAGTCGGCGTAAAAGCCATCAAAAAATCGTGTCGTCAGTTCGCCGACCACGTCTTGATCCGCCGGACGTAACCGTCCCCCACTGACAAACACCTCGTGATGTGGCGATTCAGACAGATGCTCAGCAGCGCGCAAATTGTTCGTCAGGATGCGCATGTCTTGGTGTTCACTCAGCGCCCGTGCCGCATAAGACACCGTCGTCCCAATACCTAAAAACACACAGGCACCGTCCGGAATCACCTCGGCAACCTTGCGGGCAATCTGTTGCTTCAGGGGGGCATTGGTGGCCTGACGCGATTCAAACGACGCATTGTGCAAAGGCGCCGGTAACGACACGCCCCCATGTACGCGCCGAACCAGTCCCTGCTCGCTGAGCTGATTGATGTCTTTGCGAACAGTCTGCTGACTGACCTGAAACTGATCGGCCAATGCGTCAACCTGCAGCAAATCGGTTGTCTGTAACTGCGCCAGAATCCGTTCCTGTCGGTGATTAAACAGCGTCACAGGCGATCCGCCAACCGGTCGGGATAATCGGTAATGAGCGCATCGACGCCCCACCCGGAAAGGCGCTCAGCGACATCCGGTTCGTTTACCGTCCAGCTTTGCACTAACCAGCCGTGCGTGTGCGCCTCGCGTACGACGGCTTCCGTGACCGCCGCCTCATGAAGGTTCAGGCTGGTTGCACGAATGCCTTTCAGTGTCTCGACCCAACTTGACGGCAAGTCAGCGACGATCCACCCCAACGACCAGGTCGGCGCCAGCAACGCAATCGCAGCCAACAGCTCAATGTCAAATGACGAGATCAGCGCGGAGTCGTGTCGGGGCCAATCGGCCAGGACAGACAACACCTGACGAGCCAGCCACTCAGGGTTATGACCGTCATTTTTCACTTCGATGTTCACCGCCAGGCCGACCGCATCGGCATGAGCGAGCAGGTCCCGCAATGTCGGTATTCGCTCTTTATGTGTTGACGCCACCAGACCCAGCGGATGGATTTTGTCAAGATCGGGGAGCGTCAGTTGCTGCAACGGCAGATGACCACTCATGACCCGACCGAGCTGAGCATCGTGATGCACAACGACGGTTCCATCACCCAGCACCTGAGCATCGATTTCAATGCCCTGTGCACCGCATCGGGCGGCTATCTCAACGGCCGCCAGGGTGTTTTCGATCGCTAAGCCGGCCGCGCCGCGATGACCAACAATCTTCGGTTTCACAGGCACGTTCATCCGTCGATCCGCTGGCCGGTTGCCGGATCAAAAAAGTGCAGCTCTTGCTCATTGAAATACAAGGGCAAGATCATCGGACCATCAGCGGGGTAGGTGCGGCTCAGTCGCGCGGTGACCTCTTCAGATCCCTCGCCCAGCCGACCATGAACCAACGTATCGGCCCCGAGCGGTTCGAGCATATTAATCGAGAAATTCAGGCAAAACGGATGCTCGTTTTTGCGATACAGGTGTTCCGGTCGCAACCCGACCGTTACTGACCCGGTGAACTCGGGCGCGTTTTGCAACGCAAAGGACTCCCCTCCCAATATCAACTGACCATTTGCCAGTTCGCCGGTCATAAAATTCATCGCCGGCGATCCGATAAAGCTCGCCACAAACAAGCTCTCTGGTCGCTCATAAATTTCTATCGGGGAGCCGATCTGCTCGACTACGCCGGCATTGACCACCGCGAGGCGATCAGCCAATGTCATCGCTTCGGTTTGATCGTGCGTTACATAAACCGAGGTGGTTTTCAGGGTGCGCTGCAGCGACTTAATTTCATTACGCATCTGTACGCGCAGCTTGGCATCGAGGTTCGACAACGGTTCATCAAACAGAAAGGCTTTTGGATCGCGAACAATGGCTCGCCCCATGGCGACCCGTTGACGCTGACCTCCGGAAAGCTGACCGGGCTTACGATCCAGATAATCCTGCAAATGAAGCAGCTTGGCCGTGTCCTGAACTTTCTGATCGATCTGCGCTTTATCGACGCCACGGTTTTTCAGTCCGTAAGCCATATTTTTATATACCGTCATGTGCGGGTACAGGGCGTAGTTCTGAAACACCATGGCAATGTCGCGCTTGGCCGGTGCCAACGAGTTCACCTGCCGATCACCGATGTGAATCTCACCCTCGGTGACGGATTCCAACCCGGCAATGGTGCGCAGCAGCGTGGACTTGCCACAGCCAGACGGCCCGACCAACACCAGGAACTCACCCGGCTGAATATCAAGACTGATGCCTTTGATCGCGTGATGACCATTGGGATACGTTTTTTCTATGTTGTTCAGTGTTATCGCGCCCATGGCACTCTCCTACTTTTCACTTTCGACCAGACCCTGGATGAACCAACGCTGGAAAATAATCACAATCAAAACCGGTGGCAGCATGGCCAGAATCACCAGGGCAAAAGCCACGTTGTATTCCGGTACCCGACCTTCACGCACCACGCTGAGGATGTTTTTAATGCCCATCACAATCGTGTAGTACGACTCTTCCGTGGTCATCATCAGCGGCCACAGATACTGGTTCCAGCCCACCACAAACATGATGATGAACATCGCGGCCATCATCGTACGCGACAGCGGAATCAGAATGTCTTTAAAGAATAGCCAGGCATTGGCGTTGTCGAGTTGCGCCGCTTCCAGCAGCTCTTCGGGAATGGTTTTATAAAACTGGCGGAAGTAAAAAGTCGCCGTGGCTGACGCAATCAGTGGCAGGATCAAACCGGTATAACTGTTCAGCAATCCAAGCTGACTGACCACCTCATACGACGGCACAATGCGCACTTCCAGAGGCAGCAACAGCGTGCTGAAAATCAACCAGAACAGGAACTGAGCCATCGGCACCCGAAAGTACACCAGGGTATAAGCCGCCGTCATTGCAATGATGATTTTACCGACCGCAAAACCCAGCCCCATGATGGTTGAGTTCACCAACATTCGCAGTCCGGTCGCGGTATCGGTAAAACCGCTGGCGGTCATCAAGGCCGTTTTATAGGCGGACAACCCTTCACTGCCCGGCAGCCATTGCAGCCCCTCTTTAATCAGAGTGTCGACCGAGTGCGTTGAACTCGCCAGCAATAACCAGATCGGCGCTACCAAAAAAATCACACCGGCCCAGAGAATCAAATGATCAAAAAATGTTGCACGTTGCATAATCGGCCTCAGTAATGAATTCGTCGTTCAACAAAGCGGAACTGGACCATGACCAGTGCCATAACCAGAATCATCAACACCACCGACTGCGCCGAGCTCAGGCCCAGATCCGCGCCGAGGAAGCCATCCTGATACACCTTGTACACCATGGTGCTGGTTGACCCGGCCGGGCGCCCTTGAGTTAAGGTATCGATCAACCCGAAGGTGTCGAAGAACGCGTACGTGATATTAATCACCATCAGGAAAAACGCGGTTGGTGCCAGCAACGGAAAGGTAATGGTCCAGAATCGCCGCGTCGGGCTTTCGCAATCCATCTGTGCGGCTTCGCGCACCGTGACGGGGATGCTCTGTAAACCGGCCAGAAAGAACACAAAGTTGACGGGTATCTGTTTCCAAACCGAGACTAAAATCAACAAGACGGTCGCATCGAACGTGCTGGTTTCCGGGGCAAACAACCAGCCAGTGGATACAATCGCGTCGTAAAACACACCAATGTGGCGGTTAAACAAAAAATAGGCTGTGATACCAGCCACGGCCGGTGCCACGGCATACACCCACGTCAGCAACAGCCGATAGGTTTTCTGCCCGTGCAACACCGCGTTGGCTTTCACCGCTAAGATCAAGGCAATACCCAAAGACAACACCACCACGGCAAAGGAGTATCCCAGCGTGAACAGTGTCGTCGACAGGTAATCGGCGGATGTAAAAAGCGTCTGGTAATTTTCAAACCAGACGAACGTGCTGGAGAGTCCCCAAGGATCTTCAAGCATGAAACTTAAATAGAGGGCCTGTAAAGCCGGCCAGAAAAAGAACACGCCAATGATGAGCAGTTGTGGCGCTATAAACACATAGGGCACCCAGGTATGGGCGAATTGGACCTTTTTGGCCATGAGGTAACCTGCCTGAATCGAGTATTACGAAGTCAACATGAATCAGTGGCCGCTTTTTTCAGAGCGCTGAGGTTGGTCTGAAAAAAGCCGTCGCTGATTGTTTGATGCCTGAGCACAAAGCGGCCCTGTCCTTGGGCCTGTGCTTATTTAACGTCCCTGAACTCACGCTTACTGAACAGTTCGCGCAAATCGCTTCAGATTGGCATTACCTTCTTTCTCAATGGTGCGCAGTGCTTTCTTAACGGTCGTATCACCGGCCATCAGGCGATCCATTTCGTTATAGATCACTTCGCGAGTCTGCACGTAGAAGCCCATGCGATAGCCCTTCGTCCACTCGGCACCGGGCAGGCTCAACTGTTTGATACCCACTTCAGCGTCTGGGTTCAGGTCGTAGTAGCCATCGTCTTTAGCCAGTTCATACGCGGCATTGGTGATGGGCACATAACCGGTTTCGCGATGCCAGAAGTACTGAGTCTCCGGCAGTGTCAGATAATCGAAGAAGGCCGCAACCGCTTCATATTCCTCATCGGAGTGACCGGCCATGGTGAACAGCGCAGCACCGCCAATGAAGGTAGAGCCAGCGTCTTCATAAACCGACTCCCAATACGGCAGGTAGGTAGTACCGAAATCGAAATCGGTTGACTGTTTCAGACCGCCGAATGAACCGGAAGAGCCCAACCACATCGCCACTTCGCCCTGCTCAAAGGCCGCCTGGTTGTCGCCCCAGGCACGACCGTAATAGCCGTAGTAACCGTTGTCTTTCCATTCCTTAACAGCCGTCAGGTGCGCCGCCAGGGCATCGTTGTCGTACATGACTTTTTCAGGCAGACCTGAAAAACCGTTGTCGGCATCGGCCAATTGCAGGTTGTGACGCGAATGGAAGTTTTCGAAGAAGATCCAAGGGGTGTGCGACTGAGACAACGCAATGTAACCGGCGTCTTTCAGCGCTTGCGCGACGTCTTCAAACTCTTCCCAGGTAGCTGGCGGTTGAACACCCGCCGCCGCCAGGGCTTCTTTATTGTAATAGAGCACCGGCGTGGAGGAGTTAAACGGCATGCCAACCATTTTGCCGTTTTCATCGGCATAGAAATAGCGCACACCAGAGATGTAATCGTTGATGTCGAAGTTGTAACCGGCGTCGCTCATCACGTCCTGAACAGCCACGGCTGCACCGCGAGCATTGATGATGGTCGCGGCGCCTGCATCAAAGATCTGGATAATATGAGGCGCTTCGCCCGCACGGAACGCTGAAATACCAGCCGTCATGGTTTCTTCGTAACTGCCTTTGAATACCGGCGTGATTTGGTAATCGTTCTGCGACGCGTTAAATTCTTCAGCCATCGCATTCACCGTTTCACCCAGTGCGCCACCCATGGCGTGCCACCATTCGATTTCTGTCGCAGCAAAGCCTTGCAGAGACAGTGTGCTCAACGCCGCTGCCGCCAATGTCTTCTTAAACATGATCATCCCTCGTCTGTAGTCTTTGGTTTATTGTGTGGACTGATTTGAACGAGGAGCCAGTTAAGCACTGTCAGATGACAGTATTGTTTCGTTTGAAAGTCAGTTTTATTTCATATGAACGTTTTTAGGAATGATGTGTGTCGAATGGAAATTCAAAAGGTTCGAATGAAAGCAGCGAACCGGCCATGCAACTGGCCGGTTAAGGTGAAAAGTCTGGAGTCAGCGACTTATTCAGGAAGTTACGGCCTGCGACTCCTGGCGGTTAAAAATCCATTCCGCCAACAGAATATTGGGCACCCAACTGATCCAGGCCAGTAACGGATAAAACTCGGCAAAAGGGACACCGGCTGCAGTAAAGGCACCCAGGTACATTCGCAGCGTCACGGCTGAAAAAGTCAGCGCAAAGTTGCGCACCATCCAGCGCCGGTGCGCCTGAGTATCGCCACTGAGGATCGAGACCAACGCCATGCTGCCGGTAAATAACCAAACCAACGCGGACAAGCTGAAACCGACTTGCGAAATCAACCCACCAAAGGCGTGCTGCGCCAAAAATAATCCGGCCAGACCGCCAAATAACACACCAAACAAAAGGTAGGCGCGGCCACTCCAACGATGAGCGGTCAGATAGCGTTGGCGCAGCTTTGAAGAAAACTGGAACGGTCCGAGTGCTAAGGCCACCACTGCCCCGAAAACGTGAGTGTAAATCAGCAGCGGCTTTTGCTGATACACAGCTTTCATATCCGGGTGGACGACATTGCCCAGCGGTAATACCGAATAAGCAAACAGTGCGTATCCGACGACGCTGATTGACAGAAACAACAGTAGCCACCAACTTGTTTTTTTCATGCTTCACTCTCCCTGTTTGCTTTATTTTTATATAGAACGTTCCAAGAACCTACGGCATCAACCGGGCATTTTCTGCACACTGATACGCGATTTTTAAACACAGAGCAACGGAGATCGAAAAAAAGCAGGGCCAGGGAGCATCCGTTCCGTTGCTCCCTGATGGCGACAGTGACTGCGACGCGTGACACGCCAGATCCTGAAAACGCTACAAATCCGCCAAATAAATGGCTGGTGTTCCCTCTTTATCGGACCCAAACATCACTTGTTTTTCATCCGGGGTAAAGGACGGATGTGGGTGGTTCACCTGTCGGCTGCCATCCAGAACTTCCCAGCTGGTGTCATGACGACACAGTTTTCGGGTCTCTTTACGAGTCAGATCGAACACATACAGGTAGGGGTCGTTTTCCAACTCGTGCCCGTCGGCATTGGCAACATCGACCGGCGTGTCAGAGCCGTCTCCCACCAGCAGCGTGCCATCGTAATTACTCATGATGTGACTGCAAGGTGGCATCTGCATCAGCCGTGACGAGCCGGCACCGTCCGGATCGACGGAGCAGATCCAGCGATCCGATTCACCACGCAGGTATGACACAAAAATCATACGCGAACCGTCCGGCACCCAGAACTCGTGGGTGCAGCTCTCTCCGGGCGCCTGCTCATGCACTTTACGAATATTGGTCCCGTCTTCATTGACCATCCACATGCGCGTGGTCACCAGGTCGTGCGGCCCTTCGTGACAAAATGCGACGGTCGAGTCGTCAAAAGGCCGATAGATCGGGTGACCCAGCCAGGTGTTCTGATCGGAAATCACCGTGCGCTCACCCGTACTCAGATCGATGGAGATCAGCCGGCAGTGTGGGTTGCGGTGGTATAGTTCAGCAAACTTTTTCCAGTCGGTAAGCTCAATATAGTCGTCGGCGTCGATCTCAATACCGACCACCTTGGTGCATTCACTATTGGGCACCCAGGTGCCATAGCCGACCCAACCGTCCGGGACTTCGTAGACCGTGGTGTGTTCACCATCGCTTAAGCGAACCCGCATCAGGTCGCGGTTGTGCTTCACGTAATAGAAGACCGTATCATCGGTCGACAGAAAACCGCCAAAGGAGTTATCGCCCTCGCCTTCGGTCAGCTGTCGCGCGGTCTGTTTGGTCATGTCCAGCAGGTAATAGTTCCAATGCTGATCAAAGTTACCGGCAAACAACAGATGTGAGCCGTCCCGGGTAAAGCTTTTCTGATAAAAGTAGGTGCGGTGGCAGATAGCACCCTTGGGTGTCAGTCGCGTCAGTCGGGCGCCGGTATCCGGGTCTTCCTGCGTCTGAAAGGCCATCGGCACGATCGATCCTATCCCCATGTAAACAGTCCTCTTCGTTAACTCATTGTTTTTTCGGGTCTTTTTACGATTTGGGCTAACACCGTGTTAACCCGCTCAACAGCGGGCGTTCAACCATAGCGCCAACCCGATCCCGTTTATGATTTCAAAATACCACATGTCCTGGATCAAAAAAATAAAATCTTGTTTCATTTTTTTAGATTTGACCGTTGCAATAATATCTAAACCGGATACCATGATTTCAGGTTGTCCACAAAAACAACACTTGAGACGGCAGACTATGTACGAAAATCGCAAGTTAGGATTGGCTTATATCAGTCCTTATATCATCGGACTGGTTGTATTTACGGCTTTTCCGTTTATTTCTTCCCTGATCATCAGTTTTACTGACTATGACCTGATCAGTACTCCCTCCTTTGTTGGAGTGGATAATTACGCTTACATGCTCGGCGATGAAACCTTTTATAAGTCCTTAGGGGTCACCTTTGCTTATGTGTTTCTGACCATTCCACTGAAGCTCGCTTTCGCACTGTTCATTGCGTTTGTTCTGAACTTTAAACTGCGCGGCATCAAGTTCTTCCGGACGGCTTACTACATTCCATCCATCCTTGGGTCGAGTGTGGCGATCGCCGTGTTATGGCGGGCCATCTTTTCACTGGACGGGTTACTGAATACCTTTATCGGGTACCTCGGGATCCCACCGGTGGCCTGGTTGGGAGAGCCGCACTTTGCCATGTTGTCCGTCACCTTGTTGCGCGTGTGGCAGTTCGGGTCGGCGATGGTGATTTTCCTGGCGGCGTTGCAAAGCGTACCGCAGTCGCAATACGAAGCGGCCATGATTGATGGTGCATCGAAATGGCACATGTTTACCAAGATCACCATTCCGCTGATCACGCCGGTCATCTTCTTCAACTTCATTATGCAAACGACACAGGCCTTCCAGGAGTTTACGGCGCCTTACGTCATCACGGCCGGCGGTCCGGCTAAGTCGACGTATCTGTTCTCACTGTACATCTATGAGACCGCCTTCAAATACTTCGACATGGGCTACGGCAGTGCGCTCGCCTGGGTGCTGTTCATCATTGTCGCGATCTTCACCTCAATTTCCTTTAAATCATCCAAATACTGGGTGTTCTACTCCGGTGACAAGGGAGGCAAAAATGACTGATCAGGCCACTCAGAACCAGACTGTGAATTACACAGCCATGCAGATTAACCAGGAAGTGAAACGCACGCTGCGTAAAGAACGCATTAACGCAGCGATTCGCTACGGCGTCCTGTTACTGACCGGATTGATCATGCTGTACCCGTTGGCCTGGATGGTCTCGGCAGCATTCAAACCGAACTATGAAATCTTTACCTCAATGAGCCTGATCCCGAAAGAGTTCTCCTGGGACGGTTTCATCAACGGCTGGAAAACCGGTACCGAATACACCTTCGCGCGGTTCTTCCTGAACACCTTTGCGTACGTCATTCCCAAGGTGATCCTGACGGTTATTTCGTCGACGATTGTTGCCTTTGGATTTGCACGCTTTGACATTCCGTTCAAGAAGTTCTGGTTCACCACACTGATCGCAACCATTCTGTTGCCGCAATCGGTGTTGCTGATTCCCCAATATCTGATGTTCCGCGAGATGGGCATGCTCGACAGCTACATGCCGCTGTATCTGCCTATGGCCTTTGCCACCCAGGGCTTCTTTGTCTTCATGTTGATTCAGTTCCTGCGCGGGCTGCCAACCGACATGGAAGAAGCGGCCATGATCGACGGCTGTAACTCCTTTCAATTGCTGTGGTACATCGTCGTGCCGATCCTGAAACCGGCGATCATCTCGGTTGCGCTGTTCCAGTTCATGTGGTCAGTCAACGACTTCCTCGGTCCGCTGATCTACATCTCCAGCGTTGAGAAGTATCCGATAGCCCTGGCACTGAAACTGTCGATTGATGTCACTGAAGGTGCTCAGTGGAATGAAATTCTGGCCATGGCGTCGATTGCCATTGTGCCTTCCATAGTTGTGTTCCTGATTGCGCAGAACTACTTCATTGAAGGAGTCACTGCCGGCGGTGTGAAAGGATAAAAATAAAATGGCAAACGTAACCTTAGAAAAAGTCACCAAAGTTTACTCCAACGGTTTCGAAGCGGTACACGGTATCGACCTTGAAATCAAAGACGGCGAGTTCATGGTCATGGTCGGTCCGTCCGGCTGTGCCAAGTCGACCACGCTGCGCATGCTCGCCGGTCTGGAAAGCATTTCCGGCGGTAAAATCCACATCGGGCAAACGCCGGTGAACAACCTGGCGCCGAAAGATCGCGGCATTGCGATGGTGTTCCAGAACTACGCGCTCTACCCGCACATGACCGTACGTGAAAACCTTGGTTTTGGTCTGAAGCTGGCGCGCCTCGACAAGGCCACCATCGACCAGTACGTCAATGAAGCGGCCGAGCTGCTGGAAATTACCCCGCTGCTCGATCGTCTGCCCCGCCAGCTGTCGGGTGGTCAGGCACAACGTGTTGCCGTTGGCCGGGCGATTGTGAAAAAACCGAGCGTCTTCCTGTTTGACGAACCGTTGTCCAACCTGGACGCCAAACTGCGCGCGTCCATGCGGGTACGCATCTCTGACTTGCACAAGCGCCTGAAAGACTCCAATCAGTCGGCAACTACGGTCTACGTCACCCACGATCAGACCGAAGCCATGACCATGGGCGATCGCATCTGTGTCATGAAAGACGGCCACATCATGCAAGTTGATACGCCGGCCAATCTTTATAAATCACCGGCCAACCTGTTTGTTGCCGGGTTCATCGGGGCACCGGAAATGAACTTCATCGATGCCAACCTGATTAAAACCGACGACGGTCTGGTTCAGGTCAGTTTTGCCGGGCAGACGATCAGCATTGAACAGAAAAAAGCAGAAAAAATTAACGCGGCTCATCACGAGTCGGTCATCTTTGGTATTCGTCCTGAGTTCATCCACCTGGCCACGGACGAGTCGCCAAAAGATCAGGTCGTCACCGGCAAGGTGGTACGGCTTGAGAACATGGGCTCAGAGTTTTACGTCTATCTGATGCTGGGCGATAAACAGTTCTGTGCGCGGATACCCGCCGCTGTGGTGGAAGAACAGCTGAGTCAGTCTCTCGACAGTGACGTGTCGTTCTATTTCGACACCAGCCACTGTCACATTTTCAATCAAGAAACTGAAGAGAACATCTCTCTCTAAAACGTATGAGGTTAAAACAATGATAAGAAAATCCGTACTTTGCCTGTCAATCGGCCTCGCAATGGCCGCCGGCAGCACCGTCGCCCAAGCTGAAGAACTGCGCTTTTCCTGGTGGGGTGGCAACTCCCGTCACGAAGCCACCAATGCGGCTGTAGATGTCTATGAAGCGGCATCCGGCAACGTCGTCAAAACCGAGTACACCGGTTGGGGTGGTCACCTGGAACGTCTGACCACACAAATCGCCGGTAAGACCGAACCAGACCTGATGCAAACCAACTGGAACTGGTTGCCGATCTTTTCTCCGAAAGGCGATGGCTTCCATGATCTGCGCACACTGTCTGCGCAACTGGATTTGTCTCAGTTTGATGAGTCCGCGCTGGCGCTGGGCACCATCGATGGCAAGCTGAACTCACTGCCTGTCTCGATGGCGGCACGTATCTTCTACTTTAACGAAACCGTTTGGGCCGATGCCGGCCTCGACTTCCCAACCACCTGGGATGAACTGATGGCCGCCGGCCCCGTGTTCCAGGAAAAACTGGGCGATAAATACTTCCCGCTGGTGCTGGAAGGCCGCGATGTGATCGCCATGAACCGCTCCTACATGGTGCAGAAATATGGCATTCCGATGATTGACGAAGCCAACCGCACCTTCGCTTATTCCGAAGACCAGATGGTGGAATTCTTCCAACTGTACGCCGACATGGTTGAAAACCATGTTACGCCAAGCAGTAAATACATTGCGTCCTTCGGTGCCGCCAACCTGTACGAACACAAGCCTTGGATCAACGGTGAATGGGCGGGCCTGTACATGTGGAACTCGGCCATTAACAAGTATGGCAACAACCTGCAGCCACCGATGACACTGGCACTGGGTGAGTACCCGATCCTCGACGGTGCGGCCAGCTCCGGTCTGTTCTACAAGCCCGGTCTGATGTTCTCGATTTCCAAAAACTCCGACCAGCCGGAAGAAGCCGCCAAGTTGCTGAACTTCCTGTTGAACGAGAAAGAAGGCATCGAAGTGATGGGTCTGCAGCGTGGCGTTCCATTGAACAAATACGCGCGTGAAGTGCTGGCTGAAAATGGCACGTTGAACAACAGCGACCTGTCCGTTTCTGGCCTGGCGTTAATCAACGAACTGCCGAAGCAAGTACCTACCTCCGGCCACTTCGAAAACCCACAACTGGTTGCCCTGTTCCAGGAAAACATCGAACAGATGGACCACGGACAGAAAACCGTTGAAGAAGCCGCAATGAGCTTTTACAAGCAAGGCGAACGCATCTTGCGACGAGCCATTAAGAAGTAAGCAGATCTCCGGCGAGATTGGTACGAGATCGCCGGACCAGTACCGTTAAATACTGGCAATAATCTGACCATAAACGGGTTGGTGGAGGTGCGCTGTGTCTGAACAAAGCCGCTTCCAGCCAACCGATACGAGCAGAGCTATGTACCCGAACGAAACATCCGTGATGGGTTAAAGGTGAACATCTATGTTAGAAAATTTCAGTTTAAGCAGCAAAGTGGCCATCGTAACCGGGTGCAACACCGGTCTGGGTCAGGGAATGGCTCTGGCGCTGGCCGAAGCCGGCGCGGTGATCGTTGGCGTTAATCTGGCTGAACCCACAGAAACCATCGAACTGTTTGAAAGCAAAGGTCTGACCTTTCACAGCGTTTTGGCTGACATGAGTGACATGAACGCGCCCGAACAGATCGTCAATAACGCCGTTTCTGCATTCGGTAAGGTCGATATTCTGGTCAACAACGCGGGTATCATTCGCCGCAACGACGCCATTGAGTTCAGCGAAAAAGATTGGGACGACGTGATGAATGTGAACATCAAGTCGGTGTTCTTTATGTCACAAGCCTTTGCCCGCCAGGTCATGAAACAAAAAACCAGCGGCAACATCATTAACATCGCGTCCATGCTGTCGTTCCAGGGTGGTATCCGTGTGCCATCTTATACCGCATCAAAAAGTGCCGTTATGGGGGTCACCCGCTTGCTGGCCAATGAATGGGCAGGTCAGGGCATCAACGTCAATGCGATTGCTCCGGGCTACATGGCAACCAACAATACCGAAGCGCTGCGCAATGACGCCGAGCGCTCAAAAGAAATTCTTGATCGAATCCCGGCCGGTCGATGGGGATTGCCCAGCGATGTTGGCGGCCCAGCCGTATTCTTAGCGTCTGAAGCGTCGCGATACATCAATGGCTATACCATCGCCGTCGACGGCGGTTGGTTAGCACGATAATCACAGAGCCAATGAAGATGACTGCAGCCAAGCCTCCCATGTTTTCCATCGCCTGCATCGGTGAATGCATGGTGGAACTGTCCGGTACACCGTTTGCTGAGTTGAAGCAGGGCTTCGGTGGCGACACCTACAACACGGCGGTTTATCTGCGCCGCTGTCTGCCGGATACCGTGGCCGTGCATTACCTCACGGCCATCGGTGAAGATCCGTTGAGTGATGCGCTGGTGACCGCCTGGGCACAGGAAGGCATTCGAACAGAGCTGTGCCCTCGCCTGCCCAACAAAGTCCCGGGGCTGTATCAGATCCTGGTGGATGATCAGGGCGAGCGTTCATTCATCTACTGGCGCAATGATTCGGCTGCTAAATACATGTTCGACCATGAAACACCCGATTCACTGACGGCTAAACTGGCCGGTTTCGATTGGGTTTATTTGTCTGGCATCACACTTGCCATACTGACACACAAGGGTCGCGCATGTTTGTTTGATGCCCTGACCCGCTATAGGGAGAACGGCGGTAAGATCGCTTTCGATAACAACTACCGACCCATGCTTTGGTCATCAACCGATGAAAGCCGTCAGGCGTATCGGATGATGCTGGCCGTCACGGACCTGGCGCTGTTAACCGAAGAAGATGAACAGACCCATTTTGGTTTCGATCGTCCTGAGGCCATTTTCCAACACGCCAACTGCACCGAGATAGTGTTGAAACGCGGCGCAAAAGCTTGCCTGTTAAACGTTCACGGACACCTCTCTGAGGTGCCGGCCCAGGTGATTGAAACCGTCGTTGATACCACCGCGGCTGGGGATTCTTTCGCGGCCGGTTACCTCGCTAAGCGCCTGTTAGGCGCGGAACCAATGGATGCTGCAAGCTGGGGACACACGGTCGCTTCCCGGGTCATTCAAGCGCCGGGGGCCGTCATCAGCAAGCACCTGACAAACGATCTCAAATTAGGACAGTCGGCATGAACACCATCCTCGATTTACTGAAGCCTTTTCGCATCATCCCCGTGGTGGACCTGAACGACGTCGCCGATGGTGAATGGCTGGCGGATCAACTGATTGATGCCGGCCTGCCCGTTGCCGAAATCACGCTGCGCTCACCTAACGCCTTAGCGGTATTGTCCGCGATGAAACAACGGCAACCCGATCTTTGCATCGGCGCAGGCACGGTATTAACCGCCGACCAGGCCCGGCAGGTTAAATCACTCGGCGCTGACTTTGCCGTGAGCCCCGGGTTGAATCCGGCCGTAGTCAGCACCGCCCAGCAGATCAATCTGCCAATGATTCCCGGCGTCTGCACGCCCAGTGAAATCGAACGTGCCCTGTCGATGGATATCACCGCGGTTAAGTTCTTCCCAGCGGAAGCCTCCGGCGGTGTCGCGTTCCTGAAGGCGGTACTGGCGCCTTACGGAATGATGTCCGTGATGCCCACCGGCGGAATTAATCCAGACAACCTGTCAAGCTACCTCAGTATTCCACAGGTCATGGCCTGTGGTGGCAGCTGGTTTGTCAAACCGGAACTGATCCGGGCACGCAAGGCAAAAGACATAATTAATCTGATCAAGACGGCGCTTATCATTGCCGCCGATGTTGATCAGACCACACACTGATAAAATCACCGACCAGGAGAGTGCCAATGTTTATTTACAATTCAGATGTTCCACTGGAAGATCTTGGCGATGGGGTTTCCCGAAAGATCATGGCGTACAGCGACAACATCATGACCGTCGAAGTCCATTTCGACAAAGGCGCAGTGGGCCCGATGCACAGCCACCCGCACGAGCAACTGACCTATGTGCTGTCAGGCGAGTTTGACTTCACCATCGGTGACGAAACCAAGCGCGTTAAGGCCGGTGATACCCTGTATAAAAAACCGAATGTCATGCATGGCTGTGTTTGCGTTGAGCCCGGCGTGCTGTTGGATAACTTCACCCCTATGCGCAAAGACTTTTTAGACTGAGCCACCCGATCACGAATCACTTACGGAGATTATTATGAAAATCGCGCTTATGATGGAAAACAGCCAGGCGGCGAAAAACCCGACTGTGTTGAACGAACTTAAAACGGTTGCTGAACCAATGGGGCACACCCTGTTTAACGTCGGCATGGATGGCGAAAACGACCATCACCTGACTTACATCCATCTGGGCATCATGGCCAGCCTGTTGTTGAACTCAAAAGCTGTGGACTTTGTATTCGCCGGTTGTGGTACGGGCCAGGGCGCTATGATGTCACTGAACGCGCATCCTGGCGTGGTCTGTGGCTATTGTCTGGAACCGTCCGATGCCTTCCTGTTCAATCAGATCAATAACGGCAATGCACTGGCACTGGCGTTTGCCAAAGGCTATGGCTGGGGCGCAGAACTGAATGTGCGCTACATTTTCGAAAAAGCACTGACCGGTGAACGTGGCCAGGGCTATCCGATTGAGCGCCGTGAACCGCAGGTGCGTAACGCTGCCATTCTGAATGATGTCAAAGCGGCCGTGCTGAAAGATAACTATCTTGATACCTTACGCGCGATTGACCCCGAGCTGGTCAAAACCGCCGTGTCAGGCGAGCGTTTTCAGGCCTGTTTTTTTGAAAACAGTCAGGTCGACGAGATCACCAACTACGTGCGTTCGGTTCTCGACGCCTAACGTGTTCAGGGGTGCCCAAACCGGTTTTGGCCACCCCTGACTTAAACGATTAACCACTTGTTTCATAATTGTTTTCGACAGACATAGCATTTCTTTCGACATAGTTTTATAATTTTTGAAACACAATTACACTATTTATAAAACAATTATGGACACGACAAAAAACACTCAGGTAGAACCCGTTTCCTCCGTCATGAAAGTCTTCAGTATTTTGTCTGAACTGGCGGAACATCAATCCATCGGTGTGACCGAACTGTCGGGCAAACTGATGACATCCAAAAGCACCGTTTATCGATTCCTGCAGACCATGAAAATGCTCGGATATGTGCATCAGGAAGGCGAAACCGACAAATACTCGCTCTCGCTTAAACTCTATGAACTCAGTGCCAAAGCCCTGGAATATGTTGACCTGATCGGCAGTGCCGACCGGGTTATGCGCGAGATCGGTGAAGAATCAAAAGAAGCCCTTCACCTGGGCACCATTGATGAAGACCACATTGTTTATGTGCACAAGGTAGACTCGCAATACAACCTGCGCATGCAGTCGAAAGTAGGCGGTCGCAACCCGCTGTACAGTACCGCAATCGGTAAGGTATTACTGGCCGACCGAACCGAACAGGACGTTCGTGAGCTGCTGAAAGACACTGAGTTTTTACCGCATACCGAAAACACCCATAACGATGTGGACTCGCTGATCAAAGAGCTCGACATCGTCCGCGAACAGGGTTTTGGCGAAGACGTTGAGGAACAGGAAACCGGGCTGCGCTGCATCGCCACCCCGATTTTTGACCGCTTTGGACGGGTGATCGCCGGCATGAGTATTTCTTATCCGACACTGCGCCATACGGAAGAAAAGAAAGCGCACTATATTGAGCTGTTGAAGCAGAAGTCACTGGCTGTTTCGGAAGACCTGGGTTTCCATTCAGAAGACTAAGGCCAACGGGGTTCGCCTAACACGCGAACCCTTTCCTTTCATGCCCGGGCAATAACCTCCCTCTTCAGAAATCGTGACCCTGTATGGTCAAGAACCCACCTGACATTCCTGCTGTGCTGAACTGACCGAAACGACCAGTGCTCTACCCTTGCACGATATAAAGCTGATTCATGAAAACAAACAGCCGCTTGTAGAATCACCTTCGATCGGTTGTCTCAGTTTGATCTACTCAAAACTCATGGGTTTTTGAGGCATCTTTTCCACAAACGTCGCTTTGACTCTTTTTGAGATGAGCATGTAAGGAATCCAGATCAATGCAACCACCAGCGTGCGAGCAAACTCCCCCAACGCCTCCGGACCAAACATGGGTTCGCCTGGCAAGATAAAGGACAGCAGCCACGAATCCAGTGGAATAAAAACCAAAGACACGACAACAACAGCGATATATACCTTTGGAAACAGATAGTGTTTGGTGAAGAACAGATAAATCATCACCACCGAAACGATCAACATCAATGAGTTATATAGGGTTTCTCCAATGAGAACCGGGGCCCAGAGCGGATGATAAAACTCCGACCACTGACTCGTTAACAATCCAAAGGTGCCATCGGTGAATATGCCGTAATAGATAGGACCAAAGGTAAACAAAGTACGAAACGGTCCAATCACCACACCAATACCGATCAATATCAGCCAACCACCCAATCCTTGCAGATCATTGCGTTCATTCATCTGTGCATCCTTTTTTATTGAGATTTTTTATTGCCCAACCGATTCAATCGCGACCGAGTTTCTGGCGGCATTTGTGTCGTTACGGTAATCAAGCAAGCATCCTTTGCGTTATGCGGTAACATCCTATCAATGTATTCAAATTGATTACTACAGAAATTTAATGTTTGTTTTCTAAACAGCTCACTTTTTCTCGTTTTCTTGATATAGATCGGTTAGAACGATGACGGTCATTATGTAAAAAGCGACACAAACAACCCGATAAATGCAGCGGCGCTCAGAACAGTTACTGTTCTCATTCTTTTGCATTTTGTTGTAAGGTTCTTCTCAAATGGAATTCTGGCCTAAGCCACCGTGTGTTAACGCAGAAAAGGAATCACGTCATGGGGCAAATACTCTTTAACTTTCATGACGTCATCCTGTTGATGACGACTATGCAATGTCTGTTTTTTGCCCTGATCCTTGCGATAACCAACGAAGCCCGAAGCCGTGGCGTTTTTATGCTGGCAGCCTTCCTGGCCGTGCACGCCAGCATACCTCTTCATGAGCTCATTCTGTGGGGAGGACAGTTCAAACTCTATGTTCGCGAGCATTGGCCACAACTCTATTTTATCGGTGCCACTGCCTATTTTCTTGAAGGAGCGTTACTGTACCTGTGTTTACGCAGTCTGGTCTTTAAGGATTTTCGCTTTCATCCGATGCAGCTGTGGCATCTGATTCCAGCCGGCGCATTTGTCGTCTTTCTCATCGTTACCTTTTACAGTGAATCGACGCCAGTGCGCATGTTTCTGATCAAAAGCGAACGGTACGTCTACGATACCGGCTATGTGTATGCTGATTTTCTCGGGCGCGCATTGCGAGTCGTGTATGGCCTGCTTGGCTTGTGGGTATTGTATCGCTATCGACAGGCACGACTGCAAAGCTTTTCTCAGCTGAATCAACGCGATTTGAAGTGGCTTTGGGGTTTGGTGATCGCCTTTACCTGCGTTTCGGTCATGGAGTGGCTGCTCAGTGTGGCTAAGGTTCGCAACCTGTCTCACCCGATGGACTTCAAGCTCTTTGTTCAATTAGGCCTGACCGGTTATTACCTCAACTTTGCGCTGATGAGTCTGTGGGTATTCATCGGCGTGCGTTACTTCTCCGGTTTTGAAACCGTGAATGAAGCCAGTACTCAACATGAAAAGGCGGCACTTCCTGCGTTTGAATCCGACCCTGGCATTATCGCCGACATCGACGGTAGGATGCGCACTCAAAACTGTTCACCGATCCCGATTTAAAACTCGACACCTTGGCAAACGCCTTTGACTATGGCACGAAAGAGTTTTCAACATTGATTAACCGGCACTTCGGTAAAAACTTCTACGAGTTCGTGAACAGTTATCGTATTCAGGAGGCCACCGACAGGCTGATTGATCCGGCGCATCAAACCGAATCCATCACCGAGGTGTATCTGGCGTCCGGGTTTAACAGTAAGTCGGTGTTTAATACTCTGTTTAAGAAAACTCACGACATGACTCCCAGTCAGTATCGACGGCTCTCGATTCCGGTCACCGTCACTAAAACGGCATAGCCGTTAACGACTCACAGCCTATACGGCATTGGTTAAAACGGCAGACACTCGGTCTGATTTAATCATTCAAATACACAGGAAGTTCGGAACCACATGAAGCAAGACTCACCCTGGAAACTCATTGTACCTGGCATAATATTCGTTGCTGTTTTCTCAACGGGATTCTCGTTGTGGGTCATTACCTTATTAAAGGGTGAGCCCTATGAGTTGTCACTGCAGTATATTAAAGAAAACACCCAAGTCGCTGAAATGATCGGTCAATCCATCGAACCGGGTTGGCCTGTCTTAGGATCGATTACAAACAGCGGTACAGCAGGCCACTCCGACATTTATTACGCCATCCGAGGAGACGTGTCGAAAGCGACTGTGCATGTCAAAGCATCAAAGCACCTGAATGAGTGGCAGCTGGATGAAGTGATCGTGACGCCAACCGACGGTCAAGCCATGGTTCAGACCTTCCACTAGGGCCTGTTAACGATGCTCACTCCTCTTAAGAGACCCCTTTAGACGGCACAGCTGATTTGCCAATCGTTTCACATTTCTAACCCACCGAGTCGAAAATCATCGGGTTTGGCGTTCGTTTGCCGGTAAACGAACGACACACCCTCGTAAAAGTGCCGACACTGCGCCTGTTTGACGATCACAATAAAAACAGGAGATACGCATTGAACAAGACTTTTCAAAAATGGTCTCGCTGGAAGTCGGTCGGACTTCCGGCAATTTTGACCGTCGCCGCAACGTTCATTGGCTGCCAGGACGAAGGCAATAATCCGGACCCGGGGCAACCCTCGACTCTCGCCCCGCTTCATACCCAAGGCACTCAGTGGGTCGATAACCACAACCAGCCTGTCGTGCTGAAAGGCGTCAACCTCGGCAACTGGTTGCTGCAGGAGTTCTGGATGATGGGTCAGGAAACGGATCAGATCGGCGATCAGTGTTCTCTGGAAGCCGTGCTGGATGATCGCTTCGGGTTTGCGGAACGTGAACGACTGATGGATCAGTTCCGGGACAACTGGATCACGGATCGGGATTGGGATCTGTTAGACAGCTTTGGCATCAACGTTGTTCGCCTGCCGTTTATCTGGAACCTCATTGAAGACGAACACAACCCTATGACGCTGCGCGACGATGCCTGGCAATATCTGGATTACGCCATCGACGAAGCGGAGAAACGAGACATCTATGTCATTCTGGATCTGCATGGAGCTGTCGGCGCTCAGGGCTGGGAGCATCACAGTGGCTGCGCCGGACTCAACGAATACTGGGATAACGAAGAGTACCAGGCGCGAACCCGCTGGTTGTGGCAGCAGATTGCGACGCGGTATCGAGACCGTTCGGCTGTTGCCGCCTATGGGGTCCTCAACGAGCCCTGGGGGACCACTCCAGCCAACCTTGCAACTGAGTCGATCGAACTCTACGACGCCATTCGCGACGTCGATGCTGACAAAGTTGTTATTTTACCGGGTCACTCCGCCGGCATTGATGCTTATGAAAAACCCGAGGACATCGGCCTGACCAACGTCGCTCTGGAAATGCATTTCTATCCGGGCATTTTTGGCTGGGGCGAGATCGGCTACGCCGTGCATCGGGATTGGCTGAAATGTGGTGTCGATGGCAACGGCGGCATCTGCGAATGGGACGCTCGTTTGCAGGAGAAAAACGTCCCCTTCCTGGTGGGTGAAATGCAACCCTGGACCGGTTTGGGTCTCGAACTGGGGGCCGAGATTACCCAAGCCACCTACGACCATTACGGCGATCTGGGTTGGGCCAGCACCGCCTGGTCGTATAAGTTGATTACCAATGAAGGCGGCCAGGGTTCCGGACGCTGGGGAATGGTCACCAACAAAGAAACCCTGGGACTGCTAGCAAAAGCCGACACCTGGACAGCGGACTGCAACGCCTGGGACTCGACCCTTGCCAATGCCTGTACCACGCCCGCAACCGAGTTCACGCCCGATCGCAGTGGGATTAATGATTACTACTTTGTCGTCAAGTTTGGCGCCTCTGCCAACACCGGTGCGTTGGACGTGACGGTCGATGGGCTCAGCATTAAAAACGTCGATACCGGGGAGGAACTGCTCATCAACGGCGAGTTTGGTAGCAGCACCGGCTGGACATCCTGGGCCGCCTCAACCTTGCCGACCCTGAACTTTGCCGCAACCGATCCGGCCAAACTGCCGGCCGGTTCCGATGGCACCGCACTGCACATGACCGGCTCGGATGTGAACGGTGGTATCTATCAGCGCATTTCGCTGGACGCTTCAGCGACTTACCGACTTGCCGGTACCTTTAAACGCAATGACAGCCAGGATACCTGGGCTGAGTTTTATCTCGTAGAAGCTCAGCCGGTAAACGGAATCGATGTATTGGTTGAAGGTCCCTTTGCCGCGATCGACTTCAACACCGCGTCAAAAGAGACCATCGAAACCTTGTTTAACGCCTTTGGCGACATGGCTTATGACATCCACGAACCTTTGCGTGACGCCATGACTGCGGACCAGCGCTCGGCATTGTTTGATCTGCCCGATCGGCCATTGAATGTCGCGCTACAGGAAACCGCAGATCAGGTCACGCTCACCTGGGACGCCAGTGCCACCCCGGAAAAAACCACCGGCTATAACGTTTATCGCTCCACCAGTCTGGCGTCGGGATATCAGCCGATCGCGACCAATCTCGATGCGCTGGTGTATGTCGACACCAATGTGTCCGCGACACAAACCTACTATTACCGTGTCCACGCTATGAACGAACAGGACGAGAGCTTCGCCAGCGACGTGGTGCATACCGCGCTCAAGACGATTCCGGTGCCGGGTTTAATCGAAGCGGAAGACATGTCCAACATGCTTGGCATTCAGATTGAAACCTGCAGTGATATTGGCGGTGGTGAGAATGTCGGTTATATGGATCCGGACGACTTTCTTGAATACAGCATCGACGTTGCCGAAGCCGGCACCTATGACATCGCGTACCGAGTCGCCAGCGGCGGAGGCAGCAGCGGTGATCAGGCGTTTCAGATCATGGTAAATGGCACCGTTCTGGATACGCAATCGGTCCCCGATACCGGCGATTGGCAGAACTGGCAAACCATCACCGGCACGGTCGGGTTGGCGGCGGGCGTACAGACACTAAGGATTCAGGTACTGGGTGGCAGCTGGAACCTGAACTGGCTGGATCTGACCCGTTCCGTAGTCCCCTGAGACACCGAAAAACATCCCTAGCCGGTCTTGCGGATGGTATCACCTTCCGCTTGCAGCTCTCAGGTAACGTCCATTGACTTGACGCTCCTCCTTTTGGCGGGGCGTCCGGTTTGACCGTAAAAACCGCACCACCCGATTCGCTCTTACTGTCGTGACGCGACAGCCAATGGCATAAAAGCGCGCAATATCAAAATCCGCAAGAAAATCCCGGTTCATAACAACGGCCATCCCCGCCTGAACCGTTTGCAACGCATCCATTAGACACCATTGCTTGGCACGATATATGTCATCAAACGTCAGGGCTGCCGTATGCAGGTCGGTACGCACATATTGATCCGGATCCAGAAACACATAACCAGACGCCTGCAAACGAAAGCGAATACCGTCATCCAATACACAAGACCCCTCGTCATCGACCAACATCAATTCCATGCCCAACTCCTTTTTCCTCGAGAAAACCATGAAGACAACCACCGAATGATCGGGAACTGGCGTAACTGTCGCTCCTGCTCATCCGCAAGAGAATGGATGCGCGCCAGTACGCTGGCAGACTTCAGATGCTCCGCACTGATCACTTCAACAGACATGGTCCCTGGCTGGTCGATACAACCGCCATAAGCAGAGGGGTTATGTGAACTGAGAATGGCCCATCGCCCCGCGCTCACTTGCTCAAACAGATTCAAGCGTTGTATAGCAATCGGCTCGCCACGACCATCCTCAATCTCGCTTAACTGTCGAAACATTCGAACCTGACTGAGCCGATCCAGGCGATGAAAACCGGCCAGAGCCAGCCGGTCTGCAAACGCTCGACAGACGGTGGGTGATTCGGTCTTGATAATGATGAGTTTCATTGGCGGGTACATCCTTGATGGCTTTGGCTCAGTATTCTGCGTGAACGCGGCCCTAACACCACCCTTGCCGACCAACATGCACATTTGTTTCACAGTTCCGCTCGAAATGTGCAAACAACGTGAAACCCGAACGGACCAATAAAATGATCGGTCATTTATCGTATACTCCGCGCGACATCTGATGAGTGAGAATTATGAGACGCCTGTGGGTAAAGCTGTTCTCGGTGTTGGTCTTGGCTAACATCGCCTTTGCACTGCTCTTGTACTGGGGGTTTACGCTGACCTTCGAGATCGCGTTTCGCAACTACTTGAAAGAACAGGAAGCCCAGAGGTTCACTCCATTGGCAACCGCCCTGGCCGAGATCTATCAAACCGAGCAATCCTGGCAATGGGTGCTCTCAGAGCACGATCGCTGGCGTGAACTGATGGCTGAGTATATCGTCCGACCGGGGGACACCAACCGGCCCGACCGACCGCGACCGTCGTCAGACAATGCCCCGTTTAACAACCCACCACCTCAGAACGATGACTCGACAGTCCAGAGACCGCCGCCAAGGTCGACATTTACCCGCATGCGCCATGGTATGAACCCGCACATTCTGCTGTTCGATCAGGATGGCAACACCGTACTCGGCAATATGCAAAGCCCTGATACCATCTACCGCTTTCCCATCGAAAAGGACGGGCAACCGCTCGGTGAAATCGGCGTTCGTGCCGACTCGGAACTGTTGATCGCCATGCAAGCGGTCATGGATAACCACAACAACCGTCGCTTATTGTTAATTGCCCTCGGGCTTCTGGCCGTCTCGAGTCTGCTCGCTCTTGGGTTGACCACCTGGATTACCCGCCGTATTTTCCGGCTGAAACAAGGCACGTCTGCGTTGGTTCGCGGGCGTTATGACCACCGCTTGGAGGTTCGGGGCAAAGACGTATTGGACAGCCTAGGGGATGATTTTAATGAGCTGGCAGACACGCTCGACACCAACCGGACAGCACACCGACGCTGGATCGCCAGTACGTCTCATGAACTGCGCACTCCAGTCACCATTCTGCAAGGCCAGATCGACGCGCTCAAAGATGGCATTCGACCGGTCACCCCGACATACCTGGATGATCTCAGTCATGACATTCATCGGCTGAACGCATTGATCGACGACCTGCATCAGTTGTCCATGTCTGACGTCGGCGCACTGGACTATCAAAAAGACGATGTTGATCTGGTCGAACTGGTTGGTGATGAACTCGCTAAGCTGAAAACGGCCTTGCCCGAGGGTTTGACGCTGTCGTGGTACCCACCACAAGATCTAGATGTGTTTGTTCTGGGAGATGATCGACGCCTGACACAGCTGATCAATAACCTGATGCAGAACTCCTTACGCTATACCGACGTGCCCGGCTCCATTTCAATAAGCCTCCGTGTGACCAAAAGTCAGGTCACTCTGATCTGGGAAGACAGTGCGCCCGGCGTTCAGGAAGACGATCTCAGTAAACTGACCCAACCACTTTACCGAGCGGAAAGTTCCCGATCCCGAACCGTCGGTGGTTCAGGGCTCGGACTCGCCATCGTCCAAACGATTGTCGACGCTCACAACGGTCAGTTGCTGGCCGAACCCTCAACTTTAGGCGGACTGAAATGGACCATTCACCTGCAACGAGTCACCAGCGGACTATGACACAACACATACTGGTTATCGAAGACGAGTTTCAAATTGCCGCGATCCATCGCGACTACCTGAACGCCGCTGGCTACGAAGTCACCTGTCTGGATGACGGAACGCAAGCTGTCGAGTGGATCCGCGACAACACTCCGGATCTGATCCTTCTCGATCTGATGTTACCCGTCAAAGACGGCCATACGATTTGTCAGGAAGTGCGGCAGTTTTCCAACGTGCCGATCATCATGGTGACTGCCAAGGTCGATGAGATTGATCGCTTGCTGGGTCTGGAACAGGGTGCTGATGACTATATCTGCAAACCGTTCAGTGCACGGGAAGTCGTCGCTCGGGTGCGGGCTGTGCTGCGTCGTCAGGAACCCACCTACTATGAACGCGCGCAGTCGGCACTACAGTTCAATGAAGACACGCTGAGCGTATCCACGGCGTCGACGCAGATTGAACTGACCGTCGTGGAGTTTGAACTGCTCAAAGCGTTGGTCTCGCACCCGGGTAAGATTTTTTCTCGCAGCCGGCTGGCGGCTATTATTTACAGCGACCATCGAATCGTCTCTGAACGGACCATCGACAGTCATATTAAAAAGATCCGGAAAAAGCTGGCGGCGGAGCCTATCAATCTGACCATTCAATCGGTTTACGGTGCCGGATACAAAGCCGAGCCGAATGACGATTCTTGCGATCTCTGATCCACATTACATCCGAAAAAAAGGGAACCGAAGTTCCCCAATCCCGAACCCTGCAAAAGACTCGGTTAAACAGTTTTGGTTTCAGCTTTGGTTTGTCGACGCCGTTGAAGTAACCCTCGGACCGATGGCAAACACACCAACAACAACGACAGAATCAGTAACACGCCGGTCATCGGGCGTTCCCACAAAAAGCTGATGCCGTCATACAACTGAATGGAGCGAGCGAAATTGTTCTCCAGCATCGGCCCGAGAATAAACCCGATCAACAGCGGCGCGAGCGGATAGCCGCCGATACGGAACACCGTCGCCATAACACCAAGACCGACCAGAATCAACAACTCAGTGGCATTGTTCTGTCCGATGTACACACCCATGAGGGTGAAGAACAGAATGAACGGAATCAGATAATTGCGCGGTACTGTCAGCAGCTTGGCGATATACGGAATCAACGGCAGGTTGAGAATCAACAGCACGACGTTACCAATGTACATCGACATGATCACACCCCAGAAAATCTCCGGCTGATCGGTCATCAAACGAGGACCTGGCGTGACGTTTAAAGCCACCAGCGCACCCAACAGAATGGCAGTGGTGCCGCTGCCGGGAATGCCCAACGTCAACAGCGGAACGAATGAACCGGTACAGGCGGCGTTATTGGCAGTTTCCGGTGCCGCCAACCCTTTCACCGACCCCTTACCAAACTCTTCCTGCTCTTTGGGGCTGGAAATATTGCGCTCAACCGCATAACCGAGAAACGAGGCAATGGTGGCCCCCGCCCCCGGCAAAACGCCAATCAGAAACCCCTGAATGGACTGACGACCGACCACCGGTGCCATGGTTTTGGCTTCGTCTTTGGTGATGCGCAGTTGACTGATTTCGTTCTGTTGCTGATCCGGCGTTTTCGACCGTGTCTTATCCAGAATCAGCAAGATAGCCTCAGGCAAGGCAAACATCGCCATGGCCAGAGTGATGAACCCGATGCCCGACTGCAGATCCATCAAGCCCATCGTGAAGCGGGGCATCTGGAACAGTGAGGACTCACCAACTGTAGCGAGCATAAGCCCCAAGCACGTCATCATTAAGGCTTTACTGACCTGACC
The DNA here is from genome assembly GCF_000153185.1 of Reinekea blandensis MED297. Taxonomy (GTDB): domain Bacteria; phylum Pseudomonadota; class Gammaproteobacteria; order Pseudomonadales; family Natronospirillaceae; genus Reinekea; species Reinekea blandensis. The sequence goes on along the minus strand of NZ_CH724152.1, from coordinate 571,946 downwards.
TCGGCCGGCAAACGCCGCAATGGCCGACAAGCCCAACACCATCAGTGCAAAGTACTCCGCAGAGTGAAATAACAGGGCCACCTGCACCAACGCCGGTGCAAAGCCCATCAGCAACACCGCACCGATAGTGCCTCCGGTAAAGGACGCAATCGCCGCAATGGTCAATGCCTTGCCCGCTTTACCATCACGTGCCATCGGGTAACCATCGAATGAGGTCGCGACCGTACCGGCAACACCCGGCGCGTTGATTAAAATGGACGACGTGGAGCCGCCGAATATTGCGCCATAGTAAACACCCGCTAACAGGATCAGTGCCGCAGATGGGTCACCTAAGGTAATGGCCACCGGAATCATGATGGCGATAATCGACATCGGGCCAAGCCCCGGCAACATGCCGATAAACGTCCCGATCAGACAGCCACCAATCACAATCATGATCATTTTCAGGGACAGAATGGTGGTCAGCCCCGCAAGCATACCTTCCAACATGGCCTACCCTCCGTAAAACACAAACGGCCAGGGCCGCAGAAAAATACCCAGAACCGGATCCACCAGGTACCAGATGCCGAACGCACCGATGGCCGCAATGATGGCCACCTTCAACCAGTTGCGTTCACCGAGCACCATGGCCGACAGCACCAGAAACGACACGGTGGCAAACACGAAGCCCAGGGTTCGCAATAACAGGGCATAGGCCACCATTAAGGCGATGATCATGGCGGTGGTTTTCCAGGCGTACTGGCCAAGTTGACGTCGGTCGATGTCTCCGGCTGGTTCACTCTTGTGCCAGACCGTTAATTGTCCTAACGCCAGTATCAGACCGATCACCGTCAGGATTTTCGGAAACGAACTCGGCCACACCGGGCTGAACTTGGCAAAGGGTGGCAAGGCGGCATCCATGGAAATAAAAGCGGCGTAACCGTACGCCAAACAGAAAGCGAGAAAGGCCAATGACAGCCAGCGTTCAAGAGTCATAACACCCCCTTACAAAAACAATCAGTCACAAACGGGTGAACCGGAGGACCGCACAAAGCGATTTTCCGGTTTCCCCAAGAGGTGTTACAGGAAGCCCAGCTTACGCATCAGATCACCAATGATCTGTTCCTGCTCGGTCAGGTAAGCGGTGAACTCATCACCCGGATTGAAGATGTTCACCCAGCCATTGCGAGCACGAACGGTTTCCCATTCCGGGGTGTCGTACATGGCTTCGAGCACATCGATGTATTGCTGACGTTTTTCTTCGGACATGCCCGGCGCACCGAAGAACCCGCGCCAGTTCACGAACGTAACGTCATAGCCTTGCTCAACCAAGGTCGGTGCCGACTCGTAAGCGGGCACTCGCTCAGGTGAGGTGACGGCAATGATGCGTACTTCACCGGCATCAGCCAGACCAATCGCTTCGGAAAAGCCGGTTGAAAGAATCTGGATTTCACCGGCGAGCAATGCGGCCATCGCCTGACCACCAGCATCGTAAGGCACGTAACGGACCGCGGTTGGTTCTTGCCCTGCCGCTTCAAACGCCATGGCCGGAACCAGATGGTCCATGGACCCCGGAGTGGATCCGCCACCGACCGTGACACTGCGAGGGTCGTCTGCAAAGGCATCAACCAGATCACTGAAGTCCTGGTACGGGCTGTCATTCGCGACCACCAGCGCGGCGTAGTCACCAATGGTGCCGGCGACCATCGTCAAGTCACGAAAGTTCTGCGGAAACACCTTAGTCAGCGAGCGGATCACGATCGGCGTCGAGTTGACCATGAGCGTGTCTTTATTGCTCTCGGCATTTTCGATCAGATAGCCAATGGCTTTACCACCACCACCGCCGGACATGTTTTCGAAACTGGCTTTGCCTACTAGACCAGATTCGGTCAGGGCTTCACCGGTACCACGGGCCGTACCGTCCCAACCACCGCCGGCACCGCCGGGAATCAGAAAGTGGATGGACTCAATGGCGTGATCATCGGCCAGTGTTTGTGTGGCCAGGCCGAGTGACAGGGTGGCGGCGGTCGCAATCGCGACAGCACGGAAATCGAGCTTAAACATATGCAAATGCCTCTTGTTCTGTTGTTGTTATTTGCAAGGCTGACTGTATGAATCGCTCATGGCCCTGAACAGAAAAGGCAAAAAATGGCTTTAAACGCCATAAAGGGAATTAAGTTCATATTGTTCACGGACAGGAAAAACCGGTGACTGCTATACTGACCGGACAACAATAAGTCCAAATAAGCCGTTTTTTGTGCCGTTCGTAACACAGAAGTTCAAACTCAACACCCGACTCATGCTGGCGATGGCGGTCATGGCGACCACCCAGGCGGTATTGATTGGTGGTTTCGCCTGGTTCAACCTCAGTCGCTCGCTTGATGATGAGATCGGCCATCGTGCTCTGGTGGTCGCCAAAACCGTAGCCGCAATGCCGTCCATCATCGATGGCATTCAACAGCGCGATCTGACCTTGTTGGCGTCCCTGACCGAACGACTGACCGACGAGAACGATGCGCTGTTCATTGTGGTCGGCGATCGCGGCATGATCCGTTTGGCGCACCCGAACCCGGAACGGCTGGGTAAGTCGATGGCTGATGACGAAGGTGACCAAGGGCAGACCGCGCTCATACGTGGCATCGCCTACGTGAACAAAGCCGAAGGCAGTCTGGGGCCATCCATGCGTGCCAGGGCGCCGGTCTACGACAGCACCGGTGAAGACATCATCGGCGTGGTCTCCGTCGGTTACTCTCTGAACCAAATCCGTACGCTCATCGCCCGGTACGCCGTCTGGCTGTTGGCGGTCTCCGGTGGCATTCTGCTGTTCAGCATGGGCATTGCCATGGTCATCACCCGACGCCTGAAGCGGGAAATTTTCGGGCTCGAACCGGATGAAATTGCCCGCAGTTTCAAAGAACAGGAAGCCACACTGGAGTCCGTCCGCGAAGGCATTATTGCGATCAACCGTGAAGGCCGGATTACCACTTTTAATCCGCAGGCCATTCGCATGGTGGGTCTCGCCGAAGGCAGCAGTGTCCTTGGGCAGCCCATTCAATCGGTACTGCCCGACTCCGCACTGGAAGACATCATGCAAACCGGCGACGCTCAACTGGATGAAGAAGTTTGGCTAAACGGAACACAAATGATTGTGAACCGGATTCCGTTAAAGCAGAACGACGTCATCGTCGGCGCGGTGTCGAGTTTCCGCCCGCGCAATGAAGTCGATCTGGTCAGTCGTCAGCTGACCCGCATCGAGCAGTACGCGGATACGCTGCGCAGTCAGGCCCACGAGTACTCCAACAAACTGCACACCATCGCCGGCTTGATTCAGCTGAACGCCAAAGAGGATGCACTGCGTTTGATCGGCGCCGAAGCGGTCGATCAACAGAAAGTGCTGGAACTGATTGTGCGCAATATCGACAACCCGGTCGTGGCCGGCTGCCTGCTGGGTAAACACAGCCGCGCTAAAGAGATGGGGCTGAAGCTTAATTTCGATCCGGACAGTCAACTGTCGGACCTACCCGGCTCACTGTCCGCCGATCAACTCGTCTCGCTGTTGGGCAACCTGATCGATAACGCGCTGGAAGCCACGCGTCAGGAGCGCGGTGCAGGCGGTGAGGTGCAACTCAGTATGACGGATCTGGGGCATGACCTGATCATCGAAGTTCAGGATCAGGGGCCCGGCATTCCGCCGGAGCAAGCCGAACAGATTTTCCAAAAAGGCTTCACCAGTAAAGCCGATGGTGATCATGGCCTGGGCCTGCATCTGGTGCAGACGATTATCGACCATTGCGGTGGCACCATTCACTTTGAGCCTGTACTGCCAACCGGTACACGCGTTATCTGTTACATCCCGAAACGAGGCCAGGATCACCGATGAATGCCCTGAGAACCATCCGTACCATCATCGTTGAAGACGACCCTCAGGTCGCCGAAATTCAGCGCCGGTTTTTGGAGAAAATCGACGGCATCGAACTGGTGGGCATTGCTCATTCGATGGCCGAAGCGGACGATCTGGTTGATATTTTCAAGCCCGACCTCGCCCTGCTCGACGTGCATTTTCCTGAAGGTAATGGTCTCGACCTGTTACGACAGTGGCGCGCCGATCACCGCGATGTTGATGTGATTCTGATCACCGCCGCCAACGAAGTTGATACCCTGCGCAGTGCATTACACGCGGGCGTCTTTGAGTTCATTTTAAAACCGTTAGTGCTGCAACGACTCGTCGATGCCATCGAACGTTTCCGCAGCCATCTGACCACGCTTGAACAACTCGACACCCTCGATCAAAGCGGATTGGATACGCTGATCATCCCACCCGGTGACTCACAAACCGGTAAAGCATCGAAGTCCCCAACGCGATTACCGAAAGGCATCGACGCCCTGACTCTGGAAACCATCGAGCAACAAATGCAAAGCGGCGAGGCACTGACCGCCGAAGAAGTGGGCCAGGCCATCGGGTCGTCTCGCACCACGGCGCGTCGTTATCTGGAATATCTGGTCGGTCAGGAACGTCTGCGCGCCGAAGTGAATTACGGCACCGTCGGGCGACCAGAACGACGCTATCGCATTAATGCCTGAACGCACCTGTTCAGTCCTTAACAGTTATCGATGATCAACCGCGGTTCTCTGCCTCACAGCATTTTTATTTCCCCGCTCTTCATGCGCTGAGCTTTTAAGACGCAACTCTTTGGATTTAAAAGACCAAACCATTGACCTTGTTTTGATTCAAAATGAATCACTGCAAGCCCCTGTTTTTTCGTGCCCGATCACAAAACATTTAACTCGAACAAAGACAGTGCCCAAGGTGTGAACTGCTTCGAAATGGGTGAGGTGAAACCGGATACCATCATGTAAACGCTTACATAAAAAAGGTAGGGAGTACCTGAACATGAAGAAACCGTCACCACTGAACCTGAAACCGTCGAGGCTTGCCATGGCTTGCGGCAGCTTACTGATGATCATGCAGCTATCCGCCTGCAACGACATCAGCATAGAAACACCGGCGGATGAGTCGAGCAACACGAACGAAATCGCCGAAAACGATTATGCCGCACTGGAAGCACAAGCCGCTCAGGACGTACCGGTCGCCGAAGCCGTTGTTGAACCGGATTGGATGGTCGAAGTCTTCGCAGGCTGTGACTATCAAGGCGCGTCCGCAAAGCTGACGTTGGGTGATTTCAACATGGGTGATTTGGGCAACGTTGGTATCGGCAACGACACCATTTCCTCCGTCCGGGTTCAGCCCGGTTACGAACTCGATCTGTTTCAGCACATCGACTTCAAAGGCAACAGTGTCCACCTGACCGAGGACAACAGCTGTTTAACCGATGTCAGCTTTGACAACGATGCAACCTCACTCAAAGTCACTGAAGTACCGTGGGTGGCCAAAGTCTACGACCAGTGCAACTTCGAGGGCCGCGTTGCCCGCTTGAGTGTCGCCGATTACAACATGCGCGACCTTGCCGTGTTAGGTCTGGCAAACGATTCGATCTCATCTGTTCGTGTACAACCGGGCTATGCGCTGGAGTTGTTTCAACACATCAATTACAACGGTAAAGCCCAACTGTTCACCAGCGACGATGACTGCTTAACTGACGATGATTGGAACAATGATGCGACCTCACTTAAAGTCACCCGCGACTTAAAATCGGCTGCGGCTTGCCTGTACGATCTGCCGGGATTCGGCGGCGGTGAACTCTGTGTCGGTACCGGTGAGTTCAATGTGCCCACTTTCTGGAATGATAAAGTCAGTTCCATTTCGGTCTCCGAAGGCTACGTCATCGACATCTATCAGGACATTAATTTTAAAGGACAAACCACCCAGCTCAGCGGCTCGCTCGAAAACCTGACTGATCTGGGTTACAACAACGACCTGACATCCTTCAAAGTCCGTAAAGTTGACTATGGTTGCGAGGCGGGACTCCGTTGCGATCTGACACCGGACGTGACAGGCATCGCCGCAACCAATCTGGAAGGACAAACGCCGAAGAAAGGCGATACCCTTCGTCTGTCGGCGACGCTAAACAACAGCTCCGGTCAACAAGGCTGGATAACCGTGACGCCCTACCTGACCAGTCAACGCTTTAATGACTATCAGGATGTGCAGTTACCGGCAACCCAAGTCAAACTGACCGGCGCGCAAACACAAACCATTGCTATTGCGGTGGGACCGTTTATTACCGATCTGCGAAACAGCAAACGCTACGCCATCGGCTCGGGGGATTATGAGCTTAATCGGGTGGTGATTTCCAACCCGCATCAAGTGACTCGCGAGGATACAAACTATCAGGGTAAAACCTTTACCGTCGCAACGTCCAATGCTGTGTTCCCGGCCATTGCCTATGACGATGATTACTTCGCCCGACTGAACTGGACGAGCCAGCCTGGTGACTACGTTACTGAAGTATTTACCCGGCCAAGTGAGTTGTTCAATGACCTTAACAACAGCTACACCTATCACGCAGGCGGGCTCGATGAGATGCTCGATATGAAGCATCTGTCGGCACCGGTTCTGGGCTTCGACTTTGACCCCGATTATCCGGAAGGCGGTTGTGAGCAAGCGACCGCGCATATCACTAAAACCTTGGGGTTGGCTCAACGCTGGGGCGGCAAAGTCAGCACCAACACCAACCACCATGGTTTTGACTACGCGGTCGTCATGACACCTGAGTGGGGTGGCGGTGTTGCCTGCGGTTGGATCAACGTACAGATCAGCGGCTTCATCGGCAATGATCTCGACCGACAGCAGATCGTGATGATTCATGAATCCGGCCACTTATTCGGTGCGCCACACTGCGACCCGATACAGGGCTACGTGATGTGCTCAGGCGAAAAGCACGACCACTATCAGAACCAGGATCTGTTTGTCTGGCACCGGGTCTCGCGTGAAAAACTTAAGGATCGGTTTGAGTAACTCTGAACGTTCTTAGTCACAAAAAAAGCCGCTGAGTTCAGCGGCTTATCCTGTTAAACCCGTAGGCTTACGATTCCGGGTCGTTATTGTCATCCTTGGCTTGATAGGAGTAAATCATAAATCCCGCGACCACGGCGAACGTCATACCAATGGATGCAACATAATTTCGAGTTTCAGGGACGGCGACACCCAATGCCAGCCCTAAAGCCGAAACGATAATGGTAATTAAAATGACCCAATTAACGAATTTCATCATGCTTTCCTCATCCGGAGATAGGACAAAGAACCCTTTCATAAAATCTCAGCTCGAATGCTCCATTGGCGCTCACTCCAGTCGTTAAACCCGTCCACTGTTGCCAGCCTTCACCCGCTCCGAACCGGAGTAAAACGACAAACCCGATGCGGCGAAATTAACCATCCATTGGTGATGACTGACCCTAATGTTAGTCACATCACCACAGTAAATAAGTGCCTAAAGTCCTTAAATACAACCCACCCGTTCTTATGTCGTAATGGGGTATGGGTAATGGGATAACGGCCTGATAATTACTCGCATTCGTGTTATGACTTAAAAGCACCAGCGGTTGTATTTGACCTGCTAAGATTGGGAAAACAAGAATGGTTGTTAACTACTGCGATGCTACATCCAGCCGACGAATCTTCTCCGCGAGATGCTCACTCCATGCTTGGTAGGCAAGCGCGCCCGGATGAAAACCATCGGCGGCAATCTCTTCTTCGTCACCCCGATAAGGCACCTGAACAAACTTACAGCGCGTATCACTTTGGGCCACCCGATCCATAATGATGTTGAACTGCTTTGCCCGCAGCCCTAACCACCAACGCAGTGGGTTCGGCAGTGCCGGAAACAAATGCATGGGCGGCACACTGGAAAGATAAACATGTCGACAGCAAAACTCATGACACAGGATAGAAACCAATTCGGTGAGATTCTGTTCCCAGACATCACTGCGGGTCATTGACGTCACGTCATTCACTCCGACCGACACCACCGCCACGTCCCAGGGTTTACGGGGTAAGCTCTTCAGGGTAGATAACACCTGTGCGGAGGTGTTCGCGGTTTTCGCCTCCAATAGCCATTCAACCTCATGCGTCTTTGCTAATGTTGACACCAGCTGGCCGCACAGTGCCTGATCCTGCTGCTCGACGCCAACACCTGCTGCCGCGGAGTCGCCAATGACCAACAGTCGTACCAATTCACCTTGACCCGAGTGTCCGAACCGTGGGCCGACCGGTTCCGGCAGGAGAGGCGTAACCCGCCGTACATACTTTCCCTGGGCTATTAAAATGGGGGCTAAAACAATGAGAGATAGGGGGTATAACATGACTGGCTCCTTGTGTTTAACCGACACTCCGAAAGATCCAAAAACAGATAACACAAACTACTGCCGAACAGGCAGCTCAACACGTACCGCCAGACCTCCCAATGTTGAGCGTTGAAAAGACCACCGTCCAGAGTAACTGGCCACGACTTCCTGGCATATGTGTAATCCTAAACCCTGGTGGTCTGACCCGGACTCATCACGCGTCACCCCTCGTTGGCTGAGGACATCATACTCGTCTTTGGCAAGACCAGGACCGTCGTCTTCAACGGTTAATATCCATTGATCAGATGACTGAATAATGGATAACCGGATATCGGTATGAGCAAAACGCCAGGCATTATCCAGCAAATTACCAATCAACTCTAACATGTCATCCCGATCATAAGGCATGGCCCCGTCAGGAACGTTCAGCGTCAACGAGACATTGCGGGAATGTTGCCGATTTAGCAGTGTCTTCAACACAGGCAAGTCGACGTTTGGCTGAAACCGCTTGCCCGGCGTTGGCGTTCCTGAAATCGACGCGCGACGAAGCTCTCGTATGACCAGCGTCTGGAGTTGATCGTACAGAAGTTTCAGTTCTGCTGAATGCTCACCATGATGATGTTCAGATAGCCAGCGAAGGTTTTGCAGCGGGCGCTTCAGCTCATGAGCCAGGTTGCCAATGGCAGTACGACTGCGCTGTAACTGCTTGGCCGACCGTTGCAGAGTCTGCTCAATTTCCCAGACTAAATCAGCAACTTCCGCAGGCACTTCGGTTGGGAACCGAAGTTCATCGCCTTCATGCATGGCTTTTAATGCACGATGAATTCCAGCAAAAATGGAAAAGTTACGGTTAATGATACTTTTTTGTACCC
>NZ_CH724152.1:477115-562729 GCF_000153185.1 Reinekea blandensis MED297 | reverse complement strand
TTGCTGACATTGACATGGCGGTTCCGGACAACGCTGTCTGAACGGGCCCGCCTGGTACCGCTATATCCCACAGCGAGCGAGACCGAAACTCAACATCGTCAGAACGGACGATAAAATAGTGACCCGAGTAGGGTCGGTGGTACACCGCTGTTATTCGTTCTTCTTCAACCATCCATTCGCCATCAGAGGTCAACGTCAGCGCCGCAACAAGACTATCGATGTCATGCTGCAATCTTGATTGGACAAACTCTCGCGTCAACGCCTTCACTGAAAAATGCACGATGACGATCAAAACAATCAACATTAAAAACAAGCCAAGAAACAGTTGGCGAGTCAGCGTTTGCTTTAACGATGTCGAATGAAAGAGCTTCCATACCGAACGACTCATGGCTGGGAACCCGACTGAAAAAGATACCCCTGACCTCGTTTGGTGACGATCGTGGATTTACCAAAACGCTGTCTCAGGCGATTGATATAGACTTCAATCACGTTACTGTCACGTAACATGTCTTCTTCATAAACATGTTCACTGAGCCGCGTTTTTGACAGTATGACATCGGGGTTCATCATAAAGTATCGTAGCAGCCTGAACTCAACACCCGTCAATTGATGCTGATGACCGAGTGCATCGGTCACGGTCTGAGAATCACTGTTGAGTGTCAACGCACCAGAAGTTATAACATCGGTTGATACACCATAACGACGACGCGCCAGTGCATCCATGCGCGCCAAAAGCTCTTCCTCATGGAATGGTTTACCGAGATAATCGTCCGCACCGGCTTTCAATCCGTCGACTCGCTCATGCCAGGCATCTCGTGCTGTTAAGACCAATACCGGAGTTTCCACACCCGAAGCCCGCCAGTGGCGCAAAACATCGAGTCCGTTTTTGCCAGGTAAGCCCAGGTCGAGGATAATCAAATCCAGACTGAGCTCCATTCCGGAAAACTCACCGTCGACACCATTAGTGGCGACTTCCAGCGCATAACCGTGCTGCTTGATTCGAGCCTGCAGTCTTGCGATCAGTTCAGTGTCATCTTCCACCAGAAGCACGCGCATCAGTCATCTACCTCGACGTTCAGAAGCTCTCCGGTGACGGCATCAAACTCAATTTCCGTCACCACACCTTGCTCATTGATGATCTCAAACTCGTAGATCCAGTGCTGATGCTCCTGTTCCAGTTCGATATCCAGCCATCGTCCACCAAGCAAGGCAGGGTAACGCTCTTGGAGACTGACCACCGATATCAGCTCGCCGCGCTCGACCATTTGGTTGATCTGCTGAGAACTTAACCGGCTGTCGGCCCAACTGAAGGAAGGCGCTATCTGCAGGCTAGTCGTCATCCCAATGAGGAGCGCCAGGTATGTTAACGGAGTCTTCATCAAACAGTCCTCGTTCAGCGGCATCACCATGGCATGCCTGACATTGGCTAAAGCTACCCACTTCCGGGTTGCCGCCAACGTAACGGTCCGGGATTTCATGGTGGATACGAGTATAGAACGGCATCTCAGTGATACGTAAGGGTGGCTCTGCTAAATTAACACCGCGCATCACCCGGGATTGCATCCGAGACTGTCCCGCGTCTGCGGCAAATGCCTGCAGGTACGTAGCAACGTCCTGATGCACATCGGGCATCAGCTCCGCATTGTCACCAAAGTGCTGATCAAGAGTAGCCATTATCTGAGACCAACTTCGTGATGGTAGAAAGTCAGTCGGATACGCGATGTGACAAGCCGAGCACTCTTCCTGATAACTCTGAGCCGCTTTCTGCCAGCCGGCTTCCATAGAGGCCGCCCCTGCCTTCGAAGAATAGGAATGTTCGTTTTCACTTTCGTACTTATCACTGAAAGCAATCCCGATTAAACCCATCGCCAGAGTACTGCCTAACAAAACGGTACCGATCACCCAGCGTAAGCCGTTTATCCAATGTTTCATAGTATGAGCCCTCTTATTTTACTGTTGTTGCAGCCAAACCAGAACATCACCCTTTTCCTGTACGGTGCATTCTCTTGACCAAACCGTTTTGCAGTTTCGGAACAACCACTTTTCAATGGTACGCACGTCGGTTAACCGGCTCGCGTTCACAGACCTGGCCATGGGTGCAATCACTTTTCCGGTGCGTGAGTGCTTACCGGGATTCGTCACATCCTGACCATGACAGCCCGCACAACTCAGGTTACCCGCGCCTTTGGTTTGCCAGAACGCCTGCCCTCTTTCTGCACTAAAGGGTTCTGTCGTCGTCTGCCCGTAGTCACTCAGCAACTGATCGACAGCGTCCGAGCTGATTGCCATAGGGATGGACAGACTCATTAGCATTAAAAACATAAAACGATTAATCATGATCCTTCTCCTGCTGTTTCTTTCGCCCGGTGATCATGGCTTTCACGAGATTTTCCTGATGCATCCGGCTACTAAAGATGACTCCGCTGACATGAAGCAAAACAGCAAATACCAGAATGCTCGCAGTGACCTCATGGACCTCTTCAATCCAATGCTCATCAAGTTGCAGTATTGGGGAACTTGCCAATGGTCCCTGTCCTTCAAAGCCGGCCAGCATGGTGCCCGTAAACACCGTCACCGTCAGGCCTGAGAGAAGCAGTAAAATCATGATTCCACCCGCCGGGTTGTGGCCTAGGTATCGGCGAGCCGTTCCGGACACGATTGATTGAAGGTACTGCAGAATGGTTCCGGGATGACTGACAAAGTCTGAAAACCTTGCATGCTGGGTGCCGATAATCCCCCAAACCAAACGAAAACCAAGCAATCCGGCGATGGTGTACCCGCTCAGAATATGGACTTGGCTGCCGCTATCGCCCGTGACATAAGACAGGCTGAAGAAGCCCACTAAGCTCCAATGAAAGATTCGAACCAAAAGGTCCCATACCAGCACCGTCGGCGCAGACTGAGTCGAAGAGTTTGAAAGGTTTGGGTTCATCAATTATCCCCTTTAGCGTGAGTGCCTTTAAGGATAAGGATGAAAGTTAAACTGAAGCTTAAAAACGAAAGAAACCTTTAACAGGCGAGTCGACCAACCCAGCAAACTGGGTTACCGGGTTGGCAAAGTCAGGATCTTATCTACGGCCCGATTACTGACTGCGGTTCCCACGAGCGTCCATGTTGCCGGTATAGGCCCGCTCAGAGATATCAATCCAGGCACGGGCCTTTTCAAGATAAGCTTGCTGACTGGCAATGATGCGTGCGGCTAATGGATCTTGTTCCGCTTTTTGGGCAAGCAAGCGGCGATTCGCTTCTCGCAGTTGCTTCATAATTTCATCGGAGAACTGCCGAACCTTAATGTTCGGGTTTTGCTCCAGCATCGTCGCCCAGTTTTTAGCACTTTCGTGTTGCGACTGCACCCACATATCGTAAGCCGACAGCCGCATGGCCACCTTCAGAATCTCCTGTAAATCCGTGGGCAAGCCATTAAACACCTCCCGGTTGATTAAAAACTGCAGCTCGGTGGCGGGTTCGTGCCAACCGGTGTAGTAGTACTCGGCAGCGTTTGGAAATCCCATGGCCAAATCGAGCGACGGCCCAACCCATTCCAATGCATCAATCTCCCGGTTAATAAGTGCCTGATACAGCTCGCCACTGGGCAGGTTAACAGGTTGCACGCCCAGTTCCGCCATGATCTCTCCGGCAAAGCCGGGAATCCGCATGCGTAACCCATCAAGATCGTCTGGCGTTCGTATTTCCTGTTTGAACCATCCCCCCATCTGCTGGCCGGTATTGCCGCCAGGGAAGGAATAGAGGTTATGTGGCGCGTACACTTCATCCATGAGCGCCATACCGTCATCAAAATAAAACCAGCTGTATTGTTCACTGGCGATCATGCCAAACGGCATGGTCGAAAAGTATTGCGTGTTCGGCACCTTGTCAGTCCAGTAATAGGACGCCGAATGGCCCATGTCGTAATCACCGGACTTAACCAGATCGAACACACCCAACGGTTGTTGATGCACATCCGCCGAATCGATTTGAATGTTCAGTCGTCCACCGGATAACTCCGCTGCCAACGCCGCAAAGTTTTTGGTGGCATCGCCGAAGATGGGATAATCCGGCCCCCAGGTTTCAGCCAGCTTTAGGGTTATCACATCGGCCGCCAAGGTCAGTCGGCTGATCAGCAGACATGACAGTATCAGAGTCATTCGTTTCATGATCATTCCTCACCGGCCAATGGATTCGAGATAGCTGTAATCAGAGAGCAGCGTCCAGTTGCGCATCATTGCCTGATAACCCAACTGCGATTCAATGATGCGTCGTGCCTGGTCGTTGTCGTCGGCAAACTCCACCAGCTTGCGCTCATTCACGCGGCGTAGTTCGCTCATCACTTCATCAGGAAAGTCCTTTACACGGATGGTCGGAAACTGCCGACGCATGTCCGCCCAGGCCTGCGCACTGACGTCGACCGAATGCACATAGGTATCGTACGCCGAAGCCCGCATGGCAGCTTTTAAAATGGCCTGCAGATCCGCAGGCAAAGACTGGTAAACCTCATCGTTAATCAGAAACTGCAGTTCTGCACCGGGTTCGTGCCATCCGGTGTAGTAAAACTGCGCGGCCAGGTGCAACTTCAGGTTAAAGTCAGTCGACGGCCCTACGAACTCCGCGGCCTGAATTACATTGCGACTCATCGCCTCGTAAAGGTCCGTGGCCGGAATGTTCGTGGGTACCACACCCAGCTCCGAGAGCACTTCGCCGGCAAAGCCCGGTACGCGCATTTTTAAACCGTTCAGGCTTTCGGTGTTTTTAATGCGCTTCTGAAACCAGCCACCCATTTGCGACCCGGAGTTGCCGCCGGGTAAAGAGAGGAGCCCTAGGGGTTGGTAGACTTCATCCATCAATGCCTGACCTCCGCCATGCTCCAGCCAGGCATACTGTTCTAACGGCAACATGCCAAACGGCATGGTGGTAAAGAACAGTGTATTGGGCACCTTGCCCTTCCAATAGTAGGACGCGGAATGTCCCAAGTCGTATTCGCCGTTACGAACCATGTCAAAAACGTCGAGCGGTCGACCGTGCTCTTCACTGCCGATCACATCAATGGTCAGCCGACCATTGGACATTTTAGCGACGCGTTCCGCCATACGCTTCGGGCTTTCGGAAAATACCGGGAAGTCCGATCCCCAGGACATGGCCAGTTTCAGTTGATAGGGTTCTTCGGAAAAACTAAAGGCTATGAAGCAAACAGGCACGAGCCAGCGCGCCAGGTTTTGGAGTAGTGATTTCATGGAAGTCGCCTGATTTTTTATATTATTGTTTTTGTATTTTTATTATCACTGCGAAGGTCGCGCTCTGAGCGCTAAGACTCTCTCCTCGCCGAGTGAGCCGATCATATCAACTGTTCTTAAGTTAAACAGACTCGACCCCGTACTACATTAGTCTGATGGTCATTCCGGGCACTTAGCGCAGCCGGATGGTACCGCGCAGAAACCGCTTACAGGCTTTACTGATAAAAAATAAACCAAGTGGTCGCGTTGTGAACGGCGTCTCATAAAACGAAGACACAGGGGTCATCCTTTATTCACTCAATCCGAGTAACAGTTAAATTCCATTCATGGCTGCGTAGCATTGGTTACTCAATCAAAGACCAAGTTCAATCGATTTATCATCTGTTTCAGCTCAAGGGTTCAGTTCCAGCGTCAAACTCAAATCATGCTGCGGACAGCGCCATAATCTTGCGAACCGATCCTCAGTTTTCATGCCCCGGTTTTAATACGGTATTCGATTCGGTTGTGTGGTTCGGCCGTTTCATTCCGATCAACCGAAACACCGTCAACCTTGGTAAAGCCAAGGCAAATGATAATCAAAAAGAACCTGCGTTCTGCAGGACTCAATAAGGTCGAAGAGATAATGATAAAACTCTTGCAACAATGGTCACTGCTGTTGTTCGCCAGCTTGTTCACTATGGTTTGTATTGCCCAATCCGGCGAGACTTACAAAACCTGGGCGAACGAAACGTTTGCGGACATCGAACGTGACTTAGGTATTAATGGCAGCGCCCTCTTTCGTGAAAAACAATCCGCGAATGCGGTGGCGTTTAACTGGCCTCAAGGCATTCAGTTCCATGCGGTAACGGCGGCGCAACGCACAAGCCAAGCTCAAAGCATGGCCAATGAAATTCATAACCGATACTGGTGTTTCAAAAACAACATTTGGGGATACAGTGCCAGCGCCGATGGCTGTGGTGGACGATTTTATGATGACAATGCTTGGATAGCCAAAGGGCTGATGGAACTCTATGAGCTAACTGACAACATAACCTATGTAGATCGTGCAAAACAGGTGGTCGCATTCAGCATGAGTGGTGAGAATCCGTCGAATGGCACACCTAATGGTGGCATTCGCTGGCAGGAAGGTAACACCACCGGACAATGCCTGTGCGCGACAGCCCCAACCACTGCGGCCAATCTGTTAATTTATCAGGCAACGGGCGAGCAGAAGTATTTAACCGACGGCTTACGTTTGTATAACTGGATCAAAGCCAACAAATTTGGCGTTGGTCCTGGCTATCGTGGTTATGAAAACGCCGTCGTCACTCAGGCCGCACTGACACTTCATGAAATCACAGGAGACGACACCTATTATGAAGACGCCAAACGCATGGGGCTTCGCATGGAAACCGCCTACATCGATAACTATACCGGTGCCCTGCGGGAGTCTGGCAAATGGGGTGGGCACGACATGGCTGCCGCGTATGTTGACCTTTGGGAAGTCGATGGCGATATCAACTGGTTAAACATTGCTGCCGGCTTCGTAAACTTCACCTACAACGAGTTGCAGGGCAACCAAGGTCGTTACCCGGTGCAATGGGACGGTTCAGACAATGAAGTGAGCCAGCAACTGCTGGACTTTGCCTCCGTTGCCCGTGGATTTGCTGAATTAAGCGTAACACCGGGTGGCGATAAAAAAGCGCCCGATGCCGCCGCCATTTACCGTAATTGCCAGTACGAAAACTGGTTCTCCACTGGCTTGGCACCCGGTCAGTACACGCAAGCGGATCTGGAATACCTAGGCTTTGGCAACAATCGCGTTTCCGCCCTTCGTGTTTCTCCTGACTTTCAGATCACCCTGTACGACGGTGATAACTTCACCGGCGACAGTCAGGTTTTTAACGCCGACGATGCCTGCCTGGATGACAACAATTTCAACAACCGGGCCACGTCGATCATCGTAGAACCTCGCGTCCCTGTGGCAACGGTTTACGAGCACTGTAATTTCGATGGCCGCGGCGTTACCTTAACCGAAGGCCTCTATAACCTGTTCGATCTACAAAAGCGCGGAATGAAAAGTAACAACATTTCATCCGTCAAGGTCCCTGCCGGGTATGAGTTGGTCGGCTATGATGGCGCTGATTTTGGTGATACCGGTACCGTGTTGAGTACGGACGATAATTGCCTGGTTGATAATGGTGCGAACGACCTGTTTTCGTCAGTTGAATTACGTAAGGTAGGTACCAGTACCCCACACAACCACACGAATGTTCGAATTGAAAACCGAGGTCATTCGACCTGGTTACAAGGCACCCATTTTGGTGACGGGAGCGGAGTCGGTAATAATGCGCAAGCGGTCGATCAACGATTTACAGGAGGTAAAACGCGTTGGACCTTGCGACCGGTCCAAGGCAATCAAGGCTACTATCGCATAGAGAACACCTTTTACCAGCAATGGCTGCAAATGAGTGATGTTTCCGATGCCACTAACGGTCAGCCTAACGCCGTAGCCGATGGCGACACCAAAGCCGTTCGTTTGGTCGATACCACCAATACCGGGGACTGGACCCAGTGGCGCAAGGTGATGACCGATAATGGCTATTTTCACTTAGAGAACAAACATTTTGGCTATTATCTGCAAGTTACATCACTGATCGATGTAGATGGAAATGGCTTCGATGGCGGATTTCAGATTCGTGGTGTAAAAGCCAATAAAACGGGGAGCTGGACGCAGTTCAAGCTCGTCAGTGATGACGAGTCAAACAACAATCCGCCCCCGCCAACAACGCCTGATTTTTCGGCAACCATTCAAGCCGAACACTTTACCAACATGTTCGGCGTCGAAACCGAAACCACGACCGATGTAGATGGTGGTCTTAATGTCGGGTGGATCGATACCGCCGACTGGATGGCCTATGCAAATCTTTTAAACTTGCCACAAGCTGGGACTTATCGAATTTCCTATCGCATTGCGAGCCTGGGAGGCGGCCAACTATCGGCCGACTTGGATGCCGGCGCTGTGCAGTTAGGTACCGTTGAAATCCCGGCAACGGGAGGTTGGCAGAACTGGCAGACGGTTTCCCATGAAGCAACCTTACCGGCGGGACCATTAATGTTTGGCCTTTATGCGGCACAAGGTGGCTTCAACTTGAACTGGTTTCAGGTCGAGTTACTGCCTTAAGCGTTGATGATAAAGGCTATAAAGCACCGAAAAGACCGCTTCGGCGGTCTTGTTAAAGGGTATGACTAAAAAGTCTGGCTGGTCTTTGTTTCGGGAAACGCCCCTGCACTTTTACAGAGCAGGTCATACTCAACAGTATGAACGACGTTTTTTTACACCAATGAGCAGGCTTTTGGCAGCCGCTGAGTATGCGCTGGATTGCCTGTAAAAGTTGAGGAACTCTCGTCGTGCCCCGAATACCAATGCAGACGGTCGTCTTGTGTTCTACAACTTGGTCAGGAAAGTTCCCTCAGGCTGTACAGGCAGGTAGCGTTGATAAAAATCAAGATACGCCTGTTCCGGGTCCAGATCCTCAAACAGTTCCGGATAGAGTGCTTTGGCATAAAACTGAATCATGGCGCCATCAAAGATGGTTCGGCATGCCCCGTGATAGGCACCATACAAACGATTCTCTTTCACTGCCGTCAATGTTGACCAACCCAGGCGGTCTTTAAACCCAGCCAGGCGTTCTTTGGCCACACCTTCGTCAACGCCCTGCCCCATAACCATGGCGTCGTCACCATTGCCGGTTTCATAACCGGTGATCACAATAAGTTCCGGGTCCGAAGCCAGAATCTGCTCGGCACTTAACATTCCCCACCATTCCACGTGCGGCGCTGAAATATTGTCCCCTCCGGCAGTTGTAGCAATGGCGCCCCACATATTTTTACCAAAGGTATAGCCGATTTCATTAATGCCGGTCGCGCCAAACTCGGTGTAGATGCGTGGCTTCGGTAAATTAGCCGCGGCCAAACGTTCGGTAATCATCTCAACATTTTGCTGATAGTCGTTAGCCATTGTTTTTGCCCGGTCGACCTGACCCGTAATGTGCCCGATGATTTCTGTGCTTTTCACATGACGCTCAACCGTTTGAGCATTGTAGTCAACGACGACCACCGTCATGCCTGCCTGCTCCAGTCGATCAATGTCCTCCCCTAACCCTTTGAACTGCCAATCAGCTAACATGATGACGTCGGGGTTCAGGCTGATGACTTTCTCAACAGAAAAGGTTTTGGTGTCTACGCGACCAATACCCGGGATATCATCCAACGAAGGACGATGCTTAAGATACATTTCCCAGTTCGCAGAGCGTGCCTGCCAGATGTATTTTGACAGACCCACGACACGGTCATAAGCGGCCTCAGTACCGATGGCCATATAATCTTCGGGGTAAAAGCCCACAACAACCCTTTGAGCGGGCGATTCAAATGTCACTTCCCGATCCAATACATCAGTAATGGTCACCGGAGCGGCGAAACTGACTGACGCCAGCAATAAGGTCATCAGACCAATGAATTTCTGCAACATGTTTTCCTCGGAATCACAGACGAATTAATGGATGCTCAGGCAGTTTCAGGCAGTGGTTTAAAGTGAGAGCGGCATGCCTGCGCCGCACTTTTAAGACCTGTGTCTAAAACTTTGCTTGAAAGAATTCTAAGGTTAATTACAATTGAAATGCAAATAATTATCATTTGCATACAACTCAACCAATCTGTTTTCCAGCAACGCTCTATTGAAGATCGGGCACTTTCAGGAAAATGTACTGTTTCGCCTGCACCTGAGGCATAGACTTTAAGCGATGCTATGACCCACTCCGACACCATTCACAATCTGATCCACCGACAGCGCCAGCATGAACAACGGCGACTCGCGATCCTTGCCCTGTTTGTTACGCTGAGCACACTCTCTTTTCTGATGGATCTGGCGACTGGTCCATCGTTACTGAGTATTGCGGAGGTGTTTCAGGCCCTACTCTATCAAGTGGGTGTTCCCTTTGAAGTTTCGCCCACGACGCTCGTGATTGTGACCGACCTGCGACTACCCATTGCGCTGATGGCGATTATCGTCGGAGGCTCACTTGGCGTCGGTGGCGCCGAGATGCAGACGCTGTTAAACAACCCGATGGCCAGCCCTTACACACTTGGCATGGCCGCTGCCGCCGGGTTCGGTGCCGCTCTGGTATTGTATTTGGGATCGTTTGGTTTCCGCACTGGCATAGCGGTGCCCGTCGGCGCTTTTATCTGTTGTATGGTGTCAGCCGGTTTATTGTTCGGGCTGGCAAGCATTCGGCATATCACCTCTGGTCAGCTGATTCTGGCCGGTATCGCGCTGCTGTTCTTGTTTCAGTCACTCCTTTCATTGGTGCAGTTTGTCTCTTCTCCCGAACTGAGCCAACAGATTCTGTTTTGGCTGTTTGGCAGTCTGACCAAAGCCACCTGGGCCAATGTTTCCATTGTCGCAGTCGTTACCCTGTTGTGCAGTGCCATCATCATGGCTGACGCCTGGAAACTGACTGCTCTGCGCTTGGGTGAGGAGCGCGCTAAAAGCCTGGGCGTGAATGTCACCCGCTTACGATTGAAGACGCTGATTATCGTGGCACTGATGACCGCCACGGCCACCAGCTTTGTTGGCATCATTGGGTTTATTGGCATCGTCGCGCCGAACATGGCACGCATGTTAGTGGGCGAGGATCAGCGCTACTTTTTACCGATGTCATTTCTGATGGGGGCTTTTTTACTGTCAACGGCATCCGTCTTTACCAAGATCATTGTGCCGGGCGCACTGTTCCCCATCGGTATCGTGACCGCCATTATTGGCGTGCCATTTTTCTTTTGGCTCATCATCAGCGGGAAACGGTAATCATGCTGGAAATTAAAAACCTGGCGTTGGCCTTCGGCGATCTCAAACTGGCTGACAATCTGAGTTGCTGTCTTGAGCCAGGCAGAACACATGTCATCATCGGGCCGAACGGTACCGGTAAAAGCTCTTTGCTGAAAACATTATTTGGCGATATTCGGCCTCAACAGGGCGAGATTGTTCACAATCACAAACCTCTTGATTACGCCCACCTCAATCACTGGCGACAGGCATTTGGCTACATGCCCCAGGACATCCACCTGGATGTCAATCTGACGGTTCTGGAAGTGGTTCTTCTGGGGCAACTGAACGCCCTGTCGCTGAAACTGAATGACCAGTTATTAACCGATGCACTGGACGCCTTGACACAAATCGGTCTGGTCCATTTGGCGAATCGCGATGTTCGCACGCTTAGTGGCGGGCAACGCCAGATGATTCTGTTTGCTCAAGCCCTGATGCGCAAACCGGAGATACTCATGCTGGATGAACCGGTCAGCGCTCTCGACCTGCATTATCAACAGGTGCTGCTTGAACATCTGGACACGGAAACCAAAGCTCGAAACTGGGTTTCAATTGTCGTGTTGCATGATCTGAACCTTGCAGCACAGTACGCAGATAACCTGTTGGTACTAAAAGACGGCAACCTTGTTGCTCAAGGGTCACCGGCAGACATATTAACCGCAGAACTGATTCAGGAGATCTATGGAGTTGCCTCCGATATCCTTTACGACAGTGATGGCATTCCCTTTATCCGTTCCCAGCGATTGCATAAAGTGACGGCATCAGGTGTGTCGAACACATAAAAAAAAGATCGCCTCGGCGATCTTTTCAGATTTAACATTTAGCCAGATGCACACGCCATCATTCGGCTAAGGCTGTGTTCGTATAAGTCACTTGAATATTGCTGCCACAATGGGTCGATGTCGCATTAAACACCGTGATGTCACCATCCACGATTTTCTGTGCGACCGATTCGACTTCTGTCTTTTCAGTTTGGGTGTACAGCATTGCATTATGCTCATCTTCCGCAAGATAAACACCGCCATCTTCTAAACCATACCGAACCAGCCCTCCGGACCAGGTCGATTCCTGCGCCGCTTTGGTTTCCTCAACCGCGGCTAAAGCCAGATTTTTCACCATTGAAGTTAACATCGTGCCCGGCTGCAGGTAATTCTGATTCGAGTCGACGCCAATCGCCATAATGCTCTGATCCGCTGCCTGTTGATAAACCCCAATACCGGTGCCACCAGCGGCGGCAAAAATCACATCGGCATTACCATCAATGTGAGTTTGCGCAATGGCAGCGCCACGATCGGGGTCGTTCCAGGCTGCTGCGGTGTTACCGGTTGTTTCAAAAAGCACAGTCACAGACGCCGGCTCCTGGCTATTAAAATACTCAACACCCTGAGCGTAGGCACAACCAAAACGGTAGATCAGCGGAATGTTCATACCACCAATAAAGCCCACCGTGCCGGATGATTTATAGGCCGCGGCATACCCCGCCAGAAACGAGCCTTCCTGCACGTTGAAATCAACGACCCGAATGTTGTCGTCAACCTGTGCACTGGTATGGTCGAGTAAAATGAGTCGGTCATCGGTGTTGGCCGACGCGACCGCCGTCACCACGCTGACATATTCAAAACCAACGAACAGCGCAATCGCATTGGCGCGGGTGGATAATTGCTCTTGGGTCACGTCCGTCAAGTCGTCGGTTGTCTCTGGTTCGACCTCGATCACGCGATACCCGAGACCTTCCAGCTCCGGCACCGCAATGTCGTTGATCATCTGGTTAAACGACCGATCCGCAACACCTTCGGTACCATAAAAGATCAATACCGGTCGACCGGTTGTATGATTACTGGTGTTGTCATTTCCGTCGCCTGACGGCAGACAGCCCGCTAAAACCGTCCCTGTTAACAAAAACACGGCCATGTTTTTCATGAAGGTCATTCCTTGTGGTTGTGTTGGTCAGCGCTTGAGTTTAGCCAATCCTCAAAAAAGCGCTAACCGGCTCAACATAAACCGTTGAGCATCACTCTGACCTTAACTGGACGGTCTACGGTTTTCAGAAACGACGCACGAACTCCGCAAACGACTTAGCGTGAAGACCCAGAAACTCAACGGTCTGTTCATCCACAATCACGTCGTCCTGTAGTTTCGAAAACGCGCCGGAGATCATCACTTCGGGCTTATTCATTATGTGCAGATCCAGAAACACGCCCACCTGCCGCAGGTGATACTGCATACGCGCCGTACCGGCATTACCCGGACTGGCGCCAACAATGGCAGCGGGTTTGCCGGCAAACGGTTGTGGGTTCTGACGCGACAGTGCATCGAGCGCGTTCTTCAAGCTGCCGGGGATGGAGTAGTTATATTCAGGACTGAAAAAGATCACACCATCGGCCGAGCGGATTTGTTCAGCCAGAGTCACGACAGCGGGGTGGTCATCGTGTTCACCGTCGTACATCGGAAATTCGGCGATCTCACCGTCAATGAGTTCGAAATGCTCTTTCGCCAACTCTTTGTATTGATTAAAGACTTTACGATGCAGGGAATCTTTGCGCAGGCTGCCTACAATGCCGATGATTTTCATAATGTGTTCTCCATTAAAACGTATTAAAAAATTTGTTCGCAAACTCAGACGCCGAACGGTTTAGGGTAAATCAAACACCAGCGCTTTTACCGGTACGTCGCCCTGCTGTTCAAAACGCAGTTCATTCAAGGACTGTATGGCAACACCATCTCCGGGCGACAAGACCTCGCCATTCACCGACAGCTCACCCTCAATCAGATGGACATAGGCTTTGCGAGCCGGCAAGGTCAGCTGCTCGGATGGGTAGTCGGTATTCAACAAAAGCTGGTACAGGGTCGCATCCTGCTTAATGCGTAACGTGCCACCGTCGCCCTGTGGGGTGATAACCGCCGTCAGGCCAGGTGCGCGGCCGAAGTCTTTTTGCTGATAGCCGGGTTTTTCACCGGAGACATTCGGCAAGACCCAAATCTGCAGAAACCGAAGGGGCTCATGGCGAGAAGCGTTGTACTCACTGTGCATGATACCGCTGCCGGCCGACATCAGCTGAAACTCTCCGGCGGGCAAGGTCTGCACATTGCCTTCGCTGTCTTTGTGTTCAATGGCACCTTCCAGCACATAGCTGATGATTTCCATATCACGATGCCCGTGGGGGTCGAAACCGGCACCCGGTGCAACTTCATCATCATTGATGACGCGCAGCACAGAGTGACCCATGTGGGCGGGATCGTAATAACTGCCAAAGGAAAAGCTGTGCCGGCTATTGAGCCAACCAAAGCTGGCGCGGCCGCGCTCGTTGGATCGTCGGATTTGTATCATGCCCATCACCTGTCAAACCGTATTATCAGTCAGGCAGTATGGTAATCAGCGGCGGTCGGAGGGATAGCAAAAGAAGTTCACGTTATGGTTCAGTTTTTTTGATGGAGCACAAATGTCCTTGACTCAACGCAGGAAATGCGGGGTGATCCGCCCAGTCAAACGGTCATCAGCGGCGGGTAATGAACCCGGCAGGCATTTCTGAGGCACCGGCCAGGTTCTAAGTGATGAGATCACCAGAACCTAAAAGATCGCCTGCCTTATTTTAAAAGACAGGCGACTTCGTTTGACGATCGGTTTTAAAAAAAGTCCACTACAACGACTCAATAAACTGAATCAACGCGTTTTTGTCCGCGGCATTCAGCGCTTCGTAGTTGTTTTTGGAAGCTTCGCCTTCACCGCCATGCCAGCGGATGGCTTCGTCGAGTGTTCGAGCACGACCGTCATGCAAATAGCCATGCTCGGGAACACAGGTTTCGTAACCATCCAAGCCAAAGGCATCCCAGCCGCGCGGACCTTCAACCCCACCGGTCACACAAGCGGATAGCCCAACTCCCCAGAGCGGTGCCGTTCTCCATTCGGACCCGCTTGCCGTACCTTCGCCCAGGTTGTCGGCCAGCCCAGGTCCCATGTCGTGCAACAGCAGATCGGTGTAGGGCCGAATGGTTTGGTCACGAAGTTCCGCGAGCGGATGGAAAGGGCTTGTCTGGAATGACTCGACATGGCAGCCACTGCAGCCGGTGTCATTAAAGATCTGCTGACCACGAATCACCTCGGGATCGTTGTAATCCCGTTGGGGACGTACACCGAGCAACGACACATATTTAACGAGATTATTGAGATGGTCATCGTTAAGCTCTGCACCCTGAGGGCCGCAGTTTGATTGATTCGCGCCACAGTCCGGTGACGGCATGATCGAGGTCATCACGCCCATGTCGGTATTCAGAGCCGCGGCCGTCTGATGTTTAACACTGCTGGTTGCCGCTTTGTAGCCGAAACGACCCAAACGAACGTCACCCGTTTCGGGATCAACCACTTTTGCCGCCCGTCCGGAAATGCCGTCACCATTGGCGTCGTTTTCATCCGCCAGAGCTAAAATGGCCGATTCCGGTATGGCTTCTAATAACCCCAGACCATTCAACTGCGGTGCAATCCGAGCGGAGAACCGCTCAGGTGTCACGGAACTAAAGCGATAGTTAGGTGTGCGCAGACCATCGACAACGGTCCAGGATGCAAGAGAGGGCGTGCCTTCTGAACTCTCGGTGCCATTCGCTTTTGGCTGCAAGACACGGCCTAAATCCGCATGGGGATTGCCATTGTCATCGGCCACTTTAAAGACCCACTTTTCAAGGGGCTCTCCAAGCGCTGCTGGAACCGCACGACCATTGCGCTCATGACAGGTTGTGCAACGATCGCTGATATAGTTCGGTCCGCTCAGGCCAATCAGTTCGTCGAAGGTGCCGTTTTCAGCGGATTCATCGTGTGACCCATCGACCATCGAGGTATGGTGCACGCGTCGCCCCAGCACCCAGGCTTGTCCATTATCGTAAGATAAGTTGGTGGCCATCTGCTGAAAATGCCCATCCGGTTCTGCCGTCATTTGCACATGCAAAGTGGTATCGCCTCCCATGCGGGCCGACTCCGGCACCGGGATCGAATCTCGCTGGAATCGTTTGCCGCCTTGGAATATGTCTTTGTCGGTAACGTCCCACGGTACGAGACCCTGACCGACAATGTACAAGAACGTTGTACCGTAATAATTTGATCGTCCGCGAGTGAGTTCGCGCTCGTCGAGGAACTGGCTGATTTCAAACTCAAGTTTATCCCCGACTTGAATGGGGCGATTTTCCCGGCAGTTCCAGGACTCTTCTTTCCAGTAGTTGCGATTATCATTGGTCGCCATTACGCCATTACCACAATACTCGGCAAGCGTGTTCACACCGGTGTACCACCATCGGTTTTCGGCTTGGAGGTCGTCCAGCTTGGTCAGGGCTTTCACGTTCATGCGGATTGAGTCACCGCCTTTGGCAACGTAATCGATAATTTCAATGGAAATCGTTCGTTGCTCCCAGTAGAACGTTAAAAAATGATCATAAGCCTGAAAGTGGTTTTCTTTGGCGTGACGATCACGACCGCGGTCGGCAATGCGAGTCACCAGCGCATCGCCCCGGTCAAATGTAATTTCCGCTTCTAAAGGCGTACTGACATCATAGAGCGGTACAATGTCGCCCAAGTCAGACTCGACTGAGACTGTCCACCAAAGATCCCCAACGCCCTCACCATTTGCCTGGCCGGGTGCGCTGTCGTGTTGATAGAAGTAAAGCGGTTTCCCTTCATAGGCCGCTTGAAAGGTTCCGTCCTGGCGATCGACCAATGACAACCCGTTTACACCGGAGGCGGTTCCATCAGTAACCAGCACTGGCGGCCACGTGTCAGCGCAGCTTTCATAACAGGTTGATACATCAACCGGGTCATTATCGAACATGTACAGGGTGAAGCCCGGGAACGCGCTGTGGCTGCCGCCGACCAAACGACCGTGACTGATGGACACCTCTTGTTCAGGCGTTTTGATTTCACAACCCGTTGCATCAACCATCGCACCGGCCTCGGTATCAGGGCACTGATCAACGTCGTCTGTCACACCATCCTGATCGCCGTCCAAACAGCTCGGGTCCTGACAGTCGGTCGTTGGTTCAAACTCAAACCAGTTAATGTTGAACTCACCCGCCTTCATGACCAGTTTGAGCGTGTGGGGGCCTTCGCTAATATGGATTGAAGGCAGAGATTGACTCTCAAACGATTGCCAACCACCGGTGTTGCCAACCTCACCAGAACCAATCACGGCACCATCAAGCACCCATTGATATTCGCCACCACCAATGGCCGATGCCACACGTGTCGACAACTGATAGTCGCCTCCTCGAAAGGTCAAATCGAACGCCAACCATTCTCCCGGTTGGGTATACGCGACGTTATAGCCGCCATCTGTGTCTGTGGTTATTTCAATATCCACCGCGTCTTGCCGATAATGTCCGGGAATATTGTTTGGCGTGGTATCTGAAAAGCGATGATAGTCTTCGGCTTCAATTCGGGTTTTACCATCAACGTCAAAGGACATATCGACGGCACATCCATTCGCATCAACGGACGTTCCTGCAGAGGTCCCTGGGCACCGGTCATGTGCATCTAAAACGCCGTCGCTGTCGGAGTCGCCAGAAACCATAAATTGAAAAAAGTCGGTGCTGGTTGCACCGTTTGGACGGTTATAGGTAAAGGCATAATCAATGACGTCGCCCGCCGTTAAACCATCGAGCACGTGTTCATTCCTGCCGTTCACCTGTTGCATACGGTGATTTTCCTGACCGGAGCCATTAATTCGATAATGCACATCGGCCCAATCAGTGGAACTGACGTAAAAGGTAAGGGTGTCTGTCGTCGTTTGAGTCACCCCAAAATCGGCATTCAACAGATTTTTTGTCGCGGTGGTTTCCTGGCTCTCAACGCCACAGGCACTGACAATCAAGGTTGCCAACATCATCCCTGCTGCACTAACGCGCGTTCGTTTAAAAAAGAACGAGGCGTTTACCAGCCTTAGTAAAAATAATACGGTTTTCATGGGTTGTTTACTCTCTATTAGCCCCACAGTTCAACTCGCAGTCGAAAAAATGACGAACAGTCATAACTATCCACAACACTGATATCTTTTTGAGTGCGGTTCCCTGTTTTTTTTAATTGCGATGGGTTCGCTTTAAGTTTGCCTATCCCGTTGCAGAGCGTCGGCAGCCATCGAAAACCGTAGAGTAAATCAACCCTAAATGAAAGCGCTTACATCACACATTTAAACTCGCATTATTTGATGGATGTATGATTCAAAATGAACACTGAAGGGAGAGGCTCTAACTCGGCCTTATGGTTGAAGCCTGCAAAAAAGACGAGGTAAGTTCCGCGAAACATAGTGACCGATTTTTCGCGGATTCATTTCTTTAGCCGAAATAGTCACACTTTAAATCGAGCGATCAACCGCACCAGCGACTCAGCCTGTTCAGAAACCTGATCGGTCATTGACTGCGAATGCTGTATTCCCTCCTCTGCTTTTTGGGCCAGATCGACAATGCTCTGTACATTAGCATTCATCTCTTCCGACACTTTTGTCTGCTCTTCCGAGGCGCTGGCTATCTGGCTGTTCATATCGTTAATCAGTGTCAGTTGGGTGGCAATGCTGTCCAACGCTTGTGAAACCTGTTCACTGATCTCAACATTCTCACGCCCACGCTCACCGGATTCCTCAACGGCGCTGACGGCTTTTTTAGACCCGGTTTGCAATCGTTCGATGGTGGTGCGGATTTCTTCGGTGCTGTCTTTGGTTTTGCTGGCCAGTGCGCGCACCTCATCGGCGACCACCGCGAAGCCGCGTCCCTGTTCGCCGGCACGAGCCGCTTCAATCGCGGCATTTAATGCCAACAGATTCGTTTGCTCAGCAATGCCCTGAATGACGGACAGCACATTTACAATACTGGTGACGTCCTGCTCCAGATTCCCCATTTCGGTACGGGTCGTTTTCAAGGTGCTGTCAAGATGATTAATACTGGTGATGGCTTTTTTGACCGAGGCTTGAGCATTTTTGCCCTGAGTGTTGGCGTCTTTCGTAGCAATGGAGGCCGCACCGGTGTTATCAGCCACATCCCGCGCGGTCACCGATAGTTCATTGAAAGCTGCTGCAATCTGATCGGTCTGCATTCGTTGGTCTTTTACGTTTTCAGTAGCCGAGGTGGTCGCTTTTGTCAGGTCTCGCGTCAATTGAGATAAGTTAGTCGACACTGCGGCAACTTCGAGGACAATCTTCTGGATGTTCTCGACAAACCGGTTAAAGCCTTGAGCCATTTCACCGACTTCATCCCGGCTTTGAACGCTCAAACGCTCAGTCAGATCACCATCCCCGGTTGCAATGTCATTGATGCGATACGTCACCGACCGGATCGGACCCAGGATGGCACGCAACAGGATTAACGAACACACTAGGGCCAACACTAGTCCGACGACGATACAGGTAATGACCAGAGTTCGTGTACCGGAAACGATATCGGTAATGGCATCAACCTGCCCTTCGACCGCTGCATCGCCGGTCTCCTCAAAACTTTCCAATAAGTCCAACAAGGTTTCGGCGGACTGTTCATATACATTTTGAGTCTGGTGAAAAGCTTCCGTTTGAAGGATCAACTGCATCAACAGCTGTTCGTATTCCGCGAAGGTTGTCTCGTAAGCTTGGCGATAGCTCTGGCTGTTCCAATCCGGTCCGGCATTCTGATCGAACAGACCCGTTTCAAGCATTTCGTTTGAGGCTTCTTTCTGAAACCGCAGTGCCTCGTCAATTTCGGCTTTTATCGCGGTTTTATCGCCCTGTTGAGCCAACAGGTCATTTAAGTGATACAGGCCCCACAAAAGGCCAATGTTCGACTCCATACCACCATCGGCTGCGGCCCAACGACTGTCCAGATCACCCGACCAGCGATAAAACCGATCCGGGTTTGCTTCCAGCGTTTCCACGGCACCATCACCAATTTCTTCCATGGCTTCACCGAGTTCTACAAAGCGTGCGGTTACCGCGTCGAACTCCGTTTTTGTCTCGGTGAACTGACGAAAATCTCCAAGAAGAGATTCATAACTGAGCTGATAAGTTTCAATAGCGCTTAAAACTTCATTGGTCTGTGTCGCATTCACCAAACCCGCATCAACCAGACGCTGCATGGCTTCATCGGCAATGGCTTTGTTCTGTGCAAAAACCGCGAGCTGTGTGTCGAGATCTTCTCCGTCCAAAATGGCCTGAACCGCGAGCATTTCGCCTTTAATACCGATGGACCCTTCCATCGCCCCATCGGCGGTATCCCAGGCCGGGCCAGTAATGAATGCCAGGTTTTGTGAAAGCCTGGATAGGCTCGACAACCCGAGCAAACCAACAACAAGCATTAATACGGTCAGTAAACCAAAGCCGGTCAGCACTTTGGCCCTGATGGACATTACATTGAGAAAATTCATAATCAGGTCTCGTCTGGGAAATTTCCGACACCGGGACTTCCTGGTGAGTGATTACAAATTCAAGTTAGTTGAGATTCCGGTCTTTGCCAATGTGGTGGCCGTATCGGCGGTTGAGGGCGTGACGGACGATTACTAAGTGTGGGCCGAATAGCTATCGGATTCTTCAGTCAACGGTTAATAAACCAGCCGGTCATCAATCCGGTTCATCTTCACCCGTCACCCCTCGAATCCGAGCTTGCTCTTCTTCATTTTCGGCGATCACGGCTTTGATTTCTTCAAGTACCGAATCGACGTCCGCTTCGCTTTCTTCACTGTAATAAATGCCGGTAATGTCGCTGTCCGGGGTCAGCTCACCCTCGGCAAACAGGGCCCACATTTCGCGTGCATAGTCGGTGTTGGCGAGGTGAGGCGCAAAGGTTGCGTAGTATTGAGTGATCTTGTTGACGTCGCGCGTAAACATTTTCTGAGCGTTATTATTGGCCGCGGCATCGACGGCTTGTGGCAAGTCGATGATGACCGGCCCATAGGCATCCAGCAGCACGTTAAACTCAGACAAGTCACCGTGCACTATGCCCTCACAGAGCATCAGTTTGATGTAGTGCATCATCAGCGCGTGATCTTCCACGGCCTGTTCTTCGGTCAGAAGGACATCGTCAAGGCGCGGTGCGACATCGCCGTCATCATCGGTGACCAGTTCCATCAACAGGACGCCGTCGACACAGCCGTAGGTTTCCGGTACCCGGACACCCGCATTGGCCAGCCGGGACAAGGCCGATACTTCCGCGTTCTGCCAGATTTCTTCTTGCTGTTGGCGACCGTAAGATGAGCGTTTGGACATAGCCCGGGCACGACGCCCGCTGCGCACCGAGCGACCTTCCTGATATTCGGCCGCCTTTTTAAAACTCCGCTTCACGGCGTCTTTATAGACCTTCGCGCAGCGAATGGTATCGCCGCAGCGAACGATGTAGATGTCAGCCTCTTTGCCGCTCATCAGACGGGACAGCACTTCACTGATCAGGCCATCATCGACCAGAGGTTGTAAACGTTGCGGAACTTTCACGGATTGTTCTACTGCCTGTGGGGAACTGTTCGCCACCATAGACGCAGAGCCAAAAAAGTACAACTCACGGCCATGCAGATTTAATCCTTTAGGTGTGCCTGATCAACAAAGACGTTGTCATCCGCAATCAACTCTGCGCGGTCAAAAGGTTGTTCGGGGAACAGCTGACAGGTCATCGCCACCTGCCCATTCAACGCGAACACCTCTGCACTGCACCGATCGACAATCAAGCAGACCTCCAAGCCGATCTCGTCAGTCATGGCGGTACTCAGATCCACTTGACAGGGTTGGTTAAACCGCTCATGAAACGCTGAACTGGCAATGCCGGTCCGATCGAGTGTGAGGGTTTTCAGTTCAGGCTGCCATTGCAAACACAATCGGTCGCCATCGATGTTATTGAGCACAAACTGAATGGTGTTTCGCGTCGTGGCGGGAATGCTCAGTTGAAACCATTGAGCGTTGTTTGGTACTGGCAGCATCCATCTGCCCGAGCCGACGTGCCGGACAGCCTCTGTCAGTCGTGCGGTAAACTCCCGAACCACCTGCTGGCGCAGACACAACTGACCGTGGCGGGTGACCAGGGACAGTTCACGAGGTAACGACATCAGGCCACGCCAGGAATCCGCCGGCGTATCGTTGGCATAGGTCCAGTGATTAGCCCAGGCAATCCATATCGACCGGCCATCGTGATCAACGGTCCCGTGAAACGATTGTGCGGCATAAAAGTCGGCACCGGCATCCACACGATTCACATCAGAATGCGGTTGGGTTTCGGTAAAGGTATGGCCATCGAAATGACCAACAAAATACTGCATCGGCGGAAACGGCTCATCGGCCGGAGTGACGCCACTGACAAAGAGCACCCAGTGTCGGTTGCCCTGTTCATCAGATAACTCAAGCAGATCCGGACATTCCCAAACCACCGAGTCGTGCCCCTGATATTTACCGAAGGTCCCACTGAACTGCCAATCACGAAGGTTACCGGATCGATAGAAGTGCACCTGCTGCCCGGCGACCACCACCATTACCCAATGCTGACTGGGCGTGTGAAAAAACACTTTCGGGTCGCGAAAATCTTTAACACCGGGGTTCGGCACAACCGGATTGCCTTCATAAGGAATCCAGGTCTGTCCCTGATCGTAACTGACAGCCAGGCACTGTTGCTGCAAGGCATCCTGCCCATCCGGGGAGTCCCGATGCGCGGTATAAAACGCCAATAGGCCGTGTTCGTCATCGAACAGGCCACTGACGTTTTCCCGGTCATTGATCGCCGACCCGGAAAATGCCATCCCCAGTTGCGGATCCGGGTACAGCGCCACCGGCTGATGAGTCCAGTGCAAAAGATCGGTACTGGTGGCATGGCCCCAGTGCATCGGCCCCCATTGCAGACTGCCCGGGTGATACTGGTAAAAGAGGTGATAAACGCCATTGTGAACCAGGCAGCCATTGGGGTCGTTCATCCAGTTGGCCGGCGGGGTGAAATGCACCTGAGGGCGGTAACGGTCATGCTGGCTCATGCATCAGCTCCATCAGTGAGGACGATGGTGAACAGCCTAACGCTTATCAACGCGTCCTTCATCCACGCCATGGCCATTCCACAACACCTTTATCCACCATGTGCATGGATGTGCCAACCTGCCAACCGTTTCACACTCTGAGCGCCATGAATTTTCACAGTGAGAACGCCGTCTCGCTGAAAACCCAACGCTGCTTTTGAACGGGGTTCAGTTCGCTGCGCGGTCATTTCAGGCGACTATACTTGGTCACAGTTTTTCGGGGCCGGCTTGAAGCCCCCAGGCTGCAAGCCGCAGTCATGCACAACAGCTGGAGAGAGCTATGAAAAAGACGTTACTTGCCTTGTCCTGCACCGCCGCCCTGGCCGGGTGTAATCTGATCGACGATGGTGAAACCGGTTCACTGTCGCTCAAACTGACCGATGCTCCGGTTGACGAAGCGCTGGAAGTGGTTGTCACCGTGAAAGGTGTGTCACTGAACTTTGAAGACGGTGGCTGGGTCGATTACGACCTGGA
This sequence comes from Reinekea blandensis MED297, assembly GCF_000153185.1. GTDB lineage: Bacteria > Pseudomonadota > Gammaproteobacteria > Pseudomonadales > Natronospirillaceae > Reinekea > Reinekea blandensis. Next base: position 539,193 of record NZ_CH724152.1, on the reverse strand, counting down.
AACACCGGAGAAAATCGATCTGTTAACCTTGCAGTCGGGTGAAACATTCGACCTGTTTCAGGACGAAGAAGTCGCCGCTGGCCGCTACAAGGTCCGGCTGAACCTGCATACCGACGATGATGGTGAGCTGGACCAATACATCGTGCTGGATGAAACGAGCGGTCAGTATGAGCTGACCATTCCCAGTGGCGCCCAGACCGGTCTGAAACTGAACTCCGACATCGTCGTGCCCGCCAACGGCAGCGCCAGTTACACCATCGACTTTGATGTCCGCCAATCAATAGTTCTGCGCGGCAACGCCGAAACCAATAACGGTTACGCACTGAAGCCCGTCCTGCGAATAGTCGACAACACCGAAGCCGGAACGCTCAGCGGAGTCATTGCTGACACGAGTCTGCTGACCACCAACTGCTCAGACAATGATCCGCTCACGCACAACGTAATCTATGTATTTGAAGGCGAAAATGTCACGCCAGACGATTACGGTTCCGAAGGCGCGCAAGCGGTGACCACGACGCCGGTCGTTTACCAAGAGTCCGACGGCCGCTATCAATATGAAACCGCACCGTTGACCGTCGGTGATTATACGGTTGCACTGACGTGTAATGCCGACCTTGAAGATTTAGAAGCCGACGACGATCTGATGTTTAAATCGATTGCTAACGCCGAAGTGACCGTCGACTGATCTGTTCGACTCACAACAAATCAAAGCCAGCCGTCGTCAGACCGCTGGCTTTTTTACGGGGAGAAGCCGCACCAGAAGATCTGATGCTTCCCCATCGCCCGACCATTTGGCCATTTCCTTACGTTCGTACACTGTTTTTACGTTCATCTCGCAGAAAAGTGCACTACACTCCGTTCAGGCCAACACTCAACACGAAAACTCTATGCCCGATGTCTCACGCTCCGAGTCAGTGCTGCTGTATGACTTTATCCACGACAGTCGGGATGGGTATGCCGTCTATTCCAGTGAAGATCAGCTCATCTACTGCAACCCCGCCTTTGCGGACTTATACCGGACACCCATTAAAGACCTGCTCGGCATTACCTTTGATGCGCTGATCCGACATTGCCATGCGCATCGCATCGGCACCAAAATTGACAGCCCCGACGTTGGCCCCTTTTTAGCGTATACCCGAACTGTGCGGCGCACTCGTCAGTTCCGGCATTTTGAAGTCGATTTGTACGATGGTCGATGGTTTCTGATCTCGGAACAGTTGAACGATGCCAATGAACTGATGGTTCAGATGAAGGACATCACTAAACTGAAACTGTCGTTGCAACAGTTAGAGAGCTCTGTCGAAACTTTAAGTGAAATCGCGCAAACCGATGAGCTGACGCATGTGGCCAACCGGCGTGGGTTTATTCAAACCGTTGAACGGGAACTCGATCGCTGCCGACGCTATGAAACACCCGCTTCCTTTGCCCTGCTCGACCTCGATTTATTCAAACCCATTAACGATCGTTACGGTCATCAGGTTGGCGATCAGGCACTGATTCATGTGGCCGATGTGGTGTCATCGCATCTTCGCCCCTACGACACGTTAGGGCGCATTGGTGGTGATGAGTTTGCCATCTTTCTGCGTGAAACAGAGCAGGAATCGGCCGTGGACGTCTGTGATCGCATCCGTTTAGCGGTCGAGTCGTCTCCCTTTCTTATTGAAAATCAGCCGGTCGTGCTGCGTTTGTCGTTTGGCGTCACGACCCGAACAAATGCAACTGGGTTTGAGCAGCTTTACAAAGAAGCGGATATTGCCTTGTATCGCGCCAAATCCCGCGGTCGCAACTGCGTTGTTCTGTTTGATGGTACCCTGCCAAAATCGCCGTCCAAATAAGCGCTGCGGCCGGACGACTCTCTCTCAAACACCGGCCATTGGTCACCAAAACAACGGGCACCTTATTCATTTTGGGTAGAATCGACAGTTTTAGCTAGACTGCCTCAGGAAGTGGTCGATTCGTCGACCGCAAAGGTCACACACAAAGTGAGCGTGCCCAATGCCTGATAACGAACTTCTGAACATCCTCGCGAACGAAGACTCCCTGACGACTCGGTTAGAGAGCCTGCATAACAGCATCATTGAAAAAGTTCCTGTCGTTGACCGCATTGCCTGTGCCATCTACGACGAGAAAACCGATTTACTGAAAACCTTCGTCAACAGTACCAAGAAAGGTCAGGCCATCGAGGGCTATGAATATAAGCTGTCGAAAAGCCAGTCGTTAAAAAAATTGTTCGAACGCAGGGAGACCCGGGTCATTGACCGTATTGCGGAGAGTGTTGGTCACGGTGTCGAACATTCAGACTGGCTTCTCGATCAGGACTATCAATCCTCATTTACCATTCCGATGTACGCCGCTGGCAACTTTGTCGGTTTCCTCTTTTTTGACTCCTGCACTGAAAGTGCGTTTACCGACCGAGTGCAGCGGGATTTATTGTTGCTGGGGAATCTGGTCATCATGTTGGTCACGTCAGAGATCGCAGCGGTCCGATCACTGCTCGCGACGGCTAAGGCTGCGCGGGACTTTGCCCACCTACGGGATTTCGAGACCGGTCGGCACCTGGACCGAATGGCGTATCTTTCCCGTCTGATCGCGCGGCACATTAAAGAAAAATACCATCTGAGCGATGAGACCATCGAACATATTTTCCTGTTTGCGCCACTGCATGACATTGGCAAAATTGGCGTGCCCGATAGCATTCTGTTAAAACCCGGTCACCTTGACCCGGATGAACGCAAAGAAATCGAAACGCATGTCGATAAGGGGGTATCGATCATCCAAAAAGTGCTCAGCGATTATCAACTGCAAAGCCTGAACGATTCGCAACTGATGCTCGACATTGTGGCGCACCATCATGAGATGCTCGACGGCTCAGGGTATCCGGCCGGGCTCAAAGGCGATGAGATTTCGATTGTCGGTCGCATCATTACCGTCGCCGATATCTTCGATGCGCTGACCAGCCGGCGACCCTACAAAGACCCGTGGCCGGTTGAAGACGCACTGAAAGAACTCGACGCACTGGTGGACGCCGGTAAGCTCGACCCTGACTGTGTCGCCGCGTTAACGTCTCACCGTACCGAAATCGAAAACCTCGTCACGACGTTAGCCGATTAGGACGACGGACGTTCACGAAACTGTACCGGCACTGACACTTTACCGCTGTCGGTTATTGCACCACGCGCCACAAACTGAGGATGACTTAACGCCTGTCGTAAATCGAGCACCGGCGATAAACAGCAATCCTCGGGCAAGCGACGCAACCAATCCGCACGGTCACGCGTTACAAAGAGGGCCTGTAAATCTTCACGCAACGCCTGTTGTGTGGCCGGGGAAAAATCGGCAAACCGGCTTACCCAATCAGGGCGTTCCAAGCCTTCGCACAAGACGCTAAAAAACTTCGGTTCCAGCCCACCAAAGGCCAGATACCGGCCATCACGGCAGCGATAACAGCCATAAAAACCACCGCCGTTCAGCACCCCGGCTCGGGCTTGCGGCGGCGCCTGTCCGCCGAGCGTTTCACTGGCCGCCATGGCGTTCAGAGCAAGCGCGCCATCAGCCATGCTGATATCAATATACTGACCTTGCCCGGTGCGCTCGCGCGCCAGCAAAGCCGACAGAATACCGACCATAGCCGGGTAACTGCCACCGGCGATATCCGCGACCTGAACCGAGGTTGGCACAGGTTCGGTACCACCCTGATAACTGAGTAATCCGGCCAGTGCCTGAAAATTCAGATCGTGGCCGGCGGTGTTCGCCAGCGGGCCCGATTGTCCATAACCGGTCAATGAGCAATACACCAGTTCAGGAAAGTCGGCTATCAATTGGTCATAGCCTAATCCGAGGCGCGACATGACACCGGGCCGGAATGCTTCCAAAATCACATCGATATCGGGCAATCGCGCTTTAACTTCATCGACCGCACCGGGCGCTTTCAAATCCAGCACCCAGGTCTCCTTGTCGGCGTTAATATCACGAAACGCATTGGGGTAGGTTCGCAACAGATCAGGATGCCTGGGCGATTCAATACGAATCACCCGCATCCCCAGTTGCCGCAGTTGTTCACTGGCCCACGGTCCGGGCAACAACGGACTGAAGTCCAGCAACGTATAGCCAGTAAGAGGTTTCATGACCGTTCCAGCAGGTCACGACTGATGATCAGTTTCATGATTTCGTTGGTGCCGGCATAGATGCGTTGCACCCGCGCGTCGGCCCAACCTCGGGCGACCGGATACTCCCACATGTAGCCATAGCCACCGTGTAGCTGAACACACTCGTCGGCGACCTTGCATTGCAGATCGGTCGACAGATACTTAGCTTTGGCGGCCATGACGGCATCCAACTCACCTTCGACATGCCACGCCAGGCACTGGTCAATGAACACCTGCATCATGGTGACTTCGCTGTCGAGTTCGGCCAGTTTGAACTGTGTGTTCTGAAACGCAGCAATGGGCTTACCAAAGGCATTGCGTTCTTTCGCGTACGCCAGCGTCTGATCGACCAGGCTGCGCGCATGGGCCACAGCACCGACGGCAACGCTGAGCCGCTCCTGTGGCAGTTCCTGCATCAAATACCGCAACCCCTGTCCGCGTTCCCCGAGCAACTGTGTCTCGTCGAGTGAGCAGTCGTTAAAGAACAGTTCGCAGGTATCCTGCGCTTTCATGCCGACCTTTTTCAGCGGCTGCCCCTTCTCGAAACCAGCGGTATCGGCGTCGACCAGGAACAGACTGAAGCCTTTCGAGCCGGCTTCCGGATCGGTTTTTGCCACCACGATCACCACGTCGGCCATATAGCCATTGGTGATGAACGTCTTACTGCCGTTGAGAATCCAACGACCGTTTTTCAACACGGCATTGGTTTTGATGCCTTGCAAATCCGAGCCGGTACCCGGCTCGGTCATAGCAATGGCGGCGATTTTTTCGCCGCGCGCCATGGCCGGCAGGTAGGTTTCTTTTTGGGTTTCTGAACCGTAATGCAAAATGTAAGGTGCCGCGATATCCGAGTGTAAGCCGAAGCCAATACCGGTGAGACCGGCACGATAAATTTCTTCATCGATGACCGAATTAAAACGAAAATCACCACCGACGCCGCCAAGTTCTTCGGGCATGGTCGGACACAAAAACCCTAACTCACCGGCTTTTTCCCAGATGCTGCGATCGACATGACCCTGAGCTTCCCAGGCCTCCAGATGCGGAATGGCTTCGGTCTCAAGAAACTTACGTACATCGGTTCGGAACATGTCGTGATAGCTGTCGTAAACACTGCGTGCTTTCATTGTTGCCTCTTATTATTGTCGGGTTGCGTCTTTTTTCGGACTTAGCAAAATTGCCTTCAGGTTGGCTATAACCGTTTTAAAATGGATTCCAATCCCCGAACGGAGAATCGCGTACCGTATTGCGCTTCAAGCACCTCCGCTCGCTGCATAAAACCGCTGCGCCCCCAATGTTTGACGTAGTTCAAAGCACCACCGGTCCAGGCCGGAAAACCCAAGCCAAGAATGGAGCCGATATTGGCTTCATTGGCCGAGGTTACGACGCCTTCTTTCATGGCTTGTAAGGATTCGATCGTTTGCGCAAACAGAAAACGCTCTTTTAACACCGTGACATCCACCGCCTGCTGTCCACCAAAGTGCTCAACGAGTCCTGGCCAAAGCGTCTTTTTGTCCGATGCCGGATACTCATAAAAACCGGCACCGCCGGCTTTACTGACACGATTCAATTCGAGCATGCGATCAATCACCGCATCGCCCGGGTGCGGTTGATAAGTCTTACCTTCGGTTTCCAGGTCTTTTCGGGTTTGGGTGCGGATTCGGTCCATCAACGTCAGCGTCACTTCATCACTGACGGCAAGCGGCCCGACCGGGTAGCCGGCCAGCCATGCGGCGTTTTCAATGGCAGCCGCCGGAACACCTTCGGCCAACATCGCCATGCCTTCGTAGGTGAACTGTTTAAACACACGTGAGGTGTAAAAGCCCCGACCGTCGTTCACCACAATCGGCGTTTTAGTGATCTGATGACTGAAGGCCAACGCTGCATTAACCGTCGACTTAGATGTTTGCTCACCACGAATAATTTCCAATAGCGGCATTTTGTCGACCGGCGAAAAGAAATGCAGACCGATAAACTGATCAGGACGATCCACCATGCCCGCCAGCGAACTGATGGGCAATGTGGACGTATTGGACGCAATGATGGTTTCGGGACTGACCACAGACTGAATGAGCTGATAAACATCCGCTTTCAATGCACGATCTTCAAAGACCGCTTCAATCACCAGATCGCATTCAGCCAGTTCGCTCATGGACTCTGTCGGGGTGATCCGATTCAACAAAGCCGTCCCTTCTTCGGCGCTGAGCCGGCCCCGCTCAAACCGTTTGGCAACCAACCGTTCTGAATAGCCTTTGCCCTGCTCGGCACGGGATTGTTCGGTATCGACCAGCACCACCGGCAAACCTTTGGATGCACAAGCCCAGGCAATGCCGGCACCCATCATCCCGGCACCCACCACACCAATGCGGTTAAACTGACGGTTGCCGTCCAGCTGTTTACGGGCGGCACTTTCAATCGCGTTTTTGCCGAAGAACATCGTGCCGATCAGGCTCTTCGAAACCGGGCCTAACGCCAGAGGCATGAAGTACCGGGTTTCGATTCGGCCCGCCGCTTCAATCGACAGCGTCGCGCCTTCAACCGCCGCCGAAAGAATCGCGTTCGCGGCCGGATAACAGCCCTGGGTTTTCTTAAGGATCATCGCCGGGGCAATGGACAACATCTGGGCGATTTTCGGTGAGTTCGGCTTTCCGCCGGGTAACTTAAAGCCTTTCTCATCCCAGGGTGCCCGTGGTGACGGGTTGGCTTTTATCCAATCGATGGCTTGCGCTTTCAGAGCTTCGGCACTGTCTGCCAGCTCATGGATGAGCCCTTGCGCATGCGCCGAGGCGACAGAATGGGTTCGCCCCTCTGTTAAAAATGGAATGGCCTTTTCCAGCCCAAGCAACCGCGTCACCCGGCTGATGCCACCCGCACCGGGGAGCAAGCCCAGATTCACTTCCGGCAGACCGATTTTTACCTTTGGATGATTCAATGCAATCCGATGATGACAGGCCAAGGCCAGTTCAAATCCACCGCCTAAAGCACTGCCTTCCAAACATGCGACGACCGGCTTGCCCAGTCGTTCAAGCCGGATGAAACTTGCCTTCAGGGAGTCCAGCAAGGCTTCGACATCCTGCGCGTTGGCTTCGGTAACCTGTGACAACAAGGTCAGATCACCACCGGCAAAAAATGTCGTTTTGGTCGACTCAACCAAGACACCGGTTAAGGATTCCAGTGTTTCCAACTGATCAACCGCCTGAACAAACGCTTCAGTAAACGCCGGGTCCATCAGGTTCGCTGAACCTTCGTGCCGATCGAGAATGAGGTGGGCAATGCCATGGTGATCCTGTTCAATTCTGATGTGTTCCATACTCACCCCCGTTCCAGATTTTCAATGATGGTGGCGATACCCATGCCACCACCCACACACATAGCAACCAGGCCATAGCGTTTATTCTGCACGACCAGTTCATCCATCAACGTACCAATCAACATGGCCCCCGTTGCACCAAGCGGATGCCCCATGGCAATGGCCCCACCGTTCACGTTCACGGTGGCTGGGTCGAGCTCAAAGTCCTCCATGAATCGCAGCGTTACCGATGCAAAGGCTTCGTTGATTTCCCAAAGGTCGATGTCCTGCTTGGTCAGACCGGCAACCTTGAGCGCTTTTTCCGCAGCCGGCATCGGACCGGTCAACATGATGGTTGGGTCCGTCCCGACCAATGCCGTGCTGACGACGCGTGCCCGGGGCGTTAAATTGAATCGTTTCGTTTGCGCTTCATTACCGACCAGAAGCAAGGCGGCACCGTCGGCCAATCCGGATGAGTTACCGGCATGATGCCGATGCTGAATCTGTTCAACCTGCGGATATTTGTTACGAGCCACCACATCGAAGGCCATCTCGCCCATGCCCTGAAAAGAAGGTTTCAACGCGGACAACGTTTCCGGCGTGGTATCTCCGCGCACCAGTTCATCTTTGTTTAAAATGAAATGGCCATTGTCATCGACCACCGGTACCACCGAGCGCTGAAAAGCCCCTCGTTGCCAGGCCGCTTCTGCGCGTCGGTGCGACTCACTGGCAAATTGATCCAAACGATCACGATCGTAACCGCCTAAAGTAGCGATCAGATCGGCACCAATGCCCTGCGGCAGAAAACCGGTCTTTGCGTTGGTTTCCGGGTCCAGCGCCCAAGGGCCGCCGTCACTGAGAATGGGTACACGGGACATCGATTCGAATCCACCGGCGACCACCAATGTTTCCCAACCCGAACGAACCTTCATGGCCGCCAAGTTGACGGCTTCGGCACCGGAGGCACAAAACCGATTTAAGGTTACCCCGGCAATGTTGGTGTCCCAACCGGCGTACAAACTGGCAATTTTCGCAACGTCGCCACCCTGGTCGCCGATAGCAGAAACGCAACCAAGAACCACATCATCAATGGCGGCGGTGTCCAGTGGGTTTCGTTCCGTCAAGGTGTTCATCAGGTCTGCAACCAGTTTTATGGGCTTGACCTCATGCAGAGCACCACCCGGTTTGCCTTTACCGCGCGGTGTGCGAATGGCATCGAAAATGAGCGCGTCGTTCATCAGCTTCCCTCTTATTTTTATTGTCTCAGCGACGATAGCAGGTGCTGGGGAACACTCAATGACAATTCTGATCGACCTATTTGACCTGAGAGATCGTTATCCGACTTTACTTCAACAAATGCTAAAGTTCCCCGACAAAATGCCTATAATGTCTGTATTACAAAAGAAATGACCAACCTCGATACTTATGAATCCCATTAGCCTTTACATGCGTTTTTTCACACCATCGGCCGTTGAGCCTGCTCAGGAAGAGCGCTTGAACATCCTGTTGTTCTATACCTTCTTCGGCATCCTGATTTTTGTTTACAGCTTTTTCAAATGGCGTGGACTGGAGGTTCAACCGCTGGTCTGGACCGCCATTCTGGTTGGCATCACGTCGATCAGCAGTGCCGTTCTGTTGCGTTTGGGTGCGCCGGTCACGGCAGTCATGCAATTGTTTTTCTTCGGTGTATACGGCCATTCCCTGAACATGATTCTGCAAACCGGCGGCATTGCCTCACATCACATTCTCTGGACCATGGTGAACATTGTCATGGTGTTCCTGGTCGGTAATCGTCGGTCCAACGCCGTTTGGGCATTGGTGGTTCTCGCCGCACTGGTGTACTTCCTCGTCGGAGAATTTTCGTCCTCGATCACCATTCCAAACGTGGAACTGCCAGCGGATGCGTTACGGGTCGATAAAATATCCGGTTTCCTGTTGCCTCTGGTCATCGTCACCATCACTCAGTTTTACGGCCAGGTATTGCGCATACGCGCTATGGCCTCCGCCGAGCAGGCCACCAACGAAGCCCAGGCCGTTGCACAGGACCTGGAAGCCGGATCGGCAACCCTGAAAACCCTGATAGAACAGACCCAGGAAACGGTTGAAATCTTGGTCAACACTTCCGGTGAGTTACGTCAGGTCCAGTCCGATGTCGCCCTCAACAGCAGTCAGATTAACGAGCGTTCATCCGAACTCGAAGCCTCGTCGGCGTTTTTTAACGAACGACTGAAAGAAGTGTCCGATTCATTAAGCGACGGCAGTCAGCTGGTTGAAAAGATTTCCAGTGAAGCCAGTACGGCGTCCAGTCTGTCCGATGCCAGCAGCGTCACCATGGAAAAGGTCGTCGAGTCCATCGACCAAATTAAGGCCAACAACCAGGCCATTGAAACCGCAACATCGATGATTACCGGCATTGCTGAACAGACCAATCTGTTGGCGTTAAACGCAGCCATCGAGGCGGCCCGCGCCGGTGAAGCCGGTCGCGGCTTTGCGGTGGTCGCCGATGAAGTACGCGGGTTATCCCAACGCTCAACAGCCTCAGCAGATGAGATCCGCGAGCTGCTGGCGCGTTCGGTTCAGGGTGTGGATGCCGGCGTAGCGGTCGTCAACGAAGCGCGCGAAAAACTGCAACAGGTCGTCACCTCCGTTAACGGCATCAACCAATCGATCACCAGCGTTGCTGAAGAAATCACCAAGCAAACAGAAGACGTTCGTGAGATGGCGCAATCGTCGACCGAACTGGCCGACATCAGCACGCAGCAGTCGCAAGCGGCCGAACAGCTATCACACAGCCAGCGCCTGTTGACCGAACAGGCTGAAAAAGTTCAGCAACTGTCGGAAGCGATGCAAAAGCTGGTGCGGCAAAGCTAAGGCACTTCGCATAAAAAAAGGGGGCTCAAAGCCCCCTGAAAACACGCGCACGGTGCAGTCGGCGCGCATGACCCTGGTTAAACGGTTGTAAGACTGATCAGCATGGCCGATTGCGGATGCATAATCGGTAACTGAACACCCAGCTGCATCAAAAGCTCGCCGGTAAACTCCCCCGCCCCTTCAATCTGCAATGGCGATTTTTCTGTGCAATGGGCCGCGGTCCCTTCCGGAATCCAGAACTCGAGCCGGTAGGTCGTCTTGGCATCCAGCCCCAGCAAACGCAGTGGCGGTAAACGCATGGTTTCAGGCAAGCTCAACGTGGCAACGGCAAACAAGGCTTCCTCACCGTTTTCCGCAACGGTGCCATAGGCTTGCACGCTGTCCACACCCGTCGGCAACCGATAAAAGTCGCCATGATGAATCAAAGCCCGCTTATCTTTGTAGAGATTGACCAGCGCCAGAACCTCCTCGCGTTCCAATGCCGTTAAGGTGCTCGAATCCAGTTCGATACCGAAATGCGCGAACAACGCCGTGATGCCCCGAAACCCCAAATTGAGGACTCGGTTGGTTGTGGATGCCGGCGTTTTGCTTAAATGTGATCCCAGTACTTCGGGTGGGAAAAACAGCGAAGCGCCGTATTGCATACGCTGTCGTTCCAGCGCGTCGATGCAGTCCGACAACCAGATCCGTTGCGTGTGCTGCATCAGCCCGTAATCGATACGGCCGCCGCCGGATGAACAGTTTTCAATTTCGACATGAGGGTGCGCTTCACGGATGCGAGCCATCAACTGATACAGCGCCTGCGTTTGACGATGCACACTGGCAACGCCACCGCTGCCCGGCTGCACCAAATCGCGGTTCATGTCCCATTTGATATAGCGAATATCGTACTCAGTCAGAATGGCATCGATGGAATTCCACAGATACTCAGAGACTTCCGGTCGGGATAAATCCAGCACGTACTGGTAACGACCCAACAGCTGTTCATAGTCTTCCACCTGAAGCACCCAATCCGGATGCGCGCGATACAAATCAGAGTCCGGGTTGACCATTTCCGGTTCAAACCACAAACCAAACTCCATACCGCGCGCTTTGACGGCATCGATCAGATAATGCAATCCGCCCGGATGTTTCTGCATGTTCACCGTCCAGTCGCCAAGACCGGCATGATCATCGTCACGGGCACCAAACCAGCCGTCATCCAGAATAAAGCGTTCAACGCCCATGTCGGCGGCCTGATCGACCATGCGCAACAGATGCTCAGGCGTATGATCAAAATAAATCCCTTCCCAGGTATTCAGATGCACCGGACGCGGCACTTCCGCGACGCTCGGGTCAAGAACCTGTTGACGCAAATACCGGTGAAAACGCTGCGACAAGGCATTCAATCCATTCTGGGACCAGCTTCCGACGATTGTCGGCGTCTGATACGAATCACCGGGCGCTAACTCGATTTCACCCGGATACAGCCACTCCGCGAGCTGAATGTGCCGATCACCGTCGAAAAGCTGTTCCGCGACTAACCGGTGGTTTCCACTCCAGGCCAGGTGCAGCCCCCAGACTTCCCCCTGAGTGTCACTGAAGCCGGACTCGCCGGCAATCAGGGCCGGGAACGAGTCGTGAGCGGTTTTACCGCGTCGGCTCTCACGCACAACCTTAGACTCCGGCCACCGCTGTCGTTTGGTCACAAACTCCTGGATCCAGCGACCATGAAACGTCATCAGCTCGGCAGCACGCACCGGCATGGGAACGGATAATCCGAGATGATCCAACTGAAAGGCCTGTTCGCCTTCGTTCTTCAGTTCAGCCTGCAAAGTCAGAACATCCGACACCGGATCCAGGCAAACCGACAGGGTCAGGGACAACTGTGCAATCGGGTCACGACAGACAATTTCCGCTTCGCCTTTGGCGGTTTTCTGCATACTCGTCAACGTCATCTGACCGCCCCAACGCTGGCGCTGACTGTGGCCCAACAGCCCGGCCTCGCCATGGAAGCCGTGGCCGATTTCCGGCACCAGACTGAGGGTTGGAATTGCATCCAGATACCCGGCCGGGTGCGGTAACCCGTTCAATAGATCAAGGGAAGACAGGTCACTGTCCGCAGACAACCGAGCGCCCCAATAGACGAGTTTGGGTATACCACCGCGTTCGCTGCACAAAACGGCACTGCAGTGTTCAGACGTGAGGTGAAGCCAGTCGGACATAACATACTCCAAAACGATTGAGTCGAACCTGTGCAGTCACAGCGTTTCGCTCACACAATGAAAATCTTGCTGCTAATCTAAGGGGTATCGGCGTGATCGTCCTCTCGGAAAACGTTTCGGTATCTTCGAAAAGTAAGATTACCGATACCGGAGCGTTTCTGTTTGTTATGGTTGGGTTCTGGCGGCCGTCAGGGTCCGGCCAGGCGTAACTCAAACGCCGAGATTCATTCTGTGAGATTCGGGTACAGATATGCAGGAAGAAAAAGTCTACCAACCCAATGATCCGGTTAATCCGCTGTTTGTGCAGGACAACATCTATGTTGAAGAGCGCGAACCGGAGTGTATGGCTCAGGCACACTGGCACAGCCACATTGAGGTCAACATTCCTTATGGCGACGGTGTCGAATATGACATCAACGGAAAGTTCTTCCGATTACCGGAACGCCACCTCGGGTTATTCTGGGCGGCCATACCTCATCAGCTCACCAATCCGGGAAAGTGTCGTGAAATGTTCATTGCCTACATTCCCATGCAAACCATCATTGCCTGGAGCCAGTTGCAGCGACTCTATCGCGACATTGTTTCGCAGGCGGTACTGCACAGCCGGGTCGAGTATCCGATGCCCATCGACCAAATGCGCCGCTTAGTTGACGAATTTAATCGTAACGACGATGCCCTGAAAGCGGTGGTCAATGATGAACTGCAGTTGATGCTGAAACGAGCCAGTGCCTACGGTCTTGAACAACTGGTCGAACCGGTCATTGACAGTGATGACTCCGTTAAAGAAAAACGCACCTCTCAGTCACAGAAAATTCAGGCCATGCTCGAGTTCATTGCGAGCAATTACAAACAACCGATCGCCGTCACCGATGTGGCAGAGCATGTCCATCTGCATCCAAAGTACGCAATGCAGATGTTCAAAAACCTGATCGGAATTCCAATGAAACAATACATTAATCGCATGCGGCTGATGACCGCCAAGGATCTGCTGCGCGATACCGAACGCTCGATCATGGACATTGCACTGACCGTCGGTTTTAACAGCAACAACCGCTTTTACATTGTGTTCCGCCAATATGAGCAATGCACGCCGAAAGAATTTCGTAACCGGTATCGCTGAGTGAGTTCACCAACGCGAAAAGCCCTCAGTTGAGGGCTTTCAGACTAATGACAAAGTTACTACCGAGCTCAAGACGATGAAAAGGTAGCTCGCAAATGGACGTCGAAAACACGGAGGTTTTCGTCGAGCGTATCAGGACGATACTTGCAGCGTTCCATTTGAGAGCTACCTTTTTATCGGCGGGGTTTATCAACAAACAAATAGCCCTCATTTGAGGGCTATTTTGATGAACCAACCCGTTGGTTTAACGGTTATAGCGAAGGATCTTCTTGTTCGCTTTATCGAGAGCATCCTGAGCGTCGTCTTTGCCCAGCAAGATGGTTTGAACAGCGTTTTCCATCGCTTCATTAATGCGGGCACCGTTGTCGGCAATCGGAGCGAGGAACGTGTTGGCGTTCGCCATGGTCAGGAAAGCACTTGAGTCGATGCCTCGTGCCTGATGCGCTTGGGTGGTTTTTTCAGCCATCCCGTCGATGGCCGGGAAGACCACGCCTTTTTCAGCCACAACACTCTGACAGTCTGCAGAGCCCAGGTACTTCACCCACTGCCAGGCTTCTTCTTTGTGCTTCGAACCGGTCCAGATGGAATCGGCCAGCCCGTTAAACATGGTCGCGCGCTGTCCGGTTGGGCCAATCGGTAACGGAATCCACTGATAATTGCCTTTCACATTGTTGTCGAAGTAATTGATCATCCACGAGCCGTTTGGAACGATGGCCGCTTTGCCGGCGACAAACATGGAATCCGAGCCCAATGAACGGGTGTCCTGGAAGCTGGCAGACAAACCTTCTTCCGGCATGCGAGCCAGGTACTCCAGCGTTTCAGCCAGCTTCGGACTGTCGTAATTGAACTCGCCATCCCAAGGTTCAGGCTGATAAGTAAAGCCATTAGAGACGGCAAAATGGCCCCATTCGGTTTGGCCCATCATGCCGCCGGAGCCGGGGTTCTGATAACCGTAGACCGCAACATTGTCAGCATCGAAATCGGCAGACAGTGCGTTATTGCCATTTTCGTCAATGGTCAGTTTGCGGACGATCTGTTCAAAGCTGCCACCATCTTGTGGATTCCAGCTCATGTTGTTCAGCTCTTCCAAAGTAATGCCGGCGGCTTCGGCCATGTCCATGTTGACGATCATGGCAATGGTGTCCCAATCTTTCGGCAGACCGAACTGCGCGGCGTCACGTCCCCAGATGTCATACAGGCCACCGGAATATAAACTCGTATCAACGCCATCGCGGGCCACCCAATCAGACAAATCTACAAGCTGATTGTTCTTGGCAAACTCCGGATATTTTGCCAGGTGATTGGTAAACACATCGGGCGCGGTGCCGGAAACAAATCCGGTCGACAACGCGGTCCAGTAATCGTCCCAACCGGACTGAGTAATCTTAACGGTTATGTCCGGGTTGGCGGCCGTGAAATCCGCGGCACATTGTTGATAGGCCGGCAGCTGATTGGAATCCCACAAGACGTAACGGATTTCAGTAGCCTGAGCCATAACGCCGAGTCCGGCGGCCAGTGATGCGAGTGCTAAAGTACGAGTAATCATCGGGTGTATCCTCAATTGTTGTTATTTTCCGCCCGTAAACTGGACAGATTCGACGATGCGCCCACCAAAGGCTAAAAGCATGCCTAAGGTTGGCAGGGTAGCGACAACGGTTGCCGCCATCAGACCACCCCAATCGGGCTGGCCCTGGGGAGCCTGTGATTTAAATGATTGCAACGCGACCGGCAGCGTTTTCATGCTGTCTTCCGTGGTCACCAGAAATGGCCAGAGAAACTCATTCCACATGTTAATCATGGTGAGCGTGGCCACCGTTAACAGCGGACCAATACTCAACGGCAAGGCGATCTTGAAAAAGATCATCAGCGGGTTCAGACCATCGAGCTGTGCCGCCTCTTCCAGATCTTTTGGCATAGAGATAAAAAACTGGCGCATAAAGAACACGGCGAAGCCATGCATTAACAGAAACGGCGCCACCATACCCAAGTGCGTGTTCAGCAAACCAAGGTCACGAACCATGACAAAGTTGGGAATGAGCGTAACGACACCCGGAATCATCATGGAGGCGACAAAGGCACCGAAGAGAACCCGACTGCCATAAAACGGAACCCGGGCGAAGGCATAAGCCGCCATGGCACTGTTAAAGGTTTGTACGATGACAATCGAGATCGTGAAGATCAGCGAGTTCACCAGCGACAGCCCGAAATTAATGTTGGCACCGGAACCACCCGCGGCGATAGATTCATCGGTATCCAGCAGGCCAAAAACTTTTTTGTAATGCACCAGCGTCGGGTTATCAGGTACAAGCTGATTGGCCGAGGTGTAGAGATCTTCCGCTGGTACAAACGACGTTTTCGTCATGAACAGCAGAGGGAACACCGTGATGGTCAGCATGACAATCAGAATGATCCAGGCCAGCAATCGAGACAGGCTGATGCGTTTAACGTTGAAACGTTTTTTCAACGCTGACTGAGTTTGGGTTGGATTAAGCAAGGTCACTTTCGGAAGCCCTCATAATTTTCATCTGGAACAGGGTGTAAATCAGCATGACCAACGCCAGGGTCATGGACATCGCCGAGGCGTACCCCATCTTGTAAAAACTGAAGGCGTTCTGAATGATGTAGTAAACAATGACGCGTGTGGAATCCATGGGGCCGCCCATGGTCGTGACCGCAATGGTGTCAAAAATCTGGAACGAACCGGTGACACTGGTGACCAGTACAAACACCATCACCGGGCGCAGTAGTGGCAGCGTAATCATGCGGAACATTTTCCATTCGGATGCGCCTTCTAACGAGGCCGCTTCATAGAGATAGCGTGGAATGGTTTGCAGTCCGGCCAAAAACAACATGGCGCACAAGCCCATGTGCCGCCAGATGTTAATGGCCGCCACCGAGATCAGTGCCTGTTCCGGATCGCCCAGAAACGATTGGCGACCGATGCCGATGGCATCAAGAAAGAAGTTGACGATGCCGAGAATCGGATCGAGCATCCAAAGCCACACCATGGCCACCAGAACATTCGACAACAAGTACGGCAGCAGCACTGTGGCCTTCACAAACAACGATCGGGTCAGTCGATCCATCGCCACCGCCAGAAACAAACCGAGTACCACCTGCAGCGGAATGTTTAACAGTACGTAGTAGGCGGAGAGTTTCATGCCGTTCCAGAACTGACCGTCCTGAACCATTTCTATGTAGTTATCGAAACCGACAAACGTCGGTTCACTCAACAGATTCCAATCGGTAAAACTGATGGCAATGGCGCGAATGGCCGGCCAGGCGTAGAACAGGCTGAAGCCAACTAATGCCGGAAAGATCAGTCCGAAACCGATCAATGAACTCCGGATGTTTCCCGTCACTTGTGACATATCGACTTTCCCCTTATACGGGTTCGCTCTTATTGTTTTTCAGAACCTCCGGGTTGCCCCGGTATCGCTCTGATGACTAAGTCGAATATAGGCTCGAGCCAAACGCAGGTCTTCTCGATTCCCGGGCGGGTATTTTCGTTTTGTAAGGTTTTCAATCAGAAGCATGACCGAACGGGTCATTCATAAGGGAGGATAAAGCTGTTAAAGATAGAAAGGCGGGGAAACGGTTTGAACAGGCCGTTTCCCCGTTAAGCGGCTAATAAGGCGATAGTGGCCGTTAAGGCGCAAGCACCAGCGTCACCTGCGCCACCTGGTCAAGTGTACTCACCTGATCGGCACCGCGGACAATCTTCCCGAGATACACCAGGCCGCGAGCGTAACTCTGTTCACCATAAAACAAGGCCAGATTGCCCCACGGCGCAAAGACGGTCAGGTCACCCACCGAGGGGTCATACCCGGCCGGGGCATCGGCGGTGTCCCACTGAATGTCGGGATGCGCGATCTTTTCCTTGCCCGCGTAATCTTCGAAAGTCAGCGTCAACGGCAACGCCGCCAACAGGCTGTCGACCGTCGCGCTTTCATCCAGCTCGATTGCGATCTCCTGACCATCAAACTGCAGCAGCAGGTGTTGAGGTTGAGTCATAACAAGAGTCTCCTGAGTCCACGCCGATGCGGCCAGCAACAGGCTGACCGCAAGGGCGAAAATCGGCAGTGGCCGGCGCACGGTTTAGACCACCTGCTGGGTCGGACGGATCAGCACTTCACTGACCGCGACCGTATCGGGCGTGCTGACGGCGTAGGCAACGGCATCGGCAATGTCGTCGGCTGACAGACCAACACCTGGAATTTCAGAGGCCTGTCGCAACTGCTCACCAAACTCTTTATCAGCAATGGTTTGATACAGCTCAGTACTGACCAGCCCGGGGGAAATGATGGTCGAACGGATGTTGCTCTCACGCTCTTCCTGACGCAAACCTTCCATGATGGCGCGCACGGCGAACTTCGTTCCGCAGTACACGGCCGACCCCGGATACACCACATGACCGGCGACGGAATCGGTCGTCAAAATGTGGCCGGACTTCTGTTCTTTCATGATCGGCAGAACCGCCGCAATGCCGTTCAAAACACCCATGATGTTAATGTCGAGCATTTGCTGCCATTCATCGCGGTGCAACTCGCTCAGGTTAGCAGTCGGCATGATGCCGGCGTTATTGAAAATCGCATCCACACGCCCGAAGCGATCCATCGCCAGTTTTACCAGGCTTTCAACCTGCTCCGGTTTGGTCACATCGGTGGCCTGGAACAACACTTCAGCCCCGGTCACGGAATCGGCAATGGCTTTCAACCGGTCTTCACGACGGGCGCCAACCACCACGTTAGCTCCCTCGGCGGCCAGACGACGTGCGGTGGCTTCGCCAATGCCACTGCTGGCACCGGTAATGATAATAACTTTGTCTTTAATGCGGTCGTACATGTTGAACCTCCTCAGCGAACACGAACAGCACCGAGTCGACTTCTCACCGTCGGTCAGTACAGGATAATCGGGTTTCGGCAAAACGCCTGTCCCCGTCAGTGCGGCACACTGTAACGCCACAGCGCTGACCGCCATGACACCGAATCTTCAGAATTCTTGCCTATTTATCCAAACCCAAGGACAAACCGCTGATCGACGGACTACTATAAGAACCATATAACGATGGAGAATCCGCCATGGCACAGACATCGCACCCGCACAAAAATCGAGACGATCGTGAGTTTCTTCGGCTCAATCAGCGGCTTATCGAAAAAACAGCCTTCTGGACCGGTGATCAGAACCATTTCAACAGCGATGTTCCCGATATGCATTTCAGTCGCTGGACCCATCCGACCGATCCGGTGAGCTACACCTTAGGTGCCAGCCTTTGCCTTATTGCCCAGGGTCGGAAACAGGTGTTACTGGGAGAAGATGCCTACGAGTACCACGCCAACAGCTATCTGGTGACGTCGGTGGATCTGCCCATTGTTGCTCAGATCACCGAAGCCAGCGATGAGTACCCGTACCTCGGCATCATCATCGGGCTGGACACTCAGGTGTTAAGTGAACTGATGGTGGATGCCCGCCTGCCCTCCATTCCGGCGCGAAAAACCGAGCGCGGTATCGGAGTCAGTGAAATGTCGCTGTCGATCATGAAGTCTGTGCATCGTCTGGTGGAACTTCAGGACACCCCGCAGGACATTCCCATTCTGGCGCCACTGATTAAGAAAGAACTGTTTTACCATCTGCTGATGGGGCCACAAGGGGCACGGTTGCGACAGATGATTCTCAGCGGCAGTCACAGTCATCAGATTGCCCAGGCGATTCAGTGGCTGAAAGCGAACTTTCAGGCGTCGGATTCCATGGACGAGCTGGCCGATCGCATGAACATGAGCCGCTCCGGCTTTTATCAGCATTTTAAAGCCATCACGTCGCTCAGCCCGTTGCAGTATCGAAAACATTTACGCCTTCAGGAAGCCCGACGGCTCATGGTGGTAGAACAGCTTGATGCCACGACCGCCGCTTATCGGGTCGGGTATGAAAGCGCCACTCAGTTTAACCGCGAGTACAGCCGTCTGTTCGGAAAACCGCCGGCCAGTGATGCAGCGCTGTTGCGTGGTATGGGTCAGAGTACTGAGGAGTCGCAGGTGTTGACCGGCTGACATCGAACTGGCCCGGTCAGTGTCAGGCGCAGTGATCACCACTCACTCAGTGATCTCAGACCTGCAACCGGCTCATCGTTAACCTCGAGCCGGTTGTCGCCAACATCTGTTGCTGCCAGTCTGGCAACGAAATGTGGCTGACGATCAGCACCAGTTTTGTCTGCGCCAGGTGGCGCAGCGTCGGCATCAACATCTGTTGCGTCTGTCGATCCAGCCCTTCCAGTGGTTCGTCGAGCAACAACACCGGCGCCGGATTCAATACCGCCCGGGCCAGCAACAACCGTTTGCGCTCACCGCCACTGATTGGGATGCCACCATCCCCGAGCCATTGCGCCAGACGATCGGGCTCGGCCCAATCGCGAAGACCTGCCTGGGCCAGCGCACGACAACAGTCGTCGTCGGTGGCCAGCGGCGCACTCATCATCAGGTTCTCCCGCAACGTTCCGGAAAACACATGGCCGTTCTGTTCCGCCAGATGCAATCGCTGTCGGCGTTGCTCAGAGGAGTATTGCGTTAAATCGTTGTCGTTTAACCGTGCCTCGCCTCGTGATGGCAGCTCACCGGTCAGCCCCTGCAACAGACTGGATTTACCCAAACCGGTCGGCCCGGTCAGCAGATACAAACCTGGCCCAGTCAGTTGAACGGTCAACCCGTCCGAGTCACTGGCCGACGACCGTTCGCCCGCAAACTGCGTTAACGTTAAGGTGACCGGGGCTGTCACCTCAGTGGCGTGGCTCGCCGTGTTGGTCAACGGCGTTGAGTCGGTTTGGGACAGATCGGGCATCAGAGCCGATTGTGCAATGGCGCTCACCCCCGGCAAACTCCAGTCGCGAACGGACACCAAAATCATCAGCGGGACCACCACCAGCGGCGTCAGCCCCTGTGGGGTTACCGTCATCAACACCGGCAACGTCCAAACCAATCCCAAGGTCTGCAGGAGCGCTTCTGTCATCGGCATCAGGTTAAGCTGACGTCGGCGGTACTGACCGGCCAGGAGGGCTTTTCGTTCCAGATCTTGTCGGGTTTGCTGATCATCGGTCATGGACCAGAGCACGCTGGTGCGCAACCAGCGCTGTTGAGCGCGAAGGTACTCCGCCTGTGCGGCATCGGCCTGCGCCGTCCAGCGGCTGTTGATCTGGTGATACCCGACCAGCACCGCCGCCACGATCAGAACAAACGCCCACCAGACCCAGGCCACGTTGGGGAACAGAAAAGTCAGCAGCACGGCCAGACCGACCATCAGGCTGCCTAACGAGATCAGCGGCGACACCACGGCACTCCACAGCGCGGCGTACTGCTCGGTCTGTTGTTGTAAGGTTCGGGCACTGTCGGCCTGTTGAATATCGAGCCCGCCACGGAACACAGACGCCAGCAGATCGAAACGAATCTGTCGCAGACTGTCCAGCAGATGCAAGTGCCCAAGATATTTTTCAAAGTAACCGGAGGCTAAACGGATGATGGCCAGAAACCGGATGATGGCCGCCGGAATGACATAATTAAACCCCGCCAGTACACCGGCCTGACCCGCCAACGCGCAAGCGGCAATGAACCAGCCGGATAACCCGAGCAACGCCACCGCACTGACCAGATGCGTAAACAGGAGCACTAATGACAAGGCCGCACGTGTTTTCACTCAGCCACCTCCATCACGCGCTCACCATCCACCCACCAGTGGCGGTTAAAACCGACCGATGGCAAATCGTGGTGACTGATCCAAACGGACGTTCGTCCTTCTGTGGCCTGCACCAACAGCGGTAACAGATCGCTCTGTTCCGGCTCAGACAAATGCGCCAATGGTTCATCCAACAACACAACCGGCGCATCGAACAACAGCAACCGGGCTACGGCAAACTTTTGTTGCTGACCACCCGACAAGGGCGTGCGCTCGGCCATCACCGAATCCAATCCGGCGTCCAACTGCGCCAGCCAGTCACCCAACCCGACCTGTGTCAACGCACGGCGACAGTCATCATCGTAGCCATGCGGTTGCATCAGATTGTCGCGTACGGTGCCCTCCACAAACGGCGGATGCTGATCGAGATAAAACACCTGATCGCGCAGACTCGACAACGAACGAACCGATTGACCATTCAGCGTCAGAGTGTCGTGACGGAAATCTCTCAACCCCGCTAAGCCATCCAGCAAAACGGTTTTCCCGGCCCCGCTGGCACCGCTGAGCAAAACCCGATCGCCCGCGACCAACGTCAGCTCCGACAACTGCAACAAATACTGATCATCAAACCCAAACAGCTCAGCGTGCTGAATGGTTAATGCGTTGAAAGGTTTTACCAACGATTTATCGTGCTCAGGCTCGACCCAACTCAAGGTGTGTTGCCAGAGATCCGCCGAGGCGGTCGCTTCGGCTTTCACGTGATACAAGCGACCCAGCGTTTTTAGCTCCGCAAAAAAAGCGGGCGCCAGCAACAGCACAAATAAACCGGATGACAAGGTGGCGCCGGTGTCGTAAAAACCAAAGGGCACTTCCCCGAGCAAACTGAAGCCAACCAGAACGGCGATGAGCGCCATCGAGACGGTGGCAAAAAAGTCCAGCACCGACGACGACAGAAACGCCACTTTAAGCACGTCGGCCAACCGTTCGTTATGTTGCCGACTGCGCCGGTCAAACCGCTGTAACTGATCGGCTTCCTGATTCAGCAGTCGCACAGTCGACACCCCCGCAACCCGGTCGGCAAAAAAACCACCCAAGCGATTCAACACCTGCATGTGCTTACGCTGCACACTGGCGGTACCGGCCCCCACCAACCACATGAACAATGGCAACAGCGGTAAGGTGACCAGCAGAATCAATCCGGCCAACCAACTGATCGGAAACACAATGCCCAGCACCAGCAACGGCACGATGGCAATCAGTCGCTGTTGCGTTTTGTAGTCCAGCAGATAACTTTCCATCGCTGGCAGATGGCGAAAGCAGACATCCTGCCACGCGGTCACCGGTTTATAACGGATCAGCGCCCAGCGACGATGCGACAGTTCAGAGAAAAACCGTTGATAAAACGCCTGCTGAACCCGCTGCCCGAGATGGGCGCGCAAGCGGGCTTCAAGCCAACGCAGCCCAAACAGAACGGCGCCGACAACCACCGTTGTCAGCGCCGGAAATGGCTGATCAAGACCGTCCTGCAGAACAGCCCCGAGCCATGAAGAGAGCCGGTAAAACCACCACCACAGCAGCAGCGACCGGCTCAGTTGCAATGCGACGAGCCCCCAGCGACCTGCTGAGATGTCCGGCTCCAGTGCCGCCATTGGAGAGTTCAAACGTTACGCGTCCTCTTCTACGTCCGCGTCCCGATCCAGGTTTTCGGTCATCTCCAGCCACATGGCGTTAATGATGCCAAAGCTGCACGCCAAAAGGACGCCTAATATCCAAGTAAAGTACCACATTGTGCGCTCCTTAATAGATGGTGTGACCGTGACCGTCGGCCACGTCCTGTTCTTTAATGCGACCGCGCATCACCCAGAAACTCCACAGCGTATAGCCGAGGACAATCGGCACAAAAATCAGCGCCACATAAAACATAATCGACAGGGTTAAATGGCTGCTGGAGGCATCCCAGATGGTCAGCGACATGCCCGGATGCGACGAGCTTGGCATCAGGAACGGGAACATGGAAAAGCCAGCCGTCAGTATGATGCCCGCCAGCGTACCGGCCGAGCCAATAAACGCCCAACCACTGCGACCACGGATACTCAACAGACTGACCAGCACCGGTGCCACAATGCCCAGTACCGGCGCGACCAGCATCCACGGGTACTGAGCGTAGTTGTTCATCCACGCGCCCGACTCGGCCACCACGGTTTTGTGTAATGGGTTGGAGGCTGCATCGGTCACCACCGCGGAGGTGATCACGTAGCCATCGAGACCAAACGCCAACCAAAGCCCCGCCAGAATAAACAGCACCGGTGTGACAACACCCAGCACCAGACTTAAGAACCGCGCACGCTCACGAATGACGCCATCGGTTTTCAGTTGCAGCCAGGTCGAGCCGTGCAACAGCAACATGCCGACACTGATTAAACCGGCCAGGATGGCAAACGGATTCAACAGCGCAAAGAAGCTGCCGGTGTAGGTGACCTTCAACATGTCATCGAACACAAACGGCACACCCAACAATAAGTTGCCAAACGCCACGCCGAATATCAGGGAGGGCACAATGCCACCGGCAAACAGTGCCCAATCCCATAACGAACGCCAACGCGGATCGGTCAGTTTGCTGCGGTAATCAAAGCCAATCGGTCGCATCCACAACGCCATCAGCGTCAGCATGAGCGCCAGATAAAATCCGGAAAATGCCGTGGCGTAGATGAACGGGAACGCCGCAAAGATGGCACCGCCGGCGGTGATGAACCACACCTGATTGCCATCCCAATGCGGGCCAATGGTGTTGATCATCACGCGTCGGTCGTTATCGGTTTTCCCCACCAGCGTCAGCAGCGCACCGACGCCTAAGTCGAAACCGTCGGTAATGGCAAAGCCTATGAGCAGCACGCCCACCAACAACCACCAGATGATTCTCAGCGTTTCGTAATCCAACATCAGTGTGCCTCCTGCAGTTGTGGTTGAACGTCATCCGCATCTGTCGCTTCCGAATACGGGCCTTTTTTCGAGAACCTGATCATCAGATACATACCGGCGATGAACATCAGCGTATAGAACAGCGTGATGCCGATCAGGGAAATGACGATGTCACTGATCGCGAGATTAGACACCGCCGTATGCAGCGGCAGAATTTCGGCAATGGCCCACGGCTGACGACCGTATTCCGCGACGAACCAACCGGCTTCCGAGGCAATCCACGGGAATGGTAGCGTGAACAGAGCGACCTTCAGGAACCATCGCGGTTTGGTGATTCGGTGTTTGGCGCTGACCCAAAACGCATAGGCAAAGACGGCCAACATAAAGAAGCCGGAACCCACCATGATGCGGAATGCCCAGAACAGCGGCGCCACTGGCGGGATGCTGTAATCGACCGCCCGATCAATGGCTTCAGAACCGGGGTTACTCATGTCGGTGGTAAACGGCTCAACCAACAGTGCATAACCGAGATTCTCCTGATGCGCGTCGAACTGCTGCTGCTCGGCCGGTGTGGCGCTGCCGTCGCGTACGTCATCCAGCAGGTTATAAGCGATCAGACCGGATTCGATGTAGTCGCGATGTTCTTCTTTAAGATCTTTCAGACCCGTGACTTCTTCATCCAGCGAGCGGGTGGCAATGATGCCCATCGCCCATGGAATTTTGATCGCGAAGTCAGTGTGCTCCGCTTCCTGATTCGGGAACCCGATGACGGTAAAGGACGTGGGGGGTTCGTGCGTTTCCCATTCGGCCTCAATGGCGGCGAGTTTTACTTTCTGCACGTCGCCCAGTTCATAACCGCTTTCATCGCCCAACACGATAACGGACAACACCGAGGCCAGACCGAAGCTGGCGGCAATGGCAAACGAACGGCGGGCAAACGCGACATGACGATTTTTAAGTAAGTACCAGGACGAAATCGCCAGCACAAACACAGCGGCGGTCACATAACCGGCGGAAACGGTGTGCACAAACTTCACCTGCGCAACGGGGTTAAAGATCACCTCGGCGAAGCTGCTCATTTCCATGCGCATGGTTTCAGTGTTCAACGTCGAGCCGACCGGGTGCTGCATCCAGCCGTTGGCAATCAGAATCCATAAGGCCGAGAGGTTTGAACCAATGGCCACCAGCCAGGTAACAATTAAGTGCTTCACCTGCGAGAGTTTATCCCAGCCGAAGAAGAACAGACCGACCATGGTCGACTCGAGGAAGAACGCCATCAGCCCTTCAATCGCCAGTGGCGCACCGAAAATGTCGCCGACATAGTGGGAGTAGTAAGACCAGTTCATGCCGAACTGAAACTCCATGGTGATGCCGGTCGCAACCCCCAGAGCGAAGTTGATGCCAAACAACTTGCCCCAGAACTTGGTCATGTCTTTATAGACCTGTTTCTGAGTCATGACATACACCGACTCCATAATGGCCAGCATAAAGGTCATACCCAGCGTCAGGGGCACAAAAATAAAGTGGTACATCGCCGTCAGGGCAAATTGCAGCCTTGAAAGCTCGAGCAGCGTATCGGTCATGAACGTCTCCTTCCCAGCCTGAGTGCGCTTGTTATTCTAATTAGGTATATGCTTAGCATGATTTGCTATAGATCAAATCATACCCGATTCAGCCTACAAAACTGTTGTAAAAGTGTAAATAAAATACCCATTTAATTTTTAATTGATCTAACCAACCCTTTCCGCGCGATTTGTCCGGCCCCAAAACGAAAAAACCGCACTGTTGAGTGCGGTTTTTAGTTAGCCAAATGGTTGGTGTTTGTTAACGGACGTCTTCCAGAGACGGCTCAATCATCCATTCATGCCCTTTGAGCATCAGCGACCAGTAGATTTCCGGCAGCAGCCGTTCTTTCAGAATCCAGGCGGCTCGGGTTGGCTTGAGCCCATTGACCATCCATTTCGGGAAGCTTGGCAACAACTTACCGCCGTAACCAAACTCGGCGAGAACGATCTTGCCGCGCTCAACGGTTAATGGGCAGCTGCCGTAACCGTTGTACTGACTGACCTGGCGGCCTTCATGCAGCGATTCCACCAGATTGTGCGCCACCACCGGCGCCTGCATGCGCGCGGCCGCGGCGGTTTTGGCGTTCGGCGCGTTCATCACATCGCCCACGCCATAGATGTTGTCATAGCGTTTATGCTGCAACGAGTACTGATCCACATCGACCCAACCAGCGTCGTCAGCCAGCGGACTGCTGCGGATAAAATCGGGGGCCTGTTGTGGCGGCGTGACGTGCAGCATGTCGAAACCTACCTCTACCAGTTCATCCCGTGCCTGATCACCCACCTGTTTGAACCAGGCTTTTTTCGCGTCGCCGTCCACCTTCACTAACTGATGCTGAAAGTTCAGCGAGATGCCATAGGTTTTCACGTAATCCATCAACGCCGGGACATAGTCGGCCACACCAAACAGACCCGGTCCGGTATTAAAAAACTGAATGTCCATGGCACCCAAGCGCCCTTGCTTACGCCAATGGTCGGCCGACAGGTACATCACTTTCTGCGGTGCGCCCGCGCATTTGATTGGCATGGGCGGTTGGGTAAACACCGCCCGTCCATCCTGAAGCTGGCGAACCATCTGCCAGGTATAGGGCGCCAGGTCGAACCGATAGTTCGAGGTGACACCGTTTTTACCCAGGGTTTCCGACAGCCCTTCGATGCCGTCCCAGTTCAACTTCAAACCGGCCGCGACCACCAGCCGACGGTATTTCACCGGACGACAGCCTTCCAACAATACCTGGTCTTTTTCGGGTTCAAACTGAGCAACGGCCGATTTAATCCAATCGACGCCTTTGGGAATCAACGAGCCCATGGATCGTCGGGTTTTCTCGGGTTTAAACACGCCTGCCCCGACCAACGTCCAGCCGGGCTGGTAATAGTGATACTCAGCCGGATCGATCAGCGCAATGCTCAACCGGCTGTCGCGCTTTTGGATACTGCTGGCGGTTGCAATGCCCGCGGCACCGGCCCCGACGATGACCACATCGTAACTCGGAGTGTGAGCATCGCTGCGGGCCAGACCGGTCAGCCGACCGGCCAACCCGGAAATGTCATACCCGGACCGCGCCACCGCATTTTGAATGGACTCAAAACCCACGCCGTCTTGCGACTGAGCCAGCGCCCACAACGTGACCGAACGCATCCCGGTCCGGCAATAGGCATGGATGGGTTGCGCGGACGACTTCAGCAGCTCTTTAAACTGCGTCGCCTCTTCGTCTTTGACCGCACCGGAAATCACCGGTAAGTAATGCACCGACATGCCGTGTTGTTCGGCAAGCACCCGGATTTCGTCATGAGACACCTGATCGGCCCCTTCACCATCGGGCCGGTTAATAATCAGCGTTTGAATGCCGTTTTTGGCCAGCACGGCAACATCGTCTGCCTGCAGCTGGCCAGAGACACTGAACAGCTCATTTATCTGGCGGATATCCATAGTCACCTCGGTTATGTATCTGTGTATGAATTCATTAATTCTTATTTAGATAAATCTAATATATATTTTAAAAAACGCAAACTAGACGTTGGTCTAAGAGGCCTGGCAACTCGAGAACTTAAAGAGGGGACAGTCCCACCAACCAGGAACAGCATGCAGATCTAACAATATCCAAGCCTCCTGAAGACAGATGCCTGTCTTGCAAGAACAACACAAGGTCATGTTTTTCAAAACGAGGTTTGTTGTAACCAAGCGGGTACAGCCAGCGGTGAAGTGCGCGTTTTATTAGTGGTTGCCGTCGTTTTGCGTTGGTTTATCCGGAAATATCCCGAATACTTGTGCGCGAGCTTATTTAACTGGAAACCGGCGAACAGCTATCAGGAACAACTTATTACTCCCCCCGATTTCTGGGCGTTACAGGCGCAGCAAAGTCCGTAATACTTCGGCTCGCGCTTAAATATCATGCTTGTGAAATTGACAAGCAATTCGCAACGCCTCTACATTAGAGACTTAGAGCGCCGTAGGGTACAAATCCATTCCTTGCATACGCGGCGCAGGGATATATCGGCGGTAGCCGAGTAATAAACTGTTAGGTGAATAAATAGTGAGAATCGAGGCTCGACAAATGTTCCGCTCAAATGGACTAATTGATGATCTGGTTTTGTACGCAAAGCCAGAGGAATATAATCAATTTGCAGATTTTGTCGGCAAAGCTATTAGCTCTAAAAACCCGACTTTGATGCTATCAGAGTCTGATATATCAATTGAGATCATTCGAGATGAGACAGAAGAAGAGCTTTTTACCTCTCTCCAAAATAAAACGAATGACTACTTCTCAATGGATGATTGGAATAATAGAGATATCTTAAGAATCTATGGAAGCAACTGTGTTCTATCTAGCCTGCAAGAGTTTCTAAATGATCTTGCAGGTCGAGGAGAAGGCTATAGCTATATTAGTGAATACTCAGAAAAGGAAAACTACTCAAGTAATTCACCAGAGTGGCGGCTGCACGTTGAAATCACCTAACAAAGCCAAGCACAATCGCCCGCAAAAAGCGCAGGCTGGACTCGCTGACACTCGCCTGTGTTGGCGGCGTTAAACGGTATCTATATGAGCAAGATTGTTGAATTCCCTAGTCGGGAAATACGGAATGACCTTGAAATAGAAAACGCGCTGCGGGAGTCCCTTACAGAAAGGGGTTTTTCAGAAGAAACAGTAGCGCAAACAGTCTCAGCTATAATGCCGCTCATCAAAGAGTCTAAAACAGTTGTGGCGCAGGGACTCGATGCGCCGATTCCTGCCAGCATAAGTGAAAGAGATGTTTCTGAGCTTAAAGCCAGTTTGTCTACTTCGCTTCAGGCTTACCAGAGACAGGTAGGCGATTTCGCGCTGAAGATTCTTATGCTTCTGGCTATTGAGTATGCCAGTAATGCCAAGGGCTAGGGCAACGTTTAACAAGGCCAGGCACGGCGACGGCTTTTCCGTTGCGGCTTCGCCTTCACTACAAAGCCGCGCGTGCTAGCGGCGTTATGAATAAATTCAAGCAAAGGAGATCGATATGCAACCAATAATAGATGTGCTTACCGCGTATGGACCCGGCGTAGTGTTGTTTGTCATTGCGTCTGTCGGAATTTATAAGGTATTTCAAGGCAGTATTGATGGCCTAAAAAAATCGAATGAAGCTTTAGGGCAAACGAATAGCAGGTTTGAATCAGAAATAAAGGATATCCGAGCTGAACTTAAAGAGAGGCGTGAAGAAGCGCAAGAAGAGCGAGAACAAAGCAAAAAATACAGGGCTGAAGTAAAAGAATTAGGGAGCGCCGTTTCTTCGTTAGAAAATCAACTAGAAAAACAGAGCTCCCTCATAAAAAAACTTTTAGAAAATGTAGCCGAACTTAGCAAAGAGGTGAGTTCCATTAAGGAACAGCATTCTTCTTCTGTCGACAGAATCGATGATATCGCATCATCAATCGCTAACTTTACACACCACCTTGAGCATAGTAGTTCAGTTAATCCTGAGGTTATCGAATTCTTTGAAGAAAAGTTAAACGAGCACAACTTAGAACTCGTCAGGTTAAAGGATATGGTTGAGGGTATGTCACCAACAGCAGTTAGTATTCATGATGCTGTGCTATCAGTACTAGAAGAAGATGCTGAAGTTGTTACTCCGGAGGATCTAGAAGCGGTTCTTCATACAATGCTAGACGAAAGTGAAGACTAAATATTCATAACAAACGCAGTCACTCGGACCAACTTTCCGCTGCGCTTCAAGTTGTCCTGTGCTGCGGGTGTTAAGTACTTTTATGACGATGTCCCGGGAAGAATACATACAGAAGAAAAGGTTGGAGTCTGTCGAAGTTGCTTCGAAGATGCTGGATGGTACTCTGGATTACCTAGAAGGTGCGTTACTTCTAAGTGAGCTTCGTTTTGCAGTTGGCTTAGAAGACAGAGACGAGGACTTCGCTGCGTTCACTGGTGTTATGTCAGAAGTAGATCATTTACCTGTGGGTCCAGTGAGGATTCACTGGTCTAAATCTGCGCTAGAAAAACATCAGCCTGATATTGAGCGGGCAACCACTTGGGCTAAAGAATGCACTTTAGAAAACTGCAAATCTATAATTCGGCGAT
Organism: Reinekea blandensis MED297; assembly: GCF_000153185.1. Taxonomy (GTDB): domain Bacteria; phylum Pseudomonadota; class Gammaproteobacteria; order Pseudomonadales; family Natronospirillaceae; genus Reinekea; species Reinekea blandensis. The sequence goes on along the minus strand of NZ_CH724152.1, from coordinate 508,865 downwards.
TTGGTACTTAACAAGAAATTGTTGGGTCAGCGCGCAAAACCGGTAACTCGGCGGGCTTTGGACTCGTAACCTCGCCGCAAAACAAAAATGTTAAGATTCTATGAAATGTAATAACTGCAATAATAAGCTTAAACGAAAGATTAGGTTTTGGATTAACCCAGCAGATGCTGTTGGTGGTTCCATAGTATTTGGGATTATCTTTTTGATTTTTTTCTTGATCGTAAGCTTCGTGATTGAAAATACTCGGGTTTCACTTGTACCCGCATTTCATGCCGCTGAAATAGGCGCTAACAACTGGTTCGATTTTATTGGAGAAGCTCTTGATGCAGTACTTAGTGTAGGGCTGTTTCTTTATCTCATATTTTGGGGCGGAGCTAAGTTTTCGAAGTACTTCTCATATTTGTTTGAGTTTAAGTTTAGTATTCATAAAAGTTGCAGTGTTTGTGGGGAAAAAACCGTTGTCGTAGATTTGCCCGAGCACCCCGAATCTTAACAAGACGTGGCTGAAACATGCCCGCTTTTATTAACCCGCTATCGCAGGCGGGCCTTCGACTGGCTATCGTTCGCGCCAGCGCAAGAACGTTACAAGAAAGTAATAGAGTCAAATACAATGGAAAGATCAAGTGAAGTCGATGCCTATATCGCGAATCAACCACAAAAGACATCTGAAGCATTATCAGAAATCCGAGAATATATTTGGGAAGCAGCCCCTCACGTTTCTGAGCATATGAATTACAAGATACCCGCATTTGCGTTAATCGAAGGTGGCAAGCGCGAACAACAAATCATGATTGCAGGCTATGCAAAGCATATTGGGTTTTATCCCCATCCGGATACCATTGAGGCCTTTCAAGAACGGCTGAGTGAATTCAAGTATGCGAAAGGCTCTATCCAGTTCCCATTAAACAAACCCTTGCCAAAACAATTAATCATTGAAATGGTTAAGTTTAGGAACGCTCAAGTCCGTGGTTAACCTACCCCATAACAATTGCAGGCAATGGCAGCGGAAAGACCGGCCATTGCTACAAACGAATGCTCTAATCGGCACTTACTACTTATGAAAATCGTTCAAATAGAGTTTGAGTCAGGCGAAGCTGAACAGTTATTGCGGTTATTAAACTCAGAATGGAACGACTTAAGCGTATTCGAAAAGTGTCGGTCTGGGTTGCCTATTCCCAGGCCAATTGCGGTTCTGCATGAAGGTAGGGTTATTGGCGGTGCCTCGTTTACCTCATTTTTGGAGCCAGATGGCAATGATGAGGTTATTTGGTTAAATGCCCTTTATGTTCTACCTGAGTTTCGGGGTAAGGGTATCGCTTCTAAGCTCGTTGACCTCGCGGTGAGCGTTTCGCCAATGCTTTATGCACTTACAGACATTCCACAGTTGTATACAAAACAGGGCTGGAAAGTGAAAAAAGAGGTCGAAAATGGCACTGTGGTAACTACGTAACAAGCGACTATGGTTAAAAGCACCGTACTCACCACGAACATTATGCCATTTCAATACCGTTGCCCTGCCCAATCCGTTAACCTTATGAACAAAAATTCTCGGTACTTATAAAGGTGAATCTCTAATAATGAGCGATCAGCAACCCAACAACCCATTACACGGCCTCACACTCGAAAAGATTGTAACGAGTTTGGTGGCACACTACGGATGGAGCGGACTCGCTCAGAGAATCGACATTAACTGCTTTAAGAGTGACCCGTCCATTAAGTCTTCGTTGAAATTCTTACGAAAGACTCAATGGGCAAGAGACAAAGTCGAAAAGCTGTATATTTCAACGTTTTCGAACGACTCCCCTTGGGGGAGACCCTGAAGCTAAAGCCATGCTAGGGCTGCGAGTATGCTTTTAATAACGCTGTAGTCAGCTGCTATTGAACTGAGCCTCCGGCCTAACCCAAAAACATCATCAGGAACATACGAGGGACGATGCGACAACTCACTCTAATACTCCTTTTTTGCTTGCCGCTTGTGCACGCAGTGGAGATCGCACAAGGCGATAACCGATATAACCTGAGCACACTCTCGTCCGAACTATCGCAGGACTATCGAACTGAGATGAACCTGACGACGGTCATCGTTGTCGCCTCCGATGAAAGCATCCAGTCGTACATCGACCAATGGGCCGTTTTGGAGACTGTCGATGCTGAAAGCCATCAGCTTATCTACGTCTCGGCGTTGGCGCATGGGCAGCCGGATAAAGATGGATATTATATCGATGCTGATGGTGCACAATCGTTACTGTCTGATGGGGATTTTTCAGTGCATTTGTATTCATCATCCGGGAGGTTAATCCTGCGCTCAAATAACGTACTACCTGCCAAGGCGATCATTGAGTACGCGTCTCAGTACTGAATCGGTTCGCCTAAACCGGGCATTCCACACGTAGCTCAACTCGTATACTTTTATGTTTCATTCGCACCCTAGAAGGACACCCCTTGAGCACAGCATTCCTAATCGCTTCGTCCCGGCCACAGGGCAATACCGTTCAGCTTGCAAACCTGGTCGCTGAAAAGCTGAGCCGTGTCTCTGTCTTTAACTTAGATGATTACGACATTTCCGTGTACGACTATGAGCACCGAAACCGCCACGACGATTTTTTACCCCTCATTGAGAAACTGGTTTCGTTTGACCATGTTGTGTTTGTAACTCCGGTGTATTGGTACGCGATGAGCGCGCAGCTTAAAATCTTTTTTGACCGTTTTTCCGATCTGCTAACCATCGAGAAAAACTTAGGTAGGAAGCTAAAAGGCTTGAACTGCTCGGTGATTGCAACGGGCAGTTGGGATTACCCGCCACCCTGCTTTGAAGATGTATTCAAGCTGACCTTTAGCTATTTAGGCATGCCCTATCAGGGAATGCTTTATTGCCCCGTCGACGAGGATATTGACCCGAACCACTCGATACCTGGCATAAGCGAGTTTGTCGCGCGCCTCCAAGGGTAGGCGTTCATAAAAACGAGCGTCATCCCCTCACGTTCTGCCTGCCCCCGCCAACCCTAACAGCGAAAGAAAATTGCCGATCTTCCGGGAAATTTCAAAATTTAACACTAAACTCTTAGAAACCTGTTCAAATTGGCACGAACGATGAACTATCGTTTCAGCATTCAGCTCACCACCGTCTCGGTTTTCATGCTGGTCACACTGGTCTTGTCCGGCATGGCCATTGGCCTTCAATACTATTTCGGGCAACGGCAGGCGTTGTCGGCGGCCCGCAACAATTACACCCAAACCGCATCGGCGGTGGTGTCGAGACTGACTAATCTGGAACGGCAAAGTGCCGATACCGTCAGGTTAATTGCTGAGTTCCCCGCGTTGACTGACCCGAACGAATCGATTACTACTCGTCGGTTGTTTGCCAAGGCGCTGGCACAAAACCCGGTGTTTTACGGGCTCTATATTGGCCGCAGCACGGGGGATTTTTACGAGCTGATTAATCTCGATGCCAGTGCTATGGCGCGTAAAGCGTTAAACGCCGGGCCGACCGATCAATGGGTGGAAGTCCGCGTCTTCGATACGCCCACCGGGCGCGTCCGTGAGTTTCAGCATTACGATGCCGAGTTCAATCGACTTAACACACGCGACGAACCGACCAACTATGATCCTCGGCTGCGCACCTGGTATCGCCTCGCGAACAATGAAAACCGGCTGTATCAGACTGAGCCTTACCGTTTTGCGCAACTCCAGACACCCGGCGTCACTCTGTCGACCCTACTGCCGGATCAACGCTCTGTACTGGGGATCGACCTTCTGCTGCCGTCGCTGTCGGACTTCCTTCGGGATCAGGGCTTTGAAGGCCGAAACGGGGATGCGTTTATTTTCCAACAGGACGGCCAGATGCTGGCGCGGACCGATGAAGGTCCGGAGGCCGGCCCGGACCCGGCGGCGCTGCTGGTCGACATGGCCGGTAATGGCGAAACCGGTCTGCAGCCTGTCACCATCGACGGCACCCCTTACTTTGCTTATGTCAGTGATATTCCGGCGGTGAATACCCGCCAGCCACGATACTTTGGCGTTTTGGTGTCCGAACGCGTCGTGAATGAACCCTTCCTGGCGCGTTTACGCGTGTCACTGGCCGTCAGCGCCGGGCTGCTGGCGTTAATTCTGCCATTGTCCTGGGCGTTTGCTTACCCGATTGTTCGGCCGGTACGGGAGCTTGCGGCCGAGAACGAAAAAATCCGCGAACGTCGCGATGTAAAAGTCCGCCGCGTTCGTTCGCACATTGTTGAAATCGATGAACTGTCCGAGTCGATCATCAACATGGTGAAGACCATCAAGAAGCAAGAGCAGGATCAACGTGATCTGCTGGATGCGTTTATCCAACTCATTGCCGAGGCCATTGACCAGAAGTCGCCTTACACCGGTGGGCATTGTGCCCGCGTTCCGGAACTGGCGTTGCAACTGGTTAAGTCGGCCGACCAGGCCACCACCGGGCCGTTTAAAGATTTTCACGTGCGTGGCGAAGAGGCCTGGCGGGAACTGCGGGTGGCCGCCTGGTTACACGACTGCGGTAAAGTCACCACGCCGGAATTTGTCGTCGATAAAGCCACCAAGCTGGAAACCATTCACAACCGCATCCATGAAATCCGCACACGCTTCGAAGTGCTGTGGCGGGATGCCGAGATTCATTACCTGCAACAGTGCCTGAAAGCACCAGACCAACGTGCACAATGGCAAGAGGAATGCCGGCAACGGCAACAGCAGCTCACCGACGATTTCGCGTTCATCGCGGAGTGCAACATCGGCAGTGAGTTTATGAGTGAAGACAAGCAGGAACGCTTGCAGGAACTGGCGCAAACGCCCTGGCTGCGACACTTTGACGACCGCCTTGGTCTGTCGCATCAGGAAGCCAAACGCTTCCCGCCACCGCCCGAATCGTTACCGGTTTGGGAAAACCTGCTCCGGGATGCGCCAGAACATCGCATAGCGCGTGAACACAGCACCGACTACATGACGCGTCTGGGCATTCGTATGAACGTGCCCAAAGACTTATACAACCGTGGGGAGCTGCACAATCTGCTGGTCAGTTACGGCACGCTGACGGCCGAAGAACGCTTTAAAATCAACGAACACATCATCAGTACCATCCGCATGCTCGAAGCGCTGCCGTTCCCGAAAGAACTCTCTAATGTGCCCCGCTACGCGTCTACGCACCACGAACGTATGGACGGTCGTGGTTACCCACGGCAATTGCAGGGCGAGGAACTGTCGATCCCTGAACGGATGCTGGCGCTGGCTGATGTGTTCGAAGCGCTGACGGCAAGCGACCGACCCTATAAAACGGGGAAAACACTGAGCCAGACGTTGAGTATTCTGTCTTCAATGGTCGAAGAACAGCACATTGATCGCGATTCGTTTGAGTTTTTACTGACCAGTGGACTGTACCGGCAATATGCGCAAACCTACCTGCGACCGGAGCAGATTGATGCCATTAACATCAACGACTATCTGGGTTCGCGGTCACCCGAGCCAACCGGTGCAGAATGATGATCGCGGACACTGCGCGGCGATCGTCCGGTCCAGGTTTTGAAAGCACGGGAAAAGGCACTGAGTTCGGAATAACCCAGCTGTGTGCTGATGTCAGGTAAGGTCAGCGTGGAATGCTTAAGCAGACGATAGGCTTCTTTACGCCGCCACTGATCTTTTAACTGCTGAAACGATGTGCCTTCGCGTTTTAACTGTCGCCGCAACGTCGCACCGGACACCGCCAGATGCTCGGCAACCCATTGCTGATCGGTTAGCGCCTCGCCGTGTTCCGAAAACAACGACAACACCGAAGCCGAAACGCTGTCCTGCGGCTGAAACTGCACCAGCAGATTGCCCGGTGCCAAGCTGAGGAAGTCCGCCAGATCGGCCGGCGAGCGCGCCAGCGGTTGGTCGAGATAGCGTTTTGCCAGAATCACCCGACAATCCGATTGATTCACGTAGACCGGGCACTGATACATATAGGGATATTCATCGCCGTACTCGGGTGTATCAAAGGCTACATTGACCCGTTCCAGCAACAAAGGCTGGTCGATGATCCAACTCGACCATCGCAGCCAGAGCACGATAAGAGCATCGTAGAACACCGGGTGCGATGGCTCGCCTTCCGGCCCCAGGCGAAACACCAGATGCGCTTCTTCGCCCTGCTCCTGAAGATCCACCACCAGATGCGGATTGACCAACCGATAGAACTGACTGCTGCGCAGCAAGGCACGACGCAGGTTCCCGGCGGTAATGATGGCGTGCATGCTCATGGCGAACGTCCCGCTTTTTACCGGTTGCGGTAAAAAACCACCGGACTCGTCGTCGTTCTCCCGCCACAGTAACGACAGCCAACGGGCGAAGGCATCCGCTGAACTGCGGCCCTGCCCGTTTTGCACGGCCTGCAGGTTCAGGCCGGCATCAACCAAACGATCTTCACGAAAATACCCGCTGCATTCAGCTTGCTGATAATGCGCTCGTAGAATGGCGTTGGACACAGTAGCCATGGCGTTCACTGTCCGAAGGTGAGTCGGCAGTTTAACGCCCGGCCCTGTTGCCGTCGAGGTAGAGTTCGAACGGAGCACCGAGGATGCGAATGGTCAGTCCTCCCGCAACCGTTGCAGCGCCTCATCCAGATTTTTAACCGGTACGATAGTAATGCCGTCGATTGGCTTCCGGGGTTTGTTCCCGATCGGCACAATGGCTTTGCGGAAGCCGTGTTTGGCCGCTTCGACAATGCGTTCCTGGCCGTTGGGCACCGGGCGGACCTCGCCGTTCAGGCCGATCTCGCCAAATACCACCCAATCGCTCGGCAGCGGTTTGTCGCGCAGGCTCGACAGAATCGCCAACACACTGGCCAGGTCGGCGGCGGTTTCGTTCACCCGTACGCCACCCACTACGTTAATGAAGACATCCTGGTCACCGGTAAAGACGCCACCGTGTCGGTTCAGAATGGCCAGCATCATGTTCAGACGGTTGGTGTCCAACCCCACGGCCACCCGACGCGGATGACCCATGGTGGTGCCATCGACCAATGCCTGAAACTCAATCAGCAACGGGCGGGTGCCTTCCCAGACGACGGTGACGATTGAGCCGGAGGAGGATTCATCGGAACGGTTTAAAAAGATCGAGCTTGGGTTTTTCACTTCTTTCAAGCCGGTGTCGAGCATGGCAAACACGCCTAACTCGTTCACGGCGCCAAAGCGGTTTTTAATGGCGCGAAGTGTGCGAAAGCGGGAATCGCCCGAGCTTTCCAGCATCACTGAAGCATCGATCATGTGCTCCAGCACTTTCGGGCCGGCCAGCGAGCCGTCTTTGGTGACATGACCGACGATGATCAGCACCGTACCGGTTTGTTTGGCAAACCGGGTCAACCAGGCCGCAGACTCGCGCACCTGAGAGACACTGCCCGGCGCACTTTCGATGTCCGGCGCGTGCATGACCTGAATGGAGTCGATCACCAGAATGCGCGGCGTGAGCTCTTTAGATACTTCAGTGATGGCTTCGACACTGGTTTCGGAAAGAATTTTTAAGTCATCCCGTGGTAAGTTCAGGCGCTTGGCCCGCAGTGCTACCTGCTGTACCGATTCCTCACCGGTCACGTACAGCACCGACTGCTGTTTGGCGAGATGACAGAGTGTTTGCAACAGCAGCGTACTTTTACCAGCCCCCGGATGCCCGCCAATCAGCACGGCACTGCCGTTCACCAGACCACCACCCAGGACCCGGTCAAACTCACCGATCCCCGTCACCAGGCGCGCCTGCTCATCGAGATTCACATCGCTCAATGACTGTACCTTGGAGTGAGTGCCGGCATACCCTTTAAAGCGGGCATCCTGCTGAAAATCCGGACGGTTAGCCGGCCCTTTGGCTTCTTTGAACTCTTTCAGCGTGTTCCAGGCTTTGCATTCCGTGCATTGCCCCTGCCATTTGGAAAACTCGGCACCGCAATCGGTACAGACAAATTGAATCTTGGTTTTAGCCACTGTGCATCCGTCCAGTAAATCGTGCGGTTGTTATATCGAAAGCGCACTTCAAGCGCAACCGCCAAAGTCGTTGCTATACTGAGTTAATGGATTCAAAAACCGGGCAAAACCGACAATTTCTGCTCCTTGGATTGGCACTCTTCTGCCTGCTGCTCTCACCTGCGTGGAGTCAGGAATTGCTATTGGAAGATCGCCCGGTTCCGATCAATGGTGCCTGGCAGGTACTGAACCCCGATATCGAAATCACCTCAATCGAACAGGCATTGCAGCGAACGGACAGCGATTGGCAACCCATCGACAATCCGGCCGGCAGTGTGGGCATGACCGAAGGTGCACACTGGCTGAAACTATCGCTGAACAACCGCAGTGATATTCAACGCTGGTATATTGTGTTCAACAATCGCGGTATTAATCACGTTTCCGGATGGTGGCTGACGCCAGAAGGCATTATCGACACCTTTACTATCGGCGCGGCACGCCCTTACGAGGACAGTCGGCACCTGCCACTGCCGCAACTGAACACGCCCCTGCCGGACACCAACGGCCAATCTCTTGTACTGCTGGTGAAGATTGAACATGTCGGTTACCTCGATGTGAATGGAAGATTGTACCCGGCCGAGCAGGCGATGATCGAATTCCGCCAGGACGGCATGATTGAGTGGCTGTTTTACGGCATCTACATCGCCTTCCTGACGTTACATCTGGGTCTGTTTCTGTCCAGTCGCGATCTCAGCCACTTAGGCTACGTTGCCTTCGTCGGCTCGGCGTTTTTGTTTTTTCTCTATGCCGAAGGGTACACCTACAGCCTGTTTCGCTACTCGTCGTCCCTTGCTTACCTGATTGGGCAAAGCAGCATTGCACTGATCAGTATTTCGTCGGCTTTTTTCACGCTGACGTACCTGAGTCTGAATCGTTCGCGTGCTCGCTGGCTCATGTATGCCATCATGATCCTCGGGGCGTCTTTTATTGCCGGGCGCATGGTTTCGAAAGCGTTTCCGATCTTGCCGCTGGGTTCGCTGTTGGCGATCCTGACGTTTGTTGTCATCCCACTGATTTCTTTGCATCAGCACCGGCATCAACAGTCGCCCTATGCCCTGTCATTTTTTCTCGCCTGGTCGCTATGGAGTTTACTGACCGCCATCGTCACGCTGGCCACCTTCGGAGTCATCCGCGCCGATGTGTCCATGCTGTGGATCTATCTGAAAATTGCCTTTGCGGCGCACAATCTGGTGTTGACCTGGTCAGTGGGTTTGCGCATGCGGGAGCTGTTCAACAGTCGCAAACAGGCGCGTGCGGAAAGTGAGGCGAAATCGAACCTGATCGCACAGGTCTCGCATGAAATCCGTACGCCGATGAATGGCATCATCGGTACCAGCCAGCTCTTGGAAGCGCACCTGCATGGCAAAGAAGCGCATCACCTCAACGACGTAATTTTCCACAGTGGGACAACACTGCTGACCATCATTAACGATTTGCTGGATTTATCCCGGCTGGAAACCGGACGAATACGGTTACGCCCGGAACCGGTGGATCTACGTAAACTGATGGGTCAGGTGTTCCAGATTCTCAATAGCCAGATTAAACAGAAGAAACTTCAATACGAACTGACGGTAAGCGACCATGTGCCCGACTGGGTAGAGCTGGACCCGGTTCGTTTGCGACAGGTGTTGCTCAACATTGTCGGCAACGCCATTAAGTACACCGACCAGGGCCAGGTCCGGATGACCGCTGACTATCGTCATCCAAGTCTGTCCATTCAAATCGACGATACCGGTCGGGGCATTCCAGAAACGCATCTGAAAAGTCTGTTTCAACCCTACGTTCAGGTACGCCAGGATGCAGAAGAAGAACGCAAAGGCACCGGTCTTGGTTTGCACATCGCACAGTCACTGGTCGACTTGATGGAGGGTCACCTTTCACTGGAATCAACAGAAGGCCAGGGCACCACGGTTCAACTGTTGGTTCCTACCCGCATTGTTGATCCGCCGTTCACAGATAAAGAACCGTCGCAGGCTGCAGAAGTCCGTACGCTCCGGATATTGATTGCCGATGACAACCCGGTCAATCGCACCGTTTTAACAGGCTTGTTAAAACGGCTGGGTCATCAGGTCACCGAAACCTGCGATGGCACACAGGTGGTCAGTGAATACTTTGAACACTTCGAGCAGTACGACGTCATCCTTATGGATTGCGAAATGCCGCAAATGGACGGTTTTACCGCAACGCGAAAAATCCGCGAGATTGAAGTCGCCAAACATGTGTCACCGATTCCGATTCTGGCAGTAACCGCACATTCGCTTGAAACCTATGGTGATGAGATACTGGCGTCAGGAATGGATGGGCATCTGAGCAAGCCGGTCACACTGGATGCGCTGGCAACCGCCCTTCAGGCGCTTTAAACTGTCCTCGATTCAGACATTCACGCAAACAGACGGACACCCGCCCCATGACAACCGAACGGATGAACTGGCACCAGCTACTGACAACCGAACGACACGGCCATGAACGCCTGGGTCATGAAGACATGGGTCGCAGTCATTTTCACAAAGATCACGATCGCATTGTGTTTTCGGGCGCGTTTCGCAAGCTCGGTGGTAAAACCCAGGTGCATCCGCTGGCTAAGTACGACCACATTCACAATCGCCTGATCCATTCGATGGAAGTCGGCAGTGTCGGTCGCAGCCTGGGCATTCGAGTCGGGGAAACCATTCGCGATCAACTACCGCCGGGGTTTCAACCGGATGATCTCGGCATCATTGTGCAAGCGGCCTGTCTGGCGCACGACATTGGCAACCCACCGTTTGGGCACGCAGGCGAGTACGCTATTCAGGATTGGTTCAAACGACCGGACAATCAAAAGTATCTGTCTGGTCTGACCGATGCACAAAAACGTGATTTCGAAATGTTCGAAGGCAATGCGCAGGGCTTTCGAACGCTCGCGCAAACCGAGTACCACCTGAACAATGGCGGCTTGCGATTAACCTTCCCGACGCTCGGTGCGTCGTTGAAGTATCCGTGGACTGCGAGTGGCGCGAACCACAAAGGCAAGTTCAGTTGCTTCCAGAGTGAAGAACGCATTCTGCAGGAACTGGGTCATAAACTCGGGCTCATTCGCATCGATGAACATCGCTTTGCCAGACACCCGCTGAGCTATTTGATGGAAGCGGCCGATGACATCTGTTATGCGCTGATCGATTTGGAAGATGCCGTCGAGCTGAGCATCATCGAGTTTGCCGACGTCGAGGAAATCTTTCTCGACATTCAGGGCACCAAAGTGCTGGCGCTGGATGACAGCGGTAACGTTTCTGCGGCGCGGCAACTATCGGCGTTGCGCAGCAAAACCATTGGCTGCATTGTCGATGCGGTGGTCGCCACCTTTGTCCGGGAGATGGACAGCATTCTCTCCGGTCAGTTCCAGGGCGACCTGATCGCTTCCTGCCCGGACCAGATCCGCAATGGCATCGGCCGTGCCAAAGACCTGGCCTTCAACAAAGTCTTCATGGATGTGCAGAAAACCGAAACCGAAATCGGTGCTTACACCGTGTTGTCGACGTTGCTTGAAACCTTCATTGAGGCCGGCTTCGAGTTTCATCAGAAACGCGATGCCAAGCAGTTGTCTTACCGCACCAAACGCGTCTTCGATCTGATGTCCGGCGAAGCGCCCGGACCGCAGATGAGTCAGTATGAAATCTACCAACGCATGGTTGATAACATCGCGGGCATGACCGATAACTACGCTTCTTATCTGGCCCGTCAGATTTCCAGCCCGGGCTGACCCGCCAGCCGTTTCAACCAGCGAACATAGGCAGTAAACTGGCGCTCTTTCGTTAGGTACTGGAAGACAATCTCATATGAAACGACCTGATCATCTGTACATGTCGTCTCAGACACTTCACGGCGTGGCCTCTTCGTTACTGGTGACGCCAACCGAAATTCCCTGGCAAACGGTCACGGAATTTTTTGTCGCGCGCTTTCCGCATCTGAACCCGCAAGCCCTGGCCGCTAAAATTGCCGCCGGTCGGGTATATTACGACGACGGCTCACCGGTTCCGGTCGATGCGCCCCTGATTCCCGGTCAGCGTTTCTGGTACTTCCGGGAAAACCCGAACGAGCCGGATATCCCTTTCGACGCCGACATACTGTATGAAGACGAACAGATTCTGGTGGTCGATAAACCGCACTTTCTGTCGACGACCCCGGTTGGGCAGTTCATGAAGCATACGGTCACCACCCGTTTGCGCAATCGCACCGGCAACATGGCGATCACGCCGGCTCATCGGCTCGACCGGGCGACTGCGGGTGTCCTGCTGCTCACCAAGCAACGAGCGGTACGCGAGGCCTACCAAAGTCTTTTTCTGCGCCGGGAAGTTGAAAAAACCTATCATGCGCTTTGCCATCCCAACCCGGAGCTGCCAGAGCAGTTCGAGATTAATCTGCACCTGAAAGAAAACACCGACAACATGTTTGTCCGGGTGCTGGACGCGCCACCAAACAGTCACACTTCGGCAAAACGGCTGGCGCGCCACTCCACCGGTGATCTCTATGAACTGCGCCCGAGCAGTGGCCGGAAACATCAGCTGCGTTGTCAGATGGCGCATTTAGGGGCCGGCATTGTCAATGACATCTGGTACCCGGTTGCGCAGGATCCGTCACCGGATGACTTTTCCCGGCCGCTGCAACTGCTGGCGAAGAAGCTGGCGTTTATCGACCCGTTCAGTGGGCAACGACGCGAATTTGTCAGCCGTAAACAACTCACGGAAATCGACACCGATGAGTCTTGATCTGAATCGCGGCGAAGCGGTTGGGATTCATCTATACTGCCCACCTTGTCCTGAGCCCTGACCCTGTCCATGATACCGCTGTTGCTGAAAAACCGTTCCCGTTTCTTCGCCCTGACTGCCCTGTTGATCGTATTACTGATCCCGATGACTTCATTGGCCGAGACCATTGGGTTAACCGACGCGCAGATGAAGACGGTCATGATTCTATTACTGGCCGGAACACTTTGGGCCAGCGAATGGATTCCGTTGTTCATTGTCAGCTTTATTATTCTCGCGCTTGAGCTGACCTGGCTGACTCCCAGTATTATTGCTGAAGGTCTGACGGTGTCGGACAGTCAGTTTTTCGCGCCGTTCTTTTCTAACATCATTCTTTTGTTTATGGGCGGCTTTGTTCTGTCCAGCATCCTGCAGAAAGCATCACTCGATGCCCGCTTTGCTCACTGGATTTTAAAAGTGACCGAAGGCAAGCCGGCGCAAACCATGCTCGGCATCATTCTCGCCTGTGCCTTTCTGTCGATGTGGATGTCCAACACGGCAACCACCGCCATGATGCTGACGTTGGTATTACCGCTGATCAAACGCATGCGGGCCGACGTGCCGTTCCGCGTTGGCTTGGTATTGGCCATCCCGTTGGCTTGTAACCTCGGCGGCATCGGGACTCCCATCGGAACGCCGCCGAATGCCATTGCCATGAGTTATCTGGCGGCGAAAGGCATTACCATCAGTTTCGGCCAGTGGATGCTGTTCACGCTGCCGTTTCTGGCTTTAGCGCTGCTGGTGCTCTGGGTCGCGTTACTGAAATTTTACCCGGCAGGCGATGAACGCCTGACGCTCCCTGACGTTGAACACCGCCCTCTCAAACCGAAACAATGGCTGTCCATCGGTATCTTTTTAATCACGGTCGTCGGTTGGCTCATCGGCGGGCAGTTCGGGCTCAACACCGGCACCGTTGCCCTGTTTCCGATTATTGCCTCGTTCTGGATCGGGCTGCTCGATCAAAGCGATTTTCGTGCATTACCGTGGGACGTGTTATTCATGGTGGCCGGCGGGATTGCGCTGGGCGTCGCCATTGATATGACCAACCTGGGCGATGTTATTGTCAGCGTTCTTCCGGTCTCCGGCAGCTACCCGGTTCTGGTCGCGGCCATTGTGCTGCTCGGTGCGGTGCTCGGAACGGTGATGAGTAATACCGCTACTGCCGGCTTACTGATACCCTTGATCGTCTCGTTCAGTTTGCCGCAAAACTATTTATTGGTGCTGATTCTCGCCGTCACCCTGAACTGCTCGACAGCGATGATTTTACCGGTCTCGACGCCACCGAACGCCATTGCCTTTGGTTCGGGTGTCATTCAGGCAAGAGACCTGGCTCGTATGGGTATTCTGCTGGCGGCTTTAGGTATCTTTATTGCCTTTACAATCGGACCTCTTTACTGGTTTTCGGTACTTTAAAAATAACAATGAGAATGCTCTATGGATGTGTATATTCAGAAATGTCAGAACTGCGGATCCCGCAATCTGAGAAACATCTTGTCACGCGAATCGGCCCAACATGTGTATGTGCAATGTCGGGACTGTGAACACTTTGTCGCCCGTTATGTGGTTGCCTCCGGTGGCTATTTTCACGAGGGTCGGGACTACGAAAGCTTTCTGCGTACCGTCACCCTGGACAGCGGCTTTACCTCCGGACGCGACTTAAAAGCTGTGTTTGACGAAGTCGCTGAAAGCAGCCGCAAAGGCTTTGGTAAAGCCCTGCAGGCCGCCAACGACAAGTACGGTGACGAGTTACCCTGATCTGTCCTGACCCGTGGGTGCGTATAGTCTGCTAAATCTGTTCAGAGACTCAGACCATGCGCACACTGCTTCTGGCCGCTTCGGCCATGTTTCTTTCCGCCTGCGCTCAATTGCAGGTCAGCAACTACCGCGATACGCCTATCCAGTTCGATCCAATCCGGTTCTTTAATAACGACCTCATTGCCGAGGGCATCGTCATGAATCGGCGCGGGGAAGTGACCCGCTACTTCACGGCAGAGATTAAGGCGACCTGGGACGAACAGGGCGGTGTTCTCGACGAAGTCTTTCAGTGGAGCGATGGCGAAGTCCAGACCCGGGTCTGGCGTTTCAGCGCCCATGCGGACGGCAGCTACACTGGTACAGCCGGCGATGTCATTGGTGAAGCCACCATGGTCTATGCCGGCAACGCAATCAACATGGACTACCGGCTCGATGTACCACTGAGCAATGGCAACAGCATTGCCATTAACATGGACGACTGGTTGTATCAGGTCAGTGATCGCACGCTGGTCAATGTCACCGAAATGAAGAAGTTTGGCTTCCGTGTCGGGCGGGTTGTGTTAAGCATGCGCGTCGTTGATGAGCCGGCTTCCTAACCCGGTTCAGAAGCTTGATCGGCTCAGGGGCGCGCAGTAAGCTGGCCTTTTCCTAATCCACGCTTGGACCCAAACCATGATGATTACTGACGCCGAGGATTTCTTTACCAAAGGCTGTGGCCGCTGTGATCGGTTTGATACCCCTGACTGTTCAACCAAACCCTGGTTAGACGGCCTCACTGCTCTGCGTCGGCTTTGCCTCGAGGCCGGGCTTGAAGAGACGGCGAAATGGGGCCATCCCTGTTATATGCATGCGGGTCGCAACATTGCCCTGTTTGGCGCGTTTCGGACGGATTTCCGGTTCAGCTTTTTTAATGCCGAACTGCTGAAAGACTCAGAGGGTATTCTTGAGCCGAATGGTCCAAACGCCGCAACCCCCAGTGTCGTGCGCTTTACCGACAACCAACAGGTAAAAAAACTGGCCCCCGTTCTTCGGGCTTACATTGATGAGTTAAAGCGTTGTGCCGACGCTGGCATTAAGCCTGTAAAAGTTGAACGGGAGCTGACCCTCCCGGATGAGTTGGCCGAAGCGCTGGATGCCGATCCGGAACTTGCCGAAGCGTTTCATGCGCTGACCCCTGGCCGCCAGAAGAGCTACATCATCAACATCGGCGGTGCAAAAAAGTCCGAAACCCGGATCGCCCGAATCGAAAAATTTCGCGATAAAATTTTCGCAGGGAAAGGCGCAATGGACCGCTGACACCATCACCCGGCTCGATAGCCGGGATCACGCCAAGCGCATTCCCAACGGTTATTCACTGATCTATGCTGGTCGGATAACAATAACGAGACCCGTATAAGGATACGCTGCATGGCAACTTTCCCGACGGCGGAACGACTGGCTGCCGAGACTCACACAGTCGAAAACACGCCACCCCTGCTGGAAAACATCAATCTGTTCGATTCCGATCTGACGCTGCTCGAATGTCTTGATCGGGGCCAGGCCGGCTGGGCCAGTGGGCAACTGTCGGAACTGGGCGCCATAGTCGGTTCAGCCGAGCGTTTACAAGCGGCCATGGAGGCCAATCGGGTTCGGCCTGCACTCGCCACGCATGACCGGTATGGGCACCGTATCGACGAGGTCACCTTTCACCCCGGTTATCACGATTTCATGACGCTCTCGAAAGCCAACGGGCTGACCGGAAGCCCTTGGGAAAAAGCTCAGCCCGGAGCGCATGTGGCTCGAGCCGCCGGTAGCTATCTGGTCAGTCAGGTCGAGGCTGGGCATTGCTGTCCGATCACGATGACCTTTGCCTCAGTGCCTACGCTGCTGAAACAACCGGACATCGCCGATGAATGGATACCCAAAATCCTCAACCGTGCGTATGAGCCTGGCAATGTGCCCTACTTTGAAAAACAGAGCGTGACCATCGGCATGGCGATGACCGAAAAACAGGGTGGCAGTGATGTCCGCGCCAACTCGACCCGGGCCGAGGCGATCGACCCGGAATCACCGAAAGATGGGTTTGAACTGATCGGTCATAAGTTTTTCGCGTCGGCACCGATGTGCGATGCCTTTCTGGTCCTGGCCTATACCGACGTCGGTCTGTCCTGTTTCCTGGTGCCGCGCTGGCGACCGGATGGCAGTAAAAATCCGATTCAGTTTCTGCGCCTGAAAGACAAGATGGGGAATGTGTCCAACGCCTCTTCCGAAATCGAACTGCGTGGCGCCTTCGGTTGGCTGATTGGCGAAGAGGGACGCGGTGTCGCCAACATTCTGGAAATGGTGGCACTGACGCGGTTCGACTGTTTGGTGTCTTCAGCCGCCGCCATGCGCCAACACATGACACAGATTCTGCACCATACTCAACATCGGGCCGCCTTCGGGAAAAAGCTGATCGACCAACCGCTGATGCGCAACCTGTTGGCGGATTTGGAACTGGAAGCCGAAGCCGCCACCCTACTCGCTTTTCGGGTGGCTCAGGCACTGGATGGTCAGGCACAGGGCCATCGCGATGAAGGCGCCTTTGCTCGTCTGGCCACCGCCATCGGCAAGTACTGGGTTTGTAAGCGTCAGCCGAACCATGCTTATGAAGCGATGGAAACCATTGGCGGCTCCGGCGTGATGGAAAACTCGGTAATGCCGCGCCTGTATCGCGACGCGCCCATTAACACCATCTGGGAAGGCTCTGGTAATGTTCAGTGTCTTGACGCGCTGCGGGCCATTCAGAGAGATCCGGATTCGTTAGCCGCCGTCATGGCTGAGATCGAGCTGGCTAAAGGCCTGAATGCTCACTTCGACGACCACCTGCAAGGCTTGCAGCAGCAACTGACGCAAACCGAAGACCTTGAGTTCCGGGCGCGATCGTTGGTGCAATCTCTGGCTCTGGCGCTGCAGGCATCACTCATGCTCCGGCATATGCCGACCAGCCATGCACATGCGTTTTGTGACGCCCGGTTTCATGCCCATGGGTTAACTTATGGACTGTTACCGCCCGGCACCGATTGCGAGGCGATACTGGAACGCGGCCGGCACCTGACGTAGAGCCCACTCAACAGACACAAAAAAAGGGTGCACAGGGCACCCTTTGTCTGCGGAGGCGTCGAGCTTATTTGTGCTCGACCAGTTCAATTTCATATTCCACGGTGCCACCAGGTGTTTTTACATTCACCACATCGCCTTCTTCTTTCCCGATTAAGGCACGGGCAATCGGCGAGTTTACGGAGATTTTATTCACCTTCACGTTGGCTTCGTCGTCACCGACAATTTTATAAGTAACGCCCTGATCGGTTTCGGTGTTCAGCAACGTAACCGTGGTACCAAAAATGACTTTCCCGGTGTTCGGGATATCGTGAACGTTAATCACCTGCGATGCTGACAGTTTTCCTTCGATGTCAGCAATGCGCCCTTCAATAAAGCCCTGCTGTTCACGCGCTGCGTGGTATTCGGCATTTTCTTTCAGGTCGCCGTGTTCACGCGCTTCCGCAATGGCAGCGATCACTTCCGGACGCTTGACGGATTTCAGTTCTTTCAGTTCGGCCTGCAGCGCCAGTTCGCCTTCAACGGTCATCGGATAACGTTGCATGTGCGTGTCCTTTTAGTCAGTTACATCACTCTCGGGTTCTGTACGGAAAACTCCGAACTTACGTGGTCACAACCTGCCCGACAGCGACAAAAAAGGCGCCTAACGCGCCTTTAAATGAGATTGGAATATGCTGTCTATTATGATCAGTTTCAGCTCGCGTGCAAGTCCTGAAGTCGGTTCACTTCCGTCTCTCCGGCAATTTGCATCGCCATCACAGAGGCTTCAGCGCCGGCCAGAGTGGTCGTGTAATAGACCTTATGCTGTAACGCGCCTTTACGGATCTCAGCACTGTCAACCAGCGACTGACGACCGGCGGTGGTGTTCATCACAAACGCCACTTCGTCGTTCTTAATCATATCCACCAGATGCGGACGGCCTTCCTTCACCTTGTTAACCGCCTGCGTCGGCAAGCCGTTTTCGGTGAAATATTTGGCGGTGCCTTTGGTTGCAACGACATCGAATCCCATACGGGCCAGATCGGTCGCCATCGCCAGGGCCGCCACCTTATCACTGTCTTTTACCGAGATAATGACCTTACCTGAGCGCGGCATGGTCGAGCCGGCACCAATCACCGCTTTGGCAAAGGCTTCCGGGAAGGTTTTACCGGTTCCCATCACTTCACCGGTCGATTTCATTTCCGGACTCAGAACCGGGTCGACGCCCGGGAACTTGTTAAACGGCATCACCGCTTCTTTCACGGAATAGAAATGCGGTACCACCTCTTCGGTAAAACCGATGTCCGACAGCTTCTGGCCGGTCATGACCTGCGTTCCGATCTTCGCCAGCGACTGACCAATGGCCTTGGACACGAACGGCACCGTTCGTGAGGCACGCGGGTTGACCTCAATGATGTAGAGTTTCCCGTCCTGCCAGGCCATCTGCACATTCATCAGACCGACGACGTTCAACTCCAGCGCCATCGCCTTCACCTGGTCGCGAATCTGCTGCTGTGCTTCATCCGGCAAACTGTAAGGTGGCAATGAACAGGCTGAATCACCGGAGTGAACACCGGCCTGTTCAATGTGCTGCATGATCGCCCCGATCACGACCTGCTCGCCGTCGCTGACGCAGTCGATATCGACTTCGATGGCGTCGTCCAGGAACCGATCCAGCAATACCGGCGCTTCGTTGGAGACCTGCACCGCTTCGTTCATGTAGCGGTTCAGTTCTTCCTCGCGATACACAATTTCCATGGCCCGGCCACCCAGTACATAGGATGGACGCACCACCAGCGGATAACCGATACGGGCTGCAATTTTAACGGCTTCATCGTGCGAACGAGCGGTGCCATTTTCCGGCTGCAACAGACCCAGCTTATCGACCATGACCTGGAACCGTTCACGGTCTTCGGCACGGTCAATAGCATCCGGACTGGTACCGATAATCGGTGCACCGGCGGCTTCCAGTTCACGAGCCAATTTCAATGGAGTCTGACCGCCGTAGTGCACGATCACGCCTTTGGGCTTTTCCAGCTCAATGATTTCCAGTACGTCTTCTGCAGTCACCGGCTCAAAGTAGAGGCGATCCGACGTGTCATAGTCTGTCGAGACCGTTTCCGGGTTACAGTTGATCATGATCGTCTCAAAACCGTTTTCACGCGCCGACAATGACGCATGTACACAGCAGTAATCGAACTCAATACCCTGACCAATGCGGTTCGGGCCGCCACCGATGACCATGATTTTTTCGCGATCGGTCGGTGCGGCTTCACAC
Organism: Reinekea blandensis MED297; assembly: GCF_000153185.1. GTDB lineage: Bacteria > Pseudomonadota > Gammaproteobacteria > Pseudomonadales > Natronospirillaceae > Reinekea > Reinekea blandensis. The sequence goes on along the minus strand of NZ_CH724152.1, from coordinate 489,003 downwards.
TCTTCATCGTAGGAGGAATACATGTAAGCCGTATCCGAGGCAAACTCTGCCGCGCAGGTATCAACGCGCTTGTAAACCGGACGAACGTTCAGCGCCCAGCGCTTTTTACGGAACTCAATTTCGCTGATGCCCAACAGTTTCGCCATGCGTTGATCGGAAAAACCTTTACGCTTCAGTCGACGCATGAAGGCTTCATCGATATCTTTCATCGACGTTTGCGCCAGCGCCGTTTCTTCTCGAATCAGATCTTCGATTTGCACCAGGAACCAACGATCAATATTAGTCAGGCTGAAGACTTCGTCCACGCTCATGCCAGAGCGGAACGCATCCCCGATGTACCAGATACGCTCAGGACCGGCCTCACGCAGTTCACGGAAAATCAGGTCGTGCGCATTGGCGGCTTCTGCATCGACAACCGGATCAAAACCGCTGGCACCGACTTCCAGTCCGCGCAGTGCTTTCTGCAAGGATTCCTGGAAGTTACGGCCAATCGCCATGACTTCCCCGACCGACTTCATCTGCGTGGTCAGACGGTCATTGGCTTGCGGGAATTTCTCGAATGCAAAACGAGGAATCTTAGTGACGACGTAATCGATGCTTGGCTCAAACGAGGCTGGCGTGACACCGCCGGTAATGTCGTTCTGAAGTTCATCGAGGGTATACCCGATGGCCAGTTTGGCGGCGACCTTGGCAATCGGGAAACCGGTTGCTTTTGACGCCAGCGCCGACGAACGCGACACCCGCGGGTTCATTTCAATGATGACCATTCGGCCTGTGTCCGGGTTAATACCGAACTGGACGTTCGAACCACCGGTTTCCACACCAATTTCACGCAATACCGCCAGCGAGGCGTTCCGCATGATCTGATACTCTTTATCGGTCAGCGTTTGCGACGGTGCTACGGTGATGGAGTCACCGGTGTGAATCCCCATTGGGTCGAAGTTTTCGATGGAGCAAACAATGATACAGTTGTCCGCTTTGTCGCGAACCACCTCCATTTCGTATTCTTTCCAGCCGATCAGGCTTTCATCAATGAGCAACTCATTCGTCGGAGACAAATCAAGACCACGACGGCAGATTTCTTCGAACTCATCTTTGTTATAGGCAATACCGCCACCGGAACCACCCATGGTAAAAGACGGACGGATGATCGATGGGAAGCCCAGCTCTTCAGCGATAGCCCAGGCTTCGTCCATGTTGTGCGCAATGCCGGACTTAGGTGTTTCCAGGCCAATCGCCTTCATGGCTTTGTCGAAACGGTCACGGTCTTCCGCTTTGTCGATGGTATCCGCGTTGGCACCGATCATCTCAACACCGTACTTTTTCAGTACGCCGTGTTTTTCCAGATCCAGCGCACAGTTCAGTGCGGTTTGCCCACCCATGGTCGGCAACAGAACATCGGGTTTTTCTTTCGCGATGATCTTCTCGACTTCCTGCCAAACGATCGGTTCGATGTAAGTCGCATCGGCCATGGTCGGATCGGTCATGATGGTTGCCGGATTGGAGTTCACCAGAATCACCCGGTAACCCTCTTCGCGAAGTGCTTTACACGCCTGCGCGCCGGAATAGTCGAATTCACAGGCCTGACCGATCACAATCGGACCGGCCCCTAAAATCAGAATGCTTTGTATGTCAGTACGTTTTGGCATGGTCTCTCACGATGTGCAATTCGTTATACGTTAACAGCCGTTCTCGTGCGCGGGGCTGGCAAGCAACCACCGCGTCTTAGGGTTCTGTCACCCGGACTTACGATTTCCGTTTGTTCATGTTCTCGATAAACTGATCGAACAACGGCGCGCAGTCATGCGGGCCCGGACTCGCCTCAGGATGCCCCTGGAAGCTGAACGCGGCCTTGTCGGTACGTTGAATACCCTGCAATGACTTATCAAAGAGCGACCGGTGAGTCATTTCCAGGTTATCTGGCAACGTGCTTTCATCAAGCGCAAAGCCGTGATTCTGGCTGGTGATCATCACGGTGTTTTCGGCAATCGTTTCGACCGGATGGTTCGCACCGTGATGGCCGAACTTCATTTTCACGGATTTTGCACCGGAGGCCAGACCCAACAGCTGATGCCCCAAACAAATACCAAACACCGGAATATCGGTTGTCAGGATTTCCTGAATCGCGTTGATCGCGTAGTCGCATGGCTCCGGGTCGCCCGGACCATTGGATAAGAAGACGCCGTCCGGGTTCATCGCCAGCACGTCGCTCGCCGGTGTCTGCGCGGGCACCACCGTCAGACGACAACCACGATCGGCCAGCATCCGCAGAATGTTGCGCTTCACCCCATAGTCATAAGCCACGACATGGAAGCGGGAAGTATCCGGCTGCGTATGGCCTTCACCGAGCGCCCAGCTGCCTTCCGTCCATTCGTAAGCCTCTTTGACAGTCACTTCTTTTGCCAGGTCCATGCCTTTCAGACCTGCGAAGGCTTTAGCCTGCGTCAGCGCGTGAGCTTCATCGATGGCATCGCCGGTAATAATGCAGCCGTTCTGCGCACCTTTTTCCCGAAGAATCCGGGTCAGGCGGCGAGTATCGATGTCGGCAATCGCAACGACGTTCCGGGACTTGAGATAATCAGCGAGTGACTGTTCGCTGCGGAAGTTGCTTTCGAGCAATGGCAGATCCCGAATAACCAGGCCAGCGGCCCAGACATTGTCGGATTCTTCGTCTTCGGCGGTAACGCCGGTGTTACCAATGTGCGGGTATGTGAGTGTGACGATCTGGCGGGCATAGGATGGGTCAGTGAGAATTTCCTGATAGCCGGTCATGGCTGTATTGAATACAACCTCACCGACGGTTTCACCAACGGCACCAATGCCGATCCCCTTAAAAATACTTCCGTCTTCGAGCGCGAGTATGGCAGGCGTACTCAAGATCCGTTCCCCTTCGATTGAATGGATATTTGAGAATTTCTGACCCGACAGACAATTTTACTGGCCACTATTCGCAAAAAAGCGAGATGAAGATTCCTCCATCCCGCTTTATTGTCAAAAACCGATCGCCGGTATCGCGACCCGTCATCTTTATTCGATGCGGTCAGTATACGAATTGTCGTTTTGCCGAGCCTTATGGGCGACGTTTGCGGCCCAAAATTTGGCGGATTTTACAGGATTGCGACACATGCCGTCCACCATTAACTCCGCTTTAACCAAATGCGAGCGCTATTTAAACAATTAGACGACCCTTCTCAGTCGGTGAGCCTCGGTTGATTTCGGTGACCGTGACATCAAACGAAGCTAACCTGGCCAAATAGACCACTGATCAAAAACAAGGCCTGACAAAGCAAAATTGACTGGAGCGAACCGCAATTTGATGTCATCATTCGTAGCACATAGTGATACCACAACTGTCTGAACGTCATGTCTCAAACTGCACAACTCGTCGATACCTTAAAAAAGATCCTTCGCGAACGTAAGATCACTTACGCCGATGTTGCCGCTCACCTCGATCTGAGTGAGGCTAACGTGAAGCGCATGTTTTCCAAACGTCATTTTACGCTTGATCGTCTTGAGCAGGTGTGCGCGCTGGCTAATGCGGATCTGAACTATCTGATGACCCGCATGAACGAAGGCTCGTTAATCATTGACGAACTGACACTGGAAGCCGAACAGGAACTGGTGGCGAATGAAAAGCTGCTGATGATGGCCCAGCTACTGATTAACCGCTGGGAGCTCGACGACATTACAACGACCTATGAGTTTGAAGAGCATGAAGTCACGCGATTGCTGGCCAAGCTCGACCGACTGGGGATTATCGAGCTGTTACCCGGCAACCGGGTTCGCAATCTGATATCACGTGATTTCCGATGGATTCACAACGGTCCGGTCTATAAGTACTTCGAAAAGCACGTCGCCGCCGAGTTCTTCAACTGTAAGTTCAACCCCAAAGCAGGTGAGTTACTGATTTTCATGGCGGGCATGCTGACCCGAACGTCGAATGCGCACATGCAGAATCGCATGCGCGGGCTCGCTCGTGAGTTCGATGAACTATGTCGGGAAGACGGCAAACTGCCCATTGATGACACTTACGGTACCGGCCTGGTGCTGGCCATGCGCCCTTGGGAACTCAGTGTGTTTGCGAATTATCGCCGAGCGCCGAATACCAAACGGTTCTGATCCCATAGTCTGTTAACAGGCCTTGAGAACCCACCCGATATCAGACAGTGGTGTCGAGATTAAAGCCGATATCGCGCTGCGGCTGCTGCCGGTAGGCGGCATCCAGCGCTGATTCAATGGCTTCGGAAGTGCGCTGAAAAATCTCGTCAAGACGCTCTTCATTATCCTGAGCAACCTGCTCCGACTTTTCGTTATCTGACTCGCTGGAAGCTTCTGTCTTTTCTTCCGTTTCTTCGTTAATTGCCTGGCGCTCAGCACGCTCTTCTGAGGCCTGCTCAGCTTCCTGACGTTCCATCTGTCGCAATTCAGCTTGGGCTTCCACGGTAATCTGAGTCGCCAGAGCGGCTACTTGTCGATCTTGAGTCGAGGGTTCTGCAGGTGCCAGGGCGGCACGGCGAACCTGTTCAGCCTTATCAAGCGTGGCTTCCGGGTCGTTCGGCACTTTGCTGACGTCGATGGACACTTCACCACCCACGGCGTAGCGTCGACCGTCCGGGCCTTGCCGATACGTCAGTTCCATTGCACCGGCGTACTGACCGCCAACTGATTGATGCGCCTGTTCATGGGCTCGGACTTCCCGATCGCGGGCGGCAAGCTCACGAACAAGTTCAATCTCTTCTTCCAAACGCGCCTGTTCCCGCTGGCTCTCGGCTTCGGACAGGGCTTCACGGGGTTGTGAGGAATCCTGAGAATTATCACGGTTAGATACCTGACGAACGTCAGCTTCTGCTTCTGCTTCTGTTTGGCGAGGGGGTTCCGACCGCTCTTCTGCAACCGGATTGGCTTCACGACTGGCCAGCCGTGCAACCGTCTCGGCCGATTGCTCTGCGGTAGTACGACCGGGCTGTTCACCACTGCCTCTCGACGAGCGTGAACTTTCTTCACTGGCTTCGATGGGTGAAAAGACGGCGGATTCGTTTTGTCGACGCAGGCGTGACTGCTCTGCCGGGTCCGAAGACTGAGCAAAGGTCGGGGTTATCGCATTTGGGAAAACACCGCTCAACGTAGACATGTTGTTAACTCACCTACACCTTGATATCGATGAGAGTGCCAAGCGTTTCGCTCGCGGCTTCAACCACCTTGGCGCTGGCCTGCACCTGTACTTTACCGCTGATCTGTTCCGTCATTGGTGTATACAGTTCTTCAGGCCCACCCTGTTCTGGTGGGATATTCGCTTTCGCGATTTGATCGGCGCTGCGGTTCAGCATGTCGTACCCTCGCTGAATGCCCTGCACGCCTGAATTCATGACCGATCCGACCATTAAACACCCTCATCAATGGTTCCTGCGGAATCGAAACAGACTCCGCCTTGATCATATTTTAATCAAAACTGACAGACTGTCTGTAACAATTTGTAGTTTTTGAGGGGTTATGCTCAAGTTTGACTCAACATGGCCGATTACTCGTTCGGCTGTGCGGAACTCTGCCGGTTCCCGGGACTGGTAAACAAAGCCGGGTTAACCCAGTTCGCATTCGGCTGTTCCCCTTCTTTCACATAAGGATGCACGCCAACCAACGGAGCCCGAATCCGTTGCTGTAACGTCTGAATGTTTTCCTCTAGCCCATTCATGTCGGGTTCAAGGCAATTGGCGATCCAGCCCCGAAGTGTCAGCCCATCGCGTTGAATGGCTTCTGCCGTTAACAACGCGTGATTCAGGCAGCCCAGCTTCATCCCGACCACCAGGACGACTTCCAAGTTAAGCGCCTGAGGAAAACCGGCCAGGGTTTCACGCTGATTCAGCGGCACATACCAACCACCCGCACCTTCAATCAACGTAAAATCAGCTCGCGCCGACATCAGCGCGCCACGGCAATAGCCCGCCAGAGCCTGCAGGGACAATCGTTTACCTTCCCGGTCGGCAGCGATGTGAGGGGCCATGGGTTCGTGCAGCAAAACCGGATTGACCGTGTCATAGGGCATCGCCACGCTGGAAGCACGCATCAGGCAAACAGCGTCCGGATTGCGTTGTTCACCATCAATATCAACCGCGCCTGCAGCTAACGGCTTTAGTCCCACCGTGCTCAGCCCTTGGAGACGTGCCCCGATCAGCAAAGATTCGCTGACCCGCGTCTTACCGACGTCGGTATCGGTTCCGGCAATAAAGAAACGCTGCTTCATACTTTACTCGCAATGATATAAAACACTTCCCAGGTAGCCGGATAGCGACCATCTGGGCGTTTAAACCCGTCATAAGCGGAGAGCATCGGTTTGATCCGATTCGAAGTGCGCTGGCCCTGTCGTCGTTCAACGTGATTAGCCCCAAGCGCTTTCAGCTCCCGCAGAAGTTCCAAAGGCGAATCATAGCGAACTTCAAGGCGCTCTTCGCGCCAGAGTGTCAGCGACAGGTCGGACGCCCAAATCGCGTCCAGCCAGTCCACAGCAGAATGGAACCGATTAACATGATCACCCTCATCCACCAATGCCCAGGCTTGCTTTAATTCATACAGGGTTTTGGGGCCAAGCGTCGCCAGAACCAGATGCCCGCCCGGTGCCAGCGCCGCGGCCATCCTTGAAATAAAGGGGTTTGGTGACGCCAGCCACTGCACCGCCAGACTCGATACGGCCAGATCCAGATGATCGTTGGCGAAAGGGGGCTGCTCCAGATCCGCCAGCATGGTGGTGATCTGCGGTGTTCGCTGTCGCGCCCGGGCCAGCATGGTTTCAGACAAATCCACCCCATACAGGGTTGCTGGTTGATAGTGCCTCTGTAACCACGGCAGACAATAGCCCGTGCCGGTGCCGAGATCCGCGATGATCGGGGCCGAGGGGACGGCCAGGCCCGGCAGCCCGGCTAACATCCGATTGGCGACCGTTCGCTGCAAGTGGGCGAACTGATCATACTGTGCCGCCGCACGACTGAAGCATTGCGCGATGGCCTGTTTATTCATGCGTTTTAATCCACTGAGCAACGGCCTTTGAGTGCGTTCGACACACATCGTGAAATCCCGCGATCCCGGTCACGTTCGCCTGCAACCGGGCCCAACCGGCATGCGCGGATTGATACGGCACCAATGCATCATTCTTACTCAATAACACAGACACCGTAGCCGAGGGACAGCGTTCCGTTAATCGCAGATCGTAAAGCCAGTTCAGTGTTTGGCGATGATCGCCATCGAGGAGGTACGACTCAACATCTTCCGGATGATCAGGATTCACCAGGGCTGAAAACTTACGTCGAGCGGCGTTGGGCGAGCGGGCATAGCGTAGACGAAACCCCTCAGCAACAGGTTCCGACAGACCACCACCACCGTAGAAGCGGGTATTGGCATTCAACACTAACACCGAGGTGACCCGCTCGGAATGCCGTGCCAGTTCAACCGCCAGCATGCCACCGAGCGACCAGCCAATTAGGCGTGTCGACGCTGGCAGTTCGGACACCTGGGCATCCAACCATTCAGCCCAATGACTCTGTGCCCCGGCAAACGATAAACATTGAGGTGGCTTCGAATAGAGCCGCTGCCATAACGGTTGAAAACAGGTCGGCGAACACTGCCAACCGGGCAACCACACGTCGGTCATAACAAAGACTCCAGTGTATTCAGCAAGGTATCAACCTGGGCTTCTGAATGCTGCGCACTGAGGGTAACCCGCAATCGGGCAGTGCCTTCCGGAACCGTTGGTGGTCGTATGGCTGTGACTAAGATACCCCGCGCTTTCAGCGCCTGGCTAAGCTGCATGGCGTGATGAGACTCGCCAATCAGAATGGGTTGAATCGGTGTTTCGGAAGGCATCAATGTCAGACCCAGGGCTTGAATGCCGGCGCGTAGTTTTTGTATCAGCGCGGTCAGATGTGCACGACGGTCATTGCTGTTCCGAACGATCGCCAGAGATGCGCGCGTGGCCGCCGCAACCGCCGGTGGCGACGCCGTGGTATAGATGTAAGAGCGCGCATACTGCAGCAGATAATCTATGGTCAGCTGATCGCCGGCTACGAAGGCACCAGATGTACCAAAGGCTTTACCCAGGGTCCCGATGACCACAGGCACGTCTTCAGTGGTTAACCCAAACTCAGACACCAACCCGGCCCCTTCGGTTCCGAGCACCCCGAAGCCATGCGCATCGTCAACCATCAACCAGGCGTCATGACTTCGACAGACCGAAGCCAAGTCATCCAACGGCGCTTTGTCACCATCCATTGAAAAAACGCCGTCGGTGACCACCAGTTTTTTGCCGGACGCGCGATCGAGTTGCTGAGCCAGATTGTCCGAATCGTTATGGGCATACCGCGAAAACTTCGCGCCACTGAGTCGACCTCCGTCGATCAGTGACGCGTGATTCAAACGGTCCTGAATCACCGTATCATGGCGCGTCAGCAGTGCCTGAATAACACCGATGTTGGCCATGTAGCCGGTGCTGAACACCAGCGCCGCTTCCCGACCACAGAACTCGGCCAGCTCTTGTTCCAGCCGTTCATGTTCATGGTGATGTCCGTCGATCAGATGCGAGGCGCCGGCACCCACGCCGTAGCGTTCAACTGCTTGCGACATGGCCTGTGCGATTCGATCATCGCCGGCCAGCCCGAGGTAATCGTTACTGCAAAACGACAATAATGGTTTGCCGTCGATGATTGGTGTCACCGATTGTGCGGATTGCAACTCAACCCGCTGGCGGAGCAAGCCGTCGCGATGACGCGCGGCCAGAACGGCTGACATATCAGAAAACTGTTTCATGAAGTCACTACCGGCACATCGTGCCGGCCTTGTTCGATTTACTCAGAGGGTCGCGTCGTAAAACTTATGGTTGTTTCGCTTAGGACAGGTCGCCGGGTCGAAGACTTCCACCTGAGTGTCGGCATCAAAGGTTCGGTTTTCCGGGTTGATGCCCAACTTCGTGAACAACTCACGATCTCGGTTCGCTTCCGGGTTTGCCGTCGTTAACAGTTTTTCGCCGTAAAAAATCGAGTTGGCACCGGCAAAGAACGCCATCGCCTGCATTTCCTCGCTCATCTCCTCGCGCCCGGCACTCAGGCGAACATGGGAGGTCGGCATCATGATTCGCGCGACGGCAATCGCCCGGATAAAGTCGATAGGGTCCAGATCTTCATTTTCAGCAAACGGTGTCCCTTCAACTTTCACCAACATGTTCACTGGCACCGATTCCGGGTGTGGGTTCATGTTGGCCAACTGAATAAACAATCCGGCCCGGTCTTCAACTCCCTCGCCCATACCCAGAATCCCACCGGAACAGATCTTCATCCCGGCATCGCGGACATTCTGCAGTGTTTCCAGACGATCGCCATACGTTCGAGTGGTAATGATTTCGCCGTAGTACTCCGGCGAGGTATCGAGGTTGTGGTTGTAATAATCCAAGCCGGCGTCGGCCAGCTTTGCGGCCTGTTCGCCTTCGAGCATCCCCAGTGTCATACAGGTTTCCAGACCCAGGTCTTTGACACTGCGAACCATCTCCAGAATGGCGGGAAAATCTTTCTCAGTGGGTGAGCGATAAGCCGCCCCCATGCAGAAACGCGAAGCGCCAGCCGCTTTCGCCGCCTTAGCCTGATCGATCACCTTCTGCACTTCCATCAGCTTTTCTTTTTCCAGTCCGGTATTGTAATGGCCGGACTGAGGGCAGTACTTGCAATCTTCCGGGCAGGCACCGGTCTTGATCGACAATAGGGTGCTGACCTGAACTTCATTCGGATCGAAATAAGCCCGGTGCACCGTCGCCGCCTGAAACAGCAGGTCATTGAAAGGCCGTTCAAACAATTGCACGACTTCTGCCGTGGTCCAATCGTGGCGCAGTTTCGGTTCAGTTGACGCGTTCATTGCAGTACCCTGAGAACTATGTGCCCGCGATGGTAACGGCACCTCGACCTTTGTCAATTGAATGGAACTCAATGACTTTACATATGGCCAAATTATAACCAGCTACTCGAGATTCACGGATGACCCTTGGCACGCTCTTTAATCTTCGCTGCCCCGGTTGCGACCAAGCCCAACCTCATGGCCATTTGTGCCCGGTCTGCTCTCAGTTCCTGTCCGACCTTGGGCAACGTTGTGCCTTGTGTGCCGAACCGTTGCAAACGACGGGTCTGTGTGGCCATTGTTTGCAATCGGCACCCGACTGGGACGCATTACATATTCCCTGGCGATTTGATGGTCTGACCCGGTTTCTGATTCACCGCTACAAGTACCAACGCGACCGGGCGGCGGGTCACGCACTGCTGCGTCAATGGCATCCACCTGTCCATCAGCACACCCCTCAGGCGCTGTTGGCTGTACCTATGCATCATCGCAAACAAGCCCGTTCCGGGTTCAATCATGCAGATGACATGGTTCAGTTTTTATCGAAGTCTCAACAACTCCCGATCTATCGTGACATGACCCGACAACGCTCAACCCGCCCTTTGGAAGGGCTCAATAAAGCGGAGCGCAAGCGTGAGTTGAAAGACTGCTTTATTCTTAAAAGCCCACCACCAGAGCGGGTTGCAATCATTGATGATGTCATGACGACCGGCTCGACCGTGGCTGAAATTACCCGGACATTGAAACGACACGGCACCAGGTTCGTCACCGTCTGGGCATTGGCACGAACACCATTGAGTGGTTCATCCTGACTTGGCTGATGACACAGTGATCGGTCACCAGAGCCAAAGATCGATTGCTCTTTTTGAACTACACCATCCATTGTCGGCTGCTTTGATATTGGAAACGGTTCCAAATATGATAACGCCACGATAACAACGTCTTTAAGGTTTGGAGCCAGCACAGATGAGCACGATTAAACAGGTCGCAAGTCAAGCCGGGGTCGCCCAATCGACGGTCTCCCGGGTGCTGAATGGCGGCAGTGTCTCCAAACGCACACAAGAACGGGTTCTGCACGCGATAGAGACGTTGAACTTCAAACCCAACACGCTGGCACGTTCATTAGCGACCAACCGCACCGGAACCTTTGGCATGGTGGTCGGTGATCTGGCCGGGCCGTTTTTTGGCTCGCTCATGCAGGAGGCTGAAGCCGTCATTCGTCAGCACGACAAACTGCTGATCATTGCCCGGGGCAACAGCCGCGCGACCGGCGAACGGGAAGCGATTGAGTACCTGCGGGAAAAGCGCTGTGACGTGCTTCTGTTGCAAGTCGATGAGCTCACCGATGCAGAGCTCATTGCGCTGTCCAAAGACATCCCGATTGTCGTCATGAACCGCCACATTCCCGAGTTAGCGGGACAATGTGTGTACCTGGACAATCAACTCGGCGCTGAGTTGGCGACATCGCTGTTAATTGAACGAGGCCATCGACACATTGCTCACCTCTCCGGGCCAATGACCCGAAGGGACTCGCAACAGCGAGTCGCCGGCTTTCACGCCGCCCTGGCTCGCCAACCACATCCGCTGGAGCCCGCGGCCATCGTTGAAGGTGACTACCAGGTTGAAGGCGGCTATGCCGCGACCTGTAAGCTGCTTGCCGATGGCGTTCGATTTTCTGCCCTGTTCAGCGCCAACGACAATATGGCCATTGGTGCCATCGAAGCGTTACGGGAACATAATCTTCGCGTACCGGATGATGTCTCAGTCATCGGCTTTGACGATGTTTTCTTTGCCCGCCACCTGACCCCGAAACTCACCACCATCGAGTACCCGGTCGCCGAACTTGGCCGGATTGCAGCCGAACGCGCACTTAAACTGATGGACGGTACTCTCGAACCGACCGGCCTCGCTCCGTTGGCGCCACGATTGATCACCCGGGAAAGCGTTATTAATCACCAAGACGCTGACGACACTCACATTTAAGAATAATACCGGCTGGGAGGTCGCTGCTGTTATGAAATGAA
>NZ_CH724152.1:427133-477046 GCF_000153185.1 Reinekea blandensis MED297 | reverse complement strand
ATTCCAAAAAATTTTCCATCTTTTTGGAACCGGTTCCAAACAACAATTACATGAACAGGTATCTCCACATGACCAAAAACTTAGCCTTGATGAGCTTGATGACCATCGGTCTGACGGCTCACGCGATCGCAGATGATCCAACCACCAACACCGCCTCAGAGCCTCTCTATGGCGCAGAACTCTTCAGCTTTGAGACAGTGCAATACGGAAAGTTTGTTTTCCGCGCCCGACTGCTCTCCGCACCGGGGGTCGTGTCATCGTTCTTTACCTACGACAACCAATCCTGGGCGGGCAATGAGATCCCCTGGCGCGAAATTGATATTGAGGTCATCGGGTCCGAACCCGACCTGATGCAGACCAATATCATTACCGGTCATTCCGAAGACAAGGTGATGTCAGAGGATCACTCGACCATTGAACACATCAACTGGTTTCACACCTACACGTTGGAGTGGACACCGGATGTCGTGCGCTGGCAGGTTGATGGCGTGACGGTCCGGGAAGATTTTGCCACTGATTCTCAACAGATCGTCGACTTACGTGACACACCGCAAACCTATCGGGCGAATGTCTGGGTATCCGAAGTCGTCGATTGGGTCGGGGTGTTTGATGAGAGTACCCTGCCGTTGTATCAGGTGTTTGACTGGATTGAGTATCACGAATGGCAGGACGGTGAGTATGAGTTCAGCTGGCGCGACGATTTCAGCACCATGGACAACACCCGCTGGGGCAAAGGCGACTGGACGTTCGACACCAACCTGGTGACCTTTGCTCCGGAAAACATGGATGTCATTGATGATCATCTGGTGCTGGCCCTGACGGCCGGTGACAAAGGCATCGATCAAGACCATTACCGCGCGCAGGTCAACATCGCCCCGATCGCGAATCTCCAGTTTCTGCAGGACGGCGAGTTCATTACGGAATTTGACCCCGACGGAACGGCCATTACTATCTTGCCCGAGCTGTTAGACGGCAACGGGGACACTGTCATCATCGACAAACTTCTGGTCAATGATGAAGAGGTCGCGGCCGACGCCAACGATCAGTATCAGGTGCCAACCTCCGCACTGTCAGATACCAATGAAATCACCCTCTACTTTCACGATGATCGGGAACCAGACAACCAACAAACAACCGTCACCGAGCTCAAAAAGCGTACCGCACCGGCTGCTGGAGGCTGTACCTATGCCGGTCCGGGCGGCGGCGGTGATTTATCGTTGATCGTGCTGCTGGCGTTGAGCGGTTTGTATGGCTTGCGGAAACTGTTTCGTCACGGATGATGTTCAGTCGGCAGGTTGAACGGCTTCAGGTACGGCAAACCCTGCTGTATCTGTCGCCGCTGTCAGGTCTGTTCTTGCCGCTACAGTCACTCTACGGCACTTTACCCAAACCCAGCGGTGCCGACTGGGTCTGGTTTCTGATGCTGATCCCTCTGCTGGAAGAGACTGTGTTTCGGGGGCTCATCCAGCAGTCTTTGACCCGCAAACTGGCGATCAACCAGGGGGCTTTGGTGGCGAACCTGAGTGCTTCCCTGTTATTTGCGTGGCTGCACGGATTTCATCAGGGGCCAGTCGGATGGCTGGTCTTTTTCCCATCGTTGATTCTCGGCCAGGTTTGGCAGCACACGAGGTCGATACTGATCTGTACCGGATTGCATGCAACCATGAACCTTTGCTTCTGGCTCAATCTCGCCCTACTTGGCAACCAGATCCATTGACTCAATCGACACTTCGGTTGACGAACGCCCCAATGGCCAGCGATGGATGCCGATCAGCGTCAGTGCGAAGATCACGGCCGGCACCACGGAGACGCCTAACCGAAGGGCTAGCAAAGCGGATTCCGATTGCTCGGGAAAGGAGCCATCGGTCGACGACTGAAAGCCGGCCAATTGCAGCATCCAGCCAATGACAAAGGGTCCCAGCGCGATGCCGACTTTCTGCAGCGCCGTCCACCAACCATTAAAAACGCCTTCCAACGAGATGTCGGTATAGGTCCGAGCATGGGTGATGGCATCCGCCATCATCGCCCACGGGAAAATCATGTAAGCCCCATAACCGAGCCCGATGATGACCATCAAAGCAAAACCGGCGGGCACGGTATCCGGTCCCATCAGCACCATGAGAGAACTGCCGATGGTAAACACCAGACCACCCAGAACAAACGCCTGATGCTTGGATGTGCGAGCGGAAAGCTTCAGCCAGATCGGCAACGACACAATGGTGGTCAGCACAAACAAGGGGTACATCTGGGTCAGCAGCGCATTCGGGTCGGCCGAATCAAACAGATAAGCACAGGCCAAGAGCAGACCCGCCGTCACCTGCGCCATCATGCCTGCCTGCACCATGTAAAGCAGAGCAAGCCGGACGAACGGCCGATTCTGTTTCACCAGTTGCCACTGTTGGTTGAGATCAATGTCGACAACCTCGGTGGATTGCAACGGCTGTCGTCGCAGCGCCCAGACCGTCATCAGGGTGGGCAGTGCCACCAGCGGTATGAAAATCAATCCCATGATACGGTGCCCTTCAATGCCACCGCCAAACAGCGAAATCAGAGCCGGTGCCCCGGCACCTCCTAACAACAGACCAATCGAGCCAAACCCCATTCGCCAGGCCGTCAGGCTGGACCGCTCATCGTAATCCTCGGTCAGTTCCGGTGTCATGGCGCCATAAGGAACTCCGACCATGGTAAAGGCGGTGTAGGTGACCATTAAAGCCACGACAAAATACACACCTTGCAGTGTTGGCGATGCCGATGTCAGCGGCGCGGCAAACATCCCGGCAAAACCCAGCCCCATGATAACCGCACCGACGGCCATCCACGGGAGCCGACGCCCGAAACGACTGCGGGTACGATCACTGAAGCGGCCGATCAGCGGATCGGAAATGACGTCCCACACCTTTGCACCAAGCAACAGCGACCCGGCGATTCCCGGCGCGACGCCCAGAACCGTGGTCAGGTAGGTAAAGGTGATCAGGATAGAAGCAATAACAAGGATGTTGACCCCCAGATCGGATAGACCATAGGCGGCACGGGTAGAGGTTTTCAGCACGGGGGACGACATGATTCACTCGATTGTTGTTTTTAGAAAAACATAGAGCGAAACCCCCATTCCAGGCAATTGAAATCGTTTTCAAATGAACTGACGTCATCAATGGTCCGGTGATACCCATCCATTGTTTAGCCTAACGCCAGAATCCGACGAGCCGACCTGTTAACCCGACTGGGCTAATGGCGGTCGTCAGGAGGCGCTTTCTTGGGAGTGGCCTCTCGGTAACGCAACCGAAATCAGTGCCGTCAGGCCAATAAACGCGGCCGACACCCACAGACAGGCGGCCAGCCCCCAACGCTGAAAGATCCATCCCGAAAGAACCGTGCCGATCAGCCGGCCCATGGCATTGGCCATATAGTAAAAGCCGACATCCAGTGATACACCATCCTCGCCGGCATAACTGACAATAAGATAGCTGTGCAGTGATGAGTTGAGCGCAAACAAGGCGCCAAACACGAGCAAACCGCCTAGCAGTATTTCTGTCGGGTACCAATCCAAGGTGATGGCCAGTGCGATCAGCACGGGTAACAGGAACAACGCCAAAGCCCACACCAGAGCATGGCGGCCGTCCGGTGACTGCGCTCCGCGCTGTGTAAGTTTGGGCGCGTTGGCCTGTACGATGCCGTAGCCAATGACCCACAGCGCCATAAAACTGCCGATGGTCCAATGGTGCCAATCCAGCGCGACGGACAGGTAGACCGGCAAGGCAACTACAAACCAGACATCACGCGACCCGAACAGGAACATCCGGGCCGCCGAAAGAATGTTCACGGCACGGCTTTTAGAAAAAATGTCCTGAAACTTGGGCTTGTTCTTTGCGACGCCCAGATCTTTTTTAAGGAACCGGAGACTGAGCAACCAAACCCAAAACAGCGCCACCGCCATGATCAACATGGCCAACCGGAACCCGAACAGCGTTAACAACAGGCCACCCAGGAAAAAACCGGCGCCTTTCAATGCGTTTTTCGATCCGGTCAACAGCGCCACCCAGCGATACAGCTGCCCCTGTGCATCGGCTGGAATCAACGTTTTAATCGCACTTTTCGCACTCATTTTGTTGAGGTCTTTGGCGATGCCGGAGATGGCCTGTGCCGCCATGACCCAAACAACACTTAACGCCGACGGCGGCACCAACAGCATGGACAATGCGGCAATCTGCAGGAACAGACCGATGTTCATCGTCCGGTTCAGGCCAATACGCGCGCCCAACCAGCCGCCGACCAGATTGGTGATGACCCCGAAAATCTCATAAAAGAGGAATAACATCGCCACCTGCAACGGGCTATACCCCAGCTGATGGAAGTGCAGGACGACCAGCATCCGTAGCGCGCCATCGGTTAGGGTAAAAGCCCAGTAGTTCCCGGTGACGATCAGATACTGCCGGACAGGCGCCGGCAATCGCGACAACCGCTCGATCATCAGGCTTGATCCGCCAGACCGACTTTACGCATCAGTTCGGCGGTTCGGTTGGCGTAGCCCCATTCGTTGTCGTACCAGGCATAGAGCTTCAACTGGGTGCCATTGATAACCATCGTCGACAGCGCATCAATCACGCTGGAGCGTGGATCGGTGCGGTAATCAATCGACACCAGCGGTCGTTCTTCATACCCCAGAATCCCTTTCAGTGCGCCGTCGGCCGCGGCTTTTAAGGCCGTGTTGACTTCATCTTCTGTGACCGCCCGTTTCAGTTCAAAGACACAGTCCGTGAGCGAGGCGTTGGTTAACGGAACACGTACGGCGTGCCCGTTCAGACGCCCTTTCAGTTCCGGGAAAATATGAGTAATTGCGGTCGCCGAGCCGGTTGTCGTCGGGATCAGACTGCTGCCACAGGCCCGCGCGCGACGCAGGTCTGAATGGGGTGCGTCAATGATGGTTTGGGTGTTAGTAATGTCGTGGATCGTGGTCATCGAGCCGTGCTCAATGCCAAAGGTTTCGTGGATGACCTTCACCACCGGCGCCAGGCAGTTTGTGGTGCAGGACGCGGCCGTCACAATGGGATACTCGGCCGGATTGTACAGATGATCATTCACGCCCATTACGACGTTCAACACGCCCTCTTCTTTAACCGGCGCAGTGACCACAACGCGCTTAACACCCTGATCGAGGTACGCCTGCAGCACCGCCTTGCTCTTCATCTTGCCGCTGGCGTCTATGACGACATCGCAACCCGACCAGTCCGTTTCACCGATGGTTTTGTTTTGGGTGACGGCAATCTTGTGCTCGCCAATCACCATTTGATTCTCCACAGCGTTCGCCTCGTGGTGCCAACGACCATGAACGGAATCGAAGGTCACCAGATGCGCGAGCGTCGCCGCATCACCCGCCGGATCGTTAATCTGTACGAACTCAACCTCAGGCCAGTCGTAGGCGGCACGGAAAGACAGACGCCCCATTCGGCCAAAACCATTAATACCCACTCGAATTGTCATCGAAAGACCCCTCGTTAACGTCGTTTAAGTTTAAAAAGTTCCAATATTAAAGTTGGCTGCAAAGACTGGGTCAGAGAAGGTTCTGGAAACCGTCCAACAACAGGACGTTGTTGGCGAGCGCACAGGGATGTGTTTATCGCGGGTTTCCAGAACCTTCTCTGGCTCAGGCCTCATTGTCGAAGCCTTACTTAGTTTTTTATTACTTATGCACAGCAGGCATTCACCCGTTCCGGGCGATCGCCCATGGCCTGCAAACGCGTCAGATTTGTTTGCAGATAGTCGGCATTACTGGTCAGCGTTTGCTGCAGCACAGACACCATCCAGGCCGGCAACTCCGGCGACACACGGTAAAACACCCACTGCCCCTGCCGGCGATCTTCCAGCAACCCGCATTTGCGCAATTGCGCCAAATGGCGGGAGATTTTCGGCTGACTCTCGTCCAGCGCGGCCATCAACTCACACACACAGAGCTCGAGCTCCTGTTGAATCAGCAACAGGCACCGGCAGCGGGTTTCGTCTGCAAGGCATTTAAAAAACTGTTCTGGCGTCATCGTGCCGTTCCTCTTCATATACGCTGCGCAATATATATGAATATTCATATATATTAAAACGAATTTTTCATGACAACCCTTGGTATACTCCCGCCCGAATCCGACTGTCGAAGTGAACATCTTTATGAGCGTGACACATCCCTATGCCCGCCTGACTCAGGACACCCTGATTGACTGGCTGGAATCTCTGGGACTGGATACCGACTACCGGATCTACCCCCTGAACAGTTTTGAAAACCGGGTGTATCGGGTCGGCATTGAAGACGCCGCGCCCATGGTGTTTAAGGTGTATCGCCCCGGTCGCTGGAACCGTGCCCAGGTCGAAGAAGAACTGAACTTTATTGACGAACTGGCCGAAGCCGATCTCGACGTCATCCCGGCGGCTGACATTCATGGCGAGCGCCTGTTCGAACGCGACGGCTTCCTGCTCGCCGGGTTCCCGATGAAAGCCGGCCACGCATTCGAACTCGACAACCCCGATAAACTCTATCGCATTGGTCAGCAACTGGCCCGGCTGCACAATGTTGGCGAAGCCGGTACGTTCAAACACCGACAATCCTTGTCACTACTGCAACCGGTCAACGAGGCGCTGGCGTTTTTTGCTGACAGCGATCTGATCCCGGAGGACATCCGAGCCAACTATCTGGACACGCTGACCAACCTGCAAAGCCTGTTAACCCCATTTGAAAACACCTTGGCGGACTGCACCCGGTTCCGCATTCACGGCGATTTTCATCCCGGCAACATCCTGACCCGCGACGACCGGATGCTGATTGTGGATTTCGATGACACCGTCACCGGCCCGGCCATGCAGGACATCTGGAAGCTGCTGTCCGGATCGCCGGCGGATCAGCAGCTACAGTTAAACGAGCTGGAAGAAGGTTATGAACAGTTCCGGAGTTTTCCCCGACGGGAACTGAAACTGATTGAACCGCTGCGAACGGCTCACATGGTCCGTCACGCCTTGTGGATCGGACGGCGCTGGGAAGATCCTGCCTTTCCTCAGGCGTTTCCCTGGTATGGTTCCGCACGCTATTGGAGTGAGCACTTACTGGCGTTGCGCGAACAATGGGCAGCCCTGCAGGACGCCATCGCTCAGGCCGAGGCGCCGTACACCGGTTACTGACCTGCATCGCCGATTTCACTTGCGCCGGCTGTCCGGCAGGCGCAAGCTAAACCGACTGGTCACCTGCTCACCTCTCCGGGATACCGACCAGCCCCCGGGTGGAGTTCACTATGTCTGCCGATCGCCTGCCCCTGAAAGCCGTCAGCCGTTTAACCCGCGAGGCCGTCGTGGCCATGACGGATTTGGTGGAAAGTCTGCACGCCACGATTACCCAGCCGGTGTCGGGGTCTTCCTCCGCCCCCCACCGAACCCGGGGCATAACCGGGATGGTTTATCGCAATGTTCGGCGCGTGGCCACACTTAGCGGTCGTTCCGCGGAACAGGCACTGGGGCAGCTGGATAACCTGATTGACAGCAAGACCCCCAGCCCGGTTCAGCGACATCTGCGGGCGGCATTGAACGGTGTCATCGGGGATTACCTCGAACAGCAAGGCAGTCCACTGGCGATCCCGATGACCTTCCGTCAAAACGGACAGGTTGTGACCGACGAGGCTCTGGCACCCCTCGGTCAGCACTCGACGACACCGGTCGTTCTGTTTATCCACGGCCTGTGTATGCACGATGAACACTGGTCTACACGTGCCTGCAATTATCCAAAAGCACTGACTCAGACCCTGAATCTTCGGGTTCTGTACCTGCACTACAACTCCGGTCGATCCATTCTCGACAATGGCGATGAACTGAGTCAGCAGCTCAACAGACTGTTTGCATCACCCGACAAAACGCCACCGCTCATATTGATTGGCCATTCCATGGGCGGCTTAGTGGCCCGCCGGGCCTGTTATACCGCTCAGAAAGCACAGCACCCCTGGGTGCACCACCTCGACAGCGTCATCACGTTGGGCACCCCGCACTTTGGAGCACCTCTGGCGCAAGCCGGAGCCCTGCTGGAACGTCTGCTGGAAAAAACGCCTTACAGCGCCCCGTTTGCACGATTGGCGAAACTGCGCAGTCAGGGCATAAAAGATCTTCGCCATGGGCGTCTGGTCGGGCCCGAGCCGCGCCCTTACCACCCAGACCCGAGTCAGCTGCCAGAGGGTGTCCGAATGCTCGCGGTGGCCGCGTCCCTGACCGGCGACAACGGCGATGGGCTGGTACCGGTGCAAAGTGCGCTCGGTGAACATCGCGATCCGGACAGAAGCCTGCCGTTGGCCGACTCCGATAAGCTGAGGATTCCGGACTGCGGCCATCTGGACCTGCTGGGGCACCCACAGATCGAAAAGGCGTTGCTGGAATGGCTCTCGCCAAGATGACTCCCGAAAAAGCGCGCCCCGAGTGAAAATAAACGTTGACTCTGGGTGAGGCGCTCTATACTGTGCACGCAGCTAGAAAGTATAGCTCTCGTTTAAAGTCTTAGTCGTAGCACCCGTAGTACTTCGTTCTGTAGATTCTAAATACCAGTTTATTCTTCAATGCTAAATCCAGTTGTCCACCACGGTGAACAACACAAACTTATTTATCTCTACAGGATATAAAATTATGTCTACAGTTACCGGCACCGTTAAATGGTTTAACGAAGCGAAAGGTTTTGGTTTCATCGAACAGCAGAACGGCCCTGACGTTTTTGCTCACTTCAGCGCCATCACCGGCAGCGGCTTTAAAACTCTGGCTGAAGGCCAGAAAGTTGAGTTCACTGTAACTCAAGGCCAGAAAGGCCCACAAGCTGAGAACATCGTTGCTATCTAAGCACCGGCGTTTAATCGCTCAAACAGAAAGGCAAGCCAACGGCTTGCCTTTTTTGTGCCTGACGTTTTTATCCCACCACCGGTTCCGACTTACGACAACCGGGAATAAAGCTTCTCCGCCAGGAGTTTTAACTGTATGGCATCTTCGGCCGTCATATCGATCTGACAGGTCAACTCATCCGGCACCGCTTCAGCAATAACGGCCATGTCCCGCCCGGCCTCGGTGACCACCACCGATTTCTGACGCGAGTCCCCATCATCTTTAACCAACTGAATAATTCCCTTGGCTTCGAGGCGCTTCAGAATCGGCGTCAGCGTACCAGCATCGAATCGGGTGCGACGAACGAGATCCTTGATGGCCACATGATCGGTTTCCCACAGCGCCAACATCACCAGATATTGCGGGTAGGTCAGATCCAGTTTTTCCAACAACGGACGGTAAGCCCGAACCAGGGCGTTGGTCGCCGAATACAGTGAATGGCAGATCTGGTTTTCCAGTTTCAGTTTGGGGTTGGACATGGGCTCACACTCGGGTCTCGAAAAACTGCTATAGTTTGCGCACAAACCATTGACAGGTCAAATGCAATGCTGCATTATTTTGCGCACAAACTAAATACCAACCAGAACAGGAAATCTATTATGTCGACGCTACTGATCATTATTGCCGTCCTGATTGTCCTCGCCTTCGCGGCGATTTACTGGCAGAACGCTCAGGTCCCTAACCTGGGTGTCAGAGATGGCAAACTCGCCCCATTGAGCAGCAAACCCAATAACGTTTCAACGCAAACCGATGTGGCGGAGAAAAAAGTCGAACCACTGCCGTTCAAAGACACGACCGAAAATACGATGTTTGCCATCAAACGTGCGGTTGAAGCATACGGTGGCGGCGAGATTAAAGAAGAAACGGACACCTATTTGTATGTTGTGTTCACCACATCGTTGATGAAATACCACGATGACGCGGAATTCTGGCTCGACACAGACAATCAGGTCGTTCACTTCCGCTCGGCCAGCCGTGCCGGTCGCTCCGACCTCGGGCTGAACCGAACGCGATACGAAACCCTGACTGAACTTTATAAGCAGCAATAGGTCTGACTTCTCACTCACCTGAACAGCAGAGAATGGTATGAACCAATACGATTTGATCGTCATCGGCTCCGGCGCGGCCGGGCTCACAGCAGCCTTCACCGCACTCGGCTTTGGCAAAAAAGTCCTGATCATTGAAAAAGACCGTCCCGGCGGCGAATGCACCTGGTCGGGTTGTGTCCCCAGCAAGGGGCTGATCAATCGCGCCAAGGACGTTCACACCGCCCGTAAGTTTGCCGACTTTGACATCGACACGCGCACGTTGCTGCAAGAGGTTCGCGGTGTCAGTGAGGCCATTTACGAACACGAAACGCCGGAAGTGCTTGAAAAAGCCGGCGCAGTTTTTGTTCAGGGTGAGGCCGCGTTTGTCGATGCAAAAACTCTCAAAGTGGGCCAGGAAACCTATCGTGGCAAACGCATCATCATTGCCACCGGTTCAAGTCCGCTGGTGCCACCGATTCCCGGTTTGGATGAGGTGCCGTTCCTGACCAACGAAAGCTTTTTCGAGCAGGAAACCCTGCCGA
The DNA here is from genome assembly GCF_000153185.1 of Reinekea blandensis MED297. GTDB lineage: Bacteria > Pseudomonadota > Gammaproteobacteria > Pseudomonadales > Natronospirillaceae > Reinekea > Reinekea blandensis. The sequence goes on along the minus strand of NZ_CH724152.1, from coordinate 466,596 downwards.
AATCGATCATCGTGCTGGGGGCCGGTGCCATCGGCATGGAACTGTCACAAGCCATGAACCGACTTGGCGTCGAGGTGACGGTCGTGGAAATGATGCCCGAGATCATGTTCCGCGAGGAGCCCGCCTATGCAGCCATCCTGCGTGAGCGGTTAGTGAAAGAAGGCGTCAGATTTCAGCTCGGCACCAAGGCCGTTGGCGTTGAGAAAACTGAAACCGGGATACGCCTGAGCACTGAAAAAGACGGCGAATCCGGGCAGATCGAAGCGCAAACCCTGTTACTGGCACTCGGTCGTAAAGCCAACATCGGTTCACTGAACCTCGACGCGGCCGGCATTAAAGCCGATCGAGGCATTGTGGTCGACGCGCATTTACAGACGACAGCGAAGGGCGTCTATGCCTGCGGTGACGTCGCCGGACCTTATCAGCTCAGCCATATGGCCAACTTTCAGGCTAAAATTGCGGCAATGAACGCCATTCTGCCGATCAACCGCAAAGCCAATTACGAACATGTGGCCTGGACCACCTTTACCGATCCGGAGTTTGCTCGCGCCGGGATGACCGAAGCCGAAGCGCGCGAACAATATGGTGACCGTATCCGCGTTTTTGAATATGACATGGCGGACAAACTGGATCGGGCCAAGACCAAGGCCGGGGATATCGGGCACATTAAACTGATTACCCTCAAAGGTCGCGTGCTGGGTGCCCACATTCTGGCCGAACGGGCCGGCGAGCTGATCGCCGAAGTGCAGGTCATGAAATCTCTGGGCATGAAGTTCAGCAAACTGCAGGGCGTCATTCATCCCTACCCGACCTACGCCGATGCGTTGCGACAAATGGCGCAGCAGGTTTTCCTCGATGGGCTGATGAACCATCCTGTGGTCAAACTGTTCCGCCGATCCTCTACGGCTTCAGCCGAAACCAAAGACGCCTGATGTCCGGGGCCTGTGGGCCCCTTGTCCCTGCCTGCCCTCAAGCTTGCTGTACAATTGCCGATAGCCATCTATATTGACAGACTTGTCGCTCAAACATCCGATAACAAGATCAATACCACGGATTCATCCAGAGCCGACGATACCTCTGAAGTAAAGCAGTCGAGTAAGGGTTTCATATTATGCGGAAAACAGGACCGGTCACTCAGGTAGAAGTACCGTTGACCGATGATGATCAGCTTGTCAGTGCGACGACGCCAAAAGGTGTCATTACCGAAGCGAACGAGACGTTCTGCCGCATTGCCGGTTTCACCCGTGATGAGCTGATTGGTCAGGCTCACAACATCGTTCGTCATCAGGACATGCCGCAAGCCGCGTTTCAACTGCTGTGGGACAACATCGACGCCGGCCGCCCCTGGCGCGGCATCGTGAAGAACCGCTGCAAAAACGGCGATCACTACTGGGTGGACGCCTATGTCACCCCGTCTTACGAAAACAACACCATCGTCTCCCACGAGTCGGTCCGTCAAAAACCAGAAAGAGCCTGGGTCGAGCGAGCGGAACAGGTTTACGCCAACCTGAATGCCGGCAAACCACCCTTACCCTGGTATCCCCGACTGATTGAGAGCAATCTGCACTGGCTGCGTCCGGCCGTCGTTGCCGTCATCGGATTAGTCGCAGCCTCATGGGTCACGCCACAATGGGGCTGGCTGGTCGGTGTCTTGCTGTTTGTGCTGACCTGGCTGCTGCAACGGATGACCGATCTGCAACCGCAAATCAATCAATATCTGGGCAAGTTCAACGATGATGCCATCACCCAATACATTTTCACCGGCCATCTGACGCCGCGAAGCCGGCTGCAGATGCTGCAGTCTTTTCACGAACGGCATCTGCACACGGTGCTGGAACGAATGAATCAACAGGGCGACTTACTGACCTCTCTGTCCGCCGATAACCATGATCGTTCCCAGCAACAGTTTGGCGCCATTGCGCAGGCCAAAGATCAGCTGAATGGTGTCGCCTCGGCGGTTCAGGAAATGAGCCATTCCGTGCAGGAAATCGCCGGCAACTCCGCCGACTCCTCCAGCGCCGCACAACAGGCTAATGAGCAGGCGCAGCAGGGGCTCAGTGAGCTTAAGGCAGCCAGTGAACAGATTCAGCAGCTGGTGAACTCCATGAGCCAAACGGTTGATGTAGTCAATCAATTAGCGAAAGACAGCGAACAGATTCGTTCGGTGATTTCCGTCATCAGCGGGATTGCCGAACAAACCAATCTGCTGGCACTGAACGCCGCCATTGAAGCGGCCCGAGCCGGTGAACAGGGGCGGGGCTTTGCCGTGGTGGCGGATGAAGTCCGCTCTCTGGCCAGTAAAACGCAGGATTCCACCGAGACCATCTCCGATATCATCAACACCCTGGTGGCAGCGACTGAAAAAACGGTGGCGTCAATTGATGAAGGGCATCAGATGACAAGCCGGACACAGAAACGAATCGATACGGTCCAGCAGTACATCCATGATCTCGCGGACGCCATTGATCGTGTGACGCAGAACATTGAAACCATTGCCGATCTGTCCAATCAACAAGCGGTCGCCAGCGATGAAATCTCGAAAAACTCTGAAGCCGTACTGGGCCTCACCGAAGAGCTGTCGGACAGTGCAGAACACACTTTGCAGTTCAGTGATCGGTTAACCGACCAGGCTGAGAAACAATCCGTTTTGATCCAACGCTTCCGCTGACATCTGCACACAGGGTCACCGGTGATCAGTTTTTGGTCACCGCTGACCCTGCCTCACCCGCCCGAGCTCCTACGTTCAAGCACCTGTGTCAAGACTTCACGCCTGCTCAAATCTGCGCATCTCTTGCGCCAAATCAATAATGATTCTTAATTGTGTATTGACTTGCAAATAACAACGATTATCATTCAGGTTAAAATTCTCTGAAGAACTGTCTATGACCCACCTGCCTGAAACTCTGCTGCGGGTCGACCAACTGACCACCGGTTACCAGGATCCTGTCGTCTTCGACGCCAACTTTCATATCGGTTCCGGCAAACTGACGGCCCTGATCGGACCGAACGGTTGCGGCAAGTCGACGCTGTTGAAATGCATGGCCCGTATTCTCAAACCTCATCAGGGTCAGGTTATTCTGAACAACGCCAACCTGCACGACCAGCCAACCCGTCATGTTGCCCGACAACTGGCGCTGCTACCGCAGGGCCCGATTGCACCCGAAGGTCTGACGGTTCGTGAACTGGTCGCTCAGGGGCGCTACCCACACCAGTCTCTCTTCCAGCAGTGGAGCCGAGAAGACGAAGCTGCGGTTCAGGAAGCGTTGAGCATGACGGACACTGTTGAGCTGGCCGACCGGCCGGTATCGGCTCTGTCAGGCGGTCAACGTCAGCGTTGCTGGATCGCCATGGTTCTGGCGCAACAGACCCCGGTCATTCTGCTGGATGAGCCGACCACCTTTCTCGACATGCGGGTCCAGGTCGATCTGCTCAATCTGCTCACGTCTCTGGCGCACGATCACGGACGCACACTGGTCGTAGTGCTGCATGAGCTGAACATGGCCGCCGCCTTTGCCGATCATCTGATCATGATGAAAGACGGTCGTTTGCAGGCGCAGGGGCATCCGGATGAGATTTTCACCCGCGACAATCTGAAGTCGGTATTCAATCTGGATGCGCAGATTCTCCGCGACCCTTACAGCGGCCGCCTGATGTGCGTGCCCACTCAGGTGCCTCACCACACAACCCCAGCGGCCGATATTGCTCTGGCGGAGGTCGTGCAACCGTGAATCGCACTCAGGCGTATTCAGCCAGCGGACTGTTGATGGGGCTCGGCATTGTCCTCGTGGCAATGGTCTGGCACCTCAGCGTCGGCGCGAAAAGCCTGCCGTTCGGTACCGTACTTGAGGCCTTCCTGCACTTCGATGAAGGGCAGTTTAATCACATCATTGTGCGTGACCTGCGTCTGCCCCGGGCCCTCATTGCGGCTCTGGTTGGCGCCTCGCTGGCCGTGGCCGGGGCGCTGATGCAGGGTGTCACCCGGAACCCGCTGGCCGATCCAGCCCTGTTGGGCTTAATGGCCGGTGCTTCACTGGCCGCCGTACTGGCACTTTCGGTTTTCGATCTGCAATCTCAGACGTTACTGCCGGTTATTGCGGCTGTCGGTGCTTTACTTGCGGCCATTCTGGTCTGGACCGTTGCCAGCCGGGCACCCGGCGGTGCCACGCCCTTGTCGTTAACCTTGTCCGGTGCGGCCCTGTCGGCCTTTTTTGCCGCCATCATTTCCGTACTGCATTTACTCGATCAACAAACCTTCGATGCGCTGCGCGGATGGCTGGTCGGCTCAGTTGCCGGTCGCGATCTCTCTGAGCTGATCTGGTCCCTGCCCTGGATGCTCATCGGTTTGGCTGCGGCCATCGTTCTGGCGCCCTCAGTTACGGCCTTGTCGATGGGCGATGAACAGGCGGCCGGCCTGGGCATCCCAATAACCCGGCGCAAGGCTCAGTTGCTGCTGTGTGTGGTGGTATTGACCGCATCATCGGTCGCCATGGCCGGCCCGTTGGGCTTTATCGGTTTGGTGATTCCCCACCTGGTTCGCCTGTTCATCGGGTCAGACTATCGCTGGATTATTCCATATTCGGCGCTGTTCGGGGCGGCCTATCTGCTGGGTGTCGATGTCATCGCCCGCCTGGTGGTTCGTCCGCAGGAAATCGCAACCGGGCTGATCACGGCCATGCTCGGCGCACCGCTGCTGATTTATCTCGTCCGCTCGCGGCTGAACTGAGGCTCATCATGACTGTCGTCCGTTTGTTTCAGGATCAGATTTCGTTCCGGCTGCAACCCTCCGGCCTGCTGGCGCTGGGCATGGCCGTCGCTCTGGTCCTGCTGACGCTGGTCATCAGTCTGCTCAGCGGCAGTTTTGAGCTCTCGCCACAGGATGTCTGGCAGGCGCTGCAAAACCCGCTGGCCGATGCGCAACATCGACTGGTGGTCTGGGAGTTCCGCTTACCCCGCACGCTGGTCGCCGTGTTCAGCGGGGCGCTGTTTGCCTTGTCCGGAGCCATGCTGCAGAACCTGACGCGCAATGCGCTGGCCGACCCGAGTCTGATTGGTATTTCACAGGGCGCGGCCCTGGCGGTGGTGGCGTTGATTGTGGTCTTTCCTGAGTTTGGTAACGAATGGCGCGAAGTCGCGGCATTTTCCGGCTCGCTCGGCGTGGCCGCTCTGATTCGCCTGGTCTCGGGTGAAGGCCATTCGTTGAAGTTCATACTGATGGGGATCGGCGTCGCCGCCTTCATCACGGCGTTAACGTCGGCCATGTTGACCTATGGCGACATCGAAGAAGCCATGTCGGCACTGGCCTGGCTGGCCGGTAGTGTTAACAGCGCCAACTGGTCAGACGTACGCATACTTGCGATAGCCTGCAGCGTACTGATCGTCCTGTATCTGCTGCAATCACGGGCCCTGTCACCGATGGCGCTGGGCCATGAAACGGCCACCGGGCTCGGCGTTCCGCTGCGACGCGTCGGTCGGGTTCAGTTACTCAGTGCGGTCATGGCCGCGGCCTTGGCCACGGCGGTCGTCGGACCGCTGGGCTTTGTCGGGCTGCTGGCACCGCATCTGACCCGCCAGATTCTGCGCACCGGCCCGGCCACTTTCTTACTGTTGACGGCTCTGGTCGGCGGCCTGCTGGTCATGATCGCCGATCTGGCCGGGCGCGTGCTGTTCGACCCGATACAACTACCGGCCGGACTGGTCACCTCATTAATCGGCGCGCCGGTCTTTATCTGGTTGATGCTCAGACCGAGGCCGTCACTGTGATTGGATTTCTTAACCTCATGTCCACAACAGCCGTTGCGGACACCGCTTTACTGACCTTCAGGAGATAACATGCGAAAACTGCTAGCTCTGGCGACTCTGTTCGTCGCGGGCCTGACTCAGGCCTTCCCGCTGACCATTGATCACAAGTTCGGCACCACCGTCATCGAAAGCGCCCCGGAACGGGTGGCGACGGTTGACTTTAATGGCGCAGACAACCTGCTTGCACTGGGTGTGCAACCGGTGGTCATCCGCTATTGGTATGGCGACTACCCGGAAGTGGTCTGGCCATGGGCGCAAGAGGCCCTGACGACCGAGCCGGAAGTACTTAAGGGCGACCTGAACTTCGAGCAGATTGCGTCCGCGAACCCCGATGTGATTATTGCCATCTGGTCCGGCATCACGCAGGAAGATTATGACAAACTCAGCAAAATCGCCCCGGTCGTCGCGGTCCCCGAAGGCACAGGCGACTATGCCATGAGCTGGGACGAACAGGCTCTGACCGCCGGACGTGTACTGGGCAAAGAAGCCGAAGCACAGGCTCGTGTCGACGCCATCCGAAAGCAACTGGCCGGAATTGCTGACGCGCACCCGTCCTGGGACGGTAAAACCATTGCCATTGCCAATCGCTGGCAGGATGCGGTGGGCGCTTACACCTCAAATGATATCCGGCCGCTGCTGATGTCCGAGCTGGGCTTCGTGACGCCACAGGTGATTGACGACGCCATTGACACCAACGAGTTCTGGGTCACCTTCTCGATGGAAGACCTCTCCGCCATCGATACCGATCTGCTGATGTGGGTGACCTCGACCGATGACTTCAGCAACATCATGGATGTGCCAGCGCGGCCTTATCTTGATGTGGTGAAAGAAAACCGCGAAGTGTTCCTCGGCACCGAAGTGACCGGCGCGTTTTCGTTTGCCTCACTGCTGAGCCTGTCTTACGCCTTTGACAAAATGGTGCCGATGATTGAAGCCGCACTCGACGGCGACCCGGACACCATCGCAGACGCGCGTCGCTGAAGCCAACCCACGGAGTTGCCCGATGAGTCATGCCCTGGATGCCATCTTTGCTGAACTGAATGCCAACCGGCTGTTTCATATCGATATCGGACCGGTTGATCCTTCCTGGCATCGCCTGGATGAAGCCCTGCAAAGTGATTGGTTAGCGCAGAAATATCAGCGCTTCGCAACTGACTATCCGGGATTGGACCAACGCGGCCAGGGCGCCTTTGCCGTTGGCCGTGTCTCTTACATCTTCGCCACCATTCTGGCGGCGTGTGATCTGAGCCTGGGTCAGGTACCGCCGTTAACCTCAACCAACCTATGGCTCAGGGAAGAAGACGAGCAACTAAGGCTCCGGCTGACGTCGGTCGATCTGGCAGCCGTCTCGAGCGCGACACTTCGGGAAATGCTGATCAACCTGATGTCGGCGTTTATCGGCCCGGTAAAGACCACCAGCCGGCTGAATGCCGCGGCGCAATGGCGGCTGATCTCTGACTCAGTCGCCGTCGCCTGGCAGATGGTCGGTCGCACCCTCAACAACGAAGCCGAGGCGGAAGCTCGCGCGATGGACATCCTCGCGGCAGAACCCTCGCCGTTGCGTAACAAACAAACCGGGTTCACCCGGGTCTCGGTCTGGGTGCCGGGAAAAGATCAGGCTCCAGTGCAGGTCGAACAAAGCTACCGGATTCGCGGTGGGTGTTGTCGACTTTACACCGCCGACGATCGCGATTACTGCGCCACCTGTGTGCTGCTGAAGCCCGAAGAACAACAGCAACGATTACAACAGTCTCTGCGACAGTCGCTCTCTGCCTGAGCCCTGTCCCTCAACGATCATCCACACAAAACGAAGTACAAGGACACCTTTATGCTGCCTAAGTTTTCCCGCTTACTCGCCGTCACGGCGATGTCCCTGATGTTGCCCTCGGCGTATGCCGAACTGACCATCAACCACGCCCTCGGCACCACCACGCTGCCAGAGCCGGCCGTTCGGATTGTGACCCTTTATCAAGGTGCCACCGACGCCGCCATTGCGCTGGGCATTGAACCGGTTGGCGCGGTTGAGTCGTGGGTCGAAAAACCGATTTACCAATACCTGCGCGGTGAGCTGGATTACACCACCCTGGTCGGTCTGGAAACCCAACCCAATCTGGAAGCCATCGCGGCACTGCAGCCGGACGTGATCATCGCATCCGAAGTTCGTCATGCAAAAGTCTACGACCAGCTCAGTCAAATTGCCCCGACCGTGGCCCACGAAACCGTCTTTATGTTCGATGAAACGCTCGAACTCGTGGCTGAAGTCACCGGCAAAGCCGATGCTGCTGACGCCTGGCTGGCACAATGGCAGGCGGACGCCGACGCATTCCAGGCCGACATTGCTGAACAACTGCAGGACGACTGGCCACAACAGGTGACCATGCTGAACTTCCGCGCTGACCATGCCCGTATTTACTTTCAGGGTTTCTCCGGTCAGGTGCTGGCGGATCTTGGCTTTGAACGCCCGGCTGACCATCTGAAAGACACCTGGGGCATGAAACTGACGAGCAAAGAATCGATTCCGTCGATGAATGCCGACGTTGCCTTTGTCTTCATGGAAGACGACGACGCGGTACAACAGACTTATCAGCAATGGACCGCACACCCGCTGTGGCAAACCCTTGATGCCGTGCAGAACGATGCGGTTTACCGGGTCGATCAGGTCGCCTGGAACATGGCCGGCGGCCCGCTGGCGGCCCGCCAGATGCTGCAGGACATCCGAAGCCACTATGGTCTCGACTAAACCGCTGTTGCTGGGGCTCATTCTGCTGGTGTTTTCAGCCTTTTGGATGAGCCTCAGCTTCGGCCAGACACGCATTTCGCAACAGGACCTGTGGCAGGCGTTCACGGCTTTTGATGCCACCTCGGTCGAACACACCGTGGTGCGCATCAACCGATTGAGCCGTGCGGCCACAGCGCTGGTCATTGGGGCGGCACTGGCCGTCGCCGGAGTATTAAGCCAGACCCTGACCCGCAATGCCCTGGCCTCACCCGGTCTATTGGGGATTAATGCTGGCGCCCTGATGTTCATTGCCATTGGCTTCACCTGGCTGAACTTGTCCAGCCTGCTTGGTTACATGCTGCTCGGCTTTCTCGGTGCGACCGTGGCAACAGCGCTGGTGTACCTGCTGGCCTGGCAACGCGGGCTGCTGTCACCACTGCGCATCATTCTGGCCGGTGCCGCCTGCGGGGCGATGTTTACGGCGCTTACCCAGGGCATTCTGATCGCCGATCAGGCCACCCTGTCCGGGCTGGTCTACTGGCTCGGTGGGTCGGTGGCCGGACGATCGCTGGAAGCAGTGGGTGCCTTTGCGCCCTGGGTTCTGGTGGTCACCATACTGGTCTGGCTCAGCAGTCGGTTATTGAACCTGCTGTTGCTGGATGACGAAACGGCCGCTGGCCTGGGTCAGTCCGTCAATCGCGTGCGCCCGATGGCTGGCTTGGCGGTCATTGTGCTCGCCGGCGGCTCGGTCGCCGTTGCCGGACTGATCGGCTTTATCGGCTTGATTGTGCCCCATGCCGCCCGACGCCTGGTTGGCACCGACCATCGCCGGCTCGTTCCGGTTTCCGCGCTGATCGGCGGGCTCTTGTTGTTACTGGCCGATACCTTGTCGCGCTTTATCATCCCACCTCAGGAAATGCCGATCGGCGTGATGACAGCCGCCATTGGCATTCCGGTGTTCCTTGTTCTGGTTACCCGACGACAGGTGGCGCTATGACACAAGCCTCCACCAATGCTCCCATGCCATCAACTAAATGGCCCTCTCATCTGCGCTTAGCCCTGCTGATGATCATCAGCCTGGCGATTCTGGTCATGTCCGTCGCCATCGGCCACTCCCGGCTGCCGCTGGACAGAGTCATACCGGCAATGCTGGGCCTCAACGAGGACTTTATTGTCCAAACTCTGCGCCTGCCCAGAAGCCTGCTTGCCTGTTCTGTGGGCGCATTGTTGGGACTGTCCGGATTCCTGCTGCAGCGATTGCTGCGTAACCCGCTGGCGTCGCCGGACATTGTCGGCATTACCTCCGGTGCCTCGGTCGGTGCCGTCCTGTTTATTGTCGTGGCCGCAGGCGCAGCACCCTTTTGGCAGCCGATCTGGGCATTTATTGGCGCCCTGACGGCAGCCGCTGCATTGTTGGGTCTGACCTGGAAACAACGGTTGTCCGTCACGCGAGTGGTCCTCGTCGGCATCTGCCTGAACAGCGGTTTTGCCGCCATCACGACCTTACTGCTGGTCATGTCCGAGTCCACAACCTCGGCGATGGCTTACACCTGGCTGACCGGAACGCTTTATGGCGCCAACAGCGCCGTCAATCACTGGCTGATACCGGCCACGGTGGTGGCACTACTGGGGTGTCTGTTGCTGAAACGCGAGTTGGCGGTGCTGGCACTGTCCGATGAACAACAGGTCGGCCTGGGCCTGTCCACACTGCCCATCCGGTTGCTGATTCTATGCCTGAGTGCCGCGATGGCGGCGCTGGCGGTCTCTTTTGCCGGCGCCATCGGGTTTGTCGGCTTACTGGCCCCGCATCTGACCCGTCAACTGCTGCCGAAGCACTTACCCGGTCAACTGATCGGTTGTGCTCTGATCGGCGCCAATCTGTTGCTATTGGCTGACCTTGCCGGACGAACCCTGTTTTTGCCCCGAGATCTGCCGGCCGGTATCTTCGTGTCGGCCATCGGTGGACCGTTCTTTATTTTTCTGCTGGCCAGACAGCGTCGCTGATGGCCAGCAGCCAACCGCATTAATAACGGAAGTGGGAAATCAGTTCCCGAACGGACGTAACCAGCTCATCAATGGTGCCGATGTCTTCATTAATCTGTCGAGTCTGGGCTGCATTGTCTTCAGACAGATCGCTGATGCGGACGACGTTGGTGTTCATCTCTTCCGCGACATGAGACTGCTCCTGCGAGTTCGTCGCAATCTGATGGTTCATGTCCGATATCGAGGAAATATTGTCCAGTATCGTGGTCAGGCTGCTCTCGATGGCGGCAATGGCTTCAGCGTTGGCTTCGACACTTTCCCGGCCTTTGGTGATCTGCTGAGACGTACTTTCCGACATGCTCTGCAATGCCTGAATCACATCGATGATCTCCTGCGTAGACTGGGCGGTTCGCGTTGCCAGGGTTCGAACCTCATCGGCAACAACGGCAAAGCCCCGACCCTGTTCGCCGGCACGCGCCGCTTCGATGGCCGCGTTCAGCGCCAGCAAGTTGGTCTGTTCTGCAATGCCCTGTATGACGTCAATCACCGATGAGATGGATTCAGTTTTGTCTTTTAACTGCAAGACTTGTCCGGAAATGTCGGTCATCTGCGTTTGCAGAGTCTGCGAGTTAGTCACGCTGGTTGCCACGAGTCCGCGGGCATCGCGCGCCTGCGTCGAGGCGTTTTGCGCCTGACCTGAGGTCGCTTCGGCATTCTGAGCCACTTCCCGAATGGTTGCCGCCATTTCCGTCATGGCAGTGGCCACCTGCTGGGTTTCATCGGAGGTCTGCGTCGCGCGCTCCTGGAACCGAACGCCGCTGTCGCGGAAACGGGTACTCAGCTCTGAGAGAGTCGACATCATTTGACCGAGTTCACCGACCGTATTTTTCAGGTTGGACGCCAACCCGTTAAAGTAGGAAGCAATCTCCCCAAACTCATCTTTTGAAGAATCATCGGCCTGCACGGTCAGATCGCCATCACTGATTTGCCGGAATGAGGCATTCAAACTGACCAAACCACGATTCAGTTTACGGGTCAGCAACGTTCCCACGACGATGGCAATCAAAACGGCAATCAGGCTGACAATGATCAGAATCCGGACACTGGTGGCGATGACCCCATTCACTCTCGCCATCGTTGAATCCACCAAATACTGAATCACCTCGGCGGCACGGACTTCCATGGCCTCGAGCGCTCTCAGCGCTTCCACAAACTCCGGCGTTGGCGGTTGACCCGCCTGTTGCAACGATGCTGTTCTGACCACGGCGAGCAACGTATCACCGATGTACGTCAGTCCTTCCTGAAGCACCTGATCACCATAAAACGGGCTGTCTGGCTGGGTGACCATGAAAGCTTCGATTCTCGGAATCAGCGGTGCGGCCTGAGACTGAACTCCGTCAATGTCGCCCCGAAACGCCTGAAGTGCGATTTCCAGCGTCTCATAGCGCAGGTTGTTATACCCCTGCACACCGGGTACCAGAGCGGTACCCAATACCGACCCGGCCTGGTTCACCACGGATGTGGCCAGGTAGCCACCGCCGGCCACAATAACGAGCAACAATACGATTCCCGTCAGACTGGCTGACACCTGAGTTTTGATTTTCATTTGCTTCCCTCCGAGCAGAACCCGTCGTCATACTTTCAACAGAAAAGTTTAGACTGGTTTCTCAGGTATCGGCCGGCAGCATCAAGACTTAACAGGGGAAGGGCGAGAGATGGCGGTGACCCGGAGGTCACCGGTAGGGCGGGTTCAACGAGATGACGTCACATAGGCCAGAACATCAACGACCTGGTCAACACTCTTGGCCCAGGCCATTGCGGCCGCGTCGACTTCTTTTAACGGGTGCACAAGGTCTTCATCGTGCAGGGTAATATAAGGCTTGCCCATGGCCGCGCAGAAACCGGCATCGAAGGCGGCGTTCCATTGCTTGTACTTGTCACCGAAGCGCACGACAGCGATATCACAGGTTTCCAGTAAGGTTTGCGTGCGAATGCCATTCACTTTTGCTGACTTGTGATCCCGCCAGAACGGCAACGCTTCCGGTCCCAGACAATCGCCCGCGGCATCGCTGCGCTCATGATTCGTCACCGCGGAGGTGAACTCCACCGGCAACTCCCGTTCGGCACACTGCTGAATAATCTGTTCGCGCCAATCCGTGTGTATTTCACCGGATAAATAAACCGTCCAAATCATAATATCTCCCAAAGTCGGTCACTGGTGGGCCGACCCTGAGATCGGCCCACGAGGGTTAGTGATCAAGTTGACGCATCAGCTGATCAATTTCGGCCTGCCATTGCGCCTGCCGCTGAGGTTTCTGAAACTTCGGCTTACGGGCCTGATCGTCTGCCAGCAACTGCTCCAGTTCAACGATCCGTTCTAAGAGGCGATCGGGGTGGTCCTCCGACAACGCCGCTTCACCTCCGTTGACCACTGGCTGCCCGGTTGAAGGCTGCGACATTGAAGCATTGGCTGACGCGGCAAAGGCGTCATCGTAACGACTCAAATCATGGATTTCCAACAGCTGCCCCTGATGAATCCACCATAACCGGGTCGCGACCCGCTCGATAAAGCGACGGTCGTGAGAGGTGAACAACAGCGTCAATCCAGACTGGGTCAGATCCGCTTCCAACTCTTCTTTGCCCTGCAAATCAATATGGTTGGTCGGCTCATCCATAATCAGCAGGTTCGGCTGATCCAACTGAAAGGTCAGCAACAACAGTCGCGCTTTTTCCCCACCGCTGAGGACCCGCACCGACCGACCATGGTCAAGGTACGGGAACCCCCAGTGAATCAGCGACTGACGAATATCGTCGTCACCGGCTGCGGTTTGCTCCCGCACCCAGTCCTGTATCGACTGATCGGTCTCGAACCGCTCCAACTCCTGATCAAAGTAGCCAAGCCGCACATTCGGATTAAACCGCGTCGTGGTTTGCTGATCCTGTGGCGTCTGATGCGCGTGAATCAACTTACGGATCGCGCTCGATTTACCGGCACCATTCACCCCGAGTAAGGCCACCCGATCCCCGGGTTTCAACAGCAGCTCATCAATACGAAACAACTCAGAACCGTCGGGCGCCGTCACCCATTCATTTTCCAGAATAAACATCTGCCGGGCTTTCAGCAGTTCGGCATCGACCGTCAGGGACAGTCCGGAACCCTGCGAAACAAAGGTTTTTTCCGCTTCCAGACGATCAATGCGTTTTTCCATCGTCTTGGCTTTACGGGCCAGGTCTTCGTTGTCATAGACCTTTCCCCAGTGCGCCAGACGCTTGGCACTGCGTTGCAGTTTATCGATCTGCTGCTCTTCCGCTTTTCGTGTTCGGGCTGCCGCCTCGTCCTGTTCCGCCAAGCGGATTTTGGCGTCACTGTAGGGGCGGTTAAAACTGTAAATACGCTCATCCCGCAGCCACAAGGTCCGATCGGTCACGCTGTCGAGCAGATCCCGGTCGTGCGAAATCATAATAAACCCCGGGACATCCGGTTTCTGTAAGTAGGTTTTCAGTGCCCACATGGCAGAACTGTCCATGTGGTTACCGGGCTCATCCAAGAGCAACAACTCCGGTTCCAGCAGCACGGCACGGGCAAAGAGGGCGAGGTTTTTCTGCCCGCCACTGAGACTCTGCATCGGCAAGCACCATTGTGCTTCGGTAAACCCCAACTCTGAAAGCAGACTTTCAACCCGAAACTGCTCACTCAAACGCCGGGAAGGCGGCAACACCTCTGTCACCGCATCCAACAGCCGGAACTCAAGTAAGGCATCGGGTAGAAACTGCTCGACCCGACCAATCACCAGCCCGCGTTGGCGCTGTACCCGACCATCATCGGGCGCGATGTCACCGGCCATCAATGCCAGCAACGTCGATTTACCAGAACCGTTATGCCCCACCAGACCAATACGGTCACCGGGTTCAATTGAAACGGATAACTGAGAAAAAAGTGCTTTAGTGCCCGCCTGATAGGACACGTCAAACAAAGAAATTAAAGACATAACTCACCTGTGTGCAATTCGATACGAAGCACAGATGAACACTGAGAAGTGATATGAGATTCAGCGAACTCTGTGCGTTAAGCGGCCAGAATTGCTGAGCGTGGGTCTCCAAGATGGTATGCGTAACTTAATACACACATAACTGCAGCGGACTGCATGTGGAGCTCCTTTTATTGGTGAGTGGTGAGCGAAGTTTACCCCGACTCCGGGCGAATGCCAATCAGGGCGGCCAATACGACCGCCCTGTTCAGGATAAGAAGGTTATTACTTAACCATCAAAACGAGCGTTTGTAGTCCAGATAGGCTCCGAAGCCAGACACATTGGCCTGGTTGGTTTCCATGCCATAAATCCCGCGGATCGACAGACCATTGAGCAGGGTGTCGCCGCCAAAGGTGTATCGCGCATCGACCAAGGTCTCGGTAAAGCTGTCATCACCGGTCAGCTGATAGTTCGTTTCCGTTGCATCCATGTCGATATTGGAACTGTTCAGATGCACCGCACTGATGGTCAGGCCATTCAGTCCGAGCATTGCACTGTCTAACCGTGCCACGTATGTCAGCGTCCGCTGAGACGGCAGGTCGTAATCGTTGATTAAGGCATTATCGACCAGATTCTCAACATCAGCGCCACCGTCTTCACCCGCCTGGTTATACGAGAACGCCAGAACGATGCCATCAAGCTTCGCGGCCAGCGTCAGCTCGTACTGTTGCCCGGTGTAGTCCTCGTTACTTTCCAGAGTCTCCTGAGCCCAATCAACCTGAGCCAGCAACAGATAGTCCATGTTTTTATCGGCTGAGACCGGCAGACCTAACATTGATAACGGCACGCCGGACGCGGCAGTGACACTGTGCTTCTGACTGACGTCGCGCACCAAATCAAAGGTATAGCTGGCGTTACCCACGTCACTGTCATAAGCCAGCTCGATGGTTTCCTCATTGGTATCGTAATCCGTCAAATCACTTTCGGTTTTACCGGCCGAGGCCGTCACGACGTCATAACTCAGGCTGATACCGCCGGCGTGTGCACTGACGCCATAGCCCATGTCGGTGGTATCCATCAGATAGTCAGTTTCGTCCGCGTCGCTGAACCGGCCGTAATACCCTTTGGCATAGAGGTCATCACTGCCATAACGCAATTTTAGCCGGGCCGTACTGATGCGCTGATAACTGTCATCGTCCTGACTGGCGATGATCAGATTCTCTGACTCGTCTTCTTTGAAATGGGCGACGGCGCCTTGCAGTCCGAAATCAAAACCGATCACGTCAAAAAGGTACGCTGATTCAAACTGCAGCCAGGCAGCACTGCCGGCTTGATCGAGGGCGCCACCGGCTTCAACGGCGTCTTCCAGTCCGCTGTTGATCCCGGCATTGACATTGGCCAGGGTTGCGCCACCGGTAAAGTTGGTATCGAGGTAATTAATAGCCGCCGCAACATCGGCTGGATTGGAGGCATTCGTTCCACCAGCGTAACCGGCATTTTGAGCATTGGTGATGACCTCTGCCGCCTGAGCTGGGCTCAGTTGAACCAACAGTCCGGCGGCGGTGGCCAGATCGTATTCGGTATCAATCTCGACATCATTCGGATCCAGCTTCACGTAAGCGGATCGCAATGTCAGATCCAGAGTGGATTCTTCCCAGAACGATGCCAGGTCATCCGCGGCGAACACAGGGACGGATAAAGACGCAAGCGCGACGGCGCTCGCCAAAGTGCGTAGTTTCATTGAACAACCTTTTGCTTTTTATTGTGTTTGTATTCAGGTTTTCGTTCCGACTCTCAGCAGAACGAAGGCACTACCACTAACAGTGAATCGCAGGAAAGCGAAACTCTTCTACGCACTGAATCGGTTTATTCAACAATGATTCTCAATATCGGGTCGTTATGAACTGAAGGCGGTGTAGACACTCATGTTTATTGATAGCCTGAATGTTGGTTATTAAACCTCAACCGCCAGAATTAAAAGATGAGCAGGTGTAAAAAATTACGGGCAAAAAAAAGACCATCTGCTTAGATGGTCTTTCAGGGTCAGGTTACCGTCGACTATTCCGGTAACCTTTTAACCGACTCAGGTTCAGGCTTTCGCTTTACCTTTTTTAGTCGCTTTCTTAGGTGCGTCTTCTTTCAACGCGCCTTCGATTTGATCACGCTCGTAGCTCTCAACATACGGACGACCGTAGTAAGAGTCGATCAGGATCTGCTTCAGCTCGCTGATCAGCGGGTAGCGCGGGTTCGCACCAGTACACTGATCGTCGAATGCTTCTTCCGCAAGCTTGTCAACTTTCGCCAGGAAGTCGGCTTCGTTAACACCGGCGTCGCGGATCGACATCGGGATGTCCAGATCTTTCTTCAGTTCATCCAACCAAACCAGCATGGCTTCGACTCGGTCCACGGTGTGCTCCTGATTGAAGCCCAGGTGTGCCGCCACTTCACCGTAACGACGCAGAGCGTTCGGACGGTCGTACTGCGAGAATGCTGCCTGTTTTGTTGGCAGGTTCGTCGCGTTGAAGCGGATAGTGTTGGTCAACAACAGAGCGTTCGCCAGACCGTGTGGGATGTGGAACTCCGCACCCAGTTTGTGCGCCATGGAGTGACAGATACCCAAGAACGCGTTCGCAAACGAGATGCCGGCGATGGTCGCAGCGTTGTGGACTTTCTCACGCGCTACCGGATCGGCAGAACCGTTCTTGTATGAGCTCGGCAGATACTCTTTCAGGATCTTCAGGGCTTGCAGCGCCTGTCCGTCTGAGTACTCGTTCGCCAGGATAGACACGTAAGCTTCCATCGCGTGGGTCACGGCGTCGTAACCACCGAAGGCTGTCAGACCTTTCGGCATATCCATCACCAGGTTGGCATCAACAATCGCCATGTTTGGTGTCAGTTCGTAGTCCGCCAGTGGGTACTTCATGCCAGTCGCGTCATCAGTCACAACCGCAAATGGTGTCACTTCAGAACCGGTACCGGAAGTGGTGGTAATCGCCACCATGTCGGCTTTGGCACCCATTTTCGGGAACTTGTAGATACGCTTACGGATATCCATGAAGCGCAGTGCCAGTTCTTCGAAGGCGACTTCTGGGTGTTCGTACATAACCCACATGATCTTCGCGGCGTCCATTGGTGAACCACCACCAACAGCGATGATAACGTCTGGCTGGAAGCTCTTCAGAACTTCAGCACCCTTGCGCACGATGCTCAGTGTTGGATCGGCTTCTACTTCGTAGAACACTTCAACTTCAATACCTTTGTCTTTCAGCAGCTGAGTCAGCTCATCAATGTAAGGCGTGTTGTTGAACAGGAACTTGTCGGTAACGATACAGGCACGTTTTTTGTCGGCCAGATCGTCCATGGCAACCGCCATTGCACCACGACGGAAGTAGATTGACTTCGGAAGTTTGTGCCACAGCATGTTTTCAGCCCTTTTCGCAACGGTTTTCTTGTTGATGAGGTGTTTTGGTCCAACGTTTTCAGAGATGGAGTTACCACCCCAGGAACCACAACCCAGCGTCAGAGACGGTGCCAATGCGAAGTTATACAGGTCACCGATACCACCGTGAGAGGTTGGCGTGTTCAACAGAATACGCGCGGTCTTCATCTTGTCGCCGAACAGACGGATACGGTCGTCGTTAGCATCCTGGTCTGTGTACAGGCATGAGGTGTGACCAATACCGCCCATCTCAACCATCTTAACGGCTTTTTCAACGGCGTCTTCGAAGCTGCTGGCACGGAACATACCCAGCGTTGGGGACAGTTTCTCGTGAGCAAATTCTTCAGCTTCGTTCAGTTCCGCACCTTCACCAATCAGAACTTTGGTGTATGGAGGAACAGTGATACCGGCCATTTCCGCGATGGTGATTGCAGACTGACCAACGATTTTCGCGTTCAGAGCGCCGTTGATCAGAATGACGCGACGTACTTTGTCGGCTTCTTCTTTAGACAGAATGTAACCACCGTAGTTTGCGAAACGCTCTTTAACGGCATCGTAAACTTCGTCCATAACGATAACGGCTTGCTCAGATGCACAGACCACACCGTTGTCGAAGGTTTTCGACATCAGGATAGAAGAAACGGCACGTTTGATGTCTGCAGTTTCGTCGATCACAACCGGGGTGTTACCAGCACCAACACCGATTGCTGGCTTACCAGAAGAGTAAGCCGCTTTCACCATACCCGGACCACCCGTGGCGAGAATCAGGTTGATGTCTTCGTGCTTCATCAGGGCGTTAGACGCTTCGACTGATGGCTCTTCGATGTAACCGATGATGTCTTTCGGTGCACCCGCAGCAACCGCCGCGTCCAATACCAGCTTCGCTGCATAGCAGGTTGCTTTCTTGGCGCGTGGGTGTGGCGAGAAGATGATGCCGTTACGGGTCTTCAGAGAGATCAGCGCTTTGAAGATCGCGGTTGACGTTGGGTTGGTGGTCGGAACGATACCGCAGATGATACCGGTTGGTTCCGCAATGGTCATGGTACCGAACTCGTCGTCGACTTCCAGAATGCCGCAGGTTTTTTCATCTTTGTACTTGTTGTAGATGTACTCAGATGCAAAGTGGTTTTTAATCACTTTATCTTCTACGACACCCATGCCAGATTCTTCAGCAGCCATTTTGGCCAGAGGAATACGGGCATCGGCAGCCGCCAGGGCTGCAGCGCGAAAGATCGCGTCGACTTGTTCTTGAGTGAAGCTGGCGTAGATTTTCTGCGCTGCTTTCACGCGTTCGACTAAGGCGTCCAGTTCCACAAGGACGGGATTCGCTTGGTTAGTCATGGTGTTACCTCCAGTAAGTTGAAAAGGGCTATCGGGTGACAGAACAAAGTGTGTTGGATCCTGTCAGACCGAGGTGTGTTTTGAGCGAGACTCTGTGATTAGAGCAGCGGTCAAACCGCACTGGGGTGTACCAAAATCGGGGTACGAGGAAAGTGTAAGAAAACTACAAAATGAAAAATTGACTCAAATCACTTTGCACCTACATGAGCATTAGCTAATTATCGTAAAGCCTTATAAATCAACACTTTCAAGCCGATCACCCGAAAACAAAAATAGCACTCATTTCCATCTTTTCAAAAGCGCTGAGCGCCTTTTTTGTTATTCATTTTCAATTTCTTGAACGTCGGACTCGAACATCGTGAGAATGGGTCCCATTTCCGCACGATTCCGACTCGGTAACCGACACCATTTCAGGACCGATGGCACTGTCCCGGTCCCGCGGTTCACGATAGGTTCAGCTTCGCAGACGTAAGCTGTCTGCGCAGATAACAGGGAGAACCATCATGACACGGCTGACTGTTGCGATTTTCATTGCTTTCAGCGTTTTCACGGCCGCGGCGGGCGCGACCACAGAGTCCACGGAAACACCGCCATTCCGTACCACGGTTAAAGCCAGCGACGAACACGCCAACCCCGACAACGCCTGCCTCAATGCGATGACCCGGGCCGAGGACGAAGCAAACTTGCAAGCCCGGGAGCATTTTCGCCAAGCGTTCCGCTTGACGCTCGAGTCCAGTGAACAGAAACGGCGTCCGGGCGTCGACAATCAGACCATTTGTGAGGTCACCGGTACCTGGACCGCTCAACCAATCCATGAGGCACATGTACTGCTCGGTCAGGAAAAGTCGATTTCAGGGGTCTTTGAGGCACGCTGTCCGGACAATAAGAGCAGTGACCTGTGCTGGTCCGACATTGTCGGGCAAGCCGCCGATCAGCTTCGCGTTAAGCTCTCCGCTACGCATGGTTCAATCGATACATTGACCTTTCGCTATGTCGATTTTGAGGGATGGCAACGCGACCGTTTCCAGGACCGCTATCTAGATGTGACCGCCGATGGCACATTTTACTTTGAACTGGTCGATGACGACGTTGATAACGCGTCCATTACCCTGCACCGCAGCTGGGACCGACCGCCGGTCAAGCCAGAAACGTCCACCACCTCTGCGGACGAGCTTGAATCAAACCGCGCTGAAGACAGCAATAAAAAAGTCAGCTCGGATCCGGATGTCATGGATGTCACCCTGTTTTACACTTGGGACGGTAACGACGAAGCGGCCACCGATGCGCTGGCTATCAGCAGTAAGCGCTGGGGAGCCGGGCTTTGGGCCAACAACCGGGTTGGATTCAGTGTCTTCCAGGGCATCGATCGACTGGGCATCGGCGACAACCACGATAACGTGCACAACAGCAAACAAACCTATGAAACGCTGGGCATCGGTATGGGGTATCGGCTGTGGGCAAATCGGGGCATCACGGTGGAGAACATGCTTTATTACGTGGATGCCAGTCCTTATCAGGGCATTGTCGCACCCGATTGTGATGGCTGTACGCCGCGCAGCTTTCAATCCCAAAACTACCCACAGGCGACCGTTAACCTGAAAACCAACTCACATGGCATGAACATCGGCTGGATGTTCACCTGGAAGTTCCTGGAAACGGACAGTGCTTTTGACAAACTCTCGAGTGGGTTCTATCTCGAGCTTCAATTCTGACAACCGCTGAGATAAACAGCCACCTGCATCGAACGGGGGTGGCTGTTCAGCTGTCATTGACCCCGTTATGATGTCGGGCTCTGCGGCCTGGTCCCCGGGCCGGAACGTCATTTTCTCAGCCGGAGTCTTGTGTGCATCCTGAACGAAAAGCGTTGTTCTTTGCGTTGGCGGCGGTCCTGCTATGGTCAACGGTTGCCACCGCGTTCAAACTGGCATTGCAGTACAACAGCGTGCCAGCACTGCTGTTTGGCGCCAGCCTGACGTCTCTGCTGGCGCTTGCGGCCACGCTGTATCGTCAGGGTCGTTTGAAAACGGCCGTGTTCCAACTGCGCCACAATCTGAAAACCACGACACTGCTCGGTGCCATCAACCCGGTGATCTATTATCTGGTGTTGTTTGAAGCCTACCGACGACTCCCGGCTCAAGTCGCTCAGCCGGTTAATTACACCTGGGCGATCACACTGGCGTTACTGAGCGTACCGATCCTAAAACATCGGTTAACCCGCTTTGATCTGGCCGGCTTACTGTTGGGCTACTCAGGGGTTGTGGTGATTTCCATCGCCGGGAAAAACATCACCGGGTCCCTCGATGGTATTGGTCTTACGCTGGCCTTAATCTCCACACTGCTTTGGGCGGCGTTCTGGCTTCTCAACACCCGCAGTGCCGTCGAACCACTGGTTCAGTTATTCCACAACTTTCTGTTGGCCACCCCGTTTCTGGCCTTACTGCTCATCATCACCGGTCAAAGCCTCAGCCTGACCGTGCCGTCTCTGCTCAGTCTGGTTTATGTCGGGTTATTTGAAATGGGCATTACGTTCATGCTGTGGCAACAGGCCCTGTCGCTGACTCAGCGAGCGGCCCAAATCGGGACGCTGATTTTCCTGTCGCCCTTGATCAGCCTGTTTCTGATCAGCTGGATACTGAAAGAGCCTCTGCAATGGCAAACCTTTGCAGGGCTCGGATTAATCATCGGAGGGGTTTGGCTGTCCAAGCGCAAGGCCTGAACATCCAAATCAGTCGCGGTGACCGGTTTCGATCGGCAGCGATTCATCGCTGATCAGCATGCCGGTTTCATCGGCATACAACCACATGCCGGGTCGCACTTCGACGCCATCCATATCGATCGTCACACCACTTTCTCCGGCGCCTTTACGCGTGGATTTCAGCGGAATCGACGCCAGTGCACGAACACCAAAAGGCATCGTCTGTAACTCATGCACGTCACGGCAACAGCCGCGGATCACGATACCCGACCAGCCGTTTTCAATGGCACTGGCGGCGATCAGATCGCCAATCAATGCACAGCGCAGCGATGCGCCACCGTCGACCACCAGCACCCGTCCATGCCCCGGTGTGGACAGCAACTCTTTAACCCGCGAGTTGTCTTCAAAGCATTTAACGGTTTCAACTTCGCCGCTGAACGCTTTTACGCCGCCAAAATTCTGGTAAAGTGGCGCCAACGGGGTCACCTGAGTCGGGTAATCATCACAGATATCGGGTGTATTCCACATTAAACTCTCTCCGCATCAATCTTCTCTATATTTTAAAAATATCATGACACACTCCCTGCTGCTGCACACATCTCGGCTGACAATTGTTGGTATCAGCGATATCAATACCCGCGACCTGATCGACTATTTTACCCTGAACCGCGAACACCTGCGTTTTGCCGGCGGTCGCGTACCGGAAACCCCGGAAGAAGTGCGCGCGGTTCGGGATAACTGGCTGACCCAGGTTCAGGAGGGCCGGGAAGTCCGGTTTTTTCTGTTACAGGAGGAACAGCTGATTGGCGTTGCCGGGATCAGCAACATCGTTCGTGGTGCGTTTCAGGCCGCCTACCTTGGCTACAACCTGGCGGAGCATTGTCAGGGACAGGGGCTGATGACCGAAGCCCTGGAAGAAATCGTCGCCTTTGCCTTCTCCGCACTCAACCTGCACCGGTTGATGGCCAACTACCGCCCCGACAATGTCGCCAGTGAGCGGGTTTTGCAAAAACTGGGCTTTGTACGCGAAGGCATGGCACGTGATTATCTGCGCGTTGACGGCGAATGGGCCGATCACGTCTTAACGGCTCTGACAAACCCCAGCTGGCGTGAAAACTGAGGCAAGTGCAAACAGAATGCAAAGCCGTTCGATACGGCTGAAAAATGAGACTATTGATACTATACTTTCCCACTAACAAACCATCATTAGTATCAATTTTTAACAGCGTAAAGGATTGCCGATGTCTCAACCCATGCCAGCCCTGATTGGCCACCGAGGACTCCCTCTGTTGGCGCCCGAAAACACCGCCGCCAGCGTACGGTGTGCCGCAGAACACCGGATCAGCTGGATCGAAGTCGATGTCACCATGGCCGGTGATGGCACGCTGGTGATGATGCACGACCTCACTCTGTCTCGTTTCGGCCAATCCGATCGAGCACTCACCGAACTCACCAAAGCGGAGCTGATGCAAGTGGATGCCGGCTCCTGGCACTCGAAGGCGTTCGCCGGTGAGCCCCTGCTCCTGTTCGCCGATTTTCTGAAGCTGGCTGACGAGCTGGCGTTAAACGTTAATCTGGAAATTAAAGTTCATCCGGATCTGGACACGGAAGACCAGGTCAATGCCGTCCTGAGAACCCTCAACGATCAACCCCTGAAACACAGCCGTCTGCTGATTTCCAGCTTCGATCTGAGCGCTCTGGCTCTGCTGCGACAGTGCGATTCAGCGATATCGCTGGGCGTTCTGTTTGAAGACTTACCCGCCGATATCGCCACCGTCGTGCAGGACATTCAGCCGCAAAGCATCCACTGTGATCAGTCCCGCTTAACCGAAACACAGGCCAAGGCCGTCATCGGGCACTGGCCGCTCTATTGCTATACCGTGAACGACACGGTGACCTTTGAGCGATTGCTGACCTGGGGAGTCCGTGGCGTCTTTTGTGATCGGGCCCACGCCGATGACATGCGTGCACTGGCCGATCAACACGGCTTACCCGTTCGCTGAACGGGTTGCCCAGCTGACAGACATCCATCTACAAATATGCGCCCTTACGCCTCACTTGGCTTGGTTATTGTCTCCGGCCTGTTATGATCTGCGGCCTGTTTCCCGATAATAATACCGAGGGGCCATACCCCGCCCCCGATAGAGAGATTCTAGGACCGATTCATGACTATGCATGTGCTGCGTAATGCGCGCGTCTATGCACCCGATGACCTGGGTTGTCAGGACATTCTGATCGGCGGTGGCGTCATTCTCGCCATTGCACCTGACATCCAAACGCCAAAGAACCTGCCGATTACCGAAACCGACTGCCGGCAGGCCATCGTCTGCCCCGGTTTCGTTGACACCCTGACGCATATTACCGGTGGTGGTGGTGAAGGTGGTTTTGCCACCCGTACGCCGGAAATGCAGGTCAGCGACGCTGTTAAAGGCGGCGTGACCACCGTCACCGGCGCCTTGGGTACCGATGCGGTCTGCCGCACACATCAGGAACTGGTCGCCAAAGTCAAAGCTCTGCGGGACGAAGGCTTATCGGCTTATTTCTACACCGGCAACTATCATTACCCGGTGAAGACGCTGACCGGCTCGGTGCAACAAGACATCATGCTCATCGACGAATGCATCGGCATCGGTGAAATTGCCATTGCCGATCACCGTGGCAGTCAGATGAGCTGGCGGGAACTGGCGCGGGTAGCGGCCGATGCGCGCGTAGGCGGGCTTTGTTCGGGCAAAGCCGGAATCGTCAGCGTCCATGTCGGTGATGGCGATGACCGGCTCAGCACCCTGTTTGACGTGGCTGAACACAGCAACATTCCGCTCAGTCAGTTTTATCCGACGCACATTAACCGCAGTCCAGCGTTGCTCAACGATGCCGTTCGTTTTGCGGCGCTTGGCGGCAGCTTCGACCTCACCGCAAGCAGCACCCCGGAAATTCTGGCCAGCGGCGAGCTGAAATGTGCGCAGGCCTTTAAACTCGCTCTGGAGCAGGGAGTCAGCGACGAACAAATTACCTTCAGCACCGACGGTCACGCCAGCCTGCCTCATTTCAACAGTGACGGCGTTTTGGAAAGTCTGAAGGTCGGCTCCATGACTTCACTGCTGGACGAGGTGCGCGATGCCGTTCTCATCGAACAGCTGCCCCTGTCGCAAGTGCTGAAGGCGGTGACCGCCAATCCGGCGCGGATACTCAAGCTGGATAGCAAAGGCCGGATTGCCGAAAACGCCGATGCCGACCTGTTGGTTTTGAACCCGGATGACTTAACCCTGCAGAGCGTGATGGCTGGTGGGCAATGGTTCATGCAAGATGGCAACCTGACCAAAGTCGGGACGTTTGAATAACGAGGAAGTTGTAACGTGACACAGTCTATTGGTTTTATCCTGTTGCCCGGCTATTCATCCATGACCTATGTCTCGGCCATGGAACCGTTGCTTATGTGTAACGAGCTGATGGGTGAACCGGTTTTTCAGACCTTCACGGTCGCCTTGGCGGGTCGGAAAACGGTGTCCAGCCTGGGCAACGCCATTGACACCAACTACTCCCTCGATGATGCCCCGAAGGCTGACGTCTGGATCATTGCCGGCACAACACCGGCTCGCCATCCACCGGCACCCGAGCTGGACGCCTTTTTGCTCGCCCGCGAGGGCACTGCTGCACTTGGCGGGTTAGCCTCCGGCAGCTACACGCTTGCCCATCTCGGCTTGTTGAACGGCTATCGCGGTGTGGTGCACTGGCTGTCTTATGATGAGCTGCTACAAAAACACAAATCGATTTTACTGGCGAGTGAACAGTTCTGCATCGACCGGGATCGCCTGACCTGCCGCGGTGGTTCGTCCAGTTTGGATCTGATGCTGATGTGGATCGCAAAAACCGTTGGCGCCGACACCGCAGAAGCCATTTCCAAACATTTCGTGAATGAACGGCTCGGCGTTCCGAACTCGGCGGTACCGCGTGAACTCAGTGAACGAACGCGGGCAGAACAGCCAAAGCTGGCCGAAGCGCTCGAACTGATGGAAAACAACATTGAAGAGCCACTGACGACCGACGACATCGCGTTTCATGTCACCATCAGCCGTCGCCAACTCGAACGGTTATTCAAAAAACACATGAATGCGGTTCCGAGCCGCTATTACCTGCAGATCCGTTTAGAAGAAGCCCGACGCCGTCTGTTTAAAGGCAATGACAGCATCGCCGATATTGGTCTGAGCTGCGGATTTTCATCCGGCGCTCACTTTTCCACGGCCTACCGTAACCAGTATGGGCTAACCCCCTCTGAAGATCGCAGCCTGAATCAGAAAATGCAGCTCGAAAAGTAAACGAAAGTCGCTGTAAATTGCCGACTCACCGGCCTCAGCTAGACTTTCCCGGATGACATTGATGAAGACAACGCTCCGCCCATGACTTTCCACATTGTAGACATTCAGCGACGCCGCCTTATTCAACTGTTCTGGGCCACCGAGCTTCTGCTGGTTGTCATGCTGGGCAAAGGGATATTGGAACAAGACCCGCAGGACATGGCTCTCATTACCATTATCGGCCTGCTGGCCACAGCGGTTCCGGTGCTGATCCGTCACAATCACCAAACAGTAGCGTCCGGTGTCTTCGCCATACTACTGACCCTCTTGGTCATTCTGATCATGTGGACATCCAGTGGCATCAAGAATAATGCGGTCGTTGCCCTGCCGGGTTTATTTGTCTTTGTCGCGCTGATCGGAGGGCATCGATACTACTTTCCACTGGTGGCCATCGTCTTGTTTAACGTATTCCTGATGGGCTGGCTGAGTGAACTCGCGTGGTTCAATCCGTCGCTGTCGAGCCACAGTTTATCATCGGCGTTCGATATCATTGCCATCCTGTTACTGTGTGCCTTCGGTACCTATGTCATGTCTCGAGACAACAGCCGACTGGTGGAGGGCCTGCAGACAGAGATTGTCAAGGTCGAACAGTCGCATCAGGAAATGACCTATCTGGCCAACCACGATGTGTTGACCGGACTGCCGAATCGGACGAGCGCTGAAATGGCGTTCAACGCCATGACCAAACGGCTGGGCCGTCAGGAAGATACACTGGCCGCAGTCTTTTTTATCGATCTGGATGAGTTTAAAGAGGTTAACGATACCTTAGGCCACGATGTTGGCGATCAGTACCTGGTTCAGGTCTCTGACCGACTGCAGGAAGCGCTGCGTACCACCGATCAGATTTTCCGGATTGGCGGCGATGAGTTTCTGCTGTTTCTTGAAAACATCAAACAGATTGACGATTTAGTGACCATTGCCGAAAAACTGCGCGCCAACCTTTCCTTGCCGGTTACGGTCGATGAGCGATTAATCAACTGTTCCGGATCCATAGGTATGGTCGTCGTACCGACCGATGCAGACAGTTACCAGGAGGCGGTCAAACGAGCCGATATCGCCATGTATCGCTCTAAAGAAAGCGGCAAAAACTGTTTTCATTTTTACAATCCGGACATGGAGCAGGATCTGCAGGACCGCGTCGACTTCCAGAACGACATGCAGCAGGCACTTGTCGAGCGTCAGCTCCGGGTTCAGTTTCAGCCCATTGTTTCAATGGACCAAGAGCAGATCATCGGTGCTGAGGCGCTGATTCGCTGGCAACATCCGCAAAAGGGGCTGATTGCCCCTTACCAGTTTATTTCATTGGCAGAAAAATCCGACCTGATCAACGACCTGTCCCGCTTTGTCCTAGAAGAAGCCTGCTCGTTGCTGGCCGATATTCTGCCGGCTCACCCTGACTTCTACATCAGTGTGAACCTGTCTCCGGTGCAACTGCGCTTTCCCGGACTGACCAGCCGAATCATGACCCCGCGCGCCATCGAACTTGCCCCGCACCTCAAGCTGGAAGTGACGGAGTCGCAGATCATCGAATCAATGGACACGTTTCGCCAGAATGTGGAGGCCATCCGCGAACTCGGTTTCGGCCTGTTTCTGGATGATTTCGGTACCGGATACTCCAACCTCGGACATCTGCAGAAGCTTCAGTTCGAAACGCTGAAAATCGATCGCAGCTTTATTCAGAACATTCATGAACGGCCGGACCAGTTACCACTGGTGCGCGGCATCACCAACCTGGCCAAAGATCTCGGCTTGAAAGTCGTCGTCGAGGGCGTTGAAACCCAGGCGGAGCTCGCAGCATTGCGCCAACTCGACATTGCCAACGGCCAGGGCTACTTCTGGAGTCGGCCATTGGACATTCCGGCCCTGAAAACCTGTCTTCAGGATCAAACCTCCGCAAACTGAGCGGCTTCAACCTCTGACTAATGACCACGAACGGACACAATCGCCCGGAATCCGGCGGGGAACTGCACTAAAAACGATCACAGGACAGATCGACCGGCGTTAGCCTATAATCGATTGTCGCGTCAGCGTAAGTACTCCGATTCGCCTTTTCCTAGAATAACGGCAAGTCGGTCAATGTCCGCTGATGCCCTTGACTGCAAAGCCACTTTCGAAAAGAGAATTACAGATGACTGAACATACTCGCGAACAATTCGATGACGTCATGGTGCCGAACTATGCCCCTGGGAAAATCATTCCGGTGAAAGGCGAAGGCTCTCGGGTCTGGGATCAGGACGGCCGCGAATACATAGACTTTGCGGGCGGCATCGCAGTCAACGCCTTAGGCCATGCCCATCCGGCTCTGGTCAATGCGCTCACTGAACAAGGCAAAAAGCTCTGGCACCTGTCGAATGTCATGACCAATGAACCGGCCATTGCCCTGGCGAAAAAGCTGACTGACCTGACGTTTGCCGACAAGGTTTTCTTCTGTAACTCCGGTGCCGAGGCGAACGAAGCCGCACTGAAACTGGCGCGTCGCCACGCGTTCCTCAACCATGGCGAAGCCAAACACGAAATCATTTCCACACTCAGCTCGTTCCACGGGCGTACGCTGTTTACCGTCTCCGTTGGCGGCCAGGCCAAGTACAAAGAAGGCTTTGAACCCACACCCGGTGGTATCAGCCATGTACCGTACAACGACCTCGCTGCGCTGCGCGACCAGATCTCTGATAAAACGGCGGCTGTGATTGTCGAACCGATTCAAGGGGAAGGCGGTGTCACTCCGGCGACTCAAGAGTACCTCGAAGGGGTTCGCCAGCTGTGTGACGAACACGATGCCCTGCTGATTTTCGATGAGGTGCAATCTGGCGTTGGCCGAACCGGTCATCTGTATGCCTACGAACACTACGGCGTAACACCCGACATTCTGTCGACCGCTAAGGCGTTGGGCGGCGGTTTCCCGATCGGCGCGATGCTGTGTACCGATGCGGTTGCCCCAAGCCTGGCCATCGGAACGCACGGATCGACTTATGGCGGCAATCCGCTGGCCTGCTCGGTCTCTCTGGCTGTATTGGACGAGCTGACTAAGCCTGGGGTACTGGACGCCGTCCAGGCGAAGTCTGAACGCTATAAAGCCGGACTGGCTGCCCTGAATGAAAAGTACGGCATTTTCAAAGACATCCGTGGTCTGGGCCTGCTGATTGGCGCAGAACTGACGGACGAATGGCAAGGCAAAGCCAAAGATTTCCTGGGCGCTGCACTGGAGCAGGGTTTGATGATGCTGGTCGCTGGACCGAACGTGATTCGTTTTGCACCCAGCCTGATCATTCCGGATGCGGACATTGACGAAGGTCTGGCGAAGCTCGATGCCGCCATCGCTCAGGTTCTGGGCCGCTAAGCATCCGCTTTCGCAACCTTGCCTGACGACATCTACACTTCCCCGGCAACGTCCGATGCAGTCGACTGCACTGACGCCGGGGGCTTTTAATCATCAGAAGGAAATTACATGCTCGTCGTTCGACCTTCAACCTTTGTTGATCTGGCCGGTATAGAGCGTCTGCTCGACGAAACCGACGCACGGGTGACCACGCTGCCGAAAGATCGCGACAAACTGTCCGAGAAAATCAGTGAGTCTGACGACGCGTTCCGCAGTGGCGCCGAAGGCCCATCGTCCTTTCTTTTTGTGCTGGAAGATACCGACAGCAACACCGTTGTCGGCACCTCGGGGATCGATGCCTCAGCGGGCAATGGCTATCCGTTTTTCAACTACCGACTCGATGAAGTCGTGCATGCGTCGCATCACCTGAACATTTCATCCAAGGTACCGGTGTTGTTTCTGTCGCACGAACTGACCGGACGGACACTGTTACGTTCCTTTTCAATTGATCCACAGTGGCGTGATACGGACGGGTTTGAACTGCTGTCTCGTGCGCGGCTGATGTACATGGCCGCCGACCCGGATCGGTTCAATCAGGAACTCATCGTTGAAATTCAGGGCATTTTTGATGACAAGGGTGTCTGTCCATTTTGGGATGCGGTCGGCCGTAAGTTTTTCGATCTCGATTTCCTGACAGCGGACTACTACTGCTCCGTCAAAACGAAAACCTTTATGTCCGAGCTGATTCCTCAGCACCCGGTGTACGTACCACTGTTGCCGGCTGAAGCGGCGGGCAACATTGCACGCAATCACGAAGCCGCCAACCGGATCTGTCAGCTGCTCTATCGGGAAGGCTTCCACAAGTCCAAGTTTATCGATCCGTTTGACGGTGGGCCGGTACTCAAAGGTCAGCTGAACTACACCCATACTTACAGCAATATCCGCTTTAAAAAGGCCAAACCTTCTGAGGTGATTGGCGGCATGAAATACCTGATCAGCAATCAATCGACCAGCGATTTTCGTTGTGTCATCGGTACGCTGGTGGACGGTATCGGCGATACCATCCGCTTGCCGTTAGACATCAGCCAAGCATTAAACATCCGTGAAGGCGATCAGATCGCCTACTCACCGCTGTAAGGAGAGCGACGTGTATATTCGACCTGTACAGCGACACGATCTGGACGCTCTGACCATTCTGGCGAAAAACTCAGGCGTCGGCGTGACCTCGCTGCCGGACAACAAACAAAAGATGCAGGCCAAGCTCGAACAGGCGCTAATGTCTTTCGAACAAAGCAATGCCAAAGAAGATCGCCTCTATCTGTTTGCACTCGTGGATGAAGACACCAACGACGTGGCCGGCATCTGCGCTCTGGAAGCGAGCATCGGCCATGAAGACGTCTGGTACAACTTTCATGTCGGTAAATCGGTCCACGCTTCACGCGATATTGGCGTGCACAAAGTCACTCAAACGCTTTATCTGAGTAACGACCTGACCGGCAGTTCCGAGATTGCCACCCTGTTCCTGATGCCTGACTACCGGAAGGATCAGAACGGGCAGTTGCTGAGCCGTTCCCGGTATCTGTTCCTGGCGGAATTTCCTGAGCTGTTCGATGAGTACATCATTGCGGAAATGCGTGGTTACAGCGATGAAGAAGGCCGCTCTCCGTTCTGGGACAGCCTCGGTCGGCATTTCTTTCAGATGGAATTTTCCGACGCCGAC
The DNA here is from genome assembly GCF_000153185.1 of Reinekea blandensis MED297. GTDB lineage: Bacteria > Pseudomonadota > Gammaproteobacteria > Pseudomonadales > Natronospirillaceae > Reinekea > Reinekea blandensis. The sequence continues at coordinate 435,263 of NZ_CH724152.1, read as the reverse complement.
TATTTAACCGGGCTTGGCAACAAAGCGTTTATCGCCGAGCTGATGCCGAAGTTTCCGATTTATGTGCCCATGCTCAGCGACGAAGCCCAGTCGGTCATTGGCCGTGTGCATCCGCATACCGAGCCGGCGCTGGCCATGCTGAAAAGCGAAGGCTTCGATTTTAACGGCTATGTCGATATCTTCGATGCCGGGCCCAGCGTGTCGGCAAAGATCAAAGACATTCGCGCCGTCAAAGAAAGCCACATCCAACGAGTCGGCCTTTCTGAACGGGGCCCGTTACCGGATCTCAACGATAAGCATGGCCTGCTGCTGGTCAGTAACCGTAAGTTCGACGACTTTCGGGTCACGCTCGTCAGTCGCGGTGCGGCCGGCGACGACACCCTCTGGCTGACGCAGAAACAGGCCTCCACCCTCAATGTAACCGAAGGCGATACTGTTCGCGTGGTATCGCTGCGACCGACGGAGAATGCATCATGAGTCATCCTTCACAATACATCGCAGGCCAATGGCTTGCCGGTGCCGGCGAACCCTTTCAGTCTCTGAATCCCGTGACTCAACAGGCCGTTTGGGAAGGCACCAGTGCCACCGCAGACGATGTCGATGCGGCCATCAAAGCCGCACGTCAGGCATTTAAAACCTGGAAACGCCATTCCCTGGATGAGCGTATCGCGATCTGTCGTCGCTTCGCCGAACTGTTGAAAGAAAACACCGAGCGTCTGGCCGATGTCATCGGCAGTGAAACCGGAAAACCCTTATGGGAATCACGCACCGAGATCGGTGCCATGGTGGGTAAAATCGAGATTTCGGTAAAAGCCTACCACGAACGAACCGGCACGAAGGCCAGCGACCTGCCCGACGGGCAAGCCGTGCTGCGCCACCGTCCGCACGGCGTGGTAGCCGTTTTCGGCCCCTACAATTTCCCGGGGCATCTGCCCAACGGTCACATCGTACCGGCGTTGATTGCCGGCAACACCGTGGTATTTAAGCCCAGTGAACAGACGCCAAAAATGGCCGAAGAAACCGTGAAACTGTGGGCGGAAGCTGGCCTGCCGGATGGCGTGATTAATCTGGTTCAAGGTGCCGTCGAGACCGGCATCGCCTTGTCGAATCACCCGAACATCGACGGTCTGTTCTTCACCGGTTCGGTACCCACCGGCGAGCTGATTCACAAACAGTATGGCGGCAATACCGGAAAAATTCTGGCGCTGGAACTGGGCGGTAACAACCCACTGATCGTCGATGAAGACATCGACGAAGCCGGTGCGCTGCACCATGTTCTGTTCTCCGCGTTTATTTCTGCCGGGCAACGCTGCACCTGTGCCCGCCGGCTGTTCATCCCGAACGGTGAAAAGGGCGATGCGTTTCTGGAAAAACTGATCGACGCTACGTTGAACCTCACCGTTGGTCGATACGACGATGAAGAACAGCCATACATGGGTGCCGTGGTGTCTCTGCACGCCGCCGACCAACTGCTGAAAGCACAACAAAACCTGGTTGAAAAAGGCGGCAACATGCTGCTGGAAATGACCCGATTGGAAGAAGGCACGGCCTTACTGACACCAGGCATCATTGATCTGACCGATGCCACCGACGTACCCGATACCGAATACTTCGGGCCGCTGTTGTCGGTCTACCGATACGACGACTTTGAAGACGCGATCGACAAGGCTAATGACACCCGTTTTGGCTTGTCAGCCGGTTTATTGTCGAACTCGCGTGAACGTTACGAGACTTTTCTGGAAGACATCCGTGCCGGTATCGTGAACTGGAACAAGCCGATCACCGGAGCCAGTTCCGCCGCTCCGTTTGGCGGTGTCGGCGCCTCCGGCAACCATCGCGCCAGTGCTTACTACGCGGCGGACTATTGCGCCTACCCGGTTGCCTCGATGGAAGCTGAAACGCTGCAGGCGCCGGCCAACACGTCACCCGGGATGAACCTATGAACGCCTTTGAGATGAACCTGGACGGGCTCGTTGGCCCGACTCACAACTACGCTGGCTTGAGCTATGGCAACATTGCATCCAAGTCCAATCAGGCGGCGGTGTCCAACCCAAAAGAAGCGGCCAAGCAGGGGCTGCAGAAAATGAAAGCCCTGGCCGATATGGGGTTTAAACAGGGCATTCTCTTGCCGCACGAACGCCCCGCCATCTGGGCGTTAAAGTCGCTCGGATACTCAGGCAGCGACGCGGATATCCTGGCCAAAGTTGCTAAAGAAAACCCGGCCATTCTCAGTGCCATTTCATCGGCGTCCTGCATGTGGACCGCCAATGCCGGCACCGTCTCGCCAAGTGCCGATACGACCGACGGACGGGTGCACTTCACAGCGGCCAACCTGAACGCGAAGTTTCACCGCTCCATTGAGCACGAAACCACCACGCGTATGCTGCAATCGATTTTCCGTGATGAACGCCACTTTGCACACCACCCGGCGCTGCCGGCCATTGACTATTTCGGCGATGAAGGGGCCGCCAATCACACCCGCTTCTGTGCCGGTTATGGCCTGCCGGGAGTCGAGTTCTTTGTCTATGGCAAAGAAGCATTCAACGAAAGTCGCCCGGCTCCGACACGCTTTCCGGCCCGTCAGACACTCGAAGCCAGTCAGGCGATTGCCCGTCTGCACGGTCTCACTGACGAACACGTGGTGTACGCACAGCAGAAACCGGAAACGATCGACGCCGGCGTATTCCACAACGATGTCATCGCGGTCGGCAATGGCAACGTGCTGTTTTACCATCAGGAAGCCTTTGTCGACACCGATCGCGTTCTGGAAGAGCTGAACCGCAAGCTGACTGGGGCTGACCTGATTTCGGTTTGTGTTCCCACCGCCGAAGTGTCGGTTCACGACGCCGTACGGTCCTATTTATTCAATAGTCAGTTGTTATCGCAGCCCGATGGCAGTATGACGTTAATTGTGCCCGGCGAGTGTCGCGAGATTCCCGCCGTATCCGACTACCTCGACCGACTGATCGGCATGACAGACAACCCGATCAACGAGGTACAGGTATTCGACCTGAAACAATCGATGAACAACGGTGGCGGCCCCGCTTGCTTACGCCTGCGAGTCGCCCTCAACGAGACGGAATTTGCCGCCATGCATTCAGGCATCATCATGACTGACGCATTGTATGGCACCTTGAACGATTGGGTGGACCGTCATTATCGGGATCGATTGACTCAAGCCGATCTGGCCGACCCTCAGTTGTTAATTGAAAGCCGGAACGCACTGGATGAACTGACGCGTCTGACCGGTGTCGGTTCTATATACCCGTTTCAATTGTGATCCAACGGCAGTCCGGCCCCGTGTCGGACTGCCGTTTTACCTGACTGGCAACACCACCATGACTCAACAACAATGTCCGCTTTGTGAACAGCCCAACGAGTGCACGGGCGATACTCAATGCTGGTGTATGTCTGTCACCATCTCTGAGACACAACGGCAGAAAATCCCGGAGGCCGACCTCAACGCCCGCTGCCTGTGTCGTCAGTGTGCTGAGGTCACGCCAGAGGCGTTAAGCAAGGCTGAACAACTGACCTGCGACAAAGAATAGACGGCGAACGTCCGGACACAGGCGCTGCATTTTTAACCAATCCCCCCTATACTGAAATCTCAGTCCAATTTTCCGGGGTGTTTCATGCAGTATGCGTCGCAACGCGGCTGGATCGCCTGGTCACTGAGTCTCATCCTGCTGGTGGCCGGATCCGCAGTGAGCTGGTTCTACTGGACTCAGACTCAGCAATTGACCGACACACAAAATGAAAACCAGGCGCTCCAGAGCCGGGTCTCACGTCTGGAACAGCAACTGGAACAAACACGATCGCAGTTGCAATCTGCGGAACAGCAACGTCAGACGCTGACTCAGGCGCGCAACCAACTGACGAATGAACTCGATCAGCTGCGCAGCGCCCAAAACAGTGTGCAATCCCAACAATCTCAGCTCCAGGCGCAGCTCAGTACCAAAAACCAGGAAGTTGAACAGCTTCAGGCCACTTTGACCGCAACGGAAGCGCGTCTTCAGGAAATCAACACCAATCTCGAGGTCGCTAACCAACTCATCGCCGAGCAACAGGGCGCACTCGACGAAGCGGCCACCACGGAGGAACGCTTTCTCGCTGCGCGTCAACAACTGGCATTGGAACAGGCCGAAAACGAAACCTACAGTGAAACCGTCGAGCGTCTGCGGCAGGAAATGGCGGCCGAGACCGCGGCCATGAATGCCCTTGAGGCACAGTTGCAGACACAGCTGAGTCAGCTGAATCAGGAAAAAGAAAAGCTCGTCACGCAACTGGAAGACGGCACGACCGCCATCAAACTTCCTGAGAGCATTCTGTTTGCTTCCGGTCGGGCCGACATTAACGCCGAAGGTCGACAATCCCTGGCTAACTTAGCGACAGCGCTGAGCAGTTTCCCAAATCACCTGATCAGCATTCAGGGGCACACCGACAGCCAAACCATTGCGCCCGCCACGGCAGAAAAATACCCAACCAACTGGGAGCTGTCCGCGGCCAGAGCCGCATCAGCCGTTCGTGAATTATTAAAGCAAGGTATTCCGGCTGATCAAATGCAGGCGGTAGGTTACGCCGATACAAGACCTTTGGTGGAAGAAACATCGGCTCAGACACGCCAACAAAACCGACGTATCGAAGTGATTTTGTTGCCCAATCAGTTCACTACCCGGGTACTGGAGGAAACCCCCGGCTAACAAGGGCTTAGCCGGCCACCACCGGATCGTAACCATCAACACAGGGATAACCGTGATGTTTATTAACAGCAGACGCCATCTGTTTCAGCTGCCACTGATTGTCTTAGTGGCCGCCTTCTTGGTGCTCGACTTTTCGCTGCTGTTCATCAACCTGACGCTCAGTCAACGACTGGAAAGCAACACTGAACTGATCAATCTCGCCGGTCGCCAGCGCATGCTCAGTCAGCGTATAGCGAAAGATCTCGTCGTTCTGACCACGATGGCCGATACCGAGCTGACCGATGCCTCCCGGACACAGCTCATTGCGAACATTGATCTGTTTGAACACACCTTAGACGCCTTTGAAAACGGCGGAGAAACACTGGATGCCGCCGGTAAACCGGTGACTTTGGACGCGCTGACCGACGATTATGCGCAACAGCTGATTGCGGATGCCCGGTCCATCTGGCAACCGGTCATCGACTGTGAACAGTGCTTTGCCAAGGGTGAAGTGCCTGACTCCCACAAAGTGATGCAGTTCGCGGCGAGCGGCAGTCGCCAGTTGCTCGAGTTAATGAATGACCTGACCATTCATGCTCAAAACATTTCACTGAACAACATTAACCGGCTGAGACTCGCGCAGATATCCATCTTTGTCCTCGTGCTGATCAATTTTTTCGCCATCCTCTATCGGATGACCGCCATCAACCGACTGACTAAACATACCCAGCAACAACTCATGGAACTGACCAGACATCTGCGTGAAGGTGTTTTTCTGATTGATGCTCAGCAAACCATTGTCTTTGCGAACAAAACCGCATGCCTGTTACTGGATGAATCGGAGAATGACCTGATCGGTACGCCCATTCATCGTTGGCTGGGCACCATCAATGGCCTGACTAACATTCAACTGACCGGTCGGTATTTTGATGTCTGCACCGCGTTGGTTTCTACGTCACCAAAAGAACTGAGAATGATCAGCCTTAGTGACATTACTGAACAGGTCAACCTGAAAAACCAGTCCACCACCGATCCATTAACCGGCCTGCTCAATCGCATCGGTCTCAGTGAACGGTATCAGCACCTGTGCCACCAACAGCACCCCATTGCCTGCCTGTTCCTGGATCTCGACGGTTTCAAACTGGTCAACGATCAGTACGGCCACGCCATCGGCGATCTGGTGCTGCACATCATCGCCAAGCGTTTTGAGGGCTGCCTGAAAAGTACCGACGCCATTGCCCGCATTGGCGGCGATGAGTTTGTCATTGTCTTCCCGGCACCCGGTCACCCATCCGATCTCGATGAACTTTGCGACCGTCTGGAGTCGGCGGTAAAACGACCCATACAGGTTGAACAACATGTTGCCAATGTCGGTGTCAGTATCGGACTGACGCTGGCCGAACCGGACACCCTCTCACTCGACCAGTTATTGATGCAGGCAGACCGCGCGATGTATCGGGTGAAGTCGACCCGAAAGAGTAAACCGTCCACAGAGCAGGAGGCCTCTCAGGCATCCGAAGAAAACTGAACTTCGGTAGATTAACGCTCGGCGCCCTGCTAGCCTTGCCGCTTTGATAACCTTTCGGTCACCCTATGATCGCCGGCATTACTCCCACCTCACAGCGCATTCCCCGTTACCCAGCGCCTTTATCGTCGCCCTGCCACGGCTGGCAACTGATGCGCTGGCTGATCAGTACCCACCGTTATGTACTGCCCATCGGCATGTTGGCGGGTTCTGGTTGGATGATGTCACAAGCGCTGTTTCCCTGGGTGCTGGGGCAACTGATTGATGACGCCATTGCCGTCGTTAATCCTGCCGCCTTTATCTTCTGGTTAGCTGCGTTTGCATGTCTGGCCGTTTCTGAGGCGCTGTTCGGTATGCTTCGTCATTGGATGGCCGTTCGGCTCTATGCCGACAGCCAACGCCTGATCACCGAAACACTGATGAGCCGGGTGCTGCGTTCGAACAGTCAGATTACACAGCAGTTTTCACCCGGCACGCTGATGAACCATCTGAGCTTTGATGCGCAACGGATTGGCGTTGCCATGGATGTAATGCTGCGCGGCAGTGCTTCGGTAGTAACCTTTATCGTGGTCGCCATTCTGCTGTTGCAGATTTCTGTGCCATTGGGATTGATCATCCTGTTGGGTTTACCGCCCGTGATCCTGTTGATGGTTCCGTTGTGGAAACCGCTGGAAACCCGAGCCACGCATGAACAGGGACGGATGGCGCACCTGACTACCCTGGCGGCCGATTTACTCGGCGGCATTCGAATACTCAAAGGCTTAGGCGCCGAACCCATTGCCCTGGCCCGGTATCGGCGACAGGCCAGCGTGGTGCGCAATGCCGCAGTCGATGTGGCCCGGCTTGACGCAGGCTGGGATGCCTTTAACGTACTGATCCCCGGTGTTCTGGTCAGCATTATTGTCGCCGTCGGCAGTTTTCAGGTTCTGAGCGGCCATTTGTCCGTCGGCGAACTGATCACAGCCTTTGGTTTTGCAGGCTTTCTGGTCGTTCCGGTGGCCACCTTTGGCGAAGTCGGCAATAAATGGTCCCGGGCGCTGGCGGCCGCCAATCGCTTGTGCACCACATTGAACACTCCGGCTAAGCAGCCGGCGCAAGCTTCCGATTCTCATTTGTCCGACCTTAACTGGCTGGGGCGGCAAACCGGACTGGTGTTTGCCGATCCGTCGCTAGTGGAACCTGAACTTACTCGAATCAAAGCGAACCTGGCCCATCAACGACCGGATCTGAGCTTATTGAGCGAAACTCAGGCGTTCCTGTTTCATGGGCAATTACGCGACAACCTTCAGGCCGGTCAGCCGCAACCTCGCACAGATTCGGCGCTCACCGAAGCGCTATGGGCCGTCGCTGCCGATGAGCTGGCCGTACGCCCCGGGCTCGATGGCCACATCCGAACGCGGGGACAATCCCTGTCCGGCGGGCAACGCCAACGCGTGGCCCTGGCACGGTGTCTGGTCGCCAATCCTGACATTCTCATACTGACCGAACCGACCAGCGCGCTCGACGCCTACACCGAGTCCCTGTTTATTTCCCGGTTCTTCAAGGCACTCCACGGTCAAACCACGCTGATTGTCAGCCACAGTGACACCTTGCTGCAGGCGCTTGATCAGGTGATCTTTATCGACCACGACGGTAATCGCCACCTTGGCCATCATGCGGAACTTACCGAACGACTCCGTGAATATCGCCGAATTGTGTCACCGGAGCTAAGCGACTCATGAGCCGTCAACATCCGGAATCCGAAACCATTGCATTGGCCTCAATGAAGGCTGTCCGTGACTCAATTCCCGCCCTCGCGCGAGATCGCTATGCCGCCCTGATCCGGGCATCTCTGGTGCTGATGGCCGCCACTGGTGTTGGATTGGTCGGCCCGCTCTTGCTAGGCAAGATCATTGACGCGCTGTCCATGACGGATGAATCCTGGCT
>NZ_CH724152.1:250565-426797 GCF_000153185.1 Reinekea blandensis MED297 | reverse complement strand
ACCGCGATATGATGAGGAACGTCGCCGCGTTGGTCAGTTTACTGAAACCCTGCAGGAGCAATTGAACGGCTGGAGCACCCTCAAGGAACTGAAACGACTGGGCGCCGCTCAGACCAAAGTCAAACAGCAGGTAGATGGCATCTACGATGCCGCCATGTCGACCACGCGTGCACGCAATGTCTTACGGCCCGCGGTGATTTTCGGGCAGAGCCTGTCCATGCTGCTGACGTTGGGGCTCGGTTATCTGTGGTTCCAACAAGGCGCCCTGACACTGGGCCTGTTGACGGCCGCCGCCCTCTATCAGTTACGCTTGATTGACCCCATCAGCACTTTGCTCGAACTGCTGGACAATCTGCAGTCCGCTTCGGCTGCTTATCGTCGCGTCTTGGGCGTTGAGCCGATGGCGGTTTATACCCGCCCGAGTCATCTGACCCCGAGTGATACGGCGCTTAAGTTGAACCATCTCTGTTTTCGATACGGCCCCGAGGAGGACTGGACATTGTTCGACCTTACACTCACGGTGCCGCCTGGCGAACACCTGGCCATCGTCGGTCCAAGCGGTGCGGGGAAAACCACACTGGGTAAACTGCTGGCGGGCATACATATACCGACCTCCGGACAGCTCCGCTTAGGCGGAGTGGACGTTGCCGAGTTATTGGCCAGCTTGCCCGACCGGATAACGTTATTGACTCAGGAGACCCACGTCTTTTCCGGCCCCCTGGCGGACGATCTGCGGCTGTCAGCTCCTGAAACATCCGATGAGCAACTGCAACACGCCCTGATTCAGACCGGCGCCTGGCCTTGGGTACAGGCCTTGCCGGACAAGCTTCAGGAGCCGGTCGGTGCCGGGTTCCGAACCCTCACCCCGGCTCAGGAACAACAATTAGCACTCACACGACTGCTGCTGAAAGATCCGGACATTGTCATTCTCGATGAAGCCATGGCCAGTCTGAATCCGACACAATCCGGCATCATGGAGCGACAACTGGATAACCTGCTTAAAGGCCGCACCGTCATCGCCATTACACACCGCCTAGACAGTGCCCGACGCGCCGACCGGATTGCCGTCCTGGTCGATGGCCGACTCAATCAACTGGGCGATCACGACGCTCTGCTCCAAGTAGACGGACCTTACCGGCGTCTTTGGCAGCAACATGAAGGCCAATAATGACCGACAGTATTTTCCGTCATTTTCTCGTGAACAAGCCACCTAACGGTCACTGACCGCGATACTCAGGCTTTCGGCGGTGGCAACTCATTGAAGCAGGGCAAGTCCATGTCCTGGTCGAACCAATCGGCCTTAGACGCCCAATGAATGTTCTGAGTCGGGCCGCTGGGCAATGGGTCGTCCAGTGTCCCCGCCGGAACCACCACGCTGCGACCGCCCTGCACCATCCAGGGCAAGGTACTGCCACATTGCCGACAAAAAGCGGTGGCAAAGTATTTAGCCTCCGCGACTTCATACCGGCCCACCTGGTCAGCCCCCTGCAACCATTGAAACTGATCCGGTTTAACAATCATGTTCGGGCTGAAAGCACTGCCGGTCAGTTTCCGGCATCGCGAACAGTGACAGTTTTGAAACAGATGCGCGGGCGGTGTTACCTGGTAAGACACCGCACCGCATAAACAGGACCCTTTCATCGTTGTTTTCTCCTGAATTGCGAGGGTTCAGCATAATGACCGGCGCCGTTTCGGTCACTCTACCATTGGTCGCATAGGGTCGGTCCCAGCGGTTCGCTGGTCTGTCTTGAACAGTCATGGTATAAATTCGCGCCCATTAACTCAGTTATCGTTGAACCACTCGTACAGGAACTGACTGTGACCGTTTCTATTGACCAGGCAGCAACGCTGCTGAACCCTTCGTTGAGGGCGTTGGCGCCCCGATTGGTCAGCTACCAATGCGAGTTGCGGACACTGATCGATGCCATTGAAGCCGACCAGACCTGTGCCCGGACGTTGATCCGCTACGCCGATAAACGTCAGAACGATCCGGAAAACGCCACCGGCACGGTCCATCAGGCCGTGGTGTATCTGGGGCTGATTGAAGTAAAACAGTTTTTGTTTGCCTATCTGCTTTTGAGTCGCAAACACGATCGCAGCGCTCAGGTGCGATTGTTAATCCGGGCTCGCCTGACCGCAGACTTTTTCCGCACCACCGGTCCTCTCAATAAGGATCTGGCCTTTCTCGGTGCCCTGCTCAGCGGCCGGAACCAGCTTGCGCTGGAAAAACCCGATGCCGTCTTTACCCTGTTCCAACCCAAAAAAGAGAGTCGTGACGCATTACGGACGTACGGATACGGACTGCGCGAGGCCATTCGTCAAGCCATTCAGGTGGAGCAACAGGGTCACCAACGCCAACCTCAGTCCGAGGCGACTGAAACGCTTTATCAGGACGCCCTGTACTGGGCCAATACGCTGCTGCGCGCCCTTCGCTAAACCGTCGAATCGACCCCTGACCTGAAAAAGTCGTTGAAACCTCCTATGCTGAAGCGACACCATTCTGCACGGGAGGAAACTCATGTCCGAACCCATCATCGCTAATAATCGCCCCGCCAAAGTGAGCTTGACCGAAGGCGAAGAATACTGGTTCTGTGCCTGCGGCCGCTCGCAGAACCAACCGTTCTGCGATGGCTCACACAAAGGTACCGGGTTTAAACCGATCGGGTTTACCGCGGAAGAAACCGGGGACGCCTACCTGTGCCAATGCAAACAATCCGCCGACAAGCCCTTTTGCGACGGTACCCACAAAAATTTTTCCAATGACCAGGTCGGGCAACCGGCGCCCGTAAGCACCGATACCGCGGCGGACAAATCACCCAGTGCCGAACCCACAGCCGAAGAACCCACCGTTGCCTGGATTCATGACCTGGCTAAACAAGGCCTGGCCGGCATGGGCAGTCACGGCGCCATGACGGCCATGGGTGTCCCGCGCCAGCAACTGCCCGATTGGAACGACATTCAGATTATGACGGCCCAACTGGCCACACAGCCGCAACTGGACGATGTCGACGTGGCCAGTGAGTTGATCATCGGTCCTAACGCGCGCAAGCCGTTGAAATTGTCCATGCCGTTACTGGTGTCCGACATGAGTTTCGGTGCCCTGTCGGAGGAAGCGAAAACTGCCATGGCGCGCGGTGCAGACCAAGCCGGAACCGGCATCTGTTCCGGAGAGGGCGGCATGTTGCCCGAAGAGCAGGCCGAAAACCGACGCTATTTTTATGAATACGCCAGCGCTGGTTTTGGTTACAGTGACGACAAGCTCGATAAGGTTCAGGCGTTTCATTTTAAAGGCGGTCAGGGCGCTAAAACCGGCACCGGAGGGCACCTGCCAGCCAATAAGGTCACCGACAAGATTGCTGAAGTCCGCGGGTTGAAGGCGGGTGAAGACGCCATTTCACCGGCGACATTCAAGGACCTGCACACACCGCAAGACTTTCACGCCTTCGCCGATCGGGTACGCGAACGTACCGGCGGCATTCCCATTGGCTTTAAACTCAGCGCGAACCACATTGAAAAAGACATTCAGTTTGCGCTGGATGCCAGTGCCGATTATCTCATACTCGACGGTCGCGGTGGTGGCACCGGTGCTGCGCCGGAACTGTTCCGGGATCACATCAGTGTACCAACTATTCCCGCCCTGGCCCGCGCCCGTCGCTACCTTGACCAGCAAGGGGCCAGTGGTCGCGTAACCTTGATCATCACCGGCGGGTTGCGTACGCCAGCCGACTTTGTCAAAGCGCTGGCTCTCGGGGCCGATGGCATTGCCGTTGCCAACAGCGCCATGCAGGCCATCGGTTGCGTCGCCGCACGCATGTGCAATACCAACAACTGTCCGGCGGGCATCGCCACGCAAAAACCGGAACTGCGCAAACGACTGGACGTCGCCTCGTCGGCCGAACGCCTGAGCACCTTTTTAACAAGCAGTAATGAGCTGATGAAAGTGATGGCCCGCGCCTGCGGACATACCGAACTGTCGCAACTGACCCGCGACGATCTGGCGACCTGGAAGCGCGACATGGCGCAGCTCTCTGGCGTTGCCTATGCCGGCTATGAACGGCTGTCTTTCGACTGAGTCAGACAGGCCAACAACTCATTCTCAAACGCCGGGTCGAGGTGATCGGCAATCACTTCAACCCGGCTCTCCAAACTCCTATTCACGCGCGTGAGCTGCAAACCGTCTTCGGTTTTGTTCATGCCGACCGCGCCCTGATTGGTCAGAAACACTGCCTTCAATCTTGTGACATCCACCTGTTCAACAAGCTGCTGTGCCCGCTCGTAATCGAACAGCCGCTCCGGGGAAAACCGCCACCCCTGACTGACATAGCCTTCGCCTTCGTTTACCGCCCGGATGATCCCTGACGCGGGGAAGGGCGGCTCCCCAACCAACGAGGTTTGCACTTCATGGGCATGATGATGAATAGGGTGTGAATGCTGAGACGATGCAGACGCACCATTGAGTCGATCCAGATCCAGCCGACCAAACTCCGTAAACGCCACTTCCGTGTCCGGGCGCGCCCGATCCGCAACATAGGCCCTTAACCGTTCGCGATCCTCAGGTAGATACTGATCCACCTTGTTACCCACAACGATGTCCGCAATGGCAATCTGCTGATTAAACGTCTCGTGGCGGGTATAGCGCTCATCCGACAGTTTGCGAGCGTCCACCAGTGTGACCACTCGCTGAACCGCCAACACCGATTGATAGTGCTCACTGGTCAGAACATCGAGCACTTCTCTGGGGTGACCAAGGCCGGTCGGTTCAATCAATAACCGATCCGGCCTGGCCTGCTTCAGCAACTCGTTCAGTGCCACCTGCATGGGAACACCCGCCGCGCAACACATACACCCCCCCGGAACTTCGCGAATAAAAACGCCCGACTCGCTCGTTGATTGCGCCGTCAGTAACGCTCCGTCTATGCCGATTTCGCCAAACTCATTGACCAGAACCGCCCAGCGTTCCTGCTCCGGTTTATTGCGTAACAGATGCAACACCGCCGAGGTTTTTCCCACACCGAGAAATCCGGTGATCAAATAGGTCGGAACGGAGTTTATCGTGTGTGAATCAGCCAATACTGATGCCTCTTTAGTGGTGAAGATGAACTGGGTTAGATCGGATAAAGTTTAACACTTCTCTTTTCGCTGACCATTCGATATCCGACCACTCGTTAAGTTCAATCGGGCAACGGTGTTTACCATCCATGCTGCCAAGAGTTGCGTGAGGTGGAATCACATAAGACGCGAAGTAACACGGTAAGATGAAAAAAAGAAACGGGCGGTCATAACGACCGCCCGTGTTGCGTTTCAAACAATCGACGTATGAACTACTGCGGGCAGTAGAACGTCACTTCGTATTTCAGTGCGGTATCAGCCGGACAGGTCGACAACCCATAACCATCGTCATACGCATAGGCGTAGGTCTCGCAATGCCGATGGATCATCTCTTTGTATTGCGTGTACTCTGCCGGGCCAGAGCTGCACCGCGTTGGCGACACCGGCGGCGTCGGACAGGTGTACATAACAGCTTCGGCATCGGTTGGGTGATAGGTCGGGGTGCCATCAGGCCAGTGATTGTAAGTCAGACGTCCTGCCGGTGAGTAACAGCCGGCAACCTGTCCGGTATTCGGATTGATCAACTGCATGTTTACGTTCGCCAGGTGCGGGAACTGACCATTGGTGCTCAGGTTTTCGGCCGTCGGGCATTCCGAAACACTCAACGTTGAACAATCGATGACACCACCAGCTGGTCCTCCCGGTCCGGCGTTACCAGGGTCATTGACCGGGCAATAGCCTTCCACTTCAACTTTAATCGGGGTGGTAAAGCCATCGACCATACTGGAGTTCCACCAATCCAAGCGCCCCAGTTTGTTCGAAGGATCGGACGGGTTGGCATGGCACTCCGCTTCATTCACACCGGGAATACACCCGAAGGAGGCTTCAAACTTGGAGTCGATCGGCGGTGAACAGCCTTCCGGTGGACAGGTAAAGCCCAGATCCGGCGGTCCACCGCTGGCCCCCACTCGGCAGTTGTGACCGTCTGCATCACAGCCAAAGCCAGGCCAGAAACGCATCGAAGGCAATCCACGGTCGGGGATGCTGTAGGAGTATGACTGGCCAGGTTCAATCCGTTTTCGGTTCGGTCCGTCAAAGGTAACGGTCGGTGCGGTTTGCCATTGCACCCACAGTGGTTCATTACAGGCATTGGTGATTTTCAAACGATCGTGACGGCCATTCGCGGTACCCGGTTCACCCGGTGTTGAAACGTCCGATTTACGAATGACCACGGACGAAGTTTTATCGTTGAAGCCATTGTCGACCAGACAGTCGTCCGACGCTTTCACCGTGACCGAGTTGCCGGTGAAGTCGGCGTTGTCATAGAGAACCGCTTCAAAACCCGTATCCAACTGAATGGAGGAAGCATCGTTATTCACCAAGCCACGAGCCTGAAGATCACCCAAAGAATAGGACCCGACCGGCAAATCAATCGACCAGCCGGTGAAACTGCAATGCTGCTTGATGGAAGCCACGTTATTACCTGAGCTTACCGGCACCACTTCAATCCAGTTCAGGTTCCAGTCTCCCGTGGTGGCAAAAACTCCGAGATCGTAATTACCGGCACCGATTTCTACGGTTTTGGTCAGGGTTTGCCAGTTTTGCCATCCTCCGGTATTGGGCACCTCAAACTGAGCCAACACCACGGACCCGCCGTTTAAATCGGTCGACAGCTGTCCACCCACGCCGCTGGCGACACGCACACTGACGTTATAGCGCCCGGAAACGGGAATATTCAGATTATTGAACACCAGCCACTCGGACGCAGCGACCCAACCGACATTGTAGCCACCGCCATTATCGGTGGTCGCTTCAATATCCACATCCTCGCTACGATAAACACCCCCGGTATTTCCGGGCGTGGTATCAAAATAAACATTGTAATCTTCTGCTTGAAACACCGTGGCAGAAGCCATTCCGGAAGCCAAAATAAATCCACCGACACTGACCAGCGTGCCCAGTTGTTTTTGTGCTTCCGAGATTGACCGCCCCAGGTTCGATAAACCTGTTTTCATCACTCGACCTCATATTAGGGCCAGTTAACACGGCCCTAGGTTCATTATTTGATCGCCCGATTCGACAACTCCTGCGCGAAAATGAAACTTGCAACACTGAGATCAAGCGAACGTTCAACAGACAGAATCAGCACAATCGGATGCGTTCGTACTTTTTTATTAAGAAAGACCGGTTCTATTCAACTGCATGGTCTGGCGTCGGAGGGAAAGCATTCGAACTTTGCCAAACCAATTGAGGTCACCGTCTTAAAAAAAGCAGACACTGATTTGTGCAATGACTCTAGTGCTCTTTAACAGCGAATGCGCAGTGTTATGACATAAAGCCTGATCGCAAAAGTTGTTGCCAAGCACCTGAAAAACAATACCAATGGTGTCTTAAAAAAAATGAGAAGTAGGCCTATAAATCCTCTGAATGAAGGGCGACAGGTCCGGTTTTTTATCGGTAAATGAACGACGCATTGCATTGGTCTTATACTCGAAACCAATTGCATCACTCTGTTGGTTAATCGGACACGCGCGATCAATAATAAGACATCAACGCGAAGGCAAAAAACGCCTGACGTGGTCAGGCGTTGATGTCCTCAATAATCGATTTACTCACTCAAAGCCGACACGATCGTCGCCCAAGAGACGAGTTTAAAGTTTTGATTCTCAGTCTCATATCGCTCATCAATGTTATACCAGTCCTGCGCAATGAAGATGCCATCGGGATACTGTTCGCTGATGTAACCGGTAACCAGCTCAATGCCATCGGTATCGCTGGCACCATCAACCGAACCGTTTTCGATGAGCGCAAAATGTCCGATCGGTGCATAGTCCGCCGCAATGTCATAAACCGCATAGGTGTTGTTGCCCTGACTGGATGCAATCAGCCAATGCTGATGCTCGTTGTTCACCAGCGTCAAGCCCTCAACATCGGCGACCAGGTATTCACCATCAATCGCTATGATTTTCTCGCCGCTAACAGAGCCGTCCGCGCGCGCATCGAATACCCAGATCCCTTCATCTTCTTCACCCAAATACAAGGTACCGGTGCGATCATCGACCACACAGCCTTCCGGCTGAGATGGCACGTTTAAGGTACGTACTCGTTGCGCAACTACCGCGGCACCCTGAACATCAATTTGCCACTGCTCCACACGACCACTTTTACCATTCGCGTAGGCGTACAATTGATCGTCGACGATGCCCATACAGAACCCATATACTTCGTTCAACTCGGTTTTGGCTTCATGAGCGTCGTTGTGGACAAACGGTCCGGTCACTGGCAAAGGGTGAAGCGGTGTGTCCGTGTTTGCAGCCTGCACTTCGTAAAACGCGAGGGTATTCAACTCACGATTGGTTGCGCCGGCGATGACCCGCATTCCTTTTGCCGTCAGAACCGTGCGCAAATCGACATTGTTCGGTTCACCGCCTTCCAGATACTGTAATTCGTCACCTGTCAGGCTGTACGCCATCAAACCACCCTGTTTATTGGTACCGAGAATCACAGAGTGTTCCGGTGCCTCCGGATTCAGCCAAAAGGCAGCGTCGTCAGCAGCGTCGCCATCGTCATCAACGCTGTCGGTTTCACCTGTCACCCGAACCAGAGTGACATCGCCGACCGATACCTCCCATGGAGATACGATGGTTTTTAGTAAATCCGGAGTATTTAATGCCAGGCTTACCTGAGCATTGGACACCCACTGATACACAGGTTCTTCGAGCTCAGTATTGCCCAACCAAAGTCCGCCATTAGCTGCACTGACCAGCTTCACTTCATCAAAACCCTCGACACTCAAGGCCCCAATGAAGCTCGTGTCCGCATTCGTTTGCAGGGCGACCAATCCGGCGCCTTCATCCGCGACCCAAAGAACACTGTTGCCTTCCTCTTGCAGCGTTAGGTCCATATCTTCAATTTCAATAAGATGTCCCAACGGGGCAACCGTCTCTAGTAGCCGTCGATCTTTTACGTTTTCCACATCAGCGCCATAGACCCAGACACCGACGTTCTGTTCCGCGATGTACAGCTTGGCGTCCCGGCTATCGATGACGCAGGAACTCAACTCACCACCAACGTTGAATTCTCGCACGGGTTTGGGTGTTCCTTCTTTTGTTAGGACCGAACTGATGACCTGGCCATTGCGAACGATAAGTTTAAACTGGGCGACGTCACCGGCTTCGGAAATGGCGGTTACAGTGGCCGACTGCGTGGTCGGATTTTTATAGAAACAGACACCGGACGGCGCAAACGGTAATGGCCAATCGCCTGCAGCCTGAAGCATCTCATCAGCGGCAGGATTAAAGCGATAAAAGCTCAGCGCTTCAGCATCCTCCTGAGCGAAAACCAACACATCAGACCCGGCCAGGTCGTAAACCAGATCGGCTGACAGTGCTTCATCGTCCGCACTCGCCACTTCACGGCCCTGCTCATCGTAAACCAATACGCCATCACCTTCGGCCGTGACAATCAGATAGTGGCCAGCGTGCTGTTCAGACTGCCAAACCACACCATCCGCGATGTCATCATAACTGCTGTCAGTCTGTACGGTTGAGACACTCAGTTTATTGTTGGGGTTTTCACTGATGGTCATGCTTTGACAGCCGAGTAACAGACCAGTCGCGATGGGTAACACGAAACTCAATTTATTCATACGGTGATCTCCGTTGAGGGGTAAGTACGGGATCGCCAACCTAATGAGGCTTTATGACAATCCTGTGGCCTGTCATGAGCGCACAGGGAATGAGGGGCAAAGTCGCGGTCTTTTTTTGCACAAAAATCCATCGTCTGAGCCAATTTAACTCTGTGTTTATCGATCAAACCCGCAACAATCCCTTTAAACTATCGCCAATCGTTTTTCCAAAGCACATTAACGGCTTCTTAGGTGAGCTGATCTGACTTTTTTGACGACTTTGCACAATGGCGTCATCGGCTTGCAACAGAGGGGATCTATAACAACCATCAGTTTTTTAGTAAGTACTGAGTCATGCATTGGATTATTCAAAAGCTCATTCGCCTCAAACCCTGGCGATACATGATTGTCGGCACCGTTTGCCTGCTCATTTACCAGTGGCTCATCGCCTATCAGCTGGGTCATGTCAAACCTGTTCACGATATCAGCGTCCTGGATGTCCTTGGCGAATCTAGCCTGGTGTTGTTTATTGCCGTTTGGTTTCTAGTCATCCTGCAGGTACGGCAGAATAACGCGACGACCTGTTGGCTCGCCGCCGGGTTCATTGGAATGCTGATCAGCGGAATGCAGGATGTCATTGATGAAATCATCCGGTTTCCGGAGGACGCTTGGTTGGATGCCTGGCTTGAATCCTTTCCTTTGGGCGTGTTGTGCTTGACCGTGGGTTTGTTTTTATGGAGTCGAGAACAAAGCCTGATTAATCTATTAATGCAACGGCGATCCCTGATGTTTCAAAAATCAATGACCGTCGATTTGCAGACTTGCCTGCCCTATGCCTGGGAACTGCCAACCCGATTGAATGCATCGCCAGATCCAGTGTGTCTGTTGCAATTTCAATGGCTCGACTATGAACATTGGAGCCGGTCACAATCCACTCAGCAAACGACCGATCTGCGCCTTCGGTGGACAGAGTTGCTGTTGTTGAACTCGCGCGAAGGAGAAACCCTGTTTCGCATCAGCGATGATGGTTTGGGACTGTTAATCACCAACCTATCGAGCACCAATGTCAGTGCCGAAGTGAAGCGGTTTCAACAGGTACTGACGTCCACGCGCTGGCCACTCAGCTCCAAGGGTAACGAACCTCGTTTTAAACTGCAGGGGAGCGTTTTTGCCAGCACCGACGAAGCCATTCAGTCGCTGTCGTTGTCACCTGACCGCGCTCACCTTGCGACCTCGGCAAGTCATGGGTGATCGCTGGATCGAACAGGACGATCGCATCCTCACGTTCCAACAGGGCGCTGCGTTTATCATCGACGATGGACGCCAACGTGGTCGGGCAGCCGATGAGTTATTGCGCGGAACACCGCTGTTCTATCGTGAGCTGATTCAGGGCCAGAAACTGAGTCCCGCCGATCTCTACACGGTGATTGCCAACAGCCATCAACTGGCACAACCGGATGCGCCCTTCAGTATCGGGCGACAATTGCTGCCGGGTCATGACCCCGTGCTCAGTCAACTGTTGTCGCAAGCACCGACACTCGGCGACAGCCTGCATCACTTCATCACTCACCAGCACAACTGGCTGCCATTAACAGACATACAGATGGTGGAAACGCCAGCACGACTGCGCTTGTACTTTCACGACCGGTTTAATCTGTTTAACCATCGCAATGTCGCGCTGTGGTTATGGCTGATCAATTACAGCGTCATGGCATTGGTGTCCTTCTACCAATGGCAGTTGAATCAGTCACTGCCGTGGACCTTAGCGTTACCCGGCAAAGCCCCCAAACATCTCCTGGCGTTTCAACAGAATCTGGGGTTTGTGCCGGCTTTTAAGGCCCATTGCACCTCGTTGGCGATTCCGTCAGCAATGTTGTCATGCCCGTTAACGCAGCGCTCCGAGAGTCTTTATCAAAGCGCCTTGATCCACGCTTCAGAGCGGGCGGTTAGTCCCAGTTCTCTGATCGACAGAGTTCGGCAGGAACTGAGAGTCAACCTGCAACAGCCACCCAAGCTTTCCGAGGTCGCTCAACAGTTTCAGATCAGCCCTGCGACCCTGAAGCGTAAATTGAAGAAACATCGCACCAGCTACCAACATCTGGTCGATGAATGCCGGTTGTACAAGGCCGTTGAGCTGATGGAGGATCGGCACTACTCAAGCGCAGACGTCGCAGCCTACTTTGACATCCCCGACCGCAGTAATTTTCGTCGGTCCTGGAAACGCTGGTTTGCGCAGGTGCCAACCTGACCTACCGTTCAATGGTTTCCTGAAGCGTTTCAAAGTGCTCGACAATACTGGTGCCGGCTTCGGGTTCTGAAAACCAAGCGACATGAAACATGGCATCGCCTTCTTGCACCAAGGGAATGTTTTGTTTGCCAATGACAATGCCGGCGCGTGACGCATTGACGGTACCGATCACCCGACCAAACGGATCGCCGATTTCCGCCAGGGCTTCGCCCTTTTCTACCCAGTCACCGAGTTTCTTGCGATCACGGACAATGCCACTGGCACTGGCACGCGACCAGGTGCTGTTGTTCGCAATATAAGGCGTTACTTTTTCACGTCGGCGCTTGCGTCGCACCATGCCAAGGTGAGAAAGAACATTCGTGACGCCGCGCACGCCGGCCCGGATGGACAGCTCATCAAAGCGCAGCGCCTGCCCCGCTTCGTAAAGTAAAATACGGCAGCCGGCTTCCACCGCGGCCTGACGCAGCGATCCATCCCGGATGTTGGCATTCAAGAGCACCGGCACACCAAACTCACGCGCCAGCGCCAGGGTGGACTCATCGCCCAAGTCCGCGCGAATCTGAGGAAGGTTAGAGCGATGAATCGCCCCGGTGTGCAGATCGATCCCATAGTCACAATGCCGCACGATCTCATCGAGAAAAATGTCGGCCACGCGAGCGGCCAACGAACCTTTATCCGATCCGGGGAAACTGCGGTTTAAGTCGCGCCTGTCCGGCATATACCGACTCTGGCTCAATACCCCATAAACATTCACCATCGGCACCAGAATCAGTGTGCCATAGGAAATTTTGAGGCTTTTCTGTTGGATCAGACGACGGACAACTTCAATGCCATTGAGTTCGTCTCCATGGACCGCCGCCGAGACAAACACGGTCGGGCCGTCCTTCCGGCCGCGAATGATGTGCACCGGAATACAGACGTCGGTATCGGTGT
Source organism: Reinekea blandensis MED297 (assembly GCF_000153185.1). GTDB lineage: Bacteria > Pseudomonadota > Gammaproteobacteria > Pseudomonadales > Natronospirillaceae > Reinekea > Reinekea blandensis. Next base: position 413,940 of record NZ_CH724152.1, on the reverse strand, counting down.
AGAGCTTCGCAACCGGCAGCTCAAGCTGCAGCGTTTGTCCCGGCCGAACACTCTGCCCTGCTATGACCATGGACCCCTTCCCCTTTTGGATTCAAACGTCGATTGCTGAGTTATAACCCAATGTCAGAATAAATCAAACGCAAAAGCCGAATCGGCTATAAGCCCCATAAATTTACGTTTGCAGAGATAAAAATGCTTGCCCGGAAATGCGGAGCACGCTATATAGCCTGTCCGCCTTCGCACACGTCGTGAAAGGTTTTATCACAGAGAAACCCCTGCCTATGATTACATCGTTACCGCTCTCGTCATCCAACGACGGGTTCGACGATGAAGCGTTGTTCGCGCGCATTGCCGACGACTTGACCCATCGCGGTTTCAGCATTCAACCCAACGCCTTACCCTTGGCCATGGCCGACGAGTTGCTGCTCGACCTGCATCAAACGCGAGACGATGAGTTCCAACGCGCCGGTATTGGTCGCAAGGACGATTACCTGACCAACGACTTCGTCCGCACAGACACCATCTGCTGGATTCGAGGCGAGTCACAGGCGGCACAAACCTGGCTGAATTGGACAGGGCGTCTGCAGCGCTACCTGAACCAACGTCTGTTCATGGGGCTATTTTCGTTTGAAAGTCACTATGCGCACTATCGACCCGGCGATTTTTACAAGCGCCATATGGACGCCTTTCGTGGCGAGGCGAATCGGATCTTAACCGTCGTGACTTATCTGAATCCGGATTGGCATATCGATGACGGCGGTGAAATGGTTCTGTACCAGAGCGAGACGGACATCGAGGGCATCCAGGTCACACCGGGATTCGGTACGCTGGCAATTTTTCTCAGTGAAGAGTTTCCGCATGAGGTGCGTCCGGCCAAACGGGATCGTTACTCCATTGCCGGCTGGTATCGCGTCAACACCAGCCTCAATGGTCGCATCGACCCGCCCCGTTAATCGGGCTAATGATAGTTGGGTACCCGGTGCGGGCCGGCTAACCAGGCTAAAAGATCGGTCTGCAGCGTCGCGATGCCACCGGGGTAAGCCTGATTGAAAAACGCCAGTGTCTCGGACGGTGGCGTATCGTCGCATTTCTCCGCACTGACCAATGTCAGATACTGTTCCATGATGGCCCGGTGCTCAGACTGCATCAGGAAATACACCAACGCCCAGGACCCTGCGTAATAGGCCGCCCCCTGCGGTCCCTGCCAGTGCTGGTACTGAGCCACCAGTAAGTCTTCAACGCTCAACACCTGACCGGAATATCGGAACCAGCCCAACCACTGCTCTGAAACGACCACCTGCTTGCTCTGGCCACTGACCGTCAGCTTTTCGAAATAACTGGCCATGCCTTCTACCAGCCAGGCGGGCAACATGCCCATGTTGCGAACCTGAAACACATGAGTGGCCTCATGTAACGCAATCTCTCGGGTCAGGTCCGGGTTCTGGCTGTGCCAGACGGCCACACTGTTGTCGAGTGCCGAATAGAACCCGACCGTCTGGGGTGAGAGCGCAGGCGCCTTTTGCCGTTGATAAGACCGGAAACCCGAACGTGACACAAAGACGTGCATTTGCACGTCGGACTTGGTCATCTGACCTTTGGGCACCAATCGAGCCATCGCCTGCGCAATGGCCCGACCGTTCACTTCCAGAGAATTGGCCAGCTCAGGTTGAGTCGGACCGTCGGCAAACTCAATGGTCAGATCAAAGTAATCTCTCTGACCGGTCAGCGTTTCGACCTGGGCGTCGACCGCTTGCGGAGGCCGATCACCAAAATGGACCTGACCGTTTTCGTCGGTCCAGCTGAAGACCTGAGTCGTCTGACGCCTCACAGGTTCGGTGTTGGCTGCACAGATTTCAGCCATCAGTTGTTCATAGACAGCATCGGTCAAAGGTCCTTCATCGGCGCTCACAAGACTGCACCAGCTCATGAGACCAATCAAAAAATACCGGGTTTGCATGTTCATCCTTAACATTCCGGGTGGCTTGAGGTATCCGGCAGTATGCCACAACCGCCGTTGCGTCACAGTCGTCTCAGGATTCGCCCACAGGAAGCAGCGACAAGACCCGATCAGTGATTTGCTCAACCGACAAATCCTGTCCCTGTTCAATCCACCATTCCAGCACCGAAAACAAACCACCGGTAAAGTAGGCAAACATGGTTTCCGCCTGCGACCGGGTAAACTGAGTATTCAACTCCGGTTTATGTTCGTAAAACTCAAACTGAATTTGCAGGTAATACGCTTTCACCAGATCGATAAGATGGTTGTGCTGGTACATTTCAAAATCGTCATGCCAACGCTGCCAGGTCGCAAAGAACACCCGGATTACCTCACGCGCGGCTAACTCTGAACGACCCACAGGAACCTGTTGAAGTGCCAGTGCCACCGGCTCCAACTGCATCGCGATATGACGGGCAAGCACATCGGTTTTATCAGCAAAGTGCGCGTAAAAAGTGGGCCGGCTGACGCCTGCCCGCTGGCAAATCTGAGCGACGCGGATCTTGTTAAATGAGGATTCCTGCAATAGGTTCAGCATGGCCGATTCAATCAACTCAACGCTACGCCGTGATGTTCGGTTTAAAGACTTCATATGCCGTCACCCTCTCGTCTGAGCTCCCAAAACCCTTTACACATTGGGGCTTTTGTCAGTGTTTTTACTTTGCTGTCGATAGTTTATAGAGTCTTAACAGAATTATCGTCCAACACTGGCGAAAGGCTTCAGAACGTCTTTCACCACTCGATAAACGTTTTGACATTCTGCCCCGGGGTTAGCAAATCAGACCGCTGAACAACGTCGGTGTCTGTGCCGTCCGGAGTGGGGTACGTCGCTTTTTTGTCATGACTGGAGTCCACTATGAACATTGCATCCAAAACCCTGATCGTTACCGGCGCCGGCAACGGTATCGGCCGGGAACTGACCCTTCAACTGTTGGCGCTCGGTGCCCGGGTCGCCGGCCTGGACATCAATGAAGAAGCACTGGCGGAAACCCGCCGCCTGGCAGGAGAGCAGGCCGATGGGCTGAGCACACATACGGTTAATATTGCTGATAAAGACGCCGTCATTGCGGTTGTGGATGAGATTCGCCAACAGCATGGTCAAATCGACGGCATCATCAACAACGCCGGTATCATTCAACCGTTCATCCGCGTAAAAAACCTGGATCAGGCAACCATTGAACGCGTGATGAATATTAACTTTTACGGGCCGTTGAACCTGATACAGGCCACCTTGCCCGACTTACTGGAGCGGCCGCAGGCACACATTCTGAACGTCAGCTCGATGGGCGGCTTCTTTCCAGTACCGGGCCAGGTGGTTTACGGTGCCAGCAAGGCCGCACTGAAGTTATTGACCGAAGGTCTGTATGCAGAGTTGGTGGATACCAACGTCGGTGTAACGGTCGTTTTTCCGGGTGCGATCATGACCAACATCACCGAAAACTCGGGCGTGAAACGTGACGGTGAAGACGCCGCGAACCCGCCGAAAGGCGCACCCAAAGGCACTATGCCAGCCGACGCCGCCCGACAGATGATCGAGGCGATTGAATCCAACCGGCCGCGCGTATTCATCGGCAAGGATTCACGTTTCATGGATCGGTTCTACCGACTGGCCCCGGTTCGGGCGACCCGCTTTATGCAGAAACAAATGCAGAAATTCATCAAGCTCGATTAGCAGACTTCTTAAACAGGCTGCTACGCAACGCGGGGATCACTGTCCCCGCTGTTTTTCCTCTCGTAAGCGATCCCGATAGCGGGTTCGGGCCAGTTCCTGAAGGTCTTCTACGGTGTCCCTCTCATCAACAATTTCCCGGCCCAACAGCGTCTCGATAGCGTCCTCCAGGGACACCACACCTACCGTCTGCCCGAACTCATCTTCGACCAGAAACAGGTGGGCTTTCTGCCGGATGAACAAGTCAATAAGGCTCTGCACGGGCAACTTTTCCGACACACGGAAGAGACCTTTCACCAGATCGCCAATGCGTTGATCGCCGTGCCCGTTTCGCTCGGCTTCAAACAAATCCGCGCGAATGACTTTACCAACGATGTCATCAATATCGGTGCGGTAAACCGGTATGCGGGTAAACTGAGCGGTTTGCGAGGCATTCAGTGCTTCGGTCACGGTTAAATCGGCTTGCAGCATGTGCACCACAGAACGCGGTGTCAGAATCTGTTCGGTTTTCACATCCCGCAGACTGAGCAGGTTATGCAGATAGGTGTTTTCCTGCCGGAACAGCGTCCCGTCTTTATGGCCGAGTGACGCCAGGGCAATGATTTCTTCGCGGGTGATTTCATTCTGCTCGCTTTTACCAAACAGCTTCGTTAACCGGGTTGCGGTCCAGACCAAGGGATACACCAACTTGGTCAACCAGCCGATGATCAGTGCCGCTGTAGGTGCCAGGCCGCGCCAGTAGGTCGCACCCAGCGTTTTCGGAATAATCTCGGAAAAATAGAGAATGACCAATGTCAGCACGACAGCAATCAGCGTTTCCCACTCCGGACCAAACACCTGAAGCGCCTGCGAGCCCACCCCGGCGGCACCCATGGTGTGCGCAAAGGTATTTAGGATCAGGATACTTGAGAGACTTTCATCGAGACGCTGCTTCACCAGAACCAGACGTTTCGCCTTGGCTGGTTGGTCGGTCTTGAGTGACTCGACATAGCTGGGCGTCACCGACAGCAAAACCGCTTCTAAGATTGAACACAAGAAAGACACGCCGATAGCAATGGCAAGGTAAAGAAACAGCAAGCTCATTCTGAGTTTCCATTGAGAATCTGGTTCTACTTTACGGATTGCCAGGCGCGAATGCACCTTTTCCGGATCAAGGCTTCGTAAAAACCAGCCGTGGTCGAACGCGAGTCAGAACCCCCGCCAACGTCTCCTGTGCCACCCAACAACGCTGAAACCTTGACAGCCTACCTTGGGTCTAGCAGCCTGTTAGGGCCTGATCAATGGAGATACGGCATGCCAAGCCAGCCGAGCGCCACGCACAAAGACACACACCTGATCATCGGTGCAGGCATCATCGGCCTGATGACTGCACTGCATCTGCAACAGGCCGGACGCGACGTTCACCTCGTTGACCGGACCCTGCCCGGCGATGTTGACCAGGCCTCCTATGGCAATGCCGGTGTGCTGTCGTTTGCCTCTTATCGTCCGGTCGCAGAACCGGGCATCTGGAAAGAAGGCCTGCACGGTCTGTTTGATCCAAATTCGGTGCTTAAGCTGAACTGGCGCTACCTGCCAACTGCGGCACCCTGGTTGTGGGCATTCCTGAAAGAGTCTCATCCAACTCGTGCGGATGCCAATGCCAGAGCCACCCTGTCACTGAATGGTCACGCCAAAAAAAGCTGGCAGGCAGTGGTCAGGCAACACCGCCTGAACGATCTGGTTGAACCCACGGGCTGGCTTAAATTGTTCGAGAGCGACGCGGCTTTTAACGGACAGATGGCGCAAACAGCCGCACTCGATGAGGCGGGTCTTGGCTGGCAAAGCCTGACCGGGGATGAAGTCCGCGATCTGGAACCTGCCGTTGGAACCCGAATTAAACATGGTTTTTTACAAACCGACTCGCTTCGGGTTCGTCAGCCTCATCATCTCCTTAATCGGTTGGCCGAGCATCTGCGAACAAACGGAGCCACATTTCACCGGGCCCAGGTTCAGAGTTTGCAAGCAGGCGAACATGGCGTCACCGTACAGACGGATCAAGGCTCCTTGTCTCATGCGCAGGTATGTCTGTGTGCCGGCGCTTATTCACAGCGCCTGCTGGCAACGCTGGGGGAACAGGTGCCACTGGAAACCGAGCGCGGCTACCACCTGATGATGCCGGTCACGGATGCACTGACGCGTCCGATCATGCATGTCGAAGAGCAGTTTGTTGTCTCGCCAATGGCCGAAGGTCTGCGGATGACCACCGGCGAAGAATTTGCCGGGCTCGATGCACCGCCCGATTACCGACTGATCCAACGTAAACACAAGCGCCTTAACAATCTGTTACCGGGTCTCGACCTCACACCATCACATCATTGGCTCGGGTTTCGACCGTCGTTTCCGGATTCCAAGCCCATCATTGCCCGACATCCGACCTTACCCGGACTTGCCATGGCGTTTGGTCACGGTCATCTGGGCATGACCCAAAGCGCCGCCACCGGTGTGCTCTTAAGCGAACTCGTTTTGGATCAGAGACCGTCCGTCGACCTGTCGCCATTTCGTTTCGACCGTTTCGCTTAAGCCTTCCACGCGAGGGCAACCTTTTCCAGTTTTGGTCAATCATCTGCCGTTTTGGTCATAGATTAACCGCCATTGCGCGGTTTTCGCCTTGATAGACTCCATGGCTCGTGCTCGATCGATACCGACGCACTCAATCATCAGACTCTTCTGACAACGATAATAATGGAGCAGTTATGAACCATCACATCAGCTTATTAGGGGCGGCGATTCTGCTATCCAGCGCCGCCTCGACCAACGCGCTGGACTATAACGACCCCTACTGGGCCAACCCAAACATCAACACCGATTTCGTCGATCACTTCGACAGCCCCACGCTGAATCGCAATGTGTGGAAAGTCGAGTCCGACATTTTCGTTAATGGCGAAGACATTGATTACCAGGATGTTGAATACCCCAGCCCGGACTGGACCATTCGCAGCGGCCAACCCGACATCGGAGCGCTCGATGGGGCCGCGCTGAATCTCAAAGCCCGGTTCATGGATGGCGAGATACAGGACCTCTACAACAAAGACGGCAAACCGCTGTTCATTCGTTCCGGACGCATAGAATCTCAGATCACCGACGACACCACCTTCACCTACGGCAAATTTGAAGCCCGCCTTAAGATGCCGCCGGCACGTCATGCGGAATTTCCGGCGTGGTGGCTGCTGGGCAATTACCCGGACGTCGGCTGGACCGCCTGTCAGGAACTGGACATCGTCGAGTTTACCGGCGCCAACCCGGACCTGCTGCCACAAACCTTTTGGACCGCACCCTATACCGTTCATGGCGGCGTTGGACTGTCGTATCAGAACCTGGGCATTCCCTATCCAAGCAACAGCTACAACACCTACGGCGTGATCAAAACGCCAGACAAAGTTGAGTGGTACGTCAACGGTCAGCTGACCCAAACCTTTTCCCGTGACAACCAGGGCGACGATCAGCCATGGCCGTACGTAACCCCTATGCGCATGATTCTGAACCACGCCATCAGTCATGTGGAATGGCCGGATGTGGGCCACTACCTGAAGTGGTCGACGGACCCGAACGTCGCCAACGCTACGGGCAGCTCTTATGTCGATGAACAGGGCATCCGCCAGTACGAGTACATCGATGTCGATGGCATGGCTGCCAACATAGGTCGCGAAGGCACCGACTTCCTGGTGGATTATGTCGCCCATTGGCCGTTACCGGATAGCGAACCCACGGCCAAGTATGTCGACAATTCAAAGTACAGTTTCTTCCGCGACAGCAACAACACCCGTGGCTTCTACAACCTGCGCGGCTGGCTGGCCCCTGTCTCGGTCACCGGTGATGCCTGGGAAGACAATGGTTATCCCGACGACTATCGCAGTAACGGGCCGGACAATGCCGCCGATGGCTATGTCGGCTCAAAATGGTCCACCCCCGCCGACGATGAGCTGCATTGGATCGACATCGATTACGGTGCTAACAAAAACATCGATTACCTGTGGATTGAATGGGGTTGGAACCTTCCCGCCGCTTATGACATTTACGGCAAAACCGACGGCGGTGATTGGGAGCTGGTCACCACCCGAGAACAGTCAGCAGCGATCTGGTCAACACACACCATGACCATCAATAAAACCTACCGACATCTGAAGCTGGTCACCAAAGGGCGTATCGACAAAGCCAACCCGATTTGGCTACTGGAGTTCAAAGCCTTCGAAGATGTTCCCGACCAGTACCCAATGCCCGCCGGGACCGTCGAGCAGGATCCGAATACCACCGTACTGAACAACGGCGACTTCAGCGACGCCCTGCAAAGCTGGAATACCGAAAGCTTCAACGGCGCGGACCCGGTATTCACCGCCGACAACGGCGCGTTAACAATGACATTGACCGACGCTGGTGCCGATGAAGGTTCCGTACAACTCCACCAAAACGGCTTTACGCTGGAGCGAGACTACCGCTATGAACTCAGTTTCGACGCACACGCCAGTGCCAATCGCGACCTGGTGGTGCGCGTCTCGCAAGACGACCTCAACCCCTCACCGGCGATGACGTCGCTGAAAGAAACCCTCAGTCTGAGCACAACACCGCAAACCTATCAGTTTGTTTTCGATTACGCCGGCATGAACAGCAGTGGTCGGCTGGCGTTTCTGATGGGCAACTTAGGCACCGAAGGGCTGACCCTTGATAACGTCGTCCTGCGACGAACCGACTATCTGGGCACCGGTGAACCGTTGGTTGCCGCCATGGATGCGACCAATCTCGTCAGCGTCAGTGATGGCTGGGAAACCGACTGGTGGGGCGTCGCCAGCCGTGCCGTAGATGGCTCTCTCGACACTCGCGCCAGCGGCAATGACGGTCAATCTGAGGGCCAGGATTTGTCGGTTTCGGTTCGCATTCCCGAATTCTTTGAAGTGAAAGAAGTCTTAATCGCCGGTGACAACTCACCTGAGCGCAGCCTGGATCAGTTCAAAGTCAACTTCGGCGACGGTCAAACCTTAATGGATTGGACCCCCAGCTCCACCGACGGGGTGTACGAATCTTTTAATCAGTTCCAGCAAACGCCGCCAATGGGTGAACGGGATTTTGAGTTTTTCTTCCGGCCACCGGCAGGCGGTCTTGTTGAAGTCACCGATGTCCAGCTGATGGCCATCGACCACAAGCCCTACCGTATCTATGTGTTACCGCTCGACGGCAACGGCCGTGTGACACCGGCCAGTGGCGTGCGTTATTCCAATAGTCAAGACGACAGCGCAACCTATACGTTCACACCGGCCGAGGGAGAATCGATTGCGGACGTTTTGATTGATGGTGTGTCCGTCGGAGCGGTCGACCAATACACCTTCAACAACATCGACGCCAACCATACCATTGCCATCAGCTTTACCAGCGGCAATGGTCCCACCGATCCGAACCCAACGAACGTGGCACCTGGCGCGACCGTGACGACCTCGTCAGCGATTCAACCGGTCACGTTGATCAACGACACCGATCCGGCCACACGCTGGGAGTCGGCATTTGATGTGGCCACCGCTGAGGTGGTTTTGGACTTCGGCCATGCCATGTCCCTGAGCCACAGTGAGTTGCATTGGGAAGCGGCCAACGCGGCTGAGTATCGGGTGCAGGGTTCCGCAGATGGCCAAACCTGGACCACGCTCTATACACACCGCGACGGGGCTTTTGGCGCCCGTACCGATGCGTTCCCGCTTTCCGGTCAGTACCGGTATCTGAAACTGAGCAACGACCAGCGCAGCGACGGAAACCTGTGGGGCTACTCCGTCTATGAATGGGAAGTCTATGGTGAGCCGGCCGATGGTTCGACACCTGACCCCGTCGAAGCCCCGCTCATGTTCACCAGTGCCAGTGCATCCACGTCATTACAGACCGCCGACTTTGCTATCGACAACAACGGTGGCACACGCTGGGAAAGCACTCATCAGAATGATGGCCAATGGTTCCAGGTGGATTTAGGTGCGGTTAAAACGCTGATGTCATTGAGTATCGATTGGGAAGCGGCCAACGCGGCTCAGTATGAAGTACTGGTCTCCACCGACGGTGTTAACTGGAACCTGAGCGCGTTAAAAAACGGTGGCCAGTTCGGTAACAGGAGTGATCAGTTCAAACTGGATGAACAGGCACGCTATGTACGCCTGAACCTGCTTCAACGCAGTGACGGAAACCTGTGGGGCTATTCAATTTTTGAAATCAGCGCGACGGGCTTTTAACGCCTTACCCTCTGAACGGAACCCATTTCGGGTTCCGGTTTTTTAGCGACTGTGGCAAGGTTTCATTTTCATTGATGGAGATGGACCCTTGTCGACCAGCAACGTGATTGGGCTCTGGGCGCTGATGCCGTTTCGCACCGGCAATCAGCGTTTTGCCTCACGAACCATCAAACCCAACCATGAAGAATTTGAGATCATCTTATCGGGTCGGGCCATTCTGGAACAAGATGGACAATCCATCCCGGTCACGTCGGGTGATGTCATCTGGATGCATGAAGGTGATAAAACCATCCACAGTGATGATCAAGGCACGCCTTACGAATGCATTGTTCTGTCGTTTCTGATCAAAGAACCCCAGCGCTCAGAAGACGGGTCCGTTTTTCGCTGGAGCGGGCCACTCACGCCACAACAGTTTGCTGACGATGCCCTACATTGTCTGCAACGCTGCCGCTACGATTCGTTAACTTACTGCCACTACCTATACAGCGCCTGTCGATTGCACCTGGTACCTGCCAACGAAGCCCAGCAAAACGTCCGTTCACGGCTGGACGGCATTCTGAATTTTCTGAACGTGAATATTCGCGAATCACTCAGTACCGAAAGCATTGCTGTCAATTTTGGTCTTACGACAAACCAGCTCAACTACCTGTTCCATCAGGAGTTTGGCATCCCTCCCTATCAATATCTGAAACGACTGCGCCTGCGCCGGGCAGAAGACTATCTGAAAAACTCGTCCAAACCGGTGAAATGGATTGCCTATATGTGCGGATATCAAAGTGAAAGCGGCTTCATTCGCGCGTTTCGCAAAACACACGACATGGCGCCCCTCGAGTATCGTCATCTGACCAGATAGCCAACAGCCTCCATGGTGACGCTTGCATTTCCATAAGTAGACACGTCGCAGTTAAGGCGTCAGGATGGCTAAGAAATCCCGTAAAAAGCATCAAAGGACAACCCATCGAGCAGCCAGGAGGCGATATGAAGACTCAAATCAACGCCGGAGAGTTTTCTCAATGGCTGAAAGACTTCATCGACACCATGAAAGGCCGGCAGTCGGGCAACGTGCCCTGTGGTGAATGTGTGGGCTGTTGTACGTCATCCAAATTTATTTTGGTTCGGCCAACCGATAACGCCGCCCGCACTCGTATCCCCGACAATTTGCTGTTTCCCGCACCGGGACTGCCTGAGGGGTTTGATTTACTGGGGTATAACGAGCAGGGTCATTGCCCGATGTTTATCGACGGTGGCTGCAGCATTTATCCGGACCGGCCGGAAACCTGCCGCCAATACGACTGCCGGGTATTGGCCGCGACAGGCGCTGAAACCCAGGACGAAAGTGACGTCATGGCTGAACGCATCGACGCCTGGGAGTTTTCTTACGCAAACGATCAGAGCCGGCGAAGCGCCGCCGCTATAAAGTCTGCCATGGAGTTTTTAAACGGCCATGCGCAATCGTTCCCTGATGGCTATGTGCCACCGGCTGCCAGTCAGCGCGCGGCACTGGCAGTCAGAGTGCATGAAACCTTTTTAACGTCGGACACTGACGATCCACAGTCGATCATTGCGACGCTGGTCGAGTCTTATCCGGTTCGGTAATGGTTTCCGTCACGGCTTGCAGAACCTGAGGCCCGCCGTACTCAACCGGAAAACCGCTGGATTTCCCTGGGCACATCATCCAAGGCCAACTCGCCGCCGGCAGCACCAATCTTCATTGCTTCTCGAGGCATACCATAAACCACACAACTGGCTTCATCCTGCGCAAAGGTGCGAGCGCCCGCCTGACGCATTTCCAGTAACCCTTTAGCGCCGTCGTCGCCCATTCCGGTCATGATAATACCCAATGCGTTTTTACCTGCTGAGGTAGCGACCGATCGAAACAGTACATCCACCGACGGACGATGCCGGCTGACCAACGGACCGTCTTTCAGCTGGACCCGATACTGAGCTCCACTGCGATGCAACATCATGTGTTTACCACCATTGGCAATGAGCACTTGACCAGGAATGACGCGATCGTTTTGTTCAGCTTCTTTCACCCGCATTGCGCACAGTCCGTTCAGGCGCTCAGCAAAGGCCGACGTGAACTGTTCCGGCATGTGCTGCACGACCACAATACCTGTGGTCGTGACCGGCAACCGGGTCAGCACCTGTTCAAGGGCGTGCGTGCCACCGGTCGATGTACCCAAGGCCACGACCCGGTCGGTGGTTTCATCCATGGCTTTGGTCGACGCTGGAATGACCTGATCCGCCGTATACTTCGGCGTGACCGGCATGGGGCTCTGCGTGCCGCCACTGAGTCGCATTTTCCGCACGCGCGCTTTGCCTGCCGCGCGAATCGCCTGCAACAGGCGGCTCTTTGACTCTTCAAGGAAGCCTTTGAGGCCCGCCTTTGGTTTGGTGATGATGTCGACCGCCCCCGAAGACATCGCTTCCATGGTGACGGACGCACCGTTGTCCGTGAGCGTTGAACAAATCACCACCGGGGTCGGATGTTCGGCCATCACTTTTTTGAGAAAGGTAATGCCATCCATTCGGGGCATTTCGATGTCGAGAATGATCACATCGGGCCATTGTTTCTCGAACAGTTTCATTGCAAAAATCGGATCACGAGCGGCACCGAGCAGATGGATATCCGGCGCGTCGGAAATCAAATGCGTTAATACCTGACGAACAACGGCGGAATCATCAACAATCGCAACGTTGATCATACGTCATCCTCATTCCAGATCTGCACGTTATCCCCCTCTTGTTTGACTTGTTCTTCAGCACGATGCAGCAACTGTGTTTCACGGACTCGAACCGTACGTTCCTGCGTCGAATCGATTAAACTTCGGTACACCGAATAATCGGTGGCATCAAAATAGATGACCCGGCCGTGTTGCCCGCCCACATCTTCGGTGACAATCGGCAAATGTTCCCGTTGCAAAAACTCACGGACAAACTCAATGTTAATGCGGCCGATTTCATAGGCTTGGTTCAAACCATCTTTGGGTTTCAGCACATTGCCTCCACCAAACACTTTAGCCTGCATAAACCGACGCTCCGCTTGTTTTTTCAGCATAGCATTGATCAACAACTCCATAGCATTGATCCCGTAAAAACCGGCCCGCGTCGCCATGACTTCATCGGCCCGAACCCGATCGGCCGGCAACAGGAAATGGTTCATCCCGATCACCCGGTTTTTCGGATCAAACAGACACACTGCCACACAGGAGCCCAACAGGGTTTTCACCACTTCCTTGCGCCGGGTGACAAAATGTTCACCGGCGGCAATGGTGGTCATACTCATCGATCGGAAGTGCTCGGGAAGCTTCATTCAGTCAGCCGATAGATGGATGATTTAACCGGTTCGAGCCGATGCGTGGTGTTCATTAACGACTCAGTGTGCGAAATAAAAAAGTAGCCGCCAACTTTCAGTTGACGCAGTACATTGTTCAGTACCGTTTGTTTGGATGCGTTATTAAAATAGATCATGACATTGCGTAAAAAAATGATGTCGTACCGTTCTTCACTGCGTGTCGATTGCATCAGGTTTCGAATGGAAAAACGCACATGCCGCTTCAATGCATCGTCGATCAGCAACGTGCCTTCCTGCGGCCCGACACCTTTCAGGCAATAGCGTTTTAACCGTTGCAAACTAATGCCTTCGTGCCGTGACATTGGATAGTGACCGCGCACCGCTTCGGCAATGACTTTGTGGCTTAGGTCCGTTCCCACCACTTCCCATTGACCGTTTAAACCCAGATGATCCGCCAGCACCATGGCCAGCGAATAAATTTCTTCACCGGTGGATGAAGCTCCGGACCAGATGCGCCAGTGCTTTTTGTTCCGGTGTTCGGCCAGCAGCTGTTCCAGAAAAGTAAAGTGCTCGGGCTCACGAAAAAAATAGGTTTCATTGGTCGTCAGCGAGTCGATCAGAGCCTGATGCTCGGCAGACTCCGGATTATCCAGTGTGTGGTCAATATAATCAGCATAGGTCGACAGCCCGGAGGCTTTTAACCGGGACAACAGGCGGCTGGCGACCAACGGTTTTTTACCGTCCGACAAATGAATGCCTGCGTGTTCATACAGGTGTTTCTGAACACGGCGAAAGTCACGGTCGTGGAGGATCGGGCCGGTGCTTACCCTTGCGGTCATGGTCATCGGTGACTCTAAGACGCATCTGATGCGTCACCGGAATCAGAATCCTGTGTCGTCAGCGATTCGGCTTTCGCCTGTTTAACCACCTGACTCAAGGCGCTGATATCCGACACCGACAATACATGGTTCACATCCAGCAAGATGATAAATCGTTCATCCACGCGCCCCATCGCCTGAATAAAGTCAGTGCGGATATCCGTACCGAACTCCGGGGGCGGCTGGGTGTGCTGCTCATCAATCTCAAGGATTTCGTTCACTTCGTCTACCATCATCCCAATGAACTGACTGCTGCCCTGGTGATGCACTTCCACCAACACAATACAGGACTTTTTCGTCGTCACCGAAGCGTCGCGCCCAAGCCTCCGGGCCAAATCGATTACCGGCACCACCTGGCCACGAAGGTTAATAATGCCGCAGATAAAATCCGGCATCATCGGAACCCGGGTAATGGCTTCAATTTCGATGATCTCTTTCACATCCAGTATCGCAATGGCCAGTGTTTCCTGACCGGCCTGAAAAGTCAGGTACTGACTGACGTCAGCCGTGTCCGACAGATGACCGGCGTCTTTTGATGATACGTTCATACGACACTCCCCGTCGGATTAAAAACGCTCAAAGTCTTTACTGTCCGGCGCCGAATAGTCACCCGCCGATCGAGACGAGGCCGGCTTGGCTGGTGAGGCCATGCGTGTACCGGTTTGCGTCTGGCTGAGTTTAAAGAACTCGACAGATTCCAAGAGCTGATTGGCCTGTCCGTTCAGTTCTTCTGCCGTCGCAGCCAGTTCTTCCGACGCGGAAGCATTCTGTTGCGTTGCCTTATCCAGTTGAGACATGGAGTCATTGATTTGGGCAATACCAATCGCCTGTTCATCAGACGATGAGGTAATTTCCTGAACCAGATCGGATGTCTTCTGAATGTTCGGTACGATGTTGGAAATCAGCCGTCCGGCGTTTTCAGCGATGCCAACGCTCTCTGTCGCCAGTTTGTTGATTTCCTGCGCCGTCATACTGCTGTTTTCCGCCAACTTACGTACCTCAGACGCCACAACGGTAAAGCCTTTACCATGCTCACCAGCACGCGCCGCTTCAATGGCGGCATTCAAGCTCAACAAGTTGGTTTTATAGGCAATGTCCTCAATAAGACCAATCTTATCGGCAATCTGTTTCATAGCGGCCACGGTCTGGTCAACGGCTTCTCCGCCCTGTCGGGCTTCTTCAGCAGCCGAGGTGGCCATATCGTTGGTGACTTTGGCATTTTCTGAGTTCTGCTGAACGGAGGCATTCAGTTCTTCCACCGCACTGGTGGTTTCCTCGACACCGGACGCCTGCTCGGTCGCGCCCTGGCTGAGGCTCTGTGCCGTACTGCTGACCTGTTGTGAGGCGCTGGACAGGTTATCAGAGCCGGATCGAACACCGGCAATGACCGAACTGAGGCTGTCGACCATTTCCATCATGGCTTTGTAAACCCCGGTGGCGCCTTCACGGTTTTCGAACGTCATGCTGAGGTCACCTTCGGCAAGACGACGCGCAATGGTTTCCATATCGCGTGGCTCACCGCCTAAAGGTCGCTTAATGACACGCACCAGGAACCAAGCCAGGAACAGACCGACAATCACCGCAGCCACGGAAACGATGACGACCGTCAGGACGGTTTGCTCGTTCTGCCGTTCGACAATCGGCCCCAGAGTATCCTGATCTTCCTGAACTGACAGTTTCAGATTCTCAGTTTCATGGGAGACTTCGGAGGCAATACGGATGAGTTCATCCTCAATCAGCCGATTGCGTTCTGAGATGGTCTCGAAGACATTGTTTAACCCCTGCTCATAGGCTTTTAAATCATTTTCCAGTTGGACCACCTGAGCCCGGCGTGCGGTGTCAAACACTGACGAGCGCAACGATTCAAGACGAACAGCTCGGGCATCCTGGAGGTAGCTCAAAGAGCTGTCCAGGTTCGATCTTTCATTGTCTTCGAGAAACTTCGATGCAGCCAACCGAGCGCGCAATATAGCTTCGAGAACATCGGCGGCACGGTAGGCTATGTCAGTCTCCCCGTCTGAGTACGCAGAATGCATCATCTCAGACACGGCGGTGACCAGCCGTTGACCGATGGGCACAAGAATGTCATTCACTTCCTGATCACGATCGTCAATTAAACCGGTAATCTGGTTAAAGTAGGTTCGGTAATCGACAGAGTCTTCGTCAATTTCATCGACCAGCTTGGCACGCGCCGGATTATTAATTTCCTCCTGCGCCTCTTCGACCAACTCCCGCAACAATTCATACCGCGTCTGGAAATTGGTTCGTGCTTCTTCATTGCCCTGAAAAATATAGGCGTTCACTTCGGTTTCAACGATCAACATGTTGGCTTGAATCCGACCGGCCAGGTTCGCGTCCCGTGCCAGATTGCGGTAATCGTCAAAACCTGTGACGGCACGTGTCAGTCCAACATAGGACGAGACCGAAACGATCACCAGCAACAATAGCACCAAGGCATAGCCGCCTGTGATCTGCATACTGAGAGTAAGGTTCTTAAACATGAGAGTTATCCTTCTGTGTGCTCGTTCGCCTCTGAACCCACGACTGCCTGACTGTGGTGAGCGTGTTGATTCCCGGCCAGGGTCAACAGACCCTGGACATCCAGAATAAGTGCGATGTCACCGGTGCCCAGAATGGTAGCGCCGCTGACCCCTTTGAGGTGTTGGAAGATATCGCCGAGTGGTTTGATCACCGTTTGCTGTTCACCGAAGAGTTGATCGACCACAAAGCCGGCTTTGTGGCGGCCCATGCGCACCACCACCAGCGATTCCCGGTGCTGGCGTTGTTGCCGCTGTGGTACCTGAAAGAAGGTTCTCAGGCGTACAAAAGGCATCACTTCACCACGAAGATTGATAAAGTTGCTCTGCCCCTTTTCTTCATACCAATCACCGTTATTAAACTCGACACACTCTTCAACCATCGATAACGGAATGACGTAGCGCTCATGCCCGGCACCGACCATAAAGCCATCGATGATGGCTAAGGTGAGCGGCAGGTTGATGGTGATGTGTGTTCCTTTGCCGACGTTACTGTCCAGCTCTACCGAACCGCGCAGCGCTTCGATGTTTCGTCGTACCACATCCATACCGACACCGCGGCCAGAAAGATTACTGGCCTGTTCTTTGGTACTGAGACCCGGCTCGAAAACCAACCGGAAGATCTCGGCGCGACTTAAGGTTACGCCCGGTTCGATCAAGCCGACCTTTTCTGCCTTCGCCTGGATTTTTTCAGGGTCGAGCCCTCGGCCGTCATCGATCACTTCAATGACAATGTGTCCGGAATCATGAAAGGCATTGAGGGTGATGGTGCCTGCCTCCGGCTTACCCGCTGCCAAGCGCTCTGAAGGCAGCTCGATACCGTGATCCAGCGCGTTGCGAACCAGATGCGTCAACGGGTCATTAATTTTTTCCACGACGGTTTTATCGAGCTCGGATTCACCACCACTGATCACCAGATCGATTTTCTTTCCAAGCTCATTGGAGACATCGCGTGTCACACGGCGAAATCGGGAGAATGTATCGCCTATCTGCACCATGCGCAGTTGCAGGGCATGATCGCGAATTTCCTCGACCAGGTGCTCCATGCCCGCGACAACTTCGTCAGCATCGCGCATGTGATAGCGTTCAACCACGATTTTCATCGCTGCGCTGGAGGTCACCAACTCGCCCACCAGATTAATGAGTTGCCCCAGTTTATTAGAATCCACCCGGATGGTTTGAGATTGTTCACGCGACTTCTGTTGTTTTTTCAGCGCTCGCTCAATCACCGGTTGTTCAATAACTTTCTGTTCAACCAGCAACTCACCGATTTTCTTCCGTTCTTCAGTAGCCCCGTTTTCATCCGATGACTGAAGATTCAAGGCGCGTTCCAACTCCGCTTTCGTCACCGCGCCGATGGACAGCAAGATGTCTCCCAAGCGAAGTGATTCCAGCTCCGGAAGGTCTTCGATTTGTTTCAGGTAAGTGGCGACTTTACTGTGTGGAGGCAAAATTGAGACAGTGCAATCGTCTAACGCAAACTCAAAGACAGCCTCGATGTCGGCCTTGCTCGCCTGACTGACAAAGGCAATTCGAAACCCCAGATAACAGGACTCAAAGTCGGCCTTTTCCAGAGAGGGTACCCGATGCGTCAGCGTGACGATGTCATTGATGTCTCCCAGATTGGACAGGTACGAAATAAACGACGCCGGGTCCAAACCATTTCGTAGCGCATCGGCCTGAAAATCCAATGAAATAAACCACTGATCACTATCCATCCTGCCATCACTTTCAGGCGGCTCGTCATCGTCGTGAAAGTCGTGGGCAAACATTTCCTCGATGGGGTTCGCTCGGCTGTGACCGTTGGAAGTGGACGATTCTGGTGCGCGTTCAACTGAGGACGTTGCAGTGTTCGCCTTTGCGGCCGGAGCAACGCTGCGCTCTCCCTGCAGCTCTTGCAGTAACGCCTCTCCGGTTTCGTACAACGCATTACTCAGGCTGCCATCGCCATCAACTGCGGATTCGACCAGCGCCCAGGTGTGGTCCTTAATTTTCAGCAGAGTAGCAATCAGGTTGGAGTCGACGGTGCGCTGCCCCTGTCGAATGAGGTCGACTTCGGTTTCAACCGGGTGGGTAAACTCGGTAATGTGATTAAAGTTGAACACGCCAGCGGCGCCTTTAATCGTGTGCATGGCGCGAAATAAAGAGTTTACCAGTTCCTGGTTCGTTGGGTCGTCTTCCAGGGCCAGCAACGCGTCTTCCATTTCAACCAGAAGTTCTTCCGCCTCGGTCTGGAAGATGTGATGGACGGACTCTTCGCTCATGCGTCCTCCTCCGCCTCAGAGGCACTGCCATCAAACTGAGACAAGACGCCAAGCAGTGACAGAAAATCTTTCACCGGCTCACTGAGTTTCACAAAAGACACGGTATAACGGGGCCCCAGATTTTTGACCGCCACCAACCATTGGTAACCTGCGCTGTCCATTTCTGAAACCTGTGCCAGATCAACGCTGACCTGACTGACGCCATGTAATCGCTCGGTCAGTTCGTCACGCAGATCATTCGCCGTATAGATGTTCAGTTCGTCACCCGGCGTAACCTTAACGAGCTTGCCCTCCACCTCGACTGCAGCGTTCATGCGTTCCTCCTACGGCGAGCAGAGCTTCGCCACGGCATCCAGCATTTGGGCAGGCTGAAAGGGCTTAACCACCCAGGCTTTCGCACCGGCGGCCTTGCCCTCAGCCATTTTTGCCTGACCGGCTTCGGTGGTCAGCATGATGACCGGTGTAAACTTATAGCGGGGGTGTTTTTTCACTTCCTTCAGGAACGTAATGCCATCCATATTCGGCATGTTGACGTCACTGATGATCAGGTTGAACTTCTCACCGGTCAGCTTGGTCAGGGCATCTTTGCCGTCACTGGCGTCAACCACATCGTATCCGGCGCCCTTTAAGGCGATTGAAACCACCTGCCGGATGGAAGCGGAATCGTCCACGATTAATATTCGTTTTGCCATACAACTCACCTCAAGCGTTAAAAGAAGCTAATGGAACCTTTGTCTGCATGATCCGTCGGCGTGTCGTCTTCACCGCCGTGTTCAAGGTGTTGCTCGGTCGCAACGTATCGTTCTTTCATAGTATCCAGCAGGACATCCACATCGATCGGCGGTGGCGCTTCGCCGTTTTGACGAGCGGTTTTCTGCTGTTCAATCAGTTCATGCAGTTCGTCCATGCTGGTGACAATCTGCCCCAACATTTGGCTGGCCCGATCCTGAAACTGAAAATCCACCAGAATCTCCTGTATTTCCTGAGTAACACGTTCGCCCATGGACACCATATTCATGCCCTGCTCCCGCATATCCGCAGCCCGCCCCTCCAGGTTATCGATGACGCGCTGCAGGGTCATTTCGCCACCCTCCAAGGCGTCGCTTTCCTGTTGGGTGGACTCTTTACTGAGCTGATGAAACTTCGACATTCGATCGTTCAGTTCGGTGATTTTCTCGGTAATGCGTTCACCGGTTTGGTCGGACTGCGTCGACAGCGAACGGACTTCGTCAGCAACCACCGCAAAGCCGCGACCGGACTCACCAGCACGCGCGGCTTCAATGGCTGCATTCAACGCCAGCAAGTTGGTCTGCTCTGCAATTTTCCGAACGTCGCTGGCTAAGGTATTTAAGTCTTTGGTGTGCTCAACCAGGTTGGTCAGATGCGACAGTTGTTCCTGCTTGGATTTGTTCATGACGGCCAGTTCATTAAACAAGTCGGACAGCATTTTTTTATCGCTGTCGATGCTGTGTTGTGACCCATGGCTTTCTGAAAAGTAGTCCGAGTTGATCACCGATCCGATTTCACCCGACAGAGTGCTGAACTGTGTTGTCATTGCACCAATACTGTCATTTAACTGACCGTCAACCGACTGGATGTGCCGCTGCCAGACTGGCGTTAACTTATCGATAATGGCTTCCAACCGAGCGACCTCGGTATCGAACCGATGCTGACTTTCTTTCGCCTGAAGCTCAGCTCGGGAGTCATAAAGGTGTTTTGCTTTGCGGGCTTCATTCCACAACAACCACCCTGTGGCGACCGCAAATAACGCCAATAACACCACCATCAGCCAAAGCTGTTGCACGGCGGCGTAAACCACCCCTATCACGGCCAAACTGTAGACGGCGACGACTTTGAGTTGACTCGGCATCAATATCATCATCCTGACAAGCTTCATTTTCACTATAGCCGCTATCGGCGAGTTGTCAGGGAACCTGAGGGGATAATTTTTCGAACGATGATCTGAAAGAAAAAGTGTGATCTGCGGCTAAAAACTTTAGGTTTCACGCTTCTGAAAATGGTTGCTGGTTATAACTCAGCACAATAAAAAAACCGTGCGGCTTTATTTAGCTTAACGTTCGGTAACAGAGTGATCTGGTCGGGCTGAGTCCCCATGAAACAAAGTGTCCGAAACCGAGCTAGAGGTTCGCGGCATTTATACACAGCGTTAGCAAGCCCCTAGCACCTGATTATCAACCCCCTTTTCTGAGCGGATATGACTCATGGCTTCATCAAACTGACGTTCAAAGTATCCAAAGCCTGCGTTAACAGTGTGGTATGGTATACTTGTTTGTACGGCAAGTGAGTCACAAAGCAGCGCGTACTTGCACCAAAAGGAGAGCAATCCGTTTTCTCCTTGCCAATGTTTATCAGCACAATAAGGCGTCTTTTCGAGATACTCTGCAACTTTGGTCGTCCACTCTTCGCCTCGATACGCCATAACCCATTCAATGTGAGCTTTCGCATCCACAGGACGCAAGTAGATTAACTTAGGATGCACAGCCGAGAGTATTGATTGGCAGGCCTTGTAATAGTCAGCAACCAGTTCCTCATTCTTACCTTCCAACATAAAACGCACAGTACTTTGAAACAGACTGCCCTCAAGGATGAAAAGGTGCTCCTTATCTTTGTTATCAGCGATAAATGACGACCATTTCCTCAGGCAACGTTCAGGGAAGTCAGTACTGTACTTGCTTTTCTTAAGTTCAACGGGGTGTACCGGATGATCTGTTGATTCTTCTAAGTACCAACTAGACTGCACTCCCCTAGCTTGAGCAGCCTTAAACAGCGTTTCTGCCATTGTGCTTTTTCCGCTACCCGGCAGCCCTTCGATTAGAATGAGGTCCACGTAATCTCCTACCCCCTAAAGGCTTTTATTTCTCGGGGCGTGTGGTAGCGACTCCAATGCCCGCCGAAGTACGGTTTTATGGCGAGTATGAACAGCTTTGGTTTGTTAGGTAGACTCGGATTTACCACTCATCTCACTGCTATACCTAATAATGAACTTCCTTTGGTATACCCAATAACCCGTAGTAACAAATACCGACAAAGAAAAGCCAATGACACCCTGGCTTGCGACTACAACCCACAATACAAATGACGAAATGGCTATCCATTTGCCATATGCTCCATTTAAAATAAAAACAATTAGCATTACTGCAAGAAAATTAGAACCTCCTATTACGAGCAGTAATGACATCGCAATATATGGACTAGACTCCAACAACCCCTGAACTGAAGGTACAAGAAGTGCAATTGGAAGGATCAAAACCAGCAAATTAATCCAAAACAAATTACTGAGAAAGACCTTCTTCATACACACCTTACGTTCAACTTTGAGGTGAGCGACAAAGGAGAAAACTCCTTGGCCCTACGCGAAGCAGTTATTTAACAAGAAACTTGCAACAGCATCTTGTTAACGTTTATATACCTGAAAAAGCATTCTTTCTATTCACTCGGCCACCGCAATAAGGGCAAGACAACGACTTTGACAGAATCTTTCGACCACAACCATTGCACTCAAGCGTTTCATTGTCGGAATATTTGCCGTCTCTATGTCCATCAAGTAAGTCTAATTTTTCGACATATTTCTTTAAGTCTGATTCCAGTAAACCTGAATGATCCCTCAACAGAGACCACAATGCCAATGTTGTTAATTTAAGTTGTTCATGACGTTGTTCTAACTCGTTAATTCTACTCAGAAGATCAACTGCTTTTACATCCTGGTATTTATCTTTTTCTCGCTGTACTCTTTTGTGTTTATTAAGTTCTCTAGAGTGATAAAGACTTTGTATAAGATCGAGCATTTGTGATTACCTAAAAGTTGACGCCGTTGTACTGCCGCGACCGATCGTGAGTCGATGGCCCGCCGCGAGAGCGGTTGGCGGGACTGCCCAACATTGCTTTGTTACAAGCCGATGTCTTCGGATGACCAGGACATAAGTTCTTCCCATACCGGGTCTAACTCCCAGTATTCAAACATTAATGATTTAGCTTCAGTTTCTGGAAGCTTTTCAACCTTTGACAAGTAGTGATACATAAAAGCTGAAACTCTAAAATTCATTATGCAGTGTACAAATACCTTAGTACCTTTAAGCGATGACATTAAATTACAGAAAAACCGAACTTGCTCTTTGGTTGGTAAGTCAAACGCGACTGGAATATGTACATATGTTAACCCCAGCTCAGCAACAGCTTTGTTTTCTGACATTACCGCATGTGGGTGATCAAGCATTCCTATATTAACAACGTACTTATATCCGGCCTCAGCTATATCCTTAAACTCTACTTCCTTAGGCTGTCCAGCTGTCGCAATATCATTGGTCAGTTGAATAAAATTCTTGATAGAGTCCATCATCTTCCTTGTTCGTAACGCCTTTGTACACAGGTGAAAAACGAACGCCAGTGAGTTTTGAGTCAAAAGCCCGGAACGAGCTGCGTGCTACAATTGGCTAGGTGATTTACTGCCAGAAGCTATTGCCCTTAGGTAGTGAATGCCTCCAGCCGGAGTCAATAAACTCACCCTCGAGTACACCATCGATGATGACTCCTCTAAAATTGCCTAATTTAGGAACTACAAATTCAACACTTTCTTTTGAACAATGACAGCAATCTACCAAGGCTGGCATTTGTACCCAGCCTTCTGCAACTTGTACGAGTGCAGAATCACTACATTCCCCTGGACGTCCATCATGCAATATCAAAACTTCCATTCCACCAATATCTCCGGAATCAGGATTAACTTCCAAGCTAGAGTAAATTCCATACACTCTTTCACTTGCATGAGCTGAAGCAGCAACAAATAGTAGTAGGATTAGTTTCTTCATTTGCATCTAACATTTTTGTGCTGGCGCGAAAGATAGTGAGTCAAAGGCCCTCCGCGACAGCGGTATTAAGCGGGCTTGGACCAGCCACTCTTGATTACAAGGCAATTAAGCCAAGAAATGAATGCCAGCAACTTTCCCATTTTCAAAACTTAATATGTAATAGCTTATGTCGCCCGAGTCACAATTAATGCAAAAGTAACCTGTGTTGTATTTATATACGTTACCCTCGATTTCATCTGGCCTTCCCAACACATCTATAACTTCTGCCTTAGACATTCCTTTTTTAATGTAGAATTTCAGGCTTGCAACCATTTCGTACCGACCATTATCAACAACATTTAGCTTGCCGAAATACTCCCACTTTTCCTCACTAAACCAAGCTCTTGCGGTTGGACTGTTGAAATAGCATGCAACAGCACTAAGCAAAATAGCGATGAAACTAATTGATAGATATTTCCTCAAGCTTTTGCCTTGTAACGTTTTTATTTTGCGGCGAGGTCACGAGTCCGAAGCCCGCCGCGTAAGCGGTTCTTGAGCGGGCTTGTACAACAATTTCTTGTTATGAGTTCACTAGCCGACCAATATATCTTCTGATTTCAGGTGTTTCACCAAAGATGTCTGCATAAAAGCAACCATCTAGCAGTTTTCCATCTTCTTCAACTGTAACTTTTACATCAGCTCCATTTCTCACGAGTAACTCAATTACTTTTTTGGAGTTGCGGCTACATGCCTTCAGAAAAGCCGTTTTCTTCATAAACCCTCTGACTTCCAGATTCGCTCCAGCATCAATGAGTTTTTGTAAGATAGCTAAAGCAATTTCTTCTCTGTCTTCAGCAATATTTATAACCTCTTGAACTGGAGTTTCCCCACATTCATTTAGGTAGTTAGTATCACCACCACGACATAGAGCATATTCAATCAACTGGAGGTTATACTCTTTGCATGCCCAAAGTAATAGCGTATCACCCTGATCATCGACAGAATTTATATCTTTAATTTCATCAAAGATCTCAATGATGTCCTCATTGCTCAAATCCCTGAAATCAAAGTTGAAGCAGATATCAAAGTTCATAGCTACTCATAAAAGTTTCTTATACCGCACCTGCGGTTTTCTTATGGTGCGGCATATATGGAACGGTGAGTTTCTCAGATCTGCCACCAGCTCCAGTCATAATCGGCGGTTCAGGCTATTCTGTCAATTTGATTATCCTAAAAGTGGCCTGTGCGGTTTTCTTCGAAATCAAGTGGCGCCCAGAAGCCGCATGTTAGAGGTTCTATGGGTTTTAATTAGTTCAACTCAATGTGTACTTTCCGAGTTTTACGGCGTCTGCATCATAAGTCAGGCATATTCGAAAAAAGCTGCATGGAATACCGCATTTTGTCAGATGAGTTCATAAGGTTGACAACGAGGAAACAGTGGGAGGCCAGCCTGACGGAACGCAGAGGTTTGTTAGCTAACGGCCGGTTTGTCTGAACAGACCCCTAGCTTGGCCTGTACAGCCAAACGAGGGGTCTACAAATTGTCGTAACGCTTTTTCATTTACGACTAATTAGAGCTAACCCTTTAAGAGTTAAGGCTGACCTGCCAGCCAAGCGCCCAACTGTGCCCGTTCTTCGCCTGTCATCTGAGTCATGTTGCCCAGCGGCATGTCGCCGACGGTCACTGCACGCTGCAGCACCTGAGTTTTCGCTGCGCGGACCTGTGCTAAATCTTCCAGTACAAAGCCAGCCGGGGCGGCACTGAACAGCTCCGACGACGGTGTCGTTGCATGGCACTCGGTACAGTGCGTCTGCACAATATTCCAGGCCTGTTCGTCTGAAACATGAATCTGAACGGTCGCATCTTGGTTCGCCAAGCTAGACCACGGGGCAATGGCCAGCATGATGGCAAAAAATGCAATCAACCCACCGATCAACACCGAGGGTTTGTGTTGCCCCTGGTGCTTCAAATTAAAGTAATGACGAATCCACATGCCGTTGATGAACAATGCCACCAGCACCAGCCAGCCAAATGGGTGCGCGTAGGTAAACGGAAAGTGGTTACTGAGCATGATGAAAATGACCGGCAAGGTGGCGTAGTTATTGTGCACAGAACGCTGCTTGCCTTTTAGCCCCGGTGCCGAGTCCGGGGTTCGGCCTTGGGCAATTTCATTGACCATGTATCGTTGGCCGGGAATGATGGTGGTAAAGACGTTGGCTGCCATACAGGTTCCGATCAGCGCACCGACATGAATGTAGGCGGCCCGGTCGGCCAGGAACAAGTCTAACCCCCAGGTCCATATAGCCAGCAAGGCAACGGTGACCACGGCAAATCCACGACCGTTTTCAACCAAGGGTGTGCGACACAAACCTTCGTACACCAGGAAGCCGATGACAATGCTGGCTATGGAGGCAGCGATCGCGGCGGCGGCACTCATAGTGCTTTTGGAGGCATCCAACAGATAGGCATCTGCACCGACGTAATACAACAGCGTCAACAACAACGCGCCGGTTATCCAGGTGGTGTAGGCCTCCCATTTAAACCAGTGCAAGGTCGTCGGCATTTCTTCGGGGCCGAGTTTGTACTTGGCCACTTCATAAAAGCCACCGCCATGCACGGCCCAAAGATCCCCTTTTATGCCTTTATCTTTTTTCCACTGCGGTGGTTCCTGCAGGTTGTTGTCCAGCCAGATGAAGTAGAAGGAAGCACCGATCCACGCAATGCCGGCGATGACATGGAAGTAACGCAGGATCAGATGGACGACTTCAAAAAAATAACTGCTCATGTAAATACTCTCTTTTTATTCGCGTTTATCGCTGCGCTTTTTGGTTAGATAGCCTCGGACACTCGACATTCATCCGATGACAGCAATCTTTGGTCAACGGGTTTGGAAAACGTCCAAAAACAGGACATTTTTTGGCGAGTGTCCAAGGAGGGATTCACCGCGAGCTTCCAAACCCGTTGACCGGAGGCTGCTTCTGCTAGCTACCACGGTAAGTGGAATAACCAAAAGGCGACAACAGCAATGGAATATGGTGATGCCGTTCATCGGCCAACGCGAACACCACATCGGCGTAGGGATAAAAGGCGCTGTCACCCAGATACGACTGCAACTGAAACCGCAGGCGATAGGTGCCAAAGCCAAGATCCTGATCCGGCACCCGCCAAGTCATGATGCGCCCGTCGGCATCGGTGATGGCTTCATCCACCGTCTGCCAGGTCTCGCCCTCGAGCCGTGACAACTGCACCGGCAAACCGGCGGCAGGTTGGCCGGTTGCGGTATCTAATACGTGGCTGGTGATCGGGCTTTTAGTCATGATCGGCTCCCAATAATTTGCGCAAACGCAAGCGGGTAATCTTGCCCTGTTCGGTGGTTGCAATTTTTAGTTCGGTCTCTGCATCATTGCGCAGACGACGCTTCAGAATATCGAGCATCTCGCGCGCGCTCTTGCCGCTGGCAAAGACGATAAAGATGTAACCGAAGCGCTCATAGTATTCATCATTCAGTGTTTTCATCGCCTGAATCACCGCTTCGTCGGCCAGCGACATGCCTGACTGCTCATGCCCGGCTGTTTTTGCGGTGTTGGCGAACTTGGCTTTCAGGGTATTCACATCGCCAATACGCGGGTGCCCTTCGAAGGCTTCGCGAATGTCGTTCTCACTGGCCTGTTGCCAGAGCCGATCCGCGCAATTCAGTAACTGATCAATCGAATGAAATGGCCGCGCGTTGACCATGCCATTGATCCAGCGGCGCGACACACAACAGGTTTCAAACTCTTTGGCGACGGCTTCACCGGAAAGTTGGTTCAGTTCATCGAGCGTCATATCGACTCCGTTTTTAGCAGCGGCCGGCCTGTGGCCCGGCCAATGAACTCACCGTCCTGATAGATGGCGTGCCCGGCGAGGTAGGTCGCCTTCACCACGCCGTACAGGGTCGTTCCAACATAGGGCGACACCTTATGGCGATGGTGGATGATCTCCGGTGTGATGGTGAACTGAGCCTCCGGGTCGAAAACGCAAAAGTCGGCGTAATAGCCAACGCGAATCTGGCCTTTATTGCTCAACCCGGCCGCTTCCGCCGATTGCTGGCACATCCAGCGGACGACAGTGTCCAGATCGATACCTCGCTCGCGGGCCGCATTCCAGATCAGTGACAAACCAAACTGCAAACCACTGATTCCGCCCCAGGCTTTCTCAATGTCACCACTGTCTAAATTTTTTAACTGCGGCGTGCAGGGGCTGTGATCGGAGACCACACAATCGATCACGCCGTCGAGCAGGGCTTGCCAAAGTTGTTCCTGATTGGTTTGCTCCCGGATCGGCGGACAGCATTTAAACGATGCCTGACCATCGGGGATGGTTTCAGCAGCCAGCACTAAATAATGCGGGCAGGTTTCGACCGTCAGCTTTAAACCTTCGTCGCGCGCCGAGGCAATCATCGGCAACGCTTCGGCGGAACTCAGATGCACAATGTGCGCGTGCGGCATTAAACCTTCGTCTCTTAACTCGCGCATTACCTCAATCACCATCGCAATGGCGTCGTTTTCCCATTGTGGTGGTCGGGTTTTAAGAAAGCTGTGGTAGCTGGAAGCGATTTCCATCGGCGGCGTTTGATGATGATCGACTTCGGCGTGTACCAGATGCGGCAACCCGCGTTTGGCCATTTCATGCATCGCGGTTTTGAGCTGTTCGCGATTCACAAACTGAAACTCGTCGATGCCAGAATGGATAGTGAACGACTTTGCGCCCATCACACCTGCGTCCAATAAATCCGGCAAGTCTTCCAGATTATCCGCCGTGGCACCGCCCCAGAAGGCGGTGTCGATCCACAGTTTATCGCCGACCACTGCCAACTTCGCTTCAAGGGCATCGGTAGTCGTGGTCACCGGGCTGCAGTTCAGCGGCATATCGACTACCGTGGTAATCCCACCAGCGGCGGCGGCATGGGTTGCGGTATCGAAGCCTTCCCATTCGGTTCGACCGGGTTCGTTGATGTGCACGTGGCTGTCCACCAACCCAGGCATCAACACCTGATCGCCCAGATCCGTCAAGTTGGACACTCCGGTGTCGACCTCATAAGCCTCAATGGCCACAATGCGACCTTGATCGACACAGACAGACGCCGGTGCGATGCCATCTGGCAGGGCGACTCGACGGCTGCGAAACCAATGTTCAGTCATGGTTTACCTCAACCAATGTGGGTTCATCGGCTTGCAGAACACCCCGCAGTTCGCGCCACTGCAAGCCCTCTCGTTGTGCGTTCGGTAACTCGTTCTGATACTGCTGAATTAACTGGCCTGCGATAGAAATCGCCACCTCCATCGGCCGCTTACCGGGGACCTCGGACAGCCCGATGGGGCATGTCAGGTTTGCAATCTGCTCGTCAGTAAAGCCTTTGTGCGCCAATCGCATCCGGAACCGTTTGGCTTTAGTATCCGAACCGATGACACCGAGAAACGCCGAGGCGCCTTGCCGCAGTGCTTTTTCGACAATGGCAAAATCCAGTTGATGGTTGTGCGTCAGTACGACGGTTGCCGTTCCCGGTTGGGCATCGGCGACTGCATCTTCAGGTTGCGGTTCAACAATGGTTTGCACATTCGCTGGCAATGTCGGCGGAAACAGTTCGGCCCGTGCATCAATCCATCGCACACGGACGGGCAGCCCCGCCAACAATGAAATCAGCGCCTGACCCACATGACCGGCACCATACACATCCACCGGCAAGCGCTCAGGCACAAAGCATTCAAACAACACCGACACCGAGCCACCACAGCACTGCCCCAGGCTCGCGCCAAGCGGAAAATGCTGTAGATCCTGCGCCGACTGACCTTCGATCAGCTGTGCCCGCGCCTGTTCCACAATGCGAAACTCCAGGTGTCCGCCACCGACGGTATCGAAAATATCCTCAGCGGTGACGACCATCTTAGTGCCCTGTTCACGAGGTGTGGATCCGGCGGTACCCAGAATCGTCACCAAAACATACGGCACCGATTGCGTTTCGAGCTGTGCAATTGCCTGCGACCAGGTTTGAGGGTGAAACCCTTGAGTGTGTTTATTCAGCATCGTCATGCTCCTGCTTTTGCAAGCTCCATGCCCGAGTTGCGGTAACCGCCGCCAAAATCGATTCCGGCGTCGCCGGCGCCGTTAAGGGTGGCGAGAATCGGTAGTCCGAGAGACTCGAGACTGCATCGCGAATGGCGCACCAGACACTGTTGGCCAACATGAACGGTGGCTCCCCAACCGCCTTTGAACGAAACACGGTCGTTTCCGGATTCTCTGAGTCATAAAGGCGCACGTTGAACTCGGCGGGCATATCGCCGATCGCCGGAATTTTGTAGGTGGCCGGACCAAAGCTGGCCAGCGCGCCTTGGTCGTCCCAACGCAGGTCTTCCGTTGTTAACCAACCCATGCCCTGAACAAAACCGCCTTCGATCTGGCCGATGTCGATGGCCGGGTTCAGGGAATGTCCGACATCGTGCAAAATGTCGACGCGCGTCACGGCCTGTTCGCCGGTCAGGGTGTCGACTTCGACTTCCGTCATCGACACGCCATGCGCAAAATAGAAAAACGGACGGCCCTTGCCTTCTGCTCGATTAAAATGAATTTTCGGTGTCGCGTAATAACCGGTCGATGACAAACTGATGCGCGCTTCGTATGCCGCCTTGGCAAGCTCCTTAAACGTCAGGCTGCCCTGGTCGTACTGCACCTGCCCCTGCTCAAACACAAACGAGTCGGGGTCCGCGCCGTCGCGTTCAACCAGGAACTCTATCAGCCGCTGCTTAATGGTGTTGGCTGCATTTAAGGCCGCCATGCCGTTGAGGTCGGAACCTGACGACGCCGCTGTCGCGGAGGTATTCGGTACTTTGTCTGTACGAGTTGCCGAAACACCGACGGACGCCAGCGGCACACCAAATGCCTGCGCCACTATTTGCTGAACCTTAACGTTCAACCCCTGCCCCATTTCGGTACCGCCATGGTTCAGATGAATCGAACCGTCGGTGTAGACATGTACCAGCGCACCGGCCTGATTCAGATGCTGAACGGTAAAAGAAATACCAAACTTCACCGGAGTGATAGACAACCCTTTACGAATGATCGGAGAGGTTCGATTGAACTCGGCAATGGCCTGTCGTCGGGAGGTGTAATCCGCCTCGTCCATCAGTTTCTGCATCATGTCACCGACGACAAACTGATCGACGGTTTGATGGTAAGGGGTTTGATCCCGACCCGGGCTATAAAGATTCACCCGCCGGATGTCAGCCGGGTCCTTTCCGAGATGCCGGGCAACGTCGTCCATAATCGCTTCGGCGACGATCATGCCCTGCGGACCACCAAAGCCGCGGAAGGCGGTATGGCTGACGGTATCGGTCTTAGCACGGTGCCCGGTAATGCGCACCTGCTCATAAAAATAGGTGTTATCAGCGTGAAACATGGCGCGATCGACAATGGCATCGGACAAGTCCGGTGAGTAACCGCAGTTGCCATTGACCTCGATGT
This sequence comes from Reinekea blandensis MED297, assembly GCF_000153185.1. Taxonomy (GTDB): domain Bacteria; phylum Pseudomonadota; class Gammaproteobacteria; order Pseudomonadales; family Natronospirillaceae; genus Reinekea; species Reinekea blandensis. The sequence goes on along the minus strand of NZ_CH724152.1, from coordinate 382,759 downwards.
CGGCGGCCTGAATGCGACCCTCGTCATCAAAGCCCACCCGATACCGATTCCAGAAGGGATGTCGTTTACCAGTCAATCGAAAATCGTCCGCACGCGCTAACCGCAACTTTACGGTCCGACCGGTCACGTCGGCCGCCATGGCCGCCAGAATGGCCCATTGTGCCGCTTGGGTTTCTTTACCGCCAAAACCGCCACCCATGCGTCGCATTTCCACGGTAACCGCCTGCATCGGCTTATTCAGCACATCCGCAACCAGATGCTGAACTTCACTCGGGTGCTGGGTGGAGCATTTCACAAACAGGCCACCATCGTCGGTCGGTGAGACCAGAGCAACCTGGCCTTCCAAATAAAAGTGTTCCTGGCCACCAAGGCTGATTTCGCCGGCCAGTTCATGGTCAGAGCCGGCGAAACCTTGATCAATATCGCCTCGGGTCAGCGTAAAGGGCGGTCGCACCCAGCGCTGGTCGGCAACGGCTTTCTGAACCGTTAATTGTGCGGCTTCGGCGTCCACTTCAACCGACACCGCGCGAGCGGCACGACGCGCCAGTTCATAGGACTCGGCCACCACCACTGCCACCGGCTGCCCGTGGTAGTGAATGCGGTCTTCCACCAGCAAGACGTCTCCGGGAAACACCGGACCGATGTCCCGTCGACCGGGAATGTCTTCGGTGGTGAGTACCGCAAGTACTCCGGGCCATTGCTCAACCTCGGCAGAGTCAATCTGTTTCAAAGTGCCCTGGGCCACCGGTGCTAAGACCGGATAGGCGTGCAGGGCATCCGCCGGCAGAGGCTGATCATCAATGTAATGTGCCCGGCCGGTCACCTGCGTGACGGCACTGTCGTGGGGGCTGGGTCGTCCTACCGCATTGTGTGAGGACTTGGGAAGTCGGGTTTCAAAGTGCCGCATGTTGAATCCTCACCTGAGCCATGGCCTGTTGTTCATAACCGACACGCAGCAACAGATTTTGACAAACCTGCAATCGGTACTGGCGAGTCGCCCGCACATCGGACATCGGGTTAAAGTCATCGGCTAATACCTGGCCGGCTTGCTCTAGGGTATCGAGTGTCAGGGGTTGTCCTTCCAGCGCTGCATTCAGCGACTCCGAAGACATCGGAATCGCCGCCATGCCACCAAAACCGGAGCGAACGTTGTGCATGTGGCCGTCGGTGATATCGAAAGAGAGCACAAGCAAGACCGTTGAAATGTCATCTTCAATGCGCTTAGAAATTTTATAGCAGTACAGCGCCTGTGAAGGACGGCGTTTTGGTACACGAACCGAGGCGATCACTTCGTCGTCCTTCAATACCGTCTCGCGATAAGCCAGGAAAAACTCACTGACGGGCACCCAACGCGAACCGCCGGGACCGACCAGTTGCAGATCGGCCTGTAATGCCAACAGCAATGGGGCCGGGTCGCCAATAGGCGAGGCATTGCCCAGACTGCCGCCCAGCGTGCCGCTGTGACGAATCTGTTTCGAGCCCAGACGGTGAAACATTTCTTCTGCTTCCTGGTAATGCTGTAACAGCGTGGGCAGGAAGCGCTCGTAAGAGACGGCGGCGCCGATCTCAAGACAGTCGTTGTGTTCGGTCATCTGCTGAAGCTCGGCAACGTCCGTCAGACTGATCACCTGTGCGGGCGTTTCCAACGCCTGAGTAAAGGCCAGTGACAGATCGGTTCCGCCGGCAATCAGGCGGGCGTCCGGCCATTGCTGACGCAACTTAAGCAACTCGGCCAGTGATTCCGGTGCGGTAAACTGACGAGGTCCTTCGCTCATTACCGCCGGCGTCGGCTGACGAGCGTCAAAGAAGGCCTGAGCCGCAGGGCGGAAGGTGTCACTGCTGCGGGGGTACTCGTACATGCGCTCACAGGCATCAAGAATGGGGCGATACCCGGTACAGCGACACAGATTACCGCCTAAATGCGCAATGACAGTGTCACGCGGCGGGCATTGGTCAAAGTTCATGTACAGTGCGAACATGCTCATGATGAAGCCGGGTGTACAAAACCCGCATTGCGAGCCATGGCATTCCACCATCGCTCGCTGTACCGGATGCAGTTGCTCCGGTGTTTGAGCACTCGGCTCGCTTAGTCCTTCCACGGTAATCAAATGCTTACCATGCAGTTGTCCGACCAGCATCAGGCAGGCATTAACATGCCGATACTCAACGCCATGGTCACCCGGTGCACCAATGACGACAGTGCAAGCACCACAATCGCCACTGGCACAGCCCTCTTTGGTGCCGCGTTGTGCGCTTTTGGTGCGCAGCCAATCCAAAACGCTCAGCGATGGTGCCGCCTCATGGATCTGGACCGGTGTCTGATTCAATAGAAATGTGATCACGTTGATTCTCTCCGGCGACAGCCTGCAGCCATTTTAGCTGGGTGAACCTGCATTAGTGGTCCATGGCTGTCTAATCATTGTTATTATTCTCTTAGCACTTACCGTACCAATAAGCTGACCATGCGGTCAGGTCAAATCAGAATAGCATCCTGACCAGAGATGTCACTCGTTGCTCTTCGACCTTCACAAAGATGTAAAGCTAGACAGGCTTTGGAAGCCTCCAAAAACACAGCCTTGAACTGGTCACACCACACTCAACTCAGCAGGCCTTTTTGGGTTAATACGCTGTTAGCAAAGGAAATGTGAACTGCGTTTAAAAAGTTTCCATTTCTCAGTACCGAAAAACCAACAAACTGATAGAATCCGCGCCGCTTTTAGTTCCGCAAGAACATTTAAGTTACTGGCAAAAGCCACCCTCTAAAGCTCCCTGTTAAGGAAAACAAACTTTGATCAATCGCAGTCTCACTCTTGCGCTCACCCTTACACTGTTTGGTTGCCAAGAAACGGAAGTAGATTCCACCCCGGACCACTGGATCAGCACGACTAACCTTAAAAACGCCACTCTGGTTTATCTGAATCAAGATCAGGCTAAATTTATCGATGCGAATGGCAACATTAATGATCTAAAACTGTTCGACAGCAACGGTAATGCATTAAAAGATGTGTATTGGAATCGCAGCTGCCATCGAGGAACGGATTATCTCGGCATGATTGATCACTGGGAGTCTGGAGGCGAACACCTTGTATTTATTGACAATCAATCGGGGCAGCTGGCGTCTATTGCCCAACCCAGATTGATAAATGCGCCGTGTTACGATGACCGAAGGCAAAGACTAAACTTGCACTCCTCAGGTGACGACTATCTGTTTGGTTATGATCCTGGAAAGACCAGTAGGATCGCCATTGGCAAAGCACAAGTGGTGAACAATGAGCTTCAACTAACCAAAGTATTTGAGACAAAAGAAGCTTTCGATTCGGATTTTGGACGGGCAGGCTCCAGTTGGTTCTATTTAATATCTTTAAGTACCGCTTATTATGAACCACTAGCGAATGAACTCGTCATCTACTCTGACAACGGCGATATTGTTTATCAGGACGATGTCACTTTCGCCTTTCAGGTGAACGCTGCAAAGCCACAGTTTATTGTTAATAAAGATTCTAAGTTTGAACTCGTCGAGAATATTGATGGTCAATGGAACAGCACTGAAATCACGACATTAAAAAGCCTGAGCGATTTTAAAGATCATAAAACCAGGCCAAACCTCAAGTTATTTCAACACGAAGAACGCAGCTTTCTTGTGACCGATCTTTTACATGCCACTCAAAAAGAGCTCATGATTTATGAATGGGCAAATGATGAGCTTAGTCTAATCAACAAAGTTGAGTTTGATGAATGGTATGACAGTCATCTTTATGATGATGAAATTGTCAGCGCCATCCAAAAAGGTGATAGCTTTCAAATTGTCAGTTCAAATATCGATTCAGGCACCATTCAAATGAAAGAAATCGAGCCAGAAAAAGTGGACTGGCGAAGGAACATCGACTTTACTGACATGGGAATCCTTTATGGTAAAAAGGTTTTCGATAGTGATGGCATTTCAATTAAGGAATATGAACTTAATTTGATTTCGGGCTTAGGTGACGGAGTAGACAACAGCACCAGTAAAACGATTGACCGAGCAGTACCGAACTCTTATAACGATCCGCATATTTTTAAGTTTTATCTTAAATATGAGTTTACACAATAACGCATCACTTAATTTGTAAAGTAACTCAGACATCTACTGCTATAAAATGGGCACTCTACCTGAGTTGCCCTTTTATATAATAATCCGCTTACTTCTTATCTGTTTTCCTTGTTGCTCGAGACTGCAGTTACCGTAATACATTAATAAGGTGCTGTTACAGAGCCTCAATGCGGGTTTGAACCCAGGCCAGATAATCAGCAACCGGCATTGGCCGGGCATAATAGTAGCCCTGAATTTTTTCACAGTGCATGGTTGCCAGGGCCTTCAGAGTCGCCTCATCTTCTATGCCTTCGGCCGTCACCACCAGACCCAAACCGTGTGCCATGTCGATGGTGGCCCGGATGATCTTTTGCTGGCGGGCCGACGAGGCCATTTCAGATATCAATGAGCGATCAATTTTCAGTTCTGAGAATGGGAAATCACTGACATAGGTCAGCGATGAGTAGCCGGTGCCGAAATCATCGATGGCCAACATAAACCCGGCCTCATTCAGCTTTATCAGATTGCGTTGAAACATCGCCTGATTCTGATTGTGCGCAGTCTCTGTCACTTCCAGTATAAAGTTGCCGGGGTTAATACCTCTCGATACGGCCTCTCGGATCACCCACTCGGAAAATTCCGGATGCGAGAGGTCACTGGCTGAAATATTTATCGACAACTGTACCGGTTCACCGATTGCCCGCCTGAGTTGTTCACTGATGGCAAAACTTTCGCCAATGACCCATTGAGTTAATGAGCCAATCAATCCTGTCTGCTCGGCGATGCCAATAAACTCATCGGGCGGGATCATCCCCAACACCGGGTGTGACCAACGGGCCAACACTTCACAGTTTGCTTGTTGACGTCCGTCAATATATTGCTGAGGTTGCAAATACAACATCAGACCATCTTGCTCCAATGCATCTTCAAGATCCTGAGCCAGTTGAAGTCGGCGTAAACCGGCCTGCTGATTGGCTTCAGAATAAATGACGACGCGCTGATCTGATTCGATGGCTGTAGTAACACTCTGACGAATGCTGTTAATAGCGGCCTGATAGTTCCCATCCCAATGATCCAGAAAACGGCCAACAAACACACAACTCAATCGAAAGGGTAAGACATCGTTCTGGACACTTCGCTGGCCCTCCAGCCGATGCAAGACCTCACTAAGTTCATCTTCGTTGTTCAGAGCCACCAAATACAATAGCAATGAATCGTTATACAAAATCGTGCGGACTTCATTCCGAGGATCGAGTGTCAGCAGCTCGCTATACTCATCAATACGTTGTTCAAACCATTCCGCTGATGACACCAGCAACGTTACCCGCTGATCTTCTTTCAGGTACGAGCCGATCTGTTCATAGTTAGTCAGCTTAACCCCAACTAAGGCCAGCCCACGGGCTGACTCCTTCGCCAACTGTTCAAGTTTCGTCGCCAGGTAATAGTCGTTAGCCAAACCCGTTTTGCTGTCGTGAGTCGCGTTGTACAATCGGAAACGTTCCGCTTCACTCATCCGGTCAGCCAAGGCCATTGAGATCAGGATCATTTCCAGAATCATTCCGAACATCAGTGCATGGCGAGTGATGAAAGAATACTCGACAAGCCCCCCGAACAGCCACATGCCGATCAACGCACCGGTAAAAAACGGCAGCCATGAAATCACGTAATATCGGGTCCAGCGGAAACGTTCACGAAACCGATACCCAATCATCATCGCGACGGAGACATAGATCAGCAACTGCATGACCAGCAGAACTCGCGCCGATAGATTTTCCGGCAACAGAAACGACAGAACAATCAACCCCAACAACGCACCACAAATGAATCGATACCACTGATAAGGGCGCAATGAGTCGCGTTTGATACGCAAAAAGGTGCGCGCAAACAATAGCGTGGCCAATCCAACGGCACTCTGCACGGCTACGATGTAGTGACTGAGGAACAGTTGTACGGGCACAGGAAGTATCAGGTATCCATACCCATGAATCGTCCCCATCATTAACATAATGCTAACCAGGTAGCCGATGTAGTGCAGAAAGGTGGTATCGCGTACACCCGAGTACAGCACCGCGTTATAGGCCGCCATGATGATCAGGATGCCAACAAAATGGCCCCACAACAGATAAATTCGTTTCTCAAACTGATGAAATTGATCTTCCGTCAACAAACGCATCGACAGTTGTGAAGAGCCAACCGTCTGCAGATGCAACCAAACCTGGGTGGTTTCTCCGGCGGAAATCTGAAACGCGAAACTCGGCAGTGCACGCTGTGCGAGCGGAACGTTATCCACTGAATCACCCAGGCGCGCAGAGGCTGAATCAGATGGATTTTGATCGATTACATAAATGGTCAAAGCATCGAGCGTGGGGTTATCAAAAATCAGGCGCAGATCAACACGATCTAGATCATCGTTGCTCAGCGTCAGCCGATACCAGTGGTTGTGCACACCGAAGGATGACGGTGTTTTATTCATCTGCCCCTCGGTAAAGACAGATTCAGATATTTGCTCAAGGGTCGTTGCGTCGGAGTCCAGCAAATACTCGAAGCGAAGCTGATAGTCGTCAGCCAGGTTGTTTTCGAACAGCGCAACGCCCCGCGACCAGTAGACCAACAGGACGAGTAGGAAAGAAAAGACCAGAAGCAACACCAGGGCTGCAACGCCATTGTTCAGAAGCGCGTTCCGTTGCAATATTCTGACGCCGGTTGACCAACATTCAAATGACTATAGCACAGGATCTGAGTGGCGCTTTTTTCTTCGACGTCATGCACCATTAAGAGCGTTGAGCCTGCTGATGCACGGCTTCGATGAGCACTTCAAACGCACGCGCAACATCTTCGTCGATGACCGATTCATCCGGATGATGACTGATGCCACCGGGCGAGCGCATAAACAACATGCCCACCGGCGCGACAGAAGCCACCGCCATGGCATCGTGTCCCGCGCCGGACGGTAATGGAAAGGCAATGGTCCCGGTAAGCTCGACGGCTCGGGTCAGTCGCTCGCGAACAGTGTCATCGCACAGTACCGCCGGTGCATGGTGATACCAATCAAACTCGATGCTTAACCGACGACTGCGTGCCAACGTTTCGGCTTGCTGTTCAATCTTTTCAATCATGGCATCACGGCGGGCATCATCTAAGGAGCGTACGTCCAGTTGCAAATCGCACTGGCCGCTGATGACATTCGCAGCGCCGGGTCGCACGGCCACATCGCCCACCGTTGCAACATCGCCCGATACGCCCTGTTGCCCGATGCGTTCGATAACACCGATCAGATCCGCCGCCCCGGCCAGTGCATCGCGCCGCAATCGCATCGGGGTGGTGCCGGCATGTCCCGCCTGACCCCGAACTTGCACCCGCGCGCGTTTGGCACCGGCAATCCCGGTCACTATGCCTAAGGATAAACCCTGAGCTTCCAACACCGGGCCTTGCTCGATGTGCGCCTCCCAGTAGGCCAGTACCGACTCCGGATCGAGCCTCGCCTCACGCACAAGGGCCGGGTCCAAGCCAAACTGCTGCATGGCTTCACCCATGCGAACCCCATTGCGGTCTGGGATATCGAGCCATGCGGGCTGAAATTGATCGGCCAGTGCCTGCGAGCCGATCAGAGTGGTACCAAAGCGCGAGCCTTCTTCATCGGCAAAACCGACGACGTCCAGATGAAACGGTAAGGCCGGTTGTTCTCTGAAATACTCCAGCAGAGACAACCCCAGCAGAACACCAAGAATGCCATCGTAAGCGCCGGCATAGGGTACGGTGTCCAGGTGCGAACCAATGATTAACCGCGGCGCATCCTCGTCAGCAGCGGGTAACCGTCCCCATTGATTTCCAACCGCATCCTGCCAGGTCTGCAACCCGGCCGATGCAAACCAATCAGCCATTTGCTGATTAGCGCGGCGGTGTTCATCGGTCAGATACTGGCGCAGGATGCCATCGGGCAACTCGCTGATCGCCGCCAGAGTATCGCAACGATCCAGAATGGTTTCGGCGATGGCTCGATGTTTGACATCACGCATGCGCATAGCTCTCCAAGGCGGCTTGCACCGCCTCCCCGCGCGGTCCTCGATAACCATTCACAGCCAGACAGTTATCCAGACAAGACAGAGTCTGTAACACGGCTGATTTCCGCGCGTTGTAACCCATGGTCCCGATGCGCCAGATTTTTCCATGCAAGGGTCCGAAGGAGGTGCCGATTTCAATACCGAAATCGGTAAGCATCTGAGCGCGTACCGTATCACCATCCACGCTGTCCGGTATGGCCACGCCCACCACGTTATTCATTTTATGGTTGAGATCACCAAAGGGTTTCAGGCCCAAAGCCTGCACACCAGCCAACATGGCGTCACCGTGTTGGCGGTGACGTTCAATGGCCTGATCGAGCCCTTCTTCAATCACCAGACGCGCGCATTCTGACGCACCATACAACATGGTGGTGGCTTCGGTATGATGATTCAGACGCTCCTCGCCCCAATAATCGAGAATCATCGGTAAATCGAAATAATTGGATCGGATAAACGGCTCGCTGCCATCCTGATGCGCTTCAGTACGAATGCCCGCTTCGACCTTTCGGCGTTGCCGCATCCAATCGACCAGGCGGTCGCTTAAAGTAACCGGTGCGGAACCGGATGGCCCGCCGAGACATTTCTGCAAGCCGACGGACACGGCATCCAATTGCCAGTCATCTGCACGCAGATCGTTCCCCACGATGGAAGCTGTGGCGTCCGTATAAAAAAACACGTCGTGCGCCCGGCAAATCGCCCCCAGCTCTTCCAGTGGCTGACACATGGTGGTTGAGGTATCGCCCTGAACGATGGCCAGCATTCGTGGTTGAACGTTACGAATGGCGGCTTCGATCTGTTCTGGTTCAAACACTTCGCCCCAGGGAACTTCAATGGTATGTACGTCTGCACCGGCACGTTGAGCAATTTCAGCAAGCAGATGCCCGAAGCGACCGAAGATCGGGACCAGCACCCGATCGCCTGGACGAAGCGCACTGACCAGTACCGCTTCGATGCCAGCGCGTGAGGTTCCGTCGATTAGCATCGTCGCTGCGTTCTGGGTTCTGAACACCTGACGATACCGTGCCTGGGTTTCATTCATAAAACCGGTCATGGCCGGATCGTACTGGCCGATCAACGGTGCCGACATAGCTCGTAAAACCCGGGGGTCGGCGTCAATGGGGCCTGGTCCCATCAACAAACGGGGCGGTGGATTCAATGTTCTTGGATCGGTCATGCTCAAACTCCGGCTGCTTGAATCAGCATGCGGGTGCCGGTGAAAAACAGCACAACCGCAAAGGCTTTCTTCAATTCTTTTGCGTTCAGCTTAGCACCCAACCAGGCGCCAACCGGTGCAAACAATACCGTGAGCGGAACAATTAACGCCAGTGCTGGCAGGTTTAACAGCCGCCAGGTGCCGACCGGCGCATCCATCGGCGTCTCACCGACCACCATCAAGGTTAAGGCTCCGGGCAGGGCAATCAGCAAGCCAAAGGCGGCCGCTGTGCCAACCGCACGGTGCGCTGCCACGTTAAAAGAGGTCAGCAGCGGCACCCCGATGGTGCCACCGCCGATGCCGACCATCACCGACAAACCGCCAACCGATGTGGCCATTAACGCTTGTCCGGGTTTACCCGGCAGCGTCGGAAACAATGCTGGCGCACCCGACCGAAACAGCATATTAATGCTGACCAGAACCGCGATAATCCCGAACATCCAGGTCAGGAAGGTGCCAGACACAGCATTGGCAATCAGACTGCCGAAGATGGCCGCCAGCAGAATGATGGCGCCCCAGAACTTCAGTAACTCGACATCCACATTGCCCTTGCGATAATGCGCGCGAACTGAAGAAATGGCCGTCGGAACAATAATCGCCAGACTGGTGGAGGTTGCAATGGCCATGGCCGAGGCCGCACTGACACCAAACCCCTGCATCAGAAAATACAGCACCGGCACAATCACAATGCCGCCACCGACGCCAAGCAGACCGGCCAGAACGCCAGCCAACACACCCGTTCCGGTCAGCGCTAAAACAATGGGCCAGGAACTCAGTACTTCATTCATATCAGACTCTCTTCACGGTTCTTTAATTAGATTTATTGTTTCTTGATTGTACATGGAAGCAGTCAGACCACTTCCGCTCGACCATCGGAGCGCGGATCGGTCGCCGCACTCACTTCGGAGCCGGAATCGAAAATCGCCCCGGCGTGTCCCATCATCTCATTACAGGCCGGAACCTGACGCCAGCGATGGCCGCGCCGGGTCAGTTCTTCACCAATTTCATCAGCCAGGTCGGCTTCAATTTTCAGATCGTCATCGACATCCCCCCAGGTACGCCCCAACAACCAACGGCCTTCGGCAATGGCCTGACTTAAGGACGCCCCTTGCCAAACGAAGCGGGAAAACAACGTTGCCTGCGTTTGCGGCTGCCCTTCCCCGCCCATGGTGCCGTAACTCAACCGCTGCCCATTGTCATACAGGGCCATAGCCGGGTTCAGCGTGTGGCGTGGTTTTTTGCCGGGTAGCAGCTCATTGATATCGCCGGCATCCAGCGAAAAGCTGATGCCCCGGTTGTTCCAGACAAAGCCAGCATCTTCAATTACATTGGCCGAACCAAACTCCCAATAGATGCTTTGAATAAAGCTGACCAATTGGCCGCTGGCATCACGAGCACCCATCCAGACGGTATCGCCAAGTTCACTCGGGAAAGGCCATTCACGGGCGCGTTCCATATCGATACGGTCGGCTTTACTCTGCAGAACGGCATCACTGAGGGCGTCGTGATACGCACTGGGCACAGTATGTGGATCGGCCAGGATCACCGGGCGATCGGCGAAGCTTTGCTTGGTTGCCTCAATGATGAGATGAGCCCAATCCGCTTTCGAGGTCATTTCCGATCGTCGTCGGTCGACCTGTGCCAGAATCTGCAGCGAGTGCACACCTTGCGTTGGCGCTGGCAAGTTAAAGCACCGCAGTCCGGTCAATGACACACTTAAAGGGGTTACCACATCGGCCTGAGTCTGGCGATGATCCTGTTCAGACAACGGACTGCCCATGGCTTTCAGCGCTTGCTGAATCCGCTGAGCGACAGAGCCCTGGTAAAAATCCCGAAGCCCATTTTCGGCAAGCGTTCTGAAGGTCGCACCCAGCGCCGGGTTCATGAATTTGTCGCCCGGTGCCAGCGGCTTATCGTCCGGTGCATACAGCTCGCGAAAACTCTCCGGCGCCTGACCTTCATCGAGCACTTTGCGTACCGCATCGGCAAGACTTTGCGTCACGATGATACCGCCTTCGGCCCAACGGATGGCCGGCTCAAGCAGCACCGACAGCTCAAGTGACGCTCGTGGATCCTGATCGAGCGCGGTCTGCCAACCGGCAATGGTGCCGGCCTGTGTAATACATGCCTCGCCGCCGCGGCTTTTCAGTTGCGTTTTTTTGGAGTAAGCCGACAGGTTCGTGGCCGCACGACCACAGGCATCAATCGCCAGTGGCGCCTCATCACCGGGGGTGTGCACCAGCCAAAAACTGTCGCCACCAATGGAGTTCATGTGCGGATACACCACTGAAATGACCGCGGCTGCAGCCACCATGGCTTCAGTAGCCGTGCCGCCGCGTTGCAGTATTTCCAGTCCGGCTTCGGTCGCGGCCCAATGAGGTGCTGTAAAAGCGATTTGTTGGGTCATGGCATCAGACTCCCAGGTTCCAGGCATCTGTCACGGCTTCGGACAGACGCAAAAGCGTGTGATCCTGACCGGACGGCATCAACAGTGAAAATCCGTACGGTCGGGATGGATGATGTTTTCGGGCCAGCGGCATCAGCGGCAAATGCACTTGTGCGCTGCCCGTCAGGCCTGAAATGGCGGTCAATGTCAGCAGTTTAGGACGCAGCTCCGAGGTATCTTCGCCCAGTTTTGGCGCCGTCGACGGTGTGGTTGGCAACAACAGAACACCATCGTCGCCAAGCTGCTCCTGAACATGCGCATGGAAGGCCTGTCGCTGAGACTCGGCTTGCTCAACCTCAGCATCGGTCAAAGCCAGTGCCATTCGCAAGCGCTCCGTGATTGGTTTCGAAAACGTAGGCTGTGTCGCATTCAGCCAATCGCCGTGATAGTGAGCAATAGCACGTCCCTGCAACACCCGGAACACGTCATTGAGGTTGGCGAACCGCTGTTGCAGACCCAGATCAACCGTGCGAGTCTGGCCGAAAACACCGGACAACCGATCAATCACTGTGTTTAGCGCTTCACCACAATGTCCTAACGCCTGTGACATCAGATACGGATCGACACTCAGCGTATCAGGTTTGCCAACTGGCCGGTCCGCAGGTAACAGGACCTCACCGACTTGCCGCAGCAATGCCGCATCACCGGCAAACCAACCGACCGTATCAAACCGTGGAGCTAAGCCAATCAATCCATCCGTCGACACCACGCCATGAGATGGACGCAGACCATACAAGCCGCAATAACTGGCCGGGACACGAATGGAGCCACCGGTGTCCGTTCCCAGTCCGACATCCGCCCAACGCGACCCAACCGCCGCCGCCGAACCCATGCTGGAGCCGCCACAGGCGTGCCCGGGTAATTTCGGGTTTTCAGACTTACCGAAATGCTCATTGTTACCTTCTAGCGCGTACGCCAGCTCATCGGTTTGGGTAAAGCCACAGAAGACCGATCCCGCATCCATCAGGCGCTGCACCGCATCGGCCGTCTTGGTCGCCGGACCATGTGTACGCAGCCAGTCCGGATTGCCTGCTGTGTTGGTATAGCCGGCCACCGCAAACAGATCCTTAACGGCCAGCCGCACACCTGCCAGCGCCCCTTTCGGGTGTAACTGCCAGTTTGAAGGACCGTGCTCGCAGAACCCGGCGGTGCTGCGCAGATGAGAAGTGACTGAGTCCATGAGCAAACCTAAAAGTTGTCCAGTTGGACAGATAATGCAACAAACCCGCCAACTCCGATTAGGCGTTAAAAACGGGACATTGCTATCGCGCACTCACCAATAAAGCGCACTTTTAGTGCATATTAACGAACAATCGCCTCAGAATGATGCTTAAACTCAGAATAAAGGAGCGACTCGCACTCAGATTGATCACGCCTGTGCGCTCACCTGCCCCAGAAGATGACCCACCAGATCCTGCAGCAGATACCGCCGATCCGTTTCGGACATCCGTGCCTGCAGATACAACACCAGCGTTTTATTGCTCTGACTGGCACTGACCTGGTGCCAGAGTTGATCCAGGTACTGGGTAGACATCACGTCCGGCGCCGGCAGTGGTTGCTGTTCCGACGCCACGGCAAGCACTTGCGACAGTTTGTCGCGATACTCATCAAGCTCCGCATCGATGGTCAGGACTTTCTCACGCAGACGCTGTTCCGCCTGTTGCAACAACACCATATAAGTGGCCGAGATCTGCTTTCGCGTTGAGCGGCTGTTGGTTTGCGCGACGGATGGTTCGACATAGCCGTCCGCCGTGGCCGCCATCATCCCTCGCAAGCCGGACAACTCGGACACCAGTGGCAGTCGAAACGGCGCCAGCTCGGTTTCGGTCTGCTCGACCCAGTCGATCACCGAGACTGCAAAGCGAGCGTCCTTTTGCTGATAGAGATCCACCAGCCGTCCCACGATCGCGAGCTGCGACAGGATTTTTTCCCGGATAATCGAGTTCATTATTCCGGCATCAACCGGCTGTGAACAGCACCGTCCCGGGTTTGCCCAGAGGACCATTCCAGGCCTTCTTCACGCAAGGTGACGTTCAACCTTACCGCCAGTTCATGGTTCGCACGTTCTTTCACGTCACTGGTGACAGCGGAAGTTTTAAACTTACTGTGCGATGGCCAGGCCTTCAGGGCAACCGACGACACCCGATGACGAATCGCCTGGGTCAGCGTCTGTTTCTTTTCCGGCGGCAACTCGCGATCGATATCCGCCTTGGCTAATGACGCCTGCAAGGCATCATCAACGGCTCTGACCATGGCTTCACGGCTTACTTTGCCTTGTACATTCTTTTGCTGCTCCGACAGCCGATCGAGTTTCTTTTTGACTTCGCGATCAAAAATATTCTGAAAGGACCCGGTACGACTGAGAATGTCTTCATCGTCCAATGTCGTTTTCAGCTGGCTCATCAGAGCTTTATGAATGTTGCCGGGTGTATCAAACGCCGCATCTTTTGGGGCGATGTACTCGTCGATGGTCACTGGCAGGTCAATGGTCAACTCAGGCACCCGGACGCGGGGCAGGCTCATTCCCTCCAACAACGGGTGGTCTTTGTAATACTCCGCAACGGCCGCGGTTTCTTCATCCGCCATGCGACGGGCGTGCACCAGCGAGATCATCAGTGAACCGAGCACTTCACTTAAATCGGACATAAGCGTTCTCTTTAGTTAGGGAAAGAGCCCTTTCGGGCTCAGATCAGGCAGCAGGTACTTCGCCGATGGAGCTTTCCAGAATACTCAGAAGCTTCTCAGTTCCGGCCGGCAGTTCATCCTGCACGGCTTTCACATTAACCGCGAGGGAATAGGTTTTTTCCACCTTGGACGTCGAGCTGGTCGATTTTTTATAACTGTAGCTCGCGCTGACTTTCACCGATACCGGTCCCCAGCCGCCCTTAGCCGACAGGGAGGTATTGAGATCGTGGGAACTGGATGTTGTCGATTCCTGCACCGAGTTAATCTTCGCGTTAAATGCGATGGTGGTTTCCTCGACCCGGATAAAGGGTATCGGCAGCATCGTCAGCAAGGGGACGGTCAGATCGTATTTTGTCGGGGTCACGGTGACATTGCCCTGTTCGTCTTTCGATTCGATCGGCTTCATGTAGCTGAATGTCACCATGGTGGGGGTGTTGCTGTCTTCTTCAAATCCAACTGATTTAATGAAATCAACGGACGTTTGTGCGGATTGTGCCTGTGCACGGACAACCGCATTCAGAGGACCGCCGATCATCGATTCAAAATCAATACTCGACAGTTCGTCGCCTATGGCCATAAAGACCTCCAGTTTTTACAGGTTAAGATATCTGCATCAATCTGGCTGAACGGAATGCTGGCTCGTCGACAAGAGTGATAACGCGCAGGTCAGGGAACATCCCTGAACTCAGTGTTATTCAATTTCCAGAATAATCTACCGAGTTCAGCGGATTGGAAAGATTTACGCCTCCAAACTGTGAGACTTGTCTAAACAGTGCAGGCTCTCATTATTCGCATCGTTTGCTGTCCAAGACCGGAAGGCCTTCAGATGCCTGTCATCAATTGTCTGGAAAGTGGACCGGTCGTTGCGCAAGCAACTTTCACACGATTCGACCTCAGTTCTGAGAGCCAGGCCGCAAGTTTGAACATCTCATTGGAAAACCGACTCGCGACCTTTTACAGTACGCCGCATGGCGTGCGAGCAGGACCTTTCACGCCAACCGTCCTGGACAGAGGAAGTTTAGGGACCGATTCAGTGCCGCCCAACCCACTCCCGTTCAGTACGCGTCCCGAAACACGCTCATTTGTTAATGCCGAGAAGGAATCCTCATGGCTGCTCAACCTTTATCAACTGCATTTCCTCTGAATCAACCTGTACTGGCTGAAGTCGCAACCGTTGACAACAACTTTGTCACTCATGTTCTTTGGCAAGGCTCGGAATACGCCATCGAAGCTTGTATGCAGTCTGTACATCAGTTCAGCATTGGCGACCCGGTGATGGTTCAGCCACTCAATGGACGCCTGGCTGTCATACAACATTTCCAGCAACGTAATGAACCACAGCCAACCCTTCGCCAGATTGACGGGCGCTGGGTGCTAAACTGCCCAAATCACCTGAAACTGCAAGTTGGCAAGCAGACCCTGAGCCTCAGCAGCGATGGTGATATCACCCTGGAAGGTGAGGACATCACCTCTCAAGCCAGCGGCAACAATCGCCTGTTAGGCGGCCGAGTCGAGTTAAACTGACCATGTTGAGTGCTAAGGACAGTTCTCAGCTTGATCGTCATTTGAAGCAAGCGGCTCAACTCTTTAAAAAACGCGATCAACTTTGGGCAACGGGAGGCGCCTTACGCCCGTTACTGACCCTTGAGCGACGTCTGTTTGCAAGTCTGAAGATTCTGTCATCAACGGCAGAGGATTATCTGATGACTCAGTGGCCAGAAAAGCCTGAACAACGCACCATCGCGCAGATTGCCTGCCTGCAAAGTCAGTCGACCGATGCGTACCAGGTGGCCCTGCAAGATTTACAAGCCATGCTGGATCAAGACGAAGATCCGCCGTTAGCGTTGCGACCGCTGATACTTGCCTCATCGACGAACTTGTCGAACAACCAGCGCGATCAAGTCATTGCATCCGGGCTACTGCCTCGCCTGCCTGAATGTCTTAATAGCTTGTTGTGGGATGACAGCACGCTGCGTTACTGCGCTGATCATAGCAAGCTCGCCTGGCCGGTTCGCCTGGTTACACCAGAGCAACAACTGAATGCGAGTGACAACATTCAGCGCACTCTGGTGTTAGCACCAGAATCCGCCGCCACCCACCTGCTGCAACACCTGCAAAGCGATGCGGCGGGTCACGACGATTGGCTGCTCAGTGCACTCCCGGCCACGGAGTCATGTCGATCTGTCTTTCTGCAACACTGCGACCAATCACCCGAACATCTCTGGGCTGCGGTCTTTGATCCCTCACCGGCCATGCAAGCGGAACTCTTAAAAAAACTGTCGATACCGCACTTTAACGCCCACTCGGCCTGGGTACTCGAACAATGGACCGGACAGGCATTACCAAAGCAACCCGCTGTGGCCGATGCAGACAGTCACCGGGCACCGGATAACGCACCGCTTCATTTCATACTGCCAACCGATTACCCCCTGCCGTCCTCACCGCTCACCGCCGGACAACACAAAACTCCCGCGGCATTTGCTGCCTGGCTGATGACGCAGTCGGCGACTCGGCAAAAAACCGGTTGGCTACACCTCGGTCAGCTCACCGGACGCCTGTGGCCGGACTTATCGACTCATTGGCTGCACACGCAACTACGTTACCTCAACGACAACCTCTTACTGACACAGGATCGCCATGCAGCTTGATAATCTCAGCCCCTGGGCCGCAGACGTGACACCCGGTTGGGGGCAGAACAGAACACAACAACTCACCTGTACCGTTAAAATCGGGTTCCGCTGGGATGAACAAGGCAAACTCTATCCTTTGTCCGCTGATGACTGCCCGATTGTTCAGGCTGACACGTATCGGGGCGACGATCCAGAATCCGGCAGCCTGGAATCGGTCGCGGACACGGTTCCGTTTAAATCGGGTTTCGAATGGCTGTTATCCGGAACGGTCTTTCCCACTGAGGGCGCGACACAACAAACACTCTCAATAAGCATCGACACGCAACCCAAAATACAGAAATCCATTGACGTGTTCGGTCCGCGACAATGGCAGCGCACGCTTTTTGGCTGGGTTCCGGGCAAACCCGCTCAGGTTCAGGCCACACCGGTGACATGGGAACATGCCTTTGGCGGTCGCTTTACCAGCCAAAACGATAAAACCAAACAGTACGATGCCAACCCGATTGGATGTGGTTTTTTCCCGGCCGCCAAACACAACGCTTCGTACCAGATGCCCTGTTTTGAGACGTCGCCGTTTCTGAAAGGCATCAACGATCGACCCGACCCTGCCGGATTCGGAGCCGTTAGTATGCTCTGGACACCCAGAGCCGAAGCATTTAGTTCACTCGATGCGGATGCGGCATTGGAAGGCCGATGCCCCTATCCCACCAACGTATCGGAAAGATTGTTTAACTGCGCACCCCGCGATCAACAGCTCAACAGTTACCCTGCCGGTGCCAGGGTTCGACTTAATGGCTTTCATGAACATGTTCAGGAATTTGAACTGCCAGATCTGACCGATCAGATACGTCTGTTGGTCAAGCGAGGATCGTCAATACAGAGGCTCGTACCAATCTGCGACACCCTGTTAATCGATACCGATGAGAACACCATCGCATTGGTTTGGCGCGCGGCCATCGAATGGAACCCACTCTCGGATCAATCCGTGCAGTTCAGATTAACGGCCGAAAACATCGATCTGAAATACGAAACCGCAACCGAGGTCTCAGCATGAGCGATTCGAAGACTCATTATGCTCAACTGTCCCATTTGCATATCACCGATGGTGCCGCGGTGCTCCCTCAAACCGATCGTATCGACATTGGCCTGGCAAACGCACAAGCCGGGCTGTGCGGTTTTACCGAAATGGATAACTGGTTAACCGAAGCCGATGGCAGTGAGTACCCGATACTCGCCGCACCGACTGTTGACGCAGCCGTGATGGATGATCATGCAAGACTGAGCCTGCTGTGTCAGGATTTGCTCCCCAAACTTGTCGCCATGGAACTTACGCCAGAGACGCATCTGGTTCTGACCGGGTTCTGGCCGGACCTAATAGTCAGCAGCCTGCAGAGCGCACTAAAGCTCTCAACCAACGACTGTATTCGCTCAGTCACATTGGCCGAAACCCTCCAGCAATGGGAAGCCAACTGTGCAGACCGACGAGGCACTTGGCTCTGGCTGTCATCCCACGTTGGTTGCGGCAACCAATTATTGAAAGCGAACCGCTCACAACTTGCCTGCAGTGCTCGCAGTGAGGGAATTTACAGCACCGATCTCATCACAGCGATAATGTTCGAACACAAAGACCAACCAGCTTATTTCGTCGCTCAGGCAACCGAACCTGCCAGCGACGATCCTTTACAGAAAACACCACAAGCGCTGAGGGCGATCACGCAGTCACTTCACGATGCCTATTCCCGTCCGCTGCTCCATGGCCTTCCAGTTTCCGCTGCGACCGAAATTGAGCTTTATCGATTTCGGCAGGCGAACAATGCTCAACCGAACGGCAATAGGGTTTGGCCGGACCCGGATAGTCAGAATGACATCGCACTGGCCGCAACAATCGGTACTCCAGGGGTTTGCGCCCTGCCACTTGCCATGCTGTTTCATCATTACTGGAACGGCCATCTACTACCCGTGTGTATCGCTCATGAAGGAATGGAGCGATTCACCTGGAGCCGAACGGCTTCGTAACCGAGTCAAGGAGAGAAGATGAGTAAAAACAGTGTCCTGATAAACGGCCGTACCGCCGTCCATGCTGACAGTGGCGGTATTCTGAACACCGTTGATGTCTGCCTGACCCGAATAGGTAACTCCGTCGTACCGATTCCCTATCCGAATGTGGCAGAAAGCAAAGACGCCGCCAACACCGCCAGTACTGTCTTCATCAACGGACAGCCGGCCTGCACCAAAGACAGCACATTCAGTAAAAGCCGGGGCGATGAGCCGGGCAACAAGAAAGGCGTTAAGTCTGGCACCAAAGGTGGTGAAGCCTCATTCATCATGGGTAGCAGTAATGTCTTTATTGAAGGTGTCCCAGCGGCCCGAGCGATGGACATGATGGTCTCTAATAATCAAAACACGCCGCCTATGCCTCTGATTCAAGACATTGGCCTACCGCCCCTCCCCAAAAGTACAAAGGCTTCTGATGAGCTGGAATCCCGAGACGGTCCAGATGGTTTTGAGTGGAATACCGAAGGGCCAATAACCCCCGGAACGACATTAGAAATTCTGTCCGACTCTGAAGACGAGCACAGCGCGTATAGCCAAACCCTAACCGATGGAGGCGCCTCGTGACCATAATAACCAATACGATCCGTCAGATCCGCCGAGGCCGCTACTACAAAATGCTCAGCGAACCAGCCCAGGATGGAGGAAAGATTCTACTACCTCTCGGACTCTATGAATCCAAACCCGATGACGAAGTCGAGGGTTCCGCAGAGCTTACCCTGACGTCCACCCGCGTAGCATTACAGGCACCGGATGCTGAAGAAGGCCAAGCTCTGGATGTTCCACTGCCGCCAGGTTGGCTTTACATCTTTATCAACGGCTACTTATGGCACGAATACGAGGTGACCGACCAGGCACAGCAACTCCGGGGTATTGACCTTCAGATACAACAGACGCTTGATCATCGACCCGCGACTGGTCTAAGTGTTGACCACATTACCCTGCCTACGATCATGGAAGGTGAAGCTGCCCAAATACAGGTGGCCTTTTCACACACACAATGGTCCTGGGCTCGCATTTGCAGTCTGGGTGGAATGAACCCTGAGGATCCGCGACTGAAACACTGGGTACGCGATGGCGAAAATCTCAGCCGCATCGCGCAACGATACTCATTTTGTAAGGGCTATCAGGCACTTTCTGACCGAAACGGATTAGGCAACCCTAGCGATATTAAGGTAGGTCAATGGCTAACTCTGCGAAACCCAGATACTCCCATCGGCGACGTCGATACTCAGCGCCAACAACGCATGGGGGCCCCTCTGTGTGACCAAAACAACATGACCGATGGTGTCTTAACCGTTCAGGACCCCGTGGGATATGTCGACTTACTCAATGCCGCCATGGTCACCACGCACCTTAAAATAGAAGAAATCATTAGCGATATGAATGGTGCTGGTCAAACGCCTCAGGGGCAGTTTCAGCAGTCTTTGCGCAAAGATTCGTTAGCCGAAGACGCTTCAAACTATGAACCCATCAATGCGACACAGTTTGGACTCGATGCCTCGGCCACTCATAACGATTTTGCACAGACAACGCAAATGGCACAAATCATCTACCCGATGTTGTTTGATGAGAAATCGTTTGAAAAGCTCGATTCAGACGCGCGCGATTATCTGAATGATGCCAAGGAAAACATTGATTCGGATGCGCTTAAACGTTGGCTACATGTTGATGTCCGTAAGCAGTATCGTGACAACTTCAGGCATGTACAAAAGAGCCTCATCAAATACCTATTGGACGAGGAAAATCCATATGAGTCTTGCAGCCACGCGCTCACGTTCTGGGACTGCTTGGAAGACTATGCATGGTTACCAGCTCTAACCTACAGCCAGCTATGGGCAAAAACCAGTGAAGCATTAAGCTTGGTTTTGACTGATCCCAATGTTCAGGACTACAGTTATGATCTGCCGGAAACCGTTGAAGCGGAAAGAAAAGAACAGAGCAATGGGCTCGACTTAATCGAAGCGCTTGCCTGTCAGGACCACAAGGCACATACTTGGCTATTCCCTAGTGACAGCGATATCGATGTCACTTCACCAGACGTGTTCACCGCTGAAAAATCCGATTCAATCGACAGCCCCGAGATGCGAGTCGGCGATTACCAAGCTTCGATCGACCTGCTGTTAAGCGCACATGCCCCTAACGCCGAAACCGTCGCTGGGCTGATGAAAAAACCCAGCGTCGGTGTCCCGGATGTCGTCGATCGGTTCCTCTTAGTTCTTTCCAACTACAAAAAACACTATGATCTGAAAAATAGCAGTCCTTCGACGATCGATATCGACAACTTGTTTACTAAAGTCAGCAAAGCAACCGGCTTACCGGTACTATCCAAAGTGCATATTTTGGAAGAAGCTGCAGCGATGGACGGTGTCATCGCTCCGGGTGAATACCGCATAAAACAGCTCTTCGGTCTGGAGAACACAACTAACCTCCAGCGACGTCAAGCCAGAGCTCAAACTCGTAGTGAAGTCAAAAGTGGCAGTATGCGCTGGATTGACGTGACCGACGAAGCCGGAAATCGACTTGGCAGCAACACACTGACCGATCTGCGACCCTATCGCGGTCCAAATCTCGACACACCAGATCTGCGGTGGACCGATGTTTTTCGTGAACAGGTTTCTAACACTGATGGTTCCGCTACTCGATATACGTCCAAAGTGCGCATGATCGTTGTACCCGAGACATCTTGGACTGAAGACATGGCGAATCGGCTGCATCAGAAAGCGAAAAGTCAAAGTGCGCTTCGAAATATTTATCGAAGCATCCCATCGGCCTTATTGATACTTGAAGTTTTTAGCTTTGGGCAAGCCCTTCAAGGCCTCCAAAACGAAAGTCGACACAATAGAAGTGCAAAGTACTTACTGGCAAAACATACCGCTTTTGTTGCCGCCGCCACACTTGAAGCACTCGAAGCCTGGAAAGGCTCTGACCGTTTAATTTTAATGTTATCGTCCAGAGGTGGACATATCGGTGCGCTAGCTAGTCGAACCGTGACCGTGTCAATCAAAGGGATTCCATTATCCTTCCCCATGTATCGATTTATGGGTCTTGGTGTTGCTGCCATTGCCGCCGTGGACTGTGCAATTAGCACCATAGATTTAACTCATAAACATGATCATGATGCGGCAATCGCAACGGCTCTTTCTGGACTCTTAGGTGTAGCTTCTCTGGCTTGTTTTTTTATTGCCAGCAATGCCATTGTCCCGGTAGCAGCTTGGATACCGGTTTGGGGATGGATACTCGCGGGCGCTGCTGTACTCGCCGGCCTCATTGCAACTTGGTTAACCGATAGTCGATTTGAAGCCTGGGCAAAACACTGTCCATTCGCAAAAGATAAAGAAAATCGACTTGATCACGACGATCTAAATAGTGCCGAAAAAGTGTTTAACGAACTGCAGGACCTGTTGTTCTGTCCGTCGGTAAGCTTTTCACATCGCGAAGTGCATTCAGAGACTTATGAAGTGACCGTCGAAATCAGTCACCCGGCCTTTGTTAACGAAAAAAGCTCACTAGAATGGCGACTTACAGCAAGTTACGCGGATGTTTCCAACAATCGGAGGTATGGCAGTTATCGACATGACAAAGACTTTACCGAAGAAGAGCTAGAGCAAAAATTGAAAGAAATCACATTGCTGGGATCCAACGAGCAACCCACCGGACTTCGAATCCGTTATAATTTCAACCTACCCGATGTATCTTCATTTTTATGGATAGACATCATACACAACTTCCAGTTCCGGTTGTTTGTTCGACACATCATGCCAAATGGTACAAGTTTACCCATTAACAACAGTGACAACGACGATAGCTGGAATGACGATATCGGTTGGGTTGTTGGCCGGCATGAGTTAGAAGTTGAAAAATGATTGTACTTGTATTTTTTTTCAATAAGTTAATATGCTTGCGAGGTTCACTTGACTAACATTCCAGTTAAAGCGTGGTACACCACTCAAGATCGAGTAGACGCTACACCAATTGTTAGTTATGCCAGCACTGCTGTTGGTTATAACAACCTGTCAACAAAACCTATTCTTGGAAATAAAACATCTAGAGAAGCCCCGCTTAAACCGAGCGAGGTCAATAAGAAACATAAAGGGCTATCCGGACAGTTATTGAAGCCAGGTACTCGCTGTCATGAATACTTAGCTTTAGATGTACAGATGAGCAAGCTCGTTCATCTTCGAGAATCGCTTGAAAAAAAGGTATTAAGAAAAGTTTTTTTATGTGAGAGGCATGAAGAAAAAGAGCATGGTTCTATGCCAGGGACTCAGATTATTCCGGATATTACGATGTACCCCTCATTGTGGATTCTAATGCTGACCAGCTGGCCTGTGAAAGGACTACTGTTATTACTACCGATAGTGATGCCGGTTACTTATTTTTACATTATTACCACTGTAGGTCTTAGCACAACGATAAAAGACATTCTTTTTCTATCAGACACGCCTGATTGGTTTTTTTGGGGCTGCCTATCCATCATCCCCATAAATAAATTGCTGGATTTAGCACAAAAAAGAGATTTGCACCGAATATTCGATCCTAAGGAAACACCAATGTTCTGTGCCATCAAACGCGACACCGGTATGATCCGATTATTCAATAACAACAAAGAATGGGCCGACCTGCCCTTCCAAGAGTTTGAAGGTTTCAACACCATGATCCCGACTGGACGTGGCAGCCAGACCCGCAAACTCTCGATGGTGCATCGACCAACAGGTGCCGGTCTTTTAGTCGGGGAAGGCGGCGTCGACGGCTGGCATCCAGCGTTACTTTGGGAGTTTTATCAGCACTACATGGACGTCTCTCGGCCATTGCCTGACGTTCCGGAGTTTGAGCCATATCGACACCTGGACCCAACCACCCGGGAGTGGGATAAACAACACAACCGACCTGAACGCTACTGGCGGGATATGGACCCGGAGACATACAAGCAAATGGTCGATGAGGCGATCACTGCTGCGAAAGCCTATCCGTTTTTGGAACCAGAGACTGCGGAAACCCAACAATGGGCACCATCAGGTCAAGGTAAGCACTGGTTTCAGATGGGCTAAATTAGCACCAGTTGACGTTAAAAAAACACTCTCGTTTCACAGCAAAAGGCTGGCACATGACCGAGTCGTTATCTATTCCCTCCAAACTCTGGTTCTCACTCGAAGATCGGGTGTCAATCACTCCCGACATTCGCTATTCAAATACAGCGATGGGTTATGACCAACTGCCGGTAAACCGAAAACATCCTGACGTCGAGGTGCCACACCCTCCGCTAAAGCCGGCCGAAGTTTCCAAGAAACACAAAGGTTTGGGTGGTCAGAGGCTTCAAAACAACACAGCCTGTCATGAGTACCTCGCGCTCGATGTGCAAAAAGTTAAACAATCACACCTTCTAGACTTAGCAAAGCACAAAACAAATCGAAGAACCTTTGTGAATGAAAGGTATGAAGAGGCAGAGCATGGCTTCTTCCCCGGTACGTTTATCATCCCTAACATAGGGCTCTATCCGTCACTTTGGCTATCCATACTTTTTATTTTACCTATTAAAGGTCTGGTAATTTTCATGCCGATCATACTTGGTGGAACCTTACTCTTAAATTTCTTTTTAGATGGCGTGATACCTACCCTACGACTTTTATTCTTTTTAGAAGATGAATTCCTGTGGCCAATTTGGGGCTACATTGCGCTGTATCCACTGGACAAGCTTCTGGACAAAGCTCAAAAGATGGACTTTCACCGAATCTTTGATCCAAAAAAGACTCCGATGTTCTGTGCCATCAAGCGCGATACCGGCATGATCCGATTATTCAATAACAACAAAGAGTGGGCCGATCTTCCGTTCCGAGAATTCGGAGGCTTCAACACCATGATTCCGACCGGTCGCGGCAGTCAGACACGCAAACTCTCGATGGTGCATCGACCTACAGGTGTCGGTCTTTTAGTCGGGGAAGGCGGCGTCGACGGCTGGCACCCAGCGTTACTTTGGGAGTTTTATCAGCACTTTATGGACGTCTCTCGGCCATTGCCTGACGTTCCGGAGTTTGAGCCATATCGACACCTAGACCCAACCACCCGGGAGTGGGATAAAACCCACAACCGACCTAGCCGCTACTGGCGGGATATGGACTCGGAGACCTACAAACAGATGGTTGATGAGGCGATTACCGCTGCGAAAGCCTATCCGTTTTTGGAACCAGAGACTGCGGAAACCCAACAATGGGCACCATCAGGTCAAGGTAAGCACTGGTATCAATTGGGATAATGGCACACAGAATGCTCTGCCAGAGCCGGAAAGTAGCTGCTATTAAGCCGAACTTAACCTTTTTCGATCGGGTAAAAATGCTCGGCCGCAAAGGTAAAACGCTGGAAGAACGCATTAAACAGTTCCCGGAGGTCAGTTATCGATCCACGGCTATCGGCTACGAGACCCTGACCGGGAACCCTCACAGTCGACAGGCGAACGTTGGTTCGGCAACACACAGTACCCGCCATACAGTGCTCTCGGTTGGAGGCACACCAATTCCAAAAGGAAGTCACTGCCATGAATATCTTGCTCTAGATAGCTTGGGTGGGGTTCATGAACATCTCAATAAGGAACTGACGACGCCTCATAGTCGCCTTGAAACCCAACAGATTATCAATACTGACGAGCTCATCGGTTTTTCACCGGCAAAGTTCCTATTTCCTAATGTACTTCTTTTACCCTCATTTTGGTTTTGGTTATTTAGAGTACTAACGGGACTAACAGCTCTAGTAATATACATATTTATCATATTTGGCGGTTCAATAGCTGCTATTTTTATTGGAGGAGGGGTAGAGTACTTTTTCAAATATTATCTAGATTTCTATAGTGACGAGGCCTATCTCGTTTTTTTTGGCCTAACGCCGATCTACTATGCTTTTTTCAAACTCCTACAGCTATCCGGACTTTCTCATTTCTTTGATCCACCCTTCATGACGGGTTCCGCTCTACGTCGAGACCTTGGTGTCCTTCGCTCACTCGATAAAAACGGTCACACCAAAGACATTCCTTTCGAAGAACTCGAAGCACGCACTACAACGATGTGGGATGGGGGCAACCGTGCCATGTGTAAGCTGTATCTGTCACACAAGTACAGCAAAGAAGGTCTTGTCTATGGCGCGCCGCATAAACAGGCTTGGTACGTGGGCCTGCTTTGGGAATTCTTTCAGCATTTTATGGACGTTTCACGACCATTACCGGATGTACCCGAACTGGAGCCTTACCGACACTTAGACCCAACCACTCGTGAATGGGACAAACAACACAATCGTCCTCCTCGACTATGGCGGGATATGGATCATCGAGATTACATGGCGCTTGTGCGAGAGTCTGTAGACAGCGCGGCTGAGTACCCCTACCTGAAACCCGAGCTGGCGAAAAAGCAAAAATGGCAACCCGCCGGGGATGGTAAGCATTGGTATCAATTGGGGTAACTTACAGAGTTCCCTCTAAAAACCACGATACCGAAACGATCCGATTGTTATTTAGCAGCAAGCGAATCAGCAAAGCTCTTGTGTTCCGATGCCCGTATTCGTTGGCGTAGCTCCGGTCGACAACTGCCGCAGTGACTGCCACATTTTAACGACCTCGTTAACTCGTCCATCTGTGCCGACGGATGGTCCGCCAGAAAGGCGTCGATATCCGCTTCATGCGTTTCGAAACAAGTGCAGATTCTGCGTCCTAGTTCATGACCGTCCGATGCAATGAGTTCACCACTGATCCGCGCTGGCGAGGTTGACTGCTCATAGCTCAGGATCAACTGATTCAGTTCGGCCAAATTCAGTTCTCGCGATTCAATGACGATTGCAGTGACGGATTGGTCGAGCCAATAGGCATTTTTCTGTTTTTCCGGTTCAACCCAGGCCGTTTGGAATCTTTGATGGTTGTCGTCTTCAAGATTACCTTCGTTCATAACGGGCCGTTTTTTTTGCCAGGCTTCGATCGTCACCACACCATTTTTAATCGGAATGATCCAGTGATAATCACGATCATCGGATAGCTCAGGCAGTTGGCTCAACCGAATGCGCCACCAGGCCATGGTCGCTGGTTTACAGGAAACCCGGGTCTGTTTGAACTGTGGCTGTCCCGAGTGTGGGTCGCTAATGAAATCCGTCAAGGCGTTGCAGCCAGACCGAGAAGCGACCTGATCATGCCAATGCATGCTCAAAAACACGGACCCATGCAACTGTGCAGAATCAACTTCAGCGAATCCAAAAGCCCGAGCCCGTTGGTTTTCCAGAATCACGAGCTGCCCAGAGGTTACTGACAGAGTGGTTGCATCATCCGGGTTTAAATAAATCGTCGGCCATCGCTCATGGCTGTTCAGTTTTGAAGCCAATCCTGTGCGTGTCCGGGTATGCCACTGATCTCGCGATCGGCCCGTATTCAACACCAGCGGTTCGTTTTCACCTGACAGTTCAGGTAGCTTAGGAGAAACAGGCACAAAGTTCGCTTTTCTGTCCGGCGTAAAGAATTGATGATCGGTGAACAGCCTGGAGCAACCGTTTGGGTGCTCGGCGTTCACCGGCCATTGAATGGGAGTGAGTTCGTCATATGCCTGTTGCGTCAGTCCCACCAGCCCGCTCAGATCGAGATCCCGCTGGCCGTTATTGTCATAAGCAGTTAACCGAGCATGTTCATCAAAGATGGTACTGGGGTGAGAATACGAAAACGCCGACTGATGTCCCAATCGCTTGGCGATTTCACAAATGGCCCACCAGTCGTGCTTAGCCTCGCCGGGAGCGGTACGAAACGGTCGCTGTCTAGAAATACGTCGCTCCGAGTTAGTCACAGTGCCATTTTTTTCTCCCCAGGTGGTTGCCGGTAACAGAATATTAGCCAGTGCCGTCGTTTCGGTGTTGGCAATGCAATCAGAGACAACAACGGTGTTGCACTGTGAAAGCGCTTTTTTAACTCGCTGACTGTCTGGCAACGATAACGCTGGATTGGTTCCCATTATCCAGATAAACCGAATCTTTCCCTGCTCGATGGCGTCGATCATATCGAGTGCTTTTAAACCCGGCTGGCGAGCCATGTTGGTTGCCTCCCAGAAGGCGCCCACCCGAGAGCAATGCTCATCGGAGAAATCCATATGCGCAGCCAGCATATTGGCAAGCCCACCAACTTCACGCCCACCCATGGCATTGGGTTGACCGGTAATAGAAAACGGCCCCGACCCGGGCTTACCAATCTTACCGCTGGCCAGATGGGCATTGATGATTGCATTGCATTTATCTGTACCGGAATTGGATTGATTGATGCCCATTGAATATAGAGAGACGACAGAATTTTCTGTTATAAATCGTTCATAAAAGTCACGCACCTGATGTTCCGGGAGTTGACAGAGCTGCGCCACCTCCACTACCGAATAACGCGCCTGCTTTAAGGCTTCACGAAATCCTTTTGTGTGATTGGCAATGAACTCATCATCAGCCAACCCCTGTTCATGCAGGTAAGTCAACAAACCTGTAAACAAGTAACCATCGGTTCCGGGCTTCAGGGCAAGATGCATATCTGCTTGCGACGCCGTTGCGGTTGCTCTGGGATCAATGACCACAACTTTCAACTCAGGACGTTTCACTCGAGCCGCTTCGATGCGCTGATACAATACCGGGTGCGTCCAGGCCATGTTGGAACCCACCACGACCAACAAATCGGTCAGTTCAACATCTTCATAACAGGTAGGTACTGAGTCCGATCCAAAGGCCCGCTTATAGGCGGCCACTGCGGACGACATGCACAGCCGGGAGTTAGTATCGACGTTGGCACTGCCAATGAAGCCTTTCATTAACTTATTAGCAACGTAGTAGTCTTCTGTTAACAACTGCCCACTTAAATAGAAGGCAACGGAGTTCGGCCCGTAATTGTCCACACAGTCGCGGATAGCCTCAGTTACAGAATCCAGAGCCGAATCCCAAGTGACCGGTTGATGATTCACCATCGGCGTAAGCAGGCGAGGACGATCCTCCAACGTTGCCGACAATTGGCTGCCTTTACTGCACAATCGACCCTGGTTTGCTGGATGGTCCGATGTTGCATCAATAATCGGACGGCGTTGACTGCCGCCGCCACGCACACTGACACCACAGCCAACACCACAATAAGGACAGGTGGTGTGCGTTGTCGTTTTTTGAGAATCCATAACCTTACCCAATAAAAAAAACGCCCATCCCGAATGTTGTTGGTTAACACCATTCCGGATGAGCGTCATTGCTCGATAGTTTTGTATCGTTAATAGAAAGCACAGCTTATGCCATACACGTGAGAGGACGGTTTTACAGGTTTCCCACAGCAAACTGATGCAAAAAAGGGAACAAACCCCAGCAAAAGACGCGACAAGTTAGTGCGCCTTTCCGTGGCAATGTTCACTAATAGCACACAATTAAAATCAACTTTCGCCGAAACTACCCGTCAGTTGAGGATTTCAAACATTGGCATAGCTTCTGCTTTGAACTCGTCAACCCAGACAACGATGTCTGAGAGTCAAAATCAAGAATTAAAAAAATCGGCAAAGACGCCAATACCTCATCCGCGCGATGGGCTATTGGCGTCTTTTTTTTTTGGAGAGAGAAAATGCTGAGCAAAAAAATCGCCGCCCTCTGTGCTGTATCCATCGGTGTGTTAACCAGTGCCTGGGCTGACGTCGGCTGGCCCGAAAAAGAAGAGTTGAAGTTCGGGTTTATCAAACTGACCGACATGGCTCCGTTGGCTATCGCCTATGAAAAAGGCTTCTTTGAAGATGAGGGGCTGTATGTCGAACTGGAAGCTCAAGCCAATTGGAAAGTACTGCTCGACCGCGTCATCACCGGCGAACTCGACGGCGCGCATATGCTGGCCGGCCAACCCCTGGCGGCGACGATCGGCTACGGGACGGAAGCCCACATCATTACCCCGTTTTCAATGGACTTGAATGGCAATGGCATTACCGTATCGAATGATGTCTGGCAGGACATGCTGCCGTACATCGAAAAACTAGACGATGGCCGCCCTGTACACCCCATCCCAGCCAGTGCCTTAAAACCTGTAGTCGATGCTTATACCGCTGAGGGTAAACCGTTTAACATGGGCATGGTCTTCCCCGTTTCTACACACAACTATGAACTGCGCTATTGGCTGGCCGCCGGTGGCATTCACCCGGGATACTATGCACCTCATCAGGGAGACACCACCGGACAACTGCAAGCCGATGTTCTGCTGTCAGTCACGCCGCCACCGCAAATGCCAGCAACCCTCGAAGCCGGCACTATTTACGGTTACTGCGTTGGTGAACCCTGGAATCAACAGGCCGTTTTCAAAGGCATTGGCGTCCCGGTCATCACCGACTATGAAATATGGAAAAACAACCCGGAAAAAGTATTCGGTATCACAGCCGAGTTTGCCGAAGCCTATCCAAACACAACCATTCGGCTTACCAAAGCCCTGATACGCGCAGCCAAATGGCTCGATGAGAACAACAACGCAAATCGCCCGGAGGCTGTCGAAATTCTGAGCCAGTCGTATTACGTCGGAGCAGATTATGATGTGATCGCTAACTCCATGACCGGCACCTTCGAGTATGAAAAAGGCGATGTACGATCGGTACCCGACTTCAACGTTTTCTTCCGATATAATGCCACCTACCCCTACTACTCTGATGCCATCTGGTACCTGACACAAATGCGCCGCTGGGGACAGATCAGCGAACCTAAAACCGATGATTGGTATTTCGAGACGGCTGAAAAAGTTTATCGACCCGACATCTACGCCGCGGCCGCAAGGGCGTTACTCGAAGAAGGTGATTTCGTCGCCAGTGAGTTCCCGGACTTTGAAACGGAAACCGGTTTTAAGCCACCACAAAATGAGTTCATTGATGGCATTACCTTTGATGGTCGCCAGCCGGTGAATTATCTCAGGCAGTTTGATATCGGACTGACGGACGAAACACTCTAACTCATTCAGAGGCAGCGATTGCCCAAGTGCTATCGCTGCCACGGGAACAGGTGCACTATGACCACTCAATCTCAACTCATCAGCCTACCTTCACGACTGCCCCGGCTGCTCAACCGACTTTCAAAACGGCTACTGAACGTGACCGCGCCCTTATTGGGTATCGGTGTGTTTTTACTGCTCTGGTCGGCCGCTGCCGCCAATATTGAAACGTCGCTGGGCTCATTTCCCGGACCGCAGGCTGTATTCCAGCAATTCGGGCAACTGTGGCAAGAACACAGCGATGAGCAGGTTCGGGAACAAGCCTTTTATGAACGACAGGAAGAACGCAACGCTGCCCGTTTGGCTGAAGACCCTAACTATGAAGTACGCATCCGTGACTTTAATGGTCGGCCAACCTTTATCAGTCAGATCGGGACCAGTTTGATTACTGTGCTCAGTGGATTCCTGTTGGCCAGTGCCATCGCTATTCCGCTGGGTATTCTGATTGGGTTGAATCAGTTTGTGTACATGGCGGCCAACCCGATCATCCAAGTACTCAAACCGGTATCACCATTGGCATGGTTACCCTTGGTGACCATTGTTGTCAGTGCGGTTTATGTCTCTGATGACCCGATGTTTGAAAAGTCGTTTGTGACCTCCGTGATTACCGTCACTTTGTGCAGCCTCTGGCCCACGTTGTTGAACACCGCTGTCGGTGTTGCTTCCATTGAATCCGATTTCAATAACATATCTCGCGTACTCAAGCTCAAAAGCCTGACGCACGTGCGCAAAATTGTACTGCCCGCCAGCGTTCCAATGATTTTTACCGGCTTGCGGCTGTCGATCGGTATCGCCTGGATGGTCTTAATTGCCGCTGAAATGCTCGCGCAAAACCCGGGCTTGGGGAAGTTCGTTTGGGATGAGTTTCAAAATGGCAGTTCAGAATCGTTGTCGCGTATTCTGGCAGCGGTGTTAGTCATCGGCTTGGTCGGTTTCTTACTCGACCGTGCCATGCTCTGGTTACAAAAAGCCGCGTCCTGGGATAAATCCCAGGTGCTGCGATAAAACATCCACCCAAACGCTGAACACATTCATTCCAATTCTGCGAGGTCAGCATGGAACACACTTTATTAGAACTGTCACAAGTCGGGATCGAGTTTCCGACCGAAAATGGCCCTTTCTGTGCCGTTCAGGACATCAACCTGAAAGTTAAAAAAGGCGAATTCATTTCATTGATCGGACATTCCGGTTGCGGCAAATCAACTGTCCTGAACATGGTGGCCGGGCTCAACCGAGCCACCCGTGGTGGCGTGGTGATGCACGGTAAGGAAGTCACCGAGCCCGGCCCTGAACGGGCGGTAGTGTTTCAAAACCACTCGTTACTCCCCTGGTTGACGGCTTACCAGAACATAGAGTTGGCGGTAAAAACCGTGTTCAAATCCACCATGTCCAAAGGCGAAATGAAAGAATGGATCCATCACAACCTGAATCTGGTACACATGACTCATGCCGCCGACAAACGTCCCTCAGAAATTTCCGGAGGGATGAAACAACGCGTCGGAATTGCACGGGCGCTGGCCATGAAGCCCGAAATTCTGTTGATGGATGAGCCATTCGGCGCACTCGATGCTCTGACCAGAGCCCACTTGCAAGATTCAGTTATGGAGATTCAGGAACAGTTGAACAATACCATCATCATGATCACGCACGATGTTGACGAAGCGGTGCTGTTGTCGGACCGGATAGTGATGATGACCAATGGTCCCGCGGCCACTATTGGCGAGATCTTAACCGTCGACTTGCCCCGCCCCCGTAATCGGATCGCCATGGCGGAGTCGACCGATTACTATCAATTGCGATCTCAGGTACTGAGTTTTCTATATGAAAAACACAGTAAAATCGAGCCACTAAAAAAAGAACGTCATAAATCAAACCGACCCGAAGCCGTTGTTAGTGAAGCATCATAAGACTTCAACTCAGATACCCTGGTTATGGAAATATGGTAGACAGCAGGAACTCGGGTCTATACTGCTGTTTCCAAAACCACCGGGATATTAAGATGGCCAACACATCTGAACTACTCACAATAAGCACCCTGGTATACGCGCCGATGGAGACCGTCTGGGAATGCTATACCCAGCCGGAACACATCACACAATGGAACTTCGCGAGCGACGATTGGTGCTGCCCTTGGGCCAAAGTGGAACTGACACCGGGTGGCCGTATGGTGTCACGCATGGAAGCCAAAGACGGCAGCATGGGATTTGATTTTGAAGCCATTTACGAAGAGGTCGCTTCAGGGTCACACCTAAGTTATACGTTGTTGGACGGCCGAAAGGTGTCGACTCAGTTTGTCCAAGACGGTGATCACATCAAGGTAACCACGCAGTTCGACAGTGAAACCGAAAACGATCCTGAGATGCAACGCGCCGGCTGGCAAGCAATTTTAGAGAACTTTAAAAAGCACGCCGAACAACAAACCTGAGGCGACACAAAAAAGCCGGGACTCAGCCCGGCTCGATTGGATGTGCAATCAATACTCAGTGACGCGCCGTCACCGGGATATCACCGTCATTATCCAGGTTGTTTTCCATCGCTTCGTATTCAGCCTGGACATCTGCGTCCGGCTCACCACCGGCCAGGGTAGCGATGACGATGGCCGCCGTACTGAACAGAACGCCCGGCACAATTTCATAAACATCAAACAGACCGCCGCCGAACTGCTTCCACAGCACCACGGTCAGACCGCCAACAACAATGCCCGCCAGTGCGCCATTACGTGTCATGCGTTTCCAATATAAAGCCAACAACAAGGCCGGACCGAATGCGGCGCCAAAACCGGCCCAAGCATAAGACACCAATCCGAGTACCGTGTTATCCGGCGACAGGGCCAATGACAGTGCGATCAGGGAAATCACAATCACGCCTGCACGACCGACACGGACAATATCCTGTTGGCTGGCGTCTTTTTTGAAAAGTGCTTTATAGAAATCTTCCGCTAACGCCGACGATGACACCAATAACTGAGAATCCGCGGTGGACATTACGGCGGCCAGAATCGCAGCAAGCAACACACCGGCAACAATCGGATGGAACAGGGCATTAACCAGTACCATGAAGATGGTTTCGGCATCGTCGATCTGACCACCCATGTTGGCGTTCACGTACATCAGGCCCGCAAACCCGACAAACAAAGCGCCAATCTGTGAGGCACCCGACCAGATGACGGCAATACGACGTGCCGTTGGAATATCTTTGTTTGACCGAACCGCGGCAAAACGTGCCAAGATGTGTGGTTGACCAAAGTAACCCAGCCCCCACGCAACCAGCGACACAATGGCGATCCACCCCAGTGGCGATCCATCGGTACCGGTAAACATATTCAATAGTTCTGGATTGGTTGCTTTCATGCCGGCAAAAATGCCGACATCGGTATCCCCGCTGGTCAACGCCACCACCGGAACAATCAACAAGGCTGCGGCCATTAACAGCCCCTGTACCAAATCGGTCCAGGACACCGCTAAAAAACCACCAAAGAGCGTATAAGAAATCACACAGATTGTGCCGATGATGACGGCCCAGGAATAGTTCAAACCAAAAACGGTCTCAAACAGTTTACCGCCGGCCACCAAACCGGAGCTGGTGTAGAACAGAAAGAACAGCAGGATGAAGAACGCTGAAATCGTCTGCAGCAATTTGCTGTTGTCGCGGAAACGGTTAGCAAAAAACTCTGGTAACGTCAGCGAGTCGTTCGACACGATGGTATAGGTGCGTAATCGCTTAGCCATGAACAACCAGTTTAACCAGAAACCTGCCAGCAAACCGCCCGATAACCAAATGGCTTCAAACCCGGCCAGATACGCATAGCCCGGCAAGCCCAACAGCAACCAACCACTCATGTCCGATGCCCCGGCACTTAACGCCGCCGGCCACGGCCCTAAAGAACGGCCACCCAAAAAATAATCCGATGAACTGGTGGTGCGCTTATAGGCGACATACCCAATGGCCAGCATCCCGACCAGATAAACAATAAACGTCAGCGTAATCGCCAGGGAATTTTCGATCATAGCTTTGTACTCTCTTCTTCTTATGATTTTTGGGCCTGCTGACAGGCCCTCATGAGAATCCAAAGCGCCGAGACACATCACGACTCTTTGGATTCATCCGGATCTGCGTCCGAATGGGTTGCGATCAGACCTGCTCTGACTCGAGAGACAGCAGCGTCGCGTTGCCACCGACGGCGGTGGTGTTAATTGTTCGGGTACGTTCCGTCGCAAACCGATACAGGTAGCGCGGCCCACCGGCTTTCGGGCCGGTGCCACTTAAACCCTGACCACCAAAGGGCTGCACACCCACAACAGCACCAATCTGATCTCGATTGATATAAACATTACCAACGCGAACGCGCTCGTCGATATACCGCGCAGTGGTTTCGTTACGGGTGTGAATCCCCAGCGTCAAGCCATAACCGCTGTCGTTAATCTGCGCAATGACGTCATCCAACTCGCTTGCCTTATAGGTAATGACGTGCAGAACCGGTCCGAAATGCTCTTCGTCCAGTTGCGACAGATGCTGAATACGAAACGCGATGGGCGCAACAAAGGTGCCTTGCGCACAATCGTCAGGCATCGGGGTTTCAAAAATCAGTTCCGCATTCGCGCGCATGTCATCGATGTGCGCTTGCAGTTTCTGTCGGGCCGTTTCGTCAATCACCGGGCCGATATCGGTTTCGTGCAAGGATGGATCACCGAGCGTCAGTTCCTGCATCGCGCCCTGCAACAGCGTCATCAGATTGTCGGCGATGTCCTGCTGCACATAGAGCACGCGCAATGCGGAACAACGTTGACCGGCACTGGTAAACGCCGAATGCACGACGTCTTTAATAACCTGTTCCGGCAAGGCGGTAGAGTCGACGATCATCGCGTTCTGACCACCGGTTTCGGCAATCAGCGGCACAATCGGTCCGGGCTTCGATGCCAATGTCTGATGGATGCGCTGGGCGGTTCCGGTCGACCCGGTAAAGGCGACACCGGCAATGCGCTTGTCCGCTATAATCGCCTGACCAATGACCGGCCCGACGCCGGGTAACAGATGCAGCACGTCCGTTGGGATACCCGCCTGATGAAACAGACGAATGGCATGGGACGCGATCAATGTGGTTTGCTCGGCCGGTTTAGCCACGACGGTATTACCCGCCACCAGCGCCGCCGATATCTGACCGATAAAAATCGCCAGCGGAAAGTTCCAGGGGCTGATGCAGGCAAAGACACCGCGACCTTCCAGATAAAGTTCATTCGACTCACCGGTCGGCCCGGGCATAACCATCGGTTCGGCAAAATTCTGTCGTGCCTGGTCGGCATAGTAACGACAGAAATCGACCGCTTCGCGCACTTCGTCGATGCCGTCCTGAATGATCTTGCCGGCTTCGCGGTGACACAGGGCCGTAAACAACGCGAGGTCAGCTTCCATCAGGTCTGCCATTTTGTCCAATGCGGCCGCGCGGGTTTCGGCAGGCGTTCGTCGCCACCCCTCAAACGCCTGTTGCGCACTATCAATGGCTCGAGTCACGTCGGCTTCGTCTGCCCAGCGCACGCTGCCCACCTGCTCACGGCGATCGTAGGGTGAATGAATCGGCGCGGGTTCGCGATCGTCTGGCGTGTCGCCATTTACGATCACGCCGCCTTGCCAGCTCTCCGTCATAAAAGCATCAATCTGTTGTTTGAACGGACCCCATTGACTGTCAATATCGATGTTCACGCCTTTGGAGTTTTTACGCACGTCGCCATAAATGTCTTCCGGCAACGGAATCAGCCCGTTGCGAAGACTCGTTCGCTTCATCAACGTCTCGACCGGGTGCTGAACCAGATCTTCTATCGGCGTTTTTGCGTCAACCAGCCGGTGTACAAACGATGAGTTGGCGCCGTTCTCCAACAATCGACGTACCAGGTAGGGCAATAAATCTTTGTGCGCACCGACCGGCGCGTAAATCCGGATCGGGTTGCATTTTTCCTGCTGAACCATCTGTTCCAATACCACGTTGTACAACGCATCGCCCATGCCGTGCAGACGCTGAAATTCGAAATCGGAATGCGTTGCACTGAGTTGAATACTGGCCACGGTGTGCGCGTTGTGAGTTGCGAACTGCGGGTACAGGTGACCATGAGCGGCATCGCTGAACAGGAAACGAGCGCAGATCAGATACGACAAGTCCGTTGACTCCTTGCGGGTAAACACCGGATATTCAGCAAGCCCGGCTTTCTGACAGAGCTTGATCTCGCTGTCCCAATAAGCGCCTTTGACCAAACGAATCGGAATACGGTCGCCTTGCTCCCGTGCCAACGCCGCCAACCAGACCAGCACCGGCAACGCTCGCTTTGAATAGGCCTGAACGACCAAGCCAAAGTTGCCCCAACCGCGGACGCGCTCATCGCGGTACAGGCTTTCAAACAATTCCAGCGACAGTTCCAATCGATCCATTTCTTCAGCATCGATGGTAATGCCCACCTGCTGTTCGCGAGCTTCGACCAACAGACTCATAACCGCATCGGCCAGTTCCGTCATGACGCGTTGGCGCTGGCCCACTTCATAACGAGGATGCAATGCACTGAGCTTAATGGAGACGGACGGCTGCTCGACACCGGACGCGCCCGCAGCTCGGTTCTGTGAACCGACAAACTGAATCGCCTGCAGATAATCCTGACGGTAGCGTTCGGCATCGTCACGGGTCAGCGCCGCTTCACCCAGCATATCGAAGGAATAGGTGTACCCGCCTTTCAAGTTCTTGCGACCGTTTTTGAACGCTTCCTTGATGGTACGACCCAGCACAAAATGCTTGCCCATAATGCCCATGGCGCGGTTCATGGCCTGACGTATGACCGGCTCCCCAAGTCGTTTAACGAGACGATTGATCACCGGTCCCGGACGCCCATCGATACTGTTATCGAGCGTGACCACCCGACCGGTTAACATCAGCCCCCAGGTGGCTGAGTTCACCAACACGGAATCACTGCTTTTTAAATGTTTTTTCCAATCGGCAATGCCTAACCGGTCACTGATCAGCGCTTCGGCGGTGGCATCATCCGGCACGCGCATTAACGCTTCTGCCAGACACATCAGCAAAATGCCTTCCTGCGTATCCAGGCTGTACTCCAACAACAGGGCATCGACCATATGAACGGCACTGTCGGAGGCGCGTACCTGTGCGATCAGCGACGTAGCCTGAGTCGCAACGGTGGCGTGATCGGTATGCTGATCGTTTTCCAGTTCTAACAAGGCCCGGACATAATCGTCTTCCGGGATCGCGTAGTTTGACGTAATGGCCGCTTTCAGGTCGGCACTGGTCTGCCCGGTGCGTGTCGCCTGAAACGCATCTGAAGGATGAAACATGGTTTTCTCTCCAGTTAATGGATACACGGCCCAGTATAGAAGATGGCCGTTCCAGACCCGGATGACGCAGAGTTTTCACCAACGGGTCGTTATTATTGTCTTGGAGGCACCAAGGTAATGAAGGTTTGATGACCTGTATTGCAAAAAACTTCGCCGGTTTTACAAAAAACACGGGAAGTCGGAAGACTCCGAAGTGAGGTCAGAGAAACTCGATCACTGATCTGTTAGGTACGTTTAGTATCGATCATTGGCGGCGCAGTTGGCCTGGCGTGACTTGGCGGTGTTTACGGAAGGCATTACTCATCGCAGCCTGACTGGAAAAACCGCATTGCTCGGCGATCTGACTCAGGCTTTGCCGGCTGTCGAGAATCAGTTGCTGAGCCCGATCCAACCGACGTTTCAGCACATATTGGTGCGGGGTTTCACCGAAGGCATCACGGAAACAGACCTGGAAATGGCTGGGGCTGAGATGTACCAGCGCCGCCAATTGATGAATGCTGATGCGCTCGTGCAGATGATCTTCGACAAACTGGATTAACCGATCCTGATCGAGCCTTCCCTGCGAAATGGGCAGGTCAGTTTTATCGGCCAGACGATGATAAGCACTGAGCAGCAAGGTGGCGCTGAGGTGACGTGTCAACTCTACATCGTCGGGGAATCGCTGCAACTCACGGACGCCGCTTTGTACCAGCGCCGTCAGATCCGGGTCAAAGCGCAGATAACCGGCCCGTTCAAAGAGCGCATTCACCACCGGCTCGGGCACGTAGGTGGTATCCAGCTCCGGAATATCGAGCACCAGAACGCGGTTATCGTCGATGCCGCAAAAATGATGCTCAAAACAGGAAGGGACCAGACAGGCACGGCGAATGTCGACGATGTCTCCACGACCTTCTACCTCAAATTCTGCCTGACCCGACACGCCGATCACAATCTGATGGAAAGGATGGTGGTGCGCCATTCCCTGTTGCGGTAATCGCATGATTGAAGCATTGAACTCGGACATACCCCCTCCCTCTGAGCACCGTGATCGGGCGAACCCGCAGTCTATCGCCAAGCTGCAAGGCTGGCAATGCGACTGACTCCGCTTACGACCTGTACTCGCGTTTGGAAATGACATCCATTATCATTGCGACCCCTAAATAACTGACTCACAGGCACCCCTCATGATCCGATTCCTGGCCCGCGTTGGCTATATTGAAGGCCTCTCCTTTTTACTGTTGCTCGGCGTGGCCATGCCATTGAAGTATCAGTTCGGAATCGACCAGGCGGTCTCCATCGTGGGTATGGCGCACGGCGTACTCTTCCTCGGGTATGTTGTGCTGTTGGCCGTCGTAACCCTTGCGACCCGCTTACCCATCTGGGCGTTGCCGGCGGGGATCGTTGGTGCCGTGCTTCCATTTGGCCCCTTTGTGTTTGATCGCCTCCTGCTGGCTAAGGCCGAAACGATGGCCGCAGACCGTTCGGGCACATAAAACCGTCATCTTGATGCCCTAGACTGGTCGGTTCGACCGTCGGATTGAACCCGGAGCACGCGATGCCATCAACCACTCAGCCACAGAAGCCCCGTGTGTTGGAAGTATTTTTGGTGTTCCTGAGACTGGGTCTGACCGCCTTTGGCGGACCGATTGCGCACCTCGGATACTTCCGGCGCGAGCTGGTCGACAAACGACAATGGCTGAGCGAAGCCCAGTACAGCCAACTGGTTGCGTTGTGCCAGTTTTTGCCCGGGCCGGCTTCCAGCCAGGTCGGGTTTGGTCTGGGCTGGCTACGAGCCGGTTGGGCAGGTGCTTTGGCCGCCTTTGTGGCGTTTACCTTACCCTCTGTATTACTGTTGATTGCTTTCTACTATGCCCTACCCGGATTACCGGCGGAATTGGCCGACACCGTTATTCACGGGTTAAAACTGGTGGCCTGCGTGGTCGTCACTGATGCGGTGCTCAGCATGCACCGCAACCTGTGCCCGGACCGAGAACGTCAGCTCC
The DNA here is from genome assembly GCF_000153185.1 of Reinekea blandensis MED297. GTDB lineage: Bacteria > Pseudomonadota > Gammaproteobacteria > Pseudomonadales > Natronospirillaceae > Reinekea > Reinekea blandensis. Next base: position 342,315 of record NZ_CH724152.1, on the reverse strand, counting down.
TCGCCATCGCCGTAGCCGCCTTGCTGCTGTTGACCCATTCGCCCTGGTGGCAGTTAATCGCCATTGTTGGCGGCGCGGTTTTCGGCCGCTTTTTACTCAACATCCCCATAGAGACAGCCACACCTAACTTCTTAATAAAACCCAAGCCAATCCTAAGTGGTATTTTCACCGCGCTCTTTGCACTGATGCTTCTGTTGTTGCCGCTGATCAGTGATCTGAATCCATTGATCGCTGCAACACAGAGTTTTTATCAGGCCGGAGCATTGGTGTTTGGCGGTGGTCATGTGGTACTACCGTTACTGGAATCGTCAGTCGTGGCAACCGGACACGTCAGTGCAGATACGTTCCTGGCCGGCTATGGCGCCGCACAAGCCGTACCAGGGCCGCTATTTACCTTTGCCGCCTTTTTAGGCGCAGACATGGGCGGCGGCGCAACCATCACCGTCGCGGTACTCGCCATTTTTTTACCCGGTTTTCTCTTACTGGCTGCGGTATTGCCTTACTGGCAACGAGTCTCAGCGATGAGCGGGGCACGGGACGCACTCGCCGGCATCGGTGCTGCGGTAGTCGGCATACTGGGCGCGGCGCTTTATGACCCGATTTTTACCAGCGCGGCTGCAGAACCCGAAGACTTGGCGGTGGTTCTAATTGGATTGAGTATTTTACGTGTAGCGCGTTGGTCGCCGCTTTGGGTGGTGGTGTTTTGTGTGGGGGCAGGTTTTGTGGTTTGAGGACTCTTTTTTTGAGATTTCAGAACAGCGGGCCAATCAAAGAGCGGAATCGTTCTAAAAAGGCGCTGTTGTACAATCTGGTGCGCCGCTCGGGGTTTTCAAGGCGAGCTGTCAGCGTGTTCGAAAACCCAGCCAATCATTCCAAAAGCAAAATAATCGCCAAGGTCAGTAAGCCGACACTGAGCGCCTTTACACCACCGAGTAACCAATGGGTCTGCGAAACCCGACTGAGAAAAAAGCCCAGCAAAAACATTAACCCCAACCCAACACTTATCGAAAGCACAAGAGGTGAGTAGGCCATGCCGGGCTGATGCACGAACACGGGTATCAGAATTATCAGCGCAATGACCAAAGGCGATAAGCCGTTCACGGCGCCCACCAGCCAGGGCACCCATCGTGCCGCTCGGCCATGAGCGGAATCTTTCAGGCTTTTCCCCATCGCCTGCTCAGTTTCGGCTAAGGCCTTCTGACTTTCGGCGGCTTCACTGATATAGGCCGCACTGAGTCCACTCATAAACAACGCAATGGCGGCGCCAAGGCAGGCGCTGATAACAATGTGCAGATCTTCGGTGTGGCTCATGTAAAACCCACCCAGAATCCCGAGCATCGTCAGTGCGCCATCAAACCCGTTAACGACAAAATAGCGGCGAATCAGACCATCGCTTTGGGAGATCTCCAAAGCCTGCTGCAGCGCTCGCCAAGTCATCATCTCAGGCATCACCCACCGATGAGTCATCAGTAGTGTTCTCAACCTGGACTTCATCGATACTGTGCAGCGAACCACCTAACTCGTTAATGGCATCTTCGATCTCATCGAGGGGAATATCAGAACCGACAATTTCAAGCTGGATCGTATGGGTATGCTCATCCATTTCAACTACCATGAGGTTCACGACGAGCCCGGGTTTAACTTCGGCCAGCCGGGTGGCAAAGGCATACGAGTTGGGTTGATGAGGCTTTAACACATCGAGCACCAGTCGGGTCAGTTTTATCATGGCGTTATTCTCCTCTACCAGATCATGCCCTGAAAACTCAGGACAAACTGAATCTCGCACATCAGAAGTTTAGCAAACAGGCCCGAGGCAATGGGATTAAACCGAGGTGTTTACGGTACTCAAATCAATGTTAAGGAGACTAGCGAGCATCGAAGCTGCTGGATCACAGCGCTCTAAACACTGCCCTCGGTTTCAACCACCAAAATCCGAGCTTCGCCCTTCGGGTGAGCCACATGCTCGGTACCCACCGATGCGTAGAAAATATCGCCGACTTCTAACGTTACCGAACGCTCAATACCCTGCTCTTTGTAGAACATATCGACCACGCCATCGAGCACGACAAAGACTTCCTGGCCATCATTGACGTGCCAGCGATAAGGCTCTTTTGTCCAATGCAGTCGCGTGGTAATCCCGTTCATGTTTGCGATTTCTTTCGCGCCCCAGGAACGCTCAGCGGTAAAGTCTTTTGCTCGAATGATGTCCATGAAAGTCCTTGTTGGGTTGGCTGCGGGCTGCGGGCTGCGGGCTGCGGGCTGCGGGCTGCGGGCTGCGGGCTGCGGGCTGCGGGCTGCGGGCTGCGGGCTGCGGGCTGCGGGCTGCGGGCTGCGGGCTGCGGGCTGCGGGCTGCGGGCTGCGGGCTGCGGGCTGCGGGCTGCAAGTCAGTATCGTCAGTGACAGTTGGGTCGCCGTCAAGTGCCGTTGTTTATTTAGCGCTTGGTATTTTGGGCTTAACGATAGGCTATCGGCCATCCGGTTGGGTCCAGTGTGTCGAGGGGTTGTGGCTCAGCGTCAGCGGCCCAGCGAGCTCTGAACGATCCGTCGGCATCGAACAGTTCGGTTTGTTTATCGATATTAAAGTGCCGACCACCGCGACTGTCCGTACCCACGCCAGCGATGTATTGCCAGTTCCCCCAGTTGGACGCCACGTCATAATCCACCAGACAATACTCAAACCAGGCGGCACCATATCGCCAATCTAAGGCCAGTTCGTTAACCAGTGCGCTGGCGGCAATCTGTCGCCCACGGTTGGAGAGATAGCCGGTCTCTTTTAACTGTCGCATGCAAGCATTCACTATCGCCCAGGGCGTGTTGCCTTCGCGCCAATTGCGAAAACGGTCGCTGTAAAAGCTGGTCAGCGGCTTGTGCTCACTCAAGCCCTGGAAATGAAACAGCTTAGTGCCAATGGATTGGGCCAACCATTGAAAATACTCGCGCCAAAGCAGCTCGACAAACAGCCAATGCGTTCCGTCACTCGCGCCGTGCTGTTGATCGTATTCATCCAGTTTCTGTTTCAGTCGTCGGGCTGAAAGGTTTCCCGCGTTTAACCAGGGGGACATCTTCGACGAACTGTCCCAGTCGTCAATGGCATTGCGATCGCGCTTGTAGGTTTGCGGGTAATCTGAAGCCAGGTAACAGTCGAGATGTCGGAGGGCTTCGCTCTCGCCACCATCAAACATCGAGTGTGAGGCGCGAGCATTCGGCAGCCAATCGGGTAAAGTCAGTTGGCTGATCTGTTGGGTTATTGTGTTTGGCAATTGAGGCATGGCCGTCACAGCGGGTACCACCCATCGTTCTGCCAGACGTCGAAATGCCGAGAAAGACATGGGCCAGGAACGGCTCAGACCGGCAACCTGGTCGTCTTCGAACAGGGTTGCAGCATCGGCCTGGCACCACTCCGTTTCCGGGAACTGGCTTTCCAGCCAACGCCACTGTCTAAGTTCATCGGTGCCAGGCGAACGCGCACGTACCACGCGATTAATATCATAGCGTTCAACGAGCCGACCGATCTCCACCTCGGCCTGACCATAGACCACCAGTAGCCGCTGACCATGCAATTGCAGGCGTTGATTCAGTTCACTGAGGCTCAGTTGCAGAAAAACCCATCGGTGCGGCCCCATCTGCGGGTACTGGTATCGACGGGACTGAAACCACCCCTGTTCAACAACGAACACGCACAGCATTTCGTCAGCCTCAGCGGCCAATCGCAGTGCGGGGTTGTCATCCAGACGCTGATCCTGGGTAAACCACATCAATGATCGTTTCATTCACGCTGCCTCAGAGTTGCCGAGTTTGGTATGCCTTATACGGATCAACAGGAAGCTTAGGATTGCCAGCATACCTTGTCGAACAAGGAGAGTCAGTTCAGCAGCGTTGCGCGGTATTAAGCCTGACTTGTGCAAAGATTCCTTAGGTTTACCGCCGCTTAATTTACATAATTTAACAAACACGACAGCGAATCAGACATGAGAGTCTCGAAATGAATGATTTCACGACAAAACCATGACACATTTCGCAATACGTGAAGCAGTTTGCGGTTTAGATCACAATTTAACCGTATTCTCTCGCCGATTATTCTGAAAAATGGACACCTTCAGTGAAACTCCCGATTTTTGCCCTGGCTCCGCTTGCTGCGCTACTGACCCTTGGCGCTCAAGCACAAACCGTTACCGACCTCGATTCCGACTCCCTCACGCTGGAACAAACGATCGGCACACTGCTTGGCAGCAATCTGGACATTGAGACGTTTCAGTTCAGCGGCAAGCCCGTCCAACTGGGCGTGTTTTCGGATTTTGGCAACCTTTTCGATCCGACGTTCGAAACAGGTATTCTGTTAAGTACAGGCAAGGTGAAAGGAGTTGTTGCCAGCCCAAACAACGACGACGAAGCCACGACCCGGCTGTCCGACAGCCCGGTGGACGATGAAGACTTAGGCTCAGAGCTTTACGATCTGGCCAAACTGGAAATTGAATTCACCCCCCAGTTTGATGCCTTAACGCTGGACTTCATTTTTGGTTCCGAGGAGTACAACGAGTATGTTCACTCCCGGTACAATGATCGCCTGCAGATTCTGGTCAACGGCGAGAACTGTGCCCGCACGCCTGACGGACAACTGTTCAGCATCAACACGGTAAACGACTCGACTCAATACCCACCACTTTTCGGTGAACAGAAACCATCCGTAAACCCGGAGCTCTACATCAATAATGATCCGGGTTTGAGCGTTAATGACCATGGTCACCGAGAGTCACCTTCCAGTGCGGTTTATCCAACAGAAATGGACGGTTTCACCAGGTTGATTCGCTGCACCGCGACCGTCAACCCAGGCGAAGTGAATCACCTCATTATTGGACTGGCCGACCTCGGGGACAATCAACTCGATTCCTGGGCGTTTCTGCGCGCTGGCAGTCTACGTTCGTTGCCCGACAATGATGATCAACCGGATGCCGACCGCGACGGCATTCCAGACAGCATTGAAGCGCCCGATGGACAGCAGCCGGATACTGACGGAGACGGCATTGTTGATATGTACGATCTCGATTCGGATAACGACGGCATCCCGGATAGCGTGGAATACCAAGGCGACCAGTCGGTCGATCAAGACATGGACGGTCTGCGCGACCAACCAAACGCGCCACTGCTGACCCTCGCCCCGGTGGATACCGACAATGACGGCTGGCCGGACATTCACGACTACGACAGTGACAGCGACACGCTGACCGATCTGCAGGAATCATTGTCCAGCCTGCTCTCGCTGGCTGAAATCGACGCCAATAACGACGGTATTCTGGATGATCCGACCGACCGGGATCAGGATGGGTTGTTTGATGCTGTCGACCCGACTGTGCCCAACGGTACCGTTCCCGGTCAACCACATGAACTGCTCGATCTGGACAACGATGGCCTGTACAACTATCGAGACGTCGACAGCGACGGAGATCAGTTTAACGACAAACTGGAAAACGGTGATTTCGACAACGACGGTATTAACGACCGTCTGCAACCGGAGGAAGGCCTTAAGACGGCCGTGTCCGGCGTGGGCAGTTTTGAACCGGTACTGAGCCTGTTGTTACCACTGTTGCTGTTGTTGCGTCGTCGCAGGTAAGCATTCATGAAGTTACGAGCTCCTTTTTTGATGTCGTTGATCGGACTGACGTCCGTCCATACGTTTGCCCATGACAGCATCGCAGCGCAAATGGTCGTCGCCGATCCGGAACTGGTCTGGAAAGCTTGGGATGCCGAAGAAGATGGTCCATTGGAGACCGCTGACGCTCAGTTTAAATCAGGCTGGTATGTTGGTGGTGGCACCGGACTGACCGAAGTATCCCCCGAAGGCAGCTCCGGTGGTTTTTATGTTGAAGACGATCGGGACTGGGGGTACAAGGTTTTTGCAGGCTGGCGCTTCATGTCGCATTGGGGTGCAGAAATTTCTTACGTTTACACAGGAGAAGCCGGTCTCGGTAACGTTAATCCCGCGATTGCGGATGATATTGCCGATGCCACCATCCGGTATCAGATTCCGACCATGGCCGCGAGTTATTACTTGCGTGGAGCCGAACATCCGCTGGATGTCTTTGGCCGAGTCGGCTTATCCGCCATTACGAACTCCGTTTCTGATGATCGCATTCCTTATGAGAAACAGACACCGGTGCAACTGAATCTGGGCATTGGCGTGGAATGGCGAATTAATGAAACCTGGTTTGCCCGGGCGGCCTACGACGGCTTCGACAACGATGCCAGTATGCTGGCTATTTCCCTCGGGCGTTACTTTACCCGCCACCCCGACCATCGCGCGCTACCAGAACCCACGCCAATACCGGAACCGGCTGCACCTGAACCGATCACCCCTCCAGAGCCGGTATGTGCAGAGTTCAATGGCGCCATTGATGCCATTCAGTTCGCTGTTGACTCGGCGCAACTGAATGACACAAGCCGTGTACGTTTGCAGGAGGCGGCCAACACCCTTCGTCAGTTCCCGGACATCAACATCCAGATTGAAGCGCACACCGACAGTACGGCATCTGAAGCCTATAACCTGTCGCTGTCGGATCAGCGGGCGCAAGCTATTCGCGACTATCTGATTGAACTGGGCATCGACGAACAACGCCTGACGGCGACCGGTTATGGTGAATCTCAACCCCGTGCGAGCAACGAATCGGAAGAAGGTCGATCATTAAACCGACGCGTCGAGTTCCGGATGGAAGACACCAGTCCATGCTCGATGGAAACGGTCAACACAGAAGAGTCGAACAGCTAGCCGATTGTTGTCAGTCTGTGAGCTGAAACAACCGCTGCACATCGACTCCGAACACCAATACCCCCAACAACCGATTATCATGGAAACGGGGCAAACTGATTTGGACCTGAAACTGTTCCGTGGAGCGATCATAATACAAGGGGCTGATGTACGGTTGATGCGCTTCCAAAACAGAGATGACGATCGCCTCATCGCCCTGATAGTAATCAGATGTTAATTGACTGGTTGCCACCAACTGCCCGAACCGATCCGTCAACAGAATCTCAGTAATCAACCCACCCTCTTTTTCATTGAGTGCTTTGAGTTGCACGGACAGTGCATTATTTAACACCGCTTTCATCAGTGGCGTCTGCTGACCATTGTCGACTGACTGCTTCCAGTCTTCATCCAATTCAGCCAAATTTTCAGACACCGCATCAACCGACTGCAATCGATCCACTTCTCCCGCAAACGCTGAAAGATGACTCAATCGCGCCGTCAAGGCTTCCGAACGGCCCAGGGTTTCGGAATCGAGAATCATACCGACCGGTTCGCAGTCGAGCAGCGCTTCGTCTAACTCGCTGATCAGGTCACCTTTTGTCGAAGAAAACTCAGGAGAGAAATAAGCACTCAGAGTGGAGAAACGGTAAAACTCGGCTTCCAACTGATGATTCACCAAAGATTTATTGAGCAGTACCTTAGCCGAACCTGCATCCGCCAACACGTATTCGACCCGCCCGGCGATTAACGACTTGAGCGCCGCTTCCAGTGAATAAACCGAAAACAGGTTCCAGTATCCCTGTTCAGATAACCATCGGGATTGGTTTGACTCAACAACGACAGCGATGCTGTCTCCCAACTCAGGCTGACCACCACTTTGGCTGTACCAGAACCACTTTTCCAGAACCAATGGCACACTGCTTAGAAAACCGTTGTCACCAAACATACCGTCGTCGAGGCTGAACACAATGTCCAACTCATTGTTGCTCAAATCCATGAGTAATCGACGCCAAGGATAGAGGTTCATTTGCCATTCAGCACCGACATGGTCGAGTCCACAAGTCATTAACTCCGTCACCAGTCCGGTCAACCCCCCATCGGTAACCATCTGGTAAGGGGGGTCTTCATTGGTCCCTAATTGAATAACCTCGGCCAGCGTCACCCCCGAGGTTAAAAGCATCACCAACCAAAGGCGTGTTAGCATGTTAAAAACCTAACGACTGTGCGGCATTAGTCCACCAGTTTGAAGCGGGAAACACTGCTGTGCAACTCATTTGCCGCCTGTGAGACAATCTGAGCACGTTCCGAGTTCGATGACGCCAGTTCGAAACTGGTACTACCCAGGTCTGACAACCGAACCAGGTTTGTATTCACATCTTCAGCGACCTGACTTTGCTCCTCAGTAGAGGTGGCAATCTGCATCGCGGCACTTTCCACCCGCTGCGCAGCCTCGACAATCTGCTCCAATGAAGCCATCGTCGATTCGGTCTTTTCAACGGAGGCCGATACTGCCGTTAATCCGTTCTCAATCGCTTTTACCGTTCCCGCAACCCCTTTCTGTAACGACTCAATCATCTTCTGAATGTCATCGGTCGATGCCTGGGTTTTGCTGGCCAGCGTACGAACTTCATCGGCAACCACCGCAAACCCTCTACCCTGCTCACCGGCGCGTGCGGCTTCAATGGCGGCGTTCAGTGCAAGCAAATTGGTTTGTTCAGCAATGCCGCGAATAACGTCCAGAACCGACGCAATCTGATCCGAACTGGCTGATAAATCTTCAATAGAACTGGACGCTTCACGGACGACCGTCGATACCGTTTGAATCTGATTTACCGAATCAACCGTGACGCCTTTACCCTCTTCACAAAGAGAATTAACCTCGCCGATATCCGATGCCGTGGTTTGCGCGTATTGCGCCACTTCTTTGATCGCCACAGACATTTCGTTCACCGCCGTCACAATCATATCGATAGATTCTTGCTGTTCACGACTGGAAGCCTGTACTTTTTCAGCACTCACCCCCATTTCCCCGACATTCTCAGTCATCAGCGTAGAACGATCCGCAACACCTTTTATCAGATCGACCAGTCCATCGAACATCGTATCGATTTCATCGGCAAGGTCTTTAATTTCATCTTTACGCTGACTGCGAATTCGTCGGGTAAGATCCCCATCACCACCGTTTAACCCTTTCAGTTCAAACGTCAGTTTAGTAATCGCCGACGACATTTTACGCGGCGCGTAATAGCCAGCTCCAACCGTTAGAACAAAGGTAAACAATAAAAAAACTAAGACATTGGTGGATCGCCGCTCTGCCAAGGTGGTCACCTCAGCACCCATTTCCAAGCCACGAGCATCCGCCGCTTCGCCAGCCACATTATAAAATTCTCGAACCTGCTCGAACGCCTCGCTTGACGCTCCCTTGCTGAGAGCTTTCGCCTGCTCAAGGTTTCCTGAAGCAACAAGGTTAAAGACTTCTGTGCTGACGGACTTCCATTCATTGTATGCGTCATCAAACCCTTCGATCACCTGGATCACATCCGGGTGATCAATCAGAAAATCTCGGTAGGCGTACATGCGATCATAAGCCTGCTGAGCATTTTCTTTGTACGTAGAGAACAGGTCGCCAGCGCTTTCAGGTTCGAGCAATGTAATCAATACCGCTTCTCGTGCCTGATATAAATCTCGGTCCGCATTTAATACCGCAGAAATGGCCGGATTAAACTTTTGCGAAAACTCAACGTTCGCCTCGGACAGCGTACGAATGAGATTAAAACTGAACAAACCGCTGATCGCCATGATCGCGGCAATGACGATGAAACCGGTTGTGTATTTTGTTCTGATTGAGTTCAGGTTCATAGTGCCTCCAGAAACACGCCTACTTCGGTTTAGCAACCACGGACTGCATTACCGAAAACTAACCTTGTTATCGTCATCGTGCCCAAAAACCTGAGAACATCTGCGATAAAGGAAATCCGTGTCTTAAATGAAGACGTCACTTGTGTGATTGTCAACTTTTACCAGACGTTCAAATCCGCCCTGACAAAAAACGCCAACGAAACGCCAGTAAGCTATCTCTTTAGGGTTACCTAATCGCCATTTTTCCGGCATGGTACGACGCCAGCCAGTGAACAACCTGAGCAAAAAGAACCGTATGAAATTTTATAAAAGGAATGGCTAATCGTTTTCTGACGGCATGAGTTCAACACCGACTTTGAACAAACCAAAAACCGAAAAAAACGATGGCGAAAGACCGTTTGATTGAAACTTTTTCAGGAAGAGGCAGGAAAAATAACCAAAGGTGCGACGTTAACGCCGCACCTAAATGATGGAATCAGGCAAAACCTTCCGGTTGACCCAACATACCTCGAGTTACCAGTACTACACCTTTGTCAGTGACCCTAAATCCATTTTTTCGATCCTGTTCGCTGTCGTAGCCAATGACCGATCCGGCAGGCACATGACATCCGCGATCAATGATCGCGTTACGTATCCGACAGTTTTCTTCAATGCTTGCGCGCGGCAGAATCACGGTATTGTCGATTTCGCTGTAAGAATGCACGTGCACCTGTGAAAACAGAATCGAGCGGTTAATGTGCGCACCGGAAATGATACACCCACCGGAGACCATCGAATCGACAGCCATGCCCCGACGCTCGTCCGAGTTAAACACGAATTTAGCCGGCGGAAGTTGCGATTGTGCCGTCCAGATCGGCCAGTCGGGCCCGTACATATCCAACGAAGGCGTGGTCCGCACCAGTTCCATATTTGCTTCCCAGAACGAGTCGAGCGTGCCGACGTCACGCCAATAGGCACGAGCGCCGGTTTCCATATCCCGAAACGGATACGCCAGAATATGGTGCTCATCAACGACCCGCGGAATGACATCGTTACCGAAGTCCCGGGTTGAGTTCCGATCGGCGGCATCAATCTGCAGCTGCTCAAACAGGAACTCTGTATCAAAAACATAGTTACCCATGGAGGCCAAAGTCATCCCCGGCTGTCCGGGAATCTCTGAGGGCTGTGCGGGCTTTTCTTCAAAACCGATGATCCGGTTGTTCTCATCGACCTTCATTACCCCGAAAGCGCCGGCGGCTTCTTCGGTGGGCACTTCTAAACAGGAGACGGTCATTTTGGCGCCGCTTTCAACATGGGCCACCAGCATCGGGCCGTAGTCCATTTTATAGATGTGATCCCCCGAGAGAATCATCACATATTTAGGCATCTCCGCATGAATGATATCGAGGTTCTGATAAATGGCATCGGCGGTGCCCAGATACCAGTCTTCCGAATACCGTTGCGAGGCCGGCATGATTTCAACAAACTCTCCGAGCTCTCGCCGGAAGTGGCCCCAGCCTGACATCAGGTGCCGAACCAGAGAATGTGCCTTGTACTGCGTCAGCACGCCAATCCGCCGAATGCCGGAGTTGACACAGTTCGACAGCGGAAAGTCGATAATCCGGTATTTGCCACCAAAATACAGTGCGGGTTTCGCCCGCCAGTTGGTCAGTTCGTGAAGTCGTGAGCCTTTTCCGCCTGCCAGCACCAAGGCAAAGGTATCTTTGGTGATCCGGCTGACGTATCGAGGGTTTTTGTAATCCATATGGCGTCCTGCTAACTGCGTGAATTAAGGTCTGCTTTTGTTATTTCTTTTGGCCCTTCGCAGACTATAGGCAGCATGTCCAGCCACTGACAAGAGAAAAGTCAGATTGTTCTGACATGCCGCACATTCGCCTGGCGCCAACAAACCACCCGCTCACAATCTGATACCGAAGCGATCAGTCTGGCATACTTCTTGGAACACGAGTGACACACCCTCGGAGATTTGGTTGACAGATGAAAGGCATTGGTGCGGTATGCTACTTTCTGATCGCGTCGTCGGTAGCGTTGTTGCTGGTCACCCTGATTGCCAGTCAGGGCATCGACCTGCTGCACATTTCTTCGGAACATCGTTTTGATTTTGAACTGCAGATTGCCCTATCGTTTCTCCATTCGCTGATCACCATTGGCAGTGCCGTTGCCATGCTCAATGGTTATTTATCCGGACGGCGGCTCTGGAGCGCGTGGGCAGTGACTTATCTATTGCTGAACATGTGGCAGTTTCACTCAGCCTCCCCGCTCTTTCCGGCCATTCTGATTCTGTTACTGATTAATTTCGTGCTGTACGGAAAACCGGCTCAGGTTTACTTTCAGGAACAGGCGGCGTTGCGCGCCGGTAAGACCGGACGACGCGTGGATCAGTCGTATAACATTTTTGACTCTGACGAATAACCTGCACCAGAATAGCCGTGGCGCACCAAAAAAGAGCACGCAATTTCATCTAAACGCGCCAATTTGGCACAGTAAACGAGGCTACTCATGCGCCCGATCATCGGTATCACACTCGATCAAGAACCGGCCGGCGGTTACGCCCATACGCCCTGGTATGCCCTGCGGGAAAACTATGCCGATGCCATTCATGATGCCGGCGCTATCGCTTTGGCATTGCCCGCCCATCTCGACTCAGTGGAACGCTATTTATCGGTTTGCGATGGTCTGCTCATTACCGGCGGAGGCTTTGACATTGACCCGGCACTCTATGGTGCTAACAACACCCACCCGAGTGTTCAGTTAAAACCGCAACGAACCGCTTTCGAAATGGCATTGGTCCAGGGGGCACTGAGAGACGACAAGCCGGTGCTGGGTATCTGCGGTGGCGAACAGCTGATTGCCGTCGTGTTGGGTGCCAGCCTGATTCAGGACATCCCGGAAAGCCATCCTCAGGCGCTGGAGCATAGCCCTTCCGGATCGCTCCAGAACCCCAATGGGTATCAGCAGGCCCATTCCGTTCAAATAATGCCGGGGACACGGCTGCACCAAATTTGCCAGGCGGATGAGTTTGGCGTGAACAGCTCACATCATCAATCGGTCAGCACCGAGCGCTTTCCGGAAACACTGAAAATCAACGCGGTCGCCCCGGACGGCGTGATTGAAGGCATCGAGTCCTGCGGACACCGCTTTTGTCTGGGTGTGCAATGGCATCCAGAGTTCCAGCGCATCGAGGCCGATCAACGTCTGTTTCAAGCCTTCATTGCTGCCTGCCAGACGCCGAACCAGCGCTGAAGGGCCGATAAAGCCTCGCTTTACAAAATGATACTCAAAATGAATCAAGCTTTTCCGGGAACGGGTCGATACCCCTTTTGTATCGTTACGTCCAAGGAAAGCTCATGCGTATTGTCAGCAGCGATGTCACCAGCCAGGCGGCCCAACAGCGAACTACCGAACGGCAACAGGTGCGCCAGGAACAGATATCGACGCTCACCCGGGAAGAAACTCAGCAAATGCTGGATCAGGGAGCGGATATTTTGGATGCACAGCAGCAAACACTGTTACAGCGAAGCCGATCAGCCGATCGGGAAGCGAGTGTCACACTCGAACTGACCACCAAACACAGTGACCAGCTTGGCGTACAAACCGCATCGTTGGTCTCTCAAGCCGACGGCACCACGCTCAGTCACCTTGGTCAATCACTTCTCAGTACCGTCAGCGAACATACCCTGCAGGGTGACTTTACAATCAGACGAGCGGGACCGTCCGGCACGCTCGGTGAGTCAGCGGACGTCACCTATGTTGACATCACAACCATCGAAAAAGTGACGACTGAAAACGCCATTCAGATGAACACACAAGGCACTGTCACGACCGCCGACGGACGTGAAATCAACTTCCTGATGCAACTCGATTTCAACCGTTTAACCGAGCGCGAGCAGGTCAACCGGTTTGTTGGCGATGTCGATCTGATCGATCCTCTGGCCATCAATCTGAACGGTGAGAGCGTTCAACTCAGTGATGAAGTGTTCGACTTCGATCTGAATGCCGATGGCACGATGGACCGCATTGCCAAGACGTCGTCCGGTTCCGGCTATCTGGTGTTTGATCGCAATGGGAACGGCATCATTGATGACGGCACTGAGATGTTCGGTCCTTCCAGCGGCTATGGTTATCAGGAGCTGGCCGAGCTTGATGATGACGGCAACGGTTGGATTGATGAAGGCGATGCCGCCTTCCAGAAGCTGGGATTCTGGCAGTTCGATGATCAGGGGCAGTCGAGTATTCGCTCGCTCTCCGACGTTGGGCTCGGGGCTTTATCCCTGAGCAGAGCCTCGACCGAGTACAACCTGTTGAGCGATGACGGTGAACTGATGGCACAGGTGAAAAACAGCGGAGCCGCTCTGATGGAAGACGGTGCCGTAGCGGTCATGCAAGAGCTGAATCTGCGTAACTTTGTGACTCACACCGAGCTGGGCTTCATCGATGACGATGGCGTCGAACTCACCCGCATGAACCCGCTGGGCTTTTTTCAGGCGTCAACGGATGAACGCATCCAAAACCGTAACGATCAGACCCGCGTCCGAATCGAGGGAAACAACCTGCTGGCAATGGCGGGCCAAGAACGGCCATTGCAGCGTCGTAACGAGGAGAATGCGCCCGATTTTACCGTTGCCATGCAAGGTGAAATCGAGACACAGACGGAACGCACAATCGAGCGTTCGGTGCAGCAGTTCAGCTCGGACACTCAACAACTGATTGTTCAGCGAATGCAGGCAAAACTCGATGTCAGCACCCGCGTTAATGTGCAGGAAACGCACTATGTCTGGACACCCGACGCCGCAGAACATCGTTTTCTGGATAACCTGCCCGACGGATGGAACTTTGATCAAACCAGTGAAGACCCGCTGTTAACGCGCCTGAAACAGTTGGTGGAAGACCTGAAAGACATTCAGCAGCAACAACAGGCGTCGCTGGAAAAACTTGATATCTATCGCCAGATCGGGCAGTTCAGTCACTAACACCAACTCTGTTGTGCCATTCGATAGAAATTGCCGCCCATCACCGCCGAGATAGCCTCGGCGGTGTAGCCACGAGCGACCATTTCGCCTACGACCTGACCTAACTGGGATGGGTGCAACACATCAATGGCCTGCAGGCCGGAAAAATATCCGGCTGACTTTGGCCACCAGTAGCCACGGTCTAATCCGGGTGGGTTATCATCAACCTCAGACGGATACATGTAATCGAGCCCGATACCGACGTGCTCAATCCCGACGCGGTCGACGACATAATCGATCTGGTCGACCAGTAACGCCGGAGTCACCAGCGCCTGACCGTAAAATCGGTTCACCCCGCTGATGCCGATAACGCCGCCCGTCCGGGCACTGGCCTGCATGAGATCATCGGAGATACACCGCCCGAACGAAAAGATACCGGCGGCATTGGTATGGCTGAAGCTGACCGGTTTTGTTGAGCAGGCCATCACGTCGAGCGCACTGCGTTCACCCATGTGAGAACAATCCATGATCATGCCCGCGTCATTGATTGCGCTGACGACTTCTCGGCCCAGCGGTGTGAGCCCACTATCCTTGTCGTGACAACCGCCGGCAACAGAATTATTGCGGTTGTACGCCAGATGAATCTGACGAACGCCCAGTCGATAAAAACTGTCCACAGACTCCGGACGATCCTGCAGCATCATCGAGCCTTCCAGATCGAAGCTGACCGCCAACCGGCCGGTTGCCTGAGCGCGATCGACATCCGCCAGCGACTCGGCAAACAAAAAATCCTGATTGCGCCGTTCAATGACGTTCCGGAAACAGGCAATGATCCGCAGAATGTCGGCGACCGGATTAAAGTCCATACCAACATTCACCGAGACAACATCCACCCCGGCATCGCGGTGTTGCAGCAGCGCGGTCACATCGGTGTCATGCAGCAGCGGCAGACAGGCGTGTGCATCCCAAACCAGATGTTTTTCGATCATATTTTCGTCTCACTCATCCAGCACCCGCCCAATTCGCGGTCGAACTTTTAAAATGACAGGCTGTCGGATTAATCCAGATCTCTCCGGTCAGAATCCGCTTCCAGTTCTTTTATTTTCTTTTCAAGGTGCGCCACCTTGTTGAAGGCGACGAGCCCGAAGACAAAGCCCATGGTGCCCAGCGACATCCCCATGACGCCAAAAACCAATCCAATACTGTCCATCATCGACCTCCCTGCTGTGTTACCGGTGCCTGTGACTCATCGTCGTTTTTTCGCCGTCACCTCAATTTCAATTTTAATGCGCGGGTCGGGTAACTCTGCAAACCAGGTCGTGTTGGCCGGTTTGGCTTGTGCACAATAGCGACCGATCACCGTCGCGGCTTCGTTATAATGGTCGCGATCGGCGACTATCACCCGAATCCGGACGACGTCTTCAAAGACGGCGCCCGCCTGTGACAGACACCATTGAATGTTTTTAAAGGTCTGCTCAACCTGCTCGGTCATGGTGTCGGCGATGGACATGTCGCTGTAGTCAAAACCCGAGCAACCGGAAACAAACACCCATTCATCGTCGACAACGACGCGCGAATAATTCAGTAACTTTTCAAAGGTGGAATCCAACGAGTAAAACTGACGACTCATGTCCATGACTCCTGTGTTGAGTTGGTGTGCGATGTAGCCTGCTCAGGCTCCGGATTCAACCAAGGCTTTTACCTTGGTGGCTTTTTCGAAATGGTCCAGTTGATGCGCTTCAATCCACCAGCGTGCGGCTTCCATGAGCAAGGCCGGTTGATCATTCCGATTCTTGAAAAAAGCATAAAATGACACCCCCACCGACTCGCCTTTGGCGGCAATTTTCCGATTGCAGACATCGATAATGGTGGCTCTGAGTTCCGCTCGCACGTTGAGAATCCTTTTCTGTATGACGTCCGTCATTCCGGACGGAAGATCTAGTTGTGAATGTCATGCCCGGCATCGAAGGCCGGACTCAGTTCGACATTGCAAAAATGACCTGTTTAAAGTCATGATAACAGGTATCATTTATAACTAAGAAGATCAAATGCGCAGAATATCGCCTGTATCGACTTCGCTACAGACCAATAATCGGAACCGATCTCATCTGGAGTACCTCACAGGGCCCGATTTCTGCTTTACTTCACCCACTACACTAAAGAAAAACATTTAACTCAACCGGTCGAGGTACTGGCCAGGTTGAAAAAGACTCTGGAGACGAAATCATGGCTATCTTAAGAACTGCGATCGCCATTTGCCTGTTGCTCGGCGCCGGAATCGTGCACGCAGTCGATCTGGTTATTGCAGTCGACGACACAAACCAAATCGCCTTCAGTAAGGAAGACCTTCTGTCCATGGCACCGGCAGAGCTGACGACAGCCACACCTTGGGATGGGGACGAACCACCGGCGACCTATCAGGGCATCTATCTGGAAGATCTGTTTGCTGAAGTGGCGCAATCTCCGGATCAGATACGCGCCATCGCGCTGAACCGCTACTCTTCGGATATCCCGTTTAAAGAAGCAATTGAGGCGCAGGCGTTCGTTGCCGTTCTACGAAATGGTGAACCCATGCCGATCCGGGATCGTGGCCCCTACTGGTTGATTTTTCCGTTTTTTGCAGACGATCAGGCCACTCCGATTAATGTCCTGACCCCCTGGGCCGTCTGGCAATTGCAAACCCTTGAGGTGCTTGACTGATTGATGAAGATATCGGCCCTTCCTCAACTGCCACGCAAATGGGTTAACCTTGCCCTGTGGCTCACAGTATCGCTCAGCACTCTGGCGTTGACCTGGCTGATTTTTACGGTTTTTCAGCTGAGCAGCGAGATCAATAACCTGTCAAACCAGTATCTGAACAATAGGCCCTGGCATCTGTCGCAACTGCAAACTGAGCTGGAACGGTTGCGCTTCGAACTGCACGAACTGACCATGGACGATACACCGGAGCATCAACTGGACGCCAGCCTGGCACTGGAGTTGGTCTGGAACCGCGCTGATATTCTGCTGGCGGAAAATCTGCTGCCCAACACCCAGACCATGAAAGAGATTTCGCCGTTTCTGTCCGAAATTATCGAGACCTTTGAACAACATGAAGCAATGCTTTATCAGTTACCCGCTGACAGCCAACAAACGTTGTTAACGGCGGTCAGCAAGTGGAGCCAAACCTTTCAGGACGACATCGTTAATCTGTATGCCGTCAGCTACGCGGACTACCTGCGAATGAGCGACAATGTGGTCGTGGAGTATGAAGGCATCCGTGCTCAACTGGTGACACTTGGTTTGACCATTCTGATACTGATGCTGTTTTTGGGACTGGTCGCGTCCTACAGTCGCCGTTTAGCGGATCGCGCACAGCAGGCCAGCAAAGCCAAGTCCGAGTTTCTGGCCACGATGTCCCACGAACTGCGGACGCCACTGAACGGCATCATTGGTTCCGTTCAACTCATGCAGCATGAAGCAGAGCAACCATCGCCCTGGCTGAACTCTCTTGCGGTCAGCAGTGAAGCCCTGTTAACGCAGATTAACGATGTGCTCGACTTCAGCAGTATTGAGTCCGGTCAAATCAGTATTGAGCCGGCACCCTGCGATCTCATACAAATGATCCGGGACATCGAAGCTGTCTTTTACCCCCAGTCTGTCGACGCCGAGCTCCTGTTAAGAGTGTTACTGCCTGATACCTGGTCATCACACTGCTGGGTCATGGCGGATGGTCACAAAATCCGTCAGATACTGCTTAACCTGTTGAGCAACGCGTTTAAATTTACTGAGCATGGCCAGATCGTCCTGGCGGTACAAAAGCAGGAAGATGGTCAGTTTCAATGGCGCGTCAGTGATACCGGCATCGGTATCCCCGCAGATAAGTTGGAGGCGATCTTCCAATCGTTTCAACAGGCCGAGAGCGACACGCAGCGGCAATACGGTGGCTCTGGTTTGGGCCTGGCCATCAGTCGGCGTCTGGCGGAACTGATGGGTGGATCGTTAACCGTCACGAGCAAGCCTGGCCAGGGCACCGATTTTACGCTGACACTGCCATTGCCTCCTGCCAGGCCGGTCTCAACGCCGCCGCCTGCAGAACCCGAATCCGTAGCCGCGGGCGGCAAAGGCCAGGTGTTACTCGTGGAAGATAACTCGGTTAACCAAAAAATCGCCAACGCCATGCTCGAACGCATCGGCTTTACCGTCGATATCGCGGAAAGTGGCGAAACGGCTTTAGCCTGTGCAAAGTCAGGCCACTACCGCGTGATCCTCATGGACATTCAAATGCCCGGCATGGACGGCTTTGAATGCGCACAGTTGATCCGACATTTTGATACTCACACCCCCATCATTGCCATCACTGCGAACAGCAGCGAAGACATGCGTCAGCAGGCCATAGCCGCTGGTATGAATGCCTTCCTAGCAAAACCATTTAGGTACGAACGATTGCACGAGCAGTTGATGCGCTATGCACCAGAAGAGACTCAGGATTGATCCTGTCTTTTACGATAAAAACTGATTAAGCTGCTTGCAAAATAAAAACAGACATCCGTTAAGCAGAGAACAGACATGAATCGATGCGATCTCATCATCCTTGGTCAGTTGTTCAGCAACGATCAGCACGGCTACGAAATCAAAAGCTTTGTTGAAGAACGAGAACTGAATCGCTGGGCCAACATCAGCGTCAGCAGCATTTATCATCGATTAGGCTGGCTGGCTGATCACGGATACATTAAAAATAAAGCGCCCTCTGCCGGCAAACCGCAGCGTAACGAGTACCGGCTGACTTCAAAGGGCAAAGAACGTTTGTATGAGCAGGTACAGCAGTTCATCAGCGGGTTTAACGATGACCCCAGAACATTGGGATTATCTTTTCTGCATGTCCTGCCGACAGATCTGGCGATCAGCCAACTGAAAAGTCACATCGAGCTTCTGGAAGAAGATATCCGGCATTTGAAACGCATTATCCGGCGTAACAAACCCACGGCGACGTTAAGTCCGCTATCCCCATTGCTGAACAATATGTCGCTCGATCATTTAAAGGTGGAACTCAAGTACATGAAAGCCGTGCTGGACGTTTTATCCGACCCGGATTCGGCCGCACAACTGACGTCATTCTTTTCGATAAATGAATAGCAGAACGACGGCCTTCCCGGTTCACATTCATACCGTAACCTGCCGCACAGTTTTATAACTTACTCAGGTACGGTTTAGATAGAGTCCTCATTTTTGATAAAAAGCGATGTTGCACGCGACATCGCCAAGCCTTTGTTTTTCCTGATAATTATTAAGCCCTGTTTCTAAAAGCAAACCCGCCATCAGGTCCCAAGACTTTGATTTAATTAGATTTTTTCAGACTACAACCATAAAACCTCACGAAAATAGTTCCAAGTTGGAACAGTTATTAGCTGTTGATATAGTGCGACCGCCATGAATGTCACGGTCGACCGCAAGGCAAGCGATTGCACAGGCTGTCATTGGAAGGACCCCAAAAAACAACGGCCTGTTCCGTTTTATCGCTCAAACACAGTGGTGAATGCCTCGCAACAACGGCACTCACGAAACAACAAGAAATTTTGCGAGATGCGATATGAACTACAAACCTACACTGGCTTTAGCAATCGCCATTGCCAGCACGTCTTATGCTTACGCTGAGAACTACGGCGAAGCGCTGCAAAAGTCCATTTACTTTTACGAAGCACAACAGAGCGGAGAGCTCCCGGACTGGAACCGTGTTGAATGGCGTGGAGACAGCGCCTTAACAGACGGTGCCGACAACAACGTCGATCTGACCGGCGGCTGGTACGACGCCGGCGATCATGTGAAGTTCGGCTTCCCGATGGCCGCGACCGCCACCATGCTAGCCTGGGGTGTGATTGAAAACCCGGACGCCTATGAACAAACCGGACAACTGCCCCACATTAAAAATAACCTTCGGTTTGTGGCCGATTATTTTGTCAAAGCACACACCGGCCCGAACGAGTTCTACGGTCAGGTCGGTAAGGGTTCAGTCGATCACGCCTGGTGGGGTTCAGCCGAAGTGATGCCGATGGCCCGACCGAGTTATAAAATCGATGCAGCCAATCCGGGTACCGATCTGGCAGGCGAAACTGCAGCGGCGCTGGCGGCCATCGCCATGGTGTTTGAAACGACAGATCCAGCATACGCCCAAAACCTATTGACCCATGCCGAACAGCTGTATCAGTTCGCCGACACCTATCGCGGAAAGTACTCCGATTCAATCACCGATGCGCAGGCGTTTTATAATTCCTGGAGTGGGTATCAGGATGAACTGGTCTGGGGTGCGGCCTGGTTGTATCAGGCCACCGGCAACCCGGATTATCTGACCAAAGCCATCAACGAGTACGACAACCTTAATACCGAACCGCAAAGTACCATCAAAAGCTATAAATGGGGACAGGCCTGGGATGACAAAGGCTATGGATCCTACGTGCTGCTCGCCAAACTGACCGGTGATGCACAATACGAAGCCGATGCGGAACGCTGGCTCGACTATTGGACCACCGGCTACAACGGTGAACGCATTCGTTACACACCCGGCGGCCTCGCCTTCCTCGATACCTGGGGTGCGGCGCGCTACACCTCAAACACCTCGTTTCTGGCACTGGTGTACTCCGATTACCTGAAAAACGCCAACAAAAAGCCTGTTAAGGCCGACACCTATTACGACTTTGCGCGATCTCAGATCGAGTATCTGCTCGGTGATAACCCGATGAACATGAGCTACCTGATCGGTTATGGTGATGTCTACCCGACCGCACCGCACCACCGCACGGCACACGGCGCCTGGGCGGACAGCTTGTCGGTGCCCACGGACAACCGGCATACGCTGGTCGGTGCGCTGGTCGGAGGACCCGGGTTGGATGACTCCTTTGAAAACGATCGCGGCGATTACGTGAAGAACGAAGTCGCCACCGATTACAACGCCGGCTTTACCGGTGCCCTCGCCCGACTGTGGAAAGACTTTGGTGGGCAGCCGATAGATGACGCCCAGTTCCCGATGCCCGAACCACGCGACAACGAATTTTTTGTTGAAGCCAAGGTGAATGCCAGTGGTCCGCGTCATATCGAGATCGCCACGCTGACGCACAACCGCTCGGCTTGGCCGTCACGTAATACCGATCAACTTAAGTTCCGCTACTGGGTCGACCTTACCGAGGAAATGGCGGCCGGTTACGAGGCAACGGACGTTTCAGTATCGACCGCTTACAACCAGGCGAGCTCAGTCACCGGGCTGACCCACTGGCGCGACAATCTGTACTACGCTGAAGTCAGTTTTGCCGGGGTCGATATTTACCCCGGTGGGCAGTCAGAGTCGAAAAAAGAAGTGCAGTTCCGTCTGTCGCTGCCAACCAACACCAACGCTGCCGAATGGGATAACACTTCAGACCCAAGTTGGGATAACTACAGCAACAGCTTTGTGCTGGCCGATAAAATCGCCCTGTACGATGGCAATACGCTGGTCTGGGGTGAGGAACCCTCACCGGGCTGCGGCGCAGACAGTGGCATCAACTGCGCTCCAACGGCCAATGCCATTCAGGTCGACACCGCATTTGAGTCTGCCGTTACCCTAACCCTGAGCGGGCAAGACAGTGATGGCACCGTCACCGACGTTCGACTCACAAGTCAGCCATCGAATGGCTCAGTCTCACTGTCCGGAAGCAGCGCGACCTATCAACCAGATTCAGGTTTTTTCGGGACTGATCAATTCCAGTATGTGGTAACCGACAATGACGGAGCCGACTCCGCTCCGGCCGAGGTGACCATCAATGTCGATGAACCGATGGTTCCCGCTGTCGTCATTACCTCACCGGCGGACAACAGTACCGTCGCAGTGGACAGCACTGTCACGCTGATGCTGGACATCCGCTATGCCGCCGGTGTCAACGTCTACGTCAACAATCAGTTAACGTCTAGCCGAGTCGGAGACGGCCCGGTTACACTCGATACGCCAAGCCAGCCAACCACCTGGGTCGTTGACGTTGTGGCCACCGATGAGCAGGGACAGGAAATCGGCGCCACCGATACCCTGACCCTCCAGATTGAAGACGTTGTTGTTCCGGATCAGGACATTCAATGCGAAGTCCCCGGCGCCGATGTTTGGAACACAGGCTTTGTGATCAGTGCCGCCACCGTCACCAACGCCGGCGATGAACCGGTTGACGGATGGACCGTCACCTTACAGTTCGACCAACCGATCACCGTCGTCAACAGCTGGGGCGCTAACACCTCACTGTCCAGCGACGGGCTGACGTTGACGGCCAGCAATGTCTCCTACAACGGTACATTATCGTCAGGTGGCAGCACCACCTTCGGCCTGCAGGGCGGCCATGGTGGCAACTTCACCATTCCATCCTGTCTCGGCCAGTAATCAATCTTAGCCATCATTACAGGCGCGGAGTCAGACTCCGCGCCTTTACCATTCAGCATCCCGTCACTTCACGACCATTTCACACTCAAGCCATCGTTCCATCCCACAACCGACCAGGCCTGAGCCAGAGAATTCACTGCCTGGATGAAAAGCCACATCGTCCAAAGTAAACAACACCTCAAACCACAATGCCGATCAAAGATTTTTAATACACTACAGAGCAAAAACAGCGTCCAGTTTGATGGTGCGTTACAATCGATTTCAAAAGTTATCGCTAAGCCATGTCTTTGAATCAGGAGACTCAATACAAAAACGACAGGCACAAAAAAGGCCTGCGTCATGCAGGCCAAACTCGCTTAAAGGTACAGAGGATTTAGTAAACGACTTTTAATCCCACAGTCGTTCTAACAGGTTCCATTTTTCTTCATCAAAGCTCAACCATTCGCCCCAACCGGATTCATTCGTGCGAGGGTCATAGGCATGCTGATACAAGCCTCCGGTGTCGTCGGATTCCGGATTGATGGACCAGTAACAGGCTTCGATGTCTTTCTCGACCATGTAATCGACCAAGGTGTTCTGCCATTGTTCATCGACCCCGGCGGCAACATGACCCCAGCGATCCTGATCCCGTATCGGTGCGACTTCCGGCCAATCAAAGTGGCCGCCAAACTCACCGATTACGATGGCATAGCCTTCGTCTTTCAGATAACCAAAGTGTTCATCCCAGCCCTGTTTGATGAGATCTGGATTGATCACCACATTGCAATCCGCATCGCCGGCTTCATCGCCAGATAATCCTTCACACTGTGGCTGTGCCGGATCCATAAACTGAGGCTGCACAAAGACGGACGGTCCGTATGTGTGTGGCGACAGAACCAAGCGCTCTTTCGGAATGTTCAATGGGCTATCGCCGGCCGAGAAGAAGTTCTCACCCCAGTTCGGGTTCAGGTCAGGATTACCGTGGGCTATTTCCGTTCCGTCCGACTTTTCACTGCCCACCCCTTCAACGAAAATCAACACATCTTCATTGACCTCATTGATGGCCTGATAAGCGTTTTCGGAGAGCGTTTTCCATTCGTCCCAGGTGTAATCCCACGGTTCGTTAAAGATATCGATCCCGAGAATGTTGTTGACGTTGAGTTCCTCAGAGAGACCCGCCAGTTCACGCAACGTATCTAACCAGAGCTCTTCGTTGTACTCATGAACCGTCACACCCGGTCCGGCCGCAGAACAGGCGTAGTTTTCGCGTTTGTAATCGTAGTTATCACGATCTTTATCGGCGTAAGGTGGTGTCGCATCCAAACGACCGGCGCGCCAACCGACATAGTTAGAACAGGAGTGAATATCCAGAATGATGTTCAGGTCATTCTCATCGGCCAGTTTGATGAAATCTTCCAACGCCTGACGAGAGTTATCCGCGCGAACCGTTGGGTGGTTCTTGAAGACTGACGACACGCCCTGAGGATTGTCCGTTTCCAACGTCTGTGGAACCAACGGCAAGCGAATGGTGTTAATGCCTTTGGCTATGATTTCAGACATACCCTGTTGAATGGTACGGCCCGTACCCTGATTGCCATTCGCCCAGAAGGTGTTGCCCATGTACAGTTCCATCGGTGCGCCACTCGGGTTGCTGGCATCATCGGACGGTTCATGCCGACCTTCCAGGCCAAACCAAGCGCCACACTGCATCGGGTAGGGTTCGCCATCTTTCGTAATCTTACCATCTTCGACACGGAAGACCGTGTTATCGACCGGGTCTGTTGGATCGGTCGGGTCCGTTGGATCAGTTGGGTCTGTCGGATCGGTATCGCCACACAAATCACCGGTGACATCAGATACAGTACTGCCGGCACTGCCCTGAAAACCAAAGGTGGCACTTTGACCGGGTGCCAGTGTGCCATTCCAACCCATATCCATCGCGGTATAGGGGTTCGAGCCAGACAGCGCCGCATTCCAGGCGTTGACGATGCTGGTGCTGCCGTCATACTGCCAGGCAACTTCCCAGCCACTGACCGAACTGTCAGTGTCATTTGTCACCGTAATGTTGGCGACAAAACCCGAGCCCCAATCATCCTGAACCGAGTAAGTACACTCGGCCTGGGCATTCATGGCGAAGGTCGCAAGCGCAACCCCCATACTCAGGCTTAATAATTTCACTGTGTCTTTGCATTGCGAGGGCAAAGAACGATGAGGACATTGTTGTTTCATTGTTCCCAAATCCTTCTTCAATAAATGACTGTTTTTATACCTCCATGACAACTACGCAGACTTCGATGTAAGTCATGCACACCGAGCTGGTAACAGGCAACTGCTCAAGCAATAGGGCTCAACTCTCAATCCGTTGAACAAAGATCATCGACTCAGGCGTTTGTGAGTGTTCCGATTTTACTGCTGAACTCGTATTGATCGAATGCTCAGCCAGACAATAAAACCGAGCACGGGCTTCAACATAAAACCATTCCAACTTGGAATAAACAGGTTAATTTTTTAATTTCAATATTTTCGATAGGGCGCACAAACTGATTCATAAGATTGCAGAAAATTAACGCCACGGCGAGACTTTTGCTTAGCTTTAATAAGTAAAAAAATCGATTTTTTATAGATACGCTCGAGATGACCGATCAAGAAAAGAACACAACATGGATAAAGTAGCTAACTTAACAGATAAGGAACTTTCAGAATAAAATAAAAAATTTCTGGGATTAAATTTTTAAAACATCGGCACTGATTTGTTTCAAAAAAAATGAAATAGATTGGAGCAACCACAGTTCATGAATAACGCAGAAATGTACCTTTTATGGGCCCTCACTGAACAAGCCTAATCACTTGAGTGGCTGGAGGAGGCCGAATAGCGATCTAAATAGTCAAGAAAATCCTCGCGACACATAGGCTTCGCATAAAAGTACCCCTGCGCCACATCGCACCCTGCCGCCGTTAACGCTTGCCGGTTTGCTTCGGTTTCGATGCCCTCGGCAATGACGCGCATGTCCAGGTTATGACCAAGACTGATGATAGTGTTCACAATGGCGTCCGCCTGCCCGTCGGACTCAAGCGCTTGCACAAACGATTTGTCAATTTTAATGGCGTCAATCGGTAACTGTCGCAGGTGCGACAACGACGAATACCCGGTGCCAAAATCGTCAATGGAAATCTTTATCTTCTGTTGATGCAAGGCGTTCAACGCGTCGATGGTCACTCTCGGGTCCTGCATCATGATGCTTTCAGTGACTTCCACTTCCAGGCAGTTCGGGTCAATACCAACCTCTTTAACAATGGCTGCGATGTCCTCCGCCAGGTGTCCGGTATGTAACTGTCGCATGGAGATGTTGATCGCGAATGTGAAATCCAGCGGTATGCGGTTTTGTTGCTGCCAGCTGCGAATGGTATCGCAGGTTTCCCGGAACACCCATTCACCAATGTCGTGAATAAGCCCCATCTCTTCAGCTTTCGGGATGAACACATCCGGGGGTAAAAAAGAGCCATCCGGTCGCGGCCAGCGAATCAGAATTTCCGCGCCGATGACCGATTCCGTCGCCATACATATTTTCGGTTGCAGGTAAATATCAAACTCCTGCTGACGGTAAGCGCGGCGCAAATCAATTTCCAGTTGCAGCGCCTCACGAACACTTTCCTGCATCTCATCGGTGAAGAATCGATACCGGTTCCGCCCCTCTTCTTTTGAGCGGTACATAGCAATGTCGGCACAGCGCAACAGTTCCCGTGCGGTCAATGCCGAATCCGGGTAAACGGCAATACCGATGCTGGCGCCGATAAAAATCTGATGCCCACGAATCGTAAACGGCGCTTCCAGTGCGTCCAATACCGATTGCGATACCCGGGCGGCATCTTTGGTGGCCTGCAAAGACTCCAACATGATGACAAACTCATCACCACCCAGTCGCCCGATGATATCGCCATTACGAACGCAATCGGTCAAGCGCATGGCGACTTCCTGCAACAGGCTATCGCCGATCTCATGGCCATGATTATCATTAATGGTTTTAAACTGATCGAGGTCGATGAACAACAAAGCTAACGGTTGTTCGTGACGGGCCGAACGCGACAAAGCTTTTTTTAACAAGCCGTTAAAGGCGTTGCGGTTGACCAGCCCCGTCAGTGCATCGTATTGCGCCAGTCGCGCCAGCTGTTCTTCGGTGCGGCGTCGTTCCGTAATGTCCTGAAAAGCGATGACAATGCCGGCTAAATCGTCATCGACCATCATTGGTGTGGCTTTGTATTCAACCGGGAGCAACTGTCCGGCGCGATCCCAGAACACACCGATGCGCTCGTGATACGCCTGCCCCTGTTCACAGGCCAGTCGGGCCGGCAAATACTCCCAGGTCACCAGCGGTTGTTCGGCATCGCCGTGGTAGACAATGTCACTGAATGAACGCCCTTCCAGTTCCTGCTCACTCATGCCAAGCGTTTGTTGAGCTACCGGGTTGGAAAAAGTTACCTGCCCATCCGTCGATAGCCCGAGAATACCTTCGCCAATGGACTTCAATAACAACTGGTTGCGTTTCTCCAACCGTTCCAGATCGGTCAACTGCTGGTAAATCAAATGACGATGATTCGCCAGTTCCAGGAACACCTGAAGCTTTGCCTGTAAAATCGGTTCGCGCACCGGTTTGCAAATGTAATCGACAGCACCGAGTTGATAGCCACGATCTTCCAGCTCAGAGTTCGGGTCGGCGGCGGTCAAAAAGATAATGGGCGTTAAGCGCGTTTCATCGTTCAGCCGAATCAGTTCGGCGGCTTCGAAGCCATCCATCTGCGGCATCATCACATCCATCAGAATCACCGCGAATTGTGTTCGCAAGCTCAGAGAGACCGCTTCCTGTCCGCTGTAAGCGTGAACAATGTCGACTTTCATGGCCGCCAGTGTGTGTTCCAGAGCACGATGATTATCCGGGCGATCATCAACGACCAGGACCTGTGGACGAATCGGTATGACCGTTGAATCACTGCGGGGCAACCGAGGTTGTTCCATGCTGTCGGATCTCTGTTGTGTTGGCATTAAAAAGTTTAGAAGATGGACACGGGAAGCATTGTTATTTACCGTAAAAATTGACGTAAAGTCTGACGGATTTCTGTCACATCAAGCCCGTTTCGATGCATCCGTTCCGTCAATCCAACCGCGAACTTTAACCAACAACTGTTCGAGATCCACAGGCTTCGGCAGATAATCATCCGCACCGGCGCTGAGGCACTTTTGTCGATCTTCCGGCATGGCTTTCGCGGTTAAGGCAATGATGGGCAGCGTCTCTGAATGCTGGGCTCGGATGCGCGCAATGGTTTCGTAGCCATCCATCACCGGCATCATGATGTCCATCAGGATCAGAGCAATATTGCTGTCTTTGCTGAGTTTATCGAGGGCCAACTGACCATTGTCCGCAATGGAGACACGAAAACCTTCGTTGCTCAGAATTTTCGATAAGGTGTAGGTGTTTCTTAAATCATCATCGACAACCAGAACTTTAGGTTCACTCCGTAACGATGGCTGAGGCTCAGACACCGGCGTCTCTGACGTCGCCGGTAACGGCTGCCCGTTTGTAGTCAGGTTGCGGATAAAAGCATCGGCTTCGGCATAAGCCGCGGACAGGGTGTCTCGCGTGCCGATTGAAATAGTCTCAAAAACCTGATTTAACTGTTCAAGATTGATCGGTTTCGCCAAATATTCCTCGGCACCCAGTTGCATCGCCCGGGCCGGGTCATCCAGCGCAGAAATGACATGTACCGGAATGTTCCGGTGATGCTGAAGGTTTTGCAGTACCTGAAGAATCTCGCAACCATCGATATCCGGTAAGCCCAGGTCCAGAATTACCGCACCGGGCGGTTTGCGCAAGCAATAGCTCAACGCCTGCAAACCGTAACCGGTCACCAGTGCAGACATCCCCTGCTTACGGGCCGCCTTTTCCAGATAGGCCGCAAACGACGGATCGTCTTCGATGATTAATAGGTATTCATCGTTCGGTAACGGCCGCAGCGTCGGATTGTCAATCCGGGAAAGATCCGTCGCAGGCGCACTGGCGGCCAGGGGTTTCGAATCCTGCGGCAATACCAGGCTGAAGCGACTGCCTTCGTCCGCTTCGCTGGTCAGGTGAATGGAACCGCCCAGCAAACTGGCCAGATCCCGCGAAATGGTCAGCCCTAAGCCGGTTCCACCGTGTTGCCGGCTTGTGGTGCCATCGACCTGTGCGAAAGCTTCGAACACAGAGTCGTGCTGTGCCTGCTCGATACCAATGCCGGTGTCCTCGACGGTAAACGCCAGTTGGCCATCGGTGTTTTCCGCAATCGTCAAGGTGACCGAACCTTCGGCCGTAAACTTAATCGCATTCCCAATCAGGTTGTTCAGAATTTGCCGCAAGCGCTGTCGATCGGTATGCAAACGAAATGTTTCGGGCATCGCCACGTCGACGTTAAAAGCCAGATCTTTTTCATCGGCCAACGGTTTAAACTGCGCAGTAATTTCCTCAACCAGTTGATGCACATCGACGTCCGTGTACTCCAAACGCAGCTTACCGGCTTCGACTTTGGACAGATCCAGAATGTCGTTTATCAGATCCAGCAGTGAGCGCCCGCCGCGATGAATAATCCCGATGTCTTCCAGTTGCGATTCGGACAAATTGCCTTCGCGGTTTTTCATCAGCGACTGCGACAACAGCAACAGACTGTTCAGTGGTGTCCGCAGTTCGTGAGACATATTGGCCAGGAACTCCGACTTGTATCGGCTGGTCGATGAGAGCTGATCGGCTTTGGCCTGCAATGCCAACTTCGCCTGTTCCAGGTCCGCCTTTTGCTGCTCCAGTACATCGGTTTTATTCGTCAGCTCGAGGTTGGATTGTTCGAGCTGTGACTTCTGTTCTTTTAACGCCTCTTCGGAATGTTTCAGGGCCAGGGCTTGCTTTTCCAGTTGCAGATTTGCACTTTGCAGTTCCGCTTGCTGAAGTTTCAGCTCTTCGGATGTCTCTTGAGTGGTTTCTAACAACGACTGCACGGTCGCCTGATCCTCAGCGGTACGAATCGCCACACCAATGGATTCTGAAATCTGATACAGCCAATCCACATGGTCATCACTAAAGGAACCCATGGTGCCCAGTTCCAGAATGCCCTGCACCGCGTTGTTGACGATGACCGGAAACACCAGCACTTGAGCCGCATCAGCTGAGCCCAACCCGGAAGCAATTGGTAGATACTCGGCTGGAACATCGCTGACCCGAATCGGAGCTTTGTCTTTTAATACCTGACCAACCAGACCTTCCCCCGGCCGAACCCGGCGTGATGCGACCGATGCCGGACAGGCATAGCCGGCGGTGATGGTCGCGGTTTGCTCTGAATCGATCTGATAAAACAGACCCACGGCCGCATCGACATACTGGGTAACAAATTGAATGGTTTCCTCCGCCAAACCGGCAATGGATTGTGTATTACGAAGGGCAACGGCTAACTCAGCCACACCACTTTTAATCCATTTTTCACGTTCACTGAAGCGACGGAACTCGCGCAGGCTTTCAACCATCTGGTTCAGCGATTTGGTCAGCGTGTCTTTAGCGCCACGCGGCTTCAACTCAATGTCGTAATTGCCTTTGGCGATGGCCCCGGCCATCTGACCAACTTCCTGCAGTGAATGCACCATTTGCTGCATGGCTTTGCCGAGCTCGTCATCGTCGTCGGCCGGTGTGATTGGAATTTCGTAATTGCCTTCCGCAATTTCCAACGCCTGCTGCGTCACCTGATGCAACGACGCGATCAACTGGTTAATCGGCGCTTCCAAACCGTCTTCCGGTGCCTGACGCTCGTAGCGGACATTGAAGTTACCCTTGGCGGCAATCGAGGCAACCCGCGTGGCTTCCGACACAATTGCTTCGGTCAACTCGCCTTGCTCACGAATGGTCTGCATGGATTTGGCCGCGTACACCTGCATAACGATGTTGGAGTCCATCTGAATCAAACGACTGATGGCCCCGTGCACATCCAGACACCGCTGTTTGCGCCGGTAAAGATGTCGAGCTTTGGCAAAAAACCAGCTTTGTGCGAAGTTCATGCCCGCCAAATAAGCGCTGACCGGCAAGTTAATGGCCGCGTGAATTTCACCAACACGAATGCGTCGTTCGATGTAGGCATCGTTGACATGCCCGGTCAAAAAGTCTTCCCAATAGGCTTGCTGCAAACTTTTTACCCGGCCGGGAACGCCGTCAGAAAAGTATTCCTGATACCAGAGCTGATTAGCGAGCCACTGGTAAAAATCGTCAATCAGATCAGACACCCGCACGTCACTGTGCTGACCAAACTCAGCAATCAAATCCAGATCCGAGTCGCTGACCAGAAACTGGTGCAGTAACTCGTGTGCTCGCATGGGATGACTGACCATTCCCGATGTTCACCTGTTCAAAAAGAACGTCAACGCAGTATAGACAGGGGATTCAACTTGCAAATGATTTTTATTTGGACTGTGTCACTAAAATGAACGGTCGATTAAAACCAGAGTACTCCTGAAGGGGTACAGCCGACGTCAAATCGTCATCCGTTCAGTGGAACGCGGTTCCAACAGGAGCCGTTAGAGGGAGCGCATGGCCCGCAAGTTGAAATGGGTCAGTTTCCACCCAAACGCTCTCAACCGACTGGTCATTTCCCACCAATTTCCGCCTGCCTAAAACCACGCCAAGCCCACCAGCCGGGCCGTTCAGAGGGTTGGCGCAGCCGTTGCTATTCGTCAAACCGCAATCCCGGAAAAGACCGTGTTGATCATGGTCTGCCGGGGCAGAGAGCCCGGGCCTGATGACAGGTCCAAAGACTACCGACAACAAAAACAATATCGGAGAACCCTATGAAAACCTTACGATCCGTGGCCGCCATGGCACTTTCCGCATCCGTCATTTGCGTCAGTTCGGCCAGTGCCGATGCCCATTCCAAAGAAGGCTGGCCGACATCGTTCACCGTCGGCACCGCCAGCCAAGGCGGCACCTACTTCGCCTACGGCACCGGCTGGGCCAACTTTGTGGCCGAAAACCTGGGCGTCGGGGGCGGCTCGGAAATCACCGGCGGCCCGATGCAGAACATGGCACTGGTGCACACCGGCGAAGTGGCATTTGGTCTGACCACCATGGGCCCGGCCCGAGAGTCCATGAATGGCAACAGCCCACTGGCACCGGGGCTGAAAATGGACAACGTCTGTGCGATGTTCCCGATGTATCAAACGCCATTTTCAGTGACTGCGCTGTCGAGCTCCGGCATTACCAGCATTGCTGACATTCCGGACGGTGCCCGAATCGGGTTCGGACCGGCCGGTTCAACGTCCGACACTTACTTCCCCGCCATGCTGGAAACACTCGGAGTCAACTTTGACCGTCGTAACGGTGGCTGGTCGGATCTCGGCAGCCAGCTGCAGGACGGCCTGCTGGATGTCATCGCCTTCGCTGCGGGCATTCCGATTCCGGCCGTCAGCCAGCTTGAAGTCCAGACCGACGTGAACATCATTGAGTTCACCCAAGACGAACTGAACCAGATTACCGCCGCCTTCCCGGTCGCGGAGTTCACCATTCCCGCCAGCACCTACACCACTCTGACCGGCGATGCGCGCGCAGTGTCAATGTGGAACTTCGCTATTGCGGACTGCACGCTGCCGGACAGCTTTGTCTATGAAGCCACCAAACTGACCATGGAAAACAACGATCAGATGGTGTCCATTCACAACTCGGCCCGCTCTTCGGTTCCGGCAAATTTCAACAAGAACACCGTCATCCCCTGGCACCCCGGTGCCGCGAAATGGTTCAACGAAAACGGATACACCATCGACAGCAGCCAGATTAAGTAACGGCCCTGTGTACGGGTGGTCGGTCGGCCACCCCAACCTGACTATGAGATGAGTGTTCCTATGACCCATTCCGATAACCAAAGTCCTCATGCCCGCCCGGACGACTTGGTCGAGCCGGTCATCGCCGAAGGCGTCGACAACGAACCGATTGAAGATAACCGACGGATGTTTCGCGGGCCCCTGTTGCTGGGCGTGATGCTGCTTTGCATTTTTTACTCAGCCTTCCACCTTTACACCCTGAACATCGCGCCGCTGGAGACGTGGGCGTTTCGCATCATTCACGTTTGCGGTGCCTCGGTGCTCGGGTTCATTTTGTTTTCCGGACGGGCGTTCGCGGAAACGTCAACGTCCGATCGGCGATCACGCATCACCACCTGGATAGGTCTGGCGTTACTGATTCCGGCGATTTACGTTCTGGTCCAGACCGCGCTGATGCAAAACCAACTGGCCGGGGGCGCGCTGCGCATTCCGGCAAACATTGAAACGTGGCACTTCGGTTGGCCCCTGGTGGCGGTTACCGCCTGCGCCATTGTGCTGAGCTGGCTGCACCGGCAACCGCGCCATCAGTTTTCAGTGCCGGATCTGGTGTTAGCTATCTGCGCCGTATCGGTCGCCAGTTACCTGGTATCGGTCTTTGCAACGTCCATTCGCATGAGTACCGGTACGTCGTTTGCGCCCGTGGGCATTTCCTTTGCGGCCGTGGCCGGCACCATGCTTATTTTCGAGTTAACCCGTCGCCTAGCCGGTTACGCCCTAGTGGCAATTGCACTGATTTTTCTGGGCTATGTTTTTGTCGGACCGTCACTGCCCGGCTTCCTCAGTTACCCGGGGTTGAGCGTGCAGCGGTTCTTTTCGCAGGTGTACACCGACGCCGGCATTCTCGGCCCAACGACCGCCGTTTCATCAACGTACATCATTCTGTTTATCATTTTTGCGGCGTTTTTGCAGGCATCAAAGGTCGGCGATTACTTCGTTAACTTTTCCTTCGCGCTGGCGGGCCGCGCTCGCGGCGGTCCGGCCAAAGTGTCGATATTTGCGTCCGGTCTGATGGGGATGATTAACGGCACCAGCGCCGGCAATGTGGTCTCAACGGGATCGCTGACCATTCCGCTGATGAAAAAAGTCGGTTACAGCAAAACCTCGGCCGGGGCTGTTGAAGCGGCCGCCTCCACCGGCGGGCAAATCATGCCGCCTATCATGGGCGCCGGTGCTTTCATCATGGCCGAAATTACCGGCATTCCTTATACCGAAATTGCCATTGCGGCGGTCATTCCCGCCATTCTGTATTTTGCGTCCGTCTACTTCATGGTGGATCTGGAAGCGGCCCGCACCGGGATGCGCGGCATGCGTGAAGATGAGTTGCCGGTTCTGCGCCGGCTGCTCCGCCAGATGTATCTGTTCGTCCCGATCATGATCCTGATCGGAGCGCTGTTTATGGGGTATTCGGTCATTCGCGCTGGCACGCTTGCCACGGTTTCGGCGGCGGTTATCAGCTGGCTGTCGCCCAATAAAATGGGCATTCACGAAATCCTCAAAGCGCTGGAGCTGGCGGCATTAATGTCGATTCAGATCATCGTCGTCTGTGCCTGTGCCGGTGTCATCGTGGCCGTCATTTCCCTGACCGGCGTCGGCGCCCGGTTCAGCTCACTGCTGCTCGGCGTTGCCGAAGCCAGTCAACTGCTGGCGATGTTCTTCGCCATGTGCATTGCCATTCTGCTCGGCATGGGGATGCCGACGACCGCCGCCTACGCCGTTGCCGCTTCGGTGGTCGCGCCCGGCCTCGTGCAGATGGGTATTCCCATGCTGACGGCTCATTTCTTTGTGTTCTACTTTGCCGTGGTGTCTGCCATCACGCCACCGGTTGCGCTGGCATCCTACGCCGCCGCCGGGATATCCGGGGCCCGGGCCATGGCCACGTCCGTTGCGTCGTTCAAAATCGGGCTGGCGGCCTTCATTGTGCCATTCATGTTCTTCTACAACAGCGCACTGCTGATGGACGGCGATGTCCTGTCCGTGGCACGCGCGCTGGCGACGGCTCTGGTCGGCGTCTATCTGCTGTCGGCGGGCGTTCAGGCATGGTTCCTCCGCTACGCGGCGCCCTGGTATCTTCGGGTACTGCTGGTCATCGCCGCGTTCCTGATGATTGAAGGCGGCCTGGTCACCGATGTTGCCGGCATCAGCGCCGGAGTCATCGCCTACCTCGTGCAGAAATGGATTCATGCACGAACGACGATCGCGCCTCAATCCTGACGTTCTGTTTCCGACGGGTCCGTATCTCCCTCGACCAAGGGGGGATAGACCCGTCGGGAATCTTCCGTCACGCTGAAAGAAAAAATAAAGGGTCGTTTCACGACGACCCAAACAAGGCCTTCTTCTATGACCCATCGCCAAACCTGGCTGATAATTCTGCTTGCTGTGGTCTGCCTGATCAGTTGGGTACTGGGCTCACAGGTGGGCTACCGCCAGATTGAGCAGCAAAGCCTTGAAGAATCGTATCGTTATTCTCAGCTGGTCTCGAACAAGTTGAATCGATTTGGTCCGCTCGCCGAACTGATTGCTCAGCACCCGCTGCTGATTGACGCACTGACTAACCCTCAGTCCGAGTCGCTGATCGCATCGGCCAATCAGGAGCTGGCAAGGATGGCGAACGTCACCGACAGTTCCGATGTTTACCTGATGAACCTCAGAGGCCAGACCATTGCTGCGAGCAACTACGATCTGGACACCAGCTTCATTGGCCGTAACTTTGCGTTCCGCCCGTACTTCTCCAACGCTGTGGCCACCGGTGGCAGCGCCAAATACTTTGCGCTGGGTATTACCACCAATGCCCGCGGGTTGTATTTCTCACACGTAGTAACGGCCCAGGAAGACCCGGAACGGGTGCTCGGGGTATTGACCATTAAAGCGCTGGTCACCGATCTGGAAACCCAGTGGCTTCAGCCGGAAAGACGTTCCGGTGCCGAGATGGTTGTGCTCGATGCCGACGGCATTGCTTTTCTGGCCAGCCGCCCCGACTGGCTTTTTCGCGCGTTTGAACCGATTACCGATGATCGCCGCCGAGAAATTCAGGCGCAGCGCCGCTACTTTGACCGACCACTGACGCCAATGACCATTGAACGACTGAACCGCCCCTGGGGGTTCAGCGACCGGACAGAGCGACTCAGCATCCAGCAGGACTCGACCAGTGCGCGCTACATCAGTGTCGATACCCCGGTTCCCCACTTCGACTGGACGTTAAGAATCCTGATCGACACCCAGCACATCCTGTGGATTCAGATGCAGTTTCTGCTCACCGGCGTCAGCCTGTTTGTCGCCACCTTTCTCGCCTGGCTGTATGTCCATGAACGTCTGCGCCGGGAAAAAGAACTGGCCGAACGCGGTCAGCTGCTCGAACTCAAAGTGACCGAACGCACGGCCGATCTCGAAACCTCCAACCGGCTGTTAAAGTCCGAAATCAAGGAGCGCGAACAGGCCGAACAAGAACTCAAAGAAACTCAGCAGGAACTGATTCAGGCCGCCAAGTTAGCCGTACTCGGACAGATGTCTGCCGGACTGAACCATGAGATCAATCAACCCCTGACCGCCATTCAGGCTTATGCCCGCAACAGTCAGCGGTTTCTGGAACGGGGTGATCTGGAAACCACCCGGATGAACCTGTCCGAGATTATCGATCTGTGCGAGAAAATGGCCGATATGACGCGGCAGTTCAAAATTTTTGCCCGCAAATCGGAAGGGCCACCGACCGCCGTAGACCTGCGCCTGGCCATCGACGCGGCACTGAAAATCCTGACCGCACAAGAACTCCGCAAACCGGCGCAGATTCAGTGGAACCGGCCAGAACAACCCAGTTACGTCCACGGAGATCTTATTCGCATCGAACAGGTGCTGATCAACCTGATTACCAATGCACTCCATGCCGTGGCCGATGTCGATAACCCGACGGTGACCATCGACATCGAGAAAGACGACCACCGGATCTACACCCGGGTGCGGGACAATGGCCCGGGGTTGCCGGCCAATACCGAGCAGCTGTTCGAACCCTTCTATACCACCAAATCACGCAAACAGGGGCTGGGGTTGGGGCTGTCCATTTCCCGGCAGATTGTCGATGCGCTCGGCGGCCAACTCACCTGCCGTAATCGGCCGAACGCTACCGGTGCCGAATTTAATCTGGAACTGACCCGACGGGAACAAACCGAATGACCGCAACCGATGTACTGTTTATCGACGATGATGCTGCCATCCGCCAGGCTATCCAGCAAACGCTGCAGCTGGAAGAGCTCACCACCGAGACCTTCGACAATGCCGCCAGCGCCCTGAAGATTCTGCGACCGGATTTTCAGGGCGTTGTGCTGTGCGACTTTCACATGCCCGGCATCAACGGGCTCGATTTGCTCAAGGCCGTCCAGCAGATTGATGAGTCGATACCGGTCATCATCCTGACCGGTCAGGGTGACATCGGTACGGCCGTCACCGCCATGCAACTCGGCGCTTATGACTTCATTGAAAAACCCTTTAACCAGGACGAGCTCATTGAACTGTTGAAACATGCGTTGGAAAAACGCCACCTCGCTCTGGAAAACCGGGTACTCAAAGCCCAGCTGAGAATTTTCGCCCGGCCCGGCCCGCGTTTGCTTGGCGGTGAATCGCCGAAGATGAAGCGCGTTTTGTCGATGCTGGAAAATCTGGTCGATACCTCGGCGGACATTTTACTCAGCGGTGAAACCGGCGCCGGTAAGGACGCCATTGCCCGCTACATTCATGAAACCAGCGAGCGCAGCCAACATAACTTTGTTGCCATCAACTGCGGCGCGGTACCGGAGAATCTGATTGAAAGTGAACTGTTCGGGCACGAAGCCGGTGCCTTCACCGGCGCGGAGAAAAAACGCATCGGTAAGTTCGAGCACGCCAACAAAGGCACCATCTTTCTCGATGAACTGGAAAGTATGCCGTTGGCTTTGCAGGTTCGTCTGCTGCGGGTTCTGGAAGAGCGCAAAGTCGAACGGCTGGGCAGCAATGTCAGCATCGGGCTGGATGTGCGGATCATCGCCGCAACCAAGTCCGATTTGAAAAGCAAAAGTGAACGCGGCGAGTTTCGGGAGGATCTGTATTACCGGCTCAATGTCATCCAGATCGACATTCCACCATTGCGCGAACGGCGCGAAGACATCCACCTGCTGTTCCACCATTTTGCGTTGATTGCCGCCGCCCGCTATGGCCGCGAAAGCATCCCGCTGAACAAACAGCAAATCGGCCTGTTACTGCAACACGACTGGCCCGGCAACGTGCGGGAGCTGCGCAACCGTGCTGAGCGATATGTGCTGATGGGGCCGGTCGCCCTGGATGAGATTCAGTCGGCGGCCTCGGTCGACACCCCAACACCACAGAGCCTGTCCGATATGGTCGATGCCTTTGAACGCTCCATGATTCAGAATGCCCTGCAGATGTGCCAAGGCAGCATCAAAGACACCATGGAATACCTCGGCCTGGCGCGGAAAACGCTCTACGACAAGATGAAAAAGCACGGCCTGGATAAAGCCCAGTTCAAAGAAGACGCTGACCATGACGGCCTGTAACACAGGCCCTAAAAGGTCAACGCTAACCCCTTGATCGTCCTGCGACATCGCGCTCAAACGCGTTCCAGCGTGCCTGTGTCTCTTCAAACGCGGTTTGCAGAAACGAGTTGAGCATTTTCACTTTCTGCCGCTTAAAACTCGCCGCCGGTGCCACCAGATAATAGTCGAAGGTCGACTTCACCCAGACCGGCAATGGACACACCAGTTGCTGTCGTTCGATCAGCGGGTGAATCAAACCAAAGGGCAACAGGCTTAACCCCTGCCCGGCCAATACGGCTTCCACCAGCATGTTGGCATCGGTGACGGTGAACTTCGACGATGCGGGGTCAAGATTCAGTCCAGCGGCGTCGCTGAGCCTCGCCCATGCCGTCAACATGTCGGGCGCTTCATCCATCAGCAGCGGCATGGCACTCACCTGTGCCGACACGGATGCCGAACGGTTCAACAATGACGGATGGCAGACCGGCACCAGCACTTCGTCAAACAGTTTTACCGATTCCAGCTCCGGGTACTGACCGGTGCCAAAGCGAATG
Organism: Reinekea blandensis MED297; assembly: GCF_000153185.1. GTDB lineage: Bacteria > Pseudomonadota > Gammaproteobacteria > Pseudomonadales > Natronospirillaceae > Reinekea > Reinekea blandensis. Next base: position 303,473 of record NZ_CH724152.1, on the reverse strand, counting down.
GCGACATCCACGCTGGAGTCGTCAAACGTAACGAGTGATTGCGACAGCGACACATTAATCGTCAGCTCCGGGGAAAGTGCCTGCAACGTCCCCAGACGGGGCACCAGCCAACGACTGGCAAACGAAGGCGTGGTGCTGATGTTCAACCGGGACGGGTGCGAATCGGACATCAACACGCGAACGCCCCGGTCGATCTGGTCAAAGCCCTGCTGAACCGCCAGGTAAAGCTGCTGACCTTCCGGCGTTAAGGCGACCTCCCGGGTTCGTCGATGAAAGAGGCGAACGCCAAGGTACGCTTCCAACGTTTTAATCTGCTGGCTGATGGCTGCCTGCGAGACAAAAAGCCGCTCCGCCGCCTGTTTAAAACTTTGCGTTTCGCCGGCAACCCGAAACGCCTGCAACGCCTTCAAACTGGGGCCCTGTGCCATCGCCGCTATCTCATGGTTAAGTTTAAGTTAATCATAACGGTAAAAATCTCGTTTGTCGCAGACATTGCTCCGCGGCAAAGTGCGCTTCACAGCCTGACCGACGAGAGCAAACCATGTGCACCCAAACCGCAAACACCCACATCACTTACTCATGCAATACCCGCCGTGACCCCTGGACGGCAACCCTAAGCCTGCGTATTCAACGCTGGGTACATCGCCATCGAAGCCGCAAAGCGCTGGCGCAACTGTCCGATCACACCCTGCGGGACCTTGGCCTAACCCGAGGCCAGTCGCTCACTGAAGCCCGCAAGCCCTTTTGGAAATAACCGACTTTGGAGTAAACAACATGACCTTAACTGTCCCGATTGTTCACGCCTTTATTGATGGCAACCAGGGTGGCAACCCCGCCGGCGTTGTGTTGGACGCGGACCGTTTTACGACGGAACAGAAACAAACCATTGCCCGCCAAATCGGGCTCTCAGAAACCGCCTTTGTGTCCAGGTCTGTCTGTGCCGACGTCAAACTGGAGTTCTTCACCCCTGCACGACAGATTGCACACTGCGGCCATGCCACCGTAGCCACCTTCAGCTACCTGCAACAACAGGGTCGGCTGAGTGCGAAGCAGAGTTCTAAAGAAACCATCGACGGTTGCCGCGCCATTGCTTTGGAGGGCGATTACGCGTACATGGCGCAAACGGCACCGAGCTTTCAAGCACTCAATGAACACCAGCACCACCAGTTACTGGAAAGCCTTGGATTGACGGACGCCGATCGTCCAACGGAGCTTATTCCCAGCGTGGTCAACACCGGCAACGCCTTTGTGATACTGGCCGTCAACAACATGGACACCCTGGCCCGACTCGCGGTCGATCAGGCAGGCATCGCCCAATTGAGCGAAGCGCTCGATCTGATCGGTGTTTACGTATACACCACCGAGACCGCAGACCCACAACGTCACGCCTCGGCCCGCATGTTTGCGCCACGCTATGGCATCTTAGAAGAGGCCGCCACCGGTATGGCGGCCGGGCCGCTGGCCTGTTATCTGTATGAAGTGGCCGGCATGACGCAACAACACTTTCTGATTGAACAAGGACGCTTGATGGCCGAACCGTCACCGAGCGTGATCGATGTACGTTTGTCGTTAGCGTCAGACGGCCACATTGACCATCTGATGGCCGGCGGTCGTGCGCAGGTACGTGAACAGCGCTCGGTCGAGCTAGTGTCCTGAGTCAGAAGTTCGCCTGGTTCCATGAGCTCCCTGGGGGCGCCAGCCAGCGCGCCCCAGAGTATGGCTTCTCTTTCTGTAGCCACCGTTACATTCCTGTCGAACGGGTTTTATCCGTTGATTAGGCAGAAAGGAAGGCTGAACCGTCCAAAATCAAATCGGGTTTTGCTCCACGCCAGAAATTTCTTCACACGAATCCACATACCGACCTGTCAAAATGAAAAGTTCGAACTACACTCAAAAAAAGACCTCAGGAAACCGATTACATGCACGCAGCGTCCTGGACGAAACGCCTTCGATCCGTGTTACTTTCGTGTGGCTCCCTGTTATTCACCGGCTGGTTGAGTTTGGCCGCACTCGCGCAGGCCGAAACCGTTCACCTGGCCAGTGGCGAATGGCCCCCCTATACGTCTGAATCGCTCCCCAATGGCGGCCCATCAACAGAGCTGGTTCGCAAGGCCTTTGCCGAAGTCGGCATGGACGTTGAAATCGACTATTTCCCCTGGGCCCGCTCGTACGAGTATGTGGTCAATGACCATTACGATGGCTCCTTTACCTGGCAACAGACCCCTAAACGCTTACAGGAAGTGCTGTTCAGCGACCCGGTCCTGCAGCACCATTTCATGCTGTTTCATCATAAAACGCTGGACCTGACGTGGACCGACGTCAGTGACCTGAAGCCATACCTCATCGCCCAGGTGGCCGGCTACAGCTATGGCGAGCGGTTTGACGATGCCGTAGAGCAGAACCAACTGATGACCACCATTGTCGATTTTGATATCTACGCACTGAGGATGCTGGCGGCCCAGCGGGTGCAGTTGTTCCCTTCAGAAGTGAATGTCGCGTACTGGCTTATGCGTAATGAACTCGAACCGCAGCAGAGCCAAATATTGACGCACGACCCTCGCCCGATTCATGAAGAAACCACCGCAGTGATTTTCAATATGAGCGACCGTGGCCGGGAACTGCAGGCGTTATTTAACCAGGGGTTACAACGCCTGAAAGCGAGTGGTGACTATACCGAAATATTAACCGATGCCGGGATGGCGACGGGGATTGTGCCTTGAGGGGCCGGACACATGACTTGGCTATGTGGGTTGGGCTTGCTGGGTAGATTCCTGTCGTAAAAGAAAAGGTCTTAAAAAACAAAAAAGCCAGCACATGGCTGGCTTAGTAACACACTACTCACTCAGTCGAGCAGATCGTCGACAACCAGTTTGGTCTGATACAGCACCAGCTCAGCAGGCAGCGTTAAGCTGCCTCCATCGCGATACCGGTATGCGATATGAAACTGCCCGTCATTATCAACAACACCCGGGGGCAAGTAGTTCTGCGCGTTCTGACCAATCACCAAGTACAGGTTCGGGATGTCTAACGCTAAAAAGGCCATGACGGCGGCATCTACCTGACGTTCATAGGATTTACGCGGCTTCGCCATGAACGCATCCATCATCGACATCTTCGGCACGAAGTAAAAACCACTGACATAGCGTTTGTCATCGACGACAACCGACGAAACTTGCTCACCTTTGTTGTACTGATTCATGTTGAGAAAGTTTTCTTCCAGCTTAACCGCCCGCTCCACATCGGTTCCGGTGACGGTATCGACATCCCGAGACGACACCGTCAATTCAGCTTGCGAGTTCAGGGTGTCATAAAAGGTTTGGGCGGCATTCGCGTACTGCTCAACCAACTCTGTTTCTTCGGTATTGGCATCGGCCGTCATCATTAACCGAATCGACACACCAAAAGTATCGCCTAGCGAATCTTTAAACTCCGCCGCTTCACTGTTCCCGGCGAGATCCACCCGACGGAGTGGAAAGTCATATAAGGCGTCTTTAATGCGCTGCGCTTCTTCTGGCGTTAACGTCTCCGCATCGAACTCATAGCCCTGCCACTCGGCGATCCAGGCGTCATCGCGCAGATCGACGTCGAGATCGGCAATGCGCATCACTTCACGGGCTTCGATGAGCCGTAAATCGCGTTTAAAGGTGAGCGGTGACGGCGAGGCTAGGTTTTGCGCAGTGCTGGGTTCGGATTGGAGGCTGGCGCAGCTGGCGAGGGTAGCTATGGCGGCGCTGGCGATTAGGGGTTTTAGCATGGGTTACTCGTGTGGTTTTGTTTTGGGGGAGTTTAACATAGTTATACATCTACACTGCCGAACTAACTAAGTAAAATAATTAAGAACTAGTTAAACTAATCAAAAGTAGCTTTTTGCCAAGCACAAAGGGAGTATCATTAGGGTAATTTCAACCATGACATAAACTTCACGAATCGATTAGGTTTTACAAACATGGCAGCCTCTTCGATAAGCTTTAAAAACGTTATAAAGTTCGTTGAGTCAGCAAAGTAGTTTGGAAATGCCTCTTTCAAACCACTTATTGAGTTTGTAGATACCAATGCGCATATAAAGTCTTTTCTCGAAAACTCTCTTCTCTCTATTTCTGTCAATTTAGCCTCTGCAGCCCTACTTTCACTTTCTAAAAAAGTTCGAGTCTTTAGAATATTTTTCTTAACATCCAACTCAACAAGCACATAACCTGTACGCTCATCAGATTTCAAATGCTCCTCTATAACCTTAACAGATGCAGCAAATGCCCTTAATCGTCTTGATACATCAAGATCTCTTGAAAGTTGTCTTATTCTGACTAAACCATCCCAGTTTTTTTCTATATAAGGCGGACTTAAATTTGCTAAGAACTCACTATATCGCTTCTTCTGCTCTACTTCTTCTAACTGAACAAAGCTTTGAATATCATCCATGTTCGAAAACTGATCAGAAACTAATTGAAAAAAATGAGACCACTTTCTTTCACCTTTCTTTTGCTTCAGATTTTGACCTGTCAGGATATCAATTATTTCTACGGAAGTAGCCCAATAGTGTTGGAGCAATGTTCTTATTTGTATCTCGACATTTAAAAGCTTACCTTCATCGTTTTCGAACTTCGATATTATATGTACTCCTCTGTATCCATCCTCTTGTGGTTTTTCAATGTAGTCATTAATTTTATATCCTATTTCTCGTTGAAAGTGCTCATCTTTTTTCAAGCCACGAAGAAGCCTTCTTGCTTTTTTTAAATCAGATATTATTACCCTACAACCAGCGATATCGTTCATTGACCTTAAGCTCATGCCTTTAAAACGAACTAGCTTGTAGATAATAGATTCTTTACGTTTAAGCCTCTTTGCAACAATAGAGTATTTATCAATTTCTTTTGAGGACTCTCCGACAAAGTTATATGCTTTTAACAGCGCAGTATTATGACTATATCTCCAGTAAGACAATGCTGAGAACGCAAAGTCTATCTCCTCGGTAGAGTAATCCTTCATTTTAGAAAGAATCTTTCCCGCTTTAATAATATCTTTATTTGAATAAACCTTGGTTTCAGTCAACACTTAACCCCAACAAGTAGTTTGTAGCATGGCATAGGCTATGTTAAATCTTACACTATATTAGTTTACGATAATTCTAAAGCCATACATTGAAGGTAAAATAGAAATCAACTGAGCCAGGATCATCAATTTTTCTACAAAGTCTGTTTCTTGGATTACTATGAGTTGCGACTCAGAACCGCGGCGGGAATTACTCATAGCCATTCCTGATATCGCCCGATTCGCTGCAACCTCTATCGAAGGAGTTACGGGCATTCAACGCTCGCAGACGTATCAGAACACACTACAAAGAACGCTACCAGAGACTCATAGATCAATAAAGTTAGCCCTACATTTGATCCAAACTTTAACGCTAAACTTCAAGTTTCATCACTAATGACGCCACGCAGTTTAAGCTCTTGATTAATTCGATCCCAATTTTTCATTAGTCTATCAAATACAATAAGCGGAGCTTCTTCTAACTCCAAAACTTCAACCTGAATTTTTGATGACAGCATTTTAAACTCGTCAAATTTGGAAAAATCAGGAACCACTAGGTCATTTTTCATTAGCATATCTTCCCAAGCTTGATTGAACTCATCTACAGATAAAAGTTCACGCTTATAGACGAGATAAACCATTGTTACGATTGTGTAGAATGGAGGCGAACCCCAATAGCGAAAACAATGACTTATATCCTCAAAACCTAGTCGAGTTAAAACATCTAGAGGTCGGTTATAGTCGATGAGTGCCTTTTTCCAATTTTCGACAGCTGGGTCACGAATTTTTGGGTTGGAGTTTCTGTAGATTGTACGTTTACCAGTCATATGATTAATCACAAATACAATGTCACGAGAACTCGATATTACACCCTTTGCCTTTTTCTCTTTTCCCTCAAAGATAGATTTTTGGTTTTGTCCCGGCGAATTGATTTTATATTTTTCATTCAACGGATAGAAACTGGATAGTGAATCTTTCGCTCTTTCTTTGCGCCTAAGCCTCTCTTTAATAAGGTTTTCTTTTGCTCTTTTTCTTAGCTCCGCAGCGATCTTCTCTTTTTCGGGGTGTGACAAATATGTTTGACGTTCTGTTTCTCTTAGTACTGCCTTTTCAAAGTCTTCATTAGTCCATCCTTTATTTTTTATGAATGAAGAAATATCGATCTCTACTAGCCAAGCATTTTGGTCATTACCTTTTTTAATCTTTCGCTTATCGCTTTTGTGAGATACATATATCTCAACTCCTAATGGATAGTCAGAATCTACAAAGCTGAGGGTAACATCAGGCTTTAAATCTGGCGTTAGAAATTTTTCTACTTGAGAATAACTAATATGGTATTCCCTATCTTCTACAATATGCTCGATATGCTCAATATCTGAGAATTTTTCGATTCTAAAATCTTCTTTAATTGAATAACCCTTTAACATAATTGACGATGCTGTATAAACAACCTGTTTAGCTGCTTTGTGGATAGCAGATTCTCGACACTCGATATAATTAGTTTTGATGTCTTGTGCGCTAGAAAGGCTGTGATGTCTAAAGTAGTTAACAGTATTTCCACTTTTTGCTGCTACTAAAGGCATTCCACACTCAGGACATACACAATTACAAGCAAGCCCTCTTTCTGCATCATCGACATGAATAAGGGATTCACCATGCTCAGATTTCTTAAGACCGAATGGAATTGTCTGAAGAGCCATAGACTCGCACCGCCACCATTAGATTTACGCTTCATATTAACCATATTGACAATAACTTTGAAAGACCATAATTTGTTCACTTCTAGACTTAAGTCAGAGAGCTCTAAATGTCATGCCCCATTTGCTTGGACTCAAATGCAAAATCAAAGCCCATTGCTGGTGATAACGAGGGTATAGAATGCCCAATATGCGGCCAATATATTGTTTCTGGGACAGTAAAAGCAGTTCTAGAACAAAAAGACCTGACGGTCGTTGATAGAGCAAAACTTAGTTTTAAAACCCGACTTTTTGATGACAATCAAATAGTCGAATATAGGATCTCTACATACGACATTCAAAACATTGATGAAACCAAACTTCCAAACCCATTTGAGCAGTTGAACCTACTAGTGCGTTACTTGGGGCACAAACAACAACACCCCGCTGATTATGTTGGTATTGATGCTTCATTTGACTATCCAGTAATTGGCGCAGTTGACCAGCAAGGCATGATTTACATTTTAAGTGAAGCATTGAATAGGGGCATAATTCAATCAGACTATACAAACCTCGATAGCAGCGATCTCAATGACGAGGTTAAGCTCGTGCTTACTCTAGATGGTTGGGATATATTTGAAAAATCAAAAACAGGCTCTGAAGACTTCAGTTATGCATTCTTAGCAATGAAGTTCAATGAACCTGTGCTCGAACACTTTGTATCGAATACACTGAAACCTGGATGTTCTAATCTTAATCTCGAAGTCAGAGATCTTAGAGAGTCTACTGAAGCAGGTCTAATAGATGCTAGGATGCTAGTTGAAATTCAAAACTCTAGCGTTGTTATCGCGGACCTCACCCATGCCAACAATGGTGCTTACTGGGAAGCTGGCTACGCTACAGGACTCGGTAAGCCTGTTATCTACATGTGCGAGAAAAGTGCATTCAATGGTGTCCACTTTGACACCGCCCACCACTACACACTCGTTTGGGATAAGGAAAAGCCACAAGATTGCGTTGAAGAACTACAAGCTGTAATAAGAAACACTTTAAAAATATAGGGCTAACGAATGTTAGATTCACTTCTTTTTATCACAAGGTAAACAAAGAGATCAGAGACTTCGATTATAGTAAAAGTCAGTTTTTGAAAAACCAATTGCTAGAGACTCGGCACGGCGGCGGGAAGTACTCGTTGCCATCCTTGGCAACGCCCGCTTCGCGGCAACCTCTATCGAGGTTGGCACTGCGCGTTCCATACGCGCAGTCGAACCCGGGACGCGGTAAAGCGAACGATGTCCCATCGTTCGACCAATAAAAAACCCCGAGCATTTCTGCCCGGGGTTATTTATTGGTGGAGGCGGCGGGAATCGAACCCGCGTCCGCAAATCCGCCACTCGCGGTCCTACATGTTTAGTCACTTCTTTGATTTACCCTTGCCGTTACCGAAGGACAGGTGCGACTCGGGGAGTCAGGGATTCAAATTGTCGGCAATCCGGCCCTGACGACCTTCATGCGTATCCTGAATTATTTGACAGTCAGTAGAGCCGATCAGGCTCAGCTCAGTGACCGCCGGGTGCTATTGACCCAGTTATGAAGGATTATGCAGCTAGTGCGTAACCTTCGTAGTTGTCATCGTTTGCAACTATAAGTTTGCAGCTTTGGTTTTACGTGTTTCGCTACCAACACGACATGCACCTGGAGCTTTGTAATCCACGTCGAAGCCAGATCGCCCCCGTTAACTCGTTCGTCGCAAGACCGGTTGCCCGTTCGCTGCGCCGATTTCATAATTCGGGGCTGGCGTGTGTTACACCACTACCACGTTACTCCCTTGAATATTGGCGTAAACGCCTGATTTTCAAGGGCGAGCGAGTATAACAGGTTCATTTATTGTGAGGTAGACCTTTCGGTGCCTCATTCTGGGAACCTTTCGCGGTGCGGCGACTCTAAACGTTTTTACCTTGGGAGACTGACGATGACGGGTTCCACGCTGCGGTGCGACCTGCAGGACCACTTTGAACATGTGTGCGTGTTGCAGCTTCCGGTGCGGGTGCGCCTGACCAATGGCACTCGGCTTGCCGGTACGGCGGACACGCTGCGAGTCGTCCAAGGACTGGAGTCGCTCCAATTACAGTCTCAGCGCGGTATTGAGTTGGTGCCGCTGAATGAGATCGCGACGTTGTCGTACCCTCAGGCCGGCCAAACCCGGTCGACCCCGGAAGAGCATTGGCCGATTGTTGAACTGAACGCGAGCTAACCGTCAGCCAGGTGGCTCGGCCGTTTTCGGTCCCGAAACTCGGCGGGGCTGAGCCCCGCATTTTGGCGAAAGGCGCGGACAAAGTTACTTACATCGGAATAACCAACGTCGGCGGCAATGGCTTCGATGCTTTGTCGGGTGTTTTCAAGTCGCTGTTTGGCCTGTTCAATGCGCCACTGTCGCAAATACTCGCCTGGTGACAGGTTCAGGGCCTGTTGAAAGCGACGCGCCAGGGTCCGCTCGCTGAGCGCGACGGCATCGGCCAGTCGGCTCACACTCCACGCTTGCTCGGTTTGTTGTTCACACAGGCGCTGAGCTGCCAGTACCTGGGCGTCTCCGTGGCTGTAATCCGGGTAAAAGCGCTGGTAATGGCTTTGCAGTCGGCTGCTGAGGTCGATCATGGCGAAATCGGCAATGCGTTTCGCCGTGGCGTAGCGGTCGAAACGGCTGACCAGATGCAGAACTAAATCCTGGAAGGCGAACAGCCCGCCACCGGTCACAATATCACCCTGATCCACCACCAGGTTCCGCTGATCGACAGTTTTTATCCCCGGGAACTGACGTAGCCGATCGAACAGCGCCCAGTGGGTGGTCACCGTTCGCCCCGTGAGTAAGCCCGCTTCAGCCAGCCAGAACACAGACGCACAGCAGGCGGCAATCAGGGTTCCGGTGCCTTGCAGCGCTTGAAGCCGGGCAATGACCTGCGCGTCTGCCTGCTCCCAACGGTCGTCGATGAAGGGCGGTAAGATGACAACCTGCGCGTGTGGAAGTGACGACGCTCCGCTAGGGTCCACTACCTGCAATTCGAACCCGGGTCCGGCGGTGAACCGGTTCGCCAGCCGAAACAGGTCTTCGGTTCCGGCAATCGCGGCGGGCAACGCACCTTGGTAATGCCAGAGCTGTAGGTTGATGGTCACCGGTTGTTCTCCACGTTAACAGTCGATTGTCTTAAAATAACATATATATGTCATTTTATGACATAACGTTCTTTTGTTGTGTTGTTTATTCTGAGTGCCACATTCACAAAGGAGCACAACCATGTCGTCTCAAGCCCTGATCCTGATCGATATTCAAAACGACTATTTCCCCGGCGGAGCATTACCGCTGGATCAACCCGAGGCGGCCTCGGCAAACGCCGCCAGCCTGCTGAGCCAGTTCCGTGGGGCCGACCTGCCGGTCATTCACATTCAACACGAAACGCTGCAACCGGAGATGGGGTTTCTGCTGAAGGGTTCGAAAGGCCAAGAGTTACATTCGGGAACCGCTCCACTGTCCGATGAAGTGGTGCTGACCAAGCATGTGCCTAACTCGTTTTGGCAAACCGACCTCGAGGCCAGGCTAAACGATTTAAAGGTCGATACGGTGGTCATTGCCGGCATGATGACGCATATGTGCGTCAGCACGACCGCGCGAGCCGCGATGGAGCGAGGGTTCAAAGTACAAGTGGTCGCCGATGCGTGTGCGACGCGTGAACTGCCCTATTTTGATGAGGTTATTCCCGCCGCCACGGTCCATAAAACGGCGTTGGCTGAGCTGGGTCTGTTTACAGAGCTGCTCAATACCAACGATCTGAAGACCCAATAGTCCGGGGTCATCCGGGTCGTCAAACGGCCATAAAAAAAGCCACCCATTACGGGTGGCCAACGCTGCTCTATGCCAGGGAGACGAGGCACCGATGGGGCGATGCGCGCCTCCCCCAACTCTAGGGGTATGCGAAAATCGTTCGCATGGTAATTCTTACGACAGGGTCTCAAGCACGGATTCGTTAAAACGCAAAAATTGTTCAAAAAAAAGCCACCGGTAAGGTGGCTAACAACTACTTTCCTGAGTTCAGGGGATGGAATGTCGTGCAATCAATGTCTTAAGGCCACCTTAACGGGTCGGTAGCACAATGCAGCAACGGGCTCTAATTCGCATAATTTATGTGATCTAGTTAACATTTTATAGGGCGTATCGCCTATTTTTTGCCCATTAATTGACGTTGTGTCTAAAAAACCGGCCAGTCGATGGCTTTTTGACTCGCCAGCGGCTGCGTTGTTCTGCATCAGTCACCCGGTTTTGTGGGCAGGTATACTGACTTTGCCATTGGGAATCAGGACGGAGTCTGATCATGCAAGCACTGGCTCGTTATCCGCTGACACAATGGGCGACGCATCGCCTGTTTCGCTCCCGTCTGCATCTGGATCCTCAACCGGTAAGGCTCCCGTCTGTGTTGCCGACCCCGGTGGCGTTGTATCTGCACATTCCTTTTTGCGAATCGCTTTGCACCTACTGCTCGTTTCATCGGCAGTTGCTGGACCCGGCGCTTGCGAAAGCCTATTTCCAGGCGTTGCGACAGCAGATTACGGCCGTTGCCGAGGCCGGCTGGCAGGTGTCACAGGTGTATATCGGGGGCGGAACGCCAACGGTTTTGCCACAGGAGCTGGCCAGCACCTTGTCGTTGCTCACGGAGCATTTCGGTTTGGTGCCGATTTCTGTTGAAACCAACCCGAATCATCTGACCACCGACGTCATCGAAATGCTCAGCGCCCGGGACGTCTCGCGGTTGTCCATCGGGGTGCAGAGTTTCGACGACGATCTGCTTCAGAAGATGAACCGCCGCCTGGCCTACGGCGACAGTGAGGCCATTCAGGAACGCCTGGCTTGGGTCAACCGGCGTTTCCCGACAGTGAATGTAGACCTGATTTTCAATCTACCCGGGCAAAGTGAGCGGTCACTCCGGCGCGATCTTGCCATCGTTAATGCACTGCAACTGAGCCAGGTCAGTTGGTATCCGCTGATGCCGAACGATTCCGTGCAGGGCACGCTGGAAGCTTCGCTGGGGCGTTGGCAACGTAAAACCGAATGGAAGGGCTTTAAGGCTATCCGCCGGGCACTCAGCGCGCAGTATCAGCCAAGCAGTGCCTGGTGTTACAACCTGGGCCACCAACCGCAAAGCGACGAATACTTTGTGAACAGTCCGGATTATCTGGGCCTCGGCAGCGGGTCGTTCAGCTTTATTGACCGGACGTTGTACGCCAGTTCATTTCACATTCCGGAATACATCGGGCACATGCAAACCCGGCCATTGACGATGAATGCCCAACAGACGTTTTCCGATCTGGAGTGGATGCAATATCGGTTAATGATGCAGTTGTTTGCGCTTCACGTATCGGATGCACCCCAGGCCGATGGCTGGCAGCACCGGCTGTGGCAATCGGAACTCTCGGCCCTGAAAACCATGCGCGCCATACAACCAAGCGATCAGGGGTTTGAGGTAACACCCCTTGGGCAGTACCTGGGCCTGGTCTTAATGCGAGAGTTTTTTGTGGCGGTGAACCGGTTGCGGGAACAGATGTCGGTCAGCGATTAGCAGGGTTGCCATCACGACGGCCAAACATTAGAATACTCTAATATTGAATAGAGAATGGATTCTCCGCCCTGCTGTTGTAACCCGGAGAACCCGACATGGCTGACACCCTCACAATGCACGAGGCAAGCATTCGACTCATCGCCTTTATCAGTATTTTGCTGTTGATGGTCGTCTGGGAACGACTCGCGCCAAGGCGAATCCAGCAAGTCAGTCGAGCGTTACGTTGGGCCAATAACGTGGGGCTGGTGGTGCTGAACACGGTGCTGCTTCGTCTGCTGTTCCCTTTGGCCGCCGTCGGTGCGGCGGTCTTCGCTGAGCAACACCAATTTGGTTTATTTCATTACCTGAATACGCCACCGGCAATAGCGCTGGTACTCTCAGTGTTGCTACTGGATTTGCTCATCTATTTTCAACACCGTGTGTTTCATCATGTTCCCTGGCTGTGGCGACTGCACCGCATGCATCATGCCGATCAGGAGTTCGACGTCACGACGGGTCTGCGCTTTCATCCCATTGAGATTCTGCTGTCGATGGTGATTAAGCTGTCGGCCGTGGCTCTGTTGGGTGCCCCCGTCGCGGCCGTCATAATTTTTGAAATTGTGCTGAATGGTACCGCGTTGTTTAATCACGGCAATGTACGCTTACCCGATTGGCTGGATCGCCGCCTGCGCTGGGTATTGGTGACGCCCGACATGCACCGGGTGCATCATTCTGCCGAACCGGAAGAAACCAACAGCAACTTTGGTTTTAGTGTGTCGTGGTGGGACCGGCTGTTTAAAACTTATCGGGCTGAAACCCGTGCCGGGCAACTCAAGTTTCTCATCGGCTTGCATGAGTTTCGGACAACGAAAGACCAACGATTAGACCAAATGCTGCTCCAACCTTTTCGGCACCACCGTTAACTTGCTGATGCACAGTCGTCATTCAAACAGTGGCATCGCTCACATAAATTGAAATCACTTCGATGAACCAGCCATGAGTGCGTTTCTACCATTCAAACATTCCGTTACAGTCCCGCCCTGAGTTTTCTGTCTGTCGTCACTAATGCGTTGCCAAAGGAGAACGGCCTCGTTCGACGGCATGGATCAGAAACGAAAAATTTCATTGAAACCAAAGGACGCTATCATGAAACCTGCAGGATTCGCGGCACTGACATTGGCGGCGATTGCAGTCGGCTGTGGCCCGACTGACGACAAGGACAACACCACAGACCTCACCATTCAATCCATTTCACCCGCACAAGACTCTACGGACGTTGATGTTCGAGCGGAACTCTCGGTACAGTTTTCACAGGACATCGATACCGACACACTGCTCGACGATCATATCCAACTGCTTTCAAGCGTCACCGGTAAAGAGATTCCGGGTTTACTGACCTACGACGCCGACTCACGAACCCTGACGTTCACACCCGATTTTATTCTGGCCAGCGATACAGAATATCAGGTTCAGTTTGCGGCCGGGTTAACCGACGAGCAGAAATCACTGCTGCCCGCGCAGGATTGGACTTTTACCACCAATCACGATTATCAAACCGTATTTCGTTCTACCACGGAACAATGTGTTGAAGCAGACTGCGACACGGAACTGTGGGCGTGGGGTGAAGACGGTAAGGCTTTTCAGGTTGCGGATATCCACCCAACGGACAGCAGCGACCCATCCGTTCCAACCGTACGATACAAAGACCTGTACTACTTCAGCGCCGAGACCGATGCCGAAGGCCGGGAAGTTTGGGTGACCGATGGAACACCAAGCTACACCAAACTGTTTGCCGACATCGTTGAAGGCCCCATCAGCAGTAAGCCAGAGAATTTCACCGTTCACGATGATCTTCTTTTCTTTACTACCCAATCCGAAGGTATTAACACTCTGTGGAAGACCAATGGTTCAGCTGATAACCTCGAGGCCGTTGTTGAGTACAGTGAACTCAGAAACCTGAATGTCGTTAATGGTCACCTGGTGTTTTCCGCCTATGAAGAGGCAACGGGTGTTGAGCTGTATGTCCTGACGGATGAAGGCGCAACCATGTTGGACGATTTAAACGAAGGCGCTGAAGGCTCTGCACCGGGTCCTTTCCAACTTGTCGGCGATCAACTCTTTTTCCAAGCCACCGACGATGAAAACGGTGACGCTCTGTTCAAAACCGATGGTGAGACCATCACTCTTGTGAGCGATGTGGATAACGCTGCCAAAGGAAGACACGACCTCAACGTTGACGATATGCTCGCGTTCAATGGTCGTCTTTTCTTTACTGCCGATGATGGCGAGCATGGTACTCAACCCTGGATCAGCGATGGGACGGCCGAAGGTACGGTCATGATTACCGAGCTCAATGAGGGGAATGGGTATGGTCTAGACTCGGTCGTGGAGTGGCAGGGTGAGATCTATTTTGCAGAGAAGGCAAATGATATTCTTTGGAAAACCGATGGTACATCTGAAGGTACAATCGAGATTGCCGATTACCTAAGCTGGGGAGGCATGATGTCAACAGACAATGGACTTGTTATTTCTGCAATCACTAATGGAGAGAAAGGACTGTGGTTGAGTCAAGGCGAGCCCAATGATCTTGAACTTTTTTATACTCAAAAAGAAGTAACAGACCTAAGCTCAGGGCCAAATCGCACCGGTATTTTTGTCAATGATCCGCTCCTTGCAAACACGCATAGTTTCCATCTAACTGACGGCACCTTTGAAGGCACAGTAGAAATCCAAACGGAACAGGGGCTCTACTTCCCCGTACCACGCTGAGTTAAATTCATCAGCGAAAAGTCGTTAGCAGCGAGGCAAACGCCCTTCGGTCATTCCGAAGGGCGTTTGTTTTTTACTTCACCCAAATCTGCTTGGCGTTCACAAACTCTTTGATGCCATGCGGACCGAGCTCCCGACCGTAACCGGACTTTTTAATACCGCCACTCGGCAAGCGCGGATCGGTTTTCACAATGCCATTCACGGCCACCTGTCCGGACTCAATCTGTTCGGCAATGCGAACCCCTCGTGCGGTATCACCGGTCCAAACACCGGCCCCCAATCCGTATTCGGTGTCGTTGGCTATGGCAATGGCATGGGCTTCATCACGCGCACGCGTAACCACTGCAACCGGACCAAAGGTTTCTTCGCTGACGCCACACATGCCCGGCTCCACATCCACCAGCAAGGTGACCGGATAGAAAAAACCTTCGCCTGCGGGCATATCACCGCCCATCAAACACTTCGCGCCCTGCTTTACCGTATCGGTAATCTGTCGATGCAGATTTTCGCGCAGGTCAGCACGGGCGATCGGACCGACATCGGTACCCGGGTCGTTCGGGTCGCCCACTTTCAGTTTCGATAACCGCTCATGCAAC
Source organism: Reinekea blandensis MED297 (assembly GCF_000153185.1). GTDB lineage: Bacteria > Pseudomonadota > Gammaproteobacteria > Pseudomonadales > Natronospirillaceae > Reinekea > Reinekea blandensis. The sequence continues at coordinate 287,822 of NZ_CH724152.1, read as the reverse complement.
TTCTGCACAAAAGTATCGTACACAGGGTCTTCGACGATGATGCGTTTGGCGGCAATGCACGACTGTCCGGCATTGATGATCCTCGACAACGTGGCGACATCGGCTGCGGTATCCAGATCGGCATCGGCCAATACGATAAACGGGTCAGAGCCGCCCAGTTCCAAGACCGCGTGTTTGATTTCTGCCGCTGCAACAGAAGCCACGATGCCGCCCGCTTTCGCAGAGCCGGTGAAGGACACCGCCTGCACCGCCGGATGGCGAATGGCATGGGCCACCTGCTCGGTTTCGATCGGCAGGTTCACCACAATGTCGGCTGGCGCACCGGCATCGACAAACGCTTGCGCAATCCCTTCAGCGCAGCCGGCCACGTGCGGGTCATGTTTCATCACACAGGTATTCCCGGCCATCAGCGCCGGTGCCAGGTACCGAAAGGCAATCCACAGCGGCGCATTCCAGGGTAAAACGCCCAGCAAAACGCCAAGCGGTTCATGCCGTACATAGCTGCGAGACGCGTCGGACTCCAGCACTTCATCGGCCAGATAGCTTTGTGCATGTTCGGCGTAATGGTCCGAACACCAGGCGGCCTTTTCGACTTCGGGGCCGGCTTCTTTGACCGGTTTGCCCATCTCATCGGTCATCAACTTGCCGAGTTTGTCTTTATCAGCCCGCAGTTGACGGGCGACATTCTGCAGTACCGTTGCGCGCTCGCTGTAACTGAACTGTTTCCATTTCTGGTATGCGGCCTGCGCTCGGGAAATCGCCGCATCAATGTCACTTTCATTCAGCACCGGCCAGCTTTTGATGTCTTCACCGGTGGTTGGGTTAATGGATTTCAACATACACATGCTCTCCTGCGAATCGTCTTACTGTTCAGCCATGTTGGCCACCGATTTTTTTGCTTTGGCTTTTTCTTTGACCTGCACCAGCGACTTATCTTTTTTGGTTTCCACTTTCAGATCTCGCACGGAGTGGTTGGCCTTGTGAGGGTGCACCACGAAGTCCCGATCGAGATCGAAAAAGGATTTAATACCGGTGTCCGTCACGTAGATCGTGTCGGATATGCCACAGGTCTTATTGCCATCGACACCCCACATCCACGGAATGATGTGAAAGGTCATGCCTTCGCGCAGCGTGGCTGAGTCACCCTGTTTCAGACTACAAATGTAGCCTTCGTCCCAGCTTGGCGGAAAGGCAATGCCGATGGAGTAGCCTGAACGCGTGACCAGTCGCGCGCCAACATCGTTGTTGGAAATAATGTTACGCACCAGGTTATCGACATCCGATACCGTCATGCCGGGCTGCACGTAACTGTGCAGCGTATCCAGCGCGGTTTTCATCAGTTCCTGCGCTTTGAACATCGAGTCGGTCAGTTCGCCATTCACGGCCGTGCGCATCATGGCGGTGTGGTAGCGTCGATAACAGCCACCCACTTCCAGGAACACATGATCGTTCGGTTCCACAATGCGACCTTCCCAGGTGGCGTGGCCGATCATCGAGCGCGGGCCCGACGTTACGTATGGCATCACGGCCGGCGGTTCGCCACCGGCTTTGAACATGGCCGAACTGATTTCGGCACCAATTTCGTTTTCACTGACACCGGCAACGGCCGCGTCCAAGCCGGCTTTCATGCCGGCCTGCGTCGCTTGAGCCGCGCGTTTCATCAGCTCAATTTCCGCCGCCGATTTACAGATGCGACCTTCTTCAACAATGCCGAAACAGTCGAGCAACTTGGCACCGGTCAACGTGGTGTGAATGAAGTCCTGCTGATACGCCGGAAAGAAATAGCTGTTACGTTCATAACCAATGCGTTTATCCGCCAGGTTAAACTCGCGCAGTGTTTCCACCAGCATCTGAATCGCATCGCCGGTGTCCGGGTACGGCCGGGTGCGTTCCACCCAGGTCCGTTCGATGACATTCGACTCCTCCATTGCCCGGGTGATCATGAACGGTTCCTGTTCCAACGGCACAATCAGTGCCTGGAAAAACGAGTACCCGGTGGTCTGATAATCGGTCAGGTACATGATGTTCTCGGGGTCGGTAATAACCACCGCGTCCATGCAGCGTTCCTGAATCCGACTGCGCAATGCGGCAATCCGGTTCTCGTACTCTTCCGGTGGAAAGGTCATGTCCTCACGTCGTTTCATCCAGCCTCCAATGCGTCTTGGGTGGCTTTAATCACAATGCTCATGCCTTTGTTCAGATCGTCATCGTCGATGGTCAGCGGCGGAATCAGTTTAATCACCCGACCACCAGTACCACAGGCACCGAGCAGTACGCCGTTTTCGAAACAGGTGGCGACAATCTTTTTCGCAACGTCGCCATCGCCGACGTCGATGCCGAGGATCATGCCTTTACCGCGAATCTGCACGTCGGATCGGGCGTCAAGATCGCTGAGCATTTCGCGCATCTCATTGCCTTTGCGGGCAACGTCTTTCATCAACACGGTATCGTCGAAGTATTTCAACGCTTCAATACCGGCAACAAACGACACACTCTGGCCCCGGAACGTGCCGGTGTGTTCGCCTGGCGACCAATGATCGTCGTGTTCCGGTTTGATCAGGTTCATGGCGATGGGGGTACCCAGACCGCCAAGCCCTTTGGCCAGGCAGACGATGTCCGGATCGATGTTGTAGTCATCGAAGCTGAAGAACGAACCGGTTCGGCCCATGCCGACCTGAATGTCGTCCACAATAAACAACGCACCCAGTTCTTTGGCGAGCTGTTCGACGCCTTTTAACCAGGCTTTATCCGCCACATTAACGCCGCCTTCGGCCTGAATCACTTCGACTAAAAACGCGGCCGGTTTTTCAAGGCCGGAAGACGAATCCAGATACTGCGCCCGCAACTGCTGAAGGCTGTTTTCACCACAGCCCAACTCACAACCCATGCACGGTGTTTCGCAACCGAAAGACTGATGACGGACATGGTTCAGGGGGACACCGGCAGCGCCTCGGAAATAGGAGTTGGCCGTCGCCGCCAACGAGCCCAACGTCATCCCATGGAACGCATGGTTAAAGGCAACAATGCTCTGTCGACCGGTAACGCGGCGCGCCAGTTTCATGGCGGCTTCAACCGCATTGGTGCCGGTTGGGCCAATGAACTGCAACCGATGCGGCATGTTGCGTGGTTCCAACACCGTATCGACGAACTTCTGCATGAACTTGCGTTTAATGGTCGTACTCATGTCCAGGCTGTGCAGCACACCATTGCTCTGGATGTATTCGATGACCGCTTTGGTCATGTTTTCGTTGTTATGTCCAAAGTTCAGAACGCCGGCACCGGCAAAGAAGTCGAGATATTCTTTACCATTTTCATCGATCTGTTTGGCGTTCAGGGCTTTGTCAAAAACCGTTGGGTAAACACGGCTGTAGCCGCGAATGTTGGATTCTCTCTGTTCAAAAATGCTCATGATTCAACTCCTGGCATATCTAAATACACATTGTTTTCGTTGTTGTTATGGTTTGGCCGTACAGCAAAAAGGAGTGGGCTCCTAGGAGGTATCCGGCACCTGGATACCCACCAGCTCGCTGTACCAGCGGATGACCTGGCTCAGCAGCCGGTCATTAAAATCGTAAAAGGCACTGTGGCAGGGGTGTTGGTTATCCGGACCGTCATCGGCCCCGATGAGGGCGAAGGCCCCGGGAATTTCCTGCAGGTAATAGCTGAAATCTTCTGAGGCCATGATGGGTAAAGCACTGGCCTGATCGAGTGCATCGTCACCGGCAACCCGCTGCCAGCAACGCCGGGCGTTCTCGGCCTGGGCAGGATGATTAACGGTGGGTTGATAACGCGGGTGCAGCTCCACCTCACATTCAACGCCATAGGTTCGTGCCGTATCTTCGCTGATCTGCACAATCAGGCTTTCGATCACATCTTTGTCGGCCATGTCTGAGATCCGGATTGATCCGGCCAGTTTGGCGGTTTCCGGAATCACCGTCAGGCCGCTGGGCGCTTCGATGGACGTAACACTGAGCACTGCGGAAGACTGGGGCGGCAAACGCCGTGCAATCACCTGTTGAAGGTTCAGGGTTAAGGCCGCCGCCGCCAGTACCGGGTCCCGACACTGGTCCGGCTGACTGGCGTGACCACCTTTACCGGTCAGCGTAATGGCGAAGGTGCCATTGCCTGCCATGACCGTACCCGCAGGACAGAGCAGCTTGCCGAACGGAATGGCCGGCCAGTTATGCCAACCGTAAATTTCGTCAATGCCTTCCAAGGCGCCATCGGCAATCATTTCGCGGGCACCGTGGCCGCCCTCTTCCGCAGGCTGGAACAGTAAGGTCACCGGGTGTGAAAGCTGATCTTCATGCAGCTTGAGCCACCGCGCTGTGCCCAACAGCGCAGCGGTATGGCCGTCGTGACCGCAAGCGTGCATGACGCCCGGGTTTTCCGACGTCCAGGACGCACCGGACTGTTCTTCAATGGGTAAGGCATCCATGTCCGCGCGCAGGGCAATGTGCTTTCCGCTGGCATTTTTATTTAACGTCACCAGCGTGCCGTAGCGCGCACAGGGGCGCCATTCGAAACCAAGTTCCGACAAGGTTTCGCGTACCCGTTGTGCCGTCTGTTCTTCCTGCCAGGTCAGCTCAGGATGAGCATGCAGTTGACGACGCAACGTCTCTGTAAAGGACAACGTATCCTGCCATTGCTGATGCAAAGCCATGAAGCGCGTTACTCCAATCGTAAGAGAGAATAATTCGGGCTCAGACCTTAATGGTGAGCCATAGAATTTCAGAGAGCGTCGGTGGTGGTACCGACGTTACGAACGGTCAGTTGCCGTTGTAATGCGGAGACATAAACGAGGGGTTGCTGCCGCTGACGAGGCCGCCATGAGGGGCGAGATAGACCTGAGTCCAGTGCGTTGTCATCATTGTCTGATCCTCCTTCGTTAAAGCAGTTCACTGCTTTTTCTGGGAGACGTGGCTCGAGTAAGTCGTCAGTCGACATCGGGTCAGTCTGCAGTCATACACGCAAGACCCGTGCCTTTGCGAGATGACAATGACCGATTCCAATCATGACTTCACCTTGGCACAGGGTTGGCAGGTTTGCAATCTGAGCAGCGGTAAAATTTTCGGTAAGGATTTAAAGCGAGAGCGGCGCAGCGGCCGGGCTTGGGGACATTTCGGTGCATTAAGGCCAGGCGATGCGTCATTACCGCCCGGCCGGGTTGATCAGCGGTTGAATTGTTTCAGGACGCGCTGCTTCTCACGGCCCCAGTCTTTTTCTTTCGAGGCGGCGCGTTTGTCGTGCAGCTGTTTGCCTTTCACCAACGCCACTTCGGCTTTGATTTTATTGCCTTTCCAGTAAACCGCCAAACACACCGAGGTGTACCCGGTTTGCTGAGCCTGACGTTCGATGCGATCAATTTCATTGCGATGCAGCAGCAACTTGCGGCTGCGGGACGGGTCAGCAATGACGTGCGTCGAGGCCGTGTTCAAGGGTGTGATGTGCGCCCCGATCAAATAGGCTTCGCCATCTTTAAAAATGATGTAGCTGTCGACCAACTGAAGCTTGCCTGCGCGCAGGCTTTTCACTTCCCAGCCAAGCAGGGACAAACCGGCCTCGTATTTATCAACAATGTGATAATCGTGACGGGCTTTTTTGTTCTGGGCGATGCTGCCACCGGCAGTCGAGGTGTGCTTTTTCTTTGATTTGCTCATGGCGCGCGATTATACCCAGCGTGGCCGGGGCTGTTAACTTATTTTCGAACAAATGTCAGAGATAGCCGGTTGCGACGAATGAAGGGCTATCAGGAAGAACGATTTCCAGTATTCTGGGCGCCTGTTTGAATTGTTCATGGACGCGCATTACTCTGACCGCCGCGTCTGTGACTCCTTCCGGTGGATCTGTTTTTGTTAGGACTGTTTGTACTCATTGCATTTTGGTTGGGCGGCACCGTTCTGGTGGATTGGCTCGGCTGGCCGATTCCCGGGAGTGTGGTTGGCCTGCTCGGCTTGTGGTTGGTGCTGGTGATCAACCGGGGCGTTCCACAATGGCTGAAACCACCGGCTAACCTGCTGATTCGTTACCTGACCTTGTTATTCGTGCCGGCAGGAGTCGGTCTGATCAATCACTGGGATCGGCTGATGACCTCTGGTCTGGCGATGGTTGCGATCATTGCCGTCAGCACCCTGCTGGCCGCTGTTGCCATGGTGGGCATCTTCAAAATCACGCAGAGGGGCTCATGACGTTCAGCATCCGCATGCTCTCGGCCATCGCACTGACGATGGGTGTCTATCTGCTTGCCGAACAACTCTATATTCGACTGAAGCGATCCCCTCTGGTGCACCCGGTGTTGGTGAGCATTTTCACGTTGATGGGCATCATGACACTGCTCGGCTGGGATTATCCAACCTATCAGCAAGACACGGCCTTCATTCATTTCCTGCTCGGGCCCGCCACCGTGGCGTTGGCCATTCCCCTCTATGAGCAGATGAGCCTGATCCGCAAAATGGCGTTTCCGCTGCTGGTGTCCTGTTTGGTTGGGGCGATTATTGCGGCCTTCAGTGCGGCACTGCTGAGCGCCGTCTGGACCGGTGACAGTGTGCTCAGCCTCAGTCTGATCGCCAAGTCGATTACCACGCCCATTGCCATGGACATCTCGGCCGTTTCCGGCGGCAGCCCCTCACTGACAGCGGGCATTGTACTGATTACCGGTGCGGTTGGATGCTTGCTGATCCCATATACGCTCAAGTTGCTGCGCGTTCAGGACGATGCGATTCATGGGTTTGTGCTCGGCTTGACCGCCCACGGCTTCGGCACTGCCCAAGCGTTTGAAAAATCCGTCACCTGCGGTGCCTTTGCCGGCTTGGCCATGAGCCTGACCGGTGTGTTCAGCGCGTTTATCCTACCGGTCTCACCGTTGGCAGACTGGGTCCTGCAACTGACCCGCTAACCCAGGATCCGCCAGGTTCAGATCATCGCCTGCAACTGCGTGTCGTTCAGCACTTCGCGTTCGGCGGCATGTAAGTACAGCGCGCGTTCGGTCTTCCGAAAATTCGCCAGGCAAGCCGCCACAAGCTTCACGGTGTGATCCCGAGTGCCATGCGCCGCCAGAGTTCTTAACTGCATCAGCGATAGCGAAGGTAAGCTGGAAGGTTCCTCGGCAGGCTGCCAGCGCAACCCGGTCGATAACCACGCCACCACCAGCGCCCGCCACATCGGCTCGAGCAATAAACGCTCGTCCGCTAACCAGCGCCGCACTCGCCCAATGGCCAACATGCCGGTCACGCCATGCAACAGGGTAAAGTCATCGTGCATCCAGAACAGGTCTATCGCGAGTTGGTTTAAGCGCTGAAAACTTAATGAGTCGGGGGTGATCTGAAAGCGCAGTGCTGCGTAGTCCGGATGATTCACCACCTGCTCAAACGCTTCGGTAATGGTCGGCATCTCAAACGGGTGCTCGGGCCAGTTCTGATCATTCAGCAAGCTCTCCAGCACATCGCCTGGATCCGCAGCTATCGGCTTATCGGACGATGGGTACGCCAATGCCTGATAAGCCCAAACCCAATAGGCTGTGGCTGCCACGACTTCGCGGTCATTGCGATCGTGAACTGCGTGCCCAAGACGAATCAACGGATGGAACGCGCCACCGCTGATGCCTTCTGCCAGCATTGGCAGATAATGATTCAGAAACGGTTGCAATCCTAACGTCTGATATTGTCCGGACAGGTACTCAAACACACCACCGTAGTTTTCCCGCCGACCCCGCCAGTCCAACAGCTGGGCATCATTGGCAATCGGGCATTCGGGGGCATCCATCGGACGTATCTTTGGGGCCATCAGCGCCTGATAACGCTGCAGGTGTGCCTTGGTCGCACCCAGTTCACGCAGGGCGCTGATCACCATCGGTTCGTGGTTGGACAGGCCGTTGCGCAGCTCGGGGTGAGTAAGGCTTGTTGATGGCATGATGGCAGCTCCCGCGAAAATTGAATCACAGCCAGCATGATAAGGACTCCGCAGTTAAATAAATACACATATTTATTTAACTATACCATTGATCCCGGCTATGACGCGGGCAACACATCATTAAGGGTCTGCTGCTTCAACCATTGTTCGGCATCTGCAGGCCGACGACATTCAATGACCGTGCAATGGTTGGTCAGCTCAGACGACAGCAGCGTTTCGTAGCGCCGGCGTTTTTCACCGAAGTTCGTCATCACCCACAACAGGATCGAGTCCTTAGACAGGAAGGTGCGCCGAAACGATTCGACATTGCCGGCATAGAGTGTTTCCCCGGTCAGGCTGCGCCAAACCGATCGCTTCAGGCAGCGCCACAGCACACGGGGAAATGAGTAGTTGAGCCAGATAATGGTGGTGGCGCGAGACCACAGATGCGGGCGAACTTTCTGGTAATTGCCATCCATCACCCAGCGTTCTTCGGCCGCAGCGTCGATGACGCGGGCCAGAAAGTCGTCCGGGTCCCGCGCGACCCAATCGGGTAGCCAGTGCAGTTCATCCAGTTGGGTATGTTGCAGCCCCAGGCCGCTACCGACCCGCGCGGCAAAGGTGGTTTTCCCCGCGCAACTGGAACCGACGATAACAATACGCTCGGGCACCGATACTGATGAACGCTGCGCGGCCGTCATGACAGCGTCAGGGAGAGAAAGCGACTGTGAGGGTCCGGTTGATAGTCCGCAAAGGGCTCACAGTCGATAAAACCGGCTCGCTGATAGAGCCGAATCGCCGGTAAAAAGGCCTCATGCGTGCCGGTTTCCAGACTGAGCCGTTGATACCCCCGTTGCCGGGCCTCTGCGATGATGGCATCCAGTATCTGCGCGGCCACGCCCTGACGCAGAAAGTGCTCGGAGGTTTTCATGGATTTAATTTCGCCGTGCTTGTCGTTCAGCGCTTTCAGGGCGCCGCAGCCGGCAATGGTGTCGCCATCACGAACCGACCAGAAGGTCACCTCCGGTTGCCGGATGGCCGCTTCATCCAACGCGTGAATACTCTCGGCAGGTGAGTAACGCTGCATCTGCTGTCGATGTTCATTGAGCAATGCAATCACCGCTCCGTCAGTTAATGCATCCATTTGAAGCTGTAACATTGATCGGTCCCTACCCATGACTCATACAGTGATCGGGCCATATTTACCTATTCAAGTTGGCAATGCAAACCGGCCTGTACTATAGATTGGGCATGAACAAGTTGGTGTTAAACCTCAGGATTGCCGTACCCGCCATACTCCTGCTTTTCGCTCAGTCGGTCTGGGGGAAGACGTCATATCCGGTCCATGGCATCGCCTACCCGCCCTTTGTCACTGAGGACTCATCGCGGCCCGGGGTTACCGTTGCGTTCCTGAACAGGTTGCTCGAGGACTTCGACGCCGAGGCTGACATGAACCTGCTCCCGCCAGCACGCTTGCAAGCCACGCTCAACCGCCATGAGTTTCTGGCATCTCTGGTATCACCGGAATACGTCGATGAAGCCATTCTCGAGTTCCGTTTTGTGGGGGAGCCCATCTATCGCCGACTGTTCCGACACGTCAACAGTACCCGGGCGTTTTCAGCGATCGATGGCGCGACCGTGGCCCGGCTCGGGTTTTTATTTCAGAACGCTGAAAACGACACGACCGTCATTTTAGGGGGCATCCCGATTTCAGTGCCGAATTTTGAATCGGCCGTGCGGATGTTGGTGGCCGAACGGGTGGACTTTGTGTTGGGCGTCGAAGAGGCCGTCATGGATGCCGCCCGACGTTTAGGTGTCGCCGATGAACTCACACCGGCCCCGGTTCCTATGCAGACGTTTGATCCACTGGTCATGTACGTCAACAGTTCGCACCCGCAAGCGGACGCCTTAGTGGCCATTCTCAATCGTATTGAGGGTCTGGTGCAGACCAATACAAAGTGACAAACCGTTCATCACCGTCCACCCGCTGAAAGCCCAGGCGCTCGTAAAACATCACCGCCGGGTTTGCACTAAACACGACCACCCACAACCCTGACTGCCGGATGGACTCAGCGTTGCGTATCTGCTGCAGCACCCAGCCACCCACACCGCGTTGTCGATAACGTGCATCCAGAAAAAACCGTCGCAGATAACATCGCTCACCTTCGGTTTCCAGAGAAAAAAAGCCAATTCGTTCGCCGTCGGCCTCAATCACAGTGGGCGTCGTTCGTTGCCATTCCTGTTCGTGTAAGGTTTGCTGAACCTTCGGTTCCCAGCCAAAAACCGCCTGAACATAGGGGTATTCCGCTTCACTTTTAATATCAAAAGCCCAGGCTTTGTCCGCCGGCTGCGCCTCGCGAAAGGACAGATTTAACATGGCTGGTACCGATACAGTTCATAGTGAAACCGGTAGCGAAAGTGTTCATCCATCGGCATCTCGGCAAACGCCTGATGCAAGGTGCTTTCGATCTGTTCATAGGTTTGCCCGGCGACAACGGCAGCCTCGATGTTCGATTGCGTGGTCAGATAGCCAACCAGGGCATCACGACTTAAACGTATCGGTAGTTCGCCCTCACCTTCGGACAGCTTTTCCAGTTCTGCGTCCTGGTCGATGGCGGCCATCGGTGGGTTACGTTTTGGTGTCGGGAACATCGTTAAATAGGTCTGCTCGAACCATCGGTTAAAAGCCTCACAATGCTCACTGCCGGCAAACGCGAAGTTGTAGTTCAGCCACAATGCCCCCGGCTCTGATGCCTGTTTGTAGGCTTCAATGGCTTCGTCCCGATCAAACCAGTGAAATGCCATGCAGGTGGTAATCAATTGAAAGCGACCAAGCGAAGAGGCCTGCTGATAAGGTAAGCAATGCACGGTCAGATTTTGCGCGCGTGCTTGGGCCAGCATGTCGTTCGATTGGTCAATACCAATGACGTCATCGACGATCGGGATCAGCGCCTGAGTCGAGTCGCCCGTGCCGCAGGCAACATCCAATGCACGAGGCACCGGCAGGTCAATAAAACCGGCTAACCACTCACGGACAACATCGTGAACCTTTGGGCGAAACCGGGCATAACGAACCGCCGCCTGATCGGTCGAAAAATACGTCATGACAAATCCCTTTCTGCGTTCAACGACTGTTGCATAGCCTCTGCCAAAGCCGACGACGATCGTTCCTGAAGCCTGGCGATGACCGCCTGACGATCCGCATCGGAACGGTTCTGACTCAGCTTAAACTTGGCCTCAATGTCGTTAATGTCGATCGCGATACCGACAATGGCGTTGAGCATCGCCGCTTTGTATTGTGGTGACCAGGGCACCGGTTGTGCCTGCTCGTACTGCACCGACAACTGGTTCACCAACGCGGACAACTCCGCCGCGTCTTCGATACGACGAACAGTGCCGTATACATGCACCGCCTGATAATTCCAGGTCGGTACACCCGGCTGTTCGTACCAGCTGGGTGAGATGTAATCGTGAGGGCCCTGAAAAGTAACCATCACTGTCTGTTCACCGAGATTATCCAACTGTGGATTCTGACGCGCCAAATGAGCATATAGCGTTTGGCCATCGTCGCTGAGCAGAAAGGGCAGATGGGTCACATAGGGTCGATCATTCACCTGACTGACCAATTGACCAAAGGCATGCTGCTGGATAAACGCCTCGATGACAGCACGATCGGTCGCACGAAAATGTTTTGGGATGTACATGTCGGTCCGGCTCTATGATGCAAACAGAAGCGGCAGTGTAACACCCCTTAACGAGCCTCAGCGAATGCGGCGTGAGCGGCTCCAACGTTGTGTCGGGCGCAGGAACTGACGCATGCGCTGGCCGATCAGCTGACGAATCTCGCCCGGAACGACAAGGCCCGGCGAACCGACACGATAATGTCGCTGACGGTTAACGCCATCGTCCTGTAATACTCGATATTCTTCGATCACGGTGCTGCACCTTGTTCAGAAATTCCGGCGCTATTGAACCGCTTAGGAATGACAAAACCGTGTCGGCGCGGTGACCGTTTTATGATGACGACCAAGCCTCAGCGATGGACTCAATCACCTGCCAGGCGTACGACTGCACATGACTGATGCGCCCGTCATTCGCCACCACAGCAATGGCCAGATCCTGTTCGGGAAACAGCACAAGCAACGTGTACCAACGGGTGTTGGAGCCATTGTGCCAGATCATGTCACCAAGCCCGTATGGGTCATCGCTGTTTACGAGCCACCCCATTGCGTAGTTATCCAGATGCGGCTGGTGCAGTTGATCGTATACCGGCGCCGGCAGTAAGACGCCCTCACCCTTACGACCCTTTAAATGCTCCGTGGCGTAAGTGGCCAGATCGGTCATCGACATGTGCAGCGTTCCGGCTGGTCCGATGATGGGCGTGTTGTCGGCATCCATCGCCGAGGCGATACGTACACCAAACACAGAACGGTGCCCGCGTGGCTGACTGAGCGGCGTGCCATTGTCCGCAGGTGCGCCAAAGCCCGCGCTGTTCAACCCAAGCGGCCGCAGCAGCTCCTGTTTCATCAGCGCTTCCCAGGGCTGGCCGGTGACTTTCTCGGCCATCACGCCGGCCACGGTATAGCCAACATTGGAATAGGCAAACTGGCGACCGGGTGTTTTGGCCGGCGCTTTTCGAATTTCGCTGACCACGGCCCGTTCCCGGGCGGCCATTCGCTCCAAACCAGGCGCAGGCGATTGTGCGTGAACAAAGAGAGAGAAGTTCGTGTCGGCACCTGAGGTGTGTGTCAACAGTTGATAGAGCGTGACGTTTTGCCAGCCGGGATGCACCTCGGTGACGTCAGCAAACACATCGCCGACGCTCATTTGCCAATCCAGTCGCCCCTGCTCGACCAGACGCGCAATCATGGTCGCGGTGAAAGACTTGGTCACCGAACCGATGTGCCAGTAATCGTTCACCGACAGGGCAACACCACTGCGCACCTTACGTTCACCATCGACGGCCATCGCCTGAATGTCACCCTGATGAACGACTACCGCACCGAGCCCCACCAGGTCACCCTGCGCCCGATAGTCGATCACTGTGGTTTCAACCAGACGTTGAAAATCGCTGTGCTCGTCGGCAAAACCGGCACAGCTCAGTAAGAGGCTAAAGCCTATTCCTATGGTTTGAAAAATGCGCATATCTGCATGACCCGGCGAACGATTCTGAGGCCAATGTATGATGCTTCACGCCAATTGTCATGGACGAAGTCTGGATTTGTGACCTTTGACCGGCACAGACGCCGCCATCCTGTCACTTATGCGAAGGATGGCGGCCGATGACATCAGGCCAGTTCTTTCACCTGATAACCCTGAGACAAGGACTCCTGAGTTTTAGCCGGCACCGGATCAAAGTGCGACAGCTCCATCGTAAAACTGCCATCGCCACTGGCGAGCGACTTCAACCGATGTGAGTAATCGCTCATCTCGGACAACGGCGCTTTACAGCGCAGCAGTGTCTTGTTTTTGCCTTCGATGCGAGTGTCGGTGATGACGCCCCGGTGACTTGCCATATCGCCGGAAACATCGCCCATGCAATCGCTGGGAATCGCCACCTGAACGTCGACAACCGGCTCAAGAATGATCGGCGACGCCTTACCGACTGCCTCCAGAAACGCCTTTCGCCCGGCTTGAACGAACGCAATTTCTTTCGAGTCCACGGCGTGATGCTTGCCATCGTACACTTCGACTTCAATGTCCTGCATGGTAAAGCCGGCAATGGCGCCTTCGTTCATTATCTGACGCACACCCTTTTCAACCGCCGGGATAAAGCCACCAGGAATAGCACCGCCAACGACCTTATCGACAAAGCGGAAGCCTTCACCACGGCCTAACGGGCGAATGCGCAGATAGACTTCGCCAAACTGCCCGGCACCACCGGTCTGCTTTTTATGCCGATAGTGGCCTTCAGCCGCCTTGGTGATGGTTTCGCGGTAATCGATCGAAGGCTCGGAGGTTTTCACCGACAACTTAAACTGCTCCTCCATACGATCGATCGCAACCTGCAGATGCAACTCGCCAACACCGGTCAGCAAGGTTTCATTGAGGTTAACCCGATGGCTGATGACCAGACTCGGATCTTCGGCGGTGATTTTGCGCAACGTGTCAGACAACTTCTGTTCATCACCGCGACGCGTTGGTTGAATCGCTACGCTGAACATCGGCGGTGGCAGTTCGAGCGACTGCAGATGGAAATGATCTTCGTCGTGTGAGTCGTGCAGCACACAATCGAAATCCAGTTCCTCCAACTTGGCGATGGCGCAGATATCACCGGCAACGGCACGCGGGATCTCTTCACGTTCTTTGCCCTGAATGCGAAACAGATGAGCGGCCCGAACCGGTTTTTTCTCTTCGCCGATGTAAAGCGCGCTGTCCGCTGTCAGCACCCCCTGATGCACCCTCAGAAAAGCCAGACGTCCCATGAACGGATCGACTTCCACCTTAAACACATGAGCCAACACGTGGGCGTCTTCGGCGGGCTGCAGTGTCACCGGCTGATCGTGATTCATGAACAGTGGAGGATTGCCTTCCAACGGCGTTGGCATCAGTTCGGTGATTACCCGTAACAACTGATCGATACCGGCACCGGTGCGGGCTGAAACAAAGCACAACGGGATCAGGTGTTCACTGCGCAGAGCCTGCTCGAACGGGTCGTGTAACTGCTCCGGATCCAGCTCCTGCCCCTGCTCCAGATACACCTCCATCAACGCTTCATCGACTTCAACCACCTGATCGATCAGAGCATCGTGCGCGTCCTGAACCGAACTGAACAGCGTGGGTTGTTGATAGTCCGGTTCGAAATAGCAGTCCACTACGCTCTCACCCAGATCATCGGGCAGATTAATAGGCAGCACTTCCGTGCCAAACTCATCCTGCAATTCGGTTAACAGGGCTGGCAGATCCAGTTCATCGGCGTCCATTCGGTTGACGACGATGAGGCGGCATTTTTGCCGCTTGCTGGCCATTTTAAAGAGCCGTTCAGAGACAATGCCGGGACCGTCGGCGGCATCGATCACCATCGCGACCGATTCAACAGCGGGTAACACACTGATGGACCGGCCGATAAAGTCCGGCATTCCGGGGGTGTCGATGACATTGACCTGATGGTCCTGCCAGGTGAAGTTAACGACGGTCGGGTTCAGTGAATGCTGTCGGTCTTTCGATTGAGTATCGTAATCACAGACGGTGCTGCCCCGATTTATCTCGCCCATCTGTGGAATCTGGCCGGTGTGAAACAGCAGGCGCTCAATTAGGGTGGTTTTTCCGGCGCCGGCTTGCCCTGCAAAGGCTATGTTGCGAATGTTGTTCACAGACATAATGTCATCTCCTGTTGGTATTTATTGTTGTCTTACCGGATGTCTGATGCAGACAGTCTGAGGAGAGGAGTGAGGTCAGGGCCAACCGTGTTTTCGCCCGTAAAACGGCCGCACGGTACAGTTAGCTCGCCATGGAGCCGCGGATGCGCTGTAAACGTGCGGGGAAGCTGACATAAGCAGACTTCCTGTGTCGCAAGGAACGTCTTCAGTGTGGCGTTTTTTCGTGGTTTGTCATTTGACGCCGGTCAGTTTTTTCTGGGCTGAGCGGCGATGAGGCATTTTGGCGTGTCGACAACACCATTAATTGCCAGTGAGAACATGCAGTGAATAGGCCAGACGCTGAACAGGGCTCAGCTTTTTGCTGCGCCCTGGCCACCGGAACGACGTCGCCGACGGCGACGCGCGGGCGGTTTCTGACCGTCGCGGTGCTCCGACCCGGCCGCTGGCGCTGGCTTTGGTTTTTTCGGCTTTTTGGGTTTCTTTGGTTTCACATTCAGCGGCAGTTCCGGCAGCGCTTCCTGTGGTTTAAAACCCGGATAGTCCACCCGCTCAATCACCTGACCGATAAAGTTCTGCACGGCCGCCAGCAGATCGGCCTCATCGCGTGAGGCAAATGAAATGGCATCGCCATCGCTGCCGGCCCGGCCGGTTCTTCCGATGCGATGTACGTAATCTTCAGCCACATTGGGCAGATCGAAGTTAATAACGTGCGGAAGCTGGTCAATGTCGATGCCGCGGGCGGCGATGTCTGTGGCGACCAGAACGCGGATGTCATTGCTTTTGAACTCACTCAGCGCGCGGGTTCGAGCACCCTGACTCTTATTGCCATGAATCGCGGCCGCAGGGATTTTGGCTTTATTCAGCTTTTCCGCAATGCGGTTGGCGCCATGCTTCGTGCGGCTAAACACCAGCACCTGATGCCAGGTCTCTTTTTTAAGCAGATCGATCAATAAGGCGGTTTTCTTCGCTTTGTCGACCGGAATCACCTGTTGCCGTACCCGCTCGGCTGTGGTGTTTTTCGGTGTTACCGACACTTCAACCGGGTTCTCGACAATGGTTTTTGCCAGCGCGCGGATCTCATCAGAGAACGTCGCTGAAAACATCAGGTTCTGACGCTGGGTTGGCAACAGACGCATGATGCGGCGGATGTCATGGATGAACCCCATGTCCAACATACGGTCGGCTTCGTCCAGAACCAGGACTTCCAGATCCCGGAAATCGATGGCGTTCTGACTGTGCAGGTCCAGCAAACGGCCCGGCGTTGCCACCAGAATGTCCACACCGCGACGCAGTTTCTGCATTTGCGGGTTAATTTTTACCCCGCCGAACACGACTTCAGAGCGAACATCAGTGTACTTGGCATAGGCGGTGACATTGTCCTCCACCTGCGCAGCCAGCTCCCGGGTCGGTGTCAGAACCAACACCCGGCAACGGTTGGCTTTAACCGGTCGGTTCTCGGTAATCAGGTGTTGAATGATGGGCAGCGTAAATCCAGCAGTTTTACCGGTACCAGTCTGGGCAGCGGCCAGCAGATCGCGGCCGGAAAGTACCGCCGGGATGCCTTGCGCCTGAATTGGCGTGGGGGTGGTGTAGCCCTGTTCAGTGACCGCTTTCAGAATCGGGTCGGCCAGTGCCAGTTCGGAAAATTGCATCAAAAATTACGCGTCCATCAGAATGAAGGCGCGCAGTATAGGGGCTGAGTAGCCAATACACCATGTTTATTACGCCCGGGAGTCAGCCGTCGAGCGGGAAACGCAGTGACGAGGAAGCCGCAGAGCCCAGCAAACGACGACAGGCAATACGGCTCAGCGGCTGCGAGAAGTAAAACCCCTGAAACAACAGGCCATCGAACTCGCTGAGCCGGGTAACCTCCGCTTCCGTTTCAACGCCTTCAGCCACCACCTGCATGTTGAGCGATCGACACAGATCCACCATGGCGCGCACCAACATTAACCGGCGCCGATCCGAGGTGACGCCCTGCATGAAACTGCGATCCAGCTTTAAGCAATCTACCGGCAGATCAACCATTCGGCTGAGTGAGGAATGGCCGATACCGAAGTCATCCACCGACACCCGGATGCCCCAGAAACGTAACTGATGCAGTTGCTCCATGGCGCCATCCCAGTCACCGAGCAATGCGGTTTCCGTCAACTCAATACCCAGGCAGTCGGGCTGTACACCATGTCGGCTCAGCGCTTTCAACACCCGCTCAACCAGGTCGCCTCGTTCCAGATCGCGCGCGGACACATTGACCGACACCGGGACAATCGACTGTCCCGGACGCAGTGGTTGCGACTGAAATTCAGCAACGGCATCCAACAACCAATCGGTTAACTGGGTGACCAGACCAAACTCTTCCGCCATCGGGATGAAACTCGCGGGCGAGACATGGCCATCTCGGTGTTCCCAACGCATCAGAGCCTCAAACTCGATTAACTCACCCTGCGCATTGACCTTCGGTTGCAAGACAAAAGACAGCTCGTCCCGATCCACGGCCAGCTCCAACTGGCTGCGTATGTTCATCTGTTCAATCCGGCTTTCCTCAGTGTCTGGCCGGAATGCCACCACGAACTCCCCGGATTGGATCAAAACCAGACTTTTTTCAGTCTGATCCAGCAGGTACGACATGCTGCTGATTTGCCCGTCGATCGGGGCAAACACAAACTTGCTCAACAGGCTGACGTTTTCCACGTTGTCGTATTTTGCGTGGCTCAGATGCAAATAAAGATCGGTCAGCTTCTGACGCAATTCCGCTTCGCTTAACCCCGTCACCAACAAACCAAAATGATGCTGCGAAAGTTTACCAACGTGCTGAGCGTTTAACCGCGCTTTCAGGTCCCGGGCAAATGTCTTTTGTTTCCGGGCGTGCTCTGTCGGGCCGAGTCGTTCGGCAATGTATTCAGACATTTCCTGCTTAACACACACCAGATAAATCGGAGCGTCGGTGTTTTTCAGCCGTTCCATGGCTTGCACAAAGGCCTGTCGATTCGGTAACCCGGAGTGCGGATCCAAAAACATCTGGCGGTTGAAGCGATCATTCATTTCATCGACGTCACGTTGCAACCGTTGCACGTGGGAAACATCCTCAACCACATACAGATGATTCTGCGACTGTTCAATGGCCTGACCCCGGATAATAAAAGTACGGCCATCGAACTCGAGCCGCTGTGCACGCGTGATCGGAACGGGCGCATTCAGAATGGTGGCCTGCAACTGAGACAGGGCATTGGCAGGCAAGAGACGACGCAAGGCCTCATTCATATCAATCACCCGTTGCTCGGCATGACGAACGATCAGGTAGGGTTGCGTCGAGTGCTCAAACAACATGCGATACAGCCGTTTTCTCGACGACCGATCCTTATTCATGGATTGACGAACTTCGGGCATCCTCCAAGCATCGAGAATCATGCCGCGCATCGCAAAAGGCACTATAAAGTTAAAAAACACAAAGACGGTCAGATGCAGGTACAGGAAGTTCACATTGCTGTAGTTGCGGGTGTCCAGCATCGCGATCAGCTCACCGAAAATAATGGCGCCGAAGGGGATGAGGTTGAAATACATCAGCCAGCGTGACAGCGCCAAACTGTGCAGCGCCATCGCCATCAGCGGAATACTGTAGAGAAAAATCACACCGAGATTACTCAGGTGGACCGGGCTGGCCAGTAACTTAATGGCCAGTGCACCTAAGTACATCAACAGCAGGAACAGCACCACACTGATCTGAACATTGCGCATCAGAACCCGTCGGGCGACCAAAACCGTACCGGCAAAAGCAAAGGCCATCAGCGCATGAAACAACGGCGCCTGGAACAGAAAGTGCCAGAGCAACGCCAGGGCTCCCACCAGCAAACACAGCAGCAGCCCATGCAACAAAATGGTCTTCATCGCCTGTTCACGCCAGGCCGGCGTGACAGAAGACGTCGATGAACCCGATTTAACTGACATCAGTTCTCAATTAGTCGAAGAAAGTCCTCGAGTCTACGACCATTTCGAATGACGTTCAATATGTGATAAAAATCACAACGCTGTACCAAGAAGCGCTCCGCGGCTGACCAGACAACATGAGGTCTGGTGGTCACTTATTGACGCGACGCCTGTTCCCGCTGCAGCCAGATATCATAGGTCTCATCGGACCAATAGGCCTGGAAGCCAGCAATAACCTCAAGGCGCTGAGACGCATTAAGCGCATGACCCCAGGGCGGCATGTTGCCACCCAGATCCCCAGTACCATCGCGAATCACCTGATCGAGCACCACCAGCGGATGGTGCCAGGCATGCGCACTGCCATTCAGCGGTGGCGGTGGGTAGTTTCCGAAGCGATCCGGAGTTTTCCAATCGGCGGTGGCCTCGGCCTCAGCACCATGACAGGCCGCGCAGAATCGCCCATACAGCTCCCGCCCCGTTTCAACCTGAGCTTCGGTGTACCAACGTCCGGTCTGATCGTTCGCTGCCAAAGATATTTCCGAAGGCGAAACGGCCGGCTCCGCCGTCTCGGCTGCGCGTTCTGCATCCGAACAGGCCGTGACGGCTAACACGCCAAGACCAAGGAGTATCGCTCTCATTCGTCGCCGTCTCCAACGACATCAAAACCGGCCATTTCGATGGCATCCACCACCTGAGCTTTATCGGCCTGACCGTCAACCTGTGCCAGTTTGGTGTCCAGATCAAACGACACAGACTCGACACCGGCCACTTGAGACACGGCTTTTTCAATTGATTTTACGCAACCGCCACAGGTGGCTCCGTCGACTTTTAACGTTAACATGTTTATCTCCTTCAGGAATGGGATTGATCGGGATTCCAGCGCAGCAACAACAGCGAACTGGTCACCACACTGACGCTGGAAAACGCCATGGCCGCACCGGCAATGACCGGACTGAGCAGACCAAACGCCGCCAGCGGAATACCGATGCAGTTATAAATAAACGCCCAGAACAGGTTCTGACGAATCTTACTCTGAGTTTTTTCGGCGATCTGAATCGCCTCAACCACCAGTGAAATCTGCGGTCGCATCAGCGTCAGTCCGGCGGCTTCCATCGCGACATCGGTGCCGCTGCCCATGGCCACGCTGACATCCGCCAGGGCCAGGGCCGGGGCATCGTTGATGCCGTCGCCGACCATAACCACGGACCCTGACTTTTTCTTCAGCTGTTCAATGGTCTGGGATTTATGTTCCGGTAACAGGTCGGCAAAGACATCATCCAAGCCCAGCTTGTCCTGCACCGTTTTCGCCGCCGCCGCGTGGTCACCGGTTAACAGCCAGGTCTGCCAGCCACGCTTTTTCAGCCATTGGATGGTCCAGGCTGCCTCTTCACGAACCGGATCGGTCAGATCAAAGCGGGCCACGATGGTGTCGTTCAGTGCCACCCAGACGGTACTGGCACCTTCGGTTACGGACGCCTGGTATTGGTCATCAATCGTAAGTTCAAACTCATCGAGCAGCCGGGCATTGCCGATCAGCAACCGGTCTTGACCCGCCTGCGCCACCACGCCGCGACCAGAACGGTTCTCGACCTGAAAATCGGTATCCGAAGCTTGAGCGTCTTCCAATGAACGCACCATGGCTTCGGCCAGCGGGTGCTGACTCTGTTGCTGCACACTCTTAATCCAGCCGAGCAATGACGCGTCATCGCTCCACAGTTCCCGCTGCACCACTTCCGGCGCCCCTTGCGTCAGCGTTCCGGTTTTGTCGAAGGCAATCGTTTTGGCGTTGGCTAACTGATGCAGCTGGTTGATGTCACGAATCAGCACACCACGACGCGCCCCGACACCACTGGCCGCCATAATCGCGGTTGGCGTGGCCAGTCCCAGCGCGCAAGGACAGGCAATCACCAGCACACTGACGGCCGCCACCAGTGCCGGCTCAAAGCCATTCAGCCACCACTGCAACCCTAAAGTCAGCAACGCGATCGCAATGACCGCCGGTACAAACACCGAGGAAATTTTATCCACCAGCTTCTGAATGTCCGGCTTCTGCATTTGCGCGTCGTTGACCAGTTCAACGATCTGCTTCAGCCGGAAATCATCCGGAGCGCGGTGCACACTCACCCGCAAGCTGCCATTGGCATTCTGCGTGCCCGCCATCACGGCATCATCAATGGTTTTCGCCACCGGCTCACTTTCCCCGGTCAGCATGGCTTCGTTGATGGTCGATTCGCCGCGCAAGACGATGGCATCCGCCGGGACGGTATCGCCCGGTTGAATCTGCAACTCATCGCCAACTTTCAGGTCGGCAACATTCACGGTCACCAACTCGTCGCCCTGCCATTGCTTGGCGGTTGGTGGCTGTAGATTCATCAGTTTGCGAATGGCGTCACCGGTGAGGTTTTTCGCCCGCGCTTCCATCCATTTACCGAGCATGACCAGACTGATGACCACTGCAGCGGCTTCGAAATACAAATGTGACGAACCACTGACCAGCCACAGATAAAGACTGTAGATATAGGCCGCACTGGTGCCAAGCGCGACCAGGACATCCATGTTTGCTGACCCGCCACGCAGGGCGTGCCAGGCACCCCGGTAAAACCGCAACCCGAGCCAAAGCTGAATGGGGGTTGTCAGCAGAAACTGCACCCAGCCCGGCAGCATCCAGTTTAATCCGAACAGACTGGCAAACATGGTCAGTACCATCGGCGCGGACAGGCCAAGACCGATCAACGACTGACGCAACAGTTTATGTTGATCATCTTCGGCTCCGTCTTCGTCTTCGGCGCTGTCGTCCGCGACCGGATAGCCGATCTGATCCAATCGACGACGAATATCGTTCAACGTCACCAGTCCGCGAACCCATGTCACCCGCAGTTGCGACGTCGCCAGGTTGACGGACGCTTCCTGAATCCCGGGTACCTTGCCGAGCACCTTTTCAATGCGGTTCACACAAGACGCACAGGTAATGTTCTGCACGGTCAGCGTGGCGCTGGCGGATTCGACGCCAAAGCCGGCCGCATCCACCCAAGCCGGCAGATCAGCCAGCGCTTTAGGGTCGTCAACGGCAATGTCCAGCGTTTCCAGCGCGAGGTTCACGCTGGCCCGTTGCACGGGCGAGCGCTTGGACATTGCCTTTTCCAACCGAGACACACAGGAAGCACAGGTCATCCCGGTGACCGGGACAATGACATGCGCGTTCTGTTCTGTAGCCATGAGTCGCTCCTGATTTAACATTCGAGCTTACTATAGAGTTTAGAGTCTCTCTAAGGTCAAGCCCGGTAAATCCAAGGTCGGATCCTGAATCACACCGGTCCAGACGTCTGTTCCCAGCGCCGGCAGCGTCAATGGCTGTTTCAGCACCGGAAAATCCACGGCGAGCGGCTCGAAGGTGGCGTTATAGAGCACCAAATCCACGGTCTGACCGGCCGAGACCGGTTCGGCTTGCCCCACCCACTGCCCGTTTTCGAACCGGGCTGTGATTAACGGCCGTTCGGCCAGATCCGCCAGATACGCGCTGATATTGAGGCGATCCTGCTCACTCAACACCGTGCTCAACGGCTGCATCGGGGCATTCGTCAGCAGGCTTTCATTGAGCTGATCCAGACCGGCGCCACGGATGTAACCACCGGCCTGACCACCGCCATCACCGACCTGTCCATGACAGACGGCGCAGCCGTAGCCACCCGCTTCGCGATAGAGACGCTCGCCTTCGCTGATGTCCACCCAAACGTCCGCACTGGCCATCGAGACCAGCGCGAGGCACAACAACAATGTGCGTCTCATCATCAGTACCGGTTAAACAGTTTCAACTGATGCTGGTCATTGAACTCAATGACGTTAAAACCGGAATAGGTTTCACCCGGTCGCGCCATACCCGGTGATTGCCCTGGCATACCCGGTACCGCCAGACCTTTTGCGCCTTCCGGTGGGTTTTCCAGGAACGCCAGAATGTCAGCTTCCGGAATGTGACCCTCAAAAACAAAGTCGTTAATGACCGCGGTATGACAGGACCCGAGCTGTCGCGGAACACCCAACTCTTGTTTCAGCGACATCAGATCCGCCGGATGATACACATCGACCGTGTGACCGGCTTTTTCCATGATCTTGACCCATTCAGTACAACAGCCACAGGTCGGAGATTTATAGACCGCAATGGATTCGGCCCAGACAAAGCCAGACAATGAGACAATAACTAACGCTAACGATTTAAACAGTTTCATAAGAACTCCACAGATTCAGAAGATTGGTTCGAACACCGCACGATTGGCGGTCATCACGGAACTGCAATCAGAATCGGGGTGGACGTTCCAGGCCGCTGAGCAGCGGTTGGGGGAGGAAGCCGGGAACCGGCTGAGAAAAACCAGGCGACCAGTCGATCGCACCGGGGAACTCAGAAGATTGAACCAGGGTCAGTTGTGGACACGGACAACTGCCGGTGTCGCAGTCGGCACAGTCGGTATGGCTGGCAGTATCCGGCAGGCATATCGTCTCATGCGAACCGTCATGGGTGTCGACGTCGAGCATCATCGCACAACCCGAATCCGACATCGGCGCAGATAAAGACATCGTTTGAGCGGCGACCGGCAACCACAGCACCGCTACACTCATCAGGAGTGCTACCAGCCAGCGGGTTGTCAGGTTAAGCCGTACAAGCATTCGAGTTATCCACGTTCAGAAGATCTTCATCATACCAAGCTGCCTGCGAAGATCACCCGGACGCAGGTCAAACTTTTGAAAGTCTGCTACAGACTACTCTGAATCCGGCCAGTTCAACACGATGTCGTTATGACTGACCACGCCAATCACCTCATCGTGCTCAACCACCGGTGCGGATATCAGCCCGTAACGTTCAAACAGACGCGCGCAGTATTTGATGTCCATTTCCGGACGCACGCAGATGAACGGTTTGATCATAATTTCATACAGGTTCACCCGCTCCGGTGCCCGGTTTTTCGCGATGACCTGCTGTGAAATGTCGGACAGCTGAACCATACCGTACTCATCATGGTCATCACGTTTTTTAATGATGACCTTCCGGTGCTCTTTCTGTTTCATCAGTTTCAGCGCATCGGCCACGGTCATCAGACCATCGACGATTTCATAACGCTGGTTCATAACATCGCGGCAAGTTAATCGGTGTGCGCTCATATTTTTTCCTCCACGGTGACAGCCAGTTCTTTCATCTGGTGAGTAACGCCGAGGGCGTCTTCCACATCCACCTGAAACACAATCCCGGTGCCGGGGCTGGTATCAAACTCCCCAACATCGGCGACCTTTTCCAGAATGGTTCTGGACAGGTTCTGTTCAACCAGAAACAACAGCACATCGCGTTGCGTCTCCAGTGACAGCCCGAGAAAGGTCTTCTTGGCTTTGATGCCTTCCCCGCGGGCATTGTTAATGATGGTGGCACCGGTGGCGCCGGCTTCGCGGGCGGCTTTCATCACCGCGTCGGTTTTTGAGTCTTCAACAAAAGCAATCAGCAGTTTGAATCGCATAGGTTTTATCCTTCCTGCAGTGATTTGGCGTGGCCGCGTTTTGCCCGCCATTCAGAAATCTGTGCATAAGCCATGACCGTCATCATCGGGAACAGACTGGCAAAGGCTATCAGGCCAAAGCCGTCGATGAGCGGATTTCGTCCGGGGATGGTTTCGGCCAACCCAAGCCCCAACGCCGCAACCAGCGGAACGGTCACCGTTGAGGTGGTCACGCCTCCGGAATCATAGGCCAGTGGGATGATCAGTTTCGGCGACGTTAACGTCTGGATGATCACCACCACATAGCCGGCAATGATGAACCAGTGAATGGGGTAGCCCATCACAATCCGCCAACTGCCCAATGAGATGCCAACCGCAACGCCCAGCGCAACAGCCAAACGCAACCCCCAGACGCCAATGGCACCACCAGACACCTGTTGGGCTTTAATGGCGACCGCGATCAACGACGGTTCGGCAACGGTGGTGCTGGCACCAATGGCAAACGCAAAAAGATAGACCCAGATATAGTCCTGCCAGTGCACCGCATCGCCCACTGCACCGATAAACGCCGGATCAGTCAATTGTTCGGCCATCAATCGGCCAATCGGGAACAGCGCTCGTTCCAGGCCCGCCAGAAACAAACTCAGGCCAATCAGTACCAGCACAAAGCCTGCAAGTACCCGACTGAGCTTGGGAATGCGCTTGCGTATGACGAACAGTTGAAAGCCGAAAATAATAACCGCGATGGGAACGACATCGGTGATAGTCGAGAGCAGGGTCTGCCAAAGATCGACAAGCAACGTCATGCCGGACCTCCGTTTAAGGCAATGCCGTACAGCATGACAAAAATCATCGGTGTTAATGAGGCCAAGGCGATCAGGCCAAAGCCATCGATCATCGGGTTGCGACCTTTAATCGCGGACGCCAGCCCGATCCCCAGAGCCGTTACCAGCGGCACCGTTATGGTTGACGTGGTCACACCACCACTGTCATAGGCAATCCCGATGATTTCTTCCGGCGCGATCAGCGTCACCAGGACCACCAGCACATAACCACCAATAATGATGACGTGAATCGGCCAGCCTTTCAGGATGCGTAACACACCAATGACCAAAGCAATGCCCACGCTGATGGCGACCGTCAAACGTAACCCAAACGCGTAGCTATCGCGCGCCGCTGTGTTATTTTCAATCATCCCGCCGATGCCCGCTACCTGAGCCGCCTCGGCGGCCACCGCGATGAGCGCGGGTTCCGCCACGGTGGTGCTGAAACCCAGTGAGAACGCAAATACGAGCAGCCAGAACAGGCTGCCTTTGTTAGCAAAGGCGTAAGCCATCGACTCGCCAATCGGGAACAGGCCCAACTCAAGTCCCTGAATAAACAAGGTCAGGCCAAGCACCACAAGCAGGGTGCCGATGAGAATATCCAGTACATCCGGCAATGGCTGACGCAGTACCAGAAACTGAAAGAAAAGAATCACCAGTACAATGGGCAACAGATCCCGCAGGCTGCCAAACAAATGCTTGAGCAATGCTGTCATGTCGATCCATGGGTTGTGTTGAACTTTCATTATGGGCAGGGGACAGAACCGGCGCAATTGATCTGGCTCACAGATTCAGGGCGCGCATCGATACTAAACCGATGGTGACGATTTGCCCTGCTACACTGTCTACCATTCCAACCTGCCAGTTGGCTGTCGGCAAGCACAGAGGAAATGCACCATGAAAACAGCAATCATCGGTGCCGGCCTGCTCGGACGTCTGGCGGCACTGCGTCTGATTCAACTGGGCCATAAGGTCACCTTGCTGGAAGCCCACTCCTTCGATCACCCGCATAACGCCGCCGCCATTTCAGCGGCCTTGATTGCCCCGCTGTCCGAATCGGTACACACCTGCCCTGAAGTCGTAAAACTCGGTTTAACCAGCCAGTCGTTGTGGCCGGACATCCTGACCTCGCTCAGCGACATTGATCCACAACATCAGTCCGTCTCCTACGAAACCCGAGGCACCGTTGTATTGTCGTTTACCGGTGAACAGGACTGTCTGCTGGCGCATCGCGACGCACTGTACCGCGCAGTTCCCGAGCATCGTGATAGCATCCGAATGCTGTATAACGATGAAGTCACCGAACTCGAACCGGAACTGATGCGCTTCGAAACCGCTCTGCACATACACAATGAAGGCAACCTGTGCAACGCCGAGTTTCTGGCCGCCAGTTCGCGAGCCCTTCGCCGACACGCCTCCATCATTGACCATTGGGCCATGAAAGGCGATGGTTCGGAACTGTCCAAAGAGTACAACTGGGTCATCGACTGTCGCGGACCTGGTGCCGTGCAGAACCCCACCCATGCGAACGACTCCGATCAGCGTCTGTTTTCCGTGCGCGGTGAAGCCATTCGCATACGCACCGATGCCGTACCGCTCACGCGCCCAATCCGAATCATTCAGAAACGCTGCACCATCTTTATTGCACCGAAAAAAAACAACATCTTTGTCATCGGCGCAACCGATCTCGACAAGAGCGACTCACATGCCGTGACCGTGCGCAGCTCGCTTGATT
Source organism: Reinekea blandensis MED297 (assembly GCF_000153185.1). GTDB lineage: Bacteria > Pseudomonadota > Gammaproteobacteria > Pseudomonadales > Natronospirillaceae > Reinekea > Reinekea blandensis. Next base: position 260,656 of record NZ_CH724152.1, on the reverse strand, counting down.
TATTAGCCGCCGTTTACGCATTGCATCCGGGGTTTGCCGACGCCGAAATTGTGGAAGCCATTGCCGGACAGCGTGCTACTTATGAGCATCGCAAACCTGAAATACTGGTAAACGAAAACATCATCAGCATCAACGGCTTAAGTCGCCAGGGGTGGATGACGGCACCGGCGCTGGTTGAGAAACTCACACCAATACTGGCTTGAACTCATCCCCGTTTGGCATCATAAGAATCACGTCACCCTAAGATTCTCAACGGGGAACAAACCGGGGCCTGTCCGTGACCATTTGATCGGAAACGGATCAAACAAGAACGATGGAGCGCGAGCTCTGGGGCTCAACCTGTACAGCCCCATTCGACTGCGCAATACTAGCGCGCTTCCGTCAAACAGAGGCCGACCATGGACTGGCAAACCAATTTCCTAAAAACCCTACAGCAGATACACCACCCGGTTCTCGATGCCTTTTTTAACTTCGCGTCGTGGGCGGGCGAAGAAACCGTTTACATCCTGATCGCCGCCTGGTTGCTGTGGTGTTACAACAAGCGGCTGAGCTACCGCGTCGGGTTAATTTTTCTGACGGGAACGGCCTTCAACGGAGTTCTGAAAAACCTGTTTGCCATGAGCCGTCCGATTGGCGTTGACGGCATAGAATCGCAACGCCTGGATACGGCCACCGGGCATTCTTTTCCATCCGGCCATACTCAGGGCGCGGCGTCTTTCTGGTTGGCGCTCATGCTACAGGTTCGTCGACCCGGTGTATGGGCATTGGGTTTGTTTATGATCCTGTCGGTCGGGTTGTCTCGGCTGTACCTGGGCGTACACTGGCCCGTAGATGTCATCGCCGGTATCGGCTTTGCGCTGATCTGGGTTCTCGCCGCCAATGCCTTTATTGGCTGGTGTGAGCGGCGTAAGCAACTCGGCTGGCTGTGGTTACTGGTGACGCCATTTTTAATCGCGGTTTTCATTTACCCTGACTACAAAGATCTGGTCATTGTGGCCGGCGCCGCCGTGGGCTTTCTTGCCGGTATGCAGGTTGAACAGCGCTGGCTCAACGTATCTGTGACAGGCACCTGGCCACAGAAAATCGGCCGCTTTGTACTCGGTCTGGTAATTCTGATGGCCATTCGCATTCTGGTCAAAGCGGTAATGCCGCTGCCCTTGCCGTGGGGCGATTTAATACGCTACGGTCTGATTGGATTCTGGTTAACCGCCGGAGCGCCCTGGGTCTTCACTAAAATCGGTTTGATGACGCGCCAAGGTTGAAAACAGTCGTCTGATTCAGCCATGGTCGCGTAATTAGAGGGCACCCCACAAATCCTCTGCTGAAAACCAATCGGAGCCAAGTATGGATGATGGAAAAGTGAACGTGACCGATGTCCTGCTGGCGGTCAGTCTGATCACACAAAAAGGCGACCACAGCGATGGTGCGTATCGCTATCGTGGTTTGAAAGTTCAGACCGATGCCGATGGCTATACCGTAGTCGTCAGTGACGATGAAACCTCATTGACGGTTATGTTTCACAACACTTACCGCATCGACACACCTCAACGCCGCGCCATGAATGCGTTTTTTCAGAAGCTGGATGCGGTGATTGAAGAAGCCCGCACTTAGTGGTTTTCGACCATTCGGCCAACCCTTAACAGGCCGTGCGAATTGTCAAAAGCAGTTGCATTTTCGATTTTGACCTGACTATACTCCGCCGCGTTATTCATCTTGTCGGAGTGCCAACGGTCATCGACCCACGGCTGAGATCGCAATTGCGAAATCCGCAGAACCTGATCCGGTTAATACTGGCGTAGGAATCAAGATTCTGCTCAGCCCCCATTCAGGGTGTGCTTTTCTCTGATCAGACACGGCCGTTTCGTGTCCTGATACCCGACAAGATTTCGATTCATCACTGGAGAGAAATCATGTCAACGCAAGAAACCCCATCACAACAGCGCATCCAAGCCGTTCCGTTTGAACGCAACCTGACCGAAGAGTTTAATCGCCAGCCGTACCCAGCCTCTGAGAAAGTCTTTGTGCCCGGTGAACGATACGACGTGCGAGTGCCCATGCGTAAAATCACGCAAAGCGACACCCTGTTGGCCGAAGACGATGGTGATACCCGCACCGAAACCAATGAACCCATTTTTGTTTATGACACCTCCGGCCCTTTTACCGATACGAATCAGCCGGTCGACATCGAAAAAGGCTTAACGGCGCTTCGTCAGACCTGGATCGACGAACGGGGCGATACCGAAACCATCCCGCAAAACGAGCAGTTCCGAGCACTGAAAACGGACACCCCAAGCTTGGCTCGCACCGAGTGCCGACGTAGCCAACCCGGAAGAAACGTCACGCAAATGCACTATGCCCGCGCCGGTATCATTACGCCGGAAATGGAATTTATTGCGATCCGGGAAAACATGAATCGTGACGCGATAAAAAGCGAGCTGCTGAAACGTCAACACCCCGGGCAACACTTTGGCGCCAACCTTCCGGACACCATCACACCGGAGTTTGTCCGGCAGGAAGTGGCCGAAGGTCGTGCCATCATTCCGGCTAACATCAACCATCCGGAAAGCGAACCGATGATCATCGGGCGCAACTTTCTGGTGAAGGTTAATGCCAACATCGGTAACTCCCCCGTCTGTTCCGATATTCAAACCGAAGTTGAAAAACTGGTTTGGGCGACACGCTGGGGGGCGGATACCATCATGGATTTATCGACGGGCGATAACATCCATCAAACCCGGGAATGGATACTGCGCAATGCGCCGGTACCGGTTGGTACCGTGCCGATTTATCAGGCGTTGGAAAAAGTAAACGGTGTCGCGGAAGATCTGACCTGGGAACTGTTCCGCGACACCATCATCGAGCAGGCCGAACAGGGTGTGGATTACATGACCCTGCACGCTGGCGTGCTGCTGCGTTATGTACCGCTCGCCGCTGAACGTCTGACTGGCATTGTCTCACGCGGCGGGTCGATCATGGCTGGCTGGTGCCTGGCGCACCATCAGGAAAACTTCATCTACACGCATTTCGATGAGCTGTGCGAGATTCTCAAACAATACGATGTGTCAATTTCGCTTGGCGATGGCTTACGCCCGGGCTCCGTTTACGACGCCAACGACGATGCTCAGTTTGCCGAACTGCGTACACTTGGTGAACTGACCAAGATTGCCTGGGCACATGATGTTCAGGTGATGATCGAAGGCCCGGGGCACGTCCCCCTGCACCTGATCAAAGAAAATATGGAGCAGGAACTGCAGCACTGTTACGAAGCGCCATTTTACACGCTGGGCCCGCTGACCACCGACATTGCTCCCGGCTACGATCACATTACTTCGGGCATTGGGGCGACCAACATCGGTTGGTACGGCTGTGCCATGCTCTGTTATGTCACGCCGAAAGAACATCTGGGTCTGCCGGACAAAAACGATGTAAAAACCGGCTTGATCACTTACAAGATTGCGGCGCATGCGGCCGACCTTGCGAAGGGACATCCCGGGGCACAGGTGCGCGACAATGCGTTGTCGAAAGCGCGCTTTGAGTTCCGCTGGGAAGACCAGTTCAACCTGTCGCTGGACCCGGAAACCGCACGAGCGTTTCATGACCAGACGCTACCGAAAGCTGCCGCCAAAAAAGCGCACTTCTGCTCCATGTGCGGTCCGAAATTCTGTTCGATGAAAATCAGTCAGGATGTACAACGACAGTTCCGCAAAGACGACACCCGTAAAGATATGCAGGCGATGTCCGACAAGTTCCGCGAACTCGGCTCCCGACTGTACATCAAAGAAGAGGAGCTGGAATGAAGATCGCGATTATCGGTGCGGGCGTGCTCGGTCGGTTAATTGCACTGCGTCTCACCGAGCAGCCTCACCAGGTCACACTGATTGATCGTCAGCCACTGCATCAACCGGATAACGCCGCCTGGGTTTCCGCAGGCATGCTGTGCCCGCTCGGCGAAATCATTCATGCTCCGCGCGAGGTGGTGCAGATGGGTTGGCACAGCCTGTCATTGTGGCCGGACATTCTCGCGGGTCTGTCCGATGAAGCGGATGTTTACTTTCAGCAGAACGGTTCCTGGGTCGTCGCGTTTGATCAGGACCGCCAATGCTTCGCCCAATGGCAACAGCAGTTTCTGAACAATCCGCATGTGTCGGCCGATCAGGTCGCATGGCTGCAAAGCGAAGCGGTCCACAACCAAGAGCCGGCGTTGTCCGGTTTCCGTCAGGCCGCTCTATTAAAAGCCGAAGGCCAGTTGTGTAACCGAAGTTTTATACTCGCGTCCGCGGACAAACTCCGGCGGCAGGCGACGATCGTTGAACAGGACGTCACCCGCGCCCATCTCGATGACTTACAAACACACTTCGATTGGGTCATCGATTGTCGCGGCGCCGGCGCCATCGGCTCGGACTGGCCTGAATCGTCGGTGGATTTACGCGGCGTTCGCGGCGAGGTCATTCGTGTTCGCTGCAACGAGGTGACGTTGCAACGTCCGGTGCGCGTGCTGCATCCACAGGCATCCATTTACATTGTCCCGAAGCCCAACCATGAGTTTGTGGTTGGCGCGACGGAAATTGAGAGTCACAGCGAGCATCCCATTACTGTGCAAAGCACGTTGGAGTTGCTCAGCACCCTCTACTGCGTACACCCCGGTTTTGCCGAAGCCAGCATTCTGGAAGCCCGCGTTGGCATTCGCAGCGCCTACGCCGACAACCAACCCAAAGTGTCTCAGCACGACAATCTGATTCAGGTAAACGGTGCGTACCGGCACGGTTGGCTGACCGGTCCGGCGCTGGCCGAACAGACCCTGCGACGGCTGGAGGTGGCCTGAGGTGGAACTGATCATCAACGATAGTCCTTACCAAAGCACGCACGACATCTTAAGTGAAGTGCTCAGCGAATGGGGTGCAAAACCGCCGATGACGGTGGCCGTTAACCAGGTGTTTATCCCAAGGCATCACCATTCACACCATCAACTGACTGCGGGTGACGTCATCGAAGTACTGACCCCCATACAGGGAGGCTGATATGACCCCATTTCGCATCTATGACCGAACCTACCAAACACGATTACTGCTCGGCACGGCCCGCTACCCATCGCCGGCGATTCTGCAGCAGGCGGTCACCGGCTCCGGCGCCGAGCTGGTCACCGTCTCGTTACGTCGGCAACAGTCGGCACCGGAAAGCGCCCAACCGTTCTGGACGCTGTTGAGAAAACTAAACGTCGACCTGCTGCCCAACACCGCCGGCTGCCGAACAGCCGATGAAGCCTTTACGCTGGCCCAGATGAGCCGTGAGCTGTTTGACACACCGCTTATCAAACTGGAAGTGATCGGCGACGATCAAACGCTGCAACCGGATATGGTTCAAACCCTGGCGTGCGCCCGCCGGTTACTCGATGACGGGTTTCAGGTGCTGCCTTACTGCACCGATGACCTGATGTTTTGCCGGGCTCTGGTTGAAGCCGGCTGCGAGGTGATTATGCCGTGGGGTGCCCCCATCGGCACCGGACGTGGCCTCAGTGATCCGTATCGGCTCAGAACGCTGCGGGAACGTTTGCCGGACGTGACCTTGATTGTGGACGCCGGTCTCGGCAAACCGTCTCATGTCACTGAGGCCATGGAACTGGGCGCCGATGCGGTACTGCTCAACACCGCCATCGCCAAAGCGCACGACCCGGTCGCGATGGCGCAAGCCTGTCGTCTGGCCACCGAAGCCGGCCTGCTGGGCGCACAAGCCGGACCGATGCTGGCCCAAGACCATGCCAACCCCAGTACACCGGTGCTGGGTATGCCCTTTCGGAGAACCTCATGAGCCTGCTGATTTTGTCCGGCTTTGAAGCCAACGGCATGGCCGGACTGTTGGCGGACGACCGGCTCGCCAACGGGTTGAACATCCCTGCCGCCGCGATCGCCACCGGTCAGACGGCCCAAACCGCAAGTGCGCTGATGCATGCATCGGCGACCGATCCGAACGTAATGCAGCAACAACTGAGCAGCCTGAACCAACCACCGTCGGTGATAAAAATCGGCGCGGTGTTTGATGTTGCAACCGCGCAGGTAATCGCGAACTGGTTAAGCACCTTACCTCATCGACCCACCGTAGTGCTGGACCCGGTCGGGCTCAGCTCCGGTGACCATCGGCCCTTATCCACAATGACCCTGGGAGAACGGCTGGCCCCATTACTGCCCTGGGTCAGTTTGCTCACGCCCAATACCGACGAGGCTAAAGCACTGGCAGGCACAACAGAGTCCGTGCAAATCTTGCGCGTCCTGCAAGCTCAGTACGATTTCCGCGGCACCCTGTTACTGAAAGGTGGGCATTCGGTCTCTGAACAGGATGACGTGGTGACCGACGAACTGCTCGTCCCGGATGATCCGCGCCGCTGGCAGCTGCAACAACCCAAGCGTCTGTCAAAGCTGCGCGGCACCGGATGCCGATTGAGCACGGCCATCGCCTGCGCATTAACGGATGGCTATGCGCTGACCGATGCCTGCGTGCTGGGTAGTGCCGTATTACATCGATACTGGCGACTCGCGCCAAAACCCACTGCACCGGGCTGGCCGGATACGCTGTCGGACTACCCGGTTGTCAGTACCGATACGCATCCAACATCGCCTGATCGTACCTTTCCCGCACTCGACTGGCCGAGTGGGCTGTATCCGGTTGTCGACTCGGCACAGTGGGTCCAACGACTCGCCAACACCGGTATACGTACCCTGCAACTGCGCATCAAACATGCCCGTTCCGATGTGCTCAGTGACCAGATCCGTCAGGCCATTGAGATCGCCAACGCCCATCAACTTCAGTTGTTTATCAACGATCACTGGCAACAGGCCATTGAGCTCGGCGCTTACGGTGTGCACCTCGGACAGGAAGATCTCGACACGGCCGACCTCGCTGCCATTGCCAACGCCGGGTTGCGATTGGGGATCAGCACTCATGGCGATACGGAGCTGTTGCGCGCACTGGCGCTCAAACCCAGTTATCTGGCCGTGGGCGCGGTTTTCCCAACGCAAACCAAAGACATGAGCGGCCAGATACAGGGCATCGGGCGGTTGCGACGCTATGTGCGGTTATCCAAAGGCACACCGGTTGTGGCCATTGGCGGCATCAATGTCCAAAACCTTGCAGACGTGCTGGACACGAACGTCGACATGGTCGCGGTGGTCAGTGCTGTGACGGCGTCAACGGCCCCTGAACGTGATGCTCATTTGCTCAATGAGCGTGTGATGCGCTGCCGTCATTAACTAAAGACGACGCAAGCGCCTGCTGGATAACATACGTGACCCAGGCGCCGGATTTCCGGCCCTGGTCAAACGGCACGTAGCCGTCACCCCGGTATCTGAAATTGCAGTACCAGCCATGGTCGTTGTTCTTCTTAGTCAACAGCGCCTGTTTTAAGGGCTCTGTACGAGAGTCATGCATCCGGTTGGCGAGCGCCACAAAGCGAATCAACTCAACTGCATTTAAGTGGTAAGACTCCGGAAAGGACAGATCTAAGATATGATTGGTGATTGGTGTGGGCGTCGATAACCGATAGATCAGATGATGATTCAACAGATACTCAGTGCCTTCGTTCAGTTTTTCCTGCACCGATGCATCGCCGGTCGCCCTTTGGTAATGCAACAAGGCAAACACCGACTTCGCCAATCCAATGTAACAGGGGGAGTCGTTGAAGCAGCCGCCGAAACGATCAAACCGGAACCCGGGGGCCGATACCGGAACGCCTCGTTTCATGGGTTGGTGGGTAATAATCCACTCGACACCCTGCCGTACGGCATCGGTATTCGCTTCACCCAAGCGGCAAAGGGCCGTAATGATCATGGCGTTGTAACAAGGCAGAAACTGCGACCGATCGCCGCTCAGTGAAAACCCAAAGGGCGTGGCTAAGCGGTCATACACTCGGTCGATCAACGCCTGGGTATAGGGCAGCTGTCGGGCAAAGGGAAGTTCGCTTAAGGCAATGAGGCGCCAGACATAAAACAGCGGCTTATCCACCAGAGACTGTGTCAGGGTTTGAACCAGTGCCGAACGATTCAGCAAGGACAGGGCCTGTTCCGGTGAAATAACGTCCCCCCGATCGACTGCCATCCTCAGTGTTAACGCGCTGTCCATAACGCTCTCTCCTCAGCTGCTGACACACCTGATGTATTATTGTCATCCTCTTCCGCAACCGAGTAAAGCCTGTTATTCAGGCCTGGGCCATTGTCGAACGCAGCCGGACATACCCCAGCAACTGAACAACGCCCCAGCACATTTCCGGGATTAAAAACGCCCAGATAATGGCCGACCCGTTACCGGCAAACAGCGCAAACCCCATGGCGCTGCTGAACATCAGCCGGCACAGGCCATCGTAAAACCCGTAAAGCGGTTCCGGTCGTCGGATTCTCAGTACCGACCAGACAATCACAACACTGCCCAACAGGTTTAAAAATAAAAGATGCATAGCGGTGAAAGTGGGGAAGTCGCCACTCAATGACAGGGCAACGTGAATCGATCGTAACAGATCAATTTTAAACCCCGCGACAATCGGAATCGCAAAGGCGCTGGTTAAGACAAGATCGTAAAGGGCACTGGCACGCACCAGCATTGTAAAGTGAGTCATGGTCGTTCTCCGGTTATTTGGAGAACGAACCTTAAACCTTGCCCTTAAGGTCAGAGTCAACCGCGCACCCGGACTGTTTCAAAAAACCTTCCAGGTCGACGAGCGCGGCATCGGTTTGTTGTAACTCAGTAATCTGGGCCGCGATGGCCCGGCGTTTTTCCTGTATGGCCCGGCGCATCACGTCGGCCGGCAAGCCACGCCGGATATCGACACCGGTGAAGATCTTTTTCAGCTCAGTCAGGGTGAACCCATACGACTGTGCCTGCTTGATCCGCCGGACCGTTTCGACATAGGTATCGTCATACACGCGGTAGCTGCCGAGCCGCTTCGCCGGCGGCAACAGCCCGAGCGATTCGTAATACCGAATGGTTTTCGGCGTCGTCTGAGTTTGCTTACAGAACTCACCGATATACATAACAACAGCCTCAGTTTGGACGGGCTCGCGAATGCACGGGTCCCAACCCACTGTAACGTTCGCCCCCTAGACGTGACAGCGGGTTCAGTCGGGTTTCATCGACCCGGTTTTCGTCCGGTAACCAAAGCTCATCGTTCACGTAAGCGTGGGTCACTTCGGTGTAGATCACTCCCTGAGGGCCGTTGCCAACCAGATGAATGTCGTACAGACGGGTTTGAAAGGCCACCGGCGCAGCCTGAATTCGCGGCAACTCGAAACCGGCTTCGTCGCACAGCGGTAAGTCGACATTGGTCAGTTCAGACACATCGGCCGGTAACGGACGAGCGGTTTCATTCAGTGCATCAATCAGCGACAGGTCAGCGATGTGGATGACCGCCTGTTCCGTCCGCTCGATGTTACGCCAGGTATCTTTTTTACTGCCGTCCGCTTTGTGGCCCGCCGAGATCATGAGTAATGCCGGGTCGCTGCTGATGACGGTGAAGTAGGAAAAGGGTGCCACGTTATAGGACCCGTTTTCGTTTTCCGTAAGCACCCAGGCAATCGGCCGGGGCGTCACCGTGTGGGTTAGTAAACGATAAGCGGAAGCTTTATCCAGATCGTTGAATTTCAAATGCATTTAACGCGTCTCCATCGGGTTTCATCCCTTGATGGGGGCGATCACCGATTTTTCAGCCTGTTCTTCAGACACTAGTAGACAGTATCTCTCCTAAGCAAAAGCGGGGGCAATGAACGCCCCCGCTTGGTTTGGCCGGCTATACACCGGCTCGTCCTTTTTTAATTTCCCGGGAATACTTCGCGATGTCCTTACCCCATTGCTCGCGCGCTTTTTTACGTTGCGCCTTCGTCAATGAGGCCTGTTCGGCTTCCCGGATCAGCTTCTGATAGTTCCGCCAACGGCGCTCGTCCAACTGACCGTCCTGAATGGCCGCCTCGACGGCGCAGCCTTTATCACCAGCATGGTGACAGTTACTGAACTTGCAGTTCAACATCACGGCTTCGATGTCGTCAAACAGCTCCGACACCCCTTCGGCATCATCATTGAGCCGCAGTTCACGCATCCCCGGTGTATCCAACACC
>NZ_CH724152.1:230075-250465 GCF_000153185.1 Reinekea blandensis MED297 | reverse complement strand
GTTGTTGACGGTTTCCAGACCAAGACCCCGATTCCGCCTGCGGAGGGCAGAAGAGTCAGGCATCGCCTCGATTAAAATCGTCCAGTTTTCCGAACACTTGTTAATCCGGTTACCTCCATTTGTCCCATTCAAAGCTCGTTGTGAGATGCGTACTATGCTGGGGTATCAGAAAGCAGGAGAAGACGATGTCGCGACCCAATTACCACTGGCAAGACCCCTTTCATCTGACCGAACAACTCACCGATGAAGAACGCATGATTGCCGACAGCGCCCGGGCGTTTTGTCAGGGCGAGTTGAAGCCGAAAGTGCAGATGGCGTTTCGCGATGAACAGTTCGACCGAGACTGGATGCGCCAGATGGGCGAACAGGGTCTGCTGGGCGCGACTTTGCCGGAAAAATATGGCTGCGCCGGGTTAAACCACGTCAGTTATGGATTAATCGCGCGTGAAGTAGAGCACGTCGACTCCGGCTTTCGGTCGGCCATGAGTGTGCAATCGTCGCTGGTCATGTACCCTATTTATCAGTACGGCGACGACGCACAACGCGACAAATTCCTGCCAAAACTCGCCAGCGGTGAATGGATCGGCTGTTTCGGCTTGACCGAACCCGACAGCGGCAGCGACCCGGCCAGTATGCGTACGCGTGCCAAAATCGTTGATGGCGGTTATCAGCTGACGGGCAGCAAAATGTGGATCACCAACTCGCCTTTAGCCGATGTGTTTGTCGTCTGGGCCAAGCTCGACGGCGAGATTGCCGGGTTTATTTTAGAGCGCGGCATGACTGGCTTGAGCACGCCCAAAATAAATGGCAAGTTTTCCCTGCGTGCATCGGTGACTGGTGAAATTGTTATGGACGAGGTGTTTGTTCCCGAAGCCAACCGATTGCCAAAAGCGAAAGGCCTCAGTGCGCCCTTTGGCTGCCTGAACAAAGCCCGTTACGGCATTGCCTGGGGCGCGATGGGCGCAGCTGAATGCTGCTTCGCGGCGGCGCGCAACTACACGTTGGAGCGCCAACAATTCAACCGGCCACTGGCGGCGAATCAGTTGATTCAGAAAAAACTCGCCGACATGCAAACCGAAATCGCCCTAGGCTTGCAGGGTGCGTTGCAAATGGGCCGCATGATGGACGCTGGCCAATGCCCGGTTGAGCTGGTTTCCCTGATGAAGCGCAATAATTGTGGCAAAGCGCTGGACATTGCCCGCACGGTCCGTGACATGCACGGCGGCAATGGCATTTCCGATGAATACCCGGTGATCCGCCACATGCTGAACCTTGAAGCGGTGAATACCTACGAAGGTACGCACGACATTCATGCGCTGATTGTCGGTCGGGCCATTACCGGGTTGCCGGCGTTTAGTTAAGAGAGTCTCGAGCGCCAGGGCATAGACTTAAACATCAACCCGCTTCCAAATCGGTTGCGGGTCGAGAACGAGACTGGCTTTATAGCTCTGGTCCTAGAGGGACAATGCCCGTCGGGTTCAAGGCTTTAACAGAGTAATACCCCGCCTTGATATGTTCGATGTTGACGGTGTCTTTCACGCCATCGATCGCCAGTATTCGATGCAGATAAGCGTTTAAATAAGGCATATCGCTGATCCGGTTACGGTTACATTTAAACAGGCCGTGGTAGGCGACATCGAAACGAACCAGGGTGACAAACAATCGAAGGTCGGTCTCTGTGAGGCGATCACCATGGATGAACGAGCGACCATCCGACAGCTGTGCTTCCATAGAATCCAAAGCAAGAAACACCTTGTGGTAGGCTTCTTCATAGGCTTCCTGAGTAGACGCGAACCCGGCCTGATACACACCGTTGTTCAGGTGCTCGTACAGGTAGCTGTTCAACGAATCGATTTGTGTCGCCAACTCATTCGGGACAAGATCGATCCCTTCGCCAACAAGGTTCACAAACGCCGTATTGAACATCCGCACAATGTCCGCCGACTCATTATTAACGATGGTGTTGGTTTTTTTATCCCACAACACTGGCACCGTGGCACGGCCGGTAAAATCGGGCGCAACTTTCGTGTACAGCTCGTGCATGTATGTTGCGCCATTCAACTCGTCTTCATCACTGCCGTTGAAGCCGCCAAACTTCCAACCCTGATCGGTCAGTTTCGGGTTCACGACAGAGACCGAAATAATGTCTTCTAACCCTTTTAAGGATCGGGCCATCAGTGTGCGGCTGGCCCACGGGCAGATGTACGCCACATACAGATGGTACCGGTCGGCCTCTGCTTTAAAGCCGCCTTCTCCGGTGATGCCCGGTGATCCGTCTGGGGTAATCCAGTTTCGAAATGAAGAGGTTTGCCGGATAAACCGACCCTGCTCATCTTTGTTCTGAACCGGTTGCCATTTTTCTTGCCATTGACCATTCACTAACATGGGTCGATCTCCTGTGCAGGAATCGCCTTCGGCGAGTTGGCGAAGGCGATTGTGTGTTTCGTAGATTTCGTTGTCGCTGTTGACTTACGCGGTTTGCAGTCGGTAGTTCGGGCGCTTCACCAGGGCATTATCGATCGAGTAGTGACCGGCCCCCTGAACCGTCAAGGCCAGCGTACCCGCGAGTAATATCAGCGCGTATTCATAACCGTTGTTGGTGAGAAACAGCCCGTTTTGAAAATGAACGCTGAAGATCGCGACGACCATCGTGATGGCGCTGAGCAAAGCCGCAGGACGGGTAAGAAAACCGATCACCAGTGCCAAACCACCAAAAAACTCGGCGCTGCCGGCCAGCAATGCCATCAGGTACCCGGGTTCCAGGCCGATACTGGCCATCCATTGGCCCGTGCCCTGGAGGCCAAAGCCGCCAAACCATCCGAATAGTTTTTGGGCGCCGTGGGCCGCCAGTACGATGCCTAACGGAAGGCGTAAGACCAATGCGCCAAACCCGGCGTTGGAAGCTAATAGTGTGTTGATGACAGATTTGTTCATGATTCTTTCCTTTTCGGTTAAATGTGAAGCAATGTTTTGATGTCTTCAGTTCTTATGTTGGACAGATTACTCACAACAAAAGATTGGAAAAACCGTCGAACTATTGGATGATTACCAATGATTTATTGGTAATTGGGCAGGAACCCCGACATGGATCGAATTGACACCATGAAAGCCTTTGTCGCGGTGGCCGAAGCGGGCAGCTTCACCAAAGCGGGCGAAAAACTGGAGCTGTCCAACCAGTTGGTGAGCAAATATGTGTCTCAGCTCGAAGAGCAGTTGGGCGTTCGGCTCTTTAACCGCACCACTCGGAATGTGCGACTGACGCAAGAAGGAGAGCAGTGCCTGCAACATGCGCTGCATATTCTGGAAAGCGTCGATGACATGGAAAATCACTTTGGCCAGTTACAGGCAGCCGCCAAAGGGCAGTTGCACATCAGCGCGCCGGTCTCCTTTGCCACTCAGTACCTGGGGCCATTGGTCCGAGACTTTAAAAAAGCCTATCCGGATGTGGGTGTAAACCTGGAGTTAAGTGATCGCAAAGTCGATGTCGTCGAAGAAGGGTTTGACGTTGCACTGCGCATCGGACATTTGAAAGATTCTTCCCTGATCGCCAAGCGAGTCGCACCGGTGCGGTTGGTGCTGTGTGCCGCGCCATCTTACCTCGACCAACACGGAGTGCCGGAACATCCGGAGGATCTGATCGGGTCGCATTTTCTGCGCTACAGCTACATGGAGTATGCCCCGCTCTCGAACCCCTTAATGAAGGTGTTACGCGCGCATTCGCAAAACAACCCCAACGGCATTATTGCCAACAATGGCGACATCCTGGTGTCTGCCGCTGTCGCGGGCGAGGGCTATATCCTGCAACCGACCTTTATTGTCAGCGAACCGCTCAAAAGCGGTCAGCTCAGCATCATATTAAAGGACTATGAGCCGGAACCGATGGGGCTATATGCCGTTTACCCACATCGGAAACTGCTGGCACCAAAACTTCGAGCGTTCATCGATTTTATGAGCAGCTACTTTGGCGATCCGCCGTATTGGGATCAGTTTTAAACGGCGGCCGAACCGATGCTATGGCAAAGAAGTAATTTGGGCTGGCTGTTTCAGGCTGTGGTTTTCTGCGCAGGGGTCAGTGCCAACAGGCGTAAACTCCAAACAATCAGAATTGCCTGCAGCGGGGCCCGTATCCAAAGATATACCAACCCCCATTGATGACCGCCCAACCCCGTTTGCTGCCACGCTGCCCAAACGTTCGCCGGAAAGAAACCGACGAACATGGCTAAGCCAGCCAACGTTGCCACACGTTGAAACCGGGTCGTGAACAATCCTAAAGCGACCAGCCATTCCCCTGCACCGGTTAACCAAACCAGCTCGCGCCGTGCCGGCACAAACTCCGGCAACATGGCCACCATACCGTTGGTTTGGGCAAAATGCCCGATGCCGAAAAACACAAAGCACAGGCCCAGCCCATAGGCGCGTCGTTGAGACGACCAGGCGGTTAACCCCAGCGAGGGCGACAGCACCCAGGCCAGCAGCCCGGGCGCAACTAACAGCAGCAATATAATCAGTGGTGTAATCATGCCGCGACGCCCACCTTGGCGGATCGGTTCAGTAACCACTGCGTTAAGGTCGTGGTGGTACGCAAAGCGTCTGGATCGGGCTTTTCACCGGTGCGGTCGTAGTGTCTGGTCAGGTCGGCAACATCGACCAAAACCGGGTCCCGGCTCAGACGACCGATGGTTGCGGCCAGCCATGACGGTAATGGCGTGTGCTGCAACTGCCACGAGTCGGCCACCCGGCGACAGGCTTGCGTCATCGTCAGCGTTTCCGGGCCATAGACATGCATTCGCTTATTGCGGCAGTGCTCATCCTGCAAACACCGACTGACGGTTTGGCCGTAATCGTCGGCGGCCACCCAATGAATGCCTTTGGTGGACGGGCCAATCTGCATCAGCCGGTTTTTCTGCACAAACAGATCGAGCGATTCCATAAACCAACTCGGCATAAACGCCAGATACGGCTGATTACTGGCTTTCAGTAATTGCTCGGCTTCCCATTTGTAATGGTTATCCCAACGGTCGTTAAATTCCGGATGCGCCGCAGCGGAGGAGATCATAGCGATCACGTCCAACGTTTGACCTTCCAGCGCCTTCAGCAGATTCTGCGTTCCTACCACATGGTTACGGTAGTAGGTGGCTTTACTGTGCCCGCCGACATTCACGTACACCATGTCGGTGCCCGCCAGGGCCGACTTCAGGCTGGGAATATCGTGTAGATCGGCATTGCGAATGTCGACCTTGTCGCCGAACAGACGCCGGGCGTTGCCAGGGTTGCGCGTTAAAATTCGGACATTAAAGCCATCGGCGATGAGTGCGCGGGCGACGGGCTGGCCCAGCATGCCGGTGGCGCCAATAACAGAGACAGTTTTCATAAGCATTCCTCGTAGGGTTCTGGTTAAGACAACGCCAGTGTACGGAGGACGATTGGTTTTATTAGTGGGTTAAAATGGTTTTGATTCTCTTATATTTGGGATAATTGAAGATCGAGCGATAGTCAGTTTAGAGACATGCCCTGCTTTCCAATTTCGTACACGCTTTAGTACGGTCACCACCGAGCTTATCCCTTTGTTGAGAGCTGGCAACGAGATCTTGAGAGCACGATCGCAAAAACGGAAGGATTCAAGACGTAAAACCTGGATATGAATGGGATATCTAGTCTCAAGACGCATATCCAGGAAAGGACATAGAAAAACCTGATATCTGACTCTTTGCTCAAGTATCGGGCCAATTCCGCGAGTCCCTTACGCAGTTGCGTTCTAGCGTGACGTTTAATTCTGGATAGTCAGTCGCAAGACGCGAAGTTAATTAAGCCCAAATTGACAATAGCCGCCATGTGCCGGAGTATGGAATGTATTAGAGTGATCAAACTGAGAGTGGGTGGCAGGTTTATGCGTCGCCGTGATATTTGGTCATGCGACGTAGAATAATCTGTTAGCACCTAGGAGAGAACGTATGGATAAGGAAGTTGAGCTAAGAAAGATATTTCATAAACTACGTTCAGGGAGCATTCCCGAGCGAGAAATTCTTGAGTTATCGAGTAATTTAGATGACAGCGATGTTGACTGGATGCTATCAATAATCAAGGGATTAGAAGGTCCTCATGATTACTTTAGCGAGGATATTGAGCTGGAAGAATCTGCTGATAAGGATGCAGAGGTTATTGTAAAAGGATTTTTCCAGTTTGTTGACCTCGTGAGTGGACTGATAATCAAATTGGGCGATTCTGGTATTTCTAAAGCTAAAGCCTTTGATGGTGGTAGTTCAGAATATGTACCGTGGGTTCTAAGGTACTGTTCAGATGCTCGTTTCCAGAAAGATATTAAAGAGAATTTCCCGTTTTTAGGCATATAGTGCTAACAAGTGGCAGCAACCGACCGTTAAAAGTGTCACTTGTTTTGCCCAAAACCCGGCAAAACAACTGCCAATTTTGCCGGCGGCTGTGCCAGGCGTTAAGTGCCAGAAGAAGTTAATTTATGGGAATAGCTAAAAGTCTTGCAGAACTAGATAGGCTCCAGTCAGAAGGCGCTATGGTATTCATAAAATGGGATGGTGAACGAGACTCTAATCGTAAGACTGTTCTAATCGAAAAGCCCGGAACCGAGTATTTATTCCGCAAAGATACCGACGATATAGAAGCAGTTTTAGCTGAAGGAATTGCAGACTATGATGCTTACTTTCATACCAGCACTTAACAAACTGGTGTTGGTCTTGCCCGCTTTTTCCGCTGGCGCGGCGGGCAATGGACTCGTTTTCGCTGGCGCTCAACTCGCCCCAAACCAAGGGCGTTATGTGTCTAGGATAATCCTTTTGAATAAATACATGTCTGAGAGTGACAGCTGATATTCCAGATCCATCCATAGCACTCTACTATTCAAAGAACTTGTGGCCACTCTAGGGAGTGGCCACCTATTTAAAGGGATTGACCTCCAGATACTTCAAGACGCTGACCAGTCATCCATCCACTGCCCGCAACAAGGAGCCCTGCGACGGCACTACCAATATCGTCGGGTAGCCCAACACGACCCATCGCTGTCGTGGATGCAATATGTTGATTTAACTTCGGTGTATCACGTACTGCACCACCACCAAAATCAGTTTCTATTGCACCGGGCGCAATGGTATTTACAGCAATTCCTCTGCTTGCATAGGCTGCAGCTTGGTAGCGCGTAACGACTTCCAGTCCGCCTTTCATTGCAGCGTAAGCATCGTAGCCAGAAAAAGTCATTCGGGTTAAGCCAGATGATACGTTGAGGATACGTCCTCCGTCTTCAATAAATCTGGCAAGGCATTGTGTCAGAAAAAATGGGCCTTTCAGGTGTACTGCGTACATGTCATCCAGTTCCGCTTCTGTTGTTTTTTCAAATGGTGTGAAAATTCCATAGCCAGCATTATTGACCAAATAATCGAAAGTATTTCGTTCGAATGTCTCTTTGAGTATAGATATCAGGCTATCACGAAAACTGGAAAAGCTGCTGCTTTCGGCAACATCAAGCTTTAGCGCTGCAGCACGACCGCCCTTGCTGTTTATTTCATCAACAATGCTTTGTGCTTCTGCTACATTGCTCTGATATGTAATGACAATACCAACATTAGCTTTAGCAAGATGCAATGCTGCGCTTTTGCCCAGTCCGCGACTGCCACCAGTGATGAGTGCAATTTTCTGTGTCATGCTTTTCTCCGAATAATTGAATTTGTGTGTGAGCGTTCTATGTGCAGAGTATCGCGAGAAAATGGGGGGCGCTTGTTTGTGAATGCGAATTATTTGATCATTCCTCCAAATAATTCGTGATTATAGCTAGTTTTAGGTAAAATTCTTGGTCAGTTCCTGCTGAGCCTTGTGTATGTATAAAGACTTTTCTGCAGATGTCATAGCCTATGCTGATAAGCATAGGCTTTCTAATGAACCTACCCCCATTGGCGTTGGAGGACTTTCTATTGTGCGCAGTAGAGAACCCTCAGCATTAATGAATACCCTATACAACCCATTGCTTTGTCTTGTTCTGCAAGGTCAGAAGGAAGCTAGATTGGGTGAAAGGGTCGTTACCTTCAGTGCTGGTGAGAGCTTGATTGTGAGTATCAATATTCCCACGGTGAGCCAGGTAACTGCTGCTTCGCCCGCTAAGCCCTACGTGGCTTTGGCGCTAGAGATATGTCTCGATACTATTCGGGCTATTCAAGCTGAGTTGGAATTGTCCGACGATGATGTAGCTGATAATGCTTCTATTGCCTCAGGCATTAGTGGCGGTGAATTGGTACAGGCGGTTAAACGCTTATTTGAACTGCGTGATCGTTCCTATGTAGAACAAAAAATCATGGCTCCTATACTCTTACGTGAGATCCACTTTCGCTTGTTGCTCGAAAGTCACGGCGGCATGTTGCGCCGCCTCGCGTATCCCGATAGTCATGAGAGCCGCATAAATCGCGCCATTCTAAAATTGCAAAAAGACTTTGCAGAACCTATTTGCGTTCAGGATCTGGCCGCTCTGGTTGGTATGAGCGCATCCAGCTTTCACGAACACTTTAAGGCTGTAACCGCAACAACACCCTTGCAATTTCTTAAGGATGTGCGATTACTTGTGGCACAGCAAAAGCTTTTAGCTACAGCCCTCTCTGTTTCTACGGTTGGCTTTGAGGTTGGCTTCGAAAGTACAGCACATTTCAGTCGTGAATATGCACGGAAATTCGGTTACCCACCAAGCCAAAACAGGCGAGGGTCGGTTCAAGCCATCACATAACAAACGCATGTTGCCGACTGGTTTTCCACTACGCTCCAAACCAGCCAGCAAATGCTGGCATTACTTGGAATTATGAAGAAAATACTTCTACTGATAATTTTTGCATCTAGCAATGCTCTTTCTGAAACTTTGTGGGAAAAGTATTTAGCATTGCCAAATGATTTGAATGCCGAAGTAGTGGAAGTTATCGAGTATTCGGAAGGTGCGATTCCAGAGGGTTATCGCTACTGGATTCCAGACTTACTGATTCTTCAAAACCAAGTAAATAGTGGTAGTAAAGACTCTCTCTGCTTAGCAATTAGGCTAATGCTTTCGAGTGATGGCGGGTTGCGAGAGGATCTTATAGCTCTGATAGCCCGGTCTATTCGAATTAATCCTTCCCAGTTTCTTACGGTCACGGAGCAAATAGCACTTTCAGATGCTGTTTTGATGCGCATCCTAAATATGCCAGGATTGGAGTATGTTGACAGGCTTGGGGCCCAGAACTATGAACTTTCCCAAAGAGTTAGTGCATTACGGTCAGTTAAAGAACCTTCACTACTAAAACTAGTTGAGAAGTATTCAGGTATGGTGCGGCTTCGCAAGTAACAAGCGCCCGCAGCCACTGCGTTCCGGGCCTTGTACTAAAAACTCGCTAGCGCTCATTTTTAGCCGCTGTGGCGGGCGTTAAGGTCTGACCTTGAAGAAATCGACATTTATGGTTCTTTTAGCTATTAGTAATGTCACTTTTGCATTTAATGAAAAGGACATTCCGATTGGTGACTACTTATGGACTTATAAGTGTGAAACAGTCAAAGGAACCTACTACATGGATGGGTTCTACCCCGTGCACATCCTTAACAAAACAATGAGGCATGCACTTAAGAACCCCCCTTCGGGGTACGACTCGCACTTATCAGCGCTCGCAGTTATTGTGAATTTTAAATGTAACAAGTATGTATAGTTTTGAAGAAATAAAGGAAAGGTCTGTATCAGAGAATGAACTGGTCGTCGGTTATACCGACGCTATGGAACTACTGTATATACTCGAACAAAGTGGCACCCAAGTATTAGGATGGGAAGGCTGGATTAAGTATAAAGACGGGAGGCTCGGGCATTCACAGAAACATCAGGGTACCGTAGATCTTTCTGATATGAAAAATAACTTTGCAATAGCGCTTGTAAAAAGCACAATTATGCAAGCAAAAGTTGAATGGGACGAAAAGCCTGAGGTGAATGGTGCAACTTTACTGTATTGCATTACCACCGACACCTAACAAGTCAGAGCTGTTTCTGTCTGTTCAAACCCGCATCACGGCCTACAAAGAGTTCGCTCCTTCGTTGCTCTCCGATAAGCGAGGCGTTAATAAATAATGAACCTGATACTCGAAAATACAAACCAAGTTAAGTACTTCACTTTTCTACCTGAGGTTTTCGAAGCACTCGGAGTTCGCGCATTGGATTATGAATGGTATTTGTCTGACGTAGAAACCAATGGTTTTAACGTTAGGGAAGGTTGGTACTCTGGTAAAGAGCTTAATGCTCTTATCAGTACCAATAATGTTCAGTTTATTTGGGGTGTAATATCGGCATTCAAAACCGGTGTTCGTCCAAAAATTGTCAATGAACCCTATATCGCTGGCAATCCGAATTACTGGAATGGGTCTAATCCCAGCGTTCAGGCGGAAGGTGCAGTATTTGAAGTCGGTTGTTGGGACAGCAGTGCAACCCTGCTGATTGGGTTAGACGAGAAACTGTCATCAAAATATTCTTCAGTTTATTCCGACGCGAAACAATTACGTGATGCTTAGTAAAATCACAGTGATCAACCGCCCGTAGCTACCCCGTCTAATGTTTGTAACCGCTCTAAACAACCCGCTCCCGCTTCAAAGCCAACCAAGAATGCACCGTAATCGCCGCTAAAATTGCACTGCCGCCAATCAACGTCATCGATGGAATGCTTTCCTGTAAAACCAGCCACACCCACACCGGTCCCAGTATGGTTTCGATCAGTAAAAACAAACTGACTTCGGGTGATGGCAGGTAGCGGGTCGCCATCATCAACAGGACAGAGGCGACGGGCATCTGAACTAAGCCCATCACGGCCAGCCAACCATAGCTGGCCATATCGAGTGACAGCGGTTGCGCAAAGGGTACGGCGAGCAGGGCAGTGATCAGCCCGCTCAAGGCGACGACGGGGATTTTGGGTAACTCCGGCAGTCGGCGCAGCAATGTCAGTGTCAGGCCCATCAACATGGCCAGTATCAGGGCGACCAAATCACCTCGCCAGTCGGCCAGCCCGAACGATCCGGCAAACACAACGAGCACGCCCGTCAGGGCGACGACAATGGCCACCCAGGTGCGCAGCGGCAGTTTTTCACGCAGCAAAAACCAGGAAAACAGCGCGGCAAAAAATGCGGAACTGCTCAGAATCACCACCGTGTTCGCCACCTTGGTATGGCTGACGCTGACCACAAACAGCGCGGAGTTAATGCCGTACAGCACCGTCACGGCAAGCGCTGCCAAGCCGTGCGCCCTGTACCGGCGCAGCTCCGCGAGTCGACCGGTGACGGTCATGAATGTCAGTAAGGACACACAAACCAAGAGCCCACGCCAAAAGGCCACATTGGCCGGCGTGGTGCCTGCTAGCCGCACCAGCAGGGCATCGAAACCGAGGACCAATACGCCAATGCCGGCGAGGGTGATGCCCTGTCGATGGTCTATCAATCGTTCTGTCATGGTCGTGATGTGTCCTGAGTCGAGGTTAAAACGCGGTTCAGGCTAACGGTTACACGGGTGAATGTCATCGTTCGTGCGAAAACAGGTTACACTGCTCGCAACTGTTTCAGATTTGGGATAATCGGTG
This sequence comes from Reinekea blandensis MED297, assembly GCF_000153185.1. Classification (GTDB taxonomy): domain Bacteria; phylum Pseudomonadota; class Gammaproteobacteria; order Pseudomonadales; family Natronospirillaceae; genus Reinekea; species Reinekea blandensis. The sequence continues at coordinate 238,886 of NZ_CH724152.1, read as the reverse complement.
ATGGATCTACAGGCTCTACTCTGGTTTGTTGAAATTGCGCATTGCGGGTCGTTCAGTGAGGCCGCCCGCCGGTTAGTGGAACCCAGCAGTAACCTGAGTCGGCGCATTGCTAAGCTGGAATCGGATCTAGGTGAGCGCTTACTGACCCGAACGACGCGGGCGCTGTCGCTGACCGACGCCGGGCGGCAGTTGCTGCCACTGGCGGAGCAAATGCTCACTGACCAACAGGCGGTGCTGGATTGGCGGGACAGTCAGCAGGAACCGAATGGCACACTGCGCGTGACGGCACCGGGCAGTTTTGCGCGCGGTCCACTGACGCCGTGGGTGATCCGCTATCGGCAACAGTTCCCGAGCGTTCAGGTCGAGCTGATCCACAGCAACGACTATCTTAATTTCCAGGCTCATCGGCTGGACTTTGCTTTCCGCCAAGGGCCGCTGCCAGACTCGACGCTGCACGCTAAACGGCTGTTCAGCATCCACTACGGTGTGTTTGTGTCTCCCGGTTGGTTAACGAAACACGGTCCGGTCACTGAAATTGCCCGGTTAAACGCCCATCAGGTTATTACCACCGGGGCTACAAGTGCGGTGTTGCCCTGGTGGTTCCGCTCCGGCGTTTGGCAGCCGGCGCAAATCAGCTACCTGTTTGACGACTTTGATCAGTGCCTGCAGGCCGCCGCCGAGGGGGAGGGGCCGACCTTTGCCAGTCATTATCAGGCGCAACCCTGGTTGGCGAGTGGTGAGCTGGTGGAAGTGCTGGCAGAAGAGCGCGCCGACCCGATCGGTTTTCACCTGGTGTATCCCACTCGCACACATCGTTCGCGGAAAAGCCTGTCATTTCAGCAGCACATCGAGCAGGAAGTGCGCCAGTTCGGACCCGCCGAAGGCTTGGTATTACCTGAATAATCCGCTTCTGCGGGTGCCCTGAAACCCCCGCCACAGAGCCTTCTTTAAAGATTTGCACAGTCCTTTTCAGAGTTTGCGCAGCGCTTGTCTTTGGCAAGCGCAAGCCGTCTGGCTATGTTGATCGCACAAGACGGGATCGGCCAAACGGTTCCGCAACGATAATAAAAAAGGTCCAACCATGAGAGAGAGTCTGACGTTCTGGCAACGGGCACTGCTGTGTCTGGTCGTTGCTGTCGGGTCGGTGTCGGCAGAGCTGCCACCTGCCTATACCGCCTGCCTTGCCTGCCATGGGGCGAACGGTGAAGGAAACCCAGCCTTAAAGGCACCGGCCCTGGCCAGTCTCAATGCGGACTACATCGTCCGCCAGCTCAATAACTTTGCCGATGGCCATCGGGGTACCGCCGAAGGCGATGCCACGGGTGCGCAGATGACCGCTTTTGCAACCATGCTCAACGAGGCCGACCGGCAGGCCATTGCACAAGGGCTGGCTTTGCTGCCCTCGCAACGGCGACCGGCGACGATTGACGGTGATGCCGCCAAGGGTGAAAAGTTGTTCAATGCCAACTGTGGCGATTGTCACGGGGCCTTTGCCGAGGGTAATGAGGCGTTTTCGGCGCCGCGTTTGGTCGGTCAGCACGATCAGTACCTGTTCGACCAGGTTATGAAGTTTAAAAACGGGCAGCGCGGTTATGCTGCGGATGATCGCCTGGGGCGGCAGATGGCGTTTATGTCGTCTGAAATTGCCGATGAAACGGCACTGCGGCATGTCGTTGCTTATATTCAGTCGTTGCCGGTGCCCGCGCCATGAATCGTTGGATCATCGCCCTGATGTTGGGTGGGCTACTCAGTGTTGGCGCAGGTGCCGAACCGGCAGCCACCATAGAGCTGTCACCCTATTGTCCGCCGGGTTTTGAGCGGGTCGCGTCTAATAACTGTGAGTTGCGCTCGCTGTATCAACAGTACCCCTCGCTGCAAAGCCAGGGCGTGGGCGGGTTAAAAACCGGGCTACCGGCGTATCGGGACGGATTCTCGCCGCAGGTCATCGATCTTGGTCGCTATCTGTTTTTCGACCCCGTGTTGTCGGTGAACGGTACGCAATCGTGCGCGACCTGTCACGACCCGAGCCGGGGCATGGCGGATGGTCGGGCCGTGTCGATCGGTGCACTCGGTGAGGAAGGCACTCGCTCCGCCCCCAGCCTTTGGAACCTTGCCTTTCAGGACATTTTCTTTTGGGATGGGCGTGCGGCCACCTTGGAAGATCAGGTCGTCGGTCCCCTGTATTCCGAGCAGGAAATGGCGAACACACCGGCCAACCTGTTGCAGACATTGAATGGGATTCCGGCCTATCGGGACTTGTTTCAGGTCGCGTTTCCGCAGTCCGCACCAGACATCACGCTGGATGAAATCTACCACGCGCTGGCCGGCTTTGAAGCCAGCCTGGTGTCGCTTAACAGTCGCTACGATCAATACGCTCATGGTTATGCCGACGCGTTGACCCCTCCGGAAATTGAAGGGCTGAACGTGTTCCGCTCGTTCGTGGCCCGTTGTGCCGAATGCCATACGCCACCGTTGTTTACCAATCAGCAGATCGCGGTCATTGGCACTCCAGAGCCGGATGGCATGTCGCGTGATGTCGGCGCGATGGGCGTCACGGGTGATGCCTCGATGCGGGGCGGCTTTAAGGTGCCGAGTTTACGCAATATTGAGTTGACCGCGCCCTACATGCACTCGGGCAAGTACGACTCGCTCTGGGATGCCACGGAGTTTTACACACTGGGGCGCGGGCATGCGGTACCTGAGGGCGAGCACCTGTATCTGCACTGGCACATCTGGGAGCCGGAACTGACCGACACCGAAATTGATCGGCTGGTGGATTTTATGAAGACGCTGACGGATACGCGGTTCGCGCCGAGAGTGCCGGAGGTGTTGCCGTCGGGGTTGTCACCCATTAGTGCGGAAGCGTTTATACCCGGGAACTGAAATTGCGTAGGAGCTTGCTTCCAAGCGACGTTAGCGAAGCGTTAAGACCGGTTTCGCCTGCAGGCAGGCTCTTACAGGGTGGCATGGTTTGTAGGAGCTTGCCTGCAAGCGATATCGGCGGGATGTTCCACAACAACATTAAAAAAACGATAACAAAAGAGAGGACTCAACATGAAACGACTGGTCAGGTGGCTCATTCTGCCACTGCTGTTCATTGCCATCGGCATCGGCCTTATGCAGGGCTGGTATTACGTGTTCCCACCCAAGGCCGAACGGGTTGTTCAGTCTGCCGACGCGGAGCTGTCGCGCAACATCGGTGGTGCGGGTTCTCTTGCCGTGCCGACGCTGGCGCAGGGCACCATCCATGAAGTCCGAGACGGCGACTCTATTCAGGAAGCGGTTTTAACGGCCCAGCCCGGCGACACGGTCATGGTGTATCCGGGCACCTATTCCGAAACGGTGTACATCGATAAAGACGACATCGTGCTCATGGGCGTGGTCGAAGAGGGCGAGTACCCGACGCTGGACGGTAACAAAGAACTGAACGACGCCATTTTGTATTCCGGCAGCGACATCACCATCGACAGTTTCAAGATCATGGATTACAAAGGCAATGCCATCATGGGGCAGGCCGGGAATAACTTTGTGATCCGCAATAATCTGGTCATCGATACGGGGGTGTACGGCATCTTTCCGCAGTTCGGGACCAATGGGCTGATCGAGCACAACGTGCTGACCGGCATTGAAGACGCCGCCATTTACGTCGGCATGAGCGACCACATTGACGTGCGCCATAACGAAGTGTTTGGCAACGTGGCCGGCATCGAAATTGAGAATACCCGTCATGCGCTGGTGGAGAACAACTACGTGTATGACAACGCCGGGGGCATTCTGGCGTTTATCACCCCGGGCCTGCCGATTAAGACCACCTACGATGTCATCATTCGCGACAACTTTGTTGTGAATAATAACCACGTGAACTTTGCCGAACCGGGCTCCATCGTTGCGAACGTGCCGCAGGGGACGGGCATTTTGGTCATGGCGGCCGACGATGTGGTGATTGAAAACAACATCATTACCGGCAACAACAGCGTCGGCATTGGTATTACCGATCTGTCGCTGGTGACTGATGTGTCCAAAGATCCAGGCTCGGAGCCCAATCCGGACCGGATGGTGATCATGGATAACGTCATGTACAACAACGGCAGCGACCCGAAAGGGATCCTGAAAGATCTGATCAGTGTGGTTGGTCGCGATACCGGCCCGGACATCATGGATACCGGTAAAGGCAGCGGGAAATGCATTGCCGATGTGAATCGCTACCAAACCCTGTTTTTGTTAGGTGCGGACTACGGCGTTTGTGATCGGCTCGAATACGCCACCGACGGCTTGTTCACCATGACGCTGGAAGACATGGCCCCGACTGAAGTTAAACAGGATGTCTCGGACGCTGACTTTGAAAAAGAGATTGGCAAACGGGCGTATTATGGTGTGTGCACCGGCTGTCATACGTATAGCGTACGAATGATAGGCCCGTCGGTGAAATCGATACAGGCGCTGTATTTTGATAACCCCGAAGGCATTGCTGAGTACATCAACGACCCGATTAAAAAACGCGATGATTACCCGGAAATGCCGCCGCAGAATTATCTGACTGAAGAGACTCGCATGGCGGTGGCGAAATACATGTTAGGAGTGCGGGAATAACCCAGGATCTGAACCTTGAAGCCCGGCGTTATGCCGGGTTTTTTATACCCACGCATTTCAGCATGTCTGACATTGCTGTTCCATAATTTAACCGAGCCGTATTTGTGCCACTCTCAGGCCAGAAGCGCTATGGTGTCGTAGTGCAGGTCAGACTGAAACAAAAAAGCAAATTGTGAGCTCAGTTGAAGTACAGATCGTATCGACCGTCGTCTTTGAACGTCTGCAACGCCGCGTTAAACCGGCGTAGGATGTCCAGGCTGTCCGCGTTCGACTTAGGCAACATCAGGAAACTCTCGTTTTCCAGAATCGGCGTCGGGTGATGAGTGATCTGCGATTTCAGTTCCGGCGCATCATTATTGAGGGTGTAATAGGCGATGCTTTTTTCTTCGGCGAACAGGTCGATCCGCCCGGCCGCCAGCATCCTCAGATTTTGTTCTACGGTCGGCTGGCGCAGCATGTCAAAGACTCCGTCTTCCAGTGCCTGATCAAACGCCGGGCCATAGCTGTAACCCAGACCACCGCCGATGGTCAGCCCGCTCAGGTCGTCGAAATCCTGCCAGTCGAAGTCGGCATCGGTCAGTGAGAACAGAACAAAGGTTTCGTTGAGTACCGGATCGCTGAAATAGAAGTCGTCGGTACGGTCTTCTTGAAACATCCATACGGCAGTAGCGGAGTATTCACTGATCGCTGTTTGGTTATAAGCACGCACCCAAGGCAGGAAAACAAACTCCACTTCGTAACCAGCCTCAAAGAACACATCGCTGATCAATCGCGCAACCGAACCGTATCCGGGCAGCGACTGGCTCAGAAAAGGGGGCCATTCACCCGCCGAAATCTGGATGGGGGTAGGGTCTGGCTTATGGGTGCTTGTCTCGGAAGACACGCCGAATGAGGCAATCAGCATGCAGAATGACAGCAACACGATTCTGGAAGCTTTCATGGGCAGAGGAGCTTGTTGAGGCTTAATAGAAAGAGTATAGCAGTCTCTGGCGCTTACAATGTTCGACTGGCGCTTTTTTGTTTTTGGGGACAGTTCTTTACCGGGTAAAAAAAGGAAGCCTAGGCTTCCTTTCTATTCGTTTGGTGCGCAAGGAGGTTAGAACTGGTCCCAAGTGTAGAGTGTCGCTTGACCACCGTTGACGGTAACTTCATAACCGTTTGGAACAATTTTGGCTTCTGCAAAGGTATCGTCGGCACCTTCGACACGAATCACGCCGGCACTTGGGTAAGTGTCATTCAGGCCAATAGAAATGGCTTGCGGGGTGCTAGTACGGAGCGTCTGGCCATTAAACTGAGAGTAAAGATCCCAGCTTACAGATTGACTGGTACTGCCCGTGGAAATGTCCAACCCACCGTCGATTTTGGACGTTTCGCCATCTGCCGTAACTTTGAAATCATCGAAGTCGATGCCGACAGTCAGTGAGTTATAAGTGTCGTTTGATTCATTATAACCAGACCACGACATTGAGACGGACATGCCGCCATCGGTTACTTCCCATCCATCGTCACAGTTGTTGAAAGTGGTTGATACAGACATCTGTCCACTTGTTGGCAAGTCGCCCGTGTTGGCATATGAGTCAGGTACGGTGGCGGACAGTGTCATTGTACCGGATGGTGAACAATCTAAGGTAACCGATTGACTGGCTCTGGATTGAATCGCAGTCGTCGGTGCTGAGTAGCTCTCAAGCATCTTAGAGGGTGTATATTCGTCTGTATCTTCCGTGAGCGTAACGGAGTTGGCAATCACATTTTTTGCATTCGCTTCTGTGATTTTAAACGTCAGGTCGTAACTAGAAGAGCCCTCCGGGCCGCATGCTGTCAACGCGATAGCCACACCAGCGATGGTCATTAACTTTTTCATTATTGTTCCTTTATATTGGAATGACGGTTTAACCAGCGTTCTATCTTTTTACAGGGAGAGGTGTTTGTCAATTTTAACCGCTAGAAATTTGATGTTTTTCAAATAACCGCATTGGGAATGTCTTGGAAAATGCTTTAAAGCACCTGATTCTTAACCAGCACCTTCTCAATTTTCGTGGCGCTGCGAGCCAGTCGCTTTACGTCTCCCAGAGTGGGTGTTTCACCTCGGGTGATCTCGCCTTCCCAGTATTCCACTTCCTGCTCCAGGTACTCGAGCAGCTTTTTCGGGCAGCCGATGCACAGGCCAGAGCAAACCCGAGCGTCGTCCAGCTCATCGAACGGAATGCGCAGACGGATGGTCTGAGTCAGTTCCTTCAGGGCGATCGATGTTCGAGGCATTGGCATGGGCGATACTTAATATTAGTTATTTCTAATATTAAGATTAAGAGGCTTTACAGTCAAACGGCTTTTAGGTGAAACTGATCTTATTCGATCGCAATTCAACACTGTCCCCACTCAAAAAGGAAGAGAGCATGCAGGAACTACTTCAAGGTATGGCCGAGACCGCCATGACCTGGCTTCAGGAAAACACTCTGTCACTGGTTTTAGCCCTCGCGATATTCGTCGTCGGTCGCTGGCTGGCCGGTCTGCTGTCAAAGCTGATAAAGAAAATCATGGCGCGCGCCAAGGTTGATGAGATTCTGGTCGACTTCATTGCAGGCATTGTGCACGCCGTGTTGGTGCTGTTTGTTATTGTGGCGGCGCTGTCACAGTTAGGGGTCGACACGACATCGCTGGTGGCTTTGATCGGTGCCGCCGGTATCGCCGTCGGTTTGGCATTGAAAGATTCGCTGCAGAACTTCGCTTCCGGCGTGATGCTGATTCTGTTCCGCCCGTTTAAGTCCGGTGACTTTGTTGATGCCGGTGGTGTAATGGGCATTGTCGAAAAGATCACTGTCTTTTCCACCACCATGCGTACCGTCGATAACAAAGAAGTCATCATTCCGAATGGCGGCATTTACGGCGGCGTAATTACGAACTTTTCGGCACGGCCAACCCGTCGTGTTGATATGGTGTTTGGCATTGGTTACGACAGCGATCTGCTGAAAGCGAAAAAAATCCTGCAGGAAATGATTGAAGCCGACGAGAGAGTGCTCGCCGAGCCAGAACCGGTGATTGCCGTGGGTGAACTGGCCGACAGTTCCGTGAATATTCTGGTTCGACCCTGGGTCAACGCCGCCGATTATTGGGGCCTGTACTGGGACATGCAGGAACGGGTGAAACTGAAGTTTGATGAAGAAGGCATCTCCATTCCATTCCCGCAAATGGATGTGCATCTGAACCAGGCCGGGGACTGATGACCTCCATCTGTGTTCCGGGCAAGAGGCTGCTGCGGCCTCTTGCTTTTACCCGGCGACCGGCGCAAACTGTGCCCACCTTATTCAAGTAAACCGCAAAGGAGACGTTTTATGACCACATCAACTGATCATGTAATGACGTCGGCGAAAGCGTAGCGGTTACTCTAACAACAGTCGATCTACCGAATAACCTCTTCTCTTTCCCGACAGATGCCGAATCGTAATTGTCGGGTTATGTCTGCATAGCCCTTAAGAAAAACCTTTTTAGGGTTAATACCATTGAATACCAAAACTTTTAGCTTGGCAGAGTTGGGCTGGCGCCCGATGCTGCAACAACAACTGTCGTTTGAAGAGCTGGACAGCGGCTTTGCTGCGCGCGTTGACGCGGTGTTTCGTGACCGGGTTCATGTGCTGAGTGAACAGGGTGAACTGTCCGTGCCGTTGATGGGCATTCTGGATTCGGACGATCCCGAAGCGCGCGCGACAACCGGTGACTGGCTGTGGTTGGCAAATGACACTCATCGGCCGATCAAACTGTTTGAGCGCAACACGTTACTGAAACGAACGGCGGCGGGAACCGATCCGAAAGCGCAACTGATTGCCGCGAACATCGATACGCTGTTTGTCGTCTCTTCGTGCAACCTCGACTTTAACGTCTCGCGCCTTGAACGCTACCTCGCGCTGATTCTGGCGGCGCACATCCCTGCGGTGATTGTGTTGACCAAGGCCGATCAGACCGATGCGGTGGAGCCTTATCTCGATCAGGCGGGTGCCATCCATCGTGACGTTCCGGTCATTGCCGTGAATGCGTTAGCCTCGGACATTATTGAGACCTTTGCACAATGGACTGGCTCCGGCCAAACCATTGCGTTTATCGGCTCGTCCGGTGTGGGCAAGTCGACGCTGACCAATACGCTGTTGGGGCAACGGTTCACGATACCGGTGGCATTCGCGAGATGACGCCAGGGCCGGCACACACACCGGTCGCAGTCTGCACAAATGC
>NZ_CH724152.1:169069-229975 GCF_000153185.1 Reinekea blandensis MED297 | reverse complement strand
GTCAGCCAGGTAAGGCATGATGACGGTGTCACCACCGATACCTTTCACATATCGATAACCGCATCGACGTCACTTCGCAGTGAGTCGATCCCTTCGTGATGAGAGATAACTTCAATACCATGAGCATCAAGTTTCTTCTTATAGTCTTTCGCTGAGAGGTCGCCCGCCCGGCCAAAGGTTTCAATCGACGTAATGCCCGCAGCTTCGATGTACGCTAGCTGAGCATCAATATTTCCTGCATTTCGCATCGTCCACATTTGAACGGCAATGGGCAGTTCGTCGGTCGTTCTGCCGCTTTCAGCCAGGACCTGGCCTGAAGCAGCGCCTAAGATAATCGCCAGTGCAGAAGCACCAATCACTTTTGACAGCTGGAATGTCATTGTTTTTTTCTCCGCTTTCATTCGGTTGAGTAATCGTTGGTTCACACAAGGTAGTGTGTCGCTAAGTTGTATTTGTTCATTTGCGCAGCTTTAAGCGGCGTTGTTGGTCGAGTAACCGCATTAAAGCAAGTCTGAAGATCATCATGACTGACTGAGCTTTGGACTGTCTTAATGCGCGGAAAAATGTAATCGTTTACAAATTAGGTGTCAATAACCCCACTATATAGAGGTTTAAAGGAAATAACCGATTACATTGTTGTGTAACTTTAAGTAATTGGCCGGTTTTTGCAGTTGTTAACTCTGCAAATGAGGGATCATTTCATTGTGTTGAAAAGAGTGCATTTGGCTTAAAAGCTATGAAACTAAAGGGCTGTGGCATTATTCGCTAAGTCGATAACGGACTTTCTCATTATTACACCAAGTTATGCATGCGAGCTCACTTGCGTAGAAATAGCCGATGAAAACGATTACTCGAAAGTTGACCTGAGTCATCTTTGCGAACTCTGGAAAATACGTGTGAAATACTGGTCGAAAAACAGCCAGTATAAGCAATTTCGATTTAATGTCCTGCTGATTAAGTTCATTAACGCTTTTGGTAATTTGCTAAAAAGCAAACCGCATGAGCCACTGAGGAATCCGCTGAAACCCAGTGTTTTAGCGGGTTTTTTCCCAGTTTCTGTCGTTGGTCGCCGTTCTTTTTAAATGTTCTAACACCGCAAGGCCTCTGATAAGGGATCTTATTGGCTGCAGCTTTTATCGTTTATCGCACTCTTAAGTGAGGCCCAAAATAAAAGCGTTTGTAGTGATTCGAGCGAAGTTAATTTCAAACACAAATGTTCAAGGGTGCTTGACACCCGATTTTCCGGGATGCTCTAATGTAATCCATTACATCAATACCAATAAGTACAAACAGTAAGGTGTTTATGAAGACGATCAAAGGGCCTGGCCTCTTTCTGGCGCAATTCATATCAGATGAAGCGCCATTTAATACTCTGGAAGGCATATGTGAATGGGTGGCGAGTATTGGCTACAAAGCCATTCAAATGCCGACCAATGATTCTCGCTTTTTCGATTTAGAACGCGCCGCAACAGACTTAGCCTACTGTGCTGATTTTAAAGCCACGCTGGAAAAGTACGGTTTGGAACTCAGCGAGCTTTCAACTCACCTACAAGGCCAGTTAGTTGCGGTTCATCCGGCTTATGACGAGCTTTTCGATGCCTTTGCTCCTGAGGTCTACCATGGCAATCCACAGGCTCGCCAGGAATGGGCTGTTGAGCAGCTAATGCTCGCCGCTAAAGCCAGCAAAAATTTAGGCCTTAAAGCCCATGCAACCTTTTCCGGATCGCTGCTGTGGCCATTTTTGTACCCCTGGCCACAACGTCCCGCGCAGTTAGTTGAACAAGGCTTCGAAGCGCTCGCAGAACGTTGGCTGCCAATTCTGGATGCATTCGACGCCGCTGGCGTGGATGTTTGCTATGAAATTCACCCAGGTGAAGACTTACATGACGGTGCGACGTTTGAGCGTTTCTTAGCCGCAGTAGACCACCATCCGCGCGCCAATATCTTGTTTGACCCCTCGCACTTTCTATTGCAGCAGCTCGATTACCTGGCATTTATCGATCGTTTCCATGATCGAATCAAAATGTTTCACGTTAAAGATGCAGAGTTCAATCCATCGGCGACTCAGGGAGTTTATGGCGGTTATGAAAGCTGGGTCGACCGCGCGGGCCGGTTCCGTTCTCTGGGCGATGGGCAAGTCAATTTTGTGGGCATTTTCTCTAAGTTGTCGCAATACAACTTCGATGGCTGGGCCGTTGTTGAATGGGAGTGTGCCATTAAAGATCAGGAGCAAGGCGCTCGTGAAGGCGCTGAGTTTGTCAGCAAGCACATCATTGAAGTGACTGAAAAGTCCTTTGATGATTTTGCCGGCGTTGCCACGGATGCAGAAAAGAACAACCGATTACTTGGTTTAAGTACGTCGGATAAATAAATACAAGAAGTTAGGTAGCGTTATGAGTCACAGAATCAGAATGGGCATGGTTGGCGGCGGTGTTGGTGCGTTCATAGGCCCAATACATCGAATCGCCTCGAGAATGGATGACCAGTATGAGCTGGTTGCCGGTGTGTTCAGTAATATTGAGCAGGAAAACACTGAGAGCGCCGAGTTGTTAGGTGTTGCCTCTGAGCGATGTTACGCCGATTACCGGGAAATGTTTGCTGTAGAAGCTGAACGTGAAGATGGCATTGAAGTCGTTGTGATCGTTACGCCGAACTTCTTGCATTTTGAAGTCGCAAAAGCGGCTCTGGAAGCTGGCTTAGCCGTTATCTGCGAAAAACCAATGACGCTGACTCTGGCCGAAGCGATTGAGCTGGATCAGTTAGCTGAATCCACTGGTGCTCCGTTTTTGCTAACCCATACTTACAGTGGTTACCCGCTGGTACAGGAAGCACGTCAGTTAATCGCGGATGGTGAGATTGGTGATGTACTTACTTTTTCAGTTCAGTATTTACAGGAATGGCTCACCAAAGAACCAGAGAAAAATGACCGACAAGCGGCATGGCGTCTGGATGCCAAACTGGCTGGCGCTGCCGGTTGCTTAGGGGACATTGGTACCCACGCCTTTCAGTTGGCAAGCTACATAATGGATGCCGACCTGACATCAATCAGCGCTAATCTAACGCGTTCGATCCCTTCTCGCCAAGTTGATGACAACGTTCATGCGACACTGGTATTTAACGACCACATACGCGGCCATTTGTGGGCGAGTCAAACGGCTCCGGGCATTGAGAACAACCTGAATATCAAAGTCGTGGGCCGCAAGGCGACACTCGAATGGTCTCAGGAAGAGCCCAATGTGATGTGGCTGCGTCCTTATGGTGAACCAAGCAAGCGTATCACCCGCCGTGCCGAGTTCCTTGGTGAGTACGCAGCGTCGAGCACCCGCACACCCGGTGGGCACCCTGAAGGTTATCTGGAAGCTTTCGCGAATCTGTACAGCAAGTTTGCTGAAAAAATTCGCAAACAGGGATTCAAAAAAGGGTGGCTGGCGGATACCCGAACGGGTGTTCAGGGAATGCAGTTCATTGAGTTGGCCATTGAATCCGATCAACGAGGTGGTGAATGGGTTCATGTAGGGGAAGATGCATGAACACCGTGCCGCTTAAACTCGAGAACATCGCCAAATCTTTTGGCCAGAACCTGGTGCTGAAGGATGTATCGATTGAACTGAATCGCGGAGAAGTGCTGGGAATTTTAGGCGAGAACGGCGCGGGTAAATCGACGCTCTTGAAGATTATCAACGGTGTTTACGAAGCTTCAAGAGGTATTGTTGAAATTGAAGGTCATCGTTTCGAGAAAGTGACTCCTGAGTTGGCGAAGGCGCATGGGGTTGCGATGATTCCTCAAGAATTCAACTTAGTACCCACGCTGTCCGTTTTTGAAAACGTATTTTTAGGTCGCGAACTACGGCACCCGATCACGAAACTGTTAGACAAGCGCAGTATGCGCCAGAAAACAGCTGAAGTGTTAACGGAGCTCGAGGCGAACCTTGATCCTGATGCAACGATAGAAACCTTAAGCGTCGCCCAAAAGCAAATGGTGGAAGTGGCCAAGATCCTGATCTTTGATGCCCGAATCGTGATCATGGACGAACCCACCACCGTGTTAACGGACAAAGAAGTCGCCGTTCTGTTCCGAGTGGTTGAGTCCTTAAAGGCAAAGGGCGTCACCCTGTTATTCATTTCGCATAAGTTAAAAGAAATCAAATCCATGTGTGACCGCTTACTGATTCTACGCGATGGTGAGCCTGTCTACTTTGATGCGGTTTCTGCCTTATCTGAACATGACATGGCAGTAAGAATGGTGGGACGTGAGTTAAACCAGATCTATCCGGCCAAAAACGAAGATATTGGTGAGGTTGCCCTGGAAATTAATGAGCTGAGCGATACACAAAACCGCGTCAAGGATGTGTCTTTACAAGTACGTCGTGGAGAGGTTTTGGGGCTTGCTGGCCTGATTGGCTCGGGCCGTACTGAAATCGCTGAGTGCATTTTTGGCTTGCGCAAATGTCAGTTTACGAGCTTTAAAAAAGACGGTGCAGACATTCGTGTTAAAAGCCCGAAAGATGCCTTTAACCTAAACATCGCGTTGCTGTCTGAAGACCGCCAGGGTGCGGGTTTGGTGATGAACTTTGACCTGCCTCAGAACATCACATTGGTGTCACTTAAAAAGTACCTAAAACCATTAATTGATCACAAAAAAGCACTTGATGTGGCTGGTCAATATAAGGGTGAGTTTTCCATTAAATCCGACAGCTTGACCATGGAAGTTGGGCGTTTAAGTGGGGGGAATCAGCAGAAAGTGTACCTGGCCAAATTAATGGACACCAACCCTGACGTGCTGATTCTGGATGAGCCGACTCGTGGTATCGATGTGAATGCAAAAAAAGAAATCTATCACTTTGTGAATGAGTTAACTCAAAAAGGCATCGCCGTGTTGCTGATTTCTTCTGAACTGGAAGAAATTATCGGCTTAAGTCACCGGGTAATTGTGATGCGCGAAGCCAGACAGGTTGCTGAGCTATCAGGCAGTGATATTAACGAAGAAAAAATCATGTATTACGCGGCCGGTGTTAATCAGGACTCAGCCGAAGAAACTTTGTCAGGAGCCATAGCATGACTACTCAAATGACTTCCAACGTTAACCCGTTAATGCGTGTCATAAAACGCATCGACTTCGCGACTTATGCACCGCTGATCGCATTGGTTGTGCTTTTTATTGCCTCCAGTATCGCCAGTGAATATTTTCTAAACGCGAGAAACATTACCAATATCCTAAGACAGGTGAGCTATACCGGAATCATCGCAATTGGCGCTACCTTCGTCATTATTGCGGCTGGCATCGACCTGTCTGTCGGTTCGATGGTCGCACTGGTGGGTGTGGTCACCATGTTTGCCATCAACTCAATAGCCGGAGACGTCGGTGGCGTGTTTTTTGGCATCGCCGTAGCGCTGGTCTTTGGCGCGGCTTTAGGGGCGATTAATGGCGTGATGGTGACGAAAGGGCGGGTAACGGCCTTCATCGTAACGCTTGCAACGATGTCAATCTTCCGCTCAGTGGCGCTCTACTTGTCGGACGCCGGAGAAGTTGTTGGCAACAATAACCTGTACCCCGAGATAGGCGGTGGGTACTTCATGGGGGTTCCATTTCCTGTCTGGGTATTCTTTTTACTCGCTGTCTTCGCTCATATCCTGCTTCGCCATACAGCGTATGGACGGCATGTGTGTGCGGTAGGTTCCAATCCAAATGTTGCCCGTTATTCAGCCATTCCTGTTGAACGGGTGATCTTCTTAACCTTTGTTATTGCCGGGTTCTGCGTCGGTGTGTCAGCCGTCTTGTTGAGCTCACGCCTGAACTCTGTGGCTCCTGGCGATATGGGTGCATATTTCGAACTCGACGCGATTGCGGCTGTTGTCATTGGCGGCACGAGCTTAGCGGGAGGTCGAGGTACGATTGTTGGTACGGTTATCGGGGCTTTGATCCTGGGCATCATCAACAACATGTTAAATTTGCTGGGCGTTTCTGCTTACCTTCAGGGTTTGGTTAAAGGCTTGGTAATTTTAATCGCAGTGCTACTGCAATACAAAAACAACAAGTAACTTCGGTGTTTTTTTAAAAACATTAAAAGGAAACAACAATGAAATTGATAAAAAAAGTTAAGCAGTTGACGCTCGTCGCTGCAGTCGCACTTGGGTTTGTTTCACAGTCAATGGCTGCTGACAGTCTTCGTGTTGGGGTGAGTGTTCCTGCAGCCGATCACGGTTGGACGGCGGGCTTGCTCTGGTGGGCGAACAAAGCGGCCGATGAGTTGGGTGCAAAATACGATGACGCCGAGTTTTTCGTTGTCGCGGCTAACTCCGGTACTAAGCAAGTTGCAGACGTCGAAGATTTGATGGTGAAAGGTATTGATGCGTTGGTTATCTTGCCGCACAACCCAAATACGCTGCAGCGCGTGATTGCTGAAGCCTACAATGAAGGCGTTTACACGGTTGTTGTTGACCGCGAACTGGAAACGCCAGCGCAAAACGTGTTCATCGCCGGAGACAATCCTGGCATGGGTACTCAAGCCGCTAAATACATCGCTGATCAGTTAAACGGTAAAGGCGATGTGGTGGTTCTTGAAGGCTTATCTATTCCAATTAACGACCAGCGTGTTGACGCGTTTGAAGCCGAAATTGCTAAGTACAGCGGCATCACCATTCTGGATTCACAGCCTACCGACTGGAACCCACAGAAAGCGCTCAGTGTTATGGAAAACTTGCTGCGTAAGCACCAAAACATCGACGCAGTCTGGGCAGGTGACGATGATGTACTCAAAGCTGCGATGACCGCCATTAAAGAATCCGGCCGTACTGATATTAAAATCGTCGTTGGTGGCGGCGGTTCAAAAGACGTCATCGAAATGGTGCGTAACGGTGATCCATTGGTTCAGGCAACGGTGACTTACTCACCTTCGATGGTTGCCTCTGCAATCGCACTTGCTGTTCATGGTGCCCATGGTGAGCACCTGGGTGACATGTACCACGGCGTACCTTCACGTGTTGTTCTTGCGGCTGATTTGATCACTGAAGACAATGCTGATGAGTTCTATCAAGCCGAAGCCGCTTATTAATAAGCAATGCTTCTCGTGAGCTTCATTGATTGAAGCTCACCATCTAAAAGGCCATTTACTGTGAATGGCCTTTTTTTGTTTTTCAATGTTCGTGTATTAAAGATAATACCTAGACTCCCCCTCATCTTTGAAACCTGACTCAGCGGTGACGCAGGGTGCATTCATTGGATGAGTCACGCCCTGTACGTGAGCCATGCTCGTTATGGTTATCTGGAACTTACCCCTTAGTTTGTCAAGGTGCGATGCAACGGAACTGACATGCTTGCTTCGGCTTTCCTTTCTGGTTTAACTTTAAATACCACACACGGTTTAATTAAACGCGGAGGCGAACTTGCCTAAGTCTATCGGTGTACTGTTTCTTGTTACTATGACGCTTTTATCAAACACCAAGGTGTTTGCTGACGATGCTATGAGAAAGCAATGTTACGAAGAGGGATATAGTGCATGGTCAGCTGAGAAGACCAGACCTCAGGAGAGGCAGTCGAGTGTTACTGCCATCGGGGGTGGACTGAGCATTCTCGGTCAGGTACTTGGTGAGGGCAATTCCGGGGAAAGACCCGGAAAGGCGGCCACTAGATTGCATGCGGCGGCGGCTGAGTATGGTCTTTTTGAACTCGCGCCAAGTCAGGGACATCCTGCCAGTCTTGCTGTCTGTCGTCGTTATTACCAAGAAGATGCCAGAGTGGCGCGTGTCAGGTTACAGAGTGAAACCTGTACAACAAGACGTTTCTATTCTTATCAATGGGGAAATGCCGTCGAGTATTTTGAAACGACGTGTCAGACAGGGCGGTTTTACTCTTACGAAAGAAATCCGGATATCTGGTCTCGGTAGCGCAGCACAACACTGCCCCGCGGGCGGTGCTGATATCAGGAAAAACAGTTTCTTACGGTAAGTACGGGCAAGAGACTTCTGAAGTTTTACAGATAGGAAAATCTTAACTTCATTGGTTAAGCCGCGGAAACATCCTGTTTCCGCATTTGTCGGCCTGATGTTCTATAAGTTTCATAGGTAAACCGGCTGGCCTTTACAGAAAGGCGAGGGTTGGTGTGCTCCTGATTAGCCGCAACGGGTAGCACCCGGTTAGCTCACTGCACTCCGCTAACCCGGTGTTAAACCCCGAATCCGTTCCGATCGACGGCGCAACAGCTCAACCGTGGTTAACAGCAAAATCGACAGGGCGACCAATACCGTTGCAACCGCCAGAATGGTCGGGCTGATCTGCTCACGCAAGCCGATAAACATCTGCCAGGGCAGCGTCTTCTGTGCAGAAGAGCCGACGAACAGCACCACAACCACTTCGTCGAAAGACGTAATGAAGGCGAACAGTCCACCAGAGATGACCCCCGGCAGAATTAACGGCATCTGAATTTTCCAGAAGGTGGTGATCGGGTTTGCGCCCAGGCTGGCAGCCGCCCGTGTCAGTGAGCGGTCAAAGCCGACCATGGTGGCGGTCACCGTAATAATCACGAATGGGATACCCAGTACGGCGTGTGCCAGTACGACCCCCCAGTACGTTCCCTGCAAGCCGATGCGGCTGAAGAAGAAGTACATACCGGCGGCCGAAATGACCAGTGGAACAATCATTGGTGAAATCAGAAAGGCCGTGATTAATCGTTTGAATGGCATGTGCGGGTTACTTAGCCCAATTGCCGCCAGGGTACCGAGCGATACGGAGATTAATGTTGCCACCGGTGCGATGCGGATTGAGTTCAGAATCGCGCCGGTCCAGTCGCTGTTGGTGAAAAAGTCCTGGTAGTGTTTTAACGAATAGCCGGCCGGGTCAAACGCCAGCATCTCCTTGGTAAAGGTAAAGAAGTTTTGTGCGTTAAACGACAACGGGATGATGACGATGATCGGTGCGACCAGAAAAAAGAAAATCAGCCCGCACAGGACCCGGAAACCGTAAAACCAGACCTTTTCGCCGGTGCTGGCATAACTTGGCAGTGTATTCATATCCATTTACCCCAGTTTCAGGTTGTCGATGCCGACGAACTTGTCGTATAGCCAGTACAGAATGACCACCGCGAGCAACAGGATGCCACCCAGTGCGGAGGCGAGACCCCAGTTCAAGGAGCTGGAAATGTGGTAGGCGATGCGGTTGGAAATGAAGATGCCTTCAGTGCCCCCCACAATGGCCGGCGTAATGTAGTAACCAATCGCCATGATGAAGACCAGAATGGAACCGGCCCCGATGCCAGGCACTGATTGCGGGAAGTAGACGCGCCAGAATGCTGTCCAGTTCGTGGCGCCCAGAGACTTCGCCGCGCGGACATAACTCGGTGGGATGGTCCGCATCACCGAGTACATCGGCAGAATCATAAACGGCAACAAAATATGCGTCATGGCGATGATGGTACCGGTCTGGTTGTTCATCATCACCAGTCGGTTGGCATCGTCGACCAGCCCGACCCAAACCAGCAGATCATTGATGACCCCCTGTTGTTGCAGCAGGACTTTCCAGGCCGAAGTTCTCACCAGCAGTGACGTCCAGAACGGCAGTAAGACTAAAATCAGCAACAGGTTGGCCTTGCGCATGGGCAGTGACGTCAGGAAGTAGGAAATCGGGTACGCCAGCAGAATACTGGAAATGGTAATGACCAGGGACATGAACAGCGTCCGGCCAAACAGCAGCCCGTAAATTTGTCGGGACTCGGGCTGGGCTTCTATGCCGTCCGCCGTTTTCTGCATGTCGACGGCATTCAGCAGGTATCCGTCAGTGATGGTTGGTGAAAAGCGTTTGATGGTGCCCCACACGGATGGCAGCAGCCAGTCTTCATCGGCGTCGGCAAATTGCTCACGCAGGCTTACCGGCTCAAACGATTGTGCGGCGCTGACGGTTTCAGACCAATTGTCCATCAACGCAACGGGTTGGCCGATATTGTTCAGGTCACGGTACAACGCGAAATAAATTAAATCTTCAGGTTCTTCTTCGCTGAGTTCGTCTTCTTCAGCGATCAGCAGTTGTGTCCAGTCGTCCCAGACACCAGCGGTCTCGGGCAGCTGGTTGGCAAATTCGGGGTGTTCACTGAGTGTGATCCAGTGCGTGGGGTCTTCCCAGCGCGGATCAAAGTCGATGAAGGCATCGGTGAGTTCATCGGTATCAAAACGGTCGACTCGGCGGCCGGTGCGTCGAAACAACGACGACATGCCGGTTTCCTGATAGTTCAGACGGGAACCGAGTCGGGTATGAATCTTATTTTCGGCGGCAAAAAAGAGGTCGTAATAGAGCGCAATGAAGACGTCTTCTTCCGGTGGCTCATTTTCGCTTTCTTCCCAATCGGACAGCGCTTCGACCGTGCGTGGCAATGTCTCGGAGACGATACGGTTGTCGACGGCGCGGTACAGCATGTCGGCAATCGGAGCCAGAAAAGTAATCAGGACAAAGACCAGTAACGGAACCACCAGTAAAAAGGCGCGGATTTTCTGCGCTCGAAGTGCCCGTTGCAGGCTCTGTTCCAACGGACGTCCGTCGGCAGCCAGGGGAATTTCAGGAGTCGATTCGTTTTGCATAAGCCGTGTCAGCAGTGCTCTGTTTCAAGGAAGAAAAGGGGAGTGGCTCAGGCCACTCCCGTATCCGTCGGGTTCTTATCGAACCAGCCAGGCCTGGAACTTCGCGTCGATATCGTCGCGATAATCGGCCCAGAACTCGTAGTTATACAGGAAGGTATTCTTCGAGTTGTTCGGGTCAGTTGGCATGTGTGGTGCCATTTCGATGCCCAGTTCAGCATGCTTGCCGACTAAGGGGGCTGACGACTCACGAGCCGGACCGTAGGAGATGTACTTCGCCTGATCGGCCAGACGCTGAGTGTCTGTGGCGAAATACAGGTAATCCAGCACTTCTTCGACACGCTCATCGGGCAGACCCGCTGGGATGATCCAGCCGTCGAGGTCAAAGACCTGAGCGTCCCAGAGCATTTCAACCGGCTGATTCTGTTCAACGATCAGCGAGAACAGACGGCCATTGTAGGTAGAGCCCATGATCACTTCGCCGTCGGCCAGCAACTGTGGCGTATCGGCACCGGCTGACCACCAGATCACGTCATCTTTGATGGTGTCCAGTTTGGCCAGTGCGCGTTCCTGACCGGCGTTGGTTTCAAGAACGTCGTAGACCTCATCTTTTGGCACGCCATCACACAGCAGCGCCCATTCCATGTTGTTGATCGGGCGTTTTTCCAACGAACGTTTGCCGGGGTAGGTTTCAGTATCGAAAATTGCACAGATGTCTGTTGGTGGGTTATCACCCACGGCGTCTGAACGGTAACCGACGGTCGTTGAATAGACGATCTGTGGAATGAAGCAGTCAGAGACGATCAGATCACCGAAGTCGTCACTGGCATCGGTGCCGTCCGGAGCCGGTGCCAGTACGTCGTCGTGATCAACTTCCATCGCCAGGCCTTCGTCGCATAAACGCAGCGCGTCCGAGGCCACCACGTCAACCAGATCCCAGGTGACATTGCCGGCTTCGTTCATGGCACGCAGCTTGGCAACGGCTTCCGCGGAGCTTTCATCGTTGATGATGTTGATGTCCGGATTCATCTCCATGTATGGGTCGTGATAGGCCTTCTGTTGAGATTCAGAATAGGCGCCGCCCCAGGACACAATCGTCAGATCGGTCGCCAGTGCGCTGCCAACAGTAGCCAGCGTCATCACACCGGCGGCCAGGGTTTTGCTTAACGTCATAGGTGTAGTCCTCACTTTTGCTCGTTTCGCGTTAGAACCGCTTGCCTTGCATAGAAGCGGTGAGAGTGGCGCATTATGCGCTTCTGACATCGAGGGCCCGGCAATCGTCTGCAGGCCAGCCGACATCGATGGTTTCGCCAACCGCGACCCGGTGGGATTCCGGGGCATTCGGGATCTTGGCAATAAAGTTGGTGTCGCCGTGAACGTCCATCCGGCAGCGGATGTGGTCACCGAGGTAAATCAGCTCAAGCACTTTGGCCTGGGTGACGTTCTGTTTGGCTTCGTGCGCCAGTTGCACTCGTTCAGGACGAATCGAGAGCAGCGTACGTTCGCCCGCGGCACCGCAGTTGACAGCCAGGGCGGAGGTTTCTGCGCCGTTATCCAGTTTCACGACAGCCTGATCGCCATCGATTGTCGACACGGTACCCATGAGCCGGTTGTTTTCACCGATGAACTGGGCCACAAACGAGTTGGTCGGGCGTTCATAGAGTTCTTCCGGTGTCGCCAGCTGTTGAATGATGCCGTCATCGAACACCGCGACCCGATCGGACATGGTCAGCGCCTCCGATTGATCGTGCGTCACATACACCACGGTAATGCCCAGTTGTTCATGCAGATGTTTGATCTCGTACTGCATGTGTTCGCGCAGCTGTTTGTCGAGCGCGCCAAGGGGTTCGTCCATCAGCACCAGTTCCGGTTCGAATACCAGCGCGCGGGCGAGCGCAATACGCTGCTGCTGACCACCCGAGAGTTGGGCGGGGCGGCGATGCATGAAATCGTCCATCTGCACCATGCTCAGCGCGCGCTTTACTTTCTGTTCGCGGTCGGCTTTGCCGATCTTGCGTACTTCTAACGGGAAGGCGAGGTTTTCGCCGACCGTCATGTGCGGGAACAGTGCATAGTTCTGAAAAACCATGCCGATGCCGCGTTTGTAGGGGGGGATGTTGTTGATGGCCTGGCCACCGAGTTTAATCTCGCCGTGGGTGGCGGTTTCGAAACCGGCCAGCATCATCAGGCAGGTGGTTTTACCGGAGCCAGACGGCCCGAGCATGGTCAGAAACTCGCCCTTGGCTATGTCCAGGTTCAGGTTTTTAACAACCAGGTTCCGGCCATCGTAGCTCTTCTGAACGGAATCAAACACGACAAACTGATCATCTTGTGCCTCGGACACGAATGCTTCCCTCTCTCGCCATCGCAGTTTTGATCTGGGTTCAAAACTGTCTTGTGTTGTAAGTATTTTTTCAGACTACCGGGTGTTCGCAAGGCAGGCAAGTGTTCATTTCTTAGACGCAATTCACTGTTTTGGTGCAAATGTGGTCAAAATTGCTGGATTTTTCGGACAAAAATTGATGTGAGTCGGTTGTAAATGCGGTGTTTTAGCGTATCTCTGTTCGATAGTGTTCTATCTATTTTTTGAACCTTAAGTGGTTGATAGCAAACAAAAAATGCCACTCGAAGCATCAGGCTTTCTGCCAGGTGACCCCCTTGTCGACAGCCGGTAAGGCGATTAATCGTTGCCGGTCGGTTAATGGTTTGCTCAGAGAGACCGCTGATAGGCCAGCAAGGTCATGGCCTTTTTGTTGATGTGGACGATTTCGGGCACTGTGTTCTGTTGAACAAAACCCAGCCGCTGTAAGGTTTTGCTGGACGCGATGTTTTCTTTCAGGGCCGATGCTGTCAACGTTTTTAAGCCCAGCGTCCGGGCTTCATCGACCAACAGGGACGCAAAAGGGAACGCCAGTCCGCGACCGGTGAAGGCCTGACCAATACGATAGCCGACATCGGCGGTACCCTCCTGTAGGGTCGTCAGGTTAAAGCGTCCGACCAGTGAATCGCCAAGATACCCCAGAAAGTAGCCGGCACGTCCATCGCGCATCTCAGCACGCAGACGATCACACTGAGTACAGAAGCTGTCATAGTGTTGATAACTGTCCGGACGAGGGGGTACCCACTGTTCAAACCAGTTTTTGTTACTCTGTTCGAAATCAAACAGGGCGGGGTAGTCTGTGGTACTCAATTTGCACAAGGTTGGTGCGTGATTTTTTGTCATTTTTTCAGAATCTGTCATTTGGCGTCCGCTTCAACTTCAAAGATGGAATCGATGATCAGCGGCAGATTGCCGCGAACGGACATCGCGCCAAAAACGGATCGGGCATGACGGCCTTTTTCGCCAAAGACCTCGGTCATCAGGTCGGAGCAGCCATCCAGTACTTTAGGGTGTTGTTCAAAGTCAGCCGTGGCATTGATAAATCCCTGCAGCTTGACCACTCTGGCAACGCGATCGAGACTGCCGAGCTCGAGCTGTACCGCGGCCAGAATGTCTAAACCGGTCAGGCGCGCAAACTGATAGCCTTCTTCGACGCTGAACTGTGCACCAAGTTTCCCTTTCGGAGGTGATACGAATCCCGATACCGGGCCTTTACCGGCCACAAACAGCAAATTTCCGGTCTGCACGCAATTGGCATAACTGCCTTGTGGTTGGCTCGCGGTTGGTAAGCTCAGGCCCAGTGAGGCTAAGCGGGCTTCAATTGACATGGCGGCGGTGTCCTTGCGGGTTAATCGACCTCAATTTGAACACGGATCGAGAGCGGATGACAACGAACGGCAACCGTCTCCATGTTCTGCTGATGCAATCGTACCAACCGATGCAGACCGTCCAGTATAAAATACCGGCCATTGTGCCGGATAAAGTCGATGGGGTAACGCAGGTCCGCCTTTTCCAGTCGCTGTTGCTGGTGAGGGTAGCGGTCCGGGTCTGCCAACACCTGATTCGGCGTCAGATCGAAAAGCATGCCGGCGTTAGGCCGGGAGCTCCAGAAGGGCAAATCAAACAGGTCAAGAAAGGTGGACATAGGGTGGGTTTCAACGACCGCGTTCAGCGCCCAGAGCCGTTTCACATCCCAGTTAAAGGGCAGCAGATGATTGGTTAAGGCCGGTGGCACTGTCTTTGGCATGACGCGGGTTACCCCGAATATGAATCACCGTCGATCGGTCTGACCGACGGTGATGGGGTCTCAGAGTTCGGCGTTGTGGTAGACGTTCTGAACGTCATCAAGGAACGTCAGCAAGTCGACCAGCTTCTGAAACTGCTCCGCGTCTTCATCACCAAGGCTGATGGTGTCTTGCGGCACGAACTGGATTTCTTCGACCTCAAAGTCCGCCTCGAAAGCCGATTTCAGCGCGTTACGCACGGCCGCAAACTCGGTATGGGGTGCAAAGACCGTCACTTTGCCATCTTCGCATTCCACATCGGTCACATCGACATCGGCTTCCAGCAGCGCTTCCAATACGGCTTCTTCATCGTCACCGGCAAAGGAAAAGATCGCGCTGTGATCAAACATGTGGCTGACCGCGCCCTGGACTGCCAGTTTGGCTTTGGCTTTTTTGAAGGCGGCGTTCACGTCACCGTAGGTTCGGTTCGGGTTGTCGGTCAGGCAATCCACAATCACCATGACATTGCCGGGACCAAAGCCTTCATATCGGGCCACTGAGTAATCTTCACCGCCACCGCCGGCTGCTTTATCGAGCGCTTTCTGAATGACGTGCGCTGGCACCTGATCTTTTTTGGCGCGTTCCAGCAGGCTGGAGAGAGCCAGGTTGCCATCTGGGTCGGTGCCACCGGATTTGGCGCACATGTAGAGTTCACGGCTGTATTTGCTGTAGATCTTGGACTTCATGTCCGAGGTTTTGGCAATGGATTCTTTGCGGTTTTGAAAGGCGCGGCCCATAACTAGCGTCCAGTGTTGTTTTGGAAAGCGCGCATTTTAGCTGTTTTCTCACCGGGGTTTCACGTTTTTATCGGCGAAATTGCGTCTCAGATCATCCCGGACGTCATTTTGCGTCGGACGGTTGAGTGCAAACCGGCAATCCGTCACGATAGACGGCTTGTGTATTTATCCGGAAATCACCATGACATCCTTATTTACCCCGCTTGAGTTACCGAACGGTCGTGTTTTGCCCAATCGCTTTATGTTGGCCCCGATGACCAATAAGCAAAGCCACGAAGATGGGACGCTCTCCGATGAAGAGCTTCATTGGTTGACGATGCGTGCGAAAGGCGGCTTTGGTGCCACCATGACCTGTGCGGCCAATGTGCAGGCCAACGGTAAAGGCTGGTCGGGTGAGTTGGGTGTTTATGAGGATGCACAGTTGCCCGGTCTTCAGCGTTTGGCGGAAGGTATACAGGCTCATGAAAGCCTGGCGCTGGTGCAGATCTTTCACGGTGGCTGCCGGGCTCCGGCCGAACTGATAGGGCAGCACCCGGTTGCACCATCGGACCATGCCGAAACCGGCGCTCGGGCATTGCGATTGGATGAGGTTATTCAGTTGCGTGATGATTTTATTGCCGCAGCGGTTCGTTGCCAGCGAGCCGGCTTTGATGGCGTTGAGCTGCACGGTGCGCACAATTACATTCTCTGCCAGTTCCTGAGTACTGAGTACAATCGCCGGACGGATGCCTATGGCGGATCGGCGGAGAACCGAAGTCGTTTGTTGCGTGAAGTGATCGCCGGTATTCGGCAGGCGTGCGGTAACGAGTTCATTGTTGGCGTGCGGCTGTCACCTGAAGGTTTCGGACTGGCGTTTGCCGAGATGCTGACGTTAAGCGAAAGCCTGATGCGCGAGGCCGGCATTGATTTTCTCGACATCAGTCTCTGGGATTGTTTCGGTTCTCCCAAAGATCCTGACTTTCAACACAAACGTTTGATTGACTGGTATGCGGAACTGCCGCGTTATGGCGTGCCGTTGGGTGTGGCCGGTAAGCTGCGGACGCCGGCGGACATTCAGCAAGCGATGGCAACCGGTGTGGATTTTGTCCTGCTTGGCCGGGCGGCGATTATTCATCACGACTTTCCCGCCCGTATGCAAGCGGATGAGCTGTTTGAGCCTCGCTCTTTGCCGGTCAGTCGGGCGACGTTGGCTGAAGAAGGCCTGTCGCCAACCTTTGTCGATTACATGGGTCGATGGGAAGGGTTTGTTGAGGGCTGATAAAACGTCAGCCCGTTGGTTTTACAACGTCAGCCAGTATAGAACGGCGCCTGCGGTGGCACTGAGACTGAAGCCGCTCAGCACGACCAAGTGTCGCATCAGGCGTGTCCGTTTCTGCATTCCGAAACGGGCCGTTTCACTGGGCAACAGCAGCTCAATGGGTTTTTCAGAATCGTAAATCAAGGTGGGTTTCCTGCGTTATTTGCGACGGCGGAAATCGGGACGCGGAATATATAGTCCCCGGCGTTCGCGTGCAATACAGACAGACGAATCTCCAAGCGTCTGCTGTGAATCCAGAGTCGTAAAAAAGCTACCCCTAGGGGTAGCTCTATTTTAGATACGTTAGAAAACCAGGAATCGATTAAGCCAGATCAAAGCGATCGGCGTTCATCACTTTGGTCCAGGCGGCAACAAAGTCGTTGACGAACTTGGCTTTCGCATCGTCTTGCGCATACACCTCTGCCAGTGCCCGCAATTGAGAGTTTGAACCGAACACCAGGTCAGCCCGGGTGGCGGTCCATTTCACCTGACCGGTGGCACGGTCCTTACCTTCAAACTCTTCGGCGTCGTCGTCCGTAGGCGCCCATTCAACACCCATGTCCGTCAGGTTGACGAAGAAGTCGTTACTCAGGACGCCAGGTTTATCGGTGAACACTCCATGCTGAGAATTACCATAATTGGCGCCGAGCACGCGCATCCCACCAACCAGCACGGTCATCTCCGGTGCGGTCAGCGTCAGCAGTTGTGCACGATCAAGCAGCAGTTCTTCCGTGGATACGCTGTAGCGTTTCTTCAGGTAGTTGCGGAAGCCATCGGCATGCGGTTCCATCACATCAAACGACTCGACATCGGTTTGTTCATCTGTTGCGTCCGTGCGACCGGGTGCAAACGTTACGTCGACCGCATGACCAGCGTCTTTCGCCGCTTTTTCAACGGCGGCGACACCACCAAGCACGATCAGGTCGGCCAGAGACACTCGCTTGTTACCGCTCTGGGCATCATTGAATGCGCTTTGAATGCTTTCCAATGTGCTCAGCACCTGCTGCAGTTGCGCTGGTTGATTCACTTCCCAATCTTTCTGTGGTGCCAGGCGAATGCGCGCGCCATTGGCACCTCCTCGGTGGTCCGATCCCCGGTAGGTCGACGCGGATGACCAGGCGGTATAGACCAGCTCAGAAACACTCAGACCGGAGTCCAGAATCGTTTGTTTCAGGTGTGCGATGTCTGCATCGTCAATCAGGTCGTGATCCACGGCTGGCACCGGGTCCTGCCAGATCAAATCTTCATCCGGCACTTCCGACCCCAGATACCGAACCTTCGGTCCCATGTCACGGTGGGTCAGTTTGAACCAGGCGCGGGCAAAAGCATCGGCAAACTCGTCCGGGTTTTTGTGGAAGTGTTCTGAGATTTTGCGGTACTCAGGGTCTTCCTTCATCGACATGTCGGCGGTGGTCATCATGATGCCCACTTTTGTAGCGGCATCTTCAGCGTCCGGCGCTTTGTCTTTGTCGGCCAGATTTTTCGGTACCCATTGGTTAGCACCGGCCGGGCTCTTAGTCACTTCCCAGTCGTAGCCGAACAACACATCGAAATAGCTCATATCCCATTGTGTCGGCGTAGGTGTCCAGGCGCCTTCCAGACCACTGGTGATGGTGTCACGGCCTTTGCCGCTGCCATGCGCGTTTTTCCAGCCGAAACCCATTTCTTCCATCGGTGCGGCTTCCGGCTCCGGTCCCACCAGCGCCGCATCCCCGGCTCCGTGGGTTTTACCAAAGGTGTGTCCGCCTGCGGTCAGCGCCACGGTTTCATAGTCATTCATGGCCATGCGGGCAAAGGTTTCGCGTACGTCCCGACCGGAGGCTTTCGGGTCTGGGTTGCCGTCCGGGCCTTCCGGGTTCACGTAGATGAGCCCCATCTGCACTGCGGCCAGTGGATCTTCCAGGTCGCGATCACCGCTGTAACGGTCGTTGCCCAGCCATTCGGTTTCTGTTCCCCAGTAGACGTCTTCTTCCGGTTCCCAGATGTCTTCGCGGCCGCCACCAAAGCCAAAGGTTTTCAAGCCCATGGACTCAATGGCGACATTGCCGGCCAGTACAAACAGGTCGGCCCATGACAGGCTGTTGCCATACTTTTTCTTCACCGGCCACAGTAGGCGGCGGGCTTTGTCGAGGTTGCCGTTGTCCGGCCAGCTGTTCAGTGGCGCAAAGCGCTGGTTGCCGGTGGACGCACCACCGCGGCCATCGGCGGTACGGTAAGTGCCGGCGGCATGCCAGGCCATGCGAATCATGAATGGACCATAGTGGCCATAGTCGGCTGGCCACCAATCCTGAGAATCGGTCATGACATGTTCGATGTCTTTTTTGACCTCGTCCAGATTCAGCTTTTTAAACGCTTCGGCATAGTCGAAGTCTTCGCCGAGCGGGTTCGATTTTTTATCGTTCTGATGCAGAATTTTCAGGTTCAGCTGATTCGGCCACCAATCTTTGTTTTGTGTGCCGCGTCCGCCGACTCGAGTATTGCCGCCGTGCATCACCGGGCATTTTCCAGCACTTTTTTGTTCGCTCATGGTTCACTCCTTTTCAGTGAGAGTTGGCAGGGATCAGATACGGCTCTCGATCTCTTGCCGGTTTCGATAGATACACGATAGACCTGATTATTGATTAAGTAATGCAATAAAAATTGAAGGCGTTAATCGGTTTTATCTATCGTAAAGGAAATGGCGCTGGGAGCGGGAGTGGAGGGATTGACGGAGATCAATGGTCAGTATTTGGTCTGAAATTTGCGTTAGCGATTCTTAAAAAAAAAGGGGGCTCGCAGAGCCCCAAAGGTCGAGGAGTACTGAACCTCAGAAAGAGGCTCAATGCCGGCTGCAGAGCCTCCGCCGGCCCGAGGACAACATCGGGATATCTAAAAAGTGCATAGCATCCTTGCTATGACGGTTACCGGTTTTCCCTGACCGGTCCATTCGATGTTACAGCGAGAGCAGCCAGTCCTGTCGTGGGGTCTGCGCACGCTGATAGGCTTCATCAAACAACGAAGCTTGCTGCTGTGTCATGGGTGTCCAGGTGGCATCCGGCCAACTGTGACGAATGTTGTTCAGTTCCGGAACCCAGATATCTTCACTGCTTTCATTGACTGCGCCCCAGGCCAGTACGGTTTTGGATGCGAGGCTGCTGGCGATGACGCCGAGTGATGCCCGATAGCCAGGATTTTCACTGACAAACTTAAATACGGTGTTGATGGCTTGTGTCATGAATCTGCCTCCCTGAATTCCTTGTGAGGTGTTCCGTTGTTGTTTGACAGTGACTATAGGGTCAGCCGTCGCTTGGAGCCAGAACCATCGATAAAGTAGCCTCTGGCAATACGGAAGGTCGCATCTGGCTATCCATCCTTGTCTTAATGGTGAGTACCAAGGCCGCCGACACGGCGGGCGGCCCGAGGAAAGGGTCATTCAGACCAATGATCAGCAACACGCTGGTAATGTGCCAGGCAGTCCGCATTGGCGAGGGCGGTCAGGTTTTTCGGTGACTCGCCACGTAGGATCTGAGTCACGGCCAGTTCAACTTTTTTGCCGGAACGGGTGTAGGGAATGGCCGGAACCTCAATGATGAAGCGGGGCACATGTCGGGGGGTCGTGTTTTGGCGGATTTTGCCGGCAATGGTTGTTTTCAACTCGTCGGTCAGGGTGACACCTTCGGAAAGCACCACAAACAGGACCACGTCCATGTCATCGCCGTTGGGCCGTCCGACCACCAGTGAGTCCTGCACCGCGTCGATCAGTTCCACCTGGCGATAGATTTCGGCGGTGCCAATGCGCACGCCACCAGGGTTCAGCGTGGTATCGCTGCGACCCAGGATCACCACCTGCCCCTGCGCGTCGATGGTGCAAAAGTCTCCGTGCGCCCAGACTCCAGGGAAGCGTTCGAAATAGGCCGCACGATATCGTTGTTGGTCGTCGTCTTTCCAGAATCCCAGTGGCATACAGGGGGCCGGGCGGGTACAGACCAACTCGCCGCGCTGATCTATCAGGGGCTTTCCTTCGTCACTCCAGGACTCCACGGCCATCCCCAGATTGGCTGCCTGAATTTTACCTTTGACCACTGGCGACCAGGGGTTGCCGCCGACGAAACAGGAGACGATGTCCGTGCCTCCGGATATGGAATGCAACAGCACATCCGGTTTCACCTCTTGGTATACCCAGTCGAAATCCTCCGGTGCCAGCGGCGAACCCGTTGAGAAGATCACCTGTAAGGCTGGTAGCTCAGGAATGGACAGATTCTGCTTGCGACACGCCGAGAGGTATTTGGCGCTGGTGCCAAAGTGAGTGATACCCAGATTCGCGGCGTGTGCCCAGAGAACATCCGGAGTGGGTGCCATCGGGTTACCGTCGTACAAAACCAGGGTGGCACCGGTGACGAGGCCTGAGGCCAGCCAGTTCCACATCATCCAGCCGGTGGTGGTGAAATAGAAGAATACCGAATCCTGCCGGATGTCCCCATGCAGGCGCAGTTCTTTAATGTGTTGTAGCAGCGTACCGCCGGCACTGTGAACAATGCATTTGGGTTTGCCGGTGGTTCCGGACGAAAACAGGATATAAAGCGGATGGTCGAAGGGGAAACGGGTGACGTCCGGTGGTAGGCGTTGCCCGGATACGGCGTCGTCAAAGGCGGTTGTGTTCTCAGGCTGTGCCACGGTAGCCAGAACCGGGACGATGAGGGCGTGTTTGATGGAAGGGATGTCTTCCATCAGCGCCTGAATCACATCACTGCGATCAAAATCTTTGCCGCCATAACGATAGCCGTTACCGGCGATCAGCACCTTAGGCTCGATCTGACCAAAGCGGTCCAGTGCCCCTTCCCGACCAAAATCCGGAGACGCGGATGACCAGGTGGCACCCAGCCAGGTCGTGGCTAACATACCAATGAGGGCTTCCGGTGTGTTGCCGAGATAGGCGCAGACGCGATCGCCCGGTTGCACATCGCATTCCTGTTTCAGGTAAGCCGCGAGCTGCATGACCTGGTGGCGCAGCTCGCCGTAGCTGAGTCGGCTTTCCCCGCGGGATTCGCTGAGATTGATCAAGGCGGTCTGTTCATCGTGGCCGTGAGCCAGCAGGTTTTCAGCAAAGTTCAGTTGAGCGTCCGGAAACCAGCGAGCGCCGGGCATCTGATTGGACGTCAGCACGGTATCGCCCGGCTCACCGATTACCCCGCCAAATTGCCAGACCTGACGCCAAAAGGTGTCCAGATGGGTGATGCTGTATTGATGAAGCGACGGGTAGTCGGGGAACGGTTGGTCCGTGGCAGCCGTTAGCTGTTGGCTGAAGGCCGTCAGCTGGCTTTTCGCCATTTGCTGTTCACTTGGCTGATAAAGCAGATCAGACATAACACTCTCTTTTATTCTTGTTGAGTTATGACGCCGTACCCTACCGCGCAGGCAAAATCAGGGGAATAGTCGGTTGGTACGAGGCGAACATCTGCGTCCTGATGGGGTGTCAGGCGGCGCTTACAGTCTCAGTTGTCAGGTCGTGGAATGCGGATCGTGCAACGCAACCCGCCCAGCGGCGACTCACTCAACTCCAGCTGACCGTTCAACCAGCGTTCCGTGTAGTGTTGGGTGACGTTTAAGCCGGTACCTAAATACTCGTTGGGTTTTGAGGTCACAAAGAGCTTCAGGACTTCTTCGTACTGATCCGGCTCCAACCCAATCCCTGAGTCTTCGACATGCACGCACAGTAATCGATCGGATTGTTCAAGGGTGACGCAGGCCCGCCCACCGGTACTCTTTTCCAGGCCGTGACACAACGCGTTGGTGAGCAGCTCTTTAACCAGCTGCGTTAAGAGAATGAGCGGTAAAGCAATGTCATCCTCGGGCGTATTGGTGTGTATCTCAAGTTCGTGGGGGGTGGTACGAAACAGCGGGTTGAACTGGTTTTGCCAATAGTGCTGAACGACAGAAGCCTCCAAGGTTTGAATGTCGTTTTCGGTGGCTTCGTGCACCTTTTGGTCGAAGTAGCGATAAATCCGTGACAGCTGATTGGCCGATTTTTGTGCCGACGCCAGCAATGCCTGATCCGAGTCGGCAAACTGCGTTGATGACAGCAGCGAGACAAAATTTACCAGATTGCCAACCGCCCGGGCACTCATGGGCACCAAACCACTGAGTCGCTCGGCCAGTTGCACCAGGCGGCGACTGCCGGCGATCTGAGCTTCCAGTTGTGAGACCCGGTCCAGAGCTGACAGGGTTTGGTTCTCATGACTGACCAATGAGTCGAGCGCGTCGATCAGGGTGTCTTCAATCTGACTGTGTATGATGAGTTGGCCCAGCGCATTCGAGAAGCTCTGGATAACATGAAATTGTTCATCGGTGATGGGTTGATGGTGAATCAGGTTGTCCACAAACAGCCAGCCGTGCAGTTCCTCACCGGAGAATATCGCTGCCTGCAAGTGCCAGCCGGTGCCGACGGTCTGCCCGAGCTCCTTTAGGGGCGCATCCTCCGTGAGGCGAATATGCGGGTCTGACGCCTGTACGATCAAATGCTTTTCCATGGGCGCGCGATAATCACGCTCGTCACGCAGTTGCCCGTTGGCATCGTTGCCCCAGGTTCCCACAATCTGATTGGCTGACCGGTCGTAGAGAAAGATGCCGGCTCGATCAAAACCCAGTTGTTGCTGGGCAGCCAATACGGCCTGTCGATAGAGATCATCGGCGCTGCGGGCTTGTTTGAGCCGTTCAAAGGCGTTGTTGAGTCGTTCCAGATACGTCATTCATACTCCTCGGATGACTGATGACACTCAGTGCATAACGACGCTTGCGGTCCACCCTCCCAACCATACACCCGGCGCACGTGGTGTGCCGATGGGTAGAGGTTATGTTTGCACAGGTCCTGATGCCTGCAAAGTCGCTCAACGGTTTTTTGCCGTCATGCCTTAAAGTCTTCAGTGACTGGCCGATACAGCGTTTGGGACCTGTAAAAAGCAGTATAGGGGCCGACCGGAAAAAGTGACAATCCGTTTGCCAAGGCGGAGGTTGCTGTCTAATCTGAAAGTGCGGTGAGTAAGGGGTTATAAAGATGGCATCATTAGAAATGTGGGTCGTTGTTCAGTTGAACGGTGAGCCTTTGGCGTTTCCGGCAACCCTGATCAAAGAAGTGGTCCCCTGGCTACCGCTGAACCCGGTGCCTAGTCATGCGGTTGGTGTGAAAGGCCTGATCAGTCTGCGTGGTGAAACACTGGCCGTGATGGATGTGCTTGAAATGAACGGGGCCGGCGTCGTCGAAGACCCCAGCTTTATGTTGGTGTTGGATTTCCCGGAAAGCCGGGTTGGTCTCGCCGTCGACAAGGTTGAAGGGGTGCAATACTTCAACGTCGATGACATGGACACCAACATGGCCGGTGGCTACATTCTCGGCACGATATCCCGGGATGAACGCCTGTATCAGTTGATCAATGCAACCGCTCTGGAGCAGTTAATGGCTCAGTTCACCGACGTGGCGACTTTAGACGGTATGGATTGATGGGCATGCCATTCCGCCTCCAGCAGTTCCAGTAACGCCAGTCGATCGGCTTCGCGTTCCCGGGTCCAGAAAAACGGATGCGTTTTACGGGCCCGACGATCAAACCAAAAGCGCCCGCTTTTCAACTTCCGGCCTTGTTCCAGGCACCAGAGAATCGTATCAGCGCCTTGCTCCGGAGTACGCAACCGATGCCCGAGCTTTTTAGTGAAGCCCGGCAATGCATCGGCCAGGGCCTGAGTGGCCACCCATCCCGGGTGAGAACAGGAAAACGTGAAGTTCTTAAATCGCTGTGCCATCAGCTCATTGAGAATCACCTGAGCGCGCTTGGCATTGGCATAGCTCTTCACTTTATCGTAATCGGTGCGTTGCCAGCTGAGATCCGAGAGATTGAGCTTTTGCAGATACATGCCGCCACTGGCGACCCAGTGAACCGGGCTTAACGGCTTCAGGCTGCCTTCAGTGATGAGCCGGCGTACCAATAGGAAATGGCCGACCACCTGTGAGGCGAAAATGACATCAAACCGGTCTTCGACAACCTGCAGTTTGTCTGGCATTCCCCCCGCGTTCAGCACCACGCCATCGTATACCGACAGATCAGCGGCCATGACGGCGTTGAAGTCAGCCAGATCCAACGGCAAAAAACGAACTCGGGAATGGTGGCCGAAATTGGCCCGGTAGTCGCGATCTGAGCGTGCACTGACCGTAACTTCAGCACCGTAGGCCAGCAAACCTTCGGTAATGGCCTGACCAATACCGCGTGTGCCTCCGGTAACCAGGAAGTGCTTACCGGCTAACGAGGTTGCATTCAGTTCAGAAAAATGACGGGCGTGACGTTCATAGCCGCTTCGGTCAAAGGAATACACCACGCTGTAGTCTTTCAAGGTATCGAGCATCTTTAGATGACCAATGTCAGGTTACTGTTCATAGCGGGTTGTACGAAAAATGGACCGGATTGGTTCATGCATTTTGTTTGCACATTTTCCTGATAAGCTGACAACTTCGTTGTCTGCCGGTTACTGCTCCCATGTTTAATTCCATTCGCGTGAAGTTGTTCAGCCTCATTGTCCTGGGCAATGTACTGATGGTGGGACTGTTGATGGCATTGAACGCGGCCAGCTTTAGCCGAAGCTTTTCTGACTATATCGCACAGCAGGAAGGGCGTCGGTTACAGCCATTGATTGAGAACATTGCTGAAGAGTATCAACGGCAGGGTGATTGGCGTTGGGTCGGGTGGGATAAGCCGACCTGGGTTCGGGTCGTTCAATCATCCATGTCCCGTCGGGAAATGCGCTTGATCGACCGATTCTCCAAAGACCGGATGCCGGGGCCACCGATGAACGGAGGCTATTTTGATCGACTGGTTCTGCGTGAAGCAGGAACCGATGATCTACTGCTGGGGGCGGCTGGCCGGAAAGATCAGCATGTATGGATACCGGTGACGTCAACGAGCTCTGCTCAGCCGATCGCCTACCTTGGGTTTGTTCCATCGGCGCGATTGGACAGCCGTTTTGATGATCTGTTTGCCCGTCAGCAGCAACGGCAGTTAGTGATCATTGGACTCGCCGGAATTCTGATTGCCGGATTGTTAGCGATCCCTTTCTCCGGTTGGCTCGTGCGGCCGATTCAACGATTGAGTGGCGCGGTACGCGAAATGACGCAGGGCGATCTGTCGGTCTCCGTTCCCGAGGAGCGCCGGGATGAACTGGGCCGGCTGGCGGCCGATTTTAATCGCCTAGCGCGCGCGTTGCAGAAAAATCAGCAAGACCGTCAACAATTGGTCAGCGATATTGCGCACGAACTGCGAACGCCGGTTGCCATCTTTCTTGCTGACATTGAGGCCGCCCAGGATGGGGTTCGGCAGGTGGATGAAGCTTGGCTGGTATCCATGCATGCGCAGGTGGTGCGCTTAACCCAGTTGGTCAACGATCTGCACCAGCTATCGCAATCGGATGCCGGTGCGCTGAGTTATCGGTTTGACCGGGTTGATCTGACAGAACAGCTGAACGGGTTTCTGGAACGCAGTTTTCCGGTGTCGGACAGTGACGGCTTAACCTTACAATGGGTGCCGCCTGCGCAACCGCTCTGGGTTCGGGCCGATCAGGCCCGTTTGACGCAACTGTTCAACAATCTGCTGCAAAATACTCTGCGCTATACGGATCGTCCCGGAACCTTGCATGTTCGTCTGGACAGGGCCGGGGGGCAGGTGAAACTGAACTGGGAAGACTCGTATCCCGGGGTGGGTGACGATGATTTGCCGCGCCTGTTTGACCGGCTGTATCGGGTGGAATCATCACGTTCGCGAGACAGTGGTGGCGCGGGCCTGGGGTTGGCCATCGTGGCGAACATCGTGACGGCGCACGACGGCCACATCCAGGCCTTGCACAGTGCCGCGGGCGGTTTGCGCATTGAGCTGACGTTACCGGATTATGAGGATTTCAAAGCATGAGCCACATTGTCATTGTTGAAGATGAACGCCAACTGGCTGAACTGGAACGCGATTACCTGAAGGCGGCCGGTTACGAGGTGACGCTGTTCGACCGGGGCGACACCGCTCAGCAATGGTTAGAAACGCATGAACCGGATCTGCTGGTGCTCGATCTGATGCTTCCGGGGCTCGATGGTCTGGAACTGTGCCGGAATCTGCGACGTCGCAGCACAGTGCCGATCATCATGACCACGGCCCGCGTCGAGGAAGTGGATCGTCTCATTGGCCTGGAAATCGGGGCCGATGACTATCTCTGCAAACCCTTCAGTTTGCGTGAGCTGGTGGCCCGGGTGAAAGTGATCTTGCGACGCACGCATCCGGAAGCTGCTCCGCCGGTTTCGTTGAATCCCATATTGAACGAAGCCCTCGCGATGGTGGAGTTGGGCAGCCACAGTGTCGAACTGACCCAAGTGGAAGTCCGTCTGCTTGCGTTGCTGCAAAACCATCCAAGACGGATTTTTTCACGTGATCAGATCATTGATCATATCTATGAAGACCGGCGCATCGTGTCGGATCGGACCGTCGACAGTCATATTAAGAAACTGCGTCGTAAGCTGCAGCAACTCAGCGAGGATCACGATTTCATCCATTCTGTGTACGGGGCGGGTTACCGTTATCACCCCAGAGCCTAGCAGCCTGTTGAAACAGGCTGCTCTTGCCTGCTTTGTCAGCGGGGTGTCATTGCACATTTCGTCCATATTGTTTGCGCAATTGAATCCGATACTGGGTCTTATCCAAAGGCAACCGGCCTTTGCTAATCATCGATCAGGAGATTAACCATGACCTCGTTCAAGAAACAATTTATTGCCGCAACCGTGGTTGCAACGTTGGCACTGGGCGCAGGCTCGGCCTATGCCTTTAATGGTGGCGGACGCGGACAGGTGGATGCCGCCGAGCGATTCGATTACATCTTCACCCAATTGGAACTGACGGACGCGCAGCGAACCGAGGTGTTGGCCGTTCTTGAAGCCAATTGGGACGCTCAGCGTGATGCCATGTGGGAAGTT
The DNA here is from genome assembly GCF_000153185.1 of Reinekea blandensis MED297. Taxonomy (GTDB): domain Bacteria; phylum Pseudomonadota; class Gammaproteobacteria; order Pseudomonadales; family Natronospirillaceae; genus Reinekea; species Reinekea blandensis. The sequence goes on along the minus strand of NZ_CH724152.1, from coordinate 202,251 downwards.
CGCCAGAGCCTGATGGACCGAGAAGAGCGCCCAAGCTATGAAGAAATGCAGGCGATTCGTGACGCCCATCAGGCCGACATGACGCAACAGTTGACCGATGAGTTGAACGTCATCCTCAGACCCGACGTCACAGCGGAGTTCATTGAGTACATGGAAGCGCATCGCGGTGGCTTTGGTCCGGGTAGTCGGGGCGGCATGGGCGAACGCGGCGGTCCTGGTAAGCGCTGAGTTAAAATCCCCCCCAATGGATTCCTATTGTTTTTTTTGACCGGGCTTAGCCCGGTTTTTTAGCTTTTTTACTGACCCAGCATCACGCATCGATCATTCTAACCGCTATACTTCAGCAACCGGTTTAGCCGCCGATAACCTATCCACAGAACGGTGTCAGAGGGCAGTTTTCACAGTGAGTTCAAAAGCGCAGCACGCACAGGGGTTGCTCCTGTTCCGGTTACACAACGATCGGCAGTTTGCCTTGGGTACGTTGAAAATCCGGGAGCTGGTGCCGTTTCGGAAAGTCACCCCGATGATACAGTCTCAACCCGGTGTCAAAGGGGCACTGACGATTCGTGGTCAGACCATTCCCATCGTGGATATGGCGGAGGTTGTGGGCAACGGCCCGATTCCAGAAGATCGCTTGGACGATGCTTTTATTGTCGTCACCGACTGTCAGCGAAAAACCGTGGGGTTTCTGGTCAGCCGGATTGATCGCATCATCGAGACCAATTGGCGAAACATTCAGTCGCCGTCCAAGTCGCTGGGGCCGAATGTGTTCATCACCGGTACGGTCGAGGTGGACGAGAAGCTGGTCCAGCTCATGGACGTTGAACTGTTATTGGAACGGGTATATCCCAGCACCAATACCCGCGTGTCGGTGACAGATGTCGATCGTGAACGGCTAAAGCCGCTGAATATCCTGGTGGTGGACGATTCGCGCACAGCCAGAAAACAGCTGACGGATGTGCTCAGCGCGCTGAACATTCCTTTTGCAGTGACTGATAACGGTCAGAAAGCACTGGACCTGATGCATGAGCGGGCCAATCAGGGGGAGGCTGTCGACATTCTGGTCAGTGACATTGAAATGCCCGGGTTGGACGGCTATGAACTGACGTTTGAAGTGCGCAGTGCACCGCCGCTGGCCAAAGCCTACATTATCCTGCATACCTCAATTTCCAGCGAGATTTCCGTTTCTCAGGCCAAACAGGTCGGTGCCGACGAAGCACTGACCAAGTTTGATGCCAAAGAGTTGGTGATGTCGATGCTGCGGGGGGCGGAACGGTTGAGTCAACAGCCCGGGAGTTAACCGAGTTCAGTCACGCATGTTGTTGAACTGAAGGTCCTGTTCGATCTTCTTTTCATCTCGTAAGAGCTGCATCACACCCTGGAGATCATCGCGTTTTTTGCCTTCAACGCGGACCTTTTCGCCCTGAATATTGGCTTTCACTTTCAGTCCGCTTTCTTTGATGCGTTTGACAATGAGTTTGGCGGTTGGTGTCTCCAGTCCATTCTTGAACTTCATGTTCAGCGAGAAGGTTTTACCGGTATGGATCGGCGTGTCCTCGACCTCGGCAAAGGCAGCATTAATGCCACGCTTGATGCAGTTATTGGCGGCAATGTCCTGCAGCTGCCGAACCTGAAAGTCGGACTCACACTTCAGCGTGATGGTGTCATCGCCGGACAGCTCAATACTGGCGTCGACGCCCCGGAAATCAAAGCGGGTGGCAAGTTCACGGTTGGCGTTCTCAACCGCGTTTTTCAGTTCAGACTTTTCAACTTCAGAGACAATGTCAAAGGATGGCATCGCAGGGGTCCTGTGGGATCAGTAAAATTGGGATGCGCAAAGATTACGTGCCAGTGAGGCTCGGTGCAAGTGAACACCGCGCCCCGCGGCAGGTTAAGACTGGCCGTTCAGCGTCGTGGTTAATGCTTGACGACATTCTTCTTCCGCCCGCGCCAGGTCGGTCAGTGTTCGTTCGATATCGGCGCGTTGCTTTTCCAGCAGCGATCGGTGGTTGCGCAGTGTTTCCAGATACTGCTCCAGCTGCGGCACGGTATCTTCCGGTGTTTCATACAGGCTGACCAGCTGCGTGATTTCGTCGAGGCTGAACCCCAAACGCTTACCACGCAGGATAAGCTTCAGCCGGGCGCGATCGCCTTTGCTGTAGACTCGTCGCTGACCATCACGGGCAGGCTGCATCAGCCCTTTGTCTTCGTAAAAACGGATCGTGCGGGTGGTGATGTCGAATTCATCGGCCAGATCGCGAATGCTGTATTGGTCTGCGTCGTTCATTAATGTGCGGGTCTCGTTGATGCGTATCAGGCATGTTTCGGTGAGTTTACGGAATACTGTGATTCTGAACCGGTTCACATGGTTGACGTTAACGTAAACGAAAACTAGGCTGCTTGGCAAGCATCGAACCGGAACTTCACCGTCGACAAGGTTTGAGGGAGCTATTATGACAATTAAAACCGTAGGTGTCCTGGGCGCCGGAACTATGGGCAGCGGCATTGCGCAGGTGTTTGCCCGCAATGGCTACGAGGTGCATCTGGTCGATAATCAACCGAGTCATCTGCAGAAATCGGTCGGTAAAATCCAGAAAGGGCTCGATAAGTGTATCGCCCGCGGCATGATCGACGAAGAACGCAAATTAGCGTCGATTGAACGCATTCATACGTCTCCTCGCATGGAGGTGTTTGCTGAGTGCGATCTGGTAGTGGAAGCCGTGACTGAAGAAGAGCCGACTAAGATCGCCCTGTTTCAGAGTATTGATCGCATCTGTCCGGAGCATACCATTCTGGCGTCGAACACCAGCGCGATTTCCCTGACCCGCATGGCGGCGGCCACCAAGCGCCCGGATCGGTTCATGGGCATGCACTTTATGAATCCGGTTCCGATCATGGAACTGGTTGAACTGATTCGCGGCTTACAGACCAGTGATGAGACCTTCAATACATTGCATGAAGTGTCTAAAACACTCAATAAAACGCCGGTGTCGGTCAAAGATTACCCGGGTTTTGTATCGAACCGGCTGCTGATGCCGATGATCAACGAAGCGATCTATACCCTGTATGAAGGCGTTGCCTCCGCAGAAGACATCGACGCCGTCATGACGTTGGGCATGAACCATCCAATGGGGCCGTTAAAGCTGGCCGACGTGATTGGACTCGATACCTGTCTGTTTATCATGAATGTTCTGCACGATGGCTTTAAAGACAGTAAGTATCGTCCGTGCCCGCTGTTGCAACAGATGGTGGATGCCGGACTGTTGGGTAAAAAATCTGGCGAAGGTTTTTATACCTACGAAGCCGAGCCTGAGAACATTGCCACGTTTTAATCAGGCAAGTCACGGGGTCATCGCAGCAGGGTGATGATCCCAATTGTTAAACCGCCTCGGTCGTTCCCGAGGCGGATGTTTTACCGATCAGATAACATCAATAACAAGAAGGTCTGAAAATCGGTAAGCCCGGCACGAAACCCGTAAAAAAATAAAAAATCAGAATCAGCCGCCAACCGGCACGCGCTGATCGACCGGAGAGAACCATGAATACAACGACCCCGTTGCGGGTGGTGACGGCCGCGAGTTTGTTCGACGGCCACGATGCCGCCATTAATGTGATGCGCCGCCTGATTCAGGACCGCGGCTGTGAAGTCATTCATCTAGGTCATAACCGTTCGGTGAATGACATCGTTCAGGCAGCTCTTCAGGAAGACGCCGACGCCATCGCCATCAGTTCCTATCAGGGCGGGCACAACGAGTTTTTCCGTTATCTGGTCGATCAACTGCGAGAGGCTGGTGCAGCACACATTGCCATCATTGGCGGCGGCGGCGGGACCATTACGCCGGAGGAAATCACAGAGCTTCAGGCGTACGGGGTCACCCGGATTTACCACCCCAATGACGGCCAGAAGATCGGCCTGACCGGCATGATCGATGACGCCGTCGAGCAAATTCGCAAGCACCAGGCCTCTCATTCCGCCGAACTGACCGCACAAGCGCATCCGTTTCTGAAGCATGCCCGACAACTGACGGACATCGAACAAGGCCGCGCGAAAGATGCACCGGCTACCCGACAATGCCTGACCATCGGGTTGACCGGCACCGGCGGGGCCGGCAAATCCAGCCTAACCGATGAACTGGTGTTGCGTTTCGCGACCGAGTTTCCGGATCGAACCTTTGCAGTCCTGGCCATTGACCCAACCCGCCGTCGAACCGGTGGCGCGTTGCTCGGTGATCGCATTCGTATGAACAGCTTGCGGCAACCGAATGTATTTTTCCGCTCCATGGCGACCCGTCGCCAAAACCTGTCCACCAATGAAATGCTGAACGATGCCATTACCGCATTAACGCACCAGGGGTTCGATCTGGTCTTTGTCGAAACCGCCGGTACTGGCCAAAGCGACTCGGCCATTGTCGATCTGGTGGATATTCCCGGTTACGTCATGACGCCGGAGTTCGGGGCCGCCAGCCAGCTGGAAAAAATCGACATGCTCGATCTGGCCGACTGGGTCGTGATCAATAAGTTTGACCGCAAAGGCGCGCAGGATGCATTGCGTGACGTGCGCAAACAATGGCGCCGCAATCGCAACGAGTTCTCACTGGCCGATGACGACGTGCCGGTCTTTGCGAGCATTGCCAGCCACTTTAATGACCCGGGTGTGAATGGTTTTTTCAATTACCTGTGTCGGATGGTGAATGATCAGGACTCGCGAGAATGGCAGGGCCAGTTACCGGCTGGTACACCGGAATCGCATGTGTTGATTCCGGGTAAGCATCAACGTTACCTGGCCGAAATTGCCGAGCAGGGTCGTTCATTGAACGAGTCGATTGTTGAGCAGTCGCAATCAGCACGGCGGGTGCAGCATCTTTACGAAAGCTTGCGTGTTCTTGGCGTCAATGTGGCGCCGCTTGAAAAAGTCACGCAGACGGAACTTGATGCTGCGCAGTCGGTATTGGTCGAGCATTATCATCAGCAACTCAGTCAGTTGCAGCCGGACACCGTTGTCGCTGTGCAAAGCTTTAAAGCGCGAATGGCGGGCGTCGAAGCCGAGACTTTTGAATACACCGTGCGCGACAAAGTCATTCAAGGCGACAACTATCGGGCAACCCTCAGTGGTAACCGTATCCCCAAAGTGGCTTCCTGTAAGACGGAAGATTGGGGTGAACAGGTTCTGTTTACCGGCAAAGAAAACCTGCCCGGGCACTTCCCTTATACGGCGGGGGTTTATCCGTATCGTCGAGCGGGTGAAGATCCGACGCGCATGTTTGCCGGCGAGGGTACCCCAGAGCGCACCAATCGACGCTTTCATTACCTGTCGAAAGGGCAGCCCGCCGCCCGTTTGTCGACGGCGTTCGATTCCGTCACGCTCTACGGTGAAGACCCGGCAGAACGACCGGATGTTTATGGCAAAGTTGGCAACTCCGGGGTGTCGATCGCCTCACTCGACGACATGAAAAAACTCTATTCCGGGTTCGATCTGTGTGCACCAACCACTTCGGTGTCGATGACGATTAACGGGCCGGCGCCGATGATACTGGCGATGTTTATGAACACGGCCGTCGATCAACAGGTTGAGTTGTATCTGAAAGAACAGGGCCGTTGGAGCGAGGCAGAAGCCAAAATAAACACCCTGCGCGCTGAAGGCATTACCTATCATGGAGCGTTGCCGGAAGGACATAACGGGCTTGGCTTAGGATTGCTGGGTGTGACCGGCGATCAGCTGGTGTCGGAATCGGAGTATCAGGACATTCGAGCGAAGACTCTGAAGCAGGTACGCGGCACCGTGCAAGCCGATATTCTGAAAGAAGACCAGGCACAGAACACCTGTATTTTCTCGACCGAATTTGCATTGCACCTGATGGGTGATGTGCAGCAATGGTTCATCGATCACGGCGTACGTAATTTTTATTCCGTCAGTGTCAGCGGTTACCACATTGCCGAAGCTGGTGCGAACCCGATCACCCAGTTGGCGTTTACCCTGGCCAATGGCTTTACGCTGGTGGAATATTATCGGGCGCGCGGCATGGACCTGAACGATTTCGCGCCAAACCTGAGTTTCTTTTTCAGTAATGGCATGGATGCTGAGTATGCGGTGATAGGTCGGGTGGCCCGTCGTATCTGGTCGCGGGCGATGAAGCATCGTTATGGCGCGAATGCCCGCTCGCAGATGATGAAGTATCACATTCAAACGTCCGGCCGCTCGCTGCACGCACAGGAAATTCAGTTCAATGACATCCGGACTACGCTGCAGGCGCTCTATGCACTGTTTGACAGTTGCAACAGTCTGCACACCAATGCATTTGACGAAGCCATCACCACACCGACGGAAGACAGCGTGCGACGCGCGGTGGCCATCCAGTTGATCATCAACAAAGAGCTGGGGCTGAATCAGATCGAAAACCCGCTGCAGGGTTCGCATGCCATTGATGCCTTGACCGACCTCGTCGAAGAAGCGGTGTATCAGGAGTTTGAACGACTCAGTGAACGCGGCGGTGTACTCGGCGCGATGGATACCATGTACCAACGCTCCAAGATTCAGGACGAATCGATGCTGTACGAACACAAAAAATATTCCGGCGAGCTGCCGATCATCGGTGTGAACACCTTCCTGGGTGACGACAACGGCAACACCAGTGGTGACCTGGAACTGGCGCGATCCACAGATGAGGAAAAGCACCAGCAGATTCACGCATTGCAGAGTTTTCAGAAGCAGCACGAAGCCCGCACCGATATGGCGCTTAGTCAGTTAAAAGAAACCGCAAAGGCGCATGGCAATGTCTTTGGTGTCTTGATGGACGCCGTCAAAGTTGCCAGCCTGGGACAGATCAGTCATGCCCTCTATGAAGTGGGTGGCGAGTATCGACGCAATGTGTGAATGATTCTGATTCGTGACTTTGGTCACTGCAGATCAGCACCCATAAGAAGCATAATTGATGGTTCGTTCATAAAAAAAGAAAACAAGGAATCACAATGAACCAATCAACCGTGCTTTGCTCGATCCCTTTGGCATTCGTCTTATTCGGCTGTCAACCGGAAGGTTCCAACGGTGATAATCAAGGAAGTACTGACGTCGATTTTAAAGCTTCTCATAATGTCTGTAACTTTGATGACGACGATGAAATCGTCGCTAATGACCCCATTGACCAACGCAGTGAGTTGACACTCATCCAGAGTGCAACTGCCGCTGCAGGTAGTATCGAGCTGGCTGAAGACGATGTGACCGGAGCATTTGCCGTAATCGCTTTTCTAGCTCCGAGCCTGAGTGATGGCTTCATGAGTTTTCTAACAGTCTATGCCTGCACTGAAGAGTCCTATGCTAAAAACCAATGCAATTACGATGTGCCAGCAAACTTGAATGGTGGCGTCCCGGTGCGTGTTCGGACGGTCGTATCCTCAGGCGATCACTATCAAACTGTTGTCGAGATGGATGAGGGTTCCGGTTATCAGACGGACTTAGTTGTTTCAGGAACCATTGGGGACTTTGGTAATCTGACATTTGAAATCTATGACGACGGTGTGTTGAGTTCGACCCGAACGAGTAGCCGTACCGCATCTGGAAGTGAAGAAGTCGTCCTGACGTCTGCAAGCGAAAACTGGACCATGCAAGAAACCGCCGGCTGCTCAGGATCGTTAGAATATGATGGCACCAAGAATGGCGACACGGTCACCGTCGACGCAACCTGGTCTTTTAACGGGTCATCCATGAGTGGCTCGCTTGAATACTTTAAAACCGGAATGGATGCTGTCTATACGCTGAATTTCTGATTCGTTTTATAGCCTGAATGCTCAGCGGCGACCCATCATCTTCCGGTCGCGCGCTGAGCCCTGTTCTGCTTACCGCCTTATCTGAGTTACCTTTCGAGTCATCCTTTCAACCCCAGCCATCTTCGTCTATCGTACAAATAACGTCCAACTCAAAAAACCGGTTCACGTTTTGCATTCAACATGAATCAAATCGAGTTTAAAAAGAGAGGTGACGCATGAAGCTGGCTTTTACCAAAAAAGAATATCAGAGCCGTGTTAAACGCGTTCGACGGGAGATGCGTAAGCGTAAGGTGGATGTCCTGATCGCCACCGACCCGGGCAACATGAATTGGCTGACCGGATATGATGGCTGGTCGTTTTACGTGCATCAGGGTGTGATTGTGCATGTCGATCATGAGGAACCCATCTGGTTTGGCCGTAAGATGGACGAAAGCGCGGCCCTCATTCGCTGCTTCATGAAGCGTGAGAACATGGTCGGCTACCCTGAAGAATATGTGCAAAACCTGGATAACCATCCGATGACCTGGCTGGCTGAGCATTTGTTTATCGAAAATGGTTGGCAGGGCTGCACTATCGCGACGGAAATGGACAACTACTATTATACGGCCGATGCGCATCGTTCACTGGCTTTGGCCATGCCGGAAGCACGCTTTGTCGACAGTCATAACCTAGTGAACTGGGCCCGGGCCATCAAGTCTGAAAAAGAAATCGAATACATGCGCATCGCCGGGAAAATCACGGCCCGTATTCATCAGCGGATTCTCGATGTCGCGCGTGCCGGCATTCCCAAAAGTCATGTGGTGTCGCAGATCTACGAAACCGCCATTGCCGGCGTTGACGGATATTCCGGTGATTATCCGTCTATCGTCCCGCTGTTACCCTCGGGGAAAGAAGCTTCCGCGTCTCATATCACCTGGGACGATAAACCCTTCAGAGCAAATGAAGGGACCTTTTTTGAAATTTCAGGATGCTTCAAGCGTTATCACGCCCCCATGTCTCGCACACTCTATTTGGGCAAACCCAGCGAACGCTTCCGCAATGCCGAAAAAGCACTGCTCGAAGCTATTGATGCCGGGCTAGAACAAGCCAAGCCAGGAAACCGGACCTGCGACATTGCTAACGCGCTCGACGCCACCATGGCGAAGTACGGTATTGACCGGAAAGGTGCGCGGTGCGGTTACCCGATCGGCGTCAGTTATCCGCCGGATTGGGGCGAACGCACATTCAGTCTGCGCGCCACCGATGAGACGTTGCTGAAGCCCGGTATGACCTTTCACTTCATGCCCGGGATCTGGCAGGACGATTGGGGAATCGAGATTACCGAGAGTGTGCTCGTCACTGAAACCGGGTATGAGTTATTGGTCGATTTTCCCCGGCAGCTGTTTACGAAATAGTCGCAACGGTTACTCGTCAGAAGAGGAGCGATCGGAACGTCGCTCCTGGATCAGCGGCTTATGGCAATGCGGGCATTGGCGAATCGATTGCTGATGTTTTTTCAGGTAGGCATGCGTCAGATCCTCTACCTCATCCTGACTCAGGCCGAGGGATTCTCGCAAATGGCTTAAATCTTCTTGTTCATGGTGGGTGATGATGCCATCGCCCAGCACCTGTTCTAATCGTTCCTCGTACTGGCTGCGGCGGCGATGCACCTGATCGGCAAATCCGGAGGCCAGAATGCCGGCAGGCAGGGCGACCATGCCGATACCGATGACGGTAATCAAACCACCGAAGAGTTTTCCAAGAGGTGTAATCGGTACTACATCGCCATAGCCGACCGTGGTCAGCGTGGCCATTGCCCACCACATCGCATCCGGGATGCTGCCGAACGCGTCTGGCTGCACCTCATGTTCCAACAGATAGATGCCGCTGGAGGCGAGGATCAGCAACATCAGCAGGACAAAAAACGCGGCCATAAATGCCTGTGCTTCTTCGCGGAATACACTCAGCAGCAGATTCATCGCGCCGGAGTATCGGGTTAGCTTAAAAATGCGCAGCAGTCGGATGACCCGGAGAAAACGCAGGTCGACCGCAAAGAGAATACTGAGATAAAAAGGGGCAATGGCCAAAAGGTCAATCAGGGCTAAGGGGGTGACCATGTAGCGCAGTCGGGCTTTAAAGGCCCCGGTGTCATTGAACCCCACCAGCTCAACACTCGACCAGACCCGCAACACATATTCAACGGAAAAGACGGTGACGGAAAACGCTTCGAACCAGAACAGAGGGGTGGCATAGCGGTCGTGAAAGGACGGCACCGATTCCAGAATGATGGCGAGAACGTTGAGACTGATCAGAAGGATGAGCAGCCAATCGACCACACGGCTGAGCCGATGTCGACCATCGACGCTGAGAATGCGAGCCGTCTGTTTGCGAAGCGCGTCGGGCATAATGGTTGGCTTATTGTTTGGGTTCTAAGGCCGTGCTGATCTCGGCGGCCAGTTGTTCGACTTTTTTCAGGTCCTGCGCATTGAAGCCGCCGACTTTCGGGCCGAAGCCCGAAAAGCTCAGAGTACCGATGATTTTCCTTTCATACCATAGCGGTGTGCCGACGTAGGCTTCCAACTGCATAGCGGTGTAGACCGGATGCAGTATCTCGGCACGAATGCGCCCCAAGGCGTCATAGCTAATTGTCTTCGCATCTTGAACCACTTGATGGCAGTAGGTATCGCCAAGAGGGAAACGTCTTCCCGCGTCCAGAAAATCGCTTGGCGCCTGTACTTCTAAAATCGTATAACAGGCGTCTACCACGGAGCTGATGATCGCGATGTCTGTTCCCAGATCGTCATTGAGGGCCGACAACGGCTCAGCAAAACTGCGCGTCAGCTGCATGGTGGGCTCCTCGACTGATTTCCTGTTGATTTTGAGTATAGCCAAGAGTGAGACGTTGACCTAACGCTGGTTAATCAGTTCCCCAAAAGACTGACGGAAGGCCGGGAAACCTGCTCAGTTGAATGCCGGGTAGCGGGCTTTCAGCCAGGTCGTTTGTGTGTCGATGGTCAGCGCTTTGGGTCGAACGGACTGAATGCGCGATTGAACCTCTGCGCCGTCCATACCGGCGTTGAGCAACAAGATGGCTGCCATTAAACCGGTTCGGCCCGTGCCTCCACGGCAATGAATTACCAGCGTTTCGCCGGCTGTTAAACGTTGTAGTAAGGCTTCCCCATGCTGAGCAAATGCCTGCTCGAAAGGCGCTTCCGGGGCGCAGTCATCCTCAATGGGCAGTTGCACCCAATGAAACCCTTCATCGGCGGCAACCTTGCCCAGATCGGGCACACCGAGATGATCGAGCTCCTCATTTGAGAGCATGGTAATCAAGGTGGACGCACCGGTGTGTTTCAGTCGGCTTAAGGCGTCGGGCAGTGCCTCGCCACGGGTGCCCGGACACGGTGTAAACACAAAGGCGCCGCCAGTCGGCAAGGGCAGGGTGTCGAATGGATGAGTCATTGTTAAAACCTTTTAGCAGACCCTATTGAGTAGGAAACCAGTGTCGGGTGCGATTGGCAAACCAGACCAGACTGAGCATCACAGGCACTTCCACCAGAACTCCTACAACGGTCGCTAAAGCGGCACCGGAGTTCAGACCGAACAGTGAAATGGCGACCGCGACCGCCAGCTCAAAAAAGTTCGAAGTCCCGATCAGGCAGGCCGGTGCCGCGACCGGGTGCGGTAGCTTCAGGCTGCGCGCAGCCCCGTAGGCAATAAAGAAAATGCCATAGGTCTGAATCAGTAACGGAATGGCAATCAGCAAAATAGCGAACGGGTTATCCAGAATGCGTTGTGCCTGAAACCCGAACAACAGCACCACGGTGCCCAGCAGACCGAGAATGGACCAGGGTTTGGCCCGATGCAGAAACGCTTGAATGGCGGTCTCTCCGGAGCGACGTTCGAGCATCCGACGCACCAGTACCCCGGCAATCAATGGCAGCAGCACGTACAACGTGACCGAGAGCAACAGGGTTTGCCAGGGCACGGCAACTTCGGTGATGCCCAGCAGGAAGGCGGCGATCGGGGCGAACGCAAAAATCATAATGACATCGTTCACGGCCACCTGAACCAGTGTGTAGTTGGCGTCACCGCGGGTCAGCTGACTCCAGACGAACACCATGGCCGTGCACGGTGCGACGCCCAATAAAATGACGCCAGCCAGATATTCCATGGCCGTTTCAGGGGTGATGAGCGGCGCAAAAATAACCCGGAAAAACAACCAGCCCAAAGCGGCCATGGTAAAGGGTTTAATCAGCCAGTTAATCACCAGGGTCAATGCCAATCCTTTGGGGGACTGCCCGATTCGGCGAACCGCTGCAAAGTTAATCTGCACCATCATCGGGAAGATCATCACCCAGATCAGCGCGGCGACCACCAGATTAACGTGCGCCAGTTCGGCACCGGCCAGAAATGAAAACAATGCGGGAAAGGCCTGTCCGGTAACAACACCGAGAACGATGGCCAGCGCCACCCAGAGCGTCAGTAAGCGTTCAAAGATTCCCATAAAGGAAGGTCCTGATAAATATACGGATAATCATATATATGATCATCCGTATAAGTAAAGCTCAATAAGCTTACCGGTTACTCGCGAAAATCGTCGATGGCCAGTTGAATCAGCCGGTCGATCAGTTTCGGGTAGGGCAGGCCGCTGTGCTCCCACAGTTTTGGATACATGCTGATCTTGGTGAAGCCGGGGATGGTGTTCACTTCGTTAATGACGACTTCGCCCGCATCGGTCAGGAACACATCTACCCGTGTTAACCCCCGACACTCCAGCGTGGTGAAAACCTGTTTGGAAATCTCACGAATGCGCTCGGAGGCCTCGTCGCTAATCGCGGCCGGAATGCTCAACACCGCGCCGTCGGCATCGATGTATTTGGCGTCGTAATCGTAAAAGGCATGCGTTTGATTAGCGGCGATTTCACCGCATACCGACGCTTCCGGTGTATCGTTACCGAGCACCGCGCATTCAATTTCGCGTCCGACAACCAGCGCTTCCACAAGAATTTTAGGGTCGAACCGGGCCGCGTCCGCGACGGCGGTGATCAGGGCTTCTCGGTTCTCGGCTTTGCTGACACCGATGCTCGAGCCCATGTTGGCGGGTTTAACAAACACCGGGTACTGCAAGCGTGTTTCGATGCGTTCGATCAAGGCCTCAGTAAGCTGGCCGTTGCGGACAACCTCGTAATCCGCGACGTTCAGGCCGGCATGAATCAGCAGACGCTTGGCGATGTCTTTGTCCATGCCGACCGCCGAGCCGAGAATACCGCTGCCAACGCAGGGCAGGTTCGCCAGACGCGCTAAGCCCTGAATGGAGCCATCTTCGCCGTACGGGCCGTGTAAGACCGGGAACAAGACATCGACCTGAGCATTGATCGGGCTTTGCGTGGTCGGGATGACGGAACCACGCTGATCCCCGGCGGCGAGGGTGACCGGCTGGCCCTGACGATTCAGTTCAATGGTTTTCGGATCGGTTGCATTGAGCAGAAAGTCCGTCGCATCGTTGAGCAGCCATTGCCCCTGTTCCGTGATGCCAATCAATACGGGTTCATAACGGGTTCTGTCGATGGCATCGATGATGCTTTTGGCCGACTGGAGTGATACCTGATGCTCCGCAGAGCGCCCTCCGAAAACGATACCGACTTTGACTTTCTGATCCACGAGTACACCCTGATGATTGCATTGCAACCGGTATTATGAAGACGCGGGCCGCGCAAGGGAAGCACTGCAGCCAGCGGTTGTCCGGGAATTGATCCGGAGGTTGATCAAAAGCTACTCAATTGTCTGGGTGAGTTGACAAATATCATCACCAGCGCGCGCGTCGAAGCGTTTCGGCTTGTCTTCATAGGTTGAATAATTATGATGATGCGCTTCGGGTGTCAGGGAGTGTCACCGCCTGTCCATGTCAGTAACAAGGATGACCGAACAGCGAATTTTTTCGTCTCACTCTCTTACCTATTTTTTAAGTAATTAGTCTAAGTCTGTTTATCCATCGGATGATCGCCGTTGTTTGTCTGTCTTTCGAAACCATGAAAGTCAATGAGCAATGGTCCAATGATTTAATCCCTTCATGTAAAAAAGGAAACCTGCATGAAACCATTGATAGCGACCGGTCTGGTCGTTGCTCTAACCGGCTGCGCGTTGCTGCCGTCTCCAAACGATGACGCTTCTTATCAATTTCAGGCCAGTCGGAATTGGGCACCCGTCGTCGATCCGTTGATTACCACCGGCTCATTGGATAATGGGCTGAACTGGATAGTGAAAACTCTGCCGGATAATGGCAGTCGTGATCGCGTTGAACTGCGCTTGCGCATTCGCTCTGGGTCGTTAAATGAAACCGATGAACAGCGTGGACTCGCGCACTTCGTCGAACACATGGCGTTTAACGGCACCGAAAACTTCCCCGAACAGGACATGATTGCGTTTTTCGAAGCCGCCGGCATGAGCTTTGGTGGGGACATCAATGCCTATACGTCCTTTGACGAGACCGTTTATGAGTTGACCATTCCTGCCGACGATCCGGACTTATTAGCGACCGCGTTCGATGTTCTGCGCGACTGGGCCGATGCCATTGAGTTTGAACCGGCCGAAGTGACGAAAGAAGCGCCGGTGATTATTGAAGAGTGGCGCAGCAGTCAGGGCACCGAGACACCCGCATGGATGATAGAGTTTCAGAACACCTATGCCGGAACCCGTTATGCCGAGCGATTGCCGATTGGCGATACGGACATCGTGGCGAACGCGACTGCCGAGCAACTTCAGGATTACTACCAGCAGTGGTACCGCCCGGACAATACCGAAGTGATCGTGGTCATGCCGGAAGGGGCTCTGGAAGCGCAGGCTCAGATCACCGAGCATTTTGCCGACTGGCATGCCGAGCGGGTGACTCAGCAGTTGCCGGAAGTCGGAGAGGTCGAAATTGATGGCCTCCGTCTGCTCAGTGCAACCGACAGCCATCAGACCGGATACAACTGGCAGTTGTATTTACCGGCAATTGAGATTGATGCTCAAACACCAGAGTACCGGGAAGCTGAGTACCTGAACCGGGTTTATACCCTGGCGTTAGAAGCCCGTTTACAGCGGTTGGGTGAACAGGAAAATCCTGCTCTGGTCGATGCTTATGTGGCAACCGATGCCTTTTATGATGGCACCCCGATTCTGGATGTCTGGACCACCGTCTATGAAGGGAAAGAGACCGAGGCCCTGAATGCGATGGTGACTGAACTGAAACGCCTGCAGCAATTTGGTGTCACCGCACAGGAGTTCGAATCGGCGAAACAACAGATGCTGGCCGAGCTGGTTGATACCGCCTCTTGGCTGGAAGGCGCGTCGGCGTATGACCACATGGATTTTTTGTTGTATTTCCTCAGTGCAAATGAAGTGCAGGAAGACATCGAGGCCAGTATCGAAGAACTGGAACAGATGAATGCGGTGGTGACCCTCGACCAGCTGAATGCCTATGTTACCCACGCCTACGAAATCGACCGGGCCTTCGGCTATTTTTATCACCCGCAGTCGGCGGATGTCTCGCCTGAGCGTTGGACTCAGCAGTATCAATTGTCACTGGATAAAACCGTGACCGAACCGGTTGCGCGAGCGATCGTGGAAACTACCGCCGCGTATGATTTTTCCGGTGAGATCATCGAGCAAACCGATATGCTCGATAGCGAAGGGCTGTACTTTTGGCAGCTGGACAATGGTCTGACTGTCGTTCTCAAACCGAGTGCACTGGAACCTGATAGTGTGTCCGCAACAGCCTTGCTCTTGGGTGGGACCCTTCAGGTTCCGGATGCTTTGATACCAGCGGCCGATGAATGGCTGGAAGCCCGGGTTCGATCGGGACTCTATGGGTTATCAGGGCAGGACTTTTTCGATCACCTGACCGCCAAAGGTGTCAGCTACAGCCCGTTTTTGCGCGAAGGCTACAGCGGTGTTGACGTGTCAGGTCCATCGGATCAGTTGGGCATGCTGTTGCAGATGATGGCCGGGACTTATACCGAAGAACAGTTGAACGATCGTATGGTCGAGTTGACGCTCAATACTTCGGTGCAATCGATGAACGAGTATGCCAACACTCCCGATTTTGCCTACAGCCAGGCTTACTTCTCCGCCGTGTATGGTAACGAGGACCCGCGCTACCAAATGATGTCGCCAGAGGTCATCGGTCGTATTACGGCCGAGCAGATTTTGGATGTACAGCAGCACCTGCTGAAAACGTCCTTGAGCGCGGTCATCGTGATTGTTGGTGATACCACCCCCGAACAGGTTACGCCGTTACTGGAATCTACGTTGGCCGGTTTACCCATTGGTTATGCCGACGATATGGTGTCGTATGAGCCAGCCACTCCAGAGTCTAAAAACGTCGTTGTCGATGGCTTAAAAGAACAACGCTCAGACATTCACTACGTGTTCGCAGTGGATGATTTGCCGGTAAACCCAGCTCGATACTTCACGTCAGAAGTCGCCATTCAAGCGTTGGAAAAACGTTTGCATCAGGCCATTCGGGAAGACTCCGGTTTGACCTATGGCACGTCCGTCTGGGATACCGTGCAATCCTTTTATCGCCAGCAATGGGCATTACACATCAGCCTCAGTACCGATCCGGAACGAGAGCAGGAAGCATTGGATACTCTGGATGCAACCTTGGCTGACCTACAAGCCAACCCCTTTACCGCCAAGGAAATCACGGAAGCCCGTCGTCGGGTTGCAGAACAGTACGAACAGCAGTTGTCGACCAACGGAGGCCAACGCAATGAGTTGGTCGGTGCGGTGATCATCGGCCAGCCGTTGATCGATTATGACAACCCGAAACCGCAGATTGATGCGGTCACGGCTGAGCAGGTGAACACTCTGGTGCAGACGTGGTTAAGCGGGAAGCAGGTGGTGGCGATTCATCATCCCTGAAGATAACTTTTCATTGTTTTAATGAGTACCACCCTGTTTGTTAATTTAGGGTGGTACCTTATCTTGTTTGTTCGACCAGTCGTTTTTTTCACGGCGCTGCTAAATCGACTAGATCATTGAGCGACGCCGCCTCCCTCATGTAACACTACAACCGATTTGTCCCTGTATACCAGGTTCTTGTGCTTGGCTCATAGGTTTTATTTTCATCTTTAAAGATGTATATTAAATGCATCTTTAAAGATGAAATCTGATAACTAATGAACATCACAAGATTTACCGATTACGCCTTGCGAGTGCTGGTGTACCTCAATGTCGATACGGAACATCCGGCCCGCATTCAGGATGTGGCCGAGAGCTATGACATTTCCAAAAATCATCTGATGAAAGTGGTTCAGGTGCTGAACGCACAGGGG
Organism: Reinekea blandensis MED297; assembly: GCF_000153185.1. GTDB lineage: Bacteria > Pseudomonadota > Gammaproteobacteria > Pseudomonadales > Natronospirillaceae > Reinekea > Reinekea blandensis. The sequence continues at coordinate 185,191 of NZ_CH724152.1, read as the reverse complement.
TATGTCAAGGCTACCCGCGGTCGCAACGGCGGCATCGCGTTGAGTCGACCGGCGAGTGAAATCAACATTGGTGAGTTGGTCCGGTACTTTGAAGAAGGTTCAAAGTTGGTGGAATGTTTTGGTGCGGACAATCAATGCGTCATCACGCCGGCTTGTCAGATCAAGCAGATGTTTACCGGTGCCATGGAGCAGTTTTTTTGCCACCTCGATCAGTTCACGCTCGCAGATATGACGGTGCCGTCTCAGCAGAAACTGTTGGCTGAGCTGTTGCATTTACCCACAGACGCCGCTGAATCAACCAGAGCGCAATAACCACAGGAGCAACGGGTATGAGTACGCAATCTCCGATTCATCAGGATTTTCAGGTTCCGCTTTTTCGCCTGGCGTTCCGGCCGTTCTTCTGGTTCAGTGCGGCGTTCGGTGCCATCAGTATCGCGCTGTGGGCAATGGCCTATTCCGGGCGTTTGGTTTTTTCACCTTACGGTGGCAGCTATTTCTGGCACCTGCATGAAATGCTGTTCGGTTTTACCGTCGGCGTCATTGTTGGTTTCTTGTTAACCGCGGTGCAGAACTGGACCGGAGTAACCAGTGTTAAGGCTGTGCCCTTGGTGCTGCTCTTTTTACTTTGGCTGTGCGCCCGGGTGATGATGTTTTTCCCGGACGCGTTCAGCGCGCTCAGTATTGCCATCCTCGATGTGCTGTTTCTGCCGGCGGCGGCCTTAGCGTTTGCCCGACCCATTGTCAAAGTGCGTCTTTGGCGCAACCTGTTTTTTATTCCGATTTTGTTGACGTTGGCGGTGTTGAATGGACTGATGCATCTGTCTTTATCCGGTGCAGTGGCTGTCAGTGCGCCATCGATAGGATATCTGACGGTCTTGCTGATCAGCTTGGTGATGACGATTATGGGTGGGCGGGTGTTTCCGATGTTTACTGCCAATGGCACCGGGACCGCACGTGTCGCCCCGATTGCCATTCTCGAAAAGTTGTCCATTGGCTCGGTCTTGCTGAGTGTGGTCGCGACTCTTGGGTTTTTAAACACTCCCGCGATTGTTCTGGGGTTAATTTACTTTTTTACCGGCGCGATCAACCTGATCAGAGCGCTACGTTGGCGCATCTGGGTGACCTACTCGACGCCGTTGGTTTGGTCGTTACACTTAAGCTATTGGTTTGTGTGCCTGGGGTATGGGTTATTGGGGCTCAACCAGTTTCAGTTGTTGGCGTCAGCATCCACCGCGTTGCATGCCATTACTGTCGGTGGCATCGGTTTTATGATTCTTTCGATGATATCGAGAGTGTCATTGGGTCACACCGGTCGTCGAATCGCTGTCGGCTATACCATGACCATAGCCTTGGTGTTGATGCTGCTGTCGGTGGTCAGTCGCGTTGCGCTGCCTTATCTGCTCAGTGATTACGCCTTGGCCATTCAGGTATCGGCGGCGTTGTGGGTGATGGCGTTTGGTCTTTTTATGGTTCGCTATGCACCGGTTGTCTTCCGCGCTCGCGTCGATGGACGTCCGGGCTAGTGACCTCACTTTACGCAGGTGTTGACTGAAACGTCAGGCATCAGTACCTCAGCACCTTCTTAACTATGAGCAGCGCGCTCCCGATCACTCTTTTCAGGGCTTGCGCGCTCGCAACGGTTGATTGTCTCGCGTGAGCTGATAGAGCCCGTCACGATCGAGAATCTTCAGGTCACGGTTCGAAACCTGAATCAGCTGATTGTCTTCCAGTTTTCTCAACAGCCTGGAAAAGGTTTCGGGTTGAATGCCGAGTTGCGAGGCAATCAGTCGCTTGGGAATGTCGAAGGTCAGCGTGTCGTTCGGGCTTTGCAGATCGTGCAGCAGATAATTGACCAGTCGGTGCAAGGCGTTTTGCAAAGATAAGTTTTCAATTTCATTTAACTGACTGTGCAATCGAATACTCATCTGACGCATCAACGCCATGCACAGTTCGTTGTCGCTTTTCAACAGTCCATGAAACGATCCGTTTTCGATGCCGATGACTTCCGAGGCAACCTGCGCATCGGCCGTGACCGGATAACGCTCCTGTGCATTGAACATGATGGCTTCCGCAAAGCATTGACCTTCCCGCACGATATCAACCACTTTTTCATGTCCGCTCGGTGATGTTCGGTATAACCGGATGATGCCGTGGCTAACATAGTAAAACCGATCGGCCGGTTCGCTCTGGCGAAACAACACCTCTCGTTCATCAAGCGTTCGACGCGTGGCATTGCGTAACAGGGTCGAGAGTTGTACTTCGTTCAAACTGGAAAAAAGATGATGGCTGCTTAGGTTCGTGATGACCTTTGGATCCTGAATCATATGACTCCTCTGTCAATGCACAGACGGCTCTTGATAAGTATCAAGGATGTCTGGCGGCATGTCGATAAGGTTTGCCGCAACAGACAACGTGGTCTGCCCAACATCCACTCACTTTTCTGTCGAGTTCTGGTTCTAAATCAGGGTGGCTACCCACTAATGGGTATCTCGGCCTGAACGTAATGAGACTAGTCTGGACTTTGTCCGTTTCTGGTTCGCGATATTTTTTTTTGAACACACTCGAGTTAACTCAATGAGGATTGTATGAACAAATTTTTTCTCAGTGCTCTGATCATGGCGACGTCCGGGTTAGCCTTCGCCGCCGATATTGATGCCGGTGAAGCCAAGTCGATGACCTGCGTGGGCTGTCATGGTGCCAATGGTATTTCGATGGTACCGATGTATCCCAACCTGGCCGGCCAGAAAGCAGCGTATCTGGAGTCTGCGCTCAAAGCGTATCGCAGTAAAGAACGCGCCGGTGGTCAGGCGGCGGTGATGTATGGCATGGCGGCACCGTTATCGGACGAGGACATTAAAAACCTGGCCGCGTACTTTGCCAGTCTTGATCCGTCGGGCCAGTAACCCGACGCCGTTGATTCATATCAATCGGCCTGTGATCGCCCGGGTCGGTTTGATAACAGTCAAACGCAATTTTCTCACTGAGTTTTAGTCTCTTTCTTATTCGTTTTTTTCGTGGTGGTGTGCAGTGTTTCGAGTGTTGTTGATGGTTAGTCTCATGCTGTTATCGTCACCCGGTTGGGCGCTGTTCGTCAGTGAGCCCGTTCCGGCCGATCGGGTATTGAATGAGCGCTATCCGGACGCCGGATTTTTAAGTGAACGCATTGAAAGCGCCACTGGCAAAGCGCTGCCGTATTGGCGCATTCAACAAGCTGGCGAAACCGTCGCTTACGCGTTCGAAACCAACGATCTGCATCGCGTACCGGCCTATTCTGGTGAACCGGTGAACATGCTGGTGTTCATCAGCCCGGAAGGCGACTATTTGCATGCTCAGGTGCTGGAACATCACGAGCCGATTCTGTTGGTCGGCATTCCTGAGTCGAAACTGCACGACTTTACCGATCAGTATACCGGGTTATCGTTAACCGATCGTATCAAAGTCGGTGGTAACCGGACGTCCGGTCAGGTGCAGCTCGATGGCATCTCGGGCGCGACCGTGACAGTGATGGTAATGAACGTCGGGATTACCCGCGGGGCCACCGAATTAGCCCGGGCGTTGGGTCTGATTGAAGCCACCGAACGCGTTACCTTACCAGCCTCGATCAAAAAACCAGTAGACGTCGATCTTTCCTGGCAAGAACTCACCGGGGAAGGCTCGGTTCGACGACTGCATCTGAAAAACGAAGACATCCGCGAAGCTTTTTCGGGAACGGCCGCCGAAGGCATCGATGAGGTACCGCAGGACCAGTCACAGGAAACGTTCACCGATATTTATTACACGCTGATCGACCTGCCGGCGGTGGGCAAGAACATCCTCGGTGACGATGAATATGCCTGGCTGCAAAGTGAGCTGAAGCCGGGTGAGCATGTGCTGGCGCTGTTTGGTAACGGCTACTCGTACAAAGGGTCCGGTTATGTGCGTGGCGGCATATTTGATCGGATACAGCTGCTGCAAAATGATCTGGCGATATCGTTTCGGGACCTGGATTACATCCGCCTGCAGGACATCTATCTGGACGATGCACCCGATTTCAGCGAAATGTCCATGTTCATCATCCGCGACCACCACGGGTTCGATCCCGGTCAGCCGTTTCAGTTTGAACTGCTGGTCAGACGGCAGGTTGGTGCGATTGATTCGGTGTTCACCAGCTTTAAAGGCGACTATCAGGTTCTGGAAAAATATCTGGAACGGCCGGAACCGGCCGTGGTCGAACCCGAACGAAGCCTGACGGAACAGGTCTGGTACGACAAGCGCATAGAAATCGCGTTCTTGATCGCCGGTCTGAGCGTATTGTTGGCGATCCTGTTCTTCCAGGATGTACTGGTCCGTTACCCACGCTTCCTGCACCATGTCCGAACCGGGTTTCTGATCTATACCGTTGGCTTCATCGGCTGGTACTGTGCCGGACAGATTTCGATCGTCAACGTCTTTACCTTTCTGCAGGCGTTTATGTCGGACTTCGATTGGCAAATGTTTCTGCTCGATCCGATCATTTTCATCATGTGGGTGGCGGTTGCCGTCACTGCGTTGTTGTGGGGGCGTGGTGTGTTCTGTGGCTGGCTGTGCCCGTTCGGTGCACTGCAGGAGCTGATCAACGAAGTCGCTCGAAAACTGAAAATTCCGCAGTTCGAACTTCCGTTTGCGGTCCATGAGCGGCTCTGGGCCATAAAATATCTGATTCTTCTGGCCCTGTTTGGCCTATCCATACAGTCGCTTGCTCTGGCGGAACAATACGCCGAGATTGAACCGTTTAAGACCACCTTTTTGCTGAAGTTTTCGCGCGAGTGGGGCTTTGTACTCTGGGCCGGACTGATCCTGGCAACCAACCTGTTTCAACGAAAAACGTTCTGTCGCTACCTGTGCCCGCTGGGCGCCGCCCTCTCAGTGCCCACCAACATTAAGCTCTTTGATTGGCTCAAACGACGCGATGAGTGCGGTAAGCCCTGCCGTGTTTGTGCCAACGAATGTGAAATTCAGGCCATTCAGCCTGACGGCACCATCAACCAGCGCGAGTGCCACTACTGCCTGGATTGCCAGATGACCTATTTCAATGAAAACAAGTGTCCACCGCTGATTAAGAAAGCGAAAAAAGAGAAACAGCGTCTTAAGGCAAGTGGCCGTCTGATCGAAGCAACCGAAGTCAACTGACCTGAAAAGGGGAGACAACAATGACAAACAAAAATCAACCAACAGAGCCGGTTGAAACCCATTTGGATGACGACTCATCCCGACGGAGTTTCTTCAAAAAGTCTGCCCTCGTCGGCAGTCTCGGGGTCATGGCACCAACCATGACGGCCGCCATGTTTTCTCAGGCAGCGCATGCCGCCACCCAGGAAAAAATGAAATACGCCGTTGAACCCGGCGAGCTGGATGAGTACTACGGATTCTGGAGCGGTGGTCACTCCGGTGAAGTCCGTATTCTGGGGATTCCTTCGATGCGCGAACTGATGCGTATCCCGGTGTTCAACACCGAGAGCGCAACGGGCTGGAACATCACCAACGAGTCAAAAGAAGTGTTGGGCGAAGGCGCGAAACATCCGAACGGTGACGCACACCATCCGCACATGAGCATGCAGGATGGCCGTTACGACGGTAAGTACGTGTTCATTAACGACAAGGCCAACACCCGTGTGGCGCGGATTCGTTGCGACATCATGAAGACCGACAAAATCGTCGAGATTCCCAATGCCCACGCCATTCATGGTTTGCGTGTACAGAAAGTTCCGCACACTAAATACGTGTTCTGCAATGGCGAATACGAAGTTCCGCTGCCGAACGATGGCTCAGTGTTGGACGATCCAAGCCAGTACGTGTCGCTTTTCAATGCGATCGATGCAGAGAACATGGAGGTAGCCTGGCAAGTCATTGTCGACGGAAACCTGGACAATACCGATGCTGATTATGACGGTCGGTTTGTGGCTTCAACCTGCTACAACTCAGAAATGGGTATGAATCTCGGCAGCATGATTTCCGCCGAGCGTGACCATGTGGTGGTGTTTGACGTCCCTGCCATTGAAAAAGCCATCGCGGCGGGTCAGTACAAAACCTACAACGGTGTCAAGGTGGTCGACGGTCGTAAAGCCGCCGGTACCAACCTGACACGTTACATTCCGGTACCGAAGAGCCCGCACGGCCTGAATACCGCACCGGACGGGGAGTACTTTGTAGCGAACGGTAAGCTGTCTCCAACCGTATCGGTGATCTCCATTAAGAAACTGCCGGACCTGTTCGCCGATAAGATCCAGCCACGCGATACCATCGTTGCCGAACCGGAACTGGGCCTTGGTCCATTGCACACCGCCTTCGATAACCGTGGCAATGCGTATACCACTGTGTTCATCGACAGTCAGATTGTGAAGTGGAGTGTTGAAGACGCGATCAAGCACTACAACGGTGACAGCGTTAACTACATTCGCCAGAAACTGGATGTGCAATATCAGCCTGGGCATAACCACACCACCATGGGTGAAACGCGAGATGCCGATGGTAAATATCTGATCGCCTTGTGTAAGTTCTCCAAAGACCGCTTCCTGCCGGTGGGACCATTGCACGCTGAAAACGATCAGCTGATTGATATTTCCGGTGATGAAATGAAACTGGTGCACGACGGTCCGACCTTTGCCGAACCGCATGACTGCATGATTGTGCATCGCTCGAAAATGAAGCCGTCCAAGATCTGGAAACGCGACGATCCATTCTTCGCCTCCACAGTTGCGATGGCGACCAAAGACGGCGTGACATTGGAAACCGACAACAAGATCATCCGCGACGGTAACAAAGTCCGCGTCTATATGACGTCTGTGGCGCCTACCTTCGGTATGGAAAAGTTCGAGGTGAATCAGGGCGATGAAGTGACCGTTGTCGTGACCAACCTCGATATGATCGAAGACGTCTCACATGGCTTTGTCATGACCAATCATGGCGTCAGTATGGAAATCAGCCCGCAGCAGACTTCTTCAGTGACCTTTGTCGCCGATAAACCCGGGGTGCATTGGTTCTACTGTCATTGGTTCTGCCACGCGCTGCACATGGAAATGCGCGGTCGCATGTTGGTGAAGCCGGCCTGATAGCCGGCCTGATAGCCGGCCTTAAAGGGCGCCCGGTTGGGTGCCCAGACGAGCAATAGAACTGAGGCTTTATGAAACGATTCGGTTTATTGGCAACGCTTGTGATCGGTCTGACCAGTCTATGGCCGGCACTGGCGACCGACTGGTCGGTCGATTCGGCTCACCAGTTACGTCAGGTGTTGAGCCAGGCCAGTGCGGGCGATCGCATTACCTTGACCGAAGGTACTTACACCGGGTCGTTTCTGATCTCGGTTCCGGTACTTATAAGAGCACAAGGCTCAGTACAGATCGACGCGCAGGGCACCGGCAATGCCCTGAGCATTCAGGCCGATGACGTCACCATTGATGGCTTGAACATTCGTGGCTGGGGATCGGACCTGACCGAGACCGATGCGGCCATTAAAGCGGTGTCCGTTAATAACCTCACCGTTCGCAATACCCTGTTACAGGGCGACGGCTTCGGGATATATCTCGAAAACGTCAACGAAGCACAGATCGAACACAACCGGGTTCAGGGTAACCCTGCCATGCGCTCCGCCGATCGGGGCAATGGTATTCATCTGATCAGCTCGCAACAGATTGTCGTCGACGGCAACCGGGTCTCCGATACCCGCGACGGTCTGTACATCATCAATTCCCAGCACAACCGATTGGTCAATAACCAGATGCGGAATCTTCGCTTTGGCATTCATTACATGTACTCGCACGCCAACACCGTCGAGGGTAATGTCGCGCAGAACGTTGATGTCGGCTATGCCCTGATGAGTTCGCACAGTCTGGCGGTATCAGACAATGTCGCGCAAAACTGCCGCGACTACGGTCTGCTGTTGAACTTCGTCAATCGTTCAGAGTTTGTCGGCAATCGGCTGGAATCCATTCGCAGCGACACTGATGGTCAGGTTGTGAACGACGAAGGCAAGGCGTTGTTCGTTTACAACTCCGGCCAGAACCTGTTCCGGAATAACCTATTGGCCGACAGCGATCTGGGCATTCATCTCACGGCCGGGTCCGAAGGCAATCGCTTTACCGAGAACCGGTTTGTGCACAATCGCGTGCAAGTGAAATATGTTTCCTCGCGCGAGCAGGAATGGAGTGTCGATGGCCGTGGCAATTACTGGAGCAATTACCTGGGTTGGGATCTGGACAGTGACGGCATCGGCGATGCCGGGTTTGAACCCAACGATGACATGGACAAACTGATGTGGACCTACCCCGAGGCGGAGGTGTTGATGGACTCGCCTGCGGTGTTGCTGCTGCGTTGGGTCCAGCGGAATTTTCCGGTGCTTAAGTCGCCGGGTGTCCGTGACAGCTATCCCCTTTACCAGCTCAATGGAGTCGAATAATGAATGATCAGGTCCTAATTGAACTGAGTCAGGTCGGGAAACACTACGATCACACCGAGGTGCTGCAAGCCGTTGATCTGACCTTGCATCCAGGCGAGATGCTGGCCCTGATGGGCCATAACGGCGCAGGCAAAACCACCCTGATTAAGCTGATACTGGGTTTGATCCAAGCTGATGTCGGGCAATTGTCGGTGTTGGGTTGCGCCCCGGGTTTGCGTAATCAGCAGATTGGCTATGTCCCGGAAAATGTCAGTTTTTATCCGATGCTTACCGGTCGGGAAACGCTGGAATACTTTGCCCGCCTGAATGGCTTATCTCGCAAAGCGGCCCGCCAACGCAGCACGGCGTTGTTGGACCGTGTCGGGCTGTCGCCATCGGCGGATCGTCGCGTTAAACATTACTCCAAAGGCATGAAGCAAAGGCTTGGCCTGGCTCAGGCACTGTTGCCGTCAGTACATCGGGGTGGATCTGAAACCGCGCCGTCTTTGTTGATTCTCGACGAACCCACCGTCGGGCTCGATCCGATTGCCACGTTGGATTTTTTCCGGTTATTAGCGGAGCTGCGCGAACAGGGGTGTGGCGTAATTATCTGCACGCACGTTCTGCCCGGGTTAGAACCGTATCTGGACTCGGCCTTAATTCTGAATCGCGGCCGGGCCGTTGCACAGGGGCGGATCGATGATCTGTTTGTACAGGCGGATCTGCCGGTGTCGATGGCCGCTCGGGGGCTCAACGGCAGTTTACGATCCGATCGGGTGCTTCAACAGTATGCGCAGACGGATGATCGTCTGGTGTTTCCGGCCAGTCAGAAGCTTGCCGTTCTGCAGGCGGCCCTGGCGTATCCGGCGCTGGCCGACATACAGGTGGTGTCGCCGGGCTTACCCGAGTTGTACCAGCACTTTTTGACACAAGCGGAGACCGTCCAATGAAAACCAATCTGTGGGTCATTGCCGAAAAAGAATGGCGCGATGGGTGGCGTAATCGCTGGTTGCTGTCGGTGACGGTTGTTTTCGCCATCATCGCCTTGGGCATTACCTGGTTCGGGGCTTCCGTGCAGGGGCAACAGGGTCTGGTCACACTCGACGCGACACTGGCTAGCCTGAGCAGTCTGACGGTGATTGTGATTCCGTTGATTGCGCTGCTTATTGGGTTTGACGCCTTTGTCGGAGAGCAGGAGCAGGGCACCTTGTTGTTGCTGATGACTTATCCGGTCAGCCGTATTGGTTGGGTGCTGGGTAAGTTTCTGGGTCAGTGTCTGATACTGGCTTGCGCGGTTCTGGTGGGCTTTGGCGGCCCCTTTATTTTTCTGGCCTGGCAGCAGCCAGCAGCCGATCTGTTGCCTGCCATTGGTATTTTTTTGTCATCGGCGGTACTGCTCGGTGCGGTCTTTGTTGCGTTAGCACACAGTGTCAGTTTGCTGGTATCGGAAAAGGCACGCGCCGCCGGGTTGGCATTACTGGCCTGGTTTTTTCTGACGCTGCTTTACGACCTGGCGTTGCTGGCAATTCTGGTGCGCAGCGCCGGCTGGATGAATCCGCTGGCGTTGAAAGTCGCCTTGCTTGCGAATCCGACCGACCTGTTCCGGATCATTAATCTGCTGACGCTGGAGTCCAACGGAGCCGGTGTCCTGGCATCGCTGAGTCAGATGCAGTTCGGTCTGTTGCCACTTTACGCGCTGTTGGCAGGATGGACCGCGTTGCTGCTGGGTGTGTCGACATTACTGTTAAAACGAAAGAGACTGTAACCATGAAAGCGTTCCTATCCTTGATGTTGTCCTTTGTGTTGTTGGCCTGTGCGGACGACACGCCGAACACCGTGATCGAGGCGGCCACGATCGAACGCAGTGATCAGTGTCATCTGTGCGGGATGATGATTGCCGGGTTTCCCGGGCCCAAAGGCGAATTGGTGACCAAAGGCGCTACGGAAGTTTCAAAGTTCTGTTCAACGCGCGATCTGTTTGCTTTTTACCTGCAACCGGAAAACCAGCATCGGGTTATTCAACTGTATGTGCATGACATGTCGCGGTCTCCCTGGGCATCGCCGGATGATGATCATTTCATCGATGCGCGTGACGCCTTTTATGTTGTCGGCAGTGAGAAAAAAGGCGCCATGGGCGACACACTGGCCAGCTTCAGCTCACAGTCACATGCGGCTACCTTTGCGGACACCTATGGTGGCACTGTTTATGGCTTTGAAGACATTACTCTGGAGCGATTGAATGCGTCGTCCCACAGTATGGAAATGAGTGGGTCGGAAATGATGTCTGGCGAGTTGATGAACACGTCACACGACGGGCTCTGAGTGATAACCCTATGAGTTTTCTTGAGAGCCAGTGGCTGCTGATCATTCATGTACTGGCGGCAACGGTCTGGACCGGTGGGCATTTGGTGTTGGCAACGGTGATACTGCCGACTGTATTGCGCGATCGGTCGGTGTCTCGGCTGTTGGCGTTTGAGTCCGCCTACGAACGCATTGGTATGCCAGCGTTGTTGCTGCAGGTGGTAACCGGTGTCGCTCTGGCGTATCGGCTGATCCCCGATGTGTCCGCCTGGTTTGATTGGAGCAATCCCATCGCAAGGGCGATTATCGCCAAGCTGACGTTATTGTTGCTGACGGTGGTGTTTGCGCTGGATGCCCGTTTCCGGGTGATTCCCGGATTAACCGAAAGAGGCCTGGTCGACATGGCTTGGCACATTGTCCCGGTTACTGTGTTGTCAGTCCTGTTTGTGGTGGTTGGCGTGTCGTTTCGTGGCGGCGGACTGGGCGCGTTCTGACAAGTTTCAGGCAGCCCTGGCAGGCTGCCCGTATTTTTTACTCAGGCTGCGATCGCCGGTTCCGGATAGGTGTCGTCATTCGAGGCTTCAGTGAGATTCTTCACCCACTTCTTGCGTCGTGCCCGCTGTATGACCAAGCTGGCTTTAACGAACTCTTCGACCAGTATCGTCGCGTAAATCCAGGGGTAACTCAGCTCAAAGACAAAGGCGACCAACAGCACCGCCGGGATACTGCATACCCACATCGCAATCATATCGATATAGAGCACGTACTTGGCATCGCCGCCGGCTCGCAAAACACCGACGATTAACGTCATGTTCAGTACCTTGATCCAGAACGTCAGGCACATCACCCACAGCAGACTCTGACTGAGCGTATAAAGAGCTGTGCCTTCTGGCAGCAGCCAGGGCAGAAACACCGGTGTGGACGCGAGAATGAGCAAGCCAACCAGCATCGAGCCCATCGGTGCGAACAGCGCAAAGCGTTTGGCCAAGCTAATGGCGTGATCAAACTCGCTTCGGCCAAGACTCTGACCGATCAACACCGAACAGGCCGTCACCAAACCAAAAAACAGCGAGTGGTACAGGCCTTCAATCGGGCTGATCAGGCTCAGCGCCGCCAGGGCATCGGTGCCGACCTTGGACGCGATGCCGTGGTAGATAAAAGTGCCCACACCCCAGACCGAAAAGTTCACAGTGAGTGGCCAGGCCGTGCGCGCGTACTTGGCAACGTATCGTGATATAACTTTGGCCCCGTTAATCAACTGCGATAACCGGAATGCATGCCCATACCAGGACAGATACACCAGAAAGAGCACAACCTGGACGAACCGGGCAATGTCACTGGCAATCGCCACACCGGCCACACCGAGTTCGGGGAACGGGCCGATACCGTGAATCAACAGATAATTCAGAACTATGTTCATAACTATCGCGCCTGACGCCAGAATCAGTGGGGTCATGGTTTCAGCGCGTGCACGCAAGGCGCTTTCAAAGGCGATGATGATGTGAGTGAAGAACAACAGCGGTACCGTTAAACGCAGATACTGCACGCCCAGATCAATCATGGTGACATCGGTACTCAGCAGCGACAGCAGCTGCCGGGGAAAGGCGAAGAAGGCAACGGAAATCGGCACCAGCAATATCAAACCGGCGGCAATGCCCAGCGACAAAATAGACTGAGACGCGACGGTGTCGCCACGACCATGGTACTGGGCAACCAGAATGGAGACCGCTGAGCCCATGCCAGCCATGACCATAATCAACACGAAATGCAGCTTGGCACCCAGACCAATGGCCGCAATGGCTTCGGCACCCAGTGGCGCGACCATGAACACATCGGACATGCCCAGCAGGGATATCAATACGCTTTGCATGGCAACGGGCAGGGCAAGCCTGAGAATCTGTTGAACCAGGGGCGTCGACATAGGGCATACTCCGAAGGGGGACTTAATGGGCGCAAAGTCTAGGCCGGCGCTGGCGAAAAAGTATGCGAAATTCTATGATGAGCATGTTAATTCCTATCATTGTGAGGTCGCGCTGTGAATCGCTTCAGTAACCATATGCGCATCGGGGACGATTGCTTTGAAATCTTCATCACTCAGGACGATTTCCCTGCCATGGCAAGCGTTGGCATTCATCTGGCGGGCATTGCACATTTGCGCCCACCTTATGAAGTTGAACGAATGGACCCAAGTATCCACACCCTGCTGTTCACGTCGTCTGGTACCGGGCATATAACCACTGAGCATGGGGAGCAGGCGATTGAACCCGGCAGTATGACGGTCATTCCGGCGCATACGCCCGCACGCTTTGAAATCGAAGGCGACCGATGGGACATGTGTTGGTTTCTGCTGTTACCGGCCATGCACTGGAACCAGTGGATGCCCGATGTTGCCGAAGTTCGACCTACGGGGCAGGCACCGGCGGTGTTCCATCTGTGTCATGTGATCGATCAGGAACGCTACCTGGATGCCTCCTATCCAAAAGCGTCCTTCCAAAAACTGGCCAGTTACATTGAGCTGAACCTGAAGGCCAACCAACCGGAAACGCCCGACCGACTCAGCGCGGCCTTTGCCCAGGTTGAGCAGAGCCTGCACAAGCCGTGGACGGTTGGTCAGGTTGCCAACCTCTGTTACTACTCCGAACCGCACTTTTACCGGCTTTGTCAGGAACGCTTCGGTAAAAGCCCGAAGCAGATCATCCGGCAGTTGCGTATGGATCGAGCCCGGCAGTTACTTGAACAAACGGATTGGCCGTTGGCGGAGTTAGCAGGACGATTAGGGTTTTCCGATCAGTTTAATTTTTCGAATCGGTTTAAGCGGGAGACGGGTTTGAGTCCGTCGGAGTATCGTATCAAGCACGCTGAGCACGCATGATCATTCTCGGGCATTGAACAATTTTGAGTCGCTCTAGCCCGCAATCCGATACCAAACAAACAACATCTCGATGTCGCGATAAAGCTCGGTGGATACCGAATAGTGATGATGGTCGGCGTGAGCTTCAATCACTCGAAACCAAAACGCTTTAGCGCCGTCGTTGTTTGGCAATATCCGCGTTAACCAGTCCCCCGGACGGTTCTTGACGATTTTCTGAAACGCTGCTTCTCCCACCCCCTGACGCTTGAATTTGCGCAGCACATAAAACTGCCCGATTTCGTTCAGGTTCGGAGCGAAAGGGTACGGTCTGATGAGGCAGAAGCCGGCCATCTCACCGTCAACCAAAATCAAAAAGGCTTCGTGGTCTGGCTGGGTCCAATAGTCTTTAAGATCGAGCACCGACTCATCTGGGTCATAAGAGCCGTGTTCATTCGGTGGCCAGCCGGTGTATTCTGACATGTCATAAAGATAATACTGAAAAAGCGTACGAATGATGTCGTAGCTTGGGTTGGCTTGCAGGGTGATGTTCATGGTTGTTGTCGTCGCCGAAGGAATGATGACTGTTTGTGGACTTGTTCAAATGTTCATGCTGTGTGTCAGCATAAAATGAATCGGGTACATCGCATAGAACATACCGAGAAGAACAAAAACTGACAGTGTCACAATGCTGTTGATGACCTTATCCGGGACTCGACGATGGAAGGTTGAACCCGCGAGAGCAATCCATAAAAACGCAACACCGTACCAGCCAACCCCGAACGAGAATGCGATCGTCGTCCATAACGGTACATCGCCGTAGGCAAAGTCCAGCATATTGCGGAACTGCTCTATGGTCTTGCCGTCTTTGCTTGTCCATAAATAGCAAAGCCCGGCTTGCAAACTCGACAGAAACGCCGTTAAACAAAACAGAAAAGTTTTCATGAAGCACACGTCCTGATTGTGATGATGCCGGTTCACCATTTAATAACCGTGAACACTAAGCACGTCTGATTATGGGCGAGAGGGTATCAGCTTTCATGTGAGGGCGGTTGTCGTCTTGGTTTTTTTAGAGTGCAGAAACGCAACCAAAGAAAATTTTTTTAGACAGAATTCACAATTTATATGTTTGTTCGCATTGGCAGCCCTTTTAGTCTCAACGGTCATGCGTTAAATCAGCTTGGCGTTATTGTGGAATGCTGTTCAATTTCGTAAATTACCCGGCGATGTTCAAAGGAGAATGAAACATGAGAAAAGGTTTTTTGTTGTCATTAATCGGTGCGGTTACCTTTACCGGTTGCGCGGGTCTCAGTTATCAAGAGCAATGTGTGGCTGAATTGACTGAGCCGGCGAAACCCTCAAAAATTGAAGCGGCATCAACGATCGTGCGTGATAACTACGTTCATACTGAACGGGTTTACTACAACGGCGAAACCTGGGTGATGTTTGCGAACAAAGGACCAAGAACTGACGATCTTCAAGGTCCGGCTGCATTCATTACCGGGCAGGGTGATTTTACCCGTGATCGCACATTCAATATCAGCGAAGTTGGACTGTATGAAGGTGACTATGAAATCAGTCAGACGCGTCCTGGCTGCTATTCCATCGCGGATGAACAAGCCAATGTAGAGTTAGGCTTTTTGCTGAAAAGCTGGCGATATCCATACTCCGTAAAAGGCGAGGATGAATCGACCTGGACGGTGGACTATTTTGATTACTACATGCCGTTCCGCCTGAAAATGGACGGTACGCTGACCTTAACGCACCCGAATGCGGAAACGCTGGTTTTCGATGACACGGAGGGCCTGTTGACGGTAAATGGCGAGGCTGCTCAGGTTGTCACGGTGGATGTGCCGTTTGCGGATCAGGCTTATCAGGTAACTGAAACCGGTGATACCTATCTGATTTTGGGTATGCAGCGTCGGCCGAATGATGCCCGTTATTATGTCCTGAAAAACAACGATACGTTGTTGGCTTACACCGGTCCTCAACGATAAGTCCGATTAGCCGGTCGGGTTCATTAACCCGGCCGTTCTTCAAAGTGTGGGGCCTTATACAAGTCTTCATCCCAGTTACCTTTACTGCCCATAAAGATGTTGGCCTGCGCGGTCAGGTCGACATCGGTGTCCAAACACCCTGCCGGGACCACCACCAGACCTCGTTCTTTTGACACCGTTGGTACGTTAGAACCACAGGTTTTGCAGAAGGTACGTGCAAAGTGCGTGTCTTCGTGGCGGTAGTAGCTGAGGTTGTCTTCGCCGGTCAGCCAGGTGACTTCGGCGCTTGGCGCAAACAGGTTGGCGCAGTGAGCTGAGCCGGAGGTTTTCCGACAGCGGCTGCAGTGACACAGAAAGAATTTCTTGAACTCTCCGGTCAGTTCAAATGTGACCGCGCCGCACAGGCAAGACCCTTTGTGTTGCTGAGGCATAAATGCTCCTGATTCCCGTTTCACTCAAATGAGGTTAAATCATTTATATGAGAATGCCCATCGTCGAGTGTCCGGAATCGATTGAATGGGCGTTTGACCTCGGACTTATCTTCGGCGGAATCGGGGTCTTGGTCTGGAAACTCGCCTGGATATGGC
>NZ_CH724152.1:155053-168559 GCF_000153185.1 Reinekea blandensis MED297 | reverse complement strand
GCGCGCGCTCGTTGAACGCTAAGTCACTGGGCCAGTAAACGCTGTCAGCAAACGAGAATACAAATCAAAACACCCACAACCCTAATAGTTGCGGTATCTCAAGAAACTTTGATTTATGTTCTTGTTGTTAAAAATGTAATCGATTAAGTTATTCAAGCATTGCCCGCTTCTACCTGCTGCATGTTTATATCTAGAATCATAATTCCGAGGAGATCTGTGTGTTAACATGGGGCAATCGCCAGAAACCTAATACCACCATGCCTACAGTAAAAGACGTCGCAAGAGTGGCCGGTGTTTCTACCGCCACAGTTTCCCGAGCCTTAGCGAACCCCGAAAAAGTCAGTGAAGCGACACGCGCCAAAGTAGCGCAAGCCGTAAGAGAAACCGGATACTCACCCAATGCCGCAGCCAGAAGCCTGCGTCGCAGCGAATCGAAAACGATCGTTGTTATTTTGCCCGACATCGCGAATCCTTTCTTTTCAGATGTCATTTCGGGTTTGGAGGAAGTCGCGCACAGTGCTGGCTACAAAGTTCTTCTGGGTGATTCAGCGCATGACCCCAAAAGGGCTCAGGACTATTTTGACCTGGTCCCAACCAATCAGGCCGATGGCATTATTTTATTAACCACCGAAATTCCATACACCCTGGTTAAAGATCGTCAGCTCAAAAGTGGCTTTCCTTTAGTCATGGCCTGTGAGTATTTTGACGACTTGGAGCTGCCGACCATTTACGTAGATAACGAAAAGGGGGCAAGCAAGGCGATCGACTATCTTTTGGACATGGGGCACACGCACATTGCCAGCATCAGCGGGCCAATTTCCAACCCAATATGCAGAGATCGCCATCAGGGCTTTTTAAACTGCTTGCGTAAAAAACAGCTCAATTTTGATGAAAAGTACCTAAGACAAGGCGATTTCAGCTTCAGTGCCGGCTACCAACAAGGCCGGGTTCTTCTGCAAATGAAGGATCGCCCGACTGCGTTTTTTTGCCACAATGATGAAATGGCCGTTGGTGTCATCAAGGCGGCCAGAGATTTGGACCTTAAAGTACCAGGAGACGTCTCGGTGGTGGGCTTTGACAACATTAAGTTCGGGGAATACTGCGAACCTGAACTCACCACGGTACACCAGCCCAGAGAGGACATTGGTCGTCAGGCCATGAAAATGATGTTGGATATTCTGGCGTCCAATGACGTACCAATCAGGCAAACCTTACGCACCCAGCTGATTGTTCGCGGCAGTGCGGGGGCGAAACCACAAACCCATTAAAACCCGGGTATCGTGATATGAAAAAAAACGCTGGCGTTTGCCGTCACGCATAAAGCCCGATCAGCCCTTTGCCGATATAAAGACAGCCCAGTACACACAATAGGGTTCGGCTGAAATGTCCGAACTGACGCTCGTTAATGAGCCGCAACAACCGCGTTCCGAGATTCGTACCGATGAGCGCCACCAGGATCGCCATTGCAAACCAATGCCCGGCAACGGCAGTCCCCAGCCAATCACCCTGCCAAAGGGTCGAAATCAGCAGAATACGCATGAGGTGCCCCAAGAGCTGAGTGGCGGCTTTGGTCGCGACAATCTGGAACCGGCTCAACGATGTGCGCTGAAAAAACAGGTCCAGCAGCGGGCCAGCCACCCCGACAAGAATGTGCAACGCAGAGACCAGCAGGCCCGCGGTGAACGCATGCGCAGGTTTCGTGGCGTCCAGCGACAGGCTTCTGGGAACCAGCTGACTGAACAACGCGACCCCGCCAAGCAACAGATAAAACCAGTTTTTATTCAACTGAACCGCCAGCAAGGCAACCACACTGACCGCTAACAAAAGCCCGAACAGATAATGACGCACAACACGCCATTCGATGTGTTGTCGCTGCAACCAGGCCCGATAACCATTGGCCGTAAACTGGCTGATGGCGTGTAAAAACATGGCCGCCGGCAATGGCAATAACAGGGCCAGCACCCCCGCCAGAATGAAGCCGCCACCCATCCCCAGAATACCGGATAATGCACTGGTCAAAGCGATGGCCAACAAGGACAACACAAGGGTCATATCACACTCACAAACGGTTTTTGCTCACTATCCTCATTGTTAACCATTGCAAAAAGCGAAAGTTATGATGATATTAGTTTCCATATGGGAAAGTGATGTCGCCATGTTGAATCAACTTGAATCGTTAATTGTGTTTTCGCACAGCAACACCATGGCAGAAGCGGCCAGCCGGCTTCGTGTCAGCCAATCGGCACTCAGCAAACGATTGTCGGCACTGGAACACCAGCTCGGCTACCCTCTGCTGCAGGTTCATGGCCGCAAGGCCGAGCTGACCGAGCAGGCCATTGCGCTGCTTGAACAACTCGAACCCCTGTACGCTCAGATGAGCGACGTATTGCACAGCATCCAAACGCCCTCACGACTCTCGCTCGATATCGCCATGGCGGATGCGATTATGGTTTCCTGGGGCGCAAGCCTGATCGCCCGTTTACAGAATGAGTTTCCGGATATCAACATTCAGGTGCACAGTCACCGTTCGGCGACCATCATTGAGCGACTGAATCGCGGCCGTTATCAGTTGGGCATCTGCACCGGCACGCCGCAGGATACCGCCGCCTTGCTGGTCGAACCGCTGCTATACGAACCCATGGCCATAGTGACATCCAGACATCATCGGGATAGCTTTAAGCGCTGGCAGCAGGATGATCAGCAAACCTTGCCGATCACCTGCATCGAAGAAAACTCAGCCATGTGGCGATGGCTGCAACCGTCGTTTAAATCGTGGCGTTTGCTCCCTGAGCGGACACTGGAGTCCTCAGTCGGGGCGGCCCGTCTGGCCATGGAAAACTGCGGTCACGCCCTGGTTCCGGAAGGCGTCGCCCGAGTCATCGCGCCGGCGCGCCGGCGCTTTCGATTGACGCCAGAACTGATTGTGAATGCACCCAACGCCTTACTGACCCGGCCTTGCTCGTTGATCTGCCGGAAAGGGATTCTCAAGGATAAGGCGTATCGCTTGGTATATCAGGCCATACAACGGCACAGCGCCGAGCTGGTCAATGCGTAAATCAGGATCACTATGTCGGGCCGTTGGTACACCCCCTTGTCAACCCCACTCGCTAGCAGTTTCAGCCTCGGGGTAAAGGCTGTTTTTGACCCGCTCAATGAACTGCTTTTGAGTACTTGTTGGATGGCCAGCGACATTGGCTATAGAGTCAAGCAGATCAACTGTGGATGACTTTTGGGCCTCAGTGAACTCAGGTAGACAGAGGGTGAGTACTTTTTCGGGGTTAACAAGAATTTCGTCATTTTGATTCAGAAGGTAGACGCATGACCCCAATAAAGAACTCGCCTCTTCTTCCGATTGCTTTAACTTCACAGTAAACAAAGTCAACAATTTGGACTTCTCATCGGCGGACATATCTCCATCTGCCTTTGCCACTGCCGTCATTAATAACGCGACCGCTTCCAATGGATTTTTAATACTAAACGCAGGATTGGCATTAAACTGTTTCAACCACTTACGTTTACGGTTCCAAGCCCAGGGGTTAATCCATCCGATATCGATGCCTAGCCTTTCAAGACCGTACAATACCGAAGCAAGAGCCGTGAGAAATCCGATTATAATATGCATCATTTTTTCCTTTTGATTAATTGTCCTTGCGACACGCATCTGACGATTTATGTCATAGTCCCGAACTTATAGGCGACGTGCCAGCGTCTAAGCAGGGAGTTTATCGCATGATGACGGGTTTCCGAGCACAACCTGAATTAGCCTTAAACCCAGACGCAAAAGTGTGATTGGAATCTAAAACATTAACGAGTATTTATACACTCTGAGTTGGCAACTCGTCGGTTTAACATGAACATCGCTCTTCGGTGCACCGTTTTAGACGTAAGACCCCGTCGATACTTGCGGACTTTTGACAACTTCACCTTAAATATCATCGAACGTCACATTTCAAATGTGGTGAACTCAGAAACAAAAAAGCCCCGTCATCAGACGGGGCTCTTAACACTATCGATCAAAGACGATCGGGCGTGGCAACGATTACTTCGCTGCGGCCATCGCTTCTTCAATCCAGGCGTCAAACGTATCCTGGTTTGCTTTGATCCAGTTTTCCGCGTGCTGTTCAATCTGAGCCTGTGAATCTTCACCGTTGGCAATCAGACCGTTCTGTGCACTGACATCATTGATCGGCAGCTTCGCCACTTCAAACAGTTTAGCGGCGGCTGGATTGGCCATCGCGAACTCTTTGTTGGCAACAATGCGCTCAGAGTTGATTTCAAAGCCATAGTTTTTGCCGTTCGCCAGTTCTGTATCGGAACCGTTCGGGTTTGCGGAGAACGGAACTTCTAACCAGACAACGTCTTCACCCGGAACCAGCTTGCCGGAAACCCAGTAAGGCGTCCATGTGTAGTAGAACACAGACTCACCATCGTTATAACGCGCAATGGTGTCTGAGATGATTGCAGCATACTGGCCTTGGTTGTGGCTGATGGTGTCGCGCAGATCAAAAGCGTCGAGCTGATGTTCAATCACACCTTCACAACCCCAACCTGCCTGACAACCGGTCAGATCGGCTTTGCCGTCACCATTGGTGTCGAACAGCGCCGCGATTTCAGGATCTTTGAAATCTTCGATGTTGTCGATGCCGTACTCATCGGCGGTCGCTTTGTCGATCAGGTAACCCTGAGCGGCACCGCTGATGTAGTGACCTTTACGGTAGAAAACATCGTCACCACCGGCATTGGCGTACATGCCATTGTGCAGTGGGAACCAGTTAACGGCCATGTAAGTTGCGTCGCCATTGGCGATGGACGTGTAGCCGGCGCTGTAGTCGACTTCACGAATGTCCTGAACGTCATAACCCAGTTCTTCCAGGGCTTTGTTGACGACGATGGTCTGAAAGCTTTCTTCAGCAATCGCGCTCTGTACGGGTACGACTTCAACGCCTTCACCTGGCAGATGACCGTCGGCCGATACATTGATACTGACCGCTGCGGCCAGTGTTGTTAAAGCAATAACACGTTTCATGCTTTCTCCTCGTTAGGGGTTAGTTCACTGTTTCTTTGTTAACTTCAGTATCAGACCAACCGGGCCGGTCTGATACCAGTGACGAGTGCCACGTTCACGAGCGTCCTGACCCAATGATTGCGTCATACGGTCGAGAATGATGGCGAGAATGACAATGCCGATGCCGCCGACCGTCGCGAGCCCGATATCGAGTCGACCGATACCGCGCAAGACCATCAGACCCAGGCCACCGACCGAAATCATCGAAGCGATGACCACCATCGACAGACCCAGCATCAGCGTTTGGTTCACACCGGCCATGATGGTCGGCATCGCCAGCGGTAGCTGGACTTTAAACAGCATCTGTTTTGAATCGGCACCAAAGGAGTTGGCCGCTTCAATCAGATCTTCCGGTACCTGACGGATACCCAGGTTGGTTAACCGGATCACCGGTGGTACCGCAAAAATAATGGTCACCACGACACCCGGTACGTTACCGATACCGAACAGCATCACCACCGGCACCAAATAAACGAACGCCGGCGTGGTCTGCATGGTGTCGAGCACCGGACGCATAATGCGGGCGGCCCGATCACTGCGCGCCATGCCGATCCCTGTCGGAATACCAATGACCATACAGAACAGCACTGAGGTCACGACCAATGACAAGGTGGTCATGGATTCTTCCCAGGCACCGACGGCACCCAGAACAAACATTCCGACAACCGTCCAAATGCCGACTTTACGCCCGGACAACTGCCAGGCTAACAGGCCCAGCAAGGCCACCATCATCAGTGGCGGTACGGCATTAAAGGCGACGTCGACCGCTTGCAGTGTGGCGTCAATCGGCGCCTTAATCAGCGAGAAAAATGGTCGGAAATTACCGACAACCCAAGATACAAACGTCTCAACCCAATCCTGCAGGGGAATCAACGTATCGGCGAACGGGTCCGCCAAGCTGAACGGCGTGTCAGTGTCCATGTTGCCGGCAGACATAAAGCTACCGGCATCCGCATCGGCTGCTCCGCCCCATGGGTCGGATGCTTGCGTATCGACGGTGCTGTTTGCGGTATCGCTTTCGGTCGACTCAGGGGTCGCCCAGGGATTTGATGCGGTCATTCTGTGCCCTCCCGATCCAGTGTTTCCAAGAGACGGGCACGACTGATGGCGCCCAGATATTTGCCTTCACTGCCAACCACCGGCAACGGGCATCTTGCCTGAGCAACGGTGCCCAGGATTTCACTGATCGGGGTTTCCCCCGGAATTGCTTCGATGTCTTTCAACAAGGCGTTCTCGAAGCGTTCTTTTTTCTGAATCACTTCATGCAGAGAATCGGTCGACACCACACCAAGGAAGTGGTTATTTTTTTCAACCACGTAGCCGTAATCACGATCATTCTCTCGCAACAACTGCAGACCGGTGCGCAAACCCTCATTCGCATCTTTCTTGATGATCGTAACCTGCGACCGGCGGGCAATGTCCTTGGCGGCAAAGACGTTGGCGACGTCCACGCCTTTAAAGAAGGAGCTGACATACTCATTGGCCGGCTTGTGCAGAATTTCATCTGGGGTGCCGACCTGAACCACTTCACCGCCTTGCATGATCGCAATGCGATCGCCGATGCGCATGGCTTCGTCCAGATCGTGGGAAATAAACACAACGGTTCGCTGATGTTCGGACTGCAGACGAACCAGTTCATCCTGCATCTCGGTGCGAATCAGCGGATCGAGCGCCGAAAAGGCTTCGTCCATCAACAGAATGTCCGGGTCATTGGTCAAGGCACGCGCCAAGCCAACCCGTTGTTGCATCCCGCCAGACAACTCGTCTGGATAACTTTCCGCGTGCGGCTCCAAGCCCACCTGTGCCAGCGCTTCACGCGCTTTTTGGTGACGCTCTTCCAACTCAACCCCGGCCAGCTCCAGGCCAAAGGCTGCGTTGTCCAAGACGTTCATATGCGGCATAAGTGCAAAGGACTGGAACACCATGGCGATTTTACGACGACGCACTTCACGCAGCTGTTCATCGCTGACGTTCAGAATGTTCTCACCATCGATTAAGACTTCACCCCGCGTGGGTTCAATCAGCCGGTTCAGCAATCGGACCAGCGTGGATTTACCGGAACCAGACAGCCCCATGACGACGAAAATTTCTCCTTCGCGAATGCTCAGGTTGGCGTCTTTCACGCCGACCGTCATTCCGGTGGAGGCAAATATTTCGTCTTTCTCTTTTCCCTGATCCAACAACGTCAGCGCTTTCGCCGGGTTTGGACCAAACACCTTAAACAGGTTTTTGACTTCAAGTTTTGTCGACATCTAACGCCCTTTCGGCAGATTCAAACTCTATACACAGCGGAGCTGATCATTGATCGCCGCTGGTAAACGCATTCCATTATCCATAGAAATGATAATATTTACGGCTCTAAACAAAAATGGATGAATTTTTTAGAGCAACTTCAGACATATTACCAAAAACCGCGCCAAAATCCTAATTCAAGGCAATCCTTACTAATTTCAATACTTAGATGTCTAAAAAAATGTAAATATTTACGTGATTCAATAGGCAAAACTGCTATCCATATCAATTTACATCTAAATAATTTAAGTTCGCCAATGTGATCGTTTATTTATTACTCAATCACTCTCAGTGCATTTTGCACCGTGATCATTCAGCCTATGTTTGACTGCACCAAATCGACACACCCATGCATAGCCTCAGCACATCAAGTCGAACTGCAAGGGTGAAAATCTGGAGAGAATGCTCAACCAACTCAGGAACTCATAGGAGTCCGCAAGCTTAGGTTGAGAAGAACAGAAGAACGGAAAAGCATGACCCGAGCATGCTTATAGCGATGAGAAAACCGACTAATCTTCAGCGGGGCTAACGATTAGCCACAGCCGATCAAGTTCAGCGTAAGAGACCTTCGCAGAAAACAACGCTGCTACCGGCGATTCGCACGTCGCTGACGATGCCTGCCTGCTTAGTAATGGTGGTGAACAACCGGCTTGGTCGGCCCATCTCGTCACCCTGAGCGATCTGCAGTTGATACTCGCCTTCGTCTGCAGCGTCATATTGCGCGAGCATCGCGGCCAGTGCGCAGTTTGCACTGCCGGTCGCCGGATCCTCTGGTACACCGTCGGTCGGGGCAAACATACGTGTACGAACGTCTACTTCGTCATCAGCGGTTTTCACGTACAGATGTAAAAACGGGTTCGGCTCGATCGCCAACAATCGGTCCAACGCCTGAGTGTTTACCCGCGCTCGCTGCAAGGCGTCATGCGTTTTCAGTTCGACCATCACGAATGGCAGACCCACACTGGTGATCTGAGGTGAATGCGTCTGCAAAGCCAAGTCATCGACCGATAGCGAAAGCACCTCGGCAATCAATGCCGGGTCATGCACCTGACCGAACTGCAATGGCTCCGGCGCAACCAGCTCCGCTTGCCAAAGCTTACCGGTTCGGCGAACCGTCACCGGTACCCGCCCGGCGCGCTCTTCAAACTGAAAGCAATACCCGGAGACCACATCGAGATGCTCAGCCAGGACACAGGCCGTACCGATATTCGGGTGGCCAGCAAAAGGGACTTCACTGGATGGTGTGAAAATGCGAATTTGATAGTCACCGCCTTGCTGCGGTGCACAGACAAAGGTGGTCTCTGAAAAATTAAACTCGCGGGCGATCTGCTGCATCTGAGCGGTCGTTAATCGATCGGCATCCAGCACCACCGCCAGCGGGTTGCCGCCGAACCGCTTATCAGTAAAAACGTCAGCAACGATAAAAGGCTGTGGCATCAATCCTCCTCCCCGATTGCAGACTTAAGCTGCTTCAATAAATTGGACGGCAGGTTAGTAATGGTCAGGGATTCACTGGCCGGATCGAAATTCACATTCTTACCCAGAATTTCGTTGCTGAAGCTGATCGACACCTCTTTGGTCTTACCGGTATAACGCTGAAATTTTTTCAGTGATGCCCGGTTAGGAATGAACTCCCGTTTGGCTTCCGGTTGTGTCACTTCCATGTAGGACGCCAACGTCTGCGGGCCGTCGGTTCCGACCTCGTCTTTCAGTACCACGGCGATTTCATCAGCGACCACGGTCTCGCCCAACTTATCCTGTTCGGTGCAGTACTCCACCGCTTTTTTACGGTAGTTACTGCCCTTTTCCTGGGGCAAGGTTTCACTGTAGGCCTTCACGATTTCCAGGAACCGCTCGGTATCGACGGCCGTATTAATGGTGTCGACAAAGTTCACAAAGTTCAGCAGTGCCGATTGCAAAGACCGGTCACCGAACCCGAAACTGACCGTCAGGTACTTCTGTTCATTTGCGGCCATGGCGGTCAGATCGACATAGCCGCCAAACCCCAACTTGGCGAAATCAATCAGACGTGCACCGGACAAATCCATCGCCTGCGTCAGCATCAACCCGTCTTTGTGCTTTAAATGGAAAAACCAGAGATTCTCACTGCTTTCCAATGTTTCATGGGCAAAAAACCAGTGACCATCTATGTCCAGTTCCTGCTGCTCGACATCCAGCTGCAGCTGTTTCATGAGTTGCTCGGTCAGCGTTGTAAAACTCACCGAACCAGCCTGCCATTGCTGAGCCAATGCCTTAAAGGTACCCGCCTCTTCGGCAAACTGCCCGTATTGCTTACTGCTGCGGTTATAGAATGCCGTCTTGGTCTGAGTCATCAGGTGTGTGAGCTGATCATCCACCGTCAGCTCGTCGTCACGCAGGTTCAGCGCGGTGGTCGTGGTATTGCGAATGAGTTGATGGACGATGGCGTGTTTAAGTGACA
Organism: Reinekea blandensis MED297; assembly: GCF_000153185.1. Lineage (GTDB taxonomy): Bacteria > Pseudomonadota > Gammaproteobacteria > Pseudomonadales > Natronospirillaceae > Reinekea > Reinekea blandensis. Next base: position 158,762 of record NZ_CH724152.1, on the reverse strand, counting down.
TGAAAGACCCGATCTATAACCTGAAGTAAGGCGCCCAGTTTACCCGATTGCCTGCTTCGGTTCATGGAAAATCCGGCGACTGGTTTTAGAGGCGCCCTTCAGTGCGCCGCGGGAATTCGCGAATGGGCCAGGGCCTGCCCAACCCCGGCACCAACAATCAACACGCCGCCGATTAACTGCTGAACAGACAACAGCTCAGCAAACATCACCCACCCAAACACCGATACCGCCACCGGCTCCAGATAGGTGATGGTGCCGTAGACACCGGTTGGCAGATGCTTCAAAGCGACAATAGCGGCGTACAACGCAATAAAGCCAGGCCAGAGTCCCACGACGAACAACCAACCCCATTCAGGAACACTGAATGCCCAGTTCGATTCTCGCCAAAACAACATCGGCAACATGACCAAGGCCCCGGCCAACAGCTGCCAAAAGGCCGTCACGACTGGCTCGGCATCGACGGGCAAGCCACCATTGACGAAGATAAAACCGCCATAACAGAGCATGGCCAGCGCGGCGTAAACCACACCGATATTACTCAGACTGAAGTTCGAACCCTGCTGCATGAGCACAAAACCAAACAAGGCCAGTACCATCAAGCCCCACTGCAGAGCCGACAAGCGCTGGCCGCGAAAGAACCAGGCAAGTATCGTGGCCAGAATCGGCCCCAGATACACCATGAAAATCGCGGTCGCCATGGTGGTGTGATTCATGGATTGAATATAGAACAGGATAAAGCCGGCTAAAAAACCACCCGATACCAAACTGCCGATCCAGGCGGCTCGCCCTGGCATAAGCGCCCGACGCTGCCAACTTAGTAAAGCCAGGAGCAATAACGCGCCAATAAAGAGCCTGAAAAACGTCAAGGTCTCGGAAGGCAACCCGCTGAAGCGGGAAAACACGCCAATGGTCGCCATAGAAATGGCCGCGATTGCTGCGAGCAGACTGTATCGGGCTTGGTGGGAGTCCATGAAAGATCTTATCTCGGCTAAAAGGTGTTACGGAAACCGGCGCAATAAAAACCGGCGCAGACAATGTCTGCACCGGTTAATGATCACTCAACTCAAAGCCTGCTCAGTCGTATTCTTCACTGGCCGGATCGTCCGTGTTTTTGGACTCCGACTGCAGACCGAACATTTCCTTGAATTCATCCATCGCACGAACCGGCTCAAGCAGAACGTCAGTCATGATCGGTTCACGGTAGTTTTCATTACGCTGATAGGCTTCCTGGATGTACTTCAGCGACTCTTCGTAATACCCCAGCGTGGCTTGCGCACAGGCCAACTGGAAGAACGCGTGGACATTGTTTTCATCAATGCTCAGCGCCAGATTACACAGATTGATGGCCCATTGTGGTTCATTGAGCTCCAGCACCGCGTCGGCTTTATAGGTCAATGCTTCAACATCGCTCGCATTGATCGCTAAAATCTGATCATAAATCATGATCTTACCGGATGGGTTCTGTTCCTGCTGAGCCCGCAACCACAGCGAGTGCGTTTCCCGGGTCGCTTCAATTTCTTCCCGGTTCTCCTCAATATCCTGCGTTTTCAGGCGCAGCTGCTTCTCAATATTAGCCAGCCGGCCTTCGTATTCGTTGATCAGCTTATTGATTTCTTCGTTGGCAAACGAATGCACCCGCTCTTTGATGTCCCGGATGGACGTCCAGCCGACAATCACCAAGATGGAACTCGCCGCAGCGACGATATAGAAGAAATAGGTGATGGTATCCGTGGCATATGCCACGCCCCGATCGACGGAACTGAGTTCGCGATCGAGAATCTGCTGCATCAGCTCATGCTTCTGCGCCGCCATTTCAGCACGCAGACTCTTAAGTTCGTCGAGCATATAGCGCTCAACAAAGGGCGTATACAACGGCTCATCAAGCTGATTGACCACAGCTTCAGCGGCGTCAGCGGTCTCAGATGTTGGGGTTGTTGCAGTTGGGGATGTTGAATCCGGTTGTTCATCGTCGGCCCATGCAATGGAACTCAGAGTCAGAACAACCGTCAGAATCAGCCTGCTTACGAGGCTAAACATATAGCGCGTCCATGATCGTGTACCTCTACCAATGATTCGTGCAGCGCTTTCACGGCACCAGCGTAGTCATCTTCGTCCAGCACGAACTGAACGTCAACCTGGCGCATACATTGATGCACCGCCAAGATACTTATACCAGCATCGGCGATGGCTTTCGAGGTTTTGGCCAGCAATCCTTTAATTTTAAGGTCGCTGCCAATCGCGGAGACCACAGACACCTTCTTCTGATCCACTTCCGCTTCCGGAAACAGCGTCTCCAGTTTCTTGCGGATTCGCTTGATCGTTTTCAGGTTGGTCTGCAGATAGTGCGTCACGGTGTTCGCATTAATGTCTTTCGACACAATATGCGCTTTGTACTCTTTAATCACCGACACAATCTTCGGATCATAGGTATGGAACAGGCCAGCCATGTCCTGATCGAACACCTCAATGGCATAAATACCTTTGGTGCCGGCAATGATTTCCACACAGGGTGACTCACTGACGTAATCACCGGTAATCAAGGTCCCGGTGTGCTCCGGCTCAAAGGTATTCTTCACACGCAGAGGAATGTCGCTCTGGCGCAGGCCTTTGGCCGCTTTCGGGTGAATCGCTTCCATCCCGAGGTTGGCGAGCTGATCCGCCACATCGTAATTGGTTCGACCAATCGGTACCGCATTGTCTTCGCCTACCAAGCGCGGATCGGCACTGGACAGGTGAAACTCTTTATGAATGACCGCTTCCATCGCACCGGTCAATACCGCCAGGCGACTGAAAGTCATTTCGCTGTAGCCGCGGTCGAATGAGGTCATCAAACCGGCTTCCGTATGAGCATACCCGGTCACGATCGGCATCTGCTGGGTCAAATCCAGCTTGCTGAACGCTTCGGTAATACGCTCATCCAGCGTCATGTGCGTTTGCGTGCGCCAACCGGTCAGGTCGACAAAACAGGCATTGATGCCATCACGCTGCAACAGCGTCGCCATGTTCCAGGCACTGTGCGCTTCGCCGATACTGGCCAGCATTTCACGGACCGTATCCAGGTGAGCATCCAGCGCAAAGTGACCGTGACGACACAGGCTCTGCAGATCGAGCAGGCATTTCTGTGCGTCAATCAGACGATCGTTAATGAAGGTATTGGCTTTCTGCAGCAGCCCGTCTTCTGTCCCAAACAGCTGTTCGTTAATCTGATACAGCTCGTTGCGCAGCGAGTTCAGAGCTTCCAGCCAGCTGTCGTCTTCCATGCTGCTCGCAAACAGCTTGAATACACCGGGCTGACCGGATTTCTTATGATCCAATAATTTGTTGGTGATACCACCATAGGCTGAGACAACAAACACGCGATTGTATGGATTGCCATCATGAGCCTGTTTATGAATGATATTGTCGCGCACCGACTCGTAATCACTCATCGATGTGCCACCGATTTTTTCAATAGTATGCATAGTGGTTACTCGATTGTTTCAGCATCCAGTTCATAGGCACCGTCGGCATTGTGTACTTCTTTACCGTTCAGTGGCGGATTAAACACACAGGCCATCTTCATTTCTTCGAACGCACGCAGCATGTGCTTATCGTTCTTGTCCAGAATGTAGATGGTGCCTGGCTCAATCGGGTACTTTTTACCATCGGCCAGCGTTTCCACTTCTCCGCGACCGCTGATGCAGTACACCGACTCTAAGTGGTTCTGGTA
>NZ_CH724152.1:37713-154953 GCF_000153185.1 Reinekea blandensis MED297 | reverse complement strand
AAGTCTGCACCCCGGTAGATCGTTGTGATGTGGAAGGAAAAGCCCATGTTATCGTTTTTCAGCAACAGACGCGTACTGTCCCAATCACCCTGCGGGTCGGTAATCATGCGGCCATTTTCCTGACACTCTTTCAACGTTCTGACAATCATGTTCACTCCAAATTAAAAAGCGAGCGTGTACGAGAGGAGCGGCACACGCTCTGAAATCAATGATGCTGCCGGGGTATTGAATCCCCGGCTTCGTTCAGCGCTTTGGTGCTTAGCTTGCCCACTGGGCGTCTTCACCCACCTGGACATGATCAAAGTAGTCGCTCTCTTCCGGAAACTCGTCAATTTTGGCGCAGACTTTCTTCACGGCGGCTTCCAGAATGTCGAGACCCTTCTTCAGGTTCTCATCGGTGATCACTAACGGGCAGAAGATTTTAATAATCTGGTCTTCTGCACCGCTGGTCTCAATAATCAGATTATTGGCAAAGCACTCTTTGGTGATTTTTGACGCCAGCTCACCGTCAACACAGTTAATGCCCTGGAACATGCCGCGACCTTTCAGGGTGAAGTTGCCATCACCAAACTGATCCGCCAGACCATTCAACCGCTCTGAAACGTAGTCGGCCTTGCGCTTGATTTCTTTTTCGAAAGCATCGTCTTTCCAGTAAGTGTTCAACGCAGCCGTGGCTGTGACAAATGCCAGATTATTACCACGGAAGGTGCCGTTATGTTCACCCGGCTTCCATTGGTCCAGCTCCGGACGGAACATCACTACCGCGAAAGGCAGACCATAGCCGCTGAGCGACTTAGACATGGTTACGATGTCAGGTTTCAGACCGGCTTCTTCAAAGCTGAAGAACGTACCGGTACGACCACAACCCGCCTGAATGTCATCAAGGATCATCAGAATGTCGTGTTTGTGACAAACGTCCTGCAGACCGCGCAACCATTCTGGGCTGGCCGCGTTCACGCCACCTTCACCCTGAACGGTCTCAACGATGACCGCGGCTGGCTTGTCAATACCTGAGCTTGAATCCGACAACACTTTATCGAGGTAAGCATTGGTATCGATGTCATCGCCCATGTAGCCATCGAATGGCATACGGGTAATGCCGGGCATTGAAACACCGGAAGCACCACGATGGTGAGCGTTACCGGTTGCCGACAACGCACCCAGGCTCACACCATGGAAACCGTTGGTGAAGGAAATGATGTTTTCGCGACCGGTGACGTTACGCGCCAGCTTCATCGCGGCTTCAACGGCGTTGGTACCGGTAGGACCGGTAAACTGAACAACGTATTCCAGACCGCGAGGCTTCAGGATGACTTCGTTAAAGGTTTCCAGAAACGTTTCCTTGGCCTTGGTGTGCATATCCAGACCGTGGGAGATGCCATCGGCTTCGATGTACTCCAGCAACGCCTTTTTAAAGACGTCATTGTTGTGGCCATAGTTCAACGTACCGGCACCCGCCAGGAAGTCGAGATATTCGTTACCTTCTTCGTCCCACAGCAGTTCGCCTTTGGCGCGATTAAAAATGCGTGGAAAAGAACGGGCATAAGATTGAACTTCCGATTCAATTTCTTCAAAAATTTTCATAGTCGTCTCCAGTGATTCTCTGATTCGTATTAAGCGTTAAACGGGCCGATGCGGTACAACCACTCGCTGTCGTGCTCGCCATTGAAATGTGATTCTTTGCCGTAATGCTCAGTTTTCTCAGCTTGAGCATTCATTTTCTCGGCATACCGGGTAAACAGAGCCCAGGATGCGTCGTTATCAGCCGTAATGGTGGTTTCCAGATACTGAACCCCCGACAACGCCGGCCGACCCAGAATATGACGGAGCATCTTGGTGGCCAGCCCCTGACCTCGGGCGGATTCGTCGATGGCCACCTGCCAGACAAACAGGGTGTCGGGACGATCCGGTATCAGGTAACCACTGATAAAACCAACGACGTCGTCGCCACGTTTGGCAATGACCGACGTGGCCGAAAAATGATCGCACTGTAAAAGGTTGCAGTAGACCGAGTTCTCATCCAAGGGCTTGCAACGCGCAATCAACTGGTGAACACCGAACCCATCGGCGGAGTCCGGGGCGCTCAATGTCAGCAGTCCTTCGTCACTCATCATATTCATATCTAATATTTTTAACTCTAATCAAAATGAAGCCGGAAACATAAAAATATTGCATTTATGTGGCGATATAAGGCTATAATTGATTAAAAATTAACCTTTCAATGAATTCAGAAAAGCATAGTACACTAAATAAATTAAATTTCCAGTAGCAAAATGCGTTTGTTTTTGTGATGAATTCTAAAGAAATAAGCAACGATAAAGAGTTATACCGCCAAGAGGAGGGCCTGATGTATACTTTTCCATTGACCTCTAAAGAAGTATCGGACCTAGACGTGGAAAAAATAGACGAAGTACTGGTGGCGTTACGCCGCGTGATTCGAGCAACCGATCTGCATTCGAAGTATCTGGCGAAAACCACCGGACTGACCGCGCCGCAGATTCTGCTTCTGCAGACCATTCGCGACCAAGGTGAAAAAACCATTGGCCAGTTGGCCAGCAGCATGAACCTCAGTCAGGCCACTGTGACCACGATCATCGATCGACTGGAAAAGCGCGGGCTGGTGTATCGAGAGCGTTCGACCACCGATAAACGAAAAGTGCACGCGGTTCTCACCGATACCGGCTTTGAAATGCTGCAAGCGGCGCCTGCGCCGTTACAGGACCAGTTCAGCCGACAGTTCAGTGATCTGCAGGAATGGGAACAGACCATGATCATTGCCTCACTGCAGCGTATTGCCCATATGATGGACGCTCAGCACATCGACGCCTCTCCGGTCCTCGATATTGGCTTGCTGGACCGACAAGACACCCGCATGGAAAAGCATTCTGCTTATTCTGAGGCCTACAAAGACGAGGGGTGAGTCTTCACCCCTTTCTTAAGCCCTCACTCGCTTTTAACAGCAGACCCGTTGACACTCCACCGATTGGATGGTGGTCAAGACCCTTCACTGACTTTATCCTGTAGGCTCGTAATTTCACGAACAGGAAAGCACCCATGAAAGCCATTGGTTACACTGAGTCATTGGACATTCAGAATCCGAATGCCCTGCAGGACCTTGATCTGCCCAAGCCCGTTGCTCAGGGTCGGGACTTACTCATCCAGGTCAAAGCCATCGCCGTGAACCCTGTCGATACCAAAATCCGACGCCGACGAGCCGGCACCGAGGACGAGCCGGTTGTGCTCGGTTGGGATGCCGTCGGAGAAGTGGTTGCTGTCGGTGAAGACGTTACCCTGTTCGAAATCGGCGACCAGGTCTACTACGCTGGCGACCTCAACCGACAAGGCACCAATGCTGAGTTTCAGCGGGTTGATGAACGCATCGTCGGTCATAAACCCAAAACACTGAGCCCGGCCGAAGCGGCCGCCTTGCCGCTGACCTCAATCACCGCCTATGAAATGTTGTTCGAGCACCTGCAGTTGCAAAAGCAGACCCCGGAAACCAAAACCACCACTCAGGAAGTGCTGTTGGTGGTCGGTGCTGCCGGCGGAGTCGGCTCCATCTTGCTGCAACTGGCCAAAGCGCTGACCGGTGCCACCGTGATTGCGACGGCCTCGCGCCCTGAATCGGTGGACTGGGTTCGACAACTGGGCGCTGACTATGTGCTAGACCACACCCAGCCACTGGCTGAGCAAATGGCGGAGCTGACCCAAAAAGAGGGCCTTGGTTCGCTTACCCATGTCGCCTCATTGAACGCGACCGATGCCTACTTTGACAGTTACATCGAAATGCTGGCCCCCTTTGGTCGCATTGCTCTGATCGATGACCCTCAGCAGCCGCTGAACTACATGGCCATGAAACCGAAGAGCCTGTCACTGCACATTGAGTTTATGTACGCCCGATCGATGTTCCAGGCCGTCGATATGATTGAACAGCATCATTTGCTGAACCATGTCGCCGAGCTGATTGACCAGGGTTACGTGAAGACTACGCTGGGCAAACATCTCGGCACCATCAATGCGACCAACCTGCGTGCGGCTCATGCCGAGCTGGAAGCTGGCAGCGCCATTGGCAAGCTGGTCCTTGAAGGCTTCTGATTATGTCGCGTGTCCGCAGAGTGCTTTAAGTTTCTCAGCCGGCACCGCGATCTTCTGACCAGACGGCAAATTCATTGCCACTGGGTTCAGTAAAATGGAACCGGCAGCCGCCGGGGAAGTCAAAAATCGGCCGGATGAGATCTCCGCCGGCCTGCTCAACCTTGGTCTGTGTCGCCAAAAGATTATCGCTGTAAAAAATCAACAAGGCGCTGCCCTGCTCACTCCGGCTGCAAAGCTCAGACCGGTAGATCCCGCCGTCCAAGCCTTCGTTGTCAAAAGCAGTGTAGTCCGGCCCATAGTCAATGAACGTCCATCCAAATGCCTGACTGAAAAAGGCTTTCGTCGCCGCCAGGTCCCTGGCTCCAAATTCGACATAGTTCAGCTTTTCATGGGTATTCATGCAATCTCCCTGTAATGTCTCATGTAGTTGCTCAGTATAACCACTCAACCATGACAGGTATTGTCAGCAGACCACATCGGAATATCGCTTAAAGATTAGCTGCGGGAAACGAAAGCCCGCATTAATAACGGACGTTTAAACGGCATAAAAAAAGCGCCTTGCGGCGCTTAAAAACATGCGGTGGGAAGCACACGTCATGGTTTTCAGTCAGCAGCATCCTGAGGTTCAGCCGCTGTTTTCTGGTAGGTGGCTTCAGCTTCGGCAACAATGTCCGACGCTTCGTCCAATCCCGCGTAATGCGCCAGTGTTTTCTTGAATCCGTGTTCCGCAAAGTATTGCTGCAACTCAACCGCCTGCGGATCATCGTCGTTCTGGTACAGGAAAGCGCCGGCAATACCCAACAGCAGGTGAGCATTCGGCAAGCCATACTCCAGTGTGCCGTTGAGCGGCTTGATCAAACGATCTTCAGCACCCAGCTTACGAATCGGCTGACGACCCACACGATCAACTTCATCCACCAGATATGGGTTGGCAAAACGCTTCAGCACCTTCTCAATATATTGCGCGTGCGCTTGCGGATCGAAACCATAACGTTTGATCAGAACCGCGCCGCTTTCTTCCATCGCTGCCTGAACTTTGGCCGCAATGACGCCATCTTCGATGGCTTCTTTAATCGTTTTCTTACCGGACAGATAGCCTAGGTAGGCGGTAATCAGGTGACCGGTATTCAGGGTAAACAGCTTGCGTTCAACAAACGCCATCAGGTTGTCAGTCGGTTCCATGCCAGCGATGACCGGCAGTTCACCGGCAAACTGAGTCTGGTCAACGATCCATTCACTGAACGACTCAACCGTCACGGCCAGTACATCGGTTTCACCGGGATCGGCCGGCGGCACAATGCGGTCTACGGCGGAATCCACAAAGCCAACGTGCTCAGCAACAAAGGCGGCGGATTCTTCCGGCAACACCTCAAGAACCATGGCTTTCAGAGCAGACGTTCCGCGCACCATGTTTTCACAGGCAATGATGTTCAGCGGTTTTTCATTACCACTCGCCTGTCGCAGAGCCAGACCTTTGGCGAGCGTTGGAGCAATAAACTTAAGAACATTCGGACCAACCGCGGTGGTGATGACATCGGCCTGGGTAATCACTTCCAGAACCGCTTCACTGTCCGAACGCACCGCCGTTACATTCGTCACGGCTTCGGTCACTTCGGTTTCACCAACAATCTTTACCGGATACGCCTGACGCTCGGCCAGCGCGCTCACCACTTCATCATTTACATCGGCAAACGTAACGTGGAAGCCGGCATCTGCCAGCAGCTTACCAATAAAGCCGCGGCCAATGTTGCCAGCACCAAAATGTAGAGCATTCATACGATTTCCTATTACTAACGGTCAATTCTGTTCGGCCATCGCCTTCCTCGAAGGCGACGGCCCACCTGTTATTACACCAGGTCGTCGTGATTCCGATACAGCGCCATCACGGCTTCGGAGCTGCCCATTTCCAGTGCTTTCTGAGCCTTGATCTTGAGCTTGTCATAACTGACAGCGCGAATGATGTTCTTCACGGCGGCCACATTGGATGGCGATACAGACAGCTCTTTCACACCCAGGCCAACCAACAGCGCAGCAACGTTTGGATCGGCGGCCATGTTGCCGCACACACCCACCCACTTACCGTGAGCGTCAGCCGCTTTAACGGTGGCTTCGATCATTTTCAGAATCGCCGGATGGTAGTTGTCCGCTTCTTTACCCAACTGCGGGTGCAGACGGTCCATGGCCAGTGTGTACTGAGTTAAATCGTTAGAACCGACCGAGAAGAAGTCAACTTCACGCGCAAAGTGATCGGCAATCAATACCGCCGACGGCACTTCGATCATGATGCCTAATGGCAGTTCCGGTGCATTCAGACCTTTACGAACCAGCTCTGCAATATCACGTGCCCACTGCCATTCTGACAGCTTGGCAATCATCGGGAACATGATGTGCAATCCCGTACTGCCCTGCTCTTTAACTTGCCAGGCCGCAACCCGGTAAATTGCTTCGAGCTGACGACGGAAGACGTCTTCGTGCTGCATCGACAGGCGCAGACCTCGAATACCCAGGAACGGGTTGTCTTCGTGTGGCATGTTCATCCACTGCACTGGCTTATCACCGCCGATGTCGGAGGTGCGAACCACAATTTGACGATCGCCCAGTTCGTTGACAATGGCTTTCAGTGAAGCCATCTGCTCTTCGACACTTGGCTCTTTCGGTGCAGCTTCAAACAGGAACTCAGTACGCAACAGGCCGACACCTTCACCGCCCTGACCAAGAATCTTGGCAGAGTCTTCCGGATTGGCGATGTTACAGACCACTTCCACATGATGACCGTCGCGGGTCTGTGCCGGTTCGTGCTTCTGAGCGTCTTCGGCTTTACGCATTTCCTGCCACTGACCGATCGCGGCCTTCGCTGCTTGAATACCGGCCGCGTCCGGAGCGCTGTACAGGGTTGCGCCCTGCGCGTCGACAATGGCCGGTGTGCCGTTTTCCAGGGCAGCCAGAGCACCATCACCCAAACCAACCAGTGCTGGAATACCCAGAGCGCGTGCCAGAATGGCCATGTGACTGTTCGGGCCACCCAGTTCGGTACAGATCGCTTTAATCGGTACACTATCGAGGCCGGCCGTTTGTGACGGAGTCAGATCGCGAGCCAGAAGAATGAAAGGTTTTTCTGGATAGCCTTGTTGCGTCTGCTCGCCGCTGAGGATGGCAAGAACCCGTTGGCAGGCATCCTGAAGGTCAACAATACGCGCTTTCAGGCGCTCGTCTTCAACCTGCGACAGCGAATCAATTTGATCCTGAATCGCTTCGCGGAATGACCAGGCGGCCGAATTGCGATGGCCGATCAACTCCTGAGTACGCTCCAGAATCATCTCATCCTGCAGCAGTTGTTTCTGAGCCTGAATAATGGCGGCTTCTTTCGGTGCTTTGTTCTGCAGCCGTGCTTTCAGTTCATCTAACTGCGTGGCCGCTTCAGCCAGCGCATCTGTCAGGCGCTGCTTTTCTTCATCGATGTTGCCAGCTTCTCGGCTGACATCGACCTGCTTTTCGGTCAGGCGATACTGCAGTGCCAGAGCGATACCCGGCGACGCCGCTTTACCGGTCAGCGCCTGAGCGGCTTTGACACCCGTCAGTGCCGGTAAGGTCGTCAGAGGCGTGTAGTTGTTGCTTTCGGTGTCGTCTTCGCTGTCCAGACCCGCATTAATCATCGCGACCAGAGCTTCAATGGCTTTCGCCGCCTGATTGCCTTCTGCGGACACCACCAGCGTGTCACCTTTTTGCGCACCCAGAGTCAACAGCGACGCCATGGACTTAGCATTCGCACTGACGGTTTTGCAGCGAATGCGAATCTGGCAATCTTTAAACTCAGATGCTTTTTCAGAAATAAGACTGGCCGGCCGGGCATGCAACCCTGCTTCGTCTATGACGAGGGCCTCCGCAGCGTTGGAGAAATCTTCCTCGGTTTGCCCGGCGGCCAGATTCGTGTTGAGTGCCTGCACAATATCCTGCACGTTTGCGTTCGATCCGAGATGTTTGGCTTTTGCCTCATCCATCACGACTTGCGTCAGCTGCTGCAGTACACCCAAATGTTCGTCACCATTAGCCGCAATACCGACGATAAAGTGCGCTTGATCGCCCTGATCATTCCAGGTGACACCGGCCGGCACCTGAACGATCACCAGTCCGGTCTTCTTGACCTGCGACTTGGCTTCGTTGGTTCCGTGCGGGATGGCAACACCGTTAACCAGATAGGTACTGACTTTGGCTTCACGATCCGCCAAGGCCTTGGTGTAATCTCCGGTAACAAAACCCAGTGTCTGCATCGTGTCCGAAATCAGAGTCAACACCTCAGTTTTGCTGGCCAGCGACTGCTTGAGCAGAATCTGTTTGGGTTCCAGAGACAGCGTGCTCGCCGCTGGAGCCGCGGCAGGTTTCTGCTGAGTCGGCTTGTTTTGAGTCGGCTTAACCGGCTGGGTCTGTGGGTTCTGTGGTGCTTTCTGTTCATCAGCACCTGAACCGCGGACTAATTTCTTGAAGAAGGACATAGCGATCCCGTTTACCATTGATAATTTGAGTATCTGGCGTAAAGCCAATCGGGCTTTACGTCCGGACGGCTGGTCTTGCCAACCGTCTTAGAAATTCGGCACATCCGTGTGCGTTTGTCAGATTATGACAATCCTTGAGAGGTCATCAGACCAGTTTGGAGACGAGGTTGTCGTAGAAACCAGAGTCCATGAAGTTCTCAATGCTGTAGTGTTGCGCGCCTGGCAGTTTTGCCTTGGCACGAGCCGTGAGTTCACCTTGGGTGATCACGATGTCAGCATCACTCAGGTCGTTAATCGCAGCGTTTGTCACTTCGATATCCAGACCCGCTTCCTGAACCTTGCCGCGCAGTACCGAAGCACCCATGGCAGAGGATCCCATTCCCGCGTCGCAGGCAACAACGATTTTGCGGACAGATTCTGCAGACAGAGCAGGTGCGCCCTGACCTTTAGATTCTGCTTTGCTCGCAGCGACGGCGGCTTGTGCAGCTTCCAGATCGTCAGACGCTTCAACGTCGTTACGGATCATGACGGCAGCGATCAGGAATGAAACAGTCGCGGCGACAGCAATGGATGCCAGCGTCAGCAGAATGCCCAGACCTTTAGTAGACATCAGACCCAGAGCAAATACAGAACCCGGAGACGGAGGACCGACCAGTGCGTTACCAGTGATCATGTTGAAAGCAACACCAGACATACCACCCGCGATAACCGCGAGGATCAGTTTTGGCTTCATCAGGACATATGGGAAGTAAATCTCATGAATACCACCGAAGAAGTGAATGATGCTCGCACCGTAGGCAGACTTCTGAGCAGTACCTTTACCAACGAACATGTACGCCAGCAGGATACCCAGACCTGGACCAGGGTTGGTTTCGATCAGATAGAAGATAGACGCGCCGAACTCAGCAGACTCCGCCGCACCCAGAGGTGTGAAGACACCGTGGTTGATGGCGTTGTTCAGGAACAGAATCTTCGCAGGTTCTACCAGGATAGACACCAGTGGCAGCAGTTTCATTTCAACGATCGCACCAACACCGTTACCCAGTGCCGTGGTCAGCGCTTCAACGATAGGACCGATGACCAGGTAGGCAAGGATCGCAACGATCATGCCGATGATGCCCAGTGAGAAGTTGTTGACCAGCATTTCAAAGCCCGGCTTGATCTTACCGTGCACCTGCTCGTCAAACTTCTTAACAGCCAGACCGCCCAGAGGACCGACCAGCATCGCGCCGAGGAACATAGGAATGTCAGCACCAACCACGACACCCATGGTCGTAATAGCACCGGCAACCGCGCCACGTTCACCACCAACCATCTTACCGCCGGTATAACCGATCAGCAGTGGCAGCAAGTAGGTAATCATCGGGCCAACCATCGCGGAAAGCGATTCGTTAGGCAGCCAGCCAGTAGGAATGAACAACGCAGTGATCAGACCCCAGGCAATAAACGCCCCGATGTTCGGCATGACCATGCCGCTTAGAAAACGCCCAACGGATTGGACTCCAACTTTCAGATTGTTACCAGACATTTTCATGCCTCCCCAATTAGATTGTTATTGTTCGATTGGTTTCAATTGCTTGAAGCAAACTATCGAGCACGACCTGTTTGTCTTCCGTGGTCAGCCACAGGTCCAGGACCTTGGGTTGACCGAGCAGTTGGGCAATCGATGAGAACACATACGACTGACTCTGCCGGAGCTTTTTCAGATCGTCTTTTTTAGGGGCGGAAAGTAAAAAAATGAACCGAACGTCTTCATCGTTCCCGTTCCAGGTGAAGTCATCGTCTTTCAGACGCGCAAACACCAGAACCGGCTCGTCAACGTAATCACTGATGGTGTGAGGAATGGCTGTGTGTGTACCGGCAAAGGTACTGACCACTTCTTCACGGGCAATGATATCGCGGTACAGTCCTGAGGGATCCTGTGTCTTTTTCAACAAAAACAAGTGGGCACAAATTCGATGAACTGCATCCGCCTTGGAATCTGCTTCGAAATCAAGCAAGATCGTCTCTTTCGTGATAAGCGATTTATTCATTATTTTTACCTCTCACTCCATGCTTCCAGTATACGTCCGGATCAAAAGTCGTCAAAAATGCTGATCACTTTTGACGTCATATAATTAACATCGAAAAAAACCGCTTAAAAGTACTGATCAAGTAATCAAATTTACTCAAAATTGATCAAAAAATCAGACAACGATCCACTTTATTTGCCAATCAGATCACAAATGATCATAATGCGTCACAAGTAATCACTGTGACTGACCTCATGACCATGCGTGCCCGACACCGACAGATCCTCGACTATTTAAACGAGCATTCGATCGCCACAGTTAAGCAGCTTGTTGATTTATTGCAATGCTCGCCGGCCACCGTTCGACGGGACATTGTTGATCTGGATGCAGAAGGCAAACTGCGCAAGATCCGCAATGGCGCTGAGAAGATACTGTCTCCGAACAGCAACGACTCACCGGGCATGGTCAACTTTTACCCGAAAATCTCGGACTATAAGAACTACGACGAATGCGATCGTATCGCCCGACGCGCGGTCGACATCTGCCAGGCCAAGGACAACATCTTTATCGGAGAGGGTCAGACCACCTTTCTGATGGGCAAATACCTGATGGAAACCGACCTGCATGTGTATTCCAATTATCTGCCACTGGTAACCTATCTGATTTCCAAGGGCTACCCACACCTGGTCGTACTGGGCGGGCAATACGTGAAAAGCCAGAGTCTGCTGGTTTCGCCGGATACTCATGTCAGTTATCAGGGGCGCTACATGTTCGTCAGCGGCGATGGACTGACGGAAGGCGGGTTGACCAAGTCAGCCCTGCTCGCCTTTATGGAAGAGAAAAAGATGCTGAACTACGCCGATAAAGTCATCGCGCTGGTCGACTCCACCAACATCGGCGTCTTCGGAGGCATCTCTCTGTTTGGTTTGGAAGAGCTGGACATGGTGATTACCGGTCAACAGGCCGATCCGGACGTGCTGGCCGCACTGCACGCGGCCAATGTACACGTTGAGCTTGTATGAGCCATTAAACCGCGCACCAAAGATCAGCCCCGACGGCTAAAAACAATCGACGAGGCACAGACCTACTCTCCTATCGAAGTGGCCTGCCATGCACAGTTTATGGCGTGGCGAGGTCAGTCCCAGTCAGGCGCAAACTCCGGATTGGCGATTCGCTCACCGCGATCCAGCTTGGCAATGGCAGCCATCTCTTCGTCGCTCAGGGTCAGTTCCCTCGCGTTCAGGTTGCTTTCAATATGCGCCGGATTGGTTGACGACGGAATCGTCACGAAACCCTGCTGTAGCTGCCAGGCCAGAGCAATATCAGCCGGACTGACGCCATGCGTTTCAGCAATCGAGCGCAGGGTGTCATCCTCCATCACCTTACCCACGGCCAGTGGCATATAACCCGTCAGCCTGATCCGATGCTGGCGAGCCTTTTCAATAACCTTGCGGTTTTGCAGAAACGGATGAATTTCAACCTGATTGGTGGCGATCTCGCCGGCACCAAGAATCGAAACCGCCTGGTCAAGCTGCGCATTGGTAAAGTTGCTGACGCCAATCATTCGGGTCAATCCCTGGTCTTTTGCTTCTTTCAACAACGTCAGGTAGGTCGCCATCTCAACCCGTCCGGACTCATCCGGCCAGTGCAAAAGCAATAAATCGACGGCGTCTAGTTGCAGTTTTTTCAGACTGTCACGAACACTGTCGAGAAAATGCGCGTCGTCATAATTGCTCATCCAGACTTTCGTGGTGACAAACAGTTCTTCTCTTGCGATGCCACTGTCTGCAATGGCGCGCCCAACCTCCGCCTCATTATCGTAAGCCTGCGCTGTATCAATGTGGCGAAAGCCGGCTTTCAGCGCCGAAGATACCGCCTCATACGCGGCATCACCTTTTAATCGAAAAGTACCGAAACCAAGATTCGGAATGCTGGACATAAAGAACTCCTTCAGGTGTGTTCCTGTGCCTCTACAGTGAAGAGACAAAGACCGTGATGACAGTCAATCTGATGATGAAAACGCCGATTTCAAGCAATAAAGGAAAATGTCGCCGCCGCGTGGCCAATATCGGCCATCCTTCCTTGCGGTTAATCAACACAAAACAGCAGGCATGCCCAGGCCCGTCACGCTACGTTTCTTCCACCCATGCAATAAAAAAAAGCCCGCACGAAGCGGGCTGAAAGACGACCGTGGACACGACCCCGGTCCTCAGTGCAGAGGGTGACCCTCCCAGGAACCTCAAGATGCCTTGTTTTTGTTGTACACGTCGAAGATAACCGCCGCGAGCAACACAAGACCTTTAATAACCTGCTGCCAATCAATACCGATCCCCATGATCGACATACCGTTATTCATCACACCCATGACCAGGGCACCAATCACCGCGCCGGTCACTTTACCGACACCGCCTTGCATCGATGCGCCACCGATGAAGACCGCCGCGATCACGTCCAGCTCAAACGCCAGACCGGCTTTCGGCGTGGCTGTGTTCAGACGCGCGGCGAAGACCATACCCGCCAACGCGGCCAGCACACCCATATTCACAAAGGTCAGGAACGTCAGACGTTTGGTGTTGATACCCGACAGCATCGCCGCTTTCTCATTACCGCCAATGGCATAGATGCGACGACCGGTTGTCGATTTGTTGGTGAAGAAGGTGTAGGCCGAAACCAGCAGCGCCATGATGATCAGCACATTCGGCAGACCTTTATAAGTCGACAGCAGATACAGAATGTAACCGGCCGCCACCGACAGAATCGCGTTTTTGATCAGGAAAAACTTGAAAGGTTCTACCGCAATCTGATGCGCGATTTGCTTCTGCCGGGTTTTATAACCGGTGATGAACAGGAAGGCGATCAGCGCCAAACCAATCAGGAATGACGTCATGTGGAAGCCGCCTTCGCCGAACAGATCCGGGATGAAACCCGAGCTCAGTCGCTGGAACGTTTCCGGGAACGGGCCCACGCTCTGTCCGTTCAGCAGCGCCAACGTCAGCCCTTTAAAGACCAACATACCCGCCAGCGTCACGATAAAGGCCGGAATCCGATAGTAGGCAATCCAGTACCCCTGCGCAGCACCAATCAAACCACCGGTCGCCAGACAAACCACCACCGTTGGCACCACCGCCCAGTCGAAGTTGACCATCAACACCGCCGCTAAGGCACCGATGAAGCCAACCACCGAGCCGACCGACAGGTCAATGTGACCGGCCACAATGACCAGCAACATACCAATGGCCATAATAATGATGTAACTGTTCTGCAACACCAGGTTCGTCAGGTTCAACGGTTTCAGCAAGACACCGTCGGTCAGAAACTGGAAAAAGAGCATGATGACCACAAGCGCAATCAGCATGCCGTATTCACGGATGTTGCCTTTCCAGGATTTGGTGACAACGTTCGGCTTTTCGGAAGCCGCCACCGATACTTCAGACGATTGCGTCGACATGTTGTTTGTCTCCTGCCTTCATAATCATAGACATAATGGCTTCCTGAGAGGCTTCTTTTGCCGTCAGCTCGCCGATAATTTCACCTTCGTTCATTACGTAAATGCGGTCGCACATACCCAACAGTTCCGGCATCTCGGATGAGATCATCAATACCGATTTTCCTTCGGCTGCGAGCTTGTCGATAATGCTGTAAATCTCGTACTTTGCACCGACGTCAATGCCGCGTGTCGGTTCGTCGAGAATCAGGACTTCCGGGTCCGAATACAGCCATTTCGACAACACAACTTTCTGTTGGTTACCACCGGACAGGTTGACGGTCTTCTGATAGACATTAGAGCATTTGATGTTCAGGTCTTTGCGATAGCGTTCAGCAACACCCGACTCACCGGTGTCGTCAATAATGCCCCGCTTAGAAATGCCATCGAGGTTGGCCAGTGAGATATTGCGGACAATGTCTTCAATTAACACCAAACCATAGTTTTTGCGGTCTTCGGTCACGTAGGCCAGACCGGATTGCACGGCTTCGCTGACCGTACGCAAAGAGAGCTTCTTACCATGCAGCAGCGCTTCACCGCTGATGTTCTTACCATAGGATTGACCAAAAAGGCTCATCGCCAGTTCCGTCCGTCCGGCACCCATCAAACCGGCAATACCGACAACTTCACCACGACGAACATTCAGGCTGGCATTTTTAACAATCTGCCGGTCCTGTTTCAGATGGTGATAGACATTCCAGTTATTGACCTCAAACACCACCTCACCCACAGTGGCGGTTTTTTCCGGGAATCGATCTTCGAGCGGACGCCCCACCATGTGTTTGACGATCTCTTTTTCATCGATCCCGTCTTCGCGGCAGTCCAGCGTTTTCACCGATTCGCCGTCGCGAATGACGGTAATGGTATCGGCGACCTTGCGCACTTCGTTGAGTTTGTGAGAAATCAGAATGGATGACATGCCCGCACGTTTGAACTCCAACATCAAGTCCAACAGTGCGTCGCTGTCTTTCTCATTCAAGCTGGCGGTCGGCTCATCCAGAATCAGCAGCCGCACGTTTTTCGACAGCGCCTTGGCAATCTCGACCAACTGCTGCTTACCGACACCGATGTCATAAATCAGCGAATCGGGAGAATCAGTCAGGCCGACTTTGTGCAGCAGCTCCTGCGTTTTCTTAAAAGTGGTTTCCCAGTTGATCAAACCGGCTTTGGCCTGCTCGTTCCCCAGAAAGATGTTTTCAGCAATGGACAATTGAGGAACCAGAGCCAGCTCCTGATGAATAATGATGATGCCCTTGTCTTCACTGTCCGAAATATTTTTAAAGGATTGAACCTGGCCGTCGTAAACAATGTCCCCTTCATAGGAGTCGGCCGGGTGGACGCCGCTGAGCACTTTCATCAGCGTCGATTTGCCAGCGCCGTTCTCGCCGACAATCGCATGAATCTCACCTTCTTCAACGGTCAGATTCACATTGTTCAGCGCCTTGACCCCAGGAAAGGTTTTGGTGATCTGACGCATTTCTAAGATGGCAGCCATGACTGACCTCACTCACTGTGTATCGCTGAGATGAGCGCCGTGCTGACGCCATCTCTCACTTAAAACCGGCCGTGTACAACACACGGCCGGAATACAGACTTACAGTTGATCCGCGTCGTAGTAACCGCTGTCGATCAATACGGGTTCCCAGTTGGTTTCATCAACCAGGACCGGCTTGAGCAGGTAAGAAGGCACAACTTTAACGCCGTTGTCGTAAGTTTCGGTGTCATTGATCTCAGGCTCAGTACCTTTCATGATCGCTTCCACCATACCCACGGTGACACGGGCCAGTTCACGAGTATCTTTGAAGATGGTGTAAGACTGCTCGCCTGCCAGAATCGATTTAACCGATGGCAGTTCCGCGTCCTGACCGGTAATGACCGGCATTGGCATATCTGCAGATCCGTAACCGACACCTTTCAGTGAAGAAATGATACCGATGCTCAGACCGTCGTAAGGCGACAGAACCGCATCAACACGCTTGTCGGTGTAATGCGCACTCAGCAGGTTGTCCATACGCGCCTGGGCGACAGCACCGTCCCAACGCAGCGTAGACACTTTATCCATACCGGTTTGACCGGAGACGACCACCAGCTGACCGTTGTCGATGTAGGGCTGCAGTACAGACATCGCACCGTTGTAGAAGAAGTAGGCGTTGTTGTCGTCTGGTGAACCACCAAACAGTTCAACATTGAACGGGCCTTTGCCGGATCGCAGATCCAGACCCTGAACGATGCCTTCCGCTTGCAGAACACCCACTTGGAAGTTATCGAAGGTGGCATAATAGTCCACATTTCCGGAGTCACGAATCAGACGGTCATACGCCACCACCTGGATGCCGGAATCGGCGGCCATCTGCAGAGCGCTGGACAGGGTTGTACCGTCGATGGCTGCAATGACTAGAACGTCCACACCGCGAACAATCATGTTTTCAACTTGTGACAGCTGAGTTGGAATGTCGTCTTCAGCGTACTGAAGGTACGTTTTATAACCGGCATCTTCGAACTGTTCGACCATGCTGTTGCCGTCGGAAATCCAGCGAGAAGAAGACTTGGTGGGCATTGAGATGCCAACGGTATCTTTGGCAAAGGTAGGAGCAGATACGGCGGCCAGACCAGCCACCAACGCACCCGTTAAGAGCAGTTTTAAAGCTTTCATTTTGTCACTCCACTGGCAGGTATTCCTGCCTCTGTTGTTTTTATTCATTGGAAGTCGTCAGCATCGGTACGCGTCGTCACGTCACTGAGTGCTGTCTGACAGATTATGGAAGCAGAAAACCTTTTCAATCGAATCGGGGGAAGGTAGCGGAATCTTCCATATAATCAGCAGTTACTCGGAAGGTTCGGCAGCGCGGCTGGCGCCAGATTGGTTTTGCAAAGAGAGAGGTGACAGAAAAAGGATGGACAATTGAACAGTGAACGGTCTGGCCGGTTGAATGCCAATAATGGCATTCAACCGGGCTTTTGGTCAGATCAGCCGAGGGCGACCTGAGTTTGCGGTTCGCCAAAGACGGGAAAACCGTTTTCGTCCCAGCTCAGGCGATGCACACAGGCGTGCCGGTTTGGATCCCAGAGCGGATCGCCTTCAATATTGGTGTAGTTGCGGGCGTGATAAATCATCAGATCTTCAGAGCCGTCTGGCGTCGTGGTAAAGCTGTTATGCCCCGGTCCGAATATGGATTTTTCCGGCACGCTCTGAAAGACCGGTGACGTCGCTTTCTGCCAAGACATCGGGTCCAGCAGGGGCGCCGAGTCATCAGCACTGAGCAGGCCCATGCAGTAACGCTCATCGGTGGCACTGGCCGAATAGCTGATGAAAATCTTGCCATTGCGCTTAATGACCGACGGGCCTTCATTGACCAAAAAGCCGCGTATTTCCCAATCGAACTCGGGCTTTGAGATCATGACGGCGTCTGAACTCAACGTTGTGCTGTCCGACATCGTGGCAATGTACAAACAGGAGTTCCCCGGAATCACCGGATCTTTCTGTGCCCACAGGTAGTACCACTGATCCTGATGTTTGAACACAGTAGCATCGAGGCAAAACGTGTCGATCCCGGAATCAATCTGAACCACGGGCTCCCAGGTCCCGGTCAACGGGTTGTCGTCGCGACACACCAGTCCATACATCCGGTGCTGAAACGCACCGTCTTTGATCTCGCGGTTTGGCGCCGCAGCAAAGTAGATCACCCAGTGATCATCGAAGTAATGCATTTCCGGCGCCCAGATCAGATCACTGGTTTTGCCATGATCCGGTTTGGTCCAGACCGTTGCGATTTCATCGGTGCTGCTGAGGGCATCCAACGTACGCGCGCGGCGCACTTCAATTCGGTCGTACTCCGGCACGGAGGCCGTGAAATAATAATATCCGTCGGTGTGCAGCGTGACGTGCGGGTCTGCCCGACACTCGACGATCGGATTCTGAAGAGTCATGGTCGTTACCATTCAAAAGTTAATAATTCAGTTCATCAGGCGTTGGCCAGTGTCTTAACCCGGCTGGACTCGCGGTGAATCACATCACCTTCGACCCGAATGATCGGCAGTTCAGGTGGCGATTGATCCAGGATCTCATCGACCGCCAAACGCCCCATTTCGTCATAAGGCAGTTCCACACTCGACAACGACGGCGTCAGTTCATTCGCCAGCAATTGGTTGTCGTAGCCGATTAAGGCAATGTCTTGTGGAATGCGCAAACCTCGCCCTTGCAAGGCCTGATAGACACCCAGCGCCATCAGGTCACTGGCGCAGAAAATGGCATCCATGTCCGGATCACTATCCAAAAGTTGTTCGGTAGCAAGATACGCCTGCTTCACCGACCAGTTTCCGGGAATCACCCATCGGTCATCCACCGGTAAGTTATGCTGAGTCATGGCCTGTCGGTAGCCCTGTTCACGCGACTTAGACGACAGCGACCAGGGCTCACCGGTAATCATGCCGATACGCCGGTGACCGTGACTGATCAGATGTTCACAGGCCCGATACCCGCCCATGCCATCGGCCGGCAGTAACGCCAGTGCTTGGCTGTCAGTAGGATCAAAACAGTTCAGCAACACCCGATTGGCCGCTGGGCAAACTTCCGCCATCGCTAACTCAGTGGGTGTGTTGCGGGCATAGATCACCCCATCGAAGCGCGTCACTTCAATGACATCGTATATCGCTCGTTTCAGGTCATCGTTGTCTTCATAATCAAATACCGACAACACCGCGTCCCGCTCCCAGGCACGAGCCTTGGCGGATGAGATCGCGTTAATGAAGGGGTCATGCATGTTCAGACTGTTCACGACCAGCGCAATGCGCGGGTGTCGATAGCTATGTTGAACCGACCGGAACTGATACCCCAAATCCTGAGCTTTCTGTAAAACACGTTGCCGGGTTTCTTCCGAAACCCGGACCGTGTCTGAACCATTTAATATCACTGAAACCGTCGGCTGGGACACCCCAACGGCGGTCGCGATATCGAGCATGGTTACCTTTTTCTTTCGCATCGTAGCGTCCTCAAGGGAAGGGGCGTCCCCCTTCCCGCGACGGTTGTCTTACAGATTAGAGAGCAGATCGTTAACCCGAGCTTCGGCATCCGCCAGAGCGTCGTCGACAGACTTCACACCGGTGATGGCTGATGCCAGTTCTTCACCCATGATGTCCTGAATCGCAAACTGACGCTTCACGCCTGCTGGCAGACCTTTACCGCGAGTGGTCACACTCACCAGGTCAGAACGGTATGGCAGAGCCTGGAAGTCTGGGTTATCCAGTACCGCTTCCACGCTTGGCAGGTGACCGGTACGAGACCATTCGTAGTCATTTTCAGCCATGAACTTGAAGAACGCAGCGGTAGCGGCCAGTTCATCTTTGTTGCGCTTCTTGTTCGGCATTACCCAAGAGTGACCGTCAACATAGAGATCATCGTTGGCATACAGCTGCGGGTACGGATACGCGATGTAAGCGTTGTACAGTTCGCTGTCCGGCTTCTGAGATTCGACGTTGTACGCACCGAGCAACCAGTTACCGTTCATCAGGATACCACCTTCACCGCTGGAGAAAGCCGACACGGTCGCTGGGTAATCCATGTTCTTCGTGGTCAGACCTTCGTCATAAATCGTTTTAAAGTGATGCACGATGTTACGCGCGGCATCGTTCTGCAGAGAGATCGCTTCGCCGTTACCGAAGAAGTCTTCTTCCTGCTGGAACATGTAGGTGTAGAACAGACGGGTATAGGCCGCCGTTTCGTTCGACAGAATTTGAATCAGGTATGGCTTACCGGTTTTTTCTTTAAACTGACGCGCCATCTCCAGCATTTCTTCTGGGCTACCTGGCAGCATTGGGTTGCCATCGGCATCCAACAGATCCGCTTCGGCCATCAGATCGAGGTTGATGTGGTACAGCATGGTCCACGTATCCATTGGCAGACCGAAGACTTCGCCATCACGAGTCACACCGGCACGCGCTGTGGAGGTAAACTCGTCAGGCGACACACCGGCATCTTCCAGCAGATCGTCCAGTGGCAGAATCAGACGACGTGATTGGTAATCGGAGATCACTGAGTTGTGCATGGTCACCAGATCGGGTGGTGTACGGCTGGCCATCTGTGCAGTCAGCTGGTCGTATCCAGGCCATTCAACGGTGGTGACTTTGACTTCAATGTCCGGATGCTCAGCGTCGAATTGATTGATCAGCGACGTCATGATTCCGCACTCACCTTCAGCCGCGCTGACGTCGGTGTTGGTACCGTATTCAGCTTCACACGCTCCAAAGAAACGCTGCAGATGCAGTTCGGTTTTTGCCTGTGCGGCGCCGGCACTCATCAGCGCAGCAACCGTGACGGGTACAAGCCATTGTGTTGTCTTCATCATTAAACCCTTTCTCTTGTAATTGTTTGATTCAGGTTTCCGGACGTTCCGGGCCACCTGGGTTTTCGTTGCAAATTTGCGAGTCACGACCGAAGTCGTTTTGCCCGACACCGAATCCTTGATACCGGGCGAACACAAACCGCCGACTGACAGCAGCCAGCGGTCCGGTTGGTTACTGTTTCACGGCACCGCCGGCGACGGCAGTGACGATGTGTTTCTGGAAAATCACATAGACGATGATGATCGGCAACGCCGAGAAGATCGCCTGTGAGGCCAGGAAGCCCAGCCCCTCACTTTGTGCAAAGTTCTGCTGCGACGAGGCAATCCCCACCGTCAGCGTGAACATGTCCTGATCGGTTGCAGAAATCAGTGGCCAGAAATAGTCGTTCCAGGATTGCAGGAACGTCAGGATGCCCAGCGTGGCCTGTGCCGGCAGCGTCAACGGCAGCAGGACTTTCCAGAAAATCTGCAACCGGCTGGCATGATCGAGCATGGCCGCTTCATCAATTTCTTTCGGGACCGCTTTAAAGAACTGCGTCATCAGGAAGACGCCGAATGGCATTGACATACCCGGCAGCATCAAGCCCAGATGGGTGTTGTGCAGCCCCAGCTCACTGAAGATCTGATGGCGGGCAATAATCACCGCCTGCTCCGGTACCGCCAGCCCCATCAGAATGATGACAAACAGGGTGCGACGGAATGGGAACTCCAGACGGGCAAAGGCATAACCGGCCAGCGACGACATCGCCAACACACCAAAGGTCATCCCACCGGAAACAATCAGACTGTTAACCAGCCAACCGAACACATGGGAGTTCTCAAAAATATCCAGATAGTTCTTCAGCGTGTACGGGAACGAAAAGACCGCATCGGTTCCCATCATCAGTTCTTCGTTCGACTTCAGGCTCAGGCCGATGGTCCACAGGGCCGGTGCCAACATCAGCAGCGACAGAAGAATCATCAGGGTCATCAGCCCGACATTACCCGTGACAAAGCGGACAATGCGACCAAAGGTGGTTTCCGGTGCCATCGGAGAAGCAGACAACTGCGAATCGACTTTTGAAAGGGTCATATCTGCTCTCCTTTTTTACGGGTCACAATGAACTGCGCCATCGCAGCAATCAGAATCAACAGGAACAGAATTTGAGAGGCGGCTGCCGCGGAACCAATGTCCCAGCGTCGGAAGCCCGCGTCATAAATAAACATCACGATGGAACGAGACGTGTTATTCGGCCCACCCTGGGTCATCAGCAATGCCTGACCAAAGAGCTGGAACTGCATGACAATCTGAATGATGGTCACCAGCACAATGGTTTTGTAGAGCGATGGCAACGTAATGAACAGGAACGACTGCATCTTGTTGGCACCGTCGATCGAGGCGGCTTCATAAAGGTCTTTCGGAATCTGCTGCAAGGCCGCGACAAACAACATCATTGGCAGACCCAGACACCACCAGATGGTGGCAATGGCAACGGAGATCAGCGACCAGTCCGGATCGGACAAAAAGGCAATCGGCTCCCACCCAAACTGAGTAAAGATGTTCGCCATCAGGCCGTCATTGGGGATAAAGATGATCCGCCAAATCAGTGTGACCACCGTCACCGACAGAATGGTGGACGAAAAGAAAATGCCGCGCAGCACATTCTGCAGCGGTGCTTCTTTGTTCAGCGCCAAGGCCAGCCCAAGGCCGATAACGACTAAAACCGGAACGGTTAACAGAACAAAGTAAAAGGTGTTGCCAACGGTTTGCAGAAAGATCTTGTTATTGAACAAGCGAGCGTAGTTCTCGAACCCGACAAACTCGCCCGGACCAAAGAGGTCGGCTTTCTGGAAACTCAGATTAATCCCCCAGAACAGAGGAATAACAATCATGGTAATGAAGATGACCAGATAAGGTAGGATGAATAAAAAACCCGACCAATCGGTCCTTTTTATTTGCGCCGTACTCATGTGTGTTCTCCATGCAACCGGAGGCCCCGAGCTGCATCGTTTATTGTTTTTAAAGTTGAGTTAATAGTATTACTAATAATATTAGTTACCAAGGAATAACCGGCCAAAAATATGGACGAAATGCCTCGGACATTGACTGGAACAGTGATCTAAAAGAAGTAGCCTGGATCACCCCGAAACGCCCGGCTGGCGTGGCATAGCGGGGGCTGACAGTACCTGAGTTTTCAGAGCATGCCTGAGAAAATGCCGTAAAAACAGGCACTTATGGACAGGCGGATTTTAAGGGTGAATGGCTCAAGCAGGGTCAAACCTGATCGGATGGGATTGTTGCTTAGTCGCTTAGGACCTGTAGGCTTAAAAGCGCCAAGGCTGCGAAACGCCAGCGAACTGTGTAATGACAGCTTTTCAGGGGTTCGAACTAACCGAGGTACGACTTAGCGGATATTTGGTTAATATAGTTAATAGGCAGCTCGCTTTTGAACGCCTACGTCAATGCGCAAAGAGAGACGCCGGCTCTATTGCCACCAGAGCGAAAACGGTGATTGCAAAGATTGTCTGACCAGCCCGTTTGTTCTATTGGCTTTCAGGCTAGCAGCTTATTTATTTGTCTAACGATTGGTTCTCGGGCGTTCTGCTTTTTAAATATGGTTGGCACATGCAAAAGAAAGCTCGACCACTTAAATTCTTCAGGTTTTCTTTCATAGGATGCAATGTAATCGCGAAGGTCGATTGCGGACTCACGATGAAAAGCCCAGAGCACTGCACCTTTGTAGTTAAAGGAATAATAAGCATCTTGAGGCCATTGAAGGATGTAGGGTTTTCTTGTTAGGCAGTGGTTACAAGAAAAAGCCCCGAGATCAAGGCCATGGTTTCGCACTAAATATCTGGAGTGAGACCAGCTTTCAGGTGAATAACCGTCAGGCAGGTTAGTTATTGCCTTAGTGGAACCACCGTGTAAATTTGCGAAATAAACAGCACCGTGCCATTTGTGACCACAACTATCGGTAAACACTGAATAATCAAAGATGTCACTTTGCTCAAAAAATGGCACATCTTTTTTCTGTTTGATTTTAACGACTTCTGCAAACTCAAAAACACACGGGCTACCGCAAGAAGGACAGTTAATTTCTACTTGGTGAGGCATAGGGTTCCAATCGTAAGTGCCGGTCATCTTTGCTCCTTCACCCAGCATCGACCATAGAAAAAGCCGAAGCACTGAGGCGAACCATCAATACTGGAATCGCTCGGGCAGGTATTGTTACTCATTTAACCCATGCCCTCATATTCCCATTTAAAGCGCGCCGACAGTTGTTCGCTCATACTGGTCCAATCAAGGCCCTTACACTGGGCTGCCATGTTCTGCAACACGCCAAGCACTTGGGGCCAATTTTCATAGTATGGGATGACGACCAGGAACTCTTTACTGGTAGTTCGGGAAACGGCTTTTTGGGTCGCAATATGAACTTGAAAGTTATCTGCACCGACCTCTCCTTCAATGCCTATCGCGATATTGCACCAAAACTCAACATCCGAGGGATCCTCTGGAACCCAGGCCTCAATAGGGTCATGCTCGGCACAATCCCAACTTTTTATCACGGGAGTTTTTAAAGATTTCATTTGCCTGATGCTTACTGCAGTTTCGCGGGTCTTCCGAGTCGAATTCTTATTGTTTCTAAGCAAGTTCTATTACTTGGTATTCATTTGCGGTAAACACACCTTCTCGAGAGTAAGATGAAGCAAATTCAACTTCATATTTTTGGCTACCCAATTGCCTATCCGATATATCGTTTACTATAAAAGGGCAGCCATAGGGTTCAGGAATAATTAACTCACCGCTAACTGATATACCTTTAAAAATATGAAGAGTTCCACGCTCATCAATGAGTTCAATAGACTCGATTAACTTATAATTTCGGTCAAACTTCAACTTATAAGAATCTAATAAAAAACTCATATCTTAAGCTCTTCCACTCATCTAAACCGGGTGAAGTTCACTAATCTACAACACAGGTTTTTTAGGCTTAAAAGCCCCACTCTTCAGAGTATTGTTTAATGAAAGACCAGTCTTCATCTGAATATGAATGAACGTCAATACTGTACTCAGGGAACTTGTTGCTAAGTTCATTCTTAAAATGCTCAACTGATAAGCTTGAAACTGAATACATGTAATAGGTTCGCCTACCACCAAATGTCTCGACTAACACAGTTACCCCAAGCTCGGTGTTCTCGAGTACACTTGTTACTTGGCTATCAAAGTCGATTAATGACTCATTATATTCATTTTCAGGGAGACCATTACTTAGTACTTTTTCAAGATGATGCGTAATGGAAATATGTTTTGAGTAGCTTTCACTTAGATTCTCATAATCCTGACCAATTGGGATTCTTAAGTACAGTGGATAACCTTCATACTCGAATGACATAGACTCCCAAGATTTGCCACTAGCAAATACACTGCTTAGTAGTATTAAAACGAAAAGCATTACCTTATTCATGATCAAGCCTAACGTTCGTAGCTGTTGCGCGGGCTTTTTCGCGTCGACTGCCTGCGCTTGTTAAAGTGGAGTGCCCAGATGGAATTCCACATAGTATTTTTTAAGGTTTTCAGGCAGCAAGTACCATGGTTTGGCAGCATTGCCCGGACTCACTTCCCAAAACAAGTTTTCTACAAAAGATACATCTATAAGCTGTTTTATCTCGATTCCACTAGACAGATCTACTTCAGATAAATATTCAAACAATCTAGCCATGCTATCAAGCATTTCGCCACTAGACATTAACTCGTTTATTGCATTAGCCAAGCTTTCAAACCAACTATAGTGAGTCTCAGGTGTTACTTCATCCCAAATACGAACGTGCTCTTTATCTGCAGCTTCTAAAAACTCAGGAAACTTTTCTCGAATTGCGTGGAATAGCTCTATGGATGAATTCATACACTTTAACGTCATTGTTTTGGGGCGAGCGAATGCGAGTCCATAGCCCGCCGCTTTAGCGGAAACAAGCGGGCTAACTCCAACAACTCTTTGTTATTAAGCATTTATTCTGCCACCAAATTAAAATTAGCAGTAGCCGGATTTCTGCTATCAATAATGTTTGATTCCGGCATATAGCCTTCAGCTTCAGCTGCAACTTCACTTCTCAGTAGGATTGCGCTGAATATTGGGAATATCCATATTCTCATTTTCCCAAAGGAATAGTTTCCCTCTTTGTCGGTACTCACTGATTGCGACTTCTGCAACTGCATGTTGGTAATGGTTACATTCGCATCTAAAGGTTCTCCCAGTTCATTCAATATGGTTCCACTCACCACCGGTGAAACCGAAACAGATATACACCCTTGAATAAGAATGCATGCCGATACTAGGAGGATTTTCTTCATATTTATGCTTAACGCCGCTAGCACGCGCGGCTTTGTAGTGAAGGCGAAGCCGCAACGGAAAAGCCGTCGCCGTGCCTGGCCTTGTTAAACGTTGCCCTAGCCCTTGGCATTACTGGCATACTCAATAGCCAGAAGCATAAGAATCTTCAGCGCGAAATCGCCTACCTGTCTCTGGTAAGCCTGAAGCGAAGTAGACAAACTGGCTTTAAGCTCAGAAACATCTCTTTCACTTATGCTGGCAGGAATCGGCGCATCGAGTCCCTGCGCCACAACTGTTTTAGACTCTTTGATGAGCGGCATTATAGCTGAGACTGTTTGCGCTACTGTTTCTTCTGAAAAACCCCTTTCTGTAAGGGACTCCCGCAGCGCGTTTTCTATTTCAAGGTCATTCCGTATTTCCCGACTAGGGAATTCAACAATCTTGCTCATATAGATACCGTTTAACGTTTTTGTTTTGGGGCGAACGGTAGTGAGTCCATAGCCCGCCGCTTTAGCGGAAACAAGCGGGCTATTTCCAACAACTCTTTGTTAACATGCACCTTGCCAATACTCATGTCTTAGTAATTCCCGAATCTCGTTGTCAGAATACTTATCTAGAGGGTCTAGGTTTTCAAGCAAATATTCCAACACTTCCTTACATACTGTTTTGCGGCGTCCAGTGATGAAACTAAAGTTTCTCACAAAGTAGTCATAGAGTTTTGCTTCGGAAGTATTTACGCCGGGTGTGAGCCAGCTGATAAGATGACAATAGCACGGCCTTTTAGGTTCTCTTACTACACCGCTCATAAATGCTGGTAGATAGAACTCTACTCCTCGGGCATCCAAATAGCATTGTGCTAATGAGCAATTTTCCAATTTTTCAAAAGGGATTTCCCACCATTTCCCTTTTATATCCTTGGAATTAGTGATTCTCAGAAGAACCTTTGGGTCGCTCACCCAGTCATCCTTTGCAATTGCAGCTTGCCAACCACAATGTGATGGAAATGCAACGTCTCCGAATGCAAATCTTATACGCTCTAACAGCTGGTCCTTTCTACTCATAAAAAATGTTAACAGTTTATTACTCGGCTACCGCCGATTTATCAAGCGCCGCGTATGTAACTGCTGGCTTTTCCACACAAAACGCTCCAAGACGCTAATCTAGGGGCTTTTCAGTCTAGTTGTCAATTTAATAAGCATGATATTTAAGCGGGTGCCGATGAATTTTAGATACTTCGGCGTCTGAAAGCCCCTAAACAAAGGGGGTTGTAATTAATAGTTTAATACAAGGAATGCTTCCGCCCGACTTTTCGTGCTTGCGCTTAATTATCCGGGAATATCCGGATAAATAAGCGCAGTGTGTATTAGTTCGATACTGAGCGGATACACGGGGTTAAAAAGGTTAGCAAGGTATAAATTGAGGTTTACGACCAAACCCGTTTCAAAGAATGCCTGATTTTGTCTTGTTTGATAGTCACTTGCCTTTATAGCGTCGTCAGATATCTGTTGTAAAAACTCGTCAAGCTTGGTTTTCAATCCAATACTGGGTGAGCACGTCTCTTTCAACACCCTCGTATCGCTTCAGTACCTGAAACTCGCCTCGCGTTTGGCTTGGCATGTTCTGAAATGACAGGATCTGTATCTTGGCGATGGCCGTTCGCTGAGGGTCGATCAGATCGATAGGGGTCAGTAGCGGAAACACCCGGTTCCCAGCTTTTTCAAACGGATAGCGCTGCCCTTTCAGCAGCGGTTCTTCAAGTGGGATTTGCAATACCCAATTGAAAGTGACAGGAAACCCCATAACGGATTCTCTCTTTTTATCTAATAGTTTGTATGAGCAAATGCTGTAACTGAGTAACGCCAGTGCAAAGCCAGCCGTGCTTCATTGTTTAATGGCCACCACCGAATAGGTGTGCCAATGCTTCATTCGGCCCAGGGCCGTTTGGGCGGTTTCGTCGCGTTCAAAAAAACGCACCACTTTAAAGTCTGCGAAGAGCGCTCGTACGGTGTCTTCCGACAATGGCGTCGTCGGGCTGCGGTTTTTTTTGCGCCCAGCTGTCTTTGAGCCCCATAAAGTCTCCGGCGAATACGCCACCCGTTCGAAGCGAAGAGGTGATGTGTCGCCATGCCGTATCAAACTGACTGGGGTCGGCAAAGAACAGGCTGGAATTGGCCATGATGATACCGGCTTCGGGGTAGTGGAATCGTTCAAAGGACGATTCGGTCACCTTAATATCGGTGTCTTCTTGAAATCGCTGTTGGCAGAGTTTTACCGCTTCCGGATTCACATCAAACCCATAAGCGGTGTAACCCTGCTGTTTCAAATATTGCAGATCGCTGCCGGTGCCACACCCGCAGTCAATGGCCACCTTATGGTCCGACTCATCTAACTGAATTGCCAGCTCGGTGCGTTTCAGGTGCGGCCGATTCAGGGCTTTTTCATAATACTGTCGCCAGGCGTCCGTGTGTTCATCCATTCAATGATGCGTCCTTGGTATTAGCAGTGCATGTGTTCAATTGAGTCATGTTGATCAGACCTCCTTAAGAAGTCAAACCAACGCAATGTTTAACAACCATCGATCCACATTAAAAAACACGTCACCATGAGGCCCGCAGGGATTTGAATTGCGTCTAAACAAACGAACTTCTTTAAAAAACTCATTGCTATGTTCGGCTCCTGAGTTCTCACCAGGCAGTAACAAAACCATTAAAACTGGGCGCTCAACAGGCTGGTTCTTGGTATGGCACTACCAAACCTATCGCCTGATAAAATATCGATCCATTCACAGTTCATGACAAAAGTTTTCAGACGTTTGTTAAAACAACGCAATGCAATAGATCGCCTTTTTCGGATCTCTTACTATTTACGATGCTTGAATTTTTTCCATCCGCGTTTCAACGACAGCAGCGGTGGTGTTGTATCAGTTCAAACGAACCACGGATTAACCGGCGTCGTTTTGAAACGATTAATCGCATCCGTTCTTAAACAGGCACAAAGGCAAATCAAAAGCCATGTTTAAGCAAAGCGATGGTCTCAGTGAAGCCTTTTTGACTCCTCTGTTCGACGCCGGTCAATCCCGATAAAAATTCAACTGTCGAGGATACGTATGTACATATCTTTTAAACGATCATTGAGCCGAGCGGCGACCGGTCTTCTGGTACTGGGGCTAGCCAGTGTCGCATCCGCTTACGACTGTAACGGCATCAACGCCTATTCGAACGGCGCTTCTTATACCAACGGCGCAACGGTCACCAATCATGGTTCGGCCTATCGCTGCCTTGTTGGCGGCTGGTGCTCAATTGGCGGAGCCTACGAGCCGGGTGTTGGTTGGGCGGCAGCAAACGCCTGGAGCAACCTGGGCCAATGTAATGGCTCGGGCGGTGGTAACAACAACGGTGGCGGGTCTAATAATGGCGGCGACACGGGTTCAGGCGGCGGCTCTGGCAGCTGTTCACCCTGGGTAGCCGGGCAATGGTATAACGAAGGCGATGTAGTCACTTACAACGGGGCAACCTACGTTGCTGAACATGAAAACCCAGGCTATGACCCGGTCATCAGTACCTGGTTTTGGGAACCCACCAGTCAAAACTGCGGCGGGGGTAACGATGGCGGCAACAATGGAGGTGGTAACTGCGCCGCCTGGGTCGCCGGCCAGTGGTACAACGAAGGCGATATCGTAACCTACAACGGTACCCGTTATGTGGCTGAGCACGAAAACCCCGGGTATGACCCGGTCATCAGCACCTGGTTCTGGGAGCCCACCCAGCAAAGTTGCGATGGCAACGGCGGCGGTGACAACGGCGGCAATGATGGCGGCAACAATAACACCGGCTTCCATATAAGCGAGCAGCAGTTTAATCAACTGTTCCCGAACCGAAACCCGTTCTACACCTATCAGGGCTTTGTCGACGCGACGAAAAGTTTCCCGGCCTTTGCCAAGACCGGCAGCATCGAAACGCAGAAGCGTGAACTGGCCGCCGCACTGGCAAACTTCAAACACGAAACCGGCGACTTTGTACACATTACTGAAATCGCCAAAGGTGAGTACTGCGGCAACTGGGGTGGCGCCGACTGTGGTTGCCGGCCCGGTAAAAAGTACTATGGCCGTGGCCCGATTCAGCTCAGTTGGAACGGAAACTACTGCGCCGCCGGTAAAGCACTGGGTCTCGATCTGGTTGGCAACCCGGACATCGTTGAACAAAACTCAACGGTTGCCTGGGAAACCGCGATCTGGTTCTGGATGACACAGAGTGGTGCCGGTAACGACACGCCACACAATGCCATGGTTAATGGTCGTGGCTTTGGTGAAACCATTCGCAGCATCAATGGTGCGTTGGAATGTAACGGCGGCTACCCGAACAAGGTGCAAAGCCGAATCAATAACTACCTGGCCATCACCCGCTTGCTGGGCGTTTCGGCCGGGTCAAATCTCGGTTGCTAATCACGCCGAAGTCGGCTTGAACTAGCCCTGCTCTGCAGGGCTTTCTTTTGGGTCTGCCTTTGTAAAACACGCTTACCCCTTCTTTCAGTGCACACAAGATCAACACGCCTACGACTCTGCATCCTACCCTACACTGTTTTCATAAAACCTCTTGACCCTGACGTTGGGTCAGAGCTTAGGCTTTACGCATCATCAATCAGGAATGAACCATGACTACTTATACCATCAGTCAGGCCGCACAGGCTTCCGGTATCAGCGTGCGGACGCTGCATCATTACGACGCAATCCAGCTTCTGGTGCCCAGTCGTCGCAGTGACAATGGGTACCGGCGTTATACCGAAGCCGACCTGAACCGATTGGCCGACATTCTGTTTTATCGGGCTTTGGGATTTTCGCTGAAACAGATTGATCGTGTTCTGAAGGACCAGACGGATCACCGCGTTACCTTACTACGGGAACAGAAGCAGCGCATTGATGAACACATTGCACGATTGCAGGCCATGCGTGAGCAACTCGTGATCAACCTAGAACAAGAGGAAAACACTATGAAAACCAAAGATATGTTCAACGCCTTAAACGGGTTTGACCCCGACCAATACGAAGAGGAAGTCCAACAACGATGGGGAGGAACGGACGCCTACAAAGAGTCCGCACAGCGCACTAAACATTACGACAAAGAAGACTGGGCGCGGTACCAACGAGACGCCGATGCACTGAACCAGAACATGGCGACATTGATACAGAACGGTTATGCCGCCACAAGCGATGAAGCAGTTGCCGTGGTTGAACAGATGCGACAACTCATCGACACTTGGTTCTACCCTTGCTCACGGGCGATGCATGCGCAACTCGGCGAGATGTACGTGATGGACGAGCGCTTTTCCGCCAGCTATGACAATCTGCAGCCCGGGTTGGCTCGGTTTATCATGCAGGCGACAGCGGCGAACCTGGCGAAAAATGGTGAGTGACGAGCTAGCTTTAAGGACTTAAAGCTCTTGAGAGGCGTCTTTTTGACCAAAGTTTTTGTGCCAATAGCGCCCCATCTTGCTGTTCGATCTTATGATCGAGTCGGCTTCGGGCGACGCAGGCCAAAGCTGCACAAGGTGCCTTTGCCCCGGCATCGGTAGCGACCAATCATCCTCGTCGCCATATTCATTATCCATCCCTTGAACACAGTACCTTAAGCGATATTGTCCCTCTGGCAGGTTTAAAGGAAATGTCGCTTCATGCGCCCACTGGCACAGCGCCAGCGATGCGATTTGATTGGTAAACGACACTTCAACAATATCATCGTACGACGAATCCAGCTCGGGGGCCTGCTCATGCTGTTCGATACAAACTGACATCGCACCATTGTTCAGCCCCGCAACAAAGTACACCATGCCGTCGATCCCGGCGCCGCACAGCCCATTTTTCTGATCGATGAACGCCTCTTCTACAACACCATCGAACAGACTCTCATCGTCATCCGGGTGGTCAAAGTAAAACTGACCGTACTCGACCTCAATTTTCCCTAAAAACAAAAGCGCTGAATCAGACATGAGTCCTCCTTGATTCATCCATTTTGGAATTAACCATCATACGTGCGAGTTAATGTGTTCAGACAGTTGCTTAACCGTCCCGCCGTACGTGGCTCATCGCAATAGTATTCGATAGTTGGCACCAATAAGTCAAAGCGCTGATGCGCGGCCCCGTCGAATCTCAGAGTTAAGTGGTAACCCCTTGCGTGTCAGCCATTTAAAAACCGCCCGTCTAACGAAAAAAAGCCCTGATGATCAGGGCTTATCGCAGGAAAAGTGATGTTTATATTCGAAAGTTCACACCGGCTTAGCCGTCACCTTACGTGCCCAGATCAGAATCACTTTCTGCATCAGGATAAACGCCAGCAACAACACACCAATCACAATGCGGGTCGAGGCCGCATTCAGGGAGCCATCGAAGTTGATCAGTTGCTGAATCACACCAAAGGTCATGCCGCCAATAAACGCTCCGAAGACATAACCCACACCGCCGGTGAGCAAGGTTCCACCCAAGACAACCGCGGAAATCGCATCCAACTCGACAGCAATGCCAACCTCCGGATACGCCGAGCCAGTGGCCACGGCAAACAGAATGCCGGCCACCGATGCATAAAAACCGCTCAGCGCGTAAACACGGATGGTGGTTCCGGTAATGTTCACACCCAAAAGCGCGGCTGAATTGGAATCTCCGCCAATGGCATAGACGTTATGACCAAAGCGGGTGTACTTCGAAACGATGACACCCACCGCTAACAGAACCAGCATCACCATGGCGACGAAATTCAGCTCGCCCTGCCCGATGTAGACGCCAAAGTCTGACAATGTGGTCATAAACGGATGGTCGATCTTCACCTGCTGGGTGTTAATGACGTAGCCCAAACCACGAAACATGAACATACCCGCCAGCGTGACGATAAATGGCTGTATCTTAAACACCGCAATGATCGTCCCCATGATGGTGCCGAAACAGGTGCCCACCAAGACAGAAATTAAGATCGCCCATAACGGATGCAGATTCAGCTTCACCACCAGAAACGCCATCAGGGCACAGATGAAGGCGATCATGGATCCGACGGAGAGATCAATACCGCCGGAGAGAATCACAAAGGCCATGCCGACGGCGGTGACAATGATGAACGCGTTGTCGGTGAGCAGGTAGCCCGCCAAGCGCAGGCCAAAAAAGCCGTTGTAAGCAAAGCTGCCATAGCCGTACAGGATCAACAGCACCGCAATGGCTGACAGCAGCGGTAACGTTCGTTCGCTGATCATGTTCGTACTCCTTTTCGTTTCATGTTCAGGTCTTTAATCGCCGCTTGCGTGGTGGGTGACTGCACCAATAAAACGGCGAGAATGATGCTGGCTTTCACAATCAGGTTGTATTCGACCGGCACCCCGCTGCTGAAGATGATGGTCGTCAGCGTCTGAATGATGAGCGCGCCGATGATGGTCAGCCCCAAATAGATACGCCCACCGTTCAGCGAACCACCGGCCAGCACCACCGCCAAAATGGCGTCCAGTTCCAGCCAGAGCCCGAGACGGTTGATCTCTGCAATGCCGACGTCGGCAATCAGGATGACGCCGGCCAGTGCCGCACAAATACCTGAAAAGACATACGCAAACATTTTAAACAGGCGCGCTTCAATGCCGACGTAGCGACTTGCCCGCGCATTCGCCCCCACCGATTCAATGAACAAACCAATGGCGGTTTTACGCATCACCAGAATAGTAAGCAGCAACAGTCCGGCCGCAATCCAGATGCGCACCGGTATGGCCAGGAACATGCCACTGCCGATGATGTCCATGGCCACACTGTCGAAACTGACGGAACGACCGCCGGTTATCAGTTGCGCAATACCGCGCCCGGACACCATGAGGATCAGCGTCGCGATGATCGGCTGAATCCCGATATACGACACCATGATGCCGTTGAGCATCCCGATTACGCCACCGGCCGCCAGCGATAAAACCATCACCGAAGCAAAGCTCAGATCGGTTTCAGTAATCAGCATTGCCGCGACTGCACCGCAAATGGCCACAACCGAGCCGACTGACAGATCGATACCGCGGGTACCAATGACCACCGCCATGCCCAGCGCGATAATCGCCGTCGGCGTCGCCCGCACCAGAACATCAATCAGACTGCCGTAAAAGCGGCCGTCCTTGAACTCGATTCGGACAAAGCCAGGGTCGATGATCCCCATGATCACGATAATAGCGACCAGCGAAAGAATGGGGCCCCATATTTTCGGATTGATGGACAATCCTTTCAGATTCATCATTGCTCTTGCTCCGTTTACTGCGCGATGGCGGCGACAATGGATTGCTGACTGATCTCAGACCCGGTCAGTTCTTTGACCTTGCGTCGGTCTTTCATAATCGCTACCCGGTGCGCAAACACCACCAGCTCTTCCAGCTCCGACGAGGCCACCAACAAACTCATGCCCTGTTCGCACAGCTCGTTCATGATTTCGATGATGTCGTGGTGAGCGCCAACATCGATGCCCCGGGTCGGTTCATCGAGCAACAGCAGTTGCGGATGCGTCAGCAGCCAACGCGCGAGAATCACCTTTTGCTGGTTACCACCACTCAGTTCGCCAATCGGTTTGTTCATGTTGGGGGTTTTAATCGACAGTCGATCGATCATTTCCTCCACCATGGCTTTCTGTTCGGCCATCGGGATCGGCCGCAGCCAACCGCGTTTGGCCTGCAAAGCGAGGATCATGTTTTCCCGAACACTGAGTTCGGCCACGATACCGTCGACTTTCCGGTCTTCAGGGCAATAGGCCATACCCGCATCAATGGCCTGCTTCGGCGAGCGAATGGATTGTGACTGACCGGCTAACGTCATCTCACCAGAGTCGACCGAGTCGACCCCAAAAATCAGATTGCACAGTTCAGTTCGACCCGACCCGAGCATGCCGGCAAGGCCGACAATTTCGCCGCGGGCCACGGTCAGGTCGACCGGCTCCAGGCAACGCTGTTTGCCGTACTGGTCAATCGCAAACAGCGTGTCCTGAACAGCTCGGCTTTCCGCTCCGGTGTCTTTCGACAGCTCATCGAGTGATTTACCCACCATGGCCCGAATCAACTCGGACTGCGGTAACTCAGCGGTGTTG
This sequence comes from Reinekea blandensis MED297, assembly GCF_000153185.1. Taxonomy (GTDB): domain Bacteria; phylum Pseudomonadota; class Gammaproteobacteria; order Pseudomonadales; family Natronospirillaceae; genus Reinekea; species Reinekea blandensis. The sequence continues at coordinate 120,148 of NZ_CH724152.1, read as the reverse complement.
TAGGTATCGACATACTGACCATTGCGCAAGACGGTAATGCGATCTGAAATCCGATAAACCTGATCAAGAAAATGCGTGACAAAAATGATGCTGATGCCCTGGGCTTTGAGTTCGGTCATCAGCTCAAACAGTCGAGAAACTTCATCGGCGTCCAAACTGGCCGTTGGCTCGTCCAGAATCAGTAACTTTGCTTTAGTGCCCAAGGCCCGGGCAATGGCAATGAGCTGCTGCACGGCAATGGAAAAATGATCCAGCTGTTCGGATGGGTCAATGTTCAACCCGACACGTTCAAGCATTTCCCGGGCACGCTGCTCGGCTTTACGCGGACTGATCAGACCAAACCGTCTGGGCTGATTCAGCAACGTCAGGTTTTCAGTCACGGTCATGGTCGGGATCAGGTTCACTTCCTGATACACGGTACTGACGCCGAGCGATTGCGCATGTCCGGAATTATTCGCATGGAAGGCCTCGCCTTCAAATAAGATCTGGCCGGCATCGCGGGAATAAACACCGGTCAGCACTTTAATAAAGGTGGATTTTCCTGCACCGTTTTCACCCAACAGGGCGTGAATTTCACCTTTACGAATTGAAAAAGACACGTCATCAAGCGCGCGTACCCCAGCAAACCCTTTGGACAGATTCTGAATGCTGAGCAGAGGTGGCGCTTCGTCGACAGCGGTGGCAACGTTCATGTTCATGAAGCACTCCGAAGCTTATAAGATGATTCAAGGTAAAAGACGGACAAGGCGCTAAAGACCTTGTCCGTCACGGCTCTGTCAAACTTCGGACGATTTACTTACGGCGCGCGTACTCTTCTGCCGCCGTTTCCGGATAGAACAGACCACCCGGTACCGTAATGCGCTTCGGTACATCTTCACCGGCCAGGTGTGCTTCCAGTGCATCAAATGCCGCGGCGCCCTGATATGGGCTCAGTTCCAGCGTCACATTGGTTTCGCCATCGGCCATGGTTTTAAAGATATCGGTAATCGCATCAACGGAGGCGATCAGGATGTCTTCGCTCGGTTGCAGACCGGCTTCTTTAATGGCCTGAGCGGCACCAATGGCCATGTTGTCATTGTGTGCCCACACCGCACAGATGTTTTCCCCACCGATGGATTTGAGGAAGCTTTCCATCACTTCTTTACCGCCGGTTGAACTCCAGCTGCCGGTTTGCGAGGCAATGATCTGCATGCCGGGGAAGTTTTCGATGACATTGGCAAAACCGGCCTGACGTTTAATCGCAGCATCAGCACCGACAGCGCCTTGCAGCTCCACGATGTCACAGGTGCCTTCCGTTTCAACGGCCATCCAGGCGCCAATCATCGCGCCTTCCATAGTGAAGTCAGAACCCACGCTGGTGACATAAAGACTCGGGTCAGAATCCAGCCCACGGTCGACCAATACGACCGGGATACCGGCACGATCGGCTTCTTTCAGCACCTTGTCCCAGCCAGTGGTGACCAGAGGTGCCAGAACAATGCCATCGACACCCTGAACGATAAACGAGCGAATGGCTTTAATCTGGTTTTCCTGTTTGCCCTGTGCGTCCGCGAACTTAAAGTCGTATCCGCGTGCTTCGGCTTCCGCTTTGGTGGCATTGGTGAAGGCGGTTCGCCAGCCTGATTCTGATCCGGTCTGTACAAATCCAACGGTTAACTCGGCCATGGCCGACACGGACATAAGGGTCGCGGCAGCAAGGCCTAATGCAGCCTTGATTACTGGCTTTCCAACTACTGATTTCATGGTAAATCCCTCTTTTTTTGTATTTGTTTTCTGAACTCATAGTCAGGCTTAATCGCCCGGATAAACGAGTTCAATTAATGTACAGCCGGGTAAATCAGGATGGGAAGTTAAAACACGGAGGTGGGCGGCTATGTCCATATAGTTAGCCAAAATGGTGCAGTTTTTGGCCGAAACCGTTGATGATGACTTAGCCCGGCAGACCAAGTTGGAAGAGTTGAGCGGTACTCACAAAGGGGTAACAGGACACAGGGCAACGCGAGCACAACAACACAGTGCTCAGTGTAAAAGCGCCCTTAAGGGTGTGGTCACGTAACCATAGGTTGTCCGCTATAAGGAAGCATAGTTTGCTCGAATCTGCCGAAATGCAGACCTCTGTTCGAAGACGCTCAATGTCAGCTGTGTGGTGAAAGCGGTCGTAAGCGCTAATACTTCGTTAGTTAAAAATTGCTCGAAAACGGACATTTGAACGCCGCCAACACGCGCGGCTTTGTAGTGAAGGCGGAGCCGCCGCTGTGCCTGGCATTGTTAAGCGCCATGCTGACTCACATAGCCTGTAAGTGACTCAAAGATTGTTTGCAAATTGCTCATTGGAATCCTTGCTCTACGATTGCTATCCTCAGCACCATTCGCAGAAAGTTCCTGTGAGTGCTCGAAGTCAGATAGAGCATTTTCGGTTGTCTTTGTTCTCGACCAAATTGTAAGCGTATATCTTCCAGCCGTTCTTCCCCAAAGCGCCAGAGTGTACTCTCCTAGTTTGAATTTAACACCTCGACCATTTTTCGCAACATTGTACTTAACTGATAGCTCGTCGAGCTTCGGGATAACCTCTGTATATATCCGTTGTGAGTTCTTTTTCTGTACTGCCTCAGACGCCGCGGCAACATCGGCTTCATCTGAAACTCCAACCTCCTGAGCTTCAGGGTGATACGCTTCTATAAAGTCGGCAACGGCATCCACCAAAGTCTCATTGCCATCCCAAAAATATTCACCATCTAGGCGAGAGTTGTCGAGGATGGTGTGCAGCATAGATTCCACTTTTCGTGCGTCCAGACTCGTCCATGCTTTTACAATTGATACTTTGACAGGACTTATTGTGCCCAGCAGCTCACGCTCTCTTCGATCGGGAAGATCAGTAGTAACGCCAATTTTTTTGATCGGAGGGAAGGACGCCTCCCCGTCGAACTTCTGCAGTTTTTCCGAAAATATCGGCTCGGCAATGTAAATTGTATTCTGCATGAACTTTCAGTCCTGGTTTCGCTTAACGCTGCTCAGCACGCGCGGCTACGAAATGAAGGCGAAGCCGTAATGTAGTAGACGTCGCCGTGACTGTTCTTGTTAGGCACAGTATTTATAAGTCCCACTCAATCGAACTCTGCTCTTTAAGACTATTTGGCGTGTGGAAACGATCTACATATGGAGCAGATCTGATATGATTCATTAAACGCCAGAACCATTGTTTAGCAATCTCCTGAGTCACCCCTTCTGGATAGTCGAACCTATACGATAACCCGTCATTTCCGGGCTTGTAGGACGTTGCGTACAAGGGCTCCAAGTACCTCTGAATACCCCAACGCACCTCGTTTAACAACTCCGCCATCCAGGTTGCATAATATATGAAGTAGTTTTGTTCGAGATGCTCCTGAAAATCTTCTAACGCGAGAGGGATTAGCTCAATAGGAACATCGTAGCCGTGATCAGAAAGAATTCTATGAATGCCTTTGGAAACACCTGTTAGCCTTGAAATATTGTGCTTTGAACTGTTACCGGATATTTTTAGGAACTCGATCCTTGATACTTCTATTTCTGCATTCACATCCAGCGTGGGCAACCAAAGTTTCACGGAAGCCTTTTGATTTAACCAATTTTTTAGCTCATGAGCCGCATCTTCGAGCTTGCAAGCACTGCCATCAATACCAAGGCACTGATTGGCACAGACAGTGTCGAGAATATCAACACAAGAACCAGAAACACCTGTCAATTGACTATCTCCAGCTTCTTTTGCGAAATCGAGAAATCGAATAATAAACAGTGACCGATGTACCATATCCTTGAAATAAACGAGGGCTTCGCCAGCGGACCTCGAGCTTTTTCTGACGTCAAGCAATGCATGATTGACTATCTCGTTAACCGCCTCTAAACAAACGCACAGCCCTATGGCTTCTCGTTCGGTATTGGTCAGATCCATATTCAGTCCCTTGCCTAACAGTTTCTTATGCCGCTACCGCGGTTTTTTTTATGGAGCGGCATATACAGAGCGCCATTTCTAGCCCAAACCGCATAAAGCCTTCATAGTCATCCTTCAAGAGGCTATTGTCAATTTGATTGGCCTGAAAACGCCGCGTGTGCGCTTTTCTTCTGAATACTACCGCGCCGGAGAGTACCTATTATCGGTGCTTACTCGTATTTTTTAATGAGAACAGCTCTATAGGATTCTTTGTTTTACGGCACGTGCGGTTATTTATGGATATTCCCCACGAATAACCGCGCTAACTTAAGGAACTGTGACTGAACTGCTATCAACAGAGAGATGGTATCGACAAGTGGTTCTTTGTGCATTTTTATATGTATTGCAAGGCTGACAAAAAGTTCAACTTTCGAAAACTCTGGAATCGTCAACATAAACGTCCGCTTTAGCGCTTATTGCGAATCGATCTCGGTTAACTCCAATATCTGCTTCCTCATTACAACTGGCGAAATCATGAAATCCCCCAACTACCGCTTTGAGCTTGAAGCGGCCAATATAGAGAGACCGGGTAATCATAGTTTGCCCATTTCGGACCGTTTATGGTTTCGTGCCCAGGGTAAACCCTAAGCTCGTAGATTATCTCGGGATACATCGTCTGCCTGTTTACCGGGCGTGAGAGGATTATTGTGCAGCGGCATTCTTCATCACGTTAACGGTGAAAGCCTGCGATTGCTGCAGAGCATCATCGATGGTCAGCTGCCCTTGCAGAACCAGGCTGATGCGCTGCGAAACGAAATTACCAATGGCCGTAAACTCCGGAATCGTCACAATTTGAATGCCCAGATACGGGCTGGGCAGCAAGGTTGCATCGGTGGGGTCCGCGCGTTCAATCGCGCTCAACACGTAGTCCGCAAAGGGTGCGGCCTTCAGGTATTCTTTGTTTTGGTAGGTCGATGTTCGAGTCCCCGGTGGCACCGCAACCCACCCTTCCTGATCGGCGACCTGCTGTATGTACTCCTGCGAGGTTGCCCAGGCAATAAAATCAATGGCTTCGGTTTTCAGCTTTGACGACGACGGTACCGCTAAGGACCACATCCACAACCAAGCCGAACCTTTGGGCGTAACGGCAACGGGGGCGGGGGCGAACCAAACCCGGTCCGACACCTCCGAACGGTTCTCATCAAATAACAGGCCCGCGGCGACCGTCGCATCCACCCATATGCCACACTGCCCATTGGCAAAAAGCTCCAGGTTTTCTTTAAAGCCGTTTTTGTAAGTGTCCGGAGGACCATATGCCTCCACCAAGTCAACATAAAACTGTATGGCTTTTTTCCATGAGGCCGTATCGATGGTCGGGGTCCATTGCACATCAAACCATTGACCTCCAAAGGTGTTCACCATTGTTCCGATTATGGTCAGGCTCTCGCCCCAGCCCGCCTTCCCACGCAGGCAAATGCCATACACGCCTTCATCCGGGTTATGAATTTTTCCGGCAAAGCCACGAATATCGTCCCAGGTTGGTGATGCCGGCATCTCTATTCCGGCCTTCTCAAACAAATCTGTCCGGAAGTACGTCATCGAACTTTCGCCATAGAATGGCAGTGCATACAGGTTACCCTTGTTGGAAAGACTGTCACGTATCACATCAATTAGGTCATCTTCGTTATACGTTTCCGGCAGTCCGAGCAGTGGCGTTAACCAATCACGTTGAAACCAGAGGGGCACTTCGTAGGCTCCGATCGTCATGACGTCGTATTGCCCCGCATTCATTGCCAGATCGCTCAACAGGCGTTGCCGTAAAATCGACTCGTCCAACACTCGCCAGTCCAACTGGATATCCGGGTTGAGCCGCTCATATTCTTTCGACATCCGTTCCATGATCATCATGTCGGCATTCTCTACCGTCGCAATGCGCAACACTTTTTTGTTCGGCGATGAGTCAAAAAACAACAAGCCATGTTCGTACATGATGTCGTCAATGACACCCGAGTCCTGCAGCGACTTCAGGGAATGATTAAACTGTATAACGTCCAGTCTTGATCGCCCGGGTGCTTTAGAAAAAGCCACATGCATGTCGATGTTATGGGTGTACTGCGGCGGAAAAACATATTCCCCAATCATGTAGGGGAACTTATCTATCATGAGGTCCGCAGCGTTATATTGGTCGATCAACACATAATCGACGCGGCCAGAATGCAGCATTTGTAATGCTTGTTCGTTTTGAACAACGTAGACAAAATTGGCCGGCCGATACTCGCGTTTGATGCCTTCAGGAATGGAACCTCTTACGGTGGCAATGGTGATTCCTTCGGTGAGCGGTTGAGTGTCATCCTGAAGATGTTTTTTACCCAGCAACCCCACCCGAAAGGCCGCAATGGCGTCGGAGATCCAGAAATCCTCAGATAAACCATCGTCTTTAATGACCGGAAACACCGCGGCATATCCGCCGGACAAAACACTGTTAACCGCCCGGGCCGCCGGAAAAAAACTCACCTCTACGTCCAAACCTGCGTCAGCGAACACTGAACGGACCACCTGATAAATGGCGCCGCTGTCTGCTAAATCCTGACCAATGTAGGGTGGGAACTCATAGGTTGTTAAGTTGATTCGAGTCTGAGCGTGACTCAATGCCGACAATAAGAAAAGGAGGGTTAGCCACCGCAACGCAATCTGCTTTATGCCACCAGCAAAGGCATTAATCGGGGCTTGTTGTGACTTCACGCATGTTTACTCCTACAAAGAGGATTTTTGTTTTTATTGAGGAATAAACATAGTTAAGCGATTATTTTTCGTCAATGTCACGCAGGCGCTTGCCGCGGGTGATCAGAAAATAAGAGCTTTTGCAGGGCCATCATTAAAGCGGACCGGTCAGCAAACAGTGATCAGAATCAGCTGCAGGATGTAGATGTTGAAACGAGAGGAGACAGTCACCGATCAGTCGCCGAGCTATTGAAGCGTTAAGCAAAAGATTGCGCTGATCGGTGTGTGTTTAAAGCGCAGTAAAGGCGTACACAATGCGTGAGTAATAGGTCTCATCCGGCTTCAGCAAGACCGATGGAAAGGTCTCTTGGTTCGGTGAGTCTGGCCAGGCGCCGGGCTCCATACAGAAGGCGCCGAACTGCTGATAGCTCAACCCGTCGGCGTACGGAGTTCCACCCAGGAAATTGCCGGAGTAGAACTGCAGGCCAGGTTGATCAGAAAGGCAGCTCATCATCACGCCATTCGTCGTCGACAGGGCACTGCCCAATTCGCGCAACTCACCATCGTCGGGATAACAGAAGCAATGGTCGTAACCACCCGCACGCTTCAACCGATCGGTCGGCAAGGTACGCAGCGTTTCGTCAATGGCCGTCCACGCTTGCAGGTTAAACTCGGTATCGGCCACTGGGATGAGTTCGCCGGTCGGAATAGCCGTATCATCGACGTCGACAAACTGATCGGCCCCGATGCGAAACTCATGGTTGTCCAGATTCCCCTGCAACCGACCATCGAGGTTGAAGTAGACGTGATTGGTCATGGCAAAAATGGTCGGCGCATCGGTATTGGCTTCGTATTCAAACTGCACCTCATCATCGTCGGTGAGCACAATGCTAACCCGAGCCTCGACATTCCCGGGGAAGCCGTTTTCGCCATCGTCTGAACGCACACGAAAGCGCAGCTTCGGGTAGCCTTCGTTCGTTTCAGACAGTTCGGCGGTCCAGATTTTATGGGTAAAGTTATCACGCCCACCGTGCAAATGGTTTTTCCCTTCGTTGCAATCCAACTGAATCGGCTGTCCGTTCAACGTGCATTGCCCACCAGCGATTCGATTGGCATAGCGGCCAACCGTTGAGCCGAGAAACGCACTTTGCGTGGTCAGGGCGTCAATCGTGTCGCAACCCAGTACCAGGCTTTCTGTATCACCAGGGCGTTGGAAGCTCATCCAGGCCGCGCCATAATCGACAAAGCTCGCCGTGGTGCCTTTACGATTGGTTAAGGTATAGCGTTGAACGGTGCGACCGTCCTTCAGTGTGCCAAAGAGTTCACGGGTAATTGAGGTCATACGCTTGTCTGCTCCGTACCGTTAAGTGATTTGATGTAACGTGCCGGATTGCCACCCACCAGCGTATCCGCCGGGACATCCCGGATGACGACAGAACCGGCCGCGACGACCGCCCGGTCGCCAATGGTGACACCCGGGCAAATGGTTACATGCCCACCGATCCAGCATTCTTCACCGATGGTCACCGGGGCGCAGTCTTCCCATTCGCGACGTTCAACGACGTCGACCGGATGACGGGCGGTATAGATATGAACGCCGGGAGCGATCAACGTTTTACGGCCAATCGTTACCCGGGCGCCATCCAGAATCACTGCGCCAAAATTAATAAACACGCCTTCACCGGCAACAATGTTTTCGCCATAGTCGCAATAAAATGGTGGCTCCAGATGCACGTCCGATGCGGAGTTCGGACACAGCTCGCGCATGGTGTCGTGAAAACGCTCGGTATAGTATTCGGTGACATTCAATCGGTGCAGAATGCCCTTGACCCGCGTGCGGATTTGAATCATTTCCTGACAGTGAGCATCGTATGGCTCACCAGCGATCATTTTTTCCTGTTCAGTTTTCATAGCACCCTCACCATGTCGGTGTTCGCACTCAGGGTGGTCCGTCGAAAATCCCTTAGTGAGCATTCAGACTCGGCTCAAGAACGGCGGGCTCGGTGCGTAACCGGCAAAAAAAACAGCGCCGAAGCGCTGCAAAAACATCGATTCGGCTTCAGGCCCTGGCGGCAGCGTGAAACCGTTCGACCCCAGAGAATCTCAATACTTTGTCAGCAACTCAGCCAGCGTAGCGTGATCACGATTAAACAGACGGATGCCTTCCGACAGTTTTTCTGTTGCCATCGGATCTTCGTTCAGCTGCCAGCGGAATGACGCTTCATCGACAGCCAGTTCAGCCGGCGCCGCTTGCTCATTCATGCCATCATCGATTCGGTGCGTCAGCGCTTGCGAGTTCTGATCCAACTCGGCCAACAGGGCCGGGCTGATGGTCAGACGATCACAACCGGCCAATCGCAAGACCTGATCCACACTGCGGAAACTGGCCGCCATCACGACGGTGTCGTAGCCCAGCGCACGATACATCTGCCAGATACCGCGAACCGATTGCACACCGGGATCCAGTGCCGGATCGTCCGGCAACTGCCCGTTCTGTTTGTACCAATCCTGAATACGACCGACGAACGGCGAAATCAGAAACGCGCCGGCTTTGGCCGCCGCAGCCGCTTGAACAGCATGGAAAATCAGCGTCACGTTGCAGCGAATGCCATCGGCTTCGAGTCGACGGGCCGCTTCAATGCCTTCCCAGGTACCGGCGACTTTGATCAGAATCCGCTCTGGATCGACACCGGCATCCCGGTAGTACTGAATCAACCGCTTACCGGCGGCGACCGTTGCTTCGGTATCGAAACTGAAGCGAGCGTTCACTTCGGTCGAGACATAACCAGGTACCAGTTTTGACAGTTGTACACCGAAGGCCACGGAGACACGTTCAATGGCGTCGTCCTGCCAATCGTTTGGCGACTGAGCTTTGGCCGCCGCAACACACTCACGCAGGATCGCTTCAGAGTTGCCACCGTTGGCCGCTTTCAGAATCAGTGACGGGTTCGTGGTCACATCGGTCGGTTGGTATCGACGAATCTGGTCGACGTCGCCAGTGTCGGCCACGACGACTGAGTGCGCACGCAACTGAGCCAGTTGCGTTTGCGCGACATCACTTTTTTTGTCCGTAGTATGCATTTTTGCCATGTTTCCGTTCGTAGTGTTTTTTCAGCAAAGTCGGATTCACCGACTCAACCTGTGGATTAATGGTCAGGGTTTTCAGCGCCATGCTGGCAACCTCTTCGATGACCACGGCATTGTGGACGGCGTTGTCGGCGTCTTTACCCCAGGCAAAGGGCGCGTGTTCTTTCACCAGAATGCCGGGAACCGACAGCGGTGGAATGCCTTCCAGGGTTTCGATGATCACCTTGCCGGTGTTCCACTCGTACTCGCCTTCAATCTCTTCATCGGTCAGAGCGCGTGCACAGGGAATCGGTCCGTTAAAATAGTCGGCATGCGTGGTGCCCAACGCCGGAATGGATCGACCCGCCTGCGCCCATGAGGTCGCAGTGTTCGAATGCGTATGCACGATGCCGCCGATGTCTTCGAACGCCTGGTACAACGCCAGATGCGTGGGCGTATCGGACGACGGCCGGTAGTCGCCTTCGACCACCTCGCCTTTGAGATTCAACACCACCATGTCCTCGGCTTTCATCGTGTCGTACGGTACGCCGCTGGGTTTGATCGCCCACAGCCCGGTCTCACGATCAATGCCACTGACATTGCCCCAGGTGAAGGTCACCAGCCCGTGCTTCACTAAGTCGAGATTGGCGCGGAAAACCTGTTCTTTCAGTTCAGTTAATGACATGCGCCCTCCTTATTTCAACACCCGGCTTTCAACATACGCCGCATGTTGCAGGTAACGCTGATAACGCAAACCGTAACGCTTCACAGACTCCGGTTGCGGGGTGTAAGTGCTCTCGGTTTTCGCCGCCAGAACCTCCATGGCCGCTTCCATCGATGGATAGACATCGGCCGCGACCGCACCGCAGATTGCTGCGCCCAGCGCGCAGCACTGGTCGGTGGACTTGGTTTCAATTTCTTTGCCGAAGACATCCGCACACAACTGCATGATCGGGGCGGACTTACGTGAAATGCCACCAATGGCAATGACGCGGTTAATCGGTACGCCCTGCTGTTCGAAACATTCGTTAATCTTGCGTGCACCGAAGGCGGTAGATTCAACCACGGCATGGAACAGATCGGTCACGTCGGTGCCGAGGTTCATGCCGAAGAAGGCGGCTGTCAGACGCTGGTTGGCGTCCGGTGTACGGCGTCCGTTAATCCAATCCAGCGCCAAAGGCGAGGCCGGCTGAGGCGTATACTGAGCCAGCTTTTCACCCAATGCTGGCAGAATTTTATCTTTCTGTTTGGCAACGTCGCTGTCGGACGCACCGGTCAGACTCAGCGACCAACCCAGCAGGTTTTTAAACCAGGCGTAATAATCGCCGAACGCAGACTGGCCTGCTTCCAGACCGACTTTGCCCGGAATCACCGAGCCATCAACCTGACCACAGATACCCGCAACGCAACGATCGCCAATGGCATCGTACTCCGCTGTCACGATGTCACAGGTACTGGTGCCAACCACTTTCACCAACTCATTCGGTTTCGCACCGGCGCCAATGGCGCCCATGTGACAGTCGAATGCTCCGACGGCAACAACACAATCATCGGACAGGCCCAGAGTGGTCTGCCACTCGTCACTGACGTAACCGACCGCGGTGTCGCTGGTATACGTCTGGTCGCCGACGTTGTCGCGAACTTTGGACATTTGCGGATGGAACTGACTGAAGAACTTACGCGGAGGTAAACCACCCCAGCTTTCGTTCCACAAAATCTTATGACCACTGGCGCAACGCGAACGCTTCAGTTTTTTCGGTGCGGTGGTATTGGTCAGAATCGCCGGGATCCAGTCGCACATTTCAACAAAGCTGTGCATTGCACCGGAGACTTTAGTGTTGTTGCGCAGCACGCGCAGCAACTTCGCCCAATACCATTCAGACGAATAACTGCCGCCGACATAACGGGTGTAATCGACGTCGCCTTTTTTGGCAACGCGGGTAATTTCTTCGGCTTCATCAATCGCCGTATGGTCTTTCCAGAGCACGAACATGGCGTCCGGATCGTCTTTGAATTCTTCACGCAGACTCAGGGCGGTACCGTACTGGTCAATAGCGATCGGGGTGGACCCGGTGGTATCCACGCCAATGGCGCGAATCGATTGGAACACCTCAGCACCGACGCGTTCACGCAGCCGCACACCGGCCGCCGTCATGGCATTCACGATGTCCTGAGGGTGTTGTCGATACTGTTGTTGGGCGGGGTCACAATAGGCACCGTTGGCCCATTGTTCGTACTCGGCGACTTCAGAGTCCAGCTCGGCGCCGGTCTGTGCATCCACAATCAACCAACGGACTGAATCGCTGCCAAAGTCGAGACCGGCTATGTAAGCTGTCATCGAAAAATCCTCTTGAGTTTCACTGAGAGATAGAGTGCAAGGACATGGAGAAATTCGTTATAGACATTCGTGCTACATACATACAGATTCCGGGCAATTTCCGGGGTGCAGCAGGGCTCGCCAACGCAACAAATGGCGAAAAACCCTTATAAACACAGTAAGTTAGCGTTTTTTTTACCATACCATTGGACCAAAGTCGGACTTAGACAAGACCCTCTTTTATGGATATATTTGCTGCAAACAATAAGAAATGAGCAGAACGATGACCCAGGCCATGCAATCACAAGACCCTCTAAAGCCCGGCTATCCTTTCAATGCCCATTTGGTGGCCGGTATTACCCCTATCGTCAAAGGCGGCGAGCTCGATTTCTGGATTGACCGTCCCAACGGCCTTAAGGGCTATATCATTAACATGACCGTGTCCGGCGCCGGCCTCGTGTTCCCGGGTACCGACCAGGAACGCACCGTCGCCAAAGGTGACATGATGATCCTGCCGGCCTCCGCCGTGCATGATTACGGACGTCACCCGGATTACCACAACTGGTACCACCGCTGGATTTACTTCCGACCGCGCGCCACCTGGCACGATTGGCTGGACTGGACGGACAAGCACATGAATGTCGGGTTCCTGTCACTGTCCAAGCAGCCCAGTGACGTCGAAGCCAATGTCATCGACGGCCTGTTTCAGAACGTTGAGCAGAACAGCAAACGTCAGTCGATCCTGTCGGAAGAACTGAGCCTGAACCTGCTGGAACAGATCCTGATTCGCTGTCGGGAGCTGGACCACAGCAAACCGATGGAACCAATTGACGCCCGGATTCTGCGCGCCTGCCAGTTTATCCATGACAACATTGCCAGCGAACTGACCATTGACGAGCTGGCGCAGGTCGCCTGTATGTCACAATCACGCTTTTCTCACCTGTTTAAACAGCAGAAAAACGTCTCCGTGCGACAGTGGATTGAAGACCAGCGCATCGCGTTGGCGCGACAGCTGCTGATCACCACCGATCTGGCGATCAATCAGGTGGCGCAGTATCTCGGCTACCAGGATGCGCTGTATTTCTCCCGCGTGTTTAAGAAGAATCTCGGCGAGTCGCCACGCGAGTTCCGCCAAAGCCAACGCTGAACAGCGCTCAGCCAGAACCCCGATCGCTGACGCGGTTCTGGCATAAACCATTTTATCCATATTGTTAATGGCATCGTCTATTCAATGATGAGTGGCGGTGCCGGACACTTTCAGTCATCAATGCCATCATTCATTACTGGCTGGGAGAACATCATGACAACTTCAGCAAACATCTGGTTCATTACCGGATCTCAACATCTTTACGGTGAAAAAGTCCTGCAGCAGGTCACCGCAAACAGCCAACAGCTGGTGGCCGGTCTTAACGACACCGCTTCCCTGCCGTTGCCGTTGGAATTCAAATCCATTGCCACCACTCCGGAAGAGATTTACAGCCTGTGTCTCGCCGCCACCGCAGACGAAAACTGTCAGGGTGTCGTACTGTGGATGCACACCTTCTCGCCGGCCAAAATGTGGATCAAAGGTCTGCAGGCACTGCAAAAACCCTGGATGCACCTGCACACCCAGTTCAATGCCGAACTGCCGTGGCAAAGCATCGACATGGACTTCATGAACCTGAATCAAAGTGCACACGGTTGCCGTGAGTTCGGATTTATCGGCACCCGCATGGGCGAGCGCCGTTTTGTCACCGCCGGTCACTGGACCGATCCTGCAGTCCACCAGGACATTTCTGACTGGATGCGCGCCGTTATTGGCTGGAACGAAGGCCGCAATCTGAAAGTGGCTCGTTTTGGCGACAACATGCGCCAGGTAGCCGTGACCGAAGGCGATAAAGTCGCCGCTCAGATGCAGTTTGGCTACGAAGTCCACGCCTATGGTGTGGGTAAACTGGTGGCTTACTGTGACGCCGTCAGCGATGAAGACATCGCCCGTAAAATTGATGAATACGGCAGCGACTATGAGTTTGCCTTCTCACTCGATGACAGTGACAAGCTGACCCGACTGCAAAACGATGCCCGTCTGGAAATTGCCATGGAGCGATTCCTGACCGATCACAACTGCAAGGCATTCACCAACACGTTCGAAGATCTGACCGGCCTGACCAACCTGCCCGGTTTGGCCACTCAGCGATTGATGGCGAAGGGCTACGGTTACGGTGGTGAAGGTGACTGGAAAACTTCAGCCATGGTTCGCATCCTTAAAGCGATGTCAGTCGGCCTCGAAGGCGGCACCTCCTTTATGGAAGACTACACTTATCACTTCGGTGAAAAGGCGCAGGTTCTGGGTGCGCACATGCTGGAAGTCTGTCCGTCTATTACCACGCAGAAGCCAGTGCTGGACATTCAACGTCACACCATTGGCTGCAAGGCGGACATTGCCCGTCTGATTTTCAGTGCCAAAGCCGGTCCGTCACGTAACCTGACCAAGATCGATATGGGTGACCGATTCCGTTTCGTCCTGAACGAACTGGATACCGTCGACCCAACTGACACACTGCCGCATCTGCCTGTGGCCCATGCTCTGTGGGAACCACAACCAGACTTGCGCACGTCCGCTACGGCCTGGATTCTGGCCGGTGGCGCACACCACAGCGCTTACACGCAGTCGGTGACTACGGAAGTGCTCGATATTTACGCCGATCTGGTCGATGTTGAGATGGTTACCATCGACAACAGCACCAACATTCGTGATCTGCGACGTCAGCTGAAAAACTGATCTCTCCTTACCCTTGCCTCAGCCGGTGCCTTGTCACCGGCTTTTTTTTGTCCCGACTTCGAGCAAAAAGACACCATCTATTGACGGCACGCCCTGGCTTTCTGAGCGTCGCTGCTATAATTCTTAATTAGAGTATTTACCGGTTACTGCGGTTCACCAATCACAGAGACACCCACATGCCCAGACTGATTATCGTTTTGTCACTAAGCCTGACTGCGCTACTGCTGAGTGGTTGTGAGTCCGGTAATGAACCCATCGAACAAGCGACACCGGTGGATAAACCCAAGGTTCTGCTGGTGATGAAATCACTGGTGAACCCGTTTTATATCCAGATGGAACAGGGCGCTCGCCAGGCGGCAAACGAACTGGGTGTGGAGCTGATTGTTCGCTCTGGCACCAATGAAACACTGGTTGAGCAACAGATTTCCCTCATTGATGAGCAGCTGGCCGCCGGGATCGATGCACTGGTGATCGCACCGGCCGATTCCATTGCCATCCTCCCGGTATTGATCCGTGCCAATGAGTTGGGCGTGAAAATCGTTAACATCGACAATCGTATCGATACCAATGCCATTCAACGAGCGGGGTTGCCTGCGATTCCTTTTGTCTCGGTCGATAATGAATTTGGTGGATATGAAGCAGGAAAAATACTGGCCGAGCTGGCCGGGCCCGATGCGAAAGCGCTGATCATTGAAGGGCCGCGCAGTGCCATTAACGCCCGAGAACGCCGCGACGGTGCCCGTCGAGCGCTCCAGGAAAACAATATTGAAGTGGTTGCGTCCGAAGTCGCAAGCTGGAAGCTGGAGTCCGCCTATGCGCTGACCCAGAACGTGCACGCTCGGAACCCGGAGCTCAACGTTATTTTTGCAGCGAATGACATGATGGCGCTTGGCGCTTTGTTGTACGCACAGGAACACGGCCTGAATGACTGGCTGATTGCTGGTTTTGATAACATCCCCGATGCCCGCGCTGCGGTTCGGGAGGGACGCTTAGCGGTCACCATCGATCAGCAAGCGGACCGTCAGGGGTATCAGGGCGTGGCAACGGCCGTTGATCTGTTGAACGACAAAGCCGTCGATGACGTTGTGCTGGTCAAGACGCGGGTAATTACGGCAGACGACAACCCCATTTTTTAAACCGGATACCCTATGTCCTGGCAGTGGTTTAACACATTTCAGAATCGGCTGATCCTCTACATCACGATCAGCACCCTTATGCCACTGACTGTCCTCGGCTTCATGTCTCATCGCCTCA
This sequence comes from Reinekea blandensis MED297, assembly GCF_000153185.1. Lineage (GTDB taxonomy): Bacteria > Pseudomonadota > Gammaproteobacteria > Pseudomonadales > Natronospirillaceae > Reinekea > Reinekea blandensis. The sequence goes on along the minus strand of NZ_CH724152.1, from coordinate 104,122 downwards.
CCGTCAGTGCCTTAAACCAGCAGGCCAACGATCTGACCCAATCGATCATTCATCAGGAAGTGCGAAATCTGGAAGGCTTTGCGCGCGACGCCCGACGTCTGGCCAATGATCTGATCCGCTCTACCCCCATTCGCAGCGCGCTGGAAATGGCTCGTTCCTCACAGCAGCTGTCGGGCATTGAACAACTGCGTATTCGCTCCAACATTGAATCGCAACTGGCGTCGACCATTAATCTTCAGGGGCTCATCGCCATTGAAGTGTTCACCGAAGGTCAGGTCTTCAGCATGGGGGATCTGACCGCCGGCACCCTCTATAACCGCGACCGGCTGCTCAGCTGGATCGACGAATGCGAACGCCAGCAACAGGCGATGTGCTGGCCGGGAATTGAAACCAACTCACAACCGGCATCGCAGTATGGCTTCGTGATACCTGCGGTTGTTCCAATCACCGAGTTCGATCAGGCCAACCTGCAGTACCAGACGACCGGATACCTGATTCTTAAGTACGACGTGGAACGGCTGTATGAAGAAGTCCACAGCGAACAATCGGAGTTTATGTATCAGGTGGTTGTCGACAACGAAAACCGAACGGTTTATCACCCGCACAAGTCCCGGTTACGACAAACCTTTTCCATTCCGTCGATGGACATGAACGATGCTCTGAGCAAACCGGTCGACGCCGAGGTTGATGACAAGGCGGTACGGTTGTTTATCAGTGAAATTCCCACTATGAACTGGAAAGTCATCGGTGTGATTCCGCTGGCCTCCATCACCGACCGCGGGTTGGATATCAGCCGGATTGCGTCGCTGTTTTTTGTCTTTGCGCTGATGTTGATGATCATCGCCGTGTTCTTTCTGTCCAAGCGGGTCGTTGCGCCCATCACGCACATCACCAACGTCATTAAGGGCAAAAGCAGCGGCACGCTCAGCTCAAAAACGTCGATCGATGAGATTCAGCAACTGATTCACTGGTTCAACCAATACAAAGACATTGTCGATAAAGAAAAAGTCCAACAGGAAGAATTGCGCATTGCGTATCAGGAGCTCAAACAGACTCAGGAGCACCTGATTGAAAGCGAAAAGATGGCGGCGCTGGGTAACATCGTCGCCGGCGTGGCGCATGAGATAAACACCCCCATCGGCGTTTCGATTACGGCCAACTCCATCTATCTGGAAAACCTGCCGAAGATTACCGAGCGACTCGAGTCTGGAAACATCACCCGCACCGAAATGATCGATTTCTTGCATCAAAGTGGCGAAGCCGCCGAAGTGTTGCGCGTGAATCTGGACCGGGCCGCTAAACTGGTCAACAGTTTCAAACGAACCGCCGCGAATCAGCATCAGGATAATCTGACCGACTTTGCGTTAAAGCCCTACATCGATGATGTGGTCAACAGCCTGATGCCCGCCATCAAAGGGCATGATATTTCGGTCATCATCTCCGGCAGCGAGACCATTAAAATCCGCAGTTATCCGGGCATTCTGTGGCAGGTGTTTACCAACCTGATCATGAACTCACTGCATCATGGCTTTGACCCGGGCGACACCGGGCAAATCACCATCGATATTGTCCATGAAGAGTATTATGTTCGTGTTTTTTACCGCGATACCGGTAAAGGCATTCCGGCTGAAAACCTGACCAAAATTTTTAACCCATTCTTCACCACGAGGCGCCATGCCGGTTCTACCGGATTGGGGCTTAACATCATTTACAATTTGGTCTCACAGGACCTGAAAGGCCACATTGCCTGTCAGAGTAAGCCCGGCCACGGCGTCGAGTTTTCACTGACCCTGCCCTACGTTGTCGAATAACCCTCCACTGTTGTGCCTTTACCGGCTTTCCGAGTGTAAGCCAACCCCCGCGCTCGGAAAGGCTGACCCGGATCAAGCCAAGCCAAGAGACATACCACAATATATTGAATAAAAAACCTCATCTGAGCACTATATATAGATCGGCGCCCAAAAGAGCTCAGGTTCGATGCGTACGACCTGAAGGGAATCTTGTCCTGAATCTGTGACCAAGCAAGAGCTGCCCCCGCAACTGTATGGAACGAGACCGAATCAAAACCACTGGCACCGCCGGGAAGGAGATTCGGTCGTTTGAGTTCTGAGCCAGGAGACCTGCTGAACACCCCTGACATCACGCCACCATTCGGGAGGAATGCCATGGCAACCTTAGTAACCAAGCGCGACGGCCATGTCGTGCCGTTTTATCGTCCCCGCATCACCCAGGCCATACTCAATGCCATGATTGCGAAAAACCAGGTAGACGCACCACTGGCGGACCAGCTCAGCAGCAACGTAGAACAATTTTTTAAAGACCAGACCCGCGTTGATATCGAACAGGTCCAGCAACAGGTCGAGGCCGAACTGATTCAGGCTGCTCTGGTGCCGGTCGCCCGGGCCTACATTCGCTATCGGCAGCAACGGGACCTGGCGCGGGACCGTCGCAGTCAATTAACCCGCAACATTGATGAACTGTTTGCTCAGCAGAACACCGCCCTGCTGCACGAAAACGCCAACAAGGATGCGAAAGTCATCCCGACTCAACGAGATCTGCTGGCCGGATTGGTGGCCCGTCATCATGCCCGTCATCACGCTTTGCCGGCGGATGTCGTGAGCGCTCACGACAGCGGCCTGCTGCATTACCATGATTTGGACTACGCACCGCTGTTCCCAATGTTTAATTGCATGTTGGTGGACCTCGACGGCATGCTCCGTCAGGGCTTCCGCATGGGCAATGCCGATATCGACACGCCCAAATCGATCCAGACGGCGACCAGTGTCACCGCGCAGATCATCGCTCAGGTGGCGAGCCACATTTACGGCGGCACCACCATCGATCGCATGGATGAAGTACTGGCCCCCTATGTTGAGGCTTCCTATCAGAAACATTGCCAGCAGGCTGAACTCTGGCGCATTCCGGACGGCGACGCTTACGCCGAACAGGTGACGCGCAAAGAAACCTACGATGCGTTTCAGGCGCTGGAATATGAAGTGAACACCCTGCACACCGCCAACGGGCAGACCCCGTTTGTGACGTTCGGGTTCGGGCTTGGGGAAAGCTGGTCCGCTCGTTTGGTACAACAGTCCATTCTGCAGGTGCGTCTGGATGGTCTGGGACGTTCGCGCAAAACGGCCGTATTTCCCAAACTCGTGTTTGCCTTAAAACGCGGCCTGAACCTGAACGCCGAAGATCCGAACTACGACATTAAACAACAAGCGTTGCACTGTGCCAGCCGCCGCATGTACCCCGACATTCTCAATTACGAGCAAACCGTGGCGGTCACCGGCTCGTTCAAAACGCCCATGGGTTGCCGCAGTTTTCTGTCGCCTTACGAGCAGGATGGCAAAATTGTTCACGCCGGTCGCAACAACCTCGGCGTGGTCAGCCTGAACCTGCCGCGTCTGGCATTGCTCGCGGATCGGACCATCGACGGTTTCTGGCAACAACTGGAACGAGCACTGCCCATCGCGCGGAAGGCTCTGATGACCCGGGTGGATCGGCTGCGGGACGTTCGCGCCAAAGTCGCCCCGATTCTCTACACCGAAGGCGCCTGTGGGGTACGCCTGAAACCGGACGACCGGGTGTTTCAATTATTTGAAAATGGCCGCGCCAGCATTTCATTAGGCTATCTCGGCATCCATGAAACCCTGCAGGCGCTGCTGGGCAATGGCACCGATCTGGCAACCAACCCTGACGCTCAGGCATTGGCTAAACAGATTGTCCAACGGCTACGCGATGCCGTCGATCAATGGTACGAAGAAACCGGCCTGGGCTTCAGTCTGTATGCGACACCGTCGGAAAATCTGTGTGACCGCTTCTGCCGATTGGATCGCAGTGACTTCGGATTGGTGCCGGGTGTCACCGACAAAGGCTATTACACCAACTCGTTTCATCTGGATGTGCAGCGCACGGTGTCTCCGTTTGAAAAGCTGGCGCTCGAACAAGCGTTCCCGGCGATCTCCAATGGCGGTTTCATTTGCTATGGCGAGTTTCCCAACTTACAGAACAATCTGACGGCGCTGGAAGCCGTGTGGGATTATAGCTACGACCGGGTGCCTTACTACGGCACCAATACGCCCATTGATGAATGTCACGCCTGTGGCTTCAGCGGTGAGTTCAACTGCACCAGTCAGGGCTTCTGCTGTCCGTCCTGCGGCAACCGCGATGAAGCGAGTATCTCCGTCACCCGCCGCGTCTGTGGTTACCTCGGCGCGCCGAACAGCCGACCATTCAACCAGGGCAAGCAGGAAGAAGTGAAGCGTCGCGTCAAACACATGGAACCGGTGTGATGCACATCAGCGCTTATTACCCCACCGATATGGTGAACGGTCCCGGCATACGCTGCACGCTCTTTGTGTCCGGTTGCGTACATCATTGCAAAGGCTGTTATAACGCCCGGACCTGGCGAGCCGATCATGGCGTAGTGTTTACCGAAGCTCATCTGCAGCAGGTGATTGACGACCTGAACGCCGTGGCTCCACCCCGCTCCGGGTTGTCGCTCTCCGGTGGCGACCCGTTGCTGCCAGCCAACTGTGAAGCCGTGGCTGAACTGATTCGACAGGTCCGCAAACAGTGCCCGGGAAAGAGCATCTGGTGCTGGACCGGCTACGAGTTGGAAACCCTGACTCAGCCTCAGCAAACCATCGTCGATGAGATCGATGTGCTGATCGACGGTCGCTTTGAGCAAGCCCTGTGCGATCCGAACCTGCCGTGGCGAGGCAGCCGGAACCAGCGAATCATTCCGCGAACCGCTCTGGGCCGACGGGAGATTGCCGCCGAGCTGCTGGCCGAAGACGTCAGCGTTTGACGGCTTTCGGATTAGGAATATCGGTGACCGTGCCCGCGGCCAACTCGCCGGCCAACCCGACCGTTTCATGCAAGGTCGGGTGGGCATGAATGGTCAGGGCAATGTCTTCGACACAAGCCTGAAACTCAATCGCCAACGTCAGCTCGCCTAGCAGTTCACCGGCGTTAATGCCGACGATGCCAGCGCCCAGCAGGGTGCCATCGTCCGGGTCGTAAATGAGTTTGGTTTTACCCTCACTGCGATTCGCACCGATGGCCCGACCCGCCGCACTCCAGGGATAGGTCGCTGTCGCGACCTTCAACCCTTTGGCTTTCGCCTCCCGCTCGGTCAGACCGGTCCAGGCAATTTCCGGACTGGTGTAGGCAATGGATGGAATTGCCAACGGTTCAAACGCGGCCTTGTGACCAGCGATCACCTCTGCCGCGACATGACCTTCGTGGGCCGCCTTATGGGCCAGCATCGGGTTGCCGACAATATCGCCGACCGCAAAAATGTGCGGCTGATTGGTTTGCATTTGCGCATTAACCGGAATAAACCCGCGCTCGTCGACAGTAATACCGGCCTTATCGGCCTCAATCCGATGACCATTGGGCCGGCGACCGACAGCGACCAACAAGGCATCGGCTTCGAGCGTGATCGCGTCACCCTTCGTCGGTTCGGCCGTGATGATGAGCGCCTTCCCGCTGGCATCAACACCGGTAATTTTCGTACCGGTATGCACGGTGAAGCGGTCTTTGTTGTAGCGCTGATACACACGCATCAGATCAGTGTCCGCGGCCGGTACCAGTTGATCGGCAAACTCGACCACTGTGACCTGACTGCCAAGCGCCTGATAGATCGTCGCCATTTCTAACCCGATGATGCCACCCCCCATGATCACCAGATGGTTCGGTACATCGTTTAAGGCCAGCGCGTCGGTGGAATCCCACACACGTGGGTCGTCGTGCGGAATAAACGGCAGGGTGACCGGTGATGACCCGGCGGCGACAATCGCGTGTTTAAAGCGGACTTCGCTGCCGTCAGACACCGTCAACGTGTGTGCATCGCGAAACCGCCCTTCCCCGGTGATGACGTTAACCTTACGCCCCTTGGCCATACCACCGACACCACCGGTGAGCTGCTGTACCGTCCGATCTTTGTAGGCACGCACACCGTCCAGATCGATCTTTGGGGCACTCAACGTGATACCTAAATCGGACGCATCCTGTGCGCTGTGAATCACTTCCGCCACATGCAACAACGCCTTCGAAGGGATACAACCGACATTCAGACACACGCCACCCAGCGTCGGGTAGCGCTCCACCAGCGTCACCGATAACCCCAGATCGGCCGCACGAAAGGCGGACGCATACCCGCCGGGCCCACTGCCCAGTACCAATACATCGGTTTCCTGAACTCCCATTGTTCCCTCCAAAGCTTAAACCAACCTATCACTAGATAGGCAGAGTAGAACGAACAAGGCCAAAACACAACCAATCCTGATGTTAGGATGCCGACTTTGCGATCGATAACACAGACGTTAGAATTTACCTGACAATAAGCGTGCCCGTTGACGCTCGATGAGCTGTGGACACGAGTTCATAGATTATTCGCGATATGGAAGCATAGTTTGTCCGGTTCTGTTGGAATGAAGAACTCTGATCGAAGACGTTAAAAGTTTGCTGTGCAGTGTTTACTGATCTTTGGCAGTACACAGGATTCTGACGACATTCGGCAAAGCAGACGTAGTGGATAGTTTTTAGAACGATAATGAAATGCAGTTAGTGGTCTAGAGCGTCAGTTCTGTTTCTGCACGATTGCGGACATTGGAAGTTCAATTCTGATTTAACCTGGAACGGCCAAAGCGGACATTGAACGTTTGTGGGTGGAGCGAGGTAAGAATCCACAGTCCGCATTTATTCTGAGTGATCTACCGTACATGTCCTGGCACCCTAGACTTAAGTATCTCTACCAGCTTTTCTTCCATATATTCAAATTCATCCGGAATATCTAGCGAAACGATGTTTTTTCTTTTAAGAGCTCGAGGAAATTGGTTCGCTAACTTTCGTTTATGGGATTTTTCCATTACGAAAACATAGTCAGCCCATTCAATATCCTCGCTACTTACATGTACCTCGGCCTCATTACTAATGCCCGCCGAACAAACCTCCCAACCTTCAACATCACTAAAGACTGCCTCTGCGGTTGGACTTCGAAGTCTATTTTTACTGCATAGAAAAAGTATCTTCTGCACTTAGTTTCCTAATACACTGAACGCCTTTGTACACCGGCGAAAAACGAACGCCAGTGAGTTTTGAGTCCAAAACCCGGGACGGACTGCGTGTTACAGTTTGTTAATATTTAGTTTTGTAAATCTACCAAAACTCCTGAGTGCCTAGCGTAGTCAAAATAAACTCCAGCACCCGAACTGTAGTCTTTTGTATGCTCTTTCATTTCAGCCGATTGCGATTCAAAAAGCGTAAATCTGTATTCCCGAAGAATTGGAGCTTCTTGAGCATCTGTATTTACTTCAATTTGTAAAAGATACTCCCCATCATTCCAAATGAAGAGCCTATCAAACTGATCTAAAAGAGGTGCGACCAGTTCATCAGGTGCATAATGGATTGATTTATCATCCTCTTTTCTTTTTTCAAAAACATAGTCTTCTATTGATTTACTAGCATCACGGAATACTTGACCTTCCTTGCGGTCAAAGTAGTTTAAGAAATTTAAAGTTTTACTCCATTCTTGACCCGGCTTAATAGAAAACTTGGTTAATAGGACGTTGTTCTTGGAGTCTTCTGATAGGTAGTTTTGTGCGGGCAGTTCTGCAATTATTTTCTTGTTGTGAATGACTTTGCAAACAATTGAATTAATTTTAGTTTCACGACCGCCGATATTACGAACAATTAGATGTAATTGCAGATTGGGATTTCCTATCTTATGGGTTAAAAATGCTCTAGCATGAATATCAATATCAAGCTTAGCTTTCTTAAACCAACTCACAACTGGAGGTAATTGAGATAGGATAAGCGCTATTGCTGCTAGAAATGCTGTCCAGAATTCCCAATTTGTTAGTAATTCTTTCATGTGTAGTCTGATCCTAAAACATTAACGCTTGCAGCAGTTGCGCGTTTTTTTCGCATCGACTGCCTGTAATTGTTAACTGTGAGCATCAATTAGTCTCAATTCTAAAGCCCAATCGCTCAAATAGTGTTGAATTTCTTGCCCTTTAAGTAGCGCAGAGAGCTCATCTATTTTTTGTTCCGTTATCTTATGCATAAACTCACCCTCAATCATGTCTCGAAATTCAAATTTCTTTGGAATGATTAAGTGCGCAATTGAATCAAATTGAAATGGTTGACCCCAGTTCCCACCGTCACCAACACCATGTTCATTGTATTCGCCAAGAGCGGGTAAACCCGATGCCCAATATTTTGCATCATCAGTTATTCGGTCAAAAGTAGTCCATGAACACCAGTTTTCACTGCGCCACATAGAATAGCTTCCAACGCCTAAGACTTCGTTGCAAAGGTCAAAAAATTTAATCCAGTCTAAGTTCTTCATAAACAGTTAACAGTTTCTTATACCGCTACCGCGGCTTTTGATGGGGCGGCATACACAGATTAACGACTTTTTCAATATTACCGCGAGACGCAGTCATAATCGGAGCTTTATCCTATTGTGTCAATTTGAATAGCCAAAAAAACCGCACGTGCAGTTTTTTGGTATTATTGCTGCGCTTGGAACCCCTTTTTAATAAGGTTTCTCGTTTTCAATTTAGAACCTGTTGAATCCATTCTTCAGATTTTTGCCGCGCATGCAGCTAAATATGGAAGCTCTCCGAAATACCCGCTCCATCCGTTTAAAAACTGTGATTCCATTCACTTTTCTCATTGTTCAATTATCACCTACCGTATATACATAGAGTTAAGACGCACGACGGAATGTACACGATGAGACAATCTGAAAAAGTGGATGTGAGAGTAGCCCTACCCGCAAAACCTGCTGGGTTCTTAGATCAGTTCCGAGTTTTCATACGTAGCAGGGGCCTGGCTTATACCACAGAGAAAACTTACGTTTTATCGGTGTGAAACTTCATCAAATACAGCAAATACCAGTCGCCTAACGACTTTACATTAGCCGATGTCGAGGTATACCTGAATCATCTTGCACAACAACGATATTGCTCCCCAAACACCCAGGCAACAGTTCTCAATGCTCTCGTGTTTTTATATCGCGAGTTTTTGGGATTTGACACCGAAGGCTTATCGTTCAACTACGCAAGACGTAAACCCAAAATTCCTGTTGTACTAAGTAAAACTGAGGCGTCGAACGTAATCGATAATCTTCAGGGTCTGCATAAACTCATCGCACAGTTGATGTATGGCAGTGGTTTGCGTGTCAGTGAAGCTATTCGACTGAGAGTTAAAGACGTCGATTTTGCCAAATATGGTCTCTACATAATAGAAGCTAAAGGCGATAAGTCGCGCCGTACCTTTCTACCAAATGTGACCGTTGATCCACTTATAGCCCAAATTGAGTCGGTAAAGCATTTGCTAGAGAGTGACAAAGCGATTGGTAAAGCCGGCGTCTATATGCCGGATGCGTTATCAAGAAAGTGGCCAAAGACCAAGCTACTCGATAAACCCGCAATAGCGAAACGCAGCAGAGCTGCCGCTTAAGCTGATCGTTGCCGTGGCGTTAAATGTTTTGCTTTTATCCGTTCTGTGAGTTTCATAGTCGCTGTATATCTCAGCCTCTATCGTCACATAGGAGCCGTTTGCGAGTTGGTTTAACAGCGACTCTGAAATCTGTTCAGAATTAATGAGCTCGTTGTTAAACCGCAAACGATAGGACTTAACATATTCTCCATAGACAAAAGCACGATAGGGCTCCGATTCGTATTGTTCCCACAACGGGCCCTTATCGAACACCGCCAATGATGCGACCGAGCCACCGATTATAAACTCAGACATCGGCCGGCACAGATCGGTCTGTTTATAGGACACCCAGTCTTTGTAGGCAAAGCGCTCTTCGATATCGTTGGAATAAGCAATGGCATCGGCTTGAGCCAAGCCTGACGAGATGAAAAAAAGTCCGACAACCAGCAACCGAACAGTAAGCGCAAGTTCCACGACCAGCTGATAGGTCCTCGATCCTTTTTTGAAATCTGATGATTGATACTGACTGATCAATGCTAACTCTTTTTGCATAACGTCCATGGTTTTCCCTAATCTCCTCATTAAACGATCGGCGATTCAACTTCGTATGTTCTGATGATGGCTTGTTCATGGTCATTATACGCTTCACCCAAAATCCTATGCGGGAGCGACTCAATCACCTTCACTGAGCCAAGGTTATCAATCGTACACATCACCAGAGCCCGGCCATGCAAACAGTTTTTAACGACATGAGTATATAAAAACGTCGCAACACCTGCTTTTCGGCGCGACGGACGGGTTTCATAACCAATGTGCCCGATAACGTTTTCGCAAAACTCATTAGTGCCGAGCCGATAACGTATTGCCCCCGAAATCTGTCCATCTTCCACCGCAAAGTAGGTTTTATAAGGCAAATAGCCCTCGGGAAGATTTTCACCTGTGGCGGCATCAATAATACTTTGTAAGGCTTCTTGTGGATTTTCAGTGGCCTCTTCGTAATGGCTTACGCCCTGATCAAAACAGTCCTGAACATAATCTTTGTAGGCGTCAACCATATCCATTGAAGGTTCAACAACGTTCATAATAATCCTTTTTTTGCTCCTGTGATTGGCCTGGATTGCCACGCCCATTTTGAACCCAACGGTGCAGGCAATGTTGTTCTGGTCGTGATGGCGATAAGCCAATCATAGTCCCCGTTCCCTCGGTCGCTGTCAATTTGCCATTCCTGATCTCGCTGACACCTGAACCGTCGGCGAAGGGTAAATACGCGACAAATGATAAGTCTTTGGCGCTCCATGATAAGCCCCAGATTCCCACGCTCCGTAAACTGTGTCGCCCCCATCATTCGACAACACCGAATATCATGAAACACTCTTTATTGCCTCTACTGCTGCTGTCCGTTGGCCTCAGCAGTCCCTTGTATGCCAACTCCGAAATTGAAAACACCTGGCAGCAACTGCTGACCGAACACGCGGGTCTTGCCGCCGAACAACAGACACTGACAGCAAGAGAAGCCGATCTATCCGTTGCACGCGGCAGACGCCTGCCGTCCATCTCGTTGACCAGCCAATGGAACCTGATGGACGATGAACTGGGCGTGTGGTTTGACACCAGTACGTTGATGCCTGGCGGCGGACCGGTGTATTTCCCGGTGCAGGAAGAAAGCTTCTGGGACACTGAACTGACCGCCACCCTACCTCTGTTTACCGGCGGTAAGATCAGTGCGGGCATTGATGCTAAGCAGGCCGAGATACGTTTACAGCAAGCCAAAGTGGCGCAGAGTCAGCAGTCGCTGTTTGTCCGCTACGTGGAACGCTACTTACAGGTCACACTGGCCAAACAAAATCGTGACATCCGTAAACTGGCGCTGGACAGTTTGGAATCTCAACTCGCTCGCGCCATTCGGATGCAGCAGGAAGGCACCATCGCATACACCGAACGCCTGCAAGCAGAGGTCGAACGTGATAAAGCCCGGCGGGAGTGGCGTGCGGCGGTATCCAACTATGAACTGGCTGCACAGGCGTACCAGTCCATGTTCGCGAATGCACCGGCCTTGCCGGTTGAGCCGATGCGGTTCCAACCCTATACGACCCTCGATGCGGCGGATCTGACCCAACAGACACTGGTAACACACCCGGGCCTGCAGCAGGTCAATGCAAAACATGATCTGGCCGATGCCGCCGTCAAAGCAAGCCGCGCCGATCTGTTACCCACCGTTGGCTTGTTTGCCAAAACGGAACTGGCCACTGACGACCTGACCCAGTTGGATCCGGAATGGACGGCAGGCGTTCGCTTAAGTTGGCATCTGTTCGGCAATGGCAATCGCTGGCAGGCCATTCAAAGTCAACACGCCAATCAACGAGCGGCGGAACTGACCGGCCAGCAACTGGAGCGCGATCTGACGGTTGGAGTCCAGAAACAGTTAACCGCCATCAGCCAGGCGATCGAAGCAATCGAGGCGCTCGACTCCAGTGTCAAACTGGCCGAAGAAAACCTGCGTCTGCAAAGTGCCGCTTTCAACCAGGGCGTTGCCACGTCGCTCGATAAAATTGACGCGCAACTGTTGCTGACCGGATTGCAGCTCGAACAACAACGTGCGCTTTACGACTACTACGTCGCGGTGGCTCAACTGACCGCCATGACCGGAAACGTCGATTCTTTTTTCCAGCTTTTCTGATCTGACCAACCGACCAAAGGAAGTGCTACCAGATGAAACGAACCACCAGTATCATCACCGCGATTTATGTCGCCGTTCTGATTGGCTTTATCGGTTACGGCTATCGATTACAAAACCATACGCCCGCGCCGATTATTCAGGCGACCGTTGAAGCGCCGCAGATCCGGGTCAGCGCAAAAATACCCGGTCGGGTCGATCGGATAGCCGTCCGTGAAGGAGACTCCGTTCAGCCCGGCGATGTCATGTTTACGCTCGACAGCCCGGAACTGAAGGCGAAACGAGATCAGGCGCTGGCCTTAATTGCGGCCAAAACGGCGATGAAAGATCGCGCCATTCGAGGTGCCCGCAACGAAGAGCTGGCCATGGCAAAAGATCAGATGCTGCAAGCGCGTACGTCCGCTGAGCTTGCCGATAAATCGTTGTCACGGCTGACCAATCTCTACAACGACGGGCTGATCCCGGAGCAACAACTCGACGAAGCCCAAGCCAAAGCCGACGCAGCTCACTTCGCATTGGAAGCGGCCAGACAGCGTTATCAGATGGCCGAGAACGGGACGGAAGATGAACTGATCAGTGCCGCCGAAAGTGATCTCAAAGCCGCTCAGGGTGCACTGGCCGAAGTAGACGCCGCCTTGGCAGAGACGGAAATCACCAGCAACCGCGCTGGCGAAGTGACGTCGGTGTTAATCCATGAAGGCGAAATTTCTCCGGCCGGCTTTCCGGTGGTCACACTGGTCAATCTTGATGAGGCCTATCTGCGATTCCATGTCAGTGAAGACCAACTCACCCGCTTCAATAAAGGTCAGCGCTTTCGGGCCTACCTGCCCGGCCTGAATGCAGAGGCCGACTTTACCGTCGATTTTGTTTCCGCACTGGGCGACTACGCCAACTGGCAGGCCACAAGACCGGGTGAGTACGACCTGAAAACCTTTGAGGTGCATGCCCGGCCGGATGCGCCGTTAGCGAACTGGCGCGCCGGTATGTCAGCCATCATCACCCTGGACGACGAAGCCGTATGAACGCCTTTTTCACCGGCCTGCAACGGGAATGGCAACGCGTACTGACGCAACCGAGTTACTGGGCCACGTTGTTTCTGTTGCCATTACTGAGCTTCATCCTGGTCAGCGGTGTCATCGCCACACATGCCGTCAACGATGTTACACTGGATCTGGTGGATCAGGATCAAAGTCAGGCTTCGCGCGATCTCAGGTTCCGACTCGATGCCAGCGCCTCCGTGGCTGTACAGAAACAGTTGCCGAGTGTGCACGACGCGTTGCAGCGGGCAAAAGACAAAGACAGCTTTGGTTATCTGGTCATACCTGAGGGCTATCAGCGAAGCCTGATCGCCGGCCAACCGGTCACCGTGGATGTGTTTGTCAATCAGCAGAATTTTATGCTGGGTAATACGCTGACCAGCCATGTGCTGCGACAGATCATTGAAAGCAGTGTGCGCGACAGTACCGCTGCACTGATGGCCGGCGGCCAGATGAAAGAACAGGCTCTGGCCAACATTCAGCCGGTACAAGGCGCGCGCAGTGTGCTGGGAAACAGCCGGCTGAATTATCGTACCTTTCTGTTGGCAACGTTGTTGCCGCATCTTTGGCATGTGGTGGTCATGGTCGTCACCGTCATGGCGATTGGTACGGAGTTTAAAGACGGCACGCCAAAAGCGTGGCTGGCGGCCAATAACCACAGCCTGGCTTTAGCGCTGACGACGAAACTGTTGGTGCCGGGTCTGGTCATGGGTCTGTGGCTGGCCGGCATTACCGTGTTCATCTTTGCTGATAACCAAGCCGGCGGTCACGCGTCACTGTTCAGTCTGTTGATTGCCGGCTGGCTGACCCAGTTCTGTTATCAAACAGCCGGCCTGCTGACCATTGCCGTCCTGGCTAACTACCGCCGGGCTTTAAGTGTGGCGGCCTTTTATACCACCCCGGCGTTTGCGTTCATTGGCATTACCTTTCCGACATTCAACATGAACTGGATTTCGCAAACCTGGCTGGCCTTACTGCCCATCGGCATCTTTGTGCAGGTGCAGAACCGCATACTGCATTGGCAGCAAGGGCTCGTTGACGTCCTGCCGGACCTCGCTGTCATCGCGGTGTTTGCGCTCTGTTTTGGCAGTGCCGGCATGCTGCGACTGCGCGGCCACCTGTTACGGCCCGAACTCTGGCATCAACACTAGGGGTGCAGATATGAAAACCTTTTTGCGTGAGTTGCGCTGGCTGAATCGACATCCCGGTGCGCTGTTAATCTTAATCGGCGCCCCGGTGCTTTACGCGGTGTTCTATCCGCTGCCGTATCAACATGCGGTGGTGAATCACATTCCGATCATTGTCTGGGATGCTCAACAATCGGCCACCAGCCGGGATTGGGTTTCCCGTCTGGATGCCCATCCGAAACTCAACGTGACTCAGGTGCGGGCGGGCGAACCTGAAGAAGGCATCTGGTTACATGGATCGGAAGTCCAGGCTTTTCTGCATATTCCATCGGAAACGGATCGTAAGCTGGCGCATCAGCAACCGGTTGTCGTGCCCTACGGTGGCCGTGCCGACAATTTTCTGGTTTACAGTACAGCCATGAAAGCCATCGCGCAGACGTTACAGGAAATCAATCTGGAGTCCGCCCAGAATGCTTTTCAGGCGGTTGAAGGCAACGCCATTCATGCACAGGCACTGGCCCAACCCATTCACCTGCAGATCAACACGCTGTTCAACGACAACGCCAGCTATCTTCAGTATCTGGTGCCGGCAGTTTTTCTGGTGATCGTACAGCAGGTCATTCTGATTGCACTGGGTATGCACTGGGGCTATCGATTCGAAATGCAGCGACCGATGGGCGCGCCCTTCTCAACCTGGCTGGCACACGTCGCGATTTACCTGGTCAATGGACTTGCGCTGATTCTGTTTTTCTATCGGCTCATTCTGCCATGGCAGGGCGTATACCCCAGCGGAAACGGATTGACTATTTTATCGGTGGCGGTGCCATTTATCCTGGCCGTCATCGGTTTTGCCATGGTCATCAGTATTGGGTTTAAAGAACAGGAAACCGCCATTCTTTGGTGCCTGCCGCTGTCGGTGCCATTTCTGCTACTGGCCGGTGCGAGCTGGCCGACCTTTGCCATGGCCGACTGGGCACAAGCACTGGCACATTGGATCCCGACCACCTGGGGCATCAATGCCATGCTGGACGTTGCGTTTATGGATCAGGCACCAAACTATCAAGCCGGTTGGGGACTGGCAGGGTTGTGGTTAAGTCTGGGATTGGCCTGCCGGATTCTACTCAGCCAAACGGCAGAAGCCGAGGCGCCATCGGTTCCGATTCAGTAACCGACGACCGGTGAGCCGGTTCAGTCGCCTTGCTTGGAAGAATCTTCCGTGCTGGGGTGTGCTTGCTGCCATCGTTCCCGATATTGACCCGGAGGCTCTCCAGTCCATTGCTTAAACGCCCGGGAGAAGTTCGCCGGTTCTGAGAAGCCCAACTGATAACCGACTTCCAATACCGGAATGTGGTTCTGTCGCAGGTATTGCAGCGCGAGTTCCTTACGAGTGCTGACCAGTAACTCACGGAAACTGAGCCCTCGGTCAGCCAGTTTACGCTGCAATGTCCGCGAAGACAGGTTCAATGCTTTGGCCACGGTGTCCTGAGTGGTGTTACCGCGAGGTAACTGACGAATAATGGCCGACACAACCCGGGTGCTCACGTCGTCTTTCAGCATGGCCAGATAACTTTCGATGATCCGATCGTGCAGCTCTGATAAGTGCGGGTTGGCTGAGGGCAAAGGCCGATCGAGTTGTTCTTTTCTGAAACTCACTTCAACCCGATCAGCGCCATCGATCAACTCACATTGCACGTGTTCCTGATAAGCCGGGTACAGCGCGCCCAATTGGCGGTTCAAGACAATTTGTTCAGCGGTAAAGCTGACCCCGAAAAAACTGCGACAAAGACTGAGTAGTGCCAGAGCACCCGCTTCCCGCAGTTGCGCCACACTCAGCGCCAGAGCTTCCACGGCAAACTGATTACGCAGCGTCTGGGTCAGTTCCGAAGACTCCAATCGAATCCGAACAAAATCACCCTGCTCAATTAACTTAAGCTGGATAGATGAAGTGATCATGGGATAGTACTGAGCGAGTCGAGCCAACGCATCGTACCCGGTTGCACTGGTCGCCATGGCGAAGCCGAGTGCATGAAAGGTTCCGGCGTTCACGGCCCGTGCGAGCCGCAATGGCAAATCGTCACCCAGCAAATCGATAGCGGCCTGCCACAGACGAATTACTTCGAGTGTCGACACCTGCGCATTGGGGTCCGTCAACAGTGTCGGGTCCAACCCGGTCTGACTTAAGAACGCCTGTTCATCCAAACCGGCCTGGCAAACCACCTGCACAATTAAGCGGGGCCAGGAACTGAGAACGGTGAGGGGGCGAATCATGCAGGAAAGCGGCCTTTGTCGAAAAACATCGTCGAAGCGTGGAAAGAACGCCCGAAGCGATCAGTATACCTCAGCTTCGACGACGACCGAATGCTTATGACCGATTCAACGCTGATCAGGATTCGGCAACGGTCGAGTCCGAACTTTCCGCAAAGCGAATAAAAACGCCCAACGCAATTAACAGAATGGCGGCACTGACGATGATCGCCACCGGATAATAAAGGTTCCCGGCCAAATCAAGTTGGCTGTATTTGATCACCATCATCAAACCTTCGAGTGCCAGTGCAATGGCAACGGTGCCGATAAACCGTGGTAATGTCCGTTTCATCATCGTGATGACATCGTGAGATCGTTCGCGACCATATTCAGCTGCAATGACGGTCGCCAGTTCAAACAGCGCCATGGCGATGATCCCGCCGTTCACAATCTGAATGGTAAACTGCGTAAAGTCCTGCGTTTGAATAAAAAACACGATGGCCCGATAGACCGACGAACACAACACGATTGCGGACATCGCAAAAAACACCAGCGTAAATGCGCTGGCAAACAAAGCCGTAATGCTAAATGGCTGTTCATTCACGGCCGACCGGGAGGCCGGCACCGGGACTGGTTGAGTCATCTGCGTCATCCTTATGAGTGAGTTGCCGGCATCCTAACCGGTTGCACAGAATTCCCTGTGTTCAAACTCACATCCTACCGGATACTGACTCGCTCTTTTGACGTTCCTGACAAATCAGGCCGCGTCGGTTGCCTCATCCGAAGCATCATCCGACGCCGATTCAACCGCTTTCAATCCGCTGGTTGATGCGGTGTTGCCTTCGGCCGCCTCAGCCAATTGAACGCGTAACGTCTCCAACTGCTCCCGGAGGCTGCGCTCATCGTCGTCCAGCTTGCTGCGCTTTGCCGCCTCTTTTGCCTGTTCAGCACAGAGTTTGGCCGCGTCTTCCCACTGTTGCGCTTCAATCAGGGCTATGGCAGCGGCTTGTTGTTCATCTGGGTCACGCAGCTCATTCTGCTTGTCGATGATCTTATCCAGCTGATTATTGAGTTTCAGCATCTGCTTGGACAGGTCGGCAGCCATGGTTGCTATCACCTCATAGTTCATGTTCATCATTACCTCGGCATTGAGTGTTGACTAAATACTGTATAAACATACAGCCTTTTAGTATTAACAACAACCGTTAACGATGAAATGGTCAAACCGAGCACGCTCGGCCAGGCTGCGGTCAGGATTCGGCGTCAGCCAGCTGCGCCAATAACCAGGATCGGGCGTCGTCCATTGACATGAACGCGCGGCTGTTTTGCCGTTGCCGGGAAGGGATTCGGGCTTCCAGAATCTTCAGTTTCACGGTCGATTCGACGACCGTGGCTTTGGCGATCATCGGGAAGTCCTGCAGCCAGATATTGAACTGATCCACCGCTTCATAAGCGTCCGGCGTCCCTCCTTCCAGGTCCAGATCGTCCACCAGCATTACAAAGGGCCCCTCAGGTAACTCGGTAATGGTGGTCTTCAGCTTTTCAAGTTCGGCCTGAACACCTTCGAGGTTGAACAACCCGATGTATTTGGCAATGACGATCCGATCTTCAACGCGGATGTCAATGTTGCCGTGTTTGATTTCCATACATCACTCCAAGAGCCTGTGAACAGACGGCACATCAGTTCCGATGAGCCCGTCCCAGGACGACAACCGATTGCGCGAGTAATGAGACTTCACCTTTCACCATTTGTGGCTCTTCCGGCAGAAGACCATCGTTACGAGCGGTGTCACACAGTACATGCCAGCCACTGATCGGATTGCACGGCAGGGTACAGTCAAGATCATGAGTCGAGGCATTGAACAACACAAGATAATACTCATCACATTGATGCAGGTTTTTGATGGGGTCTTCCACATTGGTCGACAACAACATCCCGAACGCTCGCGTTTGCGGATTATGCCAGTCCCGGATTTCCATGGGTTTGCCATCCGGTCGATACCAATGCACTTCATCGGAACTGAAAGGTGACTGAAACCCCTGTTGGTTCTGCAGAATCAGATCATTGAACAGACTGCTGCTTTTGCGCAGCGCAATCATCTGCTGAGTAAAGGTTTCCAACTGCGTATCCCGACCTTGCCAATGCACCCAGCTGATGTCGTTATCCTGACAGTACGCATTGTTGTTGCCTTTCTGGGTCCGGCCAAACTCATCGCCTCCCAAAAAGTGCACCGCGCCCTGTGACACCATCAAGGTGGCGATAAAGTTTCGCTTCTGCTGTTGGCGGCGTTTATTGATGACCGGATCGTCGGTCTCGCCTTCAACCCCATAGTTGTAACTGAGGTTATTACCATGACCATCCAGATTGTGCTCTTTGTTGGCTTCGTTATGACGGTGGTTATAGGAGACCAGATCGTGCAGGGTGAAACCGTCGTGATAAGCCACATAGTTCACACTGGAAGAGAAGCGGGTGGTACCCTTGTGAAAGACATCGTTCGAGCCCATCAGCCGGGTGGCAAAATCACCGGTCACCCCCTCATCGCCCCGCCAGAAACGTCGCACCGTATCGCGGAACTTGTCATTACACTCATACCAGTTTTCCGGAAAATTACCCAACTGGTAACCGTGGCGGCCAATATCCCAGGGTTCGGCAATCATCTTTCCGGTGGACAGAATCGGGTCCTGCATGATCGATTTAAAGAATGCCGCGTCCGGTGAAAAATCCCATTTTTCACGACCCAAACTGGCCGCGAGATCGAACCGGAAACCGTCCACCCGAAACTCGGTCATCCAATGGCGCATGGAATCCAGAATGAGTTTCAGGGTGTAGGGGTGGTCACTGTTGACCGAATTACCGCAACCGGAGTTATCGATGTGATGGGTGTAGTCACCGTTGTGGTAACGATAAAACTCGCGTGCGTGCAGCCCTTTGTTGGACAGCACCGGCCCCAGCATCCCGCTTTCAGCGGTGTGGTTATAAACCACATCCAAGACAATCTCGATGCCCGCCTCATGCAAGGCATTCACCAGGATTTTAAACTCCTGTACGGCATCTTTATGAGCATATCGTGGCTCCGGCGCCAGAAATAACGCAGGGTTATAGCCCCAATAATTGGTTAACCCGAGTTCAGTAATGCGATGCTCTGGCATGAAAGCAAAGCAGGGCATCAGTTCGACGGTGGTGACACCGAGACGGGTCAGATGTTTGATCGCGGCCGGATGCGCCAAACCCAGATAAGTGCCACGCAGTTCTTCCGGCACGTCTTGCAACGTCTGCGTAAACCCTTTTGGGTGGACTTCATAAATGATGGTTTCCCGCCAGGAAATGTGTGGCCGGTCGGCGGTCCATTCAAAATAGCGCTGCTGTGGAACCCGCCCCTTCGGAATAAACGCAGCGTTATCCCGGGTGTCCATGATAATGTCGCCCTGCACTTTCAGGTCGTGGGCAAAGACATTCAGGTTCGGCTCAATGGGCCCTGACAGTTCTTGGGTATAGGGGTCGAGAATCACTTTGTTGGGGTTAAACCAAAACCCGTTCTGCGGTTCGAAAGGACCGTGCACGCGAAACCCATAACGCTGCCCTGGACTAACCTGCTCCCGGAAACCGTGCCATATATCACCGGTGCGCGCCGGCAGCGCGAAACGCTCGGTTTCGTTGTCCTGCTCATCAAAGAAACAGACGTCTATCTGATGGGCATGCGGACTGTAGACCGCAAAATTGACCCCTGAATCCTGAACATTCAGACCGAGGGGAAAAGGCTTGCCCGTATCCACACCGGGAACGGGATTCACTTGAGTCATCATAACGACCTCTGGGCACATCAATGGTTGCGCAGTCTTAAGACAGAACGAAACACTGACTGACCGACGACTGAAACCGTAAAGATACCATAGTCGATGATCAGGGTGTCAGACGCGAAAGCGCCGTTCAGTTCATGTCTGAACGGCGCTTGATTGCGTCAAGAATGCAACAATAAAGGATACTAGCCGATTGTTACCGGTGATTGTTTCAGAAACAGGGTGGCTAAGGGTGGCACCCGGATGTCCAAAGCAAACGGCAATCCATTGGCTGATTCACTGATAGTATAAAAAGTGTCGCCAACATCATAGTTACTGCCGCCATAAAAATGCGAATCCGTGTTCAGCAGCACGTCATATCGCCCTGCCGTTGGTGCCCCGATGCGGTAACCCACCTGCGGGTTCGGTGTCATATTGGTGATCACGATAAGCTGATCACCGTTATCGGCAGTGCGGACAAAACTGAACACACAGTTCTGTGAATCTTCGTGATTGATCCAGCGAAACCCGGACGGCTCACAATCGCGCTCATGCAACGCCGGTTCATCCCGGTGCAGCCGGTTCAAATCCCGGAACAGATTCTGCAGCCCCCGATGGCGCTCAAACTGCAGCAGGTACCAGTCAAGCTGCGCCTGATGGTTCCATTCAATGCCCTGAGCAAACTCATTGCCCATGAAGTTCAGTTTCTTACCCGGATGTCCGTACATGAAACCATAGTACGCCCGCAGGTTGGCCGTTTGCTGCCATTCATCACCGGGCATGCGGGCCAGAATGGAGCCTTTGCCATGGACCACTTCGTCGTGTGACAGCGGCAAAACGAAATTTTCGTTAAATGAATAGACCATCGAAAAAGTCAGTTCATTGTGATGATAGGGTCGGTAGATGGAGTCACGCTGCATGTATTCCAGCGAATCGTGCATCCAGCCCATGTTCCATTTGAAGCCGAACCCCAGGCCACCGGCAAACACCGGACGGGTGACCCCATCATAAGCCGTGGACTCTTCAGCAATGGTGATGGCTTTGGGGAACTTGCCATAAACGGTTTCGTTAAAGCGCTTGATGAACTCGATGGCTTCGTAGTTGTGATTGCCACCATCCACATTCGGCACCCACTCGCCTTCTTCGCGGGAATAGTCGAGATACAGCATCGAAGCGACCGCATCCACCCGGATACCGTCTACGTGAAAATAATCGAGCCAGATAACGGCGGAAGAAATCAGAAAATCCCGCACGGTAAAGCGACCGAAATCGTAGATGTAGGAGTTCCAGTCCGGGTGCCAGCCACGTCGCGGGTCTTCATATTCGTAGAGCGCCGTGCCATCAAACAAAGCCAAGCCATGAGCATCCGATGGGAAGTGGGCCGGTACCCAATCGACGATGACCGCAATGCCATTCTGGTGGCACTGATCCACCAGATACTTAAACTCGTCAGGCGACCCGAAACGACTGGTCGGCGCAAACAAGCCCAGCGGTTGATAACCCCAACTGCCGTCAAACGGGTGCTCGCTGACCGGCACGAACTCAACGTGGGTAAAGTTCATGTCCACCAGGTAGGGAACCAGTTCATCAGCCAGTTCCCGATAGGTCATCACCCGGCCGTCTTTATGCCGCCAGGAACCTGCATGGATTTCATAGACCGCCATTGGCGCGCTGGCCGGGGCTCGCTGAGGTCGGTTCTGCCAGTCATCGTCCTGCCATTGGTAAGCGGTGTGATCGAAGACAATCGAGTTAAAATCCGGGTATTGCGTGCAGTAAAAATTGTAGGGGTCGGACTTGTGAGGCAGAGGGTGCTCACGAGGGTCTTTCAGTTCAAACTTGTAGGCATCGCCAGGCTGTAAATCCGGGATAAACAATCGCCAGATGCCGTCACTGCTGCTTTGCATCGGATGACGGCGACCGTCCCAATTGTTGAAGGCGCCGATCACACTGACCGAGCGGGCATTGGGCGCATAAACCGCAAAGCGAACGCCACTGACCGAGCCGGCCGCGGTGTCCACACTGCACAGCTGGGCGCCCATGTTACGGTACAGGGTATCTGAATCGCAGGAGAAGTCCTGCAGCGCCCGCTCTGGGAACTGATAGGCATCGGTCAGTTCGAATGTCTGATCGCCGGCATCGACCTTCAACCGGTAGACCGGCCTCGACGATTGCGACAGCACACCTTCAAACAACCCCGAATCATCAACCTTGGCCAGCGTTGTCAGTTCAGTCCCATCGGCCAGATTCAACAGCTGAACCTGGTCGGCCTGCGGAATAAAAACCCGAACCAACCAGCCCTTGGCCTGTTCGAAGACGCCGAGATGCTCAAAAGGTCGTGCTTCCAGAACGCGGTTTAACTGCTCTGCGATATTCATTGAATGACCTGTCTCCTTAGATTGTTGTTATGTTGACCAAAACCTTGGCCGGTCGTATGAACGGAGATTCCTGCACATTAAGTTTTTTTAGCGGACGCGGTCAAAAGCAGACCAGCGCTTGCACTGAGTATTCCCGTTGGTCATCACGTGAGATTACCAGCAGGTTTCTGCGCGGATAAGTTCACTATAGCCACGATGCTAACGGATCGTAACGAAAGTTGTGAGATGCAAATGAAAAAAGGTGGAGTACTGAGGAGAAAATATCAGGTCCCCCTGACCCGGCTCAAGATTCGGCGGGTCAGAGGACCGGTTCAGACGATTACCGATGACGCAGAGCGTCGATGCGGCTGTCCAGACTGGGGTGAGAGGCAAACAGCTCAGAGCGCTTACCATTGATGCCGAAGGCCACCAGCTGGCCTTCCAGCTCAGGCTCGGCCGATCGCTTCAAGCGTTCCAGTGCGGCGATCATTTTCGGCGCACCGACCAGTTCCGCAGAGCCGGCATCCGCCCGGTACTCTCGCTGACGCGAGAACCACATCGCAATGATGCTGGCCAGAACACCAAGAATCATTTCCAACACAAACACGACGGCCATGTAAGCGAAAAAGCCCAGACCCTGCCCTTCTTCACCGCGTGAAACCGCGTTAGAGATCACGTTGGCAATGATGCGCGCCAGGAAGATCACAAAGGTGTTCAACACCCCTTGGATCAAGGCCATTGTCACCATGTCACCGTTGGCAACGTGAGCAATCTCATGCGCCAGAACGGCTTCCTGTTCTTCCTGCGACATCTGTTGCAACATGCCGGAGGATACCGCCACCAGCGAACTGTTTTTGCTGGCTCCGGTGGCAAAGGCGTTAATCGACTGACTCGGGAAGATCGCCACTTCAGGCATGGGGATTCCGGCTTTCTTGGAGAGCCGAGAGACGGTTTCCATCAGCCATTGCTCCATGGCAGTGGACGGCTGTTCAATCACCTTAGCGCCGGTGGCCCGCTTCGCCATCCATTTGGACATGGCGAGCGAAATAAAGCTGCCGCCAAACCCGAAAACCATCGCCAGAATCAGCAGCCCGGAGGTATCACCGAGGCTGACCCCGAAGATCGGCAGTAATATGTTTAAAAAGACACCCAGAACCAGGACAATCGCTATATTGGTCGCCAGGAACAGCATCGTACGTTTCATGAGACATCACCCTTCGTGAATAAACTTTCAGCTCAACGCCCTTTTTGCGTCCTTTTCGGTCAGACTTCAAGATAGCCGGAGGTCATTTTCTCATTACATACAGAAAGCGCCCCGGAAGCCGAAACCTACGGGGCGCTTAATGCATACGATATCACTGTCCAAAGCCAGGTGGCTGAATTACTCAAACGGTACCTGTAACTGAATAATTTTACCGGCATCGGTCGAGTCGTAACACCACATCAGCTGTCCGCTGCCGGCGTTTGCCACCGCGGCAATGACGTCACTGCAACGCTCGGCCAAGGTATCGGTCGAGAGCGCCAGAGGCTGCGCGGGCACGTTATTGACATAGGGGCGATAGCCGGCGATCGCCACACCCGGCGCTGAGCTGGAAGACACCAGATAGATCTTATCGTGATCACTGATCCCCGGCACAACCACCATATCCTCTACCCACTGCGCTTGTTCGGCGTTAGCGAAAACATCGGTTGTTGACTCAGACACCAGTGTTGCCGTTGGGTTTGCGGCCGCCGGATTCAGAAAATACAGCTGGTTAGCCCCGGTACTGTCATCAAACTGTGTGAGGTATATCGCCGTTCGGTGAACAGCAACGGCATCCAACCGGTCAAAATTGTCATCGACAAAATAGAGGCCGTTTGCCGCGGTGTCATCGGTACCGGTGCTGGCCGTGACAGCCCCAGCAGCGATGGTTTTGGTGGTATCCACCGTCAGGTCAACCCGCACCAGGCGATCGCCGCCAAAGCCGCCACCAGTCGGTTCACTGTAACCAACGACAAAAACCTGAGCGGCCATCGCTTCTGAAGTGCCCTGAGTGAACTGAGCGTCGAGCGCATTACAATCCCGCAGGGTAAAAGCACCGTTAGCATCTTCAAGCTTGATCGTTTTGATGTCGCTCGGTGCATCAGCCTGCCAGATTTGAAGCTTCACCGGCTGGGCATAACCGACGGTGTTATTCCCATCCTGACAGGCAATGACATAGTCCTTCGCGTTGGCGGTAATGATGTCAAAATCCTGATAATCCTGACGATCATTGGCGTTATCGATGACCCGAAGATCGCTAAAGGTGGTATCCGGATACGTCACTGTCCGAAGGGTAAATAAGTCGCCGTCTTGCCCGCTGACCGGGGCGCCTTTCATCATCGACAGCACAGGCGTGGTCGCCGTCCCACTGAAGTTAAGCCCCAATATTCGATCCTGACCGGCACTCCAGGTGTCGTCAGTCAGTTCTAAAGGCCCTGTTGGGGAGATGGGGGCGCTGTCGTCGTTTACATCCGACTCCGAGTTACAACCTGTCAGCACGATGGCAGCCGTTGCTATGACAAAGGGCAGATTTTTGATTCTCACCGCTAAATACTCTTCCTGATGGATGGAATGAGCAGTCTATTGTCCCAGCAGGTCTTCGCGCTTCACCCAATCGGGTGAATGGTGTCGGTTATAATCGCCAGAAAGGGTCCGGGTTGTGCGCTCTCATAACGCCCGGTCATGCAGGCCCACGCCACCTAAACAAACCTGTTTGCACATTACGCCAAAAAATCTGGCGGATTTACTCACTAAAGCCAACAAAACAGACCCAGCATCCCTTAAGAACCACCAAATACGCCAGAGCCAAGCTGGCACAGTCAATGCAATCGACTCGCATCAACACATGCCAGGGAAGCCCCATGAATCATTCCGTACTGAAAACGACCTTATCGACTTTGCTGCTGGTCGGTTGTGTGCCCTACACCATTCACGGCAGCGGCGACTCTTACCGCACCCAACATTCACTCGACCCGATCACCTCGGTGGAGGTTTACGGCAATGGCGAAGTCCGCCTGCAGAACGCCGACCGCAATGAGCTGATTGTGTTCGCCCAGGACAACATCCAACAACACCTGACCATTCGCCAGCAGGGTACTCACCTGACCATTGGTCCGGAAAAGGGATATCAGTTCAGGCCGGACGACACGCTGCGCTATGTCATCCTGACCAACGGGCTGAATACACTGGACGTCAGCGGTGCCATGGAGGTGACCTCCGACGTTTACCAAACCGACTCGTTGCACATTGACGCCAGCGGTGCGGTCGAGCTGGATATGACGATTGATACCCATCGCTTCTCACTGGACGGCGCTGGCGCCTTTGAAGGCCGGCTCGCCGGTCGCACCCGGGATCTGGTGCTTGATTTTGCAGGCGCAGCGGAACTCAACGCCTTTGATCTCGCCGCCGAACACGTCGTAATTGATGCCGCCGGTGCGTCGTCGATTCGTGTCACCGCCAGCGACACTCTGGACGTGTCCGCCGCCGGCGCCAGTGACGTTCGCTACCGTGGCCGCCCGCGGGTCAGTCAGAGCGGTTCCGGCGCCAGTTCGGTCCTCAGTGATGACTGAGACCCAACGGACGTCAACTTGTGACTGTCGGCACTTACAGTGCCGGCAAGCGCATCCGACACTGCGCAGCTACCGATCACCTTAACGAAAGGATTTCGCATGAGAATTCTGAAAACCCTGCTGGTCACGATTGTGATTCTGGCACTCGCCGCCGGTGCACTGGCTTTGATGTTCCGCAGCGATGAGGCCCCTCAGATTCCCGACATGGAAGAACCGGTCTGGGATGTCCGCACCGATACCCTGATACCCGACGCACATCGCCCTCAAATGACGTTAATCGGCCGGGTCGAACCACTTCGGGATATTACCGAAGTGGCCTTGCTGAACACCGACGTCACCACGATTGAAGCAACAGAGGGGCAGCCTGTGTCAACCGGTCAGACCATCCTGACTCTGGACGACTTTGATGCGCGTCTGCAACTGAACTCCACCTTGGCGGATCTTGAAGAGCTGGACACCCGACGACAGTTGCAACAGTCACAACAGGCGCTCGATCGCGAAGCACTGGTGGTCGAAAAAGCCAATCTGAACCTGCTGACGACCAAGCTTGATAAACAACGTACCCTCGGGACTCAACAGACCATCGATGAACTGGAACAGCAGGTACAGGCCCAACGCTTTGCGGTTCTGCAACGCGAAGCGGCCATTGCCAACCATGACGTCAACAACCGTCAACTCGATGTGCAGCAACGCAAACTGGAACTGGCGCTGTCTTCCGCTCGCCGCCAACTCGAACAGGCCACACTGGCCGCGCCGTTTGATGGCATTCTGGCGAAGGTTCATGTCAAAGCCGGACAACGCGTGAGCCCGGGACAGACGCTTTATCGACTCTACTCCCAAGATGCGCTGACCGTCTCGGTCCAGTTACCTACGTCCTTGCTGGGTCAGCAAACCGAACTCAACGGCACCATTGAGGCCGGCAACCGCGTCAGTCCGGTGACCTTTGATCACGCCGAAGCACAGCTCGAAGCGGGTCAGTCCGGGTTTAATGCCTGGTTCCGCCTGGAGCAGCCCGGCAACTGGCTGCCCGGCGATGTGGTTAGGCTGACCTTAAACACCGCCCCAAAAGCAGAAACGCTGGCCGTGCCGGCAACCGCCGTGTTCCAGGACAAGTGGATTTATCAGGTCGACGAAGAGCAGCGACTGGCCGCTGTAGAGGTCAATGTGCTGGGAGGCCTGACTCAGGGCGAGAAAGACCTGCTGGTCGTAGAACCTCAAGCCGAGCTGTCCGATCAGGTTCGTGTTCTGCTGACCCGACTGAACAACCCAACCACCGGCATGAAGATCTACGAGGCCGGTGTCGACCCGGAACCGGTGCCTGAGGATGACATGGAAGACACAACCGAAGACAGTGAGGTCACGAATGAAGACTCTGAATGATCGAGGCGTCCTGGCGTACTTTACCGGGCACCGCGTCGCCGCCAACCTGATCATGGTGATCGTGGTACTGGCCGGCCTGGTTGCGTTGAACCGAATTCAGACGCAGTTGATGCCAGACGTGACCATTCCGGTGATTAGCATCAATACCACCTGGACGGAGGCAAACGCTGCCACCGTCGAAAAAAGCCTGACGTCACCGCTGGAAAGTGCTTTGAGCAACCTGGATGACATCGAAGAAGTCTGGTCCTGGTCGTCCGAAGGACACAGTCAGATCATCCTGCGCTATGCGCTGGATGCCGATATGGACGATGCCATGTCCGAACTGACCAGCTTCCTCAACACCTATCGGGATTTACCTGACGGTGCCGAACAGCCCGAAGCAGAGCTTGAGGAAGACCGTGAAGCGATGTTCTCACTGTTGGTCAGCACCGAAGGACCGGTCACTGAGCTGCGGCCGCTGGTTCAGCAGTTTAAAAACGACCTGCTCGGACGCGGTATTGCCGAAGTGGACGTTCGTGGCTTTCCCGATGAAGAAATCCGGGTCGAAGCCGACTTACTCTCGCTCGTTCAACAGCAGACCGGGATCGATCAGATTGCCGGTCGCATTGCCGGCACCAACCAGAACAGCCCCGGCGGTTTGCTGTCCACCGATGCGGCTCAGGTTTCCGTCACCACGGATAAGAAAAACGAACGCGCGCAGCACATCAGCCAACTGACGCTGAATGGAAACACCCCTCTGGGCGAAGTGGCTTCGGTTAGCCGAGAAACCCGGGAAGGGGCGCGGCATTACGTCCTCGAAGGCAAGGAAGTTGTACGACTGTTGATTTTTCCTTCACCACAAATTGACAGCCTCGAGACCAGCGACATTGTTTATCAATGGTTGGATGACGTCCGCCCGGAACTGCCTCGCGGAGTCGACATTGTGGTCTGGTGGGATATGTCTGAAGTGGTTGAAGGCAGCCTGGACATGCTCATCAGCAATGGACTGGTCGGTCTGCTGCTGGTCATCTGCATCCTGTTCTTTTTCCTCAACCGACACGTCGCCTGGTGGAGCGCTATCGGCATTCCGATTTCGATTGCCGGCACGTTCATGTTGCTCTACGGCACCGGAGGGACGATTAACTTTCTGTCTGTGTTCGCGTTTCTGATGGCCCTCGGCATCATCGTCGATGACGCCATTGTGGTCGGCGAAGAGACCGTGACACAGATGGAAAAAGGTAAGCCCGCGCACGAAGCCGCTCTGCTCGGGGCCAAACGCATGTTCGCGCCAATCATCGCCAGTTCGCTGACAACAATTGCCGCATTTTTACCGTTACTCTTGCTGCCGGGTCCGTTTGGAGAAATGCTCCGACCGGTGCCGGTGGTGATCATTTCGGTCATCATCGCCTCATTGATTGAATGCTTCCTGATTTTGCCGGGCCACCTGAATCATGGTCTCAGCAAACGCGGCCACCAACGCAGTCGTTTTCGCCAGGCTATGGACAGTGGCTTCAATCGTTTCCGGGACAACCTGTATCGACCGTTTGTGACAGCAGCCATTCACAACCGTTTTGTGACGGTGCTACTGGCCATTGTCATGGCCGTTCTGGCCGGCGCGATGGTGTTGTCCCGAACGGTGCCGTTCTCTCCGGAACTGGAAGTCGAAGACAACATGGTCACAGCCTCGGTATCATTCCGCGACGGCACCGATGAATCGGTCGTGGAATACTACACAGAGGCTCTCAAACGCACATTGGCCGAAACCGATGACAGTTTTGAAACAGACAACGGCATCGTCACTCAGGTCTATGAAATCTACAGTGCCGACGAAGGCTTCGCTCAGGTTCAGGCCAAGCTGGTCGATCGTGACGATCGGCCCTTATCGAACGCTGACTTTCTGAAAGCCTGGGGCGAGCGAATCCCAGGCGGCCCGGATGTGGATCGGATCTCCACCAATCAGGATTCAGCATCTGCCTCTAGCGGTCCCACACTAAGTTTCTTCCTGGCCGGTCGGAACCTGGATGACCTTACCGCCGGTGCCAATGCGCTAAAGACTCGACTGGAACAATACGCCTATTTGTCCGACATCACCGACGACCTGCCCGAAGGCGGCGATGAAATTGTCTTTACGCTGACACCCGCAGCAGAACAGGTGGGGCTCACCGATACTCAGGTTTCGGCGCAACTGCGACAGGCGTTAATGGGGGCGCAAGCACAGAGCTTTACCGAGTACGACGCGTCACTTGAGGTCAATGTCCGCTTGCCGAATGATGCCATCAGCAACACGGCTCAAATCCGGGACTTGCCGATTCGGATACCCGATGGCAGTTGGGTTCGCTTCGGCAACATCGCGGAGTTCCACACTCAACAGGCTTTTGGGACGGTTTTCCATCACAACGGACAAGTAGGGGTAAGAATTAACGCGGTGATTCTGGATGAAGAGGCCGACAGCAATGCCCTGTCACGTGAAATCTACCAGGCCGATGTTGAACCGGTGCTGCAACAGTTCGGTTTAACCGGCGAGATCCAGGGCACCGCCCAAGATATTCAAGAAATGTTCCGAAACCTGGGCATCGCAGCCATAGCAGGACTGCTTCTGATTTACTTTATTCTGGTTTGGGTTTTCTCGAACTACGCTTGGCCTTTTGCGGTCATGTCAGCCATCCCCTTTGCTCTGACTGGAGCTGTTTTTGGTCACTGGGCACTCGGCATGAACCTGACCTTTTTATCAATCTTCGGACTGTTCGGACTGTCAGGGATCATCATTAACGATTCAATCATTCTGATTAATCGCTATCAGGAGCTGCGCAATGAAGGCTGGGAGGTCAAGCCAGCGATCATTGACGCCAGCTGCCAGCGTCTGCGTGCCGTGTTGCTAACATCCATTACCACCGTTGGCGGCTTGATCCCGATTCTGATGTCGGACTCCATTCAGGCGCAGCTCGTGCAAAGCATGGCGGCTTCGCTGGCCTTTGGGATTTCGTACGGAACGTTGTTGGTGTTGCTGGTGATTCCTGCTTTGCTGACGTACATCGAAAGCGCTGCGAATAAAATCCGCCAATTTAAACAATGGCTGCTCAGTCGTCTGCGACCAAAATCGCTAAAACCTCAACCATAATCCATCACCCGGTTCGGGTACCCTTAGGGGTGCCCGAACCCCAACAGCACCGCCACTCTACCCTCGTCGTTAATGCATAGACAGCCGTTCGACTTTACTCCAGAATCCGGTAAAAACCATTGAGAGTAAAGCCATGCTGCACCCGGTTAACGACCCCCAATGCGGATGGGTTTTGGATCTTCCTGAACGCGATTCCCGACCAACACTGACCGGTGAGCACAGCTGCGACACGCTGATCATCGGCGCCGGCTATACAGGCCTGTCAGCCGCACGAACGCTTGCCGAGCATGCTCCGGAACAATCCATCATTGTCCTTGATGCACAGCGCGCCGGCGAAGGCGCCAGCAGTCGCAACTCCGGCTACCTGGTTGATTCCACGCTGAATGACGGTCACCTGTCCGATGATGGCCTCAGCCGTTATCTGGAAAAATACCGACTCAATCTGGCTGGCGTTGACGCCGTGAAGGCGTTTGTCGATCAACACAATGTCAACTGTGACTGGAACCCGTGCGGGAAATTTCATGCCACCAGCTTGGCCGCCAACGAAGCCAAACTGACTCAGTTCAGTGACACGCTCACTCAATGCGACATCGAACACTCAATCGTCAGTTCAGACGCGCTGTCATCGCGATTAGGGACCGGTTTTTACCGCATGGCCGTACATACCCGAGGCGGCATTATGCTGCATCCGGGTAAGCTCGCGCGCGCCATGGTCGATCATTTACCAGCATCGGTTGCGCTGCATGAAAACACACCGGTCGTGTCGTGGCAGGAAACGACACAGGGCATCAACGTCCAAACCCCTCAGGGTTACATTCGCGCCGCTAAAGTGTTGTTTTGCACCAACGGTTTTTTAACCGCGCTTGGCCTTGCTCGATTGAACACCTTCCCGTTAAGCCTGACGGCCAGTCTGACAAGGCCATTGACGGATACAGAATTTGCAGGTCTCGGCAAACCGGAAGAATGGGGCGTCCTGTCCGCTCAGGCTATGGGCGCGACCGTGCGCTTAACCTCTGATCGTCGAATCATGATTCGCAACACCGCAGAAGCGCATAATGCCGTCAACATGAGCCGCGCCGATCTGGATCGCCGAGTGACGACACACGAAACGGGCTTGCAACGGCGGTTTCCAACACTGCCATTGAACGGGCTCATACAATCGACCTGGTCGGGCGTAACCTGCATCAGCGGTAACAGCGCTAATGTCTTTCGACAACTCTCGGATCGTCAGTTCGCAGCGGGATGTTACAACGGGGGCGGCATCGGTCTGGCGACGCTGTTCGGCGAACAGTTGGCGTTAAAATCCCTCGGGGGCGACAGCGAACATCTGCGGGCCATTGAACAACGACCGGAACCCAACTGGTTACCACCACAACCGTTTCTGCGCTGGGGGGTCAAAGCTCGACTGTTGCGGGATCGGATCAAGGCGGCACCGGAACGATAATCGTGCCGGGCCACGACTCACAGTGATGATGTATGGACATTCAGGAAGGGACCCGCGAGGACTCGCGGGTCGGGGTTGGGCGTCCTTTTTTACTGCCCGAATCGCTCAGGCGCGGCCGGCTTGTTAGCGACAATGGCTTCGATCTTTTCCATGACGTCTGGCGTCAGCTTTTCAACCGCATCCAATGATGCCAGGTTGTCCTCCAACTGACTCAACCGTGATGCGCCGAGGATGACGGTCGACACATTCGGGTTCTTCAGACACCAGGCCAGTGACAAGTGCGCCACACTGATGCCGATTTCATCCGCCAACGCCGTCAATTGACGAATTTTTTCAAGCTTGGCTTTGCCGTCATCGCTGGTCCACAGATCTTTCAGCCACTCATAGCCAGGCAGGTTTAATCGGCTGTCGTCCGGAATGCCGTCGTTGTATTTACCGGTCAACATACCGCTGGCCAATGGCGACCAGATCGTGGTGCCCAAGCCGAAGTTTTCATACAGCGGAGCAAACTCACTTTCGACCTTGTCACGGTGCAGCAAGTTATATTGAGGCTGCTCCATAGTGGGTGGCGTTAAGCCGTAGGCACGCGCCACCATATGCGCTTCGGTAATCTGTTGTGCAGACCATTCACTGGTCCCCCAGTACATGACCTTACCCTGTTGAATAAGGTTGTGCATGGCGCGAACCGTTTCTTCGATGGGCGTATCGATGTCCGGGCGATGGCAGAAGAATAAGTCCAGATAATCGACTTTCAAACGCGTCAGTGCGGCATCGCAAGCGTCACGAACGTGCTTGGCATTCACACCCAATTGCATCTGTTTGTCACCACCCCAGAACACCTTCGACGACACGGCAAAGGTATCCCGTGGCAGTCCCAGTGCCGCAATGGCTTCACCCATGATTTTTTCGGACTCACCCGCCTCGTAGCCTTCGGCGTTATCGAAAAAGTTCACACCGGCATCGTAAGCGGTTTTCAACAAGGTCTTGGCGTCACGCATATCCACCTGCTTACCAAAGGTCACCCAGGATCCGAGCGACAGCGCCGACACTTTCAAACCGGCTTTACCTAAACGGCGATATTCCATGATTACTCCTTATGATTGTTTAATTGTTACCAGGGCAATAACGATTGCCCATTGTCGGTTAATTCGTTCCAGAAGGCTTCCAGCTGTGCCTTGACGTCATCGGACAGCCGGGTGCCGACTGCGGCAAAGTTGCTGTCCAGTTGCGCCATTGAGCGAATGCCCGGTATCACCGCCGTGACTTCGTTGTAACTGAGCAGATAGGCCAACGCCTGTTGCGCCAACGGTGCGCTGTCACCCACAATGGTTTTTACCGTTTCTACCGCCTTTGCCCGCGCGGCAATGTCGTCCGCCGACCAGCGCGCGCGAACCCCATCAAAGGTACTGCTTGCAGTGTATTTACCACTGAGCCAACCGCTGTCGAGCGGCACTTTGGTGATGACGCCTACATCTTTTTCACGCACCTTATCGAAACTGCGACGCACATCCTGATGCAGCACATTAAACAGCAGTTCCAGAACCTGGGCATCTGTCGTATCCAGGACTTCGTTCACTTCGTGTGAATAATCGGTGCTCGCTCCGTAAAACCGGATTTTGCCCTGCTTCTGCGCTTCGCGCATGGCTGGCCAGATTTCATGATTGCCGTTGAGCACTTCCAATGGCGGTGAATGCGCCAGCATCACGTCCAGATGATCGGTCTGCAAACGTTCCAGCGACTGATGCAGGCTCTCCCAGAACCACTCGGCTGAAAAATCAAGCGCGCCGTCCTTCGGTCGATGACCAAACTTACTGACAATAACCACCTGATCGCGTTGACCTTTTAACGCCTGGCCGAGTAAGCGCTCACTGTTGGTTTTTGCATAGTTAGGGGCGGTATCGAACAGATTGCACCCGCGATCTCGAGCGGCCGCGACCAGATTCAAGGCATCGGCATCGGTCATGCCGCCCCACTGATCGTAGTTACCCAATTGCCAGGCACCAAAAGCCACTTCGCTGACTTCAAGCCCGGTTTGCCCTAATCGTCGTTTATTCATTTGCTGAACCTCTCAACTCTGATGTTCATGTTTCACTGTGGGGAAACAAGCCGTGCACTCTTTTCAGATCACCCCGCGAATATGCCGACGAACGTGATTACGGTAAAACTCACCCAAGCGTGCATGCAACGCTTCCGACAGCGGCGGCAAGGCACTCACGGCCGCATTGCGCTCTATTTGCTCTGGCTTACTGGCGCCGGTAATGATGGTCGATACTGCGTCAAAGTCGAGCAACCAACGAAGCGACGCCTCCGCCAATGACAAGCCTTGCGGCAGTTCTGCTTTCATCTGCTCGGCAAGATCGACTCCCAGTTCAAACGGTAACCCGGAAAAAGTCTCCCCAACGTGAAACGCCGCACCATCCTGGTTGTAACTGCGATGGTCCTGCTCAGCAAACTGGCGCGTCTTACTCATTTTCCCGGACAACAGACCGCTGGCCAGCCCGAGGCGGACGATGATGCCAACCTTTTGCGCTTTCGCCTGAGGCAGCACCTCTGTGGCCATGTCCTGGCGCAACGTGTTGAGGATTATCTGCAGGCTTTCGACGCCCGTGTGGTTCATACAGTATTGCGCTTCTTCAACGGTTTCGACACTGGCGCCGAAGTGAGCAATCAACCCGTCTTGCTTGAATTTCTGCAGCCATTCAAACACTTCGCCCCGCTGAATGACATCAAACGGAATGCAATGCAGCTGGAGAAGATCCAGAGTATCGACCTGCAATCGATCCCGAGACGCTTCGATACTGTCGCGCAGCGCCGCTTCAGAATAACCATCGGGAAACAGGCCAGCACCGCGACCGGCTTTGGTGACAATAACGCGGTTAGCGTTCGGGTTCGCCCGATTAAACGCCCCAATGAACGATTCACTCTGCCCGCCGCCATAGACATCGGCCGTATCCCAGAAGCTGACTCCTGCGTGATCCGCAGCCCGCAAGATAGCATCAGCCTCGGCCTGAGTGATTGGCCCCCAGTCACCCCCTAGTTGCCAAGCCCCCATGCCGATTTCTGAAACCTGCAGACCTGTACTCCCTAACATTCGATTCTGAACAGACATTGTCTTCTCCTGCCTATGATTATTTGTGTCTGGCGCACAGTATAATTGGTTGCCTGCATAAGATAATTGCCGATAAACTAACGAATTTCGTTAGCTATAGTAACCAAATGAGTCGATTTACCGAGATTGAAGCCTTTATTGAAGTGGCGCAGCAAGGCAGTTTCACTCAGGCTGCGGCGCACCTGGATGTTTCCCGATCACGGGTTAGCCAATTGATCCTGCGCCTGGAAGAGCGACTGGGCGTGAGATTAATGCATCGCACCACCCGCAGCCTGACCCTGACCCCGCAAGGCGAACAGTTCCTGCAGCGATGCCGCACGGGCATGAACCAGCTCAGCAGCGCTGAAGCCGATCTGAAAATGATGAGTCATCAACTGACCGGTCCGATTCGGATCAACTCCGTCGGTGGCATATTCGGTGAACAGATACTGACACATGCCTTGACCGACCTGATGTCGAACCACCCGGAATTGTCCGTGACCGTCGACTACAGCAGCATGCTGGTGGATATGAATCGAGACCCGGTGGATCTGGTCCTGCGGATTGGACATGCACCAGCAGAAAATACCGAATCGGCTTACTTAGGCGAAGTCCACCATAGCCTCTGCGCCAGCCCGGCCTTTATCAATCGCTATGGGTTTCCTCAACACCCCGACGATCTGGTTCGCTTACCCACCATTTGCGGAACGCCAAAGATCTGGGAGCTTGAACATCTGTCAACCGGAGAACGACAAGTCATCACGCCGAATGCCAGTTGGCGCTCGGGCAACTCGAATGCACAACGCATTGCAACGATCGAAGGGCTGGGAGTATCACGGTTACAAACATTGATAGCCAAGCCGGAACTGGACAATGGCAAGCTGGTATCCGTCATGCCGCAATGGCGTATCGAACCGACATTTTTTTGGTTGATGTGGCCACGCGATAAAAAACTGACCTTGCGTAACCAAACAGTACGCGACCATCTAATTCATCATATAACCACGCAGCTTAAAGAAATGACCTGATTCCTATTGACAGCATCATTCGCAATTCCTGTTAAATGTTTATCGTACGTTTTCAAGTGCTATCAAACCATCTGAGGTTTGGATCAAAAAAAACAGCCATACAATCTACCGCAAAGTTTTTTATCATTTCGTACAAATATTTTGATTAATTACTCTATTCAGTTACCTATGACCTATTGCGAAAAAATCGACTGATTCCCGATTTATAGAACTTCTGATTCGTTTACTTTGCGTCGACAAAACCCCGTCATTCCCCGGACATACAAACTCATTCAGATCCTTAAACTGTTCATCGGCTTCTTGTTGTTTTTAGCTATTTTCTTTTCATAGAGAACCCTAAAAAATCAGGAGGCAATAACATTAAAGAACTGAAACCTGATGGAGATTAATCATGAAAAAAGTATCTTTGGTTTTGATGACAACATTAATGGCGGGTGGTATCGCCTTACAGGCACAAGCAGAAGACGCAACCGGCGCACTGGTCGTCCCGGTGATTGGTGAAAAAGACATTCACGCCGACTACATTGAAAAATATCGAGTCGTGACCAGTGAAGGGGAAGTTTTTTACCTTCGCGCAAACCAAGACAAACTGTTGGTTAAAGGCCTGCAACCAGGAACCCACACCATTAACTCTGTCGAAGCGATGGACATTGACAAAGGCAAGCTGGGCGCGACCAACCCGGTTAACATTGAGTTTACGATTGAAGAGGGCAAGGTCACTGTATTGCCAACTACCTTCGAGGTCACGTTAAAGCGTAACCCTGACTGGGCCGACGATGACTACCATGTTATGCAGGAATGGGCATTCGTCACGACAACCGACGAAACTGCAGACCAACTGGCAGCGACCTACAGCAACGCGTTATAAACGTCAGAATGCAAAGAAGCTCAACTTGATTCCCCGATCAAACCATTGAGCAGCAACAGCCGGTTGGTGCCGGCTGTTTGCGATTCGAATCCGCATCTATCCAACCAAATGATCGACGATCGCAATTAGCCCAAAATCCACCAACAGTCATCAGTTCGACGACACATCAACGAGCGCATACGGCATCTGCTTTCTTTAGCATTTAACAACATCCGCAAATACAAACCCGTCCCGCTCAACGACCTCTCCGACTTCAATCGGAATCCGATGGCGAAACATCGGTCCATCGTAAACAAAGGAATGAAACTCACCATTCTCGCCACAAGGATCGACACCTTCAGGCAAATCGGCTAGAAACGATTCATTAAACTCACGACCCGCAAAGCTGGCATCCAGTTGTTTCGGATCGACACAGGTGACAACGGATTTTAGTCCTCCGGCAATCATTTCTCGAGCTAAAGCTGCGGTCGGTTTTTTCCACAAGGGAAAGATCGGCTCGATACCGCTGTCTTTCATGTTGTCGATTCGGTATTGTCGAATGTCTTCAAGAAACAGATCACCAAAGCTCATCTGCTCGACACCCAAGGCTCTCATTTCGGATGTGGCTTTCGCCATGATTTGCTGATACTGCTCGTTACTGCAAGGGTAAGGCAACTCGATGATGGTCAATGGTAAATCCAACGCGTTAGCCTGCGCTTTTAACAGCTCAACACGAACCGCATGCATAGCGGTTCGTTGATGGGTTTGATTTATGGTGCAAAGCGCACCGACCAGTTCAATGTCATCGCGTTGCTGAAGTTGCCAGGTCGCCCAGGCTGAGTCCTTACCTGTGCTCCAGGAAAGCATGGTCTTTTTCGGGGTCATGGTAGCTCTTTGGTCAGATATTTTCTGCGATCATAAACAGCAAGGTAAGCGGTGACCAGTGAAGATCGAAACACCTGACCATAAAAAAACCCGGCTGATGCCGGGTTTAAAATTCGAGAGGATCTCGAAGGGGATCAATACAACGATTGCTCAGGCCATTCCAGCGTCAAACCAATCGCTAAAGCAGCACCAAACAACACTGCGGCGAGAACCAGCTTCAGCCACCAGGGCGCCCGCTGTAAACCAGGCCATAACAATGGCAACCAACCTAAAAGGCCTAAGCTCAGGGAAGTCCATGGGATTTCAACGTAGTGCCACGCCATTTGTGCAATGAACAATGTTGGCGTTGCGACCAACAATCCCAGTTGAGCACTACTCACCTGCTGTCGCCCCTGAAGGCCCCAAACCAGTAATCCGAAGACCGCAATCAGGCCAGAAATCTGACCCACCAACAGCGATCCGGCAATGGGGCTCAATATCGCCACGTACCCAGCAGGGAGAATCCAGAACAATGCACCCAGCTCATAGCGCTGCCACCCTGCTTTCGGGCTTTCATCCCACCGGCGGAAAGTACTCAGCGCCCAGACAATCAGCAGAAACGCAAATTGAATGACCCAACTGATGACCGGCAAACTCGCAGCAAAGTTTTTCACCTGCCATACACTCAGCAAGACCAGCAACACCAGTTGCCCAATGGCAAACAAACGCTGTCGCTCACGCGAAACAACAGACTGAGTCAACGCCAGCACTGATGACAAGGTAAAGGCCATGGCGACACTGTCCATCGCTTCGAGTGTCGGACCTTTAACCCACAGACTAATGCCCCAGAATGCTGCAGCGATAAGCAGCGGCCAATAATGCCTGACGAGCGCAGCCAAAAAGACTGCGATCAACGGAACGATAAACGCTTGTAGAACAATGGTGAATG
Source organism: Reinekea blandensis MED297 (assembly GCF_000153185.1). Lineage (GTDB taxonomy): Bacteria > Pseudomonadota > Gammaproteobacteria > Pseudomonadales > Natronospirillaceae > Reinekea > Reinekea blandensis. Next base: position 65,165 of record NZ_CH724152.1, on the reverse strand, counting down.
TCATTGTCTGTTACCGCCTTATTGGCGAATGCCTTCGATTTGGATTTCCAACTCAACTTCGTCAGGAACGCCTGGCAGGAAATAATCGATTCCCCATTCACTGCGCACCAGAGTACCGGTTGCCTCGTAGCCTTTACGGTAACCACCCCATGGGTCTTCGCCTTCACCAATCACGTTTACGTCCAGAGTGACCGTATTCGTTTGACCATGCATGGTCAGTTCGCCGGTCAGAGTGTCGCCGGTAAACTCGGTGCTGGTGAAAGTAATGGTTGGGTACTGTTTTACATCGAAAAAGTCAGGGGAGCGCAGATGCTTATCGCGGTCTGTGTGATTTGAGTCGATTGAATCTGCCTGAATGGTAATTGAAACGCTTTCACTACCGGCCGTATCGCTGAACTGGCCTTCGAACTCATTGAACCGACCAATGGTTTTGGAAAAGCCCAGGTGGCCGGCAGTAAAGTGTACGGATGAGTGTGCAAGATCAATGCTGTAGTCATCGGCAAGTACAGCGGTCGAAGCGACTGCGACAGCCGCCGTAAAAATCAGTTTCTTCATGGGATGTCTCCAGAGGTACATTTAAACAACAGGAGACATTATTGGTAGGTTCACTTTCGACAGATAGCAAAAATATCCGACGGAAGTCTTCAAACTGACTGAATGACTTGACAATGACCTGACAGACTTTTGCGATGTGATTCAACGATTGTGTTGGTTTTCGCCCATAATCCAGGTCGCTCGGATAGCACGGTCATCACCGAGCATCATTAACGCAAACAGCTTTTCGTGAACATCTTCAGATCGCAGATGCTGCATACGGAAGCGCATTAAATCCGTCGCTTCCGGGTCAAGCACGACCAGATCCGCCTCACATCCAGTCTCCAGCTGCCCGATGGTGCCTTCCAAATCGAGCGCCCGAGCTCCGCCTAACGTAGCCAGGTACAGCCCTTCATAGGCGGACAGTTTTTCGCCTTGCAGCTGTTGTACCTTGTATGCTTCATTGTAGGTTTGCAGCATGGAGAATGACGTTCCGGCTCCAACATCGGTGCCCATACCGACATGAATATTATGTTCCCGGATCCGTTTGAGAGGGAACAGCCCGGAGCCGATAAACAGGTTCGAGGTTGGACAATGGGCCAGAGCGCACTTGTGGTCGGCCAACGCGTGAAGCTCGCGATCACATAAATGGATACCGTGTGCAAGAACACTGCGTCGTCTTAACAATCCAGCCTGCTGATAGACATCGATGTAATCTGATGATTCAGGAAACAGCTCGCCAACCCACTCACATTCTTTTTTATTCTCCGAGGTATGCGTATGCATATAAACCGTCGGATACTCCTCTAACAGCCGTTTACAGGCATCCAGCTGCTCAGGAGTGGATGTCGGGGCAAAACGCGGTGTAACAGCGTATTGAAGCCGGTCTTTACCGTGCCACTTGTCGATCAGTGCCTTTGATTCGGCATAGCTCGTCTCTGCTGTGTCTTTCAGTGCATCCGGACAGTTACGATCCATCATCACCTTACCGCAAATCATGCGCAGGTTGCGTTCCTGGGCTTTATCAAAAAAAGCATCAACCGATTGCGGATGCACAGTGCCAAACACCAGGGCAGTTGTCGTACCGTTTCTGACCAGCTCATTCAGAAACGTTTCAGCGACACCGGCCGCGTGGTCGTAATCTGCAAAAGCCTCTTCCGTCGGAAAAGCGTGTTCAGTCAACCAGGTCAGCAGTTGCTCTCCGTAAGCAGCAATCATAGGGGTCTGCGGATAATGCACATGAGTATCGATCATGCCGGGAATAATCAATTTCCCGCGATAGTCGTACACGGGAACCGAAGAACTGACCTTACTTTGCAGATCACTGGCGGCACCTCTGTCAGCAATCCGCCCCTGATCATCAATCAACAAAGCACCATCTGGCAGATAACGAACAGCATCCAGTCCGGTTTTAGAGGGATCATCAGTAAAATCGAGCAAATCACCTAACAGCAGTTTCATAGTTTTCCTTTCAGCTTCAAGCCAACGCCATCAATGTGAAGGCGCGACTGTCCGCTATAAACATTCCAGAGCCGGTCAGGGCTCAGTTTAGCGTGTGTTGGTGCGGTAGCGATGTCCGTACTCTAAAAAGCAGAAATCCTAACCACATGGTCAACATTATATCTAAGTCCAATAAAAAAGGCTCGGGAAATCCCGTGCCTTATTTCAACGATGACCCAAAACCTGCGGCCATAAAAAAGGCCGCTTACGCGGCCCTTTCTTCAGCGTGTGCTCAGATCCGATTACTCGATGATCTTCGCTACAACGCCCGCACCCACTGTACGACCGCCTTCACGGATCGCAAAGCGCAGACCTTCGTCCATCGCGATTGGCGCAATCAGTGTCACGTCCATCTTGATGTTGTCGCCTGGCATGACCATTTCTACGCCTTCTGGCAGCTCACACGCACCGGTTACGTCCGTTGTACGGAAGTAGAACTGTGGACGGTAGCCTTTGAAGAATGGCGTGTGACGGCCACCTTCGTCTTTAGACAGAACGTATACTTCCGCTTCGAAGCGGGTGTGTGGCGTGATGGAACCTGGCTTCGCCAGAACCTGTCCACGCTCAACTTCGTCACGCTTGGTACCACGCAGCAGCGCACCAATGTTCTCACCCGCACGACCTTCGTCGAGCAGCTTACGGAACATTTCAACACCAGTAACGGTGGTCTTGGTGGTGTCTTTGATACCAACAATCTCAACTTCGTCACCTGTGTTAACCACACCGCGCTCAACACGACCGGTTACAACGGTACCACGACCGGAGATTGAGAAGACGTCTTCGATTGGCAGAATGAACGCGCCGTCGATCGCACGCTCTGGCTCAGGAATGTACTCGTCCAGAGTCTCAACCAGCTTCTTAACCGCGGTTGTACCCATTTCGTTGTCGTCTTTACCTTCCAGCGCCATCAGTGCAGAACCGATGATGATTGGCGTGTCGTCTCCTGGGACTCGTACTGAGACAGCAGTCACGACTCCATTTCAACCAGTCCAGCAGCTCTCATCGTCAACCATGTCCGCTTTGTCAGGAACACAACGATGTAAGGGACACCTACCTGACGAGACAGCAGGATGTGCTCACGCGTCTGTGGCATTGGGCCGTCCGCAGCTGAACATACCAGGATCGCGCCGTCCATCTGAGCGGCACCGGTGATCATGTTCTTCACGTAGTCGGCGTGTCCAGGACAGTCAACGTGCGCGTAGTGGCGTACTGGTGAATCGTACTCAACGTGAGACGTTGCGATGGTGATACCACGCTCACGCTCTTCTGGTGCGTTGTCGATACCGTCAAACGCGATTGCAGCACCGCTGCCCCATACTTCGTGACATACACGTGTCAGGGCCGCTGTCAGTGTCGTTTTACCATGGTCAACGTGACCGATTGTGCCCACGTTTACGTGGGGCTTGTTACGCTCAAATGTAGCCTTTCCCATTTGGTCTTTCCTCTAGTGTTAGCGCTAACTAATTAAGACTTCTGAATAATCGATTCAACAATGTTCATCGGTGCTTCTTTATAAGCACTGAATTCCATCGTATACGAAGCACGGCCCTGAGACATGGAACGCAAATCGGTTGCATAACCAAACATCTCGGAGAGCGGTACTTCCGCATTAATTACCTTGCCGGACGGGCTGTCATCCATACCAGCGACGGTTCCGCGACGGCGATTCAAGTCACCCATAACGTCACCCATGTAATCTTCAGGGGTCACGACTTCAACATTCATGACTGGCTCCAGCAAAGCAGGCTTACCCTGATCTGCCAATTTTTTAACAGCCATGGACGCGGCAACTTTAAACGCCATTTCGTTCGAGTCGACATCGTGGAAAGAACCATCGTAAAGGGTCGCTTTGAGACCCAACAATGGGTACCCCGCCAGAACACCATTCTGCATCTGTTCTTCAATACCTTTCTGAACAGCTGGAATGTATTCCTTAGGAATAGCACCACCCACGATTTCGTTGACAAATTCCAGACCTTCGGCGTTCTCATCCTCCGCAGGCTCAAATTTGACAATCACGTGACCATACTGGCCACGACCACCAGACTGACGGGCAAACTTCGAGTCCACGTTGGCAACAGCACGAATGCGTTCACGGTATGCAACCTGAGGCGCACCGACGTTACATTCAACTTTGAACTCTCGCTTCATACGGTCGACAATGATGTCCAGGTGCAATTCACCCTGGCCACCGATAATTGTCTGACCCGTCTCTTCATCCGTATGAACTTTAAAAGATGGATCTTCCTGAGCCAACTTGCTCAGTGCAATACCCATCTTTTCCTGGTCCGCTTTCGATCTTGGTTCGACAGCCACAGAGATTACCGGTTCTGGGAAATCCATACGCTCCAGCGTGATCACATGGTTTGGATCACAAAACGTATCACCCGTGGTGACATTTTTAATGCCGATAAGGGCACCAATGTCACCCGCCAGTAACTCTTTAATTTCTTCACGGTTGTTTGAGTGCATCTGAACCATTCGGCCGACACGCTCTTTTTTACCTGAAACTGAGTTATATACGGAGTCACCCGACTTCAAGATACCGCCGTAAACACGTACGAATGTCAACGTACCCACGAATGGGTCTGTCGCAATCTTAAAGGCCAGGCCAGCAAATGGTGCATCGTCATCAACTTCGACAGCCTGATGAGTCCCGTCTTCCAGCTCACCCTCAATGGCGTGAACTTCCGTCGGGGACGGCATGTACTCGATGACGCTGTCCAGTACGGCCTGTACGCCTTTGTTTTTAAAGGCAGAGCCGCAGTGAGTCAGAACGATCTCACCGGACAATGTGCGTTCACGAAGACCGGACTTGATCTCTTCTTCAGAGAGCTCCTCGGACTCCATGTACTTTTCCATTAGCTCGTCGTTGGCTTCCGCAGCGGTTTCGACAAGATACGTGCGGTATTCTTCGGCCAGATCCTGAAGATCGGCTGGAATATCGCCATAGGTAAAAGTCATACCCATGTCGTCTTCCGACCACAGAATAGACTTCATCTTAATCAGGTCGATAACGCCTTTGAATTCGTCTTCAGCCCCGATTGGCAGCTGCAACGGAACCGGGTTTGCACCCAACCGTTGTTTCATCTGCTCGACGACGCGCAGGAAGTCGGCACCGGCACGGTCCATCTTGTTAACGAAGACCATGCGAGGAACCTGATAACGATCGGCTTGACGCCAAACGGTTTCCGTTTGCGGCTGAACACCGGATGAGGCACACAGCACAACCACCGCGCCATCTAACACGCGCAGAGACCGTTCAACTTCAATGGTGAAGTCTACGTGTCCGGGTGTATCAATGATGTTAATGCGGTGCTGATCAAACTGCTGACTCATGCCCTGCCAGAAGCAAGTGGTCGCAGCGGAGGTAATGGTAATCCCCCGCTCCTGTTCCTGCTCCATCCAGTCCATGGTCGCTGCGCCATCGTGAACTTCACCGATCTTATGAGAAAGACCGGTGTAGAACAGAATACGCTCAGTTGTCGTCGTTTTGCCTGCATCTACGTGAGCGACGATACCAATGTTCCGGTACCGCGCCAGTGGAGTTTTACGAGCCACGACTCAATCTCCGTATCAAAAAAATTAGAAGCGATAGTGAGAGAATGCTTTGTTGGCTTCTGCCATTTTGTGCACGTCTTCGCGTTTCTTAACCGCTGCACCTTTGCCTTCTGCTGAATCCAGCAATTCACCAGCCAAACGCTGACGCATGCTTTTTTCACCACGCTTACGCGAATACTCAACCAACCAGCGCATAGCCAGAGCTTCACGACGTGCAGGACGTACTTCGACAGGAACCTGATAGGTTGCACCACCAACTCGGCGGGATTTTACTTCCACCAGCGGTGCGATGCTTTCAAGAGATTTCTCGAACAGTTCAACAGGATCTTCGTGACCCTTTTCTTTCACGATGTCGAGGGCACCGTAAACAATTTTTTCAGCGACAGATTTTTTGCCATCAACCATTACGTGGTTCATGAACTTCGCTAGTGTCTGACTTCCGAATTTCGGATCAGGCAGGATTTCACGCTTTGCAGCGACGCGTCTTCTTGGCATTGATAAGCCCCTTTTAGTAGGTCTTCAGGCAGATCTGAGATCAGTGATACACGCGACCTTTCGGTTCTTTGTATCCGACTCAGCCTTACTGCTTATTCTGAGACTGTAAAATAGATCAACGATTACTTCTTAGGTCGTTTTGTACCGTACTTAGAACGGCCGTTCTTACGCTCGTTAACACCGGAAGTATCCAGCGCACCACGAACTGTGTGGTAACGAACACCTGGCAAGTCTTTAACACGACCGCCTCGGATCAGAACAACGGAGTGTTCTTGCAGGTTGTGACCCTCACCACCGATGTACGAAGATACTTCGTAACCGTTGGTCAGACGAACACGGCAAACTTTACGCAATGCAGAGTTCGGTTTCTTTGGTGTAGTCGTGTAAACACGAGTACATACACCGCGACGCTGTGGACATGCTTCCAGAGCACGTACAGCGCTTGCTTCCGTTACACGCTTACGCGGTTTACGGACCAGCTGGTTAATTGTAGCCATTTAAGCCTCTTTCTCTCGTTTTCACTTCTCTTGAACTAACAGCACCCGAAGGCTGTCGCCCCCGGGCACTGAAAGGTGCGCGATTTTACGTTATCGCACATTTCTTAGTCAATAGCAGGGCTGTAAAGACTTCTGAACACCGATTCAGCCCTGATACTGTCTACTTGTTTAACGCCTGACTCAGAGCCGCTTCCACTTCCTGAGCACTGATAGACGGTTTTTCACCGGTACGCTCAAGTCGCTTACGCTTGCGCTCTGCATGGTATGCCAGACCGGTACCCGCCGGAATCAGACGACCCACAACGACGTTTTCTTTCAGGCCACGCAGGTAATCCCGCTTCCCGGTTACCGCCCCTTCGGTCAGTACACGGGTGGTTTCCTGGAACGATGCCGCCGAAATGAACGACTCAGTCGCCAGCGATGCCTTGGTGATACCCAACAGAACACGCTCGAACTTAGCCGTTTGCTTATTCTCGGCTTCCGCGGCTTCATTGCCTTCAACCAGATGCATGTATTCCACCTGATCGCCCTTAATGAAGTCCGTATCACCACTGTCAGTGATCAGCGCTTTACGCAGCATCTGACGGCAAATCACTTCGATGTGTTTGTCGTTAATGACAACGCCCTGCAGTCGGTAGACTTCCTGAATCTCTTTCACAACGTACTTGGCCAGGGCTTCAACACCCAGAACGCGAAGAATGTCATGCGGGTTCATCGGACCATCCGAAAGTACTTCACCCTTCTCGACGTTTTCACCTTCGAAGACGTTCATCTGACGCCATTTCGGAATCAGCTCTTCATAAGGCTCAGACCCGTCAGTCGGCGTGATCACGATACGCTTCTTACCCTTGGTCTCTTTACCAAAGCCGAAGGTACCGCTGATTTCTGCAAGAATGGCGGACTCTTTTGGCTTACGCGCTTCGAACAGGTCAGCAACGCGTGGCAGACCACCGGTGATGTCCTTGTTACCGCTCGATTCCTGAGGAATACGTGCCAGAATGTCACCCACTTTGACTTCCGCACCATCTGACAAACTCAACAACGAGCCATCAGTCAGGAAGTACTGCACCGGCTGATTGGTATTACCAATCATCACGTCATTGCCATCCGCATCCAGCAGTTTAATCATCGGGCGAATTTCTTTACCCGCTGAGTTACGCTGAGCTTGAGGAATGACCTCGGTGGTGCTCACACCAGTCAATTCATCGATCTTACGGTTGATGGTGATACCTTCATCCATACCGATGAACTGAACTTTACCGTCGTTCTCGGCAACGATTGGGTGCGTGTGTGGGTCCCAACGGACAACAACTTCACCGGCTTCAACCTTAGCACCGTCTTTGACGCTGATCACGGAACCGTAAGGCAGCTTATAGCGCTCACGCTCACGCCCATGATCATCGGCCATGGCCAACAAACCAGAGCGGCTGACCACGACCAGGGAACCGTCTTCACGGGTGACCGTCTTGACGTTATGCAGATGAACCGTACCACCTTGCTTCACCTGTACATTATCGATCGCAGAAGAGCTCGATGCTGCACCACCAATGTGGAACGTACGCATCGTCAACTGTGTACCCGGTTCACCAATAGACTGTGCTGCGATAATACCAACCGCTTCACCAATGTTGATGCGGTGACCACGAGCCAGGTCACGACCGTAACACTGAGCACAGACACCGAAGCGTGTTTCACAAGTGATGGATGAACGGACCTTAACGGAGTCCACACCACTGTCATCGACAAGCTCAGCCAGTTTTTCGTCGATCATCACACCGGCAGGGACAACAACATCGTCTGTCGCCGGGTGAATCACATCTTCCGCCGGTACCCGACCCAGCACCTGCTGACCCAGACCAACAACGACGTCGCCGCCATCGATGATTGGCTCAAGCATGATGCCTGCTTCGGTACCACAATCTTCTTCTGTAACAACAACGTCCTGTGCTACGTCAACCAAACGACGAGTCAGATAACCAGAAGATGCAGTCTTCAATGCTGTATCGGCCAGACCTTTACGCGCACCGTGGGTTGAAATGAAGTATTCACCAACCGACAGGCCTTCACGGAAGTTTGCTTTAATCGGGTTTTCAATAATGGAACCGTCCGGCTTCGCCATCAGACCACGCATACCCGCCAACTGACGAATCTGAGTGGCACTACCACGAGCGCCGGAGTCGGCCATCATAAAGACGGCGTTAAAGGAGTCCTGCTCGACTTCGTTGCCGTCTTTATCCGTGGTGATCTCTTTAGAGATCCCTTCCATCATTGACTTCGCAATCTGGTCGTTGGCACGTGACCAAAGGTCGACAACCTTGTTGTACTTCTCGCCCTGGGTAATCAAACCCTGAGCAAACTGCTCTTCAACTTCCTGAACTTCCGCTTCCGCAGCGCCCAGAATGTCGTACTTCGCCTGTGGAATAACAAAGTCATTCACACCGATCGAAGAACCGGACTTGGTGGCGTAGCTGAAGCCCATGTACATCACCTGGTCGGCGAAGATCACCGTCTCTTTCAGACCAACTGAACGGTAACACTCGTTCAGCAGACCTGAGATCGCTTTCTTCTTCATCGGCTGGTTGACCATTTCAAATGGCATACCTTCCGGTGCGATAGAGTACAAAATGGTTCGACCCACAGTTGTCTCTTTCAGCGATGTGGTTTCTGTACGTACGCCGTCTTCACTGAAGGCAACTTCAGTGATACGGACCTTGATCATAGCCTGCAAAGCAGCCTGACCGGCACCATAGGCGCGAAGCACTTCTTCGGTGTTCGCAAACACCATGCCTTCGCCTTTAGCGTTAATACGGGCACGCGTCATGTAATACAGACCGAGTACAACGTCCTGAGAAGGTACAATGATCGGCTCACCTGAGGCTGGCGACAGAATGTTATTGGTCGACATCATCAGGGCACGTGCTTCCAGCTGAGCTTCCAGCGTCAGCGGAATGTGCACAGCCATCTGGTCACCGTCGAAGTCAGCGTTATAGGCCGCACACACCAATGGGTGCAGGTTAATCGCTTTACCTTCAATCAGCACTGGTTCAAACGCCTGAATACCCAAACGGTGCAGTGTTGGTGCACGGTTCAACAATACAGGGTGTTCACGAATCACTTCATCCAGGATGTCCCAGACGACGGGCTCTTCGCGCTCGACCATTTTCTTAGCCGCTTTGATCGTTGTTGCCAGACCACGGTGCTCGAGCTTGCTGAAAATAAACGGCTTGAACAGTTCCAGAGCCATTTTCTTCGGCAGACCACACTGGTGCAGACGCAAAGTAGGACCAACCACGATCACCGAACGACCGGAATAGTCAACACGCTTACCCAGTAGGTTCTGACGGAAACGACCCTGCTTACCTTTGATCATGTCAGCCAAAGACTTCAGAGGACGACGGTTCGAACCGGTAATGGCACGACCACGACGGCCGTTATCCAGCAGAGCGTCGACAGACTCTTGCAGCATACGCTTTTCGTTGCGAACGATGATATCCGGTGCAGCCAGTTCCAACAGACGCTTCAGTCGGTTGTTACGGTTAATAACACGACGGTACAGATCGTTCAGGTCTGATGTTGCAAAGCGACCACCATCCAGAGGCACCAGAGGACGCAGATCCGGCGGCAGAACCGGCAGAACGGTCATGACCATCCATTCAGGATTGTTACCTGACTTGTGGAACGCTTCCAGCAACTTCAGACGCTTAGACAGCTTCTTAATTTTGGTTTCAGAATTGGTCGCCGGAATCTCTTCACGCAGTTGAGAGATCTCGCCTTCCAGGTCGATAAACTCGAGCAGCTTCTGAACCGCTTCTGCACCCATACGGGCATCGAAATCATCGCCGAATTCTTCAATCGCTTCGTAGTATTCTTCGTCGGTCAGCAACTGGCCTTTTTCCAGACTGGTCAAACCCGGATCGATGACAACGAAGCTCTCGTAGTAGAGGATGCGTTCGATATCACGCAGAGTCATATCGAGCATCAGACCAATACGGGATGGCAGTGATTTCAGGAACCAGATGTGTGCAACCGGTGCCGCCAGTTCAATGTGGCCCATACGCTCACGACGAACTTTGGCTTGTGTCACTTCAACGCCACACTTCTCACAAATCACACCACGGTGTTTCAGGCGCTTGTACTTACCGCACAGGCACTCATAGTCCTTGATCGGACCAAAAATCCGCGCACAGAACAGACCGTCACGCTCGGGTTTAAACGTACGGTAGTTAATGGTTTCTGGCTTCTTCACTTCACCGAACGACCATGAACGAATCATGTCCGGTGACGCAAGACCAATTCGAATCGAGTCGAATTCTTCAGCCTGGCCTTGAGATTTAAGCAGATTTAATAAATCTTTCATGTTTCAGCTCCAAAGGGAGTTGGCAACCCGGGCAGCCCTCAGGCTGCCCACCGTTCAATCACTCTTCGTTTTCCAGCTCGATATCGATACCCAGTGAGCGGATTTCTTTCACCAATACGTTGAAAGACTCCGGCATGCCAGGTTCCATACGGTGGTCGCCATCGACGATGTTCTTATACATCTTCGTACGGCCGTTCACGTCGTCCGATTTCACTGTCAACATTTCCTGCAGAGTGTAAGCGGCGCCGTACGCTTCCAGCGCCCACACTTCCATCTCCCCGAATCGCTGACCACCGAACTGAGCTTTACCACCCAACGGTTGTTGCGTTACCAGACTGTAAGAGCCGGTTGAACGGGCATGCATCTTGTCGTCCACCAAGTGGTTCAACTTCAGCATGTACATGTAACCGACTGTCGTTTTGTTTTCGAAGGCATCACCGGTTCGGCCATCCCACAATTGGATCTGACCGGAATCGTCCATGCCCGCCAAACGAAGCAGTTCTTTAACTTCTGTTTCTTTCGCACCATCAAAGACCGGCGTCGCAATCGGAACACCTTTCTTCAGGTTGCTGGCGAGTTCCTGAATTTCTGCATCGGAGAACTCAGCCAACGCTTCGCTGCGCTTGCTATCGCCGGACTGGTTATACACCTGGTCCATAAAATCGCGCAGTTCGGCAGCGCTGCGCTGCTCTTCTACCATTTCATTGATGCGATCGCCGAGGCCTTTTGCAGCCGCGCCCAGGTGAGTCTCGAGAATCTGACCGACGTTCATACGCGATGGTACACCCAACGGGTTCAGCACCACGTCAACCGGATTACCCTTCTCGTCATAAGGCATGTCTTCAACTGGCATGATGACGGAGATAACACCCTTGTTACCGTGTCGGCCGGCCATCTTGTCACCCGGTTGAATACGACGCTTAACCGCGAGGTAAACCTTAACGACCTTAAGAACACCCGGTTGCAGATCATCACCAGACTGAAGCTTGCGCTTCTTGTCGTCGAAACGCTCATCCTGATCTTGTTTACGCTCTTTCAACTGAGCTTCCGCAGCTTCAAGCTGCGCGGCCAGGGTTTCGTCTTGCAGACGCAGTTTGAACCAATCTGAACGTGGTAAACCATTCAGGTAATCAGCGGTCAGCTCATCACCTTTCTTCAGGTCCGGACCGCCAGCAACTTTCTGGCCGACCAACGCGTTATGCAGACGTTCGAATACCGTGTCTTCAACAATGCGATACTCGGCGTTAAGATCCTTACGGAACTCTTCCAGCGCCTGACGTTCAATATCTTTGGATCGCTGATCGCGTTCAACACCATCACGGGTGAAAGTCTGAACATCGATGACCGTACCACGCATGCCGCCTTTAACGCGCAGAGACGTGTCTTTAACATCAGATGCTTTCTCACCGAAGATGGCACGCAGCAGTTTCTCTTCAGGCGTCAGTTGCGTTTCTGATTTCGGTGTCACCTTACCGACCAGAATATCGCCCGCGCCAACTTCAGCACCAATATAAACAATACCGGACTCATCCAGTTTGCTCAGTGCAGATTCACCAACGTTCGGAATGTCCGCGGTGATCTCCTCAGGGCCGAGTTTTGTATCACGTGCGATACAGGTCAGTTCCTGAATGTGAATCGACGTGAATCGATCTTCCTGAACGACTTTCTCAGACACCAGGATGGAGTCCTCGAAGTTATATCCGTTCCAAGGCATGAACGCGATACGCATGTTCTGACCCAGTGCCAGTTCGCCCAGGTCGACCGATGGACCGTCAGCCAGTACATCACCGCGGGCGATCATGTCACCCTGACGCACGATCGTGCGCTGGTTAATACAGGTGTTCTGGTTAGAACGGGTATATTTGGTCAGGTTGTAGATATCAACACCGGCATCGTCATCGCCGATTTCATCGTGTGCAACCTTAACAACAATTCGCGACGCATCGACGTACTCAACAACGCCGCCACGATCCGCAACCACACAGACACCTGAGTCGACGGCGACATTTCGTTCGATACCCGTACCAACCAGTGGCTTATCTGATTTCAGAGTAGGCACGGCCTGACGCTGCATGTTCGATCCCATCAAGGCTCGGTTGGCGTCATCGTGCTCCAGGAATGGAATCAACGATGCTGCAACAGAGACCACCTGACGAGGCGATACATCCATCATGTCCACTTTGTCGATAGGCGCGAGTGTGAACTCATTCTGGTGACGTACCTGAACGAACTCGTCTTCGATCATGCCATCATCGCTGACCGGCACGTTAGCCTGTGCGATGGTGTGCTTCGCTTCATCAATGGCCGACAGATAAACGATGTCATCCGTCACCTTACCGTTTTCAACGCGACGATAAGGTGTTTCGAGGAAGCCGTAGCTATTGGTACGCGCATAGGTCGACAGGGTATTGATCAAACCAATGTTTGGACCTTCCGGCGTCTCAATTGGACAAACCCGACCGTAGTGCGTTGGGTGTACGTCGCGGACCTCAAAGCCCGCACGTTCACGCGTCAGACCACCTGGGCCTAACGCAGATACACGACGCTTATTGGTAATACCGGACAGCGGGTTATTCTGGTCCATAAACTGAGACAGCTGAGAAGAACCAAAGAACTCTTTGATAGCGGCAGCAACAGGCTTGGCGTTCACCAGATCCTGTGGCATCAGGCCTTCACTTTCAGCCATGGACAGACGTTCACGAACCGCACGTTCAACTCGGACGAGGCCGACGCGGAACTGGTTTTCAGCCATTTCACCCACGGAACGAACACGACGGTTACCCAAGTGGTCGATATCGTCCACTTCGCCCTTACCATTACGAATGTCGATCAGGGTACGCAGAACGTCGACGATGTCTTCACGGGACAAAATACCTTCGCCTTCGTCAGAGTCACGACCCAGACGGCGGTTGAACTTCATTCGACCAACGGAGGACAGATCGTATCGATCCGACGTAAAGAACAGGTTCTGGAAAAGCGTTTCGGCTGCTTCTTTTGTTGGCGGTTCACCAGGTCGCATCATGCGATAGATTTCGACCAGCGCCTCCAACGGTGTGCTTGTCGGATCATTCCGAAGCGTGTCGGAAACGAACGGACCGCAGTCGAGGTCATTGGTATACAGGGTTTCAAAAGCGGCAATGCCGTTTTCTTTAATCTGTTCCAACAGATCGACGGTGATTTCGTCGTTGCATTGCGCCAGAATTTCACCGGTTGATGCGTTGACGAGATCGGTAGCCAAAGACTTGCCCAGTACATAAGTGTCTGGAACAACGACACTGGTCAGGCCGGCACTTTCAAACTGCTTAATATGACGGGCGGTAATACGACGCCCTTCTTCGAGCAGGACGTTACCTTCACCATCGCGGATCTCAAATGCTGCGGTTTCGCCTTTAAGACGGTCGGCAACAAGGTCCATTTCGATTTCGGCACCGTTAACCTTGAACGAAACACGTTCAAAGAACATATCCAGAATTTCTTGATTCGTATACTCAAGCGCACGCAGTAAAATGGTCGCTGGCAGCTTACGGCGTCGGTCAATCCGGACAAAAACCTGATCTTTCGGATCGAATTCGAAATCCAACCAGGAACCACGGTAAGGGATCACACGGGCAGAATGCAGTAACTTACCTGAGCTGTGCGTTTTACCTTTATCGTGATCGTAAAACACACCTGGTGAACGATGCAGCTGAGACACCACGACTCGCTCGGTACCATTGACGATAAAGGTACCGTTATCGGTCATTAATGGGATTTCGCCCATATAGACTTCTTGCTCTTTGATGTCTTTGATGGCCTTACTCGGTGAATCCTTATCGTAAATGATAAGGCGAACCTTCACGCGGAGCGGTGCAGCATAAGTAACACCACGCAACTGACACTCTTTCACGTCAAAAGCGGGCTTACCTAAGTTATAACTCACGTACTCTAATGCGGCATTGCCAGAATAACTGACAATTGGGAACACGGACTTGAATGCAGCATGCAGACCACTATCCTGACGATCGGCTGCGTCAGCGTCTGCTTGCAGAAAACTCCGGTAAGAGTCCAATTGAATTGCGAGCAGGTATGGAACGTCCATAACCGGCTCAAGTTTGCCGAAATCCTTACGAATTCGCTTTTTCTCGGTGTAAGAGTATGCCATCAGCAATCCCCAGCTTGTTCACCAACGGTGTGTCTGAGTGGTTAAACCGCACGCGCGGCTGATCGGAAAACAGTTGCCAGCAGACAGGTCTAGCAACACCGACTTTCACTTCCTGTGCGCTCTTGTTAAGAGCCCCGTCGCCTTTCGGCGATGTTCCTGTGGGCGTGAAAACTCACCCCCAGAAAAACTTAATCCTGTAAGACAGGAAAAGGCCGGTAACCGTTCAGGCTACCAGCCGTAAGCTCTGAATAGCGAGATGGCTATTCAAATCTCGCAGATTACTTCAACTCAACGCTAGCGCCGGCTTCTTCCAGCTTCGCTTTGATTTCTTCAGCTTCTGCTTTTTCAACACCTTCTTTCAAAGTCGCTGGGGCACCGTCAACCAGGCCTTTCGCTTCTTTCAGGCCTTGGCCTGTGATTTCACGAACAACCTTAATGACGTTAACTTTCTTCTCACCAGCAGAAGTCAGAACAACGTCGAACTCAGTTTGTTCAGCAGCAGCTTCGCCGCCAGCAGCGCCACCGGCAACAACAGCAGCCGCTGCAGTTACGCCGAATTTTTCTTCCATTGCTTCAATCAGTTCAACAACGTCTTTTACAGACATCTCAGCAACAGCATTGATGATATCGTCTTTAGTCAGAGACATGACTTAATTCCTAATCTGTTGAGGCTTAGCCTCATTAAACCGTTAATAAACTACGCAGCTCCCACTTAAGGGATAAACTTACGCAGCTTCCTGTTCTTTCTGGTCACGCAATGCAGCCAAAGTACGAACCAGCTTGCCAGCTGCGGCTTCTTTCATAGTCGCCATCAGTTTCGCAATTGCTTCGTCGTAAGTCGGCAGGCTTGCCAATGTTGCAACAGGTGTAACTTCACCTTCGAACATTGCCGTTTTCAGTTCCAGCTTATCGTTCTCTTTTGCGAAATCCTGCAGAATTCGCGCACCCGCACCCGGGTGATCCATAGAGAATGCGATCAGCGTCGGACCTACAAAAGAGTCCGCCAGAGCTTCATAAGAAGTCCCTGCAACTGCTCGGCGAGCAAGCGTGTTACGTACAACCTTCAGCCATACGTTGTTGTCGCGGGCCAGCTTGCGCAGCGCAGTCATGTCATTTACATCGACTCCACGGGAGTCGGCGATGACGCATGACTGAGCGTCTGCAGCCTTGGTGGCCACCTCAGCAACAATCGCTTTTTTGCCTTCGAGATTCAGTGCCACTGAAAAATCTCCTGTTTATAGCCTCTCGGAAGAGACCTACCTCTTTTTCAACCCCTGGGGGTTGACCTGTTTTAACGGCAACAGAGTCAGCTCATAAATATGGGCTTGGGTTACCGTCTGCGTAGGAAATTAAGAGTGTGACCTCACCTACGGTCTTTGACAGTGCGTCACCTCGCAAGCGAGGCGCACACCCCAAAGTTCTTTAAATATCCAAAGTACCTTGATCGACAACCACACCTGGACCCATTGTGGTCGACAGGCTGACTTTCTTCAGGTAAACGCCTTTGGCAGAAGCTGGCTTCAGCTTCTTAAGATCAGCAATCAAAGCTTCTGCATTCGCTTTAATCGCGGCTGGTTCGAACGCGATTTTACCGATGCAAGCGTGGATAATGCCATTCTTGTCAGTACGGAAACGCGCCTGACCCGCTTTAGCATTCTTAACGGCAGTTGCTACGTCTGCAGTCACAGTACCAACTTTCGGGTTCGGCATCAGACCACGAGGACCCAGCAACTGACCCAGTTGACCAACAACACGCATGGCATCTGGTGAAGCGATAACAACACCAAAATCGAGATCACCGCCTTTCATCTGCTCGGCCAGATCATCCATACCTACCGCTTCTGCACCTGCAGCCTTGGCCGCTTCAGCATTATCGCCCTGCGTAAAAACAGCAACACGCACATCTTTACCAGTACCATGCGGCAGCACGGTAGAGCCACGAACGTTCTGATCGGATTTCCGGGCATCAATACCCAGATTGACAGAAAGGTCGACAGACTCAGGGAACTTAACCGTAGACAGCTCTTTCAGAACAGCAACAGCTTCATCGATACCATACGCCTTGGTTGGATCGATTTTCTCTTTCGCCAGCTTAGCTCGCTTAGTTAACTTAGCCATTACTCAACACCCTCTACATTCAGACCCATACTACGGGCAGTACCAGCGATAGTACGAACAGCCGCATCCATATCTGCCGAAGTCAGATCGGGCTCTTTAGCAGTCGCAATCTCTTCAAGCTGAGCGCGGGTGACCGTACCGACTTTTTCGGTATTTGGTCGACCAGAACCGCTCTGAATACCGGCTGCTTTCTTCAACAGAATGGCAGCTGGAGGAGTTTTGGTAATGAAAGTAAAGCTTCGATCGGAATACACAGTAATAACCACAGGAACCGGCAGACCGGCTTCGAGGCTCTGAGTTTCAGCATTGAACGCTTTACAGAATTCCATGATATTCACACCATGTTGACCCAGTGCTGGACCGACCGGTGGACTCGGGTTGGCCTGACCGGCCTTAACCTGCAGCTTAATATAAGCTTCTACTTTCTTAGCCATTATAGCTTCCTCATTGTGGGTTCTAACGCCTTTCGGCTCCCCATAAACAACCAAAGCGCACCCAAGGGTGCGCTGCGATCATCAGGTTTTTTCAACCTGAACAAATTCAAGTTCAACAGGCGTTGCCCGCCCGAAGATAGAGACCGAGACTTGCAGCCGGCTCTTTTCGTAATTCACTTTTTCAACGGTACCGTTAAAGTCAGCAAACGGCCCATCAATGACCCGAACCACTTCGCCTGGCTCGTAGATCGTCTTCTGAGTTGGCTTATCCGCACCGTCTTTAACCCGCTGCAAGATGGCTTCCGCTTCTCGCGTCGTTAACGGGGCCGGCTTTTCTGCAGTACCGCCAATAAAACCCATTACCCGAGGCGTATCTTTCACCAGGTGCCAGGTCTCATCATTCATTTCCATTTCGACCAGAACGTAACCTGGATAAAATTTACGCTCACTCTTGCGCTTTTTACCATCGCGCATCTCAACCACGGACTCGGTCGGCACCAGTATCTCGCCGAACTGATCCTGCATGGATTGAAGCTCTACCTGCTCTTTGAGGGAACCTGCAACCCGTTTTTCATAACCTGAATAGGCATGAACGACATACCAACGCTTAGACATTCGACAACCTTATCCAATCACCAATGAGACCAACCACCCCAGTAGCGAGTCCACAGCCCAAAGGATTAAAGCTACCACCAAAACGAACCCGATAACAACCAGCGTCGTCTGCACAGTTTCCTGACGGGTCGGCCAAACAACCTTGCGAACTTCTACCCAGGCTTCTTTGCGCAATCGATTAACGGCCTTGCCTTTCTCAGTCGTTATTGCGACGGCCAGAGCAAGCAGAAGGACCACCAACACACCGATCACTCGGAAAATCAGAGATTCTGCAGCAAAGTAGTAATTTCCGCCGATTGCCGCAGCAACCAGGGCAATCACGACAAACCATTTCACGTAGTCAAACGCGGTGTTTGAGGATTTCGCCTGAGCATTCATTCAGCAAGTCACCTATGCTGTCGATTGTTAGAAAATGGCAGGCCAGGAGGGACTCGAACCCCCAACTTTCGGTTTTGGAGACCGACGCTCTACCAATTGAACTACTGGCCTATAACTTATTGGGCGGCGGATTCTAAGCCACCACCCCGTGCTTTTCAAGCACTTAGTAGAGCTTTTTCGATATTTCTTCGAAAAGGCTTTGGTAAGAGATGTGAAGTGCGCGCATGTTATTGAATTTGCGCGAGTTTTTCCAGCCCTTTCATAAAATACTTTAACTTATCTTCTCACTGAACAGCCAAATCACTCATCACTCGGTCATTTGCGACGCGACAACAAAGCAAAGTCGCGCCTTATCAACGATGACCCAAAACCTGCGGCCATAAAAAAGGCCGCTTACGCGGCCCTTTCTTCAGCGTGTGCTCAGATCCGATTACTCGATGATCTTCGCTACAACGCCCGCACCCACTGTACGACCGCCTTCACGGATCGCAAAGCGCAGACCTTCGTCCATCGCGATTGGCGCAATCAGTGTCACGTCCATCTTGATGTTGTCGCCTGGCATGACCATTTCTACGCCTTCTGGCAGCTCACACGCACCGGTTACGTCCGTTGTACGGAAGTAGAACTGTGGACGGTAGCCTTTGAAGAATGGCGTGTGACGGCCACCTTCGTCTTTAGACAGAACGTATACTTCCGCTTCGAAGCGGGTGTGTGGCGTGATGGAACCTGGCTTCGCCAGAACCTGTCCACGCTCAACTTCGTCACGCTTGGTACCACGCAGCAGCGCACCAATGTTCTCACCCGCACGACCTTCGTCGAGCAGCTTACGGAACATTTCAACACCAGTAACGGTGGTCTTGGTGGTGTCTTTGATACCAACAATCTCAACTTCGTCACCTGTGTTAACCACGCCGCGCTCAACACGACCGGTTACAACGGTACCACGACCGGAGATTGAGAAGACGTCTTCGATTGGCAGAATGAACGCGCCGTCGATCGCACGCTCTGGCTCAGGAATGTACTCGTCCAGAGTCTCAACCAGCTTCTTAACCGCGGTTGTACCCATTTCGTTGTCGTCTTTACCTTCCAGCGCCATCAGTGCAGAACCGATGATGATTGGCGTGTCGTCTCCTGGGAACTCGTACTGAGACAGCAGGTCACGAACTTCCATTTCAACCAGTTCCAGCAGCTCTTCATCGTCAACCATGTCCGCTTTGTTCAGGAACACAACGATGTAAGGGACACCTACCTGACGAGACAGCAGGATGTGCTCACGCGTCTGTGGCATTGGGCCGTCCGCAGCTGAACATACCAGGATCGCGCCGTCCATCTGAGCGGCACCGGTGATCATGTTCTTCACGTAGTCGGCGTGTCCAGGACAGTCAACGTGCGCGTAGTGGCGTACTGGTGAATCGTACTCAACGTGAGACGTTGCGATGGTGATACCACGCTCACGCTCTTCTGGTGCGTTGTCGATACCGTCAAACGCGATTGCAGCACCGCTGCCCCATACTTCGTGACATACACGTGTCAGGGCCGCTGTCAGTGTCGTTTTACCATGGTCAACGTGACCGATTGTGCCCACGTTTACGTGGGGCTTGTTACGCTCAAATGTAGCCTTAGCCATACGAATCGCCTTACCAGAGGTTAATGTCAGTACATACTAAAAAGGCAGCCACTGTAGTGCCTGCCTTTAAAAATTTCAAATGGTGCTCACGACGAGATTTGAACTCGTGACCTCTCCATTACCAATGGAGTGCTCTACCACTGAGCTACGCGAGCAAGACTTCTGGAGCGGGTAGCGGGAATCGAACCCGCATCATCAGCTTGGAAGGCTGAGGTTCTACCATTGAACTATACCCGCGCAAAACCCAAAAAAGGGAGTGGTGGAGGGGGACGGATTCGAACCATCGAAGCTTTCGCGGCAGATTTACAGTCTGCTCCCTTTGGCCACTCGGGAACCCCTCCAAACGGGCGCAAAGTTTGCCCTAAGGCTTACCTTGTGTCAACCAGAAAAATGAATTTTTTTAAGCAATTACAAGTACTTAGCGAACTTCAAATTTCTGCAGCCTCCCCCGCGATGCGAGGAGCGGCGCATAATAGTGGGTGAAAAAAACAAATGCAACCCTAATTGCAGCGGTAGCGTGAGAATTCCGCACGAGGATAGGCACCGAGCACCGACTCTAGTGTCTGATCGGTGATCAAACCTGCGTCTTCTCGACTGATTATCAGCTGAGTAGCTTCACCTGAATGCTCGCGAGTGACAATGTCACTGCTAATACTCAAACCTTCTAGCTCACTGACTTTTCGCTCCGCGCCTTGCTGATTACTGAACACACCTAAGGACAGTGCATTTTCATACCGGCCAGATGTGATTACGTAGCTATCAAGACCTTTTGCTGCAATTGCCTGTAGCTCGTTGCGGGCTGCGTCATTACTGGCAAAAGGCCCGACAATTACCTGGTAATCAGTCCGCAGTACAACTTCAACCTGAGTCCGAGATGGAACCACTTCCAGCGCGCGCAAACGGGACTCTACAACGCCGAGTCCATCAGTTTCGGTTAAACCGCTTATCCGTATACACTGCTGCGAGGGTCGCTGTTGCACAGATGGCGCACTCGCTTCAGAAGCCTGGAGTCGACTCAGCTGGGATGACGTTAAGTTCAGATTGTTAAACTGTGCACCAACGCCTGACGACGCCACCGGTGCAGGCTGCGTTCCTTCCCAGTAAAGATACCCGCCAACAGCAAGGTTTACAGCCAGTAGGGACATGAGAATCCACTTCATTTATATTCCTTCTGGAATAGAGTGTTTGGCATAGACTGCCAGTCCATCCAAAACCAAATTGTCGATTACCCGATGTGGGGTCTTTAAGTGCTGGGCAATGTAATGCCGATCACCACCACTAACCAATAAAGTACCGTTTGGGCAAAACCTTAACACGGTCTGTTCGATTAACGCGACCGCACTCATCACGACTCCGTAACTGATACAGGATTCAGTATCACGCCCCAAAGCCCCATCTGTCTGGAGTTCAACTCGCTTCAACTGAGCAGCCTTACTCCCCAGTGATTGGTTACTCATCTCCAAACCAGGACCAATACTACCACCCAGATGGTGGTTGTCAGAATCGATTACATCAATTTTTAGTGCCGTACCTGCATCTACCACAACAACGCCCTGCCCCTCCTGCCATTGCAGCGATGCAAGCATGGCAAGCCAACGATCTACGCCCAGGCGGGCGACGTCTTTATAGGCCAGTAACAGACCTTGAAAGCCTTGTTCTACCTTGGCGAGTAGTACGTCCTGCAAAACTGATTCATCCGTTCCTCGACTTTCGAGTTGACCGCTGACATCGGCACAAAAAATTCGCTTAGGATCTTGGGTCGAAACCCACTGTAAAAACACAGTGAAGTCATTAAAGACGAACTCTGAACGGCCAGAACGAACTTTGATCCTCGTGTTCCCGATGTCAATTAACAAGGCATCATTCACCATCGCACAGACACCTCTCCACCGTTAAACGTGCGAACCTGCCCGTTCGTATCCCGCAATTTCAATTGACCTTTTTCATCGATTCCCATCGCGATGCCGCTGATAATCTGCTCACCCTGATGCACGTTAATCGTTTTGTTTTTTAAAAAGTCGAGTTCATCCCATCGTTCAAGCTGAGTCGACACTCCCACCTCTGTGGCATGGGACAAATCCTGAGTAATACGTTCACACAACCCGGCAAGCAACGAACTGCGATCAAGGCAGGGCTCATCCTGGGCAAACAAACAGGTAGCTTCTCGGTCTGTTCCCTGAGGCGCACGATAAACGTTCAAACCGACACCAATGACCAGCAAGGCTTCGTCCTGAGGGCTTCCCCTGAGTTCGCAAAGAATACCACCCAGTTTCTGCCCATCCACATAGAGGTCATTTGGCCACTTTAGTTGCACCTTCTTATTCAACTTATAGTTAAGGTACTGAGCTACGCTTAAGCCAACCAGGACAGAAGCCAGGTACAGTAAATCAAGACTCCACTGTCGTTTGCTACTCAAGGTGAACATCAAACTGGAAGCCAGAGGGCTAACCCATTGACGCCCTCGACGACCGCGACCAGTACTCTGAAACTCCGTTGAATAGAGATGCCACCGTTGATCTGTATAGTGAGCCGTTAACGCTGTTTCATTGGTGGATCCGGTTTCCAGAGAAATATCCACAACGCCAAAACCCGCCCGGGTAGATGCATTCATTGCGGATAAAATTCGATTCTTATCCAATAAGTCAATCGGTTCGGCTAAGCGATAACCCTTACCACGCACTTTATGAATGTCCAGGCCGTAACCCTGTAACTCACGAACCCAGGTAGAAATGGTCGCACGGGTGACATGAAAATGACTTGCCATCGCCTCCCCGGATACAAAGTTTTGGCTGGCAAGCTGATGAATTATCTGGATGGTATTTTTCAAAACGAGGGGAATTACCTGTGTCTATCGTCGGTGTCTTTTTACCATAACCCGAATGGGATATCAGGCGATATTAATAGGTTCGTTTTTCAATGAAGACTATCTGTAGGAGCGAGCCTGCTCGCGATCCTATTCAGGCGCGATTGCTAAGCGATCGCCTGCCGGCAGGCTCTTACAGACCGCTCACCTTTCCCGCAGGCCATAAAAAACCCCAGCAAGTCGCCTTGCTGGGGTTCGGTTTGGGAGCCTGACGATGACCTACTCTCACATGGGGAAGCCCCACACTACCATCGGCGATGCGTCGTTTCACGGCTGAGTTCGGTATGGAATCAGGTGGGTCCAACGCTCTATGGTCGTCAAGCAAACTGGCTGGGATTGCATCAGCTGGTACGTGTTAGCTCATGCCCCAATTCGTTTACTAATAAAGTTCTCTTTGCTTTCGCTTCTTCACTGCAGCCCTTCCGGGTACCAACTCTTGGCTTTCTCAGCCTCGTATCCAATATCTTTCTTCGCACAACCTTGCGCACATAAACACCTTGGGCGTTATATGGCCAAGCCTCACGGGCAATTAGTACAGGTTAGCTCAACGCCTCACAACGCTTACACACCCTGCCTATCAACCAGTTAGTCTTACTGGGCCCTTTAGGAGACTCGAAGTCTCAGGGAAAACTTATCTTGAAGGGGGCTTCCCGCTTAGATGCTTTCAGCGGTTATCCCGTCCGAACGTAGCTACCGGGCAATGCCATTGGCATGACAACCCGAACACCAGAGGTTCGTCCACTCCGGTCCTCTCGTACTAGGAGCAGCTCTTCTCAATTTTCCAACGTCCACGGCAGATAGGGACCGAACTGTCTCACGACGTTCTAAACCCAGCTCGCGTACCACTTTAAATGGCGAACAGCCATACCCTTGGGACCGGCTTCAGCCCCAGGATGTGATGAGCCGACATCGAGGTGCCAAACACCGCCGTCGATGTGAACTCTTGGGCGGTATCAGCCTGTTATCCCCGGAGTACCTTTTATCCGTTGAGCGATGGCCCTTCCATACAGAACCACCGGATCACTATGACCTACTTTCGTACCTGCTCGACTTGTCTGTCTCGCAGTCAAGCTGGCTTGTGCCATTACACTAACCTCCTGATTTCCGACCAGGATTAGCCAACCTTCGTGCTCCTCCGTTACTCTTTGGGAGGAGACCGCCCCAGTCAAACTACCCACCACACACGGTCCGCAACCCCGTATAGGGGCCCGCGTTAGAACCTCAAAGGTATCAGGGTGGTATTTCAAGGTTGGCTCCACAGCAACTGGCGTCACTGCTTCAAAGCCTCCCACCTATCCTACACAAATACATTCAAAGTCCAGTGTGAAGCTATAGTAAAGGTTCACGGGGTCTTTCCGTCTAGCCGCGGATACACTGCATCTTAACAGCGATTTCAATTTCACTGAGTCTCGGGTGGAGACAGCGCCCCCATCGTTACACCATTCGTGCAGGTCGGAACTTACCCGACAAGGAATTTCGCTACCTTAGGACCGTTATAGTTACGGCCGCCGTTTACCGGGGCTTCGATCAAGAGCTTCGCTTACGCTAACCCCATCAATTAACCTTCCGGCACCGGGCAGGTGTCACACCCTATACGTCCACTTTCGTGTTAGCAGAGTGCTGTGTTTTAAGTAAACAGTCGCAGGGGCCTGGTATCTTCGACCAGCCTCAGCTTAAGGAGCAAGTCCCATCACCAAGGCCGGCGTGCCTTCTCCCGAAGTTACGGCACCATTTTGCCTAGTTCCTTCACCCGAGTTCTCTCAAGCGCCTTGGTATTCTCTACCTGATCACCTGTGTCGGTTTAGAGTACGGTTCCAATACAGCTGGAGCTTAGAGGCTTTTCCTGGAAGCAGGGCATCAATTACTTCGGGCTCCGTAGAACCACCGTCATCACCTCTCAGCCTTACGAAGAACCGGATTTACCTAATTCTTCAGCCTACAAGCTTGAACCACGACAACCAACGCGTGGCTAACCTAGCCTTCTCCGTCCCCCCTTCGCACTGTATTGAAGTACCGGAATATTAACCGGTTTCCCATCGACTACGCTTCTCAGCCTCGCCTTAGGGGCCGACTCACCCTGCCCCGATTAACGTTGGACAGGAACCCTTGATCTTTCGGCGTGCGGGTTTTTCACCCGCATTATCGTTACTCATGTCAGCATTCGCACTTCTGATACCTCCAGCATGCTTCTCAACACACCTTCAACGGCTTACAGAACGCTCCTCTACCACTTGCCAAAGGCAAGTCCGTAGCTTCGGTACTATGTTTGAGCCCCGTTATATCTTCCGCGCAGGCCGACTCGACTAGTGAGCTATTACGCTTTCTTTAAAGGATGGCTGCTTCTAAGCCAACCTCCTAGCTGTCTGAGCCTTCCCACATCGTTTCCCACTTAACATAGATTTTGGGACCTTAGCTGACGGTCTGGGTTGTTTCCCTTTCCACGACGGACGTTAGCACCCGCCGTGTGTCTCCCGGATAGTACTCACTGGTATTCGGAGTTTGCAAAGGGTTGGTAAGTCGGGATGACCCCCTAGCCTTAACAGTGCTCTACCCCCAGTGGTATTCGTCCGAGGCGCTACCTAAATAGCTTTCGAGGAGAACCAGCTATCTCCGAGTTTGATTGGCCTTTCACCCCCAGCCACAGGTCATCCGCTAACTTTTCAACGTTAGTCGGTTCGGTCCTCCAATTGATGTTACTCAATCTTCAACCTGCCCATGGCTAGATCACTCGGTTTCGGGTCTACACCTTGCGACTGGACGCCCAGTTAAGACTCGGTTTCCCTACGGCTCCCCTATACGGTTAACCTCGCCACAAAATGTAAGTCGCTGACCCATTATACAAAAGGTACGCAGTCACCCCACAAGGAGGCTCCCACTGCTTGTACGTACACGGTTTCAGGTTCTATTTCACTCCCCTCACAGGGGTTCTTTTCGCCTTTCCCTCACGGTACTGGTTCACTATCGGTCAATCAGGAGTATTTAGCCTTGGAGGATGGTCCCCCCATATTCAGTCAAGATTTCTCGTGTCCCGACCTACTCGATTTCATGCTGTTTGGTTTTCGTGTACGGGGCTATCACCCACTATGGCGGCACTTTCCAGAGCCTTCCACTAACGTCCACAACACTTAAGGGCTGTTCCCCGTTCGCTCGCCACTACTTAGGGAATCTCGGTTGATTTCTTTTCCTCCGGGTACTTAGATGTTTCAGTTCCCCGGGTTCGCCTCCATGAGCCTATGTATTCAGCTCAGGATACCTGCCTTATGACAGGTGGGTTTCCCCATTCGGATATTCTCGGATTAACGCTTGTTTATCAGCTCCCCGAGACTTTTCGCAGATTACCACGTCCTTCATCGCCTCTGATTGCCAAGGCATCCACCGTGTACGCTTAATCACTTGACCATATAACCCGAAGGCGTCTATGAACAAGGATCGTACGATAATATTAGATACGCTTGAGTCAGTATGTAACTCCAGCAAGGTCGGCTAAAACCTGCCTTTGTTACCTACAGTTCATTCTTCTTAAGCTACACTTAAGAGAATGAGAGAACTTCATTAGATTGTTAAAGAACAACTGCGCTTTCGCAGAGCGAAACATTTCATGCAAATGCAACACTTCGCTGTGCAAAATCGTAAGATCGTGATTGGTAGGACTAGGCAGACTTGAACTGCCGACCTCACCCTTATCAGGGGTGCGCTCTAACCAGCTGAGCTATAGTCCTATTTCTTGGTAGTCACCAAAGCATGGTGGAGCTATGCGGGATCGAACCGCAGACCTCCTGCGTGCAAAGCAGGCGCTCTCCCAGCTGAGCTATAGCCCCATAAAAGCGATCTTATTCAAATCAAGTAATTCGTTGTGAGCACTTGCAAGTCTTGCTTAAGGAGGTGATCCAACCCCAGGTTCCCCTAGGGTTACCTTGTTACGACTTCACCCCAGTCATTAACCACACCGTGGTGAGCGCCCAATTTTAAGCTACCCACTTCTGGTGCAATCAACTCCCATGGTGTGACGGGCGGTGTGTACAAGGCCCGGGAACGTATTCACCGTGACATTCTGATTCACGATTACTAGCGATTCCGACTTCATGGAGTCGAGTTGCAGACTCCAATCCGGACTACGACGTACTTTGTGAGATTAGCTCCACCTCGCGGCTTCGCAACCCTCTGTATACGCCATTGTAGCACGTGTGTAGCCCTACTCGTAAGGGCCATGATGACTTGACGTCATCCCCGCCTTCCTCCGGTTTGTCACCGGCAGTCTCCTTAGAGTCCCCGACATTACTCGCTGGCAACTAAGGATAGGGGTTGCGCTCGTTACGGGACTTAACCCAACAT
>NZ_CH724152.1:32023-34791 GCF_000153185.1 Reinekea blandensis MED297 | reverse complement strand
GCACAGGCATCCGCTGAAATAGCATTACCCGTTAAGGGGTCCACGGCATTTTCCTCAGCAGCGTGAGGCGCTTGCGCGCACAAACCCTGCAGTGGCAATAACACATGCGGCATACCTACGTCCGGGAAAACCGCATTGTTCACACCGTACGGACGGCTGTCATCAGCATAGAAACTACGCAGGTAGGTGTAGACCCAATCAACGCCACGTACTCGGGTAACCATCGTCAGATCCAGCGGCGCCGCACCAAACCATTGCTTGCCATCTTCCAACGACATCGGAAACTTCATCAGATCCCCGAATTTGGCATTCGGATCAAAGACAATATTTTCCATGAAGATGCTTTCAGGAATATCCAAATCACGAGCAACACGATTGTAGCGCGCGTATGACAGTGAGTGACAACCCGCACAATAGTCCATAAAGGTTCGCAGACCTTTCTGCATGGACACATTATCGGTCGCATCTGGTGACATGTGATCCAGATGCACATCTCCTCCACCAGCGGCATAGGCCACATTAGCCAGTACCGACAGTGCTAAAATTGACAGAATCTTCTTCATTCCGGAATCCTCTCTGGTACTGGCTTGGTTTTCTCCCATTTCGTGTAGAACGGCATCAGCAGGAAGAAGGCGAAGTAAATCACAGTGCCGATTTTAGCCAGGATACCATTCAGTGCCGTTACCGGCTGACCACCCAAGTACGTAAGAACCGCAAAGGCGATGGCAAACAGAATAATCGCTGTCTTGCTCATCCAGCCTTTGTAGCGCCATGAACGCACCGGACTGCGGTCCAGCCAAGGCAGTACAAACAGGATGGCAATCGCCGCGCCCATCGCCATAAAGCCACCCAACTTGGCCTCAATGAACAGGATTGGGAAGTCGATGGCTCGAAGAATCGAATAGAACGCACCGTAGTACCAGGTCGGCGCAATATGATCCGGTGTCTTCAACGCGTTAGCCGGCTCAAAGTTCGGATGCTCCAGGAAGTAGCCGCCGCCCTCTGGCATAAAGAAAATCACACCACAGAACACAAACAGGAACAAAACAACCTGAGGCAACTTACCCACCGTGAAATACGGATGGAATGGCACACCATCGAGCGGAACACCGTTTTTATCAACGTGCTTCTTGATATCAATGCCTTCCGGATTATTAGAGCCAACCTCGTGAAGCGCCAGAACATGCAGCACAACCAACAGCGCCAACACCAGTGGCAGCGCGATCACATGCAGCGCAAAGAAACGGTTCAAGGTAATACCGGAGATCAGGAAGTCACCTCGAATCCATTCAGCCAGACCTTCACCGACCACAGGGATTGCAGAAAACAGAGAAATGATTACCTGAGCACCCCAATAGGAGGTTTGACCCCATGGAAGCACATAGCCCATGAACCCTTCTGCCATCATGATCAGGTACACAAACATACCGAAGATCCAGATCAGCTCACGCGGCTTTTGATAAGAACCATACAACACGCCACGGAACATGTGCAGATAGACAACCAAGAAGAAAAAGGACGCCCCGGTTGAGTGCATATAACGAATCAACCAACCCATTTGAACATCACGCATGATGTACTCGAGCGAGTTAAATGCTTCCGCAGCGCTGGGAACATAAGACATGGTCAACCAGATACCAGTCAGGATCTGATTGGCAAAGACGATCATGGCCAGCAGCCCGAACACGTACCAGAAGTTAAAGTTCTTCGGCGCGTAGTACTTGGACATATGCTTTTCGTAAGCATTGGTCACTGGCAGACGACGATCGATCCAGTCCAGCCAGGCTGGCTTGAAATTTTTCGTACTCATAATCAGGCCACCTCACCGACTGTTAAAATATTACCTTCGACTTTATGGGGCGGAACCACCAGATTGGTCGGCGCCGGTACGCCTGAATAGACGCGGCCCGACAGGTCGAAGCGAGAACCATGACAAGGACAGAAGAAGCCACCCTGCCAATTGGCATCGTATGCCTGAGGCTCAACAGCCGGAACATACTTCGGCGAACATCCCAAATGCGTACAGACACCCTCAATAACCAACAGCTCTTCTTCGAGGCTTCGGGTATCGTTTTTAGCAAACTCTGGCTGCTGCTCGACTTCTGAATTCGGATCAGACAAGCGAGATTTAATGGTGTCGCCCTTCAGGCGCTCAATCATCTCTGGCGTACGGCGTACAATAAAAATCGGCTTGCCACGCCATTCGGCAACTCGCATTTCGCCCAGCCGAAGGCTGCTAAGATCGACCTTAACAGGCGCTCCAATCGCCTTGGCCTTTTCACTTGGAAACCATGATTTTACGAACGGTGTGGCCACTCCCACTGCTCCCACCGCGCCTACGGCACCGGTAGCAATGTAAAGGAACCGGCGTCGACCCTGATTTACGCCGTCTTGCGTCATTATTATCATCCTCTAGTCGAAAGGAAATTATGCTGCAGTTATCACAAAATTGCCGCAGATACTAAAGAAAATCACGGTTTCTGACAAGAAAAGGTTTCGTGAGAACCGCCGGTTTCAAGGCTTTCAGGCTTTACAGCAGGCCCTCCACTCTCGAAATAAAATCCGAAAACAAAAAACCCGGGATAAACCCGGGTTTGTATTCGTTCCTTTGCGTATTAACGCTTGGAGAACTGTGGCTTCTTACGCGCTTTACGCAGACCCACTTTCTTACGCTCAACCATACGAGCATCTCGAGTAACGAATCCAGCTTCGCGCAGAGGTGCACGCAGGTTTTCATCATACTCAATCAACGCACGTGTGATGCCGTG
>NZ_CH724152.1:0-31492 GCF_000153185.1 Reinekea blandensis MED297 | reverse complement strand
GCGATAGTACATCTTGTCAGCAGCCTTACGACCAGTGACTCGAACCTTCTCAGCATTGATCACAACGATGTAATCGCCGGTATCAACATGAGGAGTGTACTCTGCCTTATGCTTACCACGCAGACGTCGAGCGATTTCAGTCGCCAGACGGCCCAGTGTTTGCCCTTCAGCGTCGACTACGTACCAGTCGCGCTTTACTTCAGCTGGTTTTGCTACAAATGTTTTCACTTTAACTCCGCCTAATTAGTGGGGGGCTCAGGGGAAGTTAATCCAATTTTGAGGGCGCGGATCATACAGAATGTACAATATTCGCGCAAGCCTTCTTTTATGAATTCGCTTCCTTAAGCCGGATCAGCCCATAGGCCAAGCCGGCGAGACAACAACAGAGCGCAAACAACACGCCCATTAATGATTCGCTTAACTGCTCAGGAACTGGCTCAAATCGGGCTTCCCCCCAAAAATAAGCCAAACTGGTCAGAACGAATGTGACAAATACCAGTATCACCAGATAGAAGCCGCGCGCATCGTACAGACCGACGCGACCTTCTGCCAGCGCTGACTGAATGACCGAAAAGGCCAGAACGGTCGCGCCTGCTGCAATTATCAGCAATACCAGTAAATAGATTCCCATATTAATGCTCCCGCGTTTTTCGGAAGGTCATGTCAGGATGACGCTCCTGCGCCATCTGCAGATTCACCATGGTGGGTGCAATATAGGTTAGATTATCAGAGCCATCGAGCGCTAAATTGTCATAAGCTTTATCGCGGAACGCCGCTAACTTACGCTCATCGTCACTTTCAACCCAGCGTGCCGTGGCGACGCTGATCGGCTCATAAACCGCTTCAACCTTGTACTCGGTTTTCAATCGCTGAGCGACCACATCAAACTGCAGCATCCCTACGGCGCCAACGATCAAATCGTTGTTTTTCATTGGCCGGAAGACCTGAACGGCGCCTTCCTCGGACAACTGCATCAAACCTTTCTGTAACTGCTTAGTTTTCAACGGGTCTTTGAGACGAATGCGCCGAAACAGCTCAGGCGCAAAGTTCGGGATGCCTGAAAATTTCAGCTCCTGACCCTGAGTAAAAGTATCACCGATCTGGATGGTGCCATGGTTGTGCAACCCAATAATGTCACCGGGATAAGCTTCTTCGACCGCTGACCGATCGCCAGCCAAAAACGTCAGCGCATCGGAAATGCGCACATCTTTTCCGATCCGCACATGGCGCATCTTCATGCCTTTTTCGTACTTACCCGACACAATGCGCATAAAGGCGACTCGGTCGCGGTGATTCGGGTCCATGTTCGCCTGGATCTTGAAGACAAATCCGGCCAGGTCTTTGGAAGTCGCATCGACGGTCACATCACCGGCGTCCCGCGGCTGTGGCGCCGGCGCCCAGTCCACCAGACCATCCAGCATGTGATCCACACCGAAGTTACCCAGTGCAGTTCCAAAATAAACCGGGGTCAGCTGGCCGGCCAGGAACTCTTCCAGATCAAACGGGTTGGCCGCAGCGGCCAGCAGCTCAACCTGCTCACGCAGCTCCTCAGCATACTCGCCCAAAACCCCATCCAGCTCCGGGTTATCCAGGCCTTTGATGATTCGGCTGTCCTGAATGGTATGCCCCATGCCCGATTGGTAAGTAATCACTTCATCGCGCAGCAGGTGATAGACCCCTTTAAACTCTTTACCCATGCCGATTGGCCAGGTAATCGGGGCACAGCTGATCTTCAGGATATTCTCAACTTCATCCATCAACTCAATCGGGTCGCGGATATCCCGGTCCAGTTTATTCATAAAGGTGATGATCGGCGTTTCCCGCATCCGGGCGACGTCCATCAGCTTAATGGTTCGATCTTCCACACCTTTGGCGGAGTCAATGACCATCAGACAGGAGTCGACCGCCGTCAATGTCCGGTAAGTATCTTCAGAGAAGTCTTCGTGCCCGGGGGTGTCCAGCAGATTGACCAGCTTTTCCGCGTAAGGAAACTGCATGACCGAGGTCGTGATCGAGATACCCCGTTCTTTCTCCATTTCCATCCAATCCGATTTCGCGTGTTGGCCCGATTTTTTGCCTTTGACGGTACCGGCCTGCTGAATGGCACGTCCGAACAAAAGCACCTTCTCGGTAATGGTGGTTTTACCGGCATCCGGGTGCGAAATGATGGCAAATGTACGCCGCTTGGCGACTTCATCCGCGATGGTGGTCATGAGATCAATCTCTGTGAATAATCAAGTGGGCGCGCATTATACCGATTCGCGACCACTTTTCGAGCAATCCGACGCAACACTAAGGGCTTTTATCATTCGTGGTGCCATCCGCAATCAGGGCACTTTTGACCCAACGGATTTCTGCGTAACTGCAAGCGTCTCCCAGCTTCGTTTTTATGGCCTTCAGCCCGGCTTCCCCTGTTTGCAAGAGAGCGTCCCGAATCGCCTCGACCTTCGCAGCATCGTTCAACAGCGCATCTAAGGTCAGCTCCCCCGCTTCAATCGCCTTCGCCAGGTGCCCTTCAATCGTACTGACCGCGAAACCTCGTTGTTCCGCAATCGAGTCAAGAGACTGACCTGCCTTGAACAACGACAAACTGTCCTGCCAGCTGCCGGGGCGAGCACGGCTTGTTTCTGATGCTTTGGACTCGCCCGTTGCAGTGGCGTCCTGATCCATATACCGATAGTTAGCAAGGTCAATACCGGAGGCATCCGCGTACGATTGAATACAGTCCAGGATGGCTTTGCCGTAGTTCTCCACGGTTTTCGGACCGATGCCGACCAGAGACAACAGCGCTTGTTCATTGGCTGGCAAATGGCAGGCTACCTGAATCAGCGCTTTCTGAGTCAACACGGTGTAGGCGGGCGCGCCCAACTGCTCGGCGACCTGCTTCCGCCAGGTTCGCAGCTGTTCAAATAAATCAGGATAAGGCAACTCAGCGGGCGCGACGGCCGCAGCGCGCTGTGTCGGTTTTTTACCGGCGCTCATCAGGGCTTTGGCCCTGGCTTGCAATAAGCCACGCACCGAAAAGCCTTCGCACAGGGCGGCAAACTCAGCCTGACGAGCCCGTAAAGACAGCTTCAGTTGCTCTGAGACCGCTGTCATCCGCGTCTGATCACGACGGTTATCGGTGTTCGCCTCAACGGACTCAACAAAGTGGCTTAGCGACGACAGCGGCTCTGCAAAATACTGCCCGGCTTTGATCAGCCGTTGTTGCAAAGGTTCATGTTCTTCCACCAACCCCTGTTCACAGTATCGCTGCAGTGAAGGCAAAAACTTTTCGGACGTCTCAAACAACGACCGCGCCTGTTCGACCTGCTGGACAACATCCTCGCTGGGGACATTAACCACCATCGAATTCAGCGACAGCATTCGCTGCCAATCCAACAGGTTCCGTCTTATCTCACTGGCCTCAAAGCACGATTTCAGTATTTGGTGCTGGTAGCGCTGCTGTGCTTTCAGAATCCCATCCGGGTCGATCACGTGCTGTTGACGTGCCACCTCAAAGGCCTGTAAGGCATTGTCTTTCTGGATACCTGCATTCGCCACCGGCGTCGTCAGTGTCAATCCATCCAACGAGCGACAACGACTGAGCGCAACATAAACCTGACCCTGAGCAAAAGCATCCTGTGCATCAACGCTGACCTGATCAAACGTTAATCCCTGACTTTTATGTATCGTAATCGCCCACGCCAGACGCAACGGCAGTTGAACAAAGCGCCCCTGCACGGTCTCTTCAATCTGTCCGCTGCGTTCATCCACCTGATAGGAGACGTTCTGCCATTCCATAGCATCGACCTCAACTTCCTGACTATCCTCATCACAAAGCACTCGCACGCTATCATCACCAAACGCCACGACCTGTCCGACCTTGCCGTTATAAAAGCGCCGCTGTTCGCCCTGATCATTCTTGGTGAAAATGACACGGGCTCCGAGTTTTAATGTCAGACCAGCGTCCACCGGAAACAGGCTTTCCGGGAAGTCGCCTTCCGTTTGCGCTTGAAAGGTCCGGGTTTCGGTACTGAGTTGGTTCAGCCTGCCTTGATTAATGCGCTCGGCTTTACGGTTGTGGGTGGTGAGGGTGATGGACTCTGGGTTGCCATCAGGTTGCACTCGAGCGTTTAACCGAGCAATGACGTCTGGCGTCCAGAGGTTATCACGGACGGCGTTAAGCAGCTCAATGAACTCGGGTTGGCTCTGTCGGAATATGCGCTTCAGTTCGATGCTGATAAAACCACTGCGCTGTAATGCCAGGCTGCTGAAGAAATAGGGACTGTCGTAATAACGACTCAGCATGCCCTGTTCGTGATCACTGACCACCGGCGGCAGCTGGTGAAGGTCGCCGATCAACAACAGTTGCACACCACCAAAAGGTGCATCGGTACGCCGATATCGCCTTAACACCGCATCGACGCCATCCAGAAGATCCGCTCGAACCATGCTGATTTCGTCGATAACCAACACATCCAGTGCTTGGATGATGCGGATTTTCTCTCTGGCAAAACGGTAGTTTGATCGCTGCGGTGCGTCCGGCAGAATCGGTCCAAACGGCAACTGAAAGAATGAATGCAACGTCACACCACCTGCATTCATCGCCGCCACACCGGTCGGTGCAGTAACAATGATTCGTTTGTTCGACTCCGCCTTCAGCCGATGTAAAAAGGTCGTTTTCCCGGTGCCGGCTTTGCCGGTCAGGTAAAGGTGTTCACCCGTCGTTTCAACCAGCGTCCAGGCCTGCTGCAATGGGTCTTGAACGGCGTCAGCGATCATGTTGTTTCCTTTAATCATTCAATTGGTGAGCGCCGCAATGGTCATCCCATCCCACCGGACTCTTCGAAAAGTCACAGACCCTATCGAAAGGCTCACCGGGAAACCAGTCTTTGGATCGCAAAACCAACAGACTGGTGATTGCAAGCGACCTGCGTACAATAGCCGCCATTCCACTTACGGATCAGACACCCATGAGTCAGGACACTGATAACATTTACGCTAAGCCGCACAGCTCCCTGCAGGATTTTCGCTTTGACGACCAGGTCGCGAACGTTTTTCCGGATATGATCAAACGGTCGGTCCCGGGGTACAGCCACATCATCGGCGTCGTTGGCATTCTGGCGGAACAATATGCACAGCCAAACAGTCAGCTCTATGATTTGGGCTGCTCCCTCGGAGCCGCTACCGTATCAATGCGCCATCGCGTTCACGCTCCGGGTGTGCGCATTATCGCTGTCGACAACTCGCAAGCCATGCTCGATCGCAGTGCCGACTATCTCGATGCTGAAGACTCACCCATTCCGGTCGAGACACTCTGTGCCGATATCACCGAACTCACCATTGAGCGCTGCAGCTTTGCCGTACTGAACTTTACGTTGCAATTCATCACCCCGGAACAACGACTGCCCACACTGAAAAGGTTGTATGACGGCATGTTGCCAGGCGGGGCGCTGGTGCTGTCTGAAAAGCTCTCATTTGAAGACCGTCAACAGGAAACCCTGTTAATGGATCATCATCACGATTTTAAACGCGCCAACGGGTACAGTGACCTGGAAATCAGCCAGAAGCGTCAGGCTCTGGAACGTGTACTCCTGCCGGAAACCGCCACCGCCCATATCGAGCGACTTCAGCAGGCAGGCTTCAGTCAGGTCAGCCAGTGGTTTCAATCCTTTAACTTTGCTTCGTTTATTGCCATCAAATGATTAACTATCAGCCGTTTCTTGACCACCTGTCGCATACACGCCTCAACCACTGGGTCGTACCGCTGTCAGCTCAGCTTGATGATCTGTGGGCTAATCTGAACGATGGCAACCTGCCCCGTTTCATGTCAATCATCAATGACCTGCCAAGCTTGGCAGTGACCGACACGGAGTTCTCCGACACCGTAAGCATTCGAGGCGATATACAGGCTCCTGAAACATTGCTCACGGCACTTCAGCAGCTAAAACCCTGGCGTAAGGGACCGTTCAGCCTGTTTGGCATCGATATCGATTCAGAATGGCGCTGCAACCTGAAATGGGACCGGGTCGCCGCCCACCTGCCCGACCTGACCGGACAACATGTTCTCGACGTGGGCTCTGGCAATGGTTATTACGGCTGGCGGATGAAGGCTGCTGGTGCGGCAACGGTGGCGGGCATCGATCCGTCCTGGCTCTCGGTCGTTCAACACCTGGCCGTGAACCGCTATATCAACGATGCTTCTCATGCCGTGTTACCCCTGACCATGGAAAGTCTCACGCCCGATTTGAATGCTTTCGATACCGTGTTCTCAATGGGCGTGCTCTACCATCGCCGCTCACCGCTGGATCATCTGTTTGAACTGCGGGGCGCCTTAAGGCCCGGTGGCACTCTGGTGCTGGAAACCATTGTCATCGATGGACACGAAGGCGAGTCGTTGGTGCCGATTGGTCGCTACGCTCGTATGAACAATGTCTGGTTTCTCCCAACGGCGAAGACGTTGGCTCAATGGCTCGAAAAAATGGGCTTTGAAAACATTCGGATTGTCGATGAGTCCCGGACGACGGCCGAAGAGCAGCGCGGCACCGATTGGAAACCCGGGCAGAGCTTGTCAGAATATCTGCACCCTGATGACCCAACCCGAACGGTTGAGGGACACCCGGCTCCTATCCGGGCCATTCTGCTGGCAGACAAACCCGTTAACCAGAGATTGAAACGCTATCGTCTCGACTAAAACGTACTTAATCACGTTCGTCCAAAATTCCACCCTGCCCTAATTACACCCCCGAGGCTTCTGAATGTTTAGAATCTTTTCTAAATCGTTCAGAAGCACCAGCCAACCCGAAACCATTGGTATTTCAATTAGTTACATCTTAATCGTTTAAGTTAAGAAATATTAAGTTCTGCTTTTCATAACAAATAGGTCTATTACTCAACTTTCGAAAACCTTCTTAAACGATTAAGCTCAATCCCGTCATTGAACACATGTTCCCTGGTACAACAACAACAAAGGACACGAAACGATGAAAAACTGGCAAAAAACTTCCCTGGCGATTGCACTCGCCACCGCTACCGCCGGTGCGGCCTTTGCGGCCGGCCACGCAGCCCCAACACGCGGCTCAGGCGCGTACAGCTGGGACTCCCTGGCACAATTTGACAGCATGGACCTGTCTGGCGTCACTGTGACCGTCGCCGGCCCTTGGCTCGCTCCAGAAGACGACTACATTCGCCGTGTGTTTGAACCCTTCGAACAGGCCACCGGCGCGGTTATCGAATACAACGGTTCGGACAGCTTTGAGCAGCAAATTCTGATTGACGCTCAAGCTGGCACACCGCCAAACGTCGCCTTCTTCCCACAACCAGGTCTGGCTTCTGACATGGCGTCTCGCGGCTATCTGACTCCGGTTTCAGATGACGTGCGTGAAACCGTGCTGGAAAACTATGCGGCTGGCCAAAGCTGGGTCGATCTGGCGACCTATGACAATGAGAATGATCAGAAAGATTTCTACGGTGTGTTCTATCGCGCTGACGTGAAGTCTCTGGTCTGGTACTCCCCGGATAACTTCGCGGACTATGGCTACGACGTGCCGGATACCATGGAAGAGCTGATCGAACTGACCGAACAGATCGCAGCCGATGGTGAAACGCCTTGGTGTATCGGTTTGGGTTCTGGTGCCGCCACCGGCTGGCCGGCAACCGACTGGATCGAAGACATCATGCTGCGCACTCAGCCTCCAGAAGTCTATGACGAGTGGGTAAGCCACGAAATGCGCTTCAACGACGCTCGCGTCACTAAAGCCATCGAGACGTTCGGTTTCTTCGCCAAAAACGATGACTTCGTTGCCGGTGGTGCTGAAGCGGTTGGTACAACTGACTTCCGTGACAGCCCGAAAGACCTGTTCAGCGTACCGCCTAAGTGCTTCATGCATCGTCAGGCCAGCTTCATTCCGGCCTTTTTCCCAGAAGGTACCGTGGTCGGTGAAGACGTTGACTTCTTCTACTTCCCTGCCTACGAGTCTAAAGATCTGGGTAAACCGGTTCTGGGTGCGGGTACCGTTGCCGGTATCACCAAGTCCAACGAAGCCACTGAAGCGGTCTTAGCTTACCTGCTGACGCCACTGGCTCATGAGCTGTGGATGGAAAAAGGTAACTTCCTGACGGCCAACACCAAAGTCAACACTGACCTGTACGCTTCCGAGACTCAGAAAGCCCTAGGCGACATTCTGCTGAATGCCACCACCTTCCGATTCGATGGATCAGACCTGATGCCTGGAGCCATCGGCGCCGGCGCCTTCTGGACAGGCATGGTTGATTACGTCAGCGGCAAGAGCGCACAACGCGTCGCTAACGAAATCGAACAGAGCTGGAAAGAGATCGAATAATCGTCGATCTTTACTGACCGCCCCGTCCTAGGGGCGGTCGTTTTTTACTCTTATTCCTCAGACTCTAATAAAAAAGGAGAAGGGCTGTGTTTCAGCAAATTCTCGGTGCAGTCACGGCAATTACTTTAGCCATCGGTGTGAGCGTGTTGTTCTACGTCGGGTTAAACCTTGCCATCGATAAATTTCTAGCCAGTGACCAGCTGGCACCAGACAAGCAGGCAAGCCGGGATCGCCTAAGAGAAGGAATCCGCCCGTGGATTTTCATCGGACCGGCACTGCTTTTCCTTGGGTTTTTTCTGGTCTATCCGGTCATAAAGTCTTTGCAACTGTCGTTCATGGATCGTGAAGGCGATGACTTTGTCGGCCTTGCGAACTATATCTGGGCGTTTGGTAACGACGGCTTTCAAGTGTCCATCCGCAACAATATTCTCTGGCTGTTAATTGTACCGACACTCGCAACCGGGTTCGGACTGGTGATCGCCTATCTGACCGACCGTCTCTGGTGGGGACGAGTAGCACGTACTTTAATTTTCCTGCCAATGGCCATCTCTTTTGTCGGCGCGTCCATCATCTGGAAATTTGTATACGACTTCCGCGGACCCGACGCTGAACAGATCGGTCTGCTCAATGCCCTGATCGTCGCCTTTGGTGGTGAACCCCGCGCATTGATATCCATCCCATTCTGGAACAACTTTTTCCTGATGATCATCCTGGTTTGGATTCAAACCGGTTTCGCGATGGTCATTCTCGGCGCTGCCATTCGAGGGGTCCCTGAAGATACGCTCGAAGCCTCAATGATGGACGGTGCTTCGCAAGGCCAAATATTCTTTAAGATTGTGATTCCACAAATCTGGCCAACCATTGTCGTCGTCTGGACCACGATCACCATCCTGGTGCTGAAGGTCTTCGACATTGTCTATGCCATGACCAATGGCCAATGGGGTTCGCAGGTTCTGGCGAACCTGATGTACAACGAAATGTTCCGAAATGCCAACTCGGGGACTGCCAGTACCGTTGCGGTCATCCTGATGGTGGCCGTCCTGCCGGTCATGATTTACAACATCCGCACGGCCAACCTCAGCGAGCGATAGGAGCGAAGACATGTCAATGGAATCTCATCAATCCCCAATCGCGAGCACTCTGAAACACCTTGCTGTGTTTCTGCTAGTGGCGATCTGGACACTACCAACGCTGGGGCTGCTGGTCAGTTCGGTTCGGGATAAGGATCAGTTATCCACCACCGGCTGGTGGTCCGCCTTAACCAGCACGACGCAGAACGAAGCTTACCGTTTACCCAGAGCCGGCGAACAGCAACCCGACGGTGACGGCTGGAAAATCGAGCTGAACATCTTTGAAGACAATCAGGGTGCCAAAGTCGGTCAATGGGGCACCAGTCCTCGTGCAATCGACGAACACGAAGCCGGCGATACGGTCGACTTTGATGACAACACCCGTCTGACGTTGGCTGAAGATGGTACCGTCACCTGG
This sequence comes from Reinekea blandensis MED297, assembly GCF_000153185.1. Classification (GTDB taxonomy): domain Bacteria; phylum Pseudomonadota; class Gammaproteobacteria; order Pseudomonadales; family Natronospirillaceae; genus Reinekea; species Reinekea blandensis. The sequence continues at coordinate 21,680 of NZ_CH724152.1, read as the reverse complement.
ACATCGGAAACCGAGTTTACCCATACCCGTGGTCCGCGCCTGTTTGTCGTACAGACCACGCCACCACGGTTTACGCTGACCAACTACAAAGAGGTACTGCAATCGGAAGGTGTGGGGCGCGCGTTTATCAATACCCTCACGGTCACCTTACCGGCGACGTTCATACCGATTCTGATTGCGGCCTTTGCAGCCTACGCGCTGGCATGGATGGAGTTTAAAGGCCGGATGTTTTTCCTGGCCATGATCATCGGCTTAATTGTGGTGCCTTTGCAAATGAGCCTGATTCCGGTATTGCAGGTCTTTGCGTCGATCGGGCAGGCCTTTAACGTGCCGTCAAAATCGTATGTGACGATATGGCTGGCGCACACCGGTTTTGGTTTACCGTTGGCCATTTTCCTACTGCGTAATTACATGGCCAGTCTGCCCAGGGACATCATTGAGTCGGCTTACATGGACGGTGCAACACACTTCCAGATCTTTATGCGGATGATTCTGCCGCTATCGATGCCGGCACTGGCGTCCTTCACCATCTTCCAGTTCCTCTGGACCTGGAATGACCTGCTGGTCGCCGCCGTCTTCCTTGGACAGGGTGAAAGCAAAACGGTGATGACCCAACAGTTAGTTGAGTTGCTGGGTTCCCGTGGCGACAACTGGGAAATCCTGACTGCAGGTGCGTTCATTTCCATTGTTGTACCGATCATCGTCTTCCTGTCGATGCAGAAGTACTTCGTTCGAGGCCTGTTGGCCGGTTCGGTCAAGGGCGGTTAACGCCCACCTTTCAACCCGCGCTCAGCGCGGGTTATGTTTAACCTTACGGACAGTCGAGAATCATGCCGTCACTGAATCAGACAGATCAGGCCGCTGTAGCGCTACAACGCGTTTGGCCAAAAGTGCGCAGTCGCTTTACCCGCCATGCCAACCGAGATCGCTTGGCGGCATTTAAGCATGCACTCGATCAGGATTTTCCGCGACTCTTTGCTCGCCTGATTTCGCTCTATGAAGGTCACTGGGATTTTTATTATCACCTGGAACAGCTGTTGGTAACGGCGGCCAACCAATGGCTGGGTGCGGAGGCGGCGTCTTCGGTTTACCAAGCGACTGATCATGCCTGGATTCACGCTGAAGACACCATCGGCGCAACCGGGTATGTCGACCTGTTCGGCGGCGACCTGAAAGGGTTAACAACCAAAATCGATTATCTCAAAGATCTGGGGATCAGCTATCTCCATCTGATGCCCTTCTTCGATGTACCGGAAGGCGACAGTGACGGTGGCTACGCTATTCGAAATTATGGCGCGGTGAATCCCAAGATCGGTACGCTCGACGACCTCAAGCATCTGTCGCAATCGTTGGCAGAGAACAAAATTAAATTGGTGCTCGATTTCGTCTTCAACCACACTTCCGATCAGCACGAATGGGCCGAAAAAGCCAAAGCCGGTGATAAGGCTTATCAGGACTTTTATTGGCTCATGCGGGACCCGGCAGAGAAAGACGCCTGGGGGGCTCATTTAAGAGACATCTTCCCGGACAAGCGCCAGGGTTGCTTTACTTGGAATGACGAGGTGAATGCTTGGGTCTGGACAACGTTTAACAGCTTCCAGTGGGATCTGAACTACACAAATCCGGCCGTGTTCCATGCCATGTGCAGTGAAATGCTGAAACTGGTCAATGCAGGTGCAGATGTGATTCGTCTCGATGCGTTAGCCTTCACTTGGAAACAGCAAGGCACCGTATGCGAAAACCTGCCGAAAGCCCACGAGTTGATTCAGGCTTTCAATGCATTCTTACGCATCAGCGCCCCTCAGGTTGCACTGAAAAGTGAAGCCATTGTCGCGCCGGACGATGTCATGGGTTACATCAGCCCTGAAGAATGTCAGCTGTCATATAACCCGAACTTGATGGCTTTGATGTGGGAAGCGCTGGCCACCCGTCAGACCCGGTTACTGATTAACGGCAGCCGCCATCGAACGGACATTCCTGACGGCTCTGCCTGGGTCAACTATCTGCGCTGTCACGATGACATCGGCTGGGCATTCGCCGATGCAGATGCCTGGCACTGCGGTATCAACCCTCACGATCATCGATACTTTTTGAATCAGTTTTATACCGGACAGTTTCCCGGAAGCTTTGCACGAGGGGTGCCTTTCCAAGCCGACCCGAGAACCGGTGACTGCCGTATCAGCGGAATGTTTGCATCTTTAGTCGGGCTGGAAAAAGCCGCCGAGCTCAATGACGACCATGAAAGAACCCTGGCACTGAAACGCATTCGTATGATGCACGGCGTCCTGTTCGCGTTCAAAGGCATTCCGCTGATTTACCTGGGTGATGAACTGGGACTGATGAACGATCACAGCTATCTCGATAACCCAGCACACATTAATGACAGTCGCTGGGTCCATCGCATGACTGTTCCAGAGTCCGCATTGGCCCGTCGCCAGCAAAAAGGCACTACGGAGCACCAGGTATTCAGCGACTTACAATCCATGCTCAGGGTGCGCAAAACGCAGCCCGCCTTAGGTGTGGGAGATATACAGATTGAACCAGAATATGACGAACATTTGTTTATGTTCCGGCGCCGCGATGAACGTTCCGATGTGTTAATCATCGCCAACTTTTCAGAGCATCGACGCCATCTTTCCGCTCATCAATGTCAGGCACTCAGAATAACGGATTGCGCGACCGACTTGCTGACGGGTAATTCATTTCCGTGCTCAGATGGATTGACGCTGGAAGCTTATGATTTGTTGTGGCTGGACCTAACAACACAACAGTGACGATTTCACCGATCTTTTAACGAGATTTTTTTGGAGACTTTTATGACCAACAATGCTCAACTCAACTGGTGGCGCGGCGGCGTAATTTATCAGATATATCCACGCAGTTACTGTGACAGCAATGGTGATGGCATTGGTGATCTGCAGGGTATCATCAACAAACTGGACTACATTGCCAGCCTGAATGTCGATGCGATTTGGCTATCGCCTTTTTTCACATCGCCAATGAAAGACTTTGGTTACGACGTTTCCGATTATCGAGACGTGGACCCGATGTTCGGCAGTCTGGACGATTTCCGCACCTTGACTGATAAAGCCCATTCTCTGGGTCTGAAAGTGATCATTGATCAGGTATACAGTCACACGTCGGACCAGCACGCATGGTTCAAAGAGTCCCGGGAAAACAAAACCAATGCGAAGGCGGACTGGTATGTGTGGGCTGACCCCAAAGCCGATGGTACTCCGCCAAATAACTGGCTGTCCCTTTTTGGCGGCTCGGCATGGCAGTGGGATACCCGTCGCCAACAGTATTTTCTGCATAACTTCCTCAGTTCTCAGCCGGATCTGAACTTTCACAATCGAGAAGTTCAGGATGCCATTCTCGATACCGCCCGTTTCTGGTTAGAGCTGGGCGTCGACGGGTTCCGTCTGGACGTCGTAAATATGTACTTCCACGATGCAGCGCTGACCGATAACGCGGTTGCCGCGACGCCTGAACAACAATTCGTCGGCGTCGATCCGGCCAACCCATTCTGTCGCCAGTACCATGTTCACCAAATGTGCCGGGACGATAACCTGGAGTTCCTGAAGCGCCTGCGCAAAGTGATGGATGAGTTTCCAGGGTCGACGACGGTAGGAGAAATCGGTGCGCCGGACGGGCTGAGCTTTATGGCTCAATACACGGAAGGTGGTAATAAACTTCACATGGCTTATACCTTCGAGCTGCTCGGTCCCGATAGCTCTCCGGATTACCTGCGTAAAACACTAAAACGCATAGAAGCTAAGCTGGGCGATGGCTGGCCGTCATTTGCCGTGAGTAACCACGATGTCGTTCGCAGCGCCACTCGCTGGACGGCCAACAGCTCCGATCCCGAAGCCAAGGCTAAAGCCATCATTGCAATGCTGATGACGCTACGCGGCTCGCCTTGCCTCTACCAGGGTGAAGAACTTGGCTTGCCGGAAGCCGACGTTCCGTTCGAAGATCTGCAGGATCCCTTTGGCATCGAGTTCTGGCCTGAGTTTAAGGGCCGCGACGGTTGCCGAACGCCCATGCCGTGGACATCAGAGACCACGGTTGGGTTCAGTGATTCAACTCAAACCTGGTTACCGGTGGATCCAAAACACGTACCGATGGCGGTCAGCGCACAGGAGCCCGATGAGAACTCCATGCTGAACTTTGTCCGATCGCTCTTAGCCTGGCGTCGACAACACCCAGCCATCCGGGACGGTGGTTTTGAGTTTGTGGACAGTGATCCAAACCTGCTTGTTTACCGCCGCAAAAACGACAGCGAGTCGCTGATCGTTGCCGTAAACCTGTCCGAAAGCACGGCTTCATTGCCAAACGGGCTGACCGGAGAGGCGTTGTGGCCGGCAGGTCAGGGAACCGAACTTGCGCCGTATCAGTTCGGAATCTGGTCAGAACAGTGACACCAAAGGGGCGTAACATGACCGGGACAAAAAAGCATACGGTAAAATCGATTGCACAAATGCTGAACGTATCGACAGCGACGGTGTCCAATGCGTTCAACCGTCCCGATCAACTCTCCCGAGAACTCCGTCAACGTATCCTGGCGGAGTGTGAACGACTTGGGTACAGCGGCCCCAACCCAGCCGCCCGCAGCCTGAGAACCGGCGCTACCGGTGTGGTGGGTGTCATGTTGGCTGATAAACTCGCTTATAACTTTACCGATTCCTGCGCCCTCGAGTTTTTACAGGGCGTTTCTCAGGTATTGGACGATGCACAGGTCAACATGCTGCTGATGCCAGGGCGGCGTGAGTTTTACCGGGAAAAATCCTTGGAAGCCATTCCTGAGCGGTACATTCTGTATGGACCGCCTCGGGATATGGGGATACTTGAGCGTATTGAGCGACAACGCAAACCCATCGTCAGTGTTGATTTCAGCCTGCCCAACCATCTGGCATTGAACGTCGATAACTATGGTGGGGCGAAAGCTGCCGCTCAGCACATTTTTGCCACCACCGACGGACCGGTTTATGTCATGGGATTGCGTCTGACAAAAACACCGATGATGAAGCGAATTGATGAAGAAGAGCTTCGGTCACCGGACCTTTCCATTTCCCGTCAGCGCCTGGAAGCTTATCTCGATGCCGGCCGGGAAGCCGGACGCCCCATCCGCACCGAACACATATGGAGCAGCAATGAGAGCACCTGGTACGAAGGTATTCAGGCGGCTAGAGAAGCGTTGAACAGCGTTCCCAGGCCCGCTGCCTTGCTGTGCATGTCGGATCAGCTGGCGCTGGCGGCCCTGTCTGTGGCCCGTGAACTGGAAATCGACGTCCCCGGGCAACTGAAGATTGTCGGCTTTGATGACACCCCCGAAGCCCGGCGGAATCACCCTCAAATCAGTACCGTTTACCAACCCAGTGTCGAGAAAGGGCGACTGGCCGCGATGATGGTTCTTAACCCAGAACGATACGAAAGCCGGGTATTGCCGACCACGCTACACATTCGGGAAACCAGCTGAACCGTCATTTAAACAGGGCGTAGTAAAGCACGTAAAACCAGCTGAAAAAGCCATGGATTATGGCCCAGAGAATGGACTTGTTCGCCGTCCAGGACATGGCAATTGCCAGTGCTGAACCAAATGAAATTCCGTTTTTCACCACTTCATAACGAGCTGTCTGCATTGATCTTCTCCATTGTTAGACTGAGTTACTCTAGCGCGGACAGCACCGTACGATAAGCGCCTGAGGTCACGGATATTCAGGTGACTTTTGTCAGGTCTGCCGTCGTCACTTGGTGCCGTAATACTTTTTCTCGTCAAACAACCGAACCCAATGCGGCTTAAAGACGATCATTGCTGCAATAAGCATCCCGTTAATGATGCCTTCCGGAAGTGCAATTAACGGCAAATAAGCCCAAAACTCATAGCGCAGCTGTGCTACATCATACAAACCAGTCAACAGGAAAATAACCGAGACAAAAACGGCGGACATCAAAATAGCAAGCATCGCCCCGGCAAAGGCGACGCCAAAGATAAACACGAACGGGTTATAAACTCCGCCACGTTCGGATGCTTTCCAACAGTAAAAGGTCACCAAGATCGGAATCACCCCGGAACTGATCCCGTTTATCCCCAACGCCCAGACCGACTCAACACCGAAGACAATCAATCCACACTGAACCAATGCAACCAATAGGATGGCAAATGACCACCCGAACATCAGATGTACACCCGTCATCAGAAAGAAATGAATGCCCAGCCCTTCTGACACACCCGCGCGTAGCGACCAGATCAGTACCAATACCAGGATGGTAAAACCCAACCGGTGTTGCAGTGAGGCGTCATGTTTCAGTTCGCGCCAGGGCAGGTGTGTGATCGCTAAAAATACCGTGAGTATGAAAAATCCGTTCAGCGTCAGGTTCAGCCAAAACGGCAGTGTCGAGGCGGTTAAGTTCATAGCGATTTTTTCATCAAAACGGCATGGTCGACCGTCGTGCCATGTCGATAGTAGTTTTTGCGCAGCCCATTCGGGTCATAACCCGCCGATTGGTAGAGTGACATGGCGGCCTGATTCCCCTGCCGAACCTCCAGATGAACGCTCACAACCCCCTGCGCTTTCAGGGCCTCGTGCCAGGTCAACAAGGCATCGAACGCCAGTCCTAACCGGCGGGCCGACGGTGCGATGAGAATCTGATCCAACTCAGCTTCATCTAACACTTGCCGATAAGCCAGATAGCCGGCCAACGACCCGCCCTGCTCCACGATGGCAATCAGACGATCTTGAACCAGATATCCAGACAGCTGAGCCTGACTGAACTGACAATCCGGACTGCCGTCAGACCATTGAGCAAACTGAGCCAGATCATCGGTGTGTGCTGCACGAATCATCGTTGGTATAGGGATGAAGCCTGAATCAACTGCCAGGCTTTGGCTTTCTGTGAGGGATCTTTCAACATTTTATACAATGAGGGCAGGTTCAGCCGCGGCAGGCTAAAGCACTCCCCTTCCGGACTGTCCCAGTCATTCAGCTTGGCCAGGACACCACCAAAAACCAGGACTCGCTGAACCGAATGCTCCTCAACCAGATGCTCAATGACACCATTGACGTACTGGTTCGCGGCTGCTTTGCCTTGATCAGCATTTGGATTGGAAAAGAATGGCCAGGCAATGACGTGGTGGTAACTCGGCTCTTCGTCCTGGTTGCCAAATTGTCGCAATATCGCCACTAACAGCCGAAAGGCTTCCTCCTGCTGAGTTTTGTGTTGGGCACTGAGCGAACTGACAATCAGCCAGGGACCAAGGACGTACAACCCCAGCCCGAAATGGATAGGCTTGACGTTCGCAGTAGGCCGGACTTCTGTTGAAACCGGTACTGGCTCGGCTGGTGGAGACTCAGAAGGCTTCGATGCTGGCAGGTCTTGAGGTGATGGCACAGGTGCCCGCTGATCGGCCGCAGGAGCTGGTGCCGACGTCTGTATGATAGCAGCCACGGCCGATGGCGTCTCTTGTTCGGCAACAACCGACGGCCCCGAAACAAAAGGCTCTGGCGCCAGCGCCATACGTACACGAGGGTACCAGGGTTGGATTCCCATGGCGTCCAGATACTGCTGTTTTTGCTGTGCACTCAGATGCAAAACGGTTCTCCTTTGAAGGCGCAGAGTTTATCAGCTCTGAGGCAATCCGGCATACCCTGAAACTTCCCGAAGAAAGATTCGCCCGCACAGCTGGTCAAAACCTCATTTTCCGCTAAATTTTTACACAGAGAATTTTATCAAAATCGGTATAAAAACGTTTTTAAAACAAAGACTTAAGAGGGATTAATCAAAATCACCGGCTAAAGTCACCATATTTAACGAAAAAAGTGCTAAAAATTTGGCCTGAATACTGTATGCTAGCGCGCCTTACTCATTCCACTGACTAGTTCTAGAACGAAAACATGGCTGATTTATCACACTATCGAAACATTGGTATCTTCGCGCACGTTGATGCGGGCAAGACCACCACAACTGAACGAATTCTGAAACTGACCGGTAAGATTCACAAGACCGGTGAGGTGCACGACGGTGAATCCACCACTGACTTCATGGAACAGGAAGCGGAACGTGGTATTACGATTCAATCGGCTGCGACCACCTGTTTCTGGAAAGACCACCGTCTGAACATCATCGATACGCCTGGGCACGTTGACTTCACCGTTGAAGTTTACCGTTCTCTGAAAGTATTGGATGGTGGTGTCGGCGTATTCTGTGGTTCTGGCGGCGTTGAGCCACAGTCAGAAACCAACTGGCGCTATGCAAACGAATCCGAAGTTGCTCGAATCATTTTCGTCAACAAGCTGGACCGTATGGGTGCAGATTTCTACCGGGTCGTTGACCAGGTGAAGAACGTACTGGCGGCAAACCCACTGGTCATGACACTGCCAATCGGCATTGAAGATGACTTTGTTGGTGTTGTCGACGTACTGACCAAGAAAGCCTACATCTGGGACGACACCGGCCTGCCTGAAAACTATGAAGTTCAGGACGTTCCTGCGGACATGGTCGACGATGTCGAGATGTACCATGAACAGCTGATCGAAACGGCCGTTGAAGTCGACGACGACCTGATGATGGCCTACATGGAAGGCGAAATGCCAACCATGGAACAGATCAAGGCCTGTATCCGTAAGGGTACTCGCGACCTGACCTTCTTCCCAACTTACTGCGGTTCAGCGTTCAAGAACAAAGGTGTTCAGCTGGTGCTGGACGCGGTTGTAGACTACCTGCCGTCACCGACCGAAGTTGATCCACAGGACCTGACTGACGAAGAAACCGGTGAGCCAACAGGTAAAGTTGCGACGGTCTCTACTGATGAGCCTTTCCGCGCGCTGGCGTTCAAAATCATGGACGACCGTTTCGGTGCTCTGACGTTTATCCGCATCTATTCTGGTGTGCTGAACAAGGGTGACACCATCCTGAACTCAGCAACCGGCAAAACTGAGCGTATCGGCCGAATGGTTGAGATGCACGCAAACGACCGTTCTGAACTTACCATGGCACACGCGGGCGATATTCTGGCCGTTGTGGGTATGAAGAACGTTCAAACCGGTCACACGCTGTGTGATCCGAAGAACCCTTGTACTCTTGAGCCTATGATCTTCCCAGAGCCGGTGATCTCAATTGCCGTTAAGCCGAAAGACAAAGGCGGATCTGAGAAGATGGGTATTGCGATCGGTAAACTGGTCGCTGAAGATCCATCCTTTCAGGTTGAGACTGACGAAGATTCTGGTGAGACCATCCTGAAAGGTATGGGTGAGCTGCACCTGGACATTAAAGTCGACATCCTGAAACGTACTTACGGCGTTGAGCTGGAAGTCGGTCAACCACAGGTTGCTTATCGTGAAACGATCACTGCGCCGGTTGAAGATTCTTACACGCACAAGAAACAGTCTGGTGGTTCTGGTCAGTTCGGTAAGATTGATTACCGCATTAAACCGGGTGAACCAGGATCTGGCTTCAAGTTCGTATCAACAGTTGTCGGTGGTAACGTTCCTAAGGAATTCTGGCCTGCTGTTGAGAAAGGCTTTGCCAGCATGATGGAAGAAGGCGTATTGGCTGGCTTCCCGATGCTGGATATGGAAGTTGAACTGTTCGATGGTAGCTACCACGCGGTTGACTCCTCAGCCATCGCTTACGAAATCGCTGCAAAAGGCGCTTTCCGTCAGTCGATTCCAAAAGCCAGCCCACAGCTGCTTGAGCCGATCATGAAAGTTGACGTCTTCTCTCCAGAAGACAACGTGGGTGATGTCATCGGTGACCTGAACCGTCGTCGCGGCATGATCAAAGACCAAGAGCCTGGTCCAACAGGTGTACGTATTAAAGCTGACGTACCACTGTCTGAAATGTTCGGCTACATTGGTCACCTGCGTACCATCACTTCCGGTCGTGGTCAGTTCTCTATGGAGTTCAGCCACTATATGCCTTGTCCGCAGAACGTTGCTGACGATGTGATCGCGAAAGAAAAAGAGAAGAAAGCCGCTAAATAATCGCGCTTTCAGATCTAAAAAAAACCCGAGTGCGTAAGCCTCGGGTTTTTTTGTGTTTTGCTTTCGATCAGCTCATGCCGTTATGACTCAGCTGCTTGCAGCTTCCGCCTACTGTTCACATGATTGTCAGATACCGATGATTTCAACATGCGCTGTTCAGACAATGCCAGCCAAACCAGTGGAATCACAATCATCCCGGAACCGATCAGCAGGTAAGCGTCCGGCACTTCACCGAAAACCACCCAGCCGCCCAGTATCGCCCAGATCATACCGGTGTACTCCGAACTGGTGATCTTGTTGGCTTCAGCCCATCGATACGCGATCAGTACGGTCATGTTGTAGCACAGAATAAAAAACGAAGACCCGAGCGCACCCAGGGCGATGTCAACGGTCACCGGAGTCCAGTGGAACAGGCTGATCACAGTCAGGGCCGGCAACATAAACACATGCATCACCAGCAACATCTCCATCGGTGACTGTTCTGCCGATAAGCGACGGATGAGCAGCACATTAATGGCCAACGAAAACGCGACGCCCACTGCCGCCAGGCTCTGCCAACCGATCTCAACCGGCCTTAAGATGACCAGCACACCCACAAAGCCGAACACCACAGCCGTTAAACTGGCGCGGGTCAGCTGCTCTTTAAATAATACAACCGCCAAGACCATGACGATGACCGGTGCGGCATAAAAGATCGCGTTGGCCGTGGCCAGACTGAGGTGGTTCAGCGCAACAACCATGCAGATCGTGCCAAAAACACTGATCTGAGCACGGACGACCTGAACTTTCCAACCAGACGCCAATCTGCGACGAGTGCTTCGTAAGACAAATGGAAACAGGAACACCAGAGTAATCAGGGTGCGTACCAGCACAAACTGAGCAACGGGGACGTCGCCGCTGTAGGCTTTCACGAACGCATCGGAGATCAGCGCCAGCGCGTTACCGATCACCAAGAGTAGCATGGCTAACGTTGTCCGATTCATAGTCTTCACTCCATTCACTCACGTTCAGGGAGCGCAGAGTAAGCGGCGCTTTATCTTCAATCAAATTGATAATATTGTTTACTATCGAAATTTTAGATAATAGAAGTGACCTTCAATGAAACTACCACCGATGAACGCATTACCGGTTTTTGAGGCGGTCGCCCGTTTGCAAAGTTTCAGTCGAGCCGCTGACGAGCGCAATCTCAGCCAAAGCGCGGTCAGTCATCAGATTCGGTTGCTTGAAAACTATCTCGGCGAAGCCTTGTTCGAACGACGCGGACGAACTACGAGGCTGACCGATCAGGGGCAGCAGTTTTACGAGACGGTCTATGCCTCCCTGACGGCGCTGGAGCGCAGTGCTGAGGACATTAAGGGCGTTCCCAGTACCACGGTTCGTTTGGCATTGTTCTCGTCGTTTGCCGTACGTTGGCTGATCCCAAACCTGACATCACTCCATCAGGACCATCCCAACCTCGCGCTGCAACTGGAAATGACCTCGGAGTCGCCGATACTGTCTGATCGTGTCGGTGATTGCTTTGTCACCCTGCATAACGACGTTCCCGGTTATGAATACCTGCCGATTTACCGGGAAACCCTATTTGCGGTCAGCAGTCGGCAATATTGGTATGAGCTGCTTCAGCGCCAGGGCTGCTCGTCCGATGCCGAACCTCCGCTGAGTATTCTCAGCAAGGCGACGTTATTGTCGACACATTCGATTTTCGATCGTGACCAGGAAGACTGGCGCCAGTGGTATCGGGCGAATCACAGCACCTTACCGGACGACATCCGGTTGCAGAACTTCAGTCACATGCTGTTAGCACTGGAGGCTGCCCGTCATCATCAGGGCATCACACTGACCAATGATTACATGGTTCAGGACCAACGCGATACCGACTTGATTCGGCTGCCTTTTCTCAGCTATCGGACCGGGGATGAGTTTTATTTTGCCTATAAGAGCAGCCGCCGTAACGAGAGCGCCATTCAACAGTTAAAGCAGTGGATGTTAAGCACCTGTCAGAAGACCGGCTTAAGATAAGCGTGGACATGACGACTCCACTGACGACGGGGTGGTCGGGAACACCCCGTCAGCCAGCTGAACGCATCAACTTGCGCGCTTGCGTCGATACCATAACAACAGACAGCACAATACAAGGGGCAGGCCACCCAGGCTACCGCCCTTCCCGGAAGATTTGTCTGGCTCACCGCTGTCTTCCGGATCGTTCAGCTCAAAATCAAGTCGAACGACCGCATATCCATTCGGGCTGCTCACAAGAAAGGTCAATGACACAGGCGAACCACTAAAATCCGCTTCCGAAAACCGCAAATTTACCCGATGGTTCTGAGCATCGTAATGCTCAAGCGCTCCTTCCGTCAGCTGAATCAGAGTCGGGTCAAGATCCAGCGACTCAAGAGAGTTGCTTCCGAGCGCAACGTAGTCCATTAGCGACAACGCTAACTGGCCGGTATCAGTCAGTTTTATCTGACGACTCGACAAGTCGACCGCAAGCGGACCCGCTATCAACGGATCATAACCAAACTGAATTTCATCCCGATCCAACAACCCATCGCTATCGGAATCCATCATCTCATACACGTTTGGATCGCGATTCAGAGTTTGCTCCCACTCAATCGACACGCCATCGCCGTCCAGGTCCTGTTCCGGATCGGATCGTTCCGCTTCAAGCGATCCAACAATCGGCAACCCCAGCGCTTGTTCATAACCATCGCTCAAACCATCTAAGTCGGTGTCTGCCTGAAACGGGTGCGACCCGGCCAGCATCTCTTCCAGAGCGGTCAGTCCATCGCCATCATCATCGCGCTGCGCTTCGGGGTGGGTGTCATTGCGATCAATCGGGTTAAACGCCACCATTCCAGCAGGGACGTTCTTGGAATAGGTCAACTCGAAGGCGTCATTTAAACCATCCAAATCGCTGTCAGGGTTATCGACAAGTGTGCCGGCGCTTAACTCCTCGGCATTGGTCAGCCCGTCACCGTCGTCATCGTTACTCGCCACGGGCCATTGCTCTGGGAACTTGAAGGAATCACAAATTGGAAACGGCGGTAAGGTTAACAAGGAGTCAAATACAGAAACGTCAAAGTCAGGGATCAGAAACGCAGGACGTTCGCGAGGTTTCTGGTCTTCTTTTAAAAGTTCAAGTATTTCTTCTGCAACGAGCGAACCGGTAAGGTCGTCCAACAGGTACGACTTGGCAAAATCCAATGAGTACAAAATCGTATCGCCATATTGGTCAATGACAGGATCAATGACGGCGGCAATCAAGGACATCAACTCCTCCCGAAACGGGATATAAGAAACACCGTCCTCGATAAACGAGATCCCATCTTCAACCGACAATCCGTCAATCACCTCATAAGATAACAACTGCATCGTGTCATCCACCAACTCAATGAAGCCATCTAACTCGTTGAAAACGACTTCCAGCGTCACACGATGATCCTCAATCGGTAATTCATCCATGGCTATTTGAAGCGCCTCTAATACAATGGCGATGTCGTTAACTTGCTCAACTAAGTCGACCGGCGCATCCAGATTAGACTGTGCCACTTCAACCGCCGTGAGTTGATTCATAGCGTACTGCTCCAAATCCTGCCTTCCGGGTAATCCCGGGGAATTAACTGAGCAACGTAAATTGTGGTTCAAATAAAACCGACCGACATCAATCAAGGTGGCCAACGACTGGCTTTCGCTTAACGCTGCGGCAATCTGCCGATCAATAGCATTTAACTCACCTTCCAGTGCAAAGGTGCTTAAATACAACGGCAATACACGGGTATCGTACTTCTTCGCGGCTTTACCGAAGCTCTTGGTCGCATCAATAACGGGTTGGAGCAAAGGCTTCAACGGGTCGTAAAAACTCAACAGCTTGGTAATGCGAGACGACGCAATGAAGGTTCGCCTCAACCGTTTGCTGTAACCTTTCAACTCCCGAATAGAGGCAATATTGGTCCTCAGTTGAGAACTCAGCATTTGCAACTGCGCGAGGCGAGCCGCTATAGAGCCAGGGTCACTTCCCCGATAGGTCTCGGATAACGCTTTCAGTTTGGCATCCAGGGTAAGGGTGCTTTCAAAAGCCTCTGATTGTTTCGCACTTAATGGCTGAACCGTTTTTGGTGCCACGGAAATGCCTTCGTTTTCGGTAGACAGTTCACGGAGAACAAGTTGGTATGGACCAAATGATTCAGGGCTCTGTACTCGGATATAACGGGCCACCGTCTGTCCATAAAACCGCACCCGTCCATCGACAACATCGACCGTTGTCGCGGTTATTTTGCCGAGCTGGGCATCATCGTCAGTGATGGGCCACTCAGATAACCACACCGTGAGTTGTTCAGCATCGTCTATCGGATTACCGGACACAAACTCGATCGTTTCAACCGGATAGTGTGCACCCATATCCAGTTCCCACCAGGAGGATTGTTCTTGAGTGGTGATGGCCGACGTGTCCACCGATCCATCAATGGCATTGGCGGCAACACCGTTGTCGTCGATGGAGCTTTGACGCGCATATCCGTAGGCGGTATTGACCTGAGATTGAGCTATTTGAACCGGTATGTAGCTTTCGGAAGGGTCTATGTGTAACTCAAAGTGCTCAGGTACCGCATTGGCGAATATTGCGCAATCCGCTCGATCCACCGTCAAGGTTGCGCCCGTCAAGTCGGCGCCACGAAAGTCAGCACCACTGATGTTGGCGTTGGTAAAATTGGCATTGCGCAGATTCGCCCCACGGAAACTGACCCCCAGCACCTCTGAATTGCTGAAATCGACCCCTTCCAGATTCGCCAGCGCAAAGTTTACGTTGTCCAAATACTGATTGAAGGGCGCGTCTTCACCGGAGGAAAAATCATAGCCAATGAAGGAGCCCCCTTGTAAGTTCAGATTTTCCCAGAAGCGATCCGGACCAAACTCAGTATAGAAAGTCGTTCTTTTAGGGTCCGAGTTATCCGTTTGCGCCTGGCTGTACATAAAGTCCGCGCATTGTTCATTGATGTAGTCCGGCATCTCATAATCGGCCGGCGCTGGGCTGGACACTGTTGTTGGTTCCAGGTCCCCAAACAACTCGATCCCGCCAAATCTTAAGATCTGATTCTCAGGGGTACGGGGGCGTTGAATGCGCAGATAGCGTACATTACGTTGAACCGGAATTTCGTAATAGGGCTGATCTTCACTGAAAGGATAGTACCGGCTGATGGAGTCCTGATCGGACTGAGCTAAAGGATTTCCGGACATCGGCCATTCCGACACCAGTAAGACCGCCCCTTCTAAATCACCATAGGCTTCATTGCGGATGCGAATGGAATCGATGTAATGAGAATGGCCCAGGTCCCATTGCCAGAAAGGCGATTCTGCCGGGTAGGATGCCCACCAATCCTCAATCCCTGTTTTGTCTTTCATATCCCAATGGGCATAAACCGGGTCATGCCGATAAATATGAGAGGAAACTGCTTCATCGCTATCGGCAGCGTTGGTTGAGACCCCCGACTGCCAGCTGCGATGGCTATCATTGTGATCCGTGTCGGGATTCCGCGAGAGTATGTCCTTGAGCAGTAGAGCCGGGGCAATGTTGCGGGGACCGTAGAAAGATTCGTAGTTGTCTGCCCAGCTTTCAATCGTGACACCATCCAGGCAACTCAAATCTGATGCTTCAAGGCCTCTAAAAAGACCGAACCCGGCTAAGCCATAAACGACGTCGTACTGAGACCCGGGCGGGGCCTGAACAATCACCAGCTCTGTATCTGTAAAGGTCGTTTCAACACCACAAAGACTTGTGGATAAGTTTGACCATTGTCCACCATTCGTCCAAAAGGAGAATTGAACGTTATAAAAGTTAGATCCAATGTGCTTTACCTTTGCCATGTGGAGATCTAACTCAGCTCGACTAAAGTCCGTTTTTAGGAACTCTACGGTATCGTCGCTTAGTACATCGTCAAGCTCCCTAACACTTCGGTAGTAGCCGGTATTAGAAAAGTCACTCTGCAAAAAGTAACTTCCGCCAAAATCAACATCTTCGAACGTCTTGCCGGAAAAATCGCCCATCTCGACAGTCTGGCCTGCAAACTTACAGCGGTTATAAGTCCCGGTTCCGCTTTCATCGGTGATAGTGCTGTCGCAATCAGGGAAATCCGATGCCACCGCATGACCCAGCCCCAACATCAAAATAGCCATGATGTCGGTATACACTGATAACGAAGCCCTTTTCATGCTCATCCCTCTCCAGTTTTTTTCCGGACAGTTTAATGGCGAGGCCTCGGGTTTACCGCACACAAAGAGATTTTGCGCATTTTCGACTGGATTTTGGAAGATATGGACAGTTTCAACGTTCGTCTTCGTTCAAAAACCGTCGATATTGTTTAGAAAAGTAACTGACGTTGGTGAACCCGACAGAATCCGCAGCTTCTGAAAGCGTACGTACCTGACCTGATTCAATCAGATCATGAGCTCGCCTCATGCGATATAACCGGATCAGCTGAATCGGGGTCTTTCCAAAATATTCATTACAGCGCCGCCTAAAAGTAGAGTCAGTCATATGAAGTGACTGTGCCAGAACATCCACGGTCAGAGCCTTATCGGAAAGCTGGTGTGTCAATATCGAATGAACTTTATTCATGAAGGGGTGTTCAAACGGCGTTTCTGGCTGTTGCACTGCACTTGCTCTGTTGTCGCTGGAGCGCTGATTTAGTGTCATCGTTTCGAAGTCGGCACCCGGCTTCCTGCTGTTCATGGTTTCATCAGAAAGCTGATTTACCACCCTATTTTTCAGGTCAGCTTCAAGCTTTGATGCGTATCGTGACCGAATTTCTTCAGCCAGTGCAACGGCTTCCAGTTTATCCCGGTAGGCTTGTTGAAACGCCATACTAATCGCAATGGCCAACCCCAGCAGCTCAGCATAGGAAAATGAGTAAAAACCATATTGCCGAAGCCACTGAAATAACTCTGGCTTGGCAATCGCCAGCAATGGACCGAGACGAACATCATTAATCAAAATCTCAATAACAAAGCCGAGATGAAACAACGCATTGGTGAGCACCAAAACGATGACGACACGGTCTTTGATGTGCCCAGTACGGTAAAGAAAGACAACGACGATGAGGAAATTAACGAGCATGTACAGCTGAATAAAGGTCAGAGCCATCTGATATTGAAGCTGAGAGCCAAACAAAACCAACATGGCAAGCGAAGTGATGAACAGCGTTTGCCAGACTTTTTTTCTGAAGATCCAAAGCCCGGAGTTTGGAACTAAAAAGCTCACAAAGTCTTTCAGAATCATCAAATAGAAAAATGCACCAGACAGTGCAATAGTAAACAGCAAATAGTAGATAAGCCGCTCATCAACATCGCCCAACGAACGAGTCATCAAACCTTCGAACAGGCCATTAACCAGGGCGAGCCCTAAAAGAAAAAACGTGTAAGACAAGAACAGCGGATGCTTGGTTAAAATTGCCTGGGACAAACTAAAAAACATCACAAACAGCAGTGTACTGAGATAAAAGGTGATGATGACGAGGTCTGACTGCTCAAGCGTTTTGAACGTTTGCGGGGAATACCAACTCAGCGAAATGAAATCGTAAGCCGGCATTGGTGCAACTCTAAGGTAGAGGTAATCGCCCGTCGTGCTTTCTGGGTTAATCGACACCGCAGCAAAACGACCTTGAACGGGTTCCAGTTGGCGAATCTGATAGACGCCGTTACTTTTAACTTTACGATAAAACTCAACATGTTGCCGAATGCCGGTACCAGCACTTAATACCATGTCTCGTGTTGGAAGATCAGTGAGTAGCACCCGGAGAAGATAGTGAGAGGAGTCGCTTGAAAATCTTAGGATTCCGTCATCGTTCTGCTGCCAAGACTCCTGCACCTGTGCGAGGGTAACGGGTGTATCGGAACCGATGACCTGATAATCAAAGTTAACGGGATACTCTCCCAACGCCGTTGTTGCCAATAAAAGAAAAGTGATTGCCAGACTGAGTTTCCAGCCTTTTAAATGATTCCTTGATACCAAAACGGTGACTCTGTCGAATGTTATGAAACAGGTGGATCAATATATCGACATAATCGCGCCGATGACAGGCTGGCGGCTGCGAGAAGGAGCCTTCAGCGAATAGCTGCAAGCTGCAAGCTGCAAGCTGCAAGCTGCAAGCTGCAAGCTGCAAGCTGCAAGCTGCAAGCTGCAAGCTGCAAGCTGCAAGCTGCAAGCGATCAGCATGAGGCGGCTTCAAGCCGCGTCAAGGGAAGGACGCGCCACCTTAACCAATGCTCGGTGTCGGAGCGAGCCTGCTCGCGATCCTATTCAGGCGCGATTGCTAAGCGATCGCCTGCCGGCAGGCTCTTACAGACCGCTCACCTTTCCCGCAGGCCATAAAAAACCCCAGCAAGTCGCCTTGCTGGGGTTCGGTTTGGGAGCCTGACGATGACCTACTCTCACATGGGGAAGCCCCACACTACCATCGGCGATGCGTCGTTTCACGGCTGAGTTCGGTATGGAATCAGGTGGGTCCAACGCTCTATGGTCGTCAAGCAAACTGGCTGGGATTGCATCAGCTGGTACGTGTTAGCTCATGCCCCAATTCGTTTACTAATAAAGTTCTCTTTGCTTTCGCTTCTTCACTGCAGCCCTTCCGGGTACCAACTCTTGGCTTTCTCAGCCTCGTATCCAATATCTTTCTTCGCACAACCTTGCGCACATAAACACCTTGGGCGTTATATGGCCAAGCCTCACGGGCAATTAGTACAGGTTAGCTCAACGCCTCACAACGCTTACACACCCTGCCTATCAACCAGTTAGTCTTACTGGGCCCTTTAGGAGACTCGAAGTCTCAGGGAAAACTTATCTTGAAGGGGGCTTCCCGCTTAGATGCTTTCAGCGGTTATCCCGTCCGAACGTAGCTACCGGGCAATGCCATTGGCATGACAACCCGAACACCAGAGGTTCGTCCACTCCGGTCCTCTCGTACTAGAGCAGCTCTTCTCAATTTTCCACGTCCACGGCAGATAGGGACCGAACTGTCTCACGACGTTCTAAACCAAGCTCGCGTACCACTTTAAATGGCGAACAGCCATTACCCTTGGGAACGGGCTTCAGCCCCAGGATGTGATGAGCCAACACTCAAGTGCAAACACCGCCGTCGATGTGAACTCTTGGGCGGTATCAGCCTGTTATCCCCGGAGTACCTTTTATCCGTTGAGCGATGGCCCTTCCATACAGAACCACCGGATCACTATGACCTACTTTCGTACCTGCTCGACTTGTCTGTCTCGCAGTCAAGCTGGCTTGTGCCATTACACTAACCTCCTGATTTCCGACCAGGATTAGCCAACCTTCGTGCTCCTCCGTTACTCTTTGGGAGGAGACCGCCCCAGTCAAACTACCCACCACACACGGTCCGCAACCCCGTATAGGGGCCCGCGTTAGAACCTCAAAGGTATCAGGGTGGTATTTCAAGGTTGGCTCCACAGCAACTGGCGTCACTGCTTCAAAGCCTCCCACCTATCCTACACAAATACATTCAAAGTCCAGTGTGAAGCTATAGTAAAGGTTCACGGGGTCTTTCCGTCTAGCCGCGGATACACTGCATCTTAACAGCGATTTCAATTTCACTGAGTCTCGGGTGGAGACAGCGCCCCCATCGTTACACCATTCGTGCAGGTCGGAACTTACCCGACAAGGAATTTCGCTACCTTAGGACCGTTATAGTTACGGCCGCCGTTTACCGGGGCTTCGATCAAGAGCTTCGCTTACGCTAACCCCATCAATTAACCTTCCGGCACCGGGCAGGTGTCACACCCTATACGTCCACTTTCGTGTTAGCAGAGTGCTGTGTTTTAAGTAAACAGTCGCAGGGGCCTGGTATCTTCGACCAGCCTCAGCTTAAGGAGCAAGTCCCATCACCAAGGCCGGCGTGCCTTCTCCCGAAGTTACGGCACCATTTTGCCTAGTTCCTTCACCCGAGTTCTCTCAAGCGCCTTGGTATTCTCTACCTGATCACCTGTGTCGGTTTAGAGTACGGTTCCAATACAGCTGGAGCTTAGAGGCTTTTCCTGGAAGCAGGGCATCAATTACTTCGGGCTCCGTAGAACCACCGTCATCACCTCTCAGCCTTACGAAGAACCGGATTTACCTAATTCTTCAGCCTACAAGCTTGAACCACGACAACCAACGCGTGGCTAACCTAGCCTTCTCCGTCCCCCCTTCGCACTGTATTGAAGTACCGGAATATTAACCGGTTTCCCATCGACTACGCTTCTCAGCCTCGCCTTAGGGGCCGACTCACCCTGCCCCGATTAACGTTGGACAGGAACCCTTGATCTTTCGGCGTGCGGGTTTTTCACCCGCATTATCGTTACTCATGTCAGCATTCGCACTTCTGATACCTCCAGCATGCTTCTCAACACACCTTCAACGGCTTACAGAACGCTCCTCTACCACTTGCCAAAGGCAAGTCCGTAGCTTCGGTACTATGTTTGAGCCCCGTTATATCTTCCGCGCAGGCCGACTCGACTAGTGAGCTATTACGCTTTCTTTAAAGGATGGCTGCTTCTAAGCCAACCTCCTAGCTGTCTGAGCCTTCCCACATCGTTTCCCACTTAACATAGATTTTGGGACCTTAGCTGACGGTCTGGGTTGTTTCCCTTTCCACGACGGACGTTAGCACCCGCCGTGTGTCTCCCGGATAGTACTCACTGGTATTCGGAGTTTGCAAAGGGTTGGTAAGTCGGGATGACCCCCTAGCCTTAACAGTGCTCTACCCCCAGTGGTATTCGTCCGAGGCGCTACCTAAATAGCTTCGAGAGACCAGCTATCTCGAGTTTGATTGCCTTTCACCCCCAGCCCACAGTCATCCGCTACTTTCAACGTAGTCGGTCGGTCCTCCAATTGATGTTACTCAATCTTCAACCTGCCCATGCTAGATCACTCGGTTTCGGGTCTACACCTTGCGACTGGACGCCCAGTTAAGACTCGGTTTCCCTACGGCTCCCCTATACGGTTAACCTCGCCACAAAATGTAAGTCGCTGACCCATTATACAAAAGGTACGCAGTCACCCCACAAGGAGGCTCCCACTGCTTGTACGTACACGGTTTCAGGTTCTATTTCACTCCCCTCACAGGGGTTCTTTTCGCCTTTCCCTCACGGTACTGGTTCACTATCGGTCAATCAGGAGTATTTAGCCTTGGAGGATGGTCCCCCCATATTCAGTCAAGATTTCTCGTGTCCCGACCTACTCGATTTCATGCTGTTTGGTTTTCGTGTACGGGGCTATCACCCACTATGGCGGCACTTTCCAGAGCCTTCCACTAACGTCCACAACACTTAAGGGCTGTTCCCCGTTCGCTCGCCACTACTTAGGGAATCTCGGTTGATTTCTTTTCCTCCGGGTACTTAGATGTTTCAGTTCCCCGGGTTCGCCTCCATGAGCCTATGTATTCAGCTCAGGATACCTGCCTTATGACAGGTGGGTTTCCCCATTCGGATATTCTCGGATTAACGCTTGTTTATCAGCTCCCCGAGACTTTTCGCAGATTACCACGTCCTTCATCGCCTCTGATTGCCAAGGCATCCACCGTGTACGCTTAATCACTTGACCATATAACCCGAAGGCGTCTATGAACAAGGATCGTACGATAATATTAGATACGCTTGAGTCAGTATGTGATTAAAACAAGGTCGGCTAAAACCTGCCTTAATCACCTACAGTTC
>NZ_CH724153.1:523096-608148 GCF_000153185.1 Reinekea blandensis MED297 | reverse complement strand
TATTAGAAAATCTAATGGTTGTTTGACGCAGAACAAAGAACACTGTTAATCCCCAAGGGACTTACTTATGATTCAACTGATCAAGACGCTGTTATCCGGAGAAAAAGCTATGAACTGGACACAAATCGCAGAAAATTACTGGGTTGCCCCACAACTGAACGCTGATGACATTGCAAACGCCGCAAATCAGGGGATTGAAGTCATTATGTGCAACCGGCCTGACGGTGAAGAAGCCGGACAACCGAGCGCCGAAGAAATGAAGCAGCTCGCTGGCGAAGCGGGTCTTGAGTTCGTCTTCCTGCCCATGCAGGGACCAAACTTCACGGAAGACTACGTCGCAACGGTCAAGCAGCTGAATGCGGACGGTCGTCGCGTTCTGGCTTATTGTCGCTCAGGTAACCGAAGCTCCATTCTGTATAACGCGGCCACTAACGCCTGACAGGAATGAACGCAGGGCCCTATTTACCGAAAATCAGTGACCTCCAAGCGGGTCTGTTCGTCGCATTGGTCGGCATTCCACAATGCCTGGCATACGCCATGCTGTCAGGATTGCCGCCCATGTACGGGTTGGTCACAGCGGCCATTCCCGGAATGATTGCCGCCCTTGCCGGTAAAAGCGCGGGCGTCACAGTTGGCCCGACGAACACCACGGGTTTGATCATACTGACCTCCTTAAGCCCTTGGGCAGGGCAACCAGACCTGTTATTAACCGCCATGGCTACCCTGGCGTTTCTGGCCGGGCTTTCACGCTTGTTTATTGTACTGATGCGGGCCGAGCGGATTTTTGATTTTGTACCCGAAGCCGTCATGGTGGGTTTCGCAACCGGCGCTGCCATTATTATTGCTTTAATGCAGTTGGATGAGTTTCTGGGCGCGCCCTTTTCCAATGTGCGCAATGTGGTGGATGAAATACGTCTGCTGTTTCAGTTTGACTGGGCTCAGTTCAGCTTTTCCAGTTTTCTCCTCGCTACCATCGCCTTAGCGTCCGTCATCCTCGGTAAACGTTACGTACCAAAGATACCCGTTCCCCTCATGGTGTTAGTTATCAGCATCATCCTGGTGGCGTTTAACCTGACCCCGATGGCCGAAGAATGGATCACCCTGGGGGACACGACGGTCATCAACGATGGCTGGCCCAAACTGGCGCAGACTTTTCCTGGCTGGAGTATGATTCAAGCTTTGATTATTCCGGGGTTTGCCGTCGCATTTATTGGTTCTCTCGAACTCATTGTGACTTTACGCAACCGCCAGGAACCCGCACTTTTGCGTCGTGAACTGGGCAGTCAGGGGCTGGCTAATCTGGTCGGCAGCCTGACGGGGGCTTTTCCGGCCAGCACGTCGTTAACGCGATCTGTGCTGCTCGACATCGGGGGCGCACGCACACTCTGGGCTCCATTCATTGCAGCGCTGGTGCTTATTCCGATCATCCTGTTCGGATCGGATGCCATTCGCAGCATTCCGCAGCCGGTTATTGCCGGTTTGCTCATCGCGACGGCGCTGTCCATGCTCAAACCCGCCGCTATCCGCCAAATGCTGCGCGTGAATTCAGCCACCCGAAGCCTGTTTCTGGTGACCGTGTTCAGCACGCTAATCCTGAATTTTCATGAAGCCATTCTGCTCGGCGCCGCCCTGGGCATTGTCATGTTTCTGTTTCAGGCCAGCCAAACCTCGCTGTATCTCTATCGCGTAAATGAACGCCAAATACTGGAACCCGTCAAGACCCCGGAGCAGTGCGATCATCTGCTGATTCAGGTTTCCGGCAGTCTTTATTTTGCAGCCGCCCGGCAATTGCCCGACCGGCTCGATGCCCTGATTTGCGAGTCAACAAAAACGCTGACGCTGGATCTGGGCCATGCCCATCATGCCCGGGTCGCCGCCGTGCAGGCGTTGTTAAATTTTGCCGAGCATTGCCAGCATCGCGGTATTCGCCTGGACATTTCGTCACCGTCACCCGAGCTTAAACAACTCACCCACTCAATGGGTGTGCGATTACCCTGGAGTGATCAAACCCTTCATATGCATCTGAGCCGGGAGCAAACCCCATGAGTGATCGACTGAATCCTAATCTGGAGCCCATGGTTTTCTCTGGACTCTATACCGTGTCGAAAAAAATGATCAGTTTCATGGAGAAGGCTGCCCGGGTGGCAAGAACCAACGCCTCCATTCTTGTGCGTGGTGAAAGTGGCTCTGGTAAAGAACTGGTGGCCCGTTTTATACACGAGCAATCCAAACGGGAAAACAAAACGTTTAGCGCTATCAACTGCGCTGCGCTGTCTCGTGAACTCATGGCCTCGGAACTGTTTGGCCATCGCAAAGGGGCGTTTACCGGCGCCAGCCATGATCGTACCGGTTTACTGCAGCTCACCGATGGCGGCACCCTGTTCCTGGATGAAATCGCGGAAATGCCGTTGGACATTCAAGCCGGACTCTTGCGTGTGTTGCAAGACCAGTGCTTTACGCCCCTGGGATCCAGTGAAGTCATTCACACCGATATCCGACTGATCAGTGCAACTCATGAATCCATACGTCGGCGCGTGTCTGAAGGCGAGTTCCGAGAAGACCTGATGTACCGGGTACGGGTTGTGCCTTTGTATTTACCGCCGTTGATCGAACGTGATCGAGACATCGAAATGCTTTGTTGGCATTTTATTGACGAGTTTAACAGCGAGAACGACCGCCGGGTCCATCGTATCTCTGAAGACGCCTATGATGCGTTGCTGCAATACCGCTGGCCCGGTAATGTTCGGGAACTGCGCAACGTGATTGAGTACGCGCATGCCATCGGCGAAGGAAATAAAATTGAAATTGCCGATTTACCGCCGGAACTCAGAGGAGAAGCCCCTCCGGATGAACGGGAAGAAACCGTCGAAGTGCTTGAACGCGAACGTATTCTGGAACAACTCAGGATGCACAACGGTCATAAGCAAAAGGTCGCGGATGCGCTGGGTATTTCCCGGGCGACACTGTGGCGAAAAATGAAAACGTTAGGCATCTGAGGAGCCCCCTGTCATGACGCTATCCGCCATTCTATTTACTGTATCCGCCATGATTGTCGCCGCATTTCAACTCGCCTTGGTGGCCGGAGCCCCCTGGGGAACTGCCGCCATGGGCGGACGCTATCCGGGTGTTTTACCGCCCAAAGCTCGGGCCTTGTCTCTCATCCAAGCCCTGATAATGCTGCTTTTTATTTTAATTGTACTGACCCGGGCCGAACTCATACTGCACGACTTTTATCATCTGTCAGTAACGCTTATCTGGTTTGTGACCGGTTTGCTGGCGCTGTCGTTACTGGGCAATCTGGCCACGCCAAGTAAGATTGAGCGCAATATCTGGTCACCAGTAGCGCTGGTACTGCTCGCCACCGCCGTGGTTACCGCCACTCGTTAACTCGACCGTTGGCGATTCGGCTGTGGCCGCCTGCTATTCGTTAAAAATAACCGGTCTCGTTTAACGAAACGATACATCGATAAAGACCGGATCATGATCGGAAAAACCGTAAAACTCCGGCAGCCTTAGCCGGCTCAAAAACGGTACCTGCGTAGCACCGGCCACTTGCCCACTGTTAATCGGCCAATAGCCTGATTGCAAAACCAAACGCTCAGCCATCGCGTTTCCGATCACGTAATCGAGCACGCCCGGCTGACCGTCATAGACGTAGCTGTAGGCATTCGCGGTCCCCACAAGAGTCTTCCAACCAGCTCGCGCAAGCTTTCGAATCGGACGCTCATTGGCATAGGCATTAAAATCCCCAATCAAAAAGGCCGGCTGATCCTCTGGAATCGAAAGCCAGCCCAGAAGCCGGTCAACAGCATTCAGGCGTTTAACCATACAGGCCCCTTCTTGTTGCACCGATTGGTCGGTGTCTTCCGGACACCGGCTGCCCTTAGACTTCAGGTGCGCCACTACAACGCTAAAGCGCTGACCACTGCGGATTGCTTCAAACTCCTGAAGCATAAACGGTCGGTGCCATCGATTTTCCCATTCAGGCAACTCCGTAATGGAGCGTGGCTGACCAACCTTTACCACGGTGCGCGCATTAAACAGCATTGCGTTTTGAATAGCATCAGTCCCGGTTTGACGATCCGAAAAGGTAACGGCCTGATAACGATCATCACCAGTGAGATGGTTCAGCGACTCGATCAGGTCGATCAAGGTACTGTTTTGACCAAACCCATCGTTTTCGACTTCATTCAGCGCAATGACGTCAGCGTCCAAGCGAACGAAAGCCTGACTGAGACGATTCAGTTTACGCGCATACTGCCGCTGGTTCTCCGGCCCTCTTCCATCCCTGAACCCGCTGCCACGGCCATTCCCATTGAACAGGTTGTTCACGTTTGAACCGGCCAAACGAAGCGCCCTGGCGTCTTTTTTGGGTAGGCTAAAATCCATTGGTGTTATTGACACCGGTTGCACGGGAATCAACCGGTACGCTCCGAAACCGTAACTGACTACTGCGTCGAGCGGGGCCAGCTCACTGCCCAAATGCAGTTGATCCAGCGTTTCAACAGTCGCCAGATAGTCAACTTCCGTTGGTGAAACCGAGGTACTCGGATCGTCGACCAGCCAACGTTCAGAAACAGGCGAACCTATGACACGTGGAGCCAGCTGCAGTTGCCCGAACCGGCTCAGTTGATGGTTCTGACTAATGCTCAACCGAGGCACCTGCACTTTCACCGCTTCCAGAGCTTCACGTTGAGTTTCCGACGTTTGCATCGGTAAGCTAAGCGCTTCAGGAGCCTGGCTCTGTCCACAACGATCGAGCAAACGAACCTTTGTTAACTCTGTCAGCCCATAAAACTCTTTGACCTGGCCACGGAGGCGAACGCGTTCTCCCGGCCGTACCCGACTGTCTGAATAAACAAACAGGCCATGCGATGCTGATGGATCTCTGTCGGCCTGTTGAATGAAAAAGCCATCCAGCTTATCCGCCCCTTGAAACACTGCCGATACCGTGGCCTCGACAGTCACCGCCTGACCAACCAAGGGTGACGCCATGCCCCGTCCTTGAATCGCTTCAATGGAAGTCGCTGAGTCACCGCAATCAGCCAATGCGGTCAAAGAATATAAGCTGCAGAACAGGCCAACCAAGATGTTTCGATTCATTTCCCTTGCCCATCGTTTTTCCACCGTCGGTCACGTTATACTAGCGGTTTTAGCCAATTAGCTGTAGCCATGTCTGTCTCCGACAAACAAGCGTCAAACTGGTTAGTTCGACTCGGACACCTGTTATTTGTACTGTCCATCATTCCCCTGCTTCTGACCGGACTCCGGATTGCCGTTGCCAACGAACCAGCGCTGATTCGATTTTCTATGCTGCTTCCGCAAGGCAATGTCCATCAATGGCACTTTTATGCAGCAATGGGGTTCGGTGTTGCCACGTTGCTCTACTCAATTGGACGCGTCCGACGTAAACGATTGCCTCGGCTGACGCATCCGAAAAAAACGATGCAATGGTTTAATGCAACACACTATCTGGCTTGGGGGTTACTGTTCGTTAGTCTGCTCACCGGATTACAGCTGATAAGCCAGTTTTCAATACTGCCAGTGGACCTGACTTTACGACTGCATCTGATTTCAGCACTATTGTTTGTCATATATCTGCTCATCCATACTGTGCTTGCCTTTGTCGCACTGCCCTGGCAAACCGTATTGCGATTTTTCAGTCTGCGTAATGCTCGTTGGTATTACGCACTGGTACCGATCGCATTGAGTATCGTCGTTGTCGGCACCACGTCTCTGTTACTGCTCAGACAGCCAGTATTAACGCTGAAGAAAACGACATCTCAGATCGAACTCGACGGTGATCTGCGCGAACCTGCCTGGCAGTCAGCCAACACTGTCGCCATAAAAACCTACCAGGGTTATGCGCAACCCGTAGACGGTACGACGGTCACGATCAAGGCCCTGCACGATGAAGAGTATGCTTACTTTTACCTGAACTGGCCGGACGCCACCCGAAGCCAGGTGCATGTGCCATTAGTTAAAACCAACGAAGGCTGGGAAGTTGTACAAACGGCTTTGGGAACCGCCGATGAAAATCGCTTTTATGAAGATAAGCTGGCCATTATGTTGTCGGAATCAGATCAATGGGCCGGCGCCGGTACGGTTCAGTTAGGCCAACACCCACTGAGTCATCAACCTGCCCCTGCAAACGGTCGTGGCTTACATTACACAACCGACCAGAGCATTGCCGATGTCTGGCATTGGAAGAGTGTACGCACCGGTCTCAGCATTCAACAGGCCGATGATAATTACTTCGGCCCACCGTCTCCGAGTGACTCTGAATACAAACGCTACACCGGTGGCTATCAGAAAGATCGGGATGACTGCGAACATCTGCTTCGCTGGGACGGCCAGGATTACCAAACCAAACCCAACTGTGGCGGCTATGTGATGAACTGGCGGCTCTACAGTGATGATCTTGTCGTTCCGATTCGTCTTCCCAAGGACCCGAGTGTACTGAAACGGGTCGCACAGTTCGACCGCAATCCGGACACATCAGACTTTGGAGCCTGGTGGCTCGACTGGGACGACACCGTCGCTTACCACCCCGATGATGATGATTATCCTGTAGGTACGATTATTCCTTCGGTGCTCAGCCTCGGGCCGTTTTCTCAGGGACGCGGCGATGTTCAGGCGGTGGCATATTGGCGTGATGACCATTGGCAGATGGAAATAAAACGGGCGTTAAATACGGAGTCAGTATTCGATTTACCGATCACTGATGACGTGTATCTCTGGGTGAGCACCTTCGACCACTCTCAGACACGTCACTCATACCATTTAAAACCGATCAGACTCAAACTGGAATAACGACGGACACACCCTGCACACCGCAGTTGATGATCACGTTACAGTCATGAATGCCCCAGCGCGTTCATTAATCCGTTTACGTCGGTTGAACCTAACAAAACAACCTGTCCAGAGTGCAACTCGACTTTGACAGCCGACAGCCCAGAAACGGTATAGAGCCAACCTTCCGGTGTCAGCCGAATGCCATAACCCCAGTACCATTTGGTTGCTACCGCCGCCACAGCTTTAATGTCCGACAGTGCAATTTTCTTTTTCCAGAACCTAGGACCGAAGTACCAAACCACAGACTGGTCATCAACCTTGATGGTCAAGGATGAAAAAAGCACCGCCACCAATACCAAGAAAAACAACGCAATCCAGACGTGGTTTTCAAAGGGGGTCTGTGCAGTCCACAACAGAGTGCCCATCACTGCGGCTAAGACCAATAAAATCGGAGTGCTTATTTGAGTGTGTTTATACCTTGTCATCGCAAGCAACCTTTAATTTCCTGACGTATTCAATACTACTACTGTCGCATAACGCGCCCAATCTTTGAGTAGCACAAGAGCGGCCGTTTCAGAGTTTCTTTTTGGGAACCGTCAACAACAAAGGATGTTGTTACCGAGCACCCATGGCGGTCCGACGGTTCGGTGGGTTTACAACGTGTTTCCAGAAAGAAGTTCTGAAAACGGCCCGGTTAATCTATGGGACCGCAATGATTCAATATGAAATGATACACGAGCTTAAAATATGACCCGTGTCTAAACAATCAAACCTCGACGACCGACCTTCCCCCGAAAGACTTCTCTGAAACTTTTTTTCCGCTAGCGTGAGCACACGGGCAATAACCCTAACCGGGATTTGTCCGATCACAGGATCGTGATGTCGACGTACCCGATCCACCATGCAGCGTTATCTCGCTGACGATAATAATGGAGAAAAATGTAATGAGAGTTTCAATTTCAGCCGCACTGCTCGGCCTGACCTTGAGTCATGCCGCACAGGCAGACGACATCTGGATCAGTATGGGAGCTGATGGCTATGAATCCCTGAAAGATCACTACCCCGCTTTGATTCAGAAGCAAGCACCACTGCCGGCAACACTGCTTACTGAGGATAGCCAGGCCATCAACCTGATTCAGGTGAATGAAAAACACCTGTCGATCATTTCTGAGATGATGCACCATGAACACAACCGATGTGGCGGGTTCATCGCGCATGATTCTTTAATGAGCGCACAAGATGAGTTGGCACAAAGCCAGATTTTGATGAATCAGGGGCTGACACTGGAAAGCCTTGTGGCCGGCTACTCACTGGATAACGCCCCAGTGGTCAATGCCCTGCAACAAGCCATGACCGAACCCGGCATACGAGGCATCATCGAGGACTTACAGGCTTTCACCAACCGCTATTACACCTCAACACACGGTGAAAACAGCGCGATATGGCTTCGCGATGAGTGGTCAGCGATAGCCGCTGGTCGTGATGACATTACGGTGACCCTGTACGACCACAGCTGGCCCCAATCTTCGGTTGTCATGACCATTGAAGGACGCACAACACCAAACGAGTACGTTGTATTGGGTGCGCATCTGGATTCCATCATCAGTGGAGGCATGAGCAACAATACCCGCGCACCCGGCGCCGATGACGACGCCTCCGGTATCGCCACGTTGACCGAACTGATCCGGGCCATCACCTCCACCGATTTCAAACCCAACCGTA
Organism: Reinekea blandensis MED297; assembly: GCF_000153185.1. Classification (GTDB taxonomy): domain Bacteria; phylum Pseudomonadota; class Gammaproteobacteria; order Pseudomonadales; family Natronospirillaceae; genus Reinekea; species Reinekea blandensis. The sequence continues at coordinate 599,631 of NZ_CH724153.1, read as the reverse complement.
CGTTGACCTTAATCGGCTACGCCGCCGAAGAGGTCGGTCTGCGCGGTTCGAAAGACATCGCTCAGGACTATCGCAACAGCGGTAAAAATGTCGTTGGCGTTCTGCAACTGGACATGACGAACTATCAGGGCTCCAGTCAGGATATCTATATCATTGATGACTATACCAACGCGGCTCAGAACGATTTCGTCGAAGATCTGGTTGTCACTTATCAACCGTCCCTGTCGGTCAGCCGAACGACCTGCGGCTATGCCTGTTCGGATCACGCGTCCTGGACCAACCAGGGTTTTGCCGCTACCTTTCCTTTTGAAGCGACCTTTAGTGGCGCGAACCCATACATCCATTCCTCGGGTGATACCCTGGATAAGAGCGGGAACAACGCTTTTCACGCGTTAAAATTCGGTAAACTGGCAGCAGCGTATGTTGCCGAACTGGCCAAAGGCAACATGAGCGATACACCGCCTGACCCTGACCCGGGTGAAGACGTTACGGATACCTTTACCGGCAGTGTCGGCCGCAATGAAGAAGCCCGCTTTGGTCCGCTGTCTGTTGCAGGGCAATCGACAGTATCAATCACCATGACCGGAACGAACGATGCTGATCTGTACGTAAGGGTTGGCGCCGAACCAACCACCAGTGCCTATGATTGCCGCCCCTACCAGAACGGTTCTGCTGAACAATGCAGCGTCACCATCGGCAATAGCGATGCTGACGTGTATCTGATGGCACGCGGATACAGTCAGTCCACATCCAGCTTCACCATCAATGCGACCTACACCCCCGGTGATAGCTCTCCGCCTCCGACACCTACGACAGAAACCTTCTCTGACAGTGTTGGGCGTAATCAGGAAGACACCTATGGACCATTCAGCATTGTTGGCGGCAGTGATTTCTCAGCCGCAATAACCGGCACTAATGACGCCGACCTCTACGTTCGTTTCGGCAGTGCGCCGACAACCAGCAGCTACGACTGCCGGCCTTATAAAAACGGCAGTAGTGAAAGCTGCGAGTTGACGGCAGCGGCATCGGACACAAGCGCTTATGTCATGGTACGTGGTTACTCGTCATCAACCAGCAACTATGACCTGACAGTCGAGTATCTTCCGCAGCAATAAATCTTTTGCCGGTCTGATCAGACCGGCCTTTCCTCTTGCCCGTAGACGCGGGCAACTCCCTTTCAAGCCGTCAATGGTTTACGACGATCACAAAAGCATTTGAGTGGCAAACTGACCACGATGCAAAAAAGTTTTTCCTGCCGATACAGTAGAAACCTTGATAGGTTCAGATCGAATATCAGGTCTGCTTACCGCACTAAAAAGACTCAAGACTCACCTAACCAACTCAATAAATGCTCCAACATGACGCAAATTTTGGCACCAAAGCTCATGTCAAAATTCCTAGAGTGTTAACTCAATTCCATTAAAAACAAAAATAAACCTGGATAAGATTTTTAAGTGCTCAATTTGATTTTCTGAATAAAAGTTAACAAACGATACCGTTGATTGACGATTATGAAGGAAACCAATCATGTTCAAAAAAACGTCAAAAAAAAACAAAGAAATCGCCTTGACGACCGTTCAAATATTGGGCACATTGGCGCAGACCAATTCTTAACCAATTGGTCAACTTAGTATCACAGGGTCATTTATCCCTGCCGATGGATGGCTGCGTGATTACCATCAGACATAGGAAGTACTATGAAAAAAAGAATAAAACCGTTACCACTACTCTGCCTGGCTGCACTGACAACCGCAGTTCACGCGCAGCCCATGATCACGGCCGTCGTCGACGGACCCGACGCTGACAACCTTAAAGCACTTGAGCTTTATGCAACCAGCAACATTGCTGATCTATCGGCCTATCAAGTTGCCATTGAATCCAACGCAAACACGGAATTCAATACAACTAAAATCTCTCTACCGAGCGTGTCCCTCACAGCCGGTTCCTACTATTGGCTGTCCAATGGGACTGTCGAAAAATTTGAAACCTATTTTGGCTTTGCGCCCGATGCCTCGGATTTAAACTTAAATGTCAACGGTGATGACCGCTATGCCTTGATTAACGTTAATGACGAAACAGTCGTTGACCTGTTTGGCGAACGAGGTGTCGATGGCACCGACACCGACTGGGAGTACCTGGATGGTTGGGCCGCCAGAGAGGCGAGCTATGGCCCTTCAGCGACTTTTGACATCAGCGAGTGGACTTTTTCAGGAAAGAACGCGCTCGACAACACAATTACAAATCCATCAGTTCCGGTGCGGGGTGAAGCCCCAGCAGGCCCGACCATACCAGAGATCGGGGTGTGTGGTGATGAAAGCACACTGATTTCCGAAGTTCAGGGAGAGACAGCAACCCCTCCTGAGTTAGGTAACTATCATGTTGTTGAAGCGGTTATCCATCAGCTCGCATCCGGATACAGCGGTGTTTTCATTCAAGAAGAAGACTTTGATAGTGACTCGAACGCAGCAACATCCGAAGGGATTTTTGTCTATTTAGGTGGCTCCTACAACACCACGGTGACGGACAACAACCTGGCGGCTGGTTCACAGATTCGTATTGTCGGCCAAGTCTCAGAGTACGGCAATATTACCCAGTTAAGTGACATACAAGAGCTTGCGGTTTGTGCAGACTCCGTTGCGCTACCGACCCCAGCTCAACTTACCTTCCCTCTCACATCGTTGGATCAACTTGAAGCCGTAGAAGGTATGGCAGCAAGCATTACTCAGACGATGGTCGTCAGTGACTTCTTTGGTAATGGTTACGGATGGCTGAAGTACGGACAGTTTGTCGCGTCCTCAAATCTCCACTACCAGCCGACAGCCGTCACTGAACCTTCAGAGGCGTCCTATAATGCGGCCGTCGAAGCACGCATCCTTGACAGCATTCTGATCGATGACGGCTCCAGCTGGCGCAACCCGGAGTCCATTCCGTTTCCTAATGCGACAGGCTTCAGCAATAGTAACTATTTCCGTGTTGGCTACGACCTTTCAAACCTGAATGGTGCGATACACGGTTATTCAAGCAGCAGCACCAGCTTACCCTACGCGTTGATTCCATCAGTGGAACCGATTTTTGATTCTGCAGGCAATGACCGAACGCTTGAACCTACGGTCGATCGCAGTGGCAACCTGGTGATTGCCAGCATGAACGTCTTAAACCTGTTCAACGGAGTTGAAGATCCCGAAGTAAATGGGGGTGAAACCTTCTTCCCGGCTGACGACACTGAAGCCGACAAATATGGATATCGTGGCGCTTACTCTGAGGATGACTATCTCATCCAGCGGGGTAAGATTGTCGAAGCGCTTAAAGCTATGGACGCTGACCTGATCGGGCTGATGGAGATCGAAAATGACGGTTTTGGTGAGCTGAGCTCAATCCAGGCCCTGCTGACGGCATTGAATGCTGAAATGCCAACCGATCAACAGTATGTGTTCGTGAACCCTGAAACAGACAGCGGTAAAATCGGTACCGATGCCATTGCCGTTGGACTGCTGTATCGCCCATCCGTGCTAACGGCCAAAGGCGATGCGGTCATATTGGATTCATCCAACTCCCCGACTGATGAAGACGGCAATGCATTGTTTTTGGATTCTAAAAACCGCCCTTCTCTGATTCAAAGTTTCACACACAAGAACACAGATCGCGTGTTCACCGCATCGATCAACCACTTAAAATCCAAAGGCAGTAGCTGCGATGCCTTAAATGATCCGAACCTGGACGACGGTGCCGGCAACTGCAACAAAACTCGGGAACGTGCCGTTCAGGGTCTTATGGCGTTCCTGAGTAACGACCCGACAAATTCAGGCTCCAATCGACTGGTCGTGATGGGTGATATGAACGCCTACTCCAAAGAAACGCCCATTCAAATGTTTGAGTCTAAAGGCATGGTAAACCTGAAGGCTACAAACAAAGCGACAGAAGCACACCCGTTTAGCTACAGCTATGGCGGCTTTCTTGGAAGCCTGGATTACATACTTGGCAGTAACGCGATGACGTCAGATCTGCTCAGCATTGATGCTTGGCACATCAATTCATTGGAAGCAAATGCCTTTGACTACGATACAGATTTGGACCCCTACGATGACAACGATACCTATGCAAGCGTTGATCCGTATTACTCATCTGACCATGATCCAATCATTGCCAGTTTCCTGCTAACGAAGACCACGTCAGTACCGGACACAGGAGGTGATGACGGTGACGATGACAAGAAAGGCGGCTCACTTGGTTGGCCCATGCTCTTGCTCTTACCTTTGCTGGCGATTTACCGGAAAACCCGTGTAACCGCTTAAGCTAAACCATGGAGCACCAGTCTTCGGTGCTCCTTTTTCTTTCGTATTATTCAGTACCAGAGACATCTCCATGAACAAACAACTGATCTTCAGCACGCTGCTCACCAGCGCTCTATTGACTGCCTGCCACCCTGCCCCGGAGACAACGAAACCCCTATCAGTGACGTTGCTTCACGTTGGAGACAGTCTGTCGAACATCAATGCCAAAGAAATGGAGCTGACGGTCGCCGGCAATCGGTATCTCGCCAATGTCGGTGGAGCAGCGCGAACCATCCAGGCTTTGGAAACCCTCAGCGAACAAAATGAACACACACTCAGGTTTCATTCCGGCAATGCCATTACAGGGAACAGCTATTACACCCTGTTCGAAGGGAAAGCCGATGCCGAAGTCACCAAACTCGCCTGTTACGATGCCATTGGTATTGGTAGTCATGATTTCAACGCAGGCGAACCTGCACTTAAAGAGTTTTTAAACGGGGTTGATCGAGGCCCCTGTGTCACTACTTACCTTGGCAGTAACATCGAGTTTAAGGCGGGTGACTCACCACTTGCTCGCATTCAAAAAGACGACACGGTCATTCCGGTTATCCTGAAAATGGTTGAGGATGAGGCCGTAGGCATCCTTAGCATTAACCCTTCGGAAAAAACTCAAAACTCGTCTTCACCATTAGAGTCCACACGGTTTCACGATGAAGTTAAAACCGCACAAAAGCTCATCAATCAATTACACAAGTCAGACGTGAATAAGATCGTTGTTCTTTCGCAGCTAGGGTTTGAACGTGACTTGGATCTGGCATCAGCACTTAAGGGTGTCGACATTATTCTGGGCGCTGGCAGCCATACACTGATGGGGAACTGGACTGAAATCTCTGAAACCAGCTCATTAAGTTACCCAACTAAAACACAAGACGCCGATGGCAACCCTGTTTGTATCGCTTACGCCTGGAACCACTACTCAGCGGTGGGTGAGTTACACGTCAACTGGGACAATCTTGGGGTGGTGAGTAACTGCCAGGGAACCTTACATGTCTTGGTCGATGCACCCCATGAAATTGCAGGCAGCAATGGTGAGTTCTCGCCAATTTCAGATTTCCAACAAGCCATGGTTGTTAAAAGCCTGCAATCGAAATCACGGTTAATTCCAGTTTCTGAACAGGAACAAACGAAGAACATGATTGCCCATTTCAACAGTCAGATCGAACGCATCGAAAGTCGTGTGATCGCGACCGTGCAGGATAACCTTTGCCTGGAACGGATCCCGGGTGAAGGGCGTTCTAAAATTTGCAGCGCCGCAGAGACTCGCCAACACGGTTCTGTCATTACACCACTTGTTGCCGAAGCCTTTATGAAAGCAGTAAAGACCAGTGACGCTGCTATACAAAATGCCGGAGGCGTACGGACCGACATCAGTATGGGCGAGTTGACTGTAGGGCATGCTCAAAACCTGTTGCCATTCAACAACCTGATTATTGAGCTGTCGATGACCGGCGAAGAAATCAAGTCGGTTCTTGAAGAAGCGGTTGCCTACTCGGTTGATGAGAACGGAACCACGGGTGGGTTTCCGTATGCCGCCGGATTACGCTGGGATCTCGATATGAGCCAACCACGAGGGCAGCGTTTAAGTAATCTTCAGATCAACCCCCAGTTCACGAACACCTGGCAGGACATCGATCCAAGGGAAACGTATCGCATTGCAACCAACAATTACATAGCACTCGGACGAGACGGTTACGAAACCTTTGGTAAAGTGGTCCGAGATGGTCGGTATCAGGATACCTACATTTACTACACACAGGCTTTTGTCGACTTTGCTCGTAACCAGGGTACGCTGAAGCCAATGGCTCCGGCTAACCGACCGGTACAGTCTATAAAAGGGCTTTAATCCATAGGCAGGAGGGGCCTACCCCACCTGCTCCGATTGTGCAATCTAGTGTCGACGCTGGGTAACTTGGACAGTCTAACTTCAGCTTTCCGCGCCAGCTGACTACAGGAAACTGCGCCCAAAACAACCACCTTAGTTCAGAAATGATAATGTCCTGGCCAACAAGGCAGATAACGGTATAAATAATTAAGCTTGATTTTTTAAGCTCAGCGGTCAAACTTTGCGCCATCAAATTTCCCTACTTTTCTTAAGGTATTGTTATGGCCCTTCCGCACTGTCCTAAATGTGAATCAGAATACACCTACGAAGACGGCAACCTGTATGTTTGCCCGGAATGTGCTCACGAGTGGTCACAGGATGCGAGTGCAGACGCTGAAGACGCCCTGGTCATTAAAGATGCCAACGGCAACCCACTGGCCGATGGTGATACGGTGACGGTCATCAAAGACCTGAAAATCAAAGGCTCGTCTTCGGTGGTAAAGGTTGGGACCAAGGTCAAAAACATTCGTCTGGTCGAGGGAGATCACGATATCGACTGTAAGATTCCGGGCATAGGTGCGATGGGTTTGAAGTCCGAGTTTGTGAAAAAGGTTTAAACCGACCCAGTTAATCTATGGGACGACAATGCTTTTTTTTGGTTAGCCTTGAACGACCGAACAACACCCTGTTGTTATCCTTCATTCAACAAGCTCACGATGATTAATCATCGTGGGCGCTGAGTCCTAATAACCTCTTCTATCCATTCACCCTTCTGCTTACTGTAGGTTTTCCGATCATTCGGAAACTCCAACACGAGTCGTTGTTTGAGTTGGTCATACTGACGAGCCAATAAAGAATCATGTCTTAGGGCATTTCGAAAAATCAGATAACGCTCGAGCCGGTCGCTTTCAACTAATGAAACATGAATATAGTGCGTACGACATTCTTGAGAACCTTTGGTAAAAAAGAAATCTCCGGAGATATCCCGCTCGCCAAAGTATTGGTAAACATCGGGCGGTAAGCGCTTAGCAAGTGTCTCAAGAGCTTCTAGAGAATCGACCTCCAGACCGATATCAATAATCGGTTTGGCCTGAATACCGGGAACGGACGTACTACCAATGTGTTCAATTCTCGTTATGACATCGCCTGCGACATTTAACAGTCGCAGTCGTTCTTGCTCGTAGGCTTTTGGCCATTTTGTTGAGTAACTCGCCAGCAAAACTCGGCCTCGTTGCAATCCAATACTCACCTAATCCGTCCTTTTGTATTCGGCAATGAAAACGCATGACGCCCTAAGGCAAGACCACTCAGAGATCGGTCAAAGAAGCTTGCAGAGCCTCAACCGACTGGAGACCCAACTCACTGGTTTTCCAGCCGAACTGATCGCCTTTAAACCGGGGAAAGATGTGCAAATGATAGTGATCGAGTGCATTAAAGTCTGGGTAGGTACCATTGTTTTGCATGAACCCAATGCCATCTGGTTGATACTTGGCCTCAAGCCGTCGATACAGATCCCGAGCGACCTCATGTATTTCAAGAAACACCGCTTCCGGAAGGTCTAAAAAGGTTTTATAGGGTTTGACCGGGGCAATTAACAGATGTCCGAAATTAATCGGGTCATGGTCGGCAAAGGCAATCACGTGATCAGACTCATACACAATCGCGGCCGGCAGTTCCCGCCGGACAATCTTTTCGACTGTGGTGGTACTTTCCATATCGTTCTCCAAATGTTTTTGGCAGCGGGCGCTGGCTTAACTTGGCTAGTTAGTCGGCCTTACGTTGATCCCATTCCGATTTAAGAATGGCCAAAATCGCGGTGCTCCACCAGCGGTCTTTAAACCATCGATTTTCCACGAAGAGGCCTTCCTGACGAAACCCCAGTCGTTCACAAAGCTGAATCGCGGCACGATTTTCGGCAATAGTTTCGGCATATACCCGGTGGAGGTTGAACATACTGAACCCGATATCCAGCAAGGCAGACATCGCCTCTTCCGCAAACCCGGCCCCCTGGTATCGAACCTCCACACCACAGCCAACGGAGGCTTGGCTATCGGGTTCGACTCGCAGCCCCGCCGTGCCAATGAACTCGCCGGTCTCCTTCAGCACAATCGCCAACTGAAACTTCTGACGATCTAGGTCTTGCGCCTGAGCAGCAAACAAGGCGGCCAAGCGACGGGATTTGTCATCTGAACAATCCTCTTCGCTGTAAAACCGCTGATAGACAGCATCACGGGTTAACCGACAATAGGCATCGGCATCACTTTCAGAAAAATCGCGCAACCACAGTCGTGATGTTTCAATGTTCATTCAATCATTTCCTTAAGGGCACCCAGTCTTCGCAATAATCCCGCGCCAGGCCAGGATCATATCACGAACCACGAAAACCCAAACCCGACGACCATTTCTTACGCACAAAAAAAGAGCCGCAAGTGCGGCTTTCTGATGACATAGCGTCAGGTTTACTGAGTAAACGTCAGATCCATCCAAACCAGTCGGTGATCCGAGCTTTTTACCCCTGGGCCAACGAGTCGATGGTTCACATCGGCGATGCCCGGCCAGTAGACACCGCTCTGCTCAACCTTGTTGCCCCAGGTTCCCGGGAGCACATAGTCGGCGCGCATTTTCCAATCGGCGGTATGCGCAGGGGCGTTTTCATTAGCCGGGTCATTATCAACACCGCCCTGGCTTGTCGGTTGGACGTCGCCATTCACATAGGGAGACGCCATCAACAAACCAATGGGGTCGTCGGTGGCATCACCTTCCACCGGTGACGCGTTCAAGTCACCCATGATCACAAAGTGATGACGCTCACCTTTCATGCCACCGATATTGCCATTGTCGTCATAAATGTACGACGAACGTGCCGGGTCGACATAATCCCGCCAGAAACGCGTTTCATCGTGATTACGCAGGCCATTACGATCTTCGTCACCATCGAACACCGGCGGTGTTGGGTGGCTCGCCAGAACATGCAGCGTGTGTTTGCCGACTTTCACCGGAATGTCCCAATGGCTCTTCGACGACAGACGGAACACATCGAGTTCTTCCTCGGTGTACCAGCTTTCACCGGTTTCCGGGTTTACTGGCAGCTTGGCATCCGGCATGTCTTTCCAGAGGAACTTCTGGAACGTCCGGGCATTGGCATAGTCGATCGGGTACTGCGACAGCAGGACCATGCCGTATTGACCGTAGAACATCCCGAAGCCGTAAGCGTCATCGCCATACTGGCCAGACTGTCCATCTTTATTGAAGTCAAACGGCGTGATGATGCCGGTATTGCTTTCAGCCAGATAAACATAAGGGTACTCAATGCGCTCTGCCCCATTCCAGCCTTTGCCCAGATAGTTTTCCTGCAGTGCTTTCACCGCTGAGCCATCGGCCACATAGTCAAATTCCTGCAGCAAGACCACATGTGGACGGACACGCTGAATGATTTCAGCCACGTTTTGAATCTGTGCATCGTCACCGCTTTGAGCATCCGCCAGAATCTGGCCTTCGCTGCTGCGATTCAAATAGGCATTGAACGTAGCGACACGAACATCACCGGCATAGGACGGAACACCGACATCGGTCGATTGCAGTACCGTCACATAGTTTTGACGCGCCTGTTCAACCGTGTTGCCGTTCGCGTCTGTCACTGTCAGCGTCACCGTGTAGGTACCGGCGTCAGCAAAGGTGTGTTCCATGTTGGCATTGCCACCCACCGTACCGTCACCAAAGTTCCACGCATAATCGTAAGGGGCTTCACCGCCTTTAACATTGGCTTCGAATGTCACCGGCTCAATGGTGGTGACCGTGGTGCTGGCAATTGAAAAGTTCGCTTTCAACGATTCTTCTCCATAGGTGCTGATCAGTGTCGGGTTATCTACGCCCAATCGACGCCCCTCGCCGCCACCGGTGCCCGTAGTCAGATACCGGAACGCAATATGCGCCCCACCAGTATAGGCGGACACATCGACCTGATAGGCATTCCAAACTTCATCAACTTCCTGTGACTGATCGAACTCAATCTGCGTCCAGTTGGCGTCGAGCGGGTCGCCTTCACCAGTGTAGTCGTTGCTGATATAGAGCTCGAGCGCCGGGCCGCCATACTTGGTATAGACATCAAATGCGAACTGAGCATTTTGCCAATCAAGAATATAAAATTCCGGAGAAATCAGCCAATCATCGCTGGCGCTGTCCGCGCCGAAACCGTTTGCAACCGCACCCAGATTATCGGCGCGTTCTTCCACGACCCAATCGGCGTTGCTGGCGCGGGAATAGGTGCTGAACGTCCCGAAGGTACTGACGTCTTCAAAACCTTCCGTCCAGACAACACGTTCCTGATACACCCCTTTCAGATGCTTTTTCACGAATGCATTCGCAACACCATGATAGGCGCCTTCACCGCCGCCGGTACCGGTGGTGGTGTACAAGAACGCCAACGTGACATCACCGGTCAGTCCGACAAGATCAATCGGGCCGATCGTCATCCAGGTATCATCCAGGGTTGGCATTGCCAAACCAAGATCGGTCCAGGTCGCCGCGGCCGCATCACCAGAGTAATCCGTGGATGCCATCACTTTCAGTGCCGGTCCGTCATATTTCTGGTAAAAATCAAACTCCAGAGCAGCATTATCGGCCTTGCTGAGTTCTACCGTTGGCATGATCAACCAGTCTTCACTCGCCGTGTCGCCACCAAAGCCGTTCGCAAAAATACCGGCCTGTTCAGCACGAGTACCGGGTGCCCAATCTTTATCCGACGCTACACTGACTACAGACCAGTCAGATGGCACACCATCATTCAGGGCATCACCAACCAGCGCAGGCGCATCGTACAAACCACGAACGACAATGTTGTCGAGCTGCCAGTAACGGCCATCGCCACCGCCGGTGCCGGTCGACACATACTGGAACGCAAAGCGAACGTTATCACCTTCAATCGAGCTGATATCGACCTCACTGACCTCAAAGACATAGCTGCCGGTTGAAGGTTCATTCCAGCAAGGCTGTGCGCCATCGACAGCGCTGCATTCCGGAATCGCCGTCCATTCTGCTGACGCCGGGTCATCGTTTACGGCGGGGTCATAATCGTTCGAGTACAGCACATTAATCAGCGGGCCGTCGTAGTTATACGCCGCCTCAAACGCCAGTTGCGCATCGGCATAGAAGTCCAGTGCGAACGCCGGCGTAATGATCCAATCATCGCTGGCGCTGTCGGCGCCATAGCCGTTGTTTTGAGCGTAAAAGGCTTCAGAACGTTCAACCACTTCCCAGTCGGCATTGGAAGCCTTGCTGATCATGGTCAGTTCACCCCAGCCACCGGACTCAAACGTTTCTTCATAGAGTTTTGGTGTTGGGTTCGACAGCGTTGCCACACTCAGCTCGTTACTCAGAGCACCGAGCCCGGCCGCATTGTACGGACGCACACGATAATGATAGGTCGCCCCTTCGATCAGCTTCTTATCGAGATAACTGGTTTCGTTGACATCCAGACGCCAAGTCAGAATTTCCCAGGGGCCATTGCCGATCTTGCGCTCCAGTTGATAGCCCACTTCGTTGAAGTTTTCATCGTCGCTCCAGCTGAGCTGAATTTCACTGACCGACAGCGGCTTCGCGGTCAGTTCTGTGGTTGCGTCGGCTAAAGGCGCGTCCGTGTCGGACACGACCGCCGTCAGGTCCATATCGAACGACAGGTCAGAGCTCGAGGCATCGGATTGATGCACTTCCACCGCGATGACGTTCTCACCCGACTGCAGCGCATCGGCAAACAGTGCGTACTCATAGAAAGTGCTTTCTGCGCTGCCACCAATGCCCGAGCCGGCAAAGGTTGACGGCGTGATATCGCCTTCAGGCATGTTGGAACGCACCACTTCCTGACCATTGATGTAGACCACCGCACCATCATCTCGAAGCAACCGCAGGGTCAGCTTGATCACATCCGCAGGATTGTCGAGGGTGAACCTCTTACGGAAATAGGTTGTCGTAAACTTGTTATCAGCGTCGGGTCCAAAACTCAGTTCGGTCACTTCGTCGCCGTCTCCATAACCGAGTTGCGCATTACCACGCGCCCAGCCAGAATCGTCGAACTCCAGAGTATTCCAACCTTCAGGGGATGAGTTATCATCCAGATAAGCCCACTCGGCTTTGGAGCCCACCAGCTGCAGATTATCAATGTCTGCGCCCTTGAAGCCGTCCAAGGTCATAGTCACTGCTGAACCGGCCAGTGGTTGCCACAACGGCAGATTTGCCGGTACAGCGAATGGATTGGTGTTCTGATCAGCTTGCGTCAGGGTGCCCACGCCAGAGATATCGGTTTCAACACCACGCAGCGTTTCGTGTTCAGAGCCAAAGCGAACGGTATGGATATTCATTGCATCCGGTGACGCATGAATCAGCTTGAACTGCCAAAACGAGCCACTGTCGATGGTCCAGGGTTTGTCATCATCGGTCGGACGCGTCGGTGCGCCCCAGGAGCCTTCCCCGATGATCATGGTGCCGTTGACATCGTCACGTTTGAAGTCCTGATAGCTGCCTTCGTCCTGGCTGTAGACCACCGGGAAGGTGTACTTCGACATGTGCGTGTCCGACTCCACTATCAGCTTAAAGCCGGTGTCGGTGAACGTCGGAGCCCAGGCCGCTATCCGGCCTTCGCCTTCTGTTTTACCCGACGTATGCGGTCGCATTGGTCGGTGATAGTTGGCAATCTTCCAGTCAGCGTCTGACGCCTGCGCATCCGCCACAAACTGCTCATTCTGGACTTCCCAACCACTGGCATCCTGGTCCGAGTAAGCGCCGTAACCAACGCCCGGCTCCAGCTCTGAGTTCAGAGAGAAGATGTCCATCATTGAGCCGCCAATGTTGGCCACGTAATAGGACGACTCCGGAATACCGAACACATCACTGAGCATGTCGATGACGTCATTTTCGTGATTGCCGTGTGTCGCAATGATCGGATAAACACGCCCGTCATCGCTGCGGGCCAGCTGCCAGTCTTCCAGCCACTCAACCCATTGATCGTGGTTACCATCGTCCGTAAAGTCGCCATTAAACAAAATAAACAACGGCCGGAGTTTACTGACCAACTCATTCCCCATTTGACGGGGTTCACGGTTTGTCCGCGAGTCACCACCGGCTATATAGCTAAACTCACTCGGGGTGTTGGGTGCGGTCATAAACCAAGAGGCATCACCACAGCCCTCACTGTCACAGATTCGATAACTAACCGCCGTGTCCGGTGTCAAACCAGACAGGCGAGCTATATGAGTTTCCAGCGTGACACCGCCATCATCCGGATGCGCGAGAGTTGTAACCTGTTCGACAGGCTGAGTCTGCCAACTGTCGGGGGATTGGCCCTGACCAAACTCGACACGGGGATTTTCACCACTGACCTGCCGCCAGGCGATCGTCGCTTCGGTGTCTGGCTGTTCGGTCCAGACGACCCGTTCCAGGTCGGCAGCGGCCATTGTCAGCGATGGCAGCGCGATCGATGCCGCGAGCAAAGACGTTCTGAGTTTCACAGTACTATCCTTAGAGTTTTTTTGAATTGAATGAGAGTGTGAGCGTATGTCGGATGCGCGCATTGTCAGATGCGTCTGATTATTATTAGCCATCTCGACCTAGGGCCAATTTACGCGCCCCTGACACAAAAAATCAATGGTAAACTGCACATTTGGTCAGATACTTTAAGGTCATCGTTCGGAGAACCGCTTTACAGAAAGCTTTACCGGAGATTCTGTATTCTCAAAAATACCTGACCAAGCTGTCAGTTTAAAAACCAAAACCGATTCAGATGAGAGTACGGGTTAAAAATGTCAGTCTCGTTAAGATCTTATGTGATTCAGTTTCATCAACGTGATCTCAGTAGGCGACTCGCACAACCGGCTTCGGTACTCTAAAGTAGTGTTTTGAGTGTATACAGTCAGGTCCCTTCATTGAGAACGCTATTTCTACTGTTTGCCATGGTGTCCTTCGCTTGGGCAACTCCACCTTATCAGGTCGTCGTTACCGATTTCCCTTACATCACCGAAACCAATACACAGGGCCAATCCATAGGGCTGGGCGTTGAGTTGCTTGAAAAAATCAGTGCCGTCACGGGCTTTGACTACCAGATTACCCACGTACCGTTTAAACGCGCCCTGCGCATGATGGAACACGGACAGGCGGACATTTTTGTAGGCCCCTACTATTCTGACGAACGGGCAACCTACATGAACTACAACCAATACCCGATTTACTCCGATTACCTGTATTTTTACACTCGAGCCGATCAACCCTTGGAAGACGACATGCAAAACTGGCAACGCAATTATGCCAACCTGGCTACGTTGGACATTGCGGTCATTGCTGGTTGGAGCTATGGCGAGCAGTTCGATCATCACCGCTCAGAATTGTCAGTTATTGAAGTGGAATCCGTTGAGTCCGCGTTGAAAATGCTGAGCTCTGGCCGAGTCGACCTGGTTGCTGCGCACGATCGAAGCGTAAACGATGCAAAACAACAAGACAGCGACACTGTGCCCGTGCAAAAACTGATCCCGGCCATTTACGTTAACCATGGATATTTCGGGTTTTCAGTTGAAACCGTTCCCATTAATTTCATGAATGCTTTTGATAAGGCTTTCCAGTCCCTGCGTGACAGCGGGCAGTTTGATTCACTCCTGAAGAAATACGAAATGAGCGCTCCGGTCATTGAAGCCATCGAAATCGATTAATTCTCCAAAAGTACGGTAACTCACCTGAGCCAGACTGTTCTTTAAACAGATTCAGTCAGATGTTTTTTTATAAACCGAATAGTTCGTTCATGGGCCAGTTCGGCTGCATCCTTCACATAGGACGGCCGAGACTCATTTGCAAAAGCATGCCCCGCTTCGTAAACAAAGATTTCAGCTTGAGGATAAAGGGCTTTGAACTCATTCAGTAAGGCCTCTGGCACGTGATCATCCTGATCACCAAAATGCCCCTGAACAGGAACGGCCAAGGGTTGATTCATGTAGTTCGATAAGCGCGTCCCATAAAACGACACGGCACAACGAATATCCAAAACCTGTGCACACCGAACGGCCAAACCACCGCCCCAGCAGAACCCCATGACCGCAACATCAAGTCCACCTTTACTCAGTTCTTCGACGCTGGCCCGGATGTCTGCCAGGTTCTCGTCAACCTTGGCATCCTGCATTAAATGAAGACCGATAGAAGCCTGATCAAACGGCACGACCGTTCCGGGCTGTTGTCGATCAAACAAGGCCGGTATGGCCACATTGAGTCCTTGTTTTGCATACTGTTTTGCAACCGCGATGAGCTGATCGGTCACGCCAAAAATTTCCTGAACGATGACTAAACCACCGATGGCCTTTCCTTCAGCGGCCTGAACCCAGCAGTCAAACGCATGGCCGTCTTTCGCCTTCAACTTGATATTCATTTCTCTCTCCAATTATCCATCGCATTTTTTTGTATCATTGATTATCAGGTAGAACCAGACTTAACACTCAGGTCAACCAACCCTGGCGGTGTTAGCTTAAAGCCTTCCGCATCAGAATGCGCTATCCTGTTGGCAAAACAAGTTTTGCATCGGATGAGGCATCAATGAAACTGGACCTTCTGGAGACCTTTGTCGTGACCATCAATACCGGGAGTATTCATGGTGCCGCCAAGGAAATGGGTCAGTCTCAGCCTAGCATTTCAAAAAAACTGAAGTTACTCGAAGAGTCCTTAGGGGTCCCGTTGCTTATCCGGGGCACGCAGGGCATTGAAATCACCAACTACGGTAAAACGTTTCTGATTCGCGCCCAAGCCATTCTCAATGAGGCTCGCCGTGCCGAAGCGGAAATGATGGAGCTGCGAGGCGAAAAAGAAAGCACCGTACGCATGATTGTCGCTCCGACATCGACTATCAACCTGATGCCTAAAACCATTCAGGTCTATCGCCAACAACATCCTCACATCAAGTTGGAAATTTACGAAGGCCTGCAGGCAATGGCCGTGGACCAGTTACGCCGGGCCCATGTTGATTTTGCCGTTTGCCCACTCTGGGAAGAACTGCCAGCAAACGAGTTTATGGTCGAAGAAATTGAAAACATGCCCATGGCCGTCGTCACCCGAAAAGGTAGCCGGTTTGCCGGTGTCACCAAGTTTCGAGACCTGCACGATGCAAACTGGATTCACATCGGTGCGGGCGAAAACCTCAGCCCGCTGGTGCTGAAAATCTTTTCAGATTTAGGCTTGGATGCCCCTAAACCAATGATGGAAAGCTATTCACTGACAACGACATTGTCGTTTCTTTCAGAGTACGACAGCATCGCACTGGTTCCTGAAAAGCTCGTTAACCATCCGGTCTATTCGGGATGGCTAACGAAACTTAACCTGGAAAACGACGTTGATCACTATCCGCTGTACATCATTCGTCGACGGGAAACTCCGCTGACGCCCAGTGCAGAATCGTTTTGCCATACGTTGGCGCGGGTAGCAGCCCAAACCGATCTCTAAAATCCGCGACCTTAGTCTGGATCTTCCATCACGATGAGTCCCGCACCGGTATTGGACGCGGGTACATGATAAAAGGAATAGGTTTCACCGGCATTGTCTGCCATGGCACCACGCATAATCAGCCACATAACCAGCTCAATGCCCTCGGAGCCGGCTTCACGCATGTATTCCACGTGGGGGATTTTTACCAAGCGATCCGGGTTCTCCGACAAATCTTTAAGAAATGCCTGATCGAACTCAGCATTTACCAGTCCGGCACGCTCACCCTGAAGCTGATGAGACATACCACCGGTCCCGAAAATGGCAACCTTGATGTCTTTATCGTAACTTTCGACAGCCTTACGAATAGCTTTGCCCAAGTCGAAACAGCGCTTGCCGGTTGGGGCGGGATACTGAATCACGTTGACACACAGCGGAATGACTTTACAGGGCCAGGCTTCGGGTTGGTCAAACATGATTGACAGCGGCACGGTACAGCCGTGATCAATGTCCATCTCGTTGGCTATGGTCATGTCGAACTCATCCAGGATCAATGACTCAGCCAGGTGCCAAGCCAGATCCGGGTCCCCTTGCGCCGTCGGTACTTTACGCGGACCATAACCTTCATCCGCCGGATGGAACTCTGGGGCAACGCCTAAGGTAAAGGTCGGGATGAGCTGTAAACTGAACGCTGACGCATGGTCGTTATACACCACAATGGCAACATCGGGTTTGTTTTCCTTGATCCAGTCGCGCGCTGGCTGATAACCATCAAACAGAGGTTTCCAATAGTCAGTTTGGGTATTGCCATGATCAATCGCTGCGCCAATTGCCGGGACATGACTTGAACCGATTCCACACATAATTTTAGCCATTCGCCTGCTCCTTCTTACTGCGATTACCCTCGACGGAGCGCCCTCCGCTCACCATCATCTGGCGAAACTCTTCTTCTGAAACACCGGACATTTTGCCGCCAACGTATTGCATTGATCGACCGTCAAAAGCGGCGATTTTAAAGGTGTAATAAATGTTGCCACCGAGTTGCAGCATGCCGAGCCAATCGCGATCCAATACCGCCTGTTTCTGCTCAAGCGTCATGGAAAACTTGTCCAGATAGGCGGCTTCGTCGGCCTTAAAAGCTTCACGATTTTCAGCTTTGTTCAAAGACATACAAAACATATTGAGGTGGTACCCTGCCCGACAGTGTTTGCTGTCCATGACATAAGTACCGGGAATATCGTCGTACTCGCGGTTCATGTTTCTCTCCGGTTATCGCTATTCGGGTGCTCTGCGGCACGCTCGTCAAAAGCCTAAATAACTGGCATGATTGGAACAACAACAATAAGTAGGACGATTCGTTCATGCAGTGGAACATAGCCGACCTCCCTGTTTTTGCTGCCGTGGTGCAGCACGGCGGCATCAGCAGCGCCGCCCGAGAGCTTCGTTTACCCAAATCCAGCGTCAGTCGTTTTATCAACCGTTTAGAACAGGATCTCAACATTCGTCTGTTCGAACGCAATTCGAGACAAATGAGATTGACTCAGGAAGGTGAAATTTTCTACAAACACGCTCAGTTGATTCTGGAACAGGTGGAGTCGGCTGATGCTCAGATGAACGGTTTGAACGCAACACCAAATGGCGAGCTCACAGTGAGTTTACCCATGGCGTTCTCGCGCCTCATCGTCTCAAAACATCTGGCTGAGTTCCATCGTCGCTACCCTCATGTTCGCGTTTATATAACCGTAAACCCGAAGCCGGTTGATCTCATCGGGGATCACATTGACATCGCCGTTCAGGTGGGTGAACTGCCGGATTCCGACTACATTGCCGTGCCACTGATCAGTCACCGCCTGATCTGGGTCGCGCACCCTGAAATCGCGCGACGGTACGGGCAAGTCGACGATCTTTCAACACTCAACGACGCCGTTCATATTTGTGAAGCCCGCTATAACCAAACACCACTGGCGATTCGCCACAAAGGTTCCAGAGACAGCATCACATTAAACGCGGCGATTGAAACGTCCGATCCGATCATGATCAAAGACAGTATTCAGCAAAAACTGGGTATCGGCCTGTTGCCGAGCATCTACTGCAAAGAGGAGCTGGCTGATGGACGACTGGTACAGGTCGCGGAAGACTTTGAGTTGCTGGAAAATGCCAAAGCGTCTGCCGTCTATACCAGCAAACGCATGTTAAGTGCACGCACCCGTGTTTTCATTGAGTTTCTAAAAGAAATCTGCGCCGAGCTCTGACGAGCGAATTAACCGTTCTTCATTTGGAACGATGCGTTCATCGCTACTTATTGTTTTCGGCTTTCGTTACTCTTTAGCCTTACTGGAGAGTAACTATGAATCAACACGAACTCGATTGCTGGCGCATTGAGCGAGCACTGGTGTCGGCACAGTACAACCTGGATCAGCGAGATTTTAATCGTTTTACCGAGCATTTCTCCGAACAGGGAAAGTTGTACCGACCAACGTCTGCGACCCCATTGATTGGCCGTGAAGAAATTGCCGCGGCCTATGCTAAAAACCCGGCAGAACGCTTTAATCGTCATACCATTTCAAACGTCTTTGTCTCGGACATTTCAGACAACGCTGCGCATTCCATTGCCTACGTCACCCTCTACTCCGCAAGTCAAAATGAAGGGGGAAAACCCACGTTTGGATGGCCTGTCCAGCGCTGTCTGATCGGTGAATACCACGATCATTGGCAACGTAATGGCGAGACCTGGCTTATCACAGAACGACGAGCACTTTTTACCATCGCTATGCTTCAGGAGGCTTAAGTATGAACAGCGCCCTTTTACTTCCGGGACTTATTTGTGACGGCGCCGTCTGGAGTGCTCAGGAAACCGCGTTGAACCAAGCTGATATCGCGACTCAGGTGGTCGACTTTGGCGATCTGAACCGTCTGCATCACATGGCCACCCACGCCCTGGCTGGCGCACCCGAAAAGTTCATTCTTATCGGACACTCCATGGGCGGCCGCGTGGCACTGGAAATCGCCCGGCAGGCCCCTGAGCGCATTCAGGCTTTGGTGCTCATGGACACCGGCTATCTGCCATTGGCCGACGGTGACAAAGGCCAGCAGGAAGTTGCGTCTCGTTTGGCTCTGGTTAAAAAAGCCAAAGAACAGGGCATGAGGGAAATGGGCCAGGAATGGATGCAGGGTATGGTGTTACCTGAGCATCTGCAAAATGAGCGATTATGTAATGACATTCTGGACATGATCGAACGGAAAACGGACACCCAGTTTGCAGCGCAGCAATCGGCATTACTTAATCGATATGATGCCTCCGATGTGTTGAAGACACTGACCTGTCCGACCTGTTTTATCTGCGGTGATCAGGATGCCTGGAGTCCACTATCGCGCCATTACGAAATGGCAAAACTCGCCAGCGATGCTCCGGTATACAGTATCCGAAACTCGGGACACATGACGACCATGGAACAACCCGAGCAGGTTAATGAGGTCCTTTTATCATGGCTGAACTCACTGAACTGACCATCGCCCCGGTTGGGGTTGTGCGTGGTGGTCGTAAAGAAGACAGCAAAGACTTCTGGGGTGATAACCTGAGTGTCATCGAACTCGATGCTCGTTTGCCGGAAGGCATGTTGGCAGGTATCGAGCAGCACTCCCACCTTGAAGTTATTTTCTATTTCCATTTGCACGACGACGAGCCCACCAGTATGCAATCGCGTCACCCCCGCAATAACCCTGAATGGCCTAAGGTCGGGATTTTCTCACAGCGCGCGCGAATGCGGCCCAACCGTCTTGGGCATACCATTTGCCGACTCCTGAAACGAGACGGCCGTCAGCTACATGTACAGGCCCTGGATGCCATTGATGGTACACCGGTGATCGATCTGAAGCCGGTATGGCAGGAGAACCTGCCCAGCCAACCCGTCATCCAACCCGACTGGAGCCATGAGCTAATGGCTCAATACTGGGCATCAAAAAAACCAACATAGGATCAACAAAAAACGACAGCACCTTGAAAAATCGAAAACAATAAAACAAAAAATAATGGAGAGTATTGTGTACCGAACTGCATGGTTAACCGGACTGTTGCTGATAGCCGTATCCGGCGAGGTTTTTTCAGCTGACTTCAATCTGAGACTGCATCATTTCCTACCTGAGGCGTCCAAAATTCAACAGGGTTTTCTGGAGCCGTGGGCACAAAAAATCGAGGAAGACAGCGACGGTAGAATTGCGATCAGCATTCATGGCGGCATGAGCCTGGGCGGTGCGCCCAGTGACTTAGTCTCTCAGGTGGAAGACGGCACCGTTGATATGGTCTGGACCGTCGCCGGTTACACCCCGGGAAAATTTCCGCGAACGGAAGTGTTCGAACTGCCCACCGTCCACTTTCGCAGCGCCTATGCCAGTAACCGGGCTATCTACGCTAACTTTGAACTGATTGCGCAAGACTACACCACGGTTAAACCCCTGTTGGTGCATGTTAACAGCGGCAACGCCATTCATTTGCAAACTCAACGGTCTGATGCTTTGTCCCCTGCAGACCTGCAGGGACTCAGTATCCGCAGTCCGTCACGCACCGGTAGTTGGTATATCGAAGCCTTAGGCGCTTCCCCGGTGGCGTTACCCGCTCCGGCCATTCGACCTGCACTGGTCGACAAAAGCATCGACGGTGCTTTGCTGCCTTTCGAAATTTTACCTGATTTGAACCTGACCACGATGGGACTGACGTCCTCAATGGGCAAAGACGGGAGTCGTTTTGGGACGTCGAGTTTTCTGTTGTTGATGAATCCTTCAACCTTTAACCAGCTGCCCGAAGATCTGCAGCAGGTTTTAAACCAGCATACCGGTTTAGAACTCTACAAAGCCGCGGGTATCATCTGGGATGAAATGGAAGTTCCGGGTATGCAAGCACAGAGAGATCGGCTATACACAATGGGCCTGGATGCTTTGGACCCTTTTGAAACCATCGGACAACAGGTTGTTAATCGCTGGATCGATGAGGTCAGCAAACAAGGCATTGATGGTCAACAACTGGTGGACAATGCGCGCAAATATGTCGGGCGTTACTCACGAATCATCACATCAGTTGATGTGAACTTTTAACTTGAATGAAAGGAGCCAGCAGCTATGTCTACTGAACTAAAACGCATTCTTTATGCATCGGATATCGGCCATGGCTCCCGCCCGGCCTTTCGCCACTCCGTCAGCCTTGCACATCAATATGGAGCTGAAATTGTCTACATCCATATTATGGACAAACTGAACTACTCCGCAGCGCAGGTTGCTCAAAAATATTTTACGGCGAAAGAACTGGTTGAAATGGAGAAAGGTGGTCTGGACTCGTTAGACAAAACCGTCCGCGAACGGATTCATAAGTTCTTCAGCGAAGAAATGAGCGAATGGGCCGATGAAATAGACATTTCGTTCATCGTCAAAAGCGGCGACATTGCTGATGCCATTCTGGAAACCGCCAACGAGTTAAACGTCGATATGATTGTTATGGGTGCCCGCAAGCATTCTCTGATGGAAAAAATGATCCTGGGATCGGTTTCGACGAAAGTCTTACAAAAATCCAGCCGACCGGTATTGATTGTTCCGTTAACCGGTCAGGATTGATCCTATTCAGCGCTTCACTTTTTTGGTGAAGCGCTTTTTTTTAGTCAAAAACGGATACTCCGGTGTCTATGTCACCTACCCTGTTCAAAGAACAGGCCATACAGCTGGCCGACGACCCTGATTGATCATTCGGACATCGCGGAACATTCAAAGACGGCGGACGGGATTGTGAACTGTTCGCCCGTTGGTCACGCTAACCATCCGGGCTGCCCAATCGATACCACTTTGATTCAGTCGCACCATTGGGTGTTTGATGCGGTTTACATTCCGGCGATGACGGAGTTTTTAACCGCGGAAACCGCGGTCGGTGCCGCCGAATTATCAGGTATTGACCTGCTCCTTTATCAGGGGCTCGATGCGTTTCAGCATTTCATCCGACCTGACCATGACAACGCCGATGTCTATGCCATTGCCGAGTCTCTGCGCCAATATTATTAAAAGGTCCTGCTGTCAACTCGATAGGGTTGACGCTCGTAGGGTGAAGTTCCAAAGTATCGAGCGCCAACCACAACGCCACCGTTAATAATCGGACAGTTCCTCATACGGCAACCCGACGTATTGCTGGGCGATCACTTTCCGCCCCTCTTCCGTGCCGGTGTAGTAACTGAGTTCAGATTCCATAAACCGCGTAAAGGTTTCCTTCGTCATATCCCCAACCTGAACATTGCCATAGTCATGCAACATATTGCTCATCCACCAGGAAAACCGCTCACCATGCCAAACCCGACGTAATGCGATTTCTGAATACTGCTGAAGATAACGTTTATCACCGGTCTCATAGACTTTGGTCAGTATTTTATATAAGGTCGCAACGTCTGAAGCCGCCAGATTTAGCCCTTTGGCACCGGTTGGAGGCACAATGTGAGCGGCATCGCCAACCAGAAACAGATTGCCATACTGCATCGGTTCGCAAACAAACGAACGCAATGGCGCAATGCTCTTTTCAATACTCGGCCCGGTCACCAGTTTGGAGGCGGCATCCGCCGGTAACCGTTTTTTAAGTTCGGTCCAGAACTTGTCATCGCTCCAGTCTTCAACTTTATCCGTCAATGGCACCTGCAGGTAATACCGGGAGCGGGTTTCAGAACGCATACTTGCCAACGCAAAACCGCGCGGTGTTTTGCAATAAATCAGTTCAGGGCTGACCGGAGGTGTATCGCTGAGTAACCCCAACCAGCCAAACGGATATACTCGTTCATGTTCGGTACGTAATGTCTCCGGGATGGTTTGCCTTGAAACACCATGAAACCCATCGCATCCGGCAATGTAGTCGCATTTAATCGTTACCGGTTCGCCGTTCTGAATAAATGTCACGGACGGTGTCTCGGAGTCTACGTCATGCAGTTCAGTTGACTCTACTTCGTACAGTGTTTCCAGGCCTGCCTCTGCTCGTGCATCCATCAGGTCTTTGGTGATATCTACCTGGCCATAACAAACAACCGTTTTTCCTCCGGTTAACCCAGCCATGTTAATGCGGATGCGTTCATCGCCCACAGCAATTTCAAAGCCTTCATGCACATCACCGAACTTATCCATGTTCTCGGATACTCCAGCTTCGCGTACCAGATCGGCAAACCCTTGTTCTAAAATGCCGGCACGAATACGACCCAGCACATAATCACCGGTCACACGCTCAACAATGATGTTTTGAATGCCTTGCTTGTGCAGTAGCTGACCGAGTAACAACCCGGACGGCCCAGCACCGATAATCGCCACCTGTGTTTTTATTGTTTTCATCATCTTCTCTCCTGATTGCTGACCCGCATTATCAGATTGCTACGACCTATAGACTATTCACTTAACAATCAAAAAATTGTACTTTTCTGTCATCTTGAGAGAGACACATGACGGATATATCAGACGCAAACACAGTGCCCATATACGGCTTGTACGGTGAAAGGCTTGGTGACACAGAACCGGGATTTGTTCATATCGAATCCATTGCCGAGCGTTCCAGCCAACAAGGCTGGCACATTCGCTCGCATCGCCACCATAACATGATTCAGTTGATCATCATGACGCAAGGCAGTGTCGACATACTTTTAGACAATCAACAACGGAGCTTGTCCGGCCATGGGCTTATTTACATTCCAAATGAAGTGGTGCACGGATTTCACTTTGAACCGGATACAACGGGCCATGTACTCAGCGTCGCGACGCCATTTCTGACCGACATCCAAACCCTTTTACAAACCGAGGTAAACCCGGCTTGGTCGTTAACACCCGCGGTTGTGAAGCTTCACTCTTCGTCTGAACTGGTACCGATCTTCATACATCTTCGTGAGTTGTTAGTCGGTGAGTTCCGACAACAAAAACAATACTCTCACGCATTGCTGAAATGCCTACTCGGGGCACTGTTTACCACCTTCGCCCGGACCAGCAATATCGCGGGCCTTCAGACCGGATCGGATCATCACATTGCCCAGTTACAGCGTTTTATTGCACTGATAGACGACCACTACAAAGAGCATTTGCGCCTGGACTGGTATGCTGGTGAGTTAGGCATTTCACTTTCCACCTTAAACCGCATCTGTCAATCGCTGTTGAATCAATCTGGAAAAAAGCTCATCGAAGAACGGTTGGTACTGGAGGCAAAAAGACGTTTGATTTACACCTTGGATTCGGTTGAGAACATCGCGTTTTCACTCGGCTTTGATGACCCCGCGTACTTTTCTCGTTTCTTTACCAAAAACACCGAGCTGTCACCGGGCCGATATCGCCGGCAGCACGCTCAAACCAGCTCAGTTTAACCGTACCGCCGCCGTGACTGGCCGAAATCATACGGCGAATACCTGTTAGCGTTTAGGGGTATGACGTAACAGCTGCAGACCAGCACCGGTATTGGAGATCGGCGCGACATAGTTGCGATGAATCTCTTCGACATGCCCGGTCATGGTGCCACGCATGCCTAACCACATGTTCAGTTCAACACCCTGAGAGCCGCCCAACCTGACCAGGTCGTAATTGGAGTATTTTGTCAAAGCTTTGGGATCACTGACAAGTTTATCCATGCACTCTTCATCAAAGTCGGCATTGATGAACCCGGCACGCTCGCCATCCAACTGATGCGATAACCCCCCGGTACCAAAGACCACAACTTTTTCATCGCCAGGAAAGGATTCAACCGCTTTACCGATGGCCTCACCCAAGGCAAACGTTCGGCTGGGTTTTGGCATTGGATGACGTTCACAGTTGATGCAGACAGGGATAACTTTTAAATGCTTGTAGTTCTGATCCGGGTACATCAACCGCAAGGGGACAGTTAACCCATGATCCACCTTAATGTCTTGGCAGACCGTTGGATCGAAATCGTGTTCAATCAACTCATTGACAATATGCCAGGAAAGTTCCGTTTCACCGGTTACCGTTGGTATCGTCGCAATGCCCCAGCCTTCATCCGCATTCTCATATTCCGCAGCGCAACCGATGGCAAAGGTTGGCTTTTTATCCAAAAACATTTCCAACCCATGATCGTTATAAAAAATGATGGCAATGTCGGGTTGCTGCTCTTCTAACCACTTCCTGACGGGTGGATACGCTGCAAAAAAATCCCGCCAGTAAGGAGTGTCTTCCAGTCCCCGTTCCATCGCATTACTGATGGCCGGAATGTGCGATGTAGTAATTCCACCAATAATTTTAGCCATGTGTTTTACCTCGCCCCTGACTGTCAAGATAGGCCTGAAACTCTTCCGTGCTTCGCCCGGTTTGCAATCCACCGACATCCTGAACATTCAGCCCCAGGACGCCGGCAAACTTCGCCATGTAATAAATACTGCCGCCAAGCTCAATCATCCTGATCAGGTCTCGATTGAGGACCGTTTCAGTCTGCTCCGGTGTTAACCGATATTGCTCACAGTAAGCCCGCTCGTCTGCTCGAAAAGCTTCCCGCCCGGCGGCGGAGTTGAGCGAATGAAACATCTTGTTCAGGTTATAACCCTTTGCCGCCATTTCACCGTTAAAAAAGGTGTTGCCCGGAATGTCTGGTTTGTAGTCCATGGTCAGCCTCGTTTATGGAGCGGACCAAGCAACGACTGGCCGCCTCTGTTGTTTTATGGCTTTAATCAATGTCATGTATGAACTGACACTCACTGAGAATTATCGTGCCTGATGACACCTTATGCCATTTCATTTTAGTGTTACGTCATTGGTTTTTGAGATAGGCTAGATAAAATCTGAGCTTCGATCAGGACCTTGCTATGGAAACGATGCCAAACCTGAGGCACTTACGTGCGTTTTGCTCCGTGGCGCAATGTCACAGCATCAGCCGGGCTTCAGATCAGGTCCACCTCTCGCAACCAGCGATAACTCAGGCGATTTCCAAGCTTGAAGCTGAACTCGACACTGCCTTGTTCGAGCGAAAAAGCGATGGTATGTACCTAACAGACGCCGGAACGATTTGGTTGACCCGTGTCAATCTAGCCATTAATTATTTAGAACGCGCCGTTTCATCTGTGCAACCTAAAGGGAGCAACAGCGCACAACTGATTCATCAGATCACGACGACTCAACTGCGTTCACTGACCGCCATCACCCGACATCACAGTTTCAGTGAAGCCGGCCGTCAGCTAAATATTTCACAGTCTTCAGTACACCGGTCAGGTAAGGAACTGGAGCTATGCCTTGGCGTTGTTCTCTTTCTTAAATCAAAACAGGGAGTCACCCCAACACCCGCTGCAGAGACCCTGGCGCGCGCAAGTAAGTTAGCATTTAACGAGATTCAACAGGGGTACCATGACATTCGCGCCCTGAAAAATATCGACACCAGCATGTTGACCATTGGCAGTATGCCATTGCCAAGGACGGTTTTGTTACCCGAGGTCATCAACCGGTTTACGGAAAAGAAACCCACGGTCAGTATTCGGCTCATCGAGGGCAGTTACGATGATCTGTTACACCATTTACGCTATGGGGATATCGATTTTCTCATTGGCGCTTTACGTTTGCCCGGGAAAACGGCGGACATCGTCCAGCATAGGCTGTTCGATGCACCGCTGGCGCTGATCGCCCGCTATGACCATCCGATATTCGCCACCCCCGACGTGACGCTTGAAACACTGAGTCGCTTCCCATGGATTGTTCCTAAACAAGGCACACCAACGCGATCCGCATTCGACAGAGTATTCAAAGATGCCGCGATGGAACAAGCCGGGAAGCTGGTCGAGTCGACGTCTCAGATTCTCATACGGGAAGTACTGTTGGGCAGTGACCGTTTATCCATCATATCGCCGCACCAAATCCGTTTTGAACTGGACAATCAGTTGCTGCGCACCATCCCGTACCGGCTCCCCCAAACCAGCCGACCCATTGGTTATGCTGTACGCGAAGGTTTTATTCCAACGGCCACGCAAAAGGCTTTCCTGGAGGAACTAAAAACCGTCGCGTCATCTTTTTAAACCGCCGAACTAAGGTTTCACAAACACCCCATCAAAAAACACTTTTAACTCACTGGTCGCACGGATCGGCAAAACATGAGCAATGTATTGATCCGGTCGAACAACAATCATGCATCCCTGAGCACGATTGATGCCCCGCATCTGAAAAATATCGCCCTCACCTTTATGATCCACGCAGAATATTTTTTCGTGATCCTGCAGGCCTAATCGCCCTT
The DNA here is from genome assembly GCF_000153185.1 of Reinekea blandensis MED297. Classification (GTDB taxonomy): domain Bacteria; phylum Pseudomonadota; class Gammaproteobacteria; order Pseudomonadales; family Natronospirillaceae; genus Reinekea; species Reinekea blandensis. The sequence goes on along the minus strand of NZ_CH724153.1, from coordinate 571,829 downwards.
TCATCGGCCGCAACAGCGGCGGCATAGTTTCATAGTTCAGCGCTTCGAACGTTTGCTGGAAGATAGCGCGCACGTCGATCAGTGCATCAAGATCCTCATCAGATCGGGTATAACGCTGAATGGGCGAATCCGGGTGACTCTCCAGCCATTGACACACATCGGCAAGCACCGAAGGTGCTTCACCCGTATCGTTTTGTGGCGCAAAAAGATACAAACGCCAGCGCCCGTCCGCCTGCGCAACATGCCCTAGTTGCATCGGTTTCACATCCGACAAACGGACCACCGGTGCCGAGTGAAACCGTCGACCAACTTCCAGCCCTGTCGCCAATGCCTGATATTCAGACGAACCGACGATTCGCGAGGGTCCGTAATGCACCGCCAGGCCACCGGTAAACTCGAGATTCTCTTTAAACTGGCGCATAAAACGCGGTTCATCATCCCGGTCCAGGTCCGACTCTCCCGGCGGTGCAGACATAATTCTTGCCCATTCATGATCGGTATCGACCAGGCGTTTTGCTTCTGCCCAACGCTCGCTGGAATAGCTACGTAACAGACCCGGGTCACTTCGCCCCTGCAGAACATGCGCAAGTTTCCAACCGAGATTGAACGTATCCTGCATCGATACATTCATACCCTGCCCGGCTTTTGGGCTGTGAGTATGACATGCATCTCCTGCCGTAAAGACCCTTGGGTGTTGCTCACCGACAGCATCCTCAGCAACGTTATCAAATCGATTGGTCATGCGATGGCCAATTTCATAAATCGACCACCAGACGACTTCTTTGACATCAATGGTATAGGGACGAATGATTTGGTTAGCGACCCGAATCATATCCTGTTGTGAGAACTGTCGCTCGGCGGCCCGCTCGTCGTCTTTGAGTTTGTCGAGTTCAACGTACATGCGGAACAGATATCCGCCTTCACGGGGCAAAATCAACACATTGCCTTCATGGGCGGAGGTAATCAGACACTTCTGCCTAATATCCGGGAAGTCCGTGTTTGCCAAAATGTCCATCACCCCCCAGGCTTGATGCGCAGAATCGCCAGACAACTCACCACCAATGGCTTTACGAACATTGGATCGTGCGCCATCGCAACCAACCACATATTTGGCCCGAACCGTTTTGATTTCACCCCAGTTCACGCCGGTATCCTGAAGCGTCACTGAAACCGGAAACCCCTCGTGCTCATCACCAATGCTAAGGTCGACTACCATCCACCCATAATCCGGCTGTAGTCGTGAAGACGAGTTTTTCATAACCTCCAGAAACAACTCATGCACTCTCGCTTGGTTGATTAGCGTATGGGGCATTTCGGAGGAATCATCTGCCACATCCTGCACTCTGCCGACGCGTTTAATATTCGCAGGGTTTTCCGGGTCTGGCATCCAGAATGCGGTTTGATTCACCCAATAACTTTCCCGCTTAACCGACTCAGCAAACCCGAATGCCTGAAACATTTCCATGGTTCGGGTGTTGATGCCATCGGCCTTACCTTTGGCGATATTGCCGGGGCTGCGTTCAATGATCATGGTCGAGATGTCATCAAACTGGGACATCTGTGCCGCCAGACAAAGGCCCGCCGGGCCGGTTCCGGCAATCAGAACATCAACCGTTTCAGGCAGGGGTGCATGAGCGCCATACTCACGTCGATTGGGTTGGGCATTTTTTTGATCGGGGCTGCCACTGCGAAAACCGTCCAGATAATATTGCATCAGAATCTCTCTTACCGGTGTTGTGTTTATTTTTAGTATGTATACATATTATATCTACACTTACTATACAAACAATAAAATATGTATACTTATTAGTTCGGCAAATGCATGCTTAAAGTCGAAATGGCTATATTGAGGAAACACCGATGCACTTAAACACCATGCCAGGCCATATGATCCGACGACTTCACCAGATCTCGAGTCAGGTGTTTCAACATCGGCTCGCGGCGGCTGGCCTGGAACTCACACCGGTCCAGTTTGCCACGCTGACCATACTGGACACTCATCCGGTATTGGAACAGGCGCAAATTGCCGCATTGATCGCTTACGATCGCGCAACGATAGGTGGGGTGATAGATCGACTCGAACAACGCGGTTATGTCACCCGAAAAACCAGTGTCCGAGATCGACGGGCCCGCGACGTCAGTTTAAGTGACGCTGGCCTGAAAGCACTCAGACAAGCCGAACCGATCGTCACCGATTTGCAAAGTGAGATACTTAAGAACCTGACACAATCTGAACAACGCGACCTGATCGCCCTACTCACAAAGGCGGTTAAAGATACGGACCATGACGCCTAACAGGTCCGTATCTTCGCGACCCCAACGTCCTCAGATATCTCAGATTCTGGTCAGCGTTTTATGCGCTTAGTTTTCTAAAATGTGTTCGAGTGAGTTGAGCGTTTCCATCGCAGGCAGACATTGCGCAACGCTGGCATTCGGCTCATCGCCTTCACGAATCGCACGCACGAACTCACGGTCCTGCAGTTCAATGCCGTTCATCGAAACATCGACATCCGACAGGTCAATTTTGTTGCCTTGACCATCCTCAAGATCATCGTAGCGAGCCACATAGGTACCGTTATCGCAGATGTAACGGAAGAATGTTCCGAAAGGTCCATCGTTGTTAAAAGACAGGCTCAATGTACAGATCGCACCGTTCGGTGTTTTCATGCCAATCGCCATATCCATCGCAATGTTCAGTTCCGGATGAATCGGTCCCTGGAGCGCCTGCAGCTTAACAGCCTGCTCACCGACCTGATACTGAAAAAGATCGACCGTATGACAAGCATGGTGCCACAGCAGATGGTCAGTCCATGTGCGCGGTTTACCCAATGCGTTGGTGTTGGTGCGACGGAAAAAATAGGTTTGAACATCCATTTGTTGAATGGTCAGCTCTCCAGACATTATTTTATTTCTGATCCACTGGTGTGATGGATTGAAGCGTCGGGTGTGACCTGCCATAGCGACCAGTCCGGTTTCTTTCTGAACGGCTACCAGATCACGGGCATCGTCGATGTTATCGGCCATCGGAATTTCGACCATCACGTGCTTGCCGGCTTTCAGGCATTGGATGGCCTGCTGAGCATGCAACGGTGTCGGTGTCGCCAGAATCACGCCATCAACATCATCCCGGGCCAAACTCTCTGCCAGGTCATCGGTGGCGTGCGCGATCCCCTTTTCTTTCGCAAAGGCGTTAATTTCGGCTAAATCGTGACCTACCACTGAAGTGACCGACACACCGTCGATTTTTGCCACAGCGTCCATGTGTTTCATGCCAAATGCGCCGGCGGCACCGGCGATACATAATCGAATCATAATACCTCCTCTGGTAATACAAACGTTAACTCATGCAGTAAAGTTTGGGAGAGTGTTTGGACATCATCGGACTCGGGAACCAAACCGAGACCACCAATGCGTTGCTGCCAGTTCGCCACACTGTGTGTGATGGTGTCATAAAAGCCCAAATCATTCAGAAAGCTTTCAACTTCGCGCATTTCAGCACTGCGGCGCTGACCATGCTTAATCATCCGTTCCAGGTTATAGGTTGCCTTTTCCGGCCAGTCCAGACTGGGATGCGAATGCGCTAACGACTGCATGACATCTTCGGAGACGCCAGCCTTTTGTGCGCTGAGCAGACATTCGGCCGTCAAGGCTTCCATCCCTTTCACCATGACACTGCGAATCATCTTAACCGAGCTGGCTTTACCGACAGTTTCACCCAGATAACGACCGGACATTTGCAAAGGTTGCATCCATTGTTCCATGAGCATTTCTGCATTCGGCCCCGCAACTAACACCGGGGTTTGACTGCGCAACGGTAAAATCGGCGCCATGATCGCCATGTCGATATAGCGACCACCCAACTCCGTAATCCGCTGGGCGTTTCTCTGTTTCGTGGTAGGCGAACAGGAATTTGCATCGACAAACCAGACTGGATTTAGAGATACGCCTCCCAGCGACGTCACAACCGCCTCCGCCTGATCAGCAGTGACCAGTGAGAAGACCAGATCGCTTTGCATGCAAACCTGCCGGGCATTGGCGGCCGCAGTAAGACCCCGTTCACGCAGCTGTTCTCTCGTACTCACAGCCGTGTCCGGTTGATCCAGCTTCAGATCGTAAACAACGGCTTCAACATCATTCCGGCGATGCCAATCGGACCAGATCGCCTGACCGGCTTCACCAAACCCAATAAACCCGATCTTCATCATTTATCGAGCCCAATAAAGTTTCATCGGGTTATCAATCAAGAGCTTTTGCTGAAGTGCTTCGGTTGGCGCAATGCGGGGTATGACATCCACCAATACACCGTCGTCCGGTACATGGGATTTCATATTCGGATGAGGCCAATCGGTGCCCCATAGCACTCGATCGGGAAAAGTTTCGACCAGTTTTCGGGCAAACGGCACGACATCGTCGTAGTCCGGCCCTGCAACGGTTAACCGCTCCGGACAACTCACCTTTGTCCAGATGTTTTCGTGGGTTTGCATCAGTTCAATGAATCGACTAAAACCATCACTGTCGACGCCTTCAGATACATCCGGACGACCCATATGATCCACCACAATCGTGGTTTCAAACTGCTCCAATAATGGGATCAGACCCATCATGTCGGGCGCTTCGAAATAAACAACAATATGCCAACCGAAGGGTTTTATCTTTTCGGAGATTTCCAGAAAATGCTCCCACGGGGTGGTATCGACCAGACGTTTAACAAAGTTAAAACGCACGGCTCGTACCCCTGCGGCATCTAACGCTTTCAGTTCTTTGTGAGTAATGTCTTTGCCAACGACGGCGACACCGCGTGCCAGCTCCCCGGCGTGGGTCAGTGCATCGACCAGGGCGTCATTGTTTTTACCATGGCAAGATGCCTGAACAATGACATTGCGGCTGAAACCTAAAAAGTCACGCAGCGCAAATAACTGATCCTTGCCGGCGTCGCATGGTGTGTATTTACGTTCCGGGGCATAAGGAAACTCCGCGGCCGGACCAAACACATGACAATGCGCATCAACAGCTCCCGCCGGTGCAACAAAGTCCGGTTTCTTAGGATCCGGATGGAAGGGCAAATAATCGGGACTCATCATAGTTCTACTCGCTTTCTTTTAGGAGTGTGGTTTGGTTAGCCGAACACCACACCGTCCATTAACTTTCGCGCCGTACGCAACATGGCGGCGCTGACCACATCGCCATTGGCATCTCGCGACAACACAACATTAGTCATGCCGGTCGGATGTTCGATGCCGACTTCGTTACCTGTCATTACCGCCAATTGATGAGCGATGGACCCTTTAATAGCACAGGCCGTTGCAACAGAGACGGCACCTAACACACCGATGGACGCATGCAACCGATGCGGAATAAAGGTTCGCGTATCGATGGCACCGTCTGCTTTGGGCTCACTGACCAGCGTCATCTTTGGAACGGTTTTACCACTGACATCGCCCAGGTTCATCAGATACCCGGCCTGCAGTCTAATCCCTTCCAACTTTGCTTTCAGTTCGCTGTCGTTGTCGAGGTCTTCCCGACTCTCCGAACCATCCAAGCCAAAATCGGCCGCCCGCAGGATGACCGTTGGCATGCCATTATCAATCATGGTCACGCGAGTGCCTTCAATAATGTCTGAAGCATTTCCACTCGGCAGCAAAGCACCACAACTAGCACCTGCCGTATCCTGAAAAGTGATCAGCACTGGCGCTGACGTTCCGGGCACACCGTCGATCCGTGCATCACCATCATAGGTGACGACACCACCTGGCGTTTGTATCGTCGCAATGGCAACCTGCCCGGTATTCACCATAAAAATCCGGACATCGGTGGTGTCCGGTTCGGCTTCGACCAGTCCGCGTTCGATCGCAAACTGTCCGACACCAGCAAGAATGTTGCCGCAGTTTTGTGCGTCGGTGACGACCGGCTCATCGACCACCACCTGTAAAAACAGGTAGTCCACATCGATGTCATCCCGTTGCGACGCTTTAACCACGCCCACCTTGGAAGTCAGCGGGTGAGCTCCGCCCATGCCATCGATCTGTCGATCGTCCGGGGAGCCCATTACCCGCAACAGAAAAGCATCCCGCTGTTCCTGGTTTTGTGGCAAGTCTTCCGCAAGAAAGTAGCCCCCTTTGGACGTTCCCCCGCGCATCCACATGCACCGAATGCCTTCACTCATAGCGCAGCCCTTTCTCGGCTAAGCGTTCCCGCATGTTGTAGATATCGAGCCCCAGCTCACCGGCGGCGAGGCGCTTGCGCTTGCTTTCTTCATTGGCTTCACGCTGTCTGGATTTCTCCAGTACGTCGGCGGCCTCTTCACGTCGAACCACGCAAACACCATCGTCGTCGGCAACGATGATGTCGCCCGGATTAACCAGTTCATCCGCACAGATCACCGGTACATTAACCGAGCCCAAGGTTTCTTTTACAGTGCCCTGAGCGAAGACGGATTTCGACCAGACCGGAAAGTTCATGGCTTTCAGATCGGCGATGTCGCGAACACCGGCATCCACTATTAAACCGACACCACCACGGGCCTGCATCGAGGTTGCTAACAAATCACCAAAATAACCCGCGTTAGAAGGTGACGTCGTTGCCAACACCAGAATATCACCCGGTTTCACCTGCTCAATGGCAACGTGCACCATCCAGTTGTCACACGGCGGTGCCAGAATAGTGACCGCTGAGGCGGCTAACCGAGTGCCCGGAAAAATGGGACGCATGTAGTCCGCCAACAGCCCTTTTCGGCCTTGTGCTTCGTGCACGGTGGCCACACCGCACTCGGCCAGGCCTGCGATAATGTTATCGTCAGCTCGTTCTATGTTTTGTACAACAACAGACATTTCCTCTCTCCTTATTATTCTCTGCTACAGCAGACCTAACGCGAGTACCGGGAAGGCAATAAGCAACACCAACCGAACCACATCCGACAGCACAAAAGGAACAACGCCTTTAAATATTTCGCCGAGCTTGACATCCTGAGCAACGGACTTAATCACAAACACGTTCATGCCAATCGGCGGTGTAATCAGGCCCAACTCAACGGTAATCACCGTAATGATGCCAAACCAAACCGGATCGAACCCAGCCTGCATGGCCAAGGGGTAAACGATCGGAACCGTCAGCAACAACATGGCAATGGAATCCATTACCATGCCGAGTACAACGTATAAGCCCAGGATGCACAGGAGCACAACAAAAGGCGTCAGGTCGAGTGAACCGACCAGCTCAATCAGAGCAAAAGACACACGCGAGACAGACAGGAAAAAGCCAAAAATTTCTGCACCAATGACCATGAAGAAAATCATTGTCGACATCACCATAGCTTCCTGAATGGAGTCGACAAAATCTTTCCACGTCATGCCGCGGAACAACGCAATCACGAGGGTGCCAACGGCACCGACGGCGGCCGCTTCTGTTGGCGTAAAAATACCGCCGTAGATGCCACCAATGATGAGCGCAAACACCGTACCGAAGGGAATGAGGCCTTTCAGTCCGCGCAGTTTCTCCATGAATGAGGTTGCCAACCCTGGCGTAGCCAGTTCCGGTTTGATCCAAACCGTGATCGCTACCGCCAACATATAAAGCACCAGCCCCATGAGTCCGGGAATGATGCCGGCAATAAACATGTCACCTACCGACTGTTCAGTTAGCAGCCCATAAAGCAGCAATGCAATGGAGGGTGGGATCATGATCCCCAGGGTTCCGCCGGCGGCCAGAGTCCCGGTGGCCAACGAGTTGGCGTATCCGTTTTTCTGCATTTCAGGTAAAGCAACTTTTGACATACTGGCGGCTGTCGCCAATGAAGAGCCGGAGATGGCCGAAAAGATGCCACAGGAAGAGACGGCGGCTAACGCCATGCCACCGCGCCATGCACCAAACAGTGACTTGGCCCCATTAAAAAGTTCAGCGGACATTTTTGCTTTCGACGCAAAAACCCCCATCAAAATAAACAACGGCACCGGACTGAAGCTGTAGTTTGACAAGGTGTCGAACGCCCCGCTTTCTAATACGGAAATCGCCGGATCAAACGCGACAATCCAACCAAAACCAATAAAGCCTGTCATCGCCATTGCCAGGGCGATCGGCATGCGCAAGGCGATTGCGCCGAGCATGCCGGCCATGCAAATCAAACCGATAATCTGAGTACTCATGCCAGTTCTCCATCTCGGTCAAACCACAGAATTAAGGAAATGGAAACAGCACGTAATCCGAGGACCGCCATACCAACGGCGGCGAGATAATAGATATAAAACATAGGAATCATCAGATCCTGCGTGGTTTCACCGGACTGTTTAGCCAGTGATCCCGAATGAATGAGGTTTTCCGCCATCAGAAAACCGAAAGCAGCAAAAAACAACATATAGAATGCTGCGATTCGCGTTTTGGATTTGACTGACCAGTTATCAGTAAACAGATCAACCACCACCTGCCCACGATTCAATCCATATGGCATGCAATAGGCTAACGCGAACAGCAAACCGTATTTGACCATTTCAAAACTGCCCGGAAAGGTTAAATCCACTTCCCCTTTGGTCATGCCAAAAAGCGTTCGGGTCAGAATATCGGCAATCACGACGAGCATGATAAATAACAGACTGATTCCGCCAACGATGTTCAGGCTATAGGCAATACGGTTCACCCAGAGATTAAATTGATACACAACTCGGGCTCCTAACAGATAGAAACAGGTTTGGAAAATGCGGCTCAGACGAGCCGCATTGCTGCATCGTAAACGTCAGTGAATACGATGCTTACATGCCACAGGAAGCGGCAAGGGCAACCGCCTGATCATAGACGTCGCGTGCTGGCAGACCTTTCTCCTGCAGGTCATCCAGATAGGCTTTACGTGCATTCACGATGGGGGCTTTCCAAACCGGGTTTTCCGTGCCGCCTTCGATGGTCACGATGGTGTGACCGGCATCCACAGCTTGCTGTCGACCCAGGGAATCCAGTTCATCAAACACTTCACCCGCTTTATTGGCCCACTCCAAGCCGCTGTTGTTATCAATCACCGCTTTCAGATCGGCTGGCAGACTGTCGTAAACCTGCTTATTCATGGTCACAATGAATGTCAGCGTGTAGAGACCTTCAATCTCGGTATGGCTTTCAGCCAACTCGTTCAAACGGAACGACATCGCCCCTTCCCAAGGCAAGGCAACGCCGTCAATCACACCTCGTTGCATAGAGGTATAGCTTTCCGGTGCCGCCATACCGACGGGTTGAGCACCCAGTTGTTCAAGAATGTTCGCCACCACGGTGGTTGGACGACGCATACGCAGACCTTTCAAATCAGCCGGCTGCATAATGGCTTCACCCTTGTTGTGAAAACCACCGGAACCATGCGTGAAGAAAAACAGCGGGTGCGTATCACCAAATTCACTGTCTAATGCCCCGTTATCATACAGAGACTGGACGATGCAGGAGCCATTTACCGCATTAGACTGAACACCCGGCAGTTCGACCACCTGAGTCAGCGGAAAACGGTTTGCGCTGTACCCAAGGACGGTCGCAGTCGCATCCATAATACGATTTTTAACGGCATCGTACTGAGCCGGCGGAGCCGCCAGTGTGCCGCTGGGATAAATCTCAACATCAATGCGACCGTTGGACTCGGCCTCTACTTTCTCTTCCCAGACGCTGAGAAGCTTGGTGTGCGGTCCGGCTACCGCCGGCCAAAGGTGACCCAGACGAATGGTGACGTCTGCGGCCATGGTGGTTGTACTGATCGCCAGTGCAGTAACGCCGGATATGGCTATTCGGGTAAATGACTTCATAACTTCCTCTCTGACTCTTGTTTTTGTTTTATCTATTGTTGATGCGAGACGGTTATCAACAAACAGGACCGTAAAGTGCTTGGCCCTGCCGACGATAGCTGACTGACCTGAACGCGGCGTTAACCGTCTCAAACAGTTTGATATCGCAAACTTGTAAAATGCAGTATCCCCCTTTGATCTTAAAAAACTATTTAGAATTGTTTTACAGGTTATAAGTTTCTGTTATAGCATCGAACAGGATAAGCCCTGTCGAGAGGTTCAGTGATGCCTACAAAAACGATAAATTTCAGGCACTTAAAGCTGTTTTCAGAGGTTGCACGACTGCACAGCATTAATGCAGCTGCCGAGCAAAACTTTGTGACTCAATCGGCCTTGACCCAGGCCATTTTAAAAATGGAGAAACAGCTGGGAGCCGACCTTTTTCAACGCCGGCACAATGGAATGTTCCTGACCGATGCCGGAGACATGTTTCTGCTGCGTACCCGGCGCTGCCTTAACTTCCTCGATACCGGGGTTAAGGAATCACAAAACAATCGCAACCGCAGCAGCGCCAAACAAGCCCTGCTACACAGCGAAAACATGACTCATGTGCAGCTGAGAACGCTGATTGCATTGCAACACACAACGAGCTTCAGTGCCGCGGCGCGGGAAATGAATGTCAGCCAACCGGCCGTTTACCGCGCTGCCAGAGACCTGGAAAGCCTGCTCGATATGTCATTATTTGAAAAAACGAGCCATGGCATTGCCCTGACCAAAGCCGCGAAGAACCTGACCCGATACGTATTGCTTGCGTTTCGGGAACTGGAACTGGCGTTTACTGAGCTGGCCGAACTGAATGGGTCCGACATCACCCACATTGCCATTGGGTCGATGCCTCTGGCCCGTACGATCCTGCTTCCGCGTGCGATCGACCGTTTATCTTCACTCAAGCCCGATGTCAGCATTTCCATTGTCGATGGCCCCTATGACGATCTGTTGATGCGGCTACTCAATGGTGAGCTTGACTTCCTCGTCGGCGCTTTACGTGATCCGCCACCCAGCACAGACGTCGAACAGACCGCCATGTTTGACAGCCCTCTGCAGATTGCTGCCCGCAACGGTCATCCTTTAGTCGAACAAAGCGATATCCAGCTCTCCGATCTGGCGGAATACAGTTGGGTACTCCCGCGAACCGGTACCCCGACGCGCACCATTTTTGAAAATCTTATCGGGCAACATCTGGAAAGCCGCGGCGGTCTGATTGAGTGCAGTTCACAAAGCCTGATCCATCAACTGCTACACAACAGTAACCGACTCACTTTTTTATCCAGCCACCAACTGGAACAGGAAATTCAGGAAGGCCGCATGAAAGCGCTGGATTTTTCGCTCCCTGGTGCCACTCGCCCGATTGGGATCACCACGCGCAAAGACTGGCATCCGACAACAACTCAGCAACTCTTTATCTCGATTATTCGCAACCTGAGTAATGAGATGACAGCGGCACAGACCCATTAACCAGGCACTTTAAGGATCTTATCTCAGGCCAAGCCTGGTCACATATAACAAAAACTAATATCAAATTAAAAAGAACTAAATAGCCGCCTCCGCCCCGATCCTCAATACTCGCTGAACAATAAAAATCGATACGATTGGGGTTACAAAAATGATTATTGATTGTCATGGTCACTACACAACAACACCAAAAGGCGTTGAAGACTATCGCAACGCGCAGAAAGCCGCAGTCGCAAAAGACCCTTCATTCAAGGGCGAGAAAGGTCAGGTAGTCGTTTCTGACGATGAAATCCGGGAAAGCATTGAAAACAACCAGCTGAAAATGCAGCGCGAACGGGGTACCGACCTCACCATCTTTTCACCACGCGCCAGCTGGATGGGACATCACATTGGCAACGAGTACACCAGTCAGTTCTGGACTGAACACCAGAACGATTTAATCCGGCGGGTGTGTGACCTGTTTCCGAAGAACTTTGCGCCGGTTGCCCAGCTACCTCAATCGCCGGGCGTCGACCCGGCAAAATCCGTCCCGGAAATCGTACGCACAGTCGAACAGATGGGATTCATCGGTATCAACCTGAATCCGGATCCATCCGGCGGTTACTGGAAGGACACCTCATTAGCTGATCGCGCGTTTTACCCAATCTATGAAAAAATGGTGGAGTACGACATTCCGGCAATGATCCATGTGAGTGCCGCCTGTAATGATTGCTTTCACACCACAGGCTCACACTATCTGGGTGCTGACACCACCGGCTTTCAACAGTTGATCATGTCCGATGTGTTCAAAGACTTCCCGTCACTTAAAATTATCATTCCACATGGCGGCGGTGCTGTGCCCTACCACTGGGGACGTTTCCGTGGTCTCATGCAGGACCAGGGATACGCCCCATTGGAAGAGTCTGCGTTAAAGAATATATATTTTGATACCTGTGTGTATCATCAACGTGGCATTGACCTGTTACTCGACATTGTACCAACCCAAAATATTCTGTTTGCTTCCGAAATGATTGGTGCGGTGCGCGGTATTGACCCGGAAACCGGACACAACTTTGACGATACCAAACGCTACATCGATAACAACACAGCTCTGAACGCCGAAGAGAAAGCCATGATCTTCGAAGGCAATGCCCGTCGCGTATTCAGTCGATTGAAGACAGACTGAGCGATCGGTGTCGATGCAAATCGACACTTTCTGGAAACGACAAAAGCCCGTCGCTTTGATATGTGCCGGGCTTTTTATTAATTAAAAGTTTTCTGTGTCGATGTCTGCCTGGGCAGCATCATTGTAACGGCGCCCGTATACCTGTTGGTCGTTAATGGCTTTGTCTAGCCGTTGCCATTGAAGATCTGACAAGGTCACCCCGGTCGCTTCGAAGTTATCCTGCAAGTGCGATAAACGGGTAGTGCCCGGGATCGCGACGATATGAGCATCGCGTTGCAGCACCCAGGCCAGCGCCACCTGAGCCATGGTCGCGTTCAGTTCCTCGGCCACTTCCTGCAATGGGGTCAACAGTTCGAGATTTTTAGGATAATTCTCGGCACTGAAGCGCGGCATGGTGCGACGCAAATCCCGCTCACCCAGTGAGTTAACGTCCGTTAAAGTACCGCACAAGTACCCTCTCGCCACCGGACTGAAGGCAACAAAGGTCGTACCCAGCTCACGACACTTATCGATCACGGCAATATCGGCGTTGCGCGTCCACAACGAGAACTCAGTTTGCACGGCGGCAATCGGATGCACAGCATGTGCGCGTGCCAATGTTTCGGCCGAAACCTCCGACAGACCCACGGCTCCGATTTTACCGGCACTAACCAGATCGGCCATCGCGCCCATACTGTCTTCCAACGGTACATTTTTATCGTAACGATGTAAGTAATAAAGATCGATATAATCGGTACTCAGTCGTTTCAGAGCTGCGTCACAGGTTTTCTTAATGGTTTCCGGCCGACCATCCAGAGAGCGCTTACCGGCGTCATCCGGTACCAACACACATTTGCTGGCGAGAAAAAACTCATCCCGGCGATGAGACACGGCCTTACCGATGAGAGACTCATTGGCACCAAAACCATAAAGCGCCGCTGTATCAAAATGGTTGTAGCCAATATCCAGAGCCCTGTTCAACAGTGCTACGGCATCTTGTTCCGGTGGAGGCGTTCCATAGGCATGAGAAAGGTTCATACACCCTAAACCAATACGCGCTGTCTCGTTGAGTTTCATTTGTAATCCTTCTATTGAAATACGACGTCTTCAGACCGGCATCACCAAACGATATTCTGAAGCTCACCCGATCGATACCAATGTGGCTCATTGTACCGATGCTTTGTCTCGATAAAACCAGACAAAAGCCGACCGCAATAACTATCGCTGTTGGTAGTTGCAGGACAATTTCCGGGCACTCACCGCTAAAGCCCGAATTCTCCTTTGTTGCGACCATCCCGCCATTCGGCCCGATTGATTCGTTTCACAGCTGGGACGCTCCGTTTTACAGCAATGGTGTCAGCAAGGGTCATTTATGATTTGTCCCCTTTGGTATTTCACATACTTTGTGCAGGGCTTTATGCATTCCAAATCAGCGACGTTTTACATCACCCTAATTTTAACCATCAGTCTGTCCGTGATTGCCATCGACAGTATCATTCCGGCCATTCCATCGATGACGCTCGCCTTCCAGACGGATCCGGGTTTGAGCCAGCTGACAATCGGGCTGTATCTGGCCGGCTACGCCCTTGGACAAATTCCGATGGGGTTGTTGTCTGATCGTTTTGGTCGTCGCCCGGTTTTTCTTATTGGCATGACAGGTTTCACCCTGCTCAGCGTCGCAACCGTATTCGCCGACACCATCTCGCAACTGCTGGTCATTCGCTTTGTTCAGGGCGTTGCCGGCACGGTTGGGCCGGTCGTTGCCCGTGCCGTTGCAAGAGATACCCATCACGGCAAAGACCTCGACAAATTGATGGCCATTCTGGTGACGTCGCTCGCGGCCGGCGCCATGATTGCACCCATTCTGGGGACGCTCATTGTGAGTCTGTTTGGTTGGAAAGCCCCATTGATCCTCAATGCGGTCATTGGCGGTCTGTGCTTGATTCTGTTGCTGACATCGCTGCCGGAAAGTCATCGACCCAACCGAGACCTGCACCCCTGGGTACAAACCAAACAAAGTGCTCTGGCGTTTTTTACCAATCGTCAGGCGCTGGTCGCGTCTTTTGTTGTGTCCTTTACGTTCTTTGCCTATTTCTCGATTGCGACCGGCCTAGGGTCCATTCTTGTGGATTACTACCACTACCCTGCCCACGTGGTCGGTTGGGGGTTCGCGCTGGCAGTCACCTTCTACATGGTCTCTGCCCAAGTCTGTCGTTTTCGCATTCACCGACAGTCTGCGGAAAAGCTCATGCATCAAGGCAGTCTGTTTTATCTGCTGGCCGTCGTGGTTGCCGCCTTACTGATCGTCACGCTGCTTCTGGGCGCTCAATTGTCTGTCGTGGCGCTTTATGGTCTTTTGTTGTTGTTTTTGGTCGGTATGGGGCATGTTTTTGCACCGGCTTCGGCGGTGACCATGCAACCGCTAGGACACATTGCCGGCTTTGCGGCGTCCATGCTGGGAACCTTACAAATGGGCTTGGGCACCTTAGGCGCGAGTTTGACCGCTGTGTTTTATGATCAGACGCCGATCAGCTTGATCGGCGTTCTGATGCTGGGTGCATTGTTCAGTGCCATCCTGATTCGAACGCACTACCGCAGTTAACCCCAGTCCTCGATCGGAAACCCGGCATACTGCTCGGCGAGCCAGGCTTGCGCATGTTCCGACGCTTCTATGCTGTCCAGCTCTGCCGCCTGGGTACGATGATCAAAGGCTGAATGCTCAGGAAACACATGCAGCAGAGAGGTCATCCACCAACTGAATCGCTCAGTTTTCCATACCCGATCCAATGCCGTCGCTGAGTAGCGATCAATCAGTTCATCACTGCCGGTCTGCAGCTTGAGCGTCAATGCGCGCCAGAGATAGTAGACATCCGACATCGCCAGGTTCAGACCTTTTGCTCCCGTCGGCGGAACGATATGTGCCGCATCCCCGGCCAAAAATAAATGACCGTAGCGCATGGGTTCCGAAACAAAGCTGCGCAGCGGCGCAATGGATTTTTCAATGGAAGGACCGGTGGTAATCTGCGCGGCAATATCCGGCGGGAAGCGGGTAATCAGCTCGTCCCAAAAACGTTCATCTGACCAATCCTCGACTTTGTCGGTTATCGGGCACTGAACATAATAACGACTGAGCATTGGCGAACGTTGTGACGCCAGTGCAAAACCACGCTCGTGCTGCACATACCACAAGTCTTCCAGTGGCGGTGTTTCTGACATCACACCTAACCACCCGAAGGGATACACTTTCTCAAAAGTTTTCAGAACGGTATCGGGAATCGACTGACGACTGACACCATGATAGCCATCGCACCCGGCAATGAACTGCGCATCGACCCGGTACTCTTCACCCTGCCGTTTAAAGGTGACATAAGGGTTGTCCAGTAACTCATTCAACACAACGTCGTCACATTCATCGAGCACAAGTCCATCAATACTATCGACCGCCGCGTAGAGATCTTCGGTCACGTAGGTCTGACCATAGGCCATAAAGGGTTTTCCGGCCCACTTCTGCGAGTCAATCAACATATGATCGGCCCCGCGCCAAGCTACCCGGGTTCCGGCATGAACATGCCCTTCCCGGTCCATACGTTCACCAACACCCGCCCGTCGCAACAGCTCGACACTGGTCCATTCCAATACGCCGGCACGTATGCGGGACAGCACATGATCACGGCTGGAGCGTTCAATCACGATGCTCTCAATGCCTTCTTTTGCCAATAACAGCGATAACAACATACCCGATGGACCACCACCTACAATGGCGACCTGGGTCTTCATAGGTTTACTCATAACTCTCACCGTTTTTGTTTTTATTCGTCTGAAATTTACGATTCAGAACCATTAGCAAGAGAAAGATTACCATCGTCTGATGGGATTCCAGTGATAACCATTTGTTATCACCGAAAAGAATGCAAACCTAAGCGTCAGGTGCTTCCGGCAACGTCCGCGAATACTTTTGATACTCGAATGGGTCTCTGACTCTCAAAGCACGGATCGGTCGCGGGGTTACCGACCAAAGTTTGAGTACTCTGGCAAACTGGCCAGGATATCTTCGTGATTGGTGACGTAGTTGCGAAGATCGTACAGTGCATCGAGCAACGGTTTCATCAGGTTCATACGATGCGTTTCGTGCATAAAAGAGCGTGCCGATCCGATAAAAGTCAACCGGACGATACGATCAATGAGCGGGCGCGGCAGTGACTTCAGCAAAGTACGTTCAGCAAAGGTCATCTTTCGCTCACCGTCATATAGCATCAACGAGAGGATGGCCCGTTTACTCAGTTTCGGTTCCAGCATTTTCATGGCCTGAAACGCTTCTGACAAGGCGTCATGTTCGCGATTGGCTTTAAACAAAATCGCTTTCAAGGTTAACAGCATGTAATGGTAGGTACCGCCATTTGGAATCATGGCAATGGCCTGATCATAACAATCCAGCGCCTGATCAAAGCGTCCTTCAAAGGCGTGAATCTTTCCAACCGTCTTCAGCGTTGCGGCTGGATGACTCATCTGACCGTGTGCTTTTTCCGCCAACTGGCGACCGTGAGTTTTGTCGCCGCACTGATACAGCACTTCTGCGCTGGCGGCCAGATACAATGCTTCGTTATCGAGGTACGGCAGCGCCGTCTGAATCAATGACTGCATTTCACCTAAAGCTTTCTGATAGTGAGTCACATACCCCATTAATATTCGATTGCGCATGTTCAGTGCCATGAGCACTTTCGCGTGAGGGTCATCCGGTTGTTCGTGCATCAGATTGTTCAGGTACTGCTGTGTGACTCGATGCTGGGGTCCATCGTTTTCATACTTTGATGTGACGTTAAACAGCGCAACGTCAAGAGGGTTCGCGGTTAATCCTTCCGTCTGCATCAATAGATCACACCGCACCATAAACGAATGGACGGCGTCGACAACCGGGCTTGCTTGGTCAGTCAGTTCGGTAACAGAAAACTGGCCTAAGTTTTCGGACAGTGCACTCTGGTGGCGACGAATGTTCAAAACCATCTGCATCGTCTCCGGACCAGACAGAGGCAAGGCTTCAAGGTAATAATGAGTTGGGTCGGCACCGACATCGATTTCATTCGACGCCATGTGACCCAATCTCACAGTACATTCCAACTGAGAAGACAACTGTTGCTGCAGTGTTTGCAGCGCCCGATCAACGACAGGTCTATCCAATAAATTGGGGGCAGACAAGTCCAGCACAACCAGCGTGTTTTTATCCGGTTGCTCAACGTTAACAGCCGTGTCATAAACCCAGCGATAACCTTCGCCATAAAGCGTTTCAATCACTTGCGGACGCTTACCGGAATCGCCCAGTTTTTTCCGCAGCCGGCTAACAGAGTTATCCAAACTGCGACTGCTGAGATCCTCGAGACCGTCCTGAGATAAGGTGTCCAGCAGACGCTCACGACCAATGAGCTGGTTCGGGTGTGCAGCGAGAACTTCACAAAGGCGGGTTTCACGCCGGGTCAGCCGAACGGTTTTGCCGTTAATGTCGGCACTTCTGGACTCCAAACTCAATTCAAGCTTCATACAACCTTCCCGAATATTCCGTCAATTGACGACTTTTGCGACATTTTGACGACATTTTCCTGATAAAACTGGCCTCCAGCCTTCCAAATTGGGTCGCTAATACCGAACCTGCGGCCGCCCATAAGTACAAAAGCAAGGACAGACAGGATGAACATCGCGACCACACTTCGCCATTTCAGTACCACCGCCCTGATCGGATTGGGTACCCTGATTCTGATCGGGTGCAACCCCGCTGCGGACTCCGAAAACGAGAACAGCCCGGGCAACGTCACCATCGGCGGCAGCATTACCGGCTTGCAAGACGGAACCATTACGCTGCAACTCAACGGTGAAGACACCTTATCACTCAGCCAGAACGGCAGCTACGTTTTCACCGGAGAGTTTCCGGAGGCATTCAGCTACGCCATTACCGTGTTCAGTCACCCGGACTATCAGCAATGCAGCATTCAGAACGACAACGGTACGGTGAGCCCGGACCAGCCCAGCGACAACATCATTGTAACCTGTGAGGACATCGACACTGACGGTGACCGGTTGACCGACCGCCACGAAGCGGCGTTGGGTACATTGATCACTGAAGCCGACTCCGATGGCGATGGCTATACCGACGGTGAAGAAGTCATTGATCGCAACTTCAACCCCGGCCCCGGCGCCAATAATTTCCAATACAACCCGATGATTGCGGATGTTCCGGAGTTTGAAATCGAGCTGCTGACCGAACCGGCCTTCTGGCTCGACATTTCGGGCAGTTCGGCCAGAACCATCGGCAGCACTCAGGGCGGCAGCCGCACCACCGGCAATACAACCAGTCAAAGCGGGTCTCATTCTATCGGGGCGGAAGTGACGATTGGCGTCGAAGCCAGTGCGGGCCTGTTCCAATGGGGTGGCGTTAACTCCAACCTGTCACTGTCCACGGAACATACCTTCAGCCACAGCTATGAGCAAATGGAAGAAAATGAAGACTCGTGGGAAGCCATTGAATCGCTGGAAACTACCGATGTGGTTGAGGGAGGTGGTGTGAACATGGCCATCAGCGTGCGCAATGTTGGCCATGTCAGCGTGTCGTTAAAAGGGTTGCGCGTGAACCTGTCCGAATACACCCTCGGCCATAGCGGGTTTTCTCATGTGACTGATCTTGCCCAGGACACCTTACCGGGTGACTGCCAGTGCATCACCTTAGCACCCGGTGCTGAGTCGGTACGCATCGATATGGAGAAAGACGGGCTTGATCAGGAGACTGTACAACGCCTGATGAAATCCAAAGCCGTCAGTGCGTCCATCGGCAACTACAACATTGACAACGCCTACGGCGATTATCTGGTGACCGCTGAAGAGGTTTACGCCAAAACGGTTAAAGTCACCATTGATTACGGTCCCAACAATCCGCCAACGGAACAGTTTTTTGTGGCCGCCGATTCAAACAACGAATCCTCCGCACAAACCTCGCTGGCTCAGATTCTCAGTATTTTTGATGGTGGCAACAATCAAGTCGTACTCGACTCAGCAACCGGTGCGATTCACAGCCTGCGCGCGACGTCCAACGGCGAGTGGCTCATCCTTGTCGAACAAAGCGATGACAGTCTACCGGAAACGATGTATCTCAATGAGGACACCTATATCGGTTATGAAGACAACGCCGACCTGAACATCGTCAAAGGCTACGATGTGGCTAACATTAAACTCAGTTCCGCCGACAACGTAGAGCTGATTTTCCTCGCCGATGCCGACAGTGATGGCGTACTTGATCGATTGGAAAGTCTGTTCGGCACCCTCGATAACACCAATGTGGCCTCGCCGACCGATTTTGATGGCGACGGACTGACCGACAAAGAAGAACTGAATGGTTGGGTCGTCAATAAGTTCCACCCAAACGGCTTGTACGCGGGCGGGCCGACTCGATACTCCGATCCAAAAGTCGCCGATACCGATGGCGATGGGTTAAACGACGCCGATGAAAAAGCCGCCGGACTGGACCCGAGAAACCCCGACACCGATGGTGATTTGGAATCCGACGGGCCTGTCGATCCGGACTATGTTGACAGCCAAAATGACGGTCCAATGATTGCCGGCCCCGACACTGACAACGAAGGTTATCTGATTGGACAGTTCACCGTTTCAGACCTGACCATGTGGAGTGCGAAGCTCAGCGGCACAGTTGTACCCATCGACGGTTTGACGTCTTTAACCTATGCCATGACATACCCGGATGGCACCGTTGTTGGCCCCATTGATATATCCACTCTGAACAACGACGTCGATTTCGAGTTTGTCACCCTAGTCTCATCGACCTTGTTTGGTTATGGCCAGGTTGAGTTTTCGATCCGGGCCGAAGATACGTCCGGGAAAATATTCGAAAGCGAGCACACCATTTACACTTATCAACCCTTTTCATCAGCATTTGTGTTTACGCCTTGGGAAGATTGGTTTCAATACAATCCTTGGGGGTATGTCAGTCAGGTATACAATCCTCTGACTGCACAGGACATTGATGGTGACGGCACCATCGAGTTTGTCGGCATCAACTCTGACGGTATTCGAGTCTATGACCCGGATACCGTTGATTACTACCTCGTTGAAAACTCAGAAAACTTTGCGACCAGCACCGGCTCTGACACGCTCTGGAACTGGGATAATCAGCGATTTCTGGCTCGAATGACTGACGATGACGTTCTTGATGTCATTGGCTTTTCCGAACAGGGCGTCTGGATTGCCACCGGCAGTATGGTTAACAACCGATTATCGCTCGCTTCAACGCCAGTCGAGTACGGCAACAATAATTATGCCTCGTCAGACTGGAATCACGACTACAAGTACTTAGTCGACATCGACAGCGACGGACTCGACGATATTCTCGGCTTTTCAAATAAGATCATTGCCAGCAAAAACGATGGCAACTGGAGTGCGGACATCCCGTCTCTGAATGTGATGTATGACGGTGGCAGTTATTGGGCCAATGGCACCTGGGGACTGGATTACCAGAACTACATTCGCCAGTTCGCTGACATCAACGGGGACGGTTATCTTGATATCGTTGGCTTTGGTCGCGGATCCACGGTGGTGTCCTTAGCACAGTTCGGTGACGACCTGGGTGCTGGCCCTGGCTCTGGTTCCTACCAACTGCGGGATCGGCGCTATGACATCCCGGAATACGCGATCGAATCGCCACTGAGTTATACCGCCGTGGACCACCCAAGAATGCTGGCTGACGTGAATGGCGACCGCAAGCTGGATCTCGTCGGCTTTGGCCCTTCAGGTATTGAGGTTTCGGTCAATAATATGCGAGACCCGATCCCCGGCGCCTCGCCAAACGGCGGTGAGTTCGATCCGGAAAACTACAGCGAAAGCTGGGATGCGGCTGATACTTCCACGCAGATATTTCTGGCAAAACAAACGGTCGGTTTGAATCACATCAATCGAAATCAGGGGTATCTGCACGTACCCGCCGGTAACCCCTGGTATACCCCCGCCATTCATACCCGGGAGATTGTGGACATGAATGAAGATGGCCTGAACGACATCGTGATTTTTCATGACAATGCGGTTGAAGTGTTTTTCAACACGACGGAGGCGCCGGGCGCCAGTAATGTGCAGTTTGCAGATGCCGTCGTATGGTCTTTAGGATTTAAAGCGTCGGAAGAGATTTGGTATGAGCAATCCGGAGAGGTTCGTAAATACCGACAACGAGGCGTCGCCGATGTGAACAATGATGGCGTGATGGACTTCTGGGGCTTTGCAACCGATGGGTTAAAAATCGAGTACGGTACTCGGCTATTGCCCTGATCGAAAAAAAGATCTCAGCTAAAGTCAAAACCTGACGTCCCCGGCTAACGACCGGGGACGCCACATTAAGAACGCATGAGTGCGTATTTCTTATGCGACAGCAAACGGTTATTGATCCGCTCCGCATTCGCCATGATGCCTTCCAATGTCATTCCCGCCCGTTCACACACCCGTTGACTCTTGAAATTCTCAACGGCCACCGACGCTTCGATTTTGAATAAACCCAGCCGATCAAACCCGATCTGAACCAGCGCCTGAACGACCTGTGTTGCGATGCCCTGACCTTGTGCAGACTCAGCCAACCAATAACCGACCTCGGCTTTTTCCAAATTCTTATTCAATTCGACAAAGCCCGCCGTCCCCACCGGGGTTTGATCCATCAGGATGGTAAAAATCAGAGACTCTTCGTTCGCATACTCAATCAGCGAACGTTTAATAAAGGCCGAATAGTCCGCTTCGGACTGAATGAACTCAGGCCATACTAACCACTGCCTTAAGTAGCGCCGATCTCGATCCACTAACTCGAACAATGACTGGGATCGTTGGTAAGAAATCAGTTCCAGTGAAAGGCGCTCAGTCACTTCAATCGTAAACATCCGTTTTCTTTATCCTTTTGGTTATGTTGTCGTTTTTTAGTCCGAACGTTGACTCGTCATCGAGTGCCGAATGGTCTCTCGGTATTGGTCTAAGAACGAAATGTCCCGTTGATATCCAAGGTGATGACCTCGTTCAAGATCGCGAATGAACTTTTCATCGCCACGGTCGGCTTCTTGATGCATAAAATCGACTAGCGATGTTACTCGGTCAATCATGACCTCGGGGAGCTGACGTCTCAGTTCGTTACTCGCTCCATAACCGTCACAAAACAACCGGGCTCGATGAAGCTGCTCGTTTAAGTCTAATGTTCTTTCACCGTCGCAGGCCTTCATTGGTGCCCAGCAGTATACGGCAAACGCCAGGTCCCAGCTTCTCGGAGCCGGGTGGGCGGTATCAAAGTCGAACACACCGACCACGTTATCACCGTTTAGGGCTACATTGTATGGCGCAAAATCACCGTGACAGATCACCTCGAACGGTACACGTGGTGGCAGCATCCAGGTGAACGACGTAACGTCGTGTTCAGCCATAAATGACGCACTGGTCTCGTGAAGCTTGCGTAGTAACGTGGCGGCGGTTTGCAAAGCCTGCACACTGGCTATCGGCCCGGTCAACGGATAGTTATATGTTTGCCCGCGAACATAACTCAACATTTCCTGATTTTCGTCAACACCGATCACCTTCGGTACCTGGTAAATGCCCTGAGCTTGCCAATGATTCAGAACGCGATGAACGGTTGCACTCCAAGGTTGCAGTGGCCGGTAGACGATATCGCCTTTGCGAAAGATTTCTCCGGGTCGGCCTCCGGTGAGTTCATCCATGTGTTTTGCCTCTGCGTTATTCTGCTGATGTGACAGTGGGTTTAAACGGCAAGTTTGCCACAGTTCACTAATCGATAGTCACAAGGTTGTATTGACCGCAGTCATGATTCGTTGCCTCGCCCAAAGCAGTAAAGGATCGTCCACGCTGAGCGCATGCCAGTACAGTCGGGTTTCGGTCTGCGGCACCTCAAAGGGTAACGCCACTCGTTGTAAACCGCTGGTTTCCCAGGCAATGGCGATCGATTCTGGCAGCGTTAATAACAACGGCATCGTTTTTACGATGCGGATGGCCGTCGGGTAATTCTGGCAACGGACCACCACCTTCCGGTTAAAACCCAGTTGCGCAAACGCCAGGTCTTCAATCACTTTTCCGGTTGGCCGGTTCGATACGACAATGTGTTCGGCTTGGCCGTATGTCTCGGTGGTTAACTCATCCGTCGGAATGATCGATTCGTTGCCTAACACACAGAAACCGGACTGCGACAATGGCAGATGTTCTATCGGTGCGCTGAGCGGTCGGGCGATATCGATGGCGAAGTCCACTTCGCCGATCTCAAGCTGATGCTCCAATTGACTGCGATCCAGTTTCACACTGCTCAACGAAATGAGCGGTGCCGTATTACGAAAAACCGTTAACAACAGCGGGAACAACAGCGGCTCCAAAGCATCATGAATGGCGATCTGCAAAGCCTGGGTGCTGGTTTCCGGCGAGAACTCGCCGAACGACTGCAACGACCGCCGCAGTGTGTTCAGTGTTTGTAAGACCTCCGGAACCAATCGGCGGCAGACCGGAGTCGGCGTCATTTGCTGGCCACGACGCTCAAACAGCGGATCATCCAGACTGTCCCGCAACCGTTTTAACGCGTGACTGACGGCCGATGGCGTAATGTTCAGCGCTTCGGCGGCCCGGGTCAGGTTACGATGCTGATACATGGCTTCCAGCACTTTAAGCAGGTTGAGATCCAGCTGATTAAGAGTTTTCAGTGACGCCATAATGAATAAAATTCACACCTAAGATTTAATAACTTTCATTTCATTCACAGTATGGACTGACATAAACTGCGAGCACAAGAACAAAAACTTCAAGAGAGCATCGCATGGATTTCAATCACAGCCCGGCTTCACAGGCGGCTCTGGCGCGTCTCAAAGCCTTCATGACAGAACGGGTTCTGCCCGTCGAATCTCAACTGTTGGACATCAATCGGACGTTGAATGCCGGCGGCGACTGGACCCGCTGGAGCCTGATTCCTGAAATAGAAGCCCTGAAAACAGAAGCCCGGGAAGCCGGACTGTGGAACCTGTTCCTGCCGGATGCCGAGCTCGGTCAGGGGCTCAGTTGTACCGACTACGCACCTTTGGCGGAAGAAACCGGACGGGTGCTGTTTGCACCGGAAATCTTCAACTGCAATGCGCCGGATACCGGCAACATGGAAGTGCTTTATCATTTCGGGTCTGAACAGCAGAAAGAACAATGGCTCAAACCGTTGCTGAATGGCGACATCCGCTCGGTTTTCTGTATGACAGAACCCGAAGTTGCCTCCAGCGACGCCACCAACATGCAGGCCACCATTAAAGAAGATGGCGAATCGCTGGTACTGAATGGTCGTAAATGGTGGTCGACCGGTTTAGGTCATCCGAACGCAAAAGTCGCCATTTTCATGGGATTATCCAACCCCGAGGCGCCCAAACATGCTCAGCACGCAATGGTCTTAGTGCCGTTGGATGCAACCGGCGTTGAGATTGAGCGAATGCTGACCGCCAATGGCGATTATGACGCGCCTTATGGCCACGGTGAGGTGTCATTCAACAATGTCCGGGTCCCGCGGGAAAACCTTATCTGGGATCTCGGCAAGGGCTTTGCCATTGCACAGGGGCGCTTAGGCCCGGGTCGCATTCACCATTGCATGCGCGCCATCGGTGCAGCCGAGCGTGCATTGGAATTGGCCGTACAACGCGGACTGTCGCGTGTCGCCTTTGGTAAACCTTTAGTTAAACTCGGCGGCAATGCTGAGCGAATTGCCGATGCCCGCATGATGATCGATCAGGCCCGTTTACTGACACTGAACGCGGCGTGGAAAATCGATACCGTGGGTGTCAAAAATGCTATGACTGAAATCTCCGCAATCAAGGTGGTCGTGCCGAACATGCTGCAACAGGTCGCTGACATGGCAATTCAGATGCATGGTGGCGCAGGCGTGTCACACGACACCCCCCTGGCCTCCTTTGCCGCCGCGGCACGTATGTTGCGCCTGGCGGACGGTCCGGATGAAGTCCATCGACACATGGTCGCTCGTCTGGAAATTGCCAAACATCTGCCGGAGGGCCGAGCATGACCAACTTAGTCATTACCGGAGGCGCCTCCGGCTTGGGGCTGGCAATGGCCCAACGCTGGGCAAAAACCGGCACGAACATCTGTCTGATCGATCGGAACGAAGACGGCGCCGAGTTTGCATTACAGAAACTCCAGCGTCTGGGGGCCACCGCTTTCTTTATCTGTTGTGACGTCACCGACGACAACGCGGTGGCCGCGATGGCCGCCAAGGTGAAACAGCAACTGGGGACGATCGATATTCTGATCAACAGCGCCGGTGTTCCGACGGCGGGCAGCATTGAAGCGGAATCCATCGACGTCTGGCAATGGGTACTGAACATTAACCTGATGGGAACCGTTCGGGTCACCAAAGCCCTGGGACCATTGATGCGTCAGCAGGGAAAAGGACACATCATCAATGTGGCCTCGCAAGCCGGATTGACGCCAATGCCGATGATGGGGTCTTACAATGCCACGAAAGCAGCAGTCATCGCCTTCAGCGAAACCCTGCGTTTAGAGATGGCACCCTTTAACGTGGGGGTCAGCGTGCTCTGCCCGGCCTTTGTAAAAACCAATCTGGACAAATCGTTACCCGATGAGCAAAGTCAGATGCAAAGTGTGGTCACTAAACTGGTTCAGAAAGGCAATGTTTCCGCTGACGCGGTTGCAGACATGACGCATCAGGCGGTGCAATCGAACCAGTTTTTGATCACCACTCACCGTTTCGAACGACGGATTTACCGTCTGAAACGCTGGTTACCTAACCTGTATTACTGGTTGATGCAGCGCCGAACCAAAACGTTCACGCTTAAGGGGTACCATCATGACGGCTAGCTCAGTACTTGATCAGGCTCGCGACGTGCGAGCTGGTGAAGAGCTGCCGGTTGATTCGATTAACGACTGGCTGAAAACGCACCTGTCGATGCCATTGACCGGGTCACCAAAGGTCACGCAGTATTCAGGAGGCGCCTCGAACTGGACTTATTGCCTGAGCTATCCCGAACGGGACCTGATTCTCCGCCGCGCGCCAAAGGGCACCAAGGCTAAAGGTGCGCACGATATGGCCCGGGAGTTTCGGCTGCAGAAAGCCCTGAAACCCGTGTTCCCGGCGGTCCCGGAAATGTTCGCCCTCTGCCAGGACCCATCCGTGCTGGACAGCGATTTTTATATTATGGAGAAACTTCAGGGCATCATACCCCGGAGAAACTTTCCCAAGGGCTTGTCGGTATCCGAAGATCAGGCACGTACATTATGCCTGAATATGCTCGACCAGTTGGTGCAACTGCACGAGGTTGATCTGGAGGCGACCGGCCTGCATGACCTCGCCAAAGGCGAAGGTTATCTTGATCGTCAACTCAGTGGCTGGTGCGACCGATACACCAAAGCCAAAACCTGGAATGTGCCCAGTGCCAAAAAAGTAATGCGCTGGTTGCAGGAAAACAAACCGACGGATGAAAACATCTGCTTAACGCACAATGACTTCCGTCTCGACAATCTGGTGCTGGCGACTGATGACCCGACACGCATTACCGGCATTCTGGATTGGGAGCTGGCGACGCTGGGCGATCCGCTGATGGATCTCGGCAACGCCCTCGCCTATTGGGTCGAAGCGAAGGATGATCGGCTGGCCCAAGCCACACGCCGACAGCCGACACACTTGCCCGGCATGCTCACTCGCGCTGAAATGATTGAGACCTACCTTGCTAAACGAGGTTTGGAACACACCGATTTCCGCTGGTATGAAGTGTTTGGACTGTTTCGTTTAGCCGGCATTGCCCAACAGATTTATTATCGATACCACCACAAACAGACCCGCAATCCGGCTTTTAAAAACTTTTGGTTTTTTGTGCACTATCTGCTGTGGCGGAGTAAAAAGGCGATGCGAACATGACCAAGGTGATTTATCTAGTTCGTCATGGTCAGGCAAGCTTCGGTCAGGCCAACTATGACGAACTGTCACTGTTGGGCATTGAACAAAGCCATCGGGTCGGGTCGGCGCTGGCACAAAAACCGGAAGAGACCGACACTCTGTTCAGTGGTACCTTGCAACGTCACCGGCAAACGTTTGAACACGCTTGTCCATCCTGTCCTCCACCAACGGCGTTACCGGAATGGAATGAGTTTGACCATGAGGCTATTTTCAAAGCCCACATGACCCGGACAAACCTTTCCCGTGAAGCAGCAATGAGTTTCTCAGACTCGGAACGTCTGGCATTCTTTAAGGCCGCCG
Source organism: Reinekea blandensis MED297 (assembly GCF_000153185.1). GTDB lineage: Bacteria > Pseudomonadota > Gammaproteobacteria > Pseudomonadales > Natronospirillaceae > Reinekea > Reinekea blandensis. Next base: position 544,162 of record NZ_CH724153.1, on the reverse strand, counting down.
TACTTAACTGGGTCACTCAGGTTGACGAACCGGATAACGGAGAAGAGTCCTGGCGGGCCTTCCGTACCAGAGTTCAACAGGGATTGTTGACCACGATCGAAGCGACCGATAAAGCCTCGCTTGTATTTACTTCGGGCGGACCTATTGCCTCCATTGTCGGAGAGCTTTGGCAGTTCAGTGCCGAACAAATCCTGCGGCTGAATCAATCCTTAATCAACACCGGCATTACCAAACTTCTAGTGCACGCAAAAGGGATCGACGTGGTGACGATCAACGAACATGTTCATCTGGAGCATGCCGGCAAACGTTTGATTACCTACAAATAAAAACAAAACAGAGAGTATAAGCATGAAACGGAAAACCATACTGATTACCGGCGCCAGTTCTGGTCTGGGTCTGGGCATGGCAAAACTGTTTGCGGCCGACGGCCACGACCTTGCTCTGTGTGCCCGTCGCACCGATCGACTGGAGACGCTAAAAACCGAATTACTGCAGGCAAACCCAACCATCCGGGTTGAAATTATGGCGTTGGATGTCAATGACCACGACGCTGTCTTTCAGGTGTTCCGAGCCTTTAAGGCGTCATTCGGCACCCTCGATCGAATCATCCTCAATGCAGGCATGGGCAAAGGTGCATCGCTGGGGACCGGCTATTTTGAAGCCAACCGGCAGACCGCGATGACTAACTTTGTGGCGGCCATAGCACAGGCTGAAGCCGCCATGGAAATCTTTCGGGAACAGAACGCCGGGCATCTGGTGACCATGTCGTCCGTCAGTGCCGTGCGCGGTTTTCGACGGGCACTCAATGTCTACTCGGCCACCAAAGCCGGGCTGACGACACTCACCGAAGGATTGCGAGTCGACGTATTAGGCTCCCCGATTCGGGTTTCCTGCATTCACCCGGGCTTTATTCGTACCGAACTGAATGAAAAAGTTAAAAAGGTTCCCTTCATCGTTGACCTGGAAACCGGATGCCGAGCCTTGGTAAAAGCCATCAACAAAGAAAAACCGACGGCCTATGTGCCCGGATGGCCGTGGCTATGGATGCAGGCCATTATGCGAGTGCTTCCGGCCAAAATGCTGAGAGGGTTCAGTTAATCGTCAAAAGGGTTGAAGTTAACGGTGATGTCCCGATAAGGTTCGGAAACAATCATCTCAGGAAAGCCCATGTTTAAAACACTGTCGCGGAAGACGGTTTACCAGAACCGATGGATGAAACTGCACGAAGACATCATTGAACGACCCGGTGGTATCGAAGGTCTTTTTGGTGTCGTGGAAAAGCCGGACTTTTCGGCGATCATTGCCGTCGACAACGGTCACATCCATTTGGTTGAGCAGTACCGCTACCCCATTGGGCAGCGCAGCCTGGAACTGCCCATGGGCGGCTGGCCGGAACAGCCGGATGCTGACCCGTTAGCCCTGGCCCGTGGTGAGTTGCAGGAAGAAACCGGCTATGTCGCCGAGCACATCGAACAGATTGGTTATCACCATGTCGACAACGGCGGCGGCACTATGGGCTGCAATGTGTTTTTTGCCACTGGCTTGACCTTTTCCGGCCGAAACCCGGACCCGGAAGAAGCCGACCTTGAACCGATGACCTTACCGCTGACCGAGTTTGAACGTCGCATCAAAGATGGCGAAATTTTGGATGCCTGCACCATCGCCTGTTATGGCCTGGCCAAACTGAAAGGCTTGGTTTGACAGGCACCCCTTAACTTGAGCGATTCCAGACGACATGCCAGACTGAACTCAAAATAACAACAAACAGGCGGAAAACCATGTCCGACCGTCGTCAGCAACATTCCCACCCGCTTTCTGATCTGGAGATTGCCCGGCAGGCAACGATGCAACGCATTCTGCCACTGGCTCAAACTCGCCTCGGTATTCCCGAAGACCAGTTGGAACCCTATGGTCATTACAAAGCAAAAGTGTCACTGGACTATCTGAACACGCTGGACAATCGACCCAACGGTCGGCTGATTCTGGTCACGGCCATATCTCCCACGGCCAGCGGCGAAGGTAAAACCACCACGACTGTCGGCCTGACGGACGCTTTCAATGCGCTGGGGACTATGACCATGGCCTGTTTGCGGGAACCGAGCCTCGGTCCCTGCTTTGGTATGAAAGGCGGTGCCGCCGGCGGCGGCTACGCTCAGGTGGTTCCCATGGAAGACATCAACCTGCACTTTACCGGCGACCTGCATGCCATTGGAGCGGCCAATAATCTGCTGGCTGCGATGATCGACAATCACATTAACTGGCATCAAAACGATGAGTCCGGACTGGATAACCGTCGCATTACCTGGCGCCGGGTGCTCGATATCAGTGACCGAAGCCTGCGCGAGGTCATCACGTCACTGGGTGGTGTCGGTAACGGCGCGCCCCGCGAAGGCGGATTCGACATTACCGTCGCGTCTGAAGTGATGGCCATACTCTGCCTGGCGACCGATTTGAAAGACCTGGAACGTCGACTGGGCAACATCATTGTCGGTTACAACCGAAAGAGCGAGCCAATTACCGCACGAGACATTCAAGCGCACGGCGCCATGACGGTGCTGCTCAAAGACGCGATGAAACCTAACCTGGTACAGACGCTGGAAAACAACCCTGTGCTGGTGCATGGTGGCCCTTTTGCCAACATCGCCCATGGCTGCAACTCATTAGTGGCCACACAAGCCGCGTTAAAACTGGCCGATGTGGTGGTCACCGAAGCCGGTTTCGGGGCCGATCTCGGGGCCGAAAAATTCTTCAACATAAAATGCCGTAAAGGTGCTTTACAGCCTGAACTGGCCGTTCTGGTCGCGACCATACGAGCGCTGAAGCTCCACGGTGGCGCTACGGCCGATACGCTTGATCAGGAAAACCTGACCGCATTAGCGAAAGGCTTCAGCAACCTGGCACGGCACGTGGACAACCTGCGTCGCTTCAATGTTGACGTCATTGTGGCCATCAACCGGTTCAGCAGCGATACCGAAAAAGAGCGTTCTGAACTCATGGACTATTGTCGCGAGCTGGGTGTGCAAGCCATTGAAACGGACCACTGGGCTCAGGGCAGTCAGGGCGCTGTCAATCTGGCAAACGCTTGTCTGACAGCCCTGTCTGAAACCACTCCCGACCGGTTTAAAACGCTGTATCCGGATGACATGTTTCTATGGAACAAAATCAGCATGATTGCGACCGAACTTTACGGTGCCAGTGAAATTGTCGCCGATCAAAAAGTACGTGATCAGATCCGCAGCTATCAAGCCCATTATGGTCACTTTCCGATCTGCATGGCCAAGACACAATACAGTTTCTCGACCGATCCTCATCTGAAAGGCGCACCCAATCATCATGTCGTTCCCATTCGTGAAGTCCGGCTGTCGGCCGGTGCTGAGTTTTTAGTCGTCATTTGCGGAGATATCATGACCATGCCCGGCTTGCCAAAAACGCCGGCTGCGAATCAAATCGGCCTGGACGAAGACGGTCAGATTATCGGGTTGTTCTGAGCAAACCGACAGATCCAACCGCAATAGGTGTGCGTACCCTAGGGTTGTTGTAAACCAAAGGTCCCTGACATGTCACAACCACTTGTTCGACTCACCTACGCCAGTACCGCGACGTTTCAAAGTGATATCAAAGGAGGTATCGAATCGGAAGTCGCCCGCGTATTGTTGGAATCGCGCCGAAACAATCCGAAAGCGAACCTCGGTGGCGTCCTGCATTTTGGTAACGGGTACTTCTTTCAATGTCTGGAAGGTCCGAGGGATCAGGTGAACCGGGTTTATCAAAAAATCAGTCAGGATACCCGACATCGAAATGTCCAGGTACTGAGCACTCAATCGGTCGATCAACGCTTGTTCAATGACTGGTCGATGAAATATCTCCCATTGGAGGAGAACCTCAGCCGGTTACTGAAAACTCATGGCCAGAAAGCGTTTGATCCCTATGGCCTAGACGACACCACCATTGATGCTCTGCTCTATGCCTGTGTCAATGGCGTTGACCCGGTTGCCGAACTCGGTCAACCGTCGGCTGACCAGTCTGACAATGCGCTGACAGCCTGGTGGAAAAAATTATTTCAACGGCGTAAATAGCGCCGAATCACTACCTCGTAAGCCAGACATCCCGGGCTTTACAGACAACCCTTCAATTTTTTTGATGAAATAATTCAGGTTTCTTTGCTGGTACGAAGCCCGCATCGATCAGTACAGTTCACGCGTCAAACAAATACACGAGGAGTGATGGTTATGGCAAAAGTACTGGTTCTGTATTATTCATCCTATGGTCACCTGGAGCACTTCGCGGGTGCCGTCGCTGAAGGGGCGGGTTCCGTTGAAGGCACTGAAGTTCATATCAAGCGAGTACCGGAAACGGTTCCTGACCACATCGCAAAAGAAGCGGGCTTCAAACTGGACCAAACACCACAGGTGGCTTCTCCTGAAGACCTGGCCGAGTATGACGCGGTGATCTTCGGTGCACCGACTCGTTTCGGTAACATGGCGGCGCAAATGCGCAATTTCCTGGACCAGACCGGTGGTCTTTGGGGTCAGGGTAAACTGATCGGTAAAGTCGGCAGTGTATTCACCAGCACCGGAACCGGTGGCGGTAACGAAACAACGATTCAGTCGTTCCACACCACACTGTTCCATCACGGCATGGTTGTCGTGGGCTTGCCTTACTCCTGCCCTGAACTGGCTGACATCAGCGAAGTCAAGGGTGGCACTCCTTTAGGTGCAGGCATGATCGCTGGCGCAGACGGTTCGCGACAGGCGTCGGAAAAAGAACTGGCCATGGCTCGTTTCCAGGGCCAACACGTAGCAAGCATTGCCAAACAACTGCACGGCTAAAGTCGAGCGGTTAAACAGAAAAAGGGGAGCACTGCTCCCCTTTTTTCCGCTCTATGCTTTGGCAATTTACGGTGCGGCGATCACGGTGACCTGCCCGGGCGTAAAGCTCATCGCCTGAAACTCAGGCCGATACATGTCTTCAACATACGCATTGGGATAAGCGTACTCACCTGGCGTTACCGCTCTGACTAAATAAAACAGTCGGGTCGCAGACCATTCACGTAACGAAACGCCTGCGACAAACCGATCGTCGCGATATTCCTGGAACTCCACATCCCAGTTACGGAAAAACTCACCGACATTCTCGCCTTCAATGCTGACGTCATCAAGATTAACCGACGCATTTAACAGGTTTTGGTTTTCCAGTTCAAACCCAGCCGGTAACAAATCGACAATCAGTGCTTCCGGGAAACGCTTTTCAAGACTCTGTGCTTCGAGCCGAACGATGAACAAATCACCGGACTGAACCGGCGCACTGAAATCAATGCGATTGCCATCCAGGTCATAGACCTGACGGCTGATGCGCATGCCCAACTGATAAGGCTCGGGTGCCTGAGTCGGTACACCTTGCCACGTCAGGTTGGCATACAGGGTCTTGTCATTCGCTTCTATCGACTGAATGGATCGCAACTGCTGCCCATTCAGTATGGTATTAAAAGGCTGCGTCTGATTAAGCGGCTGGACAAAGTTATCCGTCACAATACTGCCCTGCCAACTTTGACCATCCGCAGCAAAGGCTTTGGCCAGTTTCAGCAAGGCAATGCGTTCTTGCGTGCTCATCCAGCGTCGCTCGGCCAGACCCGCTTCCAGTTTTTCGACCAAACCATCCGTTGCAAAGCCATGCGTCAGCGCGAGCTCAAGTGTCAGAGCATAATCGCGAACTTTCGAGCCATAATCGGCGTAATAACGATGGGCTTGTCGGTCTGTGGTCAGCGCCAACGCTGCCGCCTGTTCACTGCGTCCCTGATCTCCGGAGAGTTTGAAGGCGACCGCCATCTGCATCCACGGTAACGGTGAATATCGGTTGTCATCCTGCTGCATCAAATCGAACAGCCGACGCAGATCACTGAGGCTGGCCTTATTGGATTGCGCCAACACATAGCCCGCAAAAGCGCGGTAACTCTGCTGATAGGCGGTCGCATTATCGGTCCAGATATCCGATGACGTACTGCCACGCAGCATTCGCTGCAATGCTTTCTGCGCATTGCTCAATGCGGAGTCACTGACCGCAACGCCCAGAGTCTGTGCCTCCTGCAGAATCTGAGTGGCATAGGCGGTTCCCCACATCGAGACATGCGAGTTGGCATTCCAGTAACCAAAGGCACCGTCCGGTTTTTGCTTAGTCAACAACCGCTCAACACCGGCTTCGATCTGTTCACGACGGAACGCATCGGTGTAGTCAACATCAAATCGCTGGCGGAACATCCGGTTCAGATTCAGCTCATTGAACAGCATGGAATCCACCAGCAGCCAGGGATAGGTAGAGCTGATCGTTTGCTCCAAACAGCCGTACGGGTAACGCAACAGATAGTCCATGTGGGACTCAAACGGGATCGCCGGTCGATCCGACAGCGTCAATTGAGCCTTAATCGAGTCTTCATGCAGATGGCTCAGTACGGGGGTCGGCTGCCATTGTGCTTCCGGTGCGATTTGAGTTTGTGCACGCAATGTTCGCAACGGGAACGGTGCCCGGACACCCAGACGCCATTCACGCTCCAGGCTTATGTCCTGACCGTTGGTGACCGACAGCCGGACAACGCCCTGACCTTGATAATCGGTCGCCGTGACCGGAATCACCAGACTGGTTTTTTCCTGATCGGCAAGGTCTACTTCCGTGTTATTAAAGGCCGATGAGACGCTGCCCTCGACAACAACGTCAACACTGAAGCGATCATCTTTGCCGGACAGGTTATGAAGATCCAGTGTCAGCTGAGACTCATCTCCCATGGCCATGAAACGCGGCATCGCGATCTGTGTCACCAGCTTGTCGGCGATGGTGGTTTCCTGCTCATCGCTGCCATAACTTTCATCAGACCAGACGACAACCATCCACTTTACCCGGCCGTTGAAAGACGGTACGTCGAACGTGACGTCTGCCTTCCCGTCGATCAATTCAATCGGATCAGAAAACTCCGAGATGATTTGCACTTCGCTTTGTGGCTTGTCGCCACCGCGCGACAAATCATCATCTGAATCGGCAAAGCCGCCACCAAACTTCTGAGCCAGCGTCTGTAACCCGGCGTTATTGATCACCCGACCGTAAAGGTCCAGATAGGTGTTTTCGAAACGCCTTGGGGCAAACAATGAGACTTCCGGTTGCGGTCGCTCATAATCCGTAATGTTCAACACACCCATGTCGACCATCGCTACGCTGGCCCACACGGTCGCAGAGCCGGCAACTTCGACATTGTTCACCTGAATCTGTGCGGTGACTGGTTGATTGGGCTCGACCCGGTCCGGCGCCGTCACGTCCACATCGAATACGGCGTTGTCGCGAAGGATCGGTAAATGGCTGATACCCAGTGCCCGCGTAGGCGCGGTGTTGCTGACCTGGTCAGCTGGCGTTAAGACCATTAACGTAACGTAGAGGTCATGACGCAACCAGCCCTCTTCGATCGCAAACGACAACGAGGTCGTGTCTTCCGCCAGGTTGAACGTATCGGTGTACAAGACACCGTCACTGCTCTCTACCTGAAGCACCGCCGGACCGGAGGAGTCCGTTTTAATTGAAAGAGTGGCAATGTCACCCGGTGCGTAGTGAGCTTGATCCAACATCAAATCAATCATCTCCGGCGATTGGCCATTGCTCTGCTCGGTACTCCAATAGTATTGGGTCCTGAATGGAAAGACCGTTAATACGTCATCGCCCGAGGTTACCTGCAGTTCGTAATCCCCCCATTGCAGCGGCAAATCAATCATCTGCCCCTGCTCACTTAATGTCAGCGACTGTGCCCAGGCCACGTAGGAATCCCCGCGCCAGCGATAGGTCCAGCCATCGGTATCATCAAAGTACCAGTAATAATCCCGGGTCTTTCGCACCAGGCGCACTGAAACGTCGTCAATAGCCGCGATGCCGTCGGGCGTGACGCTTTGCAGATGAAACTGCACGTTTTCATTCGAGGGCGCCCGACCGTCAAACTGCGGGTCCACACCCACCAGTCGTTCATCATCGTACCCAAGGGCAATCACATTCTGCGTTCGGGTAACCGGGCGTCCGCCTTCCTCATAAACACTGGCCGTTACGCGGTACTGTACCGGCGTCCGAATACGGGACCAGACGGATGGCATTTGCAACTCACCGGCGCCTTGCTCGTCAAGCCGGATGACGTCCAGACGATAGGTGGACGGTTGTAACGTTTCTGTCGGGTTACCAAAGCGATGCTGCGGCCACTGTGCAAATACATCTGTCGCCGCTCGAACCGATACGACCGCATCCGCTCGGTTACCGGCCGCGGGTGCGCCATAGAGGTATTGCGCATTGATCGGCACCGAATCGGTTCGGCCACTGAGATAGCGATGAGTCTGTACGCCGTCGTCGTAAAAACTCAGCGACATTCGTTCCGGTAAAAATTCTTCGACCTGAAAGCGATACTGTCCGGCAAAGGGACGGTTGCCATTGACCATCAGCAACCATTCCCCGGTAGGCGCGTTCGTATCGAGCCGGATCTGGTGGCGATAAACCTGACCGACCGAATCCGGGCGCCAGGTAAACTCATCAACGCGACTGCCGCGTCCGTCATACAAGGCCATACTGATCGGCAGGCCCGGCAGGGACTGTCCATCCAGGTCGCGCAGCAGCATGTTAATGTCCACGGTTTCACCAGGGCGATACAAGTCTCTCGGCCCCCAGAAAAATCCCTGCATCGGCTGATGTCGCTCAGTGACGTTCGGATAGGCGGACAAGTCAAGCTGGCTTCGCGCATTTCTCAGAAAGCTGATCTGATTCCCTTGACGGGCAATGATCATGGTTGGCTGTTCGTTACTGTTCAATGACGCCATACCTTGGTCATCGGTGGTGACCGGTCGGCGTTGCAATCGATCGGCCGAGTTCAGGTCGGTCCAGTAAAACGTCACGTCAACATTAGCCAGGGGCTGACCCGTCACGATGTCATTTGCAAAGACCTGAACCTGATTGCCAAAGAACCGTGCGTGCAGCCCGAGATCCGATTGCGTAAAAAAGGTGGTGTCGTACCGGTAATCATACGAACCGGCCTGACGCAGAACAGCGACATACACACCGTCGTCGTATTTGTTCAACGCAGGCAGAACATCCAGGTTCAGAGTGGCTCGCTGATTCGCTCGAATATCGGGCTCATAATTGGCGGTATGTACCAAATCGGCCCAGTTTCGCAGGTTGTCGAGATTACGGTAGGTTTCCCGACCGTCATAAAAGGTGTCACGGATGAAGGCGTCCAGGCGGTTATCACGGACCCGGAAAATATCGAGCGCGATTTCATCGACATTAACCACAGAGACTGGCAGAGCCGCAGGCGAATGGGTTGTCAGGTATTGCCCGTCCCGGGCAAACGAGGCTGACGGTTGCAGCGGACGAGTCGTCACCGACCACCGCGAAGCTCGTTGATCCTCATCGGCATTGATCCATACATTGCTGAAACTCTGCCCATCGGCGCTCGGCAGGCTCCGATCGATCTGAATCTGATAGGTTGTATTCGGTTCAACAAAAGGCAACGTCCAACTGTAGCCATCATCGAGGGTGAGCCATTGACTGCCATTATCCAAAGTTGGCGTCACGGTCACATACTGGTCCAGTTCGATATTGGCCGATAGTGCAGCGGTAAAACGAAGTACCAGTGCGGGCGAGCCGTCGTAAGTGGTCTCCCCGGCTTTGGAAGCGTAAAAGTCAGCCACAGCCGGCATAAAGATTGAAATCAACAGGGTCAGCAGGGCTGCCTTGCAACTCCTTAACATCATGATCAGTTCCTTGGGTAAATAGCCGGCGCCTATTCTGACACAGGTCGACGCCATCGGCAGCCGATCCTTGTCAAAACTACTCATGAGTGCGCTGGCTTATCTGTAAACGAAAATTGAGTAACCCAGGATCAATGCATCATCACAGTGTTAATCATTAGGCTCAATTCGACTCAATGGTCTGGCGGTCGAGTTGACCCTGATAATCCATCAGGACCACTTCATACTGAAATTGAGGATCGGGTAAAAACTGGAATACCGAAGAACGCTCGGACTGCAGTTGACCGTTGAGATACCAGAAGTAAGGCGGCTGGCCGCCCTCGGCCCATAACCGGACCGGAATCGGCGCCTGTGGGTTGGCGGCAATGACATCCCCTTCGCGAATCCCCGCCAGCGTCAGTGGAAGCCGCGCTGCGGTGCGCAGGCGCGCGTTACAACGCGGGTCAAAACCCGGCAATCGGCTTTGTACGCGCTGTTCAACCGGTCGCCAGGCGTTTAATGGCAATGGCCACAACACGGTGGACACGGTTTTCGTGGCAAGCTCACATCCGAACGGCACCTGCAAGCCAGAATCGATGGCCAGGTTCAACAGAACCTGACTGGAATGTGAGGTTCCCTGCCCGGCCGTCATCAGGCTCGGTGGGTAGGTATCCTCCAGAATCCAGGCCCGGCGGCGCTCATCGCACAATGACTCAGGCTCGGGCTTCCCGGTCGGCCAGCAGATGGTGTCGGCCTCCACACTTTCAGGTCTGGCAGGTAATGCATTACCGGTTATGACCGGCAGTAATGTATTCACCAGTAACGGGACGGCTGTTCGCGAGCCAAAATGTCCAGTCACCGGTGCACCATCAGGCCGGCCGACCCAGACACCAATGGTATAGCCGTCAGCCACGGCGACAGCCCAACTGTCGCGAAAGCCATAACTGGTCCCGGTTTTCAGGGCCAGACCATGAGGGGTGGATTCTGACGAAGACAGCGTTTGCCGAATCATCCACGCAGCGCCGGGACTGAGCAACGATTGCGTCACCACCGGTTCGTCTGGCTGATATCGCGGGCGAATGGTTTCTCCTGCTCGGTCCAGCGATGAAAACAACGTCACCAGACTTTCCAGATCGGTTCCCAACCCACCCAGGGCTATCGAAAGGTTCGGTGATTCGCCAGGCGGTAATTGCAGATGTGCGCCGGCCTTTTGCAGCGCGAGATAAAGATGCGCAGAACCAAGCTCATCCAATACCTGAACTGCAGGAACATTGAGACTACGCTGCAAGGCTTCGGACACCGACACCGCACCAGAGAAACCCTCGGTAAAATTGTCCGGCTGGTAATCTTGAAAACGCAATGGAACATCCATCAGCAGTGACTCGCTGTGTATCAATCCCTGATCCATCGCCAAACCATAAATAAAGGGCTTTAGGGTTGAGCCTGGCGAGCGGATTGCCTTAACCATATCGACATGGCCGGCACGCTGTTGACTTGCAAACTCCGCGCTGCCGACATAGACCGGAACCTCACCGGTGTCGTTGTTCATGATCAGTACGGCCGCCGACACATCATCGGAAATGGTTTCAACATAACCGCTAACACGGTTGGCAACCTGTCGCTGCCAACTCGCATCGATGTAAGTACTGAGGGTTGGTGAGATGCTTCGACCGGCCAGCCGACGAGCTAACAGAGGCGCATCCATGTATTGTTCGCGTGGTAATGCCGTAACGGTTTCCAATTCTGCGTCGGCAACACGTTCGGAAGACCAGACACCCAGCGCTTCGAGCCGATGCAGGACCTTATTGCGAGCCAGCTGCGCTTGCTCTGGATGAAGATCAGGACGATACCGGGTTGGCGCCTGCGGCAATACCGCCAACAACGCAGCCTGAGCATCGGTCAGGTACTGCGCATCATAGCCAAGATACGTCAACGACGCCGCCTGAACGCCTTCAATGGTGCCACCGAAAGGTGCGTGATTCAGATAATATGTCAGGATGTCTTGCTTGCTGTAGTGCCATTCCAGTTGCAGAGCGCGCACCATTTCTTTGAACTTACCCGTCAGCGTGCGCGGTTCCGGGTAGCGGAGCCTGGCCACCTGCATCGTCAAAGTGGACCCGCCAGACACCACTTCTCCATACCGGACGGCCTGTAAGAATGCTCGCATCAGCGCCAACGGATTCACGCCCGGATGCTGATAAAAATATTGATCTTCATAGGCGATTAACGCCTCAAGATAGTTCGGCGAAACCTGCGCTGGCGTCACCGGATATCGCCAAACACCCTGAGCATCAGCAAACGCGCGCAACGGTTGTCCGTTTGCCGCGAGGACCAATCGGCTGCCGCTCTTCGGGGTCAGATCGACGGGAGCGAACACATCAATAAGCACCAATCCCAGTAAAGGCAACACCAGAATCGAGGACAGGAAGGCTCTGCGAAACGAGTAAAATCTCATGAAATTTATGGAAACGCATGTCTGGAAAAGAGGCGGATTGTACCTGAAAAATGCACTTGCCCCCACTGAGGTCCCTGTACAAAAAACACTCATAATTACTCATTAACGGGCGCATCCTGTGAGGCATTCTATTTAAAACTTGCCAACTACATCACATTTTCTTTCCTGAAAAAGAGGAGTATAGTAACGTTAAAAATTGATTCTGAATCTGGCTAGAAAAGGAGTTCCGCCATGTCAGTTCTACAGCGCCTTGCTGTGGCTTTTGCCATTACTACGATTTTTTCCTGTTCGTCTTCCCCATCACCGTCGACAAACATCGACGATCAATCGTCAAACACCCCCTTTACCGTTCTTGTCGTCAGTCAACGGGCGGCGAATACCGACTGTCCGGCTGGCGGCGTTGATATCCAAAGTGGCTTTGACAGCAACGGGAACGGTGAACTGGATGCTACTGAAGTCACCGAGACCTTTACCGTTTGTCACGGTCAACAAGCCGGTACCACCTTGGTCACCATCGCAGATGGGGCTGAAAACTGTCTCTACAGCGGCAAAACCATTCAGTTCGGTATCGATGCAGATGCCAACGATGAACTTGCCGAATCAGAAATCTATCAGACGGAAGAACTGTGCAACGCCTTCGGTTCACTGATGACCGTTACCGACCTCAGCTTTGGCGACTCTGAATGTACTTATGGCGGCCGGCAAATTGATACCGGGTTGGATCTGAACGAGAACGAAATTCTCGACGCCAATGAAGTGAACTCCTCAGTGAAGCTTTGCGATGATCCGCAACAACTAACACTGACCATTGATGTTTCTCCAGGCGCAAACTGTTTGTATGGCGGTGAAGCGATCGTTGTGGGTTCCGACCTCGATGGCTCGGGCACGCTGAGTGAAGCAGAAATTGACGAAACGACTTATGTCTGTAACGCACAAAGCATGATCGTGCGTACGTATAGCTGTGCTGTTGATATCACCTCGGTGGCAGAAAGCCCATCAGGCGACATGACAGCGATTTATCGATTGGATGAGTACGCCAACTACGACATTTCCGTGACTGGTAAAATAATCACACCAGCGTTAAGTCTGAGTCATTCGGAAAACTATGGTCCCTATGTGCATGACGAAAAATGGCTCGACGCTCGGGTCAGCCAGGTTTATGACGTTAGAGGAACCGCAAACCGAGGTACATGGCTCTTTTACATTGATCGGGATGTTGATAACTCTGGAACCACACCTCTGTTTGTGGATATTGACGATACCCAACTCATCGTCGCTTACATTGATGATGACAACCCAGATGGAAGCGATACCGATTCCGACCCAGATGTCCTTGGCTCAACGTTTGATTTTACAAGCTGTACGTTGACAGAACTCAACTGAGAATCGATAGGCGCCCTCCTCTTCCTTGAGGGCGCCGCATTTTAATAACCTATAACTCTTCAACAATCACGATCGCGTTATAAATAATCACGCGTTTACCATCGACATCAAACAACACCTTATTGCCGAACTCAGAACTCTGCACATCGAACTTGCCTTCGTATTGAGCAATCAGATCGCCATCACTGGAATAAACCTTAGCCGATCGTGATAACCCTCCGGTAAACTCACTGACTGTGGTTTTCATTTCCCGCTGAAAGCTTTCCGTACAGGAGGCTAATACCAAGACGGCCAACAAAACTGATCCCAGACCTAACCGTTTCATCGCTATTTCCTTTACCGCATATTGAATACCAGACAGTTTACGACAATGTCTGTCACTGTCTGCGGTCGAAAGTCACGACAGATGATGAGTCTGGGTTTCAATGGATTTCAACAACGGTCCCTGAAGTTGCACCGTGCCCCGGTAACGATACTCACCGGTTGAAGAAAATTCGAAATACCAGGTCCGTTGCAGCACCAGCGAACCCGACCGACCGCGCACAGGCCATAGCCGGCGCAAAACCAGAGATTCATCCAGCAACTGTAACTCGTGCTGATCACAATAACGACGCACATGAGACAAAGCCCGGGCTTTCATGCCCTGCCCATGCCACCAGAGGCCACCGGCGGTCAGCACCAGGGCAATCAACAGGACATCACTGAGCATGAGATTCATGTCAGCACCATATCGCCACCATCCTGGTCGGCTGCCTGGTTAAGTAATCCGGCATACACGCCGTTACGGGCCAATAACTGTTCATGCGTACCCTGCTCGACCACCTGCCCCTGGTCCAAAACCAAAATCGTGTCGCTGTGTCGGATGGTGCTGAGCCGGTGTGCAATGGCGATCACGGTGCGTTCCTTAAACAATCGGCTGATGGCACGCTGAATCAGGTTTTCAGTCACCGAATCGACAGAACTGGTGGCTTCGTCAAGCATAATCACCTGCCCCCCTTGAGCCACAGCCCGCGCGAACGATATCAGCTGTGTCTGACCGGCGCTGAGGTTTCCACCATTGCCAGACAACGCCATGTCATAGCCATCCGGCAGGTTCTTAATAAACTCATCCGCGTAGACATAGCGCGCGGCTTCCTGAATGTCGGTTCGGCTGATGGACGCTTTGCCCAAACCAATGTTGAACGCAATGCTCTGATCGAACAGATAGACATCCTGTTGCATCAGTGAAAACAGATGCATCGAATCATCAATCGACAACGCTGACAGTTCTATGCCGTTCAATAAAATCTGACCTTCATAGTCCTGATACACTTTGGAAATCAGGCGAAGAATGGTCGACTTGCCTGATCCTGTTGTACCGACCAACGCTAACTGATGCCCTTTTTCCAGTTTGAAAGACACATTCTTCAACACATAAGGGCTGTCTTGGGTATAGCGAAAGGAGACATCGCGGAACTCAAGTGACTCGAACGTTCTTAACCGGTCACCAAAGTCGGCTGGCGACAGCAGCGTCCGGCCATCTTCCTCCAAGGGTTCCTGAAACAACTCATCCAGATGATCAAAGGCTGCAAAGGATCGCTGAATGGCCGCTATCTGCCCGGTGAAGTCCCGCAATGGAACAAACACCTTCTCCATGTTATTGATAAATGCAATCAACACGCCCAGCGTCACCGCTTCCTGAACCACTCGCCCGGACCCATACCAGATGATCAAACCAATGGTGATGGTGGTTACCCCGGTTATCACCGAGAACAACACGGCGTCATACTTATTGGAACGCATCTGAGCATGCAAAAATTCCTGCGTATACGCCTGGTACCGAGCTTCGACTTCTTCTTCGGCACGGTAAAGCTGCACGGTTTTTACGCCAAACAAACATTCCTGCAGATACCCTGTTCCTTTTGCCAGGGAGCTTCGGGTGATCTTATAAATCTCACGCAGCTTATTGCGAATCCAATGAGTGATGTACAGAACAGGTGGGAACACTGTCAACACGACCAACGTTAGTGGCCAGTTAATAAACAGCATCAGGATGATGAGGGCGACTGTATTAATCAGATCCCGAACCATCGATAGCACGCCCATCACAAACGAGTCCGAAATTGCTTCAAGATCGCTGGTCAGTCGAGACAAGGTCACGCCCGTTGGTGTGCGATCAAAATACGTCCGCGGCAAGTTCAGGATTCGCTGAAACAGTGACATACGAATGTCGAAAAGTGTGTGCTGTCCGGTTTTCCTGAGGAAATAGGAATAGCAGGAATCGGCAATGTAGTTGACCGCCACGACGGCAATCATGGCGCCAATTACCCACGGCAACCCGTCATAGTTTCCGGTGGACAGGTAATCATCGATAACCCGAATGGTCAGCCAAGGAAACAGCAAATTGGTCACGATGGACAGAGGTAACATGAGAATGCCAATGGTCGCCCACCCTTTATAGGGTTTGGCAAATACCAAAAACCGGCGAATGTATTGGATGTCGAGTCCCTTAATCATACCTGTTCCTCCACATCGTGCTGTTGCAGCTCCCAGGTTTCCCGATAGTAGTCGCTGTTGGCCAGCAACTCTTCATGTGTGCCTCGGGCAATCACTTCTCCTTCATGCAGCACCAGAATCTTATCCAACGACTCCAGTGCGCTGATTCGATGAGAGACCACCAACACAGACTGATCACCAATACGGTTGAACAACCCGCCAAGAATTTTTCGTTCCGTTTCGTAATCCACCGCGGACAGCACATTGTCCATAATGATCAAATCCGCCGGGCTTAACAGTGCGCGAGCAATGCTTAATCGCTGCTTTTGACCACCCGATAGCATGATGCCCTTTTCCCCCACCAGAGTCTGATCGCCAGATTGAAAACGTGACACGTCCTCGGCTAACTGGCTCAGTGACAGCACCTCTTCAACCTGACCCCGATCTATGGACTCGCCTTCGGTACCAAAGCGGATATTGGCCTCGACGGTGTCAGAAAACAGATAAGGTTCCTGTGTCATGGTACGGATAAATCGTCGCCAGTGACGCCGTGGCATCTGAGCGATGTCTTCCTCTCCCCAGAAAATATGACCCGCCGGCACATCCAGATGATGGTTGATGCAGTTCACCAGCGTCGATTTGCCAGACCCGATGCTGCCCAATACGCCCACTTTCTCACCGGGCTGAATATCGAAACTGACGTTTCGTAATGTCGGGCTATCTTGGCCGGGGTAAGCAAACGTCAGGTCCCGAACGGACAACGTCTGCGTCGTCGATGATTCGCTTTCAGAGGATGCCTGCAAATCAATTTTGGGAATCTCAGCATTTAAAATGGACTGAACACTTTCAACACTGACCATGCCCATTTGATAAACAACGGCGATTCGCCCCAGCTGTGCCAAAGGCAACGCCAGCAACGCCGAATAAGACAGAAACGCGGTAATCTCACCGAGCGTAAGATTCTGCTGCAACAGCATGTAGCCACCCAAACCTAAAATAACGACCTTCATCAGGTCGTTTGCGTAATCCAGCAAGGGCATGATGAAGGTCTGAATTCGGGTCACCCGCATGATGGTGTCGAGCAACTCCTCGTTCACCCGATTGATCTCCTGTTTAACCCAAGGCCCCATCTGTTGATTTTTGATCAGATCAATGCCGGATAGATAGTTCATCAACTGTTCCGACAATCGCTGCAACCGATGCATCCGCTGCGTGTGATACTTACGCATGCGGATAAAGCCCTGATTAAACACAAAAAACGCCAATACAACCGGAATAACCGAGTACAGCATTAAGGATGGAGAGATACGCCACATCCAGATCGGCGTCAGTGACAAGGCAAAAATCACATTGACCAACTGCAGGAAACCAATGCCATAAAACAGCCGGATACCGTTGAGATCATTATTGATGATGGAAATCAGTTTGCCGGATGCAAACTTCTGGTGAAACGCGTTCGGTAATCGATTCAACCGGAAAAACAGGTCGTTTTTGAGTTGCGCTTCGGTAATCCGCCCCGGGTTTAAGGCGAACATTCGCGACATAATGCGCACACCGACCATGATCAGTGAAAACACCACCACAAACATTACATTGCGGTTTAAGTCGTGTTGAGCGGCGGCCTCAGCCGTTCCCAACAGATCGATAGCCTGCTGAATATAACGGGGTATTTCGACTTGCAGCCAGTTCACCAGAAAAATACAGACAAAGGCGATCAGATAAGACCATTTGTTCAACAAAAAATAGTGCAGAATAAACTGACGCTTAGTCATTCGATTCCTCTGGCAGGCAATGAGACGGTGGTGTTATGCCATAATGGCTTTCGCAGGCTTTGATAATGGCGTGGCGCACATCGCATTCATCTTCGAGCGCATCAAGCAGCCAAACTGGTAAGCGGACCGGGCGGGTTTTGATGCCTGGCTTCCGACCACAACCGGGTCGAGCCCCTCCTCGGCCACAGCAGCCGGAGTTTTCAGATTGAGACATTGGGAGCAGCACCCACAAAAATTTTGATTAGTGTACACTTTTCAATTGAAATGTATAGACAACATCTCACCAGTTATTTTAGAATTATCTAATATTAACTTCAACAAAGAGACGACTATGAACCCAGTTGACAGCTTTAACGCCATCAAAGGCAACTTACGCGACATGCGCAATGAAATTCCAGACGTCTACAATGCGTTTCAAGAGGTTGGCAAAGCCACCTATAAGTCGGGTGCGCTGGACGTAAAATCAAAAGAACTGATAGCAACCGCCATTGCCATCGCCGAAAAATGCGGCCCTTGCATTGGCTACCACGTTCAGGCATTAAAACGTCAGAACACCAGTCGGGAAGAGCTCATGGAAATGCTGGAAGTTGTGGTTCAGATGGGCGGCGGTCCGGCGCTGATGACAGCCGCCGAAGCCATGTCCGCCTGGGATGAGCTGCATAAAGACGACTGATGGAATCGTGACCCATCCGGCATAAAAAAAGCGCCTGTTTGGCGCTTTTTTTTGTCAGTAACGGATTGCGCTCAGAGCGCGCCCAGTACTTTGGTCTTGATATCTTCTACGCTGCCGACGCCTTCGATGTAAACGTACTTAGGCGCAGACTCAGGCTCTTTCTCTGCCCAGGTGCGGTAATACTCGACCAATGGTTTGGTTTGTTCATGATAAACACTCAAACGTTTGCGCACCGTCTCTTCTTTGTCATCATCACGCTGAATCAGCGGTTCACCGGTAATGTCATCAATGCCTGACTCTTTTGGTGGGTTATGCATAACATGATAAACCCGACCAGACGCTTCATGCACACGACGGCCACTCAGACGCGCGACAATTTCCTCATCGGCCACATCAAAGTTGATGACAGCGTCAATACGGATGCCCTGCTCTTTTAACGCATCAGCTTGAGGAATGGTGCGCGGGAAGCCATCAAACAGGCAACCATTGGCACAATCAGGTTGCTGAATACGCTCTTTGATCAGGCCGATGATGATGTCATCGGATACCAGACCACCCTGATCCATGATTTCTTTTGCCTGTACGCCGAGGGGCGTTCCAGCCTTCACGGCCGCACGGAGCATATCACCAGTTGAAATCTGCGGAATGCCATATTTATCACAGATAAACTGAGCCTGTGTCCCTTTACCCGCACCAGGTGCTCCGAGCAAAATAATACGCATGGAATACGTACTCCTATCGTTATCTTTTTTTTGGTCATACTGGCGTGCCATTCAACATAGCGCCGAAAGGCCGCCAAGACGGTTACGAAGGCGGTACTTTAACGTTGCCTATGACGTTATACAACCTCAACAATCGGGCTAAACCATGACCTGGGCCAAATAGTCAGTATTTGTCAGAGCCACTAAAGACCTTTATGGAAATACCGCCGCCCTCTTCACGAAAAAAAGGCCTACCCAGGGTAGACCTTTCATAAATGAGAGTGGCAAAAGGAGCCAAACTAAAGTCTAACAACCTTAGCCGGTGTTCCGCATACCCGCAGAGATCCCTGCCATGGTTACTTTCAATGCCTGTTCCAGATCGTGATCAATCTGCCCCATCTTGCGCTCACGTTTAAGCAGTTCCGCCTGCAGGTAGTTCAGCGGGTCGGTATAGGGCGCTCGCACTTCAACGGACTGCGCCAATAGCGGATCACTGATCAGCAGTTCGTCCTGCTGTTTAATGCGATTCATCAAATCAGCACAGGTCTGCAGGTCAGCACGTAACTGCTTACCCAGATCCTGATAAGCCTCGTCCACTAATTGCTGTTCATAATATTCAGCAATCGAACAGTCGGCCTTACCCAGCACCATTTCCAGCAGATCGATGTAAGCAGCGAAAAACGGCCATTGCTCGACCATTTCCTGCAACAGCTCGGGTTCTTCATCAACCGCATGCTGCAGGGCCTGAGTTGCACCGAGCCAAGCAGGCAGGTTCAACCGCACTTGCATCCAGGCGAAGACCCATGGGATAGCACGCAGGCTTTCCACCCCACCGGTGGCTTTTCGTTTGGCCGGTCGACTGCCCAATGCCAGCTTGCCGAGCTCCTGCTCTGGCGTGAGTGAACGGAAGTACGGCACAAACCGTTCGTCTTCCCGAACAATCTGGCGATAGTGCTTCAGACTCTTTTGAGACATCGACTCAATGAGCGATCGCCAACTTTGTTTCGGCGCAGGATTGGGTTCCAGTGTCGCCCGCAAGGTGGCCGCGACATAAACCGCCAGGCTCCGCACCGCAACACGCGGTTGACCAAACTTATAGCGGATCATTTCACCCTGCTCAGTCACACGGATTTCACCCGGCACAGATCCTGGTGGTTGAGACGCCATCGCCTTTTCAACAGGACCGCCGCCACGCCCGACCGTACCGCCGCGTCCATGGAACAACATCAGTGCAATTTCATGCTCACCCGCCAGTTCGACCAACGCTTCCTGAGCTTTGTACTGAGCCCAGGTTGCAGTGATCTTACCGGCGTCTTTAGCTGAGTCAGAATACCCGATCATGACAGTCTGGCGGCCATGGCTGTACTGACTGTACCAATGGTTCGACCACAATCGCTGCATTACGTCCGGAGCCCGATCCAGATCGTCCAGGGTCTCAAACAACGGAACAATCGGAACGTTCCAGGTGACGCCCGCTTCTTTCAGCAACAAAGCAACGGCGAGTACGTCAGAAGGTTGCTGGGCCATGGAGATAATATAATGAGACAGGGTTTCTTCTGGCTCTTCAGCGACAACCTGACAGGTATCCAGCACTTCCTGGGTGTCTGCAGACGGCTGCCAACGACGTGGAATCAACGGGCGCTTACTTTTGAGCTGGTTCAGCAGAAACTCCTGTCGCTCATCTTCTGACCAGCTTTCATACTCACCCAGCCCGACATAACGGACGATTTCATCCAGCGCTTTTACATGACGCTCACTGTCTTGTCGTATATCGAGCGGCACCAGATTAATGCCAAAACAATGCACGCGACGGATAGTATCCAACAGGTCCGCATTGGCGACTCGATCGAGGCCAACGGCGATCAGAGAA
>NZ_CH724153.1:384007-522966 GCF_000153185.1 Reinekea blandensis MED297 | reverse complement strand
TCGCGGGTTTCCTGCAGGCGGGTCCGAATATCATGCAACACTGACGATAAGGTGTTTTCGCATCGGCAGCCCATTGTTGCCGGAATTATCGTCAGCGACCGTCATACTGAGACTGGCAATCAGGCTCTGTACATCGCGCAGATAAAGATCGGCCGCCATCCAACGACCCAGCAGCAACACTTCACGCGTCACCTGATGAGTCACATTCGGATTGCCGTCCCGATCGCCGCCCATCCAGGAATAAAAATGGAACGGACTGACGTCCCGCGATATGCCCTGACCGGTTCGGCGACGGGCAATGGCATCGAGCTCACGCAGAAAATCGGGCACGGCGCGCCAAAGTGAGTTCTCGATGACGGCAAAGCCCCATTTGGCCTCGTCCACCGCCGTTGGCCGCTCTTCCCGGACCTCGTCGGTGTGCCAGATCTCATCCACCGTCGAGCGCAAGCGCTCACGAATCTGGTCCAGCTCGTACTGATGCAAGTCAGTACGACTGAGATCATTCAGCGATTTCGACACGTTTTCGTACTTACGTATCAAGGTTCGACGGGTCACTTCCGTCGGGTGTGCGGTTAACACCAGTTCAATGTTCAGTCGATTAATAGCGTCCGCCAAAGACTCTTTGCCCAAATCATCGACCAACTCCTCGATGGTTTCTTCCAGGATGTCCCGGGTATGGGCTTCGGCACTTGAAAAATATTGTTGTTCGGCAATGTTGGCGAGGTTTAAAAATTGGTTAAACGAACGCGCGATCGGCAAAATATCTTTGTCTTCCAACTCAGACAACACTCGTGTCAATGGCGTCGGATCGCTGTTTTCGCTGCGATTGACCTCTTTGCCCAGTCGTCGGATTTCTTCCACTTTTCGAAACAGCTCAGGACCATGGCTTTCCATGATGGTATCCCCTAACAGCTCGCCAAGAATGCGCACATTCTGTCTCAGGGTATCCGGTATTACGGTCATTAATGCTCTCCTTGTTTACACAAGAACATGAATTAATCAGGTTAAGGTCAGTCCAGCAGCGGCCGGACGTCGATCGCAGTCATACCTGCGGCGCGAATGGCTTCCAGGCCAATATCAGTGTCTTCAAACGCAACGCATCGCTCCGGAGCTATCCCCAGGGCAGCCGCCGCTTTCAGAAAGACATCGGGTGCTGGCTTGTGGTTTTCAACATCATCCGCCGTCATCACAGCCTGAAACATCTCAATCAGCCCTAACCGGGTCAGTATAGACTGTGCATTGTTGCGACCGGCTCCGGTCGCAATAGCCAAGGGTTTCGTGTTGGCATATTGTCGTGCCACGTCAGCGATGGGGGCTATTTCCGTCACTTCACTGACGTACTCGCGATACAGCCCTTCCTTACGGGTTTTAGCTGCATCAAGATCAATGCTTACACCAGCCTCCGCCGAGAGTATCTGTAAAGTTTGATACGTCGGCACACCACCGAGTTGATAGAAACGGTCACGATCCAATGTCAGCCCATACTCATCAGCCACCTGGCGCCACGCTTGATAATGCGCAGGCATGCTGTCTATCAGGGTCCCATCCATGTCAAAAATCAACGCATCGGCCTGCTCAATCACTTCAGACCAGTCTGAAATACGACTCATAGCGTTCTCTGTTCAGCTTTAGGGAGGTGAAGCATATCACGAGTGTGAATGCCGGAAATTGCCCGATTTGCATTCGAGTATTGCAGGAAACTTCGGAAAATGGCGGTTTCCGCAGGAATGAGTGGCTAATTAGGGAAAAGTAATAACGTCTGCGGATTTTACAAAAGACAAAAAAAAGCCCCAAACAACTAGGTTTAGGGCCAGCAACTTAATGCAAGAGAGTCAAAATCAAGAGATATTTTACTGACCATTTGGTCACTGTAAACCCTACCGACCTTGACTACCGTTTTGTTAAAACGGCAAATTTTGTAAACTTACAGATACACCTTAGTTTTCACCCTCGACCTGAGGTGAGCCGTTGATGTAATTCCCTTCAAAGATGTCATCCACACTTGGCTGTTGAATTGAGGATTCATCTTTAATGGTTTGAATTCGCAGCTCCCAAACACCATTCAAACGATTCGCCCGAATCTCATCCATATTGTCTTCAATGACACTGGGTTTAAGAATGATCAGTAAGTTGGTTTTCGTTTTAAGCGTCGATTTGGACTTAAATAAATGACCAATGATTGGAATGTACCCCAGAACAGGCACCCGGGACTCCAGTTCACTGACCTGATCCTGAATAAGCCCTCCTAAAACAATGGTTTCTCCACTGTTAACCAATACTTGCGTCGTTACCTGTCGCTTCTTTGTCACCACGTCGGATGCATCGTAGCTGACCGTCTCATCAACCGATTCCACGATCTGATCGACTTCCAGTCGAATCGTACCGTTTTGCTGAATATGAGGAATGACCGTCAACGTCGTCCCCACATCTTGCCGTTCAATCGTAAATGGATTGTCTTCATCTCCGCTGCCGCCGGTTTTAAATGGCACCGAGTTACCAACGGTGATCACCGCTTCGCTGTTATCCAACGTGAGAATGCTGGGCGTAGACAGAAAGTTCGTATTGGATGCCGACTCCAATGCCTGAATCGCGACGCCAAAATCGACTCGGTTACCGAATGGATCGGCCAACCCCATAAAGGTTCCTGCCGGCACGCTGGTCAAGGCACCTAAAGGCGAGCCACCGGCCTGACTAATGCCCTGACCAACAGACTGCGCCAGATTGCCCACCGACGCCCCGGCCACTTCAGACGACACCGAAAGGAAGGGCACGCCGTCCTGAACCACTTCCGGATTAGTTGCCCACTGCACACCCAGAGTGTCGGTATCATTACCAGTCACCTCGACAATTGCGGCTTCGATCAGTACCTGTTCGCGAGGAATATCCAATTGACTGATGATCGACTCCAGTTCTTTCATGTCACTCGGTTCAGCTCGGACAATCAAGGCATTCTGTTCTTCGTCGGCAAGTACGGAGATTGGTTGGGATGGCGGTTCGTTTTGCCCGGAAGCCCCCTGACTCGTGCTCGCAATACCTTTCAGAATCTCAGCCATCTTAACGGCGTCAGCATTGTTCAGGAAAATAACCTTATAGGACGCATTCTCCTGGGAAGGTGTGTCCAGCTTTTGGATCAACTCAATGATCTGCTGCCGAGCTTCGGTTTCCCCTTTTACGATGATTCGGTTACTGCGCTCATCCCCAACCAGCGTCACCGTTCGGTTTGAGCCGGAACGAGCGCCTTGGTTTCCAGCGGCGACGGCCGTGGGTGAAATGCGCTCCAGCAAGGTAATCATGGCACCAACCCAGGCGTGCTGGAGGTTAACAACTTCAATCTCTTCACTACCGGCTTTGTCCAGCAAATAGACAATCTCTGACAGCCGATCAATGTTGGTCGCTCGGTCGGCCACAATCAGGACGTTAGCTGACGGCACACCGGCAAGATGGCCATAATTAGCCACCATTGGGCGTAAAATAGGCACCAGTTCCATGGCGGATGCATTCTGGATTGGGAACACGCGGGTAATAATCTCTTCACCAACACGACCACCCTGCGTTTCTACTTCAATACCTGCAGACTTAATGTCCGATTGACCAATAATCTTAGTTACATCACCGGCCTGAACCGCTGAAAAACCATACACTTCAAGCGTTGCCAGGAACGTTTCATATATCTGGCTCTTCGTCATCTCTTTGTCGGAAATGACGGTGACCTTACCTCGAACCCGCGGATCAATGATAAAGGTACGACCAGTGACTTTGGCAACCAGATCGATCACCTCGGTGATATCGGCTTCCTGCATGTTCAGCGTATAAGTCTGATCGTCCGCAAACACACTCACCGTTGTCAGCAACAGACAACAAGCCAGTATCACGTTTCGAAACATCCCCGACATGGCCATGAAATTTTCCTTATTCTTAAAAAGTTGGTATCGATTGATAAATGGTAAAAGAGCGTGATCCCCGGCGGATCTGAATCTTCAGTTCCCCACCGGTCTGGAGAATCTGATTGAGCAGTGCCTGATCGGATTGAATGTTCCCAACCGGTTGATCATTCACGGAAGTGACAATATCGCCCGGCCGCAGTCCAACCATCTGTAACTGACGAGCGCGCCGGGTCACCTGATACCCTTCAGACGTTGCTTCCAGCCCCATCTCCTGTACAAAGGCGGCCGGATCTTCGTTTGCCCGCTGAGTGACGTAGTTCACCATGCCTTGTACTGATGAAGCTAAATCACCACCTCTGGCAACCTGCTCATTGGCCTGACTGAGCGCTTCCTGAAAACTGTCGGCCGAATCGGTTTGGATCACGTCGTCACGGCTGTTACTGACCGACTGCAACAACGAAGACGACAACTCTTCATAGCGAAGCGTTTCTAACTGCCCCCGACGGTCGATGATGACGCGATCGCCATAAACGGCCTGCAACGCCGCCTGTCCAAACAGATCATCGCCGACGCCGAACACCTTACCACTGCCGCTGCGCTCACCGATAACGGCAAAGCCCCGGCCTTCACCTGTCGCCATGACCGCCTGCAATGTCAGGTTAAGATTGGTTTCCGGTGCATCCACAACCTCGGTCGGTTCCTCAGCCGCTTCAACCACAACGTCGCCAAAGAACTCACGCTGCGATAACTGCGAACCCAGTTGTTGCCAGTTGGTGCCCGCATTAGAACTGGTGCTTGAGGCTGGTCGAATCGTCGGAGCTGCCAGTTCAGGTTGCGGATCCAGAATCATCCAGGTGATTTGTGCCAGCCAGACACCACAGAGAATCGTCGCAAGACCCACCAAAAGAGATTGCATCGGTGGCCAGATTTTTTGAAGCTGTGAGTAAAGTTCCATCAGTACACAACCTCAAAGGATCGTTTCAACAAATTATCACCCATATCCGGTAACGGAATGTCCATAGCCTGTGCCAACGCGGTTTTCACCGCATAGGTTGCGACCCAATCCCGCGTCAGGTCAGCCTCCAGCATGATGGCCTGATCGGGTCCTGTGACCTCAGCTTTCCAACCGCGATCATCGGACTGAATGGTCCCTAGCAAAGTAGGCACGTTATAGGTTTGAGTCGACCGGCCGACGGGCACGGTCACCGGTCCGCCTGACCAACTCAGATCGCCACTGGCATCACCAAGCCGGCGGTTCCATCCGATATCTGCAGACACGCCGTTTAACTGAAGTCGACCTGACAGCGTGGCCCGATAAGATCGATAGACCGATTCAAATGCTTTTTCGTCAACATGGCCGCTAACGTCGGTAACGGAGAGCCCAAAAGGCGACAAACCAAGTTCGCCAGAAACGTCCAGATAGGTGTTTGACAGAGTGACATCGACAGGCAGTGCCAGCCGAAACAGGCCTGAGGCCCGGGTATCCCACTGCACATTGACCGTGCCCAGCTGGCGCTCAATAATCTGACCCTGACCGGACCACAGATTACCTTCCATCTGATTCAATCTGACGCCCGCCTGATTCAGCTGTGGCTCAACCAACGGCGTAAGCCAGGACAGCGGGATCATGGCCACCAGTGCCAGACTGTAGCTGATCACCAGCAGAGCCAGAATCTTTAAGTTAACTAACTTCATGAATTAAAAAGCATTTCCGTCGCCTATACGTGAGCGACAGTGTATATGAGCCCTCAGGGCTCCACAATTGGTTTACATGCTACATACCGACTGGCGTTCGAACCGACTTATTGGCCTTAACAATTATACCAAACCAGAGCATAGGCCTTGCTCAGTGACAGAAGTGATGGACTGTCAGACAACAAAAAAGCCGCACGTTTCCGTGCGGCTTTCTAACTTCTACGCTGGGTTTTGGGCCCGGGCAGGCGTCTGTCGGGTAGCCAGGGCGCATTACTGCGCCCCAGCCCCCTAAGAACCGTACGTGCGAGTTTCCCCGCATACGGCTCAAGCCTTTTTAAGTTTGTACGAAGTACAAACCAGCATCTATCACATCAGCCTTTTGGTGGATGCGGATCATTTCCGTACGAATCTTTGTCCCGGATTTTTCCGTCTCTTCCATGTATAACCACCTCAGACTTCTGGTTTCTAGCGATCTCTACAGCAGCTTGTCTCGCCTCCTCCTGAGTACGATGATGCGAAGTATCTTTCTTATTACCCGCACCTTTGACCGCCCAGCCATCGTCACGCTTAACTACATGTTGATTTTTACCAGACATACAAATCTCCTCATACTTAAGAAAGCACCAGACCAGTCGAATGATGAACCCGAGGTTTGAACCCAAAAATCTGGGCATTACACCAGCAGTCATCTTTATTGTGATACCCCTCGCTTGAGGCACCAATAATTCGACCATTTGTAGCCCGGCATCTCCAACGCCATTGGGAACTTGAGTCCTTATAAAAGTCCCATTCAAAGTCATCTTTCATCACACACATATTGTCGATCTCCGTATTGCTATGACCAACTCAGTACAACTAAATCTGAATATTGGTTAATTTTAATACAATATTAAGACTAAACACA
This sequence comes from Reinekea blandensis MED297, assembly GCF_000153185.1. Lineage (GTDB taxonomy): Bacteria > Pseudomonadota > Gammaproteobacteria > Pseudomonadales > Natronospirillaceae > Reinekea > Reinekea blandensis. The sequence goes on along the minus strand of NZ_CH724153.1, from coordinate 516,483 downwards.
ATACCTAGTGTTAAAAAACCTAAATGACCACTACAAATTGCGCAGGATAAACATACAGCTGTTTATAAAACCATACTATGAAATTGCCGATGACAATTCGGATGTAACAACACCAGATTATCCAACTGATCACTGCCGCCTCTGTGTTTCTCTACCACATGATGGATATTCCATCCCGTTTCCGGTGTGATTTTCTGATTACACATAGGGCAGCAATAATTCTGCCGGAGCCAAAGTGTGCCAACCTTTCTTTTCCCTTCCATTGAACTTCTGAAAGTCGCTTCAACACGATCCTCAAAATACATCTCAAATTCAGGGTCGTAAGGATTGGCTTCTCCTTTAACCTTTTTGTGTCGCTTTATGGGTATGTCATTGGCGTACAACAAATCCCAACGATCCCCATATTCATCAAGCCCATGAAATATCCAGCTTCTGGTTTTGTTTCTAGCAAAGTACTTTTCTCGTATCCAACGCTTCCCCTTGTTAGGGTGACGTCGTTTACACCATTGCCAGAGCATCTTCCAGATGCGGTAGTCCACATAGTTAAACGTTTCCTTCGCTACTACACCGCGATGATAATTTGCCCAACCTCGAATCTTAGGATTCAACGTTTGGACAACCACTTTCGCAAGCACAGTTTTGTTGGCATTCAACCAGTCTCTGAGACCACGCAGAAATGTTTTAACGTTCTTCTGGCTCGGCTTTATCAAGCACTTGCCGTCATACTTGCGAACATTCTGCCCCAGAAAATCAAACCCTTGCTCAATGTGCGTAATCACCGTTTTTTCTGGTGAGAGCGTTAACCCCCGTTCGGCCATAAAGGCCTCGACGAGTGGTTGTACTTCGCGCTCAAGCAGCTCTTTCGAGATGCCAGTAATGACGAAGTCATCCGCATACCGCACATAATTCACCTTAGTTTTGTAGCTAGCTTTCGTGTTTTTCTGACCAAACTGATCTTCTAAACACTTTTCCAGCCCATCTAAAGCGATGTTGGCCAGTACAGGTGAGATAATCCCACCTTGAGGTGTACCAGCTTCTGTTGCAAAGAGTTGACCGGATTCCATGAACCCTGCTTTCAACCATTTCTTGACCACGAGCTTGTCCAACGGGACATGTTCGATGAGCCAATCGTGACTGATATTGTCAAAACACCCCTTAATATCGCCCTCTAGCACCCATTGCGCAGATGATTTCCGACTGAGATTGATGAACAATTGCTCAATCGCGTCTGCCGTGGAGCGCATCGGGCGAAACCCGTAAGAGTTACGATCCGCCGTTGTTTCCGATACGGGTTCAAGAGCCAGCAAGTACAATGCCTGCATCGCCCTATCCCTCATGGTCGGAATCCCTAAAGGTCGCTTCTTGCCATTCGCCTTGGGTATATAAACCCTTCGCAGTGGCATTGGGCGATAACCTGTTCGGGTTAACGTACTGATTGCATCCCATTTTGCGGTTGGAGTATCCCAACGTTTGCCATCAACACCCGGAGTACTTCTACCCCGGTTTTCTGTGACTCGTTTTACTGCCAGTACTTTTGCTGAAAACGAGCGAACCAACATCCGTTGCAGAGCTTTCACTTTGCGCCATTGTTGATTCTTCGATGCCTTCGCGATTCGTACCTGTAGCCGCCTCACTCTGAGATGACAGGTTTCCCAGTCAACCTCGTGCCAACCAGTTGGCGAGTGGGTGAATGCAGGTACTTCTAGTGAAATACTCATCTTGCTATTCTCCTCAATGCTTTAGTTAAAAACCCATGAGAAAAACAGACAGACGAGCCCCAAACGGGGAAGTCAGTTGCTTTCCCCGTTTGGGCAGTTAAATGTGCGCCGGAGCGATTGCACTCGCATCCGGAATTTCTTTAGGTGGCTTTACACGTTTGCACGCGATAAAAGACCAGAACGAAGTGGGCATCCTTTCAGATCAGGGCAAAGTTCGAACCCCTATCTCAGCCATTACAGCCAAGCATTCGCTTTTTCGCTCCTCCTCTACCCACTGACTCAACAGATCATCTTGCGAATCACCTGCCTTCAGCATGAGCTAAGGCGAGTCATTGGGCTTACCGAGTTCCATTATTGTTACACGACCAAGTTAGGATCTACCTATCCACCGATAGCTGAACGTCAGCGTATTCCCAGATGTAAGAGGAATAGCCAGCTACATACCTTTTGGTTAGAGCCTGACAGCAATTTTGGCTCGTCGCGGTTGACGGTGTTTAACAGCAGTTCACGTACGTTATCCATATTGGTCAGCCTAGCGCCTCATCCGCGTATTGCTCGCAGAATCCGATCAGAAACTTCACAGCTCTGATTGCTTCAGAAGAAGGGCTACATTGTCAGGAAGCTTCGCACCCCACCGTTACCAGTGACGCACTATCCGTAGACTACGAATGGCTGAACATTCGGTCTCACTACTCTTTCGAGCCGAGACAATAACAACAATGGCTTACGCCGGATGGTCACAGACCAATAGCATAATCCCATCGATAAGTTTTCAGCAGCCGCAAAGCTACCTACCACCTTATTAGCATGAAATAATTCTGCGTTAGCAGAGAGTGAAATGCGCTCGTTTAATTCCTGTGAACTATCCACAGAATGAGCTAACTCTTTAGTTCAGCCGACGACTCGCCGACGAAACTCCTAGAAAGGAGTCCCGATTCGGACGAAATCGCCCGATATCGGGATTAGTAAAATGCTATCTTTTGCGGGACATTGGGAAGGCGATACATCAGTATCGCCTTACGGTGTAGCCCGCGAGGCTAGCGACCTCCGCGACTCTCGTCGCACTACATCATGCCGCCCATACCGCCCATGCCACCCATGTCTGGCATGCCGCCACCAGCAGAACCGCCTTCTTCAGGCTTATCAGCAATCATGGCTTCTGTGGTAATCATCAGACCAGCAACAGAGGACGCCGCCTGCAGTGCAGTACGAGTCACTTTCGCTGGGTCGATGATACCGGCTTCGATCATGTCCAGATATTCACCGGTCGCAGCGTTGTAGCCGAAGTTACCGGAACCGTTTTTGACTTCATTCAGAACAACAGCAGATTCATCACCGGCGTTTTCAACGATCTGACGCAATGGCGCTTCCATCGCTCGCAGTGCCAGAGCAATACCGACGTTTTGTTCTTCGTTGTCACCTTTCAGGTCAGCAACGTTCGCCATGGCACGAACCAGAGCAACACCACCACCAGCAACAACACCCTCTTCGACGGCCGCACGGGTCGCATGCAGAGCATCGTCAACACGGGCTTTTTTCTCTTTCATTTCAACTTCAGTAGCTGCACCAACCTTAATGACCGCGACACCACCGGCCAGTTTAGCAACACGTTCCTGAAGCTTCTCTTTGTCGTAATCAGACGAAGACTGCTCAATTTCTGCGCGAATCTGTTCGACACGAGCATTGATGTCCGCTTCAGAACCGGCACCGTCGACGACAACTGTGGTTTCTTTAGTCAGGTTCACTTTCTTAGCAGAACCCAAGTGCTCCAGAGTGGCACTTTCCAAGTCCAGACCGACTTCTTCTGAAATGACGGTACCGCCAGTCAGAATCGCCAGGTCTTGCAACATCGCTTTACGACGATCGCCAAAACCAGGCGCTTTCGCAGCGGCGACTTTAACTGTGCCACGCATGTTGTTAACAACCAGAGTGGCCAGCGCTTCGCCTTCGATGTCTTCCGCGATGATCATCAATGGACGGCTCGCCTTCGCAACAGATTCCAGGACCGGAATCAGATCACGAATGTTAGAGATCTTTTTGTCCACCAGCAGGATGTATGGGTTTTCCAGCTCTGCAGCCATCGATTCCTGGTTAGTCACGAAGTAAGGTGACAGGTAACCACGGTCGAACTGCATACCTTCAACCACGTCCAGCTCATCAACAAAGCCACTGCCTTCTTCAACAGTGATCACGCCTTCTTTGCCGACTTTTTCCATTGCATCAGCAATCAGCTGACCAATGGTGGCGTCAGAGTTGGCAGAAATGGTACCGACCTGAGCAATCGCTTTGTAATCGGTGCAAGGCTTAGACAGCTTCGCCAGCTCTTCAACAACAGCCGCCGCCGCTTTGTCGATGCCGCGCTTCAGATCCATCGGGTTCATGCCCGCAGCAACGGACTTCAAGCCTTCGTTAACGAATGCCTGAGCCAGAACGGTGGCCGTAGTGGTACCATCACCCGCTTCATCGTTCGCTTTTGAAGCAACTTCTTTAACCATCTGTGCGCCCATGTTCTCGAACTTGTCTTCCAGTTCGATTTCTTTGGCAACAGACACACCGTCTTTGGTGACATTCGGTGCACCAAAGGATTTATCCAGAACGACATTTCGGCCTTTAGGACCCAACGTCACTTTTACCGCGTCAGCCAGCAGGTTAACGCCGTTTTGCATTTTGTCTCGAGCAGAGATACCAAACAAAACTTCTTTAGCAGCCATGATACTTACCTTGTTAAATCTGAGTGAGAATTAGGTTTATTCAATTACGCCGAAGATGTCGCTTTCGCTCATGATCAGCAGTTCTTCACCGTCGACCTTAACGGTGCTGCCTGAGTACTGACCGAACACAACCGTGTCGCCGACTTTAACGTCAACTGCGCGCACTTCACCGTTGTCCAGTACACGGCCGTTGCCTACAGCGAGAACTTCACCCTGGGAAGGCTTCTCTTTGGCTGAGCCCGGCAACAAGATCCCACCAGCTGTGGTCTCTTCTTCTTCTTTGCGGCGTACAACGACGCGATCATGCAAAGGACGAATTTTCATGAATAAATCTCCTGAATATCGGTTGGGAGTATTGTTCTGGTTTAACCTCAGACAGCGCTATTCATTGCGCTGCCTGGCATTTGTTTCATTGCAGGCGGTAAATTGGGGGCGGCAAAATACTTTTCAACACCTCTGCAACACATTTTTTTACAGAAATTAGTCACTTTCGCGCTTTCTCTGGACGAGAAAGGGGTTTTCGGGTGATCACCCACTTAAATATGGCCTGTACAGCGTTTGAACCTACCTACTCAGGTATTAATATGACGATTTCCATCAACCATGACCGTCCATTGGTCGGATACTCGCACTTTGCGGTGTTCAAAGCTTGCTCAGAGACCTTTCCGAACACTATACTGGGCCCGTTCTGAAGGAGATTCAGCCGCCAACTGACTGGCGCTGACAGAACTACATCATAGGACGGGACTCACCGTACCTGAACAGGGAATTTGCTTTCGCAGGCAGGGATAATGCAGCCAAACTCAACCTCCATACTGATCGTAGACGATACAAAATTCAGCAGCGCGGTGGTTAACAAAGCGTTGAAGAATGATGGCTTCACCGATATCCGGGTTGCTGATAACGCTATTGACGCCCTCTCCATGATGAAGGAGCGCAGCGTTGATATTCTGATCGCCGACTGGCTGATGCCCGGCATGGACGGACTGGAACTGACTCAGCTGGTTCGTGAGCTGAACCGGCGCCAAAACCATTTCAGCTATGTCGTTCTGTTAACCGCAAAAGAAGAAAACGACGATCTCAAAGAAGCTTTCGCCAAAGGCGTTGACGATTTCGTTGGTAAAACGACTCTGAAATCGCACTTGCTACCGCGTATACACGCCGCGCAGCGCATGGCACGGTTACAAAACTCACTATTGCGACGCGAACTGGCGTTGAAGGAACAGTTCCGGGGTCTGACGCTGATGAACCGGATCGATCCAACCACCGGCGTTGGTAATCTGCAGTTTCTCGAACAGCAACTCGGTCGTTACCTTAAGCAGCATCGCGGTCGCAGCGGGTCTATCGGGTTACTTCTGTGCCGACTCGACAATCTTCCGGAACTGAAACTGCAGCACGGCGAGGCCCTAAAGAACCGGCTCGTCAAACAGGCAGCCGAACGGCTTCAGGAAGCAGCCCGCCCCATGGATGACGTGGCCAGAATCGATGAAAACACACTGGCACTGGCGCTCTACGGCCGGGAACCAAACTTCATTACGCACGCACTGGTTCGGAGAATCCAGGAAGCCCTGCTTATTCGGGCCTACCCGACAGATAATGGCTACTGCACACTTGAAGGAAGCATTCAGTACGATGTTATTGACGCCAATGGTCATGCCAGTGCAGTGCAGGCTGACGAAGTCATTCAGGCGGCCATGCAGCGGCTCAGCGACTTGCCTGCAGGACAATCAGTATACTTCTGGGAAGCCAATCAGGAACTGGCATAGCAAAACCAGCACCGGAGCGATCACATATCTTTTAAGGTAGACTCGCTCCGAACTTCACAATTCAGACAGCCCATGTCAGATTTTTCATCACTCATTATCGGCCCCGGAGCGATCGGCTCACTTGTTTGCGCAGAAATTCAGCCATTCAGCCGGGTGTCCGTATTTGCACATCGCCAGAACCTGACTCTGGCGACTCACCTTGACCTACCGGGTAAAACACTGGCGCTGGACTGGACCGTTACTCCGGCACCATCGGTTGACGTCATCTGGGTTTGCTGTAAAGCCATGCACGCTGAACAATCGACACAACAAGCCCTGGCAAGGTACTCGAACGCGACCGTCGTCCTGTTACACAATGGTATGGGTCCGCAACAGGCATTAAGCGAAGCGTTTGGTGATCAAATCATCTGGGGGTCGACCACCTGTGGTGCCTTGCCGATCTCACCTCAACACTATGTGCAAACATCTTTTGGTCACACGCTGATGGATCAACGAGCCGCTCACGAGCGGCCAGACTATTTTAATGCGCTTATTGCCAGAAGTGACCAATCCAACATTCTGAAGCCCGCCGCCATTGAATCGATTGAAGCTGTGCTCTGGCAGAAAATTCTGGTCAATGCCTGCATCAACCCTTTGACGGCCTACCATTCGGTTAAGAACGGCCAACTCAGTACGAACGATCATCAAAGGGAAATCTGCGCCATTCTTAATGAAATCACCAAGCTGATACAGGCAAAACACCTGACGCTCAGCGAAGACCCTCTCACCATGGTCAATCAGGTTATCACCAACAGCGCCGAAAACTGGTCATCGATGGCGAGGGATGTGCAGGAAGGACGGAAAACTGAAATCGACTTCATTAACGGCTTTCTGATACGCGAAGGGGCTCGGCTCGGTATCAAAACGCCTGTACTGGAACGGTGGTACAAACGAATTGCACAACGCCAAGTTTCCTGAGAGGCTACGATGAGAACTCAGCCCATGCCTTGCGACTCATGATGAAATTCCGATCCCTCAGTCAACGACTGTCCTTTGGCTACATCAGTGGCACGGTCATACTCGGCGCGTTACTGACCCTCTTCGATGTGACCGAACTGGGCATGATGGCTCAGTTCGCGCTTTCGATTCTGGCGATTGTCGCAGTCTTTTTGGTCATCCATCTGTTCTTCTATCGTCACTTCCTGCGACCGGTGCATCATTTGATTCAGATAACCCGCGAGCTGGCTAATTCAAACAACTCCCAGGTCCGCGCGCAAAAGCTGTTTGACGATGAACTGGGTGATCTGGTCGATGCGCTCAATGAAATGATCAATCAGATTCAACTGCGCGAAGAAATCATCATTTCGGAAAGAGATCGGGTAGCAATCGCATTAGAACAGGCCGACGACTACGCCCGGGTCACTCAAAGTACCAACAAAAAGCTGGAGTTCGAAGTCAAGGTTCGAAAGCGTATCGAGGCCAAGTTAACGGATTTCCAGAAGTTTCTGAACTCCATTATCAACTCCATGCCTTCAGGCCTCATTGCAGTCGATGAAAATCTGACCGTGACACAATGGAATCAGGAGGCGTCAAACATCAGCGGCACACCTGACTCCAATGCCATCGGCCGTCCGGTACAAGACGTTTTCCCGTTGTTTGGTGGACACAAAGATTGGATCGCCGATGTCTGGCGCGACAATAAAAACCGTACACTGCGTAACCAACTCTCCCCCTACTCGGGTCGCCGCTTCGACATTGTGGTTTATCCATTAAAAAACACTGAGACGCCAAGCGCGGTTATTCGCATCGACGATGTCAGTGAAAAATACAAAATGGAAGAAGCCATGGTGCAGTCTGAGAAGGTCAAGTCCTTGGGTGGCATGGCTGCCGGTATGGCTCATGAAATCAACAACCCGATCAGCGCGATTATACAAAACGTTCAGAACATTCAACGCCGACTGGACCCGGAACTCTCAGCCAACATCGAAGTTGCACAACGCCATCAGGTGGACCTGCACCAGATGCAAGCCTACATGAAAGATCGCCGCATCTTGTCTTTTTTAAATCATATTTCCGAGTCTGGCGTGCGTTCCTCGCAACTGGTCACCAACATGCTGCAATTTAGCCGGGCGAGCGACCTGAGACTGCAACCGTGCCTGATGGTCGACGTTCTGGAAAAGGCCGTTAACATTGCCGTCACCGATGACCAACTTTACGGCGTCAAAGGGGCGTTTGAGCTGAACATTGACCAGGATTTTAAAGCGCCCGAAGCGACGGTCATGGGCGTGTTTAATGAGCTGGAGCAGGTCTTTCTGAACCTGATTAAAAACGCGGCACAAGCTATCAATGAACGTCGCCTGACGCTGAACGATATTGATGAAGGCATTATCACGCTGCAACTGACCCAGTCCGACCGTCATTGCCTGGTGCGAGTCAGTGATAACGGCATTGGTATGGAAGCCAACACCCGTAAAAAAATATTTGAACCATTTTTCACCACGAAGGAAGTCGGTGCAGGAACAGGGCTGGGGTTATCCGTCAGTTACTTCATCGTCCGCTCACACCACAATGGCCAGATGACCGTTGAATCCAGTTTTGGATCCGGTACCGTATTTGAGATTTCGATTCCATTAGCAGAGGGTTAACACCGTGGGCAACCGCCTGACCAAAATCTACACCCGAACCGGAGACGCCGGAACGACTGGGCTTGGCATTAACGAACGTATCGCCAAAGACAGCCTGCGCATACACGCCATTGGCGACATCGATGAACTGAACAGCGCGATGGCTCTGGCCGCTGAAACCTTAACGGAGCAACCTGACGTCTTGGCCGATCTCCGGCAGATTCAACACGATCTCTTTGACTTAGGTGGCGAACTGGCCATGCCCGGTCACAGTTTGCTGGATGAAGCCATTGTCGCCGAACTGGAAGAAAAAATTGATGACCGAAACGCCGAACTGCCCCCGTTAAAGAACTTCATTCTACCTGGCGGCAGCGACGCCAATGCTCGTCTTCATCTGGCGCGTGCTATTTGTCGGCGAGCAGAACGAACCGTGATTACGTTTAACCAATCGGAAGATCACCCTCATTTGTTGGCTCAGACTTACCTGAACCGACTGTCCGATTTCTTGTTTGTGTTGTCGAGGTTCGTCCTGAAGCTTCAAGGTGGTGACGAAGTACTGTGGCAAACTCGGCATAAGCCATGATCCAATTATTACGTTACTCACTTATTAGTGGTCTCGCCCTACTTCTGACAGGCTGTGCGTTGCTGGCGCCCAGTTACCCAGCGGCATCAGCAATCACTGAGCAGCCTTCTTATCAGACCAGCCTAAGCGAAACAACCGGTTGGTTGGTGTTTTCGCCCACCACTCCTGTCAGTACCGGTGTCGTTTTTTATCCCGGAGGAAAGGTTCAACCCGAAGCCTATGCCCCTCTGGCAGAGACCATCAGTCAGACCCTGAATGCCACCGTGATTATCGTGCCAATGCCACTGAATCTTGCTGTTTTGGGGGCATCCCGGGGTGAAGAGGTGCCTGACGCATTCCCATCGATACAGCATTGGTTCATTGGCGGCCATTCTCTGGGCGGTACCATGGCCGCATCTCGGGTATACAAACACCCCGAACGGTGGGATGGTTTAGTGCTGCTGGCGTCTTATCCTCAGGACAGCCATGATCTTTCACAATTGGACCTACCCGTCATCAGTATTATTGGCGACCGTGATGGTCTGATTAACCAGGACACCTGGCGCGCATCCTTACAAAGACTGCCAGCGACTGCGCAACGAGGTGTGATACCAGGTGGTAACCATGCCGGCTTTGCCGACTATGGGCCGCAGGAGCAAGACAACTTCGCCGGTATCTCACCGGAACAACAGCGCGCCATGACAGCGGAATTTCTGGCAGACTGGCTATCCGAGGAAAGCCATTCTTCGCCGTGAAGCAAGATGGAATATTGTGAACCAGACAACACATTTCTCATTCATGTTCTGAGATAACTTGCCGATAGCTTTAGCAACGTTCATCAACCAAGGGGCCAATGTCATGGCGGCCATCATTCTCGGCAAAAACCTGCTGTCAGACGACGAGCTGATAGAACACGCTTTCAGCGATCAGAACCAAGGTAACCGCAACCTTGTGCAACTCAAATCTCTTGCGGCCGATGCTGCAATTCAATCCTCCTTGCTGCTGATTCGTATGATGAAAATTGAACGCATCTATGTCGATCCGGCGCCAAGAATGTCAAGCCAATCGCCTGCCTCTCCGACTCAAAAGTCACCCTGGAAGTGATAATCCATTAAGCCCTCTGAACGATCAGCGGGCTTATCATTCTCTGTAAAACCCTCAAGACACCTGACCGATCGTTCAGATCCTGAACTCTGAAATGACAACAAATGGCAAAATACGGTAGCCTTGCCAGACTTTTCATAACGGAGATTGGTCAGGTATGGCTAAACAGACCCCGCTTTTTGATGCGCATCTTGATAGCGGCGCAAAACTGGTCGATTTCGGCGGTTGGGAAATGCCCATCAATTATGGCTCGCAGATCAGTGAGCATCAGGCTGTGCGCGAATCTGCCGGCATGTTTGATGTCTCTCATATGACCATTGTCGATATCCTCGGGGACGACGCTCAAGCCTTTTTACAGAAACTGCTGGCGAATGACGTTGCCAAGCTCAAGACCCCCGGCAAAGCTTTGTATACAGCCATGCTAAACCCTCAAGGCGGGGTGATCGATGATCTGATCGTCTATCGCCTCGACGAGGGTTACCGAACGGTTGTGAACTGTGCCACCCGTGAAAAAGATCTCGAATGGATTCAGCAACAGGCCACCGATATGGCCGTGACTATCAAAGAGCGCGATGACCTGGCCATGGTTGCCATTCAAGGGCCACAATCGGTAGAAAAAGCGACGGTGGCCTTGGGTGAAGAACACGGTCCGATTGCCAATCAGGTAAAGCCATTTCAAGGCCTGCCCAGCGGCGACTGGTTTATTGCCCGAACCGGCTACACCGGCGAAGACGGCCTCGAGGTCATGGTACCGAATAACGAAGTGACCGATTTCTGGTCCAGACTGCTCGACAATGGCGTACAACCCTGCGGTTTAGGCGCACGAGACACGTTGCGTTTAGAGGCAGGTATGAATCTCTACGGCAACGACATGGATGAACAAACCCACCCGTTGGAGTCCGGCATGGCCTGGACCGTGGCCTGGGAACCGGAAGAACGTGACTTTATGGGTCGCGACGCCCTGACCAAACTTCGGGAACAAGGCGGTTATCGCAAACTGATCGGTCTGGTTCTGGAGCAGCGCGGCGTTATGCGGGCACACCAGACATTGCACGCCAGTGAAGACGGCCCCGCAATTGGCGAAATTACCAGTGGGACCTTCTCCCCGACCCTGAATCAATCCATTGCGATGGCACGGATCGATCGGGAGGTCAAGGACTCCTGTTTTGTTTCAATGCGCGGTAAGATGCTGCCGGTAAAAATCGTGAAACTGCCGTTCGTCCGAAACGGCAAGAAGCAATTTGATTAATCGTTAAACTCTCTGTTAAAGGATACGCCCATGAGTAACATCCCTGCCGATCTGAAATATGCTAACTCCCATGAATGGGTCCGCGATGAAGGTAACGGAATCGTTACCGTCGGCATCAGTGACTTCGCTCAGGAAAAACTCGGCGATGTGGTCTTTGTTGAGTTACCGGAAGAAGGGGCGACAATCACCGTCGGTGACCCGGTCGCGGTCGTTGAGTCGGTAAAAGCGGCGTCTGACATCTACGCTCCAGTCACCGGAACCGTGGTCGAAGTCAACAGCAGCCTGGAAGACTCTCCTGAACAGGTTAATGAAGACGCCTACGAAGACGGTTGGTTTTTTAAGGTTCAGGTTGCAGACGACAATGAAAACGTCGACCTGATGGATGCCGATTCTTATGCGGACGTTTGCGCTGAAGACTGATACATCATCGCAGACAGCCCCAACCGCAGCCTCCACGGTTTCCTGACCTGAACACGGCTATCCACTGAAAGCGGACAATAATAACGGCATGCCATGAACGCATGCCTTTGATTTATCGAGAGTACGATGACTTCCCTGACTGATCTTGAATACCGCAATGCCTTCATCGACCGCCACAACGGTCCCGACCCTCAACAGCAGCAGGACATGCTGAATCAGGTCAATGCCAAAGACCTGGACGATCTGACCCAACAGATTGTGCCGGCCAACATTCTGTTGAACGAACCACTGTCGATGGAGGATGCGGTTCCGGAAGCTGAAGCACTGAGTTACCTGAAAGCGGTTGCGGACCAGAATGATGTCTTTACCAGCTACATCGGCATGGGCTACCACGACACGCACGTGCCGAACGTGATCTTGAGAAATGTTTTGGAAAACCCGGGTTGGTACACGGCCTATACACCCTATCAGCCGGAAATCGCGCAAGGCCGCTTGCAGGCACTGATCAACTACCAGCAGATGGTCATTGACCTGACCGGTATGGAAATCGCCAACGCGTCGTTACTCGACGAAGCAACGGCCGCCGCTGAAGCCATGGCCATGGCCAAACGCTCTGTCCGAAAAAACAAATCACAGTCATTCTTTGTCGACGCGAATGCCCACCCACAGACGCTGGATGTCCTGCGAACACGGGCTGAGTATTATGGGTTTAACATTATCACCGGCAAGCTCAGCGAATTAGAAAACCACCACGTCTTTGGTGCCCTGATTCAATATCCTGGCAGTAATGGCGCGGTTGTCGACCCGGAGCCCTACATTCAGGAACTACACCGAAAGGATGCGTTAGCCATCGTTGCCACAGATTTGATGGCCTTATGCCTGCTGCGGTCGCCGGGTGAAATGGGCGCCGATATTGTACTCGGTAACAGTCAGCGTTTTGGTGTCCCGATGGGCTTTGGCGGTCCGCATGCGGCATTTTTTGCCGTGCGTGAGACACACAAGCGTGCCATTCCCGGGCGTATCATCGGTGTTTCCAAGGACACCACCGGAAAACCGGCTCTGCGTATGGCCCTGCAAACACGTGAGCAGCACATCCGCCGGGAAAAGGCGACGTCGAACATCTGTACCGCTCAGGTTTTACTGGCCAACATGGCCGGATTTTACGCCGTTTATCACGGCCCGGAAGGACTGAAACGTATCGCGGAACGTATCCACCGCCTGACCGGCATTCTTTCCGAAGGTCTCGAAGCCAAAGGCGTACGGGTTGTCAACTCACACTTCTTCGACACCCTGACCATTGATCCACTGCATAATCTGGAACTGATTCAGGAGCGCGCCGAAAAACATCGGGTGAACTTCCGCGTCACTTCCGATGGCCGAATCGGTCTGTCGGTAAACGAAACCACGACCCGAGACGACATTGAAGAGCTGTTCGACATTCTGCTGGGTGACAATGACCTGGATGTCAGTGACATCGATCGGGAACTGGAAGCACAGAACACAACGTTCCTTCCAGAAAACCTGGAGCGAACCACGGATTACCTGACTCACCCGGTCTTTAACAGCCACCACAGTGAAACCAAGATGCTGCGGTACCTGAAAATGCTGGAAAACCGGGATCTGGCGCTCAACCACAGCATGATTGCGTTAGGTTCGTGCACCATGAAGCTGAATGCGACGGCACAGATGATTCCGGTCACCTGGGAAAAGTTCGGTCGCCTGCATCCCTTTGCACCGGCCACCCAAACAGCTGGGTATCAGACCTTGGTCGATGAGCTTCAGTCCATGCTCAAAAGCATTACCGGGTTTGATGCCATCAGTCTGCAACCCAACTCCGGCGCACAAGGCGAGTACGCCGGCTTGCTGGCAATCCGCAAGTACCAGGAAGCCAATGGTGAAGGCCAGCGAAACATCTGTCTGATTCCCCAATCGGCACATGGAACGAACCCGGCCTCCGCACAGATGATGGGCTTGAAAGTCGTGGTGGTCAAAACCGACGATCAGGGTAATGTCGATCAACAGGATCTTGAAGCCAAAGCCGAACAAGCCGGCGACCAGCTGTGTTGTCTGATGATTACCTACCCCTCCACCCACGGCGTCTACGAGGAAGGCATTCGCCATATCTGCGAAGTCATCCACCAGGCCGGCGGACAGGTCTATATGGACGGTGCAAACCTCAATGCCCAGGTGGGCTTAACCCGCCCAGCGGACATTGGTGCCGACGTCTCCCATATGAACCTGCATAAAACCTTCGCCATTCCTCACGGTGGTGGAGGCCCTGGCATGGGTCCGATTGGCGTGGGTGCGCACCTGGCACCCTTCTTACCGAACCACTGCGTGACCCCCATTGAAGAGCGAAACCCGCTGATGGGTGCCGTCTCTGCCAGTGCTTACGGCAGTGCTTCGATCCTGACCATTTCCTGGATGTACATCCGCTTACTGGGTGCCAATGGCTTGCGCAAAGCCACGCAAACGGCCCTGCTCAACGCCAACTACCTGGTCGAGCGATTGAAGGATTACTACCCGATTCTCTATACCGCGCCCAACGGCCGGGTCGCACACGAATGCATTCTGGATTTACGACCGCTGAAAGCGCAGACCGGCATCACGGAAGTGGACATTGCCAAACGACTGATGGATTACGGTTTTCACGCGCCGACCATGTCATTCCCGGTGGCCGGTACTTTTATGGTGGAACCGACGGAATCAGAGTCCAAAGATGAGCTGGATCGATTCGCTGACGCGATGATCGCGATTTATCATGAAATTCAGAAAGTGGGTAACGGCACCTGGCCCGCAGAGGACAACCCGCTGGTCAATGCCCCTCACAGTCAGCAGGATTTGATCGGCGACTGGAGCCATCCTTACAGCCGGGAAACCGCGGCCTTCCCGTTAGCCTGGGTCGGCGACAATAAATTCTGGCCGGCCGTCAATCGCATTGACGATGTCTGGGGTGACCGAAACCTGTTCTGTGCCTGCCCGACCACCGATTCGTATGCGGAGAACTGAGATGGAACTGATACTAACCGTAATGGCTGAAGACCGCCCAGGCATTGCCGAGCGACTGGCCCGAGAGATTGAAATCAATCAGGGCAACTGGCTGGAAAGCCGCATGGCGACCATGGCCGGAAAGTTTGCCGGCATCATCCGGGTCGATGTTAAAGCCGAGTCGGCGGATGCCTTGACGTCAGCATTGTCGGCGTTAAGCAAAGAGGGTCTGAATGTTCAGATAGAATCCGGTGAAACGGCCGATGCGGAACTCAATCGATACTGCTTTGAAGTGGTCGGTAATGACCGTCCGGGTATTGTCCGGGAAGTGACCAATGCACTGGCGTCCGTCGGAGCCAATGTCATCGACTTAAACACGGTCATCGAGCCGGCGTCGATGTCCGGTGGTGAGCTGTTCAAAGCCACCATAGAAATCACTCTGACGCCGGAACAGCAAATGGATACCGTTGTCCAGGCTCTGGAACGGCTATCGCCGGATTTAATGGTCGATCGACCGTAATTATCATGTCTGAACAAAAAAGGGGCTCAGGCCCCTTTTTTATTGTGTTTACCAATAACGAACGTCAAACCGGCTCAATCGTCTTTTACATCGGCAACCGGCTGCATTGTTTGCCCATCGGCATGATTGTCCGATGCAAACTGCAGATCGGCTAAGCGCTTGTACAACGGCGAACTGGCCAGCAAGGAACGATGTGTCCCTTCGGCAACCAGTTCACCTTCGTGAAGCACGACGGTGCGGTCCGCGCCGAGAACGGTAGCCAGCCGATGAGCAATGATCAGCGTTGTCCGGTTTTTCATTAATTCATTCAGTGCCTGCTGGACCTGGTACTCGCTTTCCGCGTCCAGTGCACTGGTGGCCTCATCCAGTAACAGAATGTCCGGGTCATTCAAAATCGCCCGGGCAATGACAATCCGCTGTTTCTGGCCGCCGCTGAGCCGAACGCCGTTTTCACCAAGATCGCTGTCAAACCCTTGCGGCAGATCCATAATAAACTCATAGGCATGCGCCGCTCGTGCTGCTGCAATCACTTCATCGTCTGTCGCGTCTGGCCGGCCATAACGGATGTTATACCAAACATTATTGCTGAACAGGACGGGCTGCTGTGGCACCAGCGCCATGGGACGACGAAGGTCCTCCAGCGCCAGTTCGGATATGTCCGCTCCATCCATCAGAATGCGGCCTTTTTGCGGGTCATAAAACCGGAGGATCAACTCAAACAAGGTCGACTTACCGGCCCCACTGGGTCCAACCAATGCCACCGTTTCACCCCGCTTCACTACCAGATTCAGATCATTCAGCGCGGCTCGATCCGGACGGCTTGGGTAGAAAAAGCGAACCGATTCAAACCGCAGGTGTTCACTCACCGACGAGTCTATCGACTGAGCCTGATCCGGATCTTTAATTAATGACGGTTCCGCTAAAAGCTCCATCAACCGTTCGGTCGCGCCCGCGGCTCGCTGAATCTCACCATAAACTTCAGAAACACCCGCCACGCCAAAGGCCACCATCAGCGCATAAAACACGAAGGCCGCCAGTTCACCGCCGGACATGCGACCGGTCATGACATCGTAGCCACCGACCCAAACCATCGCCGCGATGGCCGTAAAGGCTAGCATGATTACCAGACCAAGCAACAACGACCGTTGTCGAATGCGCTTCTTGGCCACTTCAAATGCACGGTTCACTTCCGCACTGAACGCATTAATTTCAAACTGCTCCCGAGAATAGGACTGAACCGTTTTCACCTGACGAATTACCTCTCCGGCATAGCTGCCGACGTCAGCCACGCTGTCCTGACTTTGGCGACTCAGCGTGCGAACCTTGCGCCCAAGTAAAATGGCCGGTACCAAAACGGCGGGCACTCCAAGCATGACCACGGCCGTCAGTTTCAGGTTGGTCACGAACAACATAATCAAACCACCGGTTACCGTCAGCGCATTACGCAAAGCAAAGGACAGGCTGGACCCAATGATCGATTGCAGCAGTGTGGTATCGGTGGTCAGGCGTGACATGATCTCGCCGCTTTGGTTCTCTTCAAAGTAACTTGGGTGCATCCGCACCAGATGACTGAAGACATCGTTACGCAAGTCTGCCGAGACCCTTTCGCCTAACCAGGTCACCAGATAGAACCGAACGAACGTACCGATGGCCATGGCCACTACCAGAATCAACACCAGGCCCAGCATCTGATTCAACGCCGTCATTGACTGTGACAAAATGCCGTCATCAATCACCAGCCGGACGCCCTGTCCCAGGGCGAGGGTGATCAAACTGGTAAAAATCAGCGCTGTGGCAGCTCCGGTCATGACCTTTTTGTAGCGAGAAAGGTACGGCCACAACTGCGCCAGAAATGAGACCGGAGGGACCGGTTTTGGCTGTGTATCGGCGTTGTCAGATGAAGTGGCGTCGGTCATGGCGGGATCCTTGGTAATGTCGGACACGTCCGCCCATTATCAGGGCTAACCGCCCGATTAAAAGCCAAGCCTCGGTTAAAGTGACTAATGGCCCATCGCTGCCAAAACGTTCGCTCACCGTGAGATATGGCCGGACTAAGGCAAATTCAGCGCTTCTGGCTGAACGCCAGCCAGGGCTTTCAATTGGTCGTAGTGCTGCAGCCGCCCGGCCTGAGAGGCATCAAACTTTGTGGTGTACCAGCGCACATCAACCACGTCATTGCTTGTCTTTGCCGGCAAACGACGCCGAACCTCCATGGCAATGGCGTCACTGGTGTCAATGACTCGGGCCCGTGCACCCGCCAGCTGTTCAATCTGCGACCGTATCAACGGGTAATGCGTGCACCCGAGAACAACCTGATCAACACCTTCATCAAGCAGCGGGCACAAATATTTCTGCAACAAAGCCGGAATGGCCTCAGGGTCAGACTCAATCGCATCCGCCAGACCCGAGCAACCCTGGCTAATTACCTGAACATTGGGCAAAAACGCCTGAATGAGTCGTTGATAGCGTTGCGAAGCAACGGTGTTTTCAGTGGCCAGAATACCAATTTTCCGAGTACGACTAAGCAAAGCGGCAGGCTTAACACCCGGCTCAACACCCACAATAGGTACTGAGAACTCCCGGCGCAACTGATCGATGGCGATGGCTGTAGCCGTATTGCAGGCAATGACTATGAGCTGGCACCCCTGCTCGATCAGCCATTGACTGATTTCGCGACTGCGCTGAGTGACGGTTGCTTCTGACTGATCTCCATAGGGTGTATAGGCCTGATCGGCCACGTAAATCAATGCCTGATCCGGCAACAGACTACGGATACTGTTTAAAACGGTTAAGCCGCCGAGGCCAGAATCAAATACGCCTATCATGTTTCGCGATCATCACAACAAAACGGGCAGTTTATCCGACTTATGAACACTGGGGAAATAGCTTGAAGTCAGGCGGCCGTCAATCGGCCGCCTGTGGAGAAAGGAACATCAATCAAATTAATGCAAGTGCATCTTCCGCTGAGACATGTTCCAGGTTCTGATCATCAGCAACGCTCTTGTAAGTCACTTTTCCGCGGCACACATTCAAGCCATCCAACAAATGCGGGTTGTCCGCCATGGCTTGTTTCGCGCCTTTGTTTGCCAACTGAAGGACAAAGGGCAGCGTTGCATTGTTCAGCGCCATGGTCGACGTTCGGGCAACGGCACCAGGCATATTGGCCACACAGTAATGCACCACACCATCGACGATGTAAGTTGGCTCTGCATGTGTGGTGGCTTTCGAGGTTTCAAAACAACCGCCTTGATCGATCGCGACATCCACCAGCACCGCACCTTTCTTCATACGACTGATCATATCGCGGGTAACCAGCTTCGGTGCCGCCGCCCCGGGAATCAATACCGCACCGACGACCAGATCAGCCTCAAGCACATGCCGCTCAAGCGCTTCTTTGTTTGAATAAACGGTCTTAATTCGATTGCCATACTGCTTGTCGAGTTGACGCAATACATCCACATTCTTATCCAAAACGACAACATCAGCGCCGGTTCCCACGGCCATCGCAACCGCGTTTTGTCCGACAACACCGGCTCCGATTACGACGACTTTGGCGGCCTCGACTCCTGGCACACCGCCCAACAACAGGCCACGACCACCCTGTGCGATTTCCAATGAATGAGCACCCGCCTGAACGGACATCCGCCCGGCCACTTCCGACATCGGAGCCAGTAATGGCAACTGACCTCGTGCATCCGTCACCGTTTCATAAGCAATGCAGACTGCGCCCGATTTAATCAGGTCCTGCGTTTGAGGAACATCCGGAGCCAGATGCAAGTAAGTAAACAAAGTGTGCTCTGGCTTTAGCATGGCACGTTCAACCGCCTGAGGCTCTTTGACCTTGACAATCATTTCTGCCCAGTCAAACACATCGGCGGCCGTATTCAGAATCTGCGCGCCGGCGGCCTGATACTGTTCATCACTGAAACCAATGGCATCGCCTGCCAGTGTTTCGACAGCAACGTCATGGCCATGGTGTGTCAGTTCAAGCACTGCCATCGGCGTTAAACCAACGCGATATTCGTGATTTTTGATTTCCTTCGGGATACCGATTTTCATAACTAATCTCCAGGGTGACATTCGTTCTGCAGTTATAGCGATGTTTTGACTCTGCGTTGCATGCCGTAGCAGACGAACTTATTTATTTTTCCGACATCCACACTCAAACCGGGAAGCCGATGTTATCCATGGAAAATAGTATAAAAATAAGTGTTAAAAATGAGTCTCTGAATCAGACCCATCATTCAAGAAGATTAACCACCAGGACTCAATATATAAGTCCAATCATCTGATTTCTCGCCATAATACCGAGCATTATCGCGCAATCACCGATTGTCTCTCTATCAGTCTCGGCGTAAAACGCAGCGATTGATCGCGGTTGATCGGGCTGTCGTCCATCGAGGAAAGCGCGAGTTTCGCGGCCAGTGCGCCCATTTCATTAATCGGGTATCGAATGGTCGTCAGGTGGGGCTTCAGAATCCGCGCGAGAATAACGTCATCAAACCCTACCACCGAGACTTCCTGCGGAATGGCCCGGCCAGAGTCCTGTAGCATGACCATGGCACCCGCTGCCATGGCATCGTTATAGGCAAAGAGCGCCGTAATCCCCAGATCCCGGGACATAACCTCCGACATCGCGTAGTTACCGCCTTCTTCATCCGGAAAGGCTTTTACGACCATTCGGTCGTCATAAACGATGTCCGCCTCTTCCAGGGCTTTTCGGTACCCGGCTAATCGGCTTTCACCATCTTCAATGGCGATGTTGGTTCCGATGTAAGCAATCGACCGATGACCGCGACTGAGCAGGTGCCGGGTCGCGAGATAGGCACCGTATTCATTATCCAGATACACGCACCGATCTTCCCAACCAACAATCACACGGTTAATGAGGAACACCGGCGTGTCCAGCTTCAACAGCTCAATGAGCTCATCATCGGGGATGGCTTTTGAGTGAATGATCAGCGCGTCGCAGCGTCGTTCCTGCATAAACTGAATGGCTTTGCGTTCGAGGTCCGGCTGATGATAGCCCGCGGTCACGATCACGTGTTTGCCGGCCTCCATCACCACCCGATGAACGCCCGCCATTAATTGCGCAAAAAACGGGGAATCGATCTCACCGACCAGCAAGCCAACACAGTCTGATCGGTTACTGACCAAGGCACGAGCCAGCGTGTTTGGTTGGTATTTAAGCTTTTCCATGGCCACCAATACGGCTTGTCGCTTATCCGGTACCACCGATGCCGAGTTATTAATTACTCGTGACACCGTTGAAACGGACACACCCGCTTCTTTTGCGACGTCTTTGATATTGGCCATGCAAGGGCACCCCAGATGTTTGAAACAGGTTTCAAATAGTGACCCATTTCTTGATTTTAAACAATGGGATAGCACTTGAAAACGTTTTCAAACTAGGTAAAATTCGAACACTTTCTTTACAAAAGGGTGAGACCGAGATGGCCAACGACACTTTTGACCCAACAGACCATCCACACAAACGTTATAACCCATTGACCGATGACTGGGTGCTGGTCTCGCCACACCGGGCCAAACGCCCTTGGCAGGGTCAACAGGAAGCCGCCGACATTCCGCAACTGCCCAGTTACGATGACCAGTGTTTTTTGTGCCCCGGGAATACCCGAATCAGTGGTGCAACCAATCCGGATTATCAAACGACCTTTGTTTTTGAAAATGACTTTGCAGCCCTACAGAAGACCACACCGTTATCGTCTCAACAGGACCCGCTGTTCCGCTACGCCTCAGAACAGGGTGAGGCGCACGTCATCTGTTTCAGCCCTGATCACAGCAAAACATTGCCTGAACTGCCATTGAGCGACATTTTTGCCGTCATCAACACCTGGATAGAGCAGCACCAGCGACTGTCACAGAGCTACGAATGGGTACAGCTGTTCGAAAACAAAGGTGAAATCATGGGGTGCTCACAACCACACCCACATGGCCAGATCTGGGCAAATACCACAGTACCCACGCTGCCTGCCCGCGAGCACAATCAACAACAGGCTTACTTCCAGACTCATAGCAGTGCGATGCTTCTGGATTATGCGCTTCGGGAGTCGGCCGATGGTGCGCGCACCGTCGTCGAAAATGACGATTGGATTGCGGTGGTCCCCTATTGGGCCGCCTGGCCCTTTGAAACCCTGTTGTTACCAAAGTTCGCCTGCCGACATATCGGAGAACTCAGTGAACCACAGCGCCATACACTTGCGGCCGCACTGAGCGAACTTACTTGCCGGTACGACAACTTGTTCAACACTTCATTCCCCTATTCAATGGGCTGGCACGGTGCGCCGAGTTCCGAAGCCGAAAACCCAGCCTGGCAGTTACACGCACATTTCTTCCCGCCTTTGTTACGCAGCTCAAGCGTTAAAAAGTTTATGGTGGGTTATGAGATGCTTGCTGAAGCGCAACGTGACCTGACACCGGAGCAAGCCGCTGAAAAACTGCAGACCGTATCGACTACGCATTTTAAGGAGCACTCTGAATGAGTCTGACAGCCCAGGTAATATCCGGTTTCAAAGAGGCCTTTGGCTATGAACCAGCCAGCACTTATCACGCCCCCGGACGAGTCAATCTGATCGGCGAACACACGGACTATAACGACGGATTTGTCCTGCCGGCAGCGATAAACTTCGGTACCGTCGTAGCCGCATCGCCCCGTTCAGACAACACCGTCCGCATTTGCGCGCTGAATTTTCATCAAGAGGTCGTTGAGTTTTCGCTTCAGGATCGCCTGGAGAAATCGACGACGTCGACCTGGGCAAACTATGTACGTGCGGTGGCCGACACACTGTTGAAAGCCAACTTCACGCTTCAGGGTGTGGACATCTGTGTGATTGGTGACGTCCCATACGGCGCTGGATTAAGCTCATCAGCAGCGCTGGAAATTGTTCTGATTCGCATGTTCGCCGACCTGAACCAACTCAGTATTTCGTCTGTCGAAGCCGCACAATACGGTCAACGTGCCGAAAACGATTTTATTGGTGCTCAAACCGGGATCATGGATCAGTTGATCAGCGCTCAGGGGCAGGACAATCATGCATTACTGATTGATTGCCGCTCACTGACCAGTCAAGCCGTTCCCATGGACGCGGACTTCCGGATCGTGATTTTCAACTCGAATGTGCAACGAGGGCTCGTCGACAGCGAATACAACACGCGGCGACGGCAGTGCCAGCTTGCCAGCGACCTTTTAAAGGTTCCGGCACTCAGGGACGCCTCGCTAGACGATTTGGAACGGGCACGTCCATCTATGGATTCAGTCATCTATCGCCGGGCGCGGCACATCATCAGCGAAAATGCTCGCACGCTCGATGCCGCCACTGCATTGCGCGATCGAGATTGGCAAACCATGGGGCGTCTGATGCATGCTTCTCATGAGTCGATGAAAGACGACTTTGAAATTACGGTTCCGGCGATTGACGGCTTGGTTGACATCATCAGAGACGCTCTCACGGGTAAACCCGGCGGTGTTCGAATGACCGGCGGTGGCTTCGGCGGCTGTGTTGTCTCGCTGGTTCATCGCGATCAGGTCGACGCAGTCATTGCCCGAGTGGCGGATCAGTATGAAAAACGCTTCGGTATCAAAGAATCGGTTTACATCTGCCGAGCCGTGAACGGAGCCTTTGTGGCATAATCGCGGCTTTGCAGTAAACCTTTACGGATACGTTTATGACCGCGAGCATTTCCGAGCAAACCTTCGGCCATCTGCCAGATGGCACGGAGGTCAAACGATTCACTCTGACCAACGCACGAGGCACCCGCGCCCAGTTCAGCAGCCTGGGGGCTTCTTGGCTTGGTTTTACCCGGCCGGAAGATGCCGAAAGTCTGGTTTTGGGTTGCGATACGCTGGATGCACAAAACAGTCAGCGCGGCTTCATTGGCGCGACCGTTGGTCGTTTTGCCAATCGCATCGGGCATGGCAAACTGACGGTTGATGGCACACCGCTGCAACTGGAAGTCAATCTTCATCCTCACCATATTCACGGTGGTTCAACCGGGTTGGCCAGCAAAGTCTGGGACAGTTACCTCACCTTAAAAAATGATCACATTCCGACCCTGACTCTGCGCTGCCAATCTAGGGCGGGCGACAGCGGGTATCCTGGCAATGTTTCTTTCGAACTGGTCATAACGCTCAGTGACGATGATCGCGTCCGCTTTGAGTACCGTGCTGAAACCGACGCGGCCACTCCCATCAGTATTACCAATCACACCTATTTTAACCTGGCTGGAGAAACCACCGGTCATTTAAATGGTCAACTGGTCAAAGTCGACAGCGATCAGTTTCTGGAAGCCGATGAGCAGGCTCTGCCAACAGGGACAGTCGCATCGGTTACCAACACCGGACTCGATTTCACCCAATGGAGCGATGTCGCCGAGCGACTTGAACAGTCCAATGATACCAGGTTGCAAAGAGCCGGCGGTGTTGATCACTGCTACTGTTATCCGCAGGATCGCGCCTTTCGTCGCCTAGCCTCGGTCCGGCTGCCTGCGCGAGACGTTCAACTGGAGTGCTGGTCCGATTTGCCTGGCATGCAGCTCTATACCGGTAATTTTGTCGGCGGCTCGCCCAAGAACGATCACTATCGTTTCCAGCAACATGGCGCGTTTTGCCTGGAACCCGGCTTTTGGCCGGATTCGCCGAACCATGCACACTTTCCAGATTGCATCATTGACCCGGCTAAGGCCTATTCCGCTATAATCGAATACTCATTCCAAACCATAAACGAGTGACCATGATGAAAAAGACGATTCTTGCTGCGGCTGTCTCTGTCGCGTTAGCAACTCCGGCATTTGCCGGCGGAAAAGGTGGTACCGAGCTGGCACTGGCAAACTACAGCGGCCTCGGATTTGTAGCGTCTCAGGGCATCCCACTGGACATCGCGTTTTTGCGCTCTAATGGCATCAACACCTTTGGTGAGATTGAAGTCGGTGCCGGGTTTGCGGATGGCTTAGCCATTGGTGCAGAACTGTCTGGTGGCCTGCTCATTGGTCTTTCAACCGGTTTGAGCCTTTACGGCAGCCTGGGCCCAGCCATCAGTGGCGGTGAATCAACCCAGTTTGGTCTCGGTTTTGAAGTGGGCCTGAACATCGATGTCAATCAGAGCTCCATCGTCATCGAAGGCGGTTCTCACCCGTCTGAAAGCTATGTCGGCGTCGGTCTGCGTTTCTGATCGATGAAGGGTGAGTGCTTGTGCACTCACCCTTAGCTTCCGTTTACCCTTTCATCAGCCATAGCTTTTAAGCGATTACAGATTCTTCATCAGCAGACCGTATTGCTCAGCGTCTTGAGCCAGCGCTTCCGGCACTCGAATACGCACTCGATAACCGGCCCCAGGTACTTCTTCCATATCGTGGTTATTTTTAGCATTTTGCACATGCTCTAACACGAAGGTCTGGTTACCTTTTGGCGTCATCAATTCAACGGAGTCGCCGACGGCAAACTTATTTTTAACTTCCATGGTCAGCGCTTCGCCATCGCGCTCTATCACTTCTGCAACGAACTGCTGATGCACACTAATGGATCGGCCCGTCTCATAGTTCTGATACTCATCATGAACGTGTCGGCGATAAAACCCTTCTGTGTAACCCCGATGCGCGAGATTTTCCAGAGTATTCATCAAGCCTTTATCAAAGGGTTTACCCGCCGCGGCATCATCAATGGCCTGGCGATAAGCCTGAGCCGTTCTGGCTACGTAATAGTGGCTCTTGGTGCGGCCTTCGATTTTCAGACTGTGCACGCCCATTCGGGTCAGCGTATCCACGTGTTGAATCGCACGCAGATCTTTAGAATTCATGATGTAGGTACCGTGCTCGTCTTCATAGGCGGGCATAAACGTCCCCGGCCGGCCCTCTTCTTCCAGCAAGAACAGCTCATCCGTCGGTCCACCTGCGCCTAAGGTCGGCGCATCCGAGGCAATTTTCTGCTCCGGTGGCGTCCAGATTTCAGGGTTGGTCGGCACCACATCGCCGCTGTCGTCTTCGCGCGCTTCATGGGCATTGTATTTCCACCGGCAGGTATTGGTGCAGGTCCCCTGATTCGGGTCGCGTTTATTGATATAACCACTCAACAGGCAACGACCGGAGTACGCAATGCACAACGCACCGTGGACAAAGGTTTCAATTTCCAGATCCGGGCAATGCTCGCGGATCTGCGCGATCTCTTCCAATGACAGCTCGCGCGACAGAATAATCCGACGGATGCCCTGCCGGTACCAAAACTCCGCGGAGGCATAGTTAACGACGTTGGCCTGGACCGATAAGTGCACCACCTGATCCGGGAAACGATCACGCACCATCATAATCAGACCGGGATCGGACATGATCAAGGCATCCGGCTTCATCTCGATAACCGGTTCGATATCGCGCATGTAGGTTTTGATTTTGGCATTATGAGGCGCAATGTTACTGGCCACATAAAACTGCTTGCCCAAGGCATGTGCCTCGTTGATCCCCTGCTCCAGGTTCGCCAGCGTAAAATCATTGTTGCGCACCCTCAGGGAATACCGGGGCTGACCGGCATAGACCGCATCGGCACCATAGGCAAAGGCATAGCGCATGTTGCGGATCGTGCCCGCCGGAGACAAAAGCTCTGGTTTAAACGTCATGAACGCGCCTCCGATTTCAGGTTGAGTTGACGCTGTGCTTCCCGCTCGCGTTGTTTGCGTGCCTTTTGTTCAGCGATGGACTCAGTGGCGTCAGCACCCAAATGGGCCATCCCCCGTTCACGAGCAATATCAACCTGCTTTTGCCGTTCTGCAAAGCGTTGTTTCTGTTTTTCACTCAGTTGGTCATAACAGTGATGGCAACTCAAACCGGCCTGAAAGTGTTGATGCTGTCGATCCGCCGGTGACAACGGTTTACGACAGGCGTGGCAGAGCTCGTACTCACCCACTTTAAGCTGGTGACCGACCGTTACGCGGTAGTCAAAAACAAAACACTCACCCTGCCATTTAGACTCTTCCGCTGGCACCTCTTCGAGATACTTGAGGATGCCGCCTTCCAGGTGATAGACCTCGTCAAAGCCCTGTTCTTTCAGGTAAGCCGTCGATTTTTCGCATCGGATACCGCCGGTACAGAACATGGCGACTTTTTTATGCTTAGTCGGATCCAGATGTTCAGCAACATACTCCGGAAACTCCCGAAAACTGTCGGTATTCGGGTTAACGGCATTTTCAAAGGTGCCAACGTCATACTCATAATCGTTACGGGTATCGATCAGCACCACATCCGGGTCCGAAATCAGTGCATTCCAGTCTTTGGGTTTAACGTAGGTACCGACTACCCGATTCGGATCTATGCCTTCAACGCCCATGGTGACGATTTCTTTTTTCAGCTTTACCTTAGTCCGGTAAAACGGCTGTTCATCGTGATAGGACTCTTTGGCTTTGACCGCGTTAAGTGGCGGGTGTTCATCAAACCAGCGATAGAGCTGATCGATCGCATCCCGGGAGCCGGATACGGTGCCGTTTATACCTTCAACGGCGAGAATCAGCGTTCCGCGGATATTGTGATCTTTCAAGAACGTCAGTAGCGGCTCTTTCAGGGTTTCGGGGGATTCCAGGCGCACAAAATGATAGAGCGCCGAAACAACGATGGGCTTCATAAGGACCTCTGCTCACTGCAGCGTAAATGCAGCGCAAATTGGATGATTTCACAAGGGCGCGGATTCTATCAGACCCGACGACGCCTGCAACTGATCGTTTATTGAACATGACCAGCAGGCAGGCTCCTACAAAAACACCATCACCCTGTAAGAGCGAGCCTGCTCGCGAACAGTCCGACTTCAAGAAATCACATTGGTCTTCAGAAAACTCATCATATCCGCCAAACGCTGCTCTGTGGCTTCAGGCCGTACAATGTCACCGGCAATGACATGATTATTGTCGTTTGGCTTAGCCGCCACAGCGATGCGGTGTTTGATATCCGCCCCCCAACGCTTCATTGCCCGGTCGGTATATAAAGCACTGACGACCTGATCGTCATCGCTGTAGATAAAGAGCGTGGGCGCGGTAATGGCTTCCAGATTGCTATTTCGAACGGCCTTGACCAAGGCCGCCATACCGTAAACAGCCGAGACCGGATAACGGTAAGTCCAGTATTTTGCGCCTAAATCATTGGAAGGTTCCCAACCATAGGTCGGACCGGATAGCCGTGGCAGCCACCGTCGGGCCAATGGCCAGAGGAACATTGGTGTTGCCCAATGCCCGGGCTGAAAGTTCGGAGAAACCATTAACAAGGCCGCTAAGTAGGGCTGCACCTGATGCTGTTGTGCTAACCAGGTAGCCAGGGTGGCACCGGTTGACGTGGCGATGACAATGACCTGATCGCCCAGTTGTCGGGCAACCTGCCAAGCTTCCATCACATCAAAAATCCAATCTGATGGGGTCGCGGCGGCCAGCGCTTCACCATCCAAGCCATGCCCGGTCAGCCGAGTCGCATAATAATTTGCATGTAAGTTCTGAGCGATGGTTTCAGGAATCGGAGAAATTTCCTGCCGGGTGGCCGAAAAGCCGTGTATGTATAGCACGACATAAGGCGTTCTCTTAGGTCGGGATTCAGCCGAAAACCGAATGGCTTTTTCAGCACCATCGGTGACATCGGGGTACTCAGCCTCCTGCTCAGCAATTTGCTCTCGCAGTGCTCGCAAATCGGCGGTCGTCAGATCCTCCAATGGCTTATCCACGGTAAAACGTCCGCTGTCTGTGCGCCAGAACAGCGCAACCCGCTCTCTTGGCGCCCAAAGCCAGACCCCGATGACAATTAAACCTATCAGCACTAACCCGACTATCATTTGGACCTCCCGTCCAGAAAATCTCATTTGGTATTAATATTAACGCCATTTAAAAGGCATTTCAGTAACCACGTCTATCTATACGCACCCGTTTAAAGAGTTTTTCGATCGTCATTTCATTTTAGATCGCACGCACACTCATTGAACGAAAACTGGTCTACTCTGTGCAATGTTTAATCAACATCGGTTTTTCGGACAACTGACTGGCATCAGCCAATCAGGGCCATAAGGACAAACAACCACAGCCTGACTCTACCTTGCTGTGGTTACGGTTTTACCCACAGCAACCCGGAGACACAAAACCATGGCGATCAAAAAGAAGTTCCTGAAGACAAAACCCATCTGTAAGTGCACATTCTCGTTGCCAAAAGACGCCGCCCCTGAAGCGACCCGAGTCGCGTTGGTCGGCGACTTCAATAACTGGCAACCGGAGTCGCATGAGCTCAAACAATTAAAAACCGGCGACTTTAAACTGGAGGTCGACCTTGAAACCGGTCGAGAGTATCAGTTCCGTTACCTGATAGATGGTGAAATCTGGGAAAACGACTGGCAGGCAGACGATTACATACCAGTACCCGAATTTGGCACCGATAACTCTGTAGTCACACTCTGAGATACTCGCTCACAGCACAGAAATGGTGCGACGAATCACGCATCCGCACCATTTCACACCAAAAACCAGCCGTCACTTGCTTCGTTATTGACCAATCAGCACAACCCGAAGAGATCAAACTCAGTCCGCACTAAGAAAACGCATACCTTCGACCCATTCGCACTCATTCGGCACACTTCTCGCTATACCCTGCCTCGAATCACATAAATCACACAATAAAAGCACCCTATCGGTGCACTCTCAATCATTGGAGGTAATCGTGGACCCGATTAACAGTGCCGTCGAAACACTTATGAGCGGAACCAATACACTTTTCATCCTGCTGGGCGCCATCATGGTGCTGTTCATGCACGCGGGATTTGCGTTTCTGGAAGTCGGCACCGTTCGCCACAAAAATCAGGTTAACGCGCTGGTTAAAATCATCACCGATTTTGGTATTTCAACCATTGCCTACTTCTTTATCGGGTACTGGGTCGCATACGGAGCCACCTTCTTCTCCGGCGCTGCCGAACTGACTCAAAACAACGGCTATGACCTGGTTAAGTTCTTTTTCTTACTGACATTCGCGGCCGCTATACCGGCCATCGTTTCTGGCGGTATCGCAGAACGGGCTAAGTTTAATCCGTTCCTGATTGCGTCCTTCTTTATTGTTGCGCTGGTTTACCCCTTCTTTGAAGGCATGATCTGGAACGGTAACTTTGGCTATCAGGCTTGGTTAGAAGCGACTTTCGGAGCCGCTTTTCATGACTTTGCAGGCTCTATTGTGGTCCATGCTGTTGGCGGTTGGGTGGCCTTTGCCGCGGTTTATCTGCTGGGTTCCCGGCAGGGTCGCTTTCGCAACAACAAACTGGTGGCTTTTGCACCGTCTAACATTCCCTTCCTTGCGCTTGGTGCATGGATTCTGACCGTCGGATGGTTTGGCTTTAATGTCATGTCTGCACAAACCATCGACGCCATTTCCGGGCTCGTTGCCGTTAACAGCCTGATGGCGATGGTCGGCGGCACGCTGGTCGCGTTAATGGTAGGCAAAAATGACCCGGGCTTTATTCACAATGGTCCCTTAGCGGGTCTGGTCGCAGTCTGCGCAGGGTCTGACATTATGCATCCCATTGGCGCCCTGCTGACTGGCGGGATTGCCGGCGCACTCTTTGTCTTTGTATTTACCTGGGCTCAAAACAACCTGAAGTCATTTGATGACGTACTGGGTGTATGGCCGTTGCATGGATTGTGTGGCCTTTGGGGTGGTTTGGCGGCTGGTATCTTTGGGACAACCACCTTTGGTGGCCTGGGGGGCGTGAGCTTCTTAGCGCAGCTGGTTGGCTCACTGACGGGTGTGGCCATTGCAACGCTGGGCGGATTTATCGTTTACGGTGCCGTTAAACAAATCTCGGGCTTGCGATTGGAGCCGGAAGATGAGTTCCAGGGCGCAGACCTGGCGATTCATAAGATTGCGGCTTCGAGTATGGATGATTAATAAAGCGGTCAGTTAATAGCGATCAGCTATCGGATAGGGATGACGACAACATCCCAACTGATAGCTGACAGCTTGCAGCTTCGAACTATCTTTTATTCTTTCGAAGCATTCATCGCTTCAAACTGCTGAGTTAAAAAGTCTTCGGTTGTTTTCAACTGACTGATGAGTTTATCGTTATACAGAAACTTAGAGCGTAACCTCGCTTCAAAAGCAGCGGTACGCTCATCGACCTCAGTGCGTTCTACCTCGATGTCATCCATTTCGTCTTCGAGGTTCTGCTCTTTCACCGTCAACAATCCATTGGCATTGAGGATGCTATCAAACAGATCATCCAGCTTTTTCATCACGCCTTCGACATACGACACGCTGCCACGGTCACCCGTTCGAGTGCCTGTGACTTTCAGCATCAACCCGGCAGCCTCATCCACAGATCCAACCGTATCTTTACCTTTCACGCCCTGCGTTGAGGTCGTGAAGCCAAAGACATCAATAGCGCCACTGGCAATTTCAGAGACTCGTACCGTCGACTCAGCCCCTTTAGAGATAGAGAATATCCCGAATGTCGCAGTGTCTTCATCATATTGAACATCGACAGCTTTGTTCGCTGCCTGCAGGTTTGAATCGGCATTGATTTGTGCTTTCAGTTCAGCGGCCAACGCATCGCCAGAAGCATAAGCGCCGCTGGTCAATGTCACTGTGTTGGTTTCCACGCCATCAATCACAACTTTCAACGTATTGTTTGAGCCATCAATAATTTCTGCGGAGGAAAAGTCAGATCCCGTTCCACCAAGCAGATACCCGTTGGTCGCCGCTTCATTGCCTTCAGACGCGGTCAAATATTGCCCTCGACCGGTGGCTTCCACGCCATTAATGGTCCCTTCGACATCCTGACCACTTGTTGAATCGTTGACAGCCTGGTTGCTACTCGACATCCCCAACTGAGCAATGGCATTGTTCGAGACGTTGCTGAGCGTGATATTAGTGCTGTTGTCGAAACTGATGACGAATCGACCTTTGCCATCCTCATCGGCCTGATAACTCACGCTGGCTTGTGAATCGAAGCCAGTGTAGACACCTTTGTCCAATCCAAACCCGTCGAAACCATTCACATTGGGCGTACCTGCGGAGACCCCTAAAGCACTATTGGCATTAGCATCAGCCGACGTTATCTGAATAGAAGCGTCCGCTCCAAATGTGGTTTCAGTAGCCACCCCGTTTTTGGAGACGGTTTCGAAATAAAGTTGGTTAGAACTGTCAAGTTTGGCAACAACGTCACCTGCTGAAAACTCACCGCCACCGCCAGCCGCGGAAAGCGCGGTATCTAATGCCTGTTGAATTACGGACAGGTTGGACTCACCATCATTTGATCCCGCCGTGCCATCGCCATTAACGGTAACGTCAATACTTTGACCATCAACCAATAAACTAAAGGTTGCCGGTGTTGCCGAAAAATCGACACCCGTTGATAGGTCAACGGTTCCTGGCGCAGTGGTCGCACCAATGCCGTCTCGCTTGACTTCCAACGTCTCAGACGCTCCCGTCGCGGCTGTCGTCAACACCAGACCATTACTGTCCAGACTTGCAACTACGTCACCGGCACTGGCCCCACCAGCGATCAATGAAGTATCGATGGCCGTTTGAATAGAATCTAGGTTATCAGCACCATTCGCATTCACCGTGACTTCAAAATCGGTACCGTTCAAAGAGAAAACAAACTGCGCTTCATCCGAAGAGAAATCAATTGCCGAACCTATATCGCGCGACCCTTTTTCAGTCATGGCCCCTTGGGCACCTGCTGCAATATTTGGATCCGCATTAATGGCACTTTCCATTGCAGCGGCCAGATCGGCTGCAGTTTCATAGTTTCCATCGGGGACATTAATTGTCGCCGCTGAGCTGACGGATCCATAGCGATTGCTGTAAGAAAGATCGAAGCTATTTGAAGTGACACTCACGCCAGAGCTTGTCGTACCGTCGGTAATCCCCAAGTAATCTACACCTGTTACCGAGGTATTCGCGATGGTAATGCTCTGCGAACCTGCCGCGGGATCGGTTCGAAATACCAAACGATCGCTGCTGTTAAACTCAGCAGTGACCACACCGGCTAACCCAGCGTTATTCAACTCACTCTGAATATAAGTCAGAACATCTGCGCGATCTCGGTCAGTCACAATCTCGCCATCGGTGTCTAACACATCGGCCCAGTCTTCATCCAAGGTGATCGATTTCGTTATACCGTCTTCAGATGAGCCGGTACCATTAACCGTAATATCAAACGACACAGGATTGGTGGAAAAGTCGACACCTTCTTCGGCCCCTAAGGCTTGAGTACCCGGTGCTGTTGATGCAGCAAAAGCCGCGTCGTTCAACGTAGAGAAGTACGCACCGGCATACTGACCACTACCTGCCGTGGCAAAACCAAAAGTATCCGCAACCAGCGCATCACCACCGCCGAAGCTGACCGAGGAGGAGCTACCAAACTTGCTTGAAGTGATATTAAAACGATCATTAGCATCATCAAAATCCACAGTGACACTTTGACCGACGAATGCACTGTTGATGGAAGTCTGTAACATTAACGCCAGGTCTTCACCAGAGCTGTAGGTGCCCTGCTCCAAAGAGACAAGCTTACTGGTTCCATCGATGTTCATAGAAAACTGATCGTTCAGATCGGAAACAATTACATCGTCCGCAAAACTTAAAGCTGCTGACGATAGACCGGTGTAGGTTCCCTGAGTCGCGGCTTTGGTAATATTGACATCGTAGCTACCCGGTTGCGTGTTTGGCCCAACGGTCACCACACTGATTTGTGCATCACTGGCTTGCTTGTCTGTTGCCAACAAACCCACCACACTTTTCGCATCGTTGGCCATGGCTTCTTCGAACTTGGCACGGTTGAACACCAGATTAAAATCATCGTTCTGGTCAGTCGACAAACCGATTTCAATCATCGATGAGTAACTCGATCCTGTAAGACCGGTTATGACTTCGGATATACCGGCCCTTAATTGAGTTTGAACGGTACGCAACACATTATCGCCCAGCAAAATGCCACCGATTTCATCTGATGGGTCGTACTTGGTTAATTCGTCATACAGTCCTTTGTACTCATTGTATTTTTCAACGAAAGTATCAATCTTATCCGCAATATCGCTAACGTCACGGCTGACATTTAAAGTCACAGCACTGTCACTGGTTTCCGTCAGGTTAATGGTGACGCCTTTAATGACTTGGTCCAGGCTGTTATCGGTGCTGGTGATGGCAAGGCCATTGATACGGACAGAGGCATCGGAGCCTTTTTGGGTCTCTTCCATGTTTGTGCCGGCTGTATTTTGTGCCCCGTTATAGGCTAATGCTTGCAGTCCAGCATCACCGGAAGCTGTAATCTCCATACTGGTTTCTTCGCCGGTTTCGTCACTGGTCAACAGCAAGCGATAGCCGGTTCCGTCATAAACAACAGACGCGCTGACACCAAAGTCCGCGTTATTAATAGCATCACGCACACCACCAAGCGTATTGTTCTCCGAATTGATCTCGATACTGGTGACTTCAGAATCAGCGCTTTGTTCAAAGCTCAGATAACTGTTATCCGTATCGTAATTGGTGGTACCGAACTTAAAGGTAAGTGTACCGGTACCAATGGTGTCATCGACGGAGTTGTACTGTTTGCTGGCCAGCGAGTGAGATTTAGCTATTTCATCAACATTTATTCGATAAGATCCCGGTTCTGCCGTACTACTGGTAGAAGCCGTCAGAACCGAATCATTTGAGGAAGTCGCCGAAGAACTTTGGATGGTGGCAGCTTGTGACAGGCTGGAAATGCTCGAAGACAATCCATCAAGCATATTACGCACTTCCGCATAAGCGGTAATTTTCGCCTCAACCCGAGCCGTTCTTGTATCCAGGCGGAGATCACTTGCCGCCCGTTCCGCTTCAACTAACTGTTCGACGAGTTCTGACGTCAGCAGCCCTGAACCGATACCGAGAGATTGAATGCCAGCCATGCGAATACCCTATTAATCGAACACTTTTTGATAGCAAGAACTTTACCAATGGGGTAAAGATAGACTATCTGCTGAACTTTATAGCGGCAGGATTCTCGAAAACTTTAGGTTTGTTGGGCTGCGGGCTGCGGCGAACAGTGTTATTTTCCTGACGACTCTGTCAAGGAATGAGTAAAAGGAATATGAATTTTGAGAAACTGGATGTGTGGAAGCTCTCTGCGCAATTAAGCAGTGAACTGTATCTTGAGCTGAAAGATCTAAAAGACTATGGGTCTAAAGACCAGATGACGCGATCTGGGCTCAGCGTCCCGTCAAATATCGCAGAAGGCATGTCTCGAGAGAATGTCGCGGAAAGAAAACGCTTTTTGAATATCGCCTATGGCTCTGCTGCAGAACTGAAAACCCAGCTCTGGATTGGAATGAAAATCAACTATATCGATAAAGTAAAGGAAAACCTTGGGTCACAACCATAGACCAAATTTCAGCAATGCTCACCAGCCTGGCACGGAAAATCTCGTAGCTCGCAGCCCGAAGCACTCAGCAAAAAAAACCGCCTTACGGCGGTTTTTTTTTCAGACCTGAGCACTAAACAAACTAAGCGGCTCTTCCTGATTCAGCCGTCTCGCGAGCTCCACGGCTTCTTCATTCGGAATCTGTCGAATCAATTCATCTGAGTTCTTGTCATAAACTCGGACGATAGTATCACCCGATTCGTCATCTAACTGAAATTCCAGTTTCCGTTCAGTGTTTTGAACATAATCGTTAAGCTGTGCTACCGCACGCTCGACATTTTCATCCTTTTGTTCCTCAGCTCTCTGTTTCTGCATTATCTCCAGTGGAGAGAGCCCTGATGCCTTTTCGGTCTGGCGCGCTTCCGACGCTTGACCCTTAGATGACACATCCTGTGCATCGGCACGTTGCTTACCAGCATCTTTGGCGGGTGCGGAAGCTCTAGCAGTCAGCGTTTGCTGAATACTGATATCACTCATAAACACCTCCGATCACCAATCAGTTAACCCCTTTCGGGAAGCTTCAGGCTAGGCCGCTAAACGGCCTGCCTGAGAGACGTTATTAACCGAGCAGTGACAGTACCTGCTGTGGTCGCTGGTTAGCCTGGGCCAGAATCGAAATACCAGCCTGCTGCAGTACCTGGGTTCGGGACAGTTCAGCAGTTTCCGCTGCAAAGTCCGCATCCCGGATTCGAGAGTTCGCAGCCGCCAGGTTTTCAGAGGTAATCTGAAGGTTAGAGCTGGTCGACTCGAATCGGTTCTGCAAGGCACCGAGCTCTGCTCGCTGACTGGCCACCGTCTTCAAGGCGTTATCGATGGCTGTAATGGCATCCTGTGCACCCTGGAACGTAGAGATATCCACATCCTTAAGGTAGGTACCGTCCATGCCCCCACCGTACTCACCTCGTGCAAAACCAGTGTCAGTCAAACCTGTTGTACCGTTAGATCCAGCATCGATATCGATGGTACCCGCAGACTCCAAACGAACCGTTGAGTAAGTAGTCGAAGCACCAGTATCGAACGTGGCAGCTGCCAGGGTTGACGTAGCGCCATCCGCAATCGCACCAATACCGTCGACGGTTTCACTCAGGCCGAACTGCCCCTGAGCAGCCGTTCCGGCACCCGTTTCAACCAGCGCAACGGAAATGTTTCGACCGTCGGCTGCTGTCAAGGTAATACCTTCACCGTTATCGGTTGCCATCACACCAGTTTGACCCGACTTGTTGTTAATCGCATCAATGGTCGCTGCGCGGTCTTTCTGTATATCGCCTTGCGACACAACATCACCGATGTCTACGCCGTTGATCATGATGCCGATGCTATCCCCAGCAGTTGCTGCAGTTGCAGCACCCGTGACACCCACTACAACGGTTTCATTGACGTAGGCGGTTACACCGGTGTCATCTGCAGAACGGTTAATAGCGGCGGCAACGGCAATACCGGAAGCAGAAGCGTCAGAGGAGTTCGCAACCGTATCCGAAGCTTTATCGTCCACTGAAGAAGACGCTCCGATGGTTACGCCGTTGATCACCAAGTCACCTTCAGCAATGGCAACGTTAGTTACACGGGCGGCCGTTGCCGCCGTGGCAGAAGTCACGGTAACGGCTTCGGTAGAGTAAACCGACGTTTCACGCTTGTAACTACCTTCTGTCAGACCAGTATTCGCAAGATCGCCGGTACCAGTACCATCACCACCTTCGATATTGATCGTTTTGGTATCGCCATTTGCTACAAGAGTAAAGCCGGCTTCATACACACCGACCGATGTACCGGTGGTTTGTGCTGCAGCGGCAGTATGCACTGTACCCAGACCGAAGGCTTCTTCAGTAATCTGAGTAGCACCACTGGTCAGAGTAATGTTACGACCGTCTTCGGCAGTCAGAATTACACCGTTTTCGTTACCACCATCGGTCGCAACAACACCTGTCTGGTCGGACTTGGCGTTGATTGCTTCAATAACCGATTGACGAGTCGCCGCTTTCTCCACGTCATTGTTGTTCGTGGTGGCCTGCAGATTAATGCTGACGCCATTCAGAATCACGGTCGCGGTTGTACCACCGTTTGCTGCCATGGTAGAGCCGTTCACTTCGTTTTCATTGGCAAACGCAGTAACACCAGTCTCATCGCTGTAGCGGTTGATGGTCGCCACTTTCGCAATGGCTGAGGCGTCACCACCGATAGTGGATGCGGTGTCGTCCGTAGCAGAAGAAGGGCCGATTTGGACACCATTCAACACCAGGTCGCCATTGGATATGCCGTAGTCGGTGCCGATAGAGGACACACCAACCTGGTCGGAAGCACCCAGTTTTTCCGCAGTGAGCTCAGAAATCTGTACGTCGACCGTCTGGCCAGCGTCGGCGCCAATCTGGAAAGTCCCCTTAAAGGTACCATCCAGCAGGTTACGGCCGTTAAAGTTGGTTTCAGAAGCCGTACGGCTGACTTCAGCCATGAGCTGTTTAACTTCCTGTTGCAGTGCAACTCGGTCATCGTCAGAGTTGGTGGCGTTAGAGGACTGTACCGCCAGCTCACGAATCCGCTGCAGGTTTTCAGTCATCGACCCCAGCGCACCTTCCGCTGTCTGAGCCAATGAGATACCGTCCCCTGCGTTACGAATAGCGACGTTCAGACCTTTCACCTGAGATTCAAACTTGGTAGAAATGGCCAGACCGGCTGCGTCATCTTTAGCACTGTTAATACGTAAACCTGAAGACAGACGCTCAAGAGCTGTAGCGTTCGCACCTTGAGAAGTGTTCAAATTACGTTGTGCCGTTAAGGAAGCAATGTTTGTGTTAATAATTTGAGGCATTTTTTTCTCCTAAGCCGACACCAATCTTCTGTGAAGGTGCGACGTTGTTTGCTTACAGTCTCTATAACGGCCACGACTTGAAAATCTTTTATATCTTTTGGATATATATTAGTCTTTTTATATGCTAACCGAGTATTAAATAACCATTGCGTGTCTAGGCACAGTTAGTGCTTTACTGATAGATGCACTCGTTTATGGACAAAAAAATGACGTCACCACAGCAGATGCTCTCGGAAATCACGGCCCGAAAAACGAAAAACCTGGCCTTTTTCCAGAAATACTTTCCGGACACCTACAATGCATTCAAAGATCGGGTGCTTGAAAGCCTGAAAATCAACATTGACCCGAATACCCTGACCTTTGAAATCATCGAAAACGACAAGGCTATCTACAACGGCGATGTCTATAAAACATCCATCAAGGAAGCCCGAACCTTTTCCAACGCGTTTCAAGCAGGCAGTTCCAACCTGCCATTGAGACAATCGTTCGCTGACGAGTACAACTGGAACCGCTTTTTTCATGGTTCAATTGGTCGATATTTGCAAGAAGCCGGTTCGGTTAAAGGCAATGTAAAGCCCTATTCTTTTGATTCTGAACTACCACAGGTTGTTTTTCTCGGTAGCGGTGCCGGTGTCCATGTAGCCTCTTTAGTCAAAGAACGGCATATCAGGCATGTGACACTTGTAGAGCACAATCCGGACAAATTCCTGGCTAGTATGTACTTTACCGACTGGGAAGAAGTCATCATGCCTTTCATCACTGATGCCACCCGGTCATTTGTGTTTTCAGTCGGTGACACCTCTCACTCCGAAAACAAAGACCAAATTCATCAGGCGTTTGCTTCAGCATGGAATGGCATCTGCCTGAACGTTCCCTTTATGCCCATCCAAACTGTTTATTACGTTCATCAGGGCGATGCTTTCTACACCCAAGTCGCCAACCGGTTGAATAAAGAAATTGAATCTTACATAACAGTTTGGGGATTCTATGACGATGAAATAAACCAGCTGAATCACATTAAACACAATCTGACCAGCGGCACTCCTTTACTGAATGTTCAGGATTACTCCGGTTTGTCAAAACCTGTAATCATCTGCGGGAATGGTCCGTCGCTGAATCATTACGTTGACATCATTCGAGAACACCGAGATAGCCTGACTGTTGTCGCAGCAGGGAGTGCGGCCTATTCTCTCAGCAAAGAGGGGATTCAACCCGATATTGTTGTCACGTCTGAATCGGACTTGGTCGCATACCGAGCCTTTAAATTGCTCGACCGGGATGCATTTAAAGACACGTTAATTATCGGCGCCTCACAGATTCACCCCCGGACCTGGGAACTGTTCGGACACAGCCTCGCATATATTAAACAGGAAACGGCTACTTCCGAAGCGTTTGAAAATCTCACGCATTCAGTAACCTTTGCAACACCGAGTGCTGCTAACGCAGCCCTTGCGGTTATGCTGGATCTTAAGATTCAGAATCTGTTCATGGTCGGCATGGACTTCGGTTTTACTAAATCCGGTAAAACCCACGCAGATTCCTCATTCTACTTTGACGAAAAACATGACAAGGTTGAATTAATCCAGAGGGCTAAAGACTACGTTGCCAGCGATACTTTCTTTCTGGAAAAAAATCAATATGGTGAAATTCATACCACGCCCTTCTATAACAACTGCAATCTTTTCACACAAAAGAAACTTCGAGATGTCAACCGAAAAGATATCATCAACTTAAGTCGTGGGGCAACGGTAGAACTGGCCGAATTTGGAACACCAGATGACCTGCTGAATGCCATCCATGCCTGGACGCCATCTGAAACCGATATCGATCTTAAAGCTGAACTGATAAAAAACGCACACACCATTAGCCGGCAGCAGTTCGATGATGCTATTAAGTTCATTAAAACCGATATGGAACAACGACTTGCGAAGATGCGAAAAGAAGTTGCTCAACTAAAGCCAAACCGACAATCGATTGATACAGCGCTCACAAACATCAACCGGGTGAATGTTAAAAACAAAAAAGCGTCTGGATCATTGTCAATGCTTTTACGAGGGTCGATCTGGTATTGGTTGTACAACTTTTACGCATTATCAAAGCAAATCAATCCGGAAAAATCACTCGAGGAACAAACAGAAATTTTCCGACGGCATTTTCTCAGATTTGCAGACCGACTTCCTGATCACTTTTCGTTTTATCTGTCTACAGAAACGAATGACCTCAGATTGGAACGAACAATTCTGGAAGCCGAACCCGAGATTGAAGCTTGGTTCGAGGACTTTGAAGATCAGTAAAAATAATGTGAGATCAGCTCATTTGAACCCGACACTATTTTAGTGTCGGGGTATGAGCCAACCACCGTTGAGTCATCGGGTACCTTCACGCCTTTGACAAAAGTATTGGCACCAAAAACACAGCAGCTGCCCGTTTGGACATTGCCAATCGCACTCACCCCGGAATATAAAACACACCCTTCTCCAAATTGTGGATAGATGCCATCAATATCCGATCCAACAGTCACATTCTGATACACCACTAACCGATCCGAATAATCGGCGTTACCTAAAACCGTGCCTAACGGATGCACCAATAAAAACACCTCGGGAAGTTCGACCGCATAAAATGCATCCAGTCCATGTAAAGCCTTGTTGAGCGCGAATACTTTTTCAGCGACCGGTTCAAACCTCTGTCGATAGAGTTCATTAGACAACAAATACAGAAAAGCAGCATAGTGATCCGTGTTCAAATGATTAAAAAACACGTCATCATTCTGGCGATAGTAACGACTTTTAATACGTGAAAATGACGCCTCTACCCTTTCTAGGGCTGCGCCAATGACCTGGGCGACGCCGGATGTTACAGATTTATTATCAGGAAAAAATTGTTGTAGCTGCTTTACAACGTAATGGGTCAGTTCGGTTTGCGTCATACGTGTTTTCATCAGTGAGCCACTATAGTGTGAAGCCGTCATCAACAATCAGGTCTTGCCCATTGACGTATTCGGAACGATCGCTGACTAAAAACTCCATGGCTCCGCACAGATCCTGTGCATCTAACATCCCTTTGTTTAACGTTTTCGAACGGTAGGCTTGTAAAAAAGAATCCGGTTGACCATCGATGATGCCACCAGGGCTCAGTGAATTAACTCGCACCTCATGTCCCGCGAGGTACCGAGCGAAGTAGCGAGTCAAATGAATCACACCCGATTTGATGACAGAATACTCCACAGGCATAGTCATGTGTGTGTTCTGGTATATTTCAAACTTTGGCGCAACACTGCCATAAATGCTGGCAACGTTAACCATAGAACCACCACCATGATCCATGAAGTGTTTCGCGAATACCTGAGAGCATAAAAAATACCCTCCCAGATTCAGACTCACGTTCTCAGTAAAGCTATCGTAAGAAACCTCAAAAAGCGATCTACCGTATTCACGATTCCTGGGGTAAATGTTATTGATCAATCCGTTTACTTGCCCGAATGCATCGATTGCGCTGACTAACAAGCTTTCAACGCTGAGTTTATCTGTCGCATCGAACTCGCAAATGATGTGTTGTGAAAAGCCCTTCAAAGAAAGCGACTCGGATTGCTGCCTCAATGCATCGACGTTGATGTCTGCCAGAACCAGACGATAGTCTTTTGTCAGTAAGTATTCACTGAAGGTACGGCCAATCAGACCAGCGGCGCCAGTCAATACAATAACCTTGCTCATTCAAGTACCGCATTTTTCATCAATTAAAGGTCCGAAAAACCGGTTTGACAACCGGCCCCTGAAGCAGTCCATCCACCCCTGTTGACATAGCTCGAGCAACCATACTGAAGGCTTTACTCACAGCTGTTTCCGTCAGCTCAAGCTCATCTTGGCCCATGCGATAACACAACGCAATCCATGGCATCATGACGCCCTCTTTGAACATTTCCTGCATAAAAAGCGTTCGAAGTTCCGCTGAGGACGCCTGGGAACAGTCCCGAAACATATAAAAAGGGCTGCATGGCACGCCCCCCGCTTGAAAAACCGAGACAACACCCTGTTTTTCAGCAACCTGATTCAACAGACCAATCAAACGGTCGCCATATGACCAGTAATGCGGAATCACGTCGTGCTGTTGCATAAATCGATAGGTGGCCACAAATGCACCCAGTCCAGACATTTCGGCGCCATGCGTTGTGGACAATAAAAAAACCCGTTCCTGTCCTTCAAGCTCAATGGACCCGAGCTGCATGAGTTCGCGCTTCCCTCCAACCGCTGCAACCGAAAAGCCGTTCGCCATGGCTTTGCCAAAGGTACACAGGTCTGGTGAAATGCCATAGTAGTCTTGCGCGCCCTGCTCGGCCCAACGAAACCCGGTGATCATCTCATCCAGAACAAATACGATACCGTGTTTTTTACACAAACGCTGAACATCATGAAGAAATGTTTCACCGTCGACATCACGAGACGGCCCAGGATGAGCAAGCGTACTGGCTTCAAGCACCACGCAGGCAATGTCGTTCGGATAACGATCTATGAGTGCTTCCAGCGTTTCAATCTGGTTATAGGAGAATATTTTGGTTTGATCAATCACTGGCTGCGGAACGCCTTTCGGGATGTTGGTAGACCCGATAAACCAGTCATCAAACGAGAAGAACGGATGATCAACGCATCTCGCTATAAGCTCTCGCCCTGTGGCCGCCCTGGCCAGTTTAACGGCCGCGGATACAGCAGTAGAGCCATTTTTAGTGAACTTCACCATGTCCACACTTGGTATCGCCTGCACAAACAGTTCGGCCGCTTCCAGCTCAATTAATGAAGGTCGAGTCAGATTGTTACCGAACCCCATATACTTAGCCGCTGCGGCATTGACTTCGGGTTCGGCATAGCCAATTCCCACCGACCGCAAGGCCATTCCATAATCCAGATACCGACGACCGTCGACATCAAACGTATAAGCGCCTTCCGCTCGCTCAAGAATGTCTGGTGCGTTACTGGGGAACTGATCAAAGCCTCGAGAATAGGTGTGAGCACCACCTGGAATAACGTTCAATAGTCGTTGTTGGTAAGAATCAGACATGACCGCCTCTGTTAAATCAAATGGTGGTGACGCGCAATGGCTTCAACAATCACAAAATCCAAAGGCGTATCAATTTCATAAGCCATCCAGTCGGGGACAACGTTGGCCATCGTCCGCTCATGATAAAAGCTCTCCGTTGCCAAGAGTGCCCCTACAGTGCTGATGTAACAAGAACCTTCTGGCCGATAAACTGCGGTTAAATCCTGTCGCCTCAGTCCCGAGCCAATTGATGCTGCAGAAGTCGGTTTTAGCAAGTCACCCGGACCAAGTGTAAACAAATAGGAGGGATGCGCATTGATTTCCTGAACCATACCGACACTGGCGTCAGCATGGACCCGGTTTTTATCCAACTCGGACAACCCTCGGTCAATAACTTCCGGACTCGTCAATGGTGAGGTCGGTTCCAGCAATACCACATAGTCATCCGAGGACAGGTTCATCCCCGATTCCTGAATGGCATGTTTGATTACATCAACTGATGTCGCGGTATCTGTTGCCAGCTCAGCCGGTCGAAGA
Organism: Reinekea blandensis MED297; assembly: GCF_000153185.1. GTDB lineage: Bacteria > Pseudomonadota > Gammaproteobacteria > Pseudomonadales > Natronospirillaceae > Reinekea > Reinekea blandensis. Next base: position 473,060 of record NZ_CH724153.1, on the reverse strand, counting down.
AACGGTACGGTCGCACCCTCTTCCCGACCAAGTTCAGCGTAGTCTTCTGAATCAGTCGAGAGGATAACGCTATCAATATATTCCGACCGACGCGCAGCCTGTATCGGCCATCCAAGCAGCGGTCGCCTCCCCAGCAAAGTTGTATTTTTGCCGGGCATACCTTTACTACCGCTTCTGGCGGTAATGACAGCCATCACCTGACGTCCGCCTATCACCGTTTACCCTCTGGCGGCCAACAGCTGACGACGAGAAAAGCGCGATGAATAGTCGATCTGAGCCTGTTCAAAATCTGGTAGTTGGCCAATATCAAGCCAATACTCATGAATCGGAAACATCGAGACTTTTCGTCCCAGCTTAATGCGACTTTCTATCAAGTCCGGCATGTCCAAGACATTAATGCCATCCACCGCGAACGCGGCCGAGGGTGAAATGCAATAAATACCAGCATTAATAAAATAGTTTTGAACCGGTTTTTCAACGATGTCTGAGATAACGGAGCCCTGATGCTGTACGACACCAAAGGGTACCTGCATCTGATACTCACGTACCGCAACACTGACGTCAGAGCCTTCTCGCATATGGTACTCAAGCAGCTCGTCAAAGTTTACCCGAGTCAGCAAATCTCCGTTCATCATTAAAAACGGCAGCTGTTTCGCGCTTTCGGGCAATAAACCGATCGCACCTGCCGTTCCCAGCGGGGTTTGCTCATTAATATAGGATATACTGACGCCGTAGTTGGCACCGTCGCCGAAATACGCTTCGATCTGCTCATTGAGGTAATGTGTCGATATAAAAAAATTATGGAAACCAGCATCGATAAACTGCTCAAGAATGGTTTCCAATATGGGCTTATCTCCCACCTTCAACATCGGCTTCGGGCAATTATTCGTCAGAGGACGCAGACGCTTACCAAACCCCCCTGCCATCAGGAAGACCGCATTGTCTTTACGTTGGCAGGCCGGCTTCAAACCCAAAAGGTCGACCACACGCTGTTCGTTGTCCAATTGCGGAACACCATTCAATCCGTACTGAAGCATGAGCGCTCTGGCCTGGCGAATACTTCCATCCAACCCCAAGACTTTTGGCTGGGTTTCCATGAACTCATTGACCGGTGCATTCAGAGGCAGATGCCTCAATAGGCCACGTCGAATATCACCGTCCGTTAATGTACCCAACAATCGATCTTTATGATCGGTTACCAGAATGAGCTTGATTTTGAGCCGGTTCAACAACTCCACCGCGACCTCGGCAGACGCCGTTGGCGGCAAAAAATGCTGTTGGATGCCTTGATAATTCATGTTTCGAGCCTCTTCTCACCTCAGGGCGTTTTACTGCGATCGTTTGACGCAGATTCCTGCCTTAATGAATGTATCGGCAGATAGTGAGATCTCTTGAATAACGGTTGCGCCTGCACCGATGTGAACTCCGGTACCAACCTGTACTGACCCGCATAAAACGGCGCCTGGCGCGATGTGTGTAAAATCACCCACCATGGCATCGTGGTCCACAGATGCCTGAGTATTGACGATTACAGCTATACCAAGCACAGATCGTGCCTGCACGATACTCCCGGCCATTACCTGCGTACCTTCGCCGATCTGAACAGTCGGTGATAACCAAGCCGACGGATGAACCAGTGAAGGGAAACCGAACCCCTGTTTCGAGTATTGCTGATACAACGATTGTCGGAGACCTTTATCACCAACCCCCAATGCCAGCAGCGTATTTTCGGGCGCGTAAGCCGCTGCAAATTCAGCATCCGATCCGAGTGATGGCAGATCTTGATAAACCAACTGCCCCTGTGGCACGTTTGGCGTCACAAACCCGGCGACCTGCGAGCCAATGGATTGGATTAGATCGGCGATCACACAGGCATGCCCGCCACCCCCTAATATGACAAATTTGTGATCACTCAATAAACTCATCGGCTAGGTAATCCCGAGTTGCGGTTTGATTGAGACACGAAAATAAATCCTCCGGGGGCCTTCCCGTGCCAGGTCGCTTGATGGCTAGATTTTCAGAAGTAAAAACATCACCCTTCCGGATAGCTGTCTTAGCCACCAGACTTTTTCGAGCGGCTTGTTTGACATCCATTTCGCTGGTTTGAGGTTGTTTATTCCCATCACCCAGCATGCTGACTGCCTCTCGGCAGACCGCGACCCATTCGTGCAGCTCCGCTGGAGACATTGACGCCCGATGATCCGGTCCGGACAACGTTTTATCCAGGGTGACATGCTTCTCAATCACACGAGCCCCCTTAGCAATAGCCATAATTGAGGCAGTTGTCCCCTGTGTATGATCCGAATAGCCGACCGGCAGTTGAAAAATTTCAGCTAACGTTGTCATTGCCCGAATGTTCACAGTATCAGGCGCAGCAGGATAGGAAGACGTACAGTGCAATAACGTCGTGTTCAAGGCAACGCTTGGATCTCGCTCTATCCACGCCTTTCTTAATGCCGAAATCGAGGGTGGATAGTCTTTCTGAACCCGACCCCAGTAGATACTCGCTAAAGCCAGCTCTATTTCACCAAGCGTGGCCATACCTGTACTGAGTATCAGATCTTGTTGTAAGGCCGCATGTTCAATCAGAAACGGAAGATTGGTCAGTTCGCCCGATGGAATTTTATATCGTCGCACTGCCAATTGACTAAGTAAGGCTAAACTTTCGGATTCGAAGGCAGTCGACATAAACTCGATGGCTTTTGAATCAGCATAAGCCTTCAGTTCGTCGAAAACAGGCAATGGCAGCGCTAACGCCTGCAACATAGCGAGTTGTGATTCTTCATGCGCCGTCTTTTGATAGCCTGCTTTCCTAGCAGTTGTAGTGACCAATGCTTCGGGAATGAAAGTTTGAAACTTGATCGCATCTGCTCCCGCTGCGGCAGCCAGTTCAATGAGCTCTTTAGCGAGCTCCACATCACCATTGTGATTAACGCCGGCTTCAGCGATCAGAAAAACCGAATCATTCTTCATTGGAAAGCGCCTTAGTCAGCAACGTCTCTGACAGATCGGAAAAGCTTCGCGGAGTTGAAAATAGTGACGTAGATGTCAATGTTTCGAGCAGCCAGTACGACAATCTTTGAGCGAACCCTGCTTCGCCATATGGGTTGTCAAACCGGGTCGGGGCCGTACGAAAAGATGGATCTGTCACAGCTGATAACGCTTGTTGGATAGCCTCAGCCTGAATGGGTACGTGTAACACGCTGCTGGCCGCTTCCCTACCTGCCTGTCGGGTACCAATGTCTATGGTTGGCGTATTTAAGGAGGGGACTTCAATAATGCCACTGGACGAATTACCGACAACCGCAGTCGCGAGGCGGGCAGCCTGAATATATCGCTCCAGTCCAAGACTTTTGACTACGACCATCCGATCACCTAGCCGGTTATTCATTTCGGTCAACTGATCAATGATGATTTCATAGCCTTCGTCCATATTCGGATACGTTGCTAACACCTTCATATCCGCAAAGCCTGACAGTGCAGTCTCAATCGCAGGCAGAATCTTTCCGGTATTTTCCGGATGCTGAGTCTCAGGGTGAACAGTCACCAGGACAAACGGCAAACTGGACATGCCGAAACCTGATAATAAGGTGGCAGGCTCTATATGAGCAACTTGAGCAGTATTGTCCTGACCGGGAGCCCCTAATTTCAGAACCCGATGTTCCGCAAAACCCAGCTGAATGCAGCGTAACCGATACCGTTCAGTCGCACAGACCAATACACTGGCCAGCTGAGAGATGCTGTGCCGAATAAAATCATCTTGCGCGCCGTCAGTCCGCTCACCGGCATGCAGATGAACAATGGGCACCCTGGCATAGAAAGCAGCTTGCGCGGCCGCGAGGGCTTCATAGCGATCCCCCAGAATTATCAAAACATCAACCGAGGACAGAATACCGTTTTGATCAATGAGTCGAATCGTCTCAGACACCTGGCATGCGACGGTTGTGTTCGAATCATCTGAAAGACGTGCTGCACACCAGATGTCAAAACCATCTTCGATAATATCTCGATAGGTTTCACCAAAGACAGTCGAAAAGTGATTGCCGGAGACAATAAAACCAACCTCGACCTGATCGCTGCGCTGCAATTCGGCCGCGGTTGGTGCCAAAAGCCCATAGTCTGCTCGGCCACCGGTAAAAAACGCTACCCGATACACAGCCGCTGCCTCAGGTTTGCACTGCTTGGAAGACTTACTATCTGTTCATAACTTCTTTCGGCGACAGGACAAGTCATACGTTCACAGGGCTGTAAAAACGGAGTCATGTGCATGGGGCGCCATAAAGGCCGGGTCTGGATGCCCGCTTGGTTCGTGTCTTCTAAAAACCGATCACGCTCCTTTAAAGACGACAGCCGAATATTGTTAAGCCAGTAATTCGAACGGCCATAATCCGGTTCCAGCAATAACTCACCATCCCGTTCAGAAAAAAAAGATTGATAGTGCCGAGTCAGATCACGTTTCAATGACAGTCGTTCCGGTAAGACCTCCAACTGTGCACATCCCAAGGCCGCATTAAGATTAGGAAGTCGATAGTTGAAAGCAGTTTCCTCGTGAAGAAACTCATAAGGGTGCGCTTGCTTAGCGGTCGTTGACAACGATTTTAAGCGACGTGCCAAAGTTTCATCATTGGTGGTAATCATGCCGCCACCACCAGTGGTTACAATTTTATTGCCGTTAAAGCTGAAAACACTGGCTTTCGTATGTTGGCCAATACGCTTCCCCTGAAACTCAGTACCAAGTGCTTCTGCAGCATCTTCAACAACCGGCAATAAAAACTCGTCGGCAACGGATTGAATCGCATTCAGGTTAGCCGGCATGCCAAACACATGCATAGGCATAATGGCAGCAACTCTCAGACCAGTTTTACGAGATCGCAATACGCCTTTATGATCACGTTCAGTCTCAGATGTAAGATAGGACTTCAGTTGCTCAGGGCACAAGCCAAGTGAATCTTCGGCTGAATCGAGCAATATTGGCGACGCGCCTGATTGTAAAATGGCATTACAGGTAGCCACGAAGGTCAGCGATTGCGTAATGACGGCGTCACCATGTCGCACACCCATCGCGGTCAGTAAAAGATGCAAACCCAAGGTGCCGTTGCCTACAGCGACAGCATAGTCTGCATCAACAAAGTCTGCCATCCCGGATTCAAACTGATCAACATACCGACCAACGCTGGACACGAAGGTGGAATCCAGCGTATCTAAGACATAAGTGCGTTCGTTTCCATAAAACTCAGGTTCGTGCAAGGGCACAATGCCTTCAGGTATTGCTGCACGAAAATGTTCAATAAATTCAGTTGCTAAGTTCATTACACGTTATACAAATCAGATTTATACCGACGCAGGTTTTCGGCCAACAAAAACCACTCGATGGTTTTAGTCAGTCCGGCTTTAAGATCGTGCTGGGGAACATAACCAGTCAGTTCCTTGATTTTCCGATTGTCGCACCACAAGCGATGAACTTCTGATTTTTCCGGTCGCAACCGGGCTTCATCAGTTTGAATCGCAACATCCGCCTGCATTATCTGACGAATCAGCTCGAGAGTATCGTAAATCGAAATCTCAGAGTTTGAACCTATGTTAATGATTTCACCTTCCGTACCCTTTGCCTCAGCGATGCTGAGAAAACCGTGGCATGTATCGGTAACATAATTGAAATCTCGAGTTGGACTTAAGTCACCAAGCTTCAGCACTTTTTTACCACTGGCGATCTGAGTGATCACCGAGGGAATGACCGCGCGAGCTGACTGGCGAGGTCCATACGTGTTAAAAGGTCGGGCCACGCTCACCGGCAAACCAAAGGCATTGAAAAAGCTCAAAGCCATGTGGTCACCACTCATTTTGGAAGCGCTATAGGGTGATTGCGGTTGTAATGGGTGCTGTTCATCGATAGGGACGTATTGAGCGGTGCCATAAACCTCACTGGTTGACGTGTGTATGACCTGCTCAACACCATTGTGCAACGCCGCCTGACAGATATTCAAAGTACCCTTAACATTTGTATCGACATAGCTGTCGGGGGCAGTATAAGAGTATGGAATGGCGATCAATGCGGCCAGATGAAACACCCAATCTATGTCTTTGGTCAGCGTTTGGCAGAAATATGGATCTCGCACGTCACCGCATACAACCTCGACCTGGTCAAGACAATCCAGATCTTCCAGCCAACCCCAAAAGTTGAAAGAATTATATTGCGCTAAAGCTCGGACCTGATATCCCTTCGCAACCAGCAGTTCAACCAAATGTGAGCCGATAAAACCGTCGGCGCCGGTCACCAATACCTTCTTTTTCACTTCCGTCTCGCCTATTCCCACTCGAACGACCGATTATGCCCGAATCATTTAGAATGCTAAGTGTATTTTTTGGCTTTTTTTGCCTTTAACGGGTTGTCTGTCCCCGTTTCTAACTCCGACTTTAAAGACTTCTGATGTTTTTCCAGCAACGCCCGATTTTCCTCAAGAACAGACTGCCAATGGCTCATGTATGATTCAAACTCTCTGATCTGACTATCATCGTCAGTCTGTTTCGCCAAAAAATCACGGACTAATTGCTGCCACTTGTCCAGCAATGCGGGCATTTGAGCGGTGTTACGCCAGATTTGATGAAAGGCCTGATCCAGATCTTTCAGGGTAAGTTCGTTGGGCATGTTAGGCTCACTATCCTCCTGCCATCGCTATCAACAACTAACATTAAACCCGTTAACACTGTCCGAGCTGAACGTCACCTAGCGGATAAAATCAAACAGGTTCAATTGGGTTGTCGTTGCAAAACTCTGCTGGGTCGCCTGCAAAATAAACTCTTCCAGCTGCAGCCGACTTACCGCTTCAGCATAGTCGAGATCACGGATATCTGCCCGGATATCCTGCGCTGCCAGCTTGTTATCTGCATGTTGATTTGCCGTATTTTCGGTGGTATTGAGCCGAGCACCGATTCTGGCACGAACCTGAGAGACATTCTGTAAGGCATTGTCGATGTTTTCCAATGTATTGGAAATCGCCGTGTCGTACACATCAGAAAACTCAGGCGAGGTGCTGTAGTTGTTCAGCGCAAAAGTCAGCTTTTCGACAGTGACCATCATGTTCTGAGAGGGAGAGGTCTCGACGATAAATTGATCACCCGGTGCCGGATTCCCGATAACATTGACATTCATCCCGGCGAACCCGATGGGAGAACCCGAGTTGTAGGGAATGTTTTCTAATCCGTCGATGACCCGGCCGTCTGACTTTTGACGAACGGTGTAGTTCTTTCGAGGCGGGTCCACGTCTAACGGGTTTTCGAAGGTGATTACCGCATTTTCCGGGAAAAACTCATCCAATGCTTCCTGATCGACAGTAATACCCTGAGAAATAATCCCCGGTGGATTGCCTCGATTCTCATTGCTCGCATAGCTGTTAAACGATGGTACGGTGGCAGGTACATCCATGAAGATGTCTTTTCCCGTATCGCCAGAAGCCATGGTAATGGTACGACTGATCTGCAGAAAACGAACGCCTTCATCCCCCTGATAACCATAACCACCACCCGGGTTCTGAACGAAGGTCTGCTTTTCACCCTGGAAACCGGAAAACAGATACTCACCGCTGCCGTCCCGACTGTTGGCCAGGTCGAAAAGCTCTTTAAGCCGCTCATCCAGCTCCAGAGCAATGGCCTGCCGTTCTGATTCGGAATAAACAGCGGCATTACCCGCCTGCACAGTCAGCTCGCGAACCCGTTGCAGTACCGAGGTGACGCCATCCAGCACGCCCTCTTCCTGCTCAAGACGGGAGTCCAGCAGGGTTATGTTCCTCTCGTACTGATTCAGCAGTGCGATTTCCTGATCCAATTGCAGCACACGGGCTGCCCCCACTGGATCATCAGCCGGTGACAGCATTTTTTTCCCGCTGGCAATCTGTTCTGATGTTTTGTTCAGGTTCGATTGCAGTCGGAGCATGTCATTTACTGGACGCTGAAACGTCCAATAGGTTGAGACTCTGTCGACCATGGTGTTCTCCTTTTAGACTGCGAGCTTCTGGCTGCGAGCCGCGAGCTTTACGGCACCGACCTAGTATTGTTTGCCAGTTTAATGGCTGAACGGCACGTAAAATTAGTTAATAAGCACTAGGCGTCAACACTCGAAGCCCGAAGCCCGAAGCCCGAAGCCCGAAGCCCGAAGCCCGAAGCCCAAACTTAAAACGCCGCCAAAATCGAATCAAACAGTTCTTGTGCAACGGCGATGACCTTGGCATTTGCGTTATAAGCCACCTGGAACTCGATCAGTCTGGCGGCTTCTTCGTCCAGATTAACGCCTTGCACGGAATCGACTTCAGATTGCGTGCCTTCCAAAACAGCGCGTGATGCATCCGAACGGATTTGAGCCTGGCTTGTCAGGGTGCCAATTTGCTCGACCGTTTGGCTATAAGATTCCGTGAAGGTCATCCCGCCGTCGATGTCATTAATGGTATCAGTGGTTTCTAATCCCACTAGGTCTAAGGCATTTCGGTTGTCTGACACACCCGCATCGTTCCATTCAATGGTGAACTCGTCGCCGGCTTCGGGACGACCACCAACTTGAAACTGAAACCCCATATAAGATGAGCGCGCGTCTGGTACACCATTGAAGATGCCCCCGACTTCCGGATCGGTTTCCAACCGAATGCCATCGGCCATCACGACATCGACCTGACCTCCGACATTGACTCGCGACACCGCCTGGGTGCCGGTCCCTTCGACTCGCATAAACACTTTGTAGCTGACGTTACCCTGCTCATCGATGTCAACCTCGGCTCGACCCGGGCTATCCAGTTGCGCTTGAATCTGTTCTTCGAAGGCGGCCTTGACGGCGTCACCATCGGCATAGATGCCATCCAATCGGACGGTCCCCGTTCGACCGTCTGGCAGATACATTTCATATCGGTACGGCCCGCCTTCGGAGAAATCATAACCGTTCAGATTACTGAGTTGACCGTTCGTATTTCCCTCAAAGGGATCAACTGACCAGCTTTCGCCGGTACTGATTTCAAAGGTATCGCCCGGATCGATGTAGTCCGTCACATTGCCAGGAATGCCTGGAGGCAACACAGGCGCTCCGGAAATCACTGGTTGCGGTTTATCGCCCCGCATTTCAACCAAGATGTCATTGCCGTTTTCATCGGTAATGGTCAGCGTTTCACCATCGCTCTTAGCAGTAATCCCCAACTGCTGCAGTTCATAATGATGGTTAATTCGATCCGCCAGGAAGTTTGGATTCATCTCTTCAGGCACTTCAACCGGAAAACCGTCCATGTAGATGTTCTGATTCTGGTTCGGAATCTCCTGCGTCAGCTCAAACCCGTTCACCCAGACTTCCATCGGGTTATGCGGGTTGTAAGTTGGCGCACCCGAGGTATCCGTTGAGTTACTGAAATTACTGAGCTGTACTTCGGTATAGGCTCTTGCTGTGACGCCCTCAACCAGGTTCAGTTCCTCAGCAATTTCGTAGGCAGATGCGCCGTATCCAGTCGAAACCCGATCCAGCTCTGTTTCTTTGCCGGTCACCGGATCGGTTTGAAAGAACTGAAATCGTTCCGGATTAATGCCGTTGTAAAGGTAAGCTGTGGACGGTCCACCATTTCCGATCGCGGGTGTTTGTGGTAACCGTGCCCGCCAGGAACTGACGATGGTTTCGCCGGGATCATCTGTAAAAATGGTGTTGGCCGTACCCGGTACAAAGGGAATATTTTCCAACGGCGGCTCCAGTGGTACCGGCCTTCCGGGGTCAGAGTTGTCGTAGACCGAATAGCGTGTCGGGCTTTCAAACTTAATCACCAGCGGCGGCGTCAATGCCCCATCAACGGCAAACGCTTTCGAGTCCCGACTGAGCATCTGGCCTTGGTCGATGTATCCACTGCCGACATTACTTAAGCTGGATTCGGCGCGCACTGGATACGCCAGCGCCAACTCGGCCGGACGTTGGATCATTTTCTCAACGTCTTCGGCGGCGAATCTCAATGGCGCGATGGTAAAGGTATCCCCCTGTTGGAAGGTGCCCGATTCCAAGGTGACCTTGAGCCCGTCAAACTCAATCGCCTGCGGATAATCACCGGTCAGCGCACCCTCTTCAACCACCTTACCATCGAATTTTCGAATCACCTCAAACCGTGACGCATCCGGGCCGGGCAAATTCAGGGTGTACTCACTGGTGGTCAGCTCTTTGGTGTTTTCGAAGGTAACATTAAACACACGATCGTTTGGCGGTTTATTGGTGCCGTAGGCATATACACGATCACCGGTCAGTGACGGGTCGTTCATATCACGGAAAAAGTCGTTACCAAACCGACCCTCCAGGTCAATCCCCTGCTTATGCTGAGCATTCGTTTCCTGAACGAAGGCGACAGCCAGTCGACCCAGGCTATTGACTGCCAGGTCTAAGGCTTCTGAACGAAACTCAAGCCGCCCACCAATGGAGCCGCCGGTGATGTTGTCGGTAATGTCGAGGTTTTCAGTCTTACTGGTATAACGAATGCCATACCGGTTCGGGTCTTCCAGACTGGGGGTTGCTTCCAGGCGATTCGCGTCGTATTTCAGTACCAGAGGCTGTCCATTGCCTATGGCGATGTTGTAGGTTTCACCCACTTTTACCACGTCGACTTCGACCAACTCTGACAGCTGACGAACCAGTTCATCCCGTTTATCGTAAAGGTCGTTGGGCGGTTGTGCCGCGGCATCACCGCGTGCCGTAACAATTTCCTCGTTCAGCTCGGCAATGCCTTTTGCAATGGCATTTACCTGCTCGGTGGAGGTTTTCAGCTGCCCGTTTAAAGTGCTGTTGATGTCCTGAAGGTATCGCGAGATGGTTTCAAACCTGTCCACTAACCCCTGCGCTTCGCCGAGAACGACATCACGCGAGGGAATGTAAGCCGGGTTGTCAGCTGCGCCTTGCAATGCGGCGAAATAACGATCCAGCTGAGGCTGAAGCCCAGTCGCATCATCGGCCAGAATACGGTCGACCTGTTCGATGCTTTCCCGATAGGTCTGTAAATCGTGGAAAGTCGAGGTGTCCTGGCGCAATTGAATGGTGAGAAACTCATCGGTCACCCGACGGACGGTCGAAATATTAACACCCTGACCAATATAACCCACGCCTCGAAACAGCGGATTATTGGTGGCCATCACCGCTTCCTGGCGCGAATAGCCGGGCGTGTTGGCATTGGAAATGTTATGACCTGTGGTTTCCAGCGCGGTCTGATGCGCTTTGATTCCCGTGATGGCTGTACTTAATAGACTCATGGCAACCGACCTCAGGCGTTGTCAAACCAGGCGCTGTTGGCGATGCCCAGTATTTTGTTGGCGTACTCAGGGTCCGTCGCATACCCGGCATCCTGAAGCGCTTGCACATATCGAGACGGGTTTGATGCGTTAGCCAATGCAGGCTGATACCGTTCTGATTGTTTCAAAAACTGCACGTAATCGGCAAAGCTGTCTTCCGGAGAGGCATAAGCCCGGAACGGTGCCGATACGGTCATGGCCTTACCGCCCAGAAACTCGGTGGTCTTGGTCATCGCAGACTCACCGTCCCAACGATGATCGGCCTTTATGCCGAAAAAGTTATTCGAGTTAGCGCCGTCAGATTTAGTAATCATCCGCTGCCCCCATCCGGTTTCGAGTGCAGCTTGGGCCAGCAATACCTTGGGATCGACGCCCAGTTCATCCGCCTGTTTTTCAGCGATTGGCATCAGCGTGGCGATAAAATCCTGCGGCGAAGAAAAGCCCTCATCGACACCGCTGGTTGGCGCTACCGGCAATTCAGGTGACGGCGATTCAACATCATTTCTATGATTGGGTTGCGGTGGTATCACCTGAGGGCGGATGGAATTTTCCATCGACTTAATATTAATGGTGTAAGGATTAAAGGGTTCTGGATTTTTCGATTGTGACAGCTGCTCATACAGAACATCGGCCAAGCCGAACCCGCCGTTTTGAGCCAGCGACAGCGTGAGCTGCTGGTCATGCATATCACGATAAAACTCAGTCTGATAGCTGCTTTCCAGATCGGATTTGATCACATCCGTTGCATCGCGCATGGACTTCATGATCAGACCCATAAACATCGACTCAAATTGTTGCGCGACCGCTCGCAACGCTTCCGGGTCATCTTTACGCGCACCCGACTTCAGAGACTCAAGGCCCTGAAGGTCGTTATAGTTAAAGGCGGCATCGATTTGAGCTGACATCGGAATCTCCGGTTAAACTTTGCCGGTTTTTTTGGCGGCATACAGTCGTTAAATATGACTATACAAAGGTTGTGCCAGTTGGGTGGGAAATAGTTTTTAGATCTCAGGAAAACGAATAACTGAAGTAACCGGTACGAGTGAGCCTGCTCGCGACTAAGTGCCGCTCGAGTATGGTTTCGCCAGCAAGCTGGCTCTTACCGTTGAGTCAGTCCGTGGGAGGGAGCGTTGCTCGCGAAGGTGTGCCACCTGGGTACAGTTTCGCCAGCAGGCTGGCTCCTACAAGAGCAACCTCAACAGACTTCTCTTCGCGAAAGTTAAATCACAATCAGCTCAGCTTTCAACGCGCCAGCTGACTTGAGCGCTTCCAGGATCGCCATGAGATCGCCAGGTGCGGCGCCGACTTCATTAACCGCATCCACCAAATCACTGAGTGTGACGGTTGGACCGAACAGGAACATCGGGTTCTGTTCTTCTTCTGCATTGACTTCTGCGTCCGGCACGACGACGGTTTCTCCGGCGGACAAGCCTTCGGGTTGAACGGCTTCGAGATCATTCTGAATGGTGACCGTTAAATCGCCATGCGTGATCGCAACCGGTTCGATTTTCACATGTTGGCCAACCACGATGGTTCCGGTACGGCTATTGATGATGACTTTGGCGGCTTCTTCCCCGGGGGTTACTTCAAGGTTTTCCAGCACACTGAGAAAACTGACGCGCTGGCTGGCATCGCGCGGTGCTGTAACTCGAACGGACGCGGCATCAACAGCGTAAGCAGCGTCAGGACCGAGCAGCTCGTTAATCACCTCCTGCATACGTTTAGCCGTTGTGAAGTCTGGCCGGTGCAGGTTAAAGGTCAGGTAATCGCCCTGTGAAAAAGCCGTTGGCACTTCACGCTCAACAATGGCCCCATTCGGTATTCGCCCTGCGCTCTGAATATTAACTTTAATCGAAGAGCCATCTTCACCTTCGGCGCCAAAACCGCCGACAATCATATTGCCCTGCGCAACGGCGTACACTTTGCCATCGGCGCCTCGCAACGGTGTCAGCAACAAACTACCACCGCGCAGACTGTCACTGTTGCCAATGCTGGAGACGGTCACATCAATTTCCTGACCGGGCTTGGCAAAGGGTGGCAAGGTTGCGTGAACGGACACGGCCGCCACGTTCGCCAGTTTCGGGTCCTCGCCTTCCGGAATGGTAATGCCGAACTGTTCCATCATGTTGCGAAACGTTTGATTGGTAAACGGAGCTTTATCGCCGGAGCCGTCGAGACCGACCACCAGGCCATAGCCGACCAGCTGATTATTGCGCACCCCTTGCACAGCTGACAGATCTTTAATGCGATCTGCAAACGCAAACGACTGGAGCAGGCACAATGTGAAAATCAAAATACGGGTCATGGCTGTCATCTCATTGACGAAACGATGGAGTACCGTCTATCAAAGCAATTCTCAGGCCAGACCTGGTGACTTAAATCCCCTCTTCGTCGGCAATCAATCGCAAGGCGGCTTCAACATCCTGTTGCGCGTCTCGGATATGGCGAAAAATTTGCTGATGCACCCAGGCTTGCTGCGCGTTCTGCGTTTTGCAATCCAGGCTGTAATAGGCAAATGACCGAAGTTGTTTCAGTATGCCGGCAATGTGGTTCGGGCATTCGCAATCCAGCTCTGGTTTGAAGGTTAAAAAGCGTTCAAGATCCTCATTGGTAAACTGTCTTTGTGCCAACTGGTTGTTCAATCGCTGCGTCAGCCAGTCCTCATTGACCGGGCCGGTCACAGCATCGTAGCCCAGCGCGCCAATGGCCTTTTGCATCGGGCGACTGGCGTACTGGTAGATGACAATGTTCAACTGCTCTGAACTCACCGGCGTCAGCATTTTCAATGCGTCCTCCGTCACGGTGTCCATTTCAAACACCCGAAGTGCCTGGCTTTGAGCTCCAGGATCGTCCGATAGCCACTCGATGTCGGCAAAACTGGCCTGCAATCGCGTCCGAGCCGGTCCTGACCAGTATACCCGGGGTTCCCCGCCCTGTGATCCAACGGCTTCCGCCAGTCCGGCAATGGACAGCCGCGCCAGATCCATCAGGCGGAGACCTTTCTCCCGTCCCTGAACGATCAAGGTCAGACGCTGCAAGTCCTGCTCACTGTATAGTCGCTGCCCGCCTTCTGTCCGATGACTCGCCGTAATCCGGTAGCGGCGTGCCCACTGCCGCAGGGCGTGCTCACTGATGCCCAACAACTGCGATACCTGTCCAATTCGATAAAACATTGTCTTTGTCTCAATTTCGTCGCAGTTAGTACGGAAAAATCGCTGAAAAAGATCTTTTTTCTATACAGAAACGAACCTTCTGTATCACTTTCAGAGGAGTCGTTGTATGACCAAGCAGGAACTGTCTATCGAAATAGAACGACACCTGTCAGGTTATGATGTCTGGTCAGATCAGTACCCCCTGCTCTCGGCAGAGACGGAGCGAGATCGCCTGTGGGAGCATGAGCAGGCCTTTCAAGCCCTCGTCATCGGGTGCGCAGAGCATCATCCCGACTGGTTTCGGGATAAGTACACAACGTTGGATTTATCCGGTCCGGACTGGCTAAACGTACTCTGGGAACGTCGTCCCACCGGCAGTGACATTGTCGAGCTGATGCGTCTCGAATCAAAACCGGACTTAAACCCGATCTTTGAGCGATGGCTATCGGTTCGGGAATTTTTGATTGCAAGCAACATTCGCCTAGTATTTAAAGTGGCTCATCGCCATACCGAACGGGGTTTGTCTTTGCTCGATTTGGCGCAGGAGGGGCAATTCGGGCTCGTTCGTGCACTGGAACGTTTTCGCTGCGATAAAGAGTTGCGCTTCTCAACCTATGCGACGCACTGGATCACGCAATACATTCGGTTGGCGATTAAAAAACAGACGCGAACGGTGCCCATCCCGACCAACGTGCAGGATGATTTGGCCCGGACCAATCGGGCCTTGGCCCGCGCTCAACAGCAGCAAGGGCGCCCGGTGAGCGTGACAGAGTTCGCCCGTCTGTCCAATCAATCAACCGATGCCGCCGAGCATCTGATGAGCCTGAATGCGCCGGTTCAATCCCTTGATGAACGATTGTCCGATGACTCCGAAGTCTCTGCGCTGGACTTGCTCGACAGTGATCTGGCCCGCCCGGAATCTGAGCATGAACGATCCGATAACCAAGAACGGGTACAGGCGCTGTTGGCTCACCTGACGAGCCGCGAACAACAGATTCTTGCCATGCGTTATGGCATTGGAATGGGGGCTGAGTATGGCTACCGGGAAATTGCCGACCAGTTGAACTTAAGTCGTGAACGGGTGCGTCAGTTGGAAAAACAGGCGCTTGGGTTTCTCAGGGCGCAGATGGAGAAAACGACTCATTAAAGCCGTTGGTCGGCTTTAGCTGTAATAGCCGACCACGCTAAGAGGATCGCGAGCAGGCTCGCTCCTACATGAAGTTTGGTGATTTGTTCTCAATGTAGCGAACACAATCTCCAATCTTCTTATTACCACCGAATCACTGTGTCGTTAGAACGGAAAGACCGGTGAGTTAAAAAAAGCGCTGAGCCAGCCCTGTTTGCTGGAGTTAGCGATGGCACCGGCCCCGCTGTATGAAATGCGCGCGTCGGCAAGTTTCTGACTGGATACAGTGTTATCGAGGTTAATATCATCCGGACGTAACATGCCCTGAATGCGAATGAACTCGGACCCGTTGTTTAGCGTGATCCACTTTTCACCGCGAACGCGCAAGACACCATTGGGTAGAACTTCTGAAACCGTGACCGTGATGTTACCAGACAGAGAGTTCGACTGATCCGCATCACCACGTCCACTGAACGAGCGATCCCCCTGAATCGATGCGCCGAGTTGATCAATCGGGCCGATACCACCCACCGAGGGGGCCGAGATCGTAGCTTCACTGGTCTTGCTGGTGTTGGACGCTGACGATTTGCTGCCCTGCGTCTGTTCATCCAACAATACCGTAATGATGTCACCCACCCGACGGGCTTTTTTGTCCCCGTACAAACTCATGCCGTAAGCATCAGCATAGAGCGAGCCTCCGGTGTTCGGTGGTGGCACCAGTGAATCAGACGGTACCGGTGCGAACTCCGGATCACCCGGCTGCGGCGGGGACGGCAGGTTCGCAATCTGCATGGAACCGCAGCCGGTCATGATCACCGCTGTCAGCCCTATGAGCAAATTTCTGAGAATTGACATAATACTGGCCCCCTTAGCCGTTATTCTGCGTACTTAGAGATTCGACGTAATGAATCCAAGCATCTGGTCGGCAGTACTGACCGCCTTTGAATTCATTTCGTAGGCACGCTGGGTCGAAATCATATCGACCATTTCTTCCACAATCGTCACGTTCGAATTTTCCAGTGCGCCCTGGATGATGGAACCGAAACCGTCCAAGCTGGGGACGCCTTCTGCCGGAGCGCCACTGGCTGCCGTTTCCAGAAACAGGTTATTACCGATAGCCTGTAAACCGGCCGGGTTAACAAAGTCGACAATGTCGATATTGCCGATTTCGACCGGATCATTGTCCCCGGCCGAGACCGCAGTCACGATGCCATCGGTGCCGACGGTGATGGTTTTGGTCTGTTCCGGTACCTGAATGTTGGGTTCCAGAAAGTATCCATTGGCCGTCACCACATTACCTTCAGCATCGAGGTGAAAAGTACCGTCTCGGGTATAAGCGATGTTGCCGTCCGGCATCAACACCTGAAAGAAACCGCGGCCGTTAATCGCCATGTCCAGCGGTTGTTCCGTCATGTTCAGATCGCCCTGGACAAACTGCTTTTGCGTGCCAACAGTTCGAACCCCGGTACCCAACTGCAGACCCGAAGGCAGCTGCGTATTTTGTGAGCTTTGTGCACCGGGCTGCCGCTGCACCTGATAAATCAGGTCTTCAAAGACCGCCCGTTCTTTTTTGTAACCCGTGGTTGCCGCGTTTGCCAGGTTATTGGAAATGGTCGACAGCGCAATGTCCTGCGCTTCCAAACCCGTTTTTCCGACCCATAATGCCTTGTGCATATTGTTACCCTCTCAA
This sequence comes from Reinekea blandensis MED297, assembly GCF_000153185.1. Classification (GTDB taxonomy): domain Bacteria; phylum Pseudomonadota; class Gammaproteobacteria; order Pseudomonadales; family Natronospirillaceae; genus Reinekea; species Reinekea blandensis. The sequence goes on along the minus strand of NZ_CH724153.1, from coordinate 455,809 downwards.
GCCTGCTGCGACGTTCGGTTCAGTGTGCGCAGCGACTGAAACAAATCGATTGTTTAACTCAATTGCAGAATCCGCTCGGATGCTCTAGAGACATCATCGGCAGTCTTCATCATCTTCACTTGCGTTTCGTACTGTCGGTTCAATGCCAACAAGTTGGTCAGCTCATGAACGGAGTTCACGTTACTCGCTTCAACAAAACCGGACACAACACTCAGTAATGGATCGTCCGGTAAAATCGGCGCGCCTTCGACAGGACGGAACAAACCGTCTGTGCCCTTTTCAAAATCCTGAAAGTTTGGGTTCACTATTTTCAGTGCATCAACGGCGATCATTTCATTAGGTCCGGCACCGGCCGGCCGAATTGAAATGGTGCCATCGCCGGCGATCTCGACTTTTTCATACGGCGGCAACACAATCGGGCCGCCTTCGCCGATCACTGACTCGCCCGCACCGTTGATCAACTCACCCAATGGTGTCACTGAAAAATCACCACGACGGGTGTAAGCCTCCTGCCCTTCGGCATCAAGCACGGCAAAAAAACCATCGCCGGTGATGGCGGTATCCAGTTCGTTGCCTGTTTCAATCAGGGCGCCGTCATTAAAGTCGGACGCTGGACGTTCGGTCATGGAAAAGGCTCGGGAAGGATGGTGTTCGCCCCACACCGGGATCGCGCGCGCCTGAGCCCAATCGGCTTTAAAACCAAAGGTTCGGGCGTTCGCCAGGTTATTGGAATGTGACGTCTGCGCCATCATGTTGTTCTTGGCGCCTGTCATCGCAATGTAGATAGCACGATCCATATCCGGCCTCCTGAAAATAAGTGTCAGAAGTTAGATAGCGAAAGGTGTGCCAGTTTAAGAGAAAGTGTTTAGTTGTTAGCTTTCAGCAGTCAGTAAGGGCGGGCTGCGGGCTGCGGGCTGCGGGCTGCGGGCTGCGGGCTGCGGGCTGCGGGCTGCGGGCTGCGGGCTGCGGGTAATCAGTTTTCCGGTTGCACTGCATACAACAACCGCTTGAATGGGGAAATTCGTTGCCACTAAACCAAAAAGCGGCAAGCCGGATTGCCGCCAAATTAATACCAAGCCAATGACTTCGAAGCGGCGACACTCATCTCGTAGCTCGCCGCTCGAAGCCCTTAGCGGATTACCTCAGATTAATAATCGTCTGAGTCACCGCGTTGGCCGTTTCAATGGTCTTGGCGCTGGCCTGATAATTTCGCTGCGCGATAATCAGATGCACCAACTGCTCGGAAAGGTCGACCGTTGAATCTTCCAGCGCGGCTGACTGCAAGGTGCCCAGCAAGCCGGTTCCCGGCTCGCCGATGGTGGCATCACCGGACTCAAAGCTCTCCTGCCACTCGGTTTGCCCGACTGGATTTAACCCTTCCATGTTGGCAAAGGATGCCAATGCCACCTGCCCCAGGACCTGCGCTTCGCCGTTGGTGTAACGGGCATAGATGGTACCATCATCGTCAATCTCCAGATCCTTCAGTCGACCACTGGCGTAGCCGTCCTGCTGGAAGTTGTAGCGGGCAAACGGTCCGCCGTACTGCGTGGTGCCACCAAAGCTGACGGAGAAGTTCGAGTTGGTGTTGGGATCGGGTATGGGCAAGCTGCCGCCTTCAGCCACGTTCAACGATGTGTAAGCACCGTTGGAATCGCCGTTTTCGTCCACCGGATCCCAGTTGGAAATCAGCCATTCACCGGTGTTCTCTTCATCCAGCGTTCCGTCGGCATTGAAGTAGAGTTTGAACTCCGCATAGGTTGGCTCAATGTTTTCCGGGAACGGCAGGCTGGCGTCCGGGTCACCGACATTCTCACCGTCGATCTGTGCATAGACGGTCCAGCTGTTCAAAGCCTGCGGGCGAGCCGGATCTTCCGGATCTTTCACATAAAACAGCTGCAGTCGATGCTGGTTACCCAATGAGTCGTAAACCGTTAACGAGGCCGACTCATTGTAGGTTTCCGGATCGTCCGGATTAAACTCGTTGATCACGTACTCTTCGAAACTGGACTCGGTCAGGCCGTTAAACAGACCCGCGACACGAGGGTCCGGCTCGGTCATGGTGTAGCCTTCGTTGAGGACGATATCCACATAGCCACCAATACGCGCATTGGTTTCAGCGTCCGCGCCCCGCCCCAGTGTGACCGGTGGTGTGCCGGTATAACCCTGAACGGTTAAGCCGTCCTGCTCGCGAGGCGATTCAATAGCGACCGAGATATCAATACCGATACTGGAGTTGATGAGGATGTCACCGGTTTCATCATCAAGGTCAGCACTGATGCTGTTCAATGATGTACCGGAATAGCTGTTGATTTCATCAACGATGCCCTGGAACGTGTTGGCTTCAATGATCTGGCCATTGATGTACAGCTCCATGTCACCGCCGTTGACGTAGTCTTCTGCCAAGATCCGGACATCGGTTTCCGCAGTGGCCGTCACACCGGCATTTGCAGACAGCTGAGAGGCAATGGCTGACGCCTGTGTGCCTTCATCGATGGTGATGTTGGTCCTTACGTCGTTTTCTTCATCCAGCAGAACAAAACTCTGTTCAGGATAACCGTTAGTAATCGCCGGTTCGCCAATGGTTAACAGCTCAGATTCATACTGGTCCGATTGCAGCAAGGCATAAAGCTGTTCAACATCCAGATCATCACCGGGCGCCTGAATGTTGGTGATCGAAATCTGCGACGCTTCCCCACCTTCAGTGGCTTCAAAAACCAAAATTTCGTTATCGTTTTCGTCGCGTCCAACAATGGCTCGAACGCCGATATACTCATCTTCCGGTACCGCGGCCAGTTCACGATTGATCGCCGCCGCCAATTGATCAACCGAGTAAATGGTTTCATCGAGGCTGATCGCTACCGAGCCGGAACGGCCTTCTTCATCAGGCAGTGGTACCGTCAGATTGATACGGAACGAATGACTGCGATCAATCGGTTCTTCACCCAGCGTTTTTGTGGTGCTGGTCATTCCCAGATTCGCCAGCGATGCCGCCGTACCAGTGACGTCTATGTCAAGCGGGAATGCCCCGGTATCCGTTCGTTCGAAAATCAGTCGGCCGTTCACATGGGAGACCGAAACTTCACCGGCCAGATTCGGGTTCGACGAAATCAGGTTCTGAATCTGCTCGACCAGCTCATTCTCGGTAGTGTAGACACCTTCCGGAATGGTCAGGCGCTGAGCGGCGCCACCATCAATTGAGATTTCAATCTGGTTATCAAATGGAATGACAGCCTCACCCAAAACAGTGGTGGGTTGCGGTGTGGAGTTTGTCGCAATGCCCAAGGTTGTTGGCGTCACTGTCGAAGTACTACCCACATCGGTAATGCTGATCGTTTGTGGACCAATGCCCATATCATCAGCTGTGATTTCCATCCGGTTGGTCACCGCATCGGCCGTCACACTGACGGAGTTCAAACCGTAGGCGGCGGTAAAGGCGGGCTGCGAGTTTACGGCGTTTTCAAAGTCGTTCAGAAAGGCATTCGTTGTCGCCCAACCACCGGCTGGGACCGCTAACGTCACGTTGCTGGTCACACCCCCCAAGTTCATCGAGAAATCCATCACCGTGCCACCCGGAGCGGTCGCTTCAATCGGTGCTGCAGGCAATGCAACGGAGCTCGTTAACTGCGTCAATGTACCAGGCACCTGATCGGTGAACTCCAGATTGGTTTGATTGTTCGCCTGCACGGTGGCATTGGCACCCGGGTCGGAAGTCAGATCGATGAAACCATCGTTAGCAAACAAGTCCAGACCGGCAACCGCCGACACGGTTTGTGGTGTGGTGTATTGCGTAGGAGAATCGACTCCCATATAGGACTCAGCTAACGGATCTTCAACAAAAGCGCCATCGGTAAAGTTAACGTTTAACGTATCGCCCACGGTGGGGTTATCGATGCGTGCAAAGTGCAGTACACCACCGACGTGATACGCCTCAACTTCGTTAGCCAACGGGGCACCGGCGGCGGTGATCTGCGCATTAATATCGGCGACCAATGAGTCGTGGTCTGCATGATTCACGGCAGACAGTGTTAGGTTAGAAATCGAGCCATCCACATCAAACTGGATCAAGTTGTTCTGCGCCTGACCTTCCGTCAACGTTGGAGGGAAGATGGCATTGCCGGTCATACCCAGCTCATCCATAGTGATAGCACTGGTGGTCCCAGTGGATACCGCCGTCACGGACACGTTGGTCGGTCCCAGGTTACCGGCACCGGTCACCTGGAACTCCAATCGCCCGGCGTTAATCTGGAACTGGCCTTCCGCCTGAAGCCCTGCAGACGCTTGTGCGTTCAAATCGGCAGCAAACGCACCAAGAGTTGCGTAACCGGCCGCATTGAACGTGAAGGTCTCATTAGCAAACAAAGTGCCGCCAATATTGACGTTATAAACAAGATCCTGACCGGCGACAGCCGCACCATCGAAGAAGTTCACCGTGGAATCGAGTGAGTTCAGGTTGCGACCACCCGTCAACCGGGAGCCGGTATCCGCACCGGTTATGTTCAGTCCGGCCACGGAGTTACCCGCAAAGGTAACGCCCGTACTGCCGAAGTTCAGATACTCCGGATCAGAGAGATTGTTCACGTTATCGGCAATGGACACGATGTTGGTACCATCAGTCGCATAGGTGCCTGCGGTCTCAAAAGTAATACCGCCAAAGTTGTTCACAACGGCCTGGACTTTACCCGCGAGGTCCGGGTCGCCATTAATGCTGGCGTTAATGGAAGACACCAGATCATTCACATCGTCATAAATAATGGAATCGGAAAATGGTTGAACGGTCGCGGTCAGAGGCGACAACCCTCCGTTAATGTTCGGTCCCTGAAGCGTAAAGTCGATGGTCGATGATGCTTGAGACGTATTGGGCTGCCATGGGAAATTGATCCCCGGTACCGTTCCTGAGAAACCAATCGGACCGCCTACAATTTGTGAGGCCGTACCTTCGGTTGTTGGAATGCCGATTGGAGTCAGTGTCGTCGTCGTATCCTGCGCCGGGCCTACCTGAGCGACACCGACAGCCAGACCGGTGGTCCGGGTCGTTGAGCCGATGGACTGCAGCACATTAGCACCCGCCGGTACATTCACCTGAGCTTCCACACCGTGGGTTCCACGCGGAGGCTGACTGCCGGCATCCACACGCAAATCCGTCAGAATACCGGAGACAATGCCGTTTTCATTGACACCAAAGCCCTGAAGTGTCGCACCCTGGTTACTGACGATGTAACCATCTTTGTCGATACCAAAAATACCGGAGCGCGTGTAGGTCACTGAGTTGTTCGGATACTCTGTGACAAAGAATCCGTTGCCGTCAATTGCCAGGTCCAGCACAGAGTTGGTCTGAGAAATATTGCCCTGCTCGAACTTCTGGCCCACGTTGTTGACATTGACACCAGAGCCAATCGGGTCTTGTCCCATGCCCAGAATCGAAGTGGTGTAAGCGTCGCCAAACTCAGCCCGACTGGCCTTAAAGCCCGTCGTACTGGCGTTGGCAATGTTGTTACCCGTGATTTTTAAATCTTTATTGGCGGCGGCAACGCCACTCAAACCTGAACCAAAACTCATGTGCGGTTACCTCTTCTGGTCTGACCCGGTATTCAGCCGAGACCGAACCCGGCCACGGGATGAAACCCTTTCTGTTGTGCTTCGCTGTTCAAACCGTCTATCGGTTAGGATTAATAGACGGCGTTAATCTGTTTCACATCGGCCATGGTGGCAGTTTCGCCGCTGGCCAGGTTCAACTGGATATCGTTGTTACCAAGGATCGTCACCGAGTCAACGCGATCAGACATGGACACATCCATGACCTGAGCCTGCCCCACCACGCTGCCCTGAATTCGAAACGTATAGTCACCAGCCGGATGCGGAATAATGTTGCCGTTCTCGTCGGTTTCGAACTTGCTGTAATCGATGTCCGCCAGTTCGCCATTCACTTCAAGATTGGCACCATCCCACTTGAAGGTGAGCTCACCATTGGGCTGATAACCCAGCGGCACATCTTCGATTATCTGACCGGTCGAATCCTCAATCTGCAAAAACAGATTGTCACTGCCGGACGGAATCTCAGCGCTGCCATACACCAACTCACCATGGCGTAACTTACTGCTGGTGTTACCATCAATGGTGACAGCACCACCAACTAAGGAACTGGCTTGCAAGGCCTGAGAAGACTTGTAAGACGTTGCAAGCTCTTCAAACCCGGCACTCATATTCTGAATGCCTTCAACCGTGGAGAACTGAGCCAGCTCAGCAATAAACTGAGCATCGTCCTGTGGCTTTAACGGGTCTTGATTGTTGAGCTTGGCGATCATCAGCTCAAGAAACTCGGTTTTACCCAACTCGTCGTTGGACGTTTCCTCTTTTTTCTTATTGCCGATGTCATATTGACCCAAGGCCGAATTGACGTTATTCACATCCGTCATGACGGTTCTCCTTATTTACCCATGGTCAGGGTTTTCTGCATGAGTGTCTTCGCAGTGTTGAAGACCTCCACATTCACCGTAAAGCTGCGGGATGCCGACATCATGTCCGCCATTTCCTCGACCACATTGACGTTGGGGTAATAAACATAACCCTCTTCATCAGCCATCGGATGGGTTGGTTCATACCGAATTTCCAGTGGCGCGTCTTTTTCAACAATGGCCGCCACTTCCACGCCATTGCCGACGTCATAGTCCATATCGACCGGCACCAGAGAGCGATCGATGTATTGCGACTGGATGTGCTGGAACACCGGCTTACGTGCACGATACGTTTCATCGATACTCGAGCTGACGCTCTGCGCATTCGCCAGGTTACTGGCGGTGGTGTTCAGCCGGATCGACTGCGCATTCATGCCGGATCCGGAAATGTCAAACACATTACCCAAACTCATGATTATTCTCCTCGAAGCGCGCCGGTCAGGCCTTTGAACTTGCCGTTAAGAAACTCAAAACTGGCGTTATAGCTCATCGCGTTTTCTGTGAACTCTTTGTTTTCTACGTTCTCTTCTACGGTATTACCATCAATGGATGGCTGCAGCGGGTGCCGATAGAGCTTTTCCCAGCCTTCGTGCTGTCGTCCTGGAATATGCCGGCTGTTGGTTTCCGCCATTTCCAGACTCTGCTGCTTTTCCACCTCGCCGCGAAGAATGGCTTTAAAGTCCATATCCCGGGCTTTAAACCCTGGGGTATCGGCATTGGCCAGATTGTTTGCCAGCACGGAGGAGCGTTCTGAACGCACCAGTAAAGCGTTATCGTGTATGCCCAGAGAGTTTTCGAATCCGAGTGCTGACATGTGTTGCCCCTTATTGCCGCTTTTTTTAAGACTTACTGGGATATAGCAATCCCGGTGCCAATATAAAAAACCTATATTTTTCAGTGGGTTAGCAAGGATAGAAGTCGATAAACCGGAGCCCCCTGATGAAACCGGCAACGGGGTTCCGCTTTAGAATCGGTTCACAGTATTTCCGATTAATCAGCAGAGGTTCAGACCAGTCATAACTCGAGATAAGGCCGTGTCGCACGACTTAAGCGCTCGCTTGGAGCCTGTTACCCTGCGAGACAGTCAGGCAAGTCGACTACGTCCGAAGAGCAGGCAACCACAGGCTTTAACAACTAAACTGGCAATTCAGATATTCTAGGAAACAACCACGATGAACCGGCGAGACTTTCTCGGCTATATGCAAGGCTTTTTACTCACAGCCTTATACCCGTTAAACGTTGCTGGCAGCACCCAGTCCACTTTGCGTTTTGCATCAGCAACAGACAGCGCACCGATCAGTTATCAAACGGCCTCAGGCGACTCAGGTGGGTATCTGCCAGATCTGGTCCGGGCCTGCTGCGCGTCATCAGAGTCACTCGATTGCCGCGTCGAGTTGTTCCCCTGGTCGCGAGCTCAATGGATGGTTCGTGAAGGCGCTGCTGATGCGTTTTGTACCTACCCTTCAGACACTCGTAAAGCCTATGCTCTGTTTACACAGACGCCTCTCTTTACGATGAACTTTGGCAATCTGGTGTTTCGTCACGACCATCCCAGAAAAGCAGAACTGATCAATGCCAAAAGCTGGGACGACCTGAAAACTTTCACGCTCGTTGGTCAGCAGGATACTGACTGGGAAACGGAAAACATTCCACCGATCATTCGACGATCGCTGTATTCCGATCAACAGGAAATGATGCAGGTTCTGTTACGTCGGGGCGAAGGAGACTTTCTGGTCATGTCGTCTTTAGAAGCCTCACATCTGCTCAAAACCCTGAATCTGACAAACAAAGCGCAACAGCAGCCGGTAACCTTTATCGACAACAGTCTGATCCCATTTCATATAGGCATCAGTAAACAACGAGATGATGCCGCAGAACTCGTGCAGTATTTAGACGGGCGCATTCAGTCGACCGAATACCAGACCGAAAAACGCCGCATCGATCATCAGTACGGTGTCCACATCTGATCATTGCCGTATTTTTGGGAAGAATGACGTTGTACTCAGCGCTTACGGTAGATAATACCCGGTCGGCAATGCACCATCTCATAAAGGTCTGACAAGCCATTCACGGCTTCTGACGCCCCTACCAACAAGTAGCCACCGGGGTTCAGCGTAGCGTGAATGCGGGTGAGAATGTCCTTTTTAAATTCGGCCGTAAAATAGATGAGCACGTTTCGACAGAAGACGATATCGAACTTGCCGAGCAACGCGTAGCTGTCCTGCAGGTTCAATAGTCGGAACTCAATAGGCGCTGCAATTTTCGGGTTCACCCGAAATCGACCGCCCTGCACTTCCTGAAAATGTTTTTTCAGATTATTCGGGTCCAAACCACGACCGATGGCCAGCGTTGCATACTCCCCACTTTTGGCTTGTTCGATTGCCGAGGGGGAAATGTCCGTTGCGATGATTTTTTCGCCAGATGAGAAGACCCGATTACGTTCTTTATAATCGTTAATCACCATCGACACGGAGTACGGCTCTTGGCCGGTTGAGCAAGCGGCAGACCAGATACGCAGCGGCCTGGAGGCTTTTTGGCCATAAAACTCCGGCAACAACCGATCTTGCAGAATCCGAAAAGGATGATTGTCCCGGAACCACAGTGTTTCATTGGTCGTCATCGCATCAATCACCTGCGTTTTAAGCCGGGACTGAGACGGTGACTGAATGCGTCGAATTAACTCATGCAGATTCTTAAGTTCGTTTTCGGCCAGCAGGCGTCGCAAGCGACTGGACACCAGATACTGTTTGCTGGCACCCAAACAGATTCCACTGTGCTTTTCCAGAAACGCGCAAAATTCGTCATACCCGGCAGTGACGTCAGACATTCCTTTTTAAGCCTTTTTTATTAAGTTGCATCTATGGCGCCTGTTGCATTAATCAGGCTTCACCTTCACTGGGTGGCAAATCGATACCCAAAGACGTTAACCGATCGATCACCAGCTGCCCCAACATATCCGGTTGGAATTTTGCCAGGAAGTCATTGGCGCCGACTTTTTGCACCATCGCCTTATTAAAGACGCCACTTAATGACGTGTGCAAAACGACGTACAGATCCTGCAGTTGAGGATTATTACGAATTTCAGCCGTCAAGGTATAGCCATCCATCTCCGGCATTTCGATATCGGAAATGACGATGGGGTACTTGTCTGACGGTTTGATGCCTTGATCAATCAAAGACAACAAGTGGTCGTGCGCTTCTTTGCCGTCATTAAACTGAACCACTTTAAACCCAATACGCTCCAGCGTTTTGCAGATCTGTTTGCGGGCAATTTTAGAATCGTCCGTAATCAGAACTTCGACCTCTGAAGCTCGCTTGGTGATTTCTTCCGTCACCAGATCTTCCGAAATATCATCATCTAACGGCGACACCTCGGCAAGAATCTTTTCAACGTCAATAATTTCAACCAACTGATCGTTATATTTGGTCACAGCAGTCAGGTAGTGCTCGTGACCGGTGCCCTTAGGCGGTGGCTGAATGTCTTCCCAGTTCATATTAATGATACGTTCAACACCGTGTACCAAAAACCCCTGCACCCGAATGTTGTATTCAGTAATGATGACAAACCGTTCAGCCAGGTTTTCAATAGGCGGATTTCCGGTCGCCAGGCTCAAATCCAGAATGGGAATGGTCCCACCCCGAATGTGGGCCACACCACGAACGACGGAGCTGCTGCCCGGCATGTTTGTCAGCTTCGGACACTGCAGCACTTCTTTCACCTTAAACACATTGATGCCGTAGATTTGCTCCCCGCTCAGGCGGAACAACAGCAACTCGAGGCGATTTTGCCCCACCATCTGGGTGCGTTGATTGACGCTTTCCATTACTCCGGACATAACGGACTCCATAAAGCCGGCACAGCAATTGCAGCAACCCGCTACAGACCTTTGCGTGCCAGAATACTGACTTTTTATGAGACATAAGCATAGCCGGCAAATCAGGCTCGACAACCGCAATGCCACACTATTTTATTCGTTATCGGCCGACCGAGCCGGATTTTTACCCGGTTTGATTAAAAAAACAGGGGCGGCACTGAGCGCTGTCGCTTTTCTGATCAGCGCTCCAGGGGCCATTGCGGACTCCATTGACCACATGCCACAGATACATCAGTTCATCGCTTCCGAGTTGGCGGTCCATTATCCCGATGTACCCGAATCGGATCGAACCTACTCGATGAACTACCCGGAACACATTTTGAATCAGAAAAGATGTGAGACTCCGCTCCAGTTCGAATGGCGTGGCGATGTTGCAGCTGGCAGCAACACCCTGAACATTCGTTGCCCGGATCCCGCCTGGCAGGCCTACCTGCCCATAGCCGTTCAGATTTTCAAACCCGTCGTTATTGCTGCAAGACCACTCGATCGCAACAACAATGTTGCCGTCGGTCAACTGCGCCTGCAACGTCGGGACATCGGCGACCTTCGCCAGGGCTATTTCCTGGAAGCGGCAAAAATTGAAGGGTACGCCTTGCGTCGAACGGTGAAAGCTGGCCAGGTCATCACCCCTTACATGGTAGAAGCCCCGTCTCTGATTGCCCGGGGTGACTGGGTGACCGTTATTTCAGGTCGCGGCGCACTGACAGTGACAACCACAGGCGAAGCCCTGAAAGATGGCGCACTGGGTGAGCAGATACCGGTGAGAAATCTGTCCTCAGATGAAACGGTTCGTGCCTGGGTGATACGTAAAGGGGTGGTTTCTACTAAACGGAGCGATCTTTGAACAGCGATCCAGGCCAGATAGACACTGGCCTTTTGAATTAATTTGCAGAAATACGAAAAAAAAACATTAAAGTTCCTGATAAATTCGCCGTTAACACCTACAGACAAGTTTATTTAGAGAGGACAACCTCATGCCTATCAACATCAATGGCCCCACCAATACTCAGGTGAATGCCAACAAAACGCAGAAGAACGCGGATGCCGAATCACTGGCAAATGCAAAAAGCGGCAATGGCACGGAATCTGCTAAACAGTCAGATGACGTGGTTGAATTGTCCGATCGCGCCCGGGTTCTGAAAGCGGTAGAAAGCCGAGTCAATCAGATGCCGGATATCGATCAGGACAAAGTCGACCGCATTCGAAATGCAATTTCGAATGGCGAGTATCAGATCGATTATGACAAGCTCGCGGCTGCTTTCCGACGTTTTGAAACGGGACTCTGATTCCATGTTCACTGCGGCCGGACTGCACCGCGCAGCCCGACTCAGAGGCAGTGAACATGAATCAACAAGAGCTTTCACAATTGCAGGAGACCCTGCGCGCTTCCACTAGCGTTGCTCAGGAATTCAGCGACCTTCTGGAGAAGGAAAAACACGCCCTCACCTCGTTAGAAAAAGACACGGTGACCAGCCTACTGGAACAGAAAGAGCTCCTTATTCAACAGCTCTCGGCCTATCAGAAAACCATCCTTCATTTCTGCGAAACTCACAAAACCGAACCCAGTTACAGCGCCCTCAGGTCTTACCTGTATCGCCTGGGTCTGGAACCCGAACGGGCAGAGTCTATACTCAAAGACTGGACTCAGTTAAAAAACAGCCTGATCAAAAACCAAGCACTGAACAAAACCAATGAAGCCATCCTGGAAGAGTTGATTCGACGTAATCAGATCAAACAGCAGATTTTCCATAACCTTGGTCGCCGTTCGGACACCTACTCCGCGAAAGGTCAACAGACCAGTCAGGCAGCTCAAGGCTGGGTAGAACAGGTGTAAGGCAGTTACCTATGTATATCGACCCGTTAACACTGTTTATCCTGGGAGAGTTTTTGGTGGTGTATATCATCATCAATGTTTTCCTGTTCTATAAGGGTCGGCTGTACAACGTCCTCGTCGCCTTGCTCAAAGAAATGCGCTTTGAAAAACTTCGCCGGCAACAGGAAAAACAGAAAGAAATGGCCGCTTTGCGCGAATCCAACAAAGGCCTGCTCAGCAAAAACCGATCGCTGACCGAGACGGTCAAGTCCGCCGGTAAAACCATTCCGGAACAATTGGAAGAGCGGATAGCTTCACTTCACGAAGACCATCCCATGGCAAAAGACCTGCTCAACAGTATTGAGCTGGATGAGTCTGCACAATGGTTACGATTACGCATTCTTGAACTGGAAAAGGAACTGCTCAGTGGCGCTATCAGCGAAGAGCGTTGGGAAGAGCTGGCAACAGAAGCGATCAGTCGCTTACAGTCCGATCAGGCCAGCCATCAGCAGTCACTGGAGAACCGACGCGACAATGCTGAAGAAGAACGTTACACCGGTCAGCTTGAAAATGATCTGGGTGAAGCCCAACGTCTTTTCGAAGATGCCAAAATACGGATTCGACAGCTGGAAGATGAGCTGGAAAATTTAAAAACGATTAACAAACCCTCTGATAATCTTCTGGAAACCCCAAGCCGAGGGCTTTATGAAGATGAAATCTACCGCCTCAAATGCGACAACTTTGATCTGCATGAATCCATTAACAAACTGAAGCTGGAACTGCAGCAATCGGGTGCCACCATTGGCAGTGATGAGTACACCGCACTGTTGGAAACTCAATTGGCGAACATGGAGCAATACATCAAAAGTGCCGATATCGCTTCTGGACTTATGGAAAAAGAACTCAGTGCGGCCAATGCTGAGATTCAAACGCTTGAAAACCAACTATCAAATCTGGGCACCGCCTCAGACACAATCGACTTGGCACCATTAAAAGAACTCGGAGAGCAGGAAGAAGCGAAGACCGATACCTTATCTTCCATCAAAGAGACCATTACCCGGCTTAAAAATGGCGAGGCACCCGAAGCGGTTGCCGCTGAACAGGAAGCCCACATTGCCCGTCTGGAAAACATCATTTTACAGAGTAATCAGTGCATCGCTGTGCTGGAATCTGAGTTGTCACAAGCCAGTCGAGACAAAGCCCGACTGGAAGACAAACTTGATCAAAGCAAGGCCGACCTGTTAGCGGCGAAACTCAGCGAACTGAGCGATACTTCAGCTGGGCAAAAGCAAGGTATGAACTCCATTCGAGACATCATAGAAGACATGCGCGGTGGCAGTGACCTGGAGACAGCCCTGAACAAACAGGAAACTGAAATCTCCCGCCTGGAAGGTTTTTTAACCGAGTCCGATACCCTAATCGGACAGCTCGAAACCGAAATCGAAGATTTGAATGCGCGCTTGGAAGCCGCTCTCTCCTCCCCCGCAGCAGCGGACTCAGACTCTGAATCGACCCGACCTAACAGCGATGAAGATTTAGAAGAAATGGAAGCACTGTTGCAACAGTTTATCAGCGACATTCAGGGTCTGATGCGGCAAATCAACCTGCTGGACGATCGAAATAAAAAGCAGCAGGTGCAGATTAATCAGTTACAAACTGATCTCGAACAAGAACGCCAACAACGTCCGGAGTCAACCACAGATACCCTGCTTGAGGACGATGACGTACCGATCATGACAGACATTGAACTGGATCAGGAGCCAGAGTCTTGATCGCAGCCTGGCTGCTTATAAAGACTCAATATCCGACAGACAACGCTCCCCTTCTCTTAAAATCGCCTGCTGCTCATCCTTACTAAACCGACGCCAGTTTTTGTAAACCAACGCTTGTCGAGGGTTCTGTTGAAACGCATCCTGATGCCGATGCATAAAATGCCAATACATGGGATTCAAAGGACAAGCTCGCGGCCCGGTTTTTTCACGAACCCGGTAATAACATCCCCCGCAATAGTCCGACATACGCTGAATGTATTGACCACTCGCCGCATAAGCCTTTGAGCCCACCAGGCCGCCATCGGCAAACTGGCTCATGCCACGGGTATTCGGCATTTCCACCCACTCAATGGCATCCACGTAAATTCCCAGATACCACTGGTCGACCTGGTCCGGATTTATACCGGCCAAAAGGGCAAAGTTTCCGGTCACCATCAGCCTTTGAATGTGATGGGCATAGGCAAATGACAGGCTCTGCCCGATCGCCAATGACATGCAGCGCATACGGGTCTGGCCGGTCCAATACTGTTGCGGAAGATCTCGCTCAGCTTGCAGCGCATTCAACTGTCCGTACTGAGGCATATTGGCCCAGTACATTCCACGGACAAACTCCCGCCACCCTAAGATCTGACGAACAAAACCCTCGATTTGAGCCAAACTGATTTGTCCATCGGACTGCTCATAACAGTTCACCGCTTCACGAATCACCTGAGCCGGATGCAGCATTTTCGTGTTCAGAGCAAACGACAACCGGGAGTGATACAACGACCACCGTTTGGACTCCTCGGCATCAGCGGTCATCGCATCCTGAAACCGGCCAAAGTAAGGCAAACAGTGAGCACAAAAAAAGCTGAGCAAAGATTTCGCCTGCGTGCGCGTCACCGGCCAAAGACAATGCGGCATCGATTCTCCAATCGTGCGTACATGGTGACGAGCCAATCGTTTGCGCACCTCGCTCACATCATTCGCAAACACCAGAGGTTCGGGTAAATCGACCAGATCAGCGGCTTTCAGCTTTTTCCGGTTTTCCGCATCATAGTTCCACTGACCGCCAACAGGGTTTTCACCCTCCATGAGAACATTGAACTGACGCCTCATGTTTCGATAAAAGGCTTCCATCCGATGTGAAGTCCCAGCGTTAAAAAGCGTCGCCAACGCCTCTCGGTTCAGGAAAAAATGTTCCGAGTCCACACACTCATGTGCAATGCTCTGCTGCTCACAAAACAACCGCAGTTGTTGTTCAAGCCGGTATTCATCCGGTTGCTGATACTCGAATCGCTGAACCTGATGATCACGAATCAGCTTACTAAGGCAGTCGTCCAGACTGTCGTCGCCCTGAGTATCATCCAACGTCAAATGACGCACCTGGTGACCCGCTTTGCCCAACGCGTCAGCAAATAACTGCATCGCTAAGAAAAAGGCTTCTACTTTTTGAACATGATGCTGAACCACAGTCAGTTCCTGTGACAACTCAATGATGACGTAAAGCACTTCAGGATCACTACGTCGAAACCAGGAATGGTGAGCATTGAGCTGGTCACCGAGAATCAGGCGCAGGGTTTTATAGGTGGTTTGGTCAGAACGCATCAAACAGCTCTTATTGAGTACATTACAACCTAATACGGGCGTTTAACGGCAACGGTTTGCCTTCTCATCCCAAGGCAGGAGAGGATGTCAGCTTTCCTTTACCCGGCAATTCTGATAAAACACCCCTTGTTGTTCCCATGCGCAAATAACGTTTTGAGGTTCAACCGAGACACCGGCCCAATAACAATAAAATCCGCTGCCAACCTTGGGCAGCCTGAATCGATGCTGTAAACATGACTTCTACAATATTCTCGGATCAGCTTAATATCCTGATCGCTGATGACCATCCTTTGTTCCGGCAAGCCCTCTCCGAGGCGTTAGGCCAAACACGCCATACGATCAGTATTCAACAGGTGCAGACACTGGCCGATACGCTGGCCGCCGCCGATCAAGGCGATATCGATCTGATATTACTCGACCTGAAAATGCCCGATTGTGTCGGGTTAATGGGGCTGATCGAACTCCGGGAGAAACACCCGGAAACCGCCATTGCCGTCGTGACCGCGAATGAAAGCAGTCAAACCATGCGCAAGGTACGCTCCGCAGGAGCGGTGGGCTATCTGATCAAGTCCATGGAACTGGAATCGCTGGTCAATGCGCTGAACACATTGTTAGAAGGTGGACGCTTCTTTTCGCTTGAGGGCATTCAGGACCCACAGGACATCGATGACGACATTGATGCCATGAAGAAACTGGCATCGCTGACGCCTAAACAACAGCATGTCCTCAGTCTGATCAGCCGGGGTTATCTGAATAAACAGATCGCCTATGAACTCGACATCAAGGAAACCACGGTTAAAACCCATGTATCGGAAATTTTCCGCAAACTGGGCATTTTTAACCGCACCCAAGCCGCAATATTCAATCAGTACCTCAATGTGAATGAGTAACTAACCGACTCTCGGGCCCATCGTTACCTTTCTGGTATACTGGCGGGCCTTATATAACTACCCGTACAGCACCACCATCCATGCCTATATCCCGCTATCTGAAGTTTCAACAGGTTCTGAACCAACGTCAGAACGACATGACCATTCTGACCGACAAAGTCCATAAATCTCAAAACGTTTCGGCCATCATGCGCACGGCAGATTCTGTCGGTATTCCGACGGTACATATGGTCAAACCCGAACGCGGTCGTCTGGTCTATCACCACACCGCTGGCGGAGCGAGTCGCTTTGTTGATGTGATCGTTTACGAAACACTCAGCGAGGGAATTCAAAGCCTCAGAAACGCGGGTATGGCCCTGTATGCGGCGCACTGGTCGGACCGTGCAATCTCGTATCGTGAGGCTGACTATACCCGTCCGTTTGCCTTGATTCTGGGTGCTGAAAAGTATGGCATCAGCCCTGAAGCCGCGGACGCGGCCGATGAACATCTGATCATTCCGATGGTAGGTGCCTGCGAGTCCCTGAATGTCAGTGTCGCCAGTGGCATCATCTTGCAGGAAGCCATGCATCAGCGAATGGCACAACAGGCCTATACGCAGTTGCCAGATCAGGACTCAACCTACCACAACACGCTGTTCCGCTGGCTCCACCCCAAAATGGCGGCGTTCTGTGATGCTCGTCAATTGCCGTATCCTCAGCTGGATGAGGACGGTGATATGATTCCTCCACAAGGTCCGGAATATCGACAGTCCTAAACGAAGGTTCAGCAACTATGGCGGAAACATCAGACACGCAAACACGCTATCGCATCATTAACCGGGTCAACTGGCTTTGCACGCTGGTTGATACCCTATTGACGATACTAAAGCTTGGCGTTGGGTTTGCCATCCGCTCTCCAGGCCTGATTGCAGACGGATTTCACAGCCTGAGTGATCTGGCTACCGACATACTCGCACTGCTTCTTGGGAATGTTGCCAGTCAGGGTCCGGATCAGGACCATCCTTACGGCCATGCCCGCTATGAAACGGTCGGTACCGCGGTACTCGGTACGGTACTGATTCTGGTGGCCGGAGGCATAGCCATTGAAAGCATTCAGGCTCTGCTTTCCGGTCATTTCCCGGTGCCACACTGGACGGCGGTGATTGCCGTCCTGATCTCCATTGCCAGTAAAGAAGCGCTGTTCCAGTACACCCATCGAAAAGCCAAAGAAACCAACTCGGCCTTACTCGAGGCGAACGCCTGGCATTCCCGATCCGACAGTCTGTCATCCATTGTGGTTCTGGTGGGATTGATTGCCGGATTTGCCGGCTGGCCTTGGGTGGAATACATCGCAGCAATCGGCGTGGCGTTATTGATTGCAAAAATGGGGGCTGAACTGGCCTGGAATGCGCTGCAGGATCTGATTGACCGCGGTGCTTCAGAAGAGCAAACCAATGCCTATATGAACACGCTCAACGACATCCAGGATATCATCGACGTTCACAATATGCGCTCTCGGTTGATGGCGAACGACGTTTTTCTCGATGCCCATATCCAGCTGGCTCCCAGAATTTCTGTATCGGAAGCCCATCAAATCAATGATTATGCGGTCAGCCAGCTCAAAAAAACGCATTCGGAAGTCAAAGACGTGACCCTGCACATCGATTTTGAAGCGGACCAGCATCAACAAAAAACTCAACTCATGCCGAAACGCCATGAACTTCGCCAGCAGCTGGACACCGCAAGCATACCAGCGCCCGAGCGTATGGATTTGCACTATCATCAGGATCAGGTGTTTGTCTGCCTGATTTATCACAGTCAAAACCAGGCTCAGCTTGCCAGTGAACGAACGGCAGACCTGATCGAAACTGTCGAGTGGATTGGCGGAGTCCAGGTTCTACTGGAAATCAGCAACACGACACCACTGGATAACAATCAGAAAAAAGCCGGTCACTGACCGGCTTATTCTTAAGGTGAAGGTATCAACCGGATATCATTCGATCATGATGGAGACGGTATCGCTGGCAACCACCTGCCCTTGCTCATCGACCACTTCAACCGTCCAATCCCCATCCCACTCCGGCAACAGCTGTTTGGAAGAGTAAACGCGCCAGCGCGGGCCACCCACGTTAAAGGTTACATTGGCCATCTGTTCGCCATTGTACATCCAGCGATGCGTGACGACGGTTCCTTCGAAGCCTTTCAGCTCAGTGAAGTAATACATTGGGTTGATATTCATCGCATCCGTCAGCGCATCAACCGGCTCTCGGTCTTCAACGGCTGTCGTGAACTGATGACGGGCTACTTCGGGCTCGGCGAAAACAAAGCTGGCCATCAATGCAAAAACAACCAAACACAGTTTCTTCATGGTTTCCTTCCTTTTCTGTTCAGATTATCGATTGTCTGCAGACACTTCCGGTCGCAGTAGCCGGCATTGTAGACAGCTTCTGTGGGAAGCAACAGCGACGTCCATCAATCAACGGGTCTTGCCACCGTTACTTCGTAAACCTCACTTGACCGGGGCTTGTCCCGGAATGGGAGGGATCGGCGGTACCACACCCTGATTCTGAGCCCGATGACGCAAACAATGATCCATCAAGACCAGTGCCAGCATGGCTTCAGCAATGGGCACAGCGCGGATGCCGACGCAGGGATCATGACGGCCCTTGGTGACGACGTCCATATTCTCACCTTGACGATTGATGCTGCGCCCCGGAGTCGTGATCGAAGAGGTTGGTTTTAAAGCGATACGGACCAGAACGTCTTGCCCGGTGGTGATGCCCCCGACAATGCCTCCGGCATGATTGCTCAGGAAACCTTCCGTTGTCATCTCATCGCGGTGTTCCGTGCCTTTCTGGGTCACGACGTCGAAGCCATCGCCGATTTCCACACCCTTAACCGCGTTAATGCTCATCATGGCGTGGGCGATTTCTGCGTCGATCCGGTCAAATATAGGCTCGCCCCACCCAGGGATCATTCCGGTGGCGTGGACTGATACTTCAGCACCCACTGAATTTTCTTCCCGGCGCAGCTGCGTCATGTACTCGTCCAGAGCGACTAATTGTTCCGGATCACCACAGAAAAATGCATTCGTCTCAATCGCCGATGGGTCCGGACAGCCCAGTTTGATCGGACCGAGCTGACTGAGAAACCCCTGAATGCGAATGCCAAAGGTTTCCGCCAGGTATTTCTTTGCAATGGCGCCGGCGGCGACTCGCATGGCGGTTTCACGGGCTGAAGAACGACCACCGCCACGATAATCTCGAAAGCCGTATTTCTGGTCGTAGGCATAGTCAGCATGAGCCGGACGATAGGTATCGGCAATGTTTGAATAGTCTTTGCTGCGCTGATCCGTGTTTTCGATCAGCAAACCAATGGGTGTCCCGGTGGTACGACCTTCGAACACTCCGGACAGAATCCGGACTTCATCCGGTTCCCGGCGTTGAGTGGTATGCTTACTGGTGCCGGGTTTACGCCGGTTCAAATCGGCCTGCAGGTCCGCTTCGGTCAGCGCTAAGCCCGGCGGGCAACCATCAACAATGGCTCCAAGTGCTTTACCGTGACTCTCACCAAAGGTGGTCAAGGTAAAGAGTCTTCCGTAGGTATTTCCTGACATCGCTAAAATTCTCTTTTGCTTAGCCGGCTTTAAATGCCGACTGGTGTTGAATCAGATCGCGTTGACTGATGATAAAAACGCCATGACCACCCTGACTGAACTCCGGCCATTCAAACGGCACGTCCGGATAGGCCTCAATCAATGCCATGGCGCTGTTGCCAACCTCACAGACCAACCAACCGTCTTCAGTCAGGAAGTCTGGAGCCTGACTCAGAATGCGCCGGACAATGTCTAACCCGTCGCCACCGGCCGCCAGGCCCAATCGAGGTTCGTGACTGAACTCGGCTGGCATATCATCAATGTCTTCGGCATCGACATAGGGTGGGTTCGACACAATCAAGTCGTATCGCGTCTGCGGCAATCCATCGAACAAGTCGCCCTGATAGGCATTAACCTGATACTCGAGATCTTTCTGAGCGACATTACTCGTTGCAATATGAACCGCCGAGTCACTTAAATCGGACAGATCGACTAACGCCTCAGGAAAGACCCGTGCCATGGCAATGCCAATGCAGCCGCTGCCGGTGCAAAGATCAAGCAGACGTTGCGGTGCTGACGAAAGCCAGGGTTCAAAGCGAGCTTCAATCAGTTCAGCAATCGGCGAACGTGGAATGAGCACATCGGAGGTGACGTAGAAGGGTTCATGACAGAACCAGGCTTCCTGCAGCAGATACGCACTCGGCACCCGTTCAACCGTCCGTTGTCGAATGCGCTCGTACAAATGAGCTCGCTCAGTTTCTAGCAAAGCGGCCTGAAAGCAGCTTTCAGGAACATCCCAATCCAACAACAAACTTCTTAACACCAGGAAGCGAGCCTCGCTGTATGGGTCGGCAAAACCATGCCCATAAAAACAGGTGTAACGTTCCATTGTTGACGCCGCAAAGCGAATCCAGTCGGTAATGGTCCGCAACTCAGTCAATTGGCTCAGATCGGGAAATGGCTGTGACGGGGACGACCCCATGTTTGCTCCTGAAAACCGTAAAAATGGTCGGCAAGTATAGCGTGACGCTCGAACCAGAGCATCCCTGTTTCCTTCAATACCTTGGTGCCGGAACTGAAATACGGTTAAACAGTCATTCGAGACATTGCCGTACCCAGACCGCGACTTCGTCAGGCTGCTCCAGATGATTGTGATGTGACCCATTCATCTGATGCAGGTTTAGCTCGGGCACCGCTCGTTGACGCGCCTCAAAAACGTCCCGCATCGGTGCCCAGCGGTGCGTATCAAACAACAGCAGGTTTACCGGACAGCCGATCCTGGCAAGCCATCCAAGGACCTCTTCCTCCGACAACCGCCAAAGGCTTTCATCACGCAAACGACGGTTATAGCGATGAAACCAACCATGCTCAGATAGCCCGACGGCACGTCCGGCCATGGTCTCCGCCGCCGAACGACTGAGCGGAAACATGCCCTTCTCACGTGATGCAATCAAGGCATCGTAACTGTCGTAATACCGAATGGGAAAACGCTTCCCACGCGCATTGTAGAGCTTCTGAAATCGATCCAGGTTCTGTGCGGTTGAGGCTGTCAACGGTCCGAGACCGTCCAATGACAACAGGGATGTAATACGCGGATCCAGTGCGGCCAGCATCTGACTGAGTATGGCGCCCAGAGAATGCCCCAGAATCTGATAGGACGGCCAGTTCAACTCATCTAACGCCCGCCCTAACACCGGCAACCACTGTAAAATAAAGGTGCCTTCCTGTTCTGGCAGCGCCGAAGAAAGACCATGGCCTGGTAAATCCAGGCACCAGAGTTCGACATCGGGTAAAGCGTCTGACAATCGCCGAAAACTGTAGGCATTGTCGAGGAAGCCATGAAACGCCAGTAGGCGCTGCGGTCCCTGTCCAAGAATGACCCCACGGACCTGACCGTCTAATAAGGATATTTCTCGCATCAAATGAGCCTCATGGGTCGAAATTCTTCGGCATTGGGAAGGCCACAGGAAAAGATCGGGCAACGCGGTGTTTGCCGATTAGGAGTATAGGGTGACGACCCTGTCGAGACTCCGGCACCGAGTCGAAGACAATAGGTTGGCATGTCACAGACGAATGCAAAGTTCATGGTGGCTGTCATGAGGTCCAATGCGACTGATTTGCATTGACTCTATCAGATCGGTGTGCGATCAAACAGCCGTTTGAATAACAGAGTTCATCTGCCTCAGCGGACCCACAACAAGCGAGCGCACCCGGGCAGCCATTCGTCCGCCTCAAGACAAGCAACATCGGCCGTTCCCAGACCGATACCACGGGCATCGTTGCCTACCAGATCGGCAACCAGATAAGACAGTAACGGGTTATGAGCAACGATCAGTTGCTCTCGGACATCCGAACGAATGACCTCATTGATCACCGGCTCCAAAGGACAGTCCGGTGTCACCCGGTCATCGACCACCCGATGCGTCACCTGCATCCCCTCACCGACCAGAAGGTCAGCCGTTTGCAGAGCACGCAGATAAGGACTGACCACCAAGCGTTCGATCGCCGGAAACAGCTGGGCTTTACTGGCAACGGCCGCCCGCCCGGTCTGAGTTAGTGATCGGTCGGCATCACAGCGGGCAAACGACTCGGCTTCGCCATGTCGCATCAGATAGAGTTTCATCATTCCTCAGGCTCTGGCCAGTCCGTAAAGGGAAAGACTTTCTCTTCGGATTTAAACGTCAGATACGCCAGGATCTGAGCCTGAAACTGCTTCAGCGACCCGGCAAAGTTTAACAGTGACTCAATTGGCTCATCCTGAAACCAGAGAATAACCCATTGAATAATGGCGATCAGACCAGTTACAAACAGGCTGACTCGGAGGAAAATCCAAAACAGCACCATATAGAGCAGTCGGATCAGATGATGTTCTCGCTGTTCTTTTTGTTCCATGATTATTTCCTTAAATTCCGGCAGACATGAATTCTACATCCTGTGCCAGATCCCCGGACATCAGTTTACTGGCAATGGCTTCGATGGGCATGTCTTCATAGATGATTGAAAACAACCCTTTCACCAATGGCATATATATACCCAACTCGGCCGCTTTGTCATGGACCATTCGTAATGTATTGATGCCTTCTGCGGTTTCGCCGATCTTTTTAATGGCTTGTTTCAGGGTCAGGCCTTCACCAATGTAATAGCCCACCCGATAGTTGCGACTGAGCTTAGATGAGCAGGTTACAATCAGGTCTCCAACCCCGGCCAACCCCAGAAACGTCATTGGGTTCGCCCCTAATCGAACGGCAAAACGGGACATTTCCGCTAAAGAGCGGGTAATAATCGCTGCACGGGTGTTATCGGCCATCCCCAGCGCCGTTGCCAAGCCAGAGACGATGGCATAGATGTTTTTGATCGCACCGGCCATCTCAACACCATAGATATCCGGATTACCGTAGACCCGAAACGAGCCACAGCTCAACATTTCCTGTATGGATTGCCTCAGAGCCTGACTGTAAGAAGCGACAACCGTGGCGGAAATCTGGTTCTCAGCAATTTCCTTAGCCAGGTTTGGCCCTGAAATGACACCGATTTCATGGGTTGGTGCGGCCTCCTGCAGAATCTGACTCATCAGTTTAAAGCTGTGCGGTTCAATACCTTTGGTCAAACTGATCAGTCGTGCGTGATCCGCCAGGTACGGAACCGACTCTTCGACCACAGCCCGAAAAGCTTTGCTGGGTACGGCAACAAACACATAGTCCGCTCCACTGACGGCGCTTTTCAGATCAAGAGACGGGGTTAGGTTTTTGTGCAACTGATATCCCGGCAGATAGCGGGCGTTTTCACGATTCTGACGGATGTCCTCCGCCTGTTTCTCACTGCGCATCCACAGCGTCACGTTGTGGTTGTTCATTGCAGCAATGTTGGCAATGGCAGTACCAAAGCTCCCACCGCCGAGTACCGTCACCTGATAGGACGGATTCCCTGAGGATTCAGACACGTTTTTTCCTTAATTAACTTGATTTTCGATGCACTCAACCAGCTCTTTGAAGGCTTTGCGATTTTTATCATTGAGTGACATGAGGATTTTGTGAGCTTCAAGAACCTGCTCGGTCGCAGAGGATTCGTCAAGAGGCTGAATGTCGGCTTCCTTAAGACGGCCAACTTTGTTGAGTTCGGCATCCGACACAATCGTATACACGCGATCCCGGAACCCCATCGACTCCACCACACGTGTGATATCCGGATGACCGGACACCAGTAGCGGCACATGGCCCATCAATGGTGTGGACAGTCGTGAAATTTTGGCCAGCAAGCCCAGGCTGGTGCTGTCGATACCATCGGCCTCGGTGACGTCCACCGTAACCGATTCAAAACTTGGATCCTGAACCATGGTGTTCAGGCAGGTATCTATGGTGGTACACAATGTCATTCGCACATCACCCGTGAGCTTAACCACATAGTTGCCCTGGTGATTGGCCATCAATACCCGACCATTACTCATTGCTTACGACCTTTGCTGAGATTTCTCAACCGTTAAAACAGTAATATCGTCTGGTGCATCGGCGGTTTTACCGACCTGACGCGACCGGGCGAGATAATCGTGCATAGTATGAGTGGGGTCCGTGCCTAACTCAAGCAACCGTGCCTCTTTTTCCGATAAAGATGCCTCATCCATTAGTTCAAAGATCCCATCCGATAGAAGTGTCAATTGTCTGAACCCCTTCAGAGACACGTGCCGAGTCTCATACCCGGAATCGTCAAATAAACCTACGGCCAGACTTTCCGGTTGGATTGCCTGTCCGGCATGCTCGAAACTAATGACCGGTGCAGGAAAGTGAGCGGCAATGGCATAGTCCAAACGGTCTTCCTGAGTATCGATGACACCATAAAACATGGTGGCATGCTTACCAGTCTGAGTCTTCAGTAACTCCAGGTTGATCTGCCGCAACACCTGGCCCGGATTGGTCACAATGTCAGAGGTATCGTTTTCGAGTTCATCCCGATACCGGTCAATCTGAGTCTTGATAAGCAGCGTAATCAAGGCGGAACTGGCGCCGTGACCGGACACATCCGCAATGTAGAAGACCAGCTGGTTCGGGCCGAGCTCAAAATAATCGACCAGATCGCCACTCAGGTAGGTCGAGGGCTCCATGTCATGCCGAACGGTATAACCACCTTGCTGAAGCTGGAATCGCGGTAACAGCCGCTGCTGCACCGCCCGACCCGCCTGAAGATCCAGCTTCAGTCGATCGACATGGTCCTGCAGCTCCTGATTACGCTGTTCCAGTTCCTGTCGATAGCGATAGTTTTCTTTGAACAACAGACTGCGCTCCAGCGCGCGCTCGACTGAATGCTCGAGAACGCTCAGGTCTACCACAGGCTTCATCAGATAATCCGCGGCACCTAAGCGCAGCGCTTCCACCACGTCCGTCATGACCCCGGCGCCGGACACCACTATAACCGGCGTTTCGTCGGTCGACTCCATGATTCGGTTCAGCAGATGCAGCCCGTCCATACCGGGCATTCTCAGGTCACAGATCACCAAATCCGGCTTGGACTCTTCAAACCGAGTCAATCCCTCTGACCCGTTGGCGGCTTCGATAATGTGATACCCACTGTCTTCAAAATAGGCAACAATGGAGTCGCGTACTGCTTTTTCATCTTCGACAACCAGAAGAGTTGCGTCGTTAAGGGCCATATTGTCTGTGCCGCCTGATACTGATGGTGTATGCAGCACAAAGTTAGCCGTACTGCGTTCTGAACGCAACTCTTTGACAGCCCTCAGAGATTGCGATTAAGGTTAAGCCTGTGCGCACGATAACAACAAAGGTGGGTATCCTAAATGGCCATGAATGATCGACCTTACGATGAAAAACGAAACTTTATCCGTATGACCATGAATGCCTCGGCCGTGGTCACCATCAACAGCGACAAAACCGTTGAAGTCACCTGCATTGATCTCAGTGCCGGCGGCATGTCCATTCGCGCCAGTCAGCCGATCGCTGTGGGTACTGACATTCACGTCAACATCGCCTCGCCGAATGCACAGTTCAACGCCATGGACGCGGATGGCACCGTGATTCGTTGCGATCAGGCCAGCGACTCGGAATATGAAATGGGTGTGGAACTTAACAACATCGATTGACGTACAGCTCAGAACTCTTCGCTGAGAAACTCTTCATCGGTGAACTCATCGGCCTCTGAGCCGATGGGATCACTGTCGATAAAATCGTCTCGTTCAAGACGACCATCAGCAATATCGTACTCACGTTTCGACAAGTAAGCCTGACGGTACAATACGTAAGGATCACCGCTGAGCATTGATTCAGCCGACAACAGGTCAGCCCGGGTCTGCAACCCACCCAAGGCACCAATCCCGACCCTGGCTTGCCATTCCAGAGGCACGTGGGTTAAGGGACTGAGTAGCGGGTCGGCCAGAACCCCTGGACTGTCCCGCAGCGTTGATGGGCCCAGTAGAGGTAAAACCAGATAAGGACCGGAGTTCAGTCCCCAAACGCCGAGAGTTTGCCCCAGGTCTTCACGGGCTTGAACGATGCCAATGTCCGAAGCGACATCAAACAATCCGCCAATACCAACGGTCGAATTAATCAGAAAACGACCCGCCGACCGGGCGCTGCCATCGAGCTTGCCCTGTAAGCCATTGTGTACGAAATTGCGAATCTCGCCGAGATTGGAAAAGACGTTACGGACTCCGCGCTCGGCAAAGTCCGGCATGATAAAGCGATAAACCTTAGCCAAGGGTTTGATTGCGGTTCGGTCAAGGGTGTCATTGACCTGGAAAACGACCCGGTTCACGCCTTCGAAAGGGTCGTCTTCAGACTCTGCGAGTACCGGAACAGAAAGCAACAGACTCCCTAGCAGGAAAGCAACGCAGGTCAGGCACTTTGCGAATCGTTCAGCCATGCCGACAGCGCCTGTTCCGCTTTGGTTCGCTGATGAGACGGTGGTTGCTGATCAAACGACACCTCCTCAGTGTCCTTAATATGAGGTTTCACAACTGAGGTCGCGTTGGGCTGTTGTGCCAGCACCTGTGCCCGGATCGCCGTAAAGTCTGCGACTTTTTCGGGCTTTTTCAGACCCTTCTCAAGAGTGGCCAAGCGACGCCCAATACCGATCGCCCCTTGATTCACCATTTTGATTTCCCGCATCGAATGACGCTGGTGTTGGTCGAGAGCTGCCGTCAGACGCTGAATACGCCGAAACGCCAAACCAACCAACAGGGTTAGCAACAAGACCGTTGTCAGAAGTACAAGTTCAGTGACAGTAACAGATAAAAAACCGAATGAAAGGTTCATTTTGCAAGGCCTCGTTGAGAAATTGACACACTTCCCACTAATGCAGGAAATGCGCCACTCTCAATCAGACCTTACATGTCGGCAATTTCAGCCCACTCTTCATCGGTTAACAGGTTTTTGATTTCAATTAAAATCAACAGCTCGTCATTTTTATGACTCACACCCTGAATGAATCGCGCGTTATCTTCGTTACCGACATTTGGCGCCGTTTCGATTTCTGATTGTCTCAGATAAACCACTTCAGCGACCGCATCGACAAGAATACCAACAACTTGTGAGTCGGTTTCCAAAATCACAATACGTGTATTATCGGTAATCTCGGTGCCAGCCAGCCCAAACCGCTCACGCGTATCGACAACCGAAACGACATTACCCCGCAGGTTAATAATGCCAAGTACATAAGAAGGTGCGCCGGGTACTGGTGCTATTTCGTTATAGCGCAGCACTTCACGGACCTGCATGACATTAATGCCATAAGTCTCGTTTTCCAGCCGGAAAGTTACCCATTGCAGAATCGGGTCGTCACCAGCTTTAGCCGTCTGTGCTGTCATCGTACATCCTCCACACACATGATGGTTTACTATAGTTCACTATTTATCGGCTCGCAGTAGAGTTTCTTAAGGTTGCCAATCAACCTCTGAGTATCTGTGCAAACGCGTCCATGTCAATCAAAGCACACATCTGAGAAATGACGGTGCCGGCTAACCAAGGGCGAGAAGTTCGCCGTGAACGCCATTTAACTTCGTCCGGCTCAAGAGACACGGAACCTTCGATAACATGAGCACCAAATGCCCAATCGGAACCGTGCACTCCAATAGCATAGCCCAGTGTTTCCGCTTGTTCCGGATCATATCGCTCCGGCATAACCAGTGCGGCCGTGTCTACAACGCGAATATTCCGTTCACCGGCAACGGGTAACAATCCTAAAAACCAATCGGGCTGGTCGAACAATGGCGTCAGATCCCGCTCCAGCGGGTGAATGTTGCCGAGCAATAATAATGGAACCGCTAACTTGAGACCATTGACTGAAAACACCAAACAGTCAAAACGCTCTTGTCCCCAGGCTGGCCGACCGTTTTTCTGCCATACCGGAGGCCCTGGCTCGGCGGAAACCTGGACGTCAGTGATCACCTGATCCTGAACGGTCGTTGATTCGAGTTGAACAGGTTCTGGCTCAGGTACAGACTCCGGTCTGAACTCTGGTTCCGGCTCTGGCTTTGGTTCTGGTTGTGGCTCTGGTTCGGGTTCCGGCTCTGGCTCCGGTTGCGGCTCTGGCTGAGCGAACACCTCTTCCGAATCATCTATGGCCGGTTCAACCTCTGGCTCTGAGATCTCAGCGATATCGTCCAGCCGGGTTTCCGGCATAGAGGTCGCTTCGTGCAGCATATCGTCGAGATACGACATGACCGCCAGTTTGCTGGCGATTGAAGGCGCGCTTCGAGTTTTAGTTTTGGTGGGTTTTGACGACATGATCAGGAAACCCGGTTCCAAAAGCGATTCAGGGGGTATTTATCCGCCGCTTCCACGACCGGACTCCATCTCGCGCTCATCGAAAAACACGCCCTCCAGACCTGACAAAGACTGCGTCGACCCATGTCAGTTCTCCACAATATTTTTTAACAACAAGCGATACGCCCGCGCTGATCGGGATTCCGGATCTATCTGACTGATAGCTTTACCCTCCCGACTGGCATCGCGCAGACGGGTGTCTACAGGAATGGCCGTATGCCAAATGTGCCCATCGTACTGCTCACGCAAGGTTTTGAGCGTCTTAACCGACGCGGCGGTTCGCCGATCGAACATGGTGGGAATCACCAGATATTCCAGGTCTCTTTGCTGAGATCGCATGACCATACGAATGGTGTGAACCATCCGTTCAAGCCCCTTCAGAGCGAGGAACTCAGTCTGAACGGGTACTAATAATTTTTTGCAGGCTGCGAGTGAGTTAATCAACAACACCCCAAGCAAAGGCGGCGTATCGATCAAGGCGTAGTCATATTGATCCCAGAGCTTCGCCAGGGTTTTCGACACAACCAGCCCCATACCATCCTGTTGGCTGACATTCCGCTCAAGAGTTGCCAGCGCCGTCGACGCCGGAATCATGTCCATCCCTTCGATTGACGTGGGTAAGATGACATTCTCCAGGACATCGTCCGGGATTTTTCCACCGTGCATAAACAGATCGAACGCGCTGTGTTCCATCTCGTCCGGATTGTGTCTGAAATAGCTGGTCAATGACCCCTGCGGATCCAGATCAAAGACCAGGACGCGATGCCCCTGTTGGGCTAATAGTGCTCCCAACGACACCACCGAAGTCGTCTTACCGACTCCACCTTTTTGATTGGCAATAGACCAGACGTGCATAATTCACCTTTAATTCGATCTGGCTTCAGGATTCATCCCTGAAAAACCAGCAACGACGATTTGAATTCGACCCGGAGTCAGATCTCCTTCGCCCGACGGCTGATACGAAGAAAACGCCGCCGATGACAATCGCTCTCCGGCAACTCCTGCTCGCTGCAGATACTCAACAACGGCAACCGCTCGGCTGGATGAAAGCTCCCAGCCCCGGACTTCAGAGGCTCCACTGTAGCCCTCAACCCGCACCGGCAAAGCATTCCCCTGGAGCAATTTTGCCAGCTCGTAAAGAACCGCCTCTGCCTGATCATTTATATCGGCGGAATTGTCAGAAAATGTAATTGAATTTGCTAATTGAATTTCAATCCAGGACTCGTTACCACTGACACTGAAAAGCCGATCCTGAATCATCTGCGCATAGGCATCGCTCAGTTGCGCCTGAATATCAAGCAGAGAAGACTCCTGCGCATAGACTTCACTGTTGGCGTTGTCGATGTTCGTTCCCGGCAGGGGTTCGGGCCGAAAAAAGGGGTTAAACACATCCGGACCTGTCGGTGTGGCATTGAGTTCGATCGGGTCGACGCTACTGGGGCGAACATCAAAGATTTGCAACAACGTCGCGCTGACTTCCTGAAACTTATCATTCTGTAGAGAACTGATTGAAAATAAAAACGCAAAAAAGGCGAACAACAGCGTCAGAAAGTCTGCGTAAGACAGAATCCAACGGTGCTCCCGGTCCACGTTTCCGGCAAATTTCTGTCGACGTGACTGGTTCATAGCCGGTACTCCCGCAAACGCCTTTCCAGCATTCGTGGGTTTTCACCATCGAGGATCGACAACAACCCATCAAGTGCCATTTCTTCCTGCTGTGACCGGGTCATTGCCTCGCTGCGTAACCGACCCGCTACAGGCAGAAAAAACAAATTGGCTAAACCCACACCATAAATCGTCGCAACAAAGGCTGTCGCAATGCCCAACCCGATTGCCTGGGTATCTTCGATCTGAGTCATGACCTGTATCAGCCCAAGCACCGCACCGATGATTCCCATCGTGGGCGCATAACCACCAAGAGAGTCGAAAAAGTCAGCCCCTTTGAGCCATTCGTTTTCCCGCGCTTCCGTGGCAATGGTCAGATTATGGCGAAGCTTGTCCTTGTCAGCGCCATCGACAATTAACTGAAGGCCTAACCTGAGGAACGGATCGGGTTCTTTGCCTGACTCAGGATCCAAGCTGAGAGGACCGCTACGGCGGGCCAGTTGGCACCATCGAACCAGTTTGAGCAGAGTTTGTTCGGAATCCAGATGATTGCGCCAGAAGATGGCCGGAAACAATGTCCAGGCGGTACGCCATGTACGGGGAGCCGCCTGAATCATTCCCGCGGCCAAGGTACCGCCCAGTACGATCAGCGCCGCCGGAAAATTACTCAGCGATCCGGCCTGACCTCCTTCCAGAAGATGCCCGCCAAAAACCGCAAACCAAGCCAATAGCAGGCCTGCCAATGCCAACATGATGTGTCCACCCTGTATTCTTTAACTACACAGCGTAGCGTCTGGCCGACATGCTGCCATAGCAGGTGGCAACCTTAGCGGACAACTTCTGCCAGTCGCTTCGCGATTTCCGGCAAGGGAACGACCTCATCTGCCAGATTCGCTTTCACTACTGCAGAAGGCATGCCATCAATCACACAGGTGCGCCCTTCCTGCGCCCAGACGACACTTCCGGCCTGTTTTAATAAACGCGCACCTTCACGCCCGTCAGCACCCATGCCCGTCAACACCAGAGCCAAACAGTGCTTGCTGTAATACTTAACGGCGCTGCCAAAGGTTAAATCAACGCTGGGTTTGTAGTTCAAGCGAGCATCGCCTTCAAAAATCTTAAGCTTTCCTTTGCCGCTCAGCATCATTTGCATGCCACCGGGAGCGAGGTAGGCTTCTCCCGCTCTCAGTACTTCGCCGTCACGTGCTTCTTTTACCCGTATCCGACACTGTGTGTTCAAGCGCTCGGCAAACGCACCGGTAAACGATCCGGGCATGTGCTGGATCAGCAGAATCGGCGACGGAAAGCCAGCCGGCAACTGTGTTAGAACCTTCTGTAATGCAACGGGACCGCCCGTTGATGTCCCGATCAGGACCAGATCAAATTTCTGATTATATCGCTTGGTTGAAGCGGTCGACTTCGCCGGCGGTGCCGCAGGCGTTGTTTGTTGCGCCGAACTGGCCTTCGCCAGCGTCAGCAACTTATCGACCAGTACCTGTTTCAGACTCGAGTTACTGCCTGAGACGCGCTCATAACTCTTGGGCAGAAAATCGACAGCACCCGCGTCTAATGCATCCAGCGTTACGCGGGCGCCTTTCAACGTCAGCGATGAAAACATAAGAATGGGTGTCGGCTGCTGTCGCATGATCTCGCGCACGGCCGAAATGCCATCCATCATGGGCATTTCGTAGTCCATGGTGATCACGGACGGTTTCAGTCTGATGGCTTTCTCAATGGCTTCCCGACCGTTACTGGCCTCACCAACAACGGTCAGTTGCGGATGAGCATTGATGATGGCCTTGATCTGTTGACGAAAAAAAGAAGAGTCATCAACAATTAACACCCCAATGCCCATTAAAATCCTCTCCTGTTCATTGTCACCGGACCGATTTTACGTGCAGACACACGCGCCACCGACCTCTTAAGCTGCATGGGCTTTTAAAAGACTGGGAACGTCTAATATCAGCGCAATCCGGCCGTCGCCGGTAATGGTTGCACCGGCCATTCCGTCTGTACCCTGCAACATTTCACCCAGCGGCTTAATGACGACCTCTTCCTGGCCAATCAACTGGTCAACGACAAAACCAACGCTTTGCGTGCCAACCGAGACCACTACCACGTGCCCGCTCTGCCCATCGTCACCCGATCCGACATAGCCTCGAATGAGCCAGCGCTTCAGATAATAAAGCGGAATCGGTTTTCCTCGGACAATCACCACCTCGCGGCCATCAACCACATTGGTTTGTGAAAGATCCAGATGAAAAATTTCATTCACACTCACCAGTGGCAGCGCAAACGCCTGATTCTGCAACATCACCATCAGGGTTGGCATAATCGCCAAGGTTAGCGGCACCTTAATATTGATAACCGTGCCTTGCCCCATGGCCGATTCAATGTCGATGGTTCCGTTGAGTTGCGATATCTTGGTTTTCACCACATCCATGCCGACACCGCGGCCGGAAACATCTGAAATTTCCGTTTTAGTACTGAAGCCAGGAGCAAAAATCAGGTTAAAGCATTCTTTATCACTCAACCGGTCCGCAGAGTCCTGATCCATCACCCCACGCTTAACGGCGATGGCTCGCAGTTTATCGGGGTCCATGCCGCCGCCATCGTCAGAAATTGTCAGCAGAATATGGTCCCCTTCCTGCTGAGCTGACAGGACAATCCGTCCCATACGCGGTTTACCATTAGCTTCACGGACATCGGGTGCTTCAACGCCATGGTCCACCGAGTTGCGTACCAAATGCACTAACGGATCGGCCAGGGCGTCCACCAGATTTTTATCCAAATCGGTGTCTTCTCCAACCAGTTCGAGATTCACTTCTTTTTTCAGGCTTCTCGCCAGGTCCCGAACCACTCGTGGAAAACGACCAAACACTTTTTTGATCGGTTGCATTCGGGTTTTCATGACGGACGTCTGTAAGTCAGCAGTCACCACATTCAAGTTGCCGACGGCTTTTTGGAGACTCTCATTTTCAAGCTCGGCACCCAGACGAACCAACCGGTTTCTCACCAACACCAACTCGCCGACCATGTTCATGATGTCGTCAAGACGCTGGGTATCGACTCGTACCGTTGTGTCCTGCGAACTGCTGGACGGTTTTGCCGGTGCCTTCGCTGCTGCGCTATTACCACGAGGTGCTGCAGATTTCTCCGGTTCAACTTTTTCAGGCTCTGCTTTGGTTGCTGCCGGTGAAGCAGCGGGCACCTCTGCTTTGGGTGGCTCAGGCGGTGGCGTTGGTGCTTTGGGTTCTGACGTCGATTCCGCGCCATTTTCCACACTGAACTTGCCTTTACCGTGAAGTTGATCCAGTAAGGCTTCGAACTCGTCGTCTGTAATCTCGTCTGAGTCTGATGATGACTTCGAAGACGAGGCTTCTGGTGGCTCAGACACGGGCTGTGTTTCCGATGCAGAATCGGCCGAACCAACGGTCATTTTCCCCTTGCCATGCAGCTGATCGAGCAGAGCTTCAAACTCTTCTTCTGTAATTTCATCTTCGCCCCCTGCACTGCTGCCAGAATCCGCGGAGGCGGCGCCTGATTCCGCTGGGGGCTGCTCATCCGCCCCTTCAGTGATGGCATCGAGCAGTTGTTCAAACTCGGAGTCAGTGATGTCATCGCCGGGCTCCCCTCCGGCCACAGGTTCTTCGGCGGTGGTATCGTCAGACGCAGAGGGTTCAGCAGGAGCACTTTCAACAACGTCTGCGCCCGGTATGGGTTGCCCTTCGGTTTCGGCCTGAGGCTTTGCATAAAAATGGAGCACTTCAATCAGCTCAGGATCAGCCGGCGTTAATGCATCACCATGCTTAACGCTGCTGAACATATCGTTGACCGCGTCCAGCGCCTTGAGCACAGTATCCATTAAGTCGGAATCCACGACCCGATGGCCATTGCGCAGCGTATCAAAAACATTTTCCGCGGCATGGCAACAATCAACCAGCTCGGTCAGTTGCAGGAAGCCGGCGCCCCCTTTTACCGTATGAAAACCCCGGAAAATTGCATTCAGCAGGTCCTGATCTTCTGGTGCGTTTTCCAGTTCGACCAGTTGTTCAGATAACTGTTCAAGAATTTCTCCGGCTTCCACCAGAAAATCCTGAAGAATTTCGTCATCCGCTTCGAAGCCCATTTGCTTGCCCCTTAAAAACCCAAACTCGACAACAGGTCGTCAACGTCATCCTGACTGGCCATCACATCTTCCTGATCTTTATGTATTTGAGGACCATGACCCTTTGCATCTTTATCGGCTGGCACTTCGGTATCTTCACCTTTTGTGACAATTCCGGTAATCGCTTCTACCTGACTGGCCATAAAGACCAGATCCACCAAACTGGCTTCCACTTCTTTCACCAGGCCGGTCACTTTGTTAATGACCTGTCCGGTTAAATCCTGAAAGTCCTGTGCCAACAGTATTTCGGTCATGTTGCCCGATAGCTGGCTGGCATCAGAGTCCAGTCGTTTAAAATACTCGTCCAAACGCCAATACAGTTTACGAAACTCGTCCGGGGTCATATCGCGTGCAACCAATCGCTCCCACTCGCGCTTCAACTCCCCGGCTTCTTCCCTCAACGCATCGGCCATCGGCAGGCTTTCTTCGACGAGGTCGAGCGTTTTATTGGCCGCCTTATCCGTCAATTCGACCACATAGCTCAACCGATCGGTCGCGTCAGTCATTTCGGAAATTTCTTCGCCCTTGGAGGAATCGATATGAAAGTTGGTGATGGCGTCATGCAGCGCACGGGTCAGTCTTCCAACTTCCTGATACAAGCCCCGGTCCCGGACATTCTGCATGTCCTGCAATGTGACCAGTGCATCTTCATAATTTCCATCGGAGATCCGATCATGGAGCAACAGCGCTTTCTCGCGTAACAACTCCATAACATCATGCTCTGCCGACAGTTCCGGAGTCCGGGCGTGCTGCAGTTCAACCAACACATTAATGGCTGCATCAATATTGCCCGAGTCGACGTGTTCGACCAGGCGCGGCGCCCGTTCTTTCAGTAACGCCGTAAACTCTTCCGGTCCCTGAGTGACATCACTCATACCTACCCCCGTTTGTTTACGCAAAACACGGTATCAGCCGTCTACGCGCTCAAAAATCTTTTCGATTTTCTCTTTCAGAGCGGCTGCCGTGAAAGGCTTGACGACATAACCGTTAACGCCAGCTTGCGCCGCCGCAACAATCTGATCTCGTTTCGCCTCGGCGGTGACCATCAGGACCGGCACACTTTTCAGCCGCTCATCCGCCCGGATCTTCTGTAACAGCTCAATCCCGGTCATACCCGGCATGTTCCAATCGGTCACAACGAAGTCAAAATCTCCGCTCTGCAGCATCGGCCAGGCAGAGGTTCCATCATCCGCCTCATGTGTATTGGTAAAACCCAGGTCGCGCAGCAGATTTTTAACGATACGTCGCATCGTCGAAAAATCATCAACAACCAGAATTTTCATGTTTTTATCCAAGATGACCTCCTATAGCCTTATCCGGACAGTCGCTACCTTAGTTATAATAGACCCTGCATCAAACCTAGCCAGTTTTTACAAGCAAAGAGCCGTTAGCGGCACTCCACCAGACCTTGATGCATAGATACAGTTCACCTGCCCGTTACAACTGAGTGTTGTATCGACCTTAAAGTTAAAAAATTAACAGAAAAATGAAAATCGTCAGTGCCGGAGAGTTCCGGACACAACCGGGGGGAGATAGTAATGGGAACCGCCTTCGATTTATACCCAGTCACGCATTTTTGAACGCAGCCGCAACGTTGCCTGTGAGTGGATCTGACTGACCCTGGACTCACTAACCCCGAGTACGGCACCGATCTCTTTCAGGTTCAGCTCTTCTTCATAGTAGAGAGACAGAACGATCTGCTCCCGCTCCGGCAGAGCTTTAATCGCTTCAACCAGCT
This sequence comes from Reinekea blandensis MED297, assembly GCF_000153185.1. GTDB lineage: Bacteria > Pseudomonadota > Gammaproteobacteria > Pseudomonadales > Natronospirillaceae > Reinekea > Reinekea blandensis. The sequence continues at coordinate 419,567 of NZ_CH724153.1, read as the reverse complement.
GGTCATTCATCTGACTGCTCTGATGACCAGAATGCGGGGCCATGCCCTCTGACGCATCCGGACGATTTTCGTGATGATCCGAGGGGCTGTTATCGACCAGTTCTTCAAAACTGAACAGTCGTGACCCCTGCGTGTCTTTCATCAGAGTGTAGTATTCATCCAAAGAGACGCCCAGTTCTTGAGCCACCTCATGATCCTGTGCATCCCGTCCTTCACGCATCTCCACGGTGTGGATGGCATCTGATATGCGACGGGAATTACGGTGAACCGACCGGGGGATCCAGTCACCTTTGCGTATTTCATCCAGCATGGATCCTCGAATCCGGATCCCTGCATAGGTTTCAAAACTGGCGCCTTTACTCTGATCATAATTGGCCGCTGCTTCAAACAGGCCAATCATCCCGGATTGAATAAGATCTTCTACGTGAACACTGTCGGGCAGACGAGCCAAGAGGTGATGCGCAATCCGCTTGACCAGAACGCCATAGTCTTCAATTAACTGTTCATAATTCGGACTGCGCTTCGTTTCATACATAGCATAACTCTGAACAGACATATCAGGCGGCTCCGGGACCCTGGATTAACCGCTCCACAAAGAACTCAAGATTGCCCTTTGGCGTGCTGGGCAGTGGCCACTGCGCCACGCGCTGTGCCAATGTTCGGTAAGCCACCGCCGCTTTTGAACGGGGATAGGCTTCGAGAACGGCTTTTTGCCGCTGTACAGCTTTGCGCACAGCTTCATCCATCGGAATGGAGCCACAATACTGAAGCGACACATCCAGAAAACGGTCTGTCACTTTAACCAGTTTATTGTAGAGCAACTGCCCTTCTTTCGGCGTTCTCACCATATTTGAGACGATTCTGAATCGGTTCATTCGGCAATCGCGGTTGAGTACCTTAATCAATGCATAAGCATCAGTAATAGACGTCGGTTCGTCGGTGACTACGACCAGGGCTTCCTGAGTTGCCCGAACAAAACTGGTCACCGTTTTTGAAATACCGGCTGCTGTGTCGATGATCAGAACGTCGATAAAGTCGCCCAGCTCGCTGAAGGCTGAAATGATACCGGCATGTTCTACTTCACCGAGATTCGCCATCTGCTGGGTGCCTGAAGAGGCTGGAATAATTTTAATTCCGGCAGGGCCTTCAACCATCACGTCGGATAATTGAGCTTCCCCATTTAAAACATCGGCAATATTCCGGTTGACGGACAACCCGAGCAATATATCCAGATTTGCCAACCCAAGATCCGCATCCAACAGCACTACACGCTTGCCCTGTTCGGCCAAGCCAATGGCCAAGTTCACCGAAACATTGCTTTTGCCGACACCACCTTTACCACCGGTGACTGAGACTACCTGTACTGGATTCAAACCGTTCATTACCTTCAATTTCCAAACTCCCGACAGTATAGATCAGCCTTCGAAATTTGCTGTCCGATTCCGGCATTTATACAAATGTCTTTCGACCACTGTTCCTGAGCACGCTCTTTCATCAGCCGACATCCGCCAGCCGGGTCGACTCCTGAGTCAAGCCCTTGACCAGACGACGCGTTAATTGGCGGCCATCGGCGACTTCAATGTCCTGCGGGATATTCTGTCCTGTCGTGATGTACCATAACGGCCATCGATTCCTCAACACCGGTTCCAGCGCGCCACCAAAGCTTGCTGACTCATCAACTTTTGACAAAACCACACCATGAAACCGGGGTCCGCGTAATTGACTGATAAACTGACTGACCGCCGACGGTGTCATCGTAGCCGGTAATACCAGTAACGACTGAATACGGTTTGCCAATGCGCCATTGGATGTTTGCTGATTCCAGTGCTTCAGCGCATCCGCGCTGCCGCTGGTATCGATCAACACCAGGCTTTTCGATGACAGGCGTTGCAATGTCTTCTGTAACGAATCCTGTTCGGTGAGCGGATAAAAATCAACACCCAGGATATCGGTCACCGATTTCAGAATTTCCTGCCCGCCAACCTGAAACCAATCCATCGAAACAACCGCAACCGACTCAGCCCCCTGCTTTTTCACAGCATGCGCGGCAAGTTTAGCAATGGTCGTGGTCTTGCCGGCTCCGGTTGGGCCGGTCAAGGCGAAGACACCACCTTGGCTCATTGGCTCATATAACGGCGCAGGCAACGCGGTCGCGATGCGCCCCATTAACTGACGCCAGTTGGTATCGAGGGACTCTTCACGATCATAATGCGTTAACAACTTACGGATAAAGGCGCCACTGAAACCCAGTGCCTGCAATCTTGCTTCAAGTCGTTCATATTGCACCGACATATTGACCGAAGGCGTCGGTTCTTTGAGCTGTTCTGTTTGTTCTTTGAGCAAAACCTTCAAGCCGTCAATTTCCTGACGAAGCAACTCAAAGGAACGTCGATCGGAATCGTTCGGTTTTTCATCGTGCCGATCGGGCAGTGATTCGACCCTGGTGGCTTTTGCTGGTGCTGGTGACTGATTCTGTGCTGGTTTGGACCTTGATTCTGCAGCCGTTTGGCTGGGTGTTTGACCAAAAGCTCGCTTGTTTTTATCCGACATAACAGAAAACAGCTGCTGCATGGTTTCCTGATCCAACGGCTGTGTCGACTCCGGATCCGCTTTAATGATATCCGAAGCAGGCGCCTCCTGCGGTGGCAGGCTGTCCACGTAACGGGCGTAGTCGGCCTCTTCGACACCGGCGACGATTTCCAGTCCGTCACTGAGTCGACGATTCGAAAGAATGACTGCTTCAGGTCCCAGCGTCTCAGAAATCGTCTTCAGACCGACCTGCATGTTTGCGACGGTAAAACGCTTAACTTTCATCCGTTAATCCTCATTGACCGCCAACGGTCGCCACAATGGTTATGTGTTTGTTGTCCGGAATTTCCTGAAAACTCAGAACTTTCAGATTGGGCACACCATGCCGAACGAATCGTGCGAGCAGCATACGCAGTGGTGCGGCCACCAGCAGGATCGCCGGCTTACCTTCGCTGTCCAGCTTCTGCACCATCTCTTGTAATGAGTTCTGCAGCCGATCCGCCATTCCTGGTTCCAGAGCGACACTGTCAAGATTTCCATCAGCGCCGGCCTGTTGAACAGTCTTATGCAACAGCTGTTCCAATCCGCGATCCAACGTCACCACCGGGATCTCTTTTTCGTTGCCGATAATGCTCTGAATGATCAGCCGAGACAGCCCCATCCGCGCTGCGTTGGTTAACACACCAATGTCCTGTGTCTTGGGTTGATGATTGGTAATGGACTCGGCAATCGTTCGCATGTCCCGAATCGGTACTTCTTCAATCAACAGGTTCTGCAGCACTTTGAGCAACTGACTGAGACTCAGTGAGTTGGGTACCAGCTCTTCCGCGAGTTTGGGTGAATGCTTGGCTAACAGATCGACCATTTGCTGAACTTCTTCGTGACCGAGCAGTTCATAGGCATGCTGAGACAACACATGATTGACATGCGTGGCAACAACGGTCGAAGCATCTACAACGGTGTAGCCGAGCGTTTGTGCTTTGTCTTTTTCAGTGGCTGCAATCCAGGTCGCTTCCAAGCCAAAGGCGGGGTCTACCGTTTTAACTCCGTCTAAGGGGCCGAACACCTGCCCCGGGTTAATAGCTAACTCTCGATCCGGATAAACTTCGCCATCGGCGACCGCGACACCCATCAACGTCAATTGATAGACGTTTGGCATCAGGTCGAGATTATCGCGGATGTGGATGCTCGGTACCAGAAACCCCAACTCCTGCGACAGCTTCTTACGAATGCCTTTGATGCGCCCGAGAACCTGACCACCTTGTGAACGATCCACCAGCGGAATCAACCGGTAACCGACCTCGAGGCCGATGATGTCCACCGGTTGCACGTCGTCCCAACTCAGCTCCTTAGTATCGGCAGGCGATTCAACTACGGGCGGCGGACCGTCCAGCTTACCGCCTCCGGCACCACCGGTTTTTGGCAAAGCACCGCTTTTCATCGGCAGTATCGGCTCACCGGTTTCCTGCTTCGCACGCATGTGGATCCACAAAGCCACCAGCGCACAGATCAACGCCAAACCCAGGAATACCAGGTGCGGCATGCCGGGCAGAATCCCCATGGCAAAGAGTACAAAGCCGGTTATACCAAGAGCACGTGGAGTGGCAAACATCTGGTGAATAACCTGGTCGCCGATTTCCTCACTGCTGCTGTTGCGCGTCACCATGATGGCGGCGGCAACCGACAGCAAAAGCCCCGGAATCTGGGCAACGAGGCCGTCACCAATGGTCAACAGCGCGTACTTCTGAACCGCATCGCCAAACTCCAGATCATGCTGCATCATGCCGATCAACAAGCCGCCTACGATGTTAATGAGCAGGATGAGAATACCTGCCACCGCATCACCGCGAACAAACTTAGAAGCACCGTCCATCGAACCATAGAAGTCCGCTTCCTGGGCAATTTCAGAGCGTCGGAGTTTCGCCGTATCGGCGTCAATGAGTCCGGCGTTCAAGTCCGCATCGATGGCCATCTGTTTACCGGGCATGGCGTCCAGGGTAAAGCGAGCACTGACTTCGGATACACGACCGGCACCTTTGGTGACCACCACGAAGTTAATGATCATCAGGATGGCAAACACCACCAGGCCCACGGCATAGTTTCCACCGATGAGCACTTCGCCGAAGGCCTCGATCACTTTACCGGCGGCATCGCCACCTTCGTGACCATACATCAGAACCACTCGGGTTGAAGCGACATTCAGAGATAAACGAAGGAGTGTTGCCACCAGCAAAATGCTGGGGAACACGGCAAAATCCAGAGGTCGTAAAACGTAGATGGTGACCAATAACACCACGATGGCCAACGCAATGTTAAAGGTAAAAAAGGTATCCAGAACGAACGTTGGGACGGGCAGCGTCATCAACCCGAGCAACATTAGGAGCATCAACGGGACACCGAGCAATCGTTGCCCGGCGACACGTGCACCGGCCCCGGTATTTCGCAGGACCGCCTGGCCGTCCACATTGCGTATTTGTTGTCCGGCAGAGCGAACGTTATCAAATAAAGCCATTCGTCAAAATTCAGTCAAATCATAGATTTAACGATGACTATCGCAAAGATCGGGCCAGTCCTGCTTACCTCAGAGCCAATCTCCCGGAGCGATGTAAACCACCCGGCAACGAAGGCCGTCCACAGTGAATCGGCCTTTGTGCTCCTGACCATTCACCTGAACTGGAATCCCCCGCCAGCTTTCTGGCACGCCCAACGTGACCTGTTGCCACTGCGGCTGATAGTGGGTGGCATCAACCGTCAGGTGACATTCGATCCGATCCGAAGCGCGACGATATCCAAAGGTCAGTCGAGCATAACGATTGCCTTCGACCGTTGAGGTCAAACCGTCATCATCCCGATACAACAACCGACCCTCCTGAGCACCATCAACTACGAGCAACCGTAACTCTTTTAACGGACGCGCAGTGGAAGCACGATAAGGCGCCAACGGCAGGATACTCCCGGCTCTTAAATAAAGAGGAATGTCATCCAGGCCGGTTTCAGCCAAATGATAGTTTCCTTCTACCAACCGGTTTTCCTGCACAGAAAACCAGTTTCCCTGATCGGGCAACCTTACGGCACGCGCCAACGTTGCTTCTCTCAAAATAGGCGCCACCAGCATTTGGGAACCGATAAAAAACTGATCACTGATATTGCCTGCGGCGGCGTCTGAGTCATACCAAAACTGAGGACGCATGACCGGTTCACCGGTCTCATTGGCATCACGCATCAACTGGTAAAGATATGGCAAAAGCTTGTAACGCCGATGCATCGCATGGCGAACGCGTGCCAGTGTGGGTTCGTCAAACGTCCAGGGCTCCTGTGCTCGCATACCAATGGAACAATGATTGCGCATAAACGGATAAAAACACCCAAGTTGCATCCAACGGGTAAAGAGCTCAGGACGGGTGTCGTCCATAAACCCTCCGATGTCGGCACCAGCAAAGGCGACCCCGGAGAGTCCGAGGTTCAGCAACATCGGTACACTGAGGCTCAGATGCTCCCAGGACGATCGATTGTCTCCGGTCCAGACCGCGGCGCTGCGCTGAATACCGGCATACCCGGCTCGGGTCAAGACAAAGGGGCGTTGCCCGGTCTGCTCGACAATGGCATTGGCCGTCGCTTGTGACATCAACAACCCATAAGCGTTGTGCACACATGCGTGATCGACCCATTCACCATCGATGCTGTGTTTAGCATCATCGTCCATGGTCATGCGGTCGTTGAAAACCGCCGGTTCATTCATGTCGTTCCAGATTCCCTGGACCCCCATATCGGTAAAATACCGATGCAGGTCCTGCCACCAATGACAGACGTCAGCTTGGAAAAAATCCGGCCAAACCGATTCGCCCGGCCAGACCTGCCCTTTCCATAGAGTCTGATCGGCATTGAGCACAAAAGCACCGCTTTGTACGCCCTGCTGATAAACACGATACTGAGGATCCACTTTCACACCCGGATCAACAATCGGCACGACACGGACGCCCTGCTCAGCAAGATCATCAATCAGCTCCGGCGCTTTACCAAATCGCTCTGGATCAAAGGTAAACACCCGATACCCATCCATATAGAGAATATCCAGATACAACGCGTCCAGGGGCAGATCATGGGTTTTAAACCCGTTCACAATATTCCGGACTTCCGCATCACTTTCATAACTGTGTCGGGACTGGTGATAACCCAATGCCCACTTTGGTGGTAAGAACGGACGACCGGTCAGCCGGGTATAAGCTTCGATCACTTCAGCTGCGGTTTCTCCGGAAAACACATACAAATCCAAGGCACCCGACGCCGCTGACAGGCACACCTCGTCTGTAAAAGTAAAATCGATGACCGTTTCGCCGGGATTATCCAACAGCAACCCCATCCAACCCTGATCAGTTTTCATCAACATAAAAGGAATGGATTGATAAAGCGCATCGGTGGCTTCGGTATGCGGGTCAAATACATCCGAGTTCCAGAAACGCCATCGTTTTCCCTGCTTGTTTAACTCACCGGTTTTTTCACCTAACCCATAGACAGGCCAGGCATCGGGAAAGGCCAGATAAAGATGAACCCACTGTTCAGAGTCCTGATAAAGCCCCCGGGACGTGCGCAAGCCTTGCCGATGCCGGTGCACGGCCACCTGCCAGTGCGCGTCGGGCAGCCATGACCATTCAATCAGGTTTGCCTCTTCAATCCGTTTCAGGGGCTCTGGTTGACTCAACAAGGCGAAGGATCGCGCGACGGGCGAACCGATGCAGACCCGCATCGTATCGGCCGCAATCTGTTGCGCCAGAATGGGATAATGATCATGTTGCAACCGGGTCGATAACCCGGAGGAAATGGGCACACCAAAATCGTCAATCCGTTTCTGGACAGGCCGCCCCTGACCCAGAACCAGCTCAGGTTGTACCGCCAGACTGGAGTGCTTTTGGAGTTCGGTCATGATAAACATCAACGAGTTGTATAGTTGACAAGCATGCTAAACCACCGTGTTCCCCAGCCAAAGGCGGAATCACTGTAAGGTTGATTGCGAGCAAGGTTTTCTGAGTTGGTACAGAAGAAGGTGGAGAACCGGCGACAACACCGGCTCTCCTGAGAATCAGCCCAGTTTGACTTCGTCTTCCCAAATCACGGCTTGGCCTTCAGCCGCCTGAGCGATGCGATTGTAGCGATCTTCAACAGCTGCCCGTCGGATTTTCAACGTCGGCGTCAAAAACTCATTTTCGATGGTCCAGCTGTCTTGAGCCACGATAAGACAGTCGAGCTTTTGGTGGCTTTCCAGCCCGGCATTCACTTCGTGCAACGTTGTCTCCAACGATGGGCGCAATAAGGCTTTGTCTGAATGCATCAGATGTTCCGCCAACACAACCACAGCGACCGGCTGTTTACGTCCGGATCCCATCACACAGATCTGTTCGATATCCGGATTCGATGCTAACGCCGATTCAATCGGTACCGGTGCAACGTACTTGCCTTTGCCGGTTTTAAACTCTTCCTTAACACGACCAATGATCTTAAACGCCCCGTTGTTCAGCAACTGAGCTTTGTCACCGGTACGAAACCAGCCATCCACAAAGGACGCTTCAGTGGCTTCCGGATTTTTATAGTACTGTTTAAAAACCGCGTCGCCACGGATCAGAATCTCACCCTGATCGGACAGCTTCATCTCCACGCAATCACAGGGTCGTCCAATGGTGCCAATCAGTTCCGGATCAAACGGCATGTTCGTACAGGACAAACCTGTTGTTTCAGACATGCCCCACCCTTCGCAGATATCAATCCCAATGGTTCGGTACCATTGCAGAATGCTGGGCGATATTGGCGCGGAACCGGACCCATACAGGCGGGCAGCATCAATACCCAAGCCTTTGCGAATCTTTCGGGCGACGAGCTTGCCGAGAACCGGAATCTTTAAGAGACGAGACAGTTTCTGAGCCGGCATTTTTTCGAACACACCCGTCTGAAAGCGCGTCCAGAGCCGTGGCACCGAGACGAACAAGGTCGGTTGTGCCACTTTCAAATCATCAACAAAGGTGTCGAGCGACTCGACAAAATAAAATGAGGCACCGGCATACAAACCAGGGCCTTCAACAACCCCGCGTTCGGTAATGTGCGCCAAGGGCAGATAAGAAACCATTCGGTCTTCACCGGACGCCTCAAAAGATCGGGCATGGGTATCACTGACGGAGGCATAATTAAGATACGTCAGGACCACACCTTTCGGGTTTCCGGTACTGCCGGATGTGTAGACAATACTCATGGTTTCATCCAGCGTTGGCGCATAGATGTGCTCCATGGGTTCCATATCACGAATCCAATCGCGCCACTGATGTTGTGCCGATACGGTGTCGTATGGATAGGCTATGACCGGGAGTTCACCAGTCAGCACGGCCGAAGCGGCCGCCTTATCGTCCAGTTTGCCGACAAAAACCGCTTTCGCTTCACTGTGCTCAAGAATATAGCGAATGGTTTTCTCACCTGCCGTGGCGTAGATCGGAACGCTGATCATACCGGCCATCATGATGGCCCAATCGGTGATGAACCATTCGGCGGAGTTCTTCGCCAGAATGGCCACCTTATCGCCCTTGGTTAATCCGAGCGACACCAGTCCGGTCGCGACCTGCCGGGCTTGAGTCTCGGCCTGTTTCCAGGTGGTTATTAAAAGCTTTCGATTCACCGGCTGATGCAAAAAAGGTCGATCCGGATGATTTTTGGTATGACGCAGCAATGCTTCCAGTGGTGTTGGGTAGGTCATAATTTGTCCATTTTTCTTGTAGTTGTTTTTTTGATGTCTCGCTCAGCCACTAGGGCCAGCACAGACATTGCCATTTTATAGTTGACCAAGGTTTGGGGTTCTGCAACTGCTTTCTCCGACCTTTGCACGATTTTTGAAATAAGAATGAAATTCATTACATAATCCTGACCGCCGAAGTCGATTGTCGAACTCCAGGCAAAGGTTCATACTTAAGCGATCGCGAAACCATGAGAACTCCCACGTTTTGACTCGCATTAGTGCCCCTCAAGCCCTGATATTTTCAATAAGTACGTTAATCGTCTCTCTTCTGGTCAATATCCTGCTTTATCAGAGCCATAACGATAAAAACGCAGAGCTGGCCGAACAGGCACAAACGATTACCGAGTTGAATGACCAGCTGACGCAACAACGTCAATTGAAGTCCACTCAGTTTGCCCGTCTCGATGAGATGACCGGACAACAGACGGAACTGGCAAGCATTATCCAACAGCTCCAGGGTGAGCTGAAAACCCTCAGCCAACAACAACAATCGTCGGCTGAAACGGCCCGACAGGCCCAGCAACAACTGGCAACAGCCCGCAGCCGTATTCAAACTCTGGATCAGGAGTTAAAGACCGCCCAACAGAGTCTGGAGCAAGCCAGAGTAACGATCCACAATCAACAACGGGCGCTGCGACAAACGTCAGCAACTCAGGCATCCGTATCAACGGAGTTATCCACAGAACTTGCCGCGCAATTGAGTTCGTATGACAGAGACATCAGCATCACGACAGCGGCCGACGGTACGACTCTGATCAATATCCCGTTAACACTGTTGTTTGCCAATACAAATCTGGACCTGGCAAACGACGCTGAGACTGTTTTAACGTCGTTATCCGAAGTGCTGAAGCAGCACCCGGACCGACGGGTTCAGGTCATCGGACACGCGGATGCACGACCCATCGTCTCGGATCTTGCTCAAACTTACCCAACCAACTGGGAACTGAGTTCCGCCCGCGCCAGTCGCGTGGTGACGTTTCTGATCGATCAGGGCGTTTCTGATCATCGCTTGCTGGCTTCCGGACGTGCCGCCAATCAGCCGGTCCGTGACGGTGCTAACGAAGAAGACTGGTCCGTAAACCGCCGGATCGAGGTACAGATTCAATAACCCCGGACGCTTGCCGGTACGATTCTGATGAACGGCTTCGCTCAGTCCGACTTCCGGGCGCTTGGAGGCTCTGGCTGAGTCGGCAGGCGCCCAATGATTACCGAACAGGTCAGCCACAGTGCGGCTAACAGAGCTTTTAAAGCGTTCGGATCGACAACGACAATTGACAGTCCAAAGGTCAACGCCACGATAGCCAGCGCTCGTCGTTTCGCCGTTTTTTCAATATACCGCCCGGTCTCCCAGTTGCGGATTAAAGAACCAAACAGGCGACTGTGAATCAGCCATTGGTGGAACCGGGGAGACGTTTTCGCGAAACAGGCGGCTGCCAGCAGCATGAACGGTGTGGTGGGCAACACCGGTATTACGACGCCCACCGCGCCGAGCCCAAAAGCGATCCAGCCACCCACAAACACCAGCGCATGAGTCAATCGGGTCAAGACAGATAACCCCAGGCCAGCAACTGACGATAAGCATGTTCGGCCTGTTCGCCCTGCTGAACCTGCTGCAAGAACGTGCGATAAGCCTCAGCAGCCGGGGGCTGTTGCCCCATTTGCTCGTAACTGTAGCCGATAAAAAAATCGACCATCGGGTTGCCGGGCAGTTTCAACTGATATTGACGATAAGCGGACAGTGCAGCATCTGGCTCACCGACATCAAGATAATTGGCGCCGAGCATGTAAAGGGGTAATGCTTCGGTTGGTTTCAATGTCTGAGCTTTCTGCAAATCGGCCACTGCAGATCGAGACCGCCCCTGCCCCATGTTCGATTTCGCTGAGATGATCCACAGCGCATAATCATCGTCCCGAATCCGACGCGCCTGGTCTAACGCTTGATCAGCTTGTTGAAACTCACCCGCAGAGACAGCCAGGTCAGCATTGGCCAGCGTTTTAATGAGCGTTCGCTCTTTTCGCAGCGCCGCGGTGTAATCCATATACCGCTCCCGGCCTAAGTCGCGACCTTGTTGATTCTGATAAACCGTCTGCACCTGCTCACGGGCATTGGCGACACGTTCAGCACTCATGGGATGGCTCGAGAACATAATCTGCAAAGCGCCAGGCTGTGCGTCGTGCAAAGTATTCAGCATCGCCATGAGCTCAATCATCCCCTTGGGATTGGCACCGGCAGCCACGGCATAGTCGAGACCCAAGCGGTCAGCTTCGCGCTCATTGTTGCGGCTGTACTTGGCCAACAGGGCCGTGGCGCTGATGGCACCAACGCCGGCGACCAGCGACTGAGCATTTTCGTTGCTCACAGCACCAGCCGCCAAACCAACAGCAGCCTGCGCCAAAAGCCCTTTTGTCGCTCGTTCGGCCGAGTGCCGGGCGTTCACATGTCCAATTTCATGTCCCAACAAGGCCGCCAGCTCGGCTTCGGAGTCGAGCTCCACCAAAATTCCACGAGTCACAGCCATACTGCCGCCAGGAAAGGTGTAGGCATTAACATGATTAGCATCAAGCACCCGAAAACTGTAAGGCATTTGGGGGCGATGACTGGTTCGGGTGATCGCAGCCCCAACCTGAGAGACGTATCGATTTAATCGGGTATCGTCGTTGGCGCCATAGTCCGCCGAAAACTGATGCGGGCTCTGCTGTCGATCGATCTCAATTTCCTGCTCTTCACTGACCAGGGAAAACACCGACTCACCGGTGACCGGATCGTACGCACAGCCAGACAATGCGGGCGGTACCACAACAGCCCCAGCCGCCAGTCCGGTAAACCACAAAAAATCTCGTCTTTCCACGTTCTTCGCTCCCTTTTTAAGGCCGTTTTTTCAACATACCAGTGGTAGAGAAAAAGTATACCGGGAATCATAAGTCACTGAATATTTTCGAAAAAATATTGCATTCATCGATCTGAATGGTAATATGCGCCCCGCTTTCGACATGAGCGATGTGTCCCGTTCGTCTAGTGGCCTAGGACACCGCCCTTTCACGGCGGTAACAGGGGTTCGAGTCCCCTACGGGATGCCACTTTCTGCTGATGTCACACCTATGCGTCCCGTTCGTCTAGTGGCCTAGGACACCGCCCTTTCACGGCGGTAACAGGGGTTCGAGTCCCCTACGGGATGCCACTTTCTCTTCGCTCACCAATCGGTGAGATTTGCCCGGTTCGACGTTTTAGCTGTCTTCATTCAGACGTTCGATCGTTGTCGCCAGTTTCAAGATAATCTGATCTTTAATCTTTTCTCGCGCACTGACGGCCAGTCGGTTCAGTAGTGTCTGATCCACTCTGAGTAATGCACACATTCGTGAGGCGGTTACGTAACTCGTCCGCGGCGTGTTCAACACAAAACCGATTTCACCAAAGATGTCTCCGGGTGTCAGTTCCGCCAGCAACCGACCACCCGGCTCTAGTTCAACGCGCACACTGCCGCTCAGTAGCACATAAAAACAGGTGTCCTTAGCGCCTTTCTCGATGACTGGCTCCCCGGGATCGGCCACAAAAATCTGCGCGGACCGGATAATCTGCTCTCGTTCATCAAGTGTAATGCGGTTAAAAAACGGGATTTGATCCATCAGGGTTAACAGCCGGCTGGACGGCAGTTGATGTGTCCGCTTCATGTTTGCAGATCCTCAGAAGACATCCCATTGAGCATAGCCCAGTCGAAAGACAACATCAGTGAACGGTTGCGCAAGTGCACACCCTCGAACACAATACCCCGACTTTTTTACCGGGTGGTCCCTACATGATTTCCAAATGGTCCGTACGCTTTTATCAGATGGCCAAACTGGTCAGCTCCTGGAGCAAAGACCCCTCGACCCAGGTCGGCGCCGTCATTACTGAACAAAACCGCATTGTGTCACTCGGCTTTAACGGCTACCCCCATGGGATATCGGACAGCGCCGAGACCGACGATCGGGAGATGAAGCTCTTAAAAACCCTGCACGCAGAAGAAAATGCCATTCTGTTTGCAAAACGGAATCTGGACGATTGCGACATCTGGGTCACCCACTTTCCCTGCCCGAACTGTGCGGCCAAGATCATTCAAACCGGCATCAGCACCGTACACTGTCCGGAGCAATCTGAGGACTTTTTGTCGCGCTGGGGTGAAAAAATCAAAATCAGTGAGGACATGCTCGCTCAGGCCGGCGTTACCATCGATTGGTTGCCGCTGGCCGACCTGGAGCACCTGTAGAATCAGGCAGCCCCGGTGAAGCTGCCCGCCTTGGTTACGGCCCCGTTCTGAAACGATGAACCGCCTTATCAAGGTCGGTGGCGACACTGCTGAGCGAATGCACACCGTCGGCCACCTGCTGCACAATTTGAGTGGTTTCCGTTGTCAGCTCACCAATGGCCTGCATCAATCGGCTCATCTCCTCAGTCGTCGCGCTCTGCTCTTCTGCAGCGGCAGCAATGGAGACATTGGCTGAACTGAGACTCTGCATCTGGGTCATAAAGGCGTTGAACTTATCCCCAGAGTCCTGCGCCGTTTTGGCGACGTTTTCTGTGGTATCTCGCGATAAAGAAATGGTCGATACCGCTTCAGTCGACTGACCCTGAATGCTGTCAATCTTCGCACGAATTTCTTCAGTCGACGATTGCGTCCGGTTAGCCAGGGTACGAACCTCATCGGCGACGACGGCGAAGCCGCGACCCTGTTCGCCAGCCCGAGCCGCTTCAATGGCGGCGTTCAGGGCCAATAGATTGGTCTGTTCGGCAATGTTCTGGATGGTTTCAAGAATGCTTTCAATGCTGGCAACGCCCTGATCCAGATTATGAATCACGTCGACGGCCCCCTGCATACGGCTATTCAGATCAGCAATCGACGAAACGGTCTGTGAAATGCCCTGATTGATCTTTCCTGCTTCGGCTTCGCCGGCCTGCATTTCCTGACTGGTGTGTTCTGCCGTTCGGGCCACTTCCTTGATCGATTCCGACATTTCACCGATGGAATGAACGGACTGAGCGACTTCCTGCTGTTGCTGACCGGTTTTCACCTGAGTCTGCTCGGCCAGTTCGCTGGTCCGATTGGCTACATCGTTCACGCGTTGCGATTGCGCGGCAATGTCCAAGACCACTTCACGCAGCTCACCGACCAATTGATCCATGGCGCGACTGATGTCGCCAATTTCGTCATTACCATAGCGATCCATCGTAGTGGTCAGGTCACCGTGCCCAACCTTCTGAATAAAACTGCGCAGCTTTTTCAGTGGACGACGGATGGACTGCACCACCAGAACACTGATGCCCACACTGACCAGAATAATAATGAGCACGGAGGCAATCAGGGTCAATTGTGCCGTTTCCCGACTGTCGTGAGCCTCATCCGAAGCATTGCGTGAGACCAGGGTCATCTGTGCCGCGATATCATTCAGCGAACTGACATTGGAGTTGAGCTGTTGTTGAATCTCTTCTAATCGAGAGCTTAACGACGCCCTCAACTGGAGATATTGGTTCTGTATCGGCCCGATACCATCACTAACAGTCACCGCCTCAACCAATGTGGACGTCAGCGAGGCGACTTCCTGCATGTTCTCCTGGAAAAACGCATCGTTGCGGGCAAAACCAAGCATGCGAAAGCCCAGCGCTCCATAATCGTCCGAGAACTCCCGAAACAACTCCTGTGCCGCCTGAAAATCACTCAGATTACTGGCGAACGTCATCTGCAATGCCAAACTGCCGCCACGCTCAACCAGGCTTTTGGTCTCATAGGCCAGCTCTTTGGCGGCAGGATCGAAAGATTCCCGCACAAAGATATCGAGCGCGACGGACAACTGTTCATTCAGTTCTATAACTTCCTGGCGCTTTTGTTCAATGAGTTGCAAGTCATTCAGATTTCGTTGATAGGCAGCCATGCTGGTTTCGACGGTTTCTAACAGCTCATTAAGCGATGCCTCCATTGCCTGCAACTGCTCCGCCACCTGTTCGATTCCGTCATACTCGATACGTGACAGCTGAGCAGTTACGCGTTCACCGTGTGTTCTGTATAGACGTTTCGCCGACTCGTAATCGGCCTGAATCCGCTCCAGTGCATCGACATCCCGTTCGTTAAAAAAATTAGAAACCAGTCTTGCCAGGTTCACAGATTCCACTTGAAGCCCGGCGACAGCCTCTTCGGCAGGAGCAACATCATCAACAATAATATCGAGTCGATATTGAATGGTTTGCATGGAACTCAGACTAACAGCGGTAATGAGCAACACCCCCAGACACACTGCGGCAAATCCGACGTACAACCTTGCGGCGACCGTCAGGCGGAGACCATTTTTCATCGGCAGGCCCTTCTCGTTATGTAATGGCATCGAGTCGGTCGGACTCGGTTAGCTTCCGAGTCCGACACGTATAGTAACTATAGCTGCACTCGTCGAAAAAACTTTAGAAGGAGGTCAACAGAGGCCTGATCTGCATCAGAACAGGTCTCATTACCTGCAGATAATCATCGATTGGAATCATGCCCTGAGACCACTTCGACGCCACGCACGGCCCTCTGCCAACCGATATACAGCTTCTCGGCGGTCATGGTCGACATACTGGGTTCGAAGGTTTTTTCCAGCTGCCAGATGTGCTGAATATCGGCAATCGATTCATACAATCCCAACTGTAAGCCGGCAAGGAATGCCACACCCATGGCTGTTGTTTCAGTCACTGCGGGCCGATCGACCTGATGATTGACAATGTCAGACATGAACTGCATCGCCCAATCATTGACAACCATACCGCCATCAACACGAATGCCTTTAAGCGCTGGTACGCCATCGCGCTTCATGGCTTCGATGAGATCTCGTGTCTGATAACCCACACTCTGAAGGCCGGCAGTCACGATGGCTGACGGGCCGGTATCGCGTGTCATTCCTACAATGGCACCGCGTGCATCCGGGTTCCAATAAGGCGCACCCAGCCCGGTAAATGCCGGAACCAGATAAACCGATTGCTGTTGCCCTATCTCTTCGGCCATCGACGAAGATTCCGAAGCATGTTTCAGCAGCCCGATCCCATCGCGCAGCCACTGCATCGTGGCCCCGGCCATAAAAATACTGCCTTCCAGGGCATAGGTGGTTTTACCGTTTAAGCGATAGCCAACCGTCGTCAACAACTTGTTCGTCGACTTGAGCGGCGAGTCGCCGGTATTCACCATCATAAAACAACCGGTGCCATAGGTACTTTTTACCATGCCCGGTTCAAAGCAGGCCTGTCCGAAGAGCGCAGCATGCTGGTCACCCGCGATACCCGCAATCGGGATCTCAGCATCGAACCATTGAGCGTCGGTTGTCCCGAAATTGTCTGCACTGTCCCGAACTTCCGGCAGCATGGACTCAGGTACGCCAAATAGCTGCAACAGTTCCGGATCCCACTGTTGTGTACTGATGTTGAACATCAACGTTCGGGAGGCATTGGTAGCATCAGTCGCATGCACGGTACCGTTGGTCAGGCGCCACAACAGGAAGCTGTCGACCGTTCCAAACAACAGTTGCCCCTTTTCGGCTTTCTCTCTGGCGCCGGACACATGCTTCAGAATCCAACGGAGTTTACTGCCGGAGAAATAAGGGTCCATTAACAGCCCGGTCTTGCGGGTTACGATGGCTTCAATGCCGTCTTTTTTCTGACGCTGACAAAAATCCGAGGTCCGACGATCCTGCCAGACAATGGCGTTGCACACCGGCTCACCGGTTTCTTTATCCCAAACGATGGTCGTTTCACGCTGATTGGTGATCCCAATCCCACGCACCCGGCTTACGTCCACCTGCGACAACACTTCTTTGCACACAGACAGAGTCGTGTTCCAGATGTCTTCCGGATCGTGTTCGACCCAGCCATTCTTGGGGAAGATCTGGCGAAACTCTTCCTGGGCACTGAACTGCACGTCTCCATTCAGGTTAAACAGAATTGCACGGGAACTGGTGGTTCCCTGATCAATCGCCATGATCAGATCGCTCATGGTGGCCTCCATTGTTGTGATTATTCTTGGAATATCCGCCCATCCTAATGGGCCGGGGTCACATCGTCCACGACTGAACGCGCCGGACAATAAGACAACCATCGTCTTTCGGGCACTTTGATTAACCCACGCTAAACTTGTCGAAAAATGCTTTTTTAAACGAAACACTTGAAAACGTTACCAAGCAAAACCATAATGGCCCAAAGCCTACATAAATCCAACAAATACAGGGCAAAAAAGTGCAGAAAAACTATACCCAAACCTGGTCTCAGCGGGCCGTACCATGGCTTTTCATGGCTCCTGCCCTGGCCTTATTTCTTGTCTATGTGATCCTTCCGATCATCCAATCAATTTCCATGAGTTTTTACCAATGGGACGGCATTGGTGATAAGGTTTTCATCGGTTTTCAAAACTATGTCGACCTCTATTACGACCCCCAGTTCTGGACAAGTCTCTGGAACAACATACTGTGGTTACTGTTCTTCATGCTGGCGGTTCCGTTTGGCCTGGGCATCGCCCTGTTTCTGAACCAACAGGTGCTGGGCATTCGTGCCGTTAAATCCCTGTTCTTCTTTCCATTTGTGATTTCTCAGGTCATCGTCGGGATTGTCTTCGCCTGGTTTTACGATCCGGGCTATGGTTTGCTGCAGGACATTCTTGCTCTGTTTGGCGCAGGTCCACTGCCGGTATTGGCGGATGAAGCTCTGGTCACTTACGGCATCATCGCTGCCGGCCTCTGGCCACAGGTGGCCTACACCATGATTCTATTCCTGACCGGCTTGAATAACCTCAGCCCAGAACAGATTGAAGCCGCCCGTATGGATGGCGCCAAAGGCTGGACCATGTTGTGGCACGTCATTCTTCCACAGCTACGACCGGCAACCTTCATTGCCATTGTCGTCACTATTATCGGAGCGTTGCGCTCTTTTGATCTGGTCGCGTCTATGACGTCCGGCGGCCCGTATGGCAGCTCATCCGTTCTCGCCTACTTCATGTATGAGCAGGCGATCTTCAACTACCGCATGGGCTACGGTGCGGCTATTGCCACCGTTCTGTTCCTGATCATGCTGGTGTACATCGCCTTTTTCCTGTGGCGCATGCTGCAGCAAGAACGATAACGGAGGAGTCAAAGATGTTTCCAACCCCTATAGAAAAGACGGCTCCGTGGACCCGCATCAGTTATAAAATTGCACTGCCCTTATCAATTATCCTGTGGCTGTTGCCACTGGCGGCCATCCTGATGACCTCGGTTCGGTCCATGGGTGACATTAATGCAGGGAATTACTGGGGCTTGCCCACTGAATGGAACATTGTCGAAAACTACACGTCAGTCTTTGCCAATACGGCAATGGGGCGTTATCTGCTCAACAGTGTGCTGGTAACCCTGCCGGTCATGGTCGGCTCGGTCTTCCTCGCGACACTGGCGGGTTTTGCGCTGGCTAAGTACAAGTTTCGCGGCAACCTGGCCATGTTCGCCCTGTTCATCGGAGGCAACTTTGTTCCTTTTCAAATCTTGATGATTCCGGTTCGGGACCTGACCATCCAACTGGGTCTTTACGATTCTGTCTGGGCTCTGATCATTTTCCACACAGCCTTCCAGACCGGTTTCTGCACCCTGTTCATGCGCAACTTCATTGTTGGGATTCCGGATGAGTTGATTGAAAGCTGTCGACTCGAAGGCGCCAGTGACTGGAAGATTTTCTACTCCATCGTACTGCCACTGGTTCGCCCGGCGTTGGCCGCTCTGGCGGTCTTGATTTTCACCTTCGTCTGGAACGACTACTTCTGGGCATTGGTGCTGGTGCAGTCTGATGAGGTTCGACCGGTGACCGCGGGCATCAGTGCGCTGCGTGGACAATGGCTGGCATCCTGGAACCTGATTTCAGCTGGCTCGGTGGTAGCCGCTTTACCACCGGTCATTCTGTTTTTCGCGATGCAACGTCATTTCATCGCGGGCCTGACACTCGGTGCAACAAAAGGTTAACGCCATGCGATATCTGCATACACGTCAAAGCACCCTGTTGATCCGAGACGATGTGTTCTGCCCACACATCGTCTACTTCGGTCCCAAACTGGAAGAGCCTCAAGATCCGGCGGCACTGGCTGTATTATTGGAACCGGCCATCATCCAGGGCGGAATCGATGAGCAACCGATTCTCAGTATTGCACCGAGCTATGCCGATCCGACCTTTATGAACCCGGCGATCCGGATTCATCAGGATCGTCAGGGCTGGGCGCCACAATGGCAGATCAAAGACGTTAACTCTGACCAGACAACGCTAAGTTATCGCTTGGTCGATCCAAAAACCGGTTTGGAGCTTCGCTGGACGGCTACCGCCTGTGTCGAAAACGATGTATTCAGTTTTGATGTCGACCTCATTCAGACCGGTGACCAGCAAGTTTCCCTGGAACAATGGCTCACGACTCTTCCGGTGCCCACGCCACTGACCAAAGCGACCACCTTTACCGGGCGCTGGATTCAGGAATTTCAACCTCGTCATCATCAAATTGATTTCGGCACATTGGAGTTCACCAATCTCAAAGGCCGCACATCTCACGATCACTTCCCGGGAGTGATACTCAGCAGTCGCCAAAGCGATGAAACCCATGGCGAATGCCTGGGGCTGCATCTGGGCTGGAGTGGTAACCATTGCCAGCGCATCGAGCGCAGTCAGAACGGTCTGACACAATATCAAGCCGGGGTCGCGTTCATGCCCGGTGAAATGGTGCTGAAACCTGGTGATACCTTTACCGCGCCGACCCTTTACGCCACCTACTCCACCTCCGGTTTGGCGGGGATTGCTGAGCACTTTCAATCATTCGTCCGCAATCACATTCTGACATTGACGGACAAACCCCGCCCGGTTCACATCAATACCTGGGAGGCGCTGTATTTTGACCATGACCAAACGGCTCTGGACAGTCTGGCCAAGGCGGCTCATCAGGTTGGTGCCGAGCGTTATGTACTCGACGATGGCTGGTTCCCGGCGCGTCGGAACGACACAGCGGGGTTGGGTGATTGGGTCATCGACACACAGGTTTATCCGGACGGTTTTACCCCGCTGATCAAAACGCTGAACGAGCAGCAGCTGAGTTTCGGCTTGTGGTTCGAGCCTGAAATGGTGAACGAAGACTCACAGCTGTTTCGCGACCACCCGGAATGGGTACTGGCGATCGATGGGCAGGTTCAAGCCAAAGGACGCAACCAGTGGGTGCTCGACATCACCCGGAAAGAGGTTCAGGAATATCTATTGAATCAGATCAGCAATCTGCTGCGTGATCATCCCATCGAATACATCAAATGGGACATGAACCGGGATCTATTACAGGCAGGTAATGCCCAGGGTACGGCGGCCTACTACGATTACGTCAACAGCCTTTATCACCTGCTCGACGAGCTGAGAGAACGCTTCCCACAGGTGGAAATTGAAAGCTGCTCTTCCGGTGGTGGTCGTATGGATTATGGTATTTTGCGTTACACCCAACGCTTCTGGCTGAGCGACTGCAACGATGCTCATGAACGTCAGATTATGCAGCAGTGGGCCAGTCTGTTCTTTCCGGTCGAGGTATTAGGCAGCCATATCGGTCCCACATACAGCCACACAACCAGTCGTTCACATCCGCTACCGGTCAGAGCCGGTACGGCCCTGTTTGCACACATGGGCATTGAATGGGACGTCCGGGAAGCAACCAACGAAGAACAACAGCAACTGGCAAACTGCATTGGGCTGTACAAAGAATGGCGTCACTTCATCCATTCGCAGATCCGTCGACCGATGACCGGCAGTGATGAAAACCAGATCGCCTTTTACGTTGGCAACGCCGACACCCAGCTCATCAGCGTTTTTCAACGTGAGGTTCCTGTCTCAGGTCGACCGGTGCCATTGAGGCTGAATGGCCTGATTAACAATGCCGACTATAGTGTCAGCCTGTTGCTGCAACCTGAACATACCGGCCACCTGATGAAACGCAAACCAGCCTGGATGACAAAGCCAGAAGAAGGGTTCCAGGGGAATGCACTGATGCAAATCGGCTTACCATTGCCGATTCTCGACCCGGAATCGCTGATTGTTATCAAGGTCGAAAAACGATGACGTATTGCTGTATGGCTGCACACTTGCAGTCGTCGCAACCGAGTTTGATCACATTGATCGAACCTGGCATGGGTTTGGAAAGTCCCATTAAAACTTTCCCTCACTATATTCGGAACGATTAATCCGGTTCCGTTGAACGTGACATTCATCGTCACACAACAATAAAGAAGGACGAGAAGATGACCCTGAAGAAAACCCTTATGACCGGTGCGTTAAGTGCTGTCTTTGCGACCAGCGCCCTTGCCGGAGAGCTGGTAATTAACTCCAACCAATCGGACCCGGCGCCAAAAGCCGCCTGGGCCGAAATCATTGCTCAGTTTGAAGCTGAGAACCCCGATATTACCGTTAAGGTTAATGAGTACGATCACGAAGGCTATAAAAGTGCCATCCGAAACTGGCTGGTGACTTCGCCACCGGACATCGTCTATTGGTTCGCTGGCAACCGGATGAAATACTTTGTCGATCGTGGACTGTTCGACGACGTATCGGATGTTTGGGAAGACAACGGCCTGTCTGACACTTTCGCGTCAACCAAGGCGTCAATGTCGGTTGATGGTAAACAGTATGGTGTCCCCTATACGTTCTACCAATGGGGCATGTACTACAACAAAGACATCTTCGATGAATACGGTCTGTCTGAACCGGAAACCTGGGAAGAGTTCATTGAAGTGTGTGAAACGCTCAAAGCCAATGGCGTCACTCCCATCACGATTGGAACCAAGTATTTGTGGACCGCGGCAGGTTGGTTTGACTACCTGAACCTGCGTACCAATGGTCTCGATTACCATATCGACCTGATGGATGGAAAAATTCCATACACCGACGAAGGTGTACGCAAAACATTCGCCAACTGGCAACAACTGGTTGATGGTGGGTACTTCCTGGAAAACCATGCTTCCTACAGCTGGCAGGAAGCTCAGGCGCCACTGTTCAACGGCGAAGCGGCCATGTATTTGATGGGTAACTTCCTGACGCCAAACCTGCCGGAAGACATTAACTTTGATTTCTTCCAGTTCCCGCAGATCGATCCAAGCATCGGCATGTTTGAAGATGCGCCAACGGATACCGTGCACATTCCGGCGCGAGCTAAAAACAAAGAAGACGCCCGTCGTTTCCTTGCCTTTATTGCTGAGAAAGCGCAACAGGAAAAAGTCAACGAAGTCTTGCTGCAACTGCCTACCAACAGTGACGCGCAACCAGCCGACGATAAATTCCTGAACCAGGGCTCGGCGATGCTGGCCGCAGCCGATGGCACTGCTCAGTTCTATGACCGCGATACCGATCCGGCCATGGCATCAGAAGGCATGAAAGGTTTTCAGGAGTTCATGGTGAACCCGGACCGACTGGACCGCATCCTGACGAACCTGGAACGGGTACGTCAACGCGTTTTCCGTTAAGTTCAACGGACAAAAAATAAGGGGAGCCATGCTCCCCTTTTTCGTCGTGCGCTTGTCAGATGTTTTTAAGGCACGATTTTGCTAGGTGTTCTGCACCGTCAATCAAACTTCACCGGTAAACGCTGACCCGACTCACTCGATTTCAGGGCCAGTTCTAATACCTGAATCACCCGTATCGAGTCATCAAGTGATACCGGGCTCTCACCGTCATTCTCAATAGCTTGCGCCAGCTGATGCCAGAACACACCGTAGTTACCCGGTTTGGTGGTAATAAGGTGGCTGGTATTTTCCTGATACAGAATGCCCCAGTTATCTTCCGGCTCCTGCCCCCAGCGATCATCCCGGATATCAACGCCTTTTTTCAGGGCGTCCTCCTGAACGTCCAGCCCATTTTTAATGTACGAACCTTCCGTTCCCTGCAAAAGAAAACGGGAGTTAGGTCCGGCCTGAAAGGAACTGCTGCCAAGGGCAACCTCAACATCAGGGTAATGCATCCAGATGTCAAAATTATCAACGACCACCGCACCCTCACGTTGTATGCGGGCACTCGCTTCAATACTGTCAGGCAAGCCAAACAGTACTAACGCCTGATCAATCAGATGAGGCCCCAGATCCCAGAGAATTCCAGCACCCGGAACGGCCTGCTCACGCCAACGCTGGCGAACCTGCGGCCGAAACCGGTCAAATCGACTGACAAGCCGCTTAGGTTCCCCGACTCGATGACTGTGTAGCAGAGACTGCAGTGTCAGGAAATCGCCATCCCAGCGCCGGTTTTGGAAAACACACAGCACACGGCCAGCCTGTTCGGCCAACTGCTTCAACGCAATGGCTTCGTTACTGGACAGGACAAAGGGTTTTTCACAAACCACGTGACAACCCTGTTGCAGAAAATGCTGGCACTGTTCGTAATGTAAATGATTCGGCGTGGTAATAATAACCAGATCGATCTCTCGGCAGTCCAGTTGCTGCCAATCAGCAACCACTTCTACACCCGGGTAATCTTCCTGCAATGCCGACCCTTTACCGGAGACCAGATGCGTCATCTGATAAGACGGATCAACGGTAATAAAAGGAATGTGAAAGGTGGTTGCGGAAAAACCACACCCGATAATGGCGGTTCGGATCATAGAACACCTAATGCAAAAAAGTTTATCCTAGCTTACTTAAAGCAGTCGACACTGTAACTTAATATGACATAGTGTTACGAGCGCCCCAAATGAGCATGAAATGAACACAAGCGACCAACCTACCATTCTGTTGCTGTCCGGTTACCACGCCTTGAGTCAGGCCCAATGGTGCAATCAGCTTGTCAGTCTGTGTCCACAATATCGCTGGCATACTCTGGCACTGCCGCCTCGTTATTTTTCCTGGCGCATGCGTGGCGCGCCGCTGTCGTTCAAAGCCCTTAATAACCCTCATCTGCACGACAACACGGATCTCATTGTAGCGACGTCCAGTGTCGACTTATCCGTCACCCAGAGCCTGTACCCCAACCTGCGAAACGTGCCCAGCCTGCTGTACTTCCATGAAAACCAGTTCGCCTATCCCAGAGCACACACGCCTCAATCCGTAATCGACTGGCAAATGGTTAACCTGTATTCAGCGTTGCGTGCGGATGCCATTCGATTTAACAGCGACTATAACCAGCGGACATTTTTCAGTGGCGTGCAACAGCTGACTCAAAAACTCCCGGACCTGGTGCCCAAGGCCTGGTTATCCGCATTAAAAACCAAGTCCGCCGTTCTGCCGGTGCCGATTACCTGTCCGCATGTCGATCGACATCACAACAAAGCTGTGCGTACGGTGCTCTGGAATCATCGTTGGGAGTGGGATAAGCAACCAGAGTTGCTCGAAGCGGTGATTGCACAATGTGATGCAGAGAACCTGGATATACAGTTTGCCATTACCGGCCAGCAGTTCCGCCGGGAGCCTCAGGCCTTCACAACGATTCGCCAACAATATCCTCAGCGCTTGATACATCTGGGCTTTGTCGACAGTGAGGCGGCATACCACGCCATGATCGATCAATGTGATGTCATTCTGTCGACGGCGATCCATGAGTTTCAAGGGATCGCCGTCATGGAAGCTGTCGCCCGTGGCTGTACACCTTTGCTTCCGGACGATCTGAGTTATCCTGACTTTTTTGCCGACGACTATCTGTACGCAAGACAAGAAACACTAAAAAACACGGCAGACCGCATTGTCCGAATACTGCGTCACTGGCAACAACAGGGCCGTCCCCCGGCGCCGGACATGCGAAGATACGCTGCGAATGCACTTGAGGCCGACTATACAGCGACGATCGAAGCGCTGCTGACGTAAACCCTGGTTACTTAGGCTTGTGCCGATGCTGGGACTTGTTTTTTTTAAGTTTTCGTACCGGCTTCGACACACTGTTGCGATGACGGGCTTTCGCCGGCGCCCGATAGCGTCGATCCGAACCGGTATCCTCCGGTGGCACCAAATGCTGTTCACCGTGGCCAATCAAATGCGCCATACCCAGTCGGTTCAGCGCTTCACGAATCATCTGCCAACCCTGTTTATCATGGTATCGCAATAGCGCTTTTTGCAGTTGTCGCTGCTCAATCTTGCGCACAATGCTGATTCGGCCACCTTTGTAAGAAACCTTCTTCAACGGGTTTTTGCCGGAGTAATACATTGCCGTCGCCAGGCTCATCGGCGAAGGATAAAACGTCTGCACCTGATCCACTTTCATGTTCTGACGTTTCAACCACAACGCCAGGTTCACCATGTCTTCGTCTTCACATCCGGGGTGCGCAGCGATGAAATAAGGAATCAGATACTGCTTTTTACCGGCCTGCCGGGAGAACTGATCAAACATCTGCTTGAACCGATCATAGGTGCCCATGCCCGGTTTCATCATCATTTTCAGCGGCCGGTCTTCAGTGTGTTCCGGGGCAATTTTCAGATACCCACCGACGTGATGCGTCACCAGTTCTTTCACATACTCCGGGTCCTCTACGGCCAGATCGTAACGGAGCCCTGAAGCGACTGCGACGGTATGAATGCCATCAACCCGTCGAACTTTCCGGTACAGTTCTGTGGTCTGTTTATGACTGGTTTGCAGGTTTTTACAGATGGTCGGATACACACAACTCAAGCGTCGACAGTTCGCTTGAATGTCGTCATCTTTACACTTGAGTGTGTACATGTTGGCGGTCGGTCCGCCTAAGTCCGACAAGGCACCACTGAAACCAGGCACCTTGTCTTTGATGTCTTCAACTTCCCGTAAGATCGATTCATGAGAGCGTGATTGGATGATGCGGCCTTCATGTTCTGTAATAGAACAGAACGTACAGCCGCCAAAGCATCCTCTCATGATGTTGATCGAGGTCTTAATCATGTCGTAAGCGGGAATGGGTTTGCCTTGATAACTCGGATGCGGCACACGCGCATAAGGCAGATCAAACACACCGTCAATTTCTTCGGTGGTCAACGGTATCGGCGGTGGGTTCACCCAAACTTCCCGGGTGCCATGCTTCTGCACCAGCGCATGTGCATTGTGCGGGTTAGCCTCGACGTGGAGCACCCGACTCGCGTGCGCATACAGAGCCGGATCATTCCGGACTTTTTCAAACGATGGCAACCGGATACAGGTGGTTTCCGGGTCCGAGTCATACCGGCGCTGAATCGGCATCGGAATGATGCGCACCGGTTGCTCGGCAACCTCCGCATCCGCAGTACCCGATTGACATGCCGATTGCCCGCTTTCACCGGCGGTGGTCAGAGCTTCACGCTGCTCATACGGGTTACTGACGTAAAACTCCGGGTGTTCAGACAGGTCCTGCGGCCAGTCAATCCGGCTGGAATCAACTTCTGTCCACCCTGTCGGTACCGCTTTACGGATGACCGTTGTCCCGCGAATCATCGTCAGCTCACCCACACTCCGGCCATTGGCCAGTTGAAACGCAACCTCAACCAGGGCGCGTTCCGCATTGCCGTACAAAAGGATGTCGGCGTTGGAATCGTACAGGACCGAATGACGAACTTTGTTACTCCAGTAGTCGTACTGAGCAATCCGACGCAGACTCGCTTCGATGCCTCCGAGAACAATCGGCGTATCCGGAAACGCCTGTCGACAGCATTGGCTATAGACCAACACCGCCCGATCCGGGCGTTTGCCGCCTTCATTGTTTGGCGTATAGGCGTCGTCATTGCGTACTTTCAGGTCCGCCGTGTAGCGATTGATCATGGAGTCCATGTTTCCAGCCGTGACCCCGAAAAACAGGTTCGGCTGCCCCAGCGCTTCAAAGTCGGTGGTCGAACGCCAATCCGGCTGGGCAATAATACCAACGCGATAGCCCTGGGCTTCCAACAACCGCCCGGTTACCGCCATGCCAAAACTCGGATGGTCCACATAAGCATCGCCCGACACCAGAATGATGTCGCAACTGTCCCAGCCCAGTTCATCCATTTCCTGACGACTCATCGGCAGAAATGGCGCGGGTTCGAAACAGCTGGCCCAGTGTTTCGGGTATTTGAACAGGTGCGGTGCGGTCTTAAACATGCCAGGGCTCATACAGAATGGAGCGCGAAGTCTAGCAGATCGCAGCGATAAGAGCGCATGCAACTGAGATGAAATCCGGGCTAATTCTCGCTCTAACGGTGACAGACTGGTGCGATGTCAATGCACGATCAGAATGGATCGATATACTGTCCCGCTTTTTCACAGCCACCGGGGACCAACGCACCATGAATGCCGCCGACATCCGCATGATCGTCATGGATATGGACGACACTCTGCTTAATGATCAACACCAGATTTCCGAAAGTAACCTGCAAGCCATTCAACGGGTAAGCGCACAGGGCATCACCATTGCTCTGGCGTCCGGTCGGCCAACCCCTGCGATGGAAAGCTACGCCGATCTGCTCGGTTTAACCCAGCAAGGTTATGTGATTTCCTATAACGGCGCCTATGTCACCGATTGGTCCACCCAGGAGCAAATCTATGAATGCAGCCTGACCAAAGCTGAATGCGATCTGCTGGTCGATGCTGCACATGAACAGAACAGCGATCTGCACACCTATGTCGATGGTGCAATCGTTACCACTCGGCACAACCCTTACACCGATATTGAAAGCAATCTGACCGGTTTACCCATTCGTCTGGTAGACAGCCTGAAAGCGGTGGTTCAGGGCACCGTTCCGAAAGTCCTGCTCGTGGCACCGCCGGAGCAGGTGACTGAAATGCGTCAGATCTTCGCTAAAACCTTGGGAGACCATTTCACGATCAGCATCTCCAAACCTTATTTTTTGGAGTTCACCAACAAGCAGGTTGATAAAAGTGCCGCCATTGATGTGCTTTGTGCACGACTGGGCATCGCTAAATCGTCCGTGATGGCGATTGGTGACAGCTACAACGATCTGACCATGCTGACCGATTGTGGCATCGGCGTCGCCATGGGTAATGCGCCGGATGACATCAAGGCCATCGCCAACTGGACGACCGCATCAAACAACGACCACGGAGTGGCCCTGGTCATCGACAAAATCCTCGAGCAACAGACCGATCTCGTCTGAATTTTAAGCGCTTACCGGCTCTCAAAGGGCCGGTTTTCACCCTTAATGCCGTTCGACATGGCAATGCGCTGGTTTTTCCGTCCTAATAACCGCAACTGATACATTCGCTCCCAGAACAACGCACGACGGTCGCCTGCTTTCCAGATTTTTGCGAACAAACCTTTGGTCACCGCCACCGCGTTAGGGGAACGTTCACTGATCTCTTCCGCCAGCTGAGTGGCGGCCGCGATCGGGTCATCAACACAATGCGTAGCCAATCCGTAGGCCACGGCATCGGCCCCGGAAATGATCCGGCCAGTCATGGTGAGTTCCTGTGCAATGTCGTATCTCATCAGGCGAGACAGCGCCACCGTACCGCTCATGTCGGGAATCAATCCCCATTTGATCTCCATGATTGACCATTGCGCATCGGCGGTGGTGAATCGGACATCACACCCCAACGCAATCTGGAGCCCGCCACCAAAACAATGTCCATGAACTGCAGCAATCACCGGCACGGGCAACGATCGCCAAATGTGCCCTACCCGCTGGAACATGTTGTCCTGCGACCAGGGTAACTTCAGGAAAAACCGCGGGATAATGTCTGGGTGTTTGGCCACATAGGGGAAGTCGAGACCGGCGCAAAAGGAAGCCCCTTCACCGGATAAAATGACGGCACGAAGCTGTTTGTTCTTTTTCAGCTTTCGGGCGGTCGCCACCAAGTCGCTCAGCATGGCCCGATCCAGCGCGTTGCGTTTTTCTGGCCGGTCGAGCCGCACATAAGCAATGCCTTGCTCAGTAATGGTGACCGATACACGATCCTGACTCATGGTGTTGCCCCTTCGCATCATTTACCCAACGATACTTACAGAGCCCGATGTGAACAGCAATCGACAACCAACATTCATGAGACAGAGTTTAAAACGAAGTTGCAAAAAGATGGATTACTCAGAACAATCATCGATAACCGCCTAGACCCAAATCCACGGGGCGCAGTACAGACTGGTAAACACAGCGATGAGGATGAGTGCGATTAAATGGGAAAACCAACTAAGGATGAAAAAATTTAGCAAGCACGGAAAAGCCCGGAGGTTAATCCAGGCTTTTTTCGTTTAATTTGGAGCGGGAAACGAGACTCGAACTCGCGACCCCAACCTTGGCAAGGTTGTGCTCTACCAACTGAGCTATTCCCGCTGATGAATCAACTTTCACTTTGATTCGTATTCTTGGTACTGAAGTGGCATCCCGTAGGGGACTCGAACCCCTGTTACCGCCGTGAAAGGGCGGTGTCCTAGGCCACTAGACGAACGGGACACTGTGTACCTCAAGAACGCTGCGTATATTACGGATATTTTTGGGCGATGCAACTTTTTTCTTATAAAAATCAATGAATTATGAAGCTTTTTTTATCTTCTGTTCAATTTTCAGCTCATACCTCGAAAACAGGGTTTCCCAAGATTCACATTGAGGACATTGCCAGACCAGCTTGTCAGAGTAAAAACCGCACTCTATGCACAGATAATCATCGGAATGCTCAAGACTGCGCTTCTCCCAACCGCGCAACAGGGGGGCAACCGCTTGCTGAACGTCAGAGCTTTGCTGATTCAGCCAGTACAACTGAACGGAATAAGAATCCCCTTGCTGAACCTCCTCCAACAAAGCCGCATTGATGTCATCGGCCAGGGCCGTCGCCTGAACTGAAGACAGTTCCAAATACACCTCAAGAATTCGCGCGCTGGGGTGCCGCTGATAGAGCTGCTGCAGAAACGTCAGTAACTGAGGCACACTCTGATTCATCAACGACAAGTGCTTTAACGGGCTCAGCACCAGGTCAACCCGACGGGGTTCACGGATCAGAATTTCCCGATAACTCTGTATGGCATCGCCAACACGGTTCAGCTCGGTATAGAGCTCGGCCGCAATAATCTCAGCCCGGGCACTTACGCCGAGACGTTGCGGCTTCTTCAAAGTTTTCAACAGCCGGCTCAGCGGCGTCTGCCGCCGCTGTTCTTCAATCATCTCACAGTACAAATTAGCGAGTCGCAAACCACCTGAGCCAGGAATACCGTAGTCTTCGACCAGCTCAACGGCCCGCGCCCATTCCTGCTCACTTTCGAGAATTGACAACCACAGCCGGAAGGCTCGATTTGAGATCTCATCATCCGCATGATCCAGAGCCTGCAACAGCACTTCTTCCGCATGGCTTAACACGCCGGCGGCGTAATAGTCCTGTGCAATCTCCAGAGATATTTCAGACACACTGTAACCATCAAGACGAGCGTTCAGAATGGCCTCGTGAACGGATACCGCTTTGTCGAACTCGCCGCGACGTCGGAACAACTCCGCGAGACCGAAGTACATTTCCACGTTATCCGTCGTCACCGGAAACCGATCGAGCCAGGTACTGACATCACCATCAAATGAGGTGAGATCGAAGTGGTATCGATCTAACAGAAAACGACGACTGCGATAACGGCTCGGTATGAATCGCTGTAGAAAAGATACAACCGTATACATGAAAACTTAACGCCGACGCACAAAGCGACCCATCAGCAGTCCGATAAAGACACCGCTGAACAGGAATGCAAAATAGATGATATAGGCCGGCATCGAAGGAAGTTGCCAGCTAAGGAATGAGAACTGGACAGAACTGTGATTACTCCACCCGACTAACCAACCGGTGGCGAGAATGTACAGAAACAGAATTATCCGGAGGAAACGCAACAGACTAATGCTCCATGTCTGGAAGTTGAATCGTTATTCTAACAGACTTTCATTAACGGACTCGCGCAGTTCCTTGCCCGGCTTGAAGTGAGGGACATACTTCCCTTCCAGTTCGACGGATTCACCGGTTTTTGGATTACGCCCGACACGAGGCGATCGATAATGCAGCGAAAAACTGCCGAATCCCCGAATCTCGATGCGTTCACCTTCGGCCAGTGCCTGCGCCATATGATCTAACATCGTTTTAATTGCCAACTCGACATCACGTACTGACAACTGCCCCTGACGATCGACAATCCGCTCTATCAGTTCAGATTTAGTCACAAATGAGCCCTCCAAGCGACTTTCTTTAAGCGCCTAATATTTAGACTAATTCAGAGGGCAAAATAACACAAGTAATTCTTTTTAAACGGGTTTTTCCTGACTACCCGGTAGAATGGACGCCCATAACAGACAAAAATGACAGGCCGATGAACCCGGCAGGCATAAAAAAAGCCGGCAGTTGCCGGCTTATTTTTGCGTGAATCAGGAAACTCAGTCGTTACCTTCTTCCAGTTTAGCTTTGATCAGGTCACCAATGGTGGTCGGACCAGACGCTTCAACCGCTTTATCTTTCAACTCTTTCACCGCTGCCTTCTCATCATCAAAGTCTTTCGCTTTGATGGACAGGCTGATAACGCGGTTCTTACGGTCGATGCTAACGATCTTCGCTTCGACTTCTTCACCTTCGTTCAGAACGTTGCGAGCATCTTCAACTTTGTCGCGAGAGATTTCAGACGCTTTCAGAACACCTTCAATGTCTTCAGCCAGAGTGATGACGGCCGCTTTCGCGTCGACTTCTTTCACTGTGCCTTTAACAATGGTGCCTTTGTCGTTTTCGGCTGCGTACTCAGCAAACGGATCCATATCCAGCTGCTTGATACCCAGAGAAATACGCTCACGCTCAGGGTCGATAGACAGGATAGTGGTTTCCAGCTCGTCACCTTTCTTGTACTTACGTACCGCTTCTTCACCAGACTCGTTCCAGCTGATGTCAGACAGGTGAACCAGGCCGTCAATGCCGCCTTCCAGACCGATAAAGATACCGAAGTCAGTGATTGACTTAATCTTGCCGGATACTTTGTCAGACTTGTTGTAACGGTTCGCGAAGTCTTCCCATGGGTTAACAACCGTTTGCTTGATACCCAGAGAAATACGACGACGCTCTTCGTCGATGTCCAGAACCATCACTTCAATCTCGTCGCCAACCTGAACGACTTTAGATGGGTGAATGTTCTTGTTGGTCCAATCCATTTCGGAAACGTGAACCAGACCTTCAACACCTTCTTCCAGCTCAGCGAAACAACCGTAGTCAGTCAGGTTAGTGACTTTAGCGGTAACTTTCGCTTCTTCTGGGTAGCGCGCCTTGATATCGACCCATGGATCTTCACCCAGCTGCTTCAGACCCAGAGATACGCGGTTACGTTCACGGTCGAACTTCAGAACTTTAACGTCGATTTCATCGCCAACCTGAACAATTTCGCTTGGGTGCTTAATGCGCTTCCAAGCCATGTCAGTGATGTGCAACAGGCCGTCAACACCGCCCAGATCTACGAATGCACCGTAGTCGGTCAGGTTCTTAACGATACCCTTGATTTCCTGGCCTTCCTGCAGGTTTTCCAGCAGCTCTTCACGCTCAGCGCTGTTAGAGGCTTCCAGAACGGCACGACGTGAAACAACAACGTTGTTACGACGCTGGTCGAGCTTGATAACTTTGAATTCCAGCTCTTTGCCTTCCAGGTGCAGTGTGTCGCGTACTGGACGGATATCAACCAGAGATCCTGGCAGGAACGCACGAACAGAGCTCACATCAACCGTGAAGCCACCTTTGACTTTACCGTTAATAACACCCTTAACAACTTCTTTTGCTTCGTATGCTTTTTCCAGCTCAGCCCACGCTTCTGCGCGCTTGGCTTTTTCACGAGACAAACGAGTGTCACCAAAACCGTCTTCAACCGCTTCCAAAGCCACTTTGACTTCGTCACCGACGGCAATTTCCAGTTCACCCGCGTCGTTGATGAATTGATTACGTGGGATAACGCCTTCTGATTTCAGGCCTGCGTGAACAGTAACCCAGTCAGAATCGATGTCGACAACGACACCGGTAACAATGGAGCCTGGCTCCATTTCAATTGTTTTTAAGCTTTCTTCAAACAGTTCAGCAAAAGATTCAGTCATTAAAATCGCTTCCTAAGCTCTATTCGTCACAGATTCTGTGACCGGCCGCAATCCAGCTCTTGCGGGTCTGTCTACAATCCTCCGCGTGCCGACGATGCTGGTCAGGTGGCAAACGAAGCCCAGTTCGAAACAGTGCTCAAAGCACCGAAACGTCTGAAATTAGGGTGGCGTATTATACGGAACAGTGGGCAAAACCCAAGAGATGAATGGCTTTTTCAGCCATTTTTTGAGCAATTTTTTGAAAAAAACAGGGTCGGCGCCCATCTTTCGGGATGAACACCTAAAAAACCGGTCAAATCAGCCAATTAAACCGCGTTCGGAGGCCAGAGCCAGAATGTACTCAACCACGGCAGGAATAGACAACTCGGTGGTGTCCAGTTCGATAGCGTCATCTGCTGGTTTTAATGGGGCTGTTGCCCGGTTTCTGTCACGTTCGTCGCGCTCGACAATATCCGCAAAGACCTGATCATAGTCGGCATCAAAACCCCCTTCGCTCAGTTGACTGACGCGTCGGCGCGCCCGTTCTTCCGCACTGGCGGTCAGGAAAATCTTCAGCGGGGCTTCCGGAAACACGACCGTTCCCATGTCCCGACCATCGGCAATCAGTCCTGGCAAAGTGGCAAATGCTCGCTGACGTTTCAACAACGCGTCCCGAACACGGTTATGAGCGGCCACGACGGAAGCATTCCGGCCCACTCGCTCTTCACGAATTGCCTCAGTGACATTGTCATTTTCAAGAATGACACGCGTGCCCTGTTCACTCTTTTCGAATCGAACATCCAAATGCTCGGCAATGACCGCAACCGCGCTCTCCTGAGAGAGCTCTACCCCATGATTCATGGCCGCCAAGGCGGTCAGTCGGTAAAGCGCCCCAGAGTCCAGAAACTGCCAACCCAGCTCTTCCGCCAATAGTGTACTGATGGTGCCTTTACCTGCGCCACCTGGCCCATCAAGCGTAATCACTGGAGGGTTTGTTTCGGTCATGAGAAGTCCTGCCTTTTTGTCAGCTATTGCAAAGCCCGCGCATTCTCACGATGTGCCTGCCCAGAATCAAGTAAAAAATTCGTCTAACTGACAATTTTGAACCGCTACCTGCGAGTCAAAATCAATGGTTTCATTTGGGTTCCGGACCTTTCTGGCGCTCTTCCATGATTTCTGTAAAGTAATCTCTGGCCGACTTGGCACGGGTAAACACGGTTCTAAGCAGATCGCCATCCCGATGCTCAATAGCCTCTTCTAACAAATGCAGATCGGCCTGAAAACGACGTAAGATTTTCAATGTTGCCTCACTGTTCATCAGGAAGATATCGTGCCACATCGTCGGATCTGACGCAGCAATACGGGAAAAGTCTCGAAAACCACCTGCAGCGTACTTAAAAATTTCCCGATTCTCCGATTCCCGTGCCAGTGTATCGACCAGAGAAAAGGCCAGCAAATGCGGTAAATGACTGGTTGCGGCCAACACTTCATCATGGCGCTCGACCGGCATCTCAACCACCTGAGCACCGCATTGAGCCCACAACGAACGCACCAACTCAATGGCCTCCGGAGTAGAGGCCGAGGTTGGTGTCAGAATGTGCATGTGTCGATCAAACAGATCCGCTTGCGCGGCGGTCACGCCGCTTTTCTCGGCACCGGCGATCGGATGCCCGGGCACAAAACACCCGGGTAACTCACCGAGCTCCTGTCGAACTGAGTCAACCACGGCCTGTTTAACACTGCCCACATCCGTTAAGGCGGTCAGTGTAGGAATCAGATGTCGGATACGTCGGACAGCGTCGGGCATGGCCATCACCGGTACCGCCAGAACAACAGCGTCCATACCAAGCACATCCGCCAAATCACCAACTGGCACATCAATGACACCCATGGCTTTTGCCGTTTCCGGCACAGTCGGATCCTGATCGTAACCATAGAGCTCCGCAAGCTGTTGTTGTTTCAGGGATTTCGCAAAAGAGGCGCCGATCAGTCCCAGGCCGATCACCAGCACTTTGGGTTTAGCGATCATTGCGCATCTCCAGATAAGCAGCCAATGCAGCCATAAAACGTGAGTTTTCCTCTGTTGAACCAATAGACACTCGCAGCCAGTCCGCCATGTCATAGCTGTGCAATCGACGAACAATGACGCCTTGAGAGAGCAGCGATTGATAGGCATCGTCAGCACGTCCGGGTAACTCAAAGGCGATAAAATTAGCTTGGCTTGGCAACGGTGTTAATCCGCTCTGTTGCAAAAAAGTCGTGATTCGTTGTCGTTCTTCTGCATTGGACCGTGCGCATTGGTTAAGAAACGCCTGATCGGCATAGGCCGAGACAGCCGCTCTC
>NZ_CH724153.1:344627-383982 GCF_000153185.1 Reinekea blandensis MED297 | reverse complement strand
CGCTCTCATGGCCAGCAGATTGACGTTAAAAGGTTGCTGAATTTTTTCCAGCACCTCAATCACATCGCTGTGTCCCAGACCGTATCCGATCCTGAAACCGGCCAGTCCATAGGCTTTTGAAAAGGTACGACACACCACGAGATTGGGGTACTTGCTCAAAAGACTCACCGCACTGCCCATCGCCGGCTCTGCAAACTCAATATAGGCTTCGTCAATGAGCACAAGGACATCTGTCGGTACCTCACAGAGAAATCGCTCCAGCTGTTCAGCCGGTACCATGGTACCCGTTGGATTGTTGGCATTGGCGAGCAGAATCACCCGGGTATTGTCACTCACGGCGGCAGAGATGCCGTCGAGATCAATCAACCAGTCACGCATAGGGATCTGCCGAACATTCGCACCGACCCATTGCGCCATAATCGGATACATTGCAAAGGAGTGGGCGCTGACCAGCATTTCATCGCCCTCTCCCAAAAAACCTTTGATTACACTGTCGAGAATTTCATTCGAACCATTCCCGAGCAGCACTTGATCCATGTGCAAACCCAGTCCTGATGCAAGTGCTGTTTTCAGCTCCCGACCAGCACCGTCCGGGTAGCGATGGCTGTTTTCTAGCGCCTGATTCAGGGTCGACTTTACCGTTGAAGAACAGCCAAACGGGTTTTCATTACTGGCCAGGTAAACGACATCACTCAGACCGAATCGCGTTTTGATGTCCGCGACAGTCTCACTGACGGCGTAACTCGGCAGATCTCGTAAAAAAGCTTTAGGCTCGGGTCGTTTATTGTTAGGCAGAGAAGTGTCTGCCATCAGAGCACCCCTTTCGGGTAGGAACCCAGAACCTTTACTTCAACCGCGGTTTTGCGGATAGCCGACAACGCTTCCTGCACATTGGCATCCCGGGTATGACCCACAAAATCGATGAAGAACACATAAGTCCAGTTGCCCGATGGCGAGGGTCGCGACTCCAATCGGGTCATATCGACACCAAAATCGTTAAAAGGTTTCAGCAAATGATAAAGCGCACCAGGCTCATTGCGCATCGACACCACCAAAGAGGTTTTATCTGCTCCCGAGGTATCGACTTCCTGCGCCCCGATAATCAGGAACCGGGTCGAGTTATCAGGTGAGTCTTCGATCTTCGTTTCAATAATCTCAAGATCATAGAGTTCAGACGCCATTTCCCCGGCAATCGCAGCTGAGTTCCATTCACCCTGCACACGGCGCGCGGCTTCAGCGTTACTGTTGACGGCGATGCGTTCGGCCTGAGGCATGTGTGCATCCAGCCATTTACGACACTGCGCCAGAGACTGCTGATGACTGTAGACACGGGTAATCTTATCGCGATTCGTGTTCGGGCCGGCCATCAGATGGTGATGAATGCGCAGCTCGACTTCACCGACGATTTTGATATTCGAGGTAATAAAGGTATCCAGAGTGTGATTGACCACCCCTTCGGTCGAGTTCTCAATCGGCACCACGCCATACTGCACGGCACCGGCATCGACTTCCCGAAACACTTCATCAATGGCCGGCATCGGCTTGGTTTTGACCCATTGGCCGAAATGCTTCTTAGCCGCCTGCTGCGTAAAGGTCCCTTCAGGCCCCAGATAAGCGACTTCCAAGGGGCGCTCCAAGGCCAGGCAGGCCGACATGATTTCGCGGAACAAACGGGCCATGTCTTCATTCCCGAGCGGTCCCGGATTGCGTTCCATTACCCGGCTCAACACCTGCGCTTCCCGCTCAGGTCGATAAAAAACAGCCTGCCCGGGATCGGCCTTCATCTTAACTTCAGCAACCCGCAGGGCGCATTGCGCACGACGGGAAATCAAGTTCAGAATTTCCTGATCCAATTGATCAATTTCCTGGCGTAATTGCAGCAGTTCAGTTTCGTCAGCCTTGGATGGGGTTTGGTTCGATTCAGACATGGGTATTCTCAAATTCAATCATGTAGTCGGTTAATGCCTGCACACCGGCCAGCGGCATGGCGTTGTAGATACTTGCACGACAACCGCCGGCACTGCGATGGCCGGCAAGATTCAGCAGTCCGCGACGTTGGGCGCCCGCTAGAAAGCTCGATTCGAGGTTTTTATCGTGAAAGAAAAACGGCACATTCATTCTTGATCGGGCTTTGGGTTCGATATCGTTAAACAGAATTGAGGACCGATCAATCACATCGTACAGCATATCCGACTTAGCCAGATTGTGCTTTGCTAATGTCGGCACACCGCCTTGCGCTGAGCACCATTGAAAAACCAGATCAGCGAGATAAATAGCAAAGGTTGGCGGGGTATTAGCCATAGACCGGGCCTCAACCAATGTCTGGTAGTTCAACAGTCTCGGACACTGCGCTTGCGCGCTACCAAGCAGGTCCTCCCGAACGATGACCACACCTAGCCCGGCCGGCCCGATGTTCTTTTGCGCGCCCGCGTAGATCAGACCAAACTGCTCGACATCGAACGGCCGCGACAAAATACAGGAGGACATGTCAGCCACCAATGGCGTGTCTGTCGGCAGTTCCGGCACTTCGAAAAGTTCAACGCCACCAATGGTTTCATTTGGAGTGTAATGCAGATAATCAAGCTCATTAGTCTGAAAGCCAGATAACCAAACCGGAAGACTTTTGAACGCGGAATCAGCGGATGAAGCCACTTCGACGACCCGCCCGAAGCGCGCCGCCTCGGCCATGGCTTTTTGTGACCAATAACCGGTGTTAATAAAACCGGCAGCTCCTCCAGAACTCAAGAGATTCAGTGGAACGGCGCTGAACTGAGGACTTGCGCCCCCAGACGTAAACAAGACGTGGTAATGATCCGGGATGTGCATGAGCGAGCGCAAACCATGCTCGGCGGAATGGAGAATGGCGAGGAACTCTTCAGAGCGATGGGACAGCTCCATGACCGAGACCCCATGCCCTTGATAATCGGTCAGTTCTCGCTGAGCCTGCGCCAGAACCGGCGCAGGCAACATGGCTGGCCCGGAGCAAAAATTATAAACCGCTTCTGCACCGGGTTTTGCCATGATCAGATCCTTAATCAGTCATCCGCGTCGGATTGAGTGTCGCTCGTATCGGCACTGGTATCGATGACATCGTCCTGTGGAGCGTCACCGTCAGATTCGCTGGCCTCACCTTCAAGCGGTTCAACCACGTCTTCCGGCTCTTCAATGCGCTCGATGCTGACCAGTTTCTCATCATCCGCCACACGAATCAGTTTCACACCCTGAGTATTTCGACCCAGCGATGAAATCTC
Organism: Reinekea blandensis MED297; assembly: GCF_000153185.1. GTDB lineage: Bacteria > Pseudomonadota > Gammaproteobacteria > Pseudomonadales > Natronospirillaceae > Reinekea > Reinekea blandensis. The sequence continues at coordinate 380,731 of NZ_CH724153.1, read as the reverse complement.
ATCCACTCGGGTTCGGACGAGCGTTCCCTGATCGGAAATCAACATGACTTCATCACCGTTGAAGACCTGTTTTGCACCAACCAGTTTGCCGTTACGGTCATTACTGACCATGGCAATCACACCTTTAGTGCCGCGGCCTTTGGTCGGGAACTCGGTCATCACCGTCCGTTTGCCATAGCCGCGCTCGGAAGCCGTGAGAACGAAGCCCTCTTCCTGCGGTACGATCAAGGAGATCACCGACTGCCCGTCTTCAAGGGAAATACCCCGAACACCCCGAGCCGTGCGACCCATGGGTCGCACGTGTTCTTCTTTGAAACGCACCACTTTACCGGCGTCCGACAACAGCATTACTTCACGCTCGCCATCAGTGCAGGCCACACCCACCAGGTGGTCGCCTTCGTCAAGCGATAAGGCAATCAAGCCGCTGCTGCGCGGCCGGGAGAACGCATCCAACGATGTTTTCTTAACCGTTCCGCTGGCGGTGGCCATGAAAATAAAATAATCCGGATCGAAATTCCGGATCGGCAGAATCGCGGTCACGCGCTCTTCCGCTTCCAGTGGCAACAGATTCACCATCGGACGTCCTCGCGCGGCGCGTGAAGCCTGCGGGATTTCAAACACGCGCAGCCAATAGACTTTGCCGAAAGTAGAGAAACAAAGAATGGTATCATGCGAGCTGGCTACCAACAGATGCTCAATAAAGTCATCATCTTTCAGAGCCGAAGCCGACCGCCCTTTACCACCGCGTTTCTGCGCCTCATAGTCGGTAAGCGGTTGCGTTTTGGCATAACCGGAATGTGAAATGGTCACCACCATATCTTCTTCGGTAATCAAATCTTCCATAGACAGATCCAGACGCGAGGTCATGATTTCTGTCTTACGGGCATCACCAAACTCGTCTTTCACTTCCATCAGCTCTTCGCGGATCACTTCCATCAACCGCTCATAGCTGTTGAGAATGCGCAGGAACTCACCAATATCGTCGATAATCTGCTTGTACTCGCCAATGAGCTTGTCGTGCTCAAGGCCGGTAAGCTTCTGCAGACGCATGTCCAGAATCTGCTGCGCCTGCTCAGGAGAAAGATAATAACGCTCATCCCGGACACCAAACTGCTCTTCCAGATCTTCCGGACGGCAAACGTCGGCACCCGCGCGCTCCAACATGGCGGAGACATCACCTAAGGCCCAACTGCGCGCCAGCATGCGTTCTTTTGCTTCTGCGCCGGTCGCGGATGACCGAATCAGTTCGATCATTTCGTCAATGTTGGCTAGTGCGACAGCCAGACCTTCCAGAATATGGCCACGTTGACGGGCTTTGCGTAAATCGAAAACGGTACGGCGAGTCACCACTTCACGGCGATGCCGGATAAAGGCTTCCAGCATTTCTTTCAGATTCAGTACCTTCGGCTGACCGTCAACCAGCGCGACAGCGTTAATACCAAAGACCGTCTCCAGCTGCGTCTGTGCGTACAGATTGTTCAGCAGTACGTCGCCGGATTCGCCACGCTTAAGATCGATGGCGATACGCAGGCCTTCTTTGTCTGACTCATCACGCAGCTCCGAAATGCCTTCGATTTTTTTCTCTTTGACCAGCTCGGCAATTTTTTCAATCAGGCGAGCTTTGTTCACCTGGTATGGAATCTCATGAACGATGATGCTTTCGCGACCGGTCTTCTCGTCTACAACGACATCCGCTTTGGCACGCATGTAAATTCGACCGCGCCCGGTGCGATAGGCCTCAACAATGCCCTTACGACCATTGATATAAGCCCCGGTCGGGAAGTCAGGTCCTGGGATATATTCCATCAGGCCATCAACGTCCAGATCCGGGTTTTCGATCAGCGCCAGCGTGCCGTCGATCACTTCGCCCAGATTATGAGGCGGAATATTGGTCGCCATACCAACCGCAATACCGGAGGATCCATTGACCAGCAGGTTCGGAACCCGGGTGGGCAGAACATCCGGAATGCGCTCAGTACCGTCGTAGTTGTCGACATAATCGACGGTTTCTTTTTCCAGATCGGCCAGCAGAGAATGCGCCAGCTTCTCCATACGAATCTCGGTGTATCGCATGGCCGCCGCCGCGTCGCCATCGATGGAACCGAAGTTCCCCTGACCGTCGACCAGCGTGTAACGCATGGAGAAATCCTGCGCCATTCGCACAATGGTATCGTAAACAGCGGAATCACCATGGGGGTGGTACTTACCAATCACATCACCGACAACACGGGCCGATTTTTTGTAGGCCTTGTTCCAGTCATTACCAAGAACATTCATGGCAAAGAGCACCCGTCGGTGAACAGGCTTAAGGCCGTCACGTACATCCGGTAATGCCCGACCAACAATGACGCTCATCGCGTAATCGAGATACGACTGTTTTAACTCTTCTTCAATATTGACGTGAAGAATTTCTTTGGCTATTTCACCCATGAGGTTCCATTGTCCTTCTTATCGTTCAGTCGGTTTTATAATCGACTGTTATCTGGGGCCGGAACGACGGTCGCTCCGTTCTCTGATCTGCCAAACACCCGAAGGGACGCCCGACCAGCAATTGACGGGGATAGAACCCTAAAGCATCGGGCCAGGCTTGCAGGCTGAAAGCCACTCTCAGAACCCGATTGGCAGACCCCGATTCGCATTTAACGAAAGTGCGAAATAATACCACAAATCAATAAGATAGACAGGTTTAATGGCGGTCTATGCGCGGGACTGTGCGATCTGTCGAAGAACATAGGCGGCAGAAACCCAATGCACAATCTAGACTTGGGTTTTTCAGCACCAGACTGGTAGCATACGCCACCTCCTGACCACACAGACAACTTAAGAGACTCAGCATGGAAAAGATTGACACCCTGATCAGCGCCCGATGGATCATTCCGGTCAACGACAACCAGGATGTTTTAGAACATCACAGCATCGTCATTGAGGCCGGCCGGATTAAAGACATTCTACCAACAAGCGAAGCGGCAATCCGCTATCAAGCAGAAAAAACACTGGAACTCGGCGACCAGGCGTTGATACCGGGCTTCGTCAACACCCATGGCCATGCTGCCATGACCATGTTCCGCGGCATGGCGGACGATCTCGAGCTGATGACCTGGCTGAATGACCATGTTTTCCCTGCCGAGAACCAATGGGTCACTTACGACATGGTTCGTGATGGCACCGCTCTGGCCGCTGCGGAAATGATCCGCTCCGGAACCACGACCTTTTCCGACAACTATTTTTTCCCGGATGCCTCGGCTGAGTCCGTACTGAAATCCGGACTGCGGGCGCAGCTGTGCTTCCCTACGATCGATTTCCCGACCGCCTGGGGCGAAGGCCCGGATGTCCACATTGAAAAAGGCCTGGCCGTTCTAGAGAAGTACAAAGGACACAGCCACATCAAAGTCAATTTCGGTCCACATGCGCCCTATACCTGTTCCGATGAGCCCCTGAAAAAAATCATTGAGCTGGAAGCCGACCTGCAGGTTGGTATCCAGATGCATGTCCATGAAACACAAGTTGAAGTCGATGGTGAGCAGGAACGTCGTGGTCAACGCCCTATCCGCCGATTGAAAGATCTGGGCATGCTCAGCCCGCGCTTCCAGGCAGTCCACATGACGGCGCTGTCTGAGGAAGACATTGATGATATCGTCGAAACCGGTGCACACGTCATTCACTGTCCGGAATCCAACCTGAAACTGGCCAGCGGTTTTTGCCCGGTCGATACCCTGATGGAACGCGGCGTTAACGTTTCGCTGGGTACTGACGGCGCGGCCAGCAATAACGATCTCGACATGCTGGGTGAAATGCGTACCGCCGCTATGCTGGCCAAGGCGGTCAGCGGTAAAGCCACCGCACTGTCGGCCTATCAGGCACTTCGCATGGCAACTCTGAATGGCGCCCGTACACTGGGTTGGGACACCGAAATCGGCAGCCTGGAAGTCGGCAAGCGCGCAGATATCACCGCCATTGCCTTAGACGACCTGGAATCTCAGCCAATTTACGATCCGGTTTCTCACATCGTTTATGCGTCCACCCGGGATCAGATCCGTCACGTCTGGGTTGAAGGTCAGCAACTGCTCGCCAACCGCGAGCTGACCACGCTGAACAAAGCCGACATCATTGAAAATGCCAAAGCCTGGCGAGATCGCATTACCGCTGGCTGATCCACCGACCCCGTCCAATCCGGACGGGGTCACCCCCTGTCATGCCGTTCCTTTTCCCGTCATAATAGCCCCAACATCTTTTGTTAGAGGAAATACCGTGGCAACCACCAATGTTGACCCTGCTGAACTGGCTAAATTCGAAGCATTAGCCAGTCGGTGGTGGGATCCCGATTCTGAGTTCAAACCCCTGCACGATTTAAACCCTGTCCGTATGCGTTTTATTGATAGCCATATCAACGTCGCCGGTTTAAAAGTGGCAGACATTGGCTGCGGTGGCGGCATTCTGACTGAAACGCTGGCGAAACGTGGTGGACAGGTCACCGGAATCGATATGACCGACGCCCCTCTGAAGGTAGCCCAACTGCACGCACTGGAACAGGGCCTTGAAGGTATTGAATACCGCCAGATGACGGCCGAGCAGCTCGCGGAGGAGGCACCCGGACAGTTTGATGTCATCACCTGCATGGAAATGCTGGAACATGTTCCTGATCCTTCATCAGTGATGTCGGCCATCCGAACCCTGCTGAAACCCGGCGGTAAAGCCTTCTTTTCAACGATCAACCGCAACCCCAAAGCCTTTCTGTTCGCCATCGTCGGTGCCGAATACGTCATGAACCTGCTGCCGAAAGGAACGCACGAGTACCAGAAGTTCATTCGTCCTTCGGAACTGTCCAGCGCGGCCCGGGAAGCCGGTCTGACGGTTCGAGAGTTCAAGGGCATGACTTACAACCCGCTGACCAAAGCGTTTCGGTTATCCAGCGACGTGTCCGTGAACTATCTGATGGCGACTGAAAAGGCAGACTGATTATGCAATCCATTTCCAAAGAACAGCTTCAGCAACTGCCCGAGGATGCTTTGCTTGATAAAGTCATTCTGGTGACCGGAGCCGGCGATGGCATTGGCAAGGCAGCAGCACTGAGCTATGCAAATGCTGGCGCCCATGTCATCCTGCTCGGTCGCACGCAAGGCAAGCTCGAGCAGGTTTATGACCTGATTGAACAGAACACAAAGACCCGCCCCATCATCTTCCCGTACGATCTGAACACGCTTAATCCCGATATCGCCCGGGAAATGGCTTACGCCATTGAGCAGGAATATGGTCGACTGGATGGCGTTCTGTTTAACGCTTCGGCCCTAGGCAGCAAGATGGCCATCGAACAATACCCCGAACAGGAATGGCTGGACGTGATGAACACTAACGTCAACAGCGCGTTTTACCTGACTAAGGCATTGTTACCACTGCTGAAAGCAGCCGACGCGGGTCGCATCCTGTTTACAACCTCTAGCGTCGGTCGTAAAGGCCGTGCTTATTGGGGGGCCTATGCGGTGTCGAAGTTTGCGACAGAAGGCCTGATGCAAACGCTGGCAGACGAACTCGGCGCCATCAGCCAAGTACGCACCTTTGCCGTCAATCCCGGAGGAACCCGAACGGCGATGCGCGCCAGCGCCTATCCCGGTGAAGACCCGGGCGATGTTCCACCACCCGAAGACCATATGCCGCTCTACCGTTTCCTGATGTCCGAGGCAGCAGAACCCTTCAATGGCCAATCCATCGACGCCTATGACTATCTGAGCTGAACGATTTGGTGCCGGGTTTCCGGCACCGACCACTCTCTAACAGGAAGATAATCGCCGGTTTTTTGCCACTCTCCCGCTTAAAAATAACCTATGCTATTGATTTTAAAGGCTTTTATCTGAATGGCATAGTTATCGCTATATGATTCTCAAATGAACCAGATGCGGTAACGGATCATGCCCAGCAGCTTTACACAGTCCTCCATCGGACGATCCTCGGAAAACAGCGTTTTCAGCAGTGTTTCTTCCTTTGCGTTTGAAGCACCCAGTGCCGATCGCATACAGGCTCTGCGCTTACAGTTGGCCACCGCTTTGCAAACGTCGCTGGACATTGATCAGATTCTGACTTTATTGCATCGACACTTGAAAGCCTACCTGCCCATTTCAGGCATACATTATGTTAATGGCGATGCCATGATCGACACCTATATCGGTCGGTCTGCAAAACACCGCTGCCAGTACCAGCTGAACATGCAGAAGCAAGCTTTTGGCGACATCAGTTTTGTACGCAGTAAGCGCTTCAGCGAACAGGAAATGGCCTTCATCGAGTCCATCATGGACCTGGTGATCTTCCCACTTCGAAATGCGTTGAAATACCGCGAAGCGATGGCAACCGCAATGATTGATCCACTGACCGGTTTGAACAATCGCGGCGCCATGGCCATCACGCTTGAGCGCGAAATGGAACGTGCGCGCCGCAATGAAGATCAGGACCTGAGTATCATCTTGATTGACGTAGACCACTTCAAATCGATTAATGACCGCTATGGGCATCTGGCTGGCGATGATATTTTGCGTCAGGTTGCCCGAGTCATTCATACCTCAGTCCGTCGCTGTGATGTCTGCTTTCGCTATGGCGGTGAAGAGTTTTTAATTTGTCTGACCAACTCAACGTTGGAACTGGCACGCTCAGTTGCTGAACGAGTCCGCCTCGCTATTCCCGATCAGGTTAAGCTGGCGGATCGCGAGCGGCCGGTTACCGCCAGTTTTGGCGTTGCACATTACGAAGGTGAAGCCGACTGGCCGGCACTGGTGAACCGGGCCGATCAGGCGCTGTTTAGCGCCAAGGACCAGGGGCGAAACTGCGTGGTCACATCGTTGGTCACCGAACAGGATGCCCTGAGTCTTTAACCCCTACTGGCGATTCGATAACCAGACCGTTTGATAGGGTTGCAAAGTCAGCTCACCATTCAGGTCATCCACCGCATCCCCAGTCAGCAAATCAACCCAGTCGTAGGTTGTAATCAAATTCACTTCTTTTAACGGAACCGTCACCGTCTCCCGGGTCACATTGGAAATACAGAAAATACTCTGTTTTCGGGAGATGGATTGACGCCAGATACCAAACAGCCCCGGCCCTAACTGCAAGGTAAACTGAGTGGCATTGGGATGAAACGCCGGCTGTTGCTTACGACAGCGAATCAGATCGATCAAGCGGGTAAACACCTGAGCATGGTGCGAATCGGCATCATTCAGTGCCTCGTCCAGCGCATCAAAATCCCAGCGGTGTCGATTGATGTGGCGATTGTGTTTGGTGTGTTCCAGACGATCCAAATCGTTTCGTGTCCCGAGCATGCTGTGAATGTAGATTCCCGGAATACCTTCGAGAGACAACATGATGGCGTGGGCGCAGATGAACCTTGCCAGCCCAAACCGATCCGGTCCGTCGTGGGTTCCCTGTAGCGCATCGTACAAGGCAATATTAATCTCATAAGGCTTGGACGAACCATCGTCTAACGTTCTCATCGACACACGCGCGCCAAAACTTTGCATCGTGCCGATCATGGTGTTCAGCTCAAGCTCGGACAACAATCCCTCGGCTGGTCGAAGGCCGATACCGTCATGAGAGGCAATAAAATTAAAGTATGTCGTACCATCCTGGCACGGCGGCATACGCATCAGCCAATTTCGTAAGGTCGTGCAATCACCGCCAATCAACGTATGGATTAACAGCGGAGGTAAGGAAAAATTATAAATACAGTGGGCTTCGTTGGCATTACCGAAGTACGCTAAGTTTTCCTGATTGGGAATATTGGTTTCGGTGATGATCACCGCATCGGGACTGGCGTGTTCAATTAACGTCCGGAACAACCGAACCGCTTCATGCGTTTGCGGCAGGTTAATACAACTGGTTCCGTCTTGCTTCCACAAAAACGCGACTGCATCCAGACGAAAGATTTTGACACCCTCATCCAGATAACGACGAATAATCCGGACGAATTCCAAGAGCACATCGGGGTTAGCAAAGTCAAAATCGACCTGATCATGACTGAACGTACACCAGACCAACTTAGTTCCGGTGGCCGTTTCAGTTTCCCGGAACAGCGGACTGGTTCGCGGACGTACCACCTGATGATAATCTTTATCCGGCGCACCGGTTTTAAAGAATCGGCATCCGGGCTCTTCTCCGCGGATGAACTGATCGAACCAAACACTGCGACTTGAGCTGTGATTGATGACCAGGTCCGCCATCAACCGGAAATCCTGAGCAATCGCATTGATATCCTGCCAATCGCCCAATGCTTCATTGACCGCCGTATAATTTATGACCGCAAATCCATCATCTGAACTGTACGGATAAAATGGCAAAATATGCACTGAGTTAAACGCCTGCCGGATCGGCCCCTGTAAAAAGTCGTATAGCGTTTTCAGCGGAGCTTCGGTCACACCATGATCCTGCTTGCGTTCGATGCTGTCACCATAGGTGATCAGGATCGTGTCCTGCTCGCTCCAATGGTTAGTAAAGGGTACCGGAGCCTGATCTATTGACTCCAGACCCATTGCGTTAACCAGTTTCGTGGCCAACTCAGAACGATCCACATAGGGCTCCACGCCCTGATAAATCACATCAAGTTGGTGTTCGAGTGTTTTCTGTAACTGCGCATGAACGTCATCACTCATGAAGCATTACTCCGACAGGATCTCTTTTCGGTCTTCTTCAACCGCCTCTACGATGCGATCAAAAACATCGGGCATGGCACTCACCACGCGATTCCAGCTCGGTATGAACGGGCGCTCCATAGGAGCTTCCAAGAACCGTTGCCCTGCCGTCATGATGTTCTGGGCAAACATCTCGACGGCTTTTTCTTCTTGGTGAATATCAAGCTTTAACCCATTCATCATGGCGTCGTTGTGATACGTCTCGACGAAGTCCAACGCAATACGATAATAGGTGGCTTTCAATGATCGGAACGTCTCGCTGGTAAAAGTCTCACCTTGAGTTGCCAGCTTCCGGAACAATGCCTTGGTAATATCGACTGACATCTTCGACAAGCCGCCCTCGGTGCTTTCCAGACTTAAGTCCTGATGTTTGTGATCATACACATCAGCAATGTCCGCCTGACACAAGCGATTGTTCGCGTAGTTGCGATACATTTCAGAGAGGACACCGACTTCCAATCCCCAATCCGATGGAATCCGGATATCATTCAGCACATCTCGGCGGAAGGAAAACTCACCGGCTAAGGGGTAGCGAAAGCTGTCCATAAACTCGAGATACTCATTGGGGCCGACAACGCGTTTCATCGCCCGCAATAGGGGCGTGACCAACAAACGGGACACGCGACCATTGATTTTGCCATCCGCCACCCGGGCGTAAAATCCTTTACAGAACTCATAATTAAACTGTGGGTGCGCCACCGGATACAACAGTCGAGCCAACAGCGATCGATCGTAAGTCACAATGTCACAATCGTGCAGTGCAATCGATTCCGCACGCCCGGTCGCCAGCATATAACCCATGCAGTACCAAACGTTACGCCCTTTACCCATTTCACGAGGTGCGACTTCAAGGCGTTGCAGTTCATCATCCAACGCCTTCAGGCGCGGACCATCATTCCAGAGAATACGATGATGCTGCGGCAATTCATCAAAAAAACCAACCGCATGGCGGAACTGATCTTTATCTGCCCGATCCAGTCCAATCACAATTTCGGAAAGATAGTTGGCACCCTTAAGGTGTTCAACAATGTTCGGTAACGCATCGCCTTCCAGCTCAGAAAACAAACTAGGGAGGATCAGTCCCATCGGACGAAAACGAGAAAAGTGCAGAAGATCGTACTCCATATCTTCTAAAGATCGATCAGAGAGGTTGTGCAAGGTGGTAATAATACCGTTCTGATGAAAATCAGCCATGGAAAGTCCTCACAGGTTTAGTCAATGCGCGCCAGTAACGACGCGATAGCTTCGGACCAGCCTTCAGGTCCGGTGTGTTGTGTACGAAAGCGGTTCGGATGTTCAAAATCCGGAAACGCATGAGATGGCGATCGAACCTGAACCGGATGATCAACAGCAGCCAACATGGACAGGTCATTTTCACCATCGCCCAGTGCAATCGTTTGCGGCTTGTTTGACTCACGCTGATCATACCAATCCGTTAACCAGCGAACGGCCCGGCCTTTGTCCGATCCCTGCAGCAGATGCACAAACCGACCGCCACGAACGACGTCAACGCCCTTTTGCACACAAAACTGATGTAACTGTTGGAACTGCTGATCAGTCCCGAGCCAATAGAGTGGATCGGAAAACTCGCGTTGCAATGCTCGCGCAGCATGTTCTTCGGAAAGCCCTGTTAGCGCTATGACCCGAGCCACATCTAACTGGCTAAAGGGTTGAAATGCGCCCGGCAGTGCCTGAGCCAAATCATCAATGAGCGGTTGCCATTCAGCCAGCGTCGGAGAAAACGCCTTTACACGATATTCCGCCTGACTGGGCAAATGACAATCCACCTTTGTACATAACCATTCTGGTAAAAAAACCGCCGATCCATTTTCTACAATGAACGGAAAACCCCAGTTCAGTTCGCCCATAAGCGGCTCAACTTCAGCGCGCGTTTTAGACGTCACCGGTATGATGACAGCCCCGGCATCCAGTGCAGACTGAATACCCATTGATGCACCCGAGGCACTGTACGTTTCGTGATCCAGCAGTGTTCCATCCAGATCGGTGTAAATGAGTATAGTCAATGGTTTAGTCCAATCCTGTGGTAGATCGAACGGCGCGATCATTATCCAGTTGTATCACCACATCTGCCCGACTGGGCAACTCAGATAACGACTGTTCCGTCAGACGCTGGTAGTGTTGAATAAAACGGGCGATTTGCTCAGGAGACATTGCAGCGTCCACCGAACGGCCTTCCCGAGTCAGTTTTGCCACGAGGCGCTTTTCCTGCTCTTCGCGCCATTGCTGAACCGCCGAAAATGACGGTGCCCGAAGCATAATAAGCTGGTCCAGCCTTTGAAAAAGAGGCTGGTACTGCTCTTCTAACTGGCGATTGACGAATTGCCGCCAAGAGCCATCCGGATCTTCATTCCGTTCTAAGGCGTTCACGGGCTGTTGCAGGGCTTCCTGAGATTCAGAAGGTGTTCCAACACACCAGCCTTCAAAGAAAATTATCTGCGGTTTCTGAGTAATCTGCTGCCACTGTGCTTTCGGAGCGCGATCATCCTGAGCTTTATTGAAAACGGGAATGGAGACCGGCCAGTGTGCTGACACAATCTGATCCAGGGTTTGATTCAGCAGCGAAATATCGTGTGTACCTGGCACACCACGGGTAATCAACAACGGGTGTACTGTCTCGGACAAATACTGCCGTTCTCTCCGGGTGAGATAGAAATCATCCAGTGAAAAACCAATCGCGTTGACCTGGTGTTCGCGCTGGCAGGCATAGAGTAGAAAGTCAGTGAGCGTGGACTTACCCGAACCCTGGCAGCCATGAATGCCGACAAACAAGGGGCCAGACATTGAACTGGCAGAGGCAATCAGTCTTGACAATAAGGGCCAGTATACAGTCCTCGCGGTGAGGCCAAACGACGGTGGCAAATCGTGTTCGGTAGTAAACGCTTCGATCACACTATCAATGGTCACATTCAGCTCTCTGTTTGAGCAGTTTCCCTGAATGATTGCACATTATATACCAGCCGCCGAATCGGCGATGCAGCCCACTGTTTTGGGGCAAAAGCCCTCCTAACTACGCACCACCAAAAGGCCCAGGTGCTCTAGCGCACACTTTTGGTGCAAACATCCGCTTTTATTCGCCTTGAAATGACCCTTTTCGACGCACCACTTCGGAGACTCAAGATTCATCCAAGATGGCTTCCAACTCGGCAAAATCCATTTCCTGCTCAGGGAACGGTAGTAGCTTTCGAGTTCCGGATAAGGGGGTAGCATTATTGTCGGGATCCGAACCAAGCCATTCACTGCAAGTTTCATTTCGTGACTGAGGTTCCGCATGGCTTAGTTTTTCAACAAAGGAGGTGCTCATTTCTCGACCTGTCGGGCGTTATTATTGTGTGTAAGAGAGGAGCGAATTCCATACCAGTTTCAAACCCCGCCATATCAAGGCTTTTCAGCTGGATTAGGTCATATTGAACAGGTGAGAACTGATACAGAAAGGTCTCAAAGTGACCCTGTCGGTCACTTACTTTGACGAAAAAGCCTAACGGTAAAGGCAGTTTTTTGACAAAAACAAAAAAACAGAGCCAGGCTCTGCTTTTTGTCTTTGACTTTGGTAGGGACGATGAATCAGCTCAGGGCTTCAACCACAGCTGGAAGTCACCCGCTTTCGCCGAAGGCGTTGGCGACAAATCGACATTCCATTGGGACAGCATGTAGTCTCGTAACGCAGATCGGCAGGTCATCTTTAATACCCCATCGTGCATACCGTATTCTTGAGCAACGGCTTCCGGATGGCTCAGCGCCGGATGCGGTACCAACGTCAGACTGGAAATCTGATTCCAGTCGTTATCGCTTTCTTTCAACTCATGTGCCTGTGGAGCATCACTGGAACCGAGGACCTTAACAATACGATTGATTACAAAGTCATCAAAGCGATCTGTCGACCGATCGTAACCACGCACCAGCCAACGGGTTCCGGAGTTTATCAGGGCATGCGGTACCATGGCCTGGACGCGCTCACCATGATCTGACGAGATGTAACTGACTGACAAGGCCTGCTGCTTATGAATAGCCCGGGTTACAGCGGCCAGCGTTGAAATAAAAGGCAGAGGTGACTGGGCAGGCGATTCGGTCGCGATTTCCGGAAACTTCGGGCCAGCGTAATCGTCACCGAATCCATAAGTCAGCGCGGTGAGCACCTGAGTGGCCGTGTAAGAATACAGAGGTACAAAGCTTTCCTGAGGGATATAAGACTTAATGCCGTAATCGTACACCACGTTGTCCGGGGCCAGCTTCTTATACAACGCGATGTCCCGAGAGGCCGACGATTCTTTCAGACCAAATCGGCGCTGCAGGTCACTGCGATTGGCGTGACCTAGAAAATACAATCGAAACTCTAAGTAAAAAAGGCGCTCCTGCTGCGGTTGAGACTGATCTTCGAGTTTCGGTTTGGTTGACTCATTCATCCTGTCTATCTCAGATTATGTTTATAGAATTATAGTAGGTTCCTGCACTGTAAGGTTGTGCCAAAAACCTGTCAACGAATAGTTCCGCTGTGGCCTGCCGATTCAAACGTCGTTCACACGACCTCTCAACCTACGATTACTGATCAGTTTCCAACCAAACATCATCTTATCCAAAGGCCAGTGAACTATAGCTAAGCTACTGAATTAAAAGATTTTTTATTCAAATGCTTGCATTGGGGAAAATCATGGGTAATATACACACCCGTTCTTCAGGACTATAGCTCAGTTGGTTAGAGCGCTGCCTTGACATGGCAGAGGTCAGCAGTTCAAATCTGCTTAGTCCTACCAGATTTAAAACAAAAACGGCTGCTCCTTGGGGTGGCCGTTTTTGTTTTCAGCCGGATGAGTATCCGGTTTGGAACTGCTCAGTTCACGCCGAAGGCCACGAGCCCGCAGGGCGCAGTGCATCTGCTTAGTCCTACCAGATTTTCGAAACCCGCTTTTTGGCGGGTTTTGTCGTTTCGGGACGATGAAAAAGCTGGCAACAGGTTTACATCGTGCTCTGGTTTACTTTCTTTATCGCCCTGATGTCGATGGTTTATATACTTGCATCGTTCGCGAGACTTTTCACTAGCACTTTAATGTCTACCCGCCCCTGCGTCCTGGCCAAAAGCGTGTGTTTCGTCGCCCTAATGATTCGACCATTTCGCTATTGGCTAAACGCGATTACCAGCACCACGCTTTGCCCAGTGCGTGAGCAGTGTTTCAGCCATTTCCGGCAAGGTTTGCGTGCTTGATACGGCGCCTAAAGCACAAGCAGCGCCCGGCATGCCATAGACCACGCAACTTGCTTCATCCTGCCCCAGCGTCAAAGCACCAGCCCGACGCATACTCAGCAAGCCTGTGGCACCGTCTTTTCCCATACCGGTCAGAATCACCCCGACAGCATTCACCCCACAGGCTTCGGCGACCGACTCGAACAGAACATCCACCGATGGCCGATGTTGGCTTACTGGCGGGGATTGATCCAGCCTTGCCCGGTAATCGGCACCGTAGCGCACGACACGCAAGTGATAGTTGCCCGGCGCCAGGTAAGCGTGACCCGGCAGAATACGTTCATCATGCTCGGCTTCTTTAACCGTCATAGCGCACTCCCGGTTCAGCCTTGCCGCATAAGATTGCGTAAAGCCCGCCGGCATATGCTGAGCGATTACGGTGCCGGGGCCATTCGGTGGAAGTCGTTGCAGAAGTGCCTTAATGGCTTCTGTCCCACCGGTGGAGGCGCCGATGGCAGTAATCTGTTCGGTACCCACAAAAATGTTTGCGTTCGACTTAAGAGGCACCGTCGCATCAGGAAGTGCAGCTTTAGGCCGACTTATCGCCGCTGCACGAATCTTGTCTTGAATGATAGCCTGATATTCTGAGAGCCCGGCTTTGATGTCGATCTTGGGTTTAGCAACAAAATCCACCGCACCGAGACTTAACGCGCGCATCGTGGCATCGGCGCCTTCTTCGGTTAATGTTGAGACCATAACGACCGGCGTGGGTCGGGCTTTCATCAGTTTCTGCAGAAAACTCAAACCATCCATCCTCGGCATTTCAATATCGAGGGTAATCACATCCGGAGGTTGTTTACGAATAAAATCCCGAGCTGCGTAGGCATCCCCCACCGCTCCGATAACACGGATATCAGGGGCTGCATCAATTACCTGTGTCAGCACCTGACGAATGAGGGCGGAGTCGTCGACGATAAGCACGCGTATCATAGCGGCCTAGCCCTAGGTGAATTTGGTTTTAAGACCCGTCGATTATTTAAAAGATCGAAGATCATTCGAACAACTCCACATCCCCGTGCGGAAGTTCCGTGTCCAGACGTCGCAGATAACGTTCCTCCCGATCCCGAATAGTATCGTTGTGTTGTTTCTTCAGTTTTTTAACCAACACCTGACCATTCTCCGTAAAAAAATAAACTTTGCGCGGATAAGGCGTTAGTAAATCGCTGGCAATGACCGGAATGTTTTCTGCTTCAAGATAATTGAGCACAAACTCGGCGTTTTTGTGGCCCACACTTTGTTGGGTAATGCTGGACAACACATTGGCACCACCAAAGACCTTCGCTTCAAGGTGCGCGCGGTTCGCTCCCATTTTAATGAGCTGATTGATCACCAACTCCATGGCATAGGCACCGTAACGCCCTGACTCTGTCCATTGCACGCCCGAAGAGTCACCCGCCGGTAACAAAAAGTGATTCATCCCTCCCAGACCTAAGTTCCGGTCCCGGATACAGGCGGCCACACAGGATCCTAAGACGGTCACAATCAGTTTTCCGGGCCGGGCAATATAGTACTCTCCCGGTAATAATTTGATGGCTTCACGTTTGAAATGCCGATCGTAATAGCGGTTCGGGGCCAGTTCGACTTCGGCGGTGTGTTCACTGCTCATATTCCGCCTCCAATGCGTCGGTAAACAGTTTTACCCGCGCTTTCCAACCCTCGGATGTCCCGCCCCAACGATTCGGAATGACCTGCGATATACAATCCACCGAGCTTTAGCATGGGTACCATGCGTTTAAGCACGGTCGACTGAGTCTCCTTATTGAAGTAGATCATGACATTACGACAAAAGATCACATCCAACCCGTCTTTGATCGGCCAACGTTGATCGAGGAGGTTCAGCCGATGAAACTCAATCAACCGCTTCAACTCAGGGCGCACCCGCACCAATCCTTCCTTATCACCCTTGCCACGCAAGAAAAACCGCCGTTTCATATCAAGGTCCAGATCTTCTATACGGCTTTCGGCATACACACCACGTTGCGCTGTCGCTAAAACCTGACTGTTAATGTCACTGGCAAAGATCGACACATTCGGCACCAACGAGCCTGTCGCCGACATCGCCGTAATAGCAATCGAATAAGGCTCCTCACCAGTACTGGCAGCTGCACACCAAATCCGTATCGGCGCTTTAGTACTGTGGTGCTGTTGAATGTACGTCTTCAAGGCCTCGAAATGATGACTCTCGCGAAAGAACGACGTCAGGTTCGTTGTCAACGCATTAATGAACAACTCGAGTTCATCATGCTCCTTATCGAGTACCTTCAAATAATCACTGAACTGGGTCAGTCCCAAGGCTCTCAGGCGTCGAACGATGCGGCTGTAAACCATTTGCTGTTTACTGTCCGCCAACCAGATACCTGCCGCTTCATGAATACGGGTACGAATGGCATCGAAATCCTCTTGTTGGTAACGAAAATCTCGCGTCGGCTGCTTGCTCATTTACCGCCTCTGTCGTTCGACTTTTCTATTGCGAAGGTGTCAACGTTAAAAGGATTCCCATTCATCGTCATCATCGGCATCAGCTTCGGCCTGAGGCAGCGGCACCCGGCTTTTGGTTGGTTGAGGCACACTTTCGCTCTTCACTGGAGGTTTGGCCCCTACCTGCGCAGCATGGATGGTAGACGTATCGCTCAACTTGAAAACATCGATGTTTTGTCCCAGTGTTTCAGCCTGAGATTGCAGGTTTTCTGATGCCGCAGCGGTTTCCTCAACCAGGGCCGCATTTTGCTGAGTCATTTCGTCCATCTGATTGACAGCAGTCGTGACTTCCTGAATGCCACTGGTTTGTTCCGTTGATGCTGCTGCAATTTCACCCATGATGTCATTGACGCGTTTAATCGCACCGACGATTTCGTCCATGGTCTCCCCGGACTGATTCACCAACTGATTACCGCTTTCGATTTTATCGACCGAATCGGAAATCAACCCTTTGATGTCCTTCGCCGCATTAGCAGAGCGCTGCGCTAAGCTGCGAACTTCTGACGCAACCACCGCAAAACCTCGGCCCTGCTCACCGGCCCTAGCCGCTTCGACGGCAGCATTCAGCGCCAGAATATTCGTCTGGAAGGCAATACCGTCTATCACGCCGATAATGTCCGATATCTTCCGCGACGAGTCATTGATGGCTTCCATCGTTTGCACGACTTCCCGGATCAAATCACCTCCGCGCACGGCAACATCCGTGGCCCGCTCGGCCAAACTGTTAGCCTGCTGAGCGTTATCGGAATTAGATTTCACGGTGGAGGATAATTCTTCCATACTGGACGCGGTTTCTTCCAGATTGGCCGCCTGCTGTTCTGTCCGTGAACTGAGATCTGAGTTGCCCTGTGCAATCTCCCCAGACGCGGTACGAATAGCAACAACGGCCTCACTGACTTGCGTCACCATACTGTCTAAGCTCTGTGCCGTCTGGTTACAGTAATCGCGCAAATCACCAAAGGCGCCCTCATAGTCTTCAGTGATCCGTACCGTTAAGTCGCCTTTGGACAACCGCTCCAGCGCTTCGCTCACCCGGCTCAGGGATTGATCCGCTGTCGACACCAAAGTGTTCAGGTTTTCAGCCAGAGTCAGTAAAAAGCCCTGCTTACCTTCCGTAGCAATCGACTGTTTAAAGTCGCCATTAACAGCGCCTTCAACCAACTGGGTGACTTCGCGTTCGGTCGCCACTTCATCGGTACGGTCTTTCCATTCAACCACAGTACCAAGACGTTCCCGACTGCCTTCTTCCAGGAAAATAGGTGTGGCTCGAAGACTGAAGGTACGACCACCCACGGTAATTTCAGTCTCATGAATGTTGGTCAGCCGATCCAGCATCGACATCTGATGGCTCGGGTTTTTATGGAACCGGTCCATGCTGCCACCGAGGATATTATTGGCCGAAAAGTTCGGCAAATCCCGACGAATATCCGTCTCCGAATTTTGCATCATGTCGGTGACGGATTGATTCATGTAAACGATATTACGTTCGGCATCCGCAATCATGATATTCGTCGACGTGGTGTCCACCGCTTTACGAATACGAACGTTTTCACGCGCCAGTTGCTCAGCCTTAATCTCCTCAGAGCGGTCATACCATTCAACGACAGTACCCAAACGTTCATTATTGGTTTCATCGACAATCGGTGTTGCCCGTAAGCGGAAGGTTAACCCGCCCACTTCAATCTCGGTTTCGTAAAGATCGGTTAACCGATCAAGCATGCCCATTTGATGGCTCGGATTTTTATGGAACCGATCCATACTACCACCAAGAATATCATTGGCCGAAAAGTTGGGCAGATCACGGCGAATGTCATTTTCGGATTTCAGCATCATCTCGGTGACCGATTCATTCATATAGACGATGTTACGTTTATCATCCGCGATCATGATGTTGGTTGACGTTGTATCGACCGCTTTCCGGATGCGAACATTCTCGCGGGCGAGCTGTTCCGCTTTGATTTCCTCAGAACGGTCATACCATTCCACTACCGTTCCCAGGCGTTCATTGTTGGTTTCATCGAAGATCGGAGTAGCGCGCAACCGAAAGGTCAAACCGCCAACTTCGATCTCGGTTTCATAAAGGTCGGTCAACCGATCAAGCATGCCCATTTGATGACCGGGGTTTTTATGGAAGCGATCCATACTGCCACCGAGGATTTCCCGGGCTGAAAAGTTCGGCAGATCCTGGCGAATATCGCTCTCGGATTTTTGCATCATTTCAGTGACCGACTGATTCATATAAACGATGTTGCGGGCATCGTCGGCAATCATGATGTTCGTAGAGGTGGTATCCACTGCTTTACGAATCCGGAAGTTAAACCTTGCCTTTTCTTCCGACTCACGCATCTGATCGCGAACCTGACACAACGCTTCGGCCAGACTTCCGGACACAGGGATATGGCTTAGTTCAAACTCAGTGTCACCCTTCACGAGTTGGTGAAGCCACGATCGCAACTGCCCAGGGCTTTCACCTAAGGCATTAACGGTAGTTTTTGCTAGCCACAATGATGCTCCTGCGGCAACCGCCAGTACAATTAGGTTCAGAACCGTTGCCGACCCGGAGCCAGCAAGAGCCAGATTTAGAATCACCAGCAACAGGGCAGGCCCGGTGCCGACTATCAAGATGCGCGCACTGAGTGCATTATTAAGTTGGTTCATGATCCCTCCATCATTACACCACCGTCTCTGCCAACCGATCTGGCCGGGACTTGTATAAAACCGTTTATGAATACGTTGATCGGTTTTGATCGATCAATCCGAGTTCCTGACTGGTCACCAACGCTTCAATGTTAACCAGAATCACCATATCTTTATCTTTGGAGCCAAGGCCCGACAGATACCGGCTGTCAAAGGCTGTCCCGAAATCGGGGGACGGACGTATCTCTTCCGGCGTAAAGCCCACTACATCGGACACGCCATCGACAACCATGCCGACCAGGCGATCGTGTACCTGAACGACGATCACGATCGTAAACTCGTCGTAGGTCGGTTGTTTCTGCTGAAACTTGATTCGCAAATCGACGATGGGGACAATTTCACCACGCATGTTAATAACGCCTTTGATAAAGGCCGGCGCGTTGGCAATGCGGGTAACGTTGTCGTAACCGCGAATTTCCTTCACGCTCATGATGTCAATACCGTATTGTTCATCGCCCAACAGGAAAGTCAGAAACTCCTGCTGACTGTCCACGTCATGTTCATCGGTCATGAAGCGTCCTCCAGGGTCGCCGTGGCCGCGACGTCCGCGCCCAGGGATTCTAAATCAAGGATGAAGGCCACTTGTCCATCACCCATAACGGTCGCGCCCCCAACACCGGGAATGCGCTTGTAATGTTGTTCGAGGCTCTTAATGACAACCTGCTGCTGTCCGAGCAGTTCATCGACGAGAATGCCGAAACGACGTTTACCGGATTCAGTCAATATCACTATTCCGTCTGTGATGCGTTCGAAACGCGGCCGCACCGACATGACGCGATGCAATCGAACCACCGGCCAATAATGGCCGCGCACATTCAACAGTTCATCGCCATTGAGGGTCTTTACCTGCTCAGCATTTGGCTGAATGGACTCGACAATATTACCGAGCGGTATAATGTAGGTTTCAGATCCAAGCGACACCGCCATTCCATCAAGAATGGCCAGAGTCAGTGGCAAAATCAGCGACAATGTGGTGCCGTAACCAGGGACGGAATCAATATCGATGCGACCGCCCAGATTACTCAGGTTCTTTTTCACCACATCCATGCCCACGCCCCGACCTGAAACATCGGTGACGGCATCCGCGGTGGAAAATCCAGGTTCAAAAATTAACGGCCAAATCGCTTCATCGGGTGAATCAGCGTTCACGGTCATACCGCGTTCGCGGGCTTTGTTCAGAATTTTGTCCCGGTTCAGGCCGGCCCCATCGTCAATAACACTGATGATGATGTTGCCACCTTGTTGACGCGCCGAAAGACGAACGGTTCCGGTTTCTGGTTTTCCTGCCTGTAACCGATCGGACGGAGATTCAATCCCGTGATCGATACTGTTGCGCATGAGGTGAGTCAGAGGATCGGCTAACTGCTCAACCAAGCCCTTATCAATCTCTGTATCGCCGCCTTCAATCACCAGATTAACCTTTTTACCAAGTTTTCCTGCCGTATCGCGCGCGACTCTTGGAAAGCGATTAAACACAAAAGAGATTGGCAGCATACGGATCGACATGACCGATTCCTGAATCTCCCGGGTATTACGATGCAGGGTTTCAATGACTCCGTTCATCTTTTCCTGATTGGCATCATCCAGGTTCTGCCCAACCATCGCCAACATCGATTGTGTGATGACCAACTCGCCCACCAGATTAATCAAACTGTCGACCTTTTCGACATTCACCCGGATGGTACCGCCGGATTTTTGTGCGGCTTGTGCCGACTCCGTTGTTGGATTTGATACGGCTGATTTCGCAGGCGCCTTCGTTTCAGTCGGTTTCGATTCTACAGCATCGACTTGGGGCGGCGACGTGTCAGAAGAACCGGGTTCCTCAAATAACCCCCAGCCTTCGTCTTCAGCTTCGGTATTCGCTGCAGCAAACTCTGCTTCAGGTTCCGGCTCCTCGAAGAAACCGAACCCTTCATCCTCGTCGGGCGCTGGCTCCTCTTCAAAAAAGCCGTAACCTACATCGTCATCCGCTTCAGCTTCAGCTTCCAAGGGTTCGAAAAAGCCAAAACCTTCGTCATCATCCTCGTCTACTACCGGTTCCGACGATTGGCTTTGCTCACTGTTCTTTATTTCGTAGGCATCAAACTTCGCATTCAGGCCATCAATGGTATCTTGTACCCATTGCTCGTCTACCGGCTCTCCGTTTTGGTAAACACTGACCAAATGACGCAACGCATCCACCACCGTGAGCAGGTGATCCACTTGCGACGCCTGGGGTTGGCTGATTTCTTTACGCCATTCATCCAGACGGTTTTCCATCACATGCGTGATATCACCTAGTGCAGTAAATCCAAAGACGCCACTACTGCCTTTAATCGAATGCGCCGCGCGAAAAATGGTGTTCAGTAATTCTGCGTCGGGTTGACTCGGATCGAGCGCCATCAGTCCTTGTTCGAGTGCATCCAGATGCTCCTGGCTTTCCTCAAAAAAGACTTCATGAAACTGCCCCAGATCCATACTCATGGTTCGCGCTCCGCTACTTCACAACTTTGGCCGCTACAGCCAATAACTTTTGTGGGTCAAAGGGCTTCACCATCCAACCGGTGGCGCCGGCAGCTCGACCTTTGGACTTCATGTCATCACTGGCCTCGGTAGTGAGTACCAAGATAGGCGTACGCTTGTAGTTAGCAGACTGGCGTAATGATTTGATCAACGTCAGACCATCCATGCGCGGCATGTTCTGATCGGTCAACACACAATCAAATGACTGACGCTGACTTAAATCCAAAGCCTCCTGGCCATCTTTTGCTGCGGTAACTTGATAGCCCGCCGTTTTCAAAGTGTGTTCGACCATCTGCCGGATAGAAGCGGAATCATCGACTATTAAAAAGTGTTTACTCATTAGAATCCTGCCCTATTAAGGATAGTGTTGACCGGGCGACATTACCCGGCGGATCTACGACGAAGTCAGAAGACAACGCCCGAATTAACCCAATACCACGGCCAGACAAACCGTTAAGTTTGCTTATGGCTGACTCTTTACCAAAATAACCATCGCCACTGTCTTTAACTTCAATGTTCAGCTGGTTATCAACCATCGACAGACAGACTTGAATCCAATCATCATCAGACAAGTTTTCAATCGCAGTCTGCCGAGCATTCAAATAAAGCTCAAAGTCCTCAATTTTCAAATTTGAGGACACACCAAGACAACCATGATCAAATGCATTATTAACAAGCTCCGCTATTACAGTGTAGGCGCGCTGTTGAGTTTCTAATGACACCAACCAGCGGCGCAGTACCTTGTTCGCCATCTCCATGATTGAATCGGCCGACAACGCTTTTCCTTTAAGGCAGTATTGCCATTTTGAATGCCCAGGAGTGTATTGTGTCTGGTTGGGTACACGGACTAATCTTGCGATAGCCTCCTCTGGGACCCAGCTCATCAAGCTGACATCATCATCAAGATTTTCATCGTCGGTGTGATGAGTTAAAAGCTCAAGACAGTGATAAATAAGCTGACCGGGTGTTGACAGCTCAACGACCCGCTCAAGCTCTTGTTGACTCAGAGGTTCGCCAATACTGTTTCTCTGTTCAACCAATCCATCACTGTAGGCAACTAAGTGCCCGGTATTGGGAATGGAAAAGGTTTCTACCATGCCATCAAATGCATCCTTATCCAGAATGCCCAATGGCAGATGACGAGAAGCAAAACGTTGCACAATTCCCTTGTCTGGATCAACCCATAGAGCAGGCGGCATACCGCCATTCCAAACATCTAATGTCCGCCGATGGGGGTCCATTTCGAACAAAATTGCGGCGACAAATCGATCATCCGGGGATTCTTCGTTCACTTTTCGATTGATTTCCCGAGCGATGAGTCCTAACGAAAAACCTTTTACCACCATGGTATGCATCACGGTCAAAACCGGCATCATGGTCAGAGCAGCGGCCAAACCATGCCCGGTAGCATCCGCCATTAGTCCAAAACAATGACCATTTGGACCGATGCAGGTCATCACCATATCACCCGAAAACAACGAGTGTGGCTGAATGTAGGATTCCAGCCCTTCGATATCGTCGTGAAAGCTTTGATGAAGGTGTTGATAGATAAAACGAGCCATTTGCTGTTCATTGTCCATCTGACTCAACATCAAGTTCATGGAGATCTGGTTGGCGACTGCTTTTTGCTTGAGCCGATGACTCTCCAGAATTTTCCGTACTTTGATCAAAAGCAATGGCAATGGTTTGGGTTTTCGTAAAAAATCCACAATACCTAAGGAGTAGCATTCCTCTACGTAGTGTTGCTCGTCACTTTCGCTGATCATAATTATCGCGGGGTCGGTTTCATGAGGCTGATCATGAAACCATCGTAAGACATCAATGCCTTCCCCATCGCCAAGTTGATTATCAAGCAAAATCAGATCGTATTGACGGTCTGTCAGAAACTGGTAGGCGTCCTGACAACTATGAGCCTGATCGATCACTATACCGATCTCTGCTAACACTTCTGACATAGACGTGCTTAGCGAAGGATCATCCTCAATGATCAACATGTGCTCGACACTTTGCTGATTCAGCATGAACTTACTCCATTGGAATCAGCTTCTGGATATTAGCGAGCTTTAACAAATCGTACGCGACGCCTTTAGCTCCCCGAATACAGACGGTCTTGTTTGCATCTTTTGCTTTTTTGTACATCATGTTGATCATGCCAATCGCTGAGCTGTCCAGATAAACCACCGTCGAAAAGTCGAGAACCAAGCGGGTTACCGAGCCGTTCCCTAACGCTTTTTGATAGTCATCCGTGAACGTTTGATAATGATTAAAATCAAACCGCTCTGGCAGCTTGAGAGCTATGTCGCCTTTGGCCATGCCTTATCCTCTTTTAAAAAAGATCCACATCCCCACCGGAATCGCTTTGCCCTTTCACTGGTGAGTGCCGATAGTCATCCAGTTCCTGTATCCATTCACTAAGGGTTTGTTCATCCAAACCCGGTTTTAGTTCAGGAAGTACATTCATTAACAATGTTAGACGTTCGCTTTGGTATTCCAGCGTCTGTCGACTGATGTCACCAAACTGCAATCCCTGAACGGCTTCATTTGAGGCATCTGTCAAACCTTCTGCGACGCGCTGAATATCTTCGGTCGCCTTTTCATCGTTGTTCGCTTTTTCCATCAAGGCATTGATGGCCTTTTCGACATCGGCTTTGGCATTCAGAATAAAGTTCATATCACTTGAGGCGGCATTGCCGATGCGCGAACGCAATTGGGAAACATCGGAACGGATCGAATTTATTTCTTTGTGAATCAGGCCGCTAAACTCAGCTGCGCGTTTTGATAACGCACGCACTTCATCAGCCACAACCGAGAACCCACGCCCATGTTCCCCTGCACGGGCGGCTTCAATGGCTGCGTTTAACGCCAACAGATTAGTTTGATCTGATATCTGGTCAATGTCTTCCAGCGCTTTCTCAATGGTGGGCATTTTGCTTTCCATTGATGAAACGACTTCAACCAATTCCATCATCTCTGTACTGTTTTTTATGGTTGCGGTCACAAACTTATCCATCGTTTGGGATGTACGGAAGGCAAATGTCTGCATGCTTGTATGCAATGAATCCGTTCGACCTTCACCAATATCGACTTGAAACTCCAGTATTCGATAGATCAGCCCCTTTTGTTCATCTAACAAACGGTGAATGGTTTGGAATGACGAGACAAGACGGTCGATCTCCAACTCCTGAGATTGATTGAGCTCGTTAAGAACGGATTGGTGTTCCATCAACTCTTCATTCATCCTCTCGAGCGCAGGCTCGAGTGAGTCAAGTGAGTTTATGCCCTCACTATCAATGATCAGTTCAGAACTCTGAGAACTTTTTGCTTTTAGATAATACAGAGAGGTGCCGACACCCAAGCCGGTTAACAAAGGTAAGATGACAACAGGCAGCCAGGGACTCAGCACAGTTAGCAATAGTACGACGAATACAGTAGGCCAATACGTCCTAAGACTCGTCGCCCAAGATTGTAGTTTTTGCCCTATTCCTATAGCCAAATTTAAATCCTCTTTTAACTCAATGGCCACGTCTGCTGGACCTTTAACACCTCAATATGGCAAAGGCTAGACGGCAGTCTTAAGTTTCGCCAGCGATGGCCTTACACCAATATCATCGGCCATCGCCATGCGAACTTAATCGGGTTGATCGCCAGCGGTGATGTTCGACCAGTGTAATAAAAACGCACAGACAATAAGGAACAGAGTTCGAAAACTTCACTGACCACTTTGTTTACTTCGGGTAGGTTCAGGTTGTCGAGTCAGCCTTCCCACTTCATAACCCACGGCAGTAGCAAAGCCTTTCGACTGCACTATAGTTAATCGTTGTTCGGCCGACACAAACCGGTATATACAAAAGTATGAGTCAAAATGTGGATGTGAATGCTCCCTTGCGGTCTGACCAGGCTCGCCAAACCTTAGCAGCGACGACCATCGCAAGGTCATTGTTTCAGGCACAGATTAAAGCCCGTTCTCTGTCGGTGTCGTCAAAGAACCTGTCAGTGGTCGCTGTACGAATCGGTGAGGATGCTGCGGGATTAGCGGTCCTGGCCTCTTTTTACGATGAGCTTGCTAAGGGCACAATACGATTGGCCAACCGTATCGGAGAGCTGACTGCAGACATTGCCCGACTGGCGGTGCGCCAGTGGCAACTGGCCTTGGTCGATCAACATCTGAAAAAAGCCATGGAATCGATGCAGCGGGATCGCACTCAGCTGATTGACGAAAAGCGCTCGACCTTTGTACAGGATGAAAAAAGCATGCAGGTTGAGTTCAATGCTTTGATGAAGAAGTTGGAGAGTATGCTGGACGAGATGAAACAACAGACCCAGGTCATTAACGTCATCGCGGTTAACTCGAAACTGGAAGCAACCCGGGTCACCACCAGTCGAGGCACGTTAAACAGCATGGCGAAAGACATCGAGTCAACAACGCAAGTGGTCATTGAACTCATCGAGGCCGCGCAACACAGCCTGTACTCATTTCAGTCCGGGAGAATGCTATGAAATCCCACACGCTTTACAGTGAAGGTGACCACCAATGGATCATGTTCGGTCGGGACGCGTCCAAACAAGATCGCATTATCGATACAAATCAGTACGCGATCATCAGTCAGGGGAAAGCGATCCTTCTCGATCCTGGTGGCATAGAACTGTTTGCGCCCATGCTGGCTGGCATCGTAAAGCACTTTTCGCTGGATCAGATCGAACATCTGTTTGCCTCTCACCAGGACCCGGACATCATTTCGTCACTGGGCCTGTGGGATCAGCTACTGGACAATGTGACATTGCACAGCCCATGGATCTGGGAAGGCTTTATCCGGCACTTTGGTATGCAAAACACAACTTATCGAGCGCTACCGGATGATGGGGATACCTTATCGCTGGGTGGCATCGAACTGCATTTTATCCCGGCGCACTACCTGCACTCCTCCGGGAACTTCAATGTTTATGATCCGAAGGCCAAAATTCTGTTTTCCGGCGATCTGGGAGCGGCACTTGAATCCGTTGATGCTCCGCTCTTTGTCGAGGATTTCGACGCCCATATCGACAAAATGAAATACTTTCATCAGCGCTGGATGCCATCTGAACGGGCGAAACAAAACTGGATCGCCCGGGTACGAGATCTGGATGTTGACTACATGGCCCCTCAACACGGCCGGTTGTTCACACGCGAAGCATTTCACCAGTTTCTGGATTGGTTCAGTGACTTAAAAATTGGTATCGCCGTGCCCTGATATAAGGATATCGAATCTATGGACCACACCGTCTTAACAGATTACGTCAATGCCATGTTCAGTGGGCAACCAGAGCCTTTACTCGAGCCGCTCAAATCGGCGGCCGTGCCTGCGCATCAGGCCATGACACCCTGCTTCATAACACCAAAGAACCAATCGGAGCGAGCACTGGCACTATGGACCATGCTGTCTCTGGCCAACGCTGTCCCACACGGCCGTCTTAAGCAGCGGCTGCTCACGGAAGCACGACGTCATCTTGAGATTTTCAACTCAGATCGTAGATCATAATTCGGGGTCAGGGTACAGACTCTTCATTGCGCAGTGTTAATACCTCAAAACCCCGGGCCGTTACGGCAATGGTGTGTTCCCATTGAGCTGAGAGCTTTTTATCGCTGGTCACGACCGTCCATCCGTCTTTTTTAGTTTTTATTTTAGCTTTACCCTGATTCACCATGGGTTCAATCGTGAATGTCATGCCTTCTTTAAGCACCAGACCTTGCCCTCGTCGGCCATAATGCACCACAGAAGGCTCTTCGTGCATCTCACGGCCAATGCCGTGCCCGCAATATTCACGAACAATGCTGAATCCATGTTTTTGTGCGTGTGTCTGAATGGCATAACCAACATCGCCCAGCGTTGCGCCGGGCTTAACGGTTTTAATGCCTGCCCACATGGCTTCATAGGTAATATCGACCAGTCGCCGGGCATTGGGCATAACATCGCCGATTAAGTACATTTTACTGGAGTCGGCAATGTAGCCGCCCTTCTCCAACGTAATATCCAGATTAACAATGTCACCTGATTTTAAAATCTGGGTATCAGACGGGACGCCGTGGCATACCACATGGTTCAGTGAACTGTTGAGCACATAAGCATAACCATACTGCCCTTTGCTGGCCGGGCGAGCATCCAGTTCATCGATGATGTAACGCTCAACCAGATCGTTAATCGCCATAGTCGACATGCCAGCTTTGACGACCGAATCCAGGTAATCGAAGACAGAAGCCAGCAGCTTTCCCGACTGACGCATGATGGCCAGTTCCGCCTCACTTTTCAGCTTAACCTGTGGCACGAGTCTGCCCTTCAACATCGACGTCCGCTTGCTTTAGCTGCTCGCGAACAATGTCAGTAAACGACAAGGTCGGGTTCGCTTCGGCCAGCATCCCGATCTTCATCCAGAACTCCGCCTGTGCATTAATTGAGCGAACCATGACCGCACTGGCTTTGCGAACTTCTTCATGCAGCTCATCATTTATTTTAACAATACCCATACATTGGCACCCATATGATTTATATATGAATCATATACAAACCATTTATCGCGCACAAGGCATTAATCTGGCACACAGAAAAGCGCCGAACGGTTATCCGTTTGAGGAGGGCTTGCGAAAGGAGAAGGGTTTGGTAACGAGGTGCAAGGCCTGCGACGATAGCCGAATGTCGCCACAAGCCTTTGTTTACTTTAGCAAAGCGCTGGGCTGATCAGGCCTCAGACTTAAACCGCAACAGGGTCCATGACGCTGCAGGCAGTTCAAATGCGAACTGTTCACCTGGCTGAACATCAATCGGTTTCTGCGTCGGGCAGATATTATCCGGATGTTCAAACGTATTGCCGGCAAACGGATCATCGCCCGCCAGCACCTGATGGTCTATCAGCTGCAAGCGACCGAAGCTTTCCAGGTTGAGCTGATAATCAACCGAGTCGTCTTGGTGGGTATTCAAAACAAAATGCGCCAACTCACCGGTACTGTCATCAAAGGTCGTCAGCGCTGTCAGTGCCGGCACACTGCCCAGATTCTTCGTGGTAACTTGTTCGCAGGTGAGTTGACTTCGGTACGCCACACCTCTGGCAAAATTGCTCACCTGTTGAAATGGGTAATAAGTGGTGTGCTTGAGTACCGCGCCATTCGGCGCAGTATGGATGGGCGCCAATGCATTCACCAGCTGAGCTAAACAGGCCATTTTCACCCGATCCGCATTGTTCACGATGGTCGTCAACAACCCACCAACGACCAGCGCGTCAAGCAGGGTGTACTCATCTTCGGCAATACTCGGTGCCCATTCCCAGCGTTTACAATCCATGTTCTGTCGATACCAGACGTTCCACTCATCCAGACTCAACATCATGACTTTGTCGCTGCGCTTAACCGCCCGAACGTAATCGGCCGTGGCTTTAACGGTCGTGATAAACTCATTCAAATCATAAAACGATGCCAAGAAGTCGGTCTGACTTCCCTCGTACTCGTAATAACGATGCAATGAAATATAGTCGACTTCGTCATAACAGGCTTCCAACACAATACGATCCCATTCCGGGAACGTCGGCATGTCCCGGGAAGAACTGCCACAGGCAACCAACTCAATCGAAGGATCAACCCACTTCAATATTTTCGCCGTTTCCCGGGCTTTTTTCCCATAGTCTTCCGCCGACATGGCACAGGTTTGCCAGGGACCATCCATCTCATTGCCGAGACACCAGGTTTTAAAGTTATGCGGTTGCTCATAACCGTGTTCTCGGCGCAGATCACTCCAGGTCGTCCCCTGCGCTATGTTGCAATACTCCAGCAGGTAACCCGCTTCCTGTGGTGTACCGGTGCCCAGGTTCACAGCGATCATGCCAGAAGTTCCGGCTTTCTTTGCCCAATCGGCAAACTCATTAATGCCAAACTGGTTTGTTTCAATTGAAAACCAGGCGTAATCCAATCGAGTCGGGCGCTGCTCTTTCGGACCAATGCCATCTTTCCAATCATAACCCGATACAAAGTTACCACCGGGGTATCGAACGATCGGCACATTTAAGTCTGAAATAGCTTGCAGGACGTCTTCCCGAAACCCCTGATCATCGGCAGTGCCATGCTCAGGTTCATAGATACCGGTGTAAACCGCACGGCCCATGTGCTCAATAAAGGAGCCATAAATTCGAGGATCGATCTCAGAAATGGCTTGTTGACGATGTACTCTACAGCTTGCGGTTTTCATAAATGCGTTTCCCAATATTGCTTACCCCGGGATGAAGTAACTCACCGATAATCAGGGTTTTCGGATGATTAAAAACTGATGGTAACGAGACCCATTATAAAAACGGCGTACGGTCGCAGCCTATGCAGAAACCTGCTGGAAACCGGTGATGGCAGGTTGCAAAACACAACCTGCCGCTACGGAAAACGGGTATTAAGCGATCAGGAAAAACGATTGGATGGCCTGTTTTACAGGCCATTGAGAGAGCTGAGCAACAAACCTCAGCTCAGCGACGTGTCAGTACCGCCATTGTCAAAGATACGGAGCAGATCAGTCGTTGCTCGGTGTCTTCTATGTCAATCTGCCAGACCTGCGTGGTTCGCCCAAGATGACGTGCTCTGGCACTGGCGATAACCGTTCCTTCGGTAACGCCCCGGATATGGTTGGCTTGAATGGACTGGCCCACACAGTATTGATCATCGCTCACACATAGGTTTGCAGCCATACTGCCGACAGTTTCTGCCAACAAAACCGAAGCGCCACCATGCAACAAGCCAAACGGCTGACGAGTTCGATGATCCACAGGCATCGTGGCTTTGATCGTGTCCGGCGAATCGGAGGGTACAAAGAGAATGCCCAGATGTTCTACGGCGCATCCGGCCGATTGCTCGTTCAGACTGTCCGGATCGGTCGGTTTTTTCCATGACATACCAATACCTCTGTTAATCACTCAGTGTTTAACCCGCTAAGGTACGGAGCATTAAGCCAAAAATAAATGAGAAAAAAGATATGTTGTCGTGTCGCAGACTGATGACAAAGTCATCACCGGTATCGAGACGATGAAAAGGTAGCTTTCAAATGGACGTCGAAAACATGGCGGTCCGGCGTTCCGGTGTTTTCGTCGAGCGTATCAGGTGGTCCGGCATTCCGGCGATACTTGCAGCGGTCCATTTTAAAGCTACCTTTTTGTCGGCGGCGTTTATCAACAAACTAAGACATGTTGTCATGTCGTTACTTATCGCGCCAGATGGCGACCGCAAATCCGAGAAAACTGACGACACCCAGAAATAAAAGAAAAACAAAGAAATGTTCGGAGAAAATGGGAATCAAGCGCCAGTCTCATAATAGTCATTTTGACAATATAAGAATTTTAACAGAGTCCCTCTTTGACGCCAATGTCTTTACATTGACCCTGCGCCGGACGCGACTGTGTTTATCGTTAATCTGAAGAGGAAGATTCGGATTGACTGTCGAGCGTTAACACGTACTTACGGTAATCAGGTTTTCCCTGCGCAATCCAATCCCGACAGAAGGCTTTAACGCTCTCAGGCATTGGTCGCCAGCCATTGATGAAAGCAGTTACGTCATGGCGAGAATTCACCTGTTTACAGGAGACAAACGTCATTGGGCTGACATTCATACGCAGCAGTTGAAACATCAACTCGTGGGTGTCTTTAGGCATGCTTTCGGCTCATTCGAAAAAGCCGCATTTTAAAAACTTTCAGGCGATCAAAAAATGATCTGCCGCAGGAACGCAGTCAATCAGGCTACGCAGTCATCCGGATCAGTGCATTGCGGAGCCTGGCAACTCCGATTGCTCCTGAGCAAAACGCTGCTGCAGTTGTTCCACTTCAGTGAACAAAACCTGATGCAATGCCTCCAAGCTGTCACACAAGCCTTCGACACTGCGCTCACCGGTTGTAAAGGCATAGCGTATCTGATCGCCATAAATTTCAACGGTGAAGTGCCCAACCCAGAGACTGAAGCGGAGAATGTCGTCCGTCATCTGAGGCTCCAGCGAAATCTGAGGATCCAATGACAGGACCAGCTGCACAATGTCTTCCATCGGGGTGTTAGGTCTGACCATGGTTACTCTCTCCCGACAACGGTCAACAACAGCTTAGGCCACCGACCGGGGGTCGGCCAGTGGTCTGTGTTCAGCGAAAGTCAGAATGCTAACGCGAGCTCCGTACCCTGCTTAATCGCGCGTTTAGCATCCAGCTCGGCGGCCACATCGGCACCACCAATCAGATGAACCTGAACCTGATTCGCTTCCAGTTCTGCCTGCAGCGCTCGTTGCGGTTCCTGTCCGGCACATACCACGATGTTGTCGACGTTCAGGACACGTTCTTCGTCACCGATCCGGATATGCAGCCCTTCATCATCAATTTTTTCGTAGCTGACACCGTTTAACATCTGGACCTGCTTGTGTTTCAGTGCCGTTCGATGAATCCAGCCTGTCGTTTTACCGAGTCCGGCACCGACCTTTGATGTTTTTCGTTGCAGCAACGTAATCTCGCGTGCCGGCGGAGTCACGCTGGGTTTGGTCAAGCCACCCGGGGTCTGCACGCGGGTATCAACGC
This sequence comes from Reinekea blandensis MED297, assembly GCF_000153185.1. Taxonomy (GTDB): domain Bacteria; phylum Pseudomonadota; class Gammaproteobacteria; order Pseudomonadales; family Natronospirillaceae; genus Reinekea; species Reinekea blandensis. The sequence continues at coordinate 348,582 of NZ_CH724153.1, read as the reverse complement.
CCCACTCCTGCAGAAATGCATCCACACTTTGAGGTTCATCGGGTGTGTCGTGCACCAAATACTCGGCCGCATCAAAACCAATCCCGCCGGCACCGATGATGGCCACCTTCTGGCCCACCGGCTTCTTGTCGCGCAGTACATCAAGGTAACTGAGTACCTTCGCGTGGTCAGCGCCTGGAATGTTCAGATGACGAGGCACAATACCTGTGGCCAGTACGACCTGATCAAAACCATCCTGGATCAGATCCTGAGCGGTGACTTTACGGTTCAGAACGACTTCAACGCCCTGCTTTTTCAGTTGAACATCAAAATAACGCAGGGTTTCATAAAACTCCTCTTTCCCCGGAATCTGTTTGGCAATGTTAAACTGACCGCCGATGGCCGGGGCGGCATCGAATAAGGTCACCTGATGACCCCGCTCCGCAGCTGTTGAAGCAAACGCCATCCCTGCGGGACCGGCTCCGATAACCGCAACGCGTTTGGGTTCGGCCGCCGCGGTTTTAATCAAGCGGGTTTCATTACAGGCATAGGGGTTCACCAGGCAGGACACTTCGCCGCCACTGAACACATGATCCAAACAAGCCTGATTACAGGCAATGCAGGTGTTGATTTCTTCGGCACGGTTGGCCGCTGCCTTGTTGACAAAATCGGCATCCGCCAGCATTGGTCTCGCCATGGAAACCATATCCGCCTGTCCACCAGCGATTATGGCCTCACCCACTTCGGGCGTATTGATACGATTGGTGGTAATTAAGGGTACCGACAGTTCTTTTTTCATCTGTTCGGTGACGCGAACAAAGGTCGCACGCGGCACACAGGTCGCAATGGTCGGTACCCGAGCCTCATGCCAGCCAATACCGGTATTGATCAGTGTTGCCCCGGCTTTTTCAATCGCCTTGCCCAGTTGAACGACTTCTTCCCAGGTGCTGCCATCTTCCACCAGGTCCAGCATAGACAGTCGGTAAATGATGATGAACGACTCACCCACGGCTTCACGCACACGACGAACCACCTCAATTGGCAGACGGATACGGTTCTCATAACTGCCACCCCACTCATCGGTGCGGTGATTCGTTCGCTTACAGATAAACTGGTTAAGGAAGTACCCTTCCGAGCCCATGATTTCGACGCCATCGTACCCGGCTTTCTGCGCCAAGGTGGCGCACCGAACGAAATCCTGAATTTGCTTTTCGATCCCTTCTGCATCCAGTTCTTTCGGTTTAAACGGGTTAATCGGAGCCTGAATGGCCGACGGTGCGACCAAGTTGGGGTTATAGGCATAACGACCGGTATGCAGAATCTGCATACAGATTTTCGCGCCGTCCACTTCGTGTACGGCATCGGTCACCATTCGATGTTTTTCAACTTCGGCGTCATCGACCAGAATCGCGCCGCCCTGAACACCAACCCCTTCTATGTTCGGGCCAATGCCCCCGGTGACGATCAGACCCACGCCCCCTTCGGCCCGGGCTTTATAGTATGCCGCCTGCCGTTCAAAGCCTTGTGGGCGTTCTTCAAGCCCGGTATGCATCGACCCCATGAGCACGCGATTGCGCAGTTGCGTAAAGCCCAGATCGAGTGGTGCCAACAGATGAGAGTAAGGGGTATCGGCCATGTGATCTCCAAGTCATGATTATATTGTTATGGCGCTAACCATAGTCCGTGCGCTACATTGCGACAATATCCCTTAACAACAATAGAGTACCTTTATATGACTATGACGCTCGGGGATATTTCAGTCCGCTACGTCAATCTATTGCTGGAGTTCCTGACGCAACAGGGGCTGTCGACCACCGAGCTGAAAACCCAGTATCAGTTGTCCGACACGCTGTTGTCTCAGCCAGAAGGCCGCATCAGTATTCCCCGATTCATGCGTTTCGGCCACGACTGCATTCAGCTCAGCCGGTCGCCGCACATGGGTTTGCAGGTTGCCGGTCTGGCGCAACCGTCACTGCTCGGTTTAGCCGGGTTAAGTGCGGCCTGTGCGCCAAGTCTTGGTCAGGCCCTGGCCGACATCGCGCACGACGAACCCTTAAGCAGTAAAAACGTTCGCGGCCATTCCCGGTTTTACCGGGAGCAGAGTCGGGGCGTTGCGGAGTTTTACTCGCTCAGCCCTTACAATCAGTACAACAGCTTTATTGTCGACATGGCGCTGGCAGTGCAACTCATATTGGCTCGCCGACTGACGGGTCAGCGGCTGACACCGGTTGCCGTCGATATCGAGTTCCCGGCCCCATCGTATGCAAATCTTTATGCTGAAGTCTTTGAGTGCCCGGTTCGGTTTGAACAGCCCCGCAACGCGCTCACACTGCGCGCTGAAGATCTGTCACGGCCTTTGCGACAGTCCAATCGCGTTGCCTATGCAGAATGCCGGCAGCTGTGCGACCAGCAACTGGCCCGTATCAGCCGCTCCCTCAGCTTTCTGGATCAGGTCGCCGATGCCATCAGCCCCTTGTTACACACGCCGGACCTGACCATTCAGGCGGTCGCGGTACGGCTGGACTTGCCGGTTTGGACGCTGCAACGGAAACTGAAACAACAGGGAACCACCTTCACCCAGCTACTCGATAATACCCGTCGAGAACTGGCCTTGATTTACCTTCGTGATGAAGGTTACACCATTGGCGAAATTGCTTACCTGCTGGGCTTTACCTACCCCAATGCGTTTCAACGGGCATTCAAACGCTGGACAGGCGAGGCCCCCGGTGACTATCGACGTCGTAAGGCTCGAAACGATTCCTCCGAAGCTTATTGAGGTTAACCCGCGAATCGATACAATAGCGCCCCCTGCCCAACACCGAGGTCTCCATGAGCCAGGACAACATCATCCAAACCTTTAATGTTTCTGAAGGTCACGCCGTCGATGCGCCCGGCAATGTCGGCTTTATCAGCCTCGGTTGTCCCAAAAATACCGTCGATTCAGAACGCATCATTACTCAGTTGCGTGCCGAGGGTTACAACATCGTGCCCAGCTACAACAATGCCGATGTCGTCATCGTTAACACCTGTGGTTTCATCGACTCGGCAGTGCAGGAATCGCTCGATACCATCGGTGAGGCGCTGAACAAAAACGGTAAGGTACTGGTGACCGGATGCCTCGGCGCCAAAGAAGATGACATCCGGGAAGTACACCCTAATGTTCTCGCGGTGACCGGACCCCACGCCTACGATCATGTGGTCAAGCAGGTGCATGAGGTGGTCCCACCAAAACACGACCCCTTCACTTCACTGGTGCCCAAGGCAGGTGTGAAACTCACACCGAAGCATTACGCCTACCTGAAAATATCGGAAGGCTGTAATCATCGCTGCACCTTCTGCATTATTCCGTCGTTTCGCGGCGATCTGGTCAGTCGGCCGATCAGCCAGGTACTCAGTGAAGCGGAAAGCCTGGTTAACCATGGCACCAAAGAACTGTTGGTAATCTCACAGGACACCAGCGCCTATGGCGTCGATACCAAATACCGGGAAGACTTCTGGAAAGGCCGTGCGGTTAAAACCCGCATGAAAGAACTGTGTGAAGAGCTGGGCCAATTAGATGCCTGGGTTCGCATGCACTACGTGTATCCTTACCCTCATGTTGACGACATCATCCCATTGATGGCCGAAAACCGGATTCTGCCGTATCTCGATATACCGTTTCAGCACGCCAGTCCTTCCGTCTTAAAGAACATGAAGCGTCCGGCGCACGCAGAGAAAGTCCTCAACCGGATTCACCAATGGCGTGACATCTGCCCGGACATTACGCTGCGATCAACCTTTATTGTCGGCTTCCCTGGCGAGACTGAAGACGACTTTCAGATGCTGCTCGACTTCCTGGAAGAAGCACAACTGGACCGTGTCGGCGCATTCAAGTACTCGAATGTTGACGGTGCCCGTTCAGCTGCCCTGCCGGACACATGTCGACGAAGCGGTGAAACAGGAACGCTACGATCGCTTCATGGAAGTACAGCAGCGC
>NZ_CH724153.1:97015-344529 GCF_000153185.1 Reinekea blandensis MED297 | reverse complement strand
TGTCGACGAAGTCGTCGAAGAAGGTGCCGTTGCCCGCAGTAAGGCCGATGCTCCGGATATCGACGGGCAGGTTTTCCTGGACAACCAGACGCACTTGAAGCCCGGGGACATCTGCGCGTTGAAGTCGAAGAAGCGGACGAATACGACCTCTGGGCGCACCCGGTATAAGCGCAAACTCTTATTCTGCCAATTCAGAATAAGTCGGCTCAGGCGACTGTAGCAGACGCCTGAGCCACCTAACTCTGTCTCAGAAACGGCGGTTGATCACATTTCACTCAAAAACAGCGGACTAAGGTCTCAGTTTTCAGTTTAGGTGCCCGACAGCATCTTGTGTCGGCAACCGGGAACCCGATAATCAGCCTCTGAATTTTGCGCACCATGAGGAGGCCCCATGCGTTTAAGTGTTGATGAGCAATGGATGCTCGCTTATCTGAATACCCGTATTCATAACTGGGGCGATGTAAAAAACGACGCCGGCAAGACCATACACAAAGTTAAAAGTCACGATGACTTCATTGCCTGGGTCGAGTGTTTTTTACCGAAGTCCCGTCGAGAAGAAGTGTTGCGAGCGTTGAAGCAGTTCAAGCAACGCAAACGTGATCAGAAACCAACGACGTCCGTCAGCCAGGTACCGGTAAACCTGGACGCGCGTGCGGCCAAGTTGCTACTGGAACGCGCCAAAGCCGAACAGTGCTCTGTTTCGGAGTACCTGTTAAAAAAGCTGGCCTGATCGGCCAGCCTGCTCATTTCTCAGCCGACACCTTACACAATCGCATCGACATCATCTGAACCTGTTTGCCGAAGACCAGAATGATGGCAAACGCCACCGGCCATGCCAGCACCCAGGATTTCAACCAACGTTCTACAAAGGCACCATCGATGCCTGTATTAATGGCGGTAATGATGGCCGTCATGATGGTGACCATCAAAACCGACATCAGAACGGAATGTACAATTCGCTGATGTTTAGGCTTCAGCATCGGAATACTCTCTCATTTAATTAAGTTTTTTCTAATATAATAATTTTAACCCGACACTGCAACCCCAAAGCACAGCCGGCGCCATTACCCTTTACTCATAACGCAGCGCATCAATCGGATCCAACCGCGCCGCTTTCGCCGCCGGAAGAATACCAAACACGATGCCGACGCCCGAAGAGAAACCCAATGCCAGAAATACCGCCCAAGCCGGCACTTCGGACGGTGGGAAGTTCGGGATCATGCCGGCCACTCCAGCCCCAATGGCAAAACCAAGACCTAAGCCGACAATACCGCCAATCAGGCTGATGATGACCGCTTCCAGCAAAAACTGCAGCAGAATGTCCGCGCGGGTTGCCCCCAAGGCTTTGCAGATACCCACTTCCCGGGTTCGCTCAGTGACCGAGACCAACATGATGTTCATGATACCGATGCCGCCTACCAGCAAACTGATGCCAACAATCCCACCGAAAACCCAGGTAATGACCTGCGTGATCTGACCGATGGACTGCAACACCTGATCAGCGCTCTGAATCATAAAGTCATTGTCGTCACCGGGTTTCAGACCGTGGTTTCGGCGCAGCGTCTGTTCAACCCGTTCCGTGATGCTGTCGATCCGGTTCACGTCTTCAACCCGCACCACAAAGATTACAAACGGCTGCTGTTGATAACCCATGATGCCAACGGCGGTGGGATATGGGATGTAGACGTAGTTGTCCAGATCCTGCCCCATCATCTGACCCTTGCTCTCCAGCACACCAATCACTTTCAGCCAATGCGGACCGTATTGAATAAATTCTCCGATTGGGTTTTCCGGCATACCCAGTTCATCCCTAACTTTAGGCCCGATGACGGCAACTTTTTTACGACTGTCGGCATCTGTCGTGGTAATGAACCGACCAAGTTCCGGGTAAGAGCTGTCCATTTCAGCGTAATCAGGCATCACGCCAACCACATCGGCGCTGTGCTGTTCGCCTTCGTATTGCACACCACTGTACTCAAACACAAAGGTCTGCGGACTGATCGCAGAGATACCATCGATGCCTTTCAGTTTCAGAAGATCATCGTCGGTCAGGTCACCAATCAGACGACCGTAATTGTCACGACGCTGCTGAATAAACAAGGAGTTAGAACCGTATCCTTCAAATTGGCTGGTGATGGACTCCTCCAGCCCCTGAACCAACGACACCACCGCAATAATGCTCGCCACGCCGATGATAATACCGAGCGAGGTTAAAAAACTGCGCATCTTACTGACGGCAATCGCACGTAAGGCTGAGCGTAATGCTTCCCATAAAATGGCCATCAGTGCTCCTCCTTGCCCGTGGTCATCGCACTTCGGGAGTCTTCAATGATCTGACCATCTTTCAACCGCACCTGCCGGTGACAGCGCCGGGCGATATCCGGTTCGTGCGTCACCATGATGATGGTTTGCCCCTCACGATGCAGCTCATCAAACAGATTCAAAATATCCGCTGTGGTGCTTGAATCCAGGTTACCCGTTGGTTCATCGGCGAGCAGAATACTCGGCGCCGTTACCAGCGCACGGGCAATGGCGACACGTTGTCGCTGACCACCCGAGAGCTCATTCGGTTGGTGCCCCATTCGCCCGGACAAACCGACACGTTCGAGCAGCTCCTGAGCGCGGGCTTTCCGCTGTCGGTAACTGACCCGTTGATACACCAAAGGCTGCATGACGTTGTGTAACGCATCGACCCGGGGCAACAAATTGAAACTCTGAAAGATAAACCCGATGCGACGGTTTCGTACGGCCGCCAGCTGTTGTCCGGTCATTTCACTGACATCTTCATCAGCCAGCCGATAATGCCCCTCAGAAGGAGTATCCAGACATCCGATGATGTTCATCAGCGTAGATTTACCAGACCCGCTTGAACCAATGACCGCAACATAGTCGTTTTGTTGTATCGACAGATCGATACCATCCAGGGCGTGCAGGGTTTCACCGCCCATTTGATAAGTACGGCGAATGCCACTCAGGCTAATCAGTTGATTCATCAGCCGACTCCATGGCAACCGTCGCGCCATCGCTCAACCGGCGCAGGACCCGATACGGACCGGTAATGACCTGATCTCCCACGCTGATGCCCTCGGTAATGGCCTGATAACGATCATCCTGAGGACCCAAGGAGACTGACCGCATCTGAGCTACGCCCTCTTCAAACACAAACACGCGGTACCCCGTTTCTCCCGCGTCTTCCTGCACCGCTTCAATCGGAACCAATGGAAACGCACGGTCGGTAGAGTTCAGAATCTCCGCACGTGTACTCATACCCGGCCTTAACACCACCTCGTCCTGAGGCTGTACTTCTACCTCCACCGGAAACACCAGGGAGTTTTTACCGGGCACCTGACGCGCACTGGTCGCAATGTCCGTCACCACTCCGTCCAGCGGCGTGTCCAGATAGGCCACTGCAAAAATCCGGACACTCTGACCTTCCAGGACATTGCCGATGTCGGCTTCGTCGACATCCACCTCCGAATAAATCTGAGTTGGATCAACCAAAGTCATCAGCGGAATATCCGCTCCGGTTGCCACGGCCAGTTCACCCACCTTAATGTCCAAAGCCGAGACCATTCCATCCATGGGTGAACGAATCACCGTCTTGTTCAACCGTTTCTGAGCCTGAGCCAGATTAAACTCACTCTGCTCCAGCAGTTGCCGCTGCATTTTCAGGTTCACTTCGGCTTGCGCAATCTGATTGCGCAGGTCTTCCAGCGTTGAAGCCTGAGCAGCATTCTGATCAAAAAGTTTCTGTTGTCGCGCTAACTGAATGTTCAGACTCTCTATCTGCAACTGTGCGCGTTCAATATCAATGTCCCGCAAGGTCACATTGGTTCGCTGGTTGTTTACTTCGGTTTCATAATCGTCCTGTTGCAGAACAATCAGTACCTGCCCTTCCCGGACCGGATCACCTTCATCAACACGAACTTCTTCAACTCGAGCATCCAGTTCAGCCCGAATCCGCCGCTCGTCACCATAGCGCAGTGTGCCGGTTGCCAGCACCGTTGACTCGATCGGCTGTTCAATAACATCAAATACACGAACTTCATCAACCGCCGGACCACCGCGTTGCTGTCCAACCAGACTCAAACCGACAATCGCCGCGATAATGACCAGAACAAGCAAAAGTTTTTTCATAACCGCACCTCAGAGCAGATAGGTCAATCCGTAATGCAATAACGGAGGGATAAGCCCGACAATCGTCGCCGTGGTGACACTGCTGCGAGTCAGTACTGAGAATCCGTAACCATACAGGGCATACGCCCAGACATTGCCAACCGTCAGGGCCGAGGCAACATCGAAGTTGGCTTCGTCGTAAGTCATGTTTAACAGACTGGCGAGGCTCGTTTTATCAATGTCTGTCAGGTAAACAAAGCCGTCTGCAAGCCCATAGCTAACGGCGGAACTCAGGATGGAGATCAACCCAGGCAGACTTCCCCAGGCAACGAGAGACAGGCACTGCCCAAAACTGAACTTCTCTTCAGCCACCAGTGTGGCCGCCAGGAAAAAATACAAAGCCACGATCAGATAAACCACCAATGACCCGATGCCCGCCGATGCAACAGACGCGATACGGATGACCGACTCATTCTGCAACATCAGGTCAATTTCTTCCGGTGACGTCACCTGCCCGGAGATTTGAATGGACGTTTCCATGAATGGATACAGATCGATGGTGAAGAAGTACCAACCAAACACCGCTAACGTACTGGCAATGAGGATAAGAAGGGGCCACCAGGGTGACAGTGTTCGATTGCGGATACTTAAAAAAACCTGCTGCGGTGCGGCAAAGACATCCGTCAGTGCGGATAACGTATTTGTCGACATTCCAGTCTCCTTCTGGGCATGGTGAGAACACCGTGCTATCGAGCTGGCAGACTGGCCTTTGTCCTGCTTTTGGTCGCTGCCGGAGAGCGTCTCGCCGGTGCTGAATTGTTGTTATTCAAGTCACAGTATTGTCGAATCGTCCGCAAAGAAACAGTGATAAAGGTCATGGTTCCCATCACTGCTGCCCCACTGTTTAAAAGGCGCTGAGCTACTCAACGTTCCTGGATTAAAGCTGGAACAGCATTAGGTTTCAATGGGACCGGGAAAGACCGGCAATGCCGGTCTACAGAAAAGAAAAAGCCGCGAACTTCGCGGCTTTCAGAGGCATCAGGCCAGGGCTTTCTGTGCCATTTCCAGCACATCAGGAGACAGATCCTCGGTGGCCAGAATGTGGCTCAGCGCGGACTTCATCATCTCACCGCGTTCCGGCGAGAACCGTTTCCAGTTTTCCAGTGGTTTGATGAAGCGGGCCGCTACCTGTGGATTAATAGCATTCAGAGTCGCGACCTGTTCGGCCAGGAACTGATAGCCCTCTCCGGTATCGTCATGGAAAGATTTAAAGTTGCCGGCAAAACCACCCAACACACTGCGTACCTTGTTCGGGTTTTTTAGATCAAACGCTTCGTGCTGCATGAGATCCTTCAGCTGCGATACGCTCACGTCAGTGGCACTGGTTTGCAGAGATAACCAGTTCTCGACCATCTGGGTATCGTCTTTCCATTGGCGATAATAATGCACCAGCAACGCTTCTTTACGACCGGCATCGTCCGACTTGAGCACAGCGCTCAAACCATTCAGGCGGTCGGTCTGGTTATTGGCGGCACGGTACAGTGCTTCGGCGTAGTTCAATGCCTCATCGGAACCTGCCTTAACCCAATACTGCAGGCTGAGTCCCTGCAACTCCCGACGTCCGGCTTCGGCCGCATCAAACCGATATGGGTCCGCGCTGGCCAGTGACTGCGTCATTGACTGCCACTGATCGACATACTGAACGGCCAGATGATTCAACAACTGATCACGTGCGGCGACCAGACGCTGAGCATCAATGGTGTCAGAGTTATCGACCAGCAATGGATACGTCGGCAGTCTCAACAAGGTCGCTTTAATAGCATGTGACAGTTCGGCATCGTTCAAAGCAGCCTCAACGACGGCATTCACCGCGTCGGGTACCCGATCGAAAGCCCCCGATGCCAGACTGAGAATGGTATCCATGTAAATCTGCTGGATAGCATCGAACCGGTTAAAGGCATTCGGGTCACGTGTGGCCAGCAGCAGAACATCGGCTTCCGGACGGTCAAAGCGCACACGCACCGGTGCTGAGAAATCCCGGAACAGACTGGCGACCGGCGCTTCGGACAGACCCCGGAAGGTCACCGTGGTTTCGGCTTGTGACAGCGTCAAAACCTGAGTGTCCGCATTAAAGTCGCCGTCACAATCGATGGTCAGTTCCTGGCCAGATTGATCCAACAACGCCATTCGTACCGGAATCACAAACGGTTGTTTTTCGCTTTGGCCGGGGGTTGGTTTGCAACTCTGTTTGAAGGTAAGCTGATAGGTATTGGTTTGTGCGTCAAAAGCCTGTTCGATGTCGACTTGTGGCGTACCAGCTTGCGTGTACCAACGCTTAAACTGAGTAAAGTCCTGACCACTGACTTCCGCCATACAGGCAACAAAATCATCGGTGGTCACCGCCATGCCATCGAATCGCTCAAAGTACAGATCGCTGCCCTGACGGAACAGTTCATCACCCACCAGTGTGTTCAGCATACCGACCACTTCGGCCCCTTTTTCGTAGACCGTGACCGTATAAAAATTATTGATCTCGATGTATTCCTGCGGCTGTACCGGGTGAGCGTTTGGTCCGTTGTCTTCCGGAAACTGATAATTTTTCAGGAAGTCGACATCTTTAATACGCTTCAGGGTTCGATCGTGCATATCGGCGGTGAACTCACCATCGCGAAACACGGTAAACCCTTCTTTCAGCGAGAGCTGGAACCAGTCGCGGCAGGTTACCCGGTTACCACTCCAGTTATGGAAGTATTCATGTGCGACAATGGCTTCAATACGTTCGAAGCGATCGTCGCTGGAAGTTTCTTCCGACGCCAGCACCGCTGCACTGTTGAAAATATTCAGACCTTTGTTTTCCATCGCGCCCATGTTGAAAAAGTCACTGGCGACTATCATAAAAATATCCAGATCGTACTCACGACCAAACCGCTCTTCATCCCATTTCATGGAACGCTTGAGCGACTCCAGAGCAAAGGTGGTTTTATGAGCATTGTGCTTCTCGGCAAAAATACGCAGTGAGACCTCACGACCTGAACGGGTCACAAAGGTGTCGTCCTGCCGAACCAGATCACCGGCAACCGTGGCAAACAGGTACGCCGGTTTTACAAACGGATCGTGCCAGGTGGCAAAGTGACGGCCACCTTCCAGCTCACCTTCTTCGATGGGATTACCGTTGGCCAACAACACCGGATAAGCGGCTTTGTCCGCTTCAATCCGCGTGGTAAAGGTCGCCATTACATCCGGACGATCCTGATAGAAGGTGATTTTCCGGAACCCTTCCGCTTCGCATTGCGTGCAGTACATGGTGCCCGACTTATACAGGCCTTCCAGCGAGGTATTCTCATTAGGATGAATGTGCGTCACGGCACGGAACACAAACTGCGCTTTCGATGGTTGCAGTATCAGTTGTTCATGTTCGTAGTGGTAATCTTCAACAGCTACGTCATCGATAGTCATTTCAATAATGGTTTGATCGACACCATCAAGTTTCAGTGGTGGTAACTCACCGTCGCCGTTTCGTTCAATGCTGAGCCGGGATTCAACTTCGGTATGATCATCGTGGATACGAATCACCAGATCGGTGTGTGTAATCCAGTAATCCGGCTGTGTGTAATCCTTCAGTCGGATGGTCACGGGTGTTTCAGTTCTCATGAGGCAGGTCCATTCTTTTTTATCGTGTGGTGACGGTCACTTCATAGCCGCCAAATCGTCGGATGTTGATAACGCCGGTATCGAAAATCAGATACTGTCCTTTAATACCGACCAAAGTGCCTTCGACAACCGGAGTTTTGTCGAAGTTAAAACTGCTGACTTTTTCAGGATATCGCTCAACCGGGTACTCAAACTCAAAAACGGCGCCGTGTGTTAACAGTTGAATCGCACTGAGTCCGTATTGCTCGATCAACGGGTCAAGCTCTGCACGCGCCTGTTCAAACAGCCGGTCTCTCTCGGCTGGCATGTCTAACGTTTCCGCGGAGCCTTTGAGCATGGTGCGCCAGTTGGTTTTATCGGCCACATGGTTTTTAAAGGCAACTTCCAGAAAGCCCGCCAACTGCCGGGTGGTCACCCGGGCAATGGCCAATGCCTGTATGGCGCCCTGATCGATCCATCGTGTCGGAATCTGTCCGCCTCGGGTAATGCCGACTTTCAATGAACTGGCATTGGAAAGATAAACGTAATGCGTTTGCATACAGTTCCGTTCACCCCAAGCCGGTTCGCGGCAGGTACCGGCATCGTAATGACACTTTTCCGGTGACATGATGCAGCTGTCGTTTTGGGCTAACGACATAAAATGTTTATAGCAATAGCCTTGCCCAAAACTTTTATTAGTAGGTTCACCACAGTGCAAGCAATAAATCTGGCCGCTGTGTTCAAGCCGCAACGTTTGCCCGATTAAATCGTTCAACACCAAGCGAGATTCGCCCACCGGCAGGCGATACTGCACCTGTTGACTACTGAGCCAGGTGGTTGGCATTTTTCGCAGGATGCCGGTTGTTTGCTCACCTTCGGCGGTCGTATCGGCAAACAGGTCCGGAGTCATGATGTGCCCTCTTCAGAATTCAGCGTTACGGTTTCGATGGTTTCTGTCGAAGACTTACAGCCTTGTGAGATATAGCCTGTGCGTTTTTCAACTGGCACATCATTGCGGACTTCGTACTTAATAATGGCTTCCAGACACAGGCTCTTCTGTTCTTTGGTCAGTGCCTGACCAGTCGGCCAACGACCCAGCTCCACCGACTCACGAAGTCGACTGTAGATATCCGGTGTCATGTTCGTTGCGAGTTCATCGAAATTCATTCTTCGGCCTCGTGTTCGTTGTTTTCAATGCGATTTCCCCAGCCGAGTTTCGTCCGGCAGGTTTCAAAATAGTTGTGTCCCTGCAGATGAATCAATCTCACGCTGTAAGGATATTTGGTAATGTGCAGTTCATCGCCATGCTGCAGCTCCAGATGATTCTGTGCATCCAGACTGACGTGAGGTGGCAGATTGTTTTTGTGGCCGATTCTGATGCACAAATTTGCCTGAGCACCGACCACAATGGGCCGGTTGTTCAATGAGTGCGGAAACATCGGCACTAACACCAAAGCATGCATACTCGGATGCACCAGCGGTCCGCCGGCACTGAGCGCATAGGCTGTGGACCCGGTAGGCGTAGAGACGATCAGCCCATCGGATTTCTGACTGTAAACAAACTGATCATCAATATAGAGATCGAACTCAATCATCCGAATCGATTGGCCCGGATGTAACACCACATCGTTTAAGGCGCAGTCTTCGGCCACCACCGAACCCTCTCGATGCACCTGCGCGCGCAGCAGAAACCGATCCTCCAGCTGAAAGTCGCCGGCAAACACGGCATCGATACCGGCTTCCATTTCCGAGGGCATAATGTCGGTCAGAAACCCGAGCCGGCCACGGTTGATACCCAGCATTGGCACTTCATAGTGAGCCACATCACGCGCGGCACCTAAAAAAGTGCCATCGCCGCCAACCACAATAATCAGGTCGGCCCAAGCACCCAGAGCATGGCGGTCTTTCGCCGGGCACGAGAAGTCTTCCATTGCATCGGCTAAGGACTGTTCGATACAGTATTCTTTGTGATGCTCCTTCAGCTTCTGTTGAAGTCGTCTGACCGATTGTTCGACACTGCGGCTTTCCAGACGGCCGACAATGCCTATTTTATGAAAATTCGCAGCGAGCTTCGTGGTTGTCATGAATCTGAGGCCTGATCTGAGCGGGCGAAAAGAAGGGTTAGCATAACAAAGGTTTCCTGATGAACGAACACCTGCTTTACCGGGCGTTTACCGATGACCTGGAGTGGATACTGAACACCCCGTCGTTACTACAGGACGACATCCGTCTGTTCCGCCCCGACACGCTGTCATCAATCGATTTGCACAACATTCGACCGGATGCGGAATCGCTGCAGCGAGCGCGGCGGCAAAAACTCGGCTATTACTTCGAGTTTCTGGTCAGAACTCTGTTTGAAGCCCATCCAGACTACGACATCCTCGCGGAAAACCAGATCATTCAAAGTCAATCACGAACCCTGGGCGAACTGGACCTGCTGTTACGACATCGCCCTGATGATCGGGTCATTCATCTGGAACTGGCATTAAAGTTCTACCTGCAGGTCCCCAGCCCGGGGGATCTCTCGACGCATTGGGTCGGCGCCGGCCTGAAGGACTTCTTTCATGCCAAGCTGCACCGGCTGTACCATCATCAGCTGCGTTTGCCCGAAAAAGCCCGAGTCAGGAACTGCTGGCCAGAAGCACTGCCGTTTCCGGATGAGAGCCTGTTGTGGTTACCCGGCCGACTCTATGTTCCAGCCCAGGCAGACAAGTACGCCCAGCCTGTCACTCACTTTATGGACACTCCCTGGCTGCTCAACGAAAAAGCACACTGTTCTTATTGGCTTGAGGCCGAGCAAGGCATTCCGCCACAGGCGCAAGCGCTGGGCAAAGCCGATTGGCTGAATGGTCGGCCTCTGAATGACCATTCCAAGCCCTTGCCGGCACAATTTTCACATCCATCCTATGCTTCACCGATCTACGTGGTACCCTTTCACTGGTATTCAAACGCTCTTCACGCCATTCACAACTATCAACAGACACTATGACCGATCAATTTATCAGCACGCATATCACTCTCAGCCAACTCAACGAACTGCCCGTCCTGCGCATTCACAACAAACAGGCCAATGCGACCATCGCGCTGCAAGGCGCTCACCTGATCGAATACAGCCCGGTCGGTGGCACTAATCTGCTGTTCGTATCCGAAGCTGAAACCTATCAACAAGGTCAGGCCATTCGTGGCGGCGTCCCGATTTGCTGGCCCTGGTTTGGTCCTCACCGCAATCAACCCGATGCACCTGCACACGGTTTCGTCAGAACCTGCGAATGGAGCCACGAAATTGTTGCCGACGAACCGGATCGCACCGACATTCGTTTTTTTCTGATCACCGATGGATCAGATCCTGGCTTTCCCTACGCGGCGCGGGTCGAACTGCTGGTCAGCATCGGCGCCACCTTGGTCATGTCGCTGAGCACCGAAAATCTCGGTGACGAGCCCTTCCTGATCAGTCAGGCATTACACAGCTATTTCCGCTGCAACAATATCGACGATGTTCGCCTTCACGGCCTCAGCGGTGCTTGCTATAACGACAAAGTGACCGGCGAGAATGCCTATGTGCCAAGTGACCTGGTGATCAACCGGGAAATAGACTGGGTGATTCAGGATTCCGGTGAAGCCATTGCCCTGATTGAAGCCGGCCAGCCGCGTTTCAAGCTCAGCCGTATTGGCAGTCGCTCTGTGATTCTGTGGAATCCCTGGATCGAAAAAGCCAAAACACTGAGTCATTTCAATGAAGAAGAGTATCGACAGATGATCTGCATTGAAGCGGCCAACGCGACTGAAGACAGCCGCCTGGTAAAACCGCGGCAAAGCCACGTTCTGGTTATGGAAGTCGCGGGCGGTGAAACTCACTAACACCGACCCCGGATTGTTGGCGGCGCTGGACACTTTGTTAAGCGAACAGCCTTCTGGCATCGGGGAAATGGAGTTGATGAACGCTCTGGATAAACGCTATCCGGAGCTGTTCCCACGCCCTGATCTGAGTGACCGGTTGCTGTTATTTCAGCACCATTTTCTGCTGCGTCACCACCTCTACGTATTGCAACAACAACTCAGCGAGGCCGGCACCGGTTGGCTGGAGCTGGAGCTGGTGACCATCACCAAACGCCCTCTTAACTCATCAACCCTACAACAGGTGGGTCGCTTTGATGGCGTGCGGGATTATTATCTGGATTTAAACAACCTCGCCGCAGAAACTCAACAAAGTGTCGATGAGATGATCAGCGGCTTCTGGAAAGCCATGGCGGCGTATCAACAGGCGCCTGAGGCACGTCAGGTTCTCGGCTTAACCGGCCAGGAAAGCCGCGAGGAAATCCGGGGCATCGTCCGCCGGCTGAGCCAACAACATCACCCGGACAAAGGCGGCGACCCGGAAAAATTCCGGGCCATTCAGCAGGCTTGGGATCAGCTTAAAAACCAACCGGACAGCTGAAGCATTTTTACCTCAGCGATGAACCCCACCCTGCGTCAGCTTCTCTGGGTCCAGCAACCGCTCCAACTCCTCACGAGACAAGTCCGTTTGCTCGCTGGCCACGTCGATGATCGCACGCCCCTCTCGATAAGCTTGCTTGGCAATCGATGCCGCTTTGTCGTATCCGATGATGGGGTTCAACGCCGTCACCAATATCGGGTTTCGGGACAGAGCCCGCTTCAGGTTGTCGTCATTTACTTTGAACGTTGCAATGGCTTTGTCCGCAAGCAACGGCATGACGGTGCTGAGCCATTCAAGGCTTTCCAGCAGATTTTTAGCCACCAACGGCAGCATGACGTTGAGTTCGAAATTACCAGACTGCCCTGCCACGGTAATGGCGGCATCGTGGCCGATGACTTGAGCCGACACCATGGCAACCGCTTCGGGTATGACCGGATTCACTTTCCCCGGCATAATCGAGGAGCCCGGTTGCAATGCTTCCAGTTCAATCTCGCCAAGACCCGCCAAGGGTCCCGAGTTCATCCAGCGTAAATCATTCGCGACCTTCATCAGAGTGACCGCCAGTGCTTTTAATTGACCGGACAGTGCCACCGGAATATCCACCGAACTGATTTGGGTGAAAAAGTTGTCGGCTGGCTGAAAAGTCAGACCGGTTTTTTTACTGAGGGCATCACTGAATGCGGCCGCAAAGGCGGGTTCCGCATTAATGCCCGTGCCAACCGCCGTACCGCCTTGAGCCAGTGTCTGTAACTCGGGCTGCATCCGTTTTAAGCGAGTCCGATGCTGCTCCAGCTGACCGGCCCAGGCCATTAAGCTTTGGCTCAGCCGAACCGGCATCGCATCCATCAGGTGAGTGCGGCCGGTTTTTACCACGCGCTCATGGTCCCGGGCTTTTTCTTTAATCGTGGTAATCAGGTGAGTCAAAGCCGGTAACAGTTTTTCCGACAGCGCGAGCGCTGCACTGACGTGTATCGTCGTTGGAATGGTATCGTTGCTGCTTTGCCCGAAGTTAACGTGATCATTCGGCCCAACGGTTTCACCGCAGCGCAATGAAGCCATTCTCGCCAGAACCTCGTTGGCATTCATATTGGAGCTGGTGCCGGAGCCGGTTTGGAAGACGTCCACCGGAAAATGCGTCATGTAATCGTCTGCTAACAGTTCATCGACCGAGGCACAGATACCCTCGGCGATGCGCCCGGACAGCGCTCCGGACTGAGCATTAGCTTTCGCGGCAGAGTATTTAATCAACAACAGAGCCCGGATAAAGGCTGCGGGAAGCGGCTGCCCGCTGATCGGAAAGTTGTTCAGCGCCCGCTGTGTCTGGGGGCCGTAGAGGGCATCGATTGGCACCTGCAACTCGCCCATGCTGTCTTTTTCAATCCGGGTCTTGGCCATACTTGCCTCACATCACACGCGTTTCTCTATCACATGGGTCGGAAACAAATGAGTTCAAGGCATCATTTTGAAGCAAGTATGTTCCAAGTGCTTTCTAGGAACAAAAAAGGCGAGCCGAAGCTCGCCTTAGTTTGCTGATAATCCCCGCCGACAAAAAGGTAGTTCTCAAATGGATCGCTGCAAGTATCGTCCTGATACGCTCGACGAAAACTTCCGTGTTTTCGACGTCCATTTGAGAACTACCTTTCCATCGTCTTGAGCTCGCTGGTAACTTTGTCATCAGTCTGAGGCGAGCCGAAGCTCGCCTTTCTGTTCACCGTTTGTCTGCGGCGTTATTCGGTTTTAATACGCATAATCGCGCGGACATCGTTGGTGAAGTTATCACTGTCGATGTAACCGATGGCACCCGGATTGCTCATGACAGCGGCAATGACCGCCGCATCGCTGTCCAACTGCTCCGGTGGTGTTCCTTCGCCGGTGAACAGAGCCTTCGACCACAGTCGCTTAAACTGCACTGGCTTCTGCTTGACGATTTTGTCCAGAAACAGGTCCGTCAAAGGTGAGCCTTCTGCCTGCATGATGGGCTGCGCATCGGTTCCGTCTTCGAACCGGGACTCGCGACCCTGATACAGATTTTTAACAAACTTCACGCTGATCTGGTTTTCATTATCGGCGTTTACGATCACCAGCAGATCGGCGCTGGCCATGGCAGACAACCCTGCCCAGAGCATCAGAGCCGTCAGCGCTGAGCTCATGTACTTAACTAAATTCATGATTCTCACCCTTAAAATACAACGTCGACAGCAACAGAAATAACCTGAGCATCAGTGAATGGTTGAATGAAGCTTGGATTTACCAGCTGCTGTACGGCAGATGGTAAATACTCTGAATTATCCGTTCTCGATGTGTATTCCACTTTCAATGCTGCGGCGATATCAAAGTCCCAACGAACACCAGCAGTCCAGGAAGATACGTCTTGAAGATAGTCTTTGGCCGAAACCGGACCATACTCAACACTTGAAGTACCTAACTGTTTAAAAGAAGACAAGGTGAAATGTGGTGTAAAAGACCCAACTCGATAACCGGCGGTGGCATACCAAGCCGCTTCGTTATTGTTCAGCTTGACGCCATCTTCGTTTTCTAGGAACTGAGTCAATGTATATTCTGCATTCAACAGCAGCGAACCGTTATCGTACAAAGCAGAAGCAGACGAAAACGCAATTGGCATGTTGAACTGACTGGAGTCTTGACGAGTGATGGTGATGTCATCGTCATGGCTATAAGACCCTCGCAGGGAAAAACTGCCGTTTTCCAGTTGAACAATACCACCTAGAATGCTGTCGAAAACAACTTCGGAACTGGTCTCCGGATCGACACCGTCAGTCTCACCAAAGTAACCCGTTGCCGTGCCATACCAGTTTCCAAGGGAAAACTCGTAGTCGGCACTGATCCCTTCCAGACTGGTCAGGAACACGTTGTACAGGTCGACTGGTGGACGTATCCACACATAGGAGTAACCCAGATCCAGTGAACTGGAGTAGTTATAAATCGGCATACGAATGCGACCGAACTTCAGGTCGACGTCGTTGAACAGTTCGTAGTTCACATACGCCCATTCGAACTTCACACCGAAATCGCTGGTCGCGTAACCGGTCAACTGGGCCGTGGCCGACAGTCGATCGTTTACCGTCGACATGCTCTGGATGGCCACCATGGTGTCCGGTTTAATACTCAGTTCATTCACGAACTGACTGTTAAAGTTTGCCGGATCAGTGATGTACTTCTGATCCTCCTGCAGGGTCATACCGGCCCCAACCGAGATGAAACCGTTCAGACGAGTCTCGAAAGCCTGCGCTGCCATCGGACTGGCAGCCACTCCCGCTAAGACCCAAGGTAATAGCTTCATGTTCTACTCCAAAGTCTTCTGTTGTTATAGTTTAAAAGAGTGCTCAATGAGCAGTGTCAGGGTGTCGTCCTGTACCCAACCCGGGAAAGCCGAAACGGATCCGACCCGGTCCATCGCCTGCTCAACTTCCTGATTCAGGATGTTGTGTCGAGAGCGTCGGGTTATTTTGACGTCGGCAATTGAGCCGTCAGCACGAATGACCACTTCGGCGGATACGTCACCTTCCTGTTTTAAATCCTGAGCCCAAAACGGGTACTCAATGGCAGAGGTCAGTTCAGCACGGACTTCATCTTTGTATTTTGCCCAGGCTACGGCCTTCTGAACGCTGGTCATTTCCCCTTCCGGGTCGAGCCCTTCCGGCGGTTCTGGCGCCGTGGGTACTTCAGCAACGCGATCTTCCAGAGTGAACTCGTAATCCACCACGACGCGCATTTGCTTATCGTTTATCTGTACCGGGAATGGCTTAAACGGCGCAGCGCGGTTCACGGCATCGCGCAACTCCTGACCTAATAATCCGGCATCCGCTGGCTGCAGACCAGTCACCCCAAGCAACTGCCCTTGGCTACCAACGACAAACTCAATGCTAATCACGCCTTCTTGATTAAACTGACGGGCCCACTCCGGGTAGGACACGCGCTTGTAAACATCGCGCAGGACTTCCCAGCGATACAGGTCCAGCGCGTATTGCTGTGCCTGCGTGCGCAGTTGCGCGGCCTGTTGTTCGCGCTGACGAGCGGCTTGTTCGCGGGCAAGTTCAGCGGCACGACGTTCGGCTTCTTGCTGAGCAAGCAGCGCCTGCTGCACCTCTTCGGAATCTTCTTCGCTTTCTTCAGCTTTCTGACGGGCCTGCTCGGCCTCACGTCGACGCTGTTCCGCCAGTTCCAGTTGGCGTTGACGCTCTTGCTCAAGACGCTGACGTTCAGCCTCGGCCTGACGGCGTTCTTCTTCCTCGCGCTCGCGTCGGCGTCGTTCTTCTTCCCGAGCCTCTTCCAGCGCCAGACGAGCAGCTTCTTCAGCGGCTTGCCAACCTGAGACCAACCCTTGACGATCCGGGGCAATGGCCAGTTCATTCACCCGTGTCTGCAACACAGAGCGTCGGGTGCCGACATCGGTGCGATTGCCGAGAATCTGCGATTGATACAACCGGGAATGCGGAACATCGCCAATCCAGCTTTTCAGAATGGCCTTAAAGAACGCCTGTCCTTCGTACTGAACAACCCGCTCGCCGTTCAGGAACACCTCTGAACCGTTTGCGGGGGTATATTGCACAACAATTTCATCGCCAGCGGTCAGGCTCTGTTGTGGGAAGGTGGTAAATGCCAACAGACGCGACGTCAGTTCTGCGTTTTGTGACATGTCATTATTCAACGCCAGATCCTGGCGCCAGAACTGTGCAAACTTGCGCTGACTCCACCGTCCGGCCGTGACTTTCATGACCATTTTCTGAGGACGGGTATCGGCGATGATGGCCTGTCGGTCCGCTTCCGCTTCCGGCAGATACAACGCACCGATGTAATATTCTTTACTGAGCTGTTCGTACGGGGAAATCCCGTTCAGGTAGGTCTGCGAAAAGGCAGAGCCGATCAACAGGGCAAACAAGGCACTTAAAAACAGGAAACGCATCATAATCAAAATACAAATCGGTCACAAAACTGCAGGCGATTGTAAAGAATCGCCCCATTACCGCAATTTTATTCACGACATTGATGCAGATTAATGAGGCAGCGGAAAGGATGGTTCTAATTTGACCAGCATTTACAGGGAAAATCCCGAGATCGGGGCCCGAAACCGCCCTGACAGACCGTGTCGGGCAGTCGCTATGACTGGCTTGTAAAAAAGCTCAATGATTGGCTGTCGAACACCCCCGAACCGGCGGCGCTCAAACGGCGATTGAAACTTATTGGAAGTAGGCGTTTTCGGTTACGGTGTGGTCGGTGACGTCCCGCACTCCGGCAAGTTGCGGAACCCGCTCCATCAGTGTTTTCTCAACACCGTCTTTCAACGTCATGTCCACCGCAGAACAACCCTGGCAGCCACCACCAAAGCGCAATACTGCCACATTATCGTCAGTCAGCTCTTCCAGCGAGACATCCCCGCCGTGCGCCGCCAGACCTGGGTTAATCTCAGTGTACAGGATGTAATTGACCTGATCCGGCAATGGGCTGTCTTTGGTCACTTTCGGCATTTTGGCGTTCGGTGCTTTAATCGTCAGCTGTCCGCCCATGCGATCTTTCGCGTAGTCGACCTCGGCCTCATCCAGATACGGCAGACTGTTTCGCTCCAGATACACACGAATATGACTTAACTCGACGAGTTCATCATCGGGTTTTTCTTCGCCGGGGCGGCTGTAGGCAAGACAGGTCTCGGCATACTTGGTGCCTGGTTGGGTGACGAACATCCGCACGGCCATGCCTTTGGTGTTCTGTTTTGCAAGCAGTTCAGCCAGATACATCTGAGCTGACTCGGTAATATTCAGGGCAATGTCCATCCAATACTCCAAAGACGTCTGTATTTTTGCCGCATTCTACCCAATCCGGCGCTGATAAAAAATACCTGAGTAATTTAGTCAGCTTTATGGCGATCGTCCAACCAGAAATCAAGGGGTTGTTTCGTTTCGGCCAACATCGCCTTTCACGACCAGCAAAACTATATCAAAATATTTTGATATAGCTTGAATTTCGCGTGTTTTTAGGCTTTCATTGCGCTCATCATCCGTTTCGAAGGCAGTATCCGACATGAGTCACCGAGAACAGCGAATCAAAAACCTGCATCAGGCCATCCGTGAACGGATTCTGATACTGGACGGTGCCATGGGCTCATTGATCCAAAGCTATCAGCTTGAAGAGCAGGATTACCGCGGCGAGCGCTTTGCCGACTGGCCTTCTGACCTGAAAGGCAATAATGACCTGTTGACCTTAACCCGCCCGGACGTGATCGAAGCCATTTACACGGCCTACCTGGAAGCGGGTTCGGACATCATCGAAACCAACACCTTTAACAGTACGGCGGTCTCTCAGGACGATTACGGCATGCAGTCTCTGGCTTATGAACTGAACCGTGAAGGGGCCGCGCTGGCCAGACGGGCCTGTGATGCCATGACCGCGAAAACGCCGGAAAAGCCACGTTGGGTCACCGGCGTTA
Source organism: Reinekea blandensis MED297 (assembly GCF_000153185.1). Classification (GTDB taxonomy): domain Bacteria; phylum Pseudomonadota; class Gammaproteobacteria; order Pseudomonadales; family Natronospirillaceae; genus Reinekea; species Reinekea blandensis. Next base: position 325,906 of record NZ_CH724153.1, on the reverse strand, counting down.
TTGGCCCCACCAGCAAGACGCTGTCCCTGTCACCAGACGTCAACAACCCGGGCTATCGGGCCATTACCTTCGAAGCGCTGGTCGAAGACTACAAAACCGCGACCCGAGGCCTGATCGACGGCGGTGCCGATCTGCTGCTGATCGAAACCATTTTCGACACCTTGAACGCCAAAGCCGCCATCTTCGCGATTCATTCGGTGTTTGATGAAGTCGGATTCGAACTGCCGATCATGATTTCCGGCACCATCACCGATGCGTCCGGACGCACCCTGTCCGGCCAGACCACAGAAGCATTTTATTACTCGGTCAAACACGCCAAACCACTGACTGTGGGCCTGAACTGCGCATTGGGGGCAGATGAACTGCGTCCTTATGTCGAGACGCTGTCGAGCATTGCCGACTGTTATGTGTCTGTGCACCCCAACGCCGGGTTGCCGAATGAGTTTGGCGAGTATGATGAGTCGCCGGAAGAAATGACGTCGGTCGTTGATGAGTTTGCCGCCTCTGGCTTTGTAAACATCATCGGTGGCTGCTGCGGGACCACGCCAAAACACATTGAACTGATTAACGCGGCCATGCAGAAGCATTCGCCACGACAACCAGCAGCGGATCCGCATCGCATGGCCCTGTCAGGCCTCGAACCCTTCGTGCTGACCGACGAGTTGAACTTCGTGAACGTGGGTGAGCGAACCAACGTCACCGGTTCGGCTAAGTTCCGCCGTCTGATTAAAGAAGAACTGTATGACGAAGCGCTGGATGTAGCCCGCGAACAGGTTGAAAACGGCGCGCAGATCATCGACGTCAACATGGATGAGGGCATGCTGGACTCCGCTGATGCGATGACGACGTTCCTGAACCTGATTGCCTCTGAACCTGATATCGCCCGTGTACCGATCATGGTGGACTCGTCTAAGTGGGACGTTATTGAAGCCGGTTTACGCTGCGTGCAAGGCAAAGCCATCGTTAACTCAATATCGCTCAAAGAAGGCGAAGCAAACTTCCTGCATCAGGCCAAACTCTGCCAGCGCTATGGTGCAGCCGTTGTGATCATGGCGTTTGATGAAACCGGTCAGGCGGATACCCGAGAACGGAAAATTGAAATCTGTCAGCGCAGTTATGACTTACTCACTGCGCACGGCTTTCCGCCCGAGGACATCATCTTTGACCCGAATATTTTTGCGGTTGCCACCGGTATTGATGAACACAACAACTACGCACTCGATTTCATCGAGGCGACCGATCACATTCGCCGTAACATGCCTTATGCCAGTGTCAGCGGCGGGGTATCCAATGTGTCGTTCTCGTTCCGGGGGAACAACCCGGTTCGTGAAGCCATTCATTCCGTGTTCCTCTATCACGCCAGTAAAGTCGGCATGAACATGGGCATCGTGAACGCCGGCCAGCTGGTGATTTACGATGACATTCCGGATGAACTGCGTGAGCGTGTCGAAGATGTGATTCTGAACCGGCGCAATGACGCCACTGACCGACTGCTGGAAATCGCCGAAAAATACCGAGGCGATGGCAAAACCGAGGTCAAAGAGGATCTCGAATGGCGTTCTCTACCGGTCAACAAACGTATTGAGCACGCGCTGGTCAAAGGTATTACCGCCCACATCATTGATGATACTGAGGAAGCCCGACAACAGGCGACCGCCCCCATCGATGTCATCGAAGGGCCATTGATGGACGGTATGAACGTCGTCGGTGATCTGTTCGGTGCCGGTAAAATGTTCTTACCGCAGGTTGTGAAATCGGCCCGGGTGATGAAACAGGCCGTCGCCCATCTGATCCCCTTCATTGAGGCGGAAAAATCAGCCGACGCCAAACCGAAAGGTAAGGTTCTGATGGCGACCGTGAAAGGCGATGTTCACGACATTGGTAAAAACATCGTCGGTGTGGTGCTGGCCTGTAATAACTTTGATGTGATCGACTTGGGCGTCATGGTTCCGGCTGAAAAAATCCTCAAGGTGGCCCGTGAAGAGAACGTCGACGTTATCGGTCTGTCCGGTCTCATTACCCCCAGCCTGGATGAAATGGTGCACATTGCCCGCGAGATGCAGCGACAGGACTTTCATCTGCCGCTGATGATCGGCGGTGCCACCACGTCCAAAGCTCACACTGCGGTAAAAATTGATCCGCAGTATCATAACGATGCCACCATTTATGTGACCGATGCGTCCCGGGCGGTATCTGTCGTGCAATCGCTGTTGAATCCAAAACAGAAACCCATTTTCGTTGCCGAAAGACAGGCCGAATACGAAACGGTTCGAGAGCGGAACAAAAACCGTAAGTCCAAAGCACTGCACCCCTACCCACAAGCCTGCGAGAATGCCGAGAGCTTTGACTGGGACAGCTATACACCGCCTGTGCCGGCCTTTACCGGCACCCAGGTGTTTGATAACTACTCCGTCAAAGAGCTGCGCGACTACATCGACTGGACACCGTTTTTTAATACCTGGGACCTGCACGGTAAGTACCCGAAAATTCTCTCTGATGAGAAGGTCGGTGAAACCGCAACGTCGCTGTTCCAGGATGCGCAGGCCATGCTGGACAGAATCATCGACGAAAACTGGCTGACACCGAAAGCCGTCGTCGGTTTCTGGCCCGCCGCTCGAACGAGCGCCGATACTATTCAGGTTCAGGAAGATCATGGCACAACGGATCTTGAGCACTTGCGCCAGCAGAGCATCAAACCCGATCAGCAGCCAAACTATTCGCTGGCAGACTTCATTGCACCCGACGGTCACGGCAGTGACTACCTTGGTGGCTTTGTGGTCACCACTGGACACGGTGTCGATGAACGTGCCAATGCCTACGAACAGGCCGGAGATGATTATAACTCCATCATGCTGAAGGCACTGGCCGATCGTTTGGCCGAAGCCTTTGCCGAGCGCATGCACGAACGGGTGCGTAAGGAGTTCTGGGGCTACGATCGTGACGAATCGCTCAGCAACGACGAGCTGATTAAAGAGCGTTATCAGGGTATTCGACCGGCACCGGGTTATCCGGCCTGCCCGGATCACACAGAGAAAGCCAAACTGTTTGATCTGCTCAATGCCACGGATGCGACCGGCGTAGCACTGACCGATTCTTTCGCGATGATGCCTGCGGCCAGCGTTTCCGGCTGGTACTTCAGCCATCCTCAGTCGAAATACTTTGGTGTCGGAAAAATCAGCCGTGATCAGGTTGAAGACTATGCTCAACGCAAAGGCATGACGATGGAAGAAGCCGAACGCTGGCTGAGCCCGAACCTGGCGTACGAGCCGACAGCCTGAGACATTTTCCGTTCAGTTAGATTGCCTGTGCTATAGTCAAAAAAGGCATCTGACTGGCTGGGATCATGCGTTGGTACCACCGACCATTACATGTACTGATGGCGATCACTCTGACGATTTTCGTTGGAACGGTACTGATGTATCTGCTGAACCATTGGCAGGATCTGGCCAAGGCTCAGAGTGATCCGCCCAGCGGACTGTCCTACGAGTTTGCTTATCTGAAAGAGGAGGTCGCGGTTGCTGACCTCCTTCGCCTGCCGGATTCGGCCTTTACCGGCAGTGACTGGAATCAGATCCCGTTAGGCTTTAGTGATCAGACCTATTGGCTCCGCATTACCCTAGATAACCAAACCAGCTCTGCCCGGGACCTCGTTTTAGTTCTGGACAACCCAATGATTAATCGTCTCGAGGTTTTCAGCACCAACGCTGATGGGTTGCCTGAACCCTTGTTGGTGACCGGAGATCAAACGCAAAACCCCGTTCGTCTGCAACTGATGCTGCCTCATGTTCCGTTCCGCCTATCCGATATCCCCCAGCGCTTTTATATCAAAGCGCAGACTAACGGCGCGCCCATCGTTCCCGTGACCATTCTGACCGCAGATGGGTTCAACCAACTGGAACAAAGCCTCCATCTGATCTGGGGGTCGTTCTGCGGCATCATCCTGTTAATGGTGGTTTATAACCTGGTGTTGTACATGGGTTTGAAAGACGAAACTTATGTTTACTACTCCGGCTATATCTTTTCACTTCTGCTGTTATTAGGGGTGGCGCATGGTTACGGGTACTACCTGTTTCCCCGCTCACTGCAACAGTGGTTGTCTGCCAACATCATCAGCCTGAACGCGCTGGCTACCTTAATGACTTTTTTGTTTGCGAGCAGCTTCCTGCGTTACTCGGCTGAACAGGGACCATTATCCCGAGTCATGCTGACCGTTCGTCATGCGTTATGGATCTACCTGGCATTCACCCTGGTCGCTCCGGAACACATCGAGGCGCAGATCTACCCATTCATTCAAGCCGTGGGTTATGTCGTAGTGATGGCGATGATCCTTTACCGGATACCGGAAAAACTTACCTGGACACGTTACTACATTATTTCCTGGCTACCTCTGTATATCGGTGGCGCTATCGCATTCCTGTTATTCAGCGGTGACATTGAGTACAGCTTCCTGACACGCCACGCCTTTTTGTTTTCCATTGTTCTGGAAATGGCGCTGATTTCGATGGCCCTGGCGGATCGTTTTTCGACCCTCGAAAAAGTCAGGCTTTATCAGGCGACTCATGATGAAGTTGTCGGACTGGCCAACACCGGCTTGCTTAAAGAGGCCATAAAAACATCGATGGCTCAGAGCATCGAACCGCGCCTGACGTTAGTTGCCATTGAAATTTCAAATCTGGATTCCATACGCCCCTACCTTCGGGATCAGGAAATGAGTGATCTGTTCCACGCGATCAGTCAGTCGTTTGATACCGAACTGAGTGGCTATGGACATCTGCATACCATTGATGATCAGTCTGTTCATCATCGACATTGCGCCGTGTTGCGTGGCGAGATTCTGTGCTTTCTGATGGATAATCACAGCCGTTCCCATCTGGATGCAACATTGAAAGCACTCAGTCAGCGCGATAACTACAATCCAATGCCAGACTCCTTGCCATTTCGCATTCAATGCCATTTTGCCGGCGCGATTTTACAAAACAACACTCAGGCAACAGAACTGCTCAGACAGGTTCGCCACGCGTTGCAGACCGCTAAAACCAGTCAACAGGCCTATCACATTTACCAGCCACTGGAAGTTCAAAGCCAGGGGCTGCATGTTCGCCTCGCTCAGGATCTGGTGAATGCCATCGAAGCGGGCGATCTGGAGTTATACCACCAACCGCAAATCAGTTTAACGCAACCTGAAGACCGAGCTTCTGAAGTGCTGCTGCGCTGGCATCATCCGACCGAAGGTTTGATCCCGACCATTGATGTCATCACCATCGCAGAACAAACCGGCCTGATTCGCAGCTTGACCCGATGGGTACTGAGCGCTGCGTTTTCGCAAACCAAAACACTGCGACAATTGGGCTACTGCGGTATCCGCGTATCCATCAACATTTCGGCAAACGATTTATCCCATCGGGGATTTTCATCCGACGTCATTGGTCTGCTGGACAGCACCGGGTTACCCGCCGACATTTTCACCCTGGAAGTCACGGAGAGTATGCATTTGTCCGATCAGGCCGTCTTTCAGCAGAATTTCACCGAACTGAGGGATCATGGATTTCTCTTTGCCATTGATGACTTCGGTACCGGCTATTCATCGCTCAGTTACGCGAACGAACATCCCTTTTCAGAACTGAAAATTGACCGAAGTTTTGTCACCGACATGCTGAACGATCCAAAACGCCAAACGATCGTATCCGCGACGGTGTCCATGGCTAAGAAACTGAAACTGATTGTGACGGCAGAAGGCATCGAAGACGATGCGACCGCCGAAACACTGAAAGCTCTGGGTTGCGATAAATTACAGGGCTTCGGCTTTGCACGTCCGATGCCCTTCAGTGACTATCAAGCCTGGCTCAATGAGCAACAGGGCCCCTTGAGTGAACACGCAGCGAAATCTGATGCAGAAACCACGTCAACGCTGCGGGAAGATCGTCACTGACTCTCGGCGTGTTTACCGATTTGATATTCGCGCAGTTTGTTGGCAATCGCGGTGTGTGACACACCCAGTTTTTTGCCGAGCTGTCGGCTGCTTGGGTAAGCCGGATACAACCGCTTTAACAACTCCGATTCGAAGCGTTTCATCGCCTCTTCTAACGTTCCTTCAAAGCTTTCGTCAACGTATCCCCAACCGCTTGAGAAACTGGGCAACTGTAAGTGCTCGGGTTCCAATAAATCCCCTTCCACCAGCGAAACGGCGCGCAACAAGGCGTTTTCCATTTGCCGGACATTACCGGGCCACGGATATTGCTGCAAAGCATTCTGGCAAGCCGAAGATATCCGGACGCGTTGACGATGAGGTTCCGCAAAGCGGGCAATAAAGCGCTCAGCCATAGGAATGACATCGGACTTACGATCGCGTAACGGCGGAATATGCAGCGTAAGAACATTGAGCCGGTAATATAGGTCTTCACGAAACTCGCCAGATTGACACAACTCCAGCAGATTTTTTTGCGTCGAACAAATGATCCGTACGTCCGCCGTGTATTCCTGCTCGTCACCAACACGCCGGTAGGAGCCATCCTGCAACAGACGCAGAAATTTATTTTGCAGCAGGCGGGACATGTCGCCGATTTCATCAAGGAAGACGGTTCCGCCTTCGGCCAGTTCAACAATGCCTTTCTTTTCGGTGGTGGCCCCTTCAAAAGCACCGGCCGCATAACCAAACAGCTCACTTTCGGCGACATCATCGGGTAACGCCGCACAGTTCAACACCAAAAACGGCTTGTCTTTGCGCAGACTGTGTTGATGACAAGCCTTGGCTAACAGCTCCTTACCGGTACCGGTTTCACCGCTAATCAGCAAGGGCGCATCCAAACCCGACATTCGTTTGGCCTGTCGTATTACTCGCTTCATGCTCTGGCTTTCAGCGATGATCATTTCGAACTGACCGGTCTGCTTATGATAGGCCGTCATCTGGCGACCCAGTTTTTCCGGCGACTTAAAGGTGATGACACCGCCGGCAAACAGCATGCCTTCTTCGTCGTTTTCAATGTGCACAGGATAAATGTCGGCCAGGAAGGTACGACCTTTGAATTGCAGATGAACCGACTCCGACTCCGGATCTTCTGTGGATAGCCATTTATTAAAGTTAAATCCGCGCACCCAGTTCTTCAGCAGTTTCCGACGAACTTCGTCTTCCGGCAGCTGAAGAATGTCCAGAGCCGCTTCATTGGCAATAACAACGTATCCTCGTGAATCAATGGAAATCACCGGTTCTGGCAGCGTTTGCAACAAGGTTCGCATTTCCTGTTGCTCACGCTCCTTCGGCATATAGGGCACCAGGGAAACGTCATGCACACCGGGAATCAGCCGTATTTCCGGCATCAGGTGCTGAAACTCATCGAACTCCACGGTTGGAAAATTAAGAAATATCTCCCCGCTGGGGTCAATTTCGATCCCACGCAGGTCGATTTCGTGATTGACCAGAATATCCAAAATTTCCGCGCAGATGCCCAGGCGCTCTTCGCAACGGATGTAAAGTCGCATGTCCGTTCTCTCCGACAAAGACATGGGTCGCCCTTAAAGCGCCCATTATTTCTTGTAATTAATTATTTGCAGGAGAGCAAATTGCACGAAATCGCCATTTTTGTCAATCAGACTTTACGACTAAGTGCTATTGGCGTTCAATTTTGGATCATCGTCCTCAAGCTGTCAGCGCAGGTTGACGATCATGCGGACTCGCCACCTGAGGCAGCTCAACCCCTTGCCAGGCCACTTTGACCAACTCATCAAGTGATTGCTCAGGAAAAGTCATCAGCCAGCGCGCCAGTAACTCAGGCACATCCGGGTAATTCACCTGACAGACCACTGCTTGCGCCAGGAAGCGCTGAAGGCTTGCCGTATCGATACTGCGTGTCGATAAGCCTAAACCCAACTGACTCAGTGCCAGGGCATTGGATGACTGCTCCATCTGCCCTTTCAGGGGTTTTACCATCAGGCGTCGCCCCAAGCTCAGAGCCTCGGAAGCCAGCTCAAAGCCCGCGTTACAGATCACACCATCGGTGGCGTGCAAGCTGTCCTTAAAGCCGTCGCGGGAAAACCCTTTCACAACCACATTTGAATACCGTCCGGGTTCGATGTCCGCACAATGAAAAACGAAGGCATGATCCACTGACTGCAATGTCTTCAGTACGGAGGCACTGTGCTCGAATGGCAGGTAGACCAATGTCCGATTCACCCGAACCACGTCAGTCGGATGATCCGCCTCAATGATCGGCGGCAAAATGGGTTGATTGAAGTGATGCCAATGAACACCAACACCCAGTGAAACCGGGGCGAACCACTTCATAATGGCGTCACTGGCAAAAGAATGTGCCGCCTTTGGAATGTCATGGTCAAACGCATATTGATGGCCAATACCAATGCACGGCAACCCTTGTTTTTTGGCTGCCCAGGCAACCACCGGTTCGAAATCAGTAACGGCCAGATCATACTGAGACAAATCGAGCGTACGAATATCCTGATACATCTGCCCCAAGGAGGCTTCGGCAAATGTCTTCAGCAAATCGATTTTTCCGGACTTCGTTGCGAACGTCAGTCCCTTAAAGACTTTAAAGTCCCCAAAGGCCTCCATATCAAAAAATTTGCTCCGTTCACGCCCGGAGAACACCCAATCGACCTCGATGCCTTTTACCGCAAGCGCTGCCTGCATGGCCCGCGCGCGGGTAATATGCCCGTTACCAGTCCCCTGAACCCCATAAAGCAGCTTCAAAACACACCTCCTGATGTTAGAACGACGAAACCGACCGTGCTGCCCAATGCCGCCCCGACCAGGGTGTCCGTGGGAAAATGGACGCCCAGAAACACTCGCGACAACCCCACCAGAACGCCCCAAAAGACCAGTAGAGGCAAAAGCGAGGGAAACTGAGAGGCCACCAGCACGGCAAACAGAAAGGCCGCTGAGGTGTGGCCGGATGGAAAACTGAACTTGTCCGAAGGAATAATGAAACTGGTGAAATCGTGAATGGCATCCGCCGGGCGGTTGCGTCGGCAGCTGTTTTTCAACACCCAATAGATCAATCGCTCGATCAGGAAGGCCGACACAAACAGCCGCACATAGGCATTACCTTCCGACCATTCCAGAGCGCCATAACCCACAATAAAGACCAGATACAGCCAGCCATCGGCGGTCCTGGATACCGCACGACCAATGGCGGTCAGGGTTTCCCGACGGCGACGGGCCATACACCACTTAAACAATGACAGGTCTATCTGCTGAACCGGCTCCAACCAACGCATAACGCATCCCCCTTGTTATAGGGATCATTATTCAGTTACGTATGTCACTTCCGGGTCAGGACGATGAAGATTTAATGACAACGCCCGGTGCCAGGGGATCACAGGACGTTCATGAGCTGGCCGGTGAGAAAGACCGGCCAGAAGGCGTGTTTATACGGCCGGCTTAAACGTTGAAGTCTGCAGCGCTTCGCGGAGCACGCGGATTCGCTGATCCAGCTCAGCGGCCTGGTAGGCTTTTGGAGGCACGGCACCCCACACCGGATTTGGCCAGGCCGCATCGTCTTCGCGACGGACCACATGGTGAATATGCAACTGGGGCACGACATTGCCCAACGCTGCGATGTTCATTTTGTCGCCATCAAATGCCGACATCAGTCGCTCAGCAACAAAGGAGCTTTCCCAGATCAACTGTTCCTGCGAGTCGAGATCCAGTTGAAAGATCTCACTGATGTTCTCGCGCTGAGGCACCAGTATGATCCAAGGGTAGTTCGCGTCCTTCATTAACAAGATGCGACACAGTGGCAGGGAACCGATGTCCACGCAGTCGTTTTCCAACCGGTAATCCAACTCAAACATGACCTTTTCCTGACAAGCTGTTCAAAACTGGCACAACTCTACCGTTTAATTCGATTAATTCAACAATATAGGGTCACTGACAGGCATTTTCATCCTCAATAGTCGGTATTCCAAGCGCTTTGCTGGCAGATGTACCTTTAACAACGGTGTAGCGCTTCTGCCCCCGCTTACATCCAGCAAGCCAGACACATCGTAACTACTCACAGATTCAACGGCGACATACCCAGCAGCGGGTCTGTCTTTTCATCCGGCACTGCCACTACAATGAACGGTCCGACCTTCAGGAATGTCACTCACAATGCAATTGAAACTGCATGAACAATGGCCGGAAACAGCCCCAAACAGCGAAAACCCGTTCATCAGCCGGGCCTTTCTGGCGGCGTTAAACGATAGCCACGTCTGCGAACCCGAAGACGGCTGGAAGGCTCAGCATCTGGAGCTGGATAATCGTCTTTACCTACCCGCTTACCTTAAGGGGCACTCTTGGGGAGAGTACGTCTTTGACTGGGCCTGGGCACAGGCTTATGAGCAGCACCATCTGGACTACTATCCGAAGCTCATCATTGCGGCGCCGTTTACGCCAAGCCAGGGACCACGTTTACTCGGGGCCGAAACCGCCGCGGACGCAGACCTGATCAGCCACGCCCTGAAAAGTCTGTGCACTCAACAATCCCTGAGTGGCTTCCATATACTGTTCCCCAACCCTTCTGAGCAAAGGCTGTTGAATGAAACAGAACTCCTGCGGCGCACCGATGTTCAGTTTCATTGGTACAACCAAGACTATCGGGACTTTGACGATTTTCTGGATCGGTTTTCATCTCGAAAACGAAAGAATGTCCGCCGCGAACGGCGCTCGATGGCGGCTCAGGGCATACGCTTAGCCACCCTGGAAGGTTCTGAGATCAGCGATCATCACTGGGACGCTTTTTACCGTTTTTACCACGCGACCTATTTAAAGCGTGGTCGGGCCGGGTATTTGAATCGCGCCTTTTTCGATCAGATCCGGCACACCATGGCGGACCAGATCGTTCTGGTCATGGCCGAGCAGCACGGCGACCCCGTCGCCGGCGCCCTGTTCTTTAAAGACCAGAACACCCTGTACGGTCGCTACTGGGGTTGCCTGAGTGAGATTGACAACCTCCACTTCGAAGCCTGTTACTACCAGGGCATCGAGTACTGCATCAAACACCAGCTGAAACGATTCGACCCTGGTACGCAGGGCGAGCATAAAATTGCCCGTGGATTTGAACCGACCTACACCCACTCGTATCATTGGCTTCAGCATCCTGAATTTTTTCAGGCCGCCAAACACTTCTGTGACGAAGAAGCTCGGATGACGGCTGATTATTTTGCACACACTCAGGCCGCGTTGCCGTTTAAATGTACCGACGATCAAGGATAACGCCATTCATGAAATACCTGCATACCATGGTTCGCGTCAAAGATGTTGACGCTTCTCTGCACTTTTATTGCGACCTGTTGGGTCTGAAAGAAATTCGTCGGACTGACCACCCGAAAGGCCGCTTTACACTGATATTCCTGGCCACAGAAGAAGGCGCCCCCGAGTTGGAGCTGACGCACAACTGGGACCCGGAAGACTATGATGAAGGACGCAACTTCGGTCACCTGGCTTACCAGGTCGACAATATCTACGAAGCCTGCCAGACCTTGATGGATGGGGGCGTCACCATTAACCGTCCGCCACGGGATGGCCACATGGCCTTTGTCCGCAGCCCGGATAACATTTCCATCGAGCTGTTACAGAAAGGCGATGATCTGCCACCGGCGGAACCCTGGGCGAGCATGGAAAACACCGGCCACTGGTAAGCCCTCCGGCCTGCGCTTTTCAGGCGCAGGCCTTCCGTTTACAATGCCTGCCCTGTTTTTATACCCGAATACTTAAAAAGGAACGCTCAATGCGCGCGAGTCGATACCTCCTGGCGACCGTCAAAGAAACCCCTGCTGATGCGGTCATTGTGAGCCACAAACTCATGCTGCGTGCCGGCCTGGTCCGCAAACTGGCCTCTGGGCTCTACAACTGGCTGCCAACAGGTCGGCGGGTTCTGAACAAAATTGAAACCATCATCCGTGAAGAACTGGACCGGTCCGGGGCTCAGGAAGTTCTGATGCCGACCATTCAGCCGGCCGAACTGTGGGAAGAAAGCGGACGTATCGACAAGATGGAAGGCCAAATGCTGAAAATGCAGGATCGCCATCAGCGTGATTTTGTGTACGGCCCAACCCACGAAGAAGTCATTACCGATATTGCCCGTAACGAGCTGACCAGCTACAAACAGTTACCGATGAACTTCTATCAGATTCAAAACAAGTTCCGTGATGAGTTCCGCCCACGCTTCGGTGTTATGCGCTCGCGTGAGTTTGTCATGAAAGACGGTTACTCCTTCCACGTTGATCAGGAGTGCTTAAACAAAGAATACGACAACATGTATCAAGCCTACTGTCGTATTTTTGATCGTCTCGGACTGGACTACCGGCCCGTCCTCGCAGATACCGGCGCCATGGGCGGCAGCGCATCTCATGAGTTTCAGGTACTGGCCGATTCCGGCGAAGACTACATCGTCTACTCCACCGACAGCAGCTACGCCGCCAACATAGAACAGGCCGAAGCGCCGATGCCTGCCGGTGAACGGGCCGCACCGACGGCTGAGATGACAGAAGTCGATACACCCAACGCCAAAACCATTGAAGACCTGGTATCTCAGTTCGGTCTGCCGATCGAAAAAACCGTCAAGACCCTGATGGTTAAAGCCAGTGACGAAGTGGACAGCGACCTCGTCGCGTTGTTGATCCGCGGCGACCATGAACTCAACGAAGTCAAAGCCGAAAAACTGCCGCAGGTTGCCGCGCCATTGACCATGGCCACCGATGAAGAAATCCGGGCTGTCATGGGCGCAGGCCCAGGATCATTAGGACCGGTAAACGCTTCGGTCCCCTGCATTATTGACCGTACCGTCAGCAAGATGTCCGACTTCGGCGCCGGTGCGAACATCGATGGTAAACACTATTTCAACATTAACTGGGAGCGCGATGTCGCGTTACCGGCCGTTGAAGATCTGCGCAATGTGGTAGAGGGCGATCCCAGCCCGGATGGCCAAGGTACGCTGAAAATCCTGAAAGGCATTGAAGTGGGCCACATCTTTCAGTTAGGCGACACCTACTCCAAATCGTTGAAAGCCGAAGTGTTGGATCAGAATGGTAAAAGTCAGGCGATGCAGATGGGCTGTTACGGTATTGGGGTGACTCGAATCGTCGCTGCCGCCATCGAACAAAACCACGATGAAAACGGCATCATCTGGCCGGACGCCATTGCACCATTCCATGTTGGCATTGTGCCGCTGAACGCGCATAAGTCGCCGGAAGTGATGGAAGTGGCCGAAAAACTGTACGCCGACCTGCAGGCTGCCGGTTACGACGTCTTGCTCGATGATCGGGATAAAAAAACCAGCCCCGGCGTGAAGTTCGCTGACATGGAACTGGTCGGTGTGCCGCACCGTATTGTTGTCAGTGACCGTGGCCTGGCCGACGGTAAAGTCGAATACAAAGCACGTCGGGCAAGTGACAAAGAGGAAATTGCCCTGACCGACATCCTGGCGCACATCCAACAACAATCGGCTTAATAGATTGCCAAATCGGGCGCACAAATCGGAGCATTCGTCGAATGCTTCGATTTACACTTTCGCCTTTCAAGACTACTATAAATTCATGAGATCAGTGTGATTTCAGCGCCAGTTGTCATTAGCGCAACCGGCCCGAATGCCTGATGTCCGCCTATATAATGACAAAAAGGAACTGCTCATGAGTGTTCAAGCTTTAACCGTTGCAGATTGCATGGTCCCCGCTCGGTTGACCGTTACTCCGGATACAACGATCCCTCAGGCTGTCGAAAAAATGCTCAATGCCAAGCTCATTGGCGCACCTGTTGTCGATGAAAATCAACGGGTAGTGGGTTACATTTCTGAGCAGGATTGTCTGCGTTACATGATCAGTGACAGCTATTACGACGACCAGCGTGAACTGGTGCGCGATGTCATGAAACATGAAGTATTGTTTGCAGAACCCAGCATGTCGATCGTCGATATGGCGCAATTGATGTGCGGCAACAAGCCGAAAAAGTATCCGGTTTGTGAAAACGGACGTCTCATCGGTGTCATTAACCGGACACACGTGATTACGGCCCTGTTAAAAGCCACCAGCCATAAGTAAGTCCCTACTCGCTTTTGCGCCGGCCATCCCTCCGGCGCAAGAGTCTGATTCACTATCTGCAGTTTCATTTTTCGGCCTCTCAACTCGTATTAGCTGACAAATCCGTTAAAATACCGGCCTGCTTATGATGATCGGTATCCTGCCATGCTCGCGCGCTTACATCACCTGACTGACGTTCAACAACAGTATCTGGACTTTTTATCGGCCGTTGCCGCCGAAGGTTTTCAGGGTGAACTCTGTCCGGATTACGCTAACCGAACCGTTTTGGCCACGGACAACTCGATCTACCAGGTGTTACCTCAAGCCGTCGTCTATCCGGCTTGCGTTGAAGACATTCAAACCCTGACCCGGCTTGCGGCCACGGATCAATGGCAATCGATTGTATTGTCACCTCGTGGCGGCGGCACCGGCACCAACGGACAATCCCTGACCGATGGCATCGTTGTCGATTTGTCCAAACACATGAACCGTATCCTCGAGATCAATCCGGAGGAACGCTGGGTTCGTGTTCAAACCGGGGTCGTCAAGGACCAACTGAACGCAGCGCTTAAACCTTATGGGTTATTCTTCGCGCCAGAACTTTCCACCAGTAATCGGGCAACCATTGGCGGCATGATCAACACCGACGCCAGTGGGCAAGGCTCCGTTCTGTACGGTAAAACCCGAGATCACGTGCTGTCACTGGAAACAATATTGCTTTCCGGCGACCGTTTGGTCAGCGGCCCGCTGTCCGATGACCAGTTGTTGCACCAGCGGCAGAGCACCGATCGTATCGGGCAGATTCACGCCACGGTTGACGATATCTATCAACGACGAAAAGACGATATCGCGGCGAAGTTTCCCCCACTTAACCGTTGCCTGACCGGTTACGATCTGGCCCACATTTATGATGATGGCCAATTTAACCTCAATAACATCCTCTGCGGTTCTGAAGGCACTCTGGGCTTCATTACCGAAGCCAAGTTAAATGTTCTGCCGATTCCAAAAGTTTCGGCACTGGTCAACGTTTTCTACGATTCCTTTGAATCGTCACTTCGCGATGCGCAAGCGCTCATGGGCGCACAACCCACGTCTATTGAAACCATTGATTCGACGGTTTTGGAACTGGCCCAAGGCGACATCATCTGGCATTCCGTCAGTGAGTTCTTCGATGCCAATGGTCAGACCATCAAAGGTATTAACCTGGTTGAATACACCGCCGACAGTCAAGCCGATCTGCAGGCCGGTATCGATCGCCTGACTCAGCAACTCGCTGAACAGGCCAGCTCTGGTTACTTGGGTCATTCGGTGGCAATGGGCACGGATAACGTCAAACAAATCTGGGCGATGCGCAAAAAATCGGTTGGGCTACTGGGGAATGCCAAAGGCGAAGCGCGTCCTATCCCGTTTGTTGAAGACACGGCGGTGCCACCGGAAAATCTTGCTGATTTCATCATGGAGTTCCGTGCGGTACTGGATCATTACAACCTGCGTTACGGCATGTTTGGACATGTCGATGCCGGCGTACTTCATGTCCGTCCTGCGCTGGATCAGAAAGATCCGGCGCAGATGGCACTGGTTCGAACGATAACCGACCAGGTCGTTGAACTGATCAAAAAATACAACGGTCTGCTCTGGGGCGAACATGGTAAAGGCCTGCGTTCTGAGTTTGCACCGGAGTTCTTTGGCGATTTATATCCGGAACTGCAGGCCATCAAACGTGCTTTTGATCCTTTTAACCAATTAAACCCCGGGAAGATCGCCACTCATCATCACAGTATCCCGTTGATTAAGATTGATGAGGCAACAACACGGGGAGAGCTAGACCGCACCATTTCTCTCGAAAACTGGACTCAGTTCGGCGACGGCATGTACTGCAATGGCAATGGTGCCTGCTTTAACTATGATCCGGCCGATGCCATGTGCCCTTCGTGGAAAGCGACCCGAGAACGCAAGCATTCACCCAAAGGCCGGGCTTCGCTGATTCGGGAATGGCTGCGACTGCTTGATAAACAAGGGCAGAATACCGTTGCACTGCAACGCACTGAAAAACGTAAGCTACCGTTGTTGCACTTTATACCCCGTGCCTATCACAGCTGGCAGAAAGCCCGCGGACAGTATGACTTCAACCATGAAGTGGCCGAATCGATGGCCGGTTGTCTGGCTTGTAAATCCTGCACAGGACAATGCCCGATTAAAGTCGACGTCCCAGAGTTCCGGGCTCGTTTCCTGCAACTTTATTACAGCCGCTACCTACGACCGTTAAAAGATTACTTTATCGGCATGCTGGAGTTCATTATTCCTCTGCTGGTGACACAGCCGTTCAAGAGTCTGTATAACACGCTGATGCGCTGGTCTGTGATTAAAGCGATATTGAAGTCAGTCGCGGGTATGGTCGACAGTCCATTAATCCATCCGATGAACTTCCGTAAAGAACTGCGTCAGCGAAAAGTCATGTATGCTGATGCGAACATGTTGCAGGCGCTCAGCGACTCCGAAAAAAACCGTTCGGTCATCATCGTGCAGGATGCTTTCACCAGCTTCTTTGAAACGCATGTGGTGATGGACATTGTGGACTGCCTGCAGGCACTGGGGTTCCGAGTTTGGATGATGCCCTATGCCGCTAACGGAAAACCCTTGCACGTTCATGGGTTCCTACACACCTTCCGCTGGATTGCTCAACGCAACCAGAGAAAACTGAAAGCACTGGCAGACTGTGGCATCGCGCTTGTCGGTATCGACCCATCGATGACGCTCACTTATCGCGCCGAATACGCAAAGTACGTAGACGAAGCCGTCCCCCGAGTGGACCTGCTGCAGGAATTTTTAGTCAAACACCCCGATCGGCTAAAAGCCGCGGCGTCAAAAGTAAGCGCCGGCCAGGTTGGACTGCTTGGGCACTGCACCGAGAAAACCAATGCGGCCTCAAGCATTCAGGACTGGGTCACTGTACTGGGCTTACTGAATCAGCAATGCCGGGTCATTCCAGTAGGCTGTTGTGGCATGGCCGGCACCTACGGCCATGAAACGCGAAACAGGGAAACGTCTGAGGCTATTTACGATCTCTCTTGGCGAGAGGTCATCACCACAGATACCAATCAGGAAACTCTCGTGACAACGGGTTACTCTTGCCGCAGTCAGGTAAAACGACTTGACCAGCAGATCTTGTTGCACCCGCTTCAACAGGTGCTGACTCAGCTTATCGGGTGATGCTTTCATTCACCCTTTCTCGACTGCCATGTAAACAATTATGGACATTTCCTCAAGGGCTCTGCCCTTGCGGACTTTGTCCGAACTGACCCCTATCAAAACCGGACATAATGATTTCGCGCATGCTATAACGATTTAAAGCAACGCACATAACAGAGCGTCTGGAGACCTCGATGAACAAATCCTTTACCCCTTCCGCCGATACGGATCTTAACTCACTTGCTCAGTCGCTTTTTGATGCGCTCGACGGACACATCGTCATGGGTGTTCCCATTGGGATCGGTAAAGCCACACACCTGATCAACGCACTTTACGGCGTTGCTAAAAACAACCCGACCTATTCTCTTGAAATCCAAACGGCCTTATCGCTCGGACGACCTCCTTTAAAATCGGACCTGGAAAAACGCTTGCTGACACCCTTCTTTGAGCGTCAGTTTCAGGGAGTTCCAGAACTGGATTATGTGCTTGACGGACGCAAAGGGCGCATCCCTGACAACATCCGTATTGTTGAGTTTTATTTCAAGCCGGGTGAAATGCTGCATAACCCCAAAGCGCAGCAAAACGCTCTGTCGGCCAACTATACACATGTTGCCCGCGACATTGTCACCCGTGGCGTGAACCTGGTAACCCAGATGATCAGCAAACGAACCGACGGTGACCAGGTTCGCTACAGCCTGTCTTGCAATCCGGACGTCACCCTGGACCTGCAACCCATGATGAAGGCGCAATCAGAGAAAGACGGAAAACCCCGATTCATGATCGCTCAGGTGAACGAACAACTACCGTTTATGCCGAACGATGCCGAAGTCAGCGCCGAGTTCTTCGATCACATTGTCGATCAACCCGACCTCTACTCCCCCATCTTTGCGACGCCTCAACAACCGATTTCACCAACAGACCATATGATCGGCCTCTACACCAGCGCGCTGGTCAAAGACGCTGGTACGTTACAGATAGGCATCGGTTCACTCGGTGATGCCGTCGTCAATGCGCTGCGGGTTCGTCACCAGCACAATGCAGAGTATCGCCGATTATTCGACACTCAGTCCGCGTTGGAGCGATTTCCGGTATTACAAACCGATGGCGACCTTCATACCTTCGAGGAAGGTCTGTACGGCAACACCGAAATGCTGGTTTCAGGTTACATGGAACTGATTAAAGGCGATATTCTGAAACGTCGTGTATACGATGACCTCGCCATTCAGACGCTCATTAATCAAGGGTTGAAAGCAGATGCAATCTCACGCGAATGGATCATAGCCCTACGGGAAATGAATCGACTCCAGTCGCCGTTAACAACTGAGGATGTCGAGTGGCTCAAGCACTGGGGTATATTCCAATCCCATGTCACCCTGCAAGATCAGCAATTACACGCTCATGATCAACAATGCTCTGCCAATCCGGATTCCGCTGAGGTACTGGCTTGGCTCGAAGAACATGCCCTTGCTACTCACCTTAATCACGCTCGCCTCATTCATGCCGGTTTTTTTGTCGGTAATGCACATTTTTATGAAGACCTTCGCCGAATGGACGATGAGCAACTCAACGAAATCAACATGACGACCGTGTCCTACACGAACCAGTTGCTCGGCGACGAAGCACTGAAGCTGGCACAACGCAAACATGCCCGTTTCATCAATGCCTGTATGAAAATGACACTGAGCGGTGCAGCCGTCAGCGATGGGCTGGCTGATGGAAAAGTCGTTTCTGGTGTCGGCGGTCAGTTCAACTTTGTCAGCATGGCGTTGGATACGCCCGACGCTCGATCCATTTTGATGATGCGGTCGACGAAATTCAAAGGCAACAAGGTCGTCAGTAACATTGTCTTCAACTACGCACACGCCACCGTTCCGCGACACATGCGAGACATCGTCGTGACGGAGTATGGTGTCGCCGATTTACGGGCAAAAAATGATGAAGAAATTGTAGATGCGTTACTTAAAATCACCGACTCCCGCTTTCAGGCTGGCTTAATCCGTGAAGCCAAAAAAGCCGGCAAACTGCCAAAACATTATCGGCTGCCGAAATGGGCAACTCAGAACACGCCGGAAAAGGTTCAGGCAACCCTGAGTGGACAGGCTGCCACGTTTTTCCCACCCTTCCCATTCGGTAAAGAACTGACCGATGAAGAGGTCGCTATTGGCGGCGCCCTTAAGCGCCTGAAACACAAACTCAGTGCAGTTTGGCCGCTGATACCAGCCTTGCTCACACCCATCAAAGACAGTCACATTCAAGCCAACCTGCCCTATTTGAAACGTATGGGGCTGGAGCAACCGAACAATATTCGGGAAAAGGTTTTCCGACGGTTACTGCTAAGTCAACTGCCCGTGAAAGAGACGACGTCAGCCAGCAACGCCCGGACCTGACAAGACACTGGATTTTCATGTCAATTCCACTGTAAGCATCGAAACATTGTCTATACTTCCGGTACATCCTGACAGAAGTAATCTCAATGCTTCGATGCTTTTGTGCCTTTCTCTTAGTGTCACTGTCGATTCAGGTTCTGGGCGACGACAGACCACTGAGAGTTTTTACCTGGCCAGAATACTTCGATCCCGAAATGGCCGATCGCTTCCAGTCCGAAACCGGCATTGAGCTGGAGTTCATCTATTACGACAATGACGAAATACGCGACCAGATCATGGCCGAAACTCAAGGTTTCGGTTTTGACGTCATTTTGATCGATGATGCGGAAGCCGGTTCCTATCGTGCTCAAAACTGGATTATTCCGCTGCAAGCGGACAAGTTGTCGCACCTGAGTGACCATGGAAATCAATGGCAACTTCGTGCACAGGACGCCGTCGACCATGTCGTTCCTTACGGTTGGGGCTACTACGGTGTGCTGTATCGCCAAGATCAATTGGAGCAACCGCCCGCACACTGGTCAGACCTGTTTCGCGATGATGCACCCTGGGCGGGTGCCGTACAAATGCCAGCACAGGTCTCAGAGCTTTTACCGATTGCCTTGATGGCAAAGGGCCTACGCCCCTTTATTCCGGATACAGACGCCATAAAAACGGCAGAACAGGCACTGATCAATCAACAACCACTGGTGTCATCCTATGGCATGCCAGATCTGGAAGCTGATGAAACGAAATTAGCTCAAGGGGAAGCTTTGGTCGCTGTCACCTATAATTCAGACGCCATGTTTTTGATGGAAGAGGATGACCGGCTGGCGTTTACGATTCCAAAAGGAGGCAACATTCAATGGGTCGATTTCTGGACGATAAGCGCGCGCAGTGAGCACATTGACGGCGCATACCAGTTCCTGGATTTCACCCTTCGTCCCGACGTCACCGCGGCCAATGTTCAGTACCATTACTCGGCCACTTACAGTAAGCCAGCCATAGCGCTATTGCCCCAGTCCATGCAACAAGACGACCGTCTGTTTCCAGAGTCGGCAGATAGCTTTTACGTTTACCAACATCCTGATCGTGAAACCATTCGCGCACTCATGAGACTGATTAACACCTTGGATGTTGATTGACGATGAAACTGCAAACCCGGTTTATGATGAACCTGAGCTTTGTGGGCCTGTTAGCCATGGTCACCTTTGGATTTTTGATCGAGTCTCAGCTCGCCAAACTTCTGGACAAAGAAATCAATAGTCAACTGACAAGCCATCAATCGCTCAGTACCGCCTATTTGTCAGACACAATTACAAACATTCAGACGGACCTCGATCTGATCACCAACAATGCACTGACCCGACAATATTTTTCAGCCTCAGAAACCATCCGATATCAGCTCTTCCACAGCGAGTTAACCCGGGTATTACAACGGTACCTGAAATATGGCGAACACTATGGAGAAATAGCGGTGGTCTTGCCGGATGGGTTTAAGGAAATCACCGCCTTTAATGGAAAAGTCCCCTTTCGCGACATTGATGATACCTTTATCCGGCTGCAGGAACATGATGAGCTGAACGCCTCTGAAGTAACCTTCGCGACCGGCCGAACGCCCAGTGGGGAATATCTTATTTCAGCCTACTCCCCTTTACGTGAGTATTCAGATCTCATCCAAACCAATGACAACCCCACACTGGCGTACATTAAAATCACACTGCCATTAAAGGCCCTTCTGAACTCTCTTAGCACCGACAATATTGCCGTCTCTTTAAGAATACCCACACCGCCTGGCAGCAATACCCGCTGGATTACAGTCGCTGACAGCTCTTTTACCGAAAAAGAGAAACAAGCTTTCAGATTCCTTGAAAGTGATATCAACGATCAGTTTCGGTTACGTTCTAGTCTGGACCCGGAGCTCTACACCAGCAATACCAGCCAGTTTTACCGACTCAGCCTGATAATTATGCTGCTGGCACTGTTCAGTTTAATTGTGGTCACCTACCTGCTCCTCAGAAAAGTCATCCTGAAACCACTGGATCAGTTCAGCGAGCTGGTCGATCAATCAGACCTGAACGCCGATATGCATCCCGCATTGACGGCCTATGACCAAAACGAGTTTGGACAACTTAAGGAAAAGTTTCATGGCATGTTGTCCCGCCTGAAGCAACATTCGTCCGACCTGAAACGTCAGGCGTTTACAGATACACTGACCGGACTGCCCAACCGCGCCGCACTCTATGAGTTACTGGCTAAGCGCACCGTAAACCCAAGCCAACCACTGTCGGTTTTGTTCCTGGACCTCGATGGGTTTAAGAACGTGAATGATATTTATGGTCATGACCTGGGTGATACGCTGCTCAAAGCCGTATCTCAAAAACTGTTGTCAATTGTGCGTGACGATCCAAACCTGCCTCTGGATAGCATAAACATTCGTAACGATGCCGTCTTTCGACTCGGGGGGGATGAGTTTACCGTGGTGCTGATGGCAAACTCGCACGCGGCGTTAGTGGCTCAGCGAATCATCGATGCATTTCAGAATGGCATTCAGATCCACGACAAGTTGCTTTATACCGGCACCAGTATCGGAATCTCGGAGTTTCCCAAGGATGCCATCGACCCCTCTTTGCTGATTCAGTACGCCGATATGGCCATGTACCAGGCCAAGCAAGAAGGAAAAATGCGCTACAGCATCTTCACTTCGGACTTAGCAGAAGAAGAACAGCGTCGGCTGAAACTGGAACAACTGGTGCGAGAAGGCGTTGAATTTGGTCGGTTCGAAACCCACTTTCAGCCCAAAATTCAGGCCAGCACAGGCAAACTGATTGGCTTTGAAGCACTCGCACGTTT
Organism: Reinekea blandensis MED297; assembly: GCF_000153185.1. Taxonomy (GTDB): domain Bacteria; phylum Pseudomonadota; class Gammaproteobacteria; order Pseudomonadales; family Natronospirillaceae; genus Reinekea; species Reinekea blandensis. Next base: position 303,494 of record NZ_CH724153.1, on the reverse strand, counting down.
AAGAGACGTTGATCAACAACTGATCCCACCAGGTATTTTCATTCCCGTTGCACAAGAAAAGGGGGTGCTCGAGTACATCACCTATCGGGTCTGTGAACAGGCTTGCCAGCTGCTTCAGGAAAGTAATAACCCAGAGCTGATCGCATCGATTAATATCGCCCCCAACCAACTGAGCGATCTGCGTCTGATCGCGGATATTCGCAGCATCATGTGGCGCTACCAGATCACGCCGAGACAAATAGAGTTTGAAGTAACCGAAGAAGAGCTGATCAGCAACTTCCGGCAAACTCAACGAGACCTGGAACTCATTCGTAACTTTGGATTTAAAACCGCACTCGATGATTTTGGTTCCGGCTACAGCTCTTTGGGACAACTGAAAAAATTTCAGTTTGATACGTTAAAATTAGACCGCGTCTTCGTCAGTACCGATGATTTTGATACCGAATCATCAATCGGAGTCCTATCCAGTATTAAAGAACTGGCGGACCGACTGAAAATGACTGTGGTGGCAGAAGGAATCGAAACGGCCAGCCAATTAGCGTTTATTCAATCGTTCAACATCGATATCATCCAAGGGTACTTCTATTCACGCCCTATCTCCGGACCGCAGTTTTCTGCCAGATACTTAAATAAACCTAACTCTCTCCCCGACATGAGCTCTTCGTCACTGAAACTGTAAACCAACACGCAAGATGCTTGCACTCAGTAGCAAGAGCAACTTATCTTTGCACATTCTTCATTAGCATTGCTCGTTGATATCCATAGAATAGCCTCTACGTAACTCACAGTATCATCATTGGAACCCTCAACATGACCCATTGGACGCCGGATTCATGGCGACAAAAAACCATTCGACAACTTCCTGAATACCAGGATCAAGCCGCCCTTTCTGCCACTGAGCAGGAGCTGTCTCAGCTACCGCCTCTGGTTTTTGCTGGTGAAGCCCGGCAACTGAAAGCAGAACTGGCAAAAGTTTCACGCGGTGAAGCCTTCTTACTGCAAGGCGGTGACTGTGCGGAAAGCTTTAGCGAGTTTCACAGCAATCATATTCGTGACACCTTTATGGCATTGTTACAGATGGCTGTCGTCCTGACCTTTGGTGGTCAGAGCCCGGTGGTAAAAGTTGGTCGTATGGCCGGTCAGTTTGCCAAACCAAGGTCGGCGGATATGGAAACCATCGATGGTGTGACCTTGCCTTCGTACCGCGGGGATAACATCAACGGCATCGATTTCACACCAGAGTCCCGGGAGCCGGATCCCGCAAGAATGCTCAAGGCTTATCATCAATCGGCATCGACACTGAACCTGTTGCGAGCCTTCGCTCAGGGTGGCCTTGCTGATTTGCACAAAGTCCATCAGTGGAACCGGAACTTTGTCGCGAAAAGCCCGCAAAGTGACCGCTATCAGTCGATGGCCAACCAAATTGACGACGCTCTGGCTTTTATGAGCGCGTGCGGTATTTCGCCGGAAAACACACCACACATCCGGGAGACGCAGTTTTACACCTCACACGAGGGTCTGCTGCTGCCATTTGAACAGGCACTGACCCGACAGGACAGTCTCACCGGTGACTGGTATGACTGCTCCGCACACATGATCTGGATTGGTGATCGAACCCGTCAGCTGGACAGTGCGCACATTGAGTTCTGCCGTGGCATCCATAACCCACTGGGTTTAAAAGTCGGCCCAACGAGCAATCCGGATGAGCTGATTCAACTGATTGACATCCTCAACCCGAATAACGAAGCCGGTCGCTTGAACCTGATCGTGCGCATGGGCGCCGACAACATTGCCGAGCATTTCCCGGCGCTGTTGCGGAAGGTGACCGAAGAAGGTCGTCAGGTTGTCTGGAGTTCAGATCCGATGCATGGCAACACCATCAAAACCGGTAATGGTTATAAAACCCGCGCGGTTGAATCGGTTCTGTCAGAAGTGAAAGACTTCTTCAACATACATCAGGCCGAAGGCACGTATGCTGGGGGTGTTCACTTTGAGATGACCGGTCGAAACGTCACCGAATGCATCGGTGGTGCTTTCCAGATCACCGAAACCGACCTGGCTGATCGCTACCACACGCATTGCGACCCACGACTGAACGCAGACCAGGCACTGGAGCTGGCATTTCTGATCGCCGATCACCTGCGCGGCAGCCGGTAACACGGATCAGAAAACAGTATGAGTCGCACATCAAAAAAGCCGGTCCCTGTCGTGGGTACCGGCTTTTTTTTGTACTGTAAGGGCCTGTATCAGACGACCCGAATGTGCCAAGGCTCGTAACGAACCCCCAGTTGGTTATCGGCCGTATAGCGGATACGCACGTAGCCGAGATCCTGCAGACGCTTGAACTCATCAGTTTCAGCAAAGGCGGCCGTAAAATTCTGCAAACCACCGCCAACCTGGCCAACGTCGAAGTCACCGATCGCGTGGTAGGAATGCCCTGGGGGAGCCAGTGAGCGACTTGCCCGCGACATGTTACCCGAAGCCTGGACGGTTTTTGCCAGAAACAGCTGATACTGCTTCATTACGTTTCGAACGCCACTGGTCAGAATGAGTGAATCACCCACTTCGTTGCGGATCTGATTATAAAATTTCTCTGAGTGACCACGGAACACATAATGCCCGGTGCCAGGCATCTTAATCACGTCTTTTTCTGAGATCACATGCGTCTGCTTACCTACGACCTTTTCACCAAAGAAGCCTAACTGGCTTGAGTCGTAGTGAAACATCTTGTCGAGAAACTCAAGTTCCGCCTTCGTAAACTCACCGATTCGAGGAGAGTAACGGGCATACTTTAAGGCATCGTCGAACGACAGGATGTTGAAGTTACCAAAACCGACATAGGATTGTACGCGGTTCACACGCTCCAATGATGCCACCAGCATCTGGTAGTCTTCTTCCGTCAGTACAACATCGTCATGGAAGTTGGCTTCAAAGTTTGCAACCTTTTCCTGAACACTTTCTGCCGATTCATTCAGGTCGCTCGCGCTGACCGGACCACCTGTTGGACGAGTATCAGACAGTACGATTTCTTCAATAACCGGGGCGTCTTCGTTTTTGGCAAAGGTCGAGATGCCTTCTGCAGGGATCTCGGCCATCAAACGTTCAGCTTTATGCTGCTCATAGGCCAGAGCCGGACGCGAGTGTACGCGCAGCTCCGGTTTGGCCTCAGCAATCACCGACGACAGAGTGTCGAGCATGGCTTCGTCACTGGTCGGGTTGCCATCGGCCACCACGCGGGCCGCAGCTCTGAGACCCCGTTCCTTCACGGTCATTTCCGCGACGGGTTGAGTGCGACGAAACATATCAAATGAAGCATAACCGGTCCCGACGACGACAGCGGATGCTGACAGGGACTGTTTAATAAAATCTCGACGCTTCACCAGGGTTCTCCGTGCAGCTGTAAATGGTTTACTCAGTTCGGAAAGGTCGTTTAATAATCCAACAGGGCGGAGCCTGACAGGCATCAAGTGCGCTTTTCCTGAGTCTAATTATTGTCGCTATCGGACAGATATGCCAATACTTTACCATGCATCCAGCTTTCTTACAGCGATTAAGCCATAGCCTGCTTTTATGGCAGCCATTAGCGTTTGAAAGCGTCATTTTTTCGACGCAAAACGGCCTGAATTCTCAATGTTGAGCGGCAGATTTTGCACGGATAAAGTGCGAATGGTGCAGATGGAGCATGTCGCAAACCCGACGGATTCGATGATCTTCAAACTTGTCTAATTGTCCGTCTGCAAAAGCGACTCGCCAAAGGTCCACAATCAGTTCATAACGCTGGTCTTCATCGAACGTGTCATTTATGACACGAGTAAACTCAAAGAGGTCGTGGGTTTCCTGCTGACGGTCCATGGCAACCTCAACACAGATTTCCGCATCACTTTTACTGACCGACATTCTGCGCGCCAGGATGTCCTGTATGCAGTCTTTTTCCCGATGATCCAGATCATGGTCGGCCATCATTACTTCGATCAATAATACGGCTGCCGCGTCCTCAGCGGACAGCGCAGGTTTGTCGTCTGTCTCAGACTCACCTTTAAAAAACGCTAATATCTGTTCAATCATGTTTGGATCACCTCTTCAGACCGTGAAGACTGCAGTACCCGTTCATTAAACCGGGCTCAAATGCTCTGTCAGCAGGCAACGGTTGCCTCAGCGGATGATTCATTTGATCGCCAGAAGAGACACTTTAAATTACACCTGTCTGGGACAATATAGGTTTTAAGGGTGGCATTTAAAACGGTGCGACCGAGAAATGGGAGTAAAAAAGCTGTATGAACATCACCACGCCGGCCCTGTTATTTCCGGCCATTTCACTGTTGTTGCTGGCCTACACCAATCGCTTTCTGGTGATTGCCCAGTTAATCCGGTCTCTTTACAAACAAAACGATGAAGACCCCAGTGCTGACATCCGCAAACAGATTCTTCATTTGCGCATTCGAATAATCGCTATCCGTCGCATGCAGGTTGCTGGCGTTATGGCGTTTATTTTCTGCGTGGTCACTATGTTCGCGCTGTTTTTGGATTGGGCATTTATTGCCAACATCCTGTTTGGCGCTTCACTCATCCTGTTACTGATTTCATTGGTTTTCAGTCTGTATGAGGTGCAGATCAGTGGCCAGGCTCTTAACCTGCAGCTTAAGAGCCTTGAAGATCGACGTGAGTAAGTTTCTTCTCAGCGATTCGCCAACAGGTTAACCATAATGCCGTAATACATTTCGGTTAGGGTATCCAGATCGGCGCTGGCAACACATTCGTCAATCTGATGAATGGTTCGATTCACGGGGCCCAGTTCAACCACCTGAGCACCGGTTGGCGCAATAAATCGTCCATCAGAAGTCCCGCCCGCTGTTGACAGTTCCGGCGCCTGACCCGTGACTTCGGTCACCGCCTGCACTGCCGCCTGTACCAAAGCACCGCGATCGGTCAGAAATGGCTGCCCTTTTACTTCAAATCGCAGTTCATAGTCGAAACCGTGTCGATCCAGAATCGTTCGTGCACGTTGCTGAAGCTCTTCGGCTGTCACTTCGGTGCTGAATCGGAAACTGAACATAATCTCGGCGGTTCCCGGTATGACATTGGAAGCGCCCGTTCCAGAATTAATATTAGAAACCTGGAAAGAGGTTGCCGGGAAAAAGTCATTGCCTTCATCCCAGACTTCAGTCGATAAATCAGCAATGGCCGGAGCGACCAGATGCACAGGGTTCTTTGCCAGATGCGGATAAGCGACATGGCCCTGTTTGCCCTTGATAGTCAGGTAGCCCAGCATCGAACCACGACGGCCATTTTTGATCACATCGCCAACCTGATCGGTACTCGAGGGCTCCCCGACCACAGCCCAGTCAATGCGCTCGCCTCTTGCCGTCAGCCGCTCCATCACCGCTACTGTACCGTGATAAGCATCGCCCTCTTCATCGGAAGTGATCAGATATCCCAATCGCCCCTGATGGTCCGGATAATCACGGACAAAGCGTTCGGTGGCGACAATCATTGCTGCAAGACTGCCTTTCATATCCGCCGCGCCTCGACCATACAGCATGCCGTCTTGCTCAGTTGGTTCAAACGGAGGGTACGTCCAGGCGCTGGAGTCACCGGTCGGTACGACGTCGGTATGGCCCGCGAACACCAGCAACGGCCCCTCCTGGCCATGCACGGCCCAGAGGTTATCAACATCTTCGATACGCATAGCTTCTATTTGAAAGCCACAGGCCTTCAAGCGATCCGCCATCAACGTCTGACATCCCTGATCATCCGGCGTTACCGAGGGGCGTTTAATCAGGTCACAGGCTAATGTCAGGGTTTCAGATCTCATCTCTCAGGCTCGCATTCTAATAATAAGGCCGGCTATGATACGCACAATTGTCACCGGAATTAAGAGCGCAATGAGACAACCACTGGTCCACTGGCTGCAAAAACAGACTGAGGATGACCGCCAATCAATCTCGGGCTTTACCGGCGGTGGATTTGTCTTTGCGGCCGGTATGATGGCGATTATACTCGCCGATCGTCTGATGCCGCCCAGCGTGTCACAAGAGTGGGCCACGCTCATTGGTTTGATCTTTGTGATCGGTGGTGCTGCCCGTGCGCTTTGGGGTTATTTGCGCATCAGCCTGTTTAAAATACTGCTGTTATTATTGGATAAAAATCATGACTGACGTTGCACCGACGGACATAGAAATCTACGTCAACAAGCTCAACCGGGACGATGCGGAGGCCTGGCTGACCACTGTGTTCGGAACGCTCCAGCCTCAGAAAAAACGCAAAGGTATGCCAAAATCGGCGTTTCCCTATGTTGCTCAATGGCATGACACCACCTTCCATCTCATGATTTTTGAGCAGGTTGTTCCTGGCTACACAAGCCTCTGGTTTGATACCACGGCATTACCGTGGCCCGATGATCAGGCGTGCGCCTTAGCGGCCGCGGACTTTTTTAAGAAACCGGCTCGAATTACGGCAGGAAGCTGGGCAACGGGGTCAGATCCGGATGCCTGGATTGAAATAATGCCCGATGGGCAAAGCCGGGAAATAATCTGGAAGGAATGAGGCAGCCAGGCTGCCTCTGTTAGCCGTCAGCTCAGCGCTGACGGACGATGGTCACATCTTCTGCTTGCAGACCTTTGGAGCTTTCAACCACCCCGAAGCGCACGCGCTGGCCTTCCTGTAAAGACCGATGTCCACGCCCGCGAATTGACCTGAAATGAACAAAAACGTCCTCGCCATTGTCACGGGTAACAAAACCAAACCCTTTGCTGACGTTGAACCATTTCACCAGACCTTCTTCACGATCGTCTTCTTCAATGCGTCCAAGTAATGGCTGCAAAATAGCTTGATAGATAAGAACCAGCACCAAGATGCTCAGCGCCAGCAACAGATAAACACCTAACGTCAAGCCAACCTGTTCACCGGCCAGCAAAGCCGACACGGTAACTTCTGTGGATCCAGGCACCAGGGCAACGGCCGCAGCCAGAATAATAGGTCCCAACGCAGCGACGATTAAACCGACACCCAGACGAACCAACCATGTTTTCAACTTCATATGTATGCTCATATAACCTGTTAATCTGTTATCCTGCCGCGGCACTCCCTACCGCCGGATCACAGTCATCTGTCACGACTCACGTTCAGATCAGTCCATGACCTGTGTAATGTTCGCCGAAAATTGGCGATCAATCCCGCATAATGCCAAACTTCGACCTGAAATTGCAACGAACGGAAAAACATGACTGACCCAGACCGCCTGACCGATCTCGAAAGCCGACTGATGCACCTCGATGACACGGTTGAACAACTGAACAGCATTATTGTTGAACAACAAAAGGCCATCGCACGCCTGGAAAAAACATTAAGAAAAATTACCGAAGAACACGTCGAAATGAAGGAGCAGATGGCCCCGGACATTGTTGACAGCCGCCCACCACATTACTGATCCGAGTCAACCGGAATGCTTGCTGCACGATGAAATGAGGCATCCATTTGCCGGTCAGATGATCGAGTTTCCGGGCAGAAACGGGTAAACTACGCCTTTTTAGATTTGCGCTGGATACCGAATCACGATGTCGTCTTTCCGATCAGGACTGCGTAAGCTCGTCCAAACCGTTCTTTTCTGGTGGGTCAAAGTCCCTCAAAACCCCCATCACACTGACCTGGAAACATTAAAGCGCCAAAAACACTGCGTTTTTGTGCTCGAGCATCAATCGACGGCCGATGCATTAGTGGCCGATCATGAGCTAAAACGCTTAGGCTTTCCCGGCATTTATCAGTCCATTGATTTACCCGAACTCAAAGATGAAGCGGCACTGCTGACTGTCCATGCCCGCCCTTCGGTCATCCGACGCCATAAGGCAGGCATTACCCCCCGAATCGAAACCTTATTGAACTATCTTGCTGAACACGAAGGCGAAGACATTTACCTTGTTCCCGTTGCCCTGTTCTGGGGGCGGGCGGCCAACAGTAAAAACGGGCTGATCAACGCGCTGCTGTCATCTAACTGGACCGTCATTGGCCGATTCCGCAAGCTTTTAACCGTGATATTCAACGGTCGCAACACCTACCTGGAAATCAACGAGCCGGTCTCACTCAGAGAGTTGGTCAATGACAACCCGGATATCAGTAAGGCCACCCGCAAGGTCGCTCGTGTGCTTCGTGTGCACTTCCGCCATGTGCGTACGGCCGTCATCGGACCGGACCTGTCACATCGCCGGGTTATGATCGATCGCCTGCTGAAAACCGATCCGGTTCGTAATGCCATTGAGCAACATGCTCAAGCGAAAGATGTTTCCATTGAAAAAGCTCGCGCCCTGGCCCATAAACACGCCATGACCATCGCCGCGGATGTCTCTTACGGTACGATACGGGCGCTGGATGTACTGCTGACCCGGTTATGGAACAAAATTTATAATGGGGTACGTATTCACGGCATTGAGCCGGTGCGTGAACTCGCTAAAGACAATGAAATTGTCTATGTTCCCTGTCACCGGTCCCACATTGACTATCTACTGTTGAGTTATTGCCTCTATAAGCATGGACTCAACGTGCCTCACATTGCCGCCGGTGAAAACCTGAACATGCCGGTTGTTGGCACCATTTTGCGACGCGGCGGTGCGTTCTTTATCCGTCGGCGATTCGGTGGCGATAAACTCTATACCGCCGTGTTCAATGAGTACATACACACCGTTTTCTCCCGGGGTTATCCGGTTGAATACTTCGTCGAAGGCGGTCGCTCACGAACCGGCCGGATGCGCACCCCGGCAACCGGCACCCTGGCGATGACCGTGCGCAGTCATTTGCGCGACAACAGTCGGCCTGTGGTGTTCATTCCCGTCTACATCGGCTATGAAAAAGTCTTTGAAAGCCGCTCCTACCTGGGCGAGCTGAAAGGCAAAGAAAAGAAAAAAGAAAACCTGTTCGACCTGGTAAAAAGCGTTAAGCAGCTGAAAAACTATGGTCACGTCTTTCTGAACTTCGGACAACCGCTGTCGCTGAACGATCAACTCAATACTAAACAGCCCCAATGGCAATCGAGCACCTATGGCCCGGATGATCGCCCGGCCTGGATGTTTAACTTTGTCGACGAGCTGGCCACTGACGTCGTGACCCGCATTAACTCGGCCGCGGCATTAAACCCGGTGAACCTGATTGCAACGGCGTTGTTATCAACTCCCCGCCAGGCCATCGAAGGCAAGCAGCTGCGCGCACAATTGCGGTTATTGGTGCAACTGCAAAAAGATTCCCCCTACAGCGATTTCATTACATTACCAGAAGGCGACGCCGAAAGTTGGATCGACTACGCCGTACAGATGGGTACGCTCAGATTAATTCCACAGAAACTCGGTAATCTCTATGGCCTGGACAGCCAGAACACGGTCCTGATGTCGTATTACCGCAACAACATCCAACACCTGTTTGCGCTTCCCTCATTGATTGCCGCGCTGATTGTCCGTTCCGATGGAATCAACAAGGACACACTGCGCAGCCGCATTCGGACCATTTACCCTTACATTCAAAGTGAGCTCTTTATTGAAGGTGATACGGATCAGGCATTAAGTCGCAGCGATCGCATTATTGATGTTCTGAAAGATCAGGGCTTAATCATCGAAAATGAACAGGGTGCGTTGATCGGCACAGACAAGAAACAAGACCAAAACCTTCAGTTACAGTACCTGTCAAACATCATGCTACCTACACTGGAACGATACCTGTTGACCCTTTCAGTGCTTGTGCGTTTAGGGTCCGGTGTCAGCAGTCAGAGTGTACTGGAAAACCAAGCACAACAGATGGCACAGCGTCTGGCGCTGCTAAACGGCCTCGACGCGCCAGAGTTCTTCGATAAGGCGTTGTTTAAAAACTTCATTCAGGCGTTAAAAAACAACCGGATTCTGACCTTAAACAGCGACGGTAACCTCGAGTTTGACGATCGGATACCAGCGATCATTAACCAGGCTGCCAGCGTCATACCCGATGAAATCTGGTACAACATTTATCAGGTCACCAAGCGCACACAGCCTGGCTCAGAAGGCTGACCAGAACGGTTCAAACAGGGTGTCAGAGGTAAACCCTGACACCCTAATCAGGTGTGTGCGTCCGGAATCGCTTTGCGGGTATAGATATCAAAGCGGCTGCTCTTGCCCGCCAGACTCAGTGACGGTTTTCGTCCCGCCAGCTCAGGGGCTCCTTTGGGCCGCTTAACAACCACCCGATATTCAGCGAGATCCAGCGCGGGCTCTAACAAATCGTCGGCATCCGGATCGGTACCGACCAGATCATGAAACAGCGCCATCTCTTTTTTAACCTTGGCAGACTTACTTCGCTCCGGAAACATCGGGTCGAGATAAATTACTTCTGGTGGAACCGAAACATCATTCGCTGAGGACGGCATTCCCTCAGTCACCAAGGTCATCCGATCATAAATCTCCATTAATGCCGGTTCCGCACTCAGCGATAACCGGTATAAACCATCCTGAAGCAAGGCCTGGACAACCGGATGCCGCTCGAACAGACACACATTGGCTCCCAAGCTTGCCAGAACATAGGCATCTCGCCCCAACCCTGCCGTGGCGTCCCAGACTGACAAATCCCGACGTTTTTTGAGCCCCACGGCTTTCGCCACAAGCTGTCCGGTCCCACCTCCATGCTCCCGCCTGAAACTCGCCGCACCTGACAGAAAATCAACGACGACCGGATGTACCTTGGGCCAGTCGGCCGAGGCAATGCCTAAACAGCCATCATTTATGATCAGGAAAGGTTGATCAGCAGGATGGGATATCGTCTGTATCCAAGGCACATCACTCAGTCTTCGAATCAGATTTTCGTTGGCTGGATCGTTGGGGTTCGGGCAGTACAGAGGATAATTCATAGACCTGACGCTTCAAAAATTCATTGCGTCGGTATTGTATGGCAAGTTGTCGTCTAAACGTAGACATCAACCCGGAACAGGCTTGGGTCCTGAGTTTGTGCATTGTCGACTCCTTGCTGAGCAATCTGTCGATACTGGTTAACGGCGAGGTTTTGAGATTCATCTGTTGTCGAAATAGTCTCACGTAACGCAGGGTCTTGCGGCGGCACTTCGACTTCATTAGGTGAGGTGACACGCTCAGGTGCCTGGACTGTCGCCTGGTCACGAGATTGTGGTGCAGATTGGGATTCTTGCGCTTCGGTAGCTCTGTTCGGAGTTGCGCGCTCCGGCTCACGGGCGGGACGGTTGTCGGCCGCCGGTGACGGCCTGGATGCAACAGGAGCTGTCAACGGAGTTGACGTGAATGAGGTCGGCAATTGCATCGTGTACGATCCTGTCCAGCCTGATAACCGGATCTAATTTAGCGTATTCCCGACAATACACCAGCCACCGTTACGAAAAGTACACAAAAAACAGAAACGCGCCCAAAATCAACCGATAAATCACAAAAGGTAAGAAGCCGGACCGTTCAATCCACTTCAGAAACAACACGATGCAGGCGAAGGCACTGACAAAGGACAGCGCAGTCCCATACACAATCGCCGACAGGTCAAATGCGGACGGCGTCTGAATCAGATCCAATGTTTTCAGCAACCCCGCCGCCAGTATCAACGGAATCGACAATAGAAAACTGAACCTTGCCGTATCACGCTTCTTCATGCCGAGCATCAACCCGGCGGTCATTGTGATACCTGAGCGAGAAGTTCCGGGGATCAACGCCAGAGCCTGAGCCAGGCCAATCAATAAAGCGTCTTTCCAACCCAGATCTTCCAGTGAACGTTTGGCAGGAGCCTGAACATCGGCCCACCAAAGAAGCAGCCCAAAAACCGTTGTGGTGATGGCAATCACCAGAATGCTGCGTAGATGGGTTTCGATCAGGTCTTCGAAGACGTACCCGAAAATCACAGCAGGAATGGTTGCAAGGATGATCAACCACGCCAACAAGGTTTCGGACTTGTCATGAGGACGGCGCATTAAAGACGCTATAAAACTGGTCGCCAGCCTAATGAGCGTCTGACGGAAATAGATGATCACGGCCATCAGCGACCCGACATGAACCGCAACATCAAAAGCCAAGCCCTGATCCGTCCAGCCAAGTAACTGGCTCGGCAAAATCAGATGCGCGGAACTGGAGATCGGCAAAAACTCAGTTATACCCTGAATAACAGCCAGAACAATCCATTGCGTAATACTCATAAAATCCTCTTAATCAGGAACCCACTTTGGGTTTGTTATCCCAGGTCACATTGTCGCGCAGATACACCGGTATGGCCTGATCGGCACTGACAGGTGTTGCCATGTCAGCCGCCAACAAACGCTGGGCAAGCTTAAGGCTGTCAAACGCATCAGGCAGAGCGAACTGCACAGGCTTTTGATCGATGTTGACTTGAACCGCCATTGGCAATGTATAACCCGCCTGCCAGCCATTGCCAACCAGAAGGACAGATGCTGACAGTTCTTCGGTAATGGCCGAAGGCGGTAGCACCTGCTCTTCATCAATTGCCACAGGAATGCCCTGCTCGTTCACTACATATCGGGCGAAATAGATTTCGTTCATCCGGGCATCCAGCGCGGTCCAGATACAGTCGCCGGCAGCCCCTTGTGAGCTGAAAGCAAGACTTTGCAATGTGCTTACCGGCATCACAGGGCAGCCCGCCGAAAACGCCAACCCCTGCGTAACACCTGCCGCAATCCGAACCCCGGTGAAGGATCCGGGGCCGCGACCAAAGACGATTAAGTCCAGATCCGGAACGGACAGTTCTACCTCAGTCAGTAATCGCTCAATTTCAGGTAATAGAATTTTGGCGTGTTGACGGGGGCGTTGCTCATGAAAGCGAACCGCGCGGTCCGGTGTCTGCACGGCAATCGAGCAGATATCAGCCGTCGTATCGATTGAAAGTATGTTGTTCATAGCCAATTATTCTGGGGTTGTAAAAACCGGCGAGATTCTATCATAGAGAATCCTGAGCTTCGCCACCCAGATTGGCTGAAAAACAGGATTTGCCTTTAAAAGCAGGCCGCTAAGCGTGCAATAAAGAAACTGCAGGCACAAAAAAGGCCCGCATCCGGGCCTTTTCATCACAGAATCAGCGTTTCTTACTTCTTCTTTGGCGCTGCTTTCTTGCGAGTTGTTTTCTTAGCGGCTGGTTTCGCCGTTTGTTTCTTTTTCAGGGTAGAAATCTTGGTTTTTACTTTCTTAGCGAAGACTTTACCCTTGGCGGCTTCTTTTTTCTCGAAAGCTTTCACTTTCTTAGCATCAGCTTTCTCACGGGCGGCTTGCCATTTTGCTTCGAATGCAGCCAGCGCTTTTGCCAGATCATCGCCGCGCTTAGCCTCTAAGGTAGACGCGTAATCAGCAACTTTTTCTGCACTTTTAGCTGCGTTCTCCTCGACCGTGGCTTCGATTTGAGCAACTTTCAGGTCAAACTTAGCCGTTTTAACAGAATCTTTTGCTTTTGCTACGGCTTCTTTGGCTTTAGAGACACCATTTCGGGCGGTTTCAAGCTGCTTCTTAACCGCTGCCGTCTTAGAGGTTGCTGCTTTCTTAGCAACCGTGGCTTTTTTAGCATTGGCTTTGGTTAAGGCATCTTCCGCTTTTTTCAGACCAGCTTCAGCTTTATCAACCGCTTTCATTGCTGACGTTACGGCTTTGTTTTCAGTCGCAACGGCTGCTTTCTTAGCCGTTGTTTTTTTAGCTGGAGCTTTTTTTGCGGTAGTCTTCTTAGCCGTTTTTTTTGCAGGCGACTTCTTAGTAGCTGCTTTTTTCGGGCTGCGTTTCGCAGTTGTTTTCTTCTTGGCTGCTGCCATAGTTTTTATCCTCGTATTCACGCACTTGAATGACCAAGGTTTTCTAATGCCCCTTGATTAAAATCTAATTTAGCTTTCTCAAAGTAAATTGCAAATGAATCGCTCCTAAATTCAACTTTTTTTGTGCTTTTTTTTGCATTTAACGATTTATTTTTACTTTGCTTTGTGTTTTTCGAGTCAGAATCGAAATTAAACGTACGATCACGTTCAATACACCATCGTTTCGATCAAACCTTTTCGATAAAATGAAAACAAATCTAACATTGAGTTTCAAACCAAAAACTTTACCAGCCGATCAACTCATTACCGCAAAAATATGCTTGTGAATGCGATTAAGTCGATCACTTAGTCAAGACCACATGTCTCGAAACTAAGTAACGCCATCGAAGCATTGATAAAGAACATAGAGAAAGAACCCAACTCGACGGCAAAAAAAACAGAAAGGTCTTATTGAGTTGGTTATTTATCTATTAAGTAACGCGACGAAAACGGTTTTGGATGATGGCGTTGCAATAAACTCTTGGGATGTTAAATCCTCGGTTTATGTTTCCGGTGAAGCATTCCTATAAAAACAATCGTTAAGAGACAGATGACACAAAAGGCGAGCGTTTCTGTTCAAGAACAGCAGGTTAAAACCCATCGATAACAAAAACCTCAACCCTTGAACTGGGTTGTAAGGTTTTACGACTTACTTGGATCAATCGGTAGCAATCCAATATCGACTCACTTTCACGTAACTAACCTGCCACGGTAAATACGTTAATCACCCCTGCTTTTGAAGATTAACAAAGTGACTTATCCCATCAATACATAGGCAAACCAGATAAATAGCCAGGCTATGGTTTGTTTGGTTCAACATGGTGCCAGTCCGATATAACTGAAGAAGCAGGTAGAGGAAATGCCTCCCATTGCGCTTTCACTCCATTGAAACGGGTTACAATAAATAACATATGCAGCAAGGCCGATTAATGCTCATGCTGGCGGTGAGTGAGCACTCTTCATCAGGGAAAACACATCTTATCCACAGAACGTCCCCAAGGTTATCCGTTGCAGCTCACTTGATAAGCGCAGTAGCTTAGCCATTCCAAATGAGGAATGTACCCATGCTGACTTCAGAACCAAGCCCACATCAGGGACATACCTCGAACCTGCTGTTCATGCGACGCCGACAAGCTGCAGATCTGCTGTTAGCACTCGCTGATGGTCCGAGTCATTCGTTGCCCGAACGCAATCTGCTGCTAGATGCCTTATATCAGTTACCAACCGGATGCTTTATCGCGGATGACTGGACCGTCATCCTGACACGCGTGACACGATTACTGTTGCTGCAGGAAGACAAAAATGGTGCAGGGATGCCCACTCACCTCAGTCGACTGCTGGCGAAAGTGAACCAACGGCTGGCGGTGCGAACGCACTGAGGTTCGTTATGTACCGTCTTTTTTTAAAGGTCGGTCGATTGCAACTGCCATTGATTCTCACGCCAAACGAAAACGGCCTGACCCGTTGTGGGTTCTGCCAAGGTGTTTAACAGCTTGGCCAGGTCGTCATTCCGTCGCAATGACGGCGCCCACAACCACGGTGCCGGCTGAGAAAGCTGCCAGCGAAATGAAACCTGGTACAGGATCTGAGACGACTCCGGCTGCTGTTCGGTCTGCCAACGATCAATCCCCAAAACATCAACCAGACCCATCACAATGCGACTGCCAGGGCGATTCTCTCTCAAACGGTATCGAAATCCCCGGGTTATCAGTGCACCTTGGCCTTCAGACTCATGAATGACAACGTCGCGCTGAAGCAGGCCTTCTTCGCTGAGTACGTCGTACAGGCGCCGGGCATCGGTGTCCGCTGACTCATCGATTTCTGTTGGAAACAGACTTTGATTCACAACCAGAGGATGCGCCCGATAATGTTGCTCCAACATTGACTGAAACTTCAACATCAGGCGCTGACGGTCATACCCGCCGATCACCTCGGCATTCGTATGCGCAATGAATAAGAAATAATAAATTAATAACAAAAAATCTTACGTTGCAGCGTCACTAGAGATCCCTCTGAAAGCCAGCGCTCAGCGGTTAAGTCTTAAAGTGTGACAGAAAGTCAGAATAAATAATCCCATTGACGATTTCGAGACAGCAATGCTCATTTTTTGGACTATATTAATCCTTACTGTTGATCGTAGCAGCAGCAGTATGGTGACTACTCCCATGTGGGCTCTGCCCCATGACTTTCGGACACTGACTTTCAGTGTCCGTTTTTTTTGTCACGGAGGAAGCGAATGTCCGACCAGCACTTTACAATAGATCAGGCAGCAAAACTGCTCGGTGTCACCGAAGTAACCCTGAAACGATACATTCGGGAAAACCTGCTGCCCACTGAAGATGTTCAGGGCATGAAAATGCTGCCCAAAGATGCCGTTCAGCGTTACAAAGCCATTCAGGATCGTCTTCAGCGCCGCTAGCGATCAGGATGTCTGCCGGTTAGTCCACGAATCTGATAAGCTTCGGCCTTTGCTAGCTTAGACAGACATCATGACACCAACGCTTCAACTACTGGACCGGCATCGGGACGAACTGTCCCTGACGCCGGTTTCCTGGTTTGATACACCATTGCCTTCCAACCTGATTGACTCTGATGATCGCGTTTTTAACCTTAACTGGGCACCGGACAATCAATTTTCCAGTGAATCCACGGGATTAGCGACCTCACCGCTCAATGTTCTGCATTACCCGAAAGCTAAAGACCGACTGGCGTGGTGGCTGGACCGATTGCAAAAGACGTTACAGCCGGGACAGCGACTGTGGATTGTCGGCGAGAACAACGGCGGCATTAAAAGCTTGCCTAAACGTCTGCCGCACTGGGAAGTAACAAAGCTGGATTCCGCACGACATTGCAGTTTATTTGAAGTGACCAACAACACCGATCAGCCATCCGCCGAAGAACAGTGGACAACATTCAGCTGGCAGGATTTAACCGGCTATGCGCTTCCCGGTGTGTTCAGTGCCGGTCGACTCGACAAGGGAACCGAAGTCCTGTTGTCGACGTTACCAGAGTTTCACGGTGAGCTGCTCGAGTTCGGGGCCGGTAGCGGGATTCTGACCTCGGCGTTAGCTAAGCAGCCTTCAGTCCGCCGGGTCGATGCCGTTGAGATTGATTTACTCGCCGTCAGATCGGCAAACCGCACGGTGCAGGAAAACCAACTAACGAACAAAGCCTTCATTCACTGGAGCGATGGACTGGAGAGTTTACCGGCACAGCGTTATGACGCCCTGGTGAGCAATCCGCCATTCCACCAGGGTTTACGTACGGCTTATGCCGCAACAGAAAAACTTTTTGCCCAGGCACATCTGTGGTTAAAACCCGGAGGTCAGTTCATTTGGGTGATCAATGATTTTCTGAACTACCAGATGCATCTCGATTCGGCTTTCAGTGCGCCGGAAACGCTGGTGCGTGAACGTGGCTTTAAAGTGCAAAAAGTGACGCTTCGCTGACTTTCAGGCACAGCAAAGGTGCCTTCTTCAGGGACTGACGTCACCCACAAACAAATAGCCTTTTGACCGAACGGTCTTGATGCGTCTGGGGTGGATCGGGTCATCACCGACTTTGGGTCGAATCCGAGACACCCGAACATCAACAGAGCGGTCCTGACCGTCGTACTCTATGCCCCTCAGCTGGGAGAATATTTCCTCACGAGTCAGCACTTCTCCAGCATGACTTGATAGCAGCCACAATAGGTCGAACTCGGCGCTGGTCAGGTCAATCGGTTGGCGATCGAGCCAGGCTTCCCGCATGGTGTTATCGATAATCAGGTCACCAAACTCCAGCCGCTCATCGGAGTGTCCATTGTGGGACAACTCCAGCCGTTCTGCCCGACGCAAGATGGCCTGGCAGCGTGCAAGAATCAGTCGAGGGGCGGTCGTGCGAGCTATGTAGTCATCAGCCCCCATATCGAGTCCGAGCACCTGATCGAGCTCGTCCATCCGGTGGCTGAGCAATACCAATCCGCCGCGGAAATCTTTTCGGGATAACTTACAGATGGTCAGACCAGACTCGCCCCGAAGGTCGACTTCCAGGATGACCAGGTCGGGCTGATCGTCGCGAATGCGAGACAATGCGGTGGAAGCATCGGATTCAATCGACACGTCATACTCATTGCTGCTCAGATACTCACGTAAACGCGAAGCAAACTCGTGATCATCATCGACGATCAGGATATTTTTTTTCTGAACCGCATCTGCACTGTATCCCACTGGCGCACCTGCCCTGCTATTTTTTGTTGGGTTGGAAACCCGGATAGGTCGTTTAAAACACCCCTTAATTTAGACGGTTTTCGCTAAAATGCGAGATTTTGGTGACAATTTGTTAAATATTGTGAAGCCTTCAGCGCCGCGACACAATCGCAGCTCTGAAGGCGTGAATTTAAACAGCGTTCAGCGAGTACCGAACAGCTTGTCTCCGGCATCACCGAGACCGGGGACAATGTAACCATGTTCGTTCAGCTTTTCATCCATGGCCGCAACATACAGATCTACATCCGGATGCGCTTTTTCAATGGCGGCGGCCCCTTCAGGCGCGCCAATCAGGCACAGGCCCAGAATGTTTTTACACCCTTTCTGCTTGAGCATATCGATGGTAGCCACCATCGACCCGCCGGTCGCCAGCATCGGGTCGACAATCAACGCGGTTCGTTCAGCGACATCTTCAACCACTTTGTCGAAGTAGTAGACCGGTTCGAGGGACTCTTCGTCCCGGTACAGACCGACCACACTGACTCGAGCCGACGGAATGAGCTGCAGTACGCCATCCATCATTCCGAGCCCCGCTCGCAAGATAGGCACCACGGTAATTTTTTTACCCTTAATACGCTCTACAGTCAGGCGACTGCCATCCCAGGCATCAATTTCAACCTCGTCGGTCGATAAGCTTCGGGTCGCTTCATAGGTCAGCAGATTGCCGATTTCTGACGCCAGCTCCCGGAACTGCTTCGTTGAAATACCCTGCTCACGCATGATGCCGACTTTGTGTGCCAACAATGGATGTTTAATCTCGATAACGGCCATTTACAGTCCCTCCAAAAAATCGAGTTCGGCCTGCTTACGGATCACTTTACGGTGATTCGCCCACAGCTCCTGAATTTTTTCCTGATTGCATTGCTGGCGATCCACCAGCACCTTGGTACTCAGCTCTCCGCGCCGCTGTCCATTTAACAACGGCACTTTTGAGAACACAAACTGATTCGAAATCATGTCCATAAACGGCCCGGACTTACTGGTCGGCATAATAAAGAGCAATTGCAGTCCTAACGACTCCGTCAGGTAGCGAATCACCTCTTTAGACCGGGTTTCATCCATTTTTGAAAAGGCTTCATCGACCAGCACCATGCGCAGATGGCTGTCACCTTCGTTAAACCGGAAAGCCGAAGTAATCGCCGCCGACCGGATGATGTAGGCCGGTGTTTCAAGCTGACCACCAGAGCCGGTACCGTACTGACTCAGCGCAATGGGTTGTTTGCCTTCCGGTTGTTTATAAATTTCATAACTTCGGTAGTTACGATAATCAGAAATCCGTTCCAACTCCCGTAGCGCTTTCTGTTCGTCCGCGTCCAGCAGCATCTCCATCAACTGATCGCGTATTTTCAGCGATCGGGCACTTAAGGTGGTGTCAAAAAGCGTTTTGCCTTCACCAATGGATGGGCTTTTGTAAACTTCATCAAAGAAATGCCAATACTCTTTAAATTCCGGCACCCATTCGTAATCAAACCAGTAGCGTTCGCGATCCGCACCGAAGCGATGGTGTTCCAGTTCCCGGTTCAGGTCCATCAACACCTTTTTACCATCATTGATCGCCTGGTGAATCGAGTGGCACAGATTGGTCACAAACGCGCTGTTAAAGCTTTCTTTCAAAACACCAAGCTGGTCAACCTTTTCCACCAGGACGTTGTTTTTAACACGGTTATGCACCCGATCTACGTCGCGCGCCAACCCGACCATGCCTCGGAAAAACTCGACGTTGTGCAACACGCTGTAGTTCAGTTCGACAACAATGGCATCCTGTGGCTGACAATCCTGATTATGTTCTTTTAACAGCTGCTCGAACTCATGCGACTTGGCATTTAACTCACTTTCCAGCGATTTGCGCAGATTCTCTTCTGTATCTGCGTCCGAATCTTCGGCTTGCTGGTCGGCTTCAGCCAGACGTTTTTCAACATCAAAGTTTGGCCAGACTTCAACGATATCACGCAGATACTGCTCTTTTTCTTCTGCCCGCAACTCGGTTTTTTCCTGTTGAGCGCTAAGCAACTCGCACTGGCGAGTCAGGGCTTCAATCCGCTGGTTCAGCGACCCTTTCTTCTCATCACCATCGCGAATCTTCTGGTTCAACTCGTTAAGCTGTGTAACCACCGCGCGATACTCTTCTTCAATACCTTGAGCATCGCTGAGGTCAAGTGCTGCAAGTGCCTGTTCGGCTTTTCGCAACTCACGCTGAGTTTCCAGCATGTCACGCATTAACTGCCCATGCTGCAGGTGTCGCAACTGGTTCACTGCTTTGTAGAGCTCACTGACCTCACTGACACGCGCCTGTAACTCATTAGCCTGCGTCGCCAGTTCGTTCAGCTCTCGCTTTTTGGCCGACAGCGCTTTTTCCCGTGCGCCCTGCCCGAACACCAGTTCGCTTTCCGGAATATCACAGCGATACATAGCATAGGCACCACTGCCCAACCCGTTCGCGGTGACACCACGCCGAATCGACTTCAGCGCCTGAGCGTCTTTTGCCTGTTCCACCAGACCATAACTGGCGGTGACATAAGCTTTGGCGACGGCATGATCAAAAGACATCAGGTGCACAATAGAGTTAGCTGGTAACGACACCCTAGCGGCATCCTGACGGGCTTTACTGCCCTGAATGACGCGGGCGCGATTGTCTTTCGGCAGGCCGCGGACGATTTGAATCGCCTGTGCTTCATAGTCGGCTTCGACAAGGATCGCAAAACGGGCACCACCCATATAGCCTTCGACGGCCGCCTGCCATTTTTCGTCTACCACCTCGACGTGGTCGCAGAGAACGCGAGTGTCGGCTTCAGGACACTCTCGACGAATGGCTTCCAGAGCCATCCGCACATGATACGGATAGTTGATCTGCTCAGTCGACAGACTGTCGATGTCCTGCTGCTTACGTGACAGATTGGTGCGCACCTGCATCAGTTTCTGTTCACGTCGATCCACCAGTCTTTGCAACTGATCGCGGCGCGATACACCATCCGCATGCAGTTCAGCATTGAACCACAGTTCCCGCCATTCATTGAGCAGTGCCTGTTGTGCGATGGCCGAGTCCAGATGTTGTTCCAGCGGCGAAATATCGATCCAATCCTGATTGAGCAAACTGCGAAAATCGATACCCAGCGCCTGAGACTGAGCCACTTTTTTGGACGTCTGCAGCAATGACTTGTCAGCCATCGACGGCAACTCAGTCGCCAGTGACGACGTTAACAGCGTTTTATGAATGACAGCCGAGGCTGACAAGGTACCTTCCAGAGCATCGTTCTGCTCCAGCAACGGCGTTGCCTGTTTTTGCAATGTCGCGGTTGAGGCTGCAATTTTGTTTTCAAAACGGTCTTTATCCTGCAGAGCACCGATACCCAGCCTGCGGGCCTCCATCGACACACGCTGTTCATCGGTCTGGTTGCGACGCTCCGTGGCAATGTCCAGGTCGTCGTTGAGCTGATCCAGTTCGTGTCGCACACGTTGCTGCTCAGACTTGGTGGCCAGGTATTTTTTCTGGTCAGCAAGAAAACGGGATTTGGCCGCCACATAATCGGCAACATTGTACTCAATCCAGCGATCAACATAGCCATTAGCCTGCGTTCGCGCCCGGACCAGACGATCGATAATCGATTTCAAACGGTTAGCTTCGCCTTCGAGACCATTAATGGTTTTCATCAGATCGGAGACGGTGCGAATGGCTTCGCCCAGATCTTTTTTCTCAAGAATTTCCTGAGCCACAAAGCCATCAATACTTTTTACCGGTTTGTACGCCATAAACCGTGAGAAAGAACGCGCAGCGTTCATCGCCTCGCGCTCACTGATCGCATCTTTACGACCACGCAGAGCAGAATACAGACGCCGCAGATATTGCTTTTTAGTGTCGTACTTTTCAGCGGACTCAATTTTCTGATGTTTGAAATGCGCGTTCAGCCGATCCAGTGATACGACACGACTGACGCCATCGATATCCTGCACGAAATCAGCCTTGGTGAGTTCAGCATCGGGGACGATCATGTACATCATATCGGACTGACGTGCCACGGGTGTCGCGCCTGCTTTGTCGATGTAAGCCGTGACGCCGATGATGGCCGTGAACGGTTCGGCACTTTCACCCTGCGTTGGATGGAAGACTGCGGCCAGATAACCCACCGTGGGTTCGGTGCGGGCAAAGGAGCCATCATCACAACCCATGACATACGACGCCAGCGTACGGACTTGTTTACCGCGGCCACGTTGCGTCGCTTCATCCTGTCCCGGGTTGAAATGAAACAGTGTGTCGTGCGCAGCCGTCATAATGGTCTGAATGGCATCCGCCGCCGTGGTCTTTCCGGAACCATTACCGCCGGAAAACAGATTAATCGGTCCGAACTCGAAATCCATGACCGGGATGTTTCCCCAGTTAACATATATAAATCGTCTTAACCGCATGGCAATTTATTCCTTGGTAAACACAGAATGATCTTCAGGCAGATCATCCGTCAGTAAACGGGGTTCTTCTTCGGTGTCGGCCGTCGCTGCTGTTTCAAACTCAGGCTCCGTCACAGTTTCAGAGTCCGACGAATGTTCACCCAACAAGGTGGACAGAACATCGTCAGAGACATAGCTGATGATCATCGGGCGGATACGAATCCAAAGATCGGCCGAGTCTTCATGAATTTCCTGATTCAATTGAATCAGGCGAAGCTGTCGCAGACGACCAAACAATTGGCGACGCTCCGTCAGTTTGTCCGGCAACGTTCGTTTCAACAGGTTTCGCAATGAGATGGTGATGTTTTCGATGGACACCAGCACACAGCCCTGTTCATCGAGCTGACCTTCCCGCAGTGCGCGGTCGTAGAGACTGCGCAGAATCAACACGAGGGCCACTTCGGATTGATTCAGCTTAACGCGGAAACCGTTGTTAAACGGTTGCTGATGCGGCTCAGCCATACCCGGAACTTCGGCGCCGGGCGGAAACAGGCGAACAAAATGAAAACGGGGTTCGTGCTGAATGCGGATTCCAATGACTTCCAGATAATCGGCAACGAGACCATCGATACGCAGGTAACGGTCATACAACACCTGCTCCGTTTGGCTTTCATCACGGCACAACACACCGTAATCCAGCAGTCGAATCAGCAACTCACTGTATTCGTTGCGGGTGATCCCGGCTTTGTCGAGTTGTTTTTCCAGATCATGAAGCATGGGGAGATTCCTCAGATGCCGGCACGCTCGCATCACGCAGCCGGATTTCAAACAGGTCCTGTTGGGTAAAGTATTCTGTAGCAACGGGCGCGTCACCAACGTAGGTGACATCAAACAGCAGCTCACTGGACAACGAGTTAGCGCTACCCACTTCAATGGCATGCGACAGATTCAGCAGGTCGGCGGCACTGCGCACTGGCAGGTCATCCGTTCGGATGGATTCGCCAGCCATCAGATGCCGGACCAGAAACTCACGAACCTGATTGTCGTTAATCAGAAATGCCTGATCCAGCCACTGCTGAACCACCAGTTCCTTATGGGCATCGCGGTCAAACTCTTCGTCGCTGTCCGGTACCACATCCAGAGCCAGTGAACGTTGAATGCGCCGGTTGTGTAACCGCATATGAGCCGGGTCTAACAAACCGATTTGCGGTACAGACATTAGCTGACTGGCGCGATCAAGCAGTGCTTCCTGCTCTGTTATCGGTTTTTCAGTGAACTGCTGCAGCACCTGTACCATGTCGTTATGCGTGGAGCTGGCCAGATAATTCATCTGACGGATGATGATGTCGGCACGCTTGGTAAAACTCTGCAGCGACCGCCTCAAGGCCGGCAACATGATGTCACTCGCCGCTTGCAGACGATGCTCAATGCTGTCGAGCACCATCCACAATACACTTTGACCGTCCTGAACCATATCCGGCAATAACTCTCGCAGGCGGCGTTCGGCCTGCTGCTTAAACCCTTTGTCCTGCTGACGGATCTGTTGGATCTTCTGGCTGATCTCATTGCGATATTTTTCAACGTTGTCCGCTGACAATCGAATGGCCAGGTCCGGCTGAAACCGCTTTTCCATAAAATCAAAAAAGTCGTTGGTAGCCTGCTGAATCATCACCTGATTTTCCATCTGCTGCACCAGGGAGCGTTTGCGGTCATCGAGTTCGGCAATGACATCGGTGAAATCACTGATGATGCGCTCGGAGTATTCCCACGCATCCAACAGATCATAGGCTTCACCGTTTTCCAAAAAGGAACTCATGGCGTTACGCACGTTGCGGGTGTTGCGATGCCGAGTGCGAACCTGTGAGGCATCGGTGGCCACAAAAGGTTCGGTAAAAGTGCGACCAAAACGGCTGAAGTTAAAACTGCTCTGCAAGGTGGCTTCATCCACCTGTTTTTCCAACCACCCAAACTCAAGCAGCTGATTAAGTACCCAACCCGCCTGCTCACGTGAGGTGCGAAACCGACCTTCGGTATCGTCATCATCCGTCTGCAAAACCGGTGCGCGAACCAGTGCGGCACTGAAGGTTTCGATCACATCATCCCGCGTCAGAGCGTGACCGTAATCGGCACTGGAGCTGGTATAAAGCCGGCGATACAGCTCGCGCAGACATTCAACCACCTGCTCGCGGTACTTACTCGTCAGCGGGCGAAAAAACTGAACCCTGTTTTGGTCAAAAAACATAATAAAATCAGCCGTTTGGCATTGGTCAACTCAGCCCTCTAGCATACCTGATTTCCAGTCGTACGGCATCCGTTAAACCGCCGAATATCCGTGACTGGTTCATCCATTTTGACCGGTTTTATCGTAGAATACCGGTCGACACATACCTGAGAAACGAGGAGAACATCATGCCGGTCCCACCCCTGGAACTTCCCGCCACCGGAAAAGCGGCCCCTGCTTTCACCACCGTGAACCAGAACGGTGACAAGGTCGCATTGAAAGATTTCAAAGGCAAAAAGGTGGTTCTGTACTTCTACCCGAAAGCCATGACGCCCGGTTGCACCACTCAGGCCTGCGGTCTGCGGGACACTCAAGCGGAGTTGGCCGAGCGCAACACCGTCGTACTCGGCATCAGCCCGGACGCCCCCAATCGGTTGGTCAAGTTCATTGAAAAACACGATCTGAACTTTGATCTGCTCAGCGATGAAGATCACAGCATTGCCGACAAATACGGCGTCTGGGCGCTGAAACAGTTCATGGGTAAAGAGTACGAAGGCATCCATCGCGTGACTTTCATCATTGATGAACAGGGGAAACTCGCTCACATTATCGAGAAGGTGAAAACCAAAACCCATCACGACGATGTACTGGCCATTCTCGACGCCATGTAATCCAAGCGTCTTCTTGCAGATAGAGCGCCAGAACAGCGATCAGCTTAAGGAGCCACACATTGAAACCTTTCTACCTGCTTCTGGCGATCTTGCCCGGGCTGGCACTCTGCTGGGACAACGACTCTCTCGACGAAGCCTGGCGACAGGAACGTATCACCCCCTTGATGACCGCCGCGCAACCGGGCGAGGACTTTCAAGCGCTTTATGCACACTATCGGGTCGCGATGATTGCCTTACGCAATGACGATAAAAAACAGGCAAAACGCTCACTGGAGATTGTCCAGGACGCACTGGAAGACTATCAATCCTGTGATGAAGCCGCGTTGTATGCCGCTTCCATTGGTCTGTCCATTTCGATCAAACCCTGGCAAGCAGCGTTTATTGCCGGTCGAGCTGAAGATGCTCTGGCGACTTGCGAACAGAGCCAGGGCCACGCCCCAACCCTGATGGTCAAAGGAATCGCGAGCTTTAACACACCAGCACTGCTCGGCGGTGATCGTGAGGCGGCCCTGGCGTTATTCAACGATGCCTTAACTCAATATGAAACGTCGGATGCCTGGGGACATGAGGACGCCTGGCTGTGGAAAGTCAAAACCCTCAGCGCTCTGGAACAGACCGCCAGCGCCAAAGAAACCTGGAAGCGCGCTCAAGCCCGCTACCCGGATTTCCGGGAATTACTGGAAATTGAACCCTGACAACGGCACCTTTATGATCGCCGCGGACCCACATTAAGAGCACACAGGCATGTCGACGTATCTGATCATCAATACCGGCGGAACCATCGGCATGGTTACCGGACCAAAAGGGCTGACCCCTCACCCGGACGCGATTTCCCAGGCTTTTACAACCCACTCGTCGCTGCAGGACTGGCAACAGCACCGGCTGATCTGGAAGCACTGGTCGCCATTGCTGGACTCTTCAGATCTGCAGCCAGAACATTGGTTTGAGCTGAAACAGACGGTTGAGAACCAGCCCGACGTAGACGGCGTGTTGATCATTCACGGAACCGACACGCTGGCCTATACCGCCACCGCTTTAAGTTTTTTGCTGACATCACTGAGCATACCGGTCGTGATCACCGGGTCCATGCACCCTATCAGCGCGCCCCAAACCGACGCGATTGACAATCTGAACAATGCCCTGGCAACACTCAACTCAGGACGCGCCGAAGTGATGGTTGCTGTGGGTCAACAGCCATTACCCGGAAGTCGGGTGACTAAAGCATCCACTTTGGAAAACAACGCGTTTGCCGCGCCGGGTTGGGACCTCAACCTATGGCCGACTGTGCCAAAAACCCATCCGGTGGCATTTAACCCGACCTGGCGTACGCAAGATGTCCGGGTATACACCCTGTATCCAGGGTTTAGCTTGCCGACACGGCAGCAATTGCAAACCGACCGCCCGGACGCGATTCTGATCAATGCTTATGGCAATGGCAACGCGGCCGATACCGCCGCGAATCGTGCCAGCCTTCAGGCGATGCAGGATCTGGACATTCCGATTTTTGTCCGCAGTCAGTGCCATGAAGGGGAAGTCAGTTTTGGGCAATATGCCGCCAGTGCACTATTTGCAGAGAACGGCGCCGTCAGTTGTGGGCGAATGAGTTTTGAAGCCGCACTGACCAAAATCCTGCTGCTTTGCAACGAAAGCAAAGATGCCCAATGGATACAACAGCAGTTTGCGACGCCATTCGCCCGGGAATGGCAGAACGATTGATCAGCCCGGAATCGGCAGCTCTGCCTGAGCCAGAGGATGCCCGGCGACACGCGCCATCTCATAGTATTGCTGTGCCCGCTCCGGGTCCGCTTTAAAGCCAAGCACATCGCCTTTACTGAACACCTGATACAGCTGCCAACAGACCTTAGGACGCTCCGGGCTGACGCACATCATCAGATAGCGAGCCCCAGCCGAACGACTGCTGTCATCCTGCCCCCGGTGCAGCAACAGAAACCCGTAGAGTTCCTGAGCTTCGGCATGACCACGATCGGCATGGTTGGCAAAACCTTTCATCAGCCACTCGTGCACCCGTCCGAATCGGGTCAGGAACCGGCGATGAAACACCCATTGCAACAATCCAAACGGCATGACGCACTCCTCTCGATGGATTTTCAGGATTCTGTTGATTTTTCTCAGTAAACCTCCAATATCCGGTTCAGCTTCTGTTTTTTCAATCACTCAGGTCGGCTATCTGTTTATTCAGACCTGAGTCATCAAAGAGGATCGCATTATGACTGTAGGTTCCTGGGAACCCGGTTCCGACTTACCGACCGTTCCATCTGACGCGGTTCAACAGGCATTAACCTTAACCGACGCCGATCACTTTCCGGCCGCGGCACCGGAAACCGTCCAGCCGCTGCAACCCTTTATGACGGCGTCGGAGTCGGACTGGCACGAGGCAATTGCCGCGCGTAACAGCAACGACCTCAAACAGCTTTGCCGGTTTTTCACGTTGGCAGAAGACCGCTGGCCGGACTGGTTTGCCGGAGATCGTAATCCTGTGATCTGGATATGTCGTGAACTGAAACAGCGCGGTGATTTTCCCGACAAAGCGCTCACCGCCTGGATTAAACAGAACACGCAAAACCGTTTCTTACCTTACGGCAATGTCCTTGGCTGAACACGACCTTCCGATTGCCGCTATCCGCAACCCGGTGCTGAATGCCTGGAACGAACATGGCGGCGCTATTATCAGTGCCCCGCCGGGTTCCGGAAAAACCACTCAGCTACCCCTATGGTTTTTGGATTCTGGCGAAGCTCCGATCTTTCTGCTGATTCCGAAACGACTGGCCGTACGAATGGCGGCACGGCAACTGTCGGATCAGCTGGCCGAACCGGTAGGTCAACGCGTCGGCTACCAGTTACGTGACGACGCCAAGACCAGCGCGTCAACGCGCCTGGTGGTCACCACCTACGGGACCTTTCTGCGCATTCTGCTGAATGATCCAGACCGGATCAGCGGCAGTACCGTTATTTTCGATGAGTTTCACGAACGATCGGTCGATCAGGATCTGAGTTTTGCCTTGATTCACCAATACATCAACGAGCTGGACGATTCCGTTCGCCGACTGATCATGTCTGCAACCCTGAACATCAGGGAGCTCGCGACACAAACCGGACTGCCGGTTATCGAATCTGACGGTCGTTCCTATCCGGTTAAGCTGACGTATCAACCAACAAACATCAAGCAACCTGCGGACATTGCACGGGTCATTCGCAACGAATATCAGCATGTCGAGCACCACATACTGGTATTTCTTCCGGGTATTCGGGAAATCCGAGCCATTGAACGGCACTTAGATATGCCGGTTCTGATTCTTCACGGGACGCTCAATGCCACGCCCGATGTCCAAGCCCTGAGCCAGGCACCCGCCACCGTGATACTGGCCACTAATGTCGCTGAAAGCAGCATCACACTGCCGTCGGTTCACACCGTTATTGATACCGGCCTTGAACGGTACGCGCAGGTTCATCCGGTCACCGGGTTAACCGAACTGAAAACCCGCCGAATCAGCCAAGCCAGTGCAACTCAACGATCCGGGCGCGCAGGTCGCCTGGGACCCGGCAAGGGCATCCGGCTCTGGTCTGAAGATGATCAACAATCCCTGGTGCCACATCTGCCACCGCCCGTTCGCGAAAGCGATCTGACCGAGTCAGTCCTGTTGATCGCCGGCTGGGGTAATCGGCCAGCAGAAATCCCCTGGCCGGAAACACCACCAAAGCAACGGTTGGCACTGGCCGTAGAAAAACTGACGACCTGGGGCGCCTTGTCGGCCGACGGCCATATTACGCCTCACGGTCGGGCGATGCTTCGCCTCGGGCTACCTCCCTGGCTTGCCCACTTGCTTGCATTGGCACAAACAGAAAACCGGCTGACGGCCGCCGCCCTGCTTGCCGCGCATATTGGCAAAGGCCTGATGCCGGCTTACGACTTTACCCAACCGCAAACATTGAGCGACTTTTCCGACGATATCCGCAAAGAAACCATTCGTTTGATAAGTCGATTCCAACTAGAACCAAACAGCACCATCGAACCGATCTCAGAGTCACTCCTAGTGCGAGCCCTGTCCGACCGGGTGATCCGGTTTCATGGGAAAAACGACGGTCAAATGATCAGTGGTACCCGCGTACAGACCCAGGTGCCCAGCTCATCCGAATGGGCGTTACTGATCGATGGCATTCGTCGCGAACAGCACATCCTGGGTTTTGCCTGGGTGGCCGTTTCCGGCAAAGCAGTCCTCGAGACCTTACCAATCGAGACCGATGTCCTCTTTCAACCCACCCAAAAAGCCGCCTTCCTTCGCCGTCGGCGACTCGGCCGCCTAAATCTGGACGAGACGCCCTACCAACCCGAACCGGAAGAAAAGATTCAAGCATGGTCTCACCATATCGACGCCTTTGGCGAAGAGGCACTGTCATGGAGCGCAGAAGACCGGGCATTCAAGCGGCGTTGCCAGGTAGCCGAAGCGCTTCTGGATGACTGGCCAAAGTGGCCTGATGGCAGCGAGTGGACCGATTTAGCAATGCCATTCCTGAATGGCCTGAAAAGGTTGGACGATCTGGTTTTATCGCCGGTGCTCGAACACTGGCTCGGTTATGAACGCCTGCAGTGGCTCAACCGCACCCTGCCCAGGCATTGGACCGCGCCGAGCGGCCGAACGGTAACACTTGAGTACCTGCCTGAAAAAGCCACCGCGCGCGCGACTTTAAAACTTCAGGAACTCTTTGGTCTGGCTGAAAGCCCCACCATCGCCAGTGGCACTCCCATCGAACTCGACCTCTGTGCGCCTAATGGCCGCAGTGTAGCCAGCGTCATCGACCTGTCACACTTCTGGGCCAACATCTATCCGGAGGTTCGAAAAGAGCTTCGGGGTCGATATAACAAGCATCCGTGGCCGGAGGACCCGTTAAGTTTTCAGGCAACCCAGAAAACCAATCGTCAACTGCGATCCGACGCCTGACACCCACTGTTCAACAGGTTTCATCGCCGATATGATGCCGACTCTGCGATCACAACAGGATGGACTATGCCGATCCAGAATGACCGACCCGCTCAGGGTTTACGCCGCCTGCTGAACGCAACCCGGCACAGCTGGCGTGGTTTGTGGGCCACCGCCCTGCACGAAGAAGCGTTTCGCCAGGAGCTCCTGTTACTGCTGATTGCCTGCCTGTTGACGCCATTTCTCGCCCAAAGCTGGTTTCACGCCATTGCTCTGCTCGGATCGGTGATCCTGATTCTGATTGTTGAGCTATTGAACAGTGCCATTGAAGCGTTGGTGGATCGGGTAGGATTGGAGTTCAATGAGCTGTCGGGAAGAGCCAAAGATATGGGCTCCGCGGCGGTATTTATGAGTATCACACTGACGGTGATGATTTGGGGAGTTTCAGTGGTGCAATGGCTGTTTTAACTGAGCCAGTTAAAAGTCACTGATGGGCCACATGGTCACGGGACGATCTTCAACTCGCTCGATTTCACCGATTTCACGATTAATCATCGCCATGATACGCATGGCAATTTCAAACTCGTTCTGTTCTTCCAGGCCATTTGTCGTCACCGCAAAACAGATCCGCCGCCGGGTGCGCATTTGCGCCCGGACCGTCACGACATCGCTGGCCAATCGATTCACCAGCGGGGAAAGGCGTTCAGGTTGTTCCATGGGATCGACCAGCGTCAACCACCATACGCGCTCATAGCAATGTGCCGCCAACCGGATTCTCGGTGGCATGGGTGGAAACTGACCTTCAGAATATAAGGGCGTTTCTGAATGCATACGCTGGACATTCGCCTTTGTCATAGTTAAAACCCCGTTCCAGGTGTTCAATCATGGATTCGGCGAGCCTGACATCGATAGAGTCAACAATAGGGCACCCGATCCGGATACTTCCCTGGATGTTCAACAGACAATAAAGCAGTGATGTCCCTAATAACTGCGCTGACGCACACAACTACCGACTTGATCCGCCAATGTCAAATGTAACACCGTTCATAACGGACACAGATCACGGTTTGGCCACACACAGAACACAGTAGCAAAAAGGGCGAGACCTGATCAATAAATGATCTAATTTGAGATATTGAGTCACCTTTATGTGACGTGACTCACAAAAAACCGATCATGTCCGATCGATTTGGAAGAAGTGAAGCGCTGAATCAGGTCTTACAGTAAGCGTTATAAAGCACTTCTATCACCTTTTCCGCTTCCGGGCTGGAAATGCGGTAATAAACCGTTTGAGCTTCTTTTCGGATCGTGACCAATGCGTCTTTACGCAAACGGGCCAAGTGTTGAGACAAAGCAGACTGGCTCAATGGAATGCGCTCATTCAGCTCACCAACACTCTTTTCACCTGAAACAAGATTACACAGAATCAACAACCGGCTTTCATTGCTCAGAGCTTTCAGCAACGCTGCCGCGTCGGTCGCGTTGTTTTCCAGTTCAGCGATAGGCAGATTTCGAGAGTCCATCAAGCGTACCAATTATGTAAAGCTTTCATTTTAAAGGAAATTTGGCAGGTTACCATAGCCGATGTCCAGTATTTCTTATTCTGCTCAGATGACCTATCCTGCCCGTCATCTGCAAGATTAACGATAGGAGCCGTAATTGAACCCGACCTACCGAGCCCACACACTCCGAGCGGTGGGTGCCGTAATCTACGATGGGCTGATCATGCTCGGCTTACTGATGATAGCCGGCGCCCTGGCATTGCCGGTAAATCGGTTGCTCACCGGCGACGCTTCCGATGGGTCTCACCCACTGTTCCAGATATATCTGCTTCTGGTTCTTTCTGGCTATTACCTTTATTTCTGGAAACGCTCCGGTCAAACGGTTGGGATGAAAGCCTGGCGGTTAAAGCTGGTCGCGCAGAGCGATGAACCCATGACCATTCGACAGTTGCTGATTCGTCAGGTCACTGCCATACCCGCTTACCTCTTGATCGTCGGTGTCTTCTGGCAATACTGGGATAAAGATGAGCTAAACTGGCAGGATCGGGCCAGTGGTACCCGACTGATCTATCTGGGTAAGAAAAAGTAACCAACCCAGTCCCTTGCAAAATTGCCGAATGCCACGACATTCAACCACCTATAACCATAATTACAGCTACAAACTCACTGATTGACGGAATACAACGATGAAAATTATTGCCTCACCACCGGAATTCACCTCGATCACACAAGATCTGCTGGCGGTCTTCCATTTCGAAGACAAAGACAGCGACAGCCTGACAGCGCTAAAATCGGCCAACGCCGGCTTAATCGATGGCCTCATCGAATCAAAAGTCATCAAATCTGCGACCGGGTCCGTTACCCCACTGTTTGGCCATTCAGATCTGCCTGCAAAACTTGTATTGGTGATCGGTTGTGGCCAGTCTGATAAGTTCACAGAATCCGTTTTCGTGAAGACACTGCAGACCCTGGCGGCAGAAGCACAAAAAGCCGCGGCGGCAGCCATTGCGCTGCCGATTGATGACATCAAACCGGCGCAGCGTACCGCGCAATGGTGTGTCGAAAAAGCCACAGAACTGGTGTTGACCAGCCTGTACAAGTACGACACGACCAAAAGCAAGAAAAATGATCCGTCCTCTTTGCACGAGCTGGCGTTTTTAGCCGCCGAACAGAATCTGGACCTGGCGATCAAAACCGGTAAGTCCATGGCACACGGCATTAACGTTTGTCGGGAACTGGGCAACCTGCCGGCTAACATCTGTGATCCTGCTTTCCTGGCAGAGCAAGCTACGGAACTGGCCGATGCCTGCGACGAAATTGACGTCGAGATTGTCGAAGAAGCCGAAATGGAAAAACTCGGCATGGGTGCCTTCCTCGCGGTCTCTCGTGGCAGTGAAAAGGCCGGTAAAATCATCGTCATGAAATACAATGGTGGCCAGCCGGATCAGGCACCCCACGTTCTGGTCGGTAAAGGCCTGACCTTCGACTCCGGCGGTATCAGCCTGAAACCCGCGGCCGGCATGGAAGAAATGAAATGGGACATGCTCGGTGCAGCATCCGTTATGGGCGTGATGAACACGCTGGCCGAGCTGCGTCCTAACCTGAACGTGATCGGTGTGATTGCTGCGGCCGAAAACATGATCAACGGCGCTGCCACCCGTCCAGGGGACGTGGTGACCTGCATGAACGGAAAAACCGTCGAGATCATCAACACCGACGCTGAAGGTCGACTGGTTCTGTGTGACACACTCAGCTATGTTGAAAAGTTCAAACCCGCCAGCGTCATCGACATCGCCACCCTGACCGGTGCCATTGTGATCGGCCTGGGGCATCATGCCACGGCCGTTTATGCCAACAATGAGACCCTGCAGGACAACCTTATTTCCGCAGGTAAAGCCACCTGGGACCGAGGTTGGCCAATGCCGTTATGGGATGAGTACAAGCCTTATCTGGAAAGCCCATACGCCGATATGAAGAATGTCGGCGGCCGCGCGGGCGGTTCCATTACGGCGGCCATGTACTTGAGTGAGTTTACTCAAGGTTACGACTGGGCTCACCTGGACATTGCCGGCGTCGGCTGGGAAACCGCCAAAGCCGGTCCAACCGGACGTCCGGTTGCTATGCTGACGCAATATCTGCTCGACCGCATTCAATAAGCGGATCAGCGATTGGGTCATCGTTGCCTGAACGTTCAGGCGGCGATGACCAACGACTCCCACCTGACCAGATAAGGTCGGTACCGACAAATAGACGTCGTTTTCAAACAGAAGATGAAATTCCGTCACACACACCCTAGAATCAGACCTTATCCTGATCACACTGCGTAGCGTATGACCAAAATTGATTTTCATATTCTGCCTTCGGCCGACGACAGCGCCACCTATCATTATGTCGCCCGATTGGCGAACAAAGCCCGCGGCAAAGCCCATCAGGTACTGATTGCCGTTAATTCAAGTGAGGAACTTGAACCGGTCAGCCAGGCACTGTGGTCGGTGTCGCCAGACTCGTTCCTGGCTCATACGAACTGTGCCACTGCACCCTTCCCGTTGCAGCTGACCGCCTCCGAGGAGTGTGGTGATCACCACGATGTGCTGATTAACCTGTGCCATGAAACGCCCACATTTTTTTCCCGGTTCAAACGCGTGATTGAAGTTGTCAGCCAGGATCCCATCCGCCTTCAGGCCAGCCGCTCTCGATATCGTGATTACAGCGACAATGGTTACCCCATTGAACGCTTTGACTTACGTCGCTGAGGTTAATCATGAGCGACTCCACCCCGAGAACATTACTGGAAGACCTTGAGGCAATTCGCAAAAGCCTGGACAAAATTGCCCGCTCGGAGCCTCAGATACCCACGCTCGAGGAGATTGTCGGGCACCGCGCTCCAACCACCGTCAACCCGGACAACCCGTTCCTGAGCAGTCAATCTTTGTCTGAGTTAATTCGCATCCGCAACGAAGCTGAAGCTCGGGCCGCCGAAGAACTGGCCAAGGTGGAACCTATCCGCCCGATCACCGACATATTAACCAGCGAGCCCAAACCACAGACCGGCCCTGTCGCTCCCGATCCTGAGGCCATCATTCAACAGATGGAATCTCTGTTTGATACCTGGATTGAACATTCTGTGAACGAATACCTCACTGTTTTCGAGTCGGAACTCAGAAACCGCCTGCAGCAGGACTTTCGTGACCTCGTTGAAAACTGGTACGAAGAGCACCAACTGCCGATTCCGGAATCGTTTCGCTCTGCGAACGAGCGTGACTCCGAATCCGCTGATACAGAAACCGAGTAACCACTCACACCCGTCATCTGCACCAACCACCTTATCGACGCCGCCTCAACTATGTATAATCGGCGGACTTATGCCCAAAGAAAGAGATATCACCCCTCATGGAAAAAACGTATCAACCGAACGCGATCGAACGTAAGCATTACGATCACTGGGAGAACCAACAATACTTCCAGCCGACCGGCCAAGGCGCGCCCTACAGCATCATGATTCCGCCGCCGAATGTCACCGGTACGTTGCATATGGGCCACGCCTTTCAGCAAACCATTATGGACGCCCTGACCCGATATCATCGAATGATGGGTCACGACACACTCTGGCAGCCGGGAACAGACCATGCGGGCATTGCCACCCAGATGGTCGTTGAACGCCTACTCGGTGCTGAAGGGAAAACCCGCCATGACCTGGGCCGGGAAACCTTTATCGATCGAGTCTGGGAATGGAAAGGCCAATCCGGCGGAACCATTTCTCAACAAATGCGCCGTCTCGGCGACTCGGTTGACTGGACACGCGAACGATTCACGATGGATGAGGGCCTGAGTGAAGCCGTTCGGGAAGTCTTTGTGCGTCTGTACGATGAAGAGTTGCTCTATCGCGGCAAACGGCTGGTCAACTGGGATCCGAAGTTCCACACCGCCATTTCAGACATCGAAGTCGAAAACAAAGAAGAACAGGGCTCACTCTGGCACTTCCGTTATCCTTTGGCCGATGGTGCTAAGACCGCCGATGGCAAAGACTATCTGGTGGTGGCCACCACGCGGCCCGAAACCATGTTGGGCGATTCAGCCGTTGCGGTGCATCCGGAAGATGAGCGCTATACATCACTGATCGGCCAGTTCGTTGATCTGCCTCTGGTTGGACGCCGCATCCCGATAATTGCCGACGACTACGTCGATATGGATTTCGGAACCGGCTGCGTCAAAATCACCCCGGCGCACGACTTCAATGACTACGAAGTGGGTAAACGCCATAACGCCCTGCTGATTAACATCTTTGATAAAAGCGCAGCCGTACTGGCACAAGCCGAAGCCTTCAGCTATGCCGGACAGCCATTGGACGACTTCGACGGATCTTTGCCGGATGGCTACGGTGGCCTGGACCGTTTCGACGCACGGAAAAAGATCGTCGCCGACTTTGACGCTTTGGGCCTGCTCGAATCCATCAAAGACCACACATTGATGGTTCCCCGCGGTGATCGTTCCCACGACATTATTGAGCCTTGGCTGACCGATCAGTGGTATGTCGCGTCCACGAAAATGGCCCAACCGGCCATCGATGCTGTCAAGGACGGACAAATCGAGTTCGTACCTAAAATGTACGAGAACGAGTATTACCACTGGATGAACAACATCCA
Source organism: Reinekea blandensis MED297 (assembly GCF_000153185.1). Taxonomy (GTDB): domain Bacteria; phylum Pseudomonadota; class Gammaproteobacteria; order Pseudomonadales; family Natronospirillaceae; genus Reinekea; species Reinekea blandensis. The sequence continues at coordinate 267,095 of NZ_CH724153.1, read as the reverse complement.
GGATTGGTGTATTTCCCGACAGCTCTGGTGGGGTCATCAGATTCCGGCCTGGTATGACAACGACGGCAACGTATACGTCGCCCGCGACGAAGCCGAAGTGCGAAGCAAGTACTCACTGGCGGACGACGTTGAACTGACACGCGACGAAGACGTGCTCGACACCTGGTTCAGCTCGGCGTTGTGGACGTTCTCGACTCTGGGTTGGCCTCACGACATGGAAACCGTGATGCGATTCCACCCAACCGACGTGCTGGTCACCGGTTTCGACATCATTTTCTTCTGGGTGGCCCGCATGATCATGATGACCATGCATTTCATCAAAGACGACGATGGCAAGCCGATGATTCCGTTCAAGAAGATCTACATGACCGGACTGATTCGCGACGAAAACGGCCAGAAGATGTCCAAGTCGAAGGGCAATGTCATTGACCCCATCGACCTGATCGACGGCATCGACATCGACGAACTGGTTAAAAAACGCACCAGCGGCATGATGCAGCCTCAACTGGCGGCCAAAATTGAAAAGAACACGCGTAAATCGTTCCCCGAAGGCTTCGCCGAAAGCGGTACCGACGCGCTGCGCTTCACGCTGACCTCACTGGCTTCACTGTCGCGTGATATCAACTTCGACGTGAAGCGACTCGAAGGGTATCGTAACTTCTGCAACAAGCTGTGGAATGCCGCTCGTCTGGTTCAGATGAACACCTTTGAATCCATTGAAGACAGCGATGAACTCGGCGCACCACTGGACTGCGGCCAACACGGCGGTGACGTCGAGTACTCACTGGCCGATCGCTGGATTCGTTCACGGCTGCAAACTCTGATTGCCGACGTGCACAAACACTATCAGCAATACCGATTCGACCTGATGAGCCAGACACTGTACAGCTTTATCTGGGATGAATACTGCTCTTGGTACCTGGAACTGTCGAAACCGGTTTTCTGGAATGAGCACAGCACCGAGGCTCAGTTGCGGGGTACCCGTCAGACAGTGGTTCACGTCCTTGACCAGCTTCTGCGCCTGATCCATCCGATCATGCCGTTCATTACCGAGGAAATCTGGCAGAGTCTGAAGCCCGTGTCCGGCGCGACCGGCGATTCCATCATGATCGCCGAGTTTCCTAAAGTCGATGAGGCTCAAACCGATCCGACGGCCGAGGCCGATCTGGAATGGGTAAAAGAGGTTATTACCGGTGTGCGGAACATCCGAGGTGAAATGAACATCGCCCCGGGCAAACCGATTCCGGTTCTGCTGGCGAATGGGGATGAGACCGATGAACGCCGATTCCGTGAAAACGAAAGCTTCCTGAAACAACTCGCGAAGCTGGAAAGCCTGACCTGGATGAACAGTGGCGATCCGGTTCCGGCGTCATCACAGGCATTGGTCGGGCATTTAAAGGTGTTGGTACCGATGGCCGGTCTGATTGATGTCGCGGCAGAAAAAGCCCGGATTAACAAAGACGTGGAAAAAACCAACAAAGAGCTGGCCCGAATTGAAGGCAAGCTGACCAATGAAAAGTTCGTCAGCAATGCCCCCGATGCGGTGGTTCAAAAAGAAAAAGAAAAAGCGGACGCCATGAAAACCAAACTGGCCGACCTGCAATCTCAGATCGATCAGCTGAATCAACTCTGATCAGCCCGTTCTGATTCAAAAGGGGGCGCAAGCCCCCAGTCAGCCTCATTCACTTGCCACCTGAGCGCAGAAGACAACTGTATTGGACGGTCCCATGACGATTGATACCCAGTTTGACGCCAATCATCTCTGGCACCCTTACACTTCAACGATCAATCCCCTCCCCTGTCAGGGTGTCAAAGCCGCCAAAGGTGTGAGACTGACTCTGGACGACGATCGTGAGGTCATTGATGCCATGGCGTCGTGGTGGTCTGTCGTGCATGGCCATAACGTTCCGGAGTTGAACACAGCGCTCATCGACCAGGCGCAAACCATGGCTCATGTCATGTTTGGTGGCATTACCCATGAGCCGGCCGTGGCGCTCGGCAAACAGCTGGTCAACATGACGCCGGAACCACTGCAGAAGGTCTTTCTCGCCGATTCAGGTTCGGTTTCTGTTGAAGTCGCGTTGAAAATGGCCATCCAATACTGGGCGGGAAAACAGCAGCCTCAGAAAACCCGAATGGTCACGGTTAATCATGGTTATCATGGTGATACGTTCGGCGCGATGAGCGTATGCGATCCAGTCAATGGTATGCACAGTCTCTTTGAGCAGGTGCTGCCGAAATCTTTGTTCCTCGGTGCCTTACCCACCGGTTATTCGACCGACATTGACGAGACGCTGGCCCAACAGTTTGAGCAACAGATCGCCGACCATCAGCATGAACTGGCAGCGTTCATCATCGAGCCGGTCGTTCAGGGCGCCGGCGGTATGCGGATATACAACCCGGAATGGCTGAAGCGGATTCGACAATGGTGCGACCGCTACAACATACTTTTAATCTTTGATGAAATTGCCACAGGCTTTGGTCGAACCGGAAAGTTGTTTGCTCTGGAACATGCCGAGGTTGTCCCTGACATCCTTTGTTTGGGCAAAGCACTCAGTGGTGGTTACATGACATTGGCTGCCACGCTGACCAGTGATGCGGTCGCAACGGGTGTCTGTGAATCGGACGCGGGCGTCTTTATGCATGGACCAACCTTTATGGGCAACCCATTAGCGTGTGCGGTCGCTTCGCGATCGCTCGCCCTGCTCGTTGAGACTCACTGGTCGGAGAATGTCTACCGGATTGAACGCCATCTGAAAACCCAACTGCTGCCGTTAATTCGACATCAGGCCGTTAAGGATGTTCGGGTACTCGGAGCGATCGGGGTGATGGAAATGCAGGCGCCGGTCGACGTTGCGACCGCACAAAACTTTTTTATTGAACGAGGCGTCTGGATTCGGCCATTCGGTAAACTGATCTATATTATGCCGCCCTTTGTCACCGACAATGATGACCTCACGGTGATCACCCAAGCCATGCGCGATTTTGCCGAAATGAAATCCGCCTGATTGTGCGTTATCCGTTTAAGATTCAGGACCGACGACGAGACGCCGGTTTGGGGGCGTTAGCAACAGGCTCTGTCTTTTGTTTCCGTGCGGCTCGAATTCGAGCCTGTTTTTTCTGATGATGACGATGCACCATCCTCAGGATCAGAACAACGCTCACCATCACGGCTAAAAACAACAGCACGTTCATTATTTCCGACGAGGCACCCTCGCTGTTCATGTAGCGAGCCATGCCCTGAATACGATCCGTTTGGTTAACCACCTGCAGCGGCAACTGAAACGATCCGGAATCAAACACAGGCATCCCCCTTAATGAACATTGCGGTAATCACCGGTCAGACCAAACGATCATAACCAAGATAGGCACCGGCAAGTATGGCATACCTCGCCCCTTTTCCGAGTGTCAAACACAGTACTGTGGGCAATCGGCGAGTTTTCAACAAGCCACCGGCAATCGGCAACAGATCACCAATGAGAGGCAACCACGCCAGCAGCATGGCTAACGGGCCGAAGGTCCGGACTTTGGGTAGCCAGTAATCGAAGGCTTCACGTCTGGCACTCAGTTTTTGTTGAGTCCATTGCGAAAACCACCCCGCACACTCATACATTAACCATGCACCTGCCGAGTTCCCCAGAGTCGCTATCAAAAGCAGCCACCAGACAGCGTCAGGATTCTGACTCACCAAACCAACAAACACGACCTCTGAAGCCATTGGCCACAGAGTCGCGGACACGAACGCAACGAGAAACAGAGTAAAAAACATGACTCAGCTCACGCCACAAATAGGCGTTGCAGAATTAGCATGATTTTATTGCGCCAGCTCAATTTTCTAACCTCGGTTTTTATCGCAGTTGATTTATAGTAGGCGCAATTCCAGTGAGCGAAGGCAACAGGAAAGCAAGACCCGAGCTTTCACAGAGGATCGTCACCGCAACGTTGTTTATGCAAAACAACAGCACCGGCCACAAGCCAATCATGCGACCCTCTGTGAAAGCCAGGCTGACTTTATCCAGGTCGGTACTGGACCGCTTTTTATATTACATCGGAGACGATATATGTACGACAACCTGCTCGCTCTTGGCATTGATGATCTTGATCAGATCAACGGTTACAGTCTGTCCACGGAAAAGGACCGAGACATTCTGAAAATCCGTTTTCGGCCAGGACGAGGCCATATGTTCAAGCGCTATGAACGTTTTATTTACCCACGCCAACACAAAATTGTCACTGTCGACAGTGGCACGGGTTCGAAAGTTCATATGACGGAAATCAGTTCAACGTTACGCTACGTCATCGAAGAACTTGACCAGATCGCTTGTCACTGATTCTTCAGGCAAAAAAGCGCATCACCTCACTGACGCGATCTGCGTTGTCAGATGGCAGTTCAGACACCCCGAGCTTACGGGCAAGCGCGCTCGTAAGCAACAGGGTATGACTCTCCTCAGTTTGCTCATTCACTAACGCATTGGCAAACGCAACCACATCCCGCACCGTTATTTGATCGGACTCATCCGGCTCCAATCGTTCATGCCCGGTCACCAGTGCCACCAGTTCTGGTGAAAACTGCCAGTACATTAAAACCAGATTGCCGGCTTGCCCATGAAAAGCTTTGAGACCCGGTAAAAACTCTGGATCCCGCAACACCTCGTCCGGCTCACTGCGGGCAAACTGGATCAACGGAAGATAGCCAACGTCATGCAACATGCCACCTAACAAGGCCTTATTAGCATTGAAGTCGATTTGGCTTTCGCACAGCACATAGGCTTGAGCGGCCACTTCAATGCTGTGATCTCGAACTTGTCGAATCAAATCCCCATAAGCCCCTTTGGGGGGATTCATCAACTGCATCAACGCGAAGTTGGTGACCAGCGTTTTAGTGTGCTCCAAACCGACGCGGCTGATCGCCTGCTGCAGGCTTCCGGTATTAAAGCTGAAGCCGAAGAGTGAGCTGTTCGCAACTTTCAGGATACGCGCGGATAGTGCGGGATCTTTGGCGATTTCCCGGGCCACTGCAATCGCGGATGCCTGGTCTGAAGTCGCGACCTCACGCGCCCTGAGCGCCGCTTGCGGAAAGGCTGGCAGCACCAAACGATTCTGACTCAACGTCTCGACCAGCCGATTGAACACAGTGTGATTCATAGACCACGCCCCCTTCACTGCATGGATCACCATAGATAGGGAGTATAGGCGGCCCTGAGAGGTCTGTGAGTGTTTCGATAGTCAGCATCTTGTGCTGACAAAGGGCATACCCAATAGATGAGGCTTCTGCTGAAATTGTCCCGGGCCGGGTCAGTTGTGGCAGAATAAACCCATACTTAATCGGGAACGACCATGAGCGAACGTCAGACCATACTGAACTCACTGAAGACCGGAGGCCAGCTAACCGCAGCAGACGCGGCACGAGCTACCGGACTGACCAGCATGGGGGCCCGCGGACATCTGGAGCGTTTAGAACAGCAAGGTCTGGTAACCTATCATGAAACCGTGCAGGGGCGCGGTCGACCCAGACGCTACTGGACCCTGACCTCGGCGGGCCACCAGCTGTTTCCGCAGCAGTATGATCACCTGTCCATCGAGCTGATTGACAATGTCCGGGAATTGTTTGGTCAAGACGGACTGAACCAGGTCATCAGTACCCGCCAGGACAAAGCCTTGCAGAAATACCGCCGCCATCTGGATCCATTGAGCCGTACAGAGGATAAGTTACGGGAACTCGCCAGGTTGCGCACGCAAGAAGGCTACATGGCTGAAGTCATCGCAACCGATTCTCAGACCTGGGAACTGATCGAGCATCATTGTCCGATATGCGCTGCGGCAAAGAATTGTCAGGGGTTCTGCACTGCAGAACTGGAAGTCTTCAAGGCGTCGCTGGGTGATGAGTTAGAGGTCACCCGACGTGAACACCTGCTAGCCGATGGCGAACGCTGCCGCTATCAGATTCGACCCGTTGAAAAGGAGTGAACATGGCAACGTCCCGCTTTTTTGCCTATCTGGATCGTCTGCGCTGGATTCGTCGTTGGGGATTGATGCGCAATGTAACCGAAGAAAACGTCATGGAACACAGTTGGCAGGTTGCCACCATCGCACACGCTCTGGCGTTGATCCGTACAGACGTACTCAATCTGAACGATGATGGTTTTACACCGGAACAGGTCGCAACAACAGCGCTGTATCATGATTGCAGTGAGATCATTACCGGGGACATGCCTTCCCCCGTAAAATATCACTCGCAGACTATTTCTGACGCCTATAAGCGCATTGAAGATGAAGCAGAAGAAGAGATCCTGTCTTTGTTGCCCGCGCCGCTCACAAAAAGCTTTTCATCGTTTTTGCTGCACCGAAACATACATCCTGACATTGCCGCCATTGTAAAAACCGCAGACCTGATCAGTGCTTATCTGAAATGCCAGGCTGAACTACATGCGGGGAATAAAGAGTTCACCCGGGCAGAAACAGAAATCGGCCGCCAGATTCGCCAATTACAGCGTCCCGAGGCCGATTACTTTATGGCGCACTTTGTTGAATCTTATCAGTTAAACCTGGACGAACTGCTCAGCCAGCATGACGCTGGCTAAGCATTACAAAACGGTTAGCCGCGCGCGCGCTCAGGCAGCTCCAGCCCTAAGCCACCTAAAATAACGCTGGACAGCGTACGCGTTGCAACCTGGAAGTCTTCTTCTGTCAGCTCTTCGCGCCCCAGACACCAGGCGACCTGTGTCCCGAAGTCGGCGTAGTGCTGAGTGCTCGACCAGATCAGGAAAACCAGGTGCGCGGGCGCGACTGGTTTCATACGGCCAGAATCGATCCACGCCTGCATCACCTGTGATCGCTCTTCAATCCAATTGTACAGATCCTGAGCTAAATATTTCTCAAGATGTGGAGCGCCTTGGATAATCTCCATCGCGAACACCCGTGAAGCCAGCGGATGCGTGAACGAGTATTGGATCTTGGACTCGATATAGCTGTAGATCACTTCGGCAGGATCAGAATCCACAATGGCGTCATTAAAAGCCTGATTCCACATTTCAAGAATATCCGCCAGAACCGCCCCATACAGACCGAACTTACTTTTGAAGTAGTAAAGTATGTTGGACTTCGGCAGCCCCGCACGGTCTGCAACGGCATTCAGCGAAGTGCCTTTATAACCGTTTTGAGCAAACTCAACTTCGGCGGCGCGAATTATGTTGGCTTCGTTCTGTTGCCGAATCCGGCCAGCCTTCTTGCGGGTACGAAAGGCATCATTCAGACGTTGTTGTGCAGTATCCAAAATAGTTTCTCTCAGGTTACGACAGTCACATCGCGCTAATGTACCACATTACCCGCCATTGTCAGGGACTGTTCAATCGATTTTGTGCAAAACCGTATAAAAGTTGATCAGTCGCATACCTGATCGTCGAGACCCGAGAGTAACTATGGCAGCATCAAATCGACGATCGCGCCGGAGTGTTCGCTGGAGTTACTCAACTGCAGATAACCTTTCCGGTCACCATCCTGATGCATCTTGGCAATCTGCTGGCAAAAGTACAAACCAAGCCCGGTCGCACCCGATTGAAAGCAGACAGAATCGGGTTGATCCAACAAAGTGATCATAGCATCCGGAAAACCCTCGCCATCATCCTCAATGCGAATGTTCAGCCAGCCATCTCGCTCCCGAACCATAATTGTCAGCCGGGACTGCGTATAGCGAATACTGTTGGTCAGGATGTTCCCCAATACCCCTTCAATCAGATTCGCGTCCATCAGCCAAACCAGGTCCTCATCTTCATAGTGCACCTCAAGTTCAATGCCCATGGACTGCAGCAACTCACTGTACCGCAACACAACGTCCTGGATAACATCCGGCACAAACACCTCATCCATTGAAGGATTAAAGGTGCCTTTATGCAGCTTGTATAAACCCAACATATGGACCATGCCATTATTGATCCGACCGCACTCCAGTTGAATCCTGCGGATTTCCTGAGCGCTTTTGTCATCGGTACCTGACAATTTCCCGACCAGCTCATTCAGTTGATCATTTATCAACCCAAGTGAGTTTTTAACATCATGGACGGTCGATGCCATGATTGTCTGCATTTCCATAACGTTCTCCAATTGCGGAACTCCGGTGAACTGACCTCATTCGATCAGCTGATGGATTCAAGATTCGATTTCAGTTTGGTAAATCGCTCATATTGATAGTGGTCTTTTGGAAGGTATTCCAGCCGTCGAATAATAGCGAGACAGTCCCCAACTTCGTCTGGATTAACGCCTTCAGATTTCATCCGCAACAAATGCGACTGCACCAGATTCAGAATGATGCCAGGATGGCGTGGTGACAGTGACATTGCATCCTGAAAAAACCGTATGGATCCGGCAAAGTCTTTGTTTTTATAGAGTTCGATGCCTTTCAGGTTCAGCTGCTTCGCTTCCGTTTTCGATGCCATCGATACCGGTTCAGCCTGTAGCTCATCAAGACGACGAATCACATCGGGCTGATCGGCAAAGCGCTTGCGGAACTGAGTGACCAACGAGTCAGCATCGTTCAGACGTTCCATTTGATAGTAGGTTTCGACGATGATCAACGCCGTTTCCGGTTCAATTTGTTCAAAGTGATCAAATACATCCGTGAACAACTTGTTCAAAACGGTTTCATGTTTTGCCGAACCGGACTGCTTGTCGTTCTGGATCGCCAGCGCCGTGCCAAACAGATGGGCATTGATATCGTGCGGAAATCGATCATGAATCTTACGGGTAACTGACGTGATTTCCCGGGTGATTTCACGTCGCCTTTCGTCTGCGTCTGCGGCATCCGCTTCTGTACGAAGATTCCGGATATACGCAAAGTAATGACCAATATTTTCATGCATCGTTCCGGCAGACATGTTCATCACATCCCGAGCAGCCGTACTGGCACGCCGATAGTCCTGATTATTCTGCGCCAGATGCACCAGTTTTTGTTGACGCTGAATGTTTTTAGGCGAACGACTCACGGCACGTTCCAGCCAGGACTGTGCCTCTTCAAGTTTATCCTGTTCTATTAACGACTCCACAAGATACTCATAGGCATCCATCATGTTGGGGTCTCGTGTCAGTACTTCGATCAAGCCGGTTTCAGCCGCTTGATATTTTTTCTGCAGTAAATCCACCCGATACATCTGGGTCTGGGCCCAGCTTTGATAACGTTTATCCAGAACGCCGGCCAGAAAATTCTCCGCGGCCGTGTAATCCTGCTGTTGAATTAAGGCTTCAGCGTAAGCTTTCTGCGCAATGGAGCGATGCCGCGGATGGTTTTCTATCACTTCTTTGGCCATTTGAGCCGCTGCGGACCAGTCTTCTTTTTCCAGAGAAACCAACAACGGCAACAAGGTGTTTCGTCGTTCAAACCAACGATGCAATCGGTTTTCCAGAACCTCCATGGTGAAAGGTTTCGCCAGGTAATCATCAGGCTGGAACTCCAACGCACTGATGACCACATCGCGAGCCGTTTCGGCGGTGATCAGCACAAAAATGGTGTCCGGCCGAATCATGTTCTTCAGCCGCCACTCCTCCAGTAACCGAGCACCATCACGGCCTTTTCCCAGATTGTAATCGCAGAGGATTAAATCAAACCGGGTTTCTTTGACGGCATTCATGGCTTTATCCGGGCTGGCCGCCTCCCAGACCTGTTCAATACCCAGATCCATCAATTGCCCACGCACCGATCTGCGCACGTTTGCAAAATCATCAACGACCAGAATTTTTTTCTTTTTCAGATACGATAAATCCATAATTTTCCAGACTGTTTGAGACCGATGGCCATCCTGACTGACATCGTCACCAACACGCTTACCGCAAAAAGCTCGCGCAGTGTTGGTCATCAATGAGTTGAGAGTCATGCTGGCCGAGTCTCGCCAGATGGTGACCACCAACGCTTAACTCATGACCTTGGTGAACTCTAGCTCAGGAACTATAAAGTTTCTTCCTCTGAGCCCGATAAAACGGCAGAGAACTCGGAGTTTTGGTGACACCGGATGAACATGATTTCCACGGTATCCCTTCAACTTTTTGGAACAGACGGTTATTCTGAAGCGAAACAGCGTTCAGACGAACTATTCAGGCAAGACTATACTTGGAAGGTTTGGCTTTTCGATCATCTCTGCTGAAAAAACGGAAAACGCGACTGCCAACAACCTTTCCAAATTGACCAATAAATTTCAGGAGCTCAGCCTACATGCGCTGCACTGTGTTGTTTCTACTGATGATGTTGTCCAGTATTGCAGTGGCAGAACCGGTTGCGACCGTAATTCGAACCGAAGGCGCCGTCACTCTCACGGCTGAAGATGGGCAACAGGCTCCGCTTCTGCGCCAGGACACCCTCGTTGAGGGGGATCAACTGAGCACTGGTGACGAATCGACCGTCACGCTGCGGTTTAACGACAATACCTTAGTCAAACTCGATGCCCAATCTGAGTTGGTTATTACGAGCTACCAACCCGCCAGTCCCGACGAGTCACGCTTCTTTCTCGAGCTGCTCAATGGTCGACTGAGGCTGTTAACGGGCACCCTGGCTAACGAACCGTCGGCTTTCGAACTCAGAACCCCCCACGCCAGCATTGGCGTTCGCGGTACGGAGTTCGAAGTCCGCGTGGTGTCAGAGCTTGAAACAAGGGTCAGGCAACTGCAGGGGCGTGTCCTCGTTCGAAGCCTCGAATTCCAGGGCCAGATTCTCACGCTTTCTACCGAAGCCCCCTTGGCCACCATCTCTCTCGACACCCCGGCGCAACCTATTACCGTCGATACTATTGCGCCCATGCCACCGTTCGCCGCCGGTTTACTCGCCCCCGAACCAGAAGTTCCAGCCGTCTTGCCACTCGCCGCAGCAACCCCGGCTAACACAGATGCCGCGCTTCCGGACCCGATGACCACATTAATCGCCCTGGTGAATGAACAACAATGGCAAGCCGCCCGAGTGGTCGCAGACGAACTGCAGGAGCGCTTCGAGGGGTTGCCAAGGTATGACCTCTATACCGGCCTTATCCAGATGCAAGAAGGCGCTTACGATGAGGCCATCTTTTCCTTCGAACGAGTCCTGATTTTTGAACCCAACCAGCATCGGGCAAGACTTGAACTGGGCCGGGCTTACTACCTGACTGGCAACTTTTACCGGGCCAGAGAGGCACTTCAGCAGGTATTGGCAGTGGACCCGCCACAGGGCGTCCGTCAGCGAGTTCAGCTGATCCTCAACCGGATTGACCAGGCTGAAAGACGACAGCAAATACAAACTCATGTTGGTGGCACATTACTGATGGGCTGGGACAGCAACGCCAATACCGGCAGTCAGCTTAACGGCCCCTTGGACAGCAATCTTCTGAACCTGACCGAACTGACCGAGGCTTCCCGAGCCATCTCCTCGCCCTATCTTCAGTGGACCTTTGCAACCGGTGCCTATGAGCCGACCAGCCAGCGCTCCGGGCGCCAGTTCAGCGTTGAGTTCAGTAACAAGAACTTTATCAACGACGCCCTACCGGACAGCAGTGCCCTGGCCGTGACTGGTCAGATACTGCAGCAGTCGGACCGCTGGCGTACCCGACTACCAGTCAATGCACAATGGAGCTGGCTGAATGGCCAGTCCTGGAGTACTGGGGTCAACCTGTCGGTGTCCGAACAGTTCAACATCTGGGGCCCGCTATGGGCGGGCGTCAAAATCGGCACTGAGATCTCAGTCGGGCTACACGATTCATCAGACACGACTGTCAAAGATTTGGCAGGCCTGGTTTTTGACGTTCAAGAACGCGGACGAGTTCACACTTTATCCTCCACCTATTTGCGACATCGGCAAGCCGGACAGGATGATGAGCATGTCGAATGGTCTGCTCTGTCGAACGAATATCGATTAAGCGGGACGGTTGTCTGGAAACTACAGGGAGCCTTCAGCGCGGAGCATCAGTGGCGGTACTACCGCGGAGATGACCTCCTGTTCACGGTCGATGACGAGTCGACCACGCGTAAGCGAAGACAGGATCAGGTGCTTTCTCTGGACGCGCAGCTGTCCTGGCCGGCGGCTGACTGGCTCCTGGTACTGTCAAACCTGGGATGGGAGATCGTCGACAGCAACATTAACGCGTACAGTCGCAACCGACTGGTGATCAGTCAGGCTGTACGTCTTCGGTTTTAGAGGGGACTACTATGCTTACCCGACTGACAACACTGTGTTCCATTGCTCTATTCATATTCGGTCTGTCGTCGCCCCTGTTTGCTGAAGTGGGCAAAGTCATCATTGCAAAAGGGGAAACCTTTGCTCTGGATGAAGCCAACGGTGTGCGCGAGCTGCAAAGACGCTCTGACATTCTTCCCGGCGATACGCTGGTGACAGGCGACAACAGTGAGCTGCACATTCGTTTTCAAGACAATGCAGTGCTGGCACTGAGAGCCAACTCCCGCCTTAAAATCAACGAATATCATGGTTCCACAGCCGAGCGCGACGAAAAAGTATTGATGGAGCTGCTTTCCGGTGGCTTCCGAACCATTACCGGCACCTTTGGCAAATCCGATTCAGATGCGTATCAAATCCGCACCCCCAACGCGAGCATTGGTATCCGTGGGACAAACTACGAAGCCCTGTTAACGGATCGGGAGCTGTTGGTCGGCGTCTACGAAGGCGGCGTTCGGTTGACAAACCAGGCCGGGGCATTCGATCTCGGTTTAGACAGTGCGTTCAGCTTCGCGAAAGTCAACGGCAACAATCAGGTCATCCAGGGCCTAGTCGAGCCACCCAGTGAGCTGAAAATCCCGTTGGCCACCAGCGTAAACACCCCGGCAGAACCGAATGAGGAGCGCGAGGAAGAAACCACCGCGAACCTGAGTTCTGACGACGATGACCTGTTGATCAGCAATCTTTTTGACGAACCGGATGCCGACAGCGACGATACCCAACCCACGCTCGTCATCGACGACAGCGCTCCGACCCTGCTGACCAATGAAAGCAGCACAGAATCGTCAGATGCCGTTGATGAAATTGCTCAGCAAACCGATTTGTCCCTGTATGCCGACGTTCGGTTAACTCAGGATCAGATACTGTCTTTGTTGAACTCAGAAGCGAAAGCCGGTTTTGTCGTCGTCAGTGACGACCCTCAGGGTTATCGCGCCTCCGTTTACGAAATGCCATACGATTATGGTCAGACGGTTTATAGCACAGCTGCAGCCGTTGATTTCACCATCAGCGTGCGCAGTGGTGATCAGACGATTCAATACAACATCAGCATTCCGGCCAGCAGTAATAATCTGATCAGCGAAATTGAGACGCAAGTTGCGGCACAAACCAACAGTGGCAGCACGCTGACCGCCCCGCCTTTGCTTAACGTGGACACTGTTAATGGCAAGCTGGTGTTTACTTCATATCTGAATGATCCCAATGTCGAAATCGTCTTTTCCGATTTTACCGGTGCAGATGCCACACTGGCCCAACAAGAACTTGGCTTATGTGATTTGAGCGATGCCTCAACCTGCATGGGTACCTACGCGGCCAGTAACGTCAGCGTAAACGAGTACAACAAGGCCACCCACTTTGGCTACATGGTCAAGAGCAAACAGGGACCGGTTTTCGTCAACTGGGAAAGCGAAACCCTGTCGATCATCGGCGACACCTACAAAACGCCAGACAATGTGTTCCGCGGCAACAGCAACGCCACCCGAACCGTGCTGAACTCGGTTGATATCCGTGAAGATGGCACGAATGCCATTGAATGGGGCTATTGGAACACCAGTGCAACGGCACCTGCTGTGCTGTTAAAAGACCCGGCTGATCTTGCCATGGCGGAATCGATTGATGCCCCGTTCTTCTATGTCACCGCGCCACCGGCCAGTAAAGCACGTCTGACCGGTACCCGATCGATGACCTCTGTGGTCAACTGGCATGCAACGTCATCCACCAGCAACGGTTTGATGAGCGACGGCAATGGCTCAGCAACCCTGACGGCGACACTGGATGTCAGCTTCGACGATGCTGAAGCCGTCGGCAGCCTGACTCTGATGGATATCGGCGCCACCCCCGATTGGTCCTGGTCGGTGAACTATTACGGCACCATTCAGGGTGCCCAGTTTCAGAGTGATTACGGCTACGGCAATCTGAGTCTCGACGGTGGTAACCAGTCGTATGGCGCCGTCGGTCATGTGGATGGATTATTTACCAACACCGCGACCGATGTGGGTTTTGCGGGCGGGTTTAATCTGCAAACCACAGACGACAGCCATTATGCCCAAGGCGTCTTTGTCCTGAAGTAAGCCGAATCGGACGAAAATACTAAACCCAACACCGTACCAGCCGATAACCGGTTGGTACGGGTCGGTCATGTGCCGTGTTTGTCCCGGATTCTGACTTCTCTGACCGGTGGACTCTATGATCATCATCACTGCTGTCGTTGCTCTGCTAGTGGGCTTAGTGCTCGGCTACTTCCCTGCCCAGAGACGACATAACCGACAACAAGCACAGAACACACATCATCAGTTGCAACTGACAGACCAGTTAAAAGACAAAGATCAATCCCTTCAGGCCATGTTTGGTCTGATCCTGAAATCCGCGCAAAATACCCAGAACAGTTTAACCCGGGTGATGGGCGATCTGTTTGAGGAAACGTCCAAACAGGCTCAGAACAGCGCAGCCAACATGGCCGATATTGCTAAACGGGTCGAACACAGCCAAACGCAGATGTCATCGATGATGTCTCAGATGAGTGCGCTGGCTGAGCAAACCCAAGGCGGGTCAGCACTGATGCAACAACTCAATGACACCCTCACCGACTTCCGCAATACATCAGCTCAGTTTGGTAAAATCCAGGAAAGCTTTCTCAGCATTCACGAAAAAACGGACGCGATTAGAACCATCGGTCAGGAAGCCGAAATGCTCGCACTGAATGCCGCCATCGAAGCGGCGCGTGCGGGAGAGGCTGGCCGTGGTTTTGCCGTGGTGGCCGACAACATGAAATCACTGGCGAAATCCAGTCAAACAATGAGCAACGACATTCAGGCTGTATTGAACACCAGTCATTCCGATATAGAACAGACGACGGGGGCACTGCAGGAACGCTCCAATACTTTATTAGAACAGACCAATGCCTTGGTGAAGGTTTATCAGGAAGTCAGTGATTCGGTCACTCAATGCGACCAGGCATCGTCGACTTTGAACATGGACTTCGAAGAGACACTGGGCATCGTCAGCCGTGAAACCGAGTCAACGCGGACCAGCATGGAGAACCTGGTGCGGGAGTTTGCCGTGAAAACCAGCGAAGTTACTGGATTGACTGTCACGGACCTGTCACCCAATGAAGCTCACCGACGATTACATGAGTTCGACTATTTAATTGATGTCCGTCGACCCGAAGAATACAACGACGATCTCAGGCACATAGAGGGTACGGAACTGGTAACACTGCAAACCGAGTTTCCTGAGCGAATCAAGCAGCTACCGAAAGATAAGCGCTATCTGTTTATTTGTCGTTCCGGTGGTCGATCCACCAAAGCGGCCCAACAGGCTCAATTGCAAAACATTGCTCAGGTATACAACCTCGATGGTGGAATGCTGGCTTGGCGCAAAGCCGGTTTCTGATCGCTCCCGGCTTCGGCAAAATCGCTTAACTGAAAAATCGTTCCGTTGCCCGGCGAACCCAGTTTTTCTGTTCCTGCATGGGCGTGGTCAGCAACTGTTTGCGAACCTGAGGGGCATAGCTCTGATCGTCGGTCATAATATGCTTCAGTAACCACGTCAGGAGCATTTCAGAAAGCTCTACGGCCACTTTTTCACCCTGATCATGACGGGCTTTTAACCGTTCGATCTGACGTCGGAAAGAGTCGTGAGTCAGCTTATGTTCGGCCAGCTCCTGATAACCCACATCTTCCATCAGCGCTTCTTCGAACGCAAAATGCGACAGCGTATAATCGACCAAGCTGGCAAGCACATCATTCATCGCTTCCTGATCGCCTGACTGTTCAAAATCATCAATACGGTTAATGTACTCCACAATCCGCTGATGCTGACCGTCGATCACGCCAATACCAATCTCGTATTCATCTGTCCATTGCATTTTCATGGGTTATCGCTCCCTTATCCGAACAGACGACCAAACCAGGACCCTTTACGTGCCTTAGCACGCTTCGTTGCCTGAGCCATATTGGCTTTCACATCAGCCGAGTAATCCTGATCGTCTCGCTGAATATGGTTAACCAGCCAGGCTTTAAGCACATGCAGCAACTCCTCGGTGATGTCTTCACCGGCGCGAGCCCGCTTCTGGAAGGCTTCAACCCGTTTAGCAAAGAGGCGGTGAACTTTACTGTGTGCATTGGCAAAAGGATAACCCGCCTCCTCCATCAGGCTTTCTTCAAAGGCAAAGTGCGATATGGTGTAGTCAACCAACTCGTCCAGTACGTCCAACAGCTCTTCCCGGCTGTGAGTCTTCTGTACATGTTCGACCTGATTAATATATTCAACAATACGGTGATGTTGAGCGTCGATAACCGGAATGCCGATTTCCAGCGCGCTCGTCCACTTAATGGTCATAAGGTTACCTCCAGTCGGTATGAACTTACCGCACCAGATTAATGCCTCTATTGTGACAATCCTGAATTCAGATCAATAAACTTTCAGAAACCTGTGATCTAGAAAGTGATTTTCGGGCTTACCTCATGAGATGTCGATTTTTTGACCTGCTCGCTCATCCACGTTAGCCATCAGGAGTCCGTGCCTTGACGCCGGAGAAGCACACAAGATACCTGAACGAAAGCCCCCTCAGTTCATTGTCATCATACGGTTGAAAATGATGCCTTCAGTCATTTACCACAGAACAACCAAGGGACGAGTCATTACGGCAAATTTCTGTCGTAACGATGTCAATATCGATCAGATACACCAGTGACTCCCAACCCCAGGGCGGACGGCCGAGGTTGTGATAAAGCAGACCCGTGGCAATTTCGTCTGCGCTGAAGCGTTCATGATGCTCGGCAAAATAAGCGGCCGCTTTGCCCAGCTCACGGCCGGTTAACAGCTCCGTCATGTGTCCGACACCGCTGTGATAGGTTTGCATAAGCAATCGGGCAAACAGCGCCTGCTGTTTATCGGCCGGTAAATGCCCAAAGCGCTGTTCAAAGACGGGTTGCAAATTACGGCGGATGAGCACATACAATCGGGCAGCGCAGTCAACCTGAGCCATACGGTGCCGGTAAAAACGGGCGTCCAGGCCGCAGTCGTCCAGTGCCTGGCGGCGCAGCTGAAGGATTCCAATCGCGTTATCAGCCGATTGCGCCTGCTTCACCGCACCGCTCTCCACCACAAGTTGCGCCATGAACTGCTCCAGGTGAATGCTTTCAAGCGGATCGTCAAAACCGGCTTGTCGGTGTTTCCAAACCTGGGTCACCAGTTCTGCCAACGACACCGGCTGCTCTACACTGCCAGCGGTCAAGCCATCCCAGGTGCCCCATAAGCGGTCCTCGGGCGAGGTGCCGAACAGCCGGGCCATGGCTAACGGGACATCCACATGTGGTTGGTCACACGCCAACGCAAAGGGATAGCCACGGCTCGATTCCGACCCGGGCAACCAGGTATCGACCCGGCCTTGCTCAACCAGCGTCTGACGGCGCTCATTCAGTTTTTCCTGAGTCTCGGCATCGGTTTCCGCATCCGACATCCAGCCCACAAAGCGCCCCCGATCATCAAACAGGATGTGACGATCAGGCTGCTCACAATAAGACTGCCCCATCAGTACCCATTGCCGAATCGTGGTCAGATTGTCGACCATACCTATGCTGTCGAGATAGGGCTGCTGCCGGATGATCGCTGTCCAGTCATCATTATCCGCTGACAAAGCGGCCGACAACAGACAGGTACAAAGCACGGCAAGGGTTCGGAACATGGGACCTCTATGGATTAAAGAGTATGGATCAGGCAGCGCGGCCCTCTGGGCGGAGTATAGTCAGTCTCTTCAGGCGACCTGAAGCCTCTTTACACGCCGCGAACGGCCGTGAACAGCGGATAGTAAATGATCTTTTTCCTGCCGAGCATGAATCGAACCCCGTTTTTTTGCTATGGTGCCAGCCAAAATCACGAATCTTGGAATCGAACATGTCTGAACGCCCTTCTTCTTTCGACAAAAACGATCTGATCGAATGTGGTCATGGTCGGATGTTTGGCCCCGGTAACGCCCAGTTGCCCGTCGATAACATGCTGATGATGGACCGCGTCACGCTGATTACCTCAGAAGGCGGTGAATACGGCAAAGGCATGATTCGGGCCGAACTGGACATCAATCCCGATCTCTGGTTCTTCCAATGCCATTTCCCGGGCGATCCGGTCATGCCGGGCTGTCTGGGCCTCGATGCCATGTGGCAGCTGGTTGGCTTTTATCTGGGCTGGCGCGGTAACCCGGGCAAAGGCCGGGCTTTAGGGGTTGGCGAACTGACGTTTAAAGGCCAGATCATGCCGGAGGCCAAAAAGGTCATCTACAAGCTGGAAATCAAACGCGTCATTGAAAGCCGACTGGTCATGGGCATTGCCGATGGCATTGTGGAGTGTGATGGCAAAGACATCTATTTCGCCAAAGACCTGAAAGTCGGTCTGTTCAAACCTGAACAAATGAAGTGAGGAAGCACATGAAACGAGTAGTCGTCACCGGAATGGGGATTGTGTCGTGCATCGGGAACGATGTAAAAGCGGTCACAGACTCACTGAAAAACGGGAAGTCCGGCATTTCTCACAATGCAAAATACGCCGAACTGGGCATGCGCAGCCACATCAGCGGTACGCCAGACATCGACCTGTCTGAGCACATTGACCGTAAAGCCATCCGCTTTATGGGCGATGCCGCCGGCTATGCCTATGTTTCCATGCAGCAGGCCATCGCAGACGCTGGTCTGACAGAAGATCAGGTCTCCAACATCCGCACCGGCATCGTGGCTGGTTCCGGAGGCGCCGACTCTGGCAGCCAGACCGAAGCCGCCAACATTCTGCTGGAAAAAGGTTTGAAGCGTGTTGGACCGTATCGCGTCACCCAAACCATGGGTTCAACTGTATCGGCCTGCCTGGCGACGCCGTTTAAGATTAAAGGTGTGAACTATTCCATCAGTTCCGCCTGTGCCACCAGTGCACACTGCATTGGTAACGCCATGGAACTGATTCAACTGGGTAAACAGGATGTTATGTTTGCCGGCGGTGGTGAAGCCGAGCACTGGACCATGAGCAGCCTGTTCGATGCGATGGGCGCCCTGTCGACCAAATACAACGACACACCCGAGAAGGCCAGCCGCGCCTATGACGCCGACCGTGATGGCTTCGTCATTGCCGGCGGCGGTGCCATGCTGGTTCTAGAAGAACTGGAACACGCTAAAGCGCGCGGAGCCAAAATCTACGGCGAACTGGTTGGCTATGGCGCCACCAGCGACGGTTACAACATGGTGGCCCCAAGCGGTGAAGGTGCGGTCCGTTGTATGCAGATGGCGATGGAAAACGTGAACGGCGACATCGACTACATCAACGCCCACGGCACCAGTACGCCAGCCGGCGATGTCACCGAGCTGAAAGCGGTGAAAGAAGTGTTCGGTGAAAAAATGCCACCGATTGCCTCGACCAAATCGTTGACCGGCCACAGCCTGGGCGCGACCGGCGCACAGGAAGCCATCTATTCACTGATCATGATGCAGGAAAACTTCATCGCGGCCAGCAAGAATGTCGACAACCTGGACCCGGAAGCGGGTGAAGCCAATGTAGTCACCGAGCGCGTAGACGACGTTCAACTGAACAACGTCATGTCCAATAGCTTCGGTTTTGGCGGGACCAACTCGACGTTGGTGTTTGCTCGTTATCAGGATTAATTATCCTCGACCGGGCTGTTAACTGTTAGCAGTTCGCAGCCCGGTCAAAGTCCTTCAAATCAGATAAATCCCATCCAATGCGATCATTTCGTTTTTGAGAACTGCGGCAGTTCAGCCAGGAGTTCTTGCAGTGTCATCGTAGGAAGACGAGCACAAAAATCGGCTTCTTGAGCGTCAATAAGTTTAGTTAGATCCGAATGCTCACTCACAAACGCCCGAAACGTTTCAATCTGAGCAACAGCTGCATCATTGTTGAGAATACTCTCTGGACGCGCTCGTACAATCGGCTTTTCTGCCTGCAAGTCAATCTCTTGAATAATGGGATATCTGGGCCACATGGAGCGTGACGTAGGCAAGCCACATAACCCTATGTAGTCGACACGGCTGATCGATAGCAACTGTCGATTTCCTATGTACTCCCAATAGCTACAATCGGCAGACAAAACCTCCAACTACCCATTCCTTACCATGGCTAAATACCCCTGATAACCACAGTTCCCACCCAACTTATCCAGTTGAAGAAAAGCTCCTTGATGATCACCCTGACTTAGAAATAAAGCCGACCGTATCAGAGGTGCCTTATCAGATTCAAAACTGAACTTATTGACTACCTGATCTTGATATCGAATAGCGACACTATGGTTCTGATGATCCGTTGAGATACTGATATCGCCATGAACAACACCGGACATCAACAGCAGTACAAACCAATATTTCTTCATTATTTCTCCTTGATAGGATCTAAATTTAAACGGAGTTCAAACTCTTGGAAGTACTTTATCAGAAGACCAAAATCGTCCATATAACTAAAAACGAACAACATTGATCTGATACCACCCGACTCACCATCCAAAGTTCATGGCCAACAGCTCCAATGGGCTTCAGAACCAGTGCCAAAAGTTAAGTAAAAAAAGACTCACGGTCTTCCAAAAACGTCTGCTGGTTAGTGGGAATATGAAAGCTCGGACTAATCACCCGTGTTATACTTCTTTTTTGATTTTCAAACTTCGGAGGTCGCCATAAACCGCCCAGCTATTTTCCAAGGCGACAGCCTGATTCTCTTTATCGTGAACGTCATTACGGCCATGGCCTACTCGTTTGTGTTGCCGATCATGAGTCTGTTCCTGATCCAAAACCTTAATGCACCACCGGCTATGATTGGTTTTTTTACCGTTACTACCGCCCTGCTCAGTCTGGTCACCAATCAGCAGGCGGGAAAGTTTGTCGACGCCGGCACCAACGCCAAAACCCTGCTTATCATTTCGCTGGTCGCGCTGGTCACCACCGGTCTGTTGTTTTCCATTTTTACTCATTTCTGGCAAGCCGTTCTGATCGGTGCTCCGATCTTTGCGCTGGGCAACACCAGCATTCCGATCCTGCTCAGCATGATCCGCCAACACGCAGATCAAAGCGGACTGCAAAGCACCAAGATAAATGCGCAAATGCGCTCGGGTGTGTCGCTGATGTGGATCATCGGCCCGGCCATGTCATTTTCCGTGGTGGGCTGGCTCGGGTTTTCCGCGACTTATCTGACAGCCTCTACGATCGCCTTCATTGCACTCGCCCTGACGTTTTTCAGGCTGCCCGACTACACCCGCCCCGTCACACAACGGACCACGAAGGAAACCGTACACGGGCCGGTGCCGATGCGTTTCTGGTTGTACAGTGGTGTCATCCTGTTCGGCAACCTGGCGAACGCGCTCTACATTACGGCCATGCCGTTGGTCATTACCGAGTCGCTTAACATGGCTGAGTCTTGGGTCGGGATACTGATGGGTATCACTGCGGCGCTGGAAATTCCGGCTATGTTGATGGCGCCCCGCTGGAGCGAACGCTTTGGTCGTGCGCGACTGGTGACGTTTGCATTTTTACTCGCGATCATTTTTTACGGTTGCCTGCTGTGGACCCAACACATTATTTTGTTAATGGTTTTACAGTTGCTCAATGGATTGTTTTTCGGCATCTTCGTCGGCTTGGGCATCAGTATTCTGCAAGACGAATTGCCGCAGCGAGTTGGATGGGCGTCTGCCTTCCATACCAATACCATGCGTATCGGATCCATGGCGGGTAGTTCAACCGCAGGCATTCTGGCTCAGTGGTTTGGTTTCCAGCAGGCGTTCGCCGGTTCGTTGATTTCTGCGTTGCTCGCCATTGTTCTGCTCATCATCATACGAAGTAAGGCTTTTCGACATGCTTATCCGTCCCTTTCAGAAACCTGATCAGCCGACCGTTATTTCGCTGTGGCACGACTGCGGCCTGGTTGTCCCCTGGAACAATCCGGAAAAAGACATCGACCGCAAACTTCGGGAACAACCTGAACTGTTTCTGGTCGCCGAACAGGACGGGGTTGTGGTCGGTACGCTGATGGGCGGTTACGAAGGGCACCGAGGCTGGATGAACTATCTCGGCGTTCGCCCTGACCTTCAGGGTGAAGGGATTGCACGGCAAATGATTACCTTTCTGGAACAGCGACTGCTGGAACGGGGGTGTCCGAAAGTCAATCTGCAGGTTCGCTCCACCAATACTCAGGTCATCGAGTTTTATCGTCAATTAGGGTATTCCGAAGATCATGCCATCGGTATGGGTAAGCGGTTGATCCCCGACAATTAGGGTCAGCTCCCCTCAGGCATCACCATTGCCAGGGCGGTTCATCGAGCATGCCCTGATCGACAACCTTGGTCGCACCAAACTCTTTTTCCAGCTCAATAGAGTGACAATGGTCGGCCTTGTTCAACGCAGCGATTAACCGACTTGCGTGCGACACCACCCACACCTGAGTCTCTTCAGACACCCGGGCGATCAGCCTCGCCAATGCTGGCAACAAATCGGGATGCAGGCTGGTTTCAGGTTCGTTCAGGATCATCAAACTGGGCGGCCGGGGAGACAGCAACGCGGCCATCAGTAACAGATACCTCAGGGTGCCGTCAGACAATTCGGCAGCGGTCAGCGGACGCAGCAACCCTTCCTGTTGGAAATACAAGGTGAAGCGTCCGTCGGCTTCGGAACCGACATGAATACTCGCTCCCGGAAACGCATCATTAATCGATCCATCGAGCAATGCTTTATCGCCGATTTCCATTATGGTTTGAATGGCGGCGGCGAGATCGTGTCCATCCTGACTTAAAACCGGCGTCCGGGTTCCCAATTGAGGTTGGCGTGCGGGCGCATCTTTGTCGGTCCGAAAATGATCATAGAAGCGCCATTGTCGAATAAACTCACGTAGCTGAAACACCTCCGGTGCCGATACCGGATCGGCAAGGGTGTCAAACAGGCTGGTAAAGCTGGGCGTATGCTCATGAATTACCCGCCATTGGCGACCGTCGCGAGCGCGAACCATCGGCCCCTTTCGCTCAACCAGGCTCGATGCCGGACGACACACGGAACCATGCCAGATCACTTCGCGTTTGATTTCCGGATCGAGAGAAAAAGCCGACGTCGATGGCACGGGCAAGCCTAGCGTAATGCTGTAGCTGAACGCATCGCTGGCAAAGCCGAGCTGAAGCTGCACCCGTGACTGCCTGGGTCCTCCCTGCACTTCGACTTCACGGGCCTTCATGCTCCGGGTCAGTTTTTCAGGGCCGGCCCAAAAAGTCGATTCCAGACCACCTTCTCGGGCCAGCGAATGCACGACGCCACCTCGTGCGGTTTCAGCCAATAGACGTAAGGATTTATACAGATTGGATTTGCCACTGCCATTAGGCCCGGTAATCACGGTCAACTGAGACAGGGGTGCTTTCAAGTCTAAGATGGAGCGATAGTTACGAATGGCAATGGCGGTGAGCATGCGCAGTCCTTACGACAAAAACAAACCATTCACGCCATTGGCGACAAACTGAATCGCCAGCGCCGCCAGTAAAACGCCCAGCAAACGCTGAATGATTTCATCGCCGGTCTGCCCCAATACTTTCCGAAGCTTTCCTGACAACACCGAGAGTAAAACTGTCACCAATAACACAATGACTGCGGCAACAATCACCATCACCTGATCCACCGTTTGCTCGCCATTGGCCATCAACAGAACGGTCAGGGTCAGCGTTCCCGGGCCGGCCATCAGTGGTATAGCCAAGGGGTACACGGTAATGTGACCAATGCGCACATCGTGTGGCGACTCGTGATGCAGGCTCTGATCTTCCGGCACTTTGGTGATCATCCGGAATGCGGTATTGAACAGCAGTATGCCGCCCGCAACACGCAAGGCATCCATAGAGATACCCAGCGCGGTCAGCAACCGTTCCCCGGCGATGGCAAACGACAGGATGATGCCGAGTGCAATCGCCATCGACTTGAGTATGGTTTTGGCTTTTTGCCGAGTCGATTGGCCGAGCGTCAGTGAATAGAAGATCAACGCACAACCAATCGGATCGATCACCACAAAATAGCTGGTCAGTGCGTTGAAGAAGAACGTGGTATTCATCACCATTCCAAAATGACTTTTCCGGATTGCCCGGAGCGCATGATATCAAAGCCCTGCTGATAGTCATCCACACTGAAATGATGGGTGATGATGGGGTTCAGATCGAGACCGGATTGAATCAGACCCGCCATCTTGTACCAGGTTTCAAACATTTCCCGGCCATAGATGCCTTTCAGCTCCAGGCCTTTAAAAATGATGTCGTTCCAGTCGATGCCCATCTGTTCGGGTGGAATGCCCAACAGTGCCACCTTACCGCCATGATTCATCGCTTTGAGCATGGAGCGAAAGGCGCTGGGTACGCCGGACATTTCCAAACCGACGTCAAACCCTTCGGCCATCCCCAGTTGCTGCATTACGTCTTCAAGCCGTTCTTGTGCCACATTGACCGTCCGGGTCGCGCCCATCTGGCTTGCCAGCCCTAAGCGGTAATCATTGACGTCGGTGATGACAATGTTTCGTGCCCCAACGTGCTTTGCAACGGATGCGGCCATGATGCCAATCGGCCCGGCACCGGTGATCAACACATCTTCGGCGACCAGGTTAAAACTCAATGCCGTATGGACGGCGTTACCAAACGGATCGAAAATCGACGCCATATCATCGGTGACTTCATCCGGCAGTTTGAAAGCATTAAAAGCCGGAATGACCAGATACTCGGCAAAGGCACCGGCCCGGTTCACGCCAACGCCTTGCGTATTACGACACAAATGGCGACGACCCGCGCGGCAGTTGCGGCAGTGACCACAGGTGATGTGCCCCTCACCGCTGACGCGATCCCCGACTTTAAAGCCCTGCACTTCCTGACCCATGCCGACGACTTCACCGGCGTATTCGTGACCGGTCACCAGACCCAAAGGCACGTTTTCCTGCGACCAGTGATCCCAGTTATAAATATGAACATCGGTGCCGCAGATCGCGGTCTTGCGGATCTTAATCAACAGGTCGTTATGACCGACCTCCGGTTCCGGCGCATCGGTCATCCAGATACCCGGTTCGGCCTTTAACTTCGCTAACGCTTTCATGCAATGACTCCAAATTCTTTACCCACTTCAATAAAGGCATCGATGACGGTATCCAGTTGCTCAGGCGTCATGGCCGCGTTCATCTGGGTGCGGATGCGCGCCTGCCCTTTTGGGACCACCGGATAGCTGAAGCCAATCACATAGACGCCTTTAGTCAACAATGCATCGGCCATTTTTGAAGCCAGGGAGGCATCGCCAATCATCACCGGAATGATGGCATGGTCTTTACCGGCCAAAGTGAACCCAGCGTCCGTCATGCGCTGTCGGAAATGCCGTGCATGAGACCAGAGCTGCTGACGCAGGGCATCGCCGTCACGGATCAGCTCTAACACCTTCAAACTGGCGGCCGCAATGCTTGGTGCCAGTGAGTTGGAAAACAGATAAGGTCGCGAACGCTGCCGCAACCAATCGACAATCGGCTGACGCGCGGCCGTATAACCACCACTGGCACCGCCCAGGGCTTTACCCAGGGTTCCGGTGATGATGTCCACCCGACCCAGCACATCGCAATACTCGTGGCTGCCACGTCCGTTTTCACCCATAAAACCAACCGCGTGACTGTCATCGACCATGACTAGGGCATCGTACTTATCCGCCAGGTCACAGATGCTTTTCAGGTCGGCAATGACACCATCCATCGAAAACACCCCATCGGTCACAATCAACCGGGTGCGCGCTGATTGAGCATCCTGCAGAGCCGCTTCCAGCTCGGCCATGTCGTTGTTCGCATAGCGGTAGCGTTTGGCTTTACACAGGCGCACACCGTCGATGATTGAGGCGTGGTTCAGGGCATCGGAGATTACGGCATCCTGCTCATCCAGCAGGGTTTCAAACAAACCACCATTGGCATCAAAACAACTGCTGTACAAAATGGTGTCGTCCATGTTCAGGAACTCGCTGAGCGCCTTTTCCAGTGATTTATGCACTCGTTGCGTGCCGCAGATAAAGCGAACCGATGCGGCACCGAATCCGTATTGATCCATACCGGCTTTGGCGGCCTCGATCATCTCCGGGTGATTCGCCAGACCAAGGTAGTTGTTGGCGCACAGATTGATCACATCGCCCGCCTGGGTATGAATATCCGGCCCCTGAGGTCCGTCAATCACACGCTCAGACTTAAACAGCCCTTCAGCTTTGAGCTCATCGAGCTGTTGAGGTAAACGGGTCAAAAGAGACTTAGACATGAAACCTTTCCATCAGATGCATAGACCTACAAGGGTCTGGTTGAACGTCCGGAAAATCAATGTTGACGGGCGAAAAAGGTGTTGAAAAAGGCGTCATGGAGCCTTTCCAGAGCAAAACACACGAACGAACACTGTTTTTGAGGCATTATTGGACCGGTTTAGCGAGGCCTTTTCATGAAACGAGTCACAAAAACGTGCAGCCTTGAACAGGATTTGAGAAACTAACTGCCATAACACGAGTGGCACGATCCACCCGGCAGGCCTTTACGATGGTCATTCCTAACCATCAACCGGCATGCACTATAATAAGTTGGCAGACCCCGGCGGCAGGAACCGCAGAGGTTCAGGATGCCATGACAGACAATCGAGGGAAGATATGAGTGAGTTACAAGACCAGTTAGAGGCACTTGAGAAGGCTATCGAAGACGCCGAAGCCGAAAAACGAGCCTTTGTGAAGGAAAACCCAAACGGTACCGGCGATAAAAAAGAACGGGTTCGGCTGTACGGCAAAGTCGAAGGTGCCCGCAAAGCCTTAAGAGACTTTAAACGAGCCAATCCGCAGTTGCTGTAAAACGGCCGGTTTGGCGACATCGGGGCCGGTACAACCGGTACCCGACAGTCAAGCCCCGCAACAATTCCATCCTCACCCCCCGCCTGTCATCGATAAACTTTCCAGCCATCGGTTATCAGCAACAGGCTTCCCATGACAACTCTATCGCTCTCTTCACTGCACACACCGACCGTCTCGGATAAATTGGAATGTCTGGTCACCAATGGTACCGGCAGTTTCGCCAGCCTGGCCATTCATGGCGGCTTATCGCGCAAGTTTCATGGGTTGTTGGTGCATTCGGTCGTCCCTCCGATGGACCGGATGATGACCTGGCACCATTGCGCCGAAACGCTCAATGGTGTGTCACTCGACAGCCGCCAATGGCTGACGGAAGAGCAAACCACCCATCGTGCCGGCGGTGAAAAACACCTGCTCAGCTTTCAGGCTCGCCCGATGCCGACCTGGGTGTACCAGGTGCACGGGTGCCAGTTAAAAAAGGAACTCTTCATGGTGCCGGGCCGGGCCTGCACGTTGCTGCGCTACACCCTGTTAGCGGCTCCCGATGAGACGGCAAACCTGACACTGCTGAACAGCGTGCACTTCCGGGCTGCTGAGGGGCATAAGGCGAGACTGACTGCAGACGATGTGAGTCAATGGCACTATTCGCCTGAGCACCGTTCGCTCAGTAACGATACGGTGCAACTGCGGTTCGGACTGCAAAGCACCGAAGCCAAACGAAACATCACCGAGCAATGGCTGCCGTTGGACACTGCGCAACAACAGCATCATCTGGTCTACCCACTGGAACGGGAAGATCAGGGATACGATCAGTTCGACGCGTCGCTGCCGGTCTATCAAGCCGACGTCACCCTCGGTGTTAACCAGAGCGTAACGCTTATCGGTACCCTGGAAGACACCTGGCCGAATGCCGAGCAAGCCTATCAACGAGCGCTCACCGAAGGGCGAACACGGATTTCAGACAACGACTTCTTCAACGACCTGACCACCAGTGCCCTGCAATTGGTGGCCGACCGGCAATCCGTTCAGGGAAAAACCTTGCTCGCGGGCTTTCCCTGGTTCGGAGATTGGGGCCGCGACACCATGATCGCCCTTGCCGGTACCACCTTGAGTACCGGGCAGCCCGACCTTGCCCGCAATATTCTGAAAACCTTTGCGCACTATCTCAACGGTGGCATGTTACCCAACAAGTTTCCCGACCGTGCTGGCGAACCGCTGAGGTACAACACCATCGATGCCACGCTGTGGTTCTTTCGGGCCATTCAACAGTATGCCGATCATACCGGTGATTGGGCGTTCATCCGCGACGTGCTGTATGACGACCTCAAAGACATCATCCGCCATCACCAGCGTGGCACTCGTTATGGTATTCATATGGACAGCGATGGGTTGATCAGTGGCGGCGATGCCGACACCCAATTGACCTGGATGGATGTTAAGTTTGACGGCTATGCCGTGACCCCACGCTATGGCAAAGCCGTTGAAATCAACGCTCTGTGGTACAACGCGCTGAACTTTCTGGCAGACTGCGCCGAGCACTTTCAAGAGGAATCTCAACCTTACCGGGAGCTCGCACAACGAGTGGAACAGAGCTTTCAGAATACCTTCTGGAATGCTCAAGCCGGTTGCTGTTATGACTACGTTGCCAACGGCCAACCTAACGACGATATCCGATGCAATCAGATCATTGCCGTCGCGCTGCCCTACTCACCGCTGACCACTTCACAACAGGCCGACGTCTTCCATTGCGTCTACGACAAGCTCTACACCCCGGTTGGGTTGCGCAGCCTGGCGGCCGATCACCCGGATTACAAAGGCCGCTACTACGGCGCTTTGTCAGACAGAGACCTCGCTTACCATCAGGGTACCGTTTGGGCATGGCCGATGGGATGTTTCATTGACGCAGCAATGAAGGTTACCGGTGATAAATCCTTAGCCGAACACTTACTGCGAGGTATGAAGCAACACTTTTACACCGAAGCAGGTCTCAACGGGATATCGGAAGTGTTTGATGGCGATGCCCCACACGCGGCCAGAGGGTGTTTCCAACAGGCTTGGAGCGTGGCCGAAACCTTACGGGTGGTAGCGGGTTACGATCTGAACGTTCCAGACTGAGATGGAAATTGAAAGTGCGGAGCGACTCGGACGAGAGCCTGTCGCTTCGGTCATTCCAGAATAAAACCGAGCTGATGAGCTTTCAATACGAGCTGAGTTCGGTTATCACAGTCAAACGCTATCAACAAATCGGAAACGTACTCCCGAACCGTTGCCGGCGAGATTGTCATTTGGCTGGCAATTTCTTTGTTGGGCAATCCCAACGCCAACAACTCAAGCGTTTCCAGTTGTCGTGGCGTCAATGTGATGGACTCATCGCGACGTGCACTGATGACAACCCGTTCGCCATTCACAACGCTCTGCAGTGCGTCAATCATCACCGCACGAGGACTGCTTTTGGCAATAAAACAGTCAGCGCCAAGACGAAGCATCTGCTGAATACTGGCATCGTGATCGACAGTCGACACGACGATGACCGGCAACACAGGATAACGTGCTTTTATCTCTTTGAGACCATCCAAGCCCTTGGTTCCCGGTATCTGAATGTCCAAAAACAATATCGCAATGTCGTTATTCGCAGCCAGCGCCGACAATGTTTCAGGAAAATCGCTTGCTTCTAACAAACGAACTCCGGGAATCGCTTCTTCAACCAATAACCGCAGACCATCACGATACAGTTCATGGTCTTCAGTGATTAACACAGTCATACTCATCTAGCGGATATCCAGTAAAGCTGAGTCAGCCGATGGCGACTCACTACGCTCAAGGGCGTTCAACAATGCCCGCAACTGAGCCACCATCGCTGATGGTGCCAACCCTGTCCAGGATTCCGGAAGCGAGCTTCCGGGTGGGCTGATACAGGCGACGGGAGTGGTCTGCGTTATCTGCGTCAGTTGCATAACGCTCAAACTCGACTGCGCAAGCGTTTGAGAATCGCAAACCAGTATCGAAGCCGATTTCCCAGAGTGCACAAAGTCGTCGATAGAAAGGTATACATCGATTTCGAACTGCCACCGCTTCAGACGCTCCGTAAGATTCATCCGGTCTTCGGATTGGCTAACCACCAAAGCCGCGGTTTGCACAGACGCCGTTGACGACTCATCAAACCGATGCGTATCCGACTGACCGGAATAACGATACCTTGGTAAGGTGACAGAAAAAACACTGCCGCGTTTAGGAGTCGATTCCAGGTGAATGGGATGATCCAACAATTCACTCAGATGCTGAACAATCGCCAAACCAACCCCTGAACCCGCAATGTCGCCTTCAGAAGAACGACGATAAAGATCAAAAATCTGTTTTTGCGCAGATACACTGATGCCGCAACCCGTATCGGCGACCTGTAGTACAACCGAATCACCCCGACGTCGACAGCCAATCAGCACCTTCCCCTGGTCGGTATACTTAATGGCGTTGGACAGTAGGTTCCGAATCAATCGTTCTAACAATACTGGATCACTGACCACAGACACGGAAGGCTTCTGAACTTTCAGGTGAAGACCCTTTTCTTCCGCAACGCCTTGATACTCTTGCTCGAGTCGACTCAACAAACTGGACAGATGAACTACGGAAAAATCCGGACGAATTACACCCGATTCCAACTTACTTAAATCCATAATGGCGTCAAAGTTTTCGCTCAGTTGTCGATGCGTGTTTTGCAATCGATAAAAGTGCTTGCGACCCTCTGAACCAATAATATGAGGTTTTAGATACTCCAGAAAAACACGCATCGAATGCAGAGGCTGCGCCAGATCATGACTGCTCTGAGCCATGAATCGAGACTTAGCAATACTGAGAGCTTCCGCTCTGAGTTTGGCTTCCCTCAGTGATCGCACCCGAAGAATAACGGCGATGGAATGCAGCGACAGATGGGCAATCTGAATGTAAATTCCTTGGATCATTTTATAGGAGGCATCCACGACCTGAACATCACCGCGGGACCCCTGTACGATCCAGGTTACCTGAATGAGTGACAGGATAACCGGTATCCAACCCGCCAGGTAAATAATATAAAAACTGCCGTACGCCCGAACCCAACGGATCCCGGAACCGAGAATGAACAGCCCAAACAGGCAGTAGTTCAGTATGCCTAAATACATATTCGTTTCGAATGCCATGAACGGACTGAGCGTACCAAGTACCAGTGTCGTGGCGATCATTGCTCGCCAGATGAGGGTCCAGCGTTCGGAGTGCTGATGTATATCCAGAAACCGGCCAGAAAACGCAAGATGTAATGCCATAGTGGCATAGGCCAGCAACCAGAACGCCGTGCCTTTTTCATAGGTCGACTGCCACAATAACGCGGGTAAACTGCTGTGTTCTAGGTGAAAAGCCAGCATAAAAAGCGCCGATAGAGTTCCCCAGAACAGGGTTGCGTCCCGGGTTAATAACCATGCCACACCCCCAAGCAAAACGAACCCCAGGACAATCCCGATGGCCGGCTTGTAGAACAAATCCTGAATTAACACCCACTGTTGGTAATGATCTTCACTCATCAACCCGATATACGGCTGCCAGGCCACTTTCTGTGCCTTTAACTCAATGACCATCGTAATGCTTTGCTGAGGTGGAAGATCCAACACAATGGATCGACCAATGGTATTGATATCAGTCCCCGCAGAAAAACCGGCATTGCGAATGGTCCGAACATACTGTTCGTCCCCGTTTTGAATCAGTACCCTGGGTTCCAGGTAGCCAAAATTACTGATGTGCAAACGCCACCGGGTCTGGCTCGTCTCATTGCGAACATGGGTATAGAGCCAATAACGTTCATGCTCGCGAAAATTAGGGCTCAGTCCGAACGATTCATGTTCCAAACCCTGTTGGATAACATCGGTGAAACGAATCCGGTCAAAGGCCGGAAAAAAACCGGATGAATGATCTAAAGAGGTGATGGAGTACCGCTGTTCCGTCGAAGTCAGCACCAGCTCTGACATTCGTGATAAGTCCGATACATCGTCTGCCAACGCCCACAGCGGCCACCCAAGCGTCAACATTAAAGCTAAAGCTTTTAAAACCCGGAATAACCGATGACCGTGCAGAGATATCATGTCCGTGTAAACAACAGAAAAATACTACAGCACTGTATGATGGTTTTTTCGCCAACGCAATTGATAATCCCTCTCAGGTGGGTAGATCCATAGAGTTATACCCGTCGCCCGACCAAAAAAAGCCCGCCATTAAGGGCGGGCTTTGCTTGGAAAATTACCGGTTAAACAGCAATCTGTACGTTAAACTCACTGAACACCTTCTGGCGCAGATGCGAAATCCGGTCATACTCCGGATTCGAATGTGCGGCCACAGCGTCTTCGTACGATGGGTACTCCACTAAGATTAAAAAATCCTGCTTCTTACCGGAACCGAGGCTTTCCCGAATATTAAACTGACTGAGCACTTTGCCACCATAATGGCTGGCGTTCTTCCCGGCGCGCTCTGAGCATTCCTGAAACTCAGGTAACAGATGAGCGTCGGTTAAAAGTGTTCCGGTCAGTATGACTGTGCATTTTTTCATATTTAATCTCTGCTATTGGATGATGTTAAAGAATCGATATAGCGGAGCTCAAATGCACTCAATCGAGTTTAGTTAGCTTATTGAGCTCCGTAGAACCCGTCTGCGCTTGTTTTCAATGTTTGTCCTCCTTTTTCTGTTTTCGAAAAGACCCGACAGATTGTAGGTCCTCGGGTCTAGAGAGCTCCATCTGACTTACTAGAGGCGCTCTTAATGCCGTAGCTTTTTATCGCGATTGTAGTTGAAATGCTCGCCCGAAACTAAACACCACTGAATAACTGTTTAGCGTTGGTCACCGCCTCAACTCCGAGCAAAGGCCAGCTCTGCACAATACCTTCGTGTATCAACAACAACTGACCAGACTTTCCATCAAGGCCGGTGACCTTCGCCATAGCGCGGGCAATTTCTTCTTTATGCCAGGTATACATTGCCCGTATCCGTTTGCTTCCCGGATGAGACAGCACCGCATCATGAAACAGGCAACCTTGAGAATCGTTGTCTTGCATCCAACGACCAATCCGGTCAAACAGATCGGCGGCGGTATATTCAGTCTCAGAACGCTCACGTAAAAAGGCTTCGTATCGTTTATGACGATGCTCAAGCGCTAACAGGATCATGTCTTCCTTCGACGGACAGTACTTATAGAGAGTACGCAGACTGACCTGAGCTGCATTGCGCAGGCCATCAACCCCCATCTCTGTATAGCCATGCTTGGCGAATGCCGTTTCAAGTCCGGTGGCGATTTTTTCTTGAGTTTTGTTCATAGGTTGACAATGTACAACGATCACTCTACCCTCGCAAGTAAAATGATCGCTCTACTTAACGTCAGAGATCTCAACACAATCGGATCTTGCGATAACCCGGTCAGTCACCCAAACATCAGACAAAGGAGCGTTATGCACCTGTTAACCGTTTACTCCCATCCGCTACGCCACAGTTACCCAGGCGCTGTCATGGACGCATTTCATCAGCCGATTCTCGACGCTGGTCATACCGTGGACATACTGGATTTGCATCGCGAAAACTTTGATCCGCGTTTTACCAAAGAAGATCATGCCTGCTTCTGGGGAGAGGAATTACCCGTGGACATCCCACCGATGCATAGTCGGGTTGAAAATGCTGATCAACTGGCGTTTGTTTTTCCGGTCTACTGGTGGAGTATGCCAGCGTTAATGAAAGGCTGGATTGACCGCGTGTTTACGGGAGGCTGGGCCTACCAATATGGGGATGGTGTCGAAGACCGAGGAAAAGCCGCCTTAATGGGGCGACTAACCAATCTGCCAACCGTCCTGATCGGCGTTGGTGGTTCAAAAAAATCCACCTACGATAAATACGAGTACGCTAACGCCATGCGAACACAACTCGACTTAGGCATATTTGCCTACTGTGGCATCACCGATGTAGAAAGTCATTTAATCTACGATGTGGAAGGCGACCATAACACCCCTAACCGTGAACGAGGCCTGGAACTTGCGGAACAAATCAGCCAATCGTTTATTTCGCCAAGCCGCCAGCCATTGAATGCAAAAGACGCATTTTTACGCGCGCGGTCGGTCTAACTCAGACTGAGGCCAGCAAAGGCAAAGGACTGCTTAAAGCGATCATACCAGTGCGCAATGCGTTGAACGCGCCAACACACATTTGCAGAACTGTTCAATAATTGCGATTGGCAGTACCGGAGGAAAAATGGGAGTCCGCATACCGCAACCCATGTTAAACCACGATCAAAGCCGGTAACTGCGGATGTTATCTCAACAAGATTGACTGTACGTTATTCGCCGGTGATCTGAAACCTTCGTTCAAACACCTTCTATTGGAGGGTATATAAAAAGCCCTGCTATTCGTTCGGCAAACCGAGACAATCATCCGAACAAGCGCTCTAAATGACTCACACTTTCATAAAGTCGACAAAGGCTCTCAATGCGGTTGGTACATGTCGGCGGCCGGAAAAATAAAGATAATTGCGCGCAATGCTCGTCCGATAATCACTGAGCACTTCGATTAGAGCCCCGGACTTTAAGTAATCAACAACTTGCTGTTGCGTAACACAGCCAATGCCAAACCCATCCAATACCGCCTTAACCAGTAAGCCAGTGTCATTCAGCACCAACTTTGAACTCGGAACGTACGTCGACGTTTCACCAGCATGGCTCAAAGGCCAGGGGAACAAACGTCCACTCGTCACATAGCGAAAGCTGATTGTCTGATGTTGAGTAAGATCCTCGGGTAACTGTGGCGCACCGTATTTCTGAAGATACTCAGAAGACGCTACGAAGATAAGCTGGTCATCATAATCCAGTGGGACCGCAATCATATCCTGGGCCAGTGACTCGCCTCGACGGATTCCGGCATCAAAACCAGCGGCAATAAAATCGATCAGACCATCGTTGATATCCAACTCAACACTCACTTCAGGATACCGCGTTTTAAACGCAGCGAGCTTAGGGAAAATACCCTGCTCGGCACCGACACGGTGGCTGGTGATTTTGATCCGACCGGAGACTTCCTCTTTGGAGTCCTGAAAGCCGTCAATGGTCTCCTCGAGTGAATGAATACTGGGATCAAGCTTTTCCAGCAACCGTGCGCCCTGCTCTGTCAATGACAAACTGCGCGTAGAGCGATGCAGCAGACGGGTGTCCAGTTTCATTTCGAGCTTTCGGATGATATGGCTGATGGCAGACGGACTGATCCCCAGCTCATTCGACGCTTTAGTGAAACTGCCCTGGCGGCTCACTTCCGCGAATATGATCAGATTGCTCCAGACGTCTCTGTCCATTTGGCCCTCATTACTGAATCAGATTAACAAGTTCTTGAAATATACCCGCAATTATACTCATCAATCTCTCACTGTAGACTGTTTTTCGTTCATTAAGCACATAGAGGATAAGCAATGCAGTTAAGTGAGTTCCGCACCTTTGGGCAATCGGGCCTTGTCGTCAGCCCGCTCGCTCTGGGCACCATGACCTTCGGCACCCAACGCTGGGGCAGTGATCAAGCCCAGTCGTTTGAAATTTTTAAATACTATTATGAAAACGGAGGCAACTTTATCGATACCGCCAACGTCTACTCCGGAGGCACCAGTGAAACCCTAACCGGCAAGTTCATCCGAGAGTTAGCGATCCGTGATGAAGTCGTACTTGCCACGAAAGCCGGCTTCAGCAGCGGCCAGCACCCGCACGCAGGAGGAAACGGACGTAAGCACATTCACACCGCGCTGAACCAGTCACTGCAGCGCTTGGACACCGACTACATCGATTTGTTCTGGATTCACATGTGGGACAGGGTGACACCGCCAGAGGAAGTACTGCTCACGGTATCTGCGTTAATCCAAGCCGGAAAGATTCGCTATTGGGGACTGTCAAACGTGCCAGCCTGGTACGCCGCCAAAATCATCACATTGGCGCGGACGTCATCGTTACCGGCTCCTATTGCTCTTCAACTGGAATACTCATTGGTTGAACGAAGCACCGAGCAGGAACACCTGCCATTGGCAAGAAACGAGCAACTGGCTGTCCAGCCCTGGAGTCCGCTCGGCGGAGGCTTTTTAACCGGCAAATATGACCCGTCGAATGCCAATAACGTCGCGGGCAAACGCGGAGCCGCATTACCTGACGGCGCGCCGGATCAAGGTACCGAGAAAGAACGTTTGTCCGGTGACAACCCTTTCGGCGACAGCAAGTTTACTGAGAAAAACTGGGCGATTTTAAACACTGTAAAAACCATTGCGAAGGCCTGTCATTCGTCACCGGCTCAGATCGCGCTGAACTGGTTAACGACGATGCCAGGAGTTCAGGCCCCGATTATCGGCGCCAGTAAGCTTGAACAGGTCAAAAGTAATATCGCCGCGTTATCAATAACACTCGATGACAGCCAAAAGGCTGACCTGCTGAAGGCCAGTCAACCAACATTGTCGTATCCGTCATCATTGTTCAATGACCGAGTACAGAAGTTCGTCTTCGGCGGAGTCAATGTCACCGGAGGGATGGGATAACCGTCTGTCTGTGGCCAGCAGCCTGCTGAAAGCGTCTGGGTGTACCCGGGCTTGCGGGCGGCCTCGGCCTGATTCTGGGTCGAACATCAGGGCGATGAAAGTCGGAGATGGGCAGACCCATCGCCCTCTCAGGGTTAACGCGGTTATCGGAAAAAACCGTTTTTAATACTGAGTGCCCACGAAACTCAGGCATCGAACCGAACCTGAAAACCCGTCTTTGACGCCTCAAAACCCGAAGACCGATAAAAGCGATGAACGTCCGGATCCGTTGAGCCGGTCATTAAAGCCACTTTATAGCAATCTTGCTTTTTAGCGTGCTCAACCGCAAAGGCCAAAACGCGCTGACCGATCCGCTGGCGTCTTTGGTCTGGATCCACGATCACATTCTCAATCATCCCAAAGGGGCGTCCGCCCCAACTCAGGTTCGGACAGATAACCAACGTACAAGTACCTACCACCGATGAGCCCTGGCGGGCAACCACCACCCCGCCGCCGGTATTATC
Organism: Reinekea blandensis MED297; assembly: GCF_000153185.1. Classification (GTDB taxonomy): domain Bacteria; phylum Pseudomonadota; class Gammaproteobacteria; order Pseudomonadales; family Natronospirillaceae; genus Reinekea; species Reinekea blandensis. Next base: position 230,032 of record NZ_CH724153.1, on the reverse strand, counting down.
AATCCGCGCGAGAAGTCGTTTTTGTTGATCAGGTGCCGGCCAGGGCGTTTTGGGGCGGTCGTAACAATCGAGCAAACCGAGTACTCCGGCCAGATCGTCGCTAGTCGCCCAACCGATTTCAATCGTATCCCGATGTGTTTTCAAAACGCTGTCTTCTGGGTTCATGACTTTTTAATCTGGCAATTGCTTCCGGCATCGTGGTGCAAAATCGGCGGATTCCCCATGTCTCTTAGACCAAGTGGTGAGCGATGGACGCGCCTATTCGAGGTGCTTAATCACTTTTGCTGGCACGCCACCAACGACGGTATTCGCTGAAACATCTGCGGTAACCACCGCACCGGCGGCGACCACGGCATTTTCACCGACGGTAACTCCCGGCATGATGGTAGCGCCAACGCCAATCCAGGCACCACGTTTAATCAGCACGGCTCCGGGTACCAACGTTCTGCGACGGCTGACCTGAACCGGATGCGTTTCTGAGGTGATGTTAACCCTGGGACCAATCATCACATCGTCTTCTACAGTGATTCCACCCAGATCCAAAAATGAGCACGCATGATTAATGAAAACATTGCGGCCCAACCGAGTGAATTTTCCGAAGTTCGTATGAAACGGAGGAAAGACGGTCGTACTACGGTCAACCTCCGTACCCACGATCTCAGACAACCAACGCCGAACTTCGTCGGCATTTTCGGAGGCATTCAGCTTCTGCAGCAGAGCGTGCGTTTGCTTAACCGACGCCCCTATTTGATGATACTCGGGATCGTCCATAGCCACAGGTTGCCCAGCCTTGAGCCTTTTAAATATTTCGGAACTGCTCATCTAACCTCCAACTGTGCAGAAATAATTTAATAGATTACCGCTTACCATCAGCGATGTTTTATCAGCATAAGCTATGAAGCATTGCCTCTCGACTCGGCTCGCCACCTGAACTCAGCAAGAAAGGCGACTAAAGGATGTGCATCATCGCGCATTGCCTTGACCTTAGACTTGCCTGTTTTTCGGTGTAGCACACCAAGGCTCCTGAGCACCGGGTGTGGTGAAGACAAACAGTCTTGGGCAGAAAGATTCAGAGACTCAAACGCCATAATTTTAAAATCAAGGCTACTGAACTCTCCGGGCTCAAACAGCCTATTATGTTGACGTTCCGACTCTTCAATTTTTTTATGTTTCAAACAGACGGTCGGTGTCAGCTCATGAAAATAGGCTCCCAGGTTCCTCCAGGAGTCGCAATCGGTGAAACTGACTTCTTGCTTGCCGTCAATGACCATCCAGCTTCGAGAGATGTCATCTTGCCTTCTGTAGGCCGTAGTGAAGATTTCAACGCGGTTTTTTATAGAATCCGCGAAGTTTTCTTCAACCCTTTTTTTCAACTTCGACCACTGCATTTGGGCTCCCCATCTGTACCGTTCCTAAAAAACGCTAAATAACGTCGGCTTACCACCCTATGGTTTGGAACACTGGGTCGCGATATTAACACCTACTCCGCTTTCGATAACTCATATGTGTTTTCCAGGCTGACGCAATATCCGATAAAACATGATCTAAATCCATCACAAAGATCACACTAACCCCGTATTCAAGCCAAAAGCCAGACCGATCAACTCACACAACCAGAAACCCGGTAACAACCCTTAGTTTTTAACCATGATATTTGGAAAAAAGCTTTTTTTGACCCAATTGAGATGAATCAATGATTTGACCATTGATCGATCGCGTTTTTTGAAGTTTACCCTGCTAAATATGTCCTATTCTCGGTCGATAACCTTTCTTAAATCACCCTAAATGAGAGCGCCAGGTTCTTCTATGATTCAATTGGCAAGCAATCCAAAGCAAGTTGAGTTCTCACCCGATGAGATGATCATCACCAAAACGGACGTCAAGGGTCGCATCACCTACGCCAACCGTACGTTTATGCGCGTTGCCGACCTGAGCGAACCGATTCTGATGGGCCAACCCCATGCCATCATCCGTCACCCCCATATGCCTAGGGGGGTCTTTTATGGCCTCTGGAAAGCGCTGCAAGCTCAACAGGAGTTTTTCGGCTTTATCCAAAACCTGACCGGCTCAGGGAACTATTACTGGGTGTTTGCCAACATCACACCCGACTATGAAGACGGCAAGGTTCAGGGGTACTACTCCGTGCGTCGCACGGCGCCCAAAGAAGCCGTTAACACGTTAAAAGCGATTTACCAATCAATGAATGAGATTGAAAGCTCGGCCTCACGCAGTAGTGCTCCTGAACAGTCCTGGTCCTGGTTGATGGATCACCTGGCGAAAGAGCATGGCATCAGCTACGAAGAATTCATTCTCAATCTCTATCATGATCATCAGCCAAAGGAGCTTGCCTGATATGACGTCGAATCACATCAGCAAACGCATCCCTCTGTTGTCGCATAAGTTCTTTATATTATGCGCGGTCTTTATCAGTCTGACGCTGATTCTCTCGGTCACCGCCATTATGGATCGAGGATTCCGGCTGATTTATGTTATGAACCCGATCATCGCGATCGGTTTCGCCGTATTTTCTTACCTGGATCATCGGCCCGCATTGAAAGCACTGGAAACAATCCGGGCCACCTTGGTAGAAGCAACCGCAGGCCACACCCGGGTGCGTGTTACTAACACCAAAGGACTCGGCGAAGTCGGCCACATTGCCTGGGCACTCAATGACTTTCTCGACATCGTCGAGACCAACTTTAAAGAACTGGGCAACAGCTTCCAGAATGCCAGTCAGCGAAAGTTTCATCGCAAAGGCATTGTGCAGGGAATGCCGGGGGAATTTGCCGGCATGATGAGTAAAGTCAACACCGCCATTGATGCCATGGAAACCGCTGACCAATACGCCCGCAAAAACCGATTGCTCAGCGAACTTCACCATCTGAACACATCCAACCTGTTGAACAACCTGAAAAACAATCAGGCAGAGCTCAGTACGCTGTCAGACTCCATGGACGACGTCGTCAGTATCGCACAAACCAGTCGCGACGGTGCCCATGAAAGCCGGGATGCCGTTGCCGAAATCCGTCAATCGCTCACCGATACCAATGCTCGCATGGAGAACATGTCCAAGGTCGCTCAGAACCTCGAAACTGAAAGCAAACGCATCGGCGAGACCGTTAAACTGATTACGGATATTGCTGAACAAACCAACCTGCTGGCGCTCAATGCCGCCATCGAAGCCGCCCGAGCGGGAGACGTTGGCCGGGGCTTTGCGGTGGTTGCTGACGAAGTCCGAAGCCTCGCGGATCGCACCCGATCGTCGACCGCCGAAATCGATGAGGTCATCCGAAGCATCCAGATCAACATCCACGATATGGTCGAACAGACGCAGACGGTGGGTGAGGCAACGAACGCAATCAATAGCAAAGTTGAATCTTTTTATGAAAACTTTGCCTCTGTGGCGGATGCATCTCAAAGCACAATCGAAAAAGCCGGTAACGCTAAAGACCGCACATTCACAACCTTGGTCAAGCTGGACCACATTGTGTACATGCAAAATGCCTACATCGGACTTGAGAAAGAAAACAAAGGACCCGAAGCGGAGGCCGTTAAGGTCGATCACTTTAACTGCCGACTCGGCCATTGGTATTACGAAGGCGATGGCAAGTCTCAGTTCAGCCACCTGCCAGCGTTCAGTGGCCTTGAAAAGTACCATGAGGCCGTCCACAGCAATATCCATGTTGCGTTGAGTTACGCAGGCCAGAACTGGATGGAAGACGATACCGTCATGGACGGCTTACTGCAGCATGTCGCCGATGCCGAGGAAGCCAGCAAGGGCGTTATCCATCAACTGTCTGACCTGCTGGATCAAAAAGGTCGAGCCTGACAGGCGGAGGACTTATTGATTAGGCCTGTTGTCTGTTCTGGATTGAGGTAAACTATCGGATAGTTATTCCTCGGTTCAAGGACAGACAACCGTATGTCAGCAGAACAACCCTATTGCCTGGTACTCGGCGGCGGCGGCGCCAAAGGTGTTTATCACATTGGCGTCTGGCAGGCCCTGAAAGAACTCAATATCCCCGTTAATGCATTTATCGGTAACTCGATTGGCGCCGTAATCAGCGCATACCTGGCTCAGGGTGCGGAAGACGAGCTTATTGAAATCGCTCGGTCGATGAACCTCTCGAAACTGATCCGTCTGAACAAAGATGAAGCGCTGGCGGATGAGAACAGTATCCGAGAACACAGCTTAAGCTACTGGCAGGGAGTATACCGGAACATCGTGGAAAGACGCGGGCTGGATACCAGCCCGATGCGTGAATCGCTGGAGTCCACACTCGATGAGGACATTATCCGGGAAAATCAATACGACTTCGGTGTCACCACCGTTAATATCTCCGACTTCAAACCCCGGCAGGTTTTTATTGAGCAGATGGCGCCCGGTCAGTTGATTAACTATGTGATGGCCAGTGCCGCCTTTCCCGGGTTTGAAAACCCGATGATTGATGGCAAAAAGTACGTAGATGGCGGTCTGTTTGATAACGTGCCCTTTACGATGGCCAAACATCGGGGCTATCGGAAAATCATCCTGGTGGATATTTCCGGCATTGGCTTAAACCGACGGCCAAGAACCGAAGGCACTCAAACGGTTTACATCAAGAACTCGATCGACATGGGCAACGCCTTCGATTTCGATCCGGACTTCATCCGCGATTTCTGGCAACTCGGTTATCTCGATGCCATGCATGCCTTTGGTCGACTGGTTGGCTACAACTATTTCATTGAGCCAGACGATGCTGCCGAATCTGACTGGGATCTGACCGTTGACTCCGCACTATGCCCTGACACTATGCAACACGACAGGCGGCATCGGCTGAAGTCGATGGAAATCTGCGCGACACTTCTGGACATTCCACGAATCAAACAGTACACCTATGAAACGCTGAACGATGCCATTCTGGCAAAAGTCGGAGAGATCAATGACGCCGTGGATGCGTTAATCGACGAAAAACAACTGGATGACAGTGCCCGTTCTTCGGATTTACTGGATACCTTCCTGGCCGAAGTGTTTGACAATAAAATCCGGAAACGTAACCCCTACTTTTATCTGGAACTGATTTTGCACTTCAAACCAACGACAGCGCTGAAGCTGGCAGAAAAGGCGCTCCGTAAGCTTTACCCGCGCCTAGCCATTCTTGAACAGTATCTGGATAAGGTTGGTGCGGTTACGGAGCCTGAACGCTAACCTTTGATGCGGCTACTCATTGGAGAGGAATGTGCAAAAGCGTTTCAGGAGTGGATGCGCCTTTCAGTGTTGTGCGCTGATCATTGGCCGATTGCACGGGTGTAATGGAGATATCGGTATACCCGGATAGAACCGGAACCCGAATATGATAGATACCGGACTGTACTTGCATAATCTGATGCTCAACTTCTAAACCATCCGGGTTTAGTGGTGAGCGAATCACGTCTGGCGAACGGACGAAAACGGTTTCAATCTGATCCGCCCCCTGCCAAAAATGTACGGCAAGCATGTCTTTTGTGGGTTCACGCACCATCATTGGAAATGTCTGTTCCACTGTCCATTCACGTTTCAGTTGGTGTTTTCCGTCGATCACTTCCACTTCCAAAATTAATGTGTCAGCTTGCGAAAACGCTGACAAGCAAATCATTGCGGTAACCAGTAGACGTTTCATCGTTACTCCTCGCTGACCATCAACTGCCAGTTCAACTCCTGACGAGCTCTTGTCGTCAGGTCTTTGCGTATTACACCAGACTGGTCGGTAATGATAGCTGACACCTCAGCCGTTCCAGCGGCACTTGCCGTGAACAGAAAATATAACGGATCATCGGCGGCAACCGTTTGAGGCTCCCCATCAACAAACCATGTCACGCTCAGGTTGGTTTCATCATAAAGCGGGTTCAAGGCAAACCACATCGACTGTCCCAATGACATCGAAAGGTTGGTTTCTTGCGGATGATAAGTAAGTACCGGATCAACAGCATCATAAACCGCACTGGCCCACCCTTCGGCATTCACGGGTCCAAATGGCTGTCCAAGTTGTCTCATGATTGATGTTTCTAAAGGTCGATAAACACCCGTACTGACATAGCTGCCACCTTCCCATACACCAACCTGGTCACCTTGGTTCAAAACCACCTGACTCGGATCTTCAATCCAATGATTCCATTTGATCGTGAATGGATCATTGTTTAAGGTCACGTTAGCCGCGGCTGGCTCTGATGAAGGTGGTGACGAACCGCCGTAGGTATATTCATCGGCTAAATGCGCAAAGCTGTGTCCGATTTCGTGTCGGATTAGGTTGACCACTGCTGAAGCCAAAGACGCAGTGGCAATACCAGAGCCATACCCAGCCCCACCATACTTCTCGCTGTTCACCAGCACCAAAATTTCATCGTACTGTGGCACATAGTTGGCGACTTCCCGGAAAACGGAATTGGCATCAACGCATAACAATCGTTCGGTACCACCACACCAGAAGTTAGCGCCAAAACGAGTATCGACAAGTTCGCCCTGAGCGGTGGCATGGTCCGCTCCAGACTCAGCACTGGCAAGGCTCAGAATATGAATATTCCAGGCCGGCAAATGGGTTCGCAACGGATGGTAATCAAATGCCTGATCGACGCGAAGTTGAGCGTCCTGCACAAACTGCTCTAACTGTGCCTCGGTATAGCCTTCCGAAACCACGACAAGGTCGATACCGACACCATCGTTCCGACCCATATAAAGCTGGGCGCCTTGTTCACCGGACACCGTTATCGCATGATAAACAGGTTCTCCCGGAACGGTCGAAAACTGAGGGCGATCCGGTACATTTACAGACCCGTCATTCGGGTCACTACCATTATCTCCGTCATTCGACCCGAATGATTCAGGAATGGGGGTATCCCAACTTAGCCAACTGGATTCGCCATGGCTGTTTCCGGCGCGAAGCTGAACAGTCAAGTGATTGCCCGCCGGAATGGATGTGACCGATAGATGCTCTGTGTTTGCGGCTGTAAAGACCGGTACGCTCCAGCTTTCAAGATCTGACCGCCAACGTAACTCGAAGAAGTTCTCCTCTTCAGAGGCGTCTTGCCAGCTCAGTTCCAGGCTGTCTGAGTACCAGTCGCCCGTCAACGCCTGTGGCATTGATGGCTGTTGTTGACTGTCTTTTGTGTCGAGAGGTGCAAACTCGTTGCTCAGCTCACAGCCACTCAGCAACACACCCAAAGCCATCAATCCCGCTGTTCCTACCCGAATCACTGTGCACTTCCGTTCTAAATGGTCGTCGTAGCTTAACACAGCGAAGGAAACGGTCTATGAAGGGGTCGACATTTCACAATCGAACTCAAAAAATCGCCAGTGAAACGGAGCAACAACAATCAGCGGTTAGGATTGTCATCCTGGCGTTCGGGCATTGCGGCCTCAAAAGCCGGCAGAGTCAAACAATGACGATATATCCGGCTTATAGTCGGAAACGGCCCCATGTTGACGGAGAAGCGATGTGCGTTCCAGACCTGAGGAATCAGATACAGGTCGGCCATGGTGACTTCATCACCAAAGCAAAAGGTACCCGCATGTTGCGCCAACAAAGCTTCCAGCGGCGCGAAGCCACGTTCAACCCAATCCCGATACCAAACATCACAGGCCTCTTGGCTGGCGGAAAAGTTCTGCTTAAGTTTTTCCAGAACACTGAGGTTGTTCAATGGATGAATATCACAGGCAATGAGGTTAACAATTTGGCGCACCGTCGCCCGGGCTTTCACCGTTCCGGGAAGTAAATGGGGGTTGGGGTACTGCTCTTCCAGATATTCCAGAATGGCGGTACTTTGGGAAAGATGAACATCATTATCAACCAGAAAAGGCACCCGGGCTTCTGGGTTCAGGTGCCGATATTCTTCCTGATACTGTTCATCCTGTCCTGGTTTCAGGTTGACATAAACACTCTGATAACGAATGTCTTTCAGGTTCAGCGCAATGCGAACCCGAAACGCTGCCGAGGATCGAAAATACGTGTAGAGCTTCATGCTCAGCCCTCTTTTTGGGTCACCGTCTGGTCAATCCGCCCGAATATCGATTGACCGTCACGATCAAACATTTCAATGCGAATCCGATCACCGAAATCCATAAATGGGGTGCTCGCTCGCCCGTCGTTGATGGTTTCAATCATGCGGATTTCCGCAATACAGGAGTAGCCTAAACCGCCGTCTTTAACCGGACGTCCCGGCTGACCATCCTCTTTGTTTGAAACCGTCCCTGACCCAATGATAGCACCGGCTCCCAGATTGCGCGTTTTTGCGGCATGGGACACCAGCTCTGAAAAATCGAACGTCATGTCTACGCCGGCGTTTGGCTCGCCGAATTTTTCCTCATTGAGGTGCGACACCAATGGCCGATGAACCTTATTGGATGCCCAGTCTGGCCCCAACTCATCGGGGGTGACGCAGACCGGGCTGAAGGCACTGGACGGCTTGGATTGGAAAAAACCAAAGCCTTTGGCCAACTCACCGGGAATCAAACCACGCAACGACACATCATTGACCAGGACCAACAGTTTAATGTGGTCACCGGCTTTATCTGCCGGTGTCCCCATCGGTACGTCATCGGTAATGACACACACTTCGGCTTCGAAATCCACGCCCCAGCCTTCTGTTTGCGGAAACTCGATATTGTCGTGTGGCGCCAGGAAAGTATCGGAGCCCCCCTGATACATCAGTGGGTCCTGATAAAACGATTCCGGAACCTCGGCACCACGGGCTTTGCGCACCAGTTCAACATGGTTAATGTAAGCCGAACCGTCCGCCCACTGAAAGGCTCGCGGTAACGGCGAGGCACAGTCGGCTTCAGTGAATGGTCGGGCATTGATTTTACCTTCGTTCAGTTTCTCATAGCGTTTTTGCAGTAACGGTTCGACTTCAGACCAATCGTCCAGCGCCGCCTGAAGAGTCGGGGCAATGTCACTGGCATCCGCCATCTGTGTCAGGTCTCGGCTGACCACCACCAGCTTGCCATCCCGTGCGTGTTTTAATGAAGCGAGTTTCATAACGGTTCAGGGTTCCTTGACTGTATCGCCCATTGCGGGCTTGAATTCACCATCGCCATGCAACCAAGCCGCATGTTTAGGCGCTTGTCGGGTCCGGCTCCATTCTTCCAGCATAGCCGGAGCAACGCGTTTCAGCTCTTCCAGCATACCGGGCTCGTCTGTATTGGCGGCCAGTTCAATGCGATGTCCATTTGGATCAAAGAAATAGATGGATTTAAAAATGGTGTGATTAGTCGGCCCAACCACGGTTATACCATCGGCTTCCAGCCGGGCTTTGGCAGCTTCCAGAACATCCACACTATCGACTTTAAAGGCAATGTGTTGCACCCACACCGGGGTATTGCCATCGCGGCCCATGTCCGGTGAGTTTGGCAGCTCAAAGAACGCGAGCACATTGCCGTTCCCGGCATCCAGAAACACGTGCATATAAGGGTCGGGCTCTTTGGTTGAAGGCACTTCGTTTTCGGCAATCGCCAACAGAAACTCCATGTCGAGATACTTCTGGAAGAACTCAACGGTTTCTTTCGCATCTTTGCAGCGATAAGCGACGTGATGTACGCCGCCCAGTGACAGAGTCATATCCACTCCTCAGGAAGCTTTCGCTTCGTCAGCTTTCTGACCAATTACGCCTCGCGCAACCTGATCCCGTTCTATGGATTCAAACAACGCCTTGAAGTTGCCTTCACCAAACCCTTCATCTTTTTTACGTTGAATAAACTCGAAAAAGATGGGACCAATCTGAGTCTCAGAGAAAATCTGCAGCAGTAATCGAGGATCCCCTTCTTCAGTGGACCCATCCAACAAGATGCCGCGTTTTTTAAGTTCACTGACTGGTTCGCCATGCCCGGGCAGTCGCTCATCCAACATGTCGTAGTAAGCATCCGGCGGTGGCGACATGAAAGGAACACCGTTGGCTTTCAATTTATCCCAGCAGCCGAGCAGATCGTCACAGGAGAACGCGATATGCTGAATACCCTCACCGTTATACTGCATCAGATACTCTTCGATCTGGCCACTGCCGCCGTGTTTTTCTTCGTTCAGCGGAATTCGAATCAGGCCATCGGGTGCCGTCATGGCACGGGACACCAAGCCGGTGTACTCACCTTTGATATCGAAATAACGGATCTCCCGGAAGTTGAAAAAGGTTTCGTAAAACGTCGACCAAAAATCCATACGTCCGCGATACACGTTGTGAGTGAGGTGATCAATCACCTTGAAGCCACAACCTTCTGGTCGTCGATCTACGCCTTCATGCCAGATGAAATCGATGTCGTAAATGCTGTTACCGTCGGTGTATCGATCAATCAGATACAGCGGCGCTCCACCAATGCCTTTAATGGCCGGCAATCGCAGCTCCATCGGACCGGTGGGCACATCAATGGGTTGCGCACCCATTTCCAGCGCCCGGTTATAAGCTGCTTGAGAATCGCGAACGCGAAACGCCATTCCACAGGCACAGGGACCGTGTTCTTCGGTGAAATAAGCCGCCGGCGTTTTAGGTTCGTAGTTAATGATGAAATTGATATCGCCCTGGCGCCACAGGGTCACCTCTTTTGATCGGTGCTTGGCCACTTCGGTAAAGCCTAATGCGCTGAACACATCTTCCAGCTGACCTCGTTCCGGGGCCGCAAACTCAACAAACTCAAAGCCCTCAAGGCCCATAGGATTCTCAAACAGATCTGCCATATCTCACTCCGGTGTAGACACGCCCTACTTGCAACGATGCCGTTTGCTGACGTGTTTTTTGTTGTTGTATTTGACGAACACATTAGTTTCATATGAAACTATTTACAACGCAGTGAAGAAGATGAGGCAGTACACCCACCATGCCGGACGTAAATAAAACTGTACTCAGGCTGGATCGCTTCCTGCCCTACCGATTGTCTGTACTGGCGAATCGCATCAGCCGGTCACTCGCTGACCAGTATCAGGCAGAGTTTGGCATCAGCCGCCCTCAATGGCGGGTTTTAGCGGTTCTGGGCGAGACCGATAACCTTTCCGCTAATGACCTGGTTGACCGGACCGCCATGGATAAAGTTGCGGTCTCCCGAGCCGTGTCAGGTTTGGTGAACAAACAGCTGATAAATCAGAGCGACGACAAAAAGGATAAACGGCGTTCGAGATTATCATTAACCCCGAAAGGACTGCAGATTTATGCGGCCATCGTGCCTGCGGCATTAAGCTTTCAGCAAAATTTGCTGGCCAATCTGAGCGCAGAGGACATCCATCATCTGGATGCTATTTTGGAAAAGTTAGGGAACTGACAAGCGATCAAGCTATTAAGACGTTCGCCCGAGATCAGGCACTCGGACGCCCTGGAAAGACCCGCCATAAACTGACCAGCAACAGCACCAGAAATAACTGACTGCTCAGTGCCATACCATTACTGACTCCGGGGATCACGTCGGTCAACACAGTGAGTGGCGGGCTTGGTTGATAATCGGAAAGTACACTGCCACTGACCATCCAGATGACCCAACTGAGTGTCAGAAATGCCAGCCGTGCGTAAAAATTACGGAAGCGTTCGGCGCCGAAAGCGACTGCGCATAACAACGCGAGCGGCAGGAGAAACCCAACCGACAGTAAAATCAGGTTCATGAGCAAACAGGTGATTAACAGTGACAAGCTTGTATCATAACGCAATCCGGCGCCATTGACAGGCTCTCTGACAATGACGCGATGCAGGATACGACCAAAGGTTTAAGGATATCTCTTAATACTGATCAGGAAAACGGGCGTTAAACTGACCAAAATACTCGTAACAGGCCCGTTCGTCTTTTTCCAAGTCGCCACTGGGATAAAACAGATCGCCCAGAATAATGGCTTTTTTCTGATAATCAAAAGACACTCGAAACACTGGCACATCGGCAGCAATGGCCATGCGCAGAAACCCGGTCTTAAGTTTACCGACTTTGGCTCGGGTGCCTTCCGGGGCAATGGCCACATGCAGTTTGTCATGCGCATGAAACTGATCCGCCACCTGCTCTACAAAGCCTCTCGGGGCATGTCGATACACAGGAATGCCGCCCCAGGCACGCATCAGAGGGCCGAGTGGCCATTTAAACAACGAATGTTTGCCCAGCCAGTTCACTTTGAAATCAATGGCGAACATGGCAAAGAGCCCGATTAAGAAGTCCCAGTTACTGGTGTGTGGTGCCACGGTGAACATCAGTTTGGATTGATTGGGCAGTTCGCCTTCGATGTGCCAACCCAGCACTCGTAAGCCGGTTCGACCGACCCATCGACTGAACGCATTACCAAAGGGCTCCCAACCGTTGGGAACTTGCGGAATCTGATTCAAAAAACACCCCGAATTTCTGTACAACTGTTCAATAATCGGAGTTTAGCCACTTAATCGGGCCTTTTCATCTGTTTTTGGAACAGAACGGTTATTCCCGTTTGGAACAGATTGGCACATGAAAGCCACCTCGGTACACTGCCAGTTGTGTTCACAATCGTACGGTTGCTATGCGCTTGATACTGAGTCGAAAAGGGTTCGATTCTTCGGCCGGCGGGTGCCCGAGCCCGATCCTTCCCGATGGCCGGTTATTAAGCCTGCCGATACCTGATACGCAATCGGACATCTGCTATCGGGATGTCCAACTCCAGGGACAATCCATCGCTAAATGGGTCAACAACCTAACCGGCAAGCCACGCTTTGCGCAACAGGGTGCCCATCTGGACCCGGATCTGAGAGAGGATGCGTTACCTAACCGGCATCAGGAATGGCACGGCATTCTCGGTCAGCATGGCGCCGCTCAAAGCCATTTAATGAATGAATCGGTCGACTGCGGCGATCTGTTTCTGTTCTTTGGATTGTTCCGCCCCATTGAAATGGTTAAACGGCGTTGGCGCTTTGTACCTGGTGTACCGGCCAGACATGTGATCTGGGGATGGCTGCAAATCGACTCGATTGTAAGCGTTGATAGTCTCGCACCGAACGCATTACCTTGGACTCGCTATCACCCGCACCACCGATACCCACCAGACCCCACCAACACGCTGTATCTGGCGCGTCAGTCGTTAACCTTAAATGGCCAGCCAACTCCGCACCGCGGCTTTGGCATTTTTAACGACCTTTCGTCAGGCCGAACATTGTCTCATCCTGAGCATAGAACACCGTCGGATTGGATCTTGCCGTTGTGTTTTGCACCGCGACCGGATGAACCTGCGTTGAGTTATCATCGCAATCCTTCGCGATGGCAAATAGGCAAAACGGGCTGTTCCCTGAGAGCAGCCGCGCGGGGACAAGAATTTGTTTTAGGTAAGCAGGCAACAAAAAAGTCGCTGCCGTGGATTGAGCGTCTTTTTAACTAAACAATGGCAGTTCTCCATCAGAGCGTGGTTTTAAACTGCCCAACCGCTTCCACCACTTCCCGCGCACTCTTCTGAATATCTTTCATCACCTCTCCGGCTTCACTCGACATCTGCAAGGCCTGCTGAGCATCTTCAACACTGGCCTCAATGAGTGAGACCGATTGCTTAGTCAGTTTTTTATTTTCAGTCACCACTTCGATAATCTGTTCGGTGGTATCGCTGGTTCGGGAGGCCAGCTTTCGGACTTCATCGGCCACCACCGAGAATCCTCGCCCCTGCTCACCGGCTCTGGCCGCTTCTATGGCCGCATTCAGTGCCAACAAACTGGTTTGCTCGGCAATGCCCCGGATGGCATCGACCAGCGCAAAGACCTTTTCAGATTGAACATCAAGGTTGTTAATCTCCCGGTTGGCGTTCTCCATTTGCCTGGAAAGCCCCTCGACTTTTTCCAGTGTCGATTGTAAGACCGACATACCATTGGCGGCATCCGCATCGGTCTTTTTCGATACGTCATAGGCGATGTCGGACGTTTCAGAAATCGCGAACTCGCGCTCCATTTGTCGGGTAATATCCGTGGCCAGTTTGACCACTTTGTAGTTATTGCCCTGGTCGTCATAGATGGGATTGTAAGTCGCTTCTAACCAGATGATCTGCCCATGTTTATCCACTCGCTTAAAACGGTCGGACACGAACTCGCCACTTCGGAGCCGTTCCCAAAACGCTTGATACTCCTGTGACGCAGCGGTCTCGGCGGTACAAAAAATCCGGTGATGCTGGCCAACAATTTCGCTTTTCTTATATTTCACACAGTTAAGAAAGTTTTCATTCGCGTCCAGAATGATCCCGTCAAGCGAGAACTCAATGACAGCCGATGAGCGTTTCAATGCCGTCAACATTGACTCCTTCTCGATCGAACCGGAAATGGTTCGGGTCAACTCGGAGGCATAGGAAATCAGTTCATTCTGAGCGTCAGATTTCGGATTGGGCTGAAAGATACAACGAAACCAAGACTCTTCGCCTTGCTTATTCATCATTTGCAGTGCACCGTGCCAATGACGACCCAACTGAATAGACTCCAGCATTTTCTGACAATGCGGTTTAGCGATCGATGACGGGACCAGGAGTTCTTTTAACGGCTTACCCAGTACATCTTTTTGATAATAACCCGTTGAGGTGCAGAAGTTATCATTAACATCCGTTAGCACCCCATTTTTGTTAACGGTAAAACTGATCATTTCTGACTGAAGATCCGACTGGACGTCTGAAAACACCTTCAGCTCTTTACGTAACCGTTCAATCTCCGCAGATCGACGTTTGAAAATTCCGAACATACTTTTTGCACCTTGCGTATAAGACATCGTCTATATGACCAGCTATCAATGCTTCAGCTGAAAGACACTCACAACAACCCAGTAGTGTAGATACGGATCCGACAACCTTTCAGTTTTTTTGCACCAAGCACCAAAGGATAACCATGACCGAGCGACGATAGGTTGACCACCGAACCCCCGAGTAACGTTTTTTAACATGCGCTCATGCCCATCAAACACAAATAAAAAAAGCCGCTGAATCAGCGGCTTTCCATATCGCTCTTAGACTTTAAACGTCAGAAACTCAGTGAGACATCTCGGTGAACCGATTTACAAGCCGCGATCGATAACGCCTGATCCCGGGTCAGTGCCGGTTGCAGACGCGCGCCAATGGTTTTAGCCAGCTCCCGATCCAGTTCTTCCAAAGCCGGTAACACCTGCTCATTGGCGGCTCGCATCCAACGAACATCCTGAAGCAGCTGTTCAACGGCCCGGTTTTTATAGAGAACCGCCTCAACGGTATCAGCATCGCCACCGCGTAAAGCGCGTCGTGCTTTAGACAACAAGCCGGCAACATCGGCTGCGCCCGGTATCTCGAACAACTGATCTTCGACTTCACGAATCCGATCCATAGCCGTGTCTGCATCGTCAGATAAGATGACTGACTCCAGACCTTCAACAACTGATTGCATATCGGCAAGGTTCTGAGGCTCAGAGATAACCGTCATCAGCTCCTGAATCGGCCGATAAACGTTATCGACATGATTCTGATACTGCAAACGCGCCATTTTATGATCTCGCAGCAACTGCTGATAGCGCTGATTGGCTTCAGCCCAGCCATCAGGGATCGTCTGTTCCAGCTCGGCAATTTCTGAATCAATGTGCTCAATCGCCTGTTCTGCAGTATCGATATCCGACTCGCTGATGTCATCTTCGAATCGCGCATCGTCGATCAGTTTTTCATGCTCCTCTTTTTCAACCAGCAACCGACGAATGTGCGATTCAACTGCGCGAACTTCGCCATGCAACACTGAGTAGTCTGGCGATGCCTCGTCGATGGCCTGCTGTGCCTGCATGATCACGTCAATCTTGTCGCCCGTCTGACGCCCCTGGTCTAACGCCCGGGTCAGGTTGCCCTGATAGAACTCCGGTACCATGCTGATGTCGACTTTCGCCATTGCATCGATGGCCGCTATGACACGATCACCATTCGCGTCGTAATAGGTAAAGACATCTTCTTCCAAACATTGCTGCAGGTTCGGGTTCAATGGCGGTGGCGCATTCTCTGACGTCAGGAACGTTCGGTTAGGCAGGTAGTTCACCAATGGTGGGAACACACCAACAATAACCAATGCGAGCAATTGCAAACCGATAAACGGCACCACCCCTTTGTAAATATCCAAGGTTTTAACAATTTTCGGTGCCACACCACGCAGGTAAAACAGCGCAAAGCCAAAGGGTGGTGTCAGGAACGACGTCTGCATGTTCAGACCGATCATAACGCCTAACCACACGGCCGTGACATTTGCATCCGGCGCGGCCAGAAGAATCGGTGCCACCAGCGGTACCACAACCACGGCAATTTCGATGAAGTCCAGGAAAAAGCCCAGCAGGAAAATCACCAGCATGACCACGATAAACTGAGTCCAGAAACCACCTGGCAAGCTGGTCAGCGCATGTCGAACCAACTCCTCGCCACCAAAGGCTCGGAACGCGGCGGTCAACATGGCAGCACCCAACAGAATAATGAACACCATGCTGGTCGTTTTAATGGTTTCGATCATAACTTCGTTGAGGGTGTTTCCGGTTTTATAGACGCGCCATGTACTCCAGAAAACACCTACCGCGACCACCAGCGTTAAACAGATGGCGGCGACCAGGGCAAAGACTTCGCCCCCAGTCGTCAGGTTCTTAACATTCAGATCCCAAATGCTTAGCAACACACCCAGGGCAATCACGCCACCCATGGCTAACGCTGCCGGCAAAAAGACACGACGATTGCCTTCAAACAGGCGATAGCCACCCATCAAAATGGCACCAATGGCACCGATGGCACCCGCCTGGTTCACGGTTGCGACACCGGCCAGAATTGAACCCAACACCAACACAATCAATGCCAGTGGTGGAATCAACGCTTTGATCATCGAGAACAAAAACTGACGATCGTAGGCGCCTTCATACGGAACGGCCGGAGCGGCTTTTGGTCGCAGATACGCGGTGATCAGGATATAGAGAATATAAATACCCACCAGCAATAAGCCGGGGATGATGGCCCCCATGAACATGTCGCCTGCAGATGCCGACACCACGTCCAGTTCGGACGGCATGGAAAACTGACCGGTAGTTTCGCGATATTCAGTTGCCCGAATGGTCGATGCCTGATCGGCCGCCGAAGACAACTGGTCAGCCAGAATAATCAAGACAATCGACGGTGGAATAATCTGTCCCAGCGTTCCGGAGGCACTGATGGTTCCCGTGGCTAACGACTTGTCATAGCCATTACGCAACATGGCCGGTAGCGAAATCATGCCCATCGCCACGACAGTTGCGCCGACAATACCGGTCGTTGCGGCCAACAGCGCACCCACGATGACGACTGAAATACCCAAACCGCCACGAACCGGACCAAACAACTGGGCCATCGCCACGAGCAGATCTTCGGCAATTTTGGAGCGTTGCAGCATGATGCCCATGAAAATGAACAGAGGAATGGCAATGAGCGTATCCCGCTCGGCTTCCCAATAGAGACTCCTGAAGTTCGTAATCCCGGCCGTCAGCCATTGCACTGGCCCGCCTTCTTCGAAAAAGAACGTGCTGTCACCGGCAAACAGCCAGCCACAGAGTCCTGCAAGCGTAATGGCAATGATCGCCGATCCAGGCAGTGCAAACGCTACAGGAAAACCCGAGATTAACGCCCCAACCATCAAACCAACGAGAATGATTAAAAATAAAACTTCCATACGTTAATCCCTATGCGCCAACTTCGTCATGATGGTCATCGGACACTTCTACTTCGTTTTGCAGAATGGCCATATGTTTGAGCAGATAACTGCAGAACTGAATCAGCATCGACACCGCAAATACGACAAGAAATGCCGCCATGATGTACTTAATAAACAGTCCATAAGCCGCCTGAGAAATTTCAAAGTTCAGTAACGGCGCATTCAGAATCGATGTGCGATCCCACATCCCAAACACCAAAACAACCCAGCACAGGGGCAAACCCAATAACAAAACACCTACGGTGTTCGCCCAGGCTTTGTAGCGCACCGTTCGACCGGAATACAGCACGTCAACACGCACATGCCCTTCCTCGCGAAGTGTGTAAGCACTGGCAAACAGGAAAAGCCCGGCGTACCAAAAACGGACCAGGTCCCCCATCAGGGTTTGTTCGTAGGAAAAAATAAAACGTGCAACCACAATCCACGCTTCAGCAAAGACCACCAACAGGGCAAGCCAGGCAACGGAGACGGTTTTAAAGCGATACGCCATAACGGCGCTTATAAGAATTAATGGATAGTGCACATGGGTTCCACGGTAATCGGAACGTCCAAGGTTATTGGCCATGTCCTCACTGAAAATGAGCGGCAGCAGGTTTTCAACACGCAACCAGGAAATTAATCCATCGATAAGCCCGATCAGAACAATGGACCAGAACGCGACCCGAATGAGATAACCAGACATCGCCGATAACCGATCGGAATCTTCGATCATCCGATGCGTTGCCGTTTTGGCACAATAAACACCCACTACCGGGATCACCAGCAGATAACTGAACAGTTGAATCCAGGCAAGAACGCTGACGCTGTCCGGTTCAGTGACAAAGAAGTAAGCCGCCACACCAGGCCAGTCATGCCAGACGTTAAGATAGTTGTTCAACAGATAGACCAGCATAAAAACAAACATGGCGTATGCGAAAGTGCGCATGAGCCAACTGGTACGCTGATAGCCTTTGGTCATGGGCTGAGCAAGTACTGAAGAAATTTCCACGAGATCACCAAAACCTGAGAAGTGAAATTCGGTTATAAAAAAGCGCCACAAGGCAAAGCCCGATAGCGCTTTCGTTACAGTTCGTCAAAAACGAGCCCGAAGGCTCATCTTCGATTACAGCCCCAGTACGCGGTTACGCTGAGTCACGTAAGCGATGTCGGAAATCTTATTCCAGCTACCGATTTCCTGACGAGCCGCGGCAAAACTTTGGTGAATACGTCGCGCCAGGTCAGAATGCTCCTGAACGTCCGCAAACACTTCATCAGACGCTTCACCGAAAGAATCGTAGGTGTCTTCAGAGAACTGACGCAGCTGCACGCCCTGCTCGTTGATCAGACGATTCAGCGCCGCACCATTTTTCGCGTTGTACTCAGAGAACATAACCTGGTTCTCGGTGGTTGCGGCCGCTTCAATGATGGTCTGATCCGACTTGGACAGGCTGTCCCACCATTTTTTGTTTGTCTGTACGCTCAGAGATGCGCCTGGCTCGTGGAAGCCTGGGTAGTAATAGAACTTAGCCGCTTCGTACAGTTTCATGATTTCGTCGTTCCATGGGCCAACCCACTCAGTCGCGTCAATCGCGCCGGAAATCAGGTTTTCATAAATCTGGCCGCCTGGCAGAGAGACCGGAGAAGCCCCCATCTTCGCCAATACAGAACCACCCAGACCTGGCATCCGCATTTTCAGACCACGGAAGTCGGCTGCGGAACGCATTTCTTTGCGGAAGAAGCCACCCATCTGAACCCCGGTGTTACCGCAGATCAGACCTTTCAGGCCGAAATCAGCGGACAGTTCATCGTACAGTTCCTGACCGCCGGCAAAGCGCATCCAGGCATTGAACTCAGAGGCTGTCAGGCCAAACGGTACCGTGGTGAAGTAGCCAAAGCCCGGGTGCTTACCGGTAAAGTAGTAGTCAGCCCCGTGAAACATCTGGGCATTGCCCGATGCCACTTCGTCGAAGACGTCGAATGCGCCGACACGCTCGCCCGCAGCAAAGTATTTAACGGTGATACGGCCATCGGTCATATCGGACAGGCGCTGTGCAAAACGCTGAGCACCGGTACCCAGACCCGGGAAATCACGAGGCCAGGTTGACACCATGGTAATTTCGATTCGTTCTGCGGCGATAGCTGGGGCCGAAATGGTCGTTGCTGCGGCGACGGAACCGGCTCCGATCAGACCTTTCTTAATGACGTCACGTCTTTTCATTGTGTTCTCCTGGTTGGTTTTCGACCTGTTGAGCCACTACAGCCGGAAGGTCTTTTCTGTCTTTCTTATTGTTGTAGCTACCAGAGGCAGCCAACCACTCGAGGAATAGATTCACTCTCTTGCGCAATAATTAGTTTTATTTGCTGCGCAGATTGCAATGTAAACAAGGAATGCATCGTTGTGTAGCAAAAAATGCAGAGTTACTACTATTGTACGACCAGTATTTTCGATGTCGTGAATGGTCAGCATTTACAGCTGATCGAGTAACGGGTTGGAAAACAACCAATTGATCAGAAAGCGATCAAAAATACTGTAATTTTCCTACATGGAATAACTGATTTTCTTATTTGCAACGCTCATGAAAGCCCATAAACCGGGGCGTTCAGCGGAGTGTTGCGAAATGTGATGCCGTCTTTCCAATCTGATATTGATCTGCAGCAACAAGCCGGTCAAACTGAGCTGGCTTACTGTGTCACTTTCCGCGGCAGAGGCCGTTGAACAGACCGGTTTCAGACGGATTGATATCAATGATATTGACTATGGTCGGCACGACAGTGTCAGTTGAACACCGACCCAATACCATTAGGGCCTGTTAACACTATTTCCGTCCATTCTGTTGGCGTTGTGCGCTTTCAGAGCAAGGCGTGAGGCGTGACCTGTGGTTGCTCCACACGAACAACGAACAACGATGCCTCTGGAAGGTCACATCCCAACCCTTTGGGCCGGATTAAAACCATTCATGCCATCGTTATCACTTGCTCAGGTGGAACAACCACGATTCGCGCGTTCTGCCTTGTCGTCAATGGTTTTAATCTCGGCAGAAAGGACGGAAACAGTGATAACAGGCCCTAGTCTCAATTCAAGAATGTTGTAAAAGTACAGACCGACCCAAGTAATGGTCAGTCTACCGGATAAAGACAGAACTAACTTCTCACACAAGGTTGGGAGATCACCATGCCACTGAATATCGCAGTGCCTATCGATACGACGCCGGGGGAAACACGGGTTCCCGTGAGTCCGGCAACCACAGAAAAACTGACCGCCCTTGGTTTTCAGGTCACCATTGAGACCGGTGCCGGAGACGCGTCACAGTTTTCTGATGATGACTATAAAGCAGCCGGTGCAAGCATCGAGACCGATATCGCCAAGCTGTACGCCGATGCCGACATCCTGATGAAAATCAACGGTCCGGAAGTGAAGCACCCGAAAACGGACCAGTCAGAGCTCGACATGCTGGGCGATGGTAAAACCTGGATCTCCTTTCTGGCCCCGGCACAGAATGATGAACTGCTGAAGACCTTTGAGTCCAAAGGCAGCAGCGCCATTGCACTGGAAGCCATTCCGCGGATTTCCCGCGCACAGAAGATGGACATTCTCAGCTCCATGGCCAACATTGCCGGTTACCGGGCCGTGATTGAAGCCGCGCATAATTTTGGTCGTTTCTTTACCGGTCAGGTCACTGCCGCCGGTAAGATTCCGCCCGCTAAAGTCATGGTGATTGGTGCCGGTGTTGCCGGTCTGGCGGCCATTGGCGCAGCCAAAAGCCTGGGCGCCATTGTCCGGGCGTTCGATACCCGCCTGGAAGTAAAAGAACAGGTGGAATCGATGGGGGGCGAGTTCCTCACCGTCGATCTGGAAGAAGACGGTGCCGGTGCCGGCGGTTACGCCAAAGAGATGTCCAAAGAGTTCATCGAAGCGGAAATGGCCCTGTTTATGGAACAGGCCAAAGACGTCGACATCATCATCACTACAGCGTTGATTCCAGGTAAACCGGCTCCGAAACTGATTACCGAAGATATGGTGAAAGCCATGAAACCGGGCTCGGTTATTGTCGACCTGGCTTCCCCGAATGGCGGCAACTGCGAATGCACGGTGAAAGATGAGGTTGTCAAAGCCCACGATGTCAGTGTGGTCGGATACACCAACCTGGCCGCTCGTGCGGCCAATCAGGCCTCCACGCTGTTGTCCAATAACATCCTGCGTTTAATTGAACACCTGTGCCCGGAAAAGAACGGTGAACTGACGTTCGATCTGGAAGATGAAATTACCCGGGGTTGCACGGTCGTCCACCAGAAAGAAATTCTCTGGCCGCCACCGCCACCAAAACTGTCAGCAGCGCCGAAGAAACCAGCGCCTAAGGCTGAGCCTCAGCCGGAAACCGAGCCTAAGGTTAAAAAAGCGCAACCGATTGCGCTGTACTGGCTGGTTGCCGGTGCTCTGCTGCTTGGTTTGGGTCAGGTGGCTCCGGCGGACTTCATGGGTCACTTTACTGTCTTTGTTCTGTCCGTCTTTGTCGGTTGGCAGGTGATCTGGAACGTCAGTCACTCATTGCACACGCCATTAATGGCCGTTACCAACGCGATTTCCGGCATTGTGATTGTGGGTAGCCTGTTGCAGATTTCCGGCACTGGCTCAACCTTGGTCACGGTACTCGCGGGTATCGGGGTTCTGGTCGCGACCATTAATATTGCCGGCGGGTTCTTTGTCACCCGTCGTATGCTCAACATGTTCCGTAAGGAGGGTTAAGACATGACAGGTTTACTCGCCATGGCGTATCTGATCGCCGGTGTGTTTTTCATTCTCGCCCTCAGCGGACTGAGCTCTCAGGAAACCGCACGTCGCGGCAACATGTACGGCATTGCCGGTATGTTGATCGCGATTATCGCGACCATTGCTTCACCGGATGTGGAGTCCTACACGATTCTGGCACCGGCGATGGCCATTGGTGCGGCCATCGGTCTGTGGTTGGCGGTTCGGGTTGAAATGACCGGCATGCCACAGTTGGTTGCTCTGCTGCACAGCTTTGTCGGCCTGGCCGCCGTACTGATTGGCTGGGGCGGTTATCTGGACCCAACCGTTCACCATACCGGTGCTGAAGCGGCCATTCATAACGTCGAAATCTATCTGGGCATTCTGATCGGTGCTATTACGCTGACCGGATCCTGGGTTGCCTGGGGCAAGCTTCAAGGCTCGATTTCCGGTAAGCCACTCATGCTGCCCTTCCGTCACGGCCTGAACCTGATCGCTCTGACTGCCTCTGTAATCATGCTGGTACTGTTTGTGATGAACCCACACAGCGGGGCTGCGGTACCGATGCTGATCGCCATGACTATCATTGCCGGTCTGCTGGGGATTCATCTGGTTGCCGCCATCGGTGGCGCGGATATGCCGGTTGTGGTCTCCATGCTGAACTCCTACTCCGGTTGGGCAGCCGCGGCCACAGGCTTCATGCTTGGCAACGATCTGCTGATCATCACCGGTGCACTGGTTGGCTCGTCGGGTGCGATTCTGTCCTACATCATGTGTAAAGCCATGAACCGTTCGTTCATCAGCGTCATTCTGGGCGGCTTCGGTGGCGGAGACGGTGCTGGCGCGGATGACGATGAAGAGTACGGCGAAGCGGTCAGTGTTCAGCACGAAGAAGCAGCTGAGTGGCTCAAAGATGCCGATAACATCATCATCACACCCGGATTCGGTATGGCTGTGGCGACCGCTCAGGGAGCTGTTGCTGAGCTGACCGAGAAGCTGCGCAAGCAAGGTAAGAATGTGCGCTTTGCGATTCACCCAGTGGCGGGTCGACTGCCGGGTCACATGAACGTACTGCTCGCAGAAGCCAATGTGCCATATGACATCGTACTGGAAATGGATGAGATCAATGATGACTTTCCAAGCACGGATGTTGTCATGGTCATCGGTGCCAATGACATTGTGAACCCGGATGCCGTTGAAAAACCCAACTCCCCAATTGCCGGCATGCCGGTTCTGGAAGTTTGGAAAGCCAAGAAGTGCATCGTGATGAAGCGGTCCATGGCAACCGGTTATGCTGGTGTTCAGAACCCACTGTTCTTCAAAGAAAACACGGCCATGCTGTTTGGCGATGCCAAAGAAAGCGTACAAAAACTGGTGGCCAACGTTTAAGTCACCGTCACGCGTTTGATTAAAGCCGGCTTCTGCCGGCTTTTTTGTGCCCGGTATCGCCTGCAGGCAGGCTCCTACAACATCCTCGCCACCCTGTAAGAGCGAGCCTACTCGCGACCCTTTTTTGTCTATAGCCGCCGATTCGAAAAACCGATACCCTCTTTTAAAACACAACCACGGAAGTTTGCAATGGCCGACCTGTCCAAATTGATCGATGTCGCGAAACGCAAACGCGAGTTCGACAAATCCAACCCCTGGTATGTAGGTCCGGAAAGCTACCTCAATGAGATCAGCAAAGAAGTTGACGAAGTTCTGGAAACATTACCGAAAGGCGACCTGCCCCATCTGGAAGAAGAACTCGGCGACGTCATCTGGGATACGCTCAACGCCATCCTTGCGCTTGAGCACAGTCATAACGTTGACATTCATTCGATTCTTCAGCGGACTACGGATAAATATACTTTCAGAATCGATGGTCTGGAACAGGGCCTGAGTTGGCAGGAAGTCAAACAACAAGAGAAATCCACATGACTATTAACCTCATGTCCGTCGATGGTGTCGCGATTCAAAAACAACACCCACTCACCTGCCATTGCGGCAGTGTAAAGCTGATATTGGATTTGCCCGACGGTCTGCAAGATTTGCGACGCTGTGACTGTTCATTGTGCCGTCGGCGAGGGGCAATTGCCGCCTCAGTTCCGCTCAGCGGCATTCATATTATTGAAGGTGAAGACAAACTCAGTCTGTATCAGTTCAATACCAAAACAGCGAAACATTTTTTCTGCTCCGTGTGTGGCATTTACACCCATCACCAACGACGCTCCAATCCTACGCAATACGGTTTCAATGTGGCGTGTTTGGAAGGTATCAATCCGTTAAAGATAGACGAACCAATCCCAACGCGCGATGGCGTCAACCATCCAGCTGATCGTTAACTTACTATAATCGCATAGAGATTCAGGCGGGCATGACTCGATTCAACACAATACTGTTCGATTATGGCAATACGCTGGTACATACGGTGTCTTTGGTCGACGCTGCCATGACTGTTTTTGGTTCAGTAAAAGGAAAAATGCTTGGGCAGTCTGTGGAAGCTCAAATCCAACAGCTCTATCACAAAGACCAGTGCCATCAACCGGACTGGAAAACGGTTTGGCAGCAGGCATGTAAGGATGCCGAACTGGTCTACAGCGACGATGTGGTCTTTCGTCATTTAACAGAGTTTGTGGAGCAATCCTCATTAGTTCCCAAAACCCATGACATGTTACGTCAGCTGAAGGGCGCTGGAGTCAAGATGGGTCTGCTTTCAAACGTCACCGGGCCGGCGGACGTTTTTCAGAACGATTTGATTAACAAAGGGATCGCTGGTTACTTCGACACCGTACTCTGGTCCAGTGCCGTTGGAACGCGCAAACCTGCGCCATCATTTTTCACCAAAGCTCTGCAAATGCTAAGTGCGGACACCCACCAGACTCTGATGGTCGGCGATTCGGAACTGGCTGATGTTTACGGAGCCAAACAAGTAGGGGTGACAACACTAAAAGTAAGCCATTCACGATCAGGCAACTCTCAAGCTGACCATCATTGTACCTACTCAAATCTTGCTGATTATGTTTTTGAACTGACTCGTTAAAAAGGACATAAACCATGTTTCAACAGAAGGACACAAAAACCTTTACCGGCTCTGGAATCAACCATGACCAGGAAGCCTTTACTGGCTATTTCAGGGTTCAACCTCTGCCCGGAAAATCGAGTTTCACTACCCATTATCGAGCCGTTCGAAACCTCGACGATCAGCCCGTTCATGAAGAGATCGGGTTGCTGACTTTGGAACCCAACGGTGATTGGGTTTTCCATCTGCATATGGAAGAACTGCCATGCACTACAACACACCGTCTGAAATCTTCGACAGATAACCGATGGATTTTTGAGTTTACCGGCACCGAGGCATTGGCGGGTTTTAGCAGTGAACTGGTCTTTGAGTTTTCAAATGACAATCAGTTTCGTTACACCCATCGATGGGCCATGAATGAAGCCCTGTCCGATAAGTCCTGGTGCGATTTGTCCGCTTAAAAAACTAAACAGAATGGGCACTCCCCAGTATAAAAAACGGCGACTCAAGGTCGCCGTTGTTGTTCGACAAATTATCCGTTACTTAATCCAGTATTTACCCCAATGAGTAATGTCATACTGGCTCGCCGCTGCCGAAGCTGAGAAAGCGCGTAAAGCTGGCTCCGTCTCTTCTTCCTCGGCGGCTGCGATTTCATCATCGATCACCTTCGTCGACCGCGCCAACAGGCTGGTTACAAAGGCAATGGCGTCCGAGTTGACTTCAACAGCGCGCTCAGAGACGTTAAAGACGTCATCACATTCGGCATGATAGCAAGGATCAAACGCATCGCCGGCGACGCCACCATAGATGGCAGCCTGCTCTTCCGTTTTGATCACTTCTGCACCCGTAAAGAGTCCACCAAAGGCAACATCCTGCAGGAAGAATTCCGCATAGTCGGAGCGGAACGAAATTTCAGAACCTTCCGACGGTTGACCACGTAAGGCAAAGTAATCTTCAAACAGGCTTTCGGTGGCTGCCGAACCGGCAGGACCGGCTAAATCAAAGTCCGAGCCGTCGCCATCGTAGATGCCGTAGTAGAAGTTCGGCGAACCGATCATATCGAAGTTCAGATAGACTTTTATTTTATCCAGTTCTTCGGGGGGTAAGTTTTGCACATAAAGAGTCGACCCTACCAGACCGGCCTCTTCAGCACCCCACCAGGCAAACCGGACTTTGTTATGAATCCGGGCTCGTTTCATGAGATCGGCCATTTCCAACAGAGCCGCACTGCCTGTACCGTTGTCGTTGATGCCGGCTCCTTCAAACACCGAATCCAAATGAGCACCCAGCATGACGACATTATCCGGATTCCCCCACCGGCTTTCGGCAATCACGTTGTCGACAGTCCGCACTTCACGAATAACATCGGCATCCATCGATAACATCAGTCCTTCGGTCTGTGACCACTCCACGCCACGATCGTAGGTTGCAAAAAATACCGGAATGCCACCGCTGTATTCAGATCCTAAGGTCGCATTGATCAGGCCGGTCCGATCCGGGCTGTTACCCTGGTTGAAGACGATAGCGCCAACTGCGCCAGCGGCCGCAGCATTCTCTGCCTTGGTTTGAAACGCACAGGCTCCACGTTGTACCAATGCGATGTTACCCGGGGTGAACCCTGCAAAATCGTCAGCTTCACAACCACTGGTGGAGGCATTCCCCTCGCCTAAGTCCAGATCAACGGCCTCAACCAACGCGGAGACTGTCCCCGGCTCTGTCTGCGAGAGATAGTTGAAATCGACGTTCCACTCATAGGCGGTTGGCACCGGCGCCAAGGCGCTCAACAGACCGTCGGCATTTTCATAGAATGCATTAAAATCAAACGGATCACGGGTAACCCGATAACCCATACGACGCAACTCGTCTTCAACATAATCAACGGACGCATCGTAACCTTCCAGTCCGGCCGCCCGATTGCCTTGGTTATCATCCGCAATCGCCTGAAAGTCATCCAGACGCGCCATGACATTTTCAGCGGTCATGCATCGTGGCATCAGGAATGGCGCTGCCGTAAACCCGAAGCCACATTCCCAACGATGGGAAGGCGCATCAGACCAGTATTGGTCAATTAAATAGGACAGCTCAGGTGGGATCTCTCTCGCTTGGGTCGCTCCGGATAACAGGCTCGCCCCCAGTATGACGGTCGCGCACAGCGACACTTTATTATTAATACGCATAACTTTTCCTACAGTGAGTTAAGGGCACCTCTAATAAGTCTGATGAGGCACTGCGGTGCCTGAACAGTTCAGTGGCGAGGTTCAATTGCCGGATCATAGTTGTTCTATCTCCGGCTGTTGATAACGATGTCCACTGGGCTGTTCAGACCCGCCCTTCGGGGCCTTCAGAAAAAGCGGCTGTCGCTGTTCCGGTTTTTGCAAAGGTCTCGACATTCGCTGCAAACCGCGCCTAGACAGCCACTCTTTCTGAAGGCCAGAGTCCTATCAGACTTATTAGAGGTGCCCTTTAAAGGTTATGCCTATAACAGCGCACTGAACTACAGAAGCGCGGCGCTTCTTCAGCGTACAGGCCTGTCGATACAGAATGCAAAGACAGGCGCTAACAATTAATCGGTATCGAACTGAGAATCAATTGCCATTTGATAACTGCGTCTAAAAACCATGTACAGAATACCGTACACTAGCAAACGCTCATAGATCGGCTACATTTAAACGTCAGCACATCGGCGATTCGATACATCAGTATCGAAAAAAGATCACTCAAACTCGTTACGTTGGAGGTTATTATCCGAGTCTCAATTCTACTTGCCCTGCTCGTCACCACCTTATCCGCATGCACGACTTTACCTAAACAACCCGATGGTACCGGCATGTTACTGGTAGCGGTCAACGATGAAAAAGAGACCGCTGGTGACTATTTTGTTAAATACCGTGTCGTCACCAATAAAGACAAGGTCTTTTACCTGTATGCCGACAAACCTTATCTGCTGGTTCAAGGGCTTGAGCCAGGTGTGCATTACGTGGATTACTTTGAGTCCAAGTACATTCGCAGTGGGCGACAAATGACCGACCGTGATGAGTACATTCAGTTTGAAATTGAAGCCGATAAAATCACGATACTGGAAGATTGGTTGCGTGTTCGACTGTACAAAAAAGACGGGACTCGCTATCAGCAAAGTAAGTTTGAATACATTCCCGCCGTTGAGAAACAAAAACTGAAAGAACAGTTCGAGAACGACAATGACATGGGGTATTGGCAGTTCGCAGATTGAACCGAGAGCAAGCTTAAAAAAGCGACTCAATCGAGTCGCTTTTTATTATGCGATAGAACCTTAGGCTTAGCCCAAACCGAGCATCGCACCACCCAGTAAAGTGACGATCAACCCAAGCCACAGATGAATATGTTTGGCTTTCAACAACACCGCCCCACGTGCAACGAGCATCCCGCTCATCATGATGAGGAATGCCGCGACAGCAAACCCGGCAAAAAAGCCAACCGTACTGGCTCCGGCAGGCACCTCCATACCGTGAGCAAGACCATGACAAAGCGCAAAGCCGATCATGGGCAATAAGGCAGCCAAATGCGTCACTGGCAAACGTAACGTTACCGCCAGCCCTGAAAGTATAACGGAAGCGGCGATGCCCCATTCAACACCGGCAAAACTAAACCCGAGAACCCCTAACGAAGCGCCGACGAGCATGGCGATAACCACCAACATTGGTGCTGCCAGCCGGACAGCGCGCTGTGACAGCGCGACCCAAAACCCCAATGCCAACAGGGCCAGCAAGTGGTCCAATCCAAACATCGGATGAACGAATCCAGAGACAAACCCATTGGTATCGCCATGTCCGGCATGAGCGTTTGCCAACACCGGAACCATCAGGACCAGAGCGGCTATCAATTTTTTATGAAATTTCATTGTCAGTATCTCCCTGTATCGCTTAAACAACCGCCTGAGCCGGCGGCATGGATCGTTCCGGCAACATGCCTTCGCGGATAATGGTATTGATGATGTCGTCCAGCCCTTCGGCTTTTTTCAGGTTGGAGAACACGTACGGTTTGTCTTTGCGCATCATTTTTGTATCCCGATCCATGACCTCCAGCGATGCGCCGACCAACGGGGCAAGATCGGTTTTATTTATGATGAACAGATCGGAACGGGTAATGCCCGGACCGCCTTTTCGCGGAATTTTGTCGCCTGCCGAGACATCGATGACATAGATGGTAAAGTCGGACAGTTCCGGGCTGAACGTCGCGCTCAGGTTGTCACCACCGGACTCAACAAACACCACATCGAGTTCACCATGACGTGCCATCAGTGTATCGATGGCCGCCAGGTTCATACTGGCGTCTTCGCGAATGGCCGTATGCGGACAACCGCCGGTTTCGACGCCCAAGATCCGATCAGCTTCGAGCGCTTCATGACGCGTCAGAAACTGCGCATCTTCCTTGGTATAAATGTCGTTCGTGACCACGGCAATGTTGTAGTGGTCTTTCATCGCGGCGCACAATGACCGCAGTAATGCCGTTTTGCCGGATCCGACCGGGCCACCGACACCGACACGTAATGTCTGTTTTTTCATCACTCTCTCCTAGGATCGGAATAACCGACTGTATTGGGTTTCATGCCAGCAACTGGCCAGCGAAAGGGCCGGTAATGCACCGCCCATGGAAAACTCATCGAGCGTTTCCGCCTGAGTAATGGCGATCGCCACATCCGGTTGCAGTTCACCGAGCAGTAACTGAGCCTGGCTTTGGCCCAGCGGTACCAGTTTGGTCGCCGCGGCTACCTGATTTTCCAACCACGACCAGACAAAACCCTGTGCCGTCAATGCCGGCGATAACGACCAGTGCTGCGCCGCCACCGCAAACAATGCGACAAAACTAACCTCGCCTTGCGGATCAGGATGTGGAATGTCCAGTGTTTTCAATAACCGCTGTAAGGCTTCACCCATGGCCGTCTCAGTCAATCGCAACTCGGCTGTTTCCCGGTTGGCTAAGGAACGATCGTTCCAGTTGCGCCATCCGTCTTCATGGCCTTCGGACATCGCCGACATCGCGCCAAACAACACCGGTAGGTCGATACGGGCGACTGACTCGGTTAACTGCCAGCGCAACCATTCCGCGGTTTGTTTTGAGTTCCGAATCCACCCTTGTTCGATGGCACTCTCAAGCCCCTGCGAAAACGAAAAGCCGCCAACCGGCAGACTCACACTCGACAACTGCAGTAGACGTAACAGCGCCGAACTAGTGGTGGTGATGGCCATGTGCGTAGGCTCCGCTTTCCGGGTTAAAGACCGCGTTTTCGTGAGTGACGACCAGGCCCAGCAAATGCAGCATGTCCTCCAGCACATGGTCAGGTTTAATCCGCAACCAGCGCTCTCCAACTTCGATTTTGGTATGGCGATTGCCAAGGTGATAACAGGCCCGCGCAAAGGTGTGCCAGTCTTCACAACTGGCATGAGCAACCGATTCAACGGCGCCGGCAACCTTAACGATTTGTCCACTGTCGGCTTTCAGAAACTCACCGACCTGCAGTGGTTTACCGCGCTCCAGAAACAGACGTACTTCCTGACCATCGGTACTGATCAACTTCAGTCGACCGCGTTCACGTTGTTCGTGCGTCAGCTCAACCGTTGCACTGACGGAGTCATGGCAATGGGTGCCGAGTCGTTCAAATACTTCCAACATAGTTCGCCTCCTGCGGCATTAAAACAAACAATAGCGTTGTGCCAACGGCAGCTCCGTGGCCGGCTCACAAGAGAGCAACTCGCCATCAGCCCGCACTTCATAAGTTTGCGGATCCACCTGCACATCGGGCATCCAATTGTTATGAATCATGTCGGCTTTGGAGATGTTCCGTGTGTTGCGGCACGGTACCAACGTTCGGGACAAGCCCAGCGCATCGCCAACCTGATTGGTCAGTGCAGCTTCACTGACAAAGGTGACCGAGGTTTTTGAGACGGCTTTTCCCATGGCGCCAAACATTTCACGATAATGCACAGGCTGCGGCGTAGGGATGGAGGCGTTCGGATCACCCATGGGCGCGGCAGCGATCATGCCGCCTTTCAAAATCAGCGAAGGTTTAATGCCAAAAAAAGCGGGTTTCCAGAGCACCAGATCAGCCAGTTTACCGGCTTCAATCGAACCGACTTCATGCGATACACCATGCGTAATGGCCGGGTTAATGGTGTATTTGGCGACATAGCGTTTGGCCCGAAAATTGTCGCTGCCCAACTCAAGGTCTTCTTTCAACAAACCCATTTGAACTTTCATCTTATGAGCCGTTTGCCAGGTTCGGGTGACGACTTCGCCGACCCGACCCATCGCTTGTGAGTCCGACGCAATCATGCTGAACGCACCGAGGTCGTGAAACAGATCTTCCGCGGCAATGGTTTCTTTGCGGATGCGCGAATCAGCAAACGCCACGTCTTCGGGTATATTGGCATCCAGATGGTGACACACCATCAGCATGTCCAGATGTTCATCAATGGTGTTTTGGGTATAAGGCCGTGTTGGGTTCGTCGACGATGGCAACACATTCGGCTGCGCACAGGCACGGATGATGTCCGGTGCATGACCACCGCCGGCGCCTTCAGTGTGATAGGTATGGATGACTCGGTCTTTAAAGGCACCGATGGTGTCATCGACAAATCCCGATTCATTCAGGGTATCGGTGTGAATGGCCACCTGCACATCGTATTGTTCGGCCACACTCAGGCAGGTATCAATCGCGGCAGGCGTGGTGCCCCAATCTTCATGGAGTTTCAGGCCACAAGCCCCAGCTTCCAGTTGTTCGGCAAGCGCTTCCGGTTGACTGCCATTCCCCTTGCCGAGAAAACCAAAGTTCATCGGCAGGTCATCGGTGGCCTGCAGCATTTTACCGATGTACCAAGGGCCTGGCGTACAGGTTGTTGCGTTGGTACCGGTTGCGGGTCCGGTGCCGCCGCCGATCATCGTCGTCACGCCGGACATCAATGCTTCTTCAACCTGTTGCGGACAGATAAAGTGGATGTGTGCATCAATACCGCCCGCCGTCAGAATCGAACCTTCGCCGGCAATCACTTCGGTACCCGGGCCGATGATCAGATCAACATTGTCCTGCACATCGGGGTTACCGGCTTTACCGATACCAACAATACGGCCGGCTTTGACACCGACATCGCCTTTAACAATGCCCCAGTGATCGAGAATCAACGCATTGGTGATCACCAGGTCAACGGTCTCTTGACTGGCACGTTGCGACTGCCCCATGCCATCCCGAATCACTTTACCACCGCCGAACTTCACTTCATCGCCGTAGGTCGTATAGTCCTGCTCCACCTGAATGAACAATTCCGTGTCACCCAGCCGAACCCGATCTCCGACAGTAGGGCCGAACATCTGTGCATAGCTTTGCCGATCTATGGTTTTGCTCATTGGTTGTCACCTTCCAACGCACCCATGACGTCACCGCGAAACCCATACACATGTCGATCGCCGGCGTAGGCGACCAGTTCGACGGTTCGTGCCTGCCCTGGCTCAAAACGAACGGCCGTGCCAGAGGCAATGTTCAAACGGAAACCGCGTGTTTGTTCGCGTGCAAAACTCAACGCTGGGTTGGTCTCATAAAAGTGATAATGAGAACCGACCTGTACCGGTCGGTCTCCTGTGTTTTCAACGCGAACGGTTACAGTCTCTCGTCCACTGTTGATTTCAATATCGCCGTCAGCGACCTGCACCTCTCCCGGTATCATAGGGACCCCTCTTCGGTTCCGATGACTGACAAGGGTTTATAAAATTGTCAGCCGTTTTGTTCTGTCTTCAGTTTGGTGGCAATTGATTAGCCAAACCGTGTAGGTTCAGCAAATCGGTTCATGCACGGTGACCAGTTTGGTCCCGTCCGGAAAGGTGGCTTCCACCTGAACTTCATGGATCAGTTCAGGAACACCCTCCATCACCTGATCGGCATTCAACAGCGTCTTTCCAAACGCCATCAACTCCGCCACGGTTTTCCCATCTCGTGCACCTTCAATGATTTCCATGGTGATGTAGGCCATAGCTTCGGGGTAATTCAATGTCAGGCCCCGATTCAGGCGTCGCTCTGCCAGTAACGCAGCGGTAAACACCAGTAACTTATCTTTCTCTCTTGGCAGCAATTCCATACGATGCGCTCTCCAATGCGGTTAAGAATTCACGTATTCCAAATGCGGGGTACACAAGCCTCTCGACCGAGCAACGCCGGTCGCAGCAGAGCCCAGCATTGTTCAAAAAGCTGTCGGGCTCGTTCGCTGCAGTCGTTCAACAAACGAATCACAACGAACCCGGCAATGAGGGTCACGCCCACGGCAAAACCGGCGGCTTTAGTACGCTCCTGCAATGCTTCCAATGTCGCTTCGGGTATCTCGGTAAACGGCCCGGCCACCATCACGCCCTGAATCGGCAAAGCGCGCAGCCCGATCTCAGCGTCGAGTAACGCCCGGTTAGAATCATTCAGAACCAATCGCTCTTGCAGCACCAAACGACCGTCCCGGACAATCTGCAGGTTCTGGTTTAAACGGCCCTGTTCAAAGGTCTGATGCATGGCGGGTAAGCCGAGGCTGAGCACATCCCAGTAAATCACTTTCGCGGAACCGGTCAGATCGATTCGGTTTGACATCTCAACCTGTGCATCGGGAAACACAATGGCTTCCATCGGCAACCATTCGAGGCTGGCATCATTGGCAACGGTCATCTCATTGATTTGTCGCTGCCGTGCCTGCTGCTCACGCGCGCGATACATTCGCCCGGCCCCCGGCGTGGTGATCAGTACCTGTGCCTTTTCTCTAACGTTAACCGAAACACTTAACGTATCGCCGGACACCAAGCCGCCGGGCGGATGCAACAGATACGCATGCGGGCAGGACAGTCCCTCTGGGTAAAAAGGCTTCTGAATGTACAGCGGTCCCCGATGTGCTTTTTCAACCAGACGAGTTCCGCGTGCGGTGGGTGCAAAGGTCAACGATAAAAAAGCTTGCCATTGCCCCTGCTTGACACTGTCAAGATGCTCAGTCGTGGTGCCGGGTAAGTGCTCAACGTGACCCATGACTAAACCGCCAGGTACTGACGAATCAGTTCATCATTGAGGTTATCCATCTTATCCGCGGCAACAATCCGTCCCTTTTCCATGAGCCGAAACTCTTTACCGACGCGTCGTGCAAAACCGAGTTTCTGTTCAATGAGGATAACCGTCAGGCCGTCTTCTTCGTTCAGTTTAAGAATGACATCTCCGATTTGACGGACAATGTTGGGTTGAATGCCTTCATTGGGTTCATCAAGAATGAGTACCTTAGGGTTAATCACCAATGCCCGCCCAATGGCCAGTTGCTGTTGCTGACCACCGGATAAGTCGCCACCGCGTCGATGCAGCATATCGGCCAGCACCGGGAACAGTTCAAAGATGCGCTCCGGTATTTTTTTGGACTTATCGCCGCGAGCCGGCAGCCCGAGCTTCAGGTTTTCTTCAACCGTCAACAACGGAAAAATATCGCGGCCTTGCGGTACGTACCCGATACCCGCTGGTGCTCGATATTCGGCCGTGCGTTTATGCAGAGCCTCACCGTTAAACTGAATCTCACCGCTGGAGATTGGTAACAAACCCATGAGCGTTTTCAATAAGGTGGTTTTACCGACACCGTTGCGACCCATAATGCAGGTACAGGAACCGGCGTCGATGTCGAGATTCAGATCCCAAAGAATCTGTGTGCCGCCGTAATGTTGATTCAAGTCGTTCAGATGGATCATGCCGCTTCTCCTTCCGGGTCTTCCCCGAGGTACACTTCGATCACATCCGGGTTAGCCTGAATTTCATCCATCGTGCCTTCAGCGAGCACTGACCCCTGATGCAGAACGGTCACAGTGCGGGCAATAGAACGCACAAACGCCATGTCGTGCTCCACCACCACGACGGTGTGTTTGCCCGCCAACGACGTCAGCAGCTCTGCCGTCCGTTCGGTTTCTTCAGCGGTCATGCCGGCGACCGGTTCGTCGACCAGCAACAATCGTGAATCAGACGCCAGCAACATGCCGATTTCCAACCATTGTTTCTGCCCGTGCGACAGCGAACCGGCCATCTGATCCTGCTGTTCACTCAAGCCAATGGTGTCCAGTACTTCCTGTATGCGTGCCTTCTGCTGGGTGCTGAGTCGCGCAAACAAAGTCGGTAAAACGGCTTTGTTGGTTTTCAACGACAGTTCCAGGTTGGTAAACACCGTATGCTCTTCAAACACAGTCGGTTTCTGAAACTTACGACCGATCCCAAGGTGCGCAATGGCCGCTTCGTCCTGTTCCAACAGGTTATGCGTCTGCCCAAACCAGACCGACCCTGAATCGGGTTCGGTTTTACCGGTGATGATGTCCATCAGCGTGGTCTTACCGGCACCATTGGCACCGATCAAACAACGCAGTTCACCATCGTTGATGTACAGGTTCAGGTTATTGATGGCTTTAAAGCCATCGAAACTGACGTTCAGGTCTTCGACATACAACAGGATATCTTTCGACACATCCACACTGGCCTGAGCCGGTTGCAGAAACGACCAGACCTGATCACGGCGGAACGTTTCTCGTATCTGAGTCATCGCGCTCATGACTGCCCCTCCACAGATTGGTTTTGATGTTGGCCCGATTGACGCCGCGCTCGCCATTGCCCGGCCATGCCGATTAACCCTTTCGGTAAAAATAAGGTGACCAGAACAAAGAGCGCGCCTAAAGCAAAGAGCCAGGCGTCCGGGAAAATGGCCGTCAACCGCGTTTTGGCATAATTGACCAACAACGCGCCGAGCACGGCACCCACCAAGGTTCCGCGTCCACCGATGGCGACCCAGATGACTACTTCAATGGAGTTCAGCGGTGCAAATTCGCCCGGGTTAATGATGCCGATCTGCGGCACATAGAGCGCGCCGGCTAACGCTGCAACCACGGCCGAATAGACAAACAGCCAGACTTTATAGCGTTCGGTGCGGTAGCCTAAAAAGCGCGACCGGCTTTCGGTGTCGCGCAGTGCAATAATCACCTTTCCAAAACGCGAGGTCATGATGGCGTGCGACGCCAGTAACGTCAGCGACAGACAGAATGCGGTGATCGCAAACAGGGCAACTCGTGTGGTATCGCTTTGCAGATCGAAACCGAGTATGTCTTTAAAGTCGGTCAGGCCGTTGTTGCCGCCAAAGCCCATCTCGTTACGGAAGAATGCCAACATCAACGCATAGGTCAGAGCCTGCGTCATAATTGAAAGATAGACACCGGTCACCCGTGAACGAAACGCCAGCCAACCGAACACAAAAGCCAGTAACCCCGGCACCAACAACGCCATTAACAGGGCAAAACCAAAATGATCAAAACCGAACCAATACCAGGGCAACTGTTCCCAGTTCAGGAACACCATAAAGTCCGGCAGTATTGGGTTACCATAAACACCCCGATCGCCGATCTGGCGCATCAGATACATGCCCATGCCATAGCCACCGAGCGCAAAGAAGGCCGCGTGTCCCAGACTGAGAATACCGCAGTAGCCCCATACCACATCGACGGCCAACGCCAACATGGCATAACAGAGGTACTTACCCAGTAACGTGATGGTGTAGGTAGACACATGGAATACCGAGCCTTCGGTAAACAGCAGGTTACCGACACTGGCGAACAAGGTGACCAACAACAGCAATCCAACAAAAGGGGCCACAACGGCGCCCGGCTCACCGGAACGTTTAAACCATGAAGACGGTGACAGCCTCATTCCGCCGCCCTCCCTTTTTGAGGAAACAACCCTTTCGGACGTTTCTGAATGAACAGGATAATGAAAACCAACACCAGAATGCTGGCGAGGACGGCACCGGTCACCGGTTCAAAAACCTTGTTGGCAATACCCAGAGTAAAGGCCGCCACCAATGTACCAAACAGATTACCGACGCCACCGAACACCACGACCATGAACGAGTCAATGATGTAGCTCTGCCCAAGGTTCGGACCGACATTGGTCAACTGGCTGAGCGCAACCCCGGCGATACCAGCGATGCCCGAGCCAAGCCCGAACGTCAGTGCATCAACACGGGCCGTTCGAATACCCATCGCTTTGGCCATCTGCCGATTCTGCGACACGGCCCGCACATGCAGACCCAGATTGGTTTTACTGAGCACCAGCACCAACGCGGCAAACACCAGCAGCGCGAACACAAAAATGTAAAAACGATTCAGCGTGACAAAGAGCACCGGATTGATTTCGAACTGACCACTCATCCAGCTCGGTGTGTCTACCTGTCGATTCAACGGAGAGAAAATCGTTCGTACCAGCTGTTGCAGAATCAAGCTGATACCAAAGGTGGCCAGAAGCGTTTCCAATGGCCGACCATGAAGAAACTGAATCACGCCGCGTTCGATTAACACACCGAAGGCACCGGACACCAAAAACGCGGCCGGAATCGCCACCCACAACGACGCATCAATATGGTTCGGCATGAGCAGCTGCACCACATAGGTGGTGTACGCCCCGAGCATGATCATTTCGCCGTGCGCCATGTTGATGACACCCATCACGCCAAACGTAATCGCCAGACCAATGGAGGCCAGCAGCAATACCGAGCCCAAGCTCAATCCGAAAAACAGCGTATCAACGTGACCGAAGAAGTTGACGCGCCCTTCGATCCGTTCAAGCGCCCGTTGCGCTTCGGCCGCAACCACCGGGGCATCGGTCTCATAACTGAGTTCAACCAACAGGTTTCGCACATCCGGTTCGAGGCTGTCGGACAACCGTTCGATCGATGCCACTCGTGCACCGGTATCGGCACTGTTTTCGGCGGTGTTCATCGCCAGCACCGTATCCATGGCTGAACGAACCTTGGTATTGGGCTCGTCAGCTCGCAGTGACAGCAACAGTTCGATGGAGTCGTCATCGTATCGTTCAAGCAGTGAGCGCACTGCGGCTAAACGTGCAGAGGCATCGTCTGCGGTCAGTTGGATCTGTGCGATCGCACCACGTAACCAGACACGCAGTCGGTTGTTCACGCGGATTTTGGTGGTGATGTCCCGATCAATGGGCAGAACCTCACCGGAGAGAAGATTTTTGATCACGTATTCACCGTCGATTCGTTCGACGCTGAGCAGTTCTAAGGTTTCATCGTGATAATACAGATCGCCTTCCACCATGGTCTGAAACAGCTGTAACAGCACCGGGTGTTCCGTTTCGGCGATTTTTTCCAGAACCGGTTGCGTTTGCGCGAGCTTAACGGTGGTCAGCTCCAGCGCCAGTGCCTGAAAACGCTCATCATCAGCACTGACAAACGACAGTCCCAGGCACAGGATGAGCAGGCAGTTTCGCAGGGCTCTGGACAAGGTTGTGATTGGAATCATGAGTTTGCCTTTCAGCAGGATAACTGGATTAGGTATCGAAGGTGGCCGCAACCATGGGCAGGAGGTCCATGATTGCGGCCCTTGGTCAGGCCTTACTTAATAGTTCTGACCTGAACAAGTACCGGTTTCGGTGTTGTAGTTGCCGCACTTAACCGGATCCGTCCAGTCGGCAATCAGCGGCTTAGATTCCGGCAGGAAGTCAGACCAGGCATCGCCGGCCACTTCGCCATCGGTTTCCCAGACCACTTCAAACTGACCGTCGTCCTGAATCTCACCAATCAGCACAGGTTTGGTCAGGTGGTGGTTGGCACCCATGGTGGCGGTGCCGCCAGTCAGGTTCGGCGTCGACATGCCAATGATGGTTTGCTCGACGGTATCAACATCGGTAGTGCCGGCCGCTTCAACCGCTTTCGCCCACAGGTTGAATCCAATGTAGGTCGCTTCCATCGGATCGTTAGTTACGCGGTCTTCACCGGCAAAGGCTTTCCATTGCGCGATAAAGTCTTCGTTAGCGGAGGATTCAACCGACTGAAAATAGTTCCATGCGGCCAGGTGACCCACCAATGGCTCGGTATCAAAACCGGACAGTTCTTCTTCGCCGACTGAGAAGGCGACGACCGGAATGTCTTCTGCCGAAATGCCCTGATTACCCAGCTCTTTGTAGAACGGAACGTTGGCGTCACCGTTGATGGTAGAAACCACGGCCGTCTTCTTGCCTTCGGAACCGAATTTTTTAATGTCGGCAATAATTGACTGCCAATCGGAATGACCAAACGGTGTGTAGTTGATCATGATGTCATCCGACGCGACACCTTTGTCCATCAGGTATGCTTCGAGAATCTTATTGGTGGTACGCGGATACACATAGTCGGTACCGGCCAGCACCCAACGCTCTACTTCCAGATCGTTCATCAGGTAATCGACAGCCGGTATCGCCTGCTGGTTTGGCGCGGCGCCGGTATAGAATACGTTTTTCGATGACTCTTCACCTTCGTACTGAACCGGATAGAACAGCAGACCGTTCAGTTCTTCGATGACCGGAAGTACTGATTTACGAGACACAGATGTCCAGCAGCCAAAGATGACATCGACCTCTTCCTGCGTCAGCAGTTCACGGGTCTTTTCGGCAAACAGGGGCCAGTTCGACGCCGGGTCAACGACCACCGGTTCCAACTGCTTACCCAGCAAGCCACCCTTCTTATTCTGCTCTTCAATCATCATAAGAACGGTGTCTTTCAATGTCGTTTCAGAGATGGCCATGGTGCCGGAAAGCGAATGCAGCACACCCACCTTAATGGTATCTGCCGCCCAGGCAGACATGGCAACACTGGCGGATACCGCCAGCGCTGCGCCTTTTACAATCGTTTTAAGTTTCATGTGGTTTCCTCGTAGCGGTGCAGTGAATAACCAGTTCTCATCTGGTTCACCTGCAGTGTTAAGGAAACCTGCCAGGACGCCTATGGGCTGAATGACGCAACCGACTACGTCATCTGACGTATGGACAAACGCTCCGCCGCTCAAGATGCGCGCATTCGGTGATTGACTCAGTTCACTGATCTGTTTCATTCAACAGATCGTAAGGCCTTACTTGATTCAACCGAGCCCTCCGCGGACGTCTCGGAGTCGACTCACCTTCAGATACTGCAAGGACTATACATGATTGCCTCTTATGACCTCAGTCTGGTACTGGCGTCCTATCTCGTCGCTGTAATTGCCTCATTTTCAGCCATCTATTTCAGTACCCGCGTACGCAGCCTCAAGTCCGGCAGTAAACCATTCTGGTTTGCCGCAGGCGTTATCTGCCTGGGAGGCGGAATCTGGTCGATGCATTTTGTTGGTATGAGCGCTTACAACACGGGGTTCAATATGACCTTTGACCTCACCTGGACTCTGCTGTCGCTCGTGGTGGTCCTTGTTGCGTCTGGTCTGGGGTTATGGGTGATCACTCTGGCGACCATCAGTAAGCTGCAACTGGCCGGCAGCGCTGTGATCATTGGCGCGGGTATCTTTAGCATGCACTACAGCGGTATGTATGCCATGCAGATGAGCCCATCGATTCAGTACGATCTGGCCCTAGTCGCGCTGTCCGGGCTCATTGCCATTGGTGCTTCCGGTGCTGCGTTGATCATCTGCCGCAACATTGAGCGGGTGCCAAGACAATACAGTCTGGTGACGCGTCTCGGTGCCGCATTGATTATGGGTATCGCGATCTGCGGCATGCATTACACCGGCATGGCTGCAGTCACTTTCATGCCAGATGCCATGGCCTCCGCCGACAATACACTTCGCGGTAACTGGATGGGCATACCCACCGCGGTGGCCGCGTCGATCTTTTTGTTATCGCTGGTTTACATTGCTTATGAAGACTATCGGGAAATGGAACGCGTCAAACGCGAAAAAGCCGAAGCAGACGCGGCGGTGATGCGAGCCGCGTTTTCGGAC
Organism: Reinekea blandensis MED297; assembly: GCF_000153185.1. Lineage (GTDB taxonomy): Bacteria > Pseudomonadota > Gammaproteobacteria > Pseudomonadales > Natronospirillaceae > Reinekea > Reinekea blandensis. The sequence goes on along the minus strand of NZ_CH724153.1, from coordinate 188,924 downwards.
GCAAGCTCAGGGTTACCAAACCGGACATCGCTGGAAAACCACCTTGATCAGCTGATCACCGATAACCAGAAAAAGGCTGACCCTTTCGATTTGATTTATGTTGAGCTGAGCGATTACCGACAGATCATCGCCAGCCACGGCGACGATGTTGCGCAAAGCTACGTCTCTCAGTTTGCCAAAGCCATACAGAAAGCAACGCCAGGTGGTGCTTATGTTGCTCGTTATAACACCAATGGTTTTGTCGTCGTCATGCCAGATGCGGGGTTGGCGACATTAAAACAATCGGCAAGAGCTCTGACGGAAGCCCTGTCTAAAACACAGCTTGAGGATGTGCAGGATCTGCCATTACGGTTCGGGCTCGGTTACAGTCAGTACCCTCAGTCCGGAACGGTGACACGAATGCTGATTCGACAGGCGCAGGTGATTAAACTGCGCTATCAACCAGAAACATCGCGTTCTGCCAGCGCTGATGCACTGGGCTAGACATGAATCGAATAAACCGCCGGTCAAGGCTGGCGGTTGTATTTTCGTATTGTTACTTGTGAACCGAATGCACGAAAGATTCCTGCAGCAATTCAAGATGAGGATCGTGTAACAGCCGATGGGCGATGGCCTCCCGCTGATCGGAGGCCACGTGGTACAGAAACCAGCGGCTGGACGGTTTCTTTTCCAATATAAAGACTTCCTCAAGTGAGTTATGTGATCGACAGGGTCTTACCTGCTCACATTCAATGAAGACCACATCGCTTTGGGCAGCCAAGGCTGCGCCCTCGGCCGTCAGCTTGCCATCTCCGGAATAGAAAACAGACCGGTTCTCGTCGAGTGTTAAATGAAGCGAGCGATTGTCCACCGAATGCTTAGTCGCCGCCGTTTCGTAATCGTAGCCAGCCAGTTCACCGAAGGGCTCTATATCGCGCCACTCGATGTTGAATGTATGTTCACGTTCGGGCCAACAGCCAAAATTCACCAGGGTTTGCAGTAGCGGTTTCTGCTCGGCAATACAATGAATCAGCAGCGGTTGTTGACGTCGGTTCGATGACATCCAATTGGTCAATGTCGTCAAACCAAGGCAATGATCCGGATGTGCATGCGTGAAATACACCTCATTGATTTCTTCTGGGCCGATCAAAGCCAACAGACGTTTAGTAACCCACGGTCCGCAATCAATCAACACCGACTGATTCGCTTTCCGTAACAACAAACTGGCATTGTGACGATCGGTGTCGTAAGCATTCCCTGCCCCTAAGACCACAGCAACCAACTCGTCTGACAGTGAAATAGTCGTAAAGTCATCAATCTGTTTCACGATGGTACCCTTACCTAAAACGACGCACCTTACCCGAACAATATGAAATTCTTACGTCAGATTTTTCCGCTACCTTTGCTCAAGCAACCATCGGGTCGATAACTGCAGACATGTCATTAATAATCCGATTGGCAACAAAAGACCTGTATTTTCTGATGGTACTTGCGTTACTCCACGACCATTTTTTCGTATATTGGCGAGCTAACGGCCGCAAATGGATTCCTGCTCATGCTCATGCTCATAAAGCCCAAACCACTTTTCCCCGGTGCACGTGTTGCTGCGGTAACCTTATCCTGGGGCGGCCCGGCGGCCTTTCCGCATCGTTATCAAGCTGGCAAGCAACAGTTTCAGGACGCCTTTGATGTCGAAGTGGTCGAGATGCCGCACACCCTGGCCGATGACGGCTGGCTGGCCCGCAACCCCAAAGCCCGGGCCGAGGATTTAATGGCCGCGTTTGCCGACGATCGCATCGACGGCATCATCTCCACCATTGGCGGTGACGATTCGATGCGCCTGATTCCGCATGTCGATTTAACGGTCATCCGCAACAACCCAAAGGTGTTCTGCGGCTACTCCGATACCACCGTCAGTCATCTGCTGTGTCATAAAGCCGGACTGGTCTCTTTTTATGGCCCGGCGTTTATGTCGGGCTTTGCGGAAAACGGCGGCATTCCGCCCTATCTTGAAAACAGTTTTCGTCAGCAGGTTTTCGCTGAAAATAACCTCATTGAATTAACGCCGAACACAGAGGGGTGGACCGTTGAGCATCTCGGCTGGGATGACCCCGCCAGACAGTCTCAACGACGGCAACTGACGCCCTGCACGGGTTGGCAATACCTTCAGGGCAAAGGCATTCATCGCGGGCATCTGTTAGGTGGTTGTCTCGAGGTGCTGGAAATGCTTCGCGGCACGCCCGCCTGGCCCACACCAGAACAGTGGCAAGGCGCCGTGCTGTTTCTGGAGACCTCGGAAGAGGGCGCGCCGCCAACAGCACTTATTCGTTCATTACGCAGCTTTGCCGCCGAAGGGGTGCTAAAAGGTCTTGCGGGGGTTTTATTCGGTCGTCCTGGTGGCCAGCTTAACCCCGCTGATTTTCGCAAATACGATGAAGCCTTAATACAGGTCATCCGTGATGAGGAAGGCTTGACTGAACTGCCCATCGTGACGCACATGGACTTCGGACACACGGACCCGATGATGACGTTTGCCATAGGCGCAGCCATTCGTATCAACTGCGACAGCCAAACTCTCCATCAGGCGTTTTAACCCGGTTCAGGAACCATCTGATCACCAGATTACTGCAACGTACTGTCGCGAAAATGCCGATGATCCACCCTTAGGGGCATGCTAAAGTCATCACCCTGCTCATACTCATACGCAATCACCTCGGCGACATCACGCCGTGCCTAACCATGGAGAGTGTTCATGAAACCTGAATCTATCGCACTGCACGAAGGTTATAAGTCCGAAGAAACCACCAAAGCGGCGGCCGTGCCCATTTATCAGACGACGTCCTATACGTTTGACGATACTCAGCACGGGGCTGACCTGTTTGACCTGAAAGTTCAGGGCAATATTTACACCCGCATCATGAACCCGACCACCGGTGTTTTGGAGCAACGTATGACGGCCCTGGAAGGCGGAGTTGGCGCTCTGGCCGTCGCGTCTGGTATGGCGGCCATTACCTATGCAATTCAGGCCATTTGCGAGGCTGGAGACAACATCGTCAGTACCAGTCAACTGTACGGCGGTACTTACAACCTGTTTGCCCACACGTTGCCGCGTCAGGGCATTGAAGCGCGCTTAATTTCTCACGACGATTACGAAGGCTTTGAAAAGGCCATCGATGACAAGACCAAGTTGCTGTTCTGTGAATCCATCGGTAACCCAGCAGGTAATGTGGTTAATATTGCCAAGTTGGCTGAGATTGCTCATAAGTATGGCGTGCCGGTGATTGTCGACAATACCGTTGCCACACCGGTGTTGTGTCGTCCATTCGAACACGGCGCCGACATTGTCATTCACTCATTAACGAAGTACATCGGCGGTCATGGGACGTCTGTCGGAGGCGTGATTGTCGACTCCGGAAAGTTTGACTGGGTCGCGAACAAAGCTCGCTTTCCGGTCATGAACGAGCCGGACCCGTCTTATCATGGTGTGGTCTACACCGAAGCACTCGGTGAAGCCGCCTACATTGGTCGTTGCCGGGTCGTGCCGTTACGGAATACCGGCGCGGCAATCTCCCCGATGAACGCTTTCCAGATCATGCAGGGCCTGGAGACTCTTTGCCTGCGGATGGAACGTCACTGCGAAAATGCTGAAAAACTGGCCAACTACCTGCAACAGCATGAAAAAGTCAGTTGGGTGAATTACGCGGCATTGGAAGACAGTCCGTACAAGGCCACGTGTGAAAAAATCTGTGGTGGCAAGGCATCGGGCATTCTGAGCTTTGGCATCAAGGGCGGTCGTGACGCCGGGGCTCGCTTTATTGATGCCCTGCAGATGGTTTTACGGCTGGTGAACATTGGTGATGCCAAATCACTGGCATGCCACCCGGCGACCACGACTCACCGTCAGTTGAACGCTGAAGAACTGGCATCCGCCGGCGTGTCGGAAGACCTGGTGCGTATTTCGGTCGGTATTGAACACATTGACGACATCATTGCCGATGTCGAGCAGGCGCTGGCTAACGCCTGATCTGAACGCCTGAGGCATCGCCAACCTCGGTGATGTCTCAGGCCAGCGCCTGCGCCTTGGCAAACAGTTTGAGTGCGACCCCGGCAGCACTGGTCCGGTTGTCCACGCCAAGCTTTGAGAAGATCTGTTCCAGATGTTTGTTCACGGTTCGCGGGCTCATCGCCAGTATTTCCGCCGTCTCTCGATTCGTTTTACCATTGGCGATCCAGTACAACACTTCCGATTCCCGCCCGGTCAAGTCCAGTTCAATGCGCAACAGGTCCGCACCCTGAGGCAAATCCCCGTCCAGTAAACGCAGCACCCATTCCCCTTCACGTCGTGACACCAGTTTCACCGCCAAAGGGTACTCTAAAAACGGAACGGTCATCTGGTAACCTGGTTCCGGTGCATTCTGAAACCATTGAGATAATGCACGGCTGAACAAGCCGATCACCTTGTCGCCTTGTAAGCCGGCCTTACCCATTAAGGTGTAAGATTGTGGTGTCGCCCAAAGCTGATGACCCTGATCGTTGACCGCAAAAATCACCTGCCCGGATTCATCCAACAAATGATAAGCCGCTCGGGTCACCGACGCATTCGACAGATGCACTTTCAGCCGCGCAATCAGCTCGTCCGGTTTCACGGGCTTGGTCAGATAATCGACGCCACCAGCTTCGAGCCCGCGCACGATGTCTTCGGATGCACTCAGCCCCGTCATAAAAATCACCGGTGTGTCAGCCAGCCCGGCCAACTTTTTTAGCGCACGACAGGTTTCAAAACCATCCATCACCGGCATCATGGCATCGAGTAAAATCACATCTGGTTTCATTTTCTGCGCGATACTCAACGCCTGCTTACCTTCCAGCGCAACTAGCACTTCCATCCCGGCCGTTTCCAGGGCATCGTGAATAAAACCAAGCGCTTCGGGTGAATCGTCAACAACCAGCGCCAGGCACTCGTTCAACTCCATTCCCATTTCAGGTTGCCTCAATAGACTGTTTCAATTGCGTAAACTGCATGCTGTGCGCCTGATCAACCAGGAACTTAAACTCAGACTCAGACAAATGACCGTTTTGATTCAGACGGTCGAGCGAGTCGAGAATTCCCCGCTTAAAGCCGATGTCCGCCGCACTGATCAGTTCCATCAACTCCGGACAGGACGGCACCCGGATTCGGTAAGACAGCTCATCGCTCTGCGCTACCGGTGCGACGGTGTCAGCACGTCGCCATTTCAGGTTCAGCTGCACACCTATCGCATCCACCAAACGATCGTTATCAATTGGTTTCACCAGATAATCACTGTATCCCACCTCGCGTTGCTGTGACTCTGGCGCGGCCTGTGCGTTGGCCGATAACATCAGGATCGGTTGACGAAAGCCGTCACTGATCAACTGTCGCGTCAGCGCCAGGCCGTCCATGCCTGGCATGGCGATGTCCATGATGATCAGGTCCGGAGAGTTGTCAGCCATCATGGTCAGACATTGCTGCGCGTGGCGCGCGATGATCACATGAAAATCGAGGGAGCGCAGTAAGTCACCGACCATAGCCCGGACACCGGCATCATCATCGACCAGCATAATTATCCGGCGAGGGCCAAGATAACGGCGAATCTGTTGTTGCCTTGCCGGCTCATCCACGACACGATCTAACCACGGCAACATCAGAGACACGGTAAAGCGACTGCCCTGTCCAATGGATGAAGACAGTTGAATATCGCCCCCCATAATCTCAACCAGCAGCTTCACGATGGTCAATCCCAAACCGGTGCCCGGTATGCGACTCGACGCTTCATTTTCGACCCGTTCAAACGGTGAAAATACCCGTTGGTGTTGATCTTCTGCGATGCCATGCCCGGTATCTTCCACGGTAAACTCCGCCACCTGACTGCGATAACGCAACGTTAAGCGGACATAGCCGTCATCAGTGTACTTGACCGCGTTGGACAGAAGGTTAATCAGAATCTGCCGGAGCCGTTTTTCATCGGTTTTAACCCAGGCCGGTAAAGTGCCCTGAATATCCGTCCGGAACTCAATCCCTTTTGCTTTGGCCTGCATTCGGAACATGTCAGCAATCTGTTGCACTAGCTCGGGAAAAGCCACAGACGTCAGGTGCAAGTCCAGCTTTCCGGCTTCGATTTTTGATACATCCAGTAAGCCTTCAATTAAATCCGCCAGATACTGTCCACTGCGGTGGATCGCATTCAACCGGGTTCGTGAGGACGGCGTCGTATCAGGTTGATCGTTCAGCAGTTGGGTGTAACCCAAAATAGATTGTAACGGTGTGCGTAACTCATGGCTGATACCTGACAGATACCGGCTTTTGGCGGCATTGGCATTTTCGGCCAACTCTTTGGCGGTTTGTAAGGCTGCATCAGTGACCTGGTGCGCTTCGATTTCCTGCAACAAGCGTTTGGTTTGTACATTGGACTCTCGCTGGGCATTCATTCGGGACTCATGCGCGAGCAAAAACAGCCAGATCACCACCCCGGTCACAATAATCAGAATAAAAAACAGCGACCACAGACCACTGGCTAACAACGGCACTGACGTACCCGCCTGCAATACGATGTGTCGATAAACGAGCACAAGCAATGCGCCCAACATCAGGTTTACAACCAAAAACCAGGCCACAAACTGACCGGAGCGTCCCAGCACCTGTGAACGTAATCTTGCCGGCACCCGGTTCAACAACTGCTGACTGAATGACGGCTGCGTTTTGCATTGGTCCATGCAGCGCGAGTCCAGAGAACAGCACAGTGAACATATCGATGAGTGATACGCCGGACAGTACAGCATGTCTTCTGATTCGAAATGATTCTGACAAATGGCACAAACCGATTCCGTGTGGTGCCTGGCTTCGGGTTGGCGAGCCAGATAGTAACGCCCCCCAGTCAACCAGGCCATGAATGGCATCATGACAAAACAGACGGCGATGGTGGCAAAGTGCCCAAGCGTCTGCACTCCCTCACCAAACAATCCGATGTAAAAACAAAAACCTACCAGGGTCGCCACGACCATTGACACACAACCGACCGGGTTGATGTCGTAGAGGTGTCCGCGCTTAAACTCGATGACATCCGGGCTTAATCCCAGTGGCTTGTTAATCAACAAGTCCGCAGATAAACAACACAACCAACTGACGGCCACAAAAGCAAACACACTGAGAATGGACTCAAGCACCCGATGAATGCCGAGCTCCATCAGTAACAGCGCCAGCGCGACGTTAAAGACCAACCAAACAACCCGGCCCGGATGCGTGTGTGTCAGCCGCGAAAAAAAGTTGGACCAGGCAATGGACCCGGCGTAGGCATTGGTGACATTAATTTTCATCTGCGAAATGATGACCATCAAGGCTGCCAGAATCAGTGCGATCCGATCAGACTGCACTAAATAGCCAAAGGCTCTTTGATACATCAGCGTTGGGTCGGCGGCGTCGATTGCGTTCAGGCCCTGCTGTATCGCCACGTAAGCCAGAAAGGAACCCAACAGCATTTTAACGGTGCCAATCAGCACCCAGCCGGGACCGGACAGGATTACCCAGAACCACCAGCGACCTTGGTTATCGGCCGTACGTTCCGGCATGAACCGAAGGTAGTCGACCTGCTCACCGATCTGCGCAATCAAGGCAAAAAAAATGGACGCCGCCGCACCAAAGTATACCCAGCTGAACTGGTTACCACCGGTCAGCGTTCCCGGTGCGTAACCGGTCCAGGCCTGGAACTGCTGCCATTCAAAAAACACCACCACACCCAGCGCTGCTATTTGCAGCAATAACCAGGTGGTTTGCGTTCCGACCTGAAACTTACTGATGGCTGTGATACCGCGTAAGACAATCGGGATAACAACGACCGCACAGATCACATAGGCGAGCGCCAACGGAATCCCGAACAACAGATGCAACGCCGAACTGAGAATGGATGCTTCGATGGCAAAAAAGATAAAGGTGAACGTGGCGTAGATCAGCGACGTGATGGTTGAACCCAGATAGCCGAAACCGGCGCCTCGTGTCAACAGGTCGATATCCAAACCATGGCGGGCGGAGTAAACGCTGATGGGCAGCCCGGTGATAAAAAACAACAAGGCCACCACCAAAATGGCAATGGTGGTGTTCACAAACCCATAACTGAGTGTGACAGTGGCGGCAATGCCTTCCAGTGCCAGGAACGCCGTCGCTCCCAGGGCGGTTCGACCGACGACACTGATGCTCATGTGTCGACCCGCTCTTGCGGTAAAGCGTAAGGCAAAATCTTCCAGCGTCTGGTCGGCGACCCATTGATTGTAATGACGACGCACGCGCAAGATGCTTTTCGTCGACGATGAATTCGGATCGGCTGTGGTCATGGCGGCTCAACGTGCGATAACGGTGCACTGCAACCTGTACATGCACCCTAACCTCTCACTTAGTGGTCTTTCGACCCGAGAGGATGACAAACAACGGACCACGTTGCAGACTTTGTGCCATTCGATAGTGCACACCAGTCCGACAGCAGCACCGTTACGTACTAAGCTTGGTCGGACAGATCAGGTGACACAGTATGAAACTCACCGGGAGTTAACATGGGTCAACGAAAGCTTAATCGACAGAGCGTGCGACGATGGCGATTCACCATCGTCTGCGGTCTGTGCGCTTTCCTGATCAGTTGTAACAACGCCAACAGCCTGCTTGACGATTACCTTTCGCGTCTGCAACGTACCCTCGACGTAGACATCCCCAGCCCCGAAACCCTGACATTGCCCGCTTTCCCGCCCAGACGGGACTTGCTCATCGATATTCCGGACAGTCGCATCAACCTCATCGAAGCCTGGGAGCTGAATCATTGTCAGGTGTTCAGTCTGATCGGCGAACGCAACAGCATTCTTGGCAAGCTCAGTGAGGCCGATGTCCGTTTTGATTACGAACGACGCCTGTTAAATGCGTTACCGGACTGCATTGAAGATGATGCAACGTCAGACGATACACGCGAACTGCTGACCACTGTGCTCATCACGAAACGCCGTCAGTTGAAAGATGCCTTGTGGAACGCGACCTTTGCTCAAGCGGACTTCGCCCATCTTTTTTCACTCAGTGAACGGGAACTGAAACCGGATGAACCACTCAATATCGCGCTTTATGAGCAAGTCTTATCTCAACTTGTTCATTGGCCAAAGGGTGAGTCGGCCGTCTCATCAGAGCACGTCAGCCATGGCGTGAAACTTGGCAGTGAATTTTCTTTGGCCGGCGCCACTTTACAATCGCAGCGTCTTGCCATCATCCGTCTGACACAGGCGAACCAAATGCTGTTACAGGCTACCGATGCGTCGAGCCTCTGCCCTAAGGGATTAACGCTGCCCGAACTGGAGTTTGCCCGGAACGTCATGATGAAGAGTTTCATCGGAAAGGTGCAGCCCTGGTTAGTGACCGTGGCCGACGCTGAACGGGCATCGCTGGCGCAAACCTATGCGTTTGCACAGACTTTCCCGACGACAGAGCAAGGAAAGCTGGTCTCTTATTTTGAAGACACCCGTGCGATCAATCATCGCTTCCGCGAGATCATTCGGTTGCATACCGAGCGTTGGCAAGCCCTGTTTGAGACCTGCCAACAGTCGGCGACGCCCTCCTGAGATATCAGTCGCTGACCTTCCAACTCACCGTTTGACCGGCATAGAAAGGAACAATCGGGTCACCGGAAGGCAAGGTGATTTCCTCGGGGATCGACCAGTCCTCTTTGATCAGAGTAATGGTATCGCTGTTTCTGGGTAGCCCATAAAAGTCAGGGCCGTGATGCGCGGCGAAGGCTTCAAACTTATCCAGCGCATCCAATTCTTCAAACACCTGTGCGTACAACTCAATGGCACTCCAGGCGCTGTAACAACCGGCACAGCCGCAGGCATTTTCTTTTTTGGATTTTTCATGCGGCGCGGAATCGGTCCCTAAAAATATTTTAGGCGTTCCGGTGGCAACGGCTGCACGAAGCGCTTGCTGATGGGTATTTCGCTTCAGCACCGGTAAACAGAAATTATGTGGACGGACCCCGCCCACCAGCAGATCGTTCCGGTTTAACATCAGGTGCTGTGGGGTTACGGTCGCTGCGACCTTATCCGACACGTTCATGACAAACTCTACGGCGTCTTGGGTGGTGATATGCTCCAAGACCACTTTGAGCTCCGGATTGTCACGGGTAATGCGGTGCAGATGGGTTTCAATGAAGACTTTTTCGCGATCGAAAATATCGATGTGCGAGTCGGTCACTTCGCCGTGCACTAACAGTAACATACCGACTTCCGCCATAGTTGCCAGAACCGGCGCAAGATTGGCAACATCGGTGACCGCCTTTGATGAGTTCGTCGTCGCCCCAGCGGGGTAGAGTTTTGCCGCAACGACACCGGCTTCTTTAGCCCGTCGAATGATGTCGGGTGTGGTTTCATCGGTCAGATACAATGTCATTAATGGTTCGAAATCGCTGCCTTCCGGGCGAGCCGCGATAATACGATCGCGATAGTCCAGCGCCATCTGTGTATCTATGACCGGAGGCACCAGATTCGGCATCACAATCGCCCGATGGAAACAGCGTGCCGTTGCCGGAACGGTTTCCTGCAGCAGTTCGCCGTCTCGGAAATGCAGGTGCCAGTCATCCGGGCGGGTGATGGTCATTCGTTGGGTCATGTTATTTTTCCTTTTAAATACTTGGCGCCACCGTTAACGATTCTTCAGTAGCTCTTTCAGTTCCAGTAACTGATCGCGAAGCCCAGCGGCTTCTTCGAACTTCAGATCCCTGGCCAGCTTATGCATGCGATCTTCGGTTCGGGTGATTTCTTTAGACAACTCCGCCGCGCTCATCTGCATAAAGCTTTTCGCTTCTTCGCCGGTAATGTGCTCAACTTTCTTCTTGTTGCGAGCCAGCTTGCCTTTACGGCCTGGTGCCTGCGGGGTGCCGTCGATAATATCCGTCACGGCTTTGTTCAGTGCTTGCGGCGTAATGTTGTTGGCCGTGTTATGGGCAATCTGCTTTTCGCGTCGACGCTCGGTTTCCTCAATGGCACGTTCCATAGAGCCCGTCATCCGGTCGGCATATAAGATCGCTTTACCGTTCAGGTTACGGGCCGCTCGACCAATGGTCTGAATGAGCGATCGATCACTGCGCAGGAAGCCTTCTTTGTCAGCATCCAGGATCGCGACCAGTGACACCTCGGGCATATCCAACCCCTCACGCAGCAGGTTAATCCCGACTAAGACATCAAACTCGCCCAGTCGCAAATCGCGAATAATCTCGACCCGTTCAACGGTGTCAATATCCGAGTGCAGATAGCGCACCCGTATCCCATTATCGTGCAGGTAATCGGTCAGGTCTTCGGCCATGCGTTTTGTCAACGTAGTGATCAGTACCCGCTCGTTGACCTCGACACGAAGCCGGATCTCTTCCAGTACATCGTCGACCTGCGTCGTCGCAGGGCGCACTTCGATAATCGGGTCGACTAATCCCGTTGGTCGTACCACCTGATCAACAGTCTGTTGCGAATGCTCTGCTTCATATTTACCCGGCGTTGCGGAAACGTAAACCGATTGCGGCGCCATTCGCTCCCACTCTTCAAACTTCAATGGCCGGTTATCCAGCGCCGATGGCAGGCGGAAACCATACTCCACCAGCGTTTCTTTACGCGACCGGTCACCTTTGTACATCGCACCGATCTGGGGGATGGACACGTGCGACTCATCAATAAACATCAACGTATCAGCCGGCAGGTAGCTGTACAAAGTCGGCGGTGCTTCACCGGGCTTTGCGCCGGACAGAAAGCGCGAATAGTTTTCGACACCGGTACAAAAACCCAACTCCCTCATCATCTCCAGATCATAACGTGTGCGCTGTTCCAGTCGCTGTGCTTCGACCAGTCGATTATCGCTTTCAAAGACCTTCAACCGGTCCTTTAACTCGACCTCGATCTGTTCACAGGCATTGAGAATGGTCTCCCGTGGAGTCACGTAGTGCGTCTTCGGGTAGATGGTGTAGCGGTTCAGCTTTTGCAGTACTTCGCCAGTTAACGGATCGAACAGACTGAGTTTTTCAATTTCATCATCGAACAGTTCAACTCGGATGGCTTCCAACTCCGATTCCGCCGGGAAGATGTCCAGAATATCACCGCGGACCCGATAGGTCCCCCGACCAAAATCCGTATCGTTACGCTGGTACTGCAAGTCAGCCAGTTGCCGCAAGATTCCTCGCTGGTCGATCATGTCACCTTTGCGCAGATGCAGAACCATTTTCAGATAACTGTCTGGTGAGCCCAAGCCATAGATCGCAGAGACCGTCGCTACAATCAGCGTATCACGTCGTTCAAGCAGTGCTTTGGTTGCGGACAGTCGCATCTGCTCAATGTGCTCGTTAACGGAGGAGTCTTTATCGATAAAGGTATCGGAAGAGGGTACGTAAGCTTCCGGCTGATAATAATCGTAGTAAGAGACAAAATACTCGACAGCGTTGTTCGGAAAAAACTCACGAAACTCGGAATACAGCTGAGCGGCCAGGGTTTTGTTATGAACCATCACAATCGTCGGACGCTGTACGGCTTCAACCACTTTGGCCATGGTGTAGGTTTTACCGGAACCAGTCACCCCCAACAACGTCTGAGCTGCCAAACCGGCATTCAATCCATCGACCAGCTTGGTGATGGCGGCAGGCTGGTCTCCGGCGGGTTCGTATTTTGAAACGACTTTGAACGGTTTCATGGTCGCACCTGTCACTGAGTTAATCGCACAGTATAACGGAAGCGACCATGCTTGCTGAAGGCTTGCGAACACTGGATTGTCAGAAACTGTCAGTAGGCTGTCAGTCGTCCTTTACCGCCTTGACGATCAGGTGCTTAACGCGCGATCAGCACGATTTCGGTTTCCAGTTGCTCCGCAGGGACGGTCTGTGGATCGCTGAGATAATGCTCAAAACCCACCGGTTGTTTTGCCAGCTTGACTTTAAAATGCCGTGCCGCAAAAAAGGCCATGGCCCAGGCATTCCCAACAAAGGGATAGGCGCCTCGATGACTGACGACATAGGTTTCACAGGCATCCAGTTCTGAACAGATAAAGGGCTCAGTCACCGCCACTCGCTCGGCAATCGGGAAGGCATTCCGAACGGAGTTAACTGACGTCTTCATGTCCATGTACTCATAGAGCGTAAAGGGGGCACCGGTCACCTGAATATCATGCTGCTGGCAGTACTCATGAAGCTGCTCAAACTGGGCCGGGATCAAACTGCTGAGTTCCGCAGCAGGCGCCTCACCCCTTAACGCCAGATACACCATCGAAGGTTGAGAACGTCGACCGATCAACGTCATTTGACTGGGAATGGATCCCGTTTCAAGCTGACTTTTCAGCATACGGAGCCCACGTTCGTAGTCCATGCCAAGGCTCTGCTCCATCGTCGCTTTTAGGAAAAACAAAAAGAAGGGCAGCTTGGCGCTCAGCGTCCACGTCACCTGAGTGCGCCCGTTCAGTGGAAGAATATGGAAATCCGCCTGGGCGTTGGAACGGAACGGACGAATGAACTCCAGAGGAATGCGAAGTTCTGAATCGGATCGGGATGCCAAGGTCATCCGCCCTTCTCCGACCAGCTTACCCGACCAATGGTAACCAGCCCCGACCTCGCCAGGCGTTCCCTGATAAGTAACTTCACAGTCTGGCTCCATGATGAGCCAGGGCGACCAGATCGGCCAATGGCGAAAGTCGCTGAGGTAATCGATAACCTCCTGTGCCGGTCGTTCGATCTCGATACTGCGTTCCACATTATAAGCCGGCATAACCGTTCCTCCCTGTTGAACCGTTGTCAGGTCGTAACAAAGTTATAGCCCAACGGGCGTCGTCAAACCAGTTTAGCAGCACAATAGCGCGTGCGGTTACCACTCGATCGTTATCAACGACACAAGAAGAATCAAACGGCCACAAAAAAGCCGACCTTGGGTCGGCTTTCTGAATTTTAATAACCGTTCCGATTACAGAACTGACGCGATCGCTTCACACACCGTGCGCATGTTTTTACTCGACAAACCAGCCACGTTAATACGACCACTGCCGACGATGTATATGCCGTGTTCTTCTTTCAGTCGAGCGACCTGCTCCGGCGTTAACCCGGAGAATGAGAACATGCCGTTTTGTGCCTGAATAAAGGAAAAGTCTTTCTCGACACCCAGGTCTTTCAGCGTTTCGACCATCAACTTACGCAAACCATGGATATGCTGACGCATATCGGCCACTTCCTGAATCCATTTCGCCTTTAACTCGGCGTCGGCCAGAATCGTGGTAACCACCTTGGCACCGTGTGCTGGCGGGTTTGAGTAGTTGGCTCGGATGATGGTTTTCACCTGGCTGTATGCGTCATCGGCAACACTACGATCGGATGCCACCAGCGTGAAAGCACCGACTCGCTCATTATAAAGGCCGAAGTTTTTTGAAAATGAACTGGCGACCAGCAACTCCGGGACTTTCTTCGCAAAGGTGCGAAGCCCCTCGGCATCGTCATCGACTCCGGTGGCAAAACCCTGATACGCAAAATCGAACAGTACAACGAAACCGCGACGCTCAGCCAGATCGGCCAATTGCTGCCATTGATCGGCTGTTGGATCGATACCGGTTGGGTTATGACAGCAACCGTGCAACAGGACCGCTTCGTTAGAACCTGCCGTCTCAAGGTCTTCCAGCATGCCAGCAAAATCAAGACATTGATTGTCAGCATCATAGTACCGGTATGGTTTTACCGTCAGTCCTGCGCTGCGGAACACGGCACCATGGTTCGCCCAGGTCGGATCGCTCACCCAGATGTTTTCGACATCAAGTTGACGCACGATGAACTCGGCCGCAATACGCAACGCGCCGGTCCCGCCGGGTGTCTGTGCCGTGCGTGCGAGCTGATTTGAAATGATATTGTGATCTGAACCGAACAGCAGTCCCTGGACCTGACGGCCGTATTCTGCGTCGCCACCAATGGCAAGATAGCTTTTCGTTGTTTCACCCTGCAATAAACGGCGCTCCGCCTCTTTTACAGTGTCCAGAATCGGAGTCACGCCGTCTTCATTTTTAAAGACACCGACACCCAGATTCACTTTTTCTGTACGGGAATCGGCATTAAACGCTTCATTCAACCCGAGAATCGGGTCATCGGGCGCTCTGTTGACTCGTTCAAACATTCATATCACCTTAAAGTTGAGTGAATTTTCATTATGCGCTGAGAGTATAACGAGATTAGTGCGCCATTTGTTGACTATTCTTCGGATGACGCACCACTTTTTTTGACCGTAAAGTCAGTTAAAAACCAATGTTTCGTGCGTCATCGGACAGGTAAACCGAACCTCCACACACTTAAGCCTCAGCAAACCCTGTTCTTCCGCGTTCTGACCATAGTCTTCATCGCCGACCACCGGGTATCTCAATGCTGAAAGCTGACGCCGAATCTGGTCGTCACGACCGGTGATAAGCTCAGCTTCAAGCACACTTCGGTTAGGTCGGGCATCGAAGCGAACTTTGCTAAAACGCGTGCTTACTGCACCGTCTTCAAGGTCGGTTGTGCATTCGCCTTCATCATTGAAATCGCCTTCCACGTCGCATCGGTACTTCAGCGTCGCGCCTTTTAACCCTTCCGGATCAAACTGTTCTGTTAATTGCGAGGCCGCTTTGCGTGAATGCGCGAGCACCTGCACGCCGGCGGCCTGATAGTCGAATGGCGTTAACCAATAACACTCCCGTTCACCATGCGTCGCCAGTTCAACCGCGCGTTCAAAACTGTTGAAGTCGCCCCAGTCCGTTCCGGATAACGGCATGCCATTGGGTTTGTTCCAGACACTGTATTGCCCGGCATCGTGCAGTAGTTCAGCTTTCAATGGCTTCAGTGACAACAGTTCCTCGTCATAGAAAATCTCAATACGCTCACCGACGAAGATGTCGGTCATGGCCCTTCGCAACCGTTCTCGTCGATCCTGCAGATCGACCCGCCAAACGCCCCCCTTGTTCATCAGATCTTTCAGCCGAGTTTTCGACAGATTGATGTTGTCGACCAGAAAGTCGATGGCAATCTGTGGATCGCCGGCTTCTACTTCTAACACTGCATCGATCTGCATCTTATTTCTGTTAACCCTCAGAATGAAAATTGATCTTTCAGCTTTTCAGCTTCTTCTTTCAGTTTTTCTTCCGCTTCTTTACGCGCAGCGGCTTCGGCTTTTTCACGTTCAGCTTTTAAGCGATCGGCCGCGGCCTGTTCAAGGCGTTTGCGTTCCGACTCGATTTTTGATTCCAGACTGCGGATTTCGGCTTCCACTTCGGACTCAAACTGATTGATCCGTACTATCACCTCATCGCGCTGCTGACGAACCTGCGCCGCGGCATCATCGACCGGCGCACGCAGTTCAGCGACTCGCGCATCCAGTTCCTGGCGTGCGTCGGCAAGCCAGGCATCGTATTCGGCTTTTGCCACATCGGCCAGCGCATCACCAAGCTGGTTATCCAGATTCGAGCGCACGCTTAACTGCGGTCGGGTTACCCGTCCGGCCAGATCGATATCGATGGTAAAGGCATCAATCGCAGACAGCGCCTGACGCAAATACCGGGTCGTCAGCCCATCGCCCGTCACATCAAAGTTACTCTGAGGAAACGCGAGTTGTACCTGACCGTCCAGTTCACCGTCAGTGATGACCAGATTCCCGGTAATGTTCGCCGGCTCGGGTGTCCAGGTGAGGTTCACATCGGCCAGGGCCACCGAACGCTGGGCAAAGGCAACGCCCTGTCCAAGCATGTCCCAGGTATCAACGCTGGTACCGTCGATGCGATCCAACAGGCCGTTGATCCGCAAGCCGATTCGATCGTCGGTGCCCCGCTGTAGGGCGAGCTTGGTTGGGATGTAAAGCTCCCCGCGGTGAGAACTGAGATCCTCAATCGTCATTTCCCAAGGCCAATCATCGGCACGAAATGACACCAATGCCTGATCCAGTTGAAACCGAGCCGTTGGGTCCGGATGTGGAAACCGCACAAAGGTGCCGTCCAGTCGCTGCGCTGCAGGTTCCACTTCTTCGCGCGCCGGAGCCAAACGACGAATCCAGGGTTTGGCTTTTTCATACCAGTAGCTGGCCTGATCGTAGGTATCGAACAGCTTGTCACCGATCAGTAATCGGGCGACTTTCATGGCGGACTCTTGATTCAACGGATAGTCTTCGCGTAATTGAGCCCAATCTTCTGCCGGCGCTTGGCCGACCTGCGCAACGGCGCTACGGGTTTGTTCTGCTGCACTTTCAATCTCGCGTTTCAGCGATTCAATGGCAAGCTTGTCCTGAGCGGCTTCCGATGCGACTTCGGACAACTGCTGCTGTGTCGCTCGAATGGCTTCAATTGAGTTCAGTTCTCGAGCTTTGATTTCGGCAATCCGCTGTCGATAAGCCGCCAACTCATCCTCATCTGGAACCTCAGACGCGGCTGCGGATATTTCCGACCGCGCATCGGCAATCACCTGCTGCGCGTCACTCACCGCCTCACGTGTATTTTGTGTCTGTTGATTAACCACCTCCGTTGGCGATGGCAGTTCACCAGCGATACGCTCGACCTGCTGCTCGGCGACAGAAGGTTCGGCACCGGCGCTGTCTGAATCATTCTCGGCTGACTCGGCTAACCGTGCCGGTGCTTCACGCTCGGTTCGGGTTTGCACATCAGCAACGGTCACATCTTCCAGGCGTACATTTCCCAAAAACAACTGAGCAAAGTTAATGGCCAAACGCATCTGACCGATCTCGACGGCGTTGCGCATCGGGTCGTCTGCGTCTGCAACAGCAACTTGCTCAAAGCGGAAGCCCAGTGGACTGAGTGTCAGGTCAACATCGGCAACAGTGACTTCTGCACCGTTCACCTGAAAGCCTGCGGCTTCAACGGCTTTTTTGGTCCAACCGTCGAGAAACAGCAAACCGATGATCATCAGGACGGCCGTAAACAGAACGAAGCCTATCAAGCCACTCCAGCGAAATAGTTTCATGAACTCAATCCTTTATCCGATACGTTCATAGAGTTGGTAAAAACGGCTGCCTTTTAACAGCTGGACGACTTTCAGCTTGTCGATGTAAGGCAACATGTAGGCTCGGTACTGCACAACCCCAAGACGAAAAATGACCGCCGCGGGTAAAAACGCCAGCACACTCACCAGCAAACTGCCCAACGTGATTGAATGGTTGAATCGCGTCGCCTGCCAGAAATCGCTTTGATACAAGCCGGTCCAAAATCCCTGCAGACTGTCCTGATTGAGCAACGATAAGCCAATGGCATGAAACCAGGGGTCCAAAAGCCAAGCCAACGCAGAAAACACACCCCAGAACACAAAGAACGTCGCCAGGTGCACCCGAAACACAAACGCGAACAACAGAATCAGCAGGTTATGCGGCGACCACAGCGGGGTAAAACCAATGATCAACGCCAACGCGCCAGCGAATGAAATCTGCCAGGGACCGACGTCTGAGTTCAGCGCCTTCAGCAGTTTTAACAGTGAATCGATCATACAGTCTCCATTTCAAGTCGGTTCCGTCGTTCCTTTCGTTGCAGCCAACGCTCAACCAGACGCGCGGCCGCGGTCATACCAAAACTGGCCGTAACCATAACCGAGGCACCAAAGCCGGAGGCGCAATCCAATCGAGTAGAGTTGCCGGCACCGGGTTTAGCAGCACACACACTGCCGTCGGCCTGTGGGTAGACCAGCTGTTCGGTCGAGTACACACAGTCTATGCCAAATTTGCCCTTTTCCGCAGCGGGAAAGCCATGGAACTTGCGTAATCGTTGACGGGTCTTAGCCGCCAGCGGATCGTGTTTGGTTCGCGACAGATCCGCGACCGTGATCTGCGTCGGGTCCGTTTGACCACCGGCTCCGCCCGTGGTCACCATCGGTATTTTTTGCCGACGGCAATAGGCAATTAAAGCGGCTTTCGGTTTCAGGCTGTCGATCGCATCAATGACGCCGTCCACGTCCGGATCGATCAGTTCAGAGAGATTGTCCGGTGTGACAAAGGCGTGATGCACGTCGACCACGCAATCCGGATTAATACTACGGATGCGCTCCGCCATGACATCGACTTTCATCTGCCCTACGGTTCCCGTCATTGCATGAATCTGTCGATTGGTGTTTGTCACACAGACATCGTCCAGATCAATCAACGTCAGGCGTCCCACTGCGGTGCGAGCCAGCGCTTCTGCAGCCCAACTGCCAACCCCGCCAATACCGATGACGACAAAATGCGCTTGACTCAGCCACTCGGTCGGCTGCACGCCGTACAATCGCTGAGTTCCACCGAACCGTTCTGATACTGCCAACTGTGAGACCTCTTGCATAAGATTGAATCGGACGTTCATCCCCGTCACCCGATACCCTGTTGATTGGTTCTATGCGAAGAATTTCAACACTGACCGAATTACGGTAGGATGCCGAGCAAACCAAGCTCTGTCCGGAATTGCGCCACAGTATACCAGTTCATTCCCCCGAACAGAGCGCTCTTACATACTTTGACAACCCGGGACACCCCATGTTTGAGACCATCAATCGCGATCACACACATGCCATTAAATGGGAACGCTACCGAGCCAAAAACTTACTGCCCATGTGGGTCGCCGACATGGACCTGGCCGCACCTGAGGCCATTACCCGCGCACTGACTGAACGTGTTGCCCATCCGGTTTATGGCTACAGCCATCCCTGGACCTCATTGAATGAGTCCGTGGTGAACTGGTGTCAACAGCGCTATGGCTGGTCGATCGATTCACAGTGGCTGGTGTGGATGCCCGGCGTGGTACCGAGCTTTAACCTGGCGGTCGACCTGTTTGGTCGACACGGCCGCGTGATAGTTCAAACGCCCAATTACCCGCCGATGTTGGATGCCCCGGGGAAACAGGGCTGTGAAATCGTACCACTGCCGGTTACCTGGCAGGACGACCATTGGCAATGGGACTGGCAATTATTGGCGCAGGAACTGTCGCATCCGGACTGCCATCTGTTTATTTTGTGCAACCCAATGAACCCTCAGGGCGCCGTATTAGAGCGTTCTGAACTGGAAAAACTGGGCGAACTATGTCAACAGCACGATGTTTTGTTGTGCAGTGACGAAATTCACTGCGACCTCATTCTGGATGGCACCAAACATACGCCCTCTGCCTCCCTCGACAGTCTGGCCGATCGCTGTGTGACCCTGATGGCGGCCAGTAAAACCTTCAATGTTGCCGGGCTGGGATGTTCGTTTGCCATCATTCCGGACGCCAAACTTCGACAACGTTGGCAACGGAGGATGAGCGACCTGATTCCTTACCCGAATTTCCTCGGAATGAAAGCAACCGAAACGGCCTTTGCTGAGTGTGCCGACTGGCATCAGGCGTTGCTGACGCATTTGAAAACCAACCGGGACTACCTGGCAGACTCGTTACAGTCCTTCCCGGGCATGGTGTATCGTCCGCAACCGGCAACCTTTCTGGCCTGGATTGACAGTACCGTCCCCGGCCAGCCGCTCGATCAGTTGTTTATCGAAGCGGGCATCATGCCCAGCGAAGGTAAGTATTTTGGCTCACCGGACAGTGTTCGTTTGAATTTCGGTACCGGCTTCGATTTGATTCAGCAAGCTGTGGAACAGCTCAGAACTCATGCGCGCCAGAACAGGTGATCCGGATCATCAATGATGATCTGAACTTTTGCACTCAGGTTCAGATCCGGTGCCTGTTCAGGCACCGGCTGCCAATGTCCCTGAGTGGTTCGGAACAGCAGGTGCCAGGCCTGATCGTAAAAATCCAACAGCGCAAAGGGTGACCGCAATACCTCACCCTCGCGAGCCGGATGAGGCAACAGTTCGACGCACAACAGTCGATGTCCGTAGAGCTCTGCCACGATCTGTGCCGGCTTGAGCGCGTCAACCAAGCGTTGCGATTCCAGCGCCACCTGTTTTCTGACAAAATGCGGCAACTCTTTGCTTGTATTGGAAACCATGACCGACCTCGACCCTACCGCCCTGCTCGAACTTGCTCACACTAGCATGCCTTTCGGGAAATATGCAGGCCGCCCGCTGATGCAACTGCCTGAACCTTATTTGCTCTGGTTTGCAAAAAAAGGGTTTCCGGAAAACCGGCTAGGAACATTAATGGCGCTGGCGCTGCTGATTAAAAGCGAAGGTCTGGAACATCTGATCGACCCGTTAACCCGACCGGCCGGGCCCAACTCTAAGACGGTACAATGACCGATTCTCTGACCTGGCAGGAACACACTGTCCGTGTTCGCTACAGCAAACGCAAAACGATCGCCCTGCATGTGCAGGCCGGACAGATCGAACTTCGTGCCCCCTACCGAACCGATCCGGCGTTCATGCAGGCGTTTTTGCGCAGCCGTGATGGCTGGCTGAACAAAGCGATACATGAGCAGGCCATTAAGGCACAGGATCGCATCGATTACAGCCTGGCAAACCGCATTCCCTTCATGGGTTTTGACGTCGCCGTCACGCGTCAAGCGCAACAAAAGCGGCCGACTTGGTCGCTGACTCCGGAAGGCCTGAGCCTGACACTGCCCGACCCGGATGATGCCGAGACCAACCTACACTTGCTGGCCGATTTTTATCAGAGTCAGGCCCGTTTCTGGCTGCCCAAAAAAACCCGCGAACGCGCCGAGACAGGCAACCTGCTGTCTCAACTGAAAGACGTTCGATTACGCAAAACCAAAACCAAATGGGGCCACTGTACGCACGACGGGCGCATTCAGTATAACTGGCTGATTATGATGGCACCTGAACGCGTTATTGATTACCTTGTCAGTCATGAGGTCAGTCACCTTAAGCATCTGAACCATTCGTCCGCTTTCTGGCAACAGGTCGAAGCGCTGCATCCCAACTACCAGGCCGACCGCCGATGGTTAAGACGCCATGAACATCGGCTGACTTTGGATCATCGAGCTGAATCCTGACTGCCCGATTCCCCATAAAACAGGAGCACCCGTGGAAGATCGCCGACACAAAAATAATGATGCCTGGTTGTTGATGTTACGCATCTGCGCCAGCCTTGGCTGGCTTGCGATTATCGCGGTATCGGTCATTGGCTGGCTGGGCGCTCCTGAACTGGATACGGGTATCGCCCGATACCATGAGCTGGATATCCGCGACCATTGGCAAAACAGATGGGTGAGCTTGCTGCCTTTTGCACTCGGAGCCTGTACGCTGCTCAGCCTGCTCGCGTTAGGCGTCACCCCACTGCGCTCGCGTCGTAAAAACGATCCCAAGCGCATCCACCTGCTGATATTGCTGGCTCTGGCGCTGGCAGGCTATGCCTTTTACTGGCTGCAGATTCTCGGCAACACTGGCTGATTAAGCCAGCGGCAACGACAATGAAAAACGAGCCCCGCCTAATGGAGAGGTTGCGATGGTAAGCACCAGGCCGTAACTGTCCAGGATGTCATTCACCATGGCCAAACCGATGCCCTGACCGGGTTGGATACTGTCCAATCGCTTTCCGCGAGTGAGTATTTGCTTACTGGCCTCACCCGATATTCCAGGCCCGTCATCGTCGATATGAACCATCACCTGCTGTTCGGTGCGTTCATAGCTGACCATGATGACAGAGCGACCGTATTTAAAGCCGTTTTCAATCAGGTTGCCCATCACTTCCAGCACGTCATTACTGTCCATGGCGACAAACAAGGACTCGTCGGTTTCTGGTATGTCCAGAACCTTATCTTCATGCATGAACGCCTTTTCCAGCGCCTTACCTAAACGACTGACGGCGCCGGTCAGATCGCAACGCTGGCCGAGAACCGGCCCATTGCGCGCATCCGTAACGGCCCGTTGCAGTTGATAACGCACTATCTGGTCCATGCGGGCTACCTGCTCACTGATTTCTTCAGCGTCCGGGCCGGTGATGGTGCGCATCACCGCCAGTGGCGTTTTCAGACTATGTGCGAGATCCCCCATGGCCTTGCGATACCGTTCACGCTGGCCCTGCTCCGCCACTAGCAACTGATTGAGGCTGTCGGTTAAAGGGGTCAGTTCAACCGGATAGTCACCGGTGAGTTTTGCCGCGTCACCGGAGCGGATCTGATTGAGGTTTGCTGCCATGACGCGCAGCGGCCGTAAGCCCCAACGGGCCACCAGAGTGAGGGCGATCAGCAGGATGACGGTCACGGCGATAAGGCTGCCCCACAGCTGGCTGCGGAACGTCTGCACCGCCTGTTTCAAAGGTTCCGCGCTTTCCAGCACCCAGAACTCAAAAAACAGTTCGCGGCCATCAGGCCCTTCCCAGATAAAACCGTTACGCTGGTACACCCAGTCTTTGTGCTGTCCAAATTCTTCTTCACCCGGCGCCAGGTTCGGCAACGACCGAACCCAGCCACCTTCGGTAAACCACTCACTCGACAACGACTCCCAAACCGAGGACCGGGTTCGATCCAGGACCAAGCCAACCAACCCGCTTTCCGGCGAGTTCAACCGATCGTTCGGCAACACTCGCGGTAAGGAGAGCGACTCGCCGTCGACTTCAGCCACAGACAATAAATTAAAAACGGTCAGGAAAAGCCGTTCACTTTGGGCCGCCATCTGGCTGTTCACAAAGGCGCGATCCAAAGCCAAGCCAGCCAAACCCAGCGAGACGACCAATACGGCAGCGGCTGACAACGTCAGCCGGCGGGTCAGGGACCCCTGAGCGCGCGACTCAACCATAAACAGAAATCAGTTCACATCGGCGTTGAAGCGGTAACCCAGGCCACGCTGAGTCAGTATTGGGTTACGCTCGCCATCCGGGTCAAGCTTTTTACGCAAGCGACGGATAAAAACCTCGATGACATTGCTGTCACGGTCATAATCCTGTTCGTAAAGATGTTCGGTCAGCTCGGTCTTGGAGACCACTTTATTTTTATGGGTCATCAGGTATTCCAGCGTGTTGTACTCGTAGCTGGTTAACTCAACCGACCGACCATCCACGCGAACACTTTTTGCTGAAGTATCCAGCTCATAAAGACCAATGGTTAAGGTGGAAGATGCCATGCCCACGCTGCGCCTTAGCAGCGCTTTCACGCGCGCCAGCAGTTCATCAAAAATAAAGGGTTTGGCCAGATAGTCATCGGCTCCGCTTTCCAGTCCATCGACCTTATCGCGCCAATGTCCGCGAGCGGTCAACACAATGATCGGATAGTCCTGCCCGGCAGCGCGAAGTTCCCGGATCACATCAAGACCATCAAGCTCGGGCAAACCAAGATCAATGATGGCGGCGTCGTAATCAGCTTCCTTCCCCAGAAACAGCCCTTCCTTGCCACTGGTTGACGTGTCTACGGCAAATCCTTCTTTTTTAAACCCCGCCTGCAGATGTTCGAGCAGACTCTGTTCATCTTCAATTATTAAAAGACGCATTAATCGCCTCCAGTTCCTGCGGGTCCAGGGGCAACCCGGTTTGGGGATGGACATCCAGCGTTTTGACCCGGCCACCGGAAATCAGTATCCGCAGCTGATAGTACCAATCGTCCCGGCCCGTATTCTGTCGGGTCACTTTCGCCACCCGCCCGTCATACAGACACTCAATGGCCTGGACTACGGCTTTTTCCGTCGTCAGCGGTATCGAGGCACCGGTGCAGGGGTGAACGTCCGGCCAAGGCGGATCGTCGGCAAACACGAAGACGCTGAAAATCGCCGTAAACAACAAGCCCCCGATCATTCTATACATTCAAGCCCTCCGTTAGCGCACAGTGGGCTCAACCTCCACTCTGAGTTGAACGTATCGGCCCGGGTGCTCATCGGTTAATATTCGGAATTCGCGGCCATTGTATCGGTAGCGAACCTCGTAGCCAATGAGTGTTCGACGCTCGTATCGGTATTCCCGATCGCACTCACGTTCCTGACGATAATGAATGGTGGTGTTATCGCGATCGATTTCGTTGCCAATAAGGCCACCGATGACACCGCCGGCAATGGCACCGGCAATGGCCGATTCAGAAGAGCGTCCGGCATTAGAGCCAACATGAGCCCCAATGGCGCCACCGATAATAGCGCCAGCCGGTCCGGCAGAAGAGGACGAACGGTAAACTTCGACATCCCGCACGCGGCAGCGCTCCTCGTAGCGTCCATCGTAGGAATCACCGCGAGAGCGATAATACCAATGTGTCTCATACAACGGCTCGGCACTGATGACTCGGGCCTCGACATAAAAGGTTTCGCGAACGTCTGACCAGCGACCACGACTGTGATCATTATAACGATTATCGGCCGCGGCAAAGGCGGTGCAGGAAGCGAGCAGTACAACCCCAATGGTTTGAGTCAAGCGATTCATTTGGAACTCCTGAGATATCCCTTTATTTGCACCCAGTTTAGCCCCACTGGATGAACCAAACCTGAACCGGTTACAGGCACAACAGACCCTCGTTAAAACGGGCTCGTTGACCCTGTCGCTTTTTTGACTTTCGAGCATTGATCAGGGCAACCCGGACTGGGTCGGCGTTTGCGGGGTCTGTCCACAAATTCTGTGGATAACTTTGTGCAAAAGCACCTCAATATGTCATTAAAGGCGCATATTTACAGTCAAACGACAGATTGATCATTTTTTAATCAACCCCATAAATTCCTTTAAAATCAATAGGTTACAGGTTTACATCAGGTTCAGTCAGGGTGGTGTTACGACTGGCATGTCATTTATGGGCTTTTAAAACAGCGTTAGCTCAATTGGGGATAATCGTTTACCGTGTTTCCAAAAAACGGGCAATATTCTGCAAACTTTTTTTTGTTACTCTTTGTAATATCCTGACCATTTCACCCGTCGCCATGCACAAAAAAAGCGCAAAAAGCGCTTTTTAGTGCAAAGAGTCTGACGCTGGTCAAACTCTTTCATAAATGAACGGTGCAAGCCTTACGATTCTTCCTGCTTTGGCTTCATGTGCGGAAACAGAATAACGTCTTTGATCGATGGTGAATCGGTTAAGAACATCACCAACCGGTCAATACCAATCCCTTCACCCGCCGTGGGTGGCAATCCGTATTCCAGAGCATTGATATAGTCGGCATCGTAAAACATCGCCTCGTCATCACCTGCGTCTTTTTCCGCAACCTGAGCCTGGAAACGTTCGGCCTGATCAATCGGGTCGTTCAGCTCTGAGAAACCGTTAGCGATTTCACGGCCACCGAGGAAAAACTCAAATCGGTCGGTGACGTCCGGGTTGGCATCATTGCGTCGGGCCAGAGGCGAAACTTCCGCCGGATACTCAGTGATGAACACCGGGCCGAAAAGCTGCTCTTCGACGGTTTCTTCAAAGATTTCCGTCTGCAGTTTACCCAGACCCCAACCGTCCTGAACGTTAATGCCCAGCGCTTTAGCGATCGCTGCCGCCGCGTCACGATCCTTCAACTGCTCAGCAGTCACCTCTGGGTTGTGCTTGAGGATGGCGTCAAACATGGTGACCCGCTCAAACGGCTGAGCAAAATCGTAATCCCGCCCTTGATAGTGGATCTCTGTGGTGCCCAGCGCGTCTTTTGCCACCGTGCGCAGCATATCCTCGGTCATGTCCATCAGGTCGTTATAGTCAGCATAAGCCTGATACCATTCCAGCATCGTGAACTCCGGGTTGTGCCGAGTTGACACCCCTTCATTACGATAAGAACGGTTAATTTCAAACACACGCTCCAGGCCACCAACGACCAGCCGCTTCAGGTAGAGCTCAGGAGCGATACGCAGGTACAGGTCGCGGTCCATAGCATTGTGATGCGTGATAAACGGACGCGCCGTCGCACCACCGGGAATGACCTGCAGCATGGGGGTTTCGACTTCCATGAAGTCACGCGACGACAGGTAGTTACGAATACCGCTCACCACCTTTGACCGCACTTCAAAAACGCTGCGGGTTTGATCATTGATAATCAGATCTACATAGCGCTGTCGGTACTTGGCTTCCTGATCGGCCAGGCCATGGTACTTATCCGGCAATGGACGCAACGACTTGGTCAGGATACGCATGTCTTCGATGGCTTCAACACTGACGTAAAGTTCACCTTTGCCGGATTTGGACAGCGTACCGGTCACACCCACCAGGTCACCAATGTCGAGCAGTTTCCAGTCATCGCTTTCTTTCTGTAACGGCTTAGGCATGTAGAACTGAATGCTGCCGGTGACATCACGGACACCCACGAACGGGCCACCGCGGCGCATTACCCGACCAGCGACGGCAACGCGGACGTTTTGCTCAACAATGGCCTCTTTTTCCAGATCCCCATACTGAGACTGCAGATCACCGGCTTTGTGTTCGCGACGGAAATCATTCGGAAAGGCAATCCCCCGTTTATCCTGCAACTCAGCCAACTTCTGTTTTCGTTCCGCAATGATGTGGTTTTCTTCGGTTGGAGTGGTTGAGTTAGCGTCTTTAGACTGATTGCTCATGATGTTTTCCAAATGGTTCGTCTGTTAATGGTTTTTAAAGAATCGCCTGCAGTCTGGCAAGGCAGACTGCAGGTTGGTTTCAGCCGGGGTTAAAGCCCCTGCTTAAGAGAAGCCTCAATGAACGGGTCCAGCGCCCCGTCCAGCACGGCTTGAGTGTTGCGGTTTTCAACCCCTGTGCGCAGGTCTTTAATGCGCGCATCGTCCAGAACATAGGATCGGATCTGACTGCCCCAGCCAATGTCCGACTTGTTATCCTCGACCAGCTGCGCTGCTTCCTGACGCTGCAGCATCTCACGCTCATACAGTTTGGCTTTCAACTGTTTCATGGCCTGATCTTTGTTCTTATGCTGCGAACGATCGTTTTGACACTGCGTAACGATACCCGTCGGTTCGTGGGTAATACGAACAGCGGATTCGGTTCGGTTTACGTGCTGACCACCGGCACCGGAGGCGCGATAGACGTCAATACGCAAGTCTGCCGGATTGATTTCAATTTCTACATTGTCGTCGATTTCCGGTGACACGAAGACCGATGAAAACGAAGTATGCCGACGGTTACCGGAATCGAACGGTGATTTCCGAACCAAGCGATGCACACCGGTTTCGGTGCGCAACCAACCAAAGGCATACTCACCTTCAAAACGCACAGTCGCAGATTTAATACCCGCGACGTCGCCGGCGGACGCTTCCATCAGTTCCGTTTTAAAACCTTTTTCTTCACCCCAGCGCAAGTACATACGCAACAGCATTTCAGCCCAGTCCTGCGCTTCGGTACCACCAGAACCTGCCTGAATGTCGAGATAGGCGTTACTTGGGTCCATTTCACCGCTGAACATGCGCCTGAACTCAAGTTCTTCCAGTTGCCGCTGCAATCCGGCCAGCTCTTCGCTGACGTCGGCGACGGAGCCTTCATCGTCTTCTTCGACAGCCATTTCCAGCAAATCGGTGGAATCGGACAGGCCGCTATCGAGGTTTTCGATGGTTTGAACGACCTTTTCCAGTGATGACCGTTCTTGTCCTAAAGCCTGGGCCCGTTCCGGCTCATTCCAAACTTCAGGTTGGGCTAACTCGCGCTCAACCTCGGCTAAACGCTCTTTCTTGTTAGCGAAGTCAAAGATACCCCCTAAGCACGTCGGTGCGCGCTTTCAGGTCTTTAATCTGTTCTCGTATCGGATTAATTTCCACACTGGACTCCTAGGGTTGCGATACTGCTGGGCACGTCGGCCCGACTGCATAAAGGGCCGGGATTTTACTAGAAAAGCGCTACAGAAGGTAGAGACCAGACGCCAACTGTCATGAAAAGGTCACGCAGGATCGGCACGCTGTTTTTTTGATGCACGTCAACAGAATTGGGGTGACCAGGCGTAAGCTGGCAATCGAAATGGCATGACGGGAGGTCTTATGGAAGCGACACTGAGAGAAATATGGCACTTACTGCCTTCACCCGTGACCGATGAACTGTCTCTGCTGGCCAAACAGTCCGGCCAACCTTTGGATCGGCTCCTGATGCAGCTCCTGGATGCCAGCAGCCACAGTGCCGGCAGCGTTTGCCGGATGTCACCGCAGCGACGTCATGACTGGTTACGCTCACCTGAAACTCAGTTGGAACTGACACGCCTGTGCTGGCGTGCGCACTGGGTTGAACCCGGGTTTGATATCCCCGCCTGAGATCAACCCAGTTCCAGTTTATTAAAAATAAGCTGCACAGAGACCTGTCCGCGGAAGCGATTGACGCTGAGTTGGTAAAGACCGTGTACTCGTGTTGCGGAAGCGTTCAGGATTGATGGCTCGACATTGAAGGCAATGGCAGGCCATTCTCCTGCGCCTTGCTGCAGGGTCATTTTAAGGTGCCGATCGGCAAGCACACGTCGATCGCTGATCTGGAACTCGCCATAGAACAACGGCTCGGGAAAGGCCTGCCCCCATGGACCGGCCTGTTCCAGAGCCAGCGCATTATCTAAAGTCAGTTCAGAATCCGACAGAGCACCGTCACACCACAGATGTGGCGTCAGTGCTTCCGATTCGGCAAGCGCCTGAACCGCTTGGTCAAACAAGTCCGCAAACTCATCTGAACGATCAGCTGCAATCGTCAATCCGGCCGCCATCGCATGGCCACCGAACTTCAATACGACCCCTTCAGATTTTTTAGCCACCCAATCCAACGCATCACGCATGTGCACACCCGGAACGGACCGTGCAGATCCTTTCCATTGGCCATTGTCGCCGGCGGCAAAAGCCACCACTGGTTTGTGAATCCGGTCTTTCACCCGGGACGCCACGATGCCAATCACACCTTCATGCCAATCATTGCCCGTTACAACGATACCGCAACGCTTATCGGTCCTGGACAGATCCGGAAGTGACTTCGACACATCGGCCACCATCGATTGCTCAATCTGCCGGCGTTCTGTATTCAACGCATGCAGCTCCGACGCCAGGGACCGGGCTTCGTCGTCACTTTCCGCTAACAGCAGCTGCACGCCAATGGTCATGTCATCCAACCGGCCTGCCGCATTTAAACGCGGACCGATGACAAAGCCAAAGTCCGACGCTTTAGCTTCCTGCCATTGACGACCGGCGACTTCGAAAAGCGCGCGGATGCCGGGCCGGCATTGCCCAGCTCTCACCCGGTTCAAACCATGGGTCACCAATCGACGATTGTTTTCATCCAGTGGAACCACATCCGCCACCGTCGCTAACGCGACCAGGTCCAGCCATTGCCCAAGGTTTGGTAAATCAGGCTGCCCCTGTGCCCGCAACTCGGCTCGCAGAGCGATCAGAACATAATAAAGGACCGTACATCCGCAGGCGGCTTTACTTGGAAATGCACAATCCGGCTGATTAGGATTCACAATAGCAGCGGCCTGGGGCAGTTCCGCTCCGGCCAGGTGATGGTCGGTTACCAATACCTTCACGCCAGCGGCATTGGCCCGTTCAACCCCCTCGATACTGGCGATGCCATTATCAACCGTCACGATCAGATCCGGCTGCCGGGTCAATGCCAAGTCGACGATCTCAGCCGACAGTCCATAGCCGTACTCGAAACGATTCGGTAACAGGTAATCGACATCCAGCCCGAAGCTCTGCAGACCCAACACCGCCAAGGCTGTGGAAGTTGCGCCATCGGTATCGTAGTCACCAACCACCAACACTCGCCAGCGCTCGGAGCGCGCCCGATTCAACAGCGAGACAGCTTCGGTTAGCCCTTTCAACAACCGATAATCGACCAAATGACGCAGGGACGGCTCAAGCTCTTGCGGATCGGTTACCTGCCGGGCTCGATACAGTCGATCGACCAGCGGATTCGGATGCAGCGATTTGGAAAGAGAGTGCGCCGGCCGGGTTCGGATGTCGAACCCGGCTACGGAGATCGGCGTCTGAGGATCAGCCAAAGACTTTCTCAGAGACATATGTCTGTAAAGCATTCAGATCGTTTTGCAGCACGTCAAAGCGCTCTTCGCGATCCATCAGGTCTGTCAGGTGGTGCGGCAAATCCGGTGTCTTCAAACCCGCTTTTTCAACCGCATCGGAGAACTTCACCGGGTGCGCTGTACCCAGCGTAATCATCGGACATTGCATGCTGCGACGGGTTTCACGGGCCGCTTTAACACCAATGGCGGTATGCGGATCCAACAGATAACCGGTGTCGTCATAGATCGCCCGAATCGTCTGACAGGTGGTGTCATCATCGACCGCATAGCTGTCAAACAGTTCGCGAACGGACGCCATACGCTGAGGATCCAGTTCGACGGTCTCAGTGGACATTTTATTCATCAGGTCTGCCAAGACGGCCCCATCCCGATCGTGAGCATCAAACAATAGACGTTCAAAGTTCGAAGACACCACAATGTCCATCGAAGGTGACAACGTATGCGCCAATGGATGCTTCTCGTATCGGTTCTGACTGATCGTACGATGAAGAATATCGTTCTGGTTGGTTGCCACAACGAGCTGAGACACGGGCAATCCCATTTTCCGGGCCAGATAGCCCGCAAAAATATCGCCAAAGTTTCCGGTCGGAACAGAAAACGCCATCTCGCGTTGTGGTGCACCGAGGTTCAGGGCCGCATAGAAGTAATAAACAATCTGCGCCATGATGCGCGCCCAGTTAATGGAGTTTACGGCGACCAGGCGACGCTCTCCGCGCAAAAAGGACTGATCGGCAAAACATTGCTTGAGCATGCTCTGACAATCATCGAAGTTCCCTTCTACGGCCAGATTGTAGACATTATCTTCGAGTACCGTGGTCATCTGACGGCGTTGCACTTCGGAAACGCGGTTATGCGGATGCATGATGAAAATATCGATGTGATTGCTGTGCCGGCAACCTTCGATAGCGGCCGATCCGGTATCACCGGAAGTTGCGCCGATGATCACTGCGCGTTCATTACGTTTGGTGAGCACATGATCGAGCAGGCGACCCAACAACTGCAGCGCAAAATCTTTAAAGGCCAACGTCGGGCCCTGAAACAGCTCCAGGACATATTCGTTGTGATCAAGCTGCGCCAACGGAGCGACAGCTCGGTGCCCAAAGCCGGCATAGGTTTCATCCAGCATTCGAGCCAGGGCGTCATCATCAATGGCACCGCCAACAAAGGGCTTAATAATATGAAAAGCGAGCTTGGAGTATGGCAGTTCACGCCAACTCTCGATTTCTTCTGCACTGAACGACGGCAGCTCTGCCGGCACATATAACCCGCCGTCTCTGGCCAAGCCGGCTAACAGGACATCTTCAAATTCAAGTTCCGGGGCAGCTCCCCGGGTGCTGATGTATTTCACGATTCTGACTCTCAGTTTGAAATAGGCAAATCGGTTTTAGCTGTCCAGACGCTCCAGGCGAATTCGGACAACCCGTTCAGTGACGCTCGGCAATGACTCAATTGCGGTAATGGCGGAGTTCATCGCTTTTTCGCTGACCGGTTGCGTCAACAGGATCAATGGCACTAAAGGTGTGTCGTCTGGCGCTTCTTTCTGAATGATCGCTTCCATATTAATGCCGAACTGACTCAGGGTGTCGGCAATGCGCGCCATTTGGCCGACTTCATCTTTAACCGAGATGCGCAAATAGTAAGCCGTTGTAATCTCTTCGGAGGTCAGGACGTTCAGGTCTTTGGTCTCGACCGAGAAACCCAGGTGCGGCACCAGTCCCGGACTGTCGATGTCCCGGGCAATATCGACGATGTCGGCAATCACCGCGGACGCGGTTGCTTCGGCACCGGCACCCTGACCGTAGTACATGGTCGGGCCGACGGCATCACCAAAGACCAGGACGGCATTCATAACGCCGTCGACATTCGCGATCAGTCGTTTATTTGGAATCAGAGTCGGATGCACTCGCATTTCCACGCCGTGGTCGGTACGGCGTGCGATGCCCAAATGTTTAATGCGATAGCCCAACTCATCGGCGTATTGCACGTCTTCCTGAGTCATCTCCGCGATGCCTTCGGTGTAGACCTTATCGAACTGCAATGGGATACCGAAGGCATTCGCCGCCAGAATGGTCAGCTTATGAGCCGCATCCGTTCCGGCAACATCAAACGTCGGGTCCGCCTCGGCATAGCCCAGCGCTTGAGCCTCTGCCAGCACATCATCAAACGCGCGGCCCTTTTCACGCATTTCAGACAGGATATAGTTGCCGGTACCGTTAATGATCCCGGCCAAACCGCTGATCTGATTGGCCACCAATCCTTCCCGGATAGCCTTAATGATCGGAATCCCCCCGGCAACAGCGGCCTCATAGGCCACGACGACCCCTTTTTGTTCGGCCGCTGCAAAAATTTCATTCCCAAACTCAGCAATCAATGCCTTGTTGGCTGTCACCACGTCTTTACCGGCTTTAATGGCGGCCAGCACCAGCTCTTTGGAGACGGTCGTGCCACCAATCAGTTCAACGATGATATGCACATCGGGATCTTTGACGACCTCAAAAATATCTCTTGAAACCTGAATACCCTCGAGATCGCAATCTGGGTTATCACGTCGGGCACCGACATGCGTAATTCTGACCGGGCGCCCTGCTCGGCGATCAATATCATCGATATTTCGCTTCAGAACATTAAATGTCCCGGCACCAACTGTACCCAGACCACAGATTCCGACGTTAACTGGTTTCAAAATAAGCCTCTTTTGCTTAGTTTCAGGAGGGAATAACGGACTGCAAACAGTACTCAAGGGGCCGGGTATCGTCAATGCAAAGCGGCCCTGCGATGGGCCTTTCCGGCGGGAAAGCTGGTGATCTTTATGCAACGAGCCGTTTCACCGGCTAAAAACAAAAAAGGCAGTCCGAAGACTGCCTTTTTAACGAGAAGGTAAGCAAGCTTACTTCTTGATGTTAACCTTTTCTTTAATACGTGCCGATTTACCGGAACGCTCACGCAAGTAGTACAGTTTCGCCTGTCGAACGTCACCACGACGCTTGACTTCGATGCTGTCAACCAGCGGAGAATAGGTTTGGAAGGTACGCTCAACACCAACGCCGCTGGAAATCTTGCGAACGGTGAATGCAGAGTTCAAACCACGGTTACGCTTACCAAGAACCACACCTTCGTAGGCCTGGAGACGCTCACGGTCACCTTCTTTTACTTTAACCTGAACAACCACAGTGTCACCTGGGCCAAATTCAGGGATTTCTTTACTCATCTGTTCAGCTTCTAACTGCTGAATAATCAGATTCTTGTTGCTCATGATTCAGCTCCTGATCAGTCGCGTGAGTTTAACTCACTTTTAAATTCATCCAAAAGAGTACGCTGTTCTTTCGAAAGCACACGACCTTCCAGTAAGTCAGGTCGCCTTAACCAAGTCCGGCCCAGTGCCTGCTTTGCCCGCCATCGACGAATGTTATCGTGATGACCGCTCAGCAGAACCTCCGGAACCGTTAAATCCTCAAGGACCTCGGGGCGCGTGTAATGCGGACAATCCAAAAGCCCGTCGTAAAAAGAATCCTCAACCGATGACTGCTCATGCCCAAGTACACCCGGGATCAGCCGACAGAGCGTGTCCATAAAGGTCATCGCGGCCATCTCGCCGCCGCTGAGCACAAAGTCACCCAGCGACCACTCTTCATCAATTTCTGTTTCGATCAAACGTTCGTCGATCCCTTCGTAACGCCCGCAGACAAAAATCAGCCGTTCGTTACGCACCAGCTCACCGGCACCCTGCTGATCCAGTTTTCGCCCCTGGGGTGACATATAAATCACCTTCGAAGGTCGTTCACTGGCGGCTTTCGCCGCATGAATGGCATCCCGCAAGGGTTGCACTTTCATCAGCATGCCCGGTCCGCCCCCGAAAGGACGATCATCCACAGTTCGGTGACGATCGTGGGTAAAGTCCCGGGGGTTCCAGCAATCCACTGAAATCAGCCCGTTTTTTACCGCTCGCCCGCTGACGCCATAGTCCGTAAACGCATTAAACATTTCCGGAAACAACGTCACCAGCCCAAACTGCAATGCCGGTGTTTGCGATTCTTTTTCGCTCAAAACTCCGGATCCCAATCTACCAGTATCCGACCTGCTTCCAGGCTGACATCCAGTACAAATTGGTCGACGTACGGAATTAAACGTTCACGTCGATCAGCGCAGTGCTGATCTCCCTTCACGACCAGCACATCATTGCTGGATCCCGCACTCATCAAATAATCCACAACGCCGAGTCGGACGTCTTTCGTCGTCACTACGGCCAAGCCTTCCAGTTCATACCAGTAGTAATCCCCTTCCGGCAGCTCAGGGAGTCGGTCCTGCGGCACACAGATTTCATAACCTGAATACTGCTTTGCGACTTCTCGGTCATCCACGCCTTTCAGGTGTGCAACCATCCCCTTGCCATGACTTCGCCCTTTGTCGACTTCAACCAGAATCAGATCCTGACCTTTCCGAAGAGTCCAGCTCCCGTACTCGAGAATCCGATCCATTGGCTCGGTGTAGGAATAAACCTTCACCCAGCCCTTAATGCCGTACACTGAGGAGATATTCCCCAGGACCACATAGTCTTCTGGCTTCAAAGGGGTCATCGCGCTCCCATGCCTCTCAAATCAATCAGGCCTGGGCTTTCTTGTACTCTTTAAGCAATTGGGCGACACGATCAGAAGTCTGTGCACCCTTGCTTACCCAATAGTCAACGCGATCCAGGCTAACGCGCAAGCGTTCTTCCTGACCACGTGCAATTGGGTTAAAGAAACCAACACGCTCAATGAAACGTCCGTCACGGGCATTTCGGCTGTCAGCTACGGTGAGATGATAAAACGGGCGTTTCTTAGAACCGCCACGTGAGAGTCGAATGACTACCATCGCGTTCTCCTGTATGGGCAAGCTTTAAAATCACCTGCCGTTTTGGAATGCTGAAGTGGTTAGCTTCAGACAAAACCAACGTTTGAATTACCTGGGTTACCCCAGAAATTAAGGCCGCGAAATTATAGTGATCTGGCGGCCAGTTGCAAGCCTTCATTCACCTAAGCTGCGGTACTACGACTAAACTGCTCAGCTCAGGCACGCCCTGCTCGGGGCCCTGGAACAACGACTCCGAAAACGAGAAAAGGCGCCTACGCGCCTTTTCTACCGGTTTTAACAGTTAGTGGCTTGATTAAAACGGGAACTTCCCGCCTCCACCCATGCCCGGAGGAAGACCGCCACCCGGTGGCATTCCACCGCCAGGGCCACCCATCATGCCGCCCATGCCACGCATCATTTTCTGCATGCCACCCTTCTTACCGACCTTCTTCATCATTTTCGCCATCTGCTTGTGTTGCTTCAGCAAACGGTTCACATCTTGAATCTGAGTTCCCGAGCCCATGGCGATGCGGCGTTTCCGAGAGCCATTGATTTTATCCGGGAAGCGGCGCTCCAGCGGTGTCATGGAGTCAATGATGGCACCCATCTGAGAAAACTGCTTCTCCGCACCCTGCATCTGTGCGGCGGCCTGCCCCAGTTGGCCCATGCCCGGCAGCTTATCCATCATGCCGCTCAGACCACCCATGTTGTTCATCTGAGCAAGCTGCTCTCTGAAATCCTCAAGGTCAAAGCCCTTACCCTTTTTAAGTTTCGACGCCAGCTTTTCAGCTTTTTGCTTATCAACCTTACGTTCGACTTCCTCGATCAGCGACAGTACATCGCCCATGTCGAGAATCCGGGAAGCAATTCGATCCGGGTAGAACGGCTCAAGCGCATCAACCTTTTCACCCATACCCATAAACTTGATGGGCTTACCGGTGATGTGACGAACGGACAAGGCCGCACCGCCGCGGGAATCACCGTCGGCTTTCGATAAGACCACCCCAGTGAGCGGCAAGGCGTCACTGAACGCTTTCGCGGTGTTTGCCGCGTCCTGACCGGTCATTGCATCAACAACAAACAGCGTCTCAATCGGATTCACCGCTTTATGCAGCGTCTGAATTTCCGCCATCATGGCTTCATCAACAGCCAAACGACCGGCAGTATCGACAATCAGTACATCGACGGCCTGCTTGCGTGCCGCATCGATGGCACCTTTAACAATAGCTTCGGGTTTTTGAGCAACATCCGAGGGATGAAACAGCGCTCCGACTTCACCGGCTAACGTCTCCAACTGTTTAATCGCGGCGGGACGGTAAACGTCTGCCGACACCACCATGACCTTTTTCTTTTCCCGCTCACTAAGAAAGCGCGACAGCTTGGCTGTTGTCGTGGTTTTACCCGCCCCTTGAAGACCAGCCATCAAAATCACGGCCGGAGGCTGAGTTTTCAGATCGAGAGCTTCATTCTGCTCGCCCATCACATGGACCAGCTCACTCTGAACAATCTTCAGGAACTGTTGCCCAGGGTTCAGCGCTTGGGAAACTTCCTGACCAACGGCTCGCGTTTTCACCGCATCGATAAAGGCTTTAACGACCGGCAATGCCACGTCCGCCTCGAGCAGTGCCATCCGCACTTCCCGCAGTGAACTCTTGATATTGTCCTCGGTCAGTTTGGCCTGACCGGTAATTTGTTTTAATGTCTGACCCAGACGTTCTGATAAACTGTTAAACATTCTTGATTCACACGACTATTTTATCGGGCAAGTATATCAGTGCGTGATCGGCATTGGCTAATACCTGTGCAAGTGATAGTAATTATCATTTATGATAGACTCCGCCGACTTCCTGGATACAGGTTGTAACTTTGAACACTCGGTACACCAACGGCTAACGGACGCCTTATGCTTTTGTGGATTGCAGTTTTTACGTATTTTACCAGCGGCTTGTCGGCGATCATTACCCTGATGCGCGGACGCAAGCTGAATCTCTGGCTGGTTTATGGCTCTGCTTGTATCGGAGTATTGGCTCACACCATCGCGCTGACATCCGACCTGCTTCTGAACGATCAGTTACGCATGTCCTTGCTGAACTCCATTTCCATCTGCGTCTGGATGACGATCACCGTCATCGTGTTGTCCGCATTGTCTAAACCTTTGCATAACCTGTTCACCTTCTTTATGCCCGCAGGCGCCCTGCTCCTGCTTATCGCCCTGTTGGCACCGCAGCCAGTCACGGCCAAGGCCTATTCTGCCGGCATGTTGATTCACATATTCGTATCGTTACTGGCCTACAGCGTCATCCTGATCACAACGATTCAGGCGGTACTGGTCAACGTTCAGGCTCACCATCTACACAAACATCAGCTCAACAGTCGTATTATGAATATTTTGCCGCCGCTGCAATCGATGGAGCGCCTGATGTTTGAATGGTTGATCATTGGTTTCGTTTTGCTGACGGCCGCCATCATCACCGGTGGCCTTTATGTGGAAAACATGCTGGCTCAGCAGATCAGCCATAAAACCATTCTGACCCTGATCGGCTGGGGCTTCTTTGCCACACTGATTTTCGGTCACTTCTATCTTGGCTGGCGCGGTGCCCGGGCCAGTCGGATGATTTATCTGGGCGCAGGGTTTCTGATGGTGGCGTTTGTGGGTTCTAAATTTGTTCTTGAATACCTGCTGATTCCCTCCTGATTCTGTCCTCACAGAGTGCCAACCTAGTCACAAAGTCATAACAATGGCGGTTTTTCAGGGCAATGCTTGACACTGACCTGACATATCGATACAAAATCGCCTGATTTCATCATTGAGGCTACCTCCTTTTGAACGATATTCCTGTAGGCCTGCTCTTTGCCGTGTTAGGTCTCCTACTGCTGTTTTCAGCGTTTTTCTCCAGTTCTGAAACCGGCATTCTGTCACTGAATCGTTATCGTCTAAAACATCTGGCCAATGAGGGACACCGTTCCGCTCGCTTGGCACTGCGTCTTCTGGAAACACCAGAGCGACTGTTCAGCGTTATTCTCATTGGTAACAACCTGGTCAACATTGCGGCGGCCACCATTGCCACGCTGATCGCCCAGCGGCTGCTGCCGGACAATGAAGAGCTGGCCGTCACGCTGTCGACCTTTTTACTGACACTGGTACTGCTGATTTTTGCTGAGGTCACCCCGAAAACCCTGGCTCAGCGTCATCCCGAACAGATTTCCTTCCCGGCGTCCTATGTGCTTCGGGTCTTGTCGACCGCATTCGCACCGGCCGTTTGGCTGGTGAATGCGTTTGTCAAAGCCATCTTCTGGTTATTGCGAGTGGGAACCCGGCACAGCCCGGACGAAGCGCTGTCGTCGGAAGAGCTGAAAACCATTGTGAATGAATCCGCCAGTACTTTGCCGGAACAACGCCAGTCCATGCTGCTGGGTATTCTTGAACTCGATAATGTTACGGTTGACGACATTATGGTGCCCCGAAACGAAGTGGTGGGGATTGACCTTGAAAACGATCTGGACAGCCTCGCTGAAGCCATTCGCAGCACTGAATACACGCGTTTCCCATTGTTTAAAGGCGAGCTGGACAAAGTCATCGGCATCCTGCACATCCGTGATGCCGCTGAGTTCCTCTACTCAGACAACCCCTCCAAAGTGATGCTGACCAAAGCGGCAAAAGACCCGTATTTCGTCCCCGAAGGTACGCCGTTACACACCCAGCTGATTAACTTTCAGTCGCAGCAGCTGCGCATGGCGTTCGTCGTAGATGAGTACGGTGACATTCAGGGACTGGTGACACTGGAAGACCTGCTGGAAGAGATCGTTGGGGAATTTACGACAGACCTGACCAACAGTACCAAGGAAATTCACCCACAACGAGACGGCACCTTTGTTATCGACGGTTCCGCGACCATCCGTGATATCAACCGATCGCTGGATTGGTCTTTGCCCACCGACGGTCCGAAAACGTTGAATGGTCTGATTCTGGAACACGTTGAAGACATTCCTGACGCTAACCTCAGCCTGAAAATCGGTCAGTACCTGATCGAAATTCTGCAGATAAAAGACAACGCCGTCACGGCCACGCGTATTCGCAATCTGGAAGAACCGGTTGCAGAGCCCGACCAGCCAAACTGATCAGTACCGATCAAACCTCCCTTGTCCATATCGCACCTCGGGCCTTAACGGCCCGAGTTGTCATTTTTTGAACAGCCTGACTATACTGATCTCAGTCCTCAGCGTCAGACTGAGGATGGCAAACAATAACAATAACGGGAGAGTAATTTATGATTTTGGACCATGTCTGGGGCATCTTCACCCACCCCGATGATGAGTGGGAAACCATCCGTTCTGAACCTAATACCATTGGGCGTCACTACCTCACACACGCACTTATTCTTGCTGCCATTCCGGCCGTCTGCGCCTATATCGGCGCAACTCAGGTGGGTTGGTCGATCGGCTCCGATGATACCGTGCATCGGCTGACGTCCGAGAGCGCACTGATGCTCTGCCTGCTGTTTTACGGGGCAATGATTACCGGTGTTGTGATACTCG
The DNA here is from genome assembly GCF_000153185.1 of Reinekea blandensis MED297. GTDB lineage: Bacteria > Pseudomonadota > Gammaproteobacteria > Pseudomonadales > Natronospirillaceae > Reinekea > Reinekea blandensis. The sequence continues at coordinate 148,799 of NZ_CH724153.1, read as the reverse complement.
GCAAATTTATCGACTTCTTGTCGGCAACCTATCAGGAAGATGATCACACACCGCGTGGCGTTGCGCTGGCAACCTATACCACGGCACCACTTTTTATCTGCGGCATCATCGCACTCTACCCTGTGTTATGGCTGGATATGATCATTGGTCTGATTGCCGTCGCTTACTCGGTATACTTACTGTACGAAGGCGTCCCCATTCTGATGAGCATCCCAAAAGATAAGGGCTTTATTTTTGCCAGCGCGATCGTGACGGTCGGCTTGGTCATGTTCGTCGGTCTGTTAGCCATTACCGTCATTGTCTGGGCGGTTGGTGTCGGGCCCGTTTATATTCCTGTTTAGTTTGACTGATTCTGGAGGCCGGTTACTGACGTACCGGCCTTTTTTTACGCCCATCCCAACGTTGAACCGCCCGAAACCTCTGCGCGTTTGACCCGTTTCTGTCCAAAACCTGTTGGTGAAAATTTTCTTTGAGCCCATTACACTGGCCGATCGAACTTTCAGAGAGTCCACATGCTGTCCAATATCCGAATCGTATTAATCCGTACCTGGCATGCCGGAAACATCGGCGCAACAGCCCGAGCCATGAAAAACATGGGGTTGTCGAATCTGGTCCTTGTCGATCCTGTGGATTTTCCCAGCGATGAGGCAACCAGTCGTGCCGGGCAGGCCGTCGACCTGCTGGAACAGGCAAACGTTGTCGCCACTTTGGAAGAGGCCATTGCCGATTGCAATCTGGTGATCGGTACTTCTGCGCGTGACCGCTCTATTCGCTTGCCCGCCTTAACGGCTGAAGCTTGCGCCGAAAAAGCCTGCCGTGAAAGCGACCAGGGAACCGTCGCCATCGTCTTTGGACGCGAACGAATGGGCTTGTCGAATGAAGAGATTCAGCAATGCCACTTTCAGTTAAACATCGCCACCAACCCGGAATACCCGGTACTCAATCTCAGCCAGGCCGTGCAATTGGTCGCCTGGGAAGTATTTAAAGTGGCATCGTCGGAAACGCCACCAGAAAGTGACGTGGAACCGTACCCTCGTCAACGAGAACTCGAACAGTTTTATCAGCATCTCGCAAAAACATCCGAAGCGACCGGCTTTCTCAATCCGGCCCATCCAGGTCAGGTTATGGACCACTTACGGGCGCTGTTCCGACGCGCTCGACCAACTCGTAAAGAACTCAGTATTTTGCGTGGTTTTCTAAGCTCAATCGACCAGCACACCTCAGACCGGTAACCCCAAACGACGATACACAAAGCTGAGCAACCAGGCCGGACCGATCAGCAAAAACTGGAGGTCCTGAAAAAAGCTCGGCTTTTTTCCTTCAATGCGGTGACCGATAAACTGCCCTATCCAGGCCAGTACAAACAAGGCCAAGGCGGTTTGCCAAAGAGCAATGTCTAAGGCTTGCTCATGCCAGAGAATCAGTCCAATACAGGACGCCGAAAAGGCGGCCATTCCCAGCATCAGCGGTACAGATAAGCGAAAGTAAAAAACCAGCGCAAAAAGGATGAAAGCCATTGCCAGGTTCATCCAGCTGCCCGGTGCTAAAGACACTTCCCACAGCAGCGCCAGTACCGTCCAGGTAATAATGGGGACGCAAATCCAGTGAATCAGTTTGTTCGTCCGATTCTGATGCGAGACCCCATACGCGTCGAGCCATTGGTCTATTGATTTCGCCATCTTTCTCTCTCCTGTTTTTATTGTTGTCATTCGAATAAGAACCTAATTAATCACTCACAACCGGCCTGAAACGTCGCATGGCCATCGCCAGCGCCCCAAGCAATAGGAGAATACTGACGGCGAGATAGATCGAAGCTGGTGCGACAGGCCAGTTAACCGGCAACACAGTCAATGCCGCTCCGATGTAGGCTAGGCGAACCCCTTCGAGCCACCAGCCCAGTGTACGCCCCTCCAAAAGCATCCCCATACTGAACAGGGCCAGCCCCAACGGTAAAAAATGCGCCAAGGCAGAAACAAACCCCGTCTGATCAATGCTCAACAAAAACCAGACGGTGTAAATCAACGAAAAGATCAACTGAGACCAGACCACCAGCAAACTGCCTCGTGCTCTGGTCGGGTTGAAGGGTTGGAAACTGGCCAGATCTAATCGTTCAATGGGAGCCTTTTGTGCGATGGCTTCGGGTCGCTGGCCGGTACGACTGGTCAGTACCTGCCATGCCAGATGGACACTTTTCCCAACCCAGATATCTCTGAGCATCTGCGCATATATTTGTACATTGGCATAAAAAGGGTTAAAGCTGTTCAAGGGTTTGCGAACTCCGAAAACCACCGGATCAGTCTCAAGCTCGTCCTGAAAGGTTCCGAATAACCGATCCCATAGAATAAAGACACCGCCGAAATTCCGGTCGATGTAGCGATCATTCATGCCGTGATGGACCCGATGATTCGAAGGCGTGACAAAAACAGCCTCCAAGTACCCGAGCTTCGGAACAAACCGGGTATGAACCCAGAACTGATAGATCAGGTTTAACGACCCGACCACCGCCACCATAGCCGGACTGAAACCCATTAATGTCATCGGTAAGTAGACCAGAGAGCCCTGGACAACACCGGTGAAAGGTTGTCGCAAAGCCGTTGTCAGATTGAACTCTTCACTTTGATGATGAACGGCGTGGGCGTTCCAGAACAGAGAATAGGTATGAGCTAACCGGTGAGACCAGTAATAGAAAAAGTCGTAAATCACAAAGGCCGCAAGCCAGGTAATGGCATTTACGGGCAGTTCAAAATAGCCGAAATAGCCAAAGAGCGCGCTGTACGCCGCCCAGTTCACATAAAGCGTCAAGAAGTTCATGGTTCGGTTCAGCATGCCCGTGGCCAGGCTGCCCAGAGCATCATTGAACCGGTAATAACCACGTTTAGATAAACGATCGGAAATGGCTTCCACGGCAATCATCAGCATGAATACCGGAATGGCGTACAGAATGATCATTGTTGGCCTTTCTTTTTATTGTTGTTTTCTGGCCACAGACTAAGACTGCTGTTGAAGCCGGGTCAAGACCCGGGATACCACTGTCCTCCCTTCGGCATCAATCATCATCACTTTGGGGACATTACCCCCGAGTTCGCTTTGAGGTTGACTTAACCAGGTATGTGCCAGTTCCGGGTCGCCAAACACCTGGCAGGCCTGAATGACCAGTTTCGTAATGTCATCGACCGCGCCCATCATCGGCGGCTCTTCGGTCATATCCATCTCAATCAGTTCAGCCCCCGGGACGGCTGACGTCACCTGATCGCGAGCATACTCAAGCAGTTCCATGGCATTCGAACCTTCTCGTTCAAAGTGCACACTGAACTCAGTGCCGTTCAGCGGTGCTGACTCGATGTGAAAATCACTGCCGGACATCTGCCTGGCCACCTGTCCGACATCAACGCGTTGGCGCGCATTCACACGAAAGGTCAACGTAAAATGGTGTTTCATAACAACTCACTGTGGCCCGTACATAAAGTCAGAATAACGAATGGCCCTCATTTTCGCCAGTTGAACGCTGTTATCTTTTCCTGAATCGACATCGTCGTCGAAGCCCCTATACTGTGTCGAACGCAAATCAATAAATAAGAGAGAACCCATGACGTCGTTTCCTTCCGTCGTGATCAGCGGCTCAGGACTGTGGACACCGCCTTACAGCATCACCAATGAAGAGTTGGTTAACGTTTTGAACGAAAACGCTGATCGATTCAATCACGCCAACGCTGACGCCATTGAACGCGGCGAAGTAGCCCCAATGGCCAAATCCGATGCCGCCTTCATCGAAAAAGCCAGCGGAATCCGGGAACGCTATGTCTATGAAAAAGACGGCATCCTCGATATCAACCGAATGCGGCCGAACATCCCGGCCCGAGCCGAAAACGAAATGTCACAACAGGCCGAAATGGCGGTTGCCGCCGCCAGGGCCGCACTGGACGACGCCAACCGAAATGCAACCGATATCGATGCTGTGATTGTCAGCTGTGCCTATACCCAACGCGCCTACCCAGCTATAGCCATCGAAGTTCAGGAAGCATTAGGCATTGAAGGATTTGGCTTTGACATGCTGGTTGCTTGCTCGGCAGCAACGTTTGCGTTGCAACGCGCTTATGAAATGGTTCGTTCTGGCACCGCACGTTCGGTGTTGGTCATCAACCCTGAATTGGTCACACCTCAGCTGAACTATGCAGACCGGGATTCACATTTCATCTTCGGTGACGTGGCCACCGCGATGGTGGTTGAAAACGAAGATCAGGTTGCGGCTAAGCAATATTTCCGGGTTCTCGACACCAAGGCCGTCACCAAGTACTCAAACAACATTCGCTCCAACTTTGGTCATCTGTCCCGGGCGGCTGACATCGACGCATTCGCACCGGCCAACCTGTTTCATCAGGAAGGGCGGAAAGTCTTTAAAGAAGTGTGCCCAATGGCGGCCGAACATATGTCCAGCCAGCTGGCGGCACTCGACATAGACAATCAAACCGTTAAACGCTGGTGGCTGCATCAGGCCAACATCAACATGAACATCCTGATTGCGAAAAAGCTGCTCGGACGGACCGCAACCGAGGAAGAAGCGCCGATTGTTCTGGATCGCTTCGGGAACACCGCCTCAGCCGGCTCGATCATCGCCTTTACGCTGTATCACAAAGACTTTGCCAATGGTGACATCGGCGTTATCTGTTCCTTTGGAGCCGGCTACTCCATTGGCAGCCTGGTGATCGAATGCGTTCAGGGCTAAGCCCTTAACGTTTCAGCCGGGCCAGGACTTTATCCAGGCCCGGCCCATAACCATCAGGCTCTTGCTGATATGCATCAAACCCAAATCGCCGGTAAAAACCAAAAGACGCCGGCGTCGTGTCTATCTCTACAGAATGTATCGACGGCGGCATATGCCAGAGCCGATAACGCAACAGTTCACGACCCAAACCCTGACCATGTTCTGACGAGTCAACCATGCCCCAGACCAGCGTAGCGGTACCGTCTTTAATCTGCGCGTAGCCACCACATCCCCGGACCTGTTGGTTGGTCACTAATACAAAATAGGGCCAGCGCCGGTTTTCGGGCAGACGTGAACGATGCTGCAAATCCTCAGTAAACTCCGCGTACTCATCAGGCGCAAAAAAACGGGGGGTATTTGAGGACATAACGCACTGACAACCATCGAGATCAGCCATATCGAAGGGCCGGATGACCCAGCTCACAAGCCATCCTCTTTGGCCTGCTGCCAAAACGCGTCTAAAGCTTCCAGTGAAAAGTCCGACCAGTCACGTTGCGATCGCGTAACTTCGGCCTCTACAAAGCCAAATCGACGCTCAAACTTGGCGTTTGTCGAGCGGATCGCCTGTTCCGGGTCCACATCACTGTGCCGTGCCAGATTGGCAAGGACGAAAAGAAGATCCCCAAGCTCGCTTTCGATATTACGGGAGTTACCCTGCTGAAGCGCCTCTTTTAGTTCATCGAGTTCTTCGTGAGCTTTATCGATAACACCCTGAATGTCCGGCCAGTCAAAACCGACTTTGGCGGCTCTTGATTGCAGCTTGCGCGCCCGCAAAAGTCCGGGCAATGCCATCGGCACATCCGATAAAACAGACGTGCGTTCCGGTTTCTCTTTGGTTTTCAGAGCATCCCACTGGCCTTCAACGCCACTGGCTGTCATCGATTGATCACCAACTCGGCTCTCAAGGGTGCCTGCCGGGAAAACATGCGGATGGCGAAAGATCAGTTTAGTGACGAGATCATGGACGACGTCATCCAGATTAAACCGATCCTCATCACTGGCAATCTGCGCGTAAAAAACAATCTGAAACAGCAGGTCGCCCAACTCTTCTCGCAGATGCTGATAATCTTCCCGCTCGATGGTGTCGATGACTTCATACACTTCTTCAAGGGTATGCGGCACGATGGTGCGATAAGACTGATCAAGGTCCCAGGGACACCCATCCTGAGGATCGCGAAGCCGCGACATCAGTGTCTTTAAATCATCGAAGGTATAACGTTCAGTCATCACTCAGCCTAACTTTTGGTATAAATCCGATGCACGTCTGCGACATTGGGTACCTTCGATAATTGCGTCATGATTCGACCCAGCGACCGTAAATCTTCAACTTCCACGGTAATCGTCATCTTGGCCGAGTTGTCGTTCTTATTAGACAACGTGTTCATGGAGATCACATTGATGCCGATATTAGCCAGCACCACCATCAGATCTTTAAGCAACCCGGTACGGTCATAGGCGGACACCAACAGCTCAACGGGGTACGTGGTTTTGACCTCGTTACCCCAGGAGACGTCAATAATGCGCTCGGGTTCAGTTGACTTCAGTTGCAGCAGGTTGACGCAGTCATCACGGTGGATAGACACACCCCGGCCCTGAGTAATAAAGCCGACGACCGGATCGCCCGGCACCGGCTTACAGCAGTTGGCGATGGTGGTCAGCATGTTGCCGACGCCCTGTATGATGAGATCGCCGCTGTGATTCTGCTTTTTAGGCGTTTTAAAGGCAGGTGCTTTCGCCTTTTTCGGATGCGTCAGCTCTTCTGCATGATGCACCACATGCATCAGACGAATATCACCAGCCCCCAGGGCTGCAAAGAGACTGTCCTCATCCGTGAAATTAACATCCTGAGCCAGAGCCTGCATGTCGACATCGGTGAGGTTAAACCGTCGCAGCTCCCGCAGCAGCATGTCACGACCATCGCGGACATTGATGTCCCGATCCTGCGATTTAAACCAGTGCTTGATTTTTGCTCTGGCTCTGGAAGAGGTGACATAGCCCAGGTCGGAGTTCAACCAATCCCGGCTTGGGCTGGCTTCGCTTCCGGTTAAAATCTCCACTTGGTCACCGATTTTCAACTGGGTGTTCAAGGAAACAATTCGGCCGTTCACCTTCGCACCCCGGCAACGATGGCCGATATCCGTATGCACTTTATAGGCAAAGTCGATGGGAGTCGCATTGGAGGCCAGGTCAACCACATGACCATCCGGCGTCAGCACGTAGATCCGGTCGATGGTGACGTCAACACCGAGCTCTTCGACCATTTCATCAATCCCGCCCAGCTCGTCATGCCATTCAAGCACCTGACGCAACCAAGAGACTTTTTCCTCGTAACCGCGGGACTGACCGCCCTTTTTCGCATCCGTCCCTTTGTACAGCCAATGCGCGCAGACACCCAGTTCGGCATCGTCGTGCATTTCCTGCGTACGGATCTGAATTTCGACGACCTTTCCTTCAGGCCCGATTACGGCCGTATGTAATGATCGATAACCGTTTTGTTTGGGTGAGGCAATGTAGTCATCAAACTCACGGGGAATGTGACGCCACATGGAATGCACAATCCCAAGCACGGTGTAGCAATCCCGCACTTCCGGTACCAGAATCCGAAAAGCCCGGATGTCATAGACCTGGCTGAAGGTGATGTTTTTACGTTTCATCTTCCGCCAGATGGAATAAATATGCTTCGCACGGCCTTGAATCTCGGCCTGAACGTTCGCCTTTTCGATTTCTTCGGTGATTAACGTCTGTACTTTCTGAATGTACTCCTGGCGATCCAGACGTTTTTCATCCAACAGCTTGGCGATTTTTTTGTAATCCTGCGGCTCGATATAGCGAAAAGCTAAATCTTCAAGCTCCCATTTAAGATGACCGACGCCGAGGCGATGGGCCAGTGGCGCATAGATATCGAACACCTCTCGTGCCACCCGATAGCGGCGAGCGGCCGGGGAATGCTTAATCGCGCGAATCGCGCAGGTGCGTTCGGCCAACTTGATCAGAGCAACGCGGACGTCGTCTATCATCGCCACGAGCATTTTCCGGACAGCTTCACCCTGGGTTTCATTCTGCCCGAAAACACTGTCCCGGGTGGACTTTCGGTTGGAGATGGCGGCCATGCGCATGACGCCCTGAATCAGGTTAGCGATTTTCGGGCCGAACTGGTCCCGCACGGTTTCCAGTGCCAGTTCCTCTTCCCGTACCGTTCGATATAAAACCGCCGCGACCAGCGCATCCTGATCAAGACCCAGGTCTGCCAGAATCTCCACCATTTCCAGCCCGGTCTTGAAGGCACTCGCGCCCTCGCCCCAGGTGTTGGCGGGGTGATCGGACTCCTGCTCGGCGGTCCTGGCAATACGGCAGGCACGGATCAGTTCCTCGGGGTCAACGATGGCCGTTTTGGCTTCGATACGTTCCAGCCAGGCTTCGAGGTCTACGGTGCCGTCACTGAATACCGGTTGGTCTTCGCGTACTTTCACTGATGTCTATCTCTTTACTTATTTTTTTTCAGAAGCACCATGGTTTCAATATGACGCGTCTGAGGAAACATATCGATCAATCCGGCTTTTCTCAAGTGCCAGTGGTCAGCCGTCAGTTGAGCCAGATCACGTGCAAGTGTCGCCGGATCACAGGAGACGTAAACCAACCGGGTAAGGCTTGGCAGCTCGGATAACCATTGAACCACCTGCTCTGCACCCGCTCTGGGTGGATCCAAGACCGCGATGGTCGGAGCAAACTCAGCGACCTGCGGTCGAACCTGTAAACAGGAGGTAAACAGGTCAGCTTCCAGGAACTGAGCCTTCGGATGATGCTTCACCGCCGCTTTGGCGGCCTCAATCGCCGGCCCGGAGGATTCCAGTCCCAATATCGCAGCCACCTCATCCAACATCGCCAAACTGATGTTGCCGTTTCCACAGAACAAATCCAGCAGCCGATCGTCTTCTCGCGGTTGCAACCATTGGCGAATCTGTTTGAGCATCTGCTGGTTAATTTCGCGGTTTACCTGAGTAAAATCCCCGGGTCTGGCCGTTACGACCTGCGTTCCAGCCTGGTAGGTTAACTCTTCCGTCAGCCAATCCTGCGCATTCTGCCATTGTTCAAAAGCCTGACGAGCACTGTCAGACGCCTTGACGGCGCGAGCGCCGGCTTTGCCTGCATCGTCCACCGTCAGCTCTAGTTGCTGCAACCCCTTCAAAGGGGCTTCACGACGGACCCGATCCAACAACGCCTGCAACTCCGTTGTTATCACCGGGCACTGTTCCACGGGAATCACCTGGCGGCCGCGTGCACCATGAAAGCCTAAAGTCCCCGACTTAGAAAGGTGAAATCGCGCCCGGTGACGGTAGCCAACCGGCGCAGACACAAGAGGATCAGTAAAGCCTATCGCCGGCAAACGGTTCCGATGAAAATGATCCTGCACGGCCTGTTGTTTCAGCGCCAGTTGGTCCGTGGCAGACAGGTGCTGAAGCTGACAACCTCCGCATTGCCCATAGAGGTGGCAAACGGGCTCCTGCCGTTGCTCACTGACCGACAGATAACGTCGAACGTGCCCCTGCCAAAGCCGGGTGTTACCCTGATCTATGCCTGCTTCGATGACTTCACCCGGCAGCGCATTATCGACCATGACTACCCGTCCGTCGACGTGCCCGATACCGCGCCCGTCATGACTTAAACGCTCAATGGTCAACTCGACCGTCGACGGTATCCGGCTTTTAGGTTTCGATTGAAAACGTCGCATCAGCCGGGGAACACACCGGTCGAGAGGTAGCGATCACCCCGATCGCAGACAATGGCCACAATTACCGCATCATTCACCTGCTCAGACAATTTCATTGCACCGGCCACAGAGCCTCCTGAGCTGACGCCCGCAAAGATACCCTCTTCGGCCGCCAGTCGGCGCATGGTTTTCTCGGCGGTGTCCTGATCCATATCGATCACCCGGTCAACCCGGGTGTTGTCATAAATGGCCGGCAAATAGGCTTCTGGCCAGCGCCGGATGCCGGGAATCTGAGAACCTTCCGTCGGTTGCAAGCCAATGATTTCAATGTCGGGGTTCATCTCTTTTAAATACTGAGAACACCCCATAATGGTACCGGTTGTACCCATGGATGAGACAAAATGAGTCACCCTTCCCCGACTGTCCTGCCAGATTTCCGGTCCGGTCGAGAGGTAGTGCGCATTGGGATTATCCGGGTTACTGAACTGATCCAGCACATTGCCTTTACCTTCTGCCTGTAGTGACAAGGCCAGATCTCTTGCATACTCCATGCCTTGTTCTTGTGTCACCGAAATGATCTCCGCACCGTAGGCTCGCATACTGGCCCGTCGCTCTTCCGACAGGTTTGCCGGCATGATTAAAGTCATCCGATAGCCTTTGATGGCGGCCGCCATCGCCAGAGCAATACCGGTATTGCCACTGGTGGCTTCAATCAGGGTGTCACCTGGAACAATGTCCCCTCTTCGCTCCGCCTGAAGGATCATATTGACCGCCGGTCGATCCTTGACCGATCCGGCAGGATTGTTTCCTTCAAGCTTAAGCAAAATGGTGTTACGCGGGTTCGGGTTCATCCGCTGCATCCGCACCAGAGGCGTTTTCCCGATGTAATCTTCGATGGTCGGAAAATCCTGCATCTCTACTCCGATATCAGGCGCGAGTCCGCCCGTGTCATAATTTGTGTCAGGCACTCTAGCGCAACCTGCCCGTTTATCCTCATTATAACGATATAAAACGCTCAAAAATAATAACAATGCATTATAACTGCATGGGTTTAGGCCATGATGAACGTTATGGGAAGATGTAAACGCCATGATAGCCGTTAGTCGTCGTCTAAAAATAGCTGACTCAAGACCTCCGGCGGGTTTTAGGCCATAATGCACTAAGACGGTATTACCGGTTCAGAATTACAATGTCACGATGGCGTTGTTCGTGATGGCTTGAAATAGGATGACTATGAACCCGTTAGGATTACAAAACCGACTGCTGTACATTTCGCTGATCCCAGCCCTCATTCTGGGCTTGTTAGCGGTCGGTTGGTTTACGCACATTGACATCAGCCAGCAGAAAAAAGCGTTTGCCGAACGCACCGAAACGGTAGCGAACCGCCTCGCCGACACCCTATCAGCCCCGGTCGCCGATGCCGATGATGAACTGCTTGAAACCCTGATCCGACGTTCGCTCAACGAACGGGATGCCCGTTCAATCCGATTGTTTAATGCCTCTGCCGCAGAATGGGCTATGCACGGCCCTTCGCCCTTGGGTCCGGCCTATCCGATCTCTATCAGCGACACCCGACAGTTAAGACTGTACGAAGGAGACCGGACGTTTCGTTACCTGGTCCCGGTATTTTCACCGGAAGATCTGCGCACGGCCTTGCCGTCTCCCCGCCCACTCGGCTGGGTTGAGTTGGAGTTTGATTATGCCAGCACTCAGGTAGGCCACTACCAAACCATTCTGCGTAACTTAAGCCTTTTACTGGTCGCGCTGTTCATCATCTCCGGAATTGCCTTTTACTTGAACCGGGAAATCACCCGCCCGGTACAAAGCATGATTAAGACAGTGGTAGATATTCGTGAAGGCAACCTCGAATCCCGGGTCCCGGAAACGTCGAAAGGCGAGTTACGGGAGCTGGAAGAAGGTATCAATGCCATGGCAATGACCATCAAAGATGCTTACAACGACATGCAGAACAGTGTCGAACAGGCCACGCTGGACCTACGCGAAACTCTGGAGACGATCGAAATCCAGAACATCGAACTGGACATGGCCCGCCGGGAAGCGCAACAGGCGAACCAGGTCAAAACCGAGTTTCTGGCCAACATGAGCCACGAGATCCGTACGCCACTGAATGGCATCATCGGGTTTGCGCGCTTGTTGGCACGATCCAACCTGACCAAAAAGCAGGAAGACTATATTTCCACCATCATGTCGTCGTCACAGGTACTGCTGACCATCATTAACGACGTCCTTGATTTCTGCAAAATCGAAGCGGGCAAACTGATGCTGGACAACCGCAGCACCAACCTGCGCGAGTCCATTGAGGAAGTCCTGACCATGCTCGACCCGGCCTCATCGGCCAAAAACCTGGAAGTTGTGTCTCTCTTTTTTGCGGACGTTCCTGAACAACTGGTGTTCGACCCGCTCCGCCTGAAACAAGTCCTGACCAACCTGATCAGTAATGCCATCAAGTTTACCAATGAAGGCAGTGTCGTGATCCGCACCATGATTGAACAACAACAGGGCAATAAGGTGACGGTGCGTGTCAGCGTGACAGACACCGGAATCGGGCTATCAAAAACGCAACAGAAAGCGTTATTTCAAGCCTTTGCGCAAGCCGACTCGTCCACCGCCCGGGAGTTTGGTGGCACCGGTCTCGGACTGGTCATTTCAAAACGACTGGTGGAACAGATGGGCGGCGATATTGGTCTGGAAAGCAAAAAAGACGAGGGTTCGACGTTCTGGTTTAATATCAAAGCGGATGTGGCACCGGCGGCTCAACAACCGCCCAAACTCAAAGGCCTCGAACAACAATCCGTTGCTGTAGTAGAGCCCAGAGAGATGACCCGACTGGCGTATCAACATCAGATTGAAGGCTGGGGCGCGGTAGCTCGCGAGTTTGAAAGCGCCGCCGCATTGGCCGAATCTCTTCAGAGCGGCAACCAATACGGAGTCACTCTGGCCATTCTGGATGTCAGCAGCCAGGAACATAACGACGAACTCTACCGTACAATTCTGACAATTGATCGAGAACTGTCGTGTCCGACACTGGTCATCGCAAATGCTAACGACGAAAACATTAACGCACACTTATTGGAACAGGGGGCCCACTATTATCTGACCCGCCCTTTCCGCTCAGGTGAACTGTACCAGGCTTTGCTGAAACTCATCGAACCGGAGCATGAAGGCCGTGAGCACCATAAAGAGCTCAGTCTCGGCCATGTCCGCAGTGTCGTTTCCGTGCTGGCGGTTGACGACAACCCAGCCAACCTGAAGTTGATCGTGACGCTTCTGGAATCTCTGGGTGTCGAAGTCACTTCCGCCAGCAGCGGTGAAGAAGCGGTAAAACTGGCGACTGATACTGTCTTCGATTTGGTCTTCATGGACATTCAAATGCCATCGATGGATGGCATGGCCGCCACCCGTCAGATTCGTCGGGCTGAGCCGAGCAATCGCCATGTACCGATCATTGCGCTGACCGCTCACGCCCTGGCCGAGGAGCGCGAAGCCATGCTCGAGGCCGGTATGGATGATTATCTGGCAAAACCCATCGATGAAGACCAGCTGCAACGCACCCTGTTCAAATGGACCGGCGCAACGCTTCAGCGCCAGGCAGAAACGCCGAGAGTCATTGAAAACAGCCAGGACCCGGCACCGGAAATTGACAATCAAACGTTGGCCGATCTCCCCGTTGTGGATTTGGTCATGGGGCTTGAAAAAGCCAATGGCAAACTGAGCCTGGCAAAAGATATGTTCAGTATGCTGCTCGACACCCTGACCAAAGATCAGCAACAGATTAATCAGTTGTATCAGCAAGGGGATTACAAAGCGTTATTGGAGTTGGTGCATCGACTGCACGGTGCAACTCACTACTGTGGTGTACCACGCTTAAGAATGACGGCGATGCATACCGAGTCTCTGCTTAAGCAGGGGTTTTACTCAATGCTGGAAGATGCTTTGTTCATGCTCAATGATGAAATCAACAACGTGGGGCACTGGCACGCGGAACAAAACGTCGATCGCAGCTTCGAGCAGGCGGTGAAGGTATACGCTTATCAGATGAAAAACCGGAAAAAGCCGGTCAAAGTCTGAAAGCTGAACGAACTCTTGGACTGAACCTCGAGTTCGTGGCGTTTGTTTGACGGGGCCATCAAACCACGACGGCAAACGCCACCGCATAGTCTTCCTCATCGCTGAGGCTGATTCGCACTTCTGTGGCACCAATATCGGTTAGACGCGCCAAAGCCTGGCCGTGAAGAAAAACCTGAGGCTCCCCGGAGGACATTGGTAAAATCTCAATATCGGTAAAGCGGATACCGCCAGCAATGCCCGTCCCCAATGCTTTTGAGACGGCTTCTTTTGCGGCAAAACGATTCGCCAGAAAGTTCATGGACTCGCCCCGCTCACAAAAGACAACCTGTTCTTTATCCGTCAGGATTCGGGCTATGAAGCGCGTTGATTGCTGTTCATAAACACCGATGATGCGACTGATCTGAACAATATCAGTACCAATGCCTTTCACCCTATAGGCTCCTTATTTAACCGTTTTGGCCAATGCCGGCTATAGATCGGTTGCGTAGTCAATAAAGACGTCAACTGTTGGGCATGGCATTGACGCAGCAAACTGAGCACGCCTTCCAGAGCTGTCTCAGCTCTGCCGGCCGCCAACACCTGCTGGCCGGTATACAACCCCTGGCCTGACTGATCAAACCCTTGTTGGGCGTGAAACTCATACCTTTGGTCAAACTGAATCGGCCTCTGTTGTACATCGAACCGATAATCAATCCCCTGACCTAAAGCCCGTAATAACTCAGCTTCAAACGTTCGCAATGCCAAGACTTGACGATCAGGGTAGTTCAGATGCACCAGACAAGCTGAAAAGGACTGAAACAACGTCGTTTCGCCGATCCCAACGGGTGCCAGTCGAAAGAGAAGCTCATGAACATAGAGCGTCAGGAAACAAGCAGCCTGCGTTTGAACAAGCCGCGGCGCAGTAAAGCGGAAATCGCGCAGGCGACTCTCCTGCTCACGGGTTCGAAGCGACCACTCGGCCAATCGTGCCTTTTCCGGTACCTGCCCGGTTGCCAGCGTTCTGACCAACCCCTGTTCCGCGGTAAACAACCAAGCCAGGTAGCGATGCTCTCCGACCGGTCGATGATGAATCAGATACCCGTGGACAGTCTCGTTTCGAGTAATGGCCATAGCTTATTCATCGAAATAGCCCAGACTTTTCAGGGCCCGTTCGTCGTCTGCCCAGCCGCCTTTCACTTTCACCCAAAGATTTAACATAACCTTGGTTTCGAACAGGTTTTCCATATCCTGGCGGGCTTCCTGGCCAACTTTTTTAATGCGCGCGCCCTTGTCTCCAATCACAATCCGCTTTTGCCCGGAGCGCTCAACGAGAATCAGACCATGGATGTGCAACACCCGGTCTTCAAACTTGAACTGTTCGATTTCCACCGCCGTTGAATAAGGCAACTCAGCGCCGAGCTGGCGCATAATCTTTTCACGAATGATCTCAGCAGCCATGAAGCGCTGCGTTTTATCGGTAATCTGATCTTCAGGAAAATGAAACAAACCTGCAGGCATGGATGCACTCAACGATTCCGTCAGCCGATCCAGATTGTGCCCTTGCAAAGCCGATACGGGGATCACTTCTTTAAACGCAAACTTTTCAGACATCGCTTCAATATGAGGCAGTAATGACTGTTTATCGTCCAGCTGATCCACCTTATTGATGACCAGTATGACCGGTGCGCGACTGCGTTTCAGTTTTTCCAGCACCCACGCGTCTTCATCGGTAAAAACCGTCCGGTCGACAACAAAAATCACGGCATCGATATCGGTAAGCGCCGTATCTGCAGCCTTGTTCATGGCCCGATTAATGGCTTTTTCCTGTCCGCGGTGCATTCCTGGTGTATCGACAAACACCATCTGTGTTTTGTCTTCGGTCCAGATACCAAGAATCTGATGACGAGTCGTTTGCGGCTTGCGTGAGGTAATCGAGATTTTCTGCCCAAGCAGGTGATTCATGAGCGTCGATTTGCCCACGTTCGGGCGACCGACGATGGCGACAAACCCGCAAGAGGTATCTAATTGAAACTGGTCGGTCATTTTTTCTCACCCAATGCTTTTAAGGCTGCATTTGCAGCTTCCTGTTCGGCCATTCGTCGACTGCTGCCAACACCAACCATCGGCGTTTCAAGCGATTCCACCTGACAATGCACCGTAAACTCCTGCTGATGGGCTTCGCCCGTTATGGTTTTCACCTGATACTCGGGTAACGGCAGACGTCGGGCCTGAAGAAACTCCTGTAACCGGGTTTTCGAATCTTTGATATTTTCTTTCAGATCGAGATTACTCAGACGCTCCTCATACCAGGAGAGTAACACCTGCTGGGCCTTGCCCAGGTCCGCATCCAAGCTGATGGCGCCAATAATGGCTTCAACAGCATCGGCCAGGATGCTGTCCCGGCGAAAGCCACCACTTTTCAACTCTCCACTGCCTAATCGCAAAAACTCACCAAGCTCAAACTCCCGGCCGATTTCAGCCAGAGTATCACCCTTGACCAGGTGAGCCCTCAAGCGGGACATCTGCCCCTCTTTGGCATTGGGAAACTGATGATAGAGCGCTTGCGCGATAGTGCAGTTCAGGATGGCATCGCCAAGGAACTCCAGCCGTTCGTTGTTTTTGCGGGCGTAACTTCGGTGAGTCAGAGCCTGCTCGAGCAGGCTTTCACTTTCAAACTGGTAGCCAATGGCTTTCGTCAATCGATGATATGTAGATGACAAGACTATAACTCATACTCTTCGTGAAACATCATAACGACATCAACGTTAGCAAACAGATGCACGCGGTGCTCGTAATCCAGCACGATCTGCATAGGGTCGGTACGTCGATTGACCGTCAATGCGTCATCCAGATCCAGTTGGATCTGATTAATGTCCATGTTTTTTCTCAACCGGTCTTCAAACTCGGACGCCGAAAACCGCGATGCGGTTTGCCCCTCCAGAGAGGTTTTAATCATCTGGTCGAGAGTGTAGTGATCGTAATAGGTTCCCGACATTTTAATGATCAGAAGACCAAAAAATATCACCAGAAATGCAAGCAGACCCACGCCAATCAGCGACAAGCCTTTCTGTCGGTGCAAACTTTTCATGCCATCTCTCTTTTCTAATTACTGAATCTTGCCAGCGCGCGAGAAGCTTGGATAGAACCCTTCCCAGTGCATCCAGATCACAAAAGCTTCGCCCAGAATGGCATCTTCGTCAACAAAACCCCAGGCATTGGTATCCTGGTTGGCAAAATCACCGGTCTGCAAACGACGAGCGCCTTCCCAATAGCGGGCATCCTGACTGTTGTCCCTGTTGTCTCCCATGACGAAGTATTTGCCTTCGGGGACAACGACACCGTTTAATGGAATCCACTCATCCGGACGTCGGCTGGTCTGACGACGATTGTTGTAAATCAGGTGTTCACGACCACCAAGATCCTCTTCGTACAGGTTATAGTTGCCGGCATCATCCGAGGTCTGACCGAGCAGTTCTTTATCGACGATTTCGCCGTTTATCCGTAATATTTTCCGGGCATAGTCATATTGGATACGATCACCCGGCACGCCGACGACGCGTTTAATAAAGTTCTTTTCAGGTTCATGGGGCGGCTTAAAGACAATCACATCGCCGGCCTCTGGTGTTGATACCGGAATCATGACCTGATTGGTAATCGGCATCCGGATACCGTAAACGAATCGATTGACCAAAATGAAATCACGGATTTCCAGCGTCGGCTTCATTGATCCGGATGGAATCTGAAAGGGTTCGATCAGAAAACTGCGCAACAGAAACACAAATACCAGGATGGGGAAGAAAGCGCGACTGTTCTCAATTAACCCCGGTTCTAACGTCGATTTATCCGTCTGGGCATCGAGGTCTTCAATTTTGTCTTCCGCGCGAGCCAGTATTTCCTGTCGTGAAGGCCGCGTCAGTTTGCGGTCTAAAGCCCAGATAACACCGGTGAACAGCGTTGCCCCCATCATTAACAGAGCAAAATCAAACCCCTGTTGAATGGTTTGCCAGATCAGGTAGGCAATGGCCGCAATCAGGCCGTAACTCAGCCCGCGCTCAATGGGTGTAGAATGAAACACTGACTTCAGCAGCGGCACGCTCAGTTCCGTTGCGCTGTCGATGGTACTCAACCGCTGACGATAACTGCGGAACACCAGTACCGCTAACACCGCCCCCAAAACCAGCACGAGGGCTGACAACACATACAGATTCATTCTTTCTCCCTATCAATACCATCTCTGAGCTCTGAACAACGGTCATCGTTTCAGAGCCATTGGCACCATCGCAGTGCCGATGGTCACCGGATCCGCTTTTGCGGCCTATTATTTACACATGATACGTTCGATTTCCCTGACGGGGTTATCAGGAATCGACTTTCAGTACTGCAAGGAATGCATCCTGAGGAATTGAAACCGAACCAACCTGTTTCATTCGCTTCTTACCCTCTTTTTGCTTTTGCAGCAGCTTTTTCTTACGTGAGACGTCACCACCATAACACTTAGCCGTCACATTCTTGCGCAAGGCCTTTACAGTGGTACGCGCAACCACGTTGTTACCGACAGCCGCCTGAATAGCGACATCGAACATCTGGCGGGGAATCAACTCTTTCATCTTTTCACACAAACTGCGGCCCCGTCGCTGAACGGAGTCGGTGTGCATGATAATGGCCAGAGCGTCGACCCGATCTCCGTTTACCAACACATCCAGGCGAGTCAAACGCGCCGCTTCGAATCGGTCAAATGAAAAGTCCAGAGACGCAAAACCACGGCTGACCGATTTCAGGCGATCAAAGAAATCCAGGACCACTTCGGCCATCGGTAAATCGTAGGTCAGTGATACCTGACCGCCGACGTATTGCATGTCTTTTTGGATGCCGCGTTTCTCGATACAGAGTGTAATCACGTTACCGACATATTCCTGAGGTACCAGAATATTGGCCTGAACGATCGGTTCACGGAACTCTTCAATATTATTAACGGCCGGCAGCTTTGATGGGTTGTCGACGTGAATAACTTCACCATCGGTTTTGAGAATTTCGTAGACCACCGTCGGCGCCGTGGTAATCAGATCAAGGTCGTACTCACGCTCGAGCCGCTCCTGAATGATTTCCATGTGCAGCATACCCAGGAAACCACAACGGAAGCCGAACCCAAGTGCATCCGAGGTTTCCGGCTCGTAAAACAACGAGGCATCATTCAGAGACAGCTTTTCGAGCGCTTCGCGAAAGGCTTCGTAATCGTCGGAGCTAACCGGAAACAGGCCTGCATAAACCTGAGGCTTCACCTTTTGAAACCCCGGAAGCTGGGCGACGTCCGGTGTTTTAGCGCTGGTGATGGTATCACCAACCGGCGCCCCGGTAATGTCTTTAATCGACGCGCAGATGAAACCCACTTCACCCGCTTTCAGTTCTTTGGTATCGGTCATCTTCGGTGTAAAAATACCCAGACGATCAACGATGTGGTTTCGCCCGGTACTTTTAACGAGAATTTTTTCACCCTTACGCAGAACACCGTTTTTCACCCGAACCAAAGACACGATGCCTAAATAGTTGTCAAACCAAGAGTCAATGATCAGGGCCTGCAAGTCACCATCCAGGTCACCCTCTGGCGGCGGAACCATCTTAACCAGGCGCTCTAAGGTTTCTTCAATGCCGATTCCGCTTTTTGCGGAAGCCCGGACAGCATCCTGAGCCTCGATACCGATAATCTCTTCGATTTCTTCGGCCACGCGCTCCGGTTCGGCTTGAGGCAGGTCCATTTTGTTCAGGATCGGGACCACTTCCAGACCCTGCTCGATGGCGGTATAACAGTTAGCGACCGATTGGGCTTCCACACCTTGTGCCGCATCGACCACCAGCAACGCGCCTTCACAAGCTGACAGAGAGCGGGATACTTCGTAGGAGAAGTCCACATGCCCTGGTGTATCAATGAAGTTCAGCTGATAGGTTTTACCGTCTTTGGCCTGATAATCCAGTGTGACACTCTGAGCCTTGATGGTAATCCCACGCTCACGCTCAAGGTCCATCGAATCCAGTACCTGCTCGGCCATTTCACGATCGGTCAGGCCACCGCAGAACTGAATAAAACGATCAGCCAGCGTGGATTTCCCATGGTCAATATGGGCGATGATGGAAAAGTTGCGGATATGAGATAAATCGCTGCTCACGTAAAGATTTCACTTGATCAAAATGGGGCCGGGAGTTTAAACCATTTACCGGTCGAACTCTATCCATAAACCGGGTGATTCCGCGAGCGCAGCACCCCGAGAAAGGATCGGCCACCAGGGCGTACCCTGATGGCCGTTTTCGTTTTAGCGAATTGGAATGGCTAAATAAACGATACTTGAACCGCGTAGAATCCGGACAGCGACGGCGCCATTTTCAGGCAGTTCAGACACGATTCGGTCAAAGTCGCCCTTATCCCGGACAAACTCATTGCGCATCATGGTAATCACATCGCCTTCACGCATACCCGCTTGCTGAGCTGGTCCGTCCAAGACCTGTTCAACCTGAACACCGTTACGATCTCCGGCATCGGTGACAATGATGTTCAGTGGGTTGTCCGACGTTGGGGTTGCCGGCTCAGAAGAAGCCACCGAACGCTCGTCTAACACGCCAATCGTCACGTCGAGATCCACTGTTTCGCCATTGCGAATCACCGAGACATCGACCTCGTCACCCGGTGTCACCAAGCCCACCAAAGGTGGCAAATCGGTGTAACGACGAACCTTCTTGCCATTAAACTCAACCAGGACGTCATCAGCCTGAATCCCTGCTTCTTCAGCTGGACTGCCTTCAAATACCCGGGCAATTAACGCGCCTTCGGCCCGTTCGAGCCCTAATGAGCGGGCAAGCTCAATGTCATCGTTGAATGGAGGGTACATTTCAACACCCAGCCAACCACGCTGGACGGTTCCGGTTTCCTTAAGCTGATCCACCACGTTCAGAGCCAGGTTGATCGGAATCGCAAAAGAGACGCCCATGAAACCACCGGAACGGGTATAGATCTGTGAGTTAATACCGACGACCTCACCGCTCATGTTGAACAAAGGCCCACCAGAGTTACCCGGGTTAATTGGCACATCTGTCTGCAGAAACGGCACATACCGATCAGTACCGCCTAGCGCACGGCCCTTAGCACTGACAATGCCTTTGGTCACACTGTATTCAAAATTGAACGGTGAGCCGATGGCCAGTACCCATTCTCCGACCTTAACCGCATCACTGTCGCCGAACTCCACATAAGGCAACCCGCTGGCTTCGATTTTAATCAGTGCGACGTCGGTTGCCGGATCGGTACCGATGACTTCGGCATCGTACTCATCACCATTTGTCATACGGACCCGCACTTCGCTTGCGCCATCGACAACGTGGTTATTCGTCAGGATGTAACCATCCTCGGAGATAATGAACCCCGATCCCAGGCCTTCACGCGGACGCGGATTGTTATATTGAAAGTCCTCAGGTAGCTGATCACCGAAGAAATACCGGAAAATCTCAGGCACCTCTTCTGAGTTGCGACCTGAGGTATTCACCGGTTCTGACACCGTACTGATCTTCACGACCGAGGGGGCCTGCTCCTCAACCAGCTCGGTAAAATCAGGCAGGTTCACTTGCGCGGCGTGTGCAACGGCGCTGGTCAGTAAAACCAACAACATCGCAGAAAAGAAATGGGTGTATTGCCTCATGTTTCTCACTCCATACATACGACAAGAAATTCGTCTGTCTGTAGAGTAAGGTGCGACCGGGCGCTTCACACCCGGTTTACATCGGTTTTACACCGATCAGAGGCGGCTTGACGCAATGGTTTCAGAGGCTTGACCTGATGAATACGAACGCAGTATTTGCGGCGTCAAAGCACTGACCTTTTGCTGACTTGCGCGCCTTGCTATCGCTACCCCGACGCCGAAGCCCAACACCAAACCAACCAGCTGCCAAAGCTCACTCAATCCCATTGCCGAACTGATCAACAAGACAACAAAAGCCACGACTAATGGCAACAAATACACCAGCATTGCCACTCTGGAAACGGTGTCTTCCGGCATTCCGAGCTCGACGAGGTCTCCGGGTTTCAACGACCGGTCCAAGGGAATACGAAAATGGTTTTTACTTTGCTGGTGCTCCGCGGAGCCCCATTCAGCCAGAACAGCCTGACCACACCCCTGACGAGCTTTGCAAGATTGGCAGGCCGAAGTACGAACGACGGCAACAATGACCTCATCGCCGTCGACTCGAACCACCTGACCGGTTTCCTGAATGAGATGCGTGTTCATATCGGTTGGACTGCTTTGATGTTCAGAGCGCAGATGATGCCAGTGAAATCTCTTTGGCGATAGCCTTGACGGTTTGGTTGGGTACTTCACCCACGACCGTAATGCTGACACCTTGCCGGAATGTCATCCAAGCCGTGGTCGCACCCATTTTTGCCAAGCCAGACGATGCATCGTCGGACTCACCTTGCTCCACAAAGATGGAAACCGTCGCTAATCCGTCGCTGTAGGTTCGCTGTTCTAACCAACCGCTGTTCCCAACAGTGCGCTGAGAAAAGGTTCGTTCAAAGCCGGCTGGCAGCCAATCGACCTGACTGGAAAAGCCATCATCCGGTAGCGAGTCAGGTATCACTCTTTGTACCCGCTGTCGGATCACATCCGACTCTCCGCGCAGCGTCGGCACCAGTTCTCGATCAAGTACTTCAACGCCCAACTCCAAACGGGTAAAGCGAAACTGTTCCAACACAACACCCTCGGGACCAATCAGTTCCGATTGCAACAACAAGCCAGTTTGTTTCTCCAGCCACAAGCGCTGACGGTAGCGCCAATCATCGCCTTTCAGCTCGATGATCGACGCCTGATATCCGGCCACCCGTTCGCTGCCCACCGATGAAGCCTGATAATGATCGGCAATGGTCTGCAGATTCAGCACCTCAACCTGAGAAAAAGGAGCCGCTGGCAACGCATTGTTCAAAGCCCCACGCGCATCTGGCGGCAGATAGCAGATGCGTTCATCGCCCTGACGAAGCACTTCGATCATGTCACCATCGAGCTGTCGCAGTAACTCCTGACTAACTCCGTCTTCAAAGCGGTGGACCACACTGTACACACTGGAGTGATCGCCCCGACGGTGCAGGTACTCACCTCGATAACTTTGCTGCTGAACCGCTTGGCGCATGTCCTCCAGCATCTGCCACTCCATTGCCTGGCCTGCCGAAATACTGAGACAAAGCCCAATCAGCAAAAGCAGTCTGCGCATTACTGCTCCTCCTCAATCCAGTTGGGTTCCGCAGGAACCACCACATGACCGGAGGTGAATGACGCCTGTTCGGCATGATTTTTCAGATACTCAGTTAAGCGTTGCTGAGCCGCAACCTGCTGTTGAACCTGCTCCACGGTGAGCGGCACGTCATCGTCAACACCCACCGTGGCGACTTCTGGCGACACTGACTGCGTTTGGTTCAATCCAATCACCGCTACCGTGGCTGCTGCCACCGTGGCCGCAATGCCACCCTGTACCAGTCGCAACCAAAAGGGCGATCTCGCTTCAGCGGGCGTGGTTTCAACCTTGCCGGGCTGCCGATTCAACGCCGTATCCACCACAGTGTCACCCTGCAAACTGGCTTTAACTTTCGAAAGATCGTGCCACTGCTGAATCGACTGCGGGTCCTCATCCATCGCCTTCAACAGACGCTGAATATCAAGTTCGGAGGCTTCGCCGTCCAGAAACGCGGAAAATGATTCGTTTGCTTTACTCATACTCTGACACCCTCAGACTTCTTGTGCCCTGTCATGTCGGCCCAAGCCAGACATAACCGAATGTAATTCTCGTTCAATGATTTCACGAGCCCGGAAGATCCGTGAACGCACGGTTCCGATCGGCGTTTCCATAATCGTTGAGATTTCCTGATAACTCATGCCCTCAAACTCACGTAGCGTCAAGGCAACCCGGAGGTCTTCTGGCAGCTCACTGAGCGTCGATTGTAACCGCTGCTCCAACTGCCCCCGAGCCAGCAGCCCATCCGGCGTATCAAACTCCCGCAAACTCGCCGGTGAGTCGACCAGGGTCACCTCATCAATGTCCTGGCCACGATAACTCGGTCGCCGGCTCAGGGTTTCCAGATGGTTTTTAGCCGTGTTGGTTGCAATCCGATACAGCCATGTAAAAAAAGCACTGTCGCCACGAAACCCAGGCAATGCGCGGTAAGCTTTTACAAATGCTTCCTGAACAATATCTTCAATGGTATCGGGTTCATTCACCAGGCGGGAGACCACAGACGCCACCTTGTGTTGATATTTGAGTACCAGTAAATCAAACGCCCGAGAGTCGCCTTTTTGGGCTTTCTGTACCAGGAGTTGATCCACATCGACGGATTCTGTCATCCGAAGTTCCTTGTTTATTGGGCCAGATAATAGGTTCAGACCGCGCCTGGCCACGAAAGTTCCCCGCGATTGATCCAGATACAGGAAAATTGCGCCCGACACTGGCTATAATGGCATGCGGTTATCAAACTGCCACTCACCCCGGTGAGATTTGGCTTTTTTATACGACGAAACGCAGTAAAATCCGTCGTTCAACCCTGATAACCAGCCCGATCAGAGTGGCAACACAGGCAACTGAGTCCCAGAAGGATCCAATTTCGGACGATCTGAAAGCAACTCAGATAGACGGCTTTTTGCACTGAGATCCGGCCTGACACCAGTTAACTGAACTCCTGGCGACACCGCGCGCCCCGACACAGGAACCCTTTATGTCCATCCGCTTATCTACCGACGTTCTGATCATCGGCTCGGGCGCTGCCGGCCTTACCGCGGCATTAAGCTTGCCGGCGACGACCAATGTACTGGTGATGTGCAAGGGCCGTTTAGGCACCGGGTCGACCGCCTGGGCTCAGGGTGGCGTGGCTGGCGTGCTGGATGAAGTCGATTCGGTTGAGCAGCATGTTGCCGATACCCTGAAAGCCGGTGCCGGGCTGTGCGATCCAGCCGCCGTCCGCTACACCATCGAGCGCTCCACCAGCGCCATCCACTGGATGATCGAACAAGGGGTTCCATTTACCCGCGTTGACGGCTCTGAAGTTAAGTACCACCTGACCCGGGAAGGTGGCCACAGCCAGCGACGGGTCATCCATGCCGCAGACGCGACCGGTTTGGCCATCTCTGAAACGTTGATTAAAAAGGTTCGCCAGGCGCCAAACATTCATATCCTTGAGAACCATGTCGCGATCGACCTGATTACGACTGAAAAGCTTGGCCACGATAGTTCACAAACCAACCGGGTCGTCGGGGCTTACGTACTGGACTCTCAGACGGAACAGACCGTGACCATCGGTGCCCGCAGCACCATTCTGACCAGCGGCGGAGCCAGTAAGGTGTACCTTTACACCTCGAACCCCGATGGAGCGACCGGCGACGGTATTGCCATGGCCTGGCGCGCAGGTTGTCGGGTTGTCAACATGGAGTTCAACCAGTTCCACCCGACCTGCCTGTTTCATCCGAAAGCCAAATCCTTTCTGATCAGCGAAGCGGTACGCGGTGAAGGAGGGCTGTTAAAATTGCCGAACGGAGAGCGTTTCGCGCACAAGTTTGATGATCGCGGTGAGTTGGCACCACGGGACATTGTAGCCCGCGCTATTGACCATGAGATGAAGCGACTCGGTGTCGATAATCTGTATCTGGACATCTCCCATAAGTCGCCGGATTTTATCAAATCGCATTTCCCCACCATCTACAAGCGGTGTCTGGAATACGGTTTTGACATGACCCGGGAGCCATTACCCATCGTACCGGCCGCGCACTACACCTGCGGCGGGGTCAGAATCAACGAACATGGGCAAACAGACCTAGAAGGACTCTATGCGGCCGGCGAATGCACCTATACCGGCTTGCATGGGGCGAACCGTCTGGCCTCCAACTCCCTTCTGGAGTGCATTGTCTACGCGCAGGCTGCGGCCAAACACATCGCCGAAACGGAACCTGAGCAGTTCGATGCTCAGCAACTGCCATTGTGGGATGATTCGAAAGTTTCTGACTCCGATGAAAAAGTCGTCATCAGCCATAACTGGGACGAAATCCGCCGTTTCATGTGGGACTATGTCGGCATTGTCCGCACAGACAAACGGCTTCAGCGCGCAAAACGCCGAATCCACCTGCTGAAGCAGGAAATCACCGAATATTATTCCAATTTCCGTATTACGGCGGACCTGCTGGAGCTGCGCAATCTGGTGGTAGTGGCTGAACTGATCATTGAGTCGGCCCTGTCCAGAAAGGAAAGCCGCGGCCTGCATTTCACCCGAAATTACCCGGAACTGCGCGAACACCCGGAAATCACGGTGCTCTTACCCAAACGCGACTGAGTTCAGACTCAGTCGGTTTTGCCGGCTTGGCGGGCTGAAGGCAGAGCCACGCGGAATGCCATGTTCAATGCCCGCCAACTGGCATCTGACACAGAGTCCCGCCAGATACGTAAGGTCAGTGTTTGGCCCTGCGTGTCGAGCAAGCGCCATTGAATGAACGCATGGGATCGGCGGCCATGACCCTGCCACTGCAAGACGATGGGGGCATTGTTTTGCCAGATGGTAAGATCTTCACCATAGAACCGCAGGTACTCCGGCTCAAAGTAGCTGCGTGAATGCGCCCAGAGCAGGTAACCTAAGATGAGCCACAGAAGCGCTGTCCAGACAGGCAGCGCCAACACCAGCCCAAGCAGAACGCCCGCTATTAACGGGACAGAGGCATAGACAAACCGCAGCCGGGAAGGTCGAATCGTACACTCAACCCTGACGGGCATGCTCCAGTACCAGATTGACCATGCGTCGGATACTCGGATCAGGGCAGACCGCCTTCTCCATAAACCAGTTGAACAAATCCTGATCTTCGCAGTTAATCAGAGCGTGATAATCACGCTGATCTTCCGGTGAAAGATCTCGGTAGCGCTTTTCAGTAAAAGGCAGCAAAATGACATCGAGCTCAAGCATACCCCGACGGCTGTGCCAGAGCAGGCGACGAAACTCCCGTTCAGTTTTTTCAGTGTTTTCCACTTTTAATTATCCAACTCAGACCTATCATGGTCGGAAAGTTTAACAGGATACGAGGAGCAAACCGAGCACCATGAATGATTTACAGCATTGTCAGCTCAGCCATCTTTCGGCAATCCAGCTCAGTGGCTCCGACACGCTCAACTTCCTGCAGGGGCAAAGCACACAGGACATCAAACGACTGGCTCTGAACACGCCAGTTGCCGGCGGTTTCTGCAACGTCAAAGGTCGATTGATCAGTACGGTGCAGATGGTTTTGGTGTCTCAGGAACCCACACAGGTGCTGTTGATTGGTGAGCGAACAGGTCTGGAAGCGCTATCGGCTCATCTGAAAAAATACGCTCCGTTGTTTCGGAAAATGACGTTCGACGACCAACTCGATCGCCTTCAGTTTTTTGGTGGATACCAACAGGACAAACAGACATCCGGCGAGACTGTAACTGTCGTACCCTGGGGGCAAAATCGCGTGCTTTACATCACTGAGCAACCTGATGCGACCGATTTCCCACCGACGGAAACGCTGATCCCTTCATCAGAATGGGCTTATCAGGATGTTCTCGATCAGATATTGTGGCTGGATGGGACTCAGTCGGCGGCCTGGATTCCACAGAATGTCAGCCTCGATGCATTGGATGGTGTATCCTTTAAAAAAGGCTGTTACACCGGACAGGAAGTGGTTGCCCGACTCCACTACAAAGGGCAATCCAAAAAGCGTCTGTTCCGGCTGACCTTTACCGCCGATCAGAGCCCGGATGAAACCGATGTTTTCGCGGGTACGACGCGAGTTGGTGAGGTCATACAAACCGCCGTGCATAACGGTCAAGGGGCGGCACTGGCGGTCCTGAAGACGGATAAAACCGGAGAGGCAATGACCCTTGGTGAGAACCGGCAAGTCCCGGTCGAGCTGCTACACTGAACTGCAACAGAATCAAAGGACCCCCAAGCGAGATGAGCAACCTTGTAGAAACGGTGTCTAACGACATCATCGAGTCACTGCAAAATGATCAACTGACCCTGCCCAGCCTGCCGGAAGTCGCCTTAAAAGTCCGGGATGTTGCTGAAAAGGATGACTCAACGATCAACGATCTGACCGAAATCATCGCACGAGACGCGGCCTTGTCCGCACGCATCATCCGAGTGGTTAACAGTCCTTTATTGCGTGCACCGCAGGAAGTTAAAGACCTGCCGATGGCCATCAGCCGACTGGGCATGAACTACACCTCCAACCTGGCCATTGGTCTGGCAATGGAGCAGATGTTCCAGGCCACCAGCGACATGATCGAAAAACGCATGCGGGCGCTCTGGCAACTGACCGGACACATCGCCAGCTGGTGTTCCGTGTTGGCGGCACATACCAAGGTGCTGCCACCCGACGAAGCGATGTTGGCCGGCTTGATTCATCGATTAGGCGCCCTGCCGATTTTGACCTATGCCGAAGAACGTGACGATCTGATTCAAGACAACATCACGCTGGGGAAAGTGATTGATCGACTGCACGGACCACTGGGCACCGCGATTCTTGAAAAGTGGGAGTTCCCGGTCACCCTGTCGAGCATTCCAAAAACCTACCGTAAGTTGGATCGCTCACCGGATTCCGTCGATTACGCCGGTCTGGTGACGCTGGCAAACCTCATACACAACCGCAAACTGGATGCCGGTTGGGGGTTAAAAGATTGGGAAACCATAGAGCTGTTTGGCTTGTTCAACTTACCGACCGATCGCGAGGACGAACTGTATGCAGACCTCGCCGAGCGTGCTGAAGCAAACTACTCAGCGTTGGTCTGACGGTCTGATGCAATCAACCCTTCCAGCCTGAGCATAATGGTCAGAGCCTCGTCCCGGCTCTGGCCACAAAATTCAGGCTCAGGGGTAAACTGCCCACAAACGGCAGGCCGACGACTGTCGCCAAACAACACACATCGAAAATGCCGATCCAAATGCACGCAAGCCACCCCTGCTGGCTTGCCCTGCGGCATGCCATAAAACGGCTGATTAATAGCCGGTGCAATACAACAGGCTCCACACCCATCGCGACATTCCATGCGTCAGTCCTCTTCCGCTGGCAGGATGGCGGACTTGCCCCCTGCGTAGATTTTGAAAACAACGATCACTAAACTACGGCCATCAACACACGAGGAAACCACTCAATGCTTCACTCAGAATCCTTTGGACAAGGTCCGGATATCATCTTTCTACACGGTCTGTTTGGCGCTGGCGATAACTGGCGCAGCATAGGTCGCGCGCTGAGTGAACAGTTCCGAATTCATTTACTCGACCTGCCCAATCACGGTCGCTCCCCCTGGACCGATAATCCTGACCTGCCATCGCTGGCGGAGTCCGTCGCAGACTGGGCTGACCAACAGGGGCTGACCCGATACCATCTGCTGGGTCATTCCATGGGCGGAAAAGTTGCCATGCAAATGGCCCTGAACGAATATGCGAACCAGATCGACCGCTTAATTATCGTTGATATCGCTCCGAAAGCCTATGCCCCTCACCATCAGGATGTCTTCGCCGGGTTACACGCCATCGATTTTGATTCAGTAAAAGATCGCAAGGCTGTCGACGCTCAGCTGACGCCATACGTTCAGGACGCAGGCATCCGTCAGTTTCTGCTCAAAAGTCTATATAAAAAGGATAATCGGCTGGCATGGCGTTTCAATGTTGACGTGCTCGAAAATAAGTACGATGCGGTTGCCTGTGCACCTGAAGTCACTCAGCCTTTCAATGGGCCAACCCTGTTCATCAAAGGCATGAACAGCAAATACATTGAAGCCCAGGATCAGGACACCATCCAAACTCTGTTTCCTGAAGCCAGAGCAAAACTGATAGAAGGGGCCGGACACTGGCCTCATGCTGAAAAGCCGGCCGCGTTTAAACAAATTCTGGAAGGGTTCCTAGGGCCGAATTAAAACCATTTACATCGTCGTTATCACTTGCTCTGGTGGAACAACCACGATTCGCGCGTTCTGCCTTGCCGTCAATGGTTTTAATCTCGGCAGAATAGACAGAAATAGTGTTAACAGGCCCTGACACCCTGACCGGCTCCGTGCTGGTCAGTATCAGCGCTCACTTCGGTTGGGCTCAAGTATAATCTTCATTCCCTCACCGGGCGCGGACTGTACATCAATCGACCAATTGAGTTTCTGAGACAACAGGTTAAAGACGATGTGCATACCTAATCCGCTGCCCCCTTTGCCACGGGTCGTGGTGAAAAACGGATCAAAAATATGGTTAAGGACCGATTCACTGGCACCAACGCCATCATCGGCAATAATCAGACGAAAACACTGATTGGTTTTCATCAGTTCGATACGCAGGGTTCCCTCTAAAGAGCCATGATCGAAGCCGTGTTTCAGCGAGTTCATAAACAGATTGGTGATAACTTGCGCTACAGCACCGGGAAAAGTGTCCACGATCACCCCTTCAGTAAGCACGGCCTCCAGTTTAACGGATGTCCCTTTCAACTGATGACGCAAACTGAGTAAAACCGAGTCAACATACTCACCCAGGTCAAAGCGCCGCTTTTCTTCAGCGGTTTGATCCACCGACACCATCTTAAAGTTAGAAATGATCTTCGCGGCCCGATCCAAACTCTGAAAAATAATCTCCGCATACTCTTCTGTTTCGTTTATAAACTGTTCAAAACGAGCTTTGGTTAATCGGCTATTGTCGACATCATTTTTAACCTGACTAATCAGATCCAACATGGAAGAAGCAGCCAACTTTCCGTTGCCAATCGGCGTGTTGGCTTCATGCGCGACACCACTCACCAAGCTACCCAGGGACGCCATGCGTTCATTCAGTTCGTTTTGTAATCGATAATGTTCATTCTTGGCTTCTAACGCATCGGTGTGCAGCAGCTCCGCAAGTTGTGGCGCTAAGAAGTCGATAAACTCGGCACTTTGGGGTGCGCAGCAGGCCACCGCAAAGCCGTAATCAACCTGCTCGGCATGTAACGGACACAGAACCCAATAGTTTTCGGCGCTGACCGGTTTAACCGGTAGTATTTTCTGTCCCGGGGAGAGGTGTCGCTGCGCACCTTGCGAGGTGTATTCGGTATAGCCGGATGTACCATCGTCGGACAACTCATTCAAAAAGACCGATAGATGACTAACGCCTAAATTGCCAAGCGCAGGCTCCAGGCTAATCAGAAGATCCTTAAGCGACTGCTTTCGATTTACATTTCGAAGAATTTTAATTTTCCGGGAGTTATTGTCGCGCTGTTGCAACAACTCCCACTGCGCCAACAACCGCTCCTGATGCTGTCCAATGCCCGGATGAACATCGCCTGTAGACCCCCGATATACAGGAAACCCCTGCACCGTTCTGACGGATCCAATGACGTCGCCTGCCAGTTGCCGCAATCCTGCTTCTGCCACACAGGCACCCAAGCGTTCAGCCGGATAATGCACAGTGGTTAATCCGGGCATAACAAAGGCTGCGTACTCAAAGTCATCATAACCGGTCACCCAAACATCCTCTGGACAGGACCAGGGTGATGCAGCGAGCGCATCTAACACGCCTTTTGCAGACAGATCATTGGCACAAACAATCAGCCCGGGAGGCTGATCGACCTTAGCCAGATAACGGCTGACCAAGCGCTCGGCCGTTGCAGCAGTAAAATCACCTTGCAGAATCTGGTCGCTGGTCAAGGTCTGTCCTTGCTCGGCCAGAGCCGCCTCCAGTGCCCTTTGCCGATGCAGGCTGTCTTCATTTAACGCCGGGCCTGAAAGAAACAACAGGCTCGATCCCGAGCGCCGTCGCAGGATGTCTCGCATTAAGGTCAACATGGCGCCATAGTTGTCGACCTCAATTGTGGGATACCCCGCCAGCGGACTGCCCATGTTAATCACCGGAATATCGGTGTAGCGCGCCAACACCTTTTGCAAAGCTTCATGACCGGATATATAGGAAAGCCCTCCGCCATAAACCAACAGCAAGTCTGGCTGCAAACTTTTCAGCAAATCATGGATCCAAAACAGATCGGTCAGTGCATCCGCATCTTCCGGAAGATAATCCAAAGGCACAAACACCAGCTTGATGTTTTCACCCAACAATCGTTCGTGAATCCCGGTACAGATTCGCTGTTCAATTGTCTGCGAAAAGGTTGGTGTCAAGACCAGGACAAAAGGCGTGTTCAAAAGAATTCAAACTCAACCGAAATGTAAGGCTAAGCATAGACCACATTTCAGCACTACAAACGCTCAGCTTTGTGACTGAATGCTGACTTATGGTGCACGACAATGGCATTTACATCGAGTAAACTGAGGGTCGTCCCTCGCAACACCGCATTTTCTGCGAAATTAAAAAACTGGCACGGTACTCGCTATATAGAAAACATCGAAAACGTTTTGTGGTTTACACAAAGGGTTTTCGATAAACACTGTGATTTGCGTATCGAGCATTTGCGCTCTCAGGCTTTCCTGAGAGCGCTTTTTTTTGTGTGTTTAGCGTGCGTCAAGTCGCTCAGAAACTGGGTGCGGTTTTGCTGTTGCAGCCAACTGCTGCAGCAATGCCTTCATTACCTCACCACGATTTTCTGTCCAATGAGGCCCCAACAATAACGCTTTGCGACTGACGGCCGACATCACCCGATGTACGATGACATGGTCGGGAGTACGACGCAGCACTTCGGCCAGCGTGTCGACGTATTCACCCTGACCGATGCAGATGTAGTCACCCTGTGTTAACTGCCGAGCTAACTGAGTACCTTTCACGACATGCAAAGGATGCCATTTCACACCATCGACACCGGCATCCAACACCTGTTGCCAACTGTCGAGCACATGGATTTTAGACTCCCCAGGCAAACCGACGATCAGATGCGTACAAACTTTCAGCCCCAGTTGTCGGGCTCGGGTGACGGCATCCCGGTAATCGGCCATGGTGTGCCCACGGTTAATCAACGCGAGGGTCTCATCGTGTGCACTCTGCAGACCCAACTCCAACCAGACTTCATACCCTTGCTGTTGAATATCGACAAGGACGGCTAACAAAACATCCGGTATACAGTCAGGTCGGGTACCGATGCACAAGCCGACGACGGCATCATGCTGTATCGCGTCCAGGTACATTTGTTTCAGACGCTCAAGGTCGCCATAGGTATTGGAGTACGCCTGGAAATACGCGAGGAACTTGCCCGCACCGGTTTTAGCTTTCAGCCGGGGAATATTCTCAGCCAACTGGGTCGCAACCGACGCGGGCGAAAAATCATTGGGGAAAAAACTCTTATTATTGCAAAAGGTACAACCACCAATCCCTTTGCTGCCATCCCGGTTCGGACAGGTAACATCGGCGAACACAGAGACCTTCTGAACCCGTTCCCCAAAGCGTTGCTTCAGGTAAGGACCCAGCGTATTTACATAATGATCAAGAGACATAGGTCCCCCTTTTTTCTGGTCGCCCGATTATGCATCGTCTGTCCTCGGGCACATTGAGCCGGGTCAGCCATCACAAAGAGCAACCGAGTGAACCCGTGGTTTGAGTCGCATTCCCGGACTTTTGCTGCCAATGAGGCGCCCCGCTGACCCGAATTTTTGACAGAGATCT
Organism: Reinekea blandensis MED297; assembly: GCF_000153185.1. Lineage (GTDB taxonomy): Bacteria > Pseudomonadota > Gammaproteobacteria > Pseudomonadales > Natronospirillaceae > Reinekea > Reinekea blandensis. The sequence continues at coordinate 115,688 of NZ_CH724153.1, read as the reverse complement.
CAGAATATTTGTCAACATTGGGTATAAATAGGATCTATTGGTATTTAAAAGAGCATAGCGAGTTTCGCATTAGCTCACTGATCGAAACGAAAAAAGCAACAAAAACTGCTTTCGAAAAAATGCCAAAGAGATACCAATACTCTAAGGTAGGCAGTTAAATTGTGGATCCACAATTTATTTACCTTTAATCCATACATCGCTCTGAGATGTACTCGAGAGCACTGAATACTCAATTGAAGGTAAGATTATGAACACAAACCCAATGATCGGACTCAGGCATATCCTGACCGGCGCTGCGGTCGCGCTGACGATGTCATCATCGCTGTTTGCCGCCGACTGCAATGGCGTTGCTGAATGGCAACCGACCACCGTTTATCTGGGTGGCGATCAGGCCACTCAAAACAACCAACTCTACACCGCCGCCTGGTGGACACAGAATCAAAGCCCGGAAACCCACTCCGGCCCCTGGCAGGAATGGAAACATCAGGGTGAATGTGAAGGCACTAACCCGCCGGGAAATGAACCCCCAACAGCAATCATTAATGGCCCGTTCTCTGCCAAAGTCGGCGACACCATTGCCATGAACGCCACGGCTTCTTCGGATGCTGATGGCTTTATCGAGTCTTACTCCTGGACATTCGGCGATGGCGCCAGCAGTAACGAAATGAACCCGGCCCATCAGTACAATGCTGAAGGCACATACGATGTGACGCTGGAAGTCACCGACGATGACGGTGCGAAAGCCGTTGCCAAGACCACCGCGACGATTTCCAATGACACACCACCGCCGACAACCGATGCCAAAGTCATTGGCTACTTTGCCGAATGGGGCGTTTATGGTCGTGACTATCACGTCAAAGACATCGCCACCAGCGGCTCTGCGGATCGTCTGACTCACATCCTGTACGCCTTTGGTAACGTTAAGAACGGCAAATGTACCGTCGGTGATTCCTATGCGGCCTACGACAAAGCCTATTCGGCGGCAGACAGCGTCGATGGCGTGGCCGATACCTGGGATACGGGCGCACTGCGCGGCAACATCGGTCAGTTTAAGCGTCTGAAAGAGATGTACCCGCACCTGAAGATCATCTGGTCCTTTGGTGGCTGGACCTGGTCTGGTGGTTTCGGTGAAGCCGCTCAGAACCCGGATGCCTTTGCTGAATCCTGTTATCAGTTGATCAATGATCCTCGTTGGGCCGGCGTCTTTGACGGCATTGATATCGATTGGGAATACCCGAACGAATGCGGCTTGACCTGTGATAACAGCGGGTTTGACGGCTATCGCAATCTGATGGCGGCCCTGCGCGCCCGTTTCGGCACTCAGCTGGTCACGTCCGCCATCGGCGCAGCTGAAGCCAAGCTGCGTGCAGCCGATTACGGCGGTGCCGCACCTTATGTCGATTTCTACATGCTGATGACCTACGACTATTTCGGTGCATTCAATCCGCAAGGACCAACAGCACCGCATTCTCCGCTGTACAGCTACAACGGCATCCCAACAGACGGTTTCTATTCAGACAAGGGCATTCAGGTGCTGAAAAGCCTGGGCGTGCCATCTGATAAGATTCTGCTCGGCATCGGCTTCTATGGCCGCGGCTGGACCGGTGTCACCCAGAGTGCGCCAGGCGGTAGCGCATCCGGTGCGGCACAGGGCGAGTACGAAGCGGGCATCAACGACTATAAGATCCTGAAACAAAGCTGCCCGGCGACGGGTCTGATTGCCGGCACCGCTTACGCGCATTGTGGCAACAACTGGTGGAGCTACGACACCCCACAGACCATCCAGAGCAAAATGGATTATGTAAAACAGCAGGGCCTGGACGGTGCGTTTTTCTGGGAACTGAGTGGTGACACAGCGGACGGTGAACTGATCCGCGCCATCGATAACGGCCTGAAATAACCGAGATCGTTATTGGCTTCAGACATCCCCGATTGTCGGGGATGTCTTTTCTGAACGGGGCAAATCTACGATGCCCCTGCTACGCCCAGCCCAACACAATGAAACTAGGCAAACTCCCGCCAAAGGCTTTCAAACTCGGCCGCAAAATCCCGAATAACCGATTCATCGTTTAATAGAAGAATATTTTCATGATTGTAGCGAGTCGCACTGACGGTCCAGTTAAAACTGCCGGTCGCGATCTGGCGGGCATCGGCAATAACAAACTTATGGTGCATGTGATGTCGGGTACGGTCGACTCGCACGGGAACGCCCTGCTCGGCCAGCCAGTCGATATCGCTGCCTTTGTCTTCCGTTTTATCGTTATCCGTAATAATACGAACCTCGACACCCCGCTGATGCGCTTTCAGCAGCGCCTCACGAATGCGATTATCCGATATTGTAAACACACAAATCTGCAGCGACTGATGCGCACCATTGATCAATCCTAACAAGGCGTTAAGACAGTCCTCACCCGGACTAAAAACCACACGACTGATAATAGAATCAGGCTGGGAGTTATCGAGGCTTTTAATGACTTTTTCTAACTACTTATAGGGCGGATAAACATCCGGATGGTCACGACTGTAATCCGCCGCCAGTTCAAATGCGCGGTTACGCACGTAAGCCCGCTGTTCACGATTCAGCGGTTGAAATACCTCATAAAGTTCGGCCGCTTCAGACGTGTCTACTTTTTGATCTTCAAAGGTTTGCTGCAGCATCGATTTCAGCTGTTGATAATCTGACATGAAGGTTCTCTTTCGTCCTTGGAAAAACGGCTACCTTACCGTTGACCTTCACGGAAGTCATCTCACCAACAGCCGCTGTCGATGTCAGTTGTGTCGATACAGCGAGTCGTACATCTGCTTACCGATCATGATCAGCTGCGTCGTATCTTTATAACCGTTATTCTGAGTTTCATAGACCACGACGTTATCCAGTGTCGAGAAGATGGCGGCGGTGTGATACGCCGAAACCGGGGAAAAGTGCGCGTACCCGAACCGAATATGATACACCGTCGGTGATTCCGGCAATCCCGGAGCGTAAGCGGGGAGCGACGACAATAACGCCTCCGTATCGGCAACGCGCGTCATCCGAAACCCTGAGGTTTCGCCCTGAAACGTCAGGCTGACCTCGCCATCCGCGTCCGTGGGTCGCGGATCGTCCGCAAACAACAGACCCAGTTCAAGATTGTTGGATTGACGGTTCAGAAAATCAACATCCGGCTCTGTACCGGGCGTCATAATGATGTAGATATCCATGGCCATACTCAGGGCTCCGAAAACAGTGATGGTCAATGTCAGAGGGCATTCTAACGGCCAATCAGTGTAATTCGGATGTCAGAGATCAAGCAACTCGGAAGGCTCTGCAATGCGACAAAGCGGGACATTGTGACTCTGAAGCCATTGCAGTAGCTGTCGTTGGATCTGTTCAGCCATGGACGCCAGTTGAGGCAGTGAGTTGGTATGAACCGTCAACACAGGAATAGACTGGTCCCGGCAAAAGGCACCGAATATCTCACTCAGGTCACGATCGATTTGTTTTGCAGCGTAAAAGGCTGCCACCGCATCTTCGATACTGACGGCATACGACAGCTTATTGAAAACCGACAGCATCTCCTCATACGCTCCACATAAACCACTCGCCGGCTCAACCCCTTGCGGTTCAGCCTGATGATCCTGAAGCCAATGTTGCAGTTGCCGGAAGGCGGCGACAGTCACCCGGATGATGTCATCGGCATTGCCACTGTCAAACACCCGCAGGTAGTGTTCTTTGAGTGCTGGCGGAACCTCCGCGCAGCGCGCCAGGTCCACCAACCAATGCGCACCACCGCGGCAGTAGCGTTGATTCCAGTAACAGACGACCCGCAGACATTCATCAAAAACATCCAGTGCCAGCGGTTTAATGGCCATCAGTTCATCCAGTTGAATGAGCTGATAGAGCAACCCATTGATGTCGTTCATGACAGCGTGTAAACGCCAACGCAGATGGCCGTTGTCCGGCTGGGTAAGAATGCAATCAAGACGCCGCTTCAGATCCTGAAATCGATGCGTGCAATCCGGATGCCGGCTGTACACCAGTTGAGCATCCGCCAGAATAGCTACCCGCGCGTCTTCAAACTCCGACATTGCGATCAGCTGATGCCAGTTAATCGGCCAGAAATCGTGTCCAATGCCCTGATGAATAAAGGCCAGCATCGGTTCGGTATCCCCCGTATTAGTCGGCACAAAGAACACATCCAGGTCGGACAGATGGTGGGCGCCGCCGGTCACTCGGGACCCGTATACAGCGATCAGATCAACGGTGTCTTCGAATCGTTGTTCAACACGCGTGATCAAGGCATTCAGAAGCGACTGCTCGCGCTCGGGCAAAGACAATGAAAACCGCATAGCCAGGTCTCCTTTCCGGGACCATTTCCCGGACACTGTAAGGCAGTGTAAAAAGCCCGCTACCGAAAACCAATCATCGAGTCACTCTAGTCTGCCGATCATTGATCCAGCGCAGTCTATCCAGTTGAGCAGACAGCGCCGGTGACCGCATTCAGACAAAGGAAAATCGGGTTTCACCGAACGAGATCTGCTAAACTGCCGCCTTTACTCATCACTCTGCCAGAGGAACCAAGGCTTGTTCGCATCATTCGATTTACACCCCAAACTGACCGCCGCCATTGAACAACACGGCTGGACAGAACCGACCGACGTTCAAACGGCCAGCATCCCCCAGGCATTGGATGGCAAGGACCTGCTGATCAGCGCCGAAACCGGCAGCGGAAAGACAGCCGCCTATCTGCTTCCGGCTCTGCATCGGGTGTTGAGTGAACGCAAGCCCAAAGCCGGCATCCGCGTACTGGTCATGGTTCCGACACGGGAACTGGCGCAGCAGGTGATGAAAGACTGCGAAGCGCTGACCCAACAGACTGGTTTAAAAACGGTCATCATCCGCGGTGGTCAAGAGTTCCAATATCAGGCTTCGTTGCTGCGACGCAATCCGGAAATCGTCATCGCCACGCCCGGCCGAATGACTGAACATCTCAACAAAAACAGTACCGATCTGCTCGATGTTGAGTGCCTGGTGCTGGATGAATGCGACCGGATGCTCGACATGGGGTTTCGTGATGAAGTGCTGGCCATCGCCGGTCAGATCCGGAACGACCATCAGACCTTGCTGCTGTCGGCCACGCTGAAGCACCGCGGAGTCAGTTCGGTGGCGAAAGACATTCTGAATGATGCGGAATTTATTCAGATCAAACCGGAAATGCTTCAGGAAAACATTCGCCAGCAACGCATTTTCTCAGACGGTCCTGCGCACAAAACAAAACTGGTCGACTGGTTGCTGAGCCATGAAACCTTCCAGAAAGCCATCGTGTTCACCAAAACCCGCGTGCAGGCTGAAGAACTCGCCAACAATCTGCGCTTGCATCAGAAGCGCGTGGCGACCCTGCATGGAGAAATCGAACAGGATGAACGTAATCGCATCATGACGCGGTTTCGCGATGGCGTCGTCGATGTCATTGTCGCCACGGATCTGGCGGCGCGTGGATTGGACGTTGAAGGCGTCGACCTTGTCGTCAATTTTGACATTGCCCAAAGCGGCGACGAACACGTACACCGGGTCGGACGCACCGGACGCGCTGGCCAAAGTGGCCTGGCGGTTTCATTGGTGGCCGCTCACGATTACAACCTGATGTCGTCAATCGAGCGCTATCTGGGTATCCGTTTTGAGCCGCGTGAAATTGACAGCCTTAAAGCTAAATACAAAGGGCCGGCCAAGGTTAAGTCGAGCGGCAAGGCTGTGGGTCATAAGAAGAAAAAAGCCGACACCACAACATCTCGCAAAAAGGCGTCGAAAGTTCGCAAGCGTCAGACCAAAAACATTGGTAAACGCCGCGCGCCGGCAGCGACCAGTCAACCGATTGAAGACGGCGGATTTAAGCCGTTGAAAAAGAAGAAAAACCTGGCGCCGGACGAATAAATCGCACGGCTTATCACCGGCCCCTTCCGGGCCGGCGTCCCCTTAACGCAAGAACTCAGCCCGGGTTCGATCATTACTTTTAAACAGACCACCTAACGCGGTGGTTTGTGTCGTCGAATTAGCATCTCTGACCCCTCTGGCTTTTACACAGTAATGCGTCGCCGTCATGGTTACCGCCACGTTTTCGGTCTCCAACAACCCTTGCAACGCCACTAAAATCTGTTGCGTCAAGCGCTCCTGTACTTGCGGTCGCTGAGCGAAAAAGCGCACGATCCGATTGATTTTCGACAATCCGATAATTTTTTGATCTGGAATGTAAGCCACGGTGGCGACGCCATCAATCACAACAAAATGGTGCTCACACGTGCTGGTCAGTGAAATGTCTGCCACCTTCACCATCTCATCGACCTGCATTTTGTTTTCGATCACCGCCACCTTGGGAAAGTTCTCGTAATCCAGGCCACCAAACACCTCATCGACATACATCTTTGCAATCCGGTGCGGCGTTTCCTGCAAGCTGTCATCGGTCAGATCGAGTCCCAGCGTTGCAACGACTTCCGTCATCAACCCTTGAATCCGCTCGTACTTTTCATCACGACTCAGGGCGTTCGGGGCGAGCGGAGTTTCCAAACCTCGCTCAATGAGTAAATCTCGGACCAATGTGGCTTCAGGTGTCATCGTTTTGTTCCCGTTTTCACTATGTTACCTATTACGAAAGACTGAAAACTTTGGATGCCAGCCGCTCGTCTTTTGCTGGAAAAACAGGGAAATACCGGCTTTACTGTTCAGGAAGCGTCTTACACTTGTAAAACATGACAGAACCTCAGACTTCCGAAACCATATCAACCACCATCCAGCTGACTCTGGACGTGGATGACATAACTGGCATCGCCACCGCTGTAACGGTGAAAACGGAACAGACGGGTGAGATCAGTGTCGCCGATATTCTGGAAACTCTGAGTGCTCAAGGTGCCAAGGACTGGAAAGTTGATCACAACGCCATCAATGATGTTCTGAAAAAAGCCAAAAAACATCTCGAAACCCGCATTGTTATTGCGCGCAGACTCGACGCGAGTTTCAGTCTCAAACTTGCCTCCGATAACATGAGCGCCACCATCCATGTTGAACCGGCCTATGGTGGCGATCCGCTAACCCGCGAAGACCTGCTTGCCGAACTCACCGAAAACGGGGTCGATTCAAAACGTGTTCTGGGCGATGCTTTGCAGTTTCTGATTTCCGCGACCAGTGCAACCGATGCCATCGTCGCGGAAGGCAAACCTGCCGTCGCCGGCGCTGACAGTGAGTTCATCCCCCTGGTGCAGGACGACAACGCACCGCAGGAGCTCGAAGAAGACGAACATGGCCGGGTGGACTTTTACGCCGGTAAAACCTACAGCACCGTTGAAGCCGGAACACCGATCCTCGAACGCCGCCCGCCCCAGGCCGGTCAGGTTGGGATGGATATTTACGGTCAGATCATCCCCGCCGAGCCCGGAAAAGAACGGCCCTTCGCCAGCAAAATGGAAGGGACCGAGTTCGCCAGCAATGATCCAAACCTGGTGGTGGCAAAAATGAGCGGGCACCCGGTGTTTTTTGATCAGGGGGTTCGGGTCGATAACAGCCTGTCCTTCGAAACCATCGGCTTATCTACAGGGCACGTCACCTTTGATGGCTCGATCGAAGTCAAGGGTGACATCATGGCGGACATGCGAGTAGAAGCCACTGGCGACATATTTGTTAAAGGGGCGGTGGAACGAGCAAAAGTCATTGCCGGTCACAACCTGCACATTGGCGGCGGTATCATTGGGGATACCAGTGTCACCGTAGAGGACGGTGATGACTTACCGGTGTTGGAATGTCGGCTTGAAGCGACGGGCGACATCAGTGTTCGCTATGTCAATCTCGCCAGCCTCAAAGCCAAGGGAAACATCGAGATCCGCGAATACGCGTTCCACTCCAGCCTCAGTGCCGGCGGCACTATCTCACTGGGACAGAATGGCGGCAAAGGCAATCTGGTCGGGGGCGACACGGTGGCCGGGCATTCGGTAACGGCCAAACTCTTGGGCAACCGGGCTTATAATGTCACGCGTATTCGAGTCGGTCTGTCTCATGACGCTTGGATCGACATGCAGAAACTCCGGTTTCTGCGTGAACAACGTCTGCAGCAGGCCAGGACGTTACGCAACAATCTTGATCGGCTGAAAGCCAAAGGTCAGGAGGAACCGTTGGCACCAAAAGACATTCAACGTGCCCGTAAAATTCACGACACTCTGTTGAAACTGCAAAGCACAATCAAAGAAATCGACGCACGGATGAACAGTCTGCAGGATTCCGGCACGAACCAGAACGAGCCTTTCGTCTCCGCCACACAAGCCTGCTATCCGAACTGCGACATCACCATCAACGGTGTACACCTAATCACCAAGCAAGAACACCGAGCCATCACCTTTGTGAAAAGGGGAAGCGCGGTGACTGCCAAATCCTGAGGACGATATGTTATGACCGTCAGCACAATAATGACGCGAAAAGTACAGACTCTCACACCTGAAAATTCCTTTGAAACCGTGCGAGAAATCTTCCGGAAGGTGTCATTTCATCACTTAGTGGTGGTCAACGATCACAATGAGTTGAAGGGTATCCTTTCCGATCGTGACATGATGGCGCAAATCGCCCTGTGGCTCGATCGAAACAATGGCGAGTCATTCACCGACTTTCTGCCTCGTTTAACGGTCGGCGACGTCATGACCCGGGACGTCATTACCGTCGATGCCGAAACGCCTATTGATACCGCTTCCGTGCTGTTATTGGAAAATCGAATCAGCAGCCTGCCGGTGATCGACGTCGATCAGAAAGTCATTGGTATCGTGACCTGGAAGGATCTGCTGAAGTACTATGTGTACGAATAATCCATAGGCACCGCTCATCCCAATGACAAACTGGACTATTGAATCACTCGCGGCTGCGTTACGCGCCGGTGAAGTCACCGTGCCGGAAGTTGCACAGTACTATGTTGATCGCATCATGGCCGAGGATGCCGAAGGACCCAACGCCGTTTTGACGCTGAATCCATTCTGGATGGAAGACGCCCAACGGTTGCAGGCCACACTGCAGAACGAGGCTCCACTGCTCCACGGCATCCCGATTCTGGTCAAAGACAACATCGACACCTACACCATGGGCAACTCAGCCGGCAGCGTCGCGCTTAAACAAGTCCCCGTTGAATCGGACGCACCCATCGTCCACCGGCTGCACGAACAGGGAGCCCTCATCCTCGGAAAAACCAACCTCTCTGAGTGGGCCAACTTTCGTTGTATGGCGTCGGTCAGCGGCTGGTCCAGCCTGGGTGGTCAGACACGCAATGCGCTGAACACTCGCTGGAGTCCATCGGGCAGCTCTTCTGGCTCGGCAGCGGCCGTCGCCGCAGGCTTTGCCGTTGCCGCGATTGGTACCGAAACCGATGGCAGCATTGTCAGTCCCAGTGCGCATCACGGCCTGATCGGCCTCAAGCCGCAGGTCGGCCGGGTTTCGCGCACCGGTATTATTCCAATTGCCTGGAGCCAGGACACCGCCGGGCCAATGACCAGAACAGTCCGTGACAGCGCCATTATACTTGATGCGATCAGTGGTCCGGATCCGGATGACCCGGTGACCCTGTCTGCAGAAAACATCCTCGAAAAGAATCTGCTTAATGAATGCAACGCATCGTCGTTGTCCGGTCGACGCCTTGGTTTTTTGAAACCTGATGAACAGTTTGGGACGGAAGTTCACGAAGCCTTCCCGCGGGTGATTGAACAATTACGCCAAGCGGGTGCCGAATGCATCGAGCTGTCGCCACTCCCCAGCCTGGCCACCCTACAGGATCATGAAATCACCATCATGACCAGTGAGTTCCCAGAAGCACTGGCCAATTATTTTATTAACCGACGCCCGGAGTCGCCGCTGAAAACCTTGGCCGATGTGCACCGGTTTAACCTGGATCATGCGGATACCGTCTTGTCGGTTTTTGGGCAAACCTGGTTCGATCGATGCCTGAGTGCGCCCTCAACTCAAACACAGATGTACGCTGAGGCGCTCGCGAGCATCGACGCGTTTCGACAGGAAATGTCAGAAGACTGGTTTCTAAAGCATAACCTGGAAGCCATCGTCACCCCCAGCAATGGACCTGCCTGGTTGATTGATCACCAACATGGCGATCGATATACCGGCGGCAACAGCCATCTTGCCGCGGTATCGGGTTGGCCGTCGATCACGGTCCCTTATACCGAATCCGACGGTCGACCATTGGGTGCGTTGTTTGTCGCTCCGGCCTGGCAGGAAGCCCGATTGCTGAATATTGCGTTTGCATTTGAAACTTACATTCAAAGGACCGACGAAACATGAACAGTGCCTTATTGATCATCGATATGCAGAATGGTTTTCTGAACGAGTACCCCGATAAAAGCGACATCCCCGGCGCGATTGAGGTCATTAACTATGTTGCGGACCTGATGCGCAAAGGCGGTCAGACCGTGATTCATATCCGAGACGTCGGGGAAGCGGACTTTATGTCAGAGGAAGACCTCGACATTCACCCGGATATCCAACAGGATCCGGCCGATCTGCATTTAGAAAAAACGTACTCGAACGCTTTTCACAATACCAAACTTGCACAACGCTTAGCTGAACGAAACATCAAATTCTTGATACTGGCCGGACAAGCCGCCGAGCATTGCGTTGTCTTTACCTACAATGGCGCAAGCGAAAATCAATTGACCGCTACGGTATTGCAAGACGGTGTGATCAGTGCGAAAACCGGTCGTTCTCAGATGTTAATGGAAGATCGGAACATCATTTCTCATGCGGCCATCCGCGCATTAATCCCTAACGCCTGAAAATCAATAGCTTCCGCCGCCATGACAACAAGGGACATAAAGTCTGCCAAGGATGGTGTCCCTGCAAACTCCCCTGCCTTAAACATCAAACGGCTTCGAACGGTGAAACTTGCTTTTCACAAGCAACACGTTTAAAGATGACCGCTAACCAATTATCGTTCAACGAAACAAACCGACCCGTCGTTTGTTCGAATCAACCCGTCTTACGAGCTTTTTTATGATTGAACAGTATCAAATTCCGTTGCTAAAAGATCATCACACTCACCCGTCCATCAGCGCTGCTTTTTCCGGTGCCATCAAACTTCGGAACGTCCCTGAAAAAGCCGATGCGCTCGCGTTGATCCGCAACAGTAAAGAAGAGATGACGGTGGTGCTGGGCTGGAACACCAGTTACTACCAGTTCAGCGATGAAGAACTCGAATCGTTTCCTCCCGTGGTCATCTGCAACACGTCGCTTCATGGGTTTCTGATCAACCCGTCAGCCAAAGCGATGCTGAGCAACAAGCACCCGGACGTCATCGCGAACATCGATGATGAAGAATGGGTTGAAGCCAACATCTATACGATCCTGAAATTCCTGACCAACTTAAGGCCGCTGGAGACGGCGCGACTGAAAGCATTTTACGATGACGAGTTACTGCCGCTGGGTGTTTGGTATGCCGAAGACATGCTGCTGCCAAACCGGGAACTGATCGCACAGTTTAATGAACTTGGTTATCGCGATCGAACTCGTCTGTGGGCTGATGAAGATGTACTGACAAGCCTTACCGAAGAAGATCGCCAACAGATCGACGGCATCAAACTTTTTACCGATGGTGCATTGGGCGCCCGCACGGCCGCTGTTTCCATTCCGTTTCTGTCAGGAGAGACCGGGCTGCTGAACTACAGCGATGAACATCTGCGCGACAAGATGGCGCAACTGCGGCACTACAACCTGCCCTTTGCGATTCATGCGATTGGTGATCGGGCCACCGCCCAGGTGGTAAACACCACACATTCGTTGAGACAGGAGTTCCCGGACTTTCCTCCGGTGCGCATTGAACACTGCCAGTTCATCAGCCGGGAAACCGCTACGCTGGCAAAGTCACTGGACATTGCGCTCTGCCCCCAACCCAATTTCAGCTCAGACTCAGGCGTCTACACCGATCGCCTGCCGCCTGAACTCTGTCGTGCAAACAATCCGTTCCGGATGTTAATTGATGAGATTGGCTACGTGCCCGGTGAAGATTTACTCTTTGGCTCCGATGGTATGCCGCATGGTGCCGAATATGCACTGCAGCAAAGTCTGTTTCCGTTGTATGACGAGCAACGCCTGACGATGGACGAGTTTATTCAGGGATACTGCATGCCCGACATGACCCACGGATCCCTGAACGTCACCGTGAATACCCAGGAGAAAACCGTTAAGGTCGAGGTCTGTCCCGCCTAATCAGCAGGATGCGCAACCGACGTCACCAAATGATCCGGCAGCTCCGGCGATACTCGTTTGAGCAACGAGATAAGTCGGTTATCTGACCATTTTTGCTTGTACACCAAGCCAAAATTAAAATGGATGGCCGGCTTAAAGGGTTTAATAAGCAGCCGGTCGCGGGTCATCTGATGATCGTAAGCAGTGATCGGATTAATCACCGCGATTCCCACCCCGTTCGCGACCAGCGCGTAAATCGCCGCGATGTTCGATTCCGTTTTACCGGCGATCCGGATGTTTTTCTGCGACAGTTGCAGCAACAGTTCATCGGCCGCTAAGTTCGGCTGGTTGGGCACCACCAGATGCTGACCTTCAAAATCTTCAATGGTAATCACTTCCGCCTTCGCCAACGCATGATGCTCGGGCATCAGGCAAACCGCTTCCGTTGAAAACAACTCATCAACCACGAGCGCTTGGCTGGCAATCGGCAATGAAACAAAGCCGACGTCAAACGAGTCGGCTTCCACGGCGCGCACCACCTCCGGGCTCGGCATAATATCGAGATAGGTACTGTACTTAGGGCTGTCATTGAGCATACGCGCGATAGTCTTGGGGACATAGGCAAACCCCAGCGCTGGTGCTGACGCAATGCGCAAGCGGGACGCGCCAAACTCACGCAGCGCCGCAATGCTGTGCTTCATGTTTTCCAGATGCCCCATCAACCGCAGCGCTTCCTGATACAGCTCATCGGCTTCCGGCAGCGTCACCAGTCGTTTTTTATGACGCATGAACAGCGGGAATCCAATGTTGTCTTCCAACTGGGCCAGGGACCGGCTGACACCAGACTGGGTAATGCCCAGGTCTTTGGCCGTGCGCGTCGCATTTCCGGTTTCGTAGAGTGTTTTAAAGATCAGCAACGATTTTATCGAGCTGATGTTGATGTCGTTATCGTTCATCTCGGCCATCGCCATCTCTCCGATCGGAAAATTCAAAAGTTAATGACTTAAAATCATCAAATAATGATAAAACATCATACATTGAAATTAAGTTTTCGCTATACCTATAATAATTCCAAGCGATGTCGCTCTGAGTCTCTCTAACGCGGTATTTATCATGTCCAACAATGCACTGTTTTATCTGACAAGCGAGACCATGCCGGTGGTCAGTCACGCCGATGGAATCCATATCTGGGATACCGACGGTAAGCACTATATCGATGCCTGCTCTGGCGCCATCACCTGCAACATCGGCCACAATCATCCGGCGGTTAAAAACGCCATGGTTGAACAGCTCGATAAGATCGCCTTCAGTTACCGCACCCAATTTGAAAGCCAGGTTGCACTGGATTTAGCCGAGCAACTGGTAGAGCTGACGGCCGGCGAACTGGACAAAGTCTATTTTGTCGGCAGCGGCTCCGAAGCGGTGGAGAGCGCCATCAAGCTGGCCATTCAATATTTTGTATGCCAAGGGCAACCCGAACGACATCGGTTTGTTTCGTTACGGCCCTCTTATCATGGCAGCACGCTCGGTGCACTGGGGCTGACCGGTTACGAACCACTCGAAGCGCCATTTCGTTCGGTAACCCAAGGCTCGATCAAGGTGCCATCGCCCGACTTGTATCGCTATCAGGAAAGCAGTGTTGAAGAACACATTACATCCCTGTTAGAGCAGACAGAACAGGCCATTCAAGCCGCAGGAGCCGAGACCATTGCCGCCATTGTCCTTGAACCGGTGGGTGGTGCGAGTACCGGTGGCCGCATGGTCACTCAAGCCTACATGGAGGGTTTGCGAACACTCTGTGACCGTTACGGGTGCCTGTTCATCATGGACGAAGTACTCAGCGGTATGGGCCGAACCGGCCAATGGTTTGCCTACCAACACTTTGGCGTCGCACCGGACATTCTGGCATTGGCTAAAGGTCTCGGTTCCGGTTACTACCCGATTGCTGCCATGCTGGCACGAGGCAGCATTGTCGAACAGGTCAGCCAGGGTGGCGGGTTCATGCATGGTCATACCTATGCGGGCAATCCCCTGGCCTGCGCAACGGGTCAGGCGGTCATTGAGGTCATGAAGTCTGAACACCTGCTGGATAACTGCACCCAACGTGGCAACGAGCTGCGTGAGAAACTTGAACAACTGGCGCTGAAACACCCCAGCATTGGCAACATCCGAGGCATTGGCCTGCTGCAGGGTGTCGAACTGGTTCAGGACCGAAATGCCAAAAAGCCGTTTCCGGCGTCGTTCAATGCGTACGCCAAATTAACAGAACTGGCCAAAGCGCGCGGCCTGCTGATTTACCCAAGGCGCAGCCTGGACGGCTTAGCCGGTGATCACTTTTTGGTGACGCCGCCATTGACCGTATCGCAAACCGATATTGACGACATCATCGACTTGCTGGATGGCAGCCTGTCCGACTTTGAACACCTTGTCGCCACTGCAGAGACCTTTCTATGAAAAAAAATCGCACCCTGGAGGACGCGATTGCGGCCATTCCGTCTGGCGCCACCGTCATGGTGGGCGGGTTTGGTAATCCGGGTACTCCTTTCAGCCTGATCAACGAACTGGTGCGTCAGGGTCAGACCCAGCTGACCCTGATTAAAAACGACGCCAATGAACCACACCACGGCATCAGCCGTCTGATCGAAAATGGCCAGGTCGATCGGCTGGTGACCACACACATTGGTTTAAACAAAACCGTCATTGAACTGATGAATCAAGGCAAAATTGACGTGCAGTTTCATCCTCAGGGCATGCTGGCCGAAAAAATCCGCACCGCCGGCTCCGGCAGTTACGGTTTCCTGACCGACATCGGTCTGGAGTCGGAAATCACTCAGCAAAAAGATGTACTCGAATGGCAAGGGCAAACCTACAAAGTTGAGATGGCACTGACGGCCGATTATGCACTGATCCATGCAGCGCAAGCCGACTGGTTGGGCAACCTGTTGTACCAGGGTTCGGCGATCAACTTCAGTCCGCTGATGGCGATGGCGGCCGACCATGTCATTGTCGAAACCATCGATCTCAAACAGCCCGGGCACTTCAAACCGGAGCACATTCACACACCAGGTGCGTTCGTGGACAGCGTTGTTGAGCTGAAAGCACTCACCGATGATTACGGAATTTTAGACCACCATGTCCGTCGTTGAACGCATCCTGACCCGCGCGGTGCTGGAAATTACCCAAGGCAGCATCGTCAACCTGGGGATTGGCTTGCCCACTCAGGTGTTGCATTACCTCCCTGATGATTTCGATGCTCAGATTCATTCGGAAAACGGCATACTGGGCGCCTGGAAACAAAGTGCCCCCGAAAACATGGACCCGTTTTTAATTGACTCCGCCGGGGCTTATGTTTCGCTGCGGGAAGGGGCCAGTCTGTTCGACAGTGCGGTCTCGTTTGCCATCATCCGCCGGGCCCGACTCGACCTGACCATGATCGGCGCCTTCGAAGTGGATGCTCAGGGCAATCTCGCCAATTGGAAAATCCCGGGCAAGTTTTCACCCGGCATCGGCGGCGCGATGGAACTCGCGCAAAAAACCAAACGTCTGGTAGTGCTGACCACGCACACCGACAAACAGGGTCGCCCGAAAATTCTTGAGCACTGTCGATTGCCGCTGACGGCAAAAGCCTGTACCGATCGCATCATTTCCGATCTGGCCGTCATCGATGTCACGCCTGAAGGCCTGATGGTCCGCGAAAAGCTCGTTGACATCAGCAACGACGAACTGCAGGACAAAACCGAAGCCAAACTCATGTTTACCGCCGAGGAATAAACTCATGACCATGACAGAGCAAGAATCCACACTGCTGGCCAGCGCCGACGATGTTTTTCCGGAAACCCTGTCCTTCATCGAAGACATGGTAAAAACCTATTCGGTCCTGGGTGAAGAACAGGCCGTGTTGCACTGCGTGGAAGAACGCATGAGTTCACTGGGTTTACCGGTGACCCGGGTCGGTATGCATAAAGCCCATCTGAGTCAGCACGAGCTGTATGTGCCGGTGCCCTGGGATCACGAAAACAAATACAACCTGGTGTCCCAACTCAACCCGGAAGCGCCCGGGAAAACCCTGGTATTCAATGGTCATCTGGATGTTGTGCCCGCGGACCCGTTCGAGATGTGGACTCGCCCACCCAATGAGCCATGGCAACAAGACGGCTGGCTCTATGGTCGCGGCGCCGGCGACATGCAAGGCGGTGTCGCGGCTATGATCTATGCCGTACATGCGATTCGAAAAGCCGGCTATCGCATCACGACGCCACTGACGCTGCAAGCCGTGGTTGAAGAAGAGTGCTCAGGTAATGGTGCACTGGCTTGTTTGCATCAGGGCTTTGGTGGTGACTTTGTCCTCATTCCGGAACCGTTCGGGCCTTCAATTTATTCCGGACAAATCGGCACGCTGTGGTTCAAAATCAGTTTGCGTGGTAAACCTGTGCACGTTCAAGCCGCCGGCACCGGCAGCAATGCCATCGAAAAAATCCAACGATTAATACCCGGACTGCATCGCCTGGAAGATGAACTCAATGAGCGTTATCGGGCAGGACCTTATCTGGCGTTCGACCATCCGTTTAACTTGAACATCGGCGCGATTAACGGTGGCAACTGGCCGTCGAGTGTTCCGTCTTTTGCTGAAATGGAATGCCGTATCGGGTTCCCTCCCGGTATGACCGCGAATGAGATTATGCAGAAAGTCAGTGATTGTATTGAGCAAACCTGCGCAAACGATCCGGCCTTTGCCGACGAGCGACCCAAGCTGAGATTTCATGGCTTTCGTTCCGAAGGTCATCTGGTCGATTTAGATAATCCCGGCATTGAACTGCTGTCGCAATGCCACCGCAGCCTGATCGGAGCAGACCCTGAACCCTATTGGTCAACCTGCACCACCGACTTACGCGCCTTCCACTTCTACAACCGCACCGGCGGCACCTGTTACGGACCGGTCGCCAAGAATATTCATGGCGTCGACGAGTGCGTGAACATCGAATCGGTTCGCCATGTCCTCAGAGCCTATGTCCTCTTTATCAGTCGCTGGTGTCGTTTGGAGAAACTATGAACCCCGTTTACCTGACCCACTATCAACGCACGGCTTTCAGCCGGGCGCATCCAAAAAAAACGGACGTCGATGCGCTGGCCGATTGGCCGGCTGACAAACTGCTGGCGACATTGATTGATCACAGTCTGGAGACCTCCGGTGTCAACCCAGAGCAGATTGACGATCTCAGTCTCGGTTGTGCATTGGCAGTGAAAGAGCAATGGAGCTTTGGCGGTCGATACCCACTGATGCAAAGCCGACTGGGCGACCAGGCCGCCACCCGCATGATCGATCAACAATGCGGTTCCAGCCTCGCGGCATTAAGGTTTGCCATGATGACCATTGCCTGCGGCGCCAATACTGTTGCGTTGGCTGGCGGTTACGAACAGATGTCGCGTGTGCCAATGGGCCCCGCGCTGTTTAAAGACGGCACCCTGGGCGTACCCACTCTGGACTCCGCCACCGGAAAAACCTATGACATGACCGTCGCGCTGAACATGGGGCTGACAGCCGAACGATTAGCCGCACACGCTGGCATCACACGCGATGAAATGGATCGCTTTGCCTGCCGCTCGCATGAGCGAGCCTATCGCAGTCAGCAATCCGGCTTTTTAGCTGATGAGATTCTCGCCATCCCATTGGATCATGAAAAAACCTTTGCCCACGATGCCGCCATCCGACCGGAAACGACTGAGGAAAAACTGGCCACCCTGTCGCCGGCGTTCAGTGAACAGGGCGACATTACTGCCGGTAACAGCTCGCCGTTAACCAGTGGCGCATCGTTGGCGATGCTGATGTCGGAACAGGCGATGTCTGACCATGGTCTCACTCCCATGGCGCGCATCGTCGGCTGCGTCGATCGCGGTACGCAACCGGAACTGATGGGACAGGGCGTGGTGCCGGCGGTCAAACGCCTGTTGCATCAGCACGGTCTGACAGTCTCCGACATCGACCTTTGGGAAATCAACGAAGCCTTCAGTGTGGTGCCGCTGTATGCGCAACAACAGTTGCACATCGACAGTGAGCGGTTAAATGTTCATGGCGGCGCTTTGGCGATCGGACACCCACTGGGTGCCACCGGTATTCGTCTGGTGGGAACATTGGCATGTTCACTTACACAAACCGGCGGTCGCTATGGCATCGCGGCGGCGTGCATCGGTGGCGGTCAGGGCATCGCCATGTTGATTGAACGCGTGTAAGCACAACACGTAGGTTGGATTCATGATGACCTTAGCGTGCCAGAGTTCCGCCTGCCTGATTACAGGCCCTAGCAGCCTGTTGAAAAAGTCTTTGCATGCTCAGCGAGATCTGAAATGTGCAGCGGGTGTGTTTTGTCTCGACGGACAGGGTGGCTCCCTTTCCTAGAGGCAAAGCGCAGCCGATGTGCGTTTCAGGCCCCGCCCGAAGGGGAACTCGGACGGGCCCGGACTCTGCGTTGTCCTTTTTCGATGGGTGGA
>NZ_CH724153.1:34250-96869 GCF_000153185.1 Reinekea blandensis MED297 | reverse complement strand
ATGGGTTATATACACACGCCTCTACAGTGCGCTCTTCCAACGGAGTGTTATAGATTTCGTCGCGGATAATATTAATGAAGGCTTGCTCAGCAGCGTTCAGACGAATGCGTGGATTGGTGATCAGGCAGACCTCAAACACCGGATAGTCGTTAAAGGCTTTCAACTGCCACAGTCGCCCCTGGTCGACAAATCGCTGGGCCACATGCACCGGATGCGGACCGATGCCGACCCCGATTTCGATCAGACGGCGGATTTCCTCGAGATGATACGACTGACTGATCGGGACAGAGTCGATCCCGCTTTTCTTTCTCGCCACCGTAAAGTTGTGCAACTCACCACCGATCACATCGGTCGGAAAGGTTACGTAAGGTTGCGCGGCAATTTCATCAAGACTGACGTCATCGCGGCCGAACAGTTCACTGCCATACCCGCAATACAAACCAAAGCGTTCGCGGTAAATCACATCGTAATTCAGGCTGCTCGTCCTTGACGTCACCAGTGCGATGCCGCAAGCGGCGTTTTTGCGTTTCACTGAGGTAATCACATCCCAACTGGTGGCGACATGCAACGACACCGTCGCTTTGGTGTGCGTTTTGTGAAACTTCCACAACGCATTATCAATCACTTTGGACTCCGCATGCGTGGGCGTGTTCACGGAAACGTGACCGGTAATGCTATCGCGCACGTCCTTTAACGTTTCCGCCATGCGCGACACGTTGCTGTACAGTTCAACGCATTCTTCATACACCATCTGACCGGTTTCCGTCAGCGTGAACTCACGAGCGGTCCGATCAATCAGGTGACTGTCCATGTACTTTTCAAGGCGCTGCAGCTTGTTGGTTACCGCCGGTTGCGACACATGTAATCGCGTCGCAGCACGCGTCACACCCTTCTCTTCCACAATAACGAGAAAGTCCTGAAGCAGATTCCAATCCAGATTTCGGGCAAACCGTTCTATCTCAGCCTTTTCCATTTGGCATAATCCAAGCTTATATCAGAATAAGTCATATTGATTTGTTTTATACATGGGCGGGTGCTTGAATGCAATGGTCGGCCTGCAACGGGAAGCCGTTAAAACCAGAGTTTTAGCGCTTCTCAGACGAGTCACAACCGATTAACACCTAAAAAAAGAAACCATAAAAATAAATCAATAGAGCGGCGCAAGCTCACACAAAAATTAAACTAAGCCTTTCTTTTCTAAGGAGAAATCAACATGAATCTCATTAAAAAAACTCGCCAAGCCCTAACGGTTGCGGCCCTTCTGGTGGCGTTACCCCTGTCCCTTCAAGCACGCGATCTGGATGAAATTCAGGACGATGTGTTTCAGGTCGTCAACTCCGGTGCTTACCCTCCATTCAGCTTCGTCGACAACAGCGGTAACCTGGTCGGTTTCGATGTCGACATTGCTAAAGCGCTGGCTGAAAAAATGGGTGTCGAAGTAAACGTTCAATCATCACCATGGAACGGCATCATTGCCGCGCTGGCTGGCGGTCGCTTCGATGCCTGCATTTGCAGCATGAGTAACACCGAAGAGCGTCGTAAGGTGCTCGACTTTACCGATTCTTATTACAGCGCCGGTCTTTCCGTTTGGGTTCAGGAAGACAACAACGACGTCAACAGCATTGAAGACTTTGCAGGCAAACGTGTCGGCTCTACGCTGGGTGAAACCGGTAACCAATGGGCGGTTGAAAACGCGAATGGCAACTGGAGAAACCAAACCTTCCAGGGTCTGCCAGACATGCTGAACGCCCTGACGACTGGCCGCATCGACATCATGATCGGTGACGATGTTCCTGTGCTGTTGGCCGTTAAAAAGAACGACACCAAAATCAAGATGGTCGACGTTGGTGAACTGCCACGCTGGCCGGCTGCTATCTCCATCCAACAGGACAAGCCGCAGCTACTCGCCGCTTTGAATGAAGCCCTGGCAGAAATCAAAGCCGATGGCACCTATCAGGACATCGTTGACAAATGGATTGGCGAAGGCGCCAACATCGAGTAAGCACACACTAAGGCGTTGATCATGACCACTGAGATGGTTAAAGATCAGCGCCGTGCTCTACCGGTTACTCGTTAACGATTCACCGTCGATCGCCAACCTGCGTTGGCTCGACCGGTGACCAGGTTCAAAAGGTAAGTCCATGGATTTCAACTTAATGGTCGACGTCACTCCCCTGCTGCTGAAAGCGGCCTGGGTGACGATCGATGTTTCTGCACGTTCTCTGTTTTTTGGTTTCTTCGTGGCGTGCGGACTGGTGTTCATGCAGTCATTGCGATTTGCGCCGGTCCGATGGCTGGCTCGCGGCTACGTCAGCGCGATTCGCGGCACGCCCTACTTTGTTCAGCTGCTCTTGGTGTTTTACGGCGGACCGAGCATTGGCTTTCGGTTGGACCCGTTGACCTGTGGCGTCTTTGTCGGCGCTTTTAACATCGGCGCTTATATGAGCGAGGCCATTCGCGGCTCAATCGAGTCCGTCGACAGCGGCCAGGCTGAAGCATCCCGTTCACTCGGTTTCGGTAAAGCACAAACGCTGATCTCAATTGTGTTACCGCAAGCCGCACCGCTGATGATTCGCTCCTTAGGGGTGCTGGCGATTGTCGTCGTAAAAAACTCTTCACTGATTTCCATCATTTCCGTCGTCGAGCTGACCTATCAGGCGCAGCGATTGATTGGATCGACCTACAAACCCCTTGAAATATTTACCATCAGTGCGTTGATGTACATCGTGATTGTCTATGCCGTCATGGGCATCATTGAGCTGGCCTATCGCCGCGCCACGCGCTATACAACTTTATAGGGAGTCGAGACATGGAGTTTGATTTTACACCGGTCATTACCTATTTCCCGACGCTGATGAAAGGCTTGGGCGTGGCCATCTTTGTTGCCATTATCGTCGCCTTGATGTCCGTTCTGGGTGGTCTGTTGGTTGCCGTCATTTCAGTCTACATCAACAAGGTGTTGAGCTGGCCGTTGCGGTTTTTCATCTGGCTGTTTATGACCACACCGCTGTTACTACAGCTTTATCTGCTTTACTTCGGTATCGGAGAATGGGTACTGATACCTGCGGTTGTGGTGGGCATACTCGGGCTGGGTTTTCACTACATGGCGTACAACGCCGATATCTTTGTCGCCACCTTAAAGTCGGTTTCAGACGGCCAATACGAAGCGTCCCGATCGCTCGGCTTCGGACATACGGCGACCATTTTTTACATCCTCGTTCCTCAGGCGTTTATCCGGTCAATTCCACAGATCGGGAACAACATGATCCTGATGGTCAAAGACACCTCGGTTCTTTCTGCCATTGGCGTAGCCGAACTGGTTTATGCATCGCAGTACGCTATCAGCGTGTCTTTCCGTCCGTTTGAGTTCTTCATCGTCATCGCGATCATGTACTACATCATCAACGTGTTTATGGAACTCGGCCAGGTTTGGCTGGAACGGTTAACGGCCTACCGTCGTTAAACCCCTAACCCATTACTGAGAGAGTCGAAGAACTAATGACTACTGAACATCAAACAGAGACTCCGATGGTTGAAATTCGGAATGTCCACAAACGATTTGGCGACTTAGAAGTTCTTAAAGGCATCAACCTGACCGTCAATCGCGGCAAAATCATTTCAATTATCGGACCGTCCGGCTCAGGCAAAAGCACCTTGCTGCGCTCGGTGAATCATCTGGAGGTGATTGATCAGGGAGAAATTTCCCTTGATGGCGCCAGAGTGAACCGGCCCGACCTGAAAGGTCTCGCCTTCGAAAAGCACATCAACCATATTCGTCAGAACATGGGCATGGTGTTTCAGCATTTTAATCTGTTTCCGCACCTGTCGACGATCGACAACGTCACTTTGGCACCGCGAAAACTGAAAGGTATGGACCCTAAAAAAGCCCGCGAATGGGGTATGGACTTACTCGATCGCGTCGGGCTTGCACAAAAAGCCGATGTATTTCCAAACTGGTTGTCCGGCGGCCAGAAACAGCGCGTCGCCATTGCCAGAGCGCTGGCCATGGAACCGAAGGTGATGCTGTTCGATGAGGCAACGTCTGCGCTTGACCCCGAACTGGTGGAAGAAGTGAACCTGGTGATGCGCGGTCTTGCCGAAGAACACATGACCATGTTGATTGTGACGCACGAAATGGGCTTTGCCCGCGATGTGTCCGACTGGGCTATGTTTATGGATGGCGGCGTTGTTGTCGAAGAAGACGACCCACAAAAACTGTTCAGCAACCCCGAACAGGAGCGCACGCAAAGCTTTCTCCGTAAACACCTTCGCTCTTAAAGACAACTGCGAGCTGTGACTATGAGAACTCTAACTGCAGAACAATTGGCGTATCTGACTGACGTCCGGCACGCCCTTCATCAGCATCCTGAAATTTCAGGTGAAGAAGAACAGACCGCAAAACGCATCGTTCAGGAGTTGACCAACGCCGGCGCTGATCGGATCTGGCAAGGGCTGGGTGGCTACGGCGTGGCCGCCGAGTTTAAAAGCGACCAGCCCGGCCCGACGTTGCTGTTCCGTTGCGAGTTGGATGCTTTACCAATTACTGAAAAATCCGAGCTGGCTTATCGCTCGGCCTGCCATGGTAAAGGCCACCTTTGCGGTCACGACGGGCACATGAGCATTGTACTGGGCGTCGCACTCGGCCTGGCACAACGGCCCAGTCACGGTCGCGTTATCCTGTTGTTCCAACCGGCTGAAGAAACCGGTGCCGGCGCACAAGCCGTGATCAGTGATCCCCGATGGCCCGACATACGGCCGGACTATGCCTTTGCATATCACAACGCACCCGGCCGTCCTTTAGGCGAAGTCGGCATCAGTGACGGTACAGCAACCTGCGCTTCGCGTGGCATGCAGATTAACTTTCATGGCAAAAGCTCGCATGCGGCAAAACCGGAAGATGGAGTATCACCGGGTTCTGCCATGGCCGATCTGATGCAAACCATTCCAACCCTCAGCAGCGGATCGATCAACGATGACGATTACGGGCTCTGCACTCTAACCTACGCCAACCTCGGTAGGCCGACGTTTGGTGTCGCTCCGGGTGAAGGGGAACTGCGGGTAACGTTGCGCAGTAAAACCGATGACCGGATGAATGAAATGATTTCTACCATTCAGGGGTTGATCGATGAAGTCGACCCGGTCATTACCACCGAAGTGCATTGGCACGATGTGTTTCCCGCGGGTACGAACCAGGTTCAATCAACAGACATTTCAAGAGTGGCGGTCAAAAAACGACAGCTCACCCTGTACGACATGCCAAACCCGATGTCCTGGTCGGAAGACTTTGGTCACTTCAGCCTGGACGGAGCCAACGCCACCATGCTGTTTTTAGGTGCCGGTACCGACCAACCGCAGCTGCACAACCCGGATTATGACTTTCCCGATGAGCTCATCGGCATTGGTGCGGAACTGCTGCTGGAAATCATCGACACCACGTTGGCGAATGACACTGGCAAGTAAATGAGTTCTGACGTTATTCATACGGCCTGGTGCGAAATACTGACCGATCGCATCGCGAACAACCTGTCGCTGGCGCTGTCACTGTTGCCGGAACACGCCGAGTTCTGCGCCGTACTGAAAGCCGATGCCTACGGTCATGGCATTGCCGAAGTGGCCGCCATCGTCTGCGAACATCGCATCAAGACCGTGGGCATTACGTCAAACGCCGAAGCCCGCTTAGTTCGCGAAGCCGGGTTCGAAGGAACGATACTGCGTCTGCGCACGGCAACGCCCAGCGAAATCGCAGGCGCTGTTGCCGACCGGGTACAAGAACAGGTCAGCAGTCTGTATACCGCTGAGGTGATTGATTCGCTGACTGAGCACAGTGAGGGCGTGCATCTCGCCATAAACGCCGGCGGAATGTCACGGGATGGATTGGAACTCAATGAACGAGATGGACACGACACCTGTCAGCGCATTGTCGATCTACTCGGCGATCGGATCGTTGGCATCTGCACTCATCATCCTTCGGGTTCGGAGCAGGACTTGCAGTTGAGCGATCAGCATTTCCGCTCTGATCTCAACTGGATTTTCAGCAACACAGCCTTGAAGCGCGAGCAGGTGAATGTCCACGCCGGCAGTTCATTAAGCCTGATTTCATCAACGCCCATCGAAACCGATTTTTATCGCTGCGGTGCCATCCTTTACGGCATTCTCAAACCCGAACTGGGCTTTGAACACACCATGCAGCTAAAGGCTCAAATCACCAACATCACCACCTATCCGCAAGGCAGCACCATTGGGTATGACCGCACCACGACACTGACCCGCGACAGCCGTGTGGCGAACATTGCCCTCGGTTATGCGAATGGCTTCCGGCGCAACTATTTCGGTCGCAGCCATGTGTTAATCCGCGGCCAACTGGTGCCGGTTTTGGGCAAGGTGTCGATGAACACCATCGTGGCCGATGTAACGGACATCCCCGTCGTTGAGGTTGAAGATGAGGTGGTGATTTTCGGCCATCAGGGCACCGGCAAGATCGACATCAAACGCATTGAAATGCAGGCCGATACCATCATGGCCGACATCTACGCCGAGTGGGGCCAGCGCAACCCACGCGTTTATATCTGAGTTCATTGCGGTCCCATAGAAACCTGAAGCACTGCGGTCCTCGGCGCCGAGGACCTGCCACTGACCAACACAGGAGGGTCAGCTTTACCTACTTTCAACCAACTCAGTTTGCACCACCGGGTCGTTATGCAGGGTCCGATGCACCGGACATTTGTCCGCAATCTCCAACAGCTTTTGGCGTTGTTCCGCCGTTAACTCGCCTTGCAGATAAATCCGGCGAACCAGCCGTTCCACCCCCGACTGATTCTGTTCCGCCTGGTCGGCATCCGCTACGTAGTTTCGCTCATGAAAGAGGGACACCTCGACGTGATCCAGCCGGAGTTTTTTACGCGTGGCGTACATCCGTAGTGTCATGGCCGTGCAGGTGCCCAGCGCCGCCAGTAAGTGCTCATACGGGTCCGGACCGCCATTCTGCCCGCCCATGGCAATCGGTTCGTCGGCGTACCAGTGGTGATGATCGCTGTACACACTTTGCTGAAACCGATGATCCATTTCAGATACGACTACATGCCCCTTGGGAACATCGGGACGTTCCGGCGTCGACGATTCAGTCACGTACCGGCTGGCCCAGCCAGCAATGGCCTGAGCTGCGTACTCGCTGTCGGCTTCCTGAGACAATAAATGGTCAGCACGATCGAGGCTGATAAACGATTTCGGATGCTTCGCCGCGCCGTAAATCTTTTCTGCCTCGCGGATATCGACAGTGGTATCCAACGGCGAATGCATCACCAACAAGGCTTTGTCGAGTGCGCCGATCGTCTCGGTACTCTGAGCCCGAACATCGTCGATAAACTGCCGGCGAATGGTAAAGCAACGGCCACCCAGACTGACTTCCGCTTGCCCTTGCGTTTCGATTTGCGACAGATCCGCATGAAAATTATGCAGCACATGGTCCGCTTCAAAGGGAGCACCAATGGTGACGACGGCATCGACTTTCGGCAGCTCTGCCGCCGCCTGTAAGACTGCGGTGCCGCCCAGGCTATGACCAATCAGCAAGCGCGGTGCCTCATAAGTCGCTTCCAGGTAACGTGCCGCGGCGACCAGGTCTTGCGTATTGGTGGAGAAGTTGGTGTTGGCGAAGTCGCCATCGCTGTTCCCCAAGCCGGTAAAGTCAAACCGAAAAACGGCAAACCGTGCCCGCACCAAAAAACGACTGATCCGACTCGCTGCAGCAATGTCTTTTCCGCAGGTAAAACAATGCGCAAATAACACATAGGCTCTTGGGGGTTCATCGGGGGTTTCGAGAAGACCTGCCAAGGTATGCCCCTGGCTGTCGAAGGTCAGTTTCTGTCGCATGGTGAGTTCCTGTGCTGGTACTGAAAGAAGAATCCCGTTCAGACCGACAGAATACGCGCAGGTTCCATTGAATGACAATCGCGCACGACAGACTGGTTGGCCTGTCGTGCGTCAGAGATCAGAGAACGTAAAACAGAATGGCAAAGTAATGGAACATGGCACCCGTCAGAACAAACAGATGCCAGATCGCATGATTAAACGGAATGCGCTTGTTCACGTAAAACACAACGCCGCCGGTATAGGCCAGACCACCGGCAACTAACAGGCCCAAGCCACCGGCACTGAGGTTATCAACCAGCGGTTTCGCAGCGATCACCACGACCCAGCCCATCAGCAAGTACAGAGTAACCATTAAGGCTTTTACATGTCGCGCGGGCGACAACTGCAACACGGTGCCGATAATGGTCAGCCCCCAGATGATGCCGAAGATGGTCCAGCCCCAGCCGCCGTTCAGCGTCATCAATGTAAACGGCGTATAAGAACCGGCGATCAGGTACAGAATGGCCAGGTGGTCCAGTTGCCGCAGCACCTGTCGAACCTTGGGTATTTGTATGGCGTGGTAAAGCGTAGAGGCCAGAAACATCAGGACCAGTGTGGACCCGTATACGCTGCTGCTGACAATGGCCCACGCATCGCTCTGACCAATGGCAACGGCCAACATGATAATAAACCCGACCACGGCCAGAACGGCGCCAATGCCATGTGTCAGGCTGTTCGCCCACTCTTCCAGTGTGCTGTATTTGGGAAGTGCTTCGCTCATAAACTCTCTGATGTACTTTTTAAATAATATACAAGTGTATATTTATTATTCTTTAAAACAACCACCCTGTGGTAATCATCCCGGACCTTTACATTCGCACCCACCGTTCGCCCGCGAGCAAACCGGTTTTGGCACCTTAGGTCCGAACCAACGTCCAGCTTAGTACTCAATGAGTAGCCTGTCAGTATCAACAGAGTCGACTTTTTGAACCGTGCTTGGAGTGGTCGTCTCAACGCGTAAAGTAACGGTCGTGGATTTCAGAGTTACGACAATCAGGAAGTTGGAATGGACACGATCGACGAAGTATTAGAGTTTGTGGAAAAAAACCCGGAGTATCGGGCTCAGATTGGCGTTATTAAATTCGGGGACGGCACCAAAACCTACCTGGCCTGGGCGGCATTGCCGAGAGATTCCGGAGACTCAGCCGCCCCGTGGATTCCGGCGATGCGATCCATTCAGAAACTGAACCCCAGCGCGCACTGGGTCCCACTGACGGCGGATGAACTGCAGGACTATCTGAATGGCCGCTCAGAACCCGCCTTTGCCGAGCGAACCCGAGCGGTTTCCCGCCGGGCTTAGCACCGGCTAACCAACCCTGGCTCAGCCGTATCGACGCTGAGCTTCCAACACCAGCCCTTTGCCGACACTGTTGAACAGATCCCCCCGAACCTGTCGGGCAGCAGGAAAGCGCGACGCAATCAACTGCCGCACCGAGGGCAAAGCGGTCGACCCGCCGGTTGTAAAAATCGTCTGCACCTCAGTGTGATTGACCCCAGCTTGAAGAAGAGTTTCATCTACGGCGGTAAACACCCGCTCTACCTCAGTCGCAATAGACGACACCAGCTCAGCCTGGCTCACCGAACAGACCGTCTCTTCGAGTTCATCCAGAAAGCTCAGCTCAATCTGCGCCTGATCCTGTTCCGACAACTGGATTTTTGCCGCTTCCACTTCACCGGCCAAACGATGACCGTCTTTCTGACGCAAGGCCTGCATTAATCGATCCAAACGCTCCGGCTCAACCACGTTACGTCGCAGGTCGCTCAGCTCGCGCAAAACTTTCGGCTCATACAGATGATGAATGCGATGCCAGGTCGCCAAATCCACAAAATAATGCCGCGGGATCGCCAGATTGGGTTTGTCGCGATACACCATGTTCAGCCCCAGTTGCGGCATCACCGTCGCCATCGACAGCAACCGGTCGAAATCGGTTCCGCCAATGTGAATACCATGGTTGGCGAGCAGATCGTTTGACCGATCCGATTTTTTTCTGGCCTCCGGCGACAGTTTGATGAGCGTAAAGTCGGACGTACCACCACCCATATCGATGATCAGCGCCAGCTCTTCAGACTGAGTCTGCTGCTCGTAATCGTAGGCCGCGGCAATGGGTTCAAACTGAAAAGACACATCGGTAAAGCCGATGTTTCGGGCAATGGCCGCCAACGTCTCTTCGGCGGCCTGATCCAGCTCGGGGTGATGATCATTGAAATGGACCGGACGCCCCAACACCACCGACGTCAACGGTTCTTCGGCGAACGCTTCCGCCCGTGTTTTCAGGCTGTTCATGAAGAAGCCGATGATTTGCTGAAACGAATAAACCGTCGCTTTAATCTGGGTGCCTTCGTTCATCTGATTAGACCCCAGAATCGACTTCATGGAACGCATCAGCCGACCAAACTCACCTTGCGAATAGTGGCGAATGGCGTCCCGTCCGAAGTGAATATCGTCGGTTTCGAAATCAAAGAACAAAGCGCTGGGCAAGGTCGTTTCCCAGGCACCGCTGATCGGATGCTTTTCCAGCGGCGTCATTTGAGCCTGCTGATGACGAAGCACACCCACCGTTGAATTGGAGGTTCCGAAGTCGAGTCCACACAGTGCCATCGTCGTTCATCCGTCATCCGAAAAGGGCGCGCGATTATAGGGAACTGCACCGGCTTTTCAAGTGCAGGACACCCGGTTCGTGAAAGTTGCGCTGGCGCAGCAGATCGCGTACAACAGCCGCTGGAACAATATCAGGAAATGCTTATGTTGGGTCTGAACCGAAATGTCTGGATACTGGCCATGACGCAGCCTTTGGCGCTGGCCATGTCCCCGGCCATTGTCTTAATCAGCGGATTTGTCGGGAAATCGCTGGCGCCGCGGCCAGAACTGTCCACGCTGCCGCTGTCGATGATGATCATCGGCATTACGCTCGGCGCAATGCCCGCGGCCTTGCTGATGCAACGGTTCGGACGCAAACGCGTCTTTCTGGCCGGCATGGTCATTAACAGTCTGGCGGCACTGATCGCGGCCGGCGGCATCGCGCTGTCCAGCTTTATCATCTTTTTATTGGGCATCACTCTGTCCGGTATGACCATCGCGATCATGCATCAGTTTCGTTTCGCGGCGGCCGAGTCCACACCGGCCGAGCTGGCCGGACGTGCCATTTCAATGCTGATGCTCGGCAGTGTCGCCGCGGCCTTTATCGGAACGGAACTGGCCGCTTTTGGGCAGGACTGGTTTGCGACACCCTATGCCGGCTCCTTTCTCGCCCTGATTGCCGCCAGTGTCGCAGGGTTTATCCTGTTGTGTTTTTATCAGGACAACACCCGGCCGGAGCAGTCCGACAAGGACACCCCACCGGTCAACTGGTCGGATGTGTTACGACGACCCACGTTTCTGATTGCCCTCGGTTCGGCGGCCATCGGCTATGGCGTGATGAGTTTCGTCATGACCGCCACCCCTCTGGCCATGCACGACATGATGGGACACAGCCTGGGCGACACCAAATGGGTGATCCAAAGCCATATCATGGCGATGTTTCTGCCCTCATTGGTCACCGGTGAGTTGATTCGCAAGTTTGGCGAACGCACGATCATCTTTGTGGGACTGCTGGCTTATCTCGCCACCACGGCGTTTGCCTATTCCGGGGTCGAAGTACTGCATTACTGGTGGGCACTGGTGTTACTGGGCGTGGGCTGGAACTTCCTGTTCATTGGCGGCACCACCCTGCTGACAAAGGCGTACAAGCCGCATGAAAAGTTCCGCGTGCAAGCGGTAAACGACCTGACCGTCTTTGTGTTTCAGGCGTTGTCGTCGCTCAGTGCCGGCGTCATTCTGTTTTTAAGCGGTTGGTCTGGCATCGTCACGCTGTCGCTGGTGCCAACGGCTGTGCTGCTCATTGCCATCGGCCTGACCTGGACGCGAATCAAGTCCACCGTGGCTGCCGAGTCTCAAGCAAGCTAACCTGGCGCAAAACGATTTCGCTTTGCCCCAAACAAAAAACCACCCGACGGGTGGTTTTTTTTATGGATCGCGTTTGTCTGTTAAACGCTCTTTGCTGTTAACGCGATTAAAGATATTCAGAGAAGAAGCTATCGAGCTTGTCGAACGGAATCATGTCTTCGCGATCGTACAGGTCGATGTGGCGCGCGTCAGGAATGACGACCAACTCTTTGGGTTCGGCCGCTCGCTCAAACGCCTGTTCTGTCATCAGACGGGAATGCGCGTTTTCCCCCATGACCATCAAAATCGGACGCGGAGAAATCTGCTCCAGATGCGTCATCAACGGGAAGTTGATAAAGGATAACCCGCTGGTCAGCGTAAAGTTCGGAATGGTATTGGGGTGCCAGCCGCGCTGAGTGCCATAATACTCAAAGAACTCAGAAATCACCGGCGGTAAACCTTCCGGAACGGCAGGCGCAGGGCCATCGGTTGGCCATCCACCGCGCGGCAAGGCCGGGGTGCCGTTTTCAAAATCATCCCAGCGTTGCTGACTCAACCGTTCCAGCGTCGCGTTACGCTGCTCATCGGTCATTGAGTAATCAATGTTGTAGCGATGCATCACACTGATGTCGTACATACTGGTGGTGGCAATCGCTTTGATGCGAGGATCGACTTCCGCCGCGGTCAGGGCAAAACCGCCAGCACCGCAGATTCCAATGGCGCCAATGCGGTCACGATCGATGTAGGGCCGTGTACCCAGGTAATCGACTCCCGCGCTGAAGTCTTCCACAAAAATACCGGGCGCCGACAAGTCACGCGGTTCACCGCCGCTTTCTCCGTTGTAGGATTCATCAAACGCGAGTGCAATAAAGCCCCGCTCCGCCATGTTCATGGCATAGATGCCAGCACCCTGTTCTTTCACACCACCATAGGGCGTACCAATCACAATGGCCGGGTACTGTTGGCTCGGGTCAAAATCGGCCGGTTTAAACAGATGACCGGCCAGTTCGATACCGTAGCGGTTTTCGTAACGTACCGCTTCCATAGTCACGGTATCCCGCAACTCATACGTCAGGTACACCTCATCGGCCGGTGCCGATTGCGATTGCACACCTGGCGTGCTGCAACCGACCAGAGCCACCGTAGCCAAAGCCACCGAGGCGACGAACATTGAACGTTTCATATACTTTTCTCCGTAATGATTACCAAGGCTGTAAACAAACGAGCGGTTTCAGATTACGGAATCGAGGATGGGCGCGGTCAGTCCAATCGGACACGATCTTTGCCTAAACGTCTGACCGTTCAGGCTTTACAGAAGACCGACAAAAGAAGACATTCGAACAACAGAAAGGAATCGTTCGGCTCAGCCGATCACTCCACAAAGGGCAGAACCAGAATTACGGACGTCACCAAACAGTACACCAGCTCCAGTTTCGCGGTATTTGCCAGTAATTGGTTTAAATCCCGCCCCTGCAGGCGGTTCACTTCCTTAAACCGTTTCACCACCAGCGGCGCCAGTAGCAGCGCCGGGATGACACCCCATAAGCCAATCGGGAACGACACCAACAAATGCAGTACCAGGGCCGCGATCAGCATCCATTGATAGAGCTGCCGGGTAGCCGTATCACCGAGGCGCACCGCCAATGTACGCTTGTTCGCCTGAGCATCGGTGGGGATGTCCCGAAGGTTATTGACCAGCATGATCGCCGCGCTGATCAGCCCGGCCACCGCCGCATAACCAAAACTGGTCAACGTCAGGGCCTGCGTATGCGCGAAATAGGTGCCGACGACCGCCAGCAAACCAAAAAAGAGAAAGACCGTCACCTCACCCAGGCCATGAGAGGCCAGCGGATACGGGCCGCCACTGTAGGCGAATACGCCCAGCATAGAGGCCAGGCCAAAGACCAACAGGCTCCAATGGCTGAGCCAGACAATACCGAGCCCACTGAGCAACGCCACCAGGCTGACCACAATCAGCGCCAACTTCATCTGCCCGTCCGTCGCCATGCCGCTGTGCATAATGCGTTGTGGCCCTAAGCGGTCTGGCGTATCGACGCCTGAGCGGGCATCGGACCAGTCGTTGGCGAAATTGACGGCAATCTGCAGCGCCATGGCACAGATCAACGCCAGTACCAATACCGTCAGACGCAGCCCATCATCTGACCACGCCAGCGCAGAGCCCAGTAAAATCGGGCTGATTGACGCCGGAAGCGTTTTTGGCCGTGCGGCCAACCACCAGGTTTTCAGCATGAATCCTCAATAAAAAACAATGCGGTAAATCAGCCTAAATCATTCTCGTTTCGGCTATCCTCAGAAGACATTGTACGAACTGGAGACGTCATGCAAGCTTTAGTATCCCAAGTCCTTCTTCCTGTTGTGTTGGCCGCCGTCATGCTTGGCATGGGTCTGGGCCTGAAGGGGAGCGATTTTGCCCGAGTTGTGAAACGACCGAAAGCCTCTTTGCTCGGCTTCGCCATGCAAATGCTGTTTTTGCCGGTGTTGGCTTTACTCATTATCTGGGTTTTACCCCTGTCGGCACCGGCCGCCGCGGGTCTGTTCCTGGTGTCGTTATGCCCGGGCGGCGCGACGTCGAACCTGTTTTCTTTTATCGCCCGCGGAGATGTGGCCCTGAGTGTGACGCTGACCGGCATCATCAGCTTGCTGTCCCCTATCATTTTACCGATCGTATTCATTGGTTATCTGCAATTTGCCGGTGCTGACGCCGCCGAGTTTGCACTGCCCTTGATTCCCGCCATGAAACAGCTGGCCCTGGTTACGCTGGTACCGGTCGCCATTGGCATGAGCATCCGCTATTTTGCGCCGCAATGGTCGGTACGCACACAGCCACTGATTAAAAAGATCGCCACCGTGGCGATGATGGTCATCATCATTGCGTTAATGGCCACCAACCTGAACGTCGTTCAGAGCTTTTTGAGTCTCGATGCCCTGGCGGTTCTGACGCTCTCGACGGCGTCGCTGCTGATTGCCTTTAAGGTCGCCGGCTACTTCCGCCTGCCAGCGAAGACACAGCGCACCCTGGCCATTGAAGTGGGCGTACAGAACGCCGGTACCGCGATGATGGTCGCGCTGGCTATCATGCACCGCCCCGAACTGGCTTTTGTGCCGCTGATGTATGGCCTGCTGATGAACATCCCGGCCTTTGCCTTTGTCGCCTGGACACAGAAATACCACAAAGACGAACCCGTAACGGCTAACGCCTGATTAACGTCGTCTGCCATACCTGACCGACAGCGGAGCGTCCTGCGCTCCCTGCCGGTTGACCTTAAGGGCAAGTCTGAAGGCCCCTTCGGGCGAGCCTGGAATGCCAATTGAACATTATTAACAGCCGGACTATGATCCGACTGAACCTCGCCACTGACCTTATCAGGCGCTGCAGTGCCCATCAGACTTACTGGAGTTGACCTTAACCCAACTCAAAGCTTTATCATGTGTTTATCGACCCATTGAAGGAACCGGTCAACCATGCACAGCCATGACCACAGTCATCACCATCACCACGATGCCGAATCCGGCAATATCGCCTGGGCGTTCTTCCTGAACCTGAGCTTCACCATCATTGAGTTCATTGGTGGCATCCTGATTAACAGCACCGCCGTCATGGCCGACGCCATTCACGACCTTGGCGACAGCCTGTCCATTGGTTTTGCGTGGGTGCTCAGTAAGCTCGGTAAAAAACCGTCGGACTCTCAGTTTTCGTACGGGTACCGGCGCCTGACCCTTCTGGGTGCGGTGATTAACGGTCTGGTACTGCTGATCGGCTCGGTCTGGATTTTAACCGAGACTATTCCACGGCTGTTTAACCCGGAAATGCCGGTTGTTGAAGGGATGATCGGGTTAGCGATTCTGGGTGTATCCGCCAACGGCTTTGCCGCCTTTAAACTCAGTCACGGCCATACCGTGGCCGAACGCATGCTGAACTGGCATCTGCTGGAAGACGTGTTGGGCTGGGTCGCGGTGCTGGTCGTCGCGATTGTGCTCTACTTCTGGGAACTGCCGATTCTGGATCCGTTACTGTCCATCGGTTTCACCGCATTTATCGTGATGAACGTACTGAAAACAATGGGCCAGGCTATTCGGCTGTTTCTGCAGGCCATTCCCAGCGAAATGGACGTCACGAAAATCCATGCCGATCTGGTCGACATGCCCCATGTTGAAGACGTTCATCACCTGCACGTTTGGTCGCTCGACGGCGCTCGCCACGTGTTGACCGCGCATCTGGTGATGACTGACGTGATCGACATCAACCGACAACGGGAACTGAAACAGCGGGTTCGTGAATACCTGGCACCGTTTAATCTGGAACACACCACCATAGAACTGGAGTTTTCAGATGAGCTTTGCCGTGATGCCGAATCGGATCATCACCATCACTGACGCGGTCCATGTATATCGTTAACCCAAAAAATGGCGCAATGAGGTATTGCGCCGTTTTGCTTTTTTACCGCGTTGAGATCAGAACCGGCTGAGCACCTGCTCCAACACCGCTTTGGCGTTTTCCGCAGCCGCCGCACTGACAGACGCTTCCAACACCTCAGTGAAGGCTTTCAGTTGATCGGGTGTTAAGCCGTTGTTCAAGCTGATGAAGTAATGCGCGCCCAGCTGGCTGTTCACGCCGGAGAGGTTCGCCAAAGTGGCGATGGTCACCAATTCACGCTCTTTCCA
Source organism: Reinekea blandensis MED297 (assembly GCF_000153185.1). Lineage (GTDB taxonomy): Bacteria > Pseudomonadota > Gammaproteobacteria > Pseudomonadales > Natronospirillaceae > Reinekea > Reinekea blandensis. Next base: position 80,359 of record NZ_CH724153.1, on the reverse strand, counting down.
GCTCAATACATCGCGTTGAAAAATATCACCAAACAGATGGGCCTTCAGGAACTCATCGATTACCGGGGCAAAGTCATACAGCCCACCGCTGACCGGCCGACCGATCAGTTCTGTCTGGTTGGCGGTGCCGTTTTCCAGGCTGTCGTAGTCATCCGGGAACGGGCTGGCTGCAGGGCCGTACTCAACCGACTCGCCTGCCTCCTCTTTGGCTTCAACGACCGATTGCAATGTCCCCATGGCATTGAGGCTGCGCGGAAACCCGGCGTAAGCATAAAGCTGGGCCAGCATTTCCTGCATTTGATTAACGGTAAGCCCGGCGGCTAAGCCGTTTTCAATGCTTTGGGTTAAGGCGTCCATCTCACCACTGGCCGCGAAAGCCGCGATGGGGATCATGGCGCGTTCTTGTTCCGTTAAGGTTGTTTCATCTGCAGACACGTTGCTCACTCCTACCATCGTCAACAGCATTACCAGTACATAATTCAAAAAGGTCTGAGGTTTCATCATAAAGGCCTGTGTTTTATGAAAGTTAAGGTTGTTGTTTCGTACGTTTCAAATGCGATGGATCGGAGCCGATCACGGCGTAATCGCCCTGTCCGGTCCGCCTCCATCGTTGTTCACTGCTAAAATCGATTCACTATTACTGAGCGGCGAGCGGGCCGTTGTATTGCTCGTCGGTGACCGGCTCTAACCATTCCACACTGCCGTCTTCGTCGTCGTGCCCGGTGAGTGCTATGTGCGTCATCGGCGACTCTTTAGACGCGCCATGCCAATGCTTCACATCATCAGGGCAATGCACCAGATCCCCGGCTTTAACGACCTGAATAGGCTCACCCCACGCCTGGGTGTACCCGACACCGCTAGTGACAATAAACACCTGACCGCCCGGATGACTGTGCCAGTTGGTACGGGCACCGGGTAAAAACGTCACTTCAGACACGGAACTGATGGCAAAGCCATCGGCCCGAAACATCGGCACCACACTGACATCGCCGGAAAAGAACTGGTTCAGTTGGCTGAAGGCCGGGTTTTCACCCAGAGGGACAATCTGTTGCGCACTCTCAGCAAAGGCCGGCGCGGTGGCCAAACTCAAGGCGGCGCATAGAAGAACACGTCCGGTTTTCAACATGTATTACTCCGTTCAGTTTTCATTAACACCCGTGTGGTGTTTGTGTTTATGAACATCGCGGAGAGCCTTTAACCAACCCTATTCCACGATTCAGAGGGTTTCACGCTACCAGAGGGATTCAAGGCCTCTTAGCCCGATTGATTGGAATGCTTGCCTGTTTGTACAGCCGGTGCGGCGAACTGGCAAAAACTGTGATGCGGGTAACGACTCTTGTTTGCGTTTGAGAACGGATTGGGGTGATTGATTAGATTTACGCAGAACGCTTTTTCAAAAGAACTATCGGTTCGTAACTGATCATTGAACAACTCACTTAAAACCGCTATTAAATCCATCAGCTGAGTTCGTAAAAAGGGTCGTTCAATTAATTTCAACCAACGCTGAACTTTCTACCGATGGTGTTAAATAATTAAAACGAACGAGCCCAGCATCTGCTGACAAGCCGGTGTGATTTTTAGAGCGTGGGATTTCAAACACCACAGACATGAAACAATGCGATCATACGAGTGACTGGCTAATTTAAACAGGCATGCTTAACGGAGCCGCGGACTATGCTTTGGCGCGCTTAAAGGGGCTTGAAGCTTTAAACATTAAAGGCCCTATCCCATTCGATTTATTCCTTGGTTGCGAACCAAAAAATGAATCGGTTATTGAGCATTTGCGACGTTGTCCTGATTCTGTAACGAGTATCGATGTTTTCCATTCTCCCACTCTTTGTCCATAAATCGTGACATTGAGCTGTATGCTCATTCATGCCTATTGAAGAACAAGCATATCTTTGCGAGAGAGATCGCAAAATCTGAAGGACTGCAGACGCAAAACATCGATATTAGAGGGATATTTGGTCTTGAGACGGATATCCAAAACAGGTCAGGGAAACGACTGATATCTGACTTTTCGATCAAGTATCTGAGCTATTAAGCGAGTAGCGCGACGTTGTAACGTCCTAGCTTGACGTTAAATTCTGGATACTCGGTCGCATGACGCGAAATCAGTTAACATCAAATTGACAATATTCGTGGAGTCGCAGAGTATAACAGGCTTTGGAGTGATCAAATTAAATTGGGGCGGCGTATTTCACGTCACCGTGATATTTGGTCATGCGACGTAGAATAATCTGTTATGCGCCAGGAGTAATTCCGAGTGAAAATTAAGAAATCACCAGTAGGCCAGCATATTTTGGATGGACTGGGTGATACTAAAAATGGATATGATCATATCGAAGATTTCATTCCTTGGATTGGTGAGATTGTAGTTGCGTTCAATAGTCTGGAAGCATCATTAGATAGCGTACTCTGTGAAACTTTCTCTGATAGATCAGACCAAAAAGGATTACTTGTTCTTCACTCTATGATGTATTCGACCAAAGTTGATCTATACAAAAAATTCAATGATGACTTTATACGAGTATTTGATTGGGATATTCCTAGTTATAAAGAACTTATATCTTCACTGAAGGAATGTGGAGTTCTTCGCAATAAGGTGGTTCACGCCAATTGGGACTACACTGACGATGAAGGTTATACCCAAGTTAAGTACAAGGTTGGCAGTGAAGGGCTTGAGCATGAACTTTGTCAGTTCTCCGAAGAGTCTTGAAGAAAATTGCCGAAAAAATCTACGAGACTAGGCATGCACTTAGTGATTTCGATGAAGAGTGCAGCCATAGAATATCACAATGGAATAACACGGTAGCCAATAATGGCAATATTAGAAATAGGTCAGAGTAAGCGCATAACAAGCAAAGGCAGCGGACCTTGAACTTGCCCCACTTTAGTGGACACCTCTAGATAACTTAACTAGAGGTACGTATGCCAAAATACAACAACCCACGCAAAACCTGGGAATACTCAAAAGAATTCAAAGTCCGAGCAGTTAAAATGAGCTATCAGCCTGACCTTCAGAGCAAGCAGGTTGCCGAAGGTCTGGGCATTCATCCATTTATGTTGTCACGTTGGCGCAAAGAATATCGTGAAGGATTGCTTCAGGGTGACGGAAAGAAGCAAGTCGGTTTGTCTAAGAAACGCAAAGTAAAAACACCCAAGCAGATGTCAGAAAACGTTCAGTTAAAGAAAGAGATAGAGCGGCTTAAGAAGGAGAATGATCTTTTAAAAAAGTGGCAACAGTATCTGGCGGAAGTTCATCAGAACGATTTGGATTCATCCACCGATACAAAAAAGAGTTCGCAATAGCGGCCTTGTGCCGTTGGCTTGGCGTCTCGAGAAGCGGTTACTATGCCTGGGCTGACCGGGAACCATCGCAACGAGAGCGATCCGATCAGACGCTACTAAAAGACATTACCCAGGTGTTTGATAAGAGCTCTGGACGCTATGGCAGCCCGAGAGTGCATAAAACTCTGGCTCGACAGGGTGTTCAAGTCTCTAGAAAGCGTGTGGCGCGGCTGATGCGTGACAATGGGCTTAAGGCCAGAGTCACCTTGGTGACTCGGCGGCAACCGGGGCTGAAACGGTTTAAAAACCGAGGGGAGAATAAGTTGCTTCAGTTTGGTGGCACCATAGCTTGTGACCAAATTTGGGTTGCCGATGTTACCTATATCAAACTGAGTCACCAATGGACTTATTTAGCGACAATTATGGACCGACATTCCCGTAGGATTCTGGGTTGGTCTCTGTCTCATACGCGAACAACCGAACTAACTTTAGCTGCACTGAATTACGCGATACGGAAAGGCCGGCACACCGAAGGTGTGATCCTGCATACGGATCGTGGCGTTGAATTTACCGCGTCTGATTTTCAGTCGGCACTGTCAAAGGCCGGAATTGAGCACAGTGTCAATCGTCCCGGATACTGTACTGACAATGCGTATATGGAGTCGTTTTATCATTCATTGAAAGGCGAGCTTATTAGAAATCAGCTCTTCAACGGCATCGATCATTTGCGTCGCGAGATGGGTCGGTATATAAATCAATTTTATAACAGGGTGAGACTGCACTCAGGAATCGAGTACTACTCACCAATAGAATATGAGCGCATGGCCGCTTGAAATGACGAGGTGTCCATTTTATCGGGGCAAGATCACCTCAAAACCGCCGCTTCGCTTCGGTTTTGGCCCGTTGCTTTTGGGCGTTACTTTTAGGGGAAGTAAATGGTAATTGCAGCTTTCATAGTGTCTGTACTCGCTTTAATGATATCGGCGGCTAGTTATTATCATTCACATTTCCATATAGATAAAAAACTTTTTGCCTATTTGAATATCGGCATTCACTTTTTCAACGACAACAAGGTTCCTTTAACGCTTTTAAACGCGGGAAGCAGTGATGTGGTGTTGTTAAATTGGTATTTAGGTATGAAGGCGTTAGATCGCAATGGTTCGTTATCTAGAGGCGAAGATAAAATTACTTTGAATCCAGGGAGTAATTCTCTACTAAATCCCGGCAACGCGTTGTCAGCTACTATTCAACTTGGAAAGGAATATGATTCACATACAATCGAAAACTGTGCCGAGCCGATGCCAGAAAATAGGCACAAAATAACCTATTTTCTTGAAATAGAATGGTGTGACAGTAGTGGGGCTGAGTTTACCTCAGTAATAGATTTATTTGATGTGAAGTTAAATAACGAAAATAACATTACTGGAATTTCTCCAATCAAAGACGGGGAAAAGAATCTATACAATCTTCAAAAGTAACAAGTACGCGCAGTGGATTGATTACTCTGCGCTCCACCAACCACTGGCGTAAACGTTATTTCTTGGTGATACGAGAAAACTAATCACAATAAAGTAGGAAGCGAAAATTATGAAGAATGTATTGTTATTGGCAGTTGTCAGCTTTGTTTTCATGGGGTGCTCTTCCATTCCAACAGCATATTCGGGACAAAGTATAAATGAAGCCGAAAGAGCGACTGTCTGGGTGCCGACCATGTACAAGAAGGAAGTGAATGATGATGTTCTTTCTTTGTATGCAACTGCTGCTTATATACCACCCGGAGCAAATACAGCTTCATTTATGGATTTTGCTATTAACTCGCTAAGCAACCAAAAAACAACTTACACCTGGGATATTGCATTTAATGCCGCACCAGGTCATACATACTATTTCTTTAAAGCTTGGAGTAATCAATCCAATAACTATGTACTCCTAGCAAGAGACCTTGGGAAAGGGTTTGAAATCCCTAAAGCTCCGTTCTTTGGTGGTAGTGAATATGAAGGGGTTTTAAATAACCAAAAAAGTGCTGGGAAGCCATTCAGCTTTGAAATGGTTGGTAAGTAAGTTGAACTTCACCCGGTTTAGTAGACACCTCTAGATAACCCATCTAGAGGTAGTTATGCCAAGATATAATAATCCACGGAAAACCGTGGGAATATACAAAAGAGTTCAATGTCCAAGCCGTCAAAATGAGTTTGGTCTTCGCTCCGTTTGTGGGTGGCTTCGCCAGCTAACCCCTAAACTACACTACAACCAAAACGCAACTGACGGGTTCTGCCCCCTTTGGTCCGATGATTTCGCTAGAGATGGCTTTGCTTTAGGCTCAATATCAAAAAATCCACCATGCCATCAAGCCTTACGTGTTTGGCTTGGTACCCATTTTTCAGCAATCGGAAAAGCAACCCGGCTGGTCAATATCGAGAAGACAAACGCGACCGGCCAAGCGACTATGAACTGTTTCCCCCAGACCAATAACCACTGGACTGTAAGTCCCAGTTCTAAAGCACTGAAAATGCCAGACATGATGAGAGCCATCTGAAACGAAATGAGCAATTGTGCAACAACGAGTGTTTTTGGGTTCAATTTGATAATCCTATTAACGCTAGGGTACCGAACTGAAAAACAGATGCATGACGGTACCCTCTATGAATGAGATGTACCTTGGGTTCACATGAGTGACTGCATCTTGCCGGGGCAAGGACCGGAATAACCGTACTGGTCTTAATCTTTTAGGTCACGCTATTTTAATTAAAATAATCCACTTGAGTAGTCTGGCACTTTGGTTCTTTTTGTGTACAAAATTGAAAAGGTTCAGAGTCATTGATATCGAGCCTCTCATCAGTTTTTGCCGTAAGCTTATAGCTTTCTAATTTACCCACCAGCCCCAACACTTAACAACCTACCCTTCCAACATTCCATAGTCCCGCTCCACCAAACAAACCCGGGTTTTAAAATCGGCATACCATTGCTCGTGCCCGAGCCGCTGCGCTTCCCGATGATCGACATTCTGTTTCCAGGCGCGAATGGATTCGAGGTCTTGCCAATACGACACGGTAATCCCTAAAGTTTCCCGGACTGTCTCCATGCCCAGGAACCCCGGTTGTTCGCTGGCCAGTTCGACCATTCGATCGGCCATCTCGCCATAGCCTTCATCCACATCGGTTCGCAGGTTAGTGAATATGACAGCGTAGTATGGCGGTTTTGGGGTATTAGCTATGGTCGACATGGTGATCTCGCAGCAATGGTTGGGTCAGGCAGGATTATCGGTGGTTTACCCCGGCGTAGTAACCCCAATCTGACTTTTCAGCACGAGGTGAACGCAGTACAGTCTACCGACTGCTTTTTTTGTACCGTCGCTCTCAAGAGGAACGCCCTGCCATGACCACCGTCTGGATTACCGATGCGCTGCTGAGCTTTGTCTGCTTTCACACCGGCACCCGCTTATGGTCGATGCGCAGTACACCGGCGCAACTGGCGTCCATCAGTCTGTTCCTGTTGAGCTTGGCGTCGGTGCTCGGCACCTTCCGGTTTTTGTTCAATCTTGAAACTGAGTTCTGGCTGAATGCCCATGAGCTGGCCTCCCGGCTGTTTGGCATTGCCGGTCTCTATGTGTTGATTTTTGTCTGGTTGGACTTCAGTGGCTTGCTACGCATTCACCGGCCCTTATTCTGGGCACACGCGGCCGACGGCACGCTGATTTTCCTTCTGGCCTTTTGGCTGGATCGCCTCTCGGAGTTTCAATTGGTGGTGGGTATTGTCATGACCGTCGCTGCCCTAAGCGCGGCCTGGCGTTGCGCTCGCAACCAGCAGCCCGGAGTCGCTGCGGTACTGGCAGGTGTTTCTTTTCTGTTCATCATCAACGGATTGGTCATCACCGGGGCCATGACGCCACTCATTGGTCCGATTCTGAGGATCGATGTCTTTCATCTGTGCCTGGCAGCCTGGGCCTTGGGCTTGGGTGCGGTGCTCAAACAAACACCGCTGACCCTGACCGGCCTGAAACTGCCGTGACTTTACCAATCAACAAAGCCTGCCCGATTGTTTTGCGCGAAAACTCTTACGGGTTAGACATTCTGGCGTTTGAACACCCACTGGCAGGCTTTCAGATAGTTAAAGGTACGCTGGAACCTGGAGAGTCGCCCGAGCAAGCGGCGGTTAGGGAACTGGCTGAGGAATCCGGCCTGCCCGCGAGCGTTAAGCGATCGTTGGGCAATTGGGTTCCGGGCTTTGAGAATCATCATTGGGCGTTGGCGCTGATGCGTGTTGATTATGATATTCCGGATGAGTTCCGGTTTTTCACTCAGGACGATGGCGGCCACTGGTTTCGGTTTTTCTGGCAGCCGCTTAATGCCCCGCTGTCCATGCAATGGCATCCATTATTTCAACAGGCCATTGCGGAAATCCGCACGCGGCTGTCGTTGGCAACCTAGCCTCGGCTCATCGGTTTCACCTACAGCTACCGCAACGTTGTCAGAATCTCACCAATGGTGTCGGCAGCCCGGTCCGGCGTTATCTGCGCGTGGCGAATCAACCGATCGAAGTGTCCTGTCATGGCGCGGATGTGTTCCACCGAATGCACCACCAGATACATGTTCCCCAGATAAATCGCCGCCTGAATCGGTCCAAACAGGGTATAAGGTGACGAAAAGGCGGTATGACCGTCGTACAGAAACAACCGATAAGTCGGATAAAACCGCTCAACCAAAGCCTGCATGTGTTCTAACTGCCGTTTTCGAATCGCTTTCGGCAGTGTTTTCCAGATGCCCTGCCCACCCGCCAGATGCTCCAGCGTTTGAATGGGCATGCAGACTTCGATATCGGTCTCGGGAAACGGAGTGCGGTCGAGCTGTTCGCGCGCCATGCGATCCTGTGCGGCGCGAATGGCCAGGTCCTGATCCTTAAACTCAAAATCGCTGACTTCCGGAATGCGCAGCAGGTCCGGGATAGTGCTGGGGATGTAGCGGATCTTGTAACCGCGTGCTTCCCGATGCCAGCTGGCGAGTTTCTGTTGAGCTTCCTCGCCGGACATGCGCAGGGTTTCGACCACGGGAATCAAATCGTCCCGGTCACTCTCCCCGGAGACCTTCCCCAACAGCCAGTCCACGGAGACACCGCAATATTGCGCGATGTTAAACAGCGTTTCGGCCCTCGGCAGACGCACAGCGTCGGGCATCAGAAACTGGCTGAGCGCCGATCGGTCAATGCCGACGGCCTTGGCAAACTGGCTGAGATTGAACCCATGCTGAGAAATCAGCAAAGCCATGCGCGCGCGGAAAACGTCGGCAATGTCGCGCTTATCGGCCAGCTTAAAATCCGATTGTTGTGTATTCACACCATTTTTCATTTTAATTAACAAATTATGTTTCTGTAGTGTATTGACATTTTAATGTGCAAATTCTCGCATTGTCCAGAAACCCTTCCATCGTTCTAATGGCGGTCCTTGAAGACGAAAGGAGACCATCGATTGGGATTACGACATCCGTCTGAGTGGCGCACCCTGTTCTTACTGGTTGCCGTTTACCTCGGTTGGGGCTTGCTGGTGTGGAACCCCGTTAACCTGCCATTGGGCCTGCAGGTCCTGTTACTGATACCGCTGATCACGTTACATTCGTCACTTCAACACGAATGCCTGCACGGCCACCCGTTCAATAACCAACCCTTAAATGATGCGCTGGTGTCTGTGCCCATCGGGTTGTTCATTCCTTACCTGCGGTTTAAACGCGCCCATATCCGGCACCACCATCAGGCCGAACTGACGGTCCCCGGTGATGACCCGGAAAGCTGGTACCTGACCCCAAACAACTGGCGTGGGCATTCCCGGCTCATGAAAACCCTTCTGACGGCCAACAACACACTCGCCGGGCGCGTAGTGCTAGGCCCGTTCATCGGCCTGCCCACCTTTGTGAGGTCGGATTGGACACAACCTGGTGCCCGTTGGGTTTGGATAAAGCATCTGTTCGCCGTTGCGCTGTTGCTGACCGGCCTCAACCTGTTGGCTGGCCTGCCCGTTTGGACGTATCTGCTGGCCGCTTATGGTGGCTATGGCCTGCTGACGGTTCGAACCTTTCTCGAACATCAGGCCGATAAAGACCCTCGCGCACGCACGGTGTTAATCGAAGACCAAGGTTGGTTCAGCCTGCTGTTTCTGAACAACAATCTGCACGCAGTACACCATGCCTACCCAAATGTTGCCTGGTACGATCTGCCAGACTTATTTGCCCGCAACCGTGGGCGCTTTCTGGCATTGAACCGGCACTATCATTACCCCAATTACCGTGCCATCTGGCGGAGCTATGCGTTCCGACGCAAAGAACCGGTGGTGTATCCATTAGTCTCAGGGTTACCAACACAAGCGACCGTTACCCCAGCTTCACCCCCAACGCATTTCGATGCAGATCGGGAGGGCGCCCTGTGACACCAACAACCATCGCGTTGCCCATGTACGACTGGCCGGAATTAACGCCCGCAACCACAACGTTTGGAAACCATCTGCGGGACGCTCTGAGCGCCGCCGGCTTTACACCCGCCAATATGCTCAGTACACCAACCGACCTGATGGCGCACTGGCAACACCCCGATCTGCTGTTGAGCCAGACTTGCGGTTTACCCTACAGCCGCATGCTGCACGATCGCGTCGGATTAGTCGGCACACCCAGTTACGATATTCCCTCCAGCGCGGGGCAATACCACAGCGTGCTCATCGTGCCGGCCAATGCCGACACCGAAACACTGACGGACTTGACCGGCGCTTGCTTTGCCGTGAATGAAGGTGGTTCACAATCCGGGTTTTCGGCACCGATGACGGCCTTTCAACAAGCGTCTACAACTCTGCCAAATTCGCTCACGCTGAAGATGACCGGCAGTCACCGTACATCCATTCACTGCGTCGCCAACGGTGAGGCGGATGTCGCCGGCATTGATGCCGTCACCTGGGAAATCGCCTGCCGACACGAACCGGCTACTCATCGGGTGCGGGTATTACGCCGAACGCAACAGACACCCGGTTTGCCAATGATCAGCGCCCTGCGCTCCCCGGACGCCTTGCACCGGCTGCACAACGCAGTGGTCGATGCCATGGCGTCACTCGATGAGGCCACCCGTGATGCATTACTGCTGCTGGGCTTTAACGCCACACGCCCGCGCGACTATCGCGCGCTGGCCACTCGATTTTCAGCCCTGAACCGAACCCTATAAAACCCGACCCAAACCAGAGCCTGCCCACAGGCCGAAACAGGAGAGAGTATGTCGACGGCTTTAAAATTTGCAGACGCCGGCACGACCGATCTGGCTGATCTGGTCGACCTGCAGCGTTACCCGATTGATGACCCCGAAAGCGAACCATGGCGTGCATTGGTTAAACAGGTGCGTGAACATCTCGACAAAGACGGCTGTGCCGTGCTGCCGGAGTTCATTACAGCCGATGGCTTAAAACAACTGCGAGCCGAAACCAACGCATTGGCGGATAAAGCCTTTTTTCAACGGCGTGAATGCAACATCTACAACAGCGAACCCGATGCATCTTTGCCTGAGCATGATCCGCGACAGATCTTTTTTGAACGCAGCAGCGGTTTTGTCACCCGCGATACCATTCCGGCTGACACCGCATTGCAACGGCTGTATGTATCGCCCGGGTTAAAACAGTTAGTGGCCGCCTGTAACCAACTGCCGGAAGTGTATGAGTATGCCGATCCGTTCGCCGGGTTGGTGGTGAACACCATGCCACCGGAGGCGTATCAGCCCTGGCATTACGATTCCAACGAGTTCATTACCACCATCATGACCCAAGCCGCCGACACCGGCGGCGAGTTTCAGTATTGCCCGGGCATCCGCACGCCCGGGAATGAGAACTTAAGCGAAGTGAGCGAGGTGATTCGAGACCGTCTGCCTTCCAGAATTAAAACCCTGACGCTGAACCCCGGCGATTTGCAAATGTTTCGTGGGCGCTATTCGCTGCATCAGGTCTCTCGCGTGCAAGGGCAACAAACCCGACTGACGGCGGTGATGGCATACGCGAAACACCCGGGCGTCATCGGACCAGTGGAACGCACCCGGCAGCTTTACGGCCGGGTATCGGAAGCGCATCTGCTTGCAGAGCGTCATCAATCAAAGGACGGGCTGATCCGATGAGCACAGCGTTGAACCCACACAAACTGGATTTGGAACGACTGAACCGGCTGCAAGAGCAAATGCAGCAACAGGATGTTGAGGCAATCCTGCTGTACGACCCAACCAACATCCGCTACGCCACCGGCTCAAGCAATATGCAGGTGTACGGACTGCACAACCCCTGTCGTTATGCGCTGGTTCCTGCCGAGGGCAAAGCCGTTATGTTTGAATTTGCCGGATGCGAACACCTGCTGACGAACAAGCCAGCCATTGGTGACATCCGCAATGCGGTGGCCTGGTATCACTTCATTGTCGGTAACCGCGTTGACGAAAAGGCAAACCAATGGGCCAACGAAATTGCCGACCTGTTGCCAGGTAAGCGGCTGGCCGTTGACCGGCTCGACCCGATCGGCGTGGCAGCGTTGAACCAACGGGGCGTTCAGGTCAGTGACGGACAGCAGGTAATCAACCGCGCACGCATGATTAAAACCCCGCAGGAAATGATCGCCATGCGCGCAGCCATTAGCAACTGCGAAAAAGGCATGACGCTGATGCACCAGAACCTGCAACCCGGCATCACCGAACAAAAGCTCTGGTCGTACCTGCATCAGGCTAACATTGAACATGGCGGGGAATGGATTGAAACCCGGTTGCTGACTTCCGGCCCTAACACCAATCCCTGGTATCAGGAATGCTCAGATCGGGAAATTGGAAACGGCGATCTGGTCTCTTTCGATACCGACCTGATTGGCGCGCACGGCTATTCGGCGGACATATCACGCTCGTGGGTCACCGGTGATCGTCAGCCCACCTCCGAACAACGCGCGCTCTATTCGGCCGCGTATGAACAGGTGGCCCGCAACATCGAACTGTTCCGGCCCGGTATCAGTTTTCAGGAAGTTGCGGAAAAAAGCTGGTCACTGCCGGAACGGTTTGCCGAACGCACCAACTCCGCAATCGCGCACGGCATTGGCCTGTGTAACGAATACCCGCTCATTGTGGCACCGCACCTTTGGGACGACGGCGGCATTGAGGGGCAGATCGAAGCCGGTATGGTGCTCTGCGTGGAAAGCTTTGCCGGAGAAGTCGGCGGACGTGAAGGTGTGAAGCTGGAGCAGCAGATTCTGATGACGGAAAACGGACCGGAACTGCTCTCCACCTATCCGCTGGAAGAGGCCATACTGTAACGCGTGTTACTCATTGTTTTTGGTTCGCAAAGCACTGTGCAGCCGCCATCCGATCAGAACAAACCAAATGATAAACGGAATGAGTGACAGCAACGCCAGGGTCAGCCCGATGATGCCAAAGGACACCGGCACCAACATCAGCGCGCCCTGAATGATTCCAGCAATGGCCGTCGCTTGGGAAAACTGACGACCATGCAGCATCACCCACGACACGATCATGCCGGCAATGCCCATTAGTACGTAATGCACCAGAAAACCGGTGCCCTGAAAATCAACCAGCGCAGACTGAGCCGCAACGATCAGGCTTGGATCTAACTGATTCGGATCGGAAACCTGCCGAACCAACATCAGGAATGACAGTGACGGGTTCACTGAAAGGTACAGTGTGATCGCAACCGCTGCGATCAAAACACCGACGCTCATCATCGCCGGATTCACTGCTTTTAAAACTGAGAACAGACCCGCGTAGACAATCAGAATCAACAGGTAGTCGAGCACCATCAGGCCGTCGAGCGTCAGAAATGTCAGCACCGGATGAAGCATGGCAGAATGCAACAGCGACTCTGCGGCTGCAGCCGTCGGTGCAAAACTGGGTGGCGGCCAAATAATACCGACAACAATTTGAACCAAGGTTAAGCCGACGGTAATAAACGCGGCTACCGAGGCAAGCCGCAACAGGTGGCGCTGACCCGGTTCATGCAGTTGGATCGTCGATGTCATTCGGCGGACCTCTTAACGGGTTCCTGACGCCAGTGTCGGTCTGAGCGACCGGATTGCGACAGGACACTTTTGACATCAACGTATCACGAGTTCTGATCGTGCGTCGCAAAGTTTTTCCGGATCAGTTGGCCGAGGTCAACACTGCCTTCAATTGCCCCGGAGTCACCCGCGCAATGGCACGAAATTCTCGAGTCATTTACTTCCAGGCAGAACTAACGCGACACCAACATGGACTTCAACGTATCGCCAATGGATTGAACGGCCTGCTCGCGTGCAGGCGTCCATTCATTGGCGTAGTTCAAACGAAAGTAGTTTCGATACAGGCCGGACACTGAAAACAGCTCGCCCGGTGCGATACGAATGTCCAGATCACGGCACTGGTGATACAACTCGGTCATGTCCAGCCGGCGAGGCATTTCAAACCAGGTGACTAAGCCGCCTTTGGGGCGACTGGCCAACGTTTCCTGCGGGAAATATCGTTCGGCAAGATCCAGCATCTGTTCACTGCGTTGTTTGTACGCCAGCCGCGCCTGTCGAAGATGACGATCGTAGAGCCCTTTCGACATAACCTCGGCAGTGACCGCCTGCGGTAAACTTGGCGCTGCGAGATAGTTGGTGTATTTCTGTCGCAACACCTCGTCATAGTAACGGCCCGGCGCAATCCACCCGACTCGCAGTTGAGGGTCCATGGTTTTTGACACCGATGAACACCACAACACCCGGCCATCGGGGTCAAAGGCTTTAATTGTTTTAGGTCGTGGGCCGTCAAACTGCAACTCGCCGTAGATGTCGTCTTCGATGATGCACAGATCATGACGGACAGCGAGATTAACGATAGCCTGTTTATGATTATCAGGGATGGTACAGCCCAGCGGATTGGAAAAGGTTGAGATGCACAAAATGGCTTTAATCGGCCATTGCTGCACAGCCAGTTTTAACGCATCGACACTCATCCCGGTTTCGGCATCGGCCGGGATCTCAATGGCTTTCAAACCCATCGCTTCAATCATCTGCAGCAAGCCAAAGTAACAGGGTGACTCCACAGCAATGATGTCCCCTGGTTTGGTTACAGCACGCAACGCCAGGGAGATGGCGTTCTGCGCTCCCAAGGTCGTGATGATGGCATCCGGCGATACATGCACACCGCCATCAATGCCGCGTCTTGCCACCTGCTGGCGCAGTTCAAACAGCCCCTCGGTGCTGTCGTAACCCTGCCCCAGTGCCGTTCCCTGCCGGGACAGTCGCGTCAGGGTTTTCTGAATCACGGCAGCGATGGACAGTTGCAGATCCGGAATGGCGCAACTGAAGTTACGTGAGCGGGTGATGGACGCCTCGCGCTGCACTTCCAATGCGAGTTCTTTAGTGGAAACCGCACGCGGTTTCGACGTGACTTCGCCGGTTCGCGGTTTGCCGATCTGAACCGACTGGGCCCGCTGCACAAAATAGCCCGATTTAGGACGAGCTTCGACCCAACCCCGTTCCTCCAGAATGGCGTACGCCGAGTTAACGGTCGCGATACTGACTTGCTCCCGTTTTGACAGCGAGCGGACCGATGGCAAGCGGTCGCCGACCTTATAAACACCGCCACGGATCTGTGCGATCAGCGTGTCGGCCAGTTGGGCATAAAGCAACGTTTCCATAGTCACACCAGTACAGTTATTGGAAATAATGGGGCCAGAAGACCGGTACAGATCAATCTGTATCTATTTAAACTCAGGTTTGTTGAATCTGTACCGGAACACACCTTACCGGTACGCTGTGTTCTCCGTCAACAACCCATGCGAGGAAAGGACATGACCACATTAACCGCTTCATCCAATACCCTCACCGTTTCAGTGCGCATCTCGGCACCGAACTGGCTGATTCGCATGGCCCGGAACGCGCAGGCACGTCGCCAACATCGCACGCTGCAAGACCTGAGTCCTGAGTTGCAACGTGACATCGGCCACTACGCCGCACCGGAAAAACAACTGAAAACAACGGACTGGTGCTGACCATGAGCCTGAACCTGTCTCTCATTCTGTTCGCCATTGCATCCACCGGTACACCCGGTCCGAACAATCTGATGATCTTGGCCTCTGGTCTGAACCACGGGGTGCGGCGTTCACTGCCGCACCTGCTCGGCATCTGTACCGGTGTCCCCATCATGATTCTCGCCGTTGGCTTTGGCCTGGATCAGCTGTTCCAGCAATGGCCGATTCTGTTCACCATCTTAAAAGTCGCCGGAATCAGTTACCTGCTGTTTCTGGCCTGGAAAATCGCGACGACTCAAGTCCGTCAGGGTCCACAAACCAACAACCCACCGATGACCTATGTACAGGCCGCTGCGTTCCAGTGGGTGAATCCGAAGGCCTGGGTGATGGTTCTCAGTGCGGTGGCCAGCTTCACCGTGGCAGAGATCAGCCTGACGCCACAGATTCTGACCATTGCATTGACATTTCTGCCTATTGGTCTGTGTTGTGTTGGCTGTTGGTTGGTGGCTGGTGAGTCACTGCGTCGTCTGTTACATGATGCTCGAAAACAGCGCCTGTTTAATGTCACCATGGCGTCGTTGTTGGTGTTATCGATAGCCCCGATGATGGCTGTCTGATCTCCGATCCAGATTACGGTGTCAGCTATGCTGATACCGTTCGGCGCTTAAACTACTCGCCCAAAAAAGCAATAACGCGAAACATAAGCATAGGAATCTTCGAGCAGGCTGCATTGACGTGCACGAAGACCTTTATATGAGGCAAAAACAAGATCGCTCGAAAACCTTGTAACGAATTAGACGCTAAAGCTGAAGAAGTAAACTTATTATCGCTCACCAAACCCTTACTTGTCGCTAAACCCGTACTTCTTTTGTAGCTCATCAACACGACCAATGTCGATCATGTTCTTTAACTCTTCATCAATTTTATCAATTAAGGGTTCAAGCTCGGGGCGGTCTTTCGCAAAGACAAAGTAACCGGGCGTGTTGACAGCTGAAGGCTGCAGTCGACGGACTTTGCGACTGATATTCAACTCGTTAAACAACGCAGCTGCATCGTGATTACTGGTCAATAAAATATCGACTCGTGCAGTGGTCAGCATCAAAAACTGTTGTTTGGTCGTCTCAACCTGCTCGATGGATAACGACGGAGCGATGGCTTCAAACTCTTTTGGTACTCCCCAACCTAATACGATCGCAACCGTTCTGCCTTTAAGCGTTGCGTAATCACCATTCCACTCAAATGGGTCGTCCGTTCTGACATAAAAAATTTGAGAGTTGTTAAAAATCGGATAAGCGCCAAAGCGAAAAATCTGTTCTCGCTCAACCGTTTTACTGGGTCCAATCAATCCAACAGCGCTGCCATCGAGTACCATTTGCAACGCGCGCCTTCGGGGGTACAGTTCAATGTTCACCTCGTGGCCAATGTTCTGAAACAACTCGTTTGCTAACTCAATGGCCAATCCATGAAGCTCGCCGTTTTCATCCACATCAGCCAACTGGGGAAAATGTGTAGAAACAAAGGTATAGGTTTCAGCCTTCACTGCAGAACTTACCAACACCCCGAACATGATCAAGCCAGACAAAACTGCCCTCATTTGCCTCAACCTCATTGACCTAAGTACAACCTGATCTCTCATAAGTTAATGAAAATGGTTGGATTTAAAAAAATCTGACCACAGTTCTATTGCTCAGTTTCCCTTGGTCGACTCATCGCGCAATAACAGATTAACGCTTAATTGCACGTCAGTTCGCTCGTCTGTGAAGACAGTGTTCACTGTCTCTTTCCCGAAAATAGTCGCTCTATAGGATAATCCAGGTTAAAAGTTCAGCCATCCGAAACCGTTGAAATATCTGACAAAAGAATTTCTTAACTCCAAAAAAGTTCAAGAATTACGAGGCTTTCAAAAAAACAGTTCAATGGGGGTGAGATCTGTTAGAAAAATCAACACGGAACATCATCAACTTCGACCGAAAACGGCTAAATACTCAAAAGATGACATGAGTGTGGCCACCAAAGCCTGACAACCTGCCAACGCTGGGGAAAGACGATAACCTGACGATTAATCGATCGCCATGTCCGGTTGTCGTTGCCAGACGCTGAGCGCGATGCGCTCATGCATCTGAATGAACTCGTTTTTGTGCGCCATATAGTGTTGAACATCGTTGTCGCACTGGCGTACACCTTCCATTTTAATGGCCTGATACGCCATCGCCTTGTCCGGGTTCGATCTGAGATAATCGCGAAACGCCAGATGACGATCGACATTCGGATCATCATACAAGTAGGCATGCAGATGATGACTGTGCTGAACCCCGCCCTTCTTGAAGTATCGTCGACCGGCGATGCCATACTCACCTTTTGCGGTGTAGCCGATTGACGCCAGCTGATCGTTGAATCGATCCAGTTCCGATAGGGACGAGCATTCCAACAGCATGTCGATGATGGGTTTCGCCGCCAGGCCCGGTATTGAGGTGCTGCCGATGTGGTGAATCTGACAGTCGAGCCCGGATAAAAAGTGTTGCAGCAATCGTTTTTCGATTTGGAAATCCGCCTTCCAGGCGGGGTCATAAGGTACGACCTCGATAATCCGTTTCAAAATGCTTTCCTTACTCCTTCGAAAGCCGGCAAGATACGGAACGGTGTTTCAGTCGTCAACATCCCGACAGGTTATTTGCGCGGTTGAGTGCCGATCGGGCAGCGGAATCCCCTCACGAAGTTTTCGCATGGCCTCGATAATCTGAGTGGATGCGGCATAGGTCACAGCCAGTTGTGCCCGCAACCGTTTGGCTCTGAGGCCGGCGTCAATTAAGCGCACGTCATTGACGCTTTGATAGCTGGCTTTTTTCATGTTGGGTTCCCGTCGTGAATCGACCTCAGTATAGTCGAGATTGCAAATGAGTTTTGAGGTGTGACCACATGCGTTGCGTCGGCAAGCAAATGACCTTACTGTGTTCGCTTTTTACAGACTGCCTATGCCTGAACTGATTCTGGTCACCGGTGGCGTCAAGTCGGGAAAGAGCCGATTGGCCGCCGATTGCCTGACCCATCTCACTCCCACGCCTACCCTGATCGCCACGGCTCGCCGTACCGACAGCGAGATGAGCGCACGCATTGACCGGCACATCGCCGACCGCGATGAGCGCTGGCAAACCATCGAAACCCCGCTTCATCTCGCCGATGCACTCATTCGTTGTTCGCAACCGGTTCTGGTCGACTGTCTGGGTGTCTGGCTGACCAATCTGCTGATCGAAACCCCTGAGCAAATGGAGGAGGCGATACTGCAATTTTTACAGGCTTTGGACCAGCGCAGTGCCGCCACGGTGCTGGTCTCCAATGAGTCCAGCCTCGGTATCATCGGCGCGGATGCCCTGACCCGCCGTTATATAGATGAACTTGGTTTACTGAACCAGTCCGTCGCCCGGAAAGCCAGCCACGTCGTGATGAGTATCGTCGGCTTGCCTCAGTGGCTCAAAGGCACAGACATACGAACAAAGGACATTCAATGACCCCGTCAGATTTAGCCACCCGCTTACAACAGAACATCGACCAGAAAACCAAACCACCCGGTGCGCTTGGGCAGCTCGAAGCCCTGGCCAAACAGATCGGACTGATTCAACAGACCGAAACACCGGACGTAAGCCGACCCAAGGCCTTTGTTTTTGGCGCGGACCATGGCGTCTGCGCGGAAGGGGTTAACCCGTTTCCGCAAGTGGTGACGGAACAAATGCTGGCGAACTTTGCCACGGGCGGTGCCGCGATGAATGTGTTTTGCCGTACCAACGGTATCGATCTAACCATCGTCAACATGGGCATCGTGAACAGCGACGCGCGCTGGCCGGAGGTGCTGCATGCGGCCGTGGCGCCAGGAACCGCCAACCTGGCCAAAGGCGCCGCGATGACGGCCGAACAATGCGAACAGGCACTGTCGACCGGGCATCAACTGGCTACAGAAGCATTCGAAGCCGGGCATAATCTGCTCATCATCGGTGAGATGGGTATTGGCAATACCACCAGTGCCTCGGCGCTGCTTTCCGCACTGACTAAGCTCCCTCCCGAACAGTCCGTCGGACCCGGCACCGGCGCCGATTCGGCAACCCTGGACCGGAAAATCACCGTAGTCCGTCAAGCAGCGACACGGTGCGCTTCCCACTCAGCCGATCAATGCTTAATGGAACTCGGCGGCTTTGAAATTGCAGCCATGGTCGGCGCGATTCAGGCTTCAGCCGAAACGCATAGGCCGGTATTAATTGACGGCTTTATCGCTACAATTGCCGCCTTGGTGGCTGAAAAACGCCAGCCCGGCACCGTCGAGGCCTGCGTGTTTGCGCACCGTTCCGCCGAACCTGCGCATCGGCACGTACTCGACACGCTGAACGCCCAACCGTTGTTGGATTTAGGCCTGCGTCTAGGCGAAGGTTCAGGGGCCGCACTGGCCTACCCTCTGGTCAAAAATGCGGTGGCCATGCTCAATGAGATGGCGACCTTTGCTGATGCCGGAGTCAGCGGCGGATGATTCACGACTTCCTGCTAGCGGTAGGCTATTTCACCCGCATACCGGTGCCGGCACACCCGAACTTCAGCGAAACCGCCCTGAAACGGTCTGCAGTTTACTTTCCGTTGATCGGTGTGCTCGTCGGCGGAGCGCTGGCAGTGATCTGCCTGCTGGCCATGATGCTTTGGTCAACACCTGTAGCCGTCATAGTCACACTGGCCTGTGGCTTTCTGATGACCGGTGCGTTTCACGAAGACGGTTGGGCTGATACCTTTGATGGCTTCGGTGGTGCGTTTGAGCGCGAGAAAAAACTGAGCATTATGACCGACTCACGGCTTGGCACCTATGGCAGTCTGGCCTTGTGGGCAGTACTGACATTAAAAGCTCTTGCCCTGATTGAACTGGTCGAAGTGGCCGGCGTACTGGTCTTTCTGTTGCTGCATGGACTCAGCCGCTGGGGCGCAATGAGCGCCATGATCTGGTTACGCTACGCCAAAACCGAAGCGTCGAAAGCCAAGCCCGTGGTTCAACAGCTGTCCTTCGGCCGCTGGCTGCTGAGCGGGTTGGTTCTGACGCCTGCCTTTGCCCTGTGGCCCCCAATCACAATGATGACCCTGTTACTCTCGGCGGCACTGCTCACGGCGGTTTGGCTCTGGCTCTGCTACCGGCAAATTGGTGGCTATACCGGTGACACCCTGGGCGCCGGTCAACAATGGCTCGAAGTAGGTTTAATCTTGACATGGCTGGCACTGTGACCCTCTATCTGGTGCGACATGATCGGGTTCACGCGCCGGGCATCTGCTACGGGCAAACCGATTTAGCCAGTGAAGTGCCCTATGCCGAAACCGCCAACAGACTGCGCGCCCAGCTGCCGGCCCAGCCCGATGTGATTGTTACCAGCCCGCTGCAGCGCTGTGCCAAATTGGCTCAGGCAATCTACCCAGCAAACCCCGTTCAAGCGGATGACCGCTGGCAGGAGGTGAACTTCGGCACCTGGGAAGGGCAACGTTGGGACGATCTGCCGCGCGATGCGATTGATGCCTGGGCTCAAACACCCACCGATTTTGAATTTCCCGAGGGCGAGTCTCTGCACGCATTCCGAGAACGGGTCACTTCAGCCCTGAATGAGCTCCCGCAGGACCAGACTGTGGTCGTGATTACCCACGCTGGCGTCATCCGCCTGTGCCGTGCTCTGTTGCTCGGACAGTCGTGGCAACAGGAACTGTCCACACCCGTCCACTATGCCAGCATCAGTCGCCTCACCCTGAAAACATAACCACATAGTCAACTTTTAAATGCAAATGGCTCCCACTGCGGCGCTTTTCTGATAGACTTCGCCGCCCGGCTATACTGACGTTGTATGCGGAAACCAACGTCCGCCGGTGCCAAACCACACGCATCTAAGTCTGTAAGAGAAAACCGCTCATGAACCGATTATTCGTCGACAACCTCACTGTCATTGATTTCAGTTACTTTCACCCACGCCGCGGGGTGGTCGGCGAAAGCTGGATTGTCGATGTGGAGCTTGACGGCGAGCTGAACGATGAAGGCATGGTGTTCGACTTCGGCCATGTCAAAAAACTGCTCAAACAGGCCATTGATGAAGGCATGGACCACACGCTGGTTGTGCCGACCCAACTGCCAGGTCTGACCATTGAGGAAGACACCATTCAGGAACGCGTGCGCATCGACTATCGTCCAGACTCTGAAACCCTGGCCTTCGCCTATGAAAGCCCCCGCGAAGCGGTGTTTATGATCGACAGCGCCGATGTTTCCATCGACAGCGCCCGGCCGCTGTTGGAAACCCACCTGAACAACCTGGTCCCGGATAACGTCTCGCATGTGTCACTGAACCTGCGCACCGAACGCATTGACGGCGACTATTACCATTACTCGCACGGGCTGAAAAAACATCAGGGCGACTGCCAGCGGATCTGCCATGGGCACCGCTCACGCATTGAAATCTACCGTAATAACAAACGGGATGTTGAAGCCGAAGCACAATGGGCGAACACCTTCGCCGACATCTACCTGATTACGGCCGAAGATGCTCTATCCTCGGATTATGAAGGCCTGACGCACGTTGGCTACGACGCTGAACAGGGGCGCTTTGATGTCTGGCTCAACCCGAACCAGTGCTACACCATGGCCACGGACACCACCGTAGAACTGATCGCCACCCATCTGGCCGAACAGCTCGCCAACGAGTTCCCGGAAGATTACTGGAAGGTCAAAGCGTTTGAAGGCGTTGCTAAGGGCGCAATCGCAGTCGCTGGCCCCAGCGCCTGAACATCAGGACGCGCTCAGATTGAGTTGAGGGTCTGCAAGAACAGGCCGTTCAGAGGCAGGACGCCGATGACGAATCCCCAAGGATAGGTTTACGACGTGGCTGTTTTTGCAGACCCTCGGCTTTCTCATCCCTGTTTGCAGCAATAGCTGTGGCCCAGTAATTAACCCAGACACGAAATTCACACGCCCGGGCATTCGTCTGCCTTGGCTTCAGTGGTATACTCCGGCCTTTGCACCCTAAGACCACGACAGGAACCTCATGTCTCTGAAACTGCACAATAGCCTGACCGGCCAGAAGGAACACTTTGAACCGCAAAACCCCGATAACGTCACGCTTTATGTGTGTGGTCCCACGGTCTACAACTACATTCACATCGGTAATGGCCGCTCAGCCGCCAATTACGACCTGCTGTTCCGGGTGCTGAACGCGCTCTACCCCAAGGTCACCTACGCACGGAACTTCACCGATGTCGACGATAAGATCAACGCGGCCGCCAAAGACGAAGGCGTCGACATTTCCGTGTTTGCTGAAAAGTACATGCAGGCCTACGACGAAGACATGGCCAAGCTCGGCAATCTGGAACCGACCATTGTGCCGCGCGCAACCGAACACATTGGCGACATCATTACGACCATTGAAGCGCTTATTGAACGCGGTCACGCCTATGCCGCCGATGGGCATGTGTTGTTTGCCGTCGACTCCTTTGACGACTACGGCAAGCTCTCCAAACGCAACACCGAGGACATGATTGCCGGTGCTCGAGTTGAAGTGGCCAGCTACAAAAAGAACCCGATGGACTTCGTCCTGTGGAAACCCTCGAGCGATGACCTGCCCGGTTGGGACAGCCCCTGGGGTCGTGGTCGTCCGGGCTGGCACATTGAATGTACCGCCATGATCCAGAAACACCTCGGTGAGACCATCGACATTCACGGTGGTGGCACCGACCTGTTGTTCCCGCATCATGAGAACGAGCTGGCTCAGGGCACCTGCTGCTCAGACCATTCCGGCGGCTACGCAAAATACTGGGTACACAACGCGATGCTCGATATCGAAGGCGAAAAGATGTCGAAATCGCTGGGCAACTTTATTGTGCTGCGCGACATTCTGAACGAGCAGCCACCGGAACTGATCCGACTGGCCCTGCTAACCGCACATTACCGTTCGAACATGAACTGGTCTGAACAGTTGTTGCATCAGAGCCGCTCGCTGTTGGACCGTTTGTATACGATCAAGCGCGACGGCGACGCTCTGATAACAACGGACATCGATATCCGGGACACCGAGTTTTTCGCGATGCTGCTCGATGACCTGAACACGCCAAAAGCGTTCGCCAACCTGCACGAACTGACCACGCGGTTCTTCAAAGCCGAAAGTGACGACGAGCGGGCCGCACTGAAATCTGAAATTCACGCCATTGCCGACTTCATCGGCGTGATGCAAATGGATGCGCAAGCCTGGTTCCAGGGCACCAGTGACGATTCCGCGTTGAGCGCGGACGCCATTGAAGCCTTACTCGAAGAACGGGTTGCCGCTAAGGAAGCCAAAGACTTTGCCCGGGCGGATGAAATCCGGGATCAGTTGGCGGCAGAGGGTATTCAGATTAAAGACACCCGCGAAGGAACGCTCTGGAGCCGGGACAGTTAACCGATGAAGTGGATACTCATAGGGCTGGTGCAGTTTTACCGCTGGGTCATCAGCCCCATGCTGGGTCCGCGCTGTCGGTTTTACCCCACCTGTTCTGAGTATGCTCTGATTGCCCTGAAACACCACGGCGCCCTGAAAGGCAGCTGGCTGGCGATGAAACGCATTGCCCGCTGCCACCCCGGGTGTGAAGGCGGCTTCGATCCGGTCCCCGGCACCGAACCGCCCACCGATGACAGTACAGAAGGAAAACACCATGATGATTGATAAACAATTGCTGGCCATTCTGGTTTGCCCGGTCACCAAAGCACCGTTGCAAATCGACAAGGAACGCAACGAACTGATTTCAACGGCGGCCAAACTTGCTTACCCGGTACGCGATGGCATTCCGGTAATGCTGGAAGACGAAGCCCGCGCCCTGAGCCAGGATGAGTTTGAGTACTGGCACTCCCAGAAAACCTCGCTCTGAAGTCCCGTTTCGAAAGGAATCCCATGACGACCCTGTTTCCACCGGCCCTCAAGCCGGGCTCAACCATTGGCTTTTACAGCCCTTCCAGCCCGGCGACTCACTTTGCACCCAAGCGCACTCAGCGCGCCATAGACTATCTGGAAGCAAAGGGTTACCGCATCGAACCAGGTGCTTTAACCGGACAGGCCGACCACTATCGCGCCGGAAGCATCCAGGCCAGAGCTGACGAGCTGAACTCGCTCATCCGTAACCCGGATATCGACTGCATCATGTCAACCATCGGTGGCGCCAACAGTAACTCTTTGCTGCCGTACATCGATTACGATGCCATTCGGAAGCAGCCAAAGGTGTTTGTCGGCTACTCAGACGTGACGGCCATCCTGTTAGCGATTTACCAGCAAACGGGACTGACCACCTTTTACGGCCCGGCATTGACGGCCTCCTTCGGTGAGTTACCCCCCTTTGTTGACGACACCTACCAAGCTTTTGAAACCGTCACGCGAGCGCACCGAATACCACTGACCTTGCCCAACCCAGAACAATGGACAGAACAATTTTTGCCTTGGGAAGAACAGACTCAAGCGAAGCAAGGTCGGGACAATAGCCAAACTTTTCATGGTCAGGGCAAGGTGAAAGGACGATTGATTGGTGGCAACCTGAATACAATGACCGCGATCTGGGGCAGCCCCTACATGCCTGAGATACGGGACGGCGATGTACTGTTGATTGAAGACTCGTTGAAAGACATCGCCACCGTCGAGCGACTGTTTGCCTTCCTCAAACTCAACGGTGTGTTTGATCGTGTTAGCGCCGTGCTCCTGGGCAAACACGAACTGTTTAAGGATGGCGATACTGGTCGCACGCCCATGGACGTTTTACGGGAAGTTCTGAACGGCCAACCCGTACCGATCGTAGAAGACTTCGACTGTTCGCATACACACCCGATGCTGACACTGCCGATTGGTGCGCAAGTGACTGTTGATTTTGATCAGCAAGCGATCCGATTACTGGATTGCTCGGTGAGTGACGATTCGTAAACTGAGCACAATCAGCAACCGCTGATAATGGCTTCCATCGTGGGGACATCGCCCTCAATCAGAGGTTGCTGATAGTGAAAATAGCAATTGTCGTTCTGCACACTGCCATCGTCATTCAAGTCGTAGCCCCAGAATGAATCGGTCCAAGACAGATTCGAATAATCAAAATCGCCACTCAGCCTGATGGTTTCATCGACGGCGATGTCGTCCATCCAACCCCAGATCATCCAGACCACCTGGTCATCGAAGCGAGTAGCGTTGGTGCAGTTCCCACCCGCAGGTGACCCTTGCAGATAGAGTTCGACCACACGGCCGACCGGTGCGTAGTTAGGACAAATCTTGGTGGGGTAAGTGTCCAGCCAGAGAGCCTGCCTGAGAATGCTATTCGTCGACTTGACCGTACCGGCCACACTTTCAATAACCGACGCCCGTGCATTGGATTGAAGATCAACGAAACGGGGTAAGATAACCACCGACAGAATAGACAGGAGGAGAATTACGACAATGAACTCGATCAGAGTAAAGCCGTCAGGCTTGTACATCGTTTACTGCGCCATCAAGACCCTATTGATTTGTGACGATAACTCAGGAAGTATCCGCAGTCCAGAGTCTAGACGTGTTCCTGAACTGATGTTGTTTACTGTCCGGCAGGTGCCCTTTGGTTCCATTAGGGTAGCAGTGCACTTAAACCCGCAAACACAAAAATGTCTGAGCCATCTTAGACACATCATCGCCGTCGTTGCATCACGCTCAGTTCTCACGTTCTGCCAACGCGCTTTGGCATGACTACGGCATCATTCAAAGCCTAAGTAGGCACTTATCTCATACAAATCAGGGCGGCCTTCTTCATTGCCGAAATAGCAGACGTTTTGGTATTTGCCTGCCTCTTTAACTCCAACAACAAAATCGCATTTATGGGTTTTGGCCATTTGCTGCAAGGCATTCAACGTACCTTTTAGCTTTTCTGGTTTGGTGATGGAGAACTCAATACCAACGTCTACGTCGCGATCTGCCACGGGCGGGTCTTCCGTTTCTTCGGAACGGTAAATAGCGGTTATCGTCGTTTTTGGTTCCGCCCACTTAGCGATATCATCATAAAGCAGGTCGGCGATATCCAACAGTTCATCGTGTTCGGCAAAAATGAATAGATCCATGATAGGGACTCAATGATACAGAGGGTATATTGTTCAGTGTGAAGAATTCTGGTGCAAACTCAAGAAAAAGCAAGGAAACGTTTGCTTCGTTTCCAAGACATTACACTCCGAAATCCAAGGGCAAAGGAAGCTGGAGCACTGTATGACTAAATAACCTTTGATGAAAAAACAGACAGAGATTAACCTAAAAAATGTTAGTAAATATTGCAACTTTAAAAGTTTATAACAATGACACCGTTGACTAGACTATTAGCTCGTCTCAAATGTTTTCGTACTGTTCTTGTGTCATTGTCGTTTTAGTAAAAGCCATACCTAACTTCCCGATTCATTAATATTGATTACACAAACTTCGTCTTTAAAGTACAAACCACCATCTTCACGCATTGGACTATCGAATAGCTCCCCAATTTTAAAAGAGTCTAGAAAAACCCTTCCAGAAAATCCTCGGCCATTATAGGTAAACAAACTTCCTGAAATAGAATTAAAACCACCTCCATATTCATTTAAAAACTCGTGATCCAAGTTCGTATCTTCAGTAACAGCACTGTTGTGTTGATAATATTTACCATCTCCATAGGTGGAAATTGAAACCACTTTCTCTACAGCTCCACTATTGTTGATATTGAACTCAGCGCTTCTCGTTTGCATATCTTTTGTTAGAAGCTGTTCGTTAAATTCAATTAACTTACGCCATTGAGAAACCGTTTTTGGAACAAAACTAATGGACTGCATCTTTAGTTTAAAGCCAACTGCTAGATTATCTTCCATCTGCCACTGAGGCATAACAAGCTCGCCTCCACCGTTTAAGAAAGGGTCACGACTCTTCATAAGCTCTAAACTGTTCTCCCTTTCAAAGTAATTCAGTACAGACCTACACACCTCATATTGACCGCCTTTTACCAGCTCTAACAACACCGGCGTAGTTAAACCACCATTGTACACGGCCAAGTCAATCAACCTTAGTTTGTATTGTTCAATCAGACACTCATTTAGATTACTCTGTTCACTACAGGTTTCGTCCCGGTCATTTATCCAAGCTATCTGTGCTTCTCTAATCGAAAGAGCTTCATCTTCAGTAGACACAGAGCGTGCTTGTTGATAGCTCTTTGCGAGTCGTTCGTCCAACTCTGATAGTTCACTGGAGCGACAGATTTCCTTCTCGATGCTTGTAACGGCATTTTCGCAATCGAAACTCGCGGCACCTGCGTCTAAACATACTAGAAAGCTAAGGCCGATTAATAGACTTTTTATATTTGCAACATCCCTACTTACTTTCTTCATCTACGACTATCCTAAATCTAAAAAACAGGTGTTAAAGTCATTAAAATATGGTGAGTTCGAACTTCGTCGAAAAAACTCACAAAAAAGCATTAACAACAAATGCTCAACACTTCGGCGACTGGTTATTTCTAATCCTATAATACTCATTTGTTCTTACTCCGTACTATCAGGAACGGTATCCTTAAAGCAATTATTTTCTTTAAACTGCAGACATAAAGCCGAAGACAATAAAGTTTTGCTAAGGCTCTCTCAGCGCTTCTTAGCGTTAAACATCTCGGTGGCAAAAAACACAATAAGCTCATGAGCAACTGTATTCACTTCAACCAAAACCGCTAATTTCAGTTTAAATTTCACTTTGCCGTTTTTTAACGAGTATTGGTCACAGGGCTATAATGGGTACTTAAGGTTGAGGGATGTATTATCTTCTGTAGAGTGACTTATGTTTTAGGACCGGGAGCAATGAAAAAAACAGAGACAAAAGGGGTACCCATTATTTAAAAATCCATTTGCCATGACATCTACCATCCTTTGCACTGTGGCTAAGACTGTTTTCGGTAACCGAAAGTCAAGCTAAAGCGCCAACTTTGCTTTGCAATAGCATTCCCTTAGTAATAAGCAGCATTTCACTGAGTATCCCTCAGTCCTGCAATCAGTCTTCTAAAGTGTTTAGACGACGTTCACAAGATGCACAGAATTATTTACCAATGTTCAAGAAATGTGTGTTTTTGCGCCCACCTCTTCTACTCAATAAAAATCAGTACCGAAAGCTGATGTTTTCGAACTCAGCGAAAGGATAGAAAGACGGCTAAATTTTTTAATAATACGAACAACAAGTTCGAGGGAAGGCCCAGGCTGCATAGGCCAGTTTCTGGCTATGCAGACACCAATAAAATAAAAATCGGCTTGCCATAAAATTGGAAAATCAGACTAAAAATGAAAAGAATTGATCATTTTTCGCTCAGCCGAGATCACTATATTTTATTAATGCGAACGTCTGCCTAAAAACGCCCAATGGATATTGGGCGCATGCTCTTTTTTATCTTACCCCTCAATCTCCACCGGCTCATCATTTTTTAAATGCAGCGTCTGCGTTGGGAAGGCAAACTCCGCACCATTACGTTCGACGATATCGATGATCTTTACCATGATGTCCTGCTTCACTTCGTGGTAACGAATCCAGTTAACGGTTTTGGTAAAGGTGTACACAAAAAAGTCGATAGATGACGAATTGAACTTATTGACGTTGACGATCATGGTTTGGTCCTGATCAATTTCGTCGTGCTCCTGGAGCATGGCCTTAACGTCGGCCACCACCTGCTCAATTTTATCAGCATCCCCATAACGTAACCCGACAATTTCATAAATGCGTCGATTACGCATGCGCGACGGGTTTTCAACCGATATGTTGGCAAAGGTAGCATTTGGAACGTACAGCGGGCGCTGATCAAAGGTACGAATCCGGCTGAGTCGCCAGCCGATATTTTCGACCACCCCTTCCACTTCTTTGTCGGGTGATCGAATCCAATCACCCACTTTGAAAGGCTGATCCAGATAGATCATTAAACCACCAAAGAAGTTGGCCAGAATGTCTTTCGCCGCAAAGCCCACTGCGATACCACCGACGCCACCAAAGGCCAGAATGGCGGAAATACTGAATCCTAACGTCTGTAACACCACCAGTGCGGTGGTAATGACAACAGACAATCTGAGCAATTTCCCCAAGGCGGAGGCGGTAGTCGCGTCCATTGGGTTTTCCAGCACACCTTCACGTTGCACGGCAGACTCACCATGGCGGATAAAGCGAACGGCAAACCAGGCGAAGAGCACGATAAAAGAGACTTCTCGTATCGGGTCAATCAAATCAAAGATCGGCTCGTTGGAGACATTGCGCACGACATCGGCGGCCATCAAAATGCCTCCGATCCAGACAAAAACCCGAACGGGTCGTCGTGCCGTCTCGATCAAAATGTTATCAAACCGACCGACGGTGCGATTGGCACGAATTTCAAGGCGATCAAAGGTTTTACGAATGAAATAATTGATGATCAGGGTCGCGAGAACGATCAGAAAGACCTGTATAATCCAACGATATTCAGATCCCTGGGCCACAAAACCGTTGATAAAGGTTTCCAGTTCTGTCAACCAATCCATAAATTAAACTCCTGAGGTAATTCTATAATGTACCTGATGATCAAACATCTGCACATGACGCTGGCGCTGATCTCAATTCTGGGATTCATAGTAAGAGGTGCGTTGGCGATTAATCAACACTCGATCATGCAGCAGAAATGGATTCGCATTCTGCCACACATCATTGACACCGGGTTAATAGTCGCGGCGATTTATCTGGCCTGGTTCCTGAGACTCAATCCGATCACCCAGCCCTGGCTGGCGGTGAAAATCGTTGCATTGGTGGTTTATATAGTTCTGGGAGCCCGGGTGATCAAACGCCGTGGTTCGGTTAAAGCGCAGTGGGTTACCTATGCGGCCGCCATCGCGACCTTTGCTTACATTGGTGCAGTTGCCATGACCCGATCCCCCTGGATCATCTAACCCCACCTATTACCGCAATCAGCTCAGACTGAGGTCTGAGCTGCTTTCGAAGGCATTGGCGTTGGAACGGTTGACTGTGAGCGCTTTACTGGCCACATCGCAACGGTCGTGGTAATCCAGAAATAGGCCGCTATAGAAGAAACCAACAGAAGAAACTCAGTCCGGAAGCCGACATCGTCCATAATCAGAAAAAAGCCAATCTGAATTGCGTACCCGGAAAGCAACGAACACCAGCGACAGAAAAATGTCTGGCGCAGACAATACTGCCACGTCACGAGAGGCACAAACAGGACAGCGGCCAGCCATTGCAGACTCGCCAAATGAGGGATGAAGGAAGACAGGTCAATCATAATGGCGAAATTATGGCGAATTTCTCTCATAATACAAGTGAACTCTCAGAAACAATTCGCAAAAACAGCCACTTAGAGCTCCATCCTCAACAAAAATGTGAACTCTGTCTCGTCGCTCGATACGTCCATGAGAGTATTCTGGCCTGACCAAGGAAAAGCTTCATATGTGAAATAGGGAACGACATGCGACGCCACTCCGGTTGGAGTATGCTATTACCCCCATTCCCGCTGACTCCCGAGGCTGAACAACCCCGTCTATGCCGCAGTTAAACTACGCTCAGAAACTGGCGACCACCATCATCGCCCTGATCCTTTTTGTCGCTATGCTGATCGGGTACCCCCTGGTGTATCGACAGTTTTCGATGATGGAAGAACAGTTTAATGCGCTGGGCGAGTCTTTGGCGGATCAAGCTGCCAGTGGTGCTACGGAACTCATTTTTACAGATGATAACTTTGGCCTCGAGCGCCTGATTAACAATTACGAGGACCAAAGTGGCGTGGTTTCCGTCATCATCGTCAATCGCGATGGCGACATCTTCGGAACACTGAGCCCACGACCGGATTCCACCATCCTGATCTCAGAAGAAAGCTTTCTCAGCGCCGGGCAGTTGCTCGAAGAAGGCGACATCGCATGGTTCCGCAAACCTGTAAGGTTTCAACAGGTTGTCGGCGGCAGTGTCTGGATAGGGCTTAACAAATCGCCGTTACTGGATAACCAGCGACTGGTCATTTCTACGGCGATCACCGGTGTTGCGTTGTTGGTGCTTTCCGTTTTTTTGCTGGCCATTCGGCTGTCACGCAACCTGAGCAAACCGATTAACGAGTTGATTGATGCCACCCATGCTCTGGGTGAGGGGCGGTATCAATACCGGCTGAGAAATGAATCGTCTGGGGAGTTCGAGCAGGTTAAGGCCGCCTTCAACACCATGGCAGAAAATCTGGAACTCAAGAACCGCCTGGAACAGAACATTTCCCGCTTTGTTTCTTCGCCGGTCGCCGAACACTACATGACCCGGACTGAGCAAGAGCTGACACTCTCAGGCGAAAGGGTTGAAGCCAGTATTATTTTTGTTGATCTGGTCAGTTACACCTCCTTCAGTAACCGAAACACGCCTGAAACCGTTGCCGAGGTGCTCAACTTGTACTTCACGGAGTTTTCCCGTGCCTGCCATCAGCACCACGGTATCGTTGATAAGTTCATCGGCGACTGTGCCATGTTAGTGTTCGGCTGTCCTCAGCGCGATGATCACCATCGTGAACATGCACTCGACTGCGCGCTGTACATCCGCACTCGCATCCAGCAGCTGAACCTGCGTCGACAACAGGAAGGGTTGCCTTGGATGAACATCCGTATCGGCCTGGCAGGCGGCACGGTGTTGGCGGGCTTGCTGGGATCTGCAGAACGCATGAATTACTCAGTCATTGGTGATGCAGCAAATCTCGCCGCAAGACTCTGCGATCAGGCGCCTGCGGGCGGCATATTGACGGAACGATCTTTCCTCAAGGCTATACAACGCCCGCAACCACTCAAAGCCCATGAAACCCAGCAATTGACCGTCAAAGGGTTTGAGCAGCCCATCGATACCCTGATTGTTGACGATGTGATTGTCGAGGATCAGAACACATGAAACGATTGACCGTTCTTACCTATATCTTGCTCTTACTCTCTGGATGCACCACTTTTTATACGCAACAGAGCAATCTGACGCCGCAGATTGATGATTGGCTCGATCAACAGCGTTACGACCGTGCTTTGGAAACGATCAATGCCCTGCCCGCCGACCATCCACAATACGAGCAATTGATTGAACAGGTACCGGCCATCAAAGCTCGTCGACAGCAATTCATTGCTCAGGTACTTAAAGATGCTCAGTCTTACGAGGCCGTTCAGGACTGGGTCGGTGCAGAAGCGATACTTGATGAAGGGCTCACCCGACTGCCAGACGCACCAGAGCTTCTCGCACAAGCCGAGTTCTACCGCCAAAACCGTGCGCTCCGCCGTGAACGAGACCAGGCCGCCATTACTCTGGCAAAAGCACGATACATCAACTTAGCGCGACCGTTTCAGGAATCCAAGCTCTATAACTCCGACGACCGTCTGCGGGCCCGCCAGGAATACAACCGCTTTATCAATGAAGCTCAACAAGTGTCGCGGGAACTTTATGCACTCGGACAAAAATACTACCGTGCAGACCAACTGACCCAGGCCAGAGAGGCTTTAACACTCTCCATTGAGACCGCGCCCAATGAACTAAGTGAGCAATTACTGACTGAGATTGCGTCTCTGGAAAAGGATCGAGAAATCACGAACACCGCCCGACAACGACGGACGGCGGATGAACAGATTCCGGAACTCACGGCCAGCTTCTACGACCAGCTTAATGACGACGATTACGCGGGCGCGGAACGTCAATTACGGGAGATTTCGACCATTGAACCCAGTGCCGCGGATAAACTCAGGGTCATTCTCAGCGATATGAAACAAGCACGAATCGAAGAGCTGACCCGCAATGGCGAAAACCTTTATAACTCGGGCTATATTGAGCAAGCGGCGGACCGTTGGCGCACCGCACTTGAGCTGGACCCGAATAACCAGGACATACTCAGCAAACTGGAACGGGCTGAGACCTTTTTAGAGAATCTGGAACGTTGGCAGAGCTCTGACGGCCCTGAATCTGAAAAACCCCAGCCTTAAGACTATTCGGCGCGCACTTTCACCTTGCCGCAGTGCTCGCAGACGTAGCGATTCACTAACTTGCCGGACTTAGAGTCGAACTGTGACGCCTGATCCAACCGCCACTTATGGCGCCCGCTACGACAGAGTGTTTTACCGGCCGCTTTCTGCTTTCGCTGAGCTTTTCGGAACGCCGTTAACGATCGCACTTCTGCCATGGCTTCGTAATCCTGAGTGTTTAAAACAGAACGGATGGTAGCATGGCTCTGTGGTTATCTGGAGAGAGATGTACTGGGGTCATTGGCCTGTACCGATAACGAATTTCCCCTGAAACCATTGGTTCAGCCAGGCACCTGCGTATAATGGCCGATTTACCCGTTCAGAGAAACTTCATGCTCGATGATAAGTCACTGGCTGTCCTTCAGTCCCTGAAATCCGACATTAAAGCTGCCAAAACCCTCTATGAAGGGACCGTTAAAGGCACTGGCAAAAAATTCGGTTTTGTTGTGAACGCCGCCGACGGCAGTGAGCATTTTCTCCCTCCAGACGAAATGAGCCGGGTTTTTCCGGGCGACGAGGTTCGCTTTACCATCGTTGATCAGGATGACGGCAAGACCAAAGCCGAGCTTGAAGAACTCATCCGCAGTCCCCTTGACGAGTTCAACGGGGTTTTCTTTGTTCGCGGCAAAGCTCAGGGCGTAGAACCGTTCGATTCCGCCTTCGGTGGCTGGCTGTTTGTTCCGCCTAAGCAAACGAGCCATGCGAATAATAAAGACCTGGTCCGCGCTAAAGTTGTCCGACACCCGTGGGACACGGGCAAAGCACAGGCTGAAGTGCTGAAAAGCCTGGGGAGTGCTGACAACAACCGATCCTGGTACAGCGTTGCCCTCGCCGAACAGGGCATTCCGGAGGCGTTCAGCGATGCTGAGCTGAAGCAGGCAAAAGCGCTGGCTGAGGCCGGACCAGAAACAGACCCTTCGCGTCAGGACTTAACGGATCTACCGTTTGTGACCATCGATGCCGCCTCCACTAAAGACATGGATGACGCCCTTTTTGCCCGCCCGACTGAGAACGGTTGGCAACTGTCTGTAGCCATTGCCGATGCGTCGGCCTATATACCACTGGACTCAGAACTGGACAAAGCGGCTCAGAAACGGCTGACCACAACCTACTTGCCCGGTCTGACGCTGCCAATGCTGCCCGAGATACTGGCGGACTCAGCGATGTCTCTGGTTCCAGACGAAACCCGACCGGCCATGATTTTTCAAATGCAGATCGATCGTGACGGCAATGTCAGCGATTTTGAGATTTTTCCGGCAACAGTGCGCAGCCAAGCCAAACTTGCTTACGACGACGTTGCTCATTGGTTCGAAAACAACGCGATACCCGAGTCTCACCAGGAAAACCTGCAAGCGCTGAACGACGCCACCCAAGCACTAGCAAGCTGGAGACGCAAAAACGCCAATCCCATGAAAGACCGGGTCGATTATCGGATTCGAGTAGACGACCACTTTCAGGTGACGGACATCGTTCAGGAACATAAGAACCCTGCGCGGGCTCTGGTTGAAGAAGCGATGATTGTCACCAACTACCAATCCGCACAGTGGTTACAGGATCAACCCGGTCTGTTCATGTGCCACCTTGGCTTTAAGCCGGATCGTGAAACTGAACTTAAAGGCCTGTTACGCGACTACACACCGGATGTCGCCGAACTGAATGGCCATGATCTGGCGGACTTCCGTAAAATTATGGCCGCCTCACAGACCATCGACTTTCCATTGTACGCGGTGCTGCAGAAGCGGTTTGACCGCGGTTTCTGGAGTCGAGAAGCCCAACCACACTTTGGTCTGGGTTTGTCGCGCTATACCAATGTCACTTCACCCATTCGCAAATACTCCGATCTGTGCATGCACCGCCTGATCAAAGCTAAGTTAGCCAGCCGGGCACTGCCAGACATCGACCACGCACTTTCGTTGCTGAACGAACGCGGTAATGTCTCCCGTTTTGCCGCACAGAAAATTGAAAACCGACTGCGCTATCAATGGCTGTCACAACAACCGGAGCAGACTTACCGCGGAAC
This sequence comes from Reinekea blandensis MED297, assembly GCF_000153185.1. Classification (GTDB taxonomy): domain Bacteria; phylum Pseudomonadota; class Gammaproteobacteria; order Pseudomonadales; family Natronospirillaceae; genus Reinekea; species Reinekea blandensis. Next base: position 45,064 of record NZ_CH724153.1, on the reverse strand, counting down.
CATTGTGCATTTGAATGCAAACAACCTGATGGTCCGACTGGACGATTGCGGTGCCGTGGGTCAGGTTGACTTACGTAAACGCAAAGACGAGTTCAGCTACGATCCGTTGCGCATGATGTTAAAGTTTGAAGAATTTCAGTATCAGCTGGAACAGGAAGTGACTGTCAAGATTGCCAGTGTCTCAGCTGAGCAACTCAAGCTTGAGATCGTTGAAGACGACGGCTGATGGACTGAACAAACATTACAAAAAAAGCCGCGAGCACCTATGGTCTCGCGGCTTTTTCGTTGTCAAAACGGTCTCAATGGACTGTTTTGAACAACTTATTGCTGAAGAGCATTGAGTATCTGATCGTAGTTATAGGTCAACATTTCAAGATAGGTTGCTGCCGGGCCGGATGCGTCCGACAGTGCACCGGAGTAAAGTTCACCAAACACGGGAATCCCGGCTTCTTTGGCAACCTGCGTAATCAGACGATTATCCGTGATGTTTTCGGCAAAAATCGCCTGCACCTGATTGTCTTTAATAAACCGAACCACATCAGCAACATCCCGGGCGGACACATCACCCGCGGTCGTTAAACCGGCAGGCGAAAGCATTTCAATACCATAGGCTTGTTCAAGATACCGAAACCCGCTGTGAACGGTAATTAATACACGCTTCGACTCCGGCACGGCCTCCAGGCCCACTTTCATTTTCTGGTCTAAGGCGGATAGCTGCGCCAAAACCTCGCGTTCGCGTTGCTCAAACTCAGCTTTGTGCTCCGGCAACAGAGCAATCAACGCCTCGGTGATGTGGTGGAAGTACTCACGTCCGGCTAACGCACTGTGCCAGGCATGGGGGTCGATACCGCCATGATCGTGTTCGTGCTCCAGCCCGTCGTGTTCTTCATGACGTCCTTGCTCATGCGCCTCATCATGATCCTCGTGATCCTCGTGATCCTCGTGACTGTGATCATCAACACTGTCATGTTCGTGTTCATGTTCGTCTTCATGAACGTCGAGCTCGCTTCCATGATCCGTCATGACCCCTTCGGCGACCAACAACGATATCCCTTTATACTCTGACGCTTCCAGTAAACGGGTCATCCAACCCTCAAAACCCAGGCCATTTAAAACCACGAGATCGGCACTCTGGACCTTCCGAACCTCTCTCGGTGTTGGCGAATAGACATGAGGATCTTCGTTAATGCCCACCAACGAAGTCACTGCGACGTGCTCCTGACCAATCTGCTCGATCATGTCGCCAAGAATACTAAAGCTGGCGATGACCTCCACCCGCTCGTGAGACAGTGTGTATGCGGAGAGCAACATAAGCCCGGAAGCGAATAATCCTTGACCAAAACGGTTCATCTTGAGTGCCTTAAATAGAATCAAATTTAATTAATGATATATCATATCATTTATCTTTGACAACAAAACAGAGATAATAAGCCCTTACTTGGAGACAGCCGTAATTTATGAATCAACTTGATGATGCGTTGCAACAGGCAGATCAGGCTTCCACGAGAGCCGGCCTAAAACTGACCCCTAAGCGACGACATCTGTTTTCGCTGTTGTTGGCATCGGATACTCCGCTTTCAGCCTATGAACTGGCCGATCGTTTCAAGGATTCGTTTGGTCAGGCGATCCCGGCGATGTCGGTTTATCGCATGCTCGACTTTCTGACCGAAAACAACCTGGCTCATAAACTGACTTCGGAAAACAAGTTTGTCAGCTGCGCGCACAGCACCTGCAATCACGCCCATCAGGTACCACAGTTTCTGATCTGCGAGCGCTGCCATCAAGTCAAAGAAGTGGGTATAAAAAAAGAAGTGTTTGACGCGTTACGCGAAAGTGTTGATTCGGCAGGCTATTCACTGCGCGAAGCCCAGTTGGAACTCAAGTGCCTCTGCGCGGCATGCGCAGAGGCGACTGAGTAAAGTCAGTTTTCAAACCCATTCGGGTTCTGACTCTGCCAACGCCAGGAATCAGCCATCATTTCATCCAGGCCTTTTTCCGCCTTCCAGCCTATCTCAGATTCAGCAAAAGCCGGATCGGCATAACAGCAGGCGATATCGCCCGGACGCCGGGGCGTAATCTGGTAAGGTACGTCTTTTCCGGAGGCCTTTTCAAAGGCTTTAACCATATCCAGAACCGAATAGCCTTGCCCGGTACCAAGGTTATAAGCGATACACCCGGTTTTCTTCGCAACCTTTTCGAGTGCCTTCAGGTGGCCCACCGCCAAGTCGACTACGTGCAGATAATCCCGAACCCCGGTACCGTCTGGGGTGTTGTAGTCGTCACCAAAGACAGACAATTTATCGCGCTGCCCGATGGCCACTTGCGTGATATAGGGCACCAGATTATTTGGAATACCGTTCGGCTGCTCGCCAATACGACCGCTCGGGTGCGCTCCAGCCGGATTAAAATAACGCAACAGCGCAATCGACCAGCGCTCATCGGAGGCTGCAAGGTCCCGGCAAATGTCTTCGACCATTAATTTGGTGCGTCCGTAGGGATTGGTCACCTGAAGCGGAAAACTTTCCTGAATCGGAACGGTATGGGGGTCCCCATAGACCGTCGCCGATGAAGAAAAGACAAACTGAAAGACGCCAGCGGCTTTCATGGCCTGTAACAGTGTAAGAGAACCCGCTACGTTGTTTTCAAAGTAGTCGAGTGGAATCTCGGTACTCTCACCCACCGCCTTGAGCCCGGCAAAATGCACCACCGACTCAATGTTTTCGTCACTAAATACTTTATCCAACAGAGCCCGATCGCGGATGTCCCCTTCGATTAAACGAACAGGCTGGCCGGTAAGTGCCTCAACACGTTTCAGCGGCTCCGCTGAACTGTTGGAAAAGTTGTCTAGAACCAGCACATCCTTGCCTGCCTCCAGCAATTCGACACAGGTATGACTGCCGATATAACCTGCACCACCTGTCACTAAAACGGTCATAACATTCTCCTTGGTTGTGAGCCGCTCATACTATATTTGAAAACGTTTTCAACACAAGGGTCTTTTTGCTCAAAAACTTAAAACAAACCTCTCAGGCATAAAAAACCCGCCTTAGGGCGGGTTTTTAACAGCATCTGACAATTACGCCAGAGACGCTTTAGCCTGTTCAGCAATAGCTGCAAATGCAGACTTGTCATGAACAGCGATATCAGCCAGCACCTTACGGTCAATTTCAACATCGGCCTTTTTCAGACCGTTGATGAACTTGCTGTAAGACAAGCCGTTTACGCGAGCTTCAGCGTTGATACGAGCGATCCACAGAGCGCGGAACTGACGCTTACGCTGACGACGGTCACGATAAGCGTACTGACCCGCTTTGATAACCGCCTGTTTGGCTACGCGGAATACACGTGAACGTGCACCATAATAACCTTTAGCTTGCTTAAGAACTTTTTTGTGACGACGACGAGCGATCACACCGCGTTTAACACGTGCCATAATTTAATCTCCTGTAAGAATATCGGTTAGATGTAAGGCAGCATGCGCTTAACAAGCGGCTTGTCTGCATCAGCAACTTGCAGCATTCCGCGCAATTGACGGATACGCTTGCTGCTTTTCTTAGTCAGGATGTGGCTACGGAACGACTGCTTGTGCTTAAAGCCGTTCGCAGTACGCTTAAAACGCTTCTTCGCGCCAGAATTGCTCTTCATTTTAGGCATTTTCAATCTCCAGATTTACTTCTGTTACCGCGTTGCATTCCGGCGTTGATGCATAAACAACAAAGGCCTGAGAAGCTAACGGTTGCCATCAATACAAAGGCGACCTCGTTAGGTCGCCTCACTTAAACCGGACGAAACCGCCCGGATTCGCACTGTTCAGTGCAAATTACTTTTTCTTGGTTGGGGCCAGAACCATGGTCAGCTGGCGACCTTCCATCTTGGGACGCAACTCGACCTGAGCAATGTCCTCCAGATCGGTCTCTACGCGCTTCAAAAGCTCCATGCCGAGCTCTTGGTGCGCCATTTCACGACCGCGGAAGCGAAGCGTCACCTTGGCCTTGTTACCTTCCTCAAGAAAGCGAGACAGATTACGCAACTTCACGTTGTAGTCACCAATGTCGGTGTTTGGTCGGAACTTGACTTCCTTAACCTGCACCTGAGACTGCTTCTTCTTCGCAGCGGCCTTGGCTTTTTTCTCTTCGTACAGCTTTTTGCCCAGATCCATGATTTTTGCGACCACGGGATCTGCATTGGAAATCTGTACGAGGTCGAGTCCGGCCTCCTGGGCTTTCTCGATCGCCTCACGCAATGGGACGATACCGAGCTGCTCACCATCCGCAGAAATCAAACGGACTTCAGAAGCTTCAATCTGGTCATTAATGACGTGACGGTTCTTTTTTACACCCGCCTTTGCGTTACGTTTTATAATCTACTCTCCATTCTCGTTGGTGCGACCTTTCAGAGCGATGTCACTCTGAATACGATCGCTGAACTCAGCTAGCGTCATGACCCCGAGGTCTTGTCCTTCGCGGGTTCTGACCGCTACCGTGCCGTTTTCGACTTCTTTATCGCCGACCACCAGCAAATACGGTATACGCTGAATCGTGTGCTCGCGGATTTTAAAGCCGATCTTCTCATTTCTCAAGTCAGCTTTGGCCCGAAAGCCCTGATTTTCAAGGTTTTTCACGATATTTTGCGCAGTTTCGGCCTGAGCGTCGGTAATATTGAGCACCATGGCCTGAACCGGAGCCAGCCAAGGCGGCATCGCGCCAGCATACTGCTCAATCAGAATACCTAAAAATCGTTCAAATGAGCCGACAATCGCCCGGTGCAACATGACCGGCGTCTGTCGCTCACCATGTTCATCGACATATTGAGCGTCCAAACGTCCTGGCATTGAGAAATCCACCTGAATCGTCCCGCACTGCCATAGTCGGCCAAGGCTATCTTTCAGGGTAAACTCAATTTTGGGCCCATAAAAGGCCCCTTCGCCAGGCAGAATAGCCCATTCTTTTCCAGTTGCATTCAAGGCTTCTGATAACGCCTCTTCGGCCCGATCCCAGTCCTCGTCGGACCCAACTCGCTGCTCAGGACGGGTAGACAGTTTCAGAATATAGTCGTCAAAGCCGAAATCGTGATATACCTCTTCCAGCATGCCAATGAAACTGGCCACTTCGCTCTGAATCTGCCCTTCAGTACAGAAGATGTGGGCATCATCCTGCACAAAGCCACGAACCCGCATAATACCGTGCAACGCGCCTGAGGCTTCGTTCCGGTGACAGCTGCCGAACTCAGCCAATCGCAACGGCAAATCCCGATAGCTTTTCAGCCCTTGATTGAAAACCTGCACGTGACACGGACAGTTCATCGGCTTAATGGCATTGTCCCGTGACTCGCTGTGGGTAGTAAACATGTCATCACCAAATTTGTCCCAGTGACCGGACTTTTCCCACAGTGAACGGTCCACCACCATCGGAGTTTTGATTTCCTGGTAACCGTGCTGATGCTGTTTCCGGCGCATGTATTGTTCAATAACCTGATACATGGTCCAGCCGTTCGGATGCCAGAACACCATACCTGGAGCATCTTCCTGCAGATGGAAGAGATCCAGTTTTTTACCGATTTTACGATGATCTCGTTTTGCGGCCTCTTCTAAAAAAAGCAGATGCGCTTTCAGCTGCTTCTTATCGGCCCAGGCAGTGCCATAGATACGCTGCAGCTGTTTGTTACTGCTGTCGCCACGCCAATAGGCGCCCGAAATGCGCATCAATTTAAAATGGTGGCAGAACTTCATGTTCGGGACGTGCGGTCCACGGCACATATCGATGTATTCTTCGTGGTGATACAGCCCGGGCTGATCACTCTTCGCGATGTTCTGTTCCAGGATTTCCTGCTTGTAAGGTTCACCGCGGTTAACAAAGACATCGTGAGCTTCCTGCCAGCTCACAGACTTCTTAACGACGTCATAGTTCGTTTTGGCCAGTTGCAGCATGCGCTTTTCAAGTTCCGCCAAATCGTCTTCTGTCAGCCGGTGTTCCATATCCACATCGTAATAGAAGCCGTTTTCAATGGTCGGACCAATCGCCATTTTAACGTCTGGATACAGTTGCTTGATCGCGTGACCTAACAGGTGCGCACACGAATGACGGATAATTTCCAGACCGTCGTCGTCTTTCGGGGTGATAATCTCGATGTTGCTGTCGGCTGTGACCAGGTCACAGGCATCTACGCGCTCACCATTGATGCGACCGGCTAAGGTATTACGAGCCAGGCCAGGACCAATGTCCTCGGCAATTTGCATAATGGATACGGGTTGATCAAATTCGCGTTTTGAGCCGTCAGGCAGAGTAATAACAGGCATGCTGCACTCCTTCAGTGGTGGCCCCTACCAAGGGTCACATGTTGGACATTTAAGTTTTCAGATTATTCACAACGCCTTGCCTACCCTTACCACAGGACCGTACAAAACGTTGCTGACGAGCCATCGGGCCCGAACGGGGAATGATAACACAGCCACGCCTGACAACAATGCGGTCAGGCGTGGCTGAGAGGACCGGTATCAGCTTTTCTCGGATGACCCGGCTTTGGGGGTGTCATGATGGTCGTCTACCGGTACATCTTCCCAACCGGTAATCATGGCCTTCATATGCTGACCAATGGTTTCACCCGTGGTGATGAGATACAGGTGGGCAATCAGGAACAGCAGCATTAAAAATGCGGCAATCACATGCAGAATCGCCACGATCTCTAGCGTCAGTCCCAGATCCACGAGCCAGGTTGTGACCCAGTCGTTGTAAAACAAGTACAACAACCCGGTCACCCAAATCAGCGGAATCATAAATGCTTTCAGCGCCAGATAGGCTAGCCGCTGTAGCGGATTATGTTTTGCTTTTTCGCTGGGATGAAATGGAGCCGGGTCACCCAGAAAGATCCCTCGGACATAGTACTCAATCTGCTTAACGACCCCTTCCGTGCGCGGCAGATAATGCCGGAACTCACCGGTGGTTAAATGCCAGAAGATCGTGAACACCCACAACACAATTAATGCCCATGCTGAATAAACATGAAGATCAATGGCTGTCTCAAAACCAAACAGCGTGTAGGTGCCGCGAATCTCAAAACCGGTCAGGGCCATACCGATCATCAGTACCGCCTGCGACCAGTGCCAGAATCGCTCGTAGCCACGGAAAAGCACTAAACGTCTTGTTTTACCGCTCATGACTGTCTCCTCCGTCGATTAAAGAACCAGCGCAATGCACCATGCATCAGCACACCAAAGAACGCTGCCAGCATGGCCAGTCCACCAAACCGATCCAACCAGCTATGTTGCCCACTTCCCGGTACATACACATTGGGAACGGCGGCCATCAGGCCATTCTCAGAGTGACAATCAACACACTGCAACGCCTGCTCTTTGGGCGCAACGGTGTGGTTTAGTGCCCGAATGGTTTGCACATCGGCAAAGTCATACTCGCCGGAAAACTCAACGTCGGCGGCCCGAGCACCGGCTTTCAGTGCTTTTTCCCAATCATAACCATTCCAGAGCGCATCCCGGCTGCGGCCAACCAGATTGATTGGTAGCAGTTGATTTGTCTCAACGTCGTACGGCAAGCGGGAAGTGAACTGATGAAACGGGAAGATTTTGGCTTCACCGTCACGCACGGCCTGCGATGGGTTCAACGGTGTCAACTGGGCCGGATCGATAGTTTCACCAACGGTGGCATAGTCGAGCTTACCATCGTGCCACTGGTACATCGGTGTCAGATCGTCGCCGTAGGTCATATCACCTTTACCACTGGCGAAGATGACGTTTCCGTCTTCATCGTAACTGGCGATTGGACGACGTCGGCGATCCCGTTTCTCAGCCGTTGACCAGTCCCATGAGGTTTTGGTTGATATCCCATTACGGGCGTAAGCAGGAATGTGACACGCCTGACAAGCAACCACATCGGTGTGATCATTGAGCTTCTCGTCATGCATTGGTCGATCGCCATGACAGGACACACAGGTTGCGCGGGAGCCTTCCAGTGCGCTGACGCCCTGGGTGTCGATCGGACTGAGTGATTCATAACGGCTGCCGGCCAGCTTGTGGTTGTCCGACTGGTGGCAATCACTGCAGCTCAGGTTGGCACCGTCCGGACTCATGTGCACGTCCATTTCAAACTCGGCACCGATCAGAGCGCTGTCCAGATCACCATGTTTGGCACCGTCGGCACCACCATCGTAAAAGTGACAACTACCGCACGAAGCGACTGAGGTGGCACCCACCGATTGGGCAATCTCAGTCAGGCCAAGCGTAAAGCGCTCGCCTTCGTCTTTCACCCGATCTTTGTTGGCTTCCCCGGCGTCGTCATGACACATGGTGCATTCGGCGCCGTCCTGGTGAAACTTGTTATAAAAGTATTCACCGGAAGTGTCATGACACATCAGACAATCGACCGCGGCTTCCTGAATGACATCCGACACCCGACTGGACAGACCATAACCAATATGACAGCTGCCACAATCTGAGGCGTTGGAAACCACATTCGGATGATACCCATTCAGAACGTGAAGCTTGCCTAACTGTTCATCACCGTCTTCGGCCTCACCTTCGAGAGGAAATGTCCACTGCCAATGCACTGTGTCATGTAACTGCTCTTCTGCCTGGTTATGACAACTGACACAGGCGACATTGATGTCTTCAACATCGGTAAATGGCTGTTGCAGCGCTTCGAACTGGCTGTGATCGGCCGTCATATTAGACGCCCAGACTCCGCCTGCGAACACACTGAACACGAAACATGCAAAAAGCTGCTTCCCGTTACCGGGAAGCAGCTTACTCATCAGATCAACACTCATCATTAATAGACTTCTGGTCGCTCTACGGCTGGTACACTGACTTTTTCACCCAAGTCCTGAACACTGTCATGCAACAGCTGCAGGATGTATTGGCCATTATGCGCCCAACCACCGTGGTCTTTCGCCACAAACTGGTAGTTATAGGCCGCCTGTGCCAATCGAGGGCTCCAGGATTTATAGGCGTTCGGATAAATAGCTTCGCCCTGATCAACTTCACCGTTTCCATTGGTGTCATTGAAGAAATATGGATAAGCGTGCGAATCGTAAATAACCGGCTTACCTAAAACATCCGCAGAGTAATCAAGGATCGCTTGATACAGGATGCCGTGCAGGTTTTCGATCTCAGTTTTAATGCCTTCTTCTGCACCGTTGGCATCAAAGTCACCGATTGTTTCGTCTGAACGGATGAACGCCCATTGATTTTCAGCACCGGTATCTTCGTGACATTCCACACAGATATCAGCCTTTACGGTGGTACGGTGAGGACTGTGGCAGTCATTACACTGAGTCGCGAAATCGTCATGATAATGCAGACCGTTGTAATCCATGCCTTCATATTCATAGCCGCCGCCGGCTTCAGTACCAAAACGGGTCGCAGCCGCTGCACTGTAGTGCACGTTCAGGAACTTAAGATCCTGATGAACAGTATCGTCGTCAACGCCAGCTGCCGTAATCATTTCATCAACCGCGTTGCCGGATGCTCGACCCTGGTGACAATCCATGCAGCGTGCATCTGATTCAAAGCGCTCAACGACCTTGCCTGATGGGAACACAACTTCCGTCATTTCACTGACTGCTTTGTTGTGACAAGCCGTACATTGAACACCTTCCAGACCAGGTGCTTTGGCATCGACGGAGTAAGCTTCTGAACCATCGGCTCCCAGATAATCCAGATGGCCGGTCGTTGAGTGACAGGCGGCACAGCTCTCTGGCACCAATTTGTCGTCTTCTTCTTCCCAGTGCACGAACGCTTCTGATGTTATATCGGCGTGAGGTGAACTGACCCAGCTGTCGTAAAAAGGAATTTCGATATCTCTCATTTCTGCCGTTGCCACCGAGGCAATGAACAGACAACAGGACACCGCAATTGTCCGCAGTATGTTACTTGGTGCCATAACTGACTCCTTTGTTGTTATTTATTCGGCCCGAATTTCAGGTACCTCTTTAGTTTAACCGCTCCTGAAATTGACGATATACATACACATGATCTATGTCAGTTTATGTACGGTTATTTGTCAAGGAACTGTCCGCAAAAGCATCCGTTTAACAAACAATAGCACTGAACTGATCATAGATTGCACAAAACATGGCATCCGTGTTAAATTAGAAAAAACTAAATTAGAGAGCTTTAAAATTATGCAATACACAGATAAGTTTCAGTCCATGTGCGACGAAGCCCGCCAACGAGTTGATTCGGTCGAGGCTTCTGAAGTCGATTCTCGTATTAAAGAAGGCGCCGTAGCCTTGGACATCCGGGACCCCGACGAACATCAGGCTGGACACATTCCCGGCTCCAGGAATTTAAGCCGGGGCAAACTGGAAATGCTCATCGAGGGCATGATTCCGGACCTATCGACTGAAATACTGTGTTATTGCAATGCCAATAATCGAGGCACGCTGTCTGCGGCCAGCCTGCGAGCGATGGGATATGAAAATGCTTACTTTATTGCCGGCGGACTGAACGCATATCGCAAGTTATCGGGATGAGCCTCTGATAACGAGTTTTGGTTTCTTCTGTGAAACGCGTTTTTCAGAAATCTGGAATGATCAAATGTCGAGTTGTAAGCGCAACAGAAAGGGGGTATCGAAAGATACCTCCTTTTTTTGTTTGGTAGCTGGGTGGTGCGACATTCCGGCCGGATTGCATCACTGAAATCCTAGGGGATTTTAGTGCCCCTTCGGGCTTCGCACCTATCGTCGCTCGTGGCAAAACTCTCTTGTCGAGAGTTTTTTGAACCGGTCCGCATTCGGCGGCGACCGTAGGTCGGCGGTTCAAACTGCACATACAAAAAAAAACCGCAAATCTTTCGATTACGGCG
>NZ_CH724153.1:0-34150 GCF_000153185.1 Reinekea blandensis MED297 | reverse complement strand
TTATGAGCCCGACGAGCTACCAGGCTGCTCCACCCCGCATCAACTCGTTTTGAATGACCGCTGAGCTCTTTCGCTCAGTGCCGTTCAGCGGTTGCGTATAATAAGGATTCCTTTTTATCTGTCAACTAACTTTTTGATTTTATTTAATTTTTTATTAATCCCGCCTGTCTCGCTGACTTCATCCGAGGTTCGTATAAATCGTAATCAGCCTCCGGCACGGCACCCAGTGACAACCACTCAACGACACGACGGTGAACGTCGTCAACGTTAGACTGCTGCCCGAGCCCTTCTGACAAACGCTGTACCTGAAGGTTCATACGAATCTCAGCATCCACCTGCGGACTGTCAACACCGACAAGAATTTCCAGATCAATCGTCTTCTCATGCATGGCAGCAATGTTCAGCTCATCTGGCGCCTCAAGCCAACTAGCGAAAGCCTGAGACAGGGGCTCAGCAACACTCGGCACGTCCAGCTGTTGCCACTGCTCGTTCATTTCTTCAATCGAGATGCCACTGAAACGAGCTTTACGAACCCAATCAATCAACGCTTGCCAATGACGATCGGCCTGCTCGGAACGCAGTTTCTGGCAGGCCTGATCAACTGTCTGACAGGCCGAGCGGAAATCTTGTGACAACCGGGAATAATGTGACTTAGGTAACGTTCCGACCGCTTGATAGTCTGACTTCAACTGCTCATATTCGGGCAAACGATCAACAACGTCGTCTTCGCCGGCCAGGGTCTGAATGGCGTCGATGATGCGTTCAGCTTCCTGACGATGAGACTGCAGATCGGCTTTAAAGTCAGAAACCTGCTGATCACGACGTGCAAACAACTCATCGCAGACCGTTCGAAAGGCTTTCCAAAGCTGCTGCTCGTCTCGCCGCGCCACCATGCCAGCGCTCTTCCATTCACGCTGCAGTGCTTTAGCCTGGTCTGTTGCCGCTTTTATGTCTTCAAGTTCCAGCAATGATTTGGCTTGTTGAATAATGACTTCTTTATTGGCGCGCGCAACGCTTTGCACTTCGCGCATACGCTCGAAAACGGATTGGTGCAATCGATCAAACTCAGCCTGAAGCGGCTTATTGGCCGTACGATCTACCGGTGAATAGTGCCGCCAATCGTTTCTGGCGACCTGCAAGACCCGGTCGATTTCTTTGATGTCCGGCACATCCCAGTTGATGATGTCCGCATACTTACCAAGCTGATCAATAATTTCACGCCGCCGCTCAAGGTTAACCTCGCGCAAATGCTTCTGTTCAGCAAAGTACTCGCGGCATGGTTCATAAGCCTGTTGGGCGAGTTCGTGAAATGTCTCCCACAGATCCTGCTGCCGATCCTGCAAACCGCGGCTCAGCAGCTTCCACTCATCCTGCATTTCCCGGATGGCCTGCGATCTTGATTCCGGGTCCATCGAATGCTCTGTCAGACCTTTCATGCGTCGAATCAGCGCTTCTTTTTTCGGTAAGACTGCGTAAGCCTGCCAATCACGGAGTTTTTCGAGGGCTTCCGTGGTGTCTTCCAGCTGTTTACGGATGCCCGCATGATAGTCCAGGTCGAACCCTTCCAGCTTCTCCTGAGCGCCGTGATACAGCCCGGAGGCACGGCGCAGTGATCCATCGTCAATGGCCTGTTGGCAACGTCGCAGCTGACTGCGGATGGCACGAACCTGTTGGATTGCCTGCTGACGGTGCGCCTCTAAACTTTTCTGATAAGCCTCCAGGGCTTTTCTCAGTCGCACCACGCCTTGAGGCGCCTCGCTGCGCAGCGCACCTTCCAAATCGTGCAGCCAGTCGTCGATGTCGTGTAACAGTTGATCATTATCTGCGGTATCGGTACCCAGTTGTTCCAACAAAGCGTCAAAACTGCCTTGTTCTGTCAGTAACCGTTGCAGGCGTGCAAGCCCGACTTCATAGGCCGTGCAGGCTTTCTGAAAGGTTCGGGCTTCTGCCGTATCCGCTTTGCTGTGCTTTTCAATCTCGTTCCATTGATGCTGCACCTCGCTTAACAGGTGCTGATCTTCATTCATTGCTTCGTCTGTCAGGGCCATTTCATCAAGACGCTGATGCAGTCGATCCATTAACTGCTCGACCAGCGACTGCCGGTTGGTGTCCGCCATGGCTATATGGGTTTGGACGTTGGCTTCTTCACGTTCACGTTGTCGAGCCGCTTCGATCTTGCTCTCAGCCTGCTGTTGCGCTTTTTGAAAGCGGGTATTGGCTTCTTCACTGATATCGGTCAGCTCACGCCACTGATCGGTCAACCCCTTGAGCTTACCGGCGTACATTGGCTCCAACGGTGCCTCGGCATGACGCTCGATGGCGCCGAGGAGTGCGTTCTGTTTGTTTACCAACGCTTCTGTTCGGCGTTGTTCGGCTTGCAGTTGTTCTTGCGTCGCATGCAAAATCCGATAGACGGCTTTGTCACGCCCTTTGGTCTGACGCACCAAATCATTCAACAGTTCGAGCTGAACGACCCGCGCAGCGGCCACTTTTCGAACCTTTGCAGTAAACCCGGACAACACCAGGGACGCCCAAACCGTTTCGTCGACATCCTCTGGTACCGCATCCAGCTCGACCATCAACATCAGTCCAAAAGTGTCTGGTAAGGCGGCCTTTACCGTGGTCTGATCGATCTCACCTGCGCGGATCTTCTGCACCAGCTCGGACAGCAGTTGCGTTCGTGCTTTGCCTTGAGCGGCCTGTATCTGCTCAGCCCATTGCGACACCGACCAGGTCTGATGCGTATCGGCGGCAACAGCCGGCTCTGCTGATTTTGATTTACTGCGCGGAGGTTCGGTTTTAGACGGTTTTCGGCTAAACAATTTTCTGAACATGCATTAGCTCCTGAAGCTCAACCAGGTGACACCGGAGAGGAGATCGCCGGTGACCGGAAACAATGACATCGGACCGCTGAAACAGCGCGTTGGCGCTTGCCAGAGGTACCCTAATTATCTGCAACGCGTTAGCATACTCTGAACTGAGACAGCACGGAACCAGTCATGCCGAACAATGCCACGCATCCGCCCAGCTACCTATGGTACGACTATGAGACCTGGGGTACCGTGCCCTCACGGGATCGGATCGCTCAGTTTGCGGCTGTTCGTACGGACATGGACCTGAACATCATCGAAGAACCCATCAATCTGTTCTGTAAACCCGATATCGACACCGTCATTGATCCCGGCGCCGTTCAAATCACGCGCCTGTCTCCCTTGGAACTGGAACAAACCGGACTGTCCGAGTGGGAGTTCAGCCAAGCGGTGCATAACGCCATGGCGCAACCGAACACCTGTACCACGGGGTACAACAGCATACGGTTTGACGATGAGTGTTCACGCTTCCTCTTCTACCGCAATCTGATCAACCCCTATGAACGCGAATGGAAGAACGGCAACAGTCGCTGGGACCTGCTCGACGTGGTGCGGATGACGCATGCATTGCGCCCTGATGGCATCGAATGGCCACGCCGCGACGATGGCAGTCCGTCTTTCCGGCTAGAACATCTGACCGCCGCAAACGGACTGTCACATGCCAACGCACACGATGCCGTCAGCGACGTAAAAGCCACCATTGCACTGGCACAACTGATTCGAAAACAGCAGCCAAAACTGTTCGACTACGCCTTCTCATTACGCTCAAAACATCGCGCCCGGGAAGCCATCGATCTGGTCGGCGGCAAACCTCACCTGCATTTCAGCGGGAAGATTCCGGCGAGCGAGTTCTGCATGGGCATTGAAGTCCCATTAATGGCTCATCCGGATCGGAACAATGAAGTCATTGTCATCGACATTCGAGAGGACCCTGCCTGGATCCTCGATCACGACGCGGACACGTTGAGAACCTGGCTTTACGCCAAAACTGAGGAGTTACCGGAAGGCGCCCGGCGACCCCCCTTGAAAACCATCCATCTGAACCGCAGCCCGATGATTGCGCCAATGTCTCTGCTGGATGACGAGACCACCACCCGGCTAGGTGTCGACCTCGACGCCATTCAACACCACTATCGATGGGTTGCCGATCACCCCGAACTGAATCGACTGGCCATGGACGTGTTCACAGAAACACAGGAACGAGCCGCCATCACCGATCCCGAGCAAGCCCTCTACAGCGGTTTTATCAGTGATCACGATCAGGCCCTGTTAAACCGCATGAGAACCGGCAAACTGCCACCGGAGCAATGGCTTGATAACAGTCATCTGCTGCAGGATGATCGCTTACCCACCATTTTACTGAACTTGCTGGCAAGAGCGTTTCCTGATTGCCTGACCGAACAACAATTATCTGAATGGCAGGATCAGCGCCGAACCTATCTGATTGAACAACAGGACGAACGGCACTTGACGCTTTCACAGGCCTTAACCGACACTTTGGCCCTGTTGGCCGAAACGCCGGATGACCCAGCGCTGACTGACACCCGAATGTACCTTGAGAGCCGATTGCAATATTGGACAGATGCCCGATCAATATCGGAAGAAAAAACCGCTGAAACGGCTGCTTCAACGGAAGATCGGGCACCTTCTGATGATTTGAATGACCAACTGGACTTATTCTGATGTCTCGTTACCAGACCCTGCTGTTGATAACCTTGCTGGCCAGCCTTCTTGCCGGCGGTCGGGCCTTTGCCACGGTCCAGGACCCCACTGGCGTTATCTTGGCGCAACGCAGCGGTCTGGTGCATTTACTGGAGTACATCGACGCACGCCCTGAGTTGTTCGCTCGCGAATCCGCCGAACGCGACCTGTTGAACCGGACCGAGCGGCAACAGGTATTGGAGGTCTGGGTTCTGTATCTGGACTACATGACCACCGTTCGTCGTTTGGCTGATCTGACCGCTGACTATCATACCCTGTCGGGCTCACAGCGCCGGCAACGCCAGCATCAACATTTGCTGGCCTTCAACACCCATTATCGATTCGCACTGGAGTTCATCCGACGCATCGAACGAGACCCTGAACTGGTCGACTGGCTGAACACCCCGCACCCGGAACAAAGTCTGGAATCCGGTTTTTATCAGCGGTTTGTCCGGGAAATGCTCAGCGACTGGATGACCGACCGGTACGATTCTAAAAACGCCCGATTGGACCCAGTGTCTGCGCTGCCAGGGCGTGATGAAATCGACGCCGATATCCAGGCCATCCGACAACTGGATCGGACCGGGTTGTTGGCATCCAACGCTTTTCGCGCCTTTCGCCGAACCGCCTACTCCACTTATTACCCCCTGCAGAAAGGGGTTGCACGTGGCATGGGTAAAATTAAGTTGTGGCGATTCAACAAGACCCTAATCACACCGGAGCAAGCCAGAGCGTTCAGCCAGCAGTTTGAACCGGGCGACTTTTACCTGACCCGCAAAGAGTGGCGGCTGACGAACGCTGGGATTCCCGGCTTCTGGACCCATTCCGCCCTTTACATTGGCAGTCGATCCGAGCGCAATGCTTATTTCGATACACCCGCGGTCCGCGATTGGGTTCGCTCGCAAGGCTTTGACTCCTTTGAAGCGATGCTGCAATCCATCAGCCCAGTCTATGCCGAGCACCCGGGCGTCGACGCCATGGGGACGATCCGGGTGCTTGAAGCCCTGGATGCCGGGGTGATTTTCAACTCGATTGAAACGTCTCTGGATGCTGATGGCGCGGCCGTGTTCAGGCCAATGACCACCCGGCTTGAAAAAGCCAAGGCGATTGCCGGCGCTTTTGGTTACATCGGCCGCCCCTATGATTTCCATTTCGACTTCGACAGCGACACCGCCTTAGTCTGCAGTGAACTCATTTTTAAAGCCTATCAACCGGCCACGTCTCAGGCCGGCATCCAGTTCCCGCTCAACCGTGCTGTAGGGCGGAAAATGCTGACGCCGAACGAAATCGCCCAATGGTATGAACAAACACTCGGTACCGAACAACAGCAGATCGAACTGGTCATGTTTATCGATAGTAACGAACGCGATCAGGTCGCCTTTCAATCCACCAAGGCCGCGTTCTTGGGCAGTTGGCGCCGTAGCGACTGGCATTTTTTACAGCAGCCATCACGACAGAATGAGCAACTGGCGTCTACTGACTCCCAGTAAGCCAATGACACATTTGTCCGTTACGACCGTCAATCAATACTAAACTCAACGGTTCAACGGCCGTTACCTCCAACACGCCTTTCCATTTCTAAGGACTTTCAGAGTGCTGTCTAATCTGACTCTAAAACATTGGCCGGTTCGCTGGCGAACGCAATTAATGACCCTGACCCAGCTGCTGCTCACCGTCGCAGGGTTTGCCATTGTGCTGTTGGGTTTGAATGAAATCCGTCAACAGATGCAAACTCAGCAGGCGTTAGCGACTGAGCAACAGGCCGCTCTGGAGCAGCAAAATCAACGGTTTACCACCCAACAGTCAGAGCTGCAGGCACAACAGGACGCCATTGCCGCACAACAGAGTGCACTCGAACTGCAACAGGCGGTCTTTACTGTGTATCAGACCTACCCGCGCTTTCTTTTCTGGCGATTGGCATCAACCTCGTCCCTCTCTGACTCTGACATCCGCAATGGTGATACCGCCCAGGAAGAACTGATCGTTGCGGCTGACGCACTGCGTACCATCGATGAAGAACTGGCCGATGCCATTGATTTGTTTCTCCTGGACATGGAGGATTTCAATAGCAAGGTTTCACAAGCCATAGAGGCCTTCCAAAACGATAACGTTAACCAGGGCCGATCTCTGGTCTCAGCATCGCAGAATCACGTCATCTCCATGAGCAGCATGCTCGAAGTCGTCTTATTTGTATCGGACGAAGTACTGTTTGAGGCGAACGAACAGGTCGGTCAGCGCCTGACGGCGTTGGAAACGTCCGTCGCTGCGGTCGAACAGGCCGGTTTTACTCTGGGCCAGGCAGTCAATGAAGTGTCGACCAACAGCAACGACATTGCGCTCAACATTGAGGCGCGGCAATCTCAGGTCTTTATCGTTCTGGGTATCGTCCTGATTCTGTCGGTGCTGGTCAGCATGGCACTCAGCCGCTCCATTATTGGCCCGCTTAACCAGTTGAAACAGACCATTGAAACCATCGACCACCAGAATGACCTGAGTCTGGAAGCCGACGTCAGCCGCCGGGACGAGCTGGGTTTAATCGCCAAAAGCGTTAACTCTCTGCTGACTCACTTTCGGGAGATGGTTGAAAGTGTCCGCACCAGTGCGAGCAGCATTGTCTCTGAAACCGAAACGCAGACTCAGAGCAATCAACAGGTCAGTACGGCACTGGCCGACCTGAACAGCGAAGTGGACTCAGTCGCCACCGCCATCAATGAAATGACGGCAACGGTACGGGGCATTAACGACATTACTACGGAAGCGGCCCAGTCTGCCCGAACCGGCAGTCAACATTGTGAAGACGGTCAGGCACAGGCAGCACACAGCAGCGAAAGTGTTCTGAATCTGAATGATCGACTCGTTGAAGCCGGCGAACGTTTGACTCAACTTGAAGCCAGAACCGAACAAATTTATGCGATTGTTGATGTGATCCAAAGCGTTTCCGAACAGACCAATCTATTGGCACTGAATGCGGCCATCGAAGCGGCCCGCGCCGGGGAGCAGGGTCGGGGCTTTGCGGTGGTTGCGGATGAGGTACGTACCTTGGCTCAGCGCACCGATCAGAGCTCCGGTGAAATCAAACAGTTGGTCGAACAGTTTGCGCAGGAGGTAAATACCACGGTGCAATCAGTCAACGATGCCAAACAGGCGGCGATCGGCGCAGCGGAGTACTCCGACGCGGCCAAGACTTCTATTGCCGAACTTTTTGATACCGTCACGTCGATTGAACGCATGAATGTGCAGATTTCTGAATCCACACAAGAACAGACCGATGCCACCACTGCACTGGATGCTTCAGTGTCACGTATCAGCGATTTACTGTCAGACATAGCACAGCGGGCCAACCTCACCACCGATGCAATGACACGACTCAAGGCCTCGACCACCGAACTGGAGGCTCAGTCCGCACAGTTCAGAACCTGAACATGACAGGTTGCAGTTAGCTCATCGCGATTTAAAACGCTCAACAGCAGCAAGAAAGTCGGCGTCGTTCAGACGTCGACGAAACAACTCACCTTCTTCGTCCATAATCTGCAGTGTCTGCGCCATGTAGGGCTGTTTCATCAAACGCTTGGTGAGTAACAATGAGGTCGCCGGTTGCGCTGCCAGCGCTTGTGCCTGATGCAGGGCTGCACTTAAAAACTGCTCATCACTGAACACCTGATTAATCAGTCCTGCCGCTTTGGCTTCCTGAGCATCGAAAGTTTTACCGGTCAGCAACCACTCGGCCGCCTTAGCGTGCCCAACTCGCAGTGGCAGCAAATAGGAGGACGCAAACTCCGGCACCAAGCCTAAGTTAACGAAGGGCAACTGAAACTTTGCACTTTCTCCGGAAAACACCAGATCGCAATGCAACAATAACGTTGTTCCGATGCCGACTGCAGCACCATTCACAGCCGCGACCACCGGCTTCGGGAAGTCGGCCAGAGTATGCAGGAAACGAAATACCGGTGCCTGCTCATCTTCTGGTGGGTGATCGAGAAAATCGTTCAGATCGTTACCCGCGGTAAAGCAGTTTTTTTGCCCGGTCAGCAGAACAACCGAAACGTCCGCTTGCGTTCTGGCACGGACAAAGGCTTCCGCCAGTGCCGTGTACATGGCTTCGGTGATGGCATTTTTCTTATCCGGGCGATTGAAGTGCACCTCCAATACGCCGTTCTGAAGCCGTGTTTCTATATCGGACATAATCCATCCTTATCAGTGTATTCATCGACACGCCATTGCTGCGACCAATTTAAACGCGCGTTTGAATTTTGCAAGTCCTGCGACAATAATAGACATCAATTGCGACCATAGGCGTAGGTACGACGCCTCCGAAACGCTCGTTTTTCAGGTACAATTCGCCACCATAATAAAGGGCCCGCCCCATACCCATTGGAGAGACGCATGACCTCAATTAAGCAGGACGATTTGATTCAGAGTGTAGCCGACGCGCTGCAGTACATTTCTTATTACCATCCGAAAGACTTCATTGATGCCGTACATGAGGCTTATCAACGAGAAGAATCTCCGGCGGCTAAAGATGCGATGGCTCAAATCCTGATCAACAGCCGCATGTGTGCCGAGGGTCATCGCCCGATCTGCCAGGATACCGGCATTGTCACTGTGTTTTTGAAGATTGGCATGAACGTTCGCTTCGACGACGCCACCATGGGTGTTGAGGACATGGTGAACGAAGGTGTGCGACGCGCTTACCTGCACCCGGATAACGTATTGCGCGCCAGTGTACTGGCCGATCCGGACGGTGCCCGCAAAAACACCAAAGACAACACACCTGCGGTGATTCACACCAAGCTGGTGCCGGGCGACACCGTCGATGTACAGGTGGCGGCCAAAGGCGGTGGTTCTGAAGCCAAAAGTAAGTTTGCCATGCTGAATCCTTCCGACTCGATCGTCGATTGGATTCTCAAAGTGGTTCCGGAAATGGGCGCTGGCTGGTGCCCGCCGGGGATGCTGGGTATTGGTATCGGTGGTACAGCAGAACAAGCAATGCTGATGGCCAAAGAAAGCCTGATGGACCCGATTGATATTCAGGAGCTGCAAGCCAAGGGGGCGGAAAACCGCGGCGAAGAGTTGCGACTGGAGCTGTTTGATAAGGTCAATAAACTCGGCATCGGCGCACAGGGCCTGGGTGGTTTAACCACCGTTCTCGATGTCAAAGTCAAAGACTGCCCAACACATGCCGCCAACAAACCAGTGGCGGTGATTCCGAACTGTGCCGCCACCCGCCATGCGCATTTTGTGCTCGACGGCTCCGGTATCGCGGAGTTGCCAGCACCGAAACTCTCTGACTGGCCCGATATCGTTTGGGAAGCCGGCCCTTCGGCACGCAAGGTCAATCTCGATAACCTGACCAAAGAAGAAATGAAAGACTGGCAACCCGGTGAAACCCTGTTGCTGTCCGGTAAAATGTACACTGGTCGCGATGCCGCCCATAAACGTATGGTAGATATGATCAACCGGGGCGAGAAACTGCCGGTCGATCTGACCAACAAGGTTATTTATTACGTCGGCCCGGTTGACCCCGTGCGGGAAGAAGCCGTCGGACCGGCCGGGCCAACCACCGCCACCCGTATGGACAAGTTTACCGAGACCGTACTCGAGCACACCGGCCTGATTTCGATGGTCGGTAAGGCAGAACGTGGTCCGATCGCCATTGATGCCATCAAGAAGCATGAAGCAACCTATCTGATGGCCGTGGGCGGGGCTGCTTACCTGGTTTCAAAAGCGATCCGCAATGCAAAAGTAGTCGCCTTTGAAGATCTTGGTATGGAAGCCATCTACGAGTTTGAACTCGATGAAATGCCGGTGACCGTTGCTGTCGACACCCAGGGGGAGTCCGTTCACCGCACCGGGCCTCAGCAATGGGCGGCCAAAATTGCGGCCAAAGAAGTCAGCTAACGGCCTGATACACACTCGTTAGTGGCCCAAACGGGTGCCCTCAGGGTACCCGACACCCTCTTCCATCCTGATCTGCATCAGTTTTACCTCAGCATGGCCTCGTCTACACTGACTTTCTCACCGTTCAGTTAAGGATTACGGTTATGCAGATTTCCGCTTTTATCGCCACCAGCCTGGATGGATTCATTGCCCGTCCGGATCAGAGCATTGACTGGCTGGAAAACGCGACCTCCGACGCGACCGAAGATTATGGCTACGAAGCCTTTGTTAAAGACATCAGCTCGGTGGTTATGGGTCGCAAAACATTTCAGCGGATTCTGACCTTTCCCCAATGGCCCTTTCAACATCAACGCGTGATCGTCTTATCCCAAACCATGAAGGCTGTTCCTCCGTCTTTGAAGGACTCGGTCCAGCTGTTCGACGGTACGCCCGGACAACTGGTCGAAATCCTGGGCGCTGAAGGCGATACCCATGTCTACGTGGACGGGTCCCGCGCCATTCAGTCGTTTATCGACGAAAACCTGCTGACCGACATCACCTTGACCACGTTACCGATTTTAATCGGAGACGGTGTGTCACTGTTCGGTCATCTGGATCGAGATGTACCGCTGAAACACGTCAGCACCAAAGCTTTCCAAAATGGCTTCGTGCAGTCGCACTATCTCTTCAGTAACTGCCGACTGTAAAAAAAAAGCGAACTCAGCTTACCCCTTTTGTGCTTCCTGAACGTTTAAAGACAACATTCACACTCAGGAAGCACCTCTCATGACAAAGACGCTCAATTTTTTCAGTGTTGTGGCGACACTGATGTTACTCAGTTGCGGTACGCAAACCACTGATGGTGCCCTGACGGATCCGGCGGTCTTGCAAGAACCCGTGCACACCGAGGAAACCCGGGCCATCGAAACGGACTCAGCCGACCAGGTCTTTCTTGCCGCCAGTAAAAGCCGCGTTGAAGTTCAGGAATCTTATGTGTTGCCGAGCTCAACACCAATCATTCCCATGCCCAACCCGCCGGTTTCGGAAAACCGTGAGAACTATCCGAAGACACCCATCAGTCCGATCCGGCAGGTTGCGACCGATCCGGTCAGTACATTTTCAACCGACGTGGACACCGCCAGCTATACCAACGCGAGACGTTTTCTGAACCAGGGCATGCGCCCACCCGCTGACAGCATCCGGGTCGAAGAGTTCATCAATTACTTTGACTACGCGCTCCCGGCACCTGACACAACAAACACTCCCATTCAGATCTCCACAGAGCGCACGCAAACGCCCTGGAACCCACAAACGGAGTTAGTGCGTGTGTCCTTGCAGAGCTACCGGAGCGACTTCAAAACATTGCCGCCATTGAATCTGGTGTTTCTGCTGGATGTATCCGGGTCCATGAACAGCCCGGATAAACTGCCGCTGATGCAGCGCAGCTTCAATCTGCTGGTCAGTCAGCTGCGTCCACAGGATCGTGTTGCCATTGCCGTGTATGCCGGTCAATCAGGTGTGGTTCTGGAGCCAACGTCCGGTGATCAGAAAGCGCAAATAAACCAGGCCATCAATCAACTGCGTGCCGGCGGCGGAACTCATGGCAGTGCCGGCATTCATCTCGCCTATGACCTGGCGCAGGCAAACTATCTGCCTGACGGCATTAACCGGATATTCATCGGCACCGATGGTGATTTCAATGTCGGCACCACCAGCCTTACCGAGTTAAAGGCGCTCATCGAACGTAAACGTGAAGCGGGTGTCTTTCTCAGCGTGCTCGGCTTTGGTACCGGCAACTACAATGATGCACTGATGGAAGAACTGTCCAATCACGGTAACGGAACGGCCTACTATCTCGACAGCTATCAGGAAGCCCGCAAGCTGTTTGCCACGCAACTGGCGGCGACACTTCAGACGGTGGCGAAAGACGTCAAAATTCAGATTGAGTTCAATCCGGCACAGGTCGCCGAATACCGTCTCATCGGTTATGACAACCGTCTGTTAGCCCGTGAAGATTTTAACAACGACGCCATCGATGCTGGGGAAATGGGCTCAGGTCATGCCGTCACCGCCCTCTATGAAATTGTGCGTCGAGACAGCGAGTTTCGGTTCAGCGACCCTCTGCGTTATCAGGACGATGACCTCAGCGACACCGTCGGTGGGGAAATCGCTTTCGTCAAAGCCCGATACAAACTGCCCGATGAAGCGCACAGCCGCCTGCTCAGTCAGGCCATCACTGACACACCCATGCAATCAAGCTCTCAACGCCAAGCCCTGGCCATCGGCGTGGCCGGTTTCGCTGAGATATTGCGCGGCAGTCCCTACCTCAGAGATTGGTCCATTAACGATGCCATTGATTATATCGGCCCGAGCCTGCAGGAGGATCGTTGGGGATATCGACAGGAACTGGTAACCTTGATGCGAAACCTGCAAAGCATGGAACACGCCGATTGACCCTGATTTCAAACCTGCAGACCTGGTGGCAGACAAGGCATGCCAGTGCATGGACCGACTGGCCAGATGGTGATTTGCTGGAACACTATCGAACGGCCGGGTCAACGGCCGCCATGGATCTTTTGATACGGCGCCATTGCAACGCGCTGTATCACTTTCTGCTGACACTCGCAGACCCAGTACTGGCCGAGGACATCAGTCAACAGGTCTGGACAGGGTTAATCGAACGCCCCGATCAATATCAGGCACAGGCAGCCTCATTCAGAACCTGGCTGTTTACCGTCGGGCGGAATCGGACAGTTGATGAGTTGCGCCGTCAACAGCGCTGGCAATGGCCGAGTACTGACGACAGCGCAATCGACCGCACCATCGATGACGAACACGTCACCCTGACCTTTACCGAACGCGACGATCTCAATGAGGCCTTTGATCAGGCGCTTACGGCTCTGCCTTTTGTACAGCGCGAGGCTATATCACTTCAGTTGGAAGGGTTTTCTCTGGCCGATATTGCCCTCATCACTCACGATAAACCGGAAACCATTAAAAGCCGACTCAGGTTTGCCCGCCAACAACTGAAGCACTCTCTGGAGGAGAATCATGACTGACCGAAAGCAGACATCGCTCGATTCTCTGTATCGAAACCGCCGCCAACGACATCCGGCTCCGGCGTCACTGCACCAGACTATGCATGCAAAATTGTCGGCCAAAACGACTCGCCGACCCCGTTGGGTCGCCGTCGCGCCCGTGATGGCGTCACTGATTTTGGTGTTTTTGGTTTTACGTCCATCGCTGGAAACGACATCGGTCCTAACCCAAGCGGATTTTGAAACCGTCGCAGATTCATCACTGGCCGCACCTGTAGCTCCCGCGCCCGCGGCGCGCCAGCTATCAAAGTCAACATCTGAGGCGCCGATGGGTGATTACGAAGCGTTCTCGGCGGATAGCATCGTTGCAGACGAAATCGTGGTGATGGCGGAACCCGCTGTACCCGCGCTCGAAGAACAGAACCTGGCACCGTTACGTCCGGAGCAGGCCGTTAATGGTCTCAATCTTAAGATCATCGATAGTCAACAGGGCATCGCCATAGACTGTCAGGGAGAAGCCGTCATGGCCGATGTTCTGAAGGGCCGACCTGATGATCAATGGCTGGAACTGACCTGGCGCGATGACGACTGGAAAGTGAACGCCCTGCAAGCGTCGCCCTGCTCATCTGAAACAACAACTGACGCCGACCGGTAACTCTGGCAAGATCAGTGCAGTTGATCGTCGAAGTTCGACGAAAAGTCGTCGTTGTCTTCGGGCAATAACACATCCATTTCGGCAAGGTGTTTGTATACAGCTTCCATTTCTTCGTTGAGCTGATTCATCCAGCTAACGAAATGCTGTTCATTGAGGTGAGCAACCGGTAAGGCGTGCGTCAGCAACAAACGCGGAACGTCATCATCAGCCATAGCAATCATCACTTTCAGCAGACCGTAGTCGTAGTTCATAAAATGAACAGCGCCCTGCAAAGGCAACACGGCGGATGGACGGATAGCAATTTCCGTCAGCCAGTAAAGACGGGAGGTCTCAACAAAACAGCGGGATTCCAGAACTGAATCCCGGCCCTCCCAGGCGGGCAAATGAATGCCTTCGCAATCCTGACAGACAAACGCCTCCCAGTTGTTGGCTTCGATCCATGTCTGAACGGTCTTTCTGTTTACCACGCCATATTACCCTGTTGAGTTTGGCGGCATTGTATCATCGAAGGCAGAAACGAATAAGTCTGTCTGCTTTGATGAACGGGCGTCTCACTGCCTTTACTGGCAAAGACACTCACCGCTGAGAAGCCATTCGTAAATCGGGCAAAACGCGGTATCCTACCCGAGCCTGTTTCATCTATTTCCGGAGAGACCATGTTCGAACAGCTAGCCACACCGAAAGGTGACCCGATTCTGTCTTTGATTGCCGAGTACCGTAACGACCCGCGAGAAAACAAAATTGATCTGGGCATCGGCGTTTACCGAAATGACGCAGGCATTACCCCTGTTATGCAGGCAGTGCATGACGCCGAAGCGCTGCTGTTGGCCAACCAAACCACCAAAGCTTATCAAGGCCTGACCGGCGACGAAGCGTTCAATGAAGAAATCCTGAAGCTCGTGCTGACAGAGTCGCAATGCAAGCGAGCCATCGCGTTACAAACGCCTGGCGCCAGTGGTGCACTGCGCATGATCGCCGATCTGATCGCGGTGACCGCTCCGGGCAGTACCGTCTGGATCAGCGATCCGAGCTACATCAATCATCGTCCCATTATGGAAAAAGCCGGATTGACGGTGAAAACTTATCCGTACCTGAACGCTGAAACCCGACTGGTCAATGAACCGGCCATGCTGGCCACGCTGGAATCCCTCGGACCAAAAGATGTCGTGCTGCTTCACGGCTGTTGTCACAACCCCAGCGGGGCCGACATCAGTCTCGACAGCTGGCACCGTATCGCAGAACTGGCAACGAAAAACGGGTTTCTGCCGTTCATTGACATCGCTTATCAGGGCCTGGGCGATTCTCTTGAAGCCGATGCTCAAGGTTTGCAGGTACTGGCAGACGCTGTCGAAGAAATGGTGATTTCCACCTCCTGTTCGAAAAACTTCGGCCTTTACCGGGACCGAACCGGCGCGGCCATTATTCTGTCCAAAAACAAACAGATTGCGTCCAACGCCCGCGCGAAAATGTGCGAGCTGTCCCGTGGCTCTTACTCCATGCCACCGGCCCATGGTGCGGCGATCGTCCACGCGATTCTGACCTCGGAGTCTTTGACCAAAAGCTGGCGCGATGAACTGGACGCCATGAACAGACGCGTCAACGGCTTACGCAGCGCATTGGTTAAAGCCTTCCGGGAAAAAACCCAAACAGAGCGTTTTGATTATTTTGGTCAACACAAAGGGATGTTTTCATTAACCGGTTTAAGCGATGACATCATTGCCGAGTTAAAGCACAACCACGGTATTTATATTGTTGGTGGCGGTCGGGTGAATGTCGCCGGACTCAAAGAATCGGAGATCGATACGCTGGTAGAGGCGTTCATTGCTGCCGGTGCTTAAAACCCAACGCCTGCTACTGTTCGTCCCCCTGATCCCCGCCGTAGCGTTTTTGTTTATCGGCGGTCCTTCCGGGTTCGAGCTGCCGGCCATGCGCTACCTTTGGAACATGGGCCATCTGGCCCTGTTCGCATTGGTTACATTGCTCTGGCACAGCTATATTCCTGTGCGTTCACGGTCTCAAGCGTTCCGTTTGTTAGGATCGGTCTTACTGATCAGCCTGATCATCGAAACGCTGCAGATGGGTATCGGGCGCAGCTTCAGCCTGTTGGATGTTCTGCGTAATCTGATCGGAGCATGGATCGTGCTGCTGTTCATCAACCGCTCGATGATTCCCGTGGTTGTCAGTGCGGCACTGGGTGTGGCCCTCGTCTTCGATTTAACCGGTCTGTTTCGCACCGGCTGGCTGGACTGGAAGATTCAAAGCCGGACACCCGTGATTGAAAATTTCGAAGAACCATCGGCATCACACCGCTGGAAAGATCAGTTTGAGACAGAGACTGAGAACGTCTCTGAAGGTCAGTTCAGCGGTGCGGTGACGTTTCGGCCCTCAAGGTTTGCGACATTTAAACTTCGCTACCCGTTAAAAAACTGGCAGGGCTATCACAGCTTCTCCTATGACGTTTTTAACCCTTCAGACGAGCTCGTTAAACTGTCACTTCGCATTCATGATCGCGCTCATGAACGCGAGGGGAACTTTCAGTTTCAGGATCGGTTCAATACCAGCTTAGAACTGTCGCCAGGCTGGCATACCATACAGATTCCCATCCAAGACATTGCAAGCGCGCCCGCTGATCGCCGCATGGACCTCAGCGCCATCGTTGAAGTGCAATGGTTTATGGTCGCCCCAACAGCACCGCAAACCCTGTATTTTGACAATATCCGGCTGACCAAAGACGAACCCTGATCAAGAGTGACGTTACAACCCGGAGCCCACATCACTGTTGACCCGCACCGATTCCTGATCGGCCTCGAAAAAGAAACACGACCGACGATTAGTGTGGCAAGCCGGGCCTTTCTGGTCGACTAACAGCAACAGCGTATCGCCATCACAATCGGCGCGCATGGACACCAGCTTCTGCTGATGACCCGAGCTTTCCCCTTTACGCCAGTACGTCTGACGGGACCGTGACCAATAACACACCTGCCCGGTGTTCAGGGTTTCCTGAATCGATCGATCGTTCATCCAGGCCATCATCAACACCTCACCTGTGTCGTGCTGTTGGGCAATGGCCGGAATCAAACCGTCGTCGTTATATCGCAACTCTGCAATAAAGGTATCCAGTTCAAGTTGCGATTGCGCTGGCAGTTTTTCCCATGTTTTAAACATTGTCACAGTACCCAGAAAAGAATCAGAGGAATAATAACCACCGCACCGGCATTGGCAAACATCACAATAGAGGCGACCTTGTCCGGCTCCTGCCGATAACGCTCAGCGACCAGATAGTTCAACACAGCCGGGGGCAGCGCCGCGAAAATCCAGGCCATCTTTTCCTGGTCGGGTGGCAGACTCAACCAACTGAGAATCGGCCAGGCGGCCAATAACCCCAGAGCCGGCGCCAGCAAAGCACCAAACACACCCAAACGCCAGCCGTGGAAATCCAGGTCCGTCATACGCACACCCAACGCAAACAGCATCAGCGGAACGGCGATGTCGCCAAGCAGTTCAAACCCGGTCACCAGCCACTCCGGTAAGGTGATCTCGGCCATCGACAATGACAACCCCAAAATAGTCGCCATCATCATCGGCTGCAGTAAAAACTTCAGGTTCCTGGCACCGGTGGATAACATCCACAGTCCGACGCTGAAATGCAGCGTATTTTCCACAATAAACATCATCAGAATGGCGGGCAGCGCGTCTTCGCCAAAGGCAAGCAACAACAGAGGAATGCCCAGGTTGCCGCTGTTCTTAAACATCATGGGTGGCAGCAGCGTTTTCCAATGAACGTTCAACAAACGGCAGACCGGAATGGCCAGCAAGCCCGGAACCAGGGTGAGACCGGCGACCACCAGCATCAGCGTTTTGTACTGTGCGACATCAATCGACTGGCCGGTAAACACCGCAAGAATCAGAAACGGAACGAACACATCAATGTTCAACGAGTTCGCGTGGTCCAGATTGGGACGTCGTTTACGAGCGTAAAAAAAGCCCACCAGAACCACAAAAAGAATGGGCGCAACAATTTCAAAAATTCGAATTAACACAGACGTTGATTCCGAGTAAAAAAATCAGTGTATCTCAGTGGCGACCCGTTGCCCTTACGACATAAGCAGGAGCTCAGTCAGGTGTCCGTAACAGCCGGGACAGGACTTGCCACCATAAAAGGCAAAATACGGCTTCATAAGCACGTTGCCACACGCCACTTGTACGACCATCAAAAAACAGTAAATCGACATGCAGAACAGCGAAGAACAGGATCACTACAATACTGAGGCCGCGTATCAGCCCCGAGTACTGCTGCAACGCACGAGCAGCAAAGACCGCCGGACCAAAATAGAGCCCCCAAACCAGAGTCAGATGCAACCACTGACTGAGCGAACCGCTCGGTTTACAGCCTTCATCGCAGGGGAACACCATACTGAGCAGGTAACTGGCGGCGAACGCCATCGCCGAAAAACGCAGCCAACCATCAAAGGGTTGCGGTTCCAACCAGCGCCGGGTCTGATCCAGCGTGCCGATCCAGAACACGCCGATCAGCAAAAACAAGCCGCTGGCTAAAGACTGATGCTCGGCACCAACCTCATTCAGCCGGCTGACCACATGCCAGATCGTTCGTTGTTCATCGATCAGCGTCAGTATGGCCACGCCGATAAGCGTTAAGCCAATGGTCACGGCGCTGAGTATTTTTGGAACCGGAAACTTCATAGACACACCATTGAAATATCGCCGGACAGCGTACACGGCCCGGCCAGCGGTTTACATTGAAAGATCTGAGATGCTCTATTGAACAGACTGCAGAAACACCGCCAGCCGGCCTACCGCTTCTTTTAACCGGCCAACCTCAACGGTGTACGCCAAACGGACACTGGTGTTTGGACAGGGGCCGCCAAAGTCAATGCCCGGGGTCAGCGCAACACCGGTCTGTGCCAGGCATTGTTCGCAAAAAGTCAGGGCGTCCTGACTGTAAGGCGAAACATCGACGTACAGATAAAATGCACCATCAGGACTGGCCATCACCTGCAAACCAATTTCCGGCAAAGCGGTCAGCAGATAGTCCCGACGTGCTTTCAGTTCATCACGCCGGGCAAAGCATTCCGCTTCGACCTCTGGTTCAAAGGCGGCCAGTGCGGCGTATTGAGAGATCGCTGTCGATGAAAGGTACAGGTTCTGAGCAATCCGCTCACAGGCATCAATGGCGTACTCCGGACAAATCAACCACCCCAGTCGCCAGCCGGTCATGCCGTAAAATTTGGAAAAGGACTGAATCACCCAGGCATCCTGAGTGGCCTGTAAGGCTGTCGGGGCCAGCCCTTCGAATGTCAGGCCGTGATATATCTCATCGGCAAAGAGATGCAGTTGCTGTGTCGAGGAAAAGTCTGCCAGTGCCTGCCAGTCATCCAGTGATTGCACGGAACCGAGAGGATTGCTCGGTGAAGCAATCAGCAAAGCTCGGGAACGCTCAGTTACCGCGGCTTTCAGGGCGGTAATATCCAGTGTCATCTGCTGCTGAGGATCCAGATTGACCCGAACGGGTCGAGCATTCACCATGGCCGCCAGATTAGCGTTGCAAGGGTATCCCGGCTCGGGCAGCAAGATGTCATCACCGGCATTTAAAGTGGCCAGAAAGGCCAACTGCAAGGCAGTTGACCCACCTGGCGTCACAATGATTCGCTCCGTTGGCACCGGCACCCCATGCCAGCGTTGATATCGATCGGCAATTTTTGCTTTCAGTTCCGGCAACCCGGTACTCGACAGATACCCTTGTGGTTGTTCATCCAGCGCAATCTTAGCCCGATCGAGAATGGCTTTTGGCGCGGAAAAATCCGGCTCACCGACAAACAAACGAATGACATCGTGACCAGCCCGCTCCATGGTATCCACCTGCTTCAGCACCTGAATTACATAAAACGGAGTGATGTCAGCGGTACGTTCGGCAAGTGTCATAAAAACTCCTATTGGCCGGTACAAATACGAACAGCCATGGTTTACCTGTGCGTTCAGGCCGGTAAACTGAATGGCTGAATTTGTGCTCATCATACTGCCTGTGTCGGCGTATTTCATCGCTTTAGCAATGAGTACCGATATGGCGCATGCCGTTAACCAGCCCACGAGACAGAATCACAGAGATGTTTTACCGAGGACGATTTGCCCCTACGCCCAGCGGTCCGCTGCATTTCGGATCACTCTTCGCCGCCGTAGTCTCCTGGCTTGATGCCCACCACCATAACGGAGAGTGGCTGGTTCGAATTGATGATCTTGATCCACCTCGTGAAGTACCAGGTGCAGCTCACGGCATATTAAAGACACTCGAACGACATGGGCTGATGTGGGATGCCCCCGTCACTTACCAATCGAATAATGCCGACCGCTACGAAGCCAACCTGGCCTTGTTAGCCCAGCAACATCGCCTGTTCTGGTGTCGTTGCAGTCGGAAAACCCTGAAAGGAACATCGGTTTATCCAGGCTATTGCCGGGCCTGCCAGACGCCCCGTGACGACAGCGCCATTCGATTGCGGGTACTGACGGAGCAGACCACGCTGGAAGACCGATTCCAGGGGATGCAGACCGTAAATCTGGCCAAAGAGTATGGCGATGTCATTCTCAAACGCCGGGATGGGTTCTTCGCCTACCAGCTTGCGGTGGTCAGTGACGACATTGAAGCGGGAGTAACTGATGTGGTCCGTGGTATCGACCTTATGCCCTCAACATTCTGGCAACAAGAGCTTTACCAGCTTCTTAACGCCCCTCAACCGCGCTACGCGCACTTTGCCGTGCTGTGTGACCCAAACTCCCGGCAGAAACTCAGCAAGCAAAACCTCGCGCCAGCGATTGATGATAACCTCCCTGAAGCCAATCTGATGGCCGTTTTTGCACTCCTTCAGATGCCAATCACACCCGATTCCTGCGAACAGATGTTGCAACAGGCCCTGAGCCTTTACCGCCCTGAGCAACTCATTGGGAAAGAGACCATGCAAGTCGCTCAGTCTGGTCTAAACTGAACGCAGTTTAAGAAGAATAATGAGAACTATGCTGCAACTACGTACGCATTTGGCACGTCGCCTGATGGTTTACATTACCGGGAGCGTATTCAGTGCCTTGCTGATCAACATCGCTACGCAGTACCTGGCACTGCAGCCGATACTTGAGGGCACCCGCGAACGCAGTGTTAACGCCGCGATCGACAATCTGGCCGGGCTGATTTCTCAGTCCCTTTGGGTTTATAACGAAGATGCGGCCGAAGACGCCGCCCAGGCCATGCTAAGGGATCAGTTCATTTCCGGCATCGTGGTTAACGACCATGCCGATTTATTCGATTTCAGGGCAGGCGATCTGGCCGATACCCGACATAAAAATCCACAAATCGAAGAGTCGATCCGGCGTGAGGATCTCGATGCACTGACCATCGTCGTCCCACTCATTATTCAATCGGACAGTAACGAAGGTCGCATATTCAATATCGGTACTCTGCAGATCCGCAGCGACAACGAACTGATCAACGCGCAGGTTAATAATCTGGCTCGCGTCACGTTAGCCTCGACGGCGCTGATCATCCTGTTACTGCAACTGCTGATTTACTACCTGATCCGTAAAACCATTGCCGTCCCCATGGACGAGCTTTCCGGCTACGTGCAGTCCTATGCGACCAACCTCAATAAAGATGCCGGACGCGACTTCCCGGCACTGGATCATCGGCAAGATGAAATCGGACGCTTGTTCAAAAGCTTTAATGAACAGCGCTCAGAGCTGATTGAGCGGGATCAGTCGTTAAAAGAGCACCGGGATGCGCTAGAGCAAACCGTCACCGAGCGAACCGCTGAACTGCGTCAGACCAATCAAAGCCTGGTCGATTCCATGGACCAGCTGAAGCGGGCACAGGCGGAACTGATCCAGAATGAAAAACTGGTTTCTCTGGGAACCTTAGTCAGTGGCATTGCACATGAGGTCAACACGCCGCTGGGCATCTCCATCACCGCTTCCAGTCATTTGGAAGAAGAACTCAGGCGGACACAGATCGAACTGACCGATAACCGCCTGACAAAAAGCGGTTTCGAGAACTTCCTCAACGAATGCAATGAAACGGTCGCATTACTGACCGGTAACCTGAACCGAGCCGCCGAGCTGATTAAGTCTTTTAAAAAAGTCGCAGTGGATCAGTCCAGCGACAAGGTTCGGCTCGTTGAACTGCACACCTATATCGACGAAATCGTCCTGTCACTGCGCCCCCGACTGAAGCGGACTGATATTGAGGTTCACAATGAGGTGGATCCATTGATTGAAGTCATTCTTTCGCCAGGGGCTTTGGCTCAGATTATTACTAACCTGATCATGAACTCGGTCATTCACGCCTTTAACGATGGCGAGCAGCCGGGCAACATCTGGCTCAGCGCTTCAGAACAGGAAGATCAGTTGATTCTGACCTACGCCGACGACGGCAGTGGAATGGACGCTCAGACCCTGAAACACGTTTACGACCCGTTTTTCACCACACGCCGTTCCGAAGGGGGTAGCGGGCTGGGAATGAACATTGTATATAATCTGGTGACGTCTAAACTGAATGGCAGCATTGACACGCAGAGCCAACCGGGACAGGGAGTGACCATCCGTATGGCAATTAAAAAAGTTACAGGATCTCGGAATGAATGACGAACTGATATTTGCGGAAGAGCAGATTCCAGAGCCGGGCAATGCCTCACCACAGAAACCCTGGAAAATTCTGATCGTCGATGACGATGAAGAAGTTCACAGCATCACCAAGCTTGCACTTCGCAACTTCACCTTTGACAGCCGCCCGCTTCAGTTTCTGCACGCCTACTCCGGTCAGGAAGGTATAGAGCAACTCACCGAACACACCGACATTGCTGTGTGCTTACTGGATGTTGTCATGGAAAGCGAACACGCGGGTCTCGATACGGCACGTGCCATTCGGGAAACGTTGAACAACGGCTTCGTCCGCATCGTGCTGCGTACCGGCCAACCCGGACAAGCACCGGAAGAAACCATCATTGCTGAGTACGACATCAACGATTACAAAGAAAAAACCGAACTGACCCGTGGCAAGTTGCACACGTTACTCTATTCCTGTCTGCGCAGTTATCGGGACATCATTTCTCTGGATCGTTCACGGCAGGGACTGGAACGGATTCTCGAAAGTTCGACTCAGCTGCACCAGAAAACCTATCTAAAAGACTTTGCACAAGGCATTCTCGAGCAAATCTCCGCGGTACTGTCGCCGGAAGAAGACGCTTTTTACGCCAAAAACAACGGCGTGGCCGCTTTTGAACACTCCGGTAACCTGCGCATCATTGCCGGCACCGGAGAATACTCGGAATATGAGAATAATGACGCGGCTGCGGTCCTGCCGGAAGATTGTCGCGATATTCTGGACGACACCAGCCCGGGATTCCGTTCTAAACTCACCTCCTCCGGGTTTATCAGCCTGTATCGGTCCAATGACGAACACACCGGCTTACTGTTTATGCGCGACCTGAAAACGCGTAATCAGCTGGAAAACCACTTACTGCAAATGTTCTGCCGCAATGCCTTAACGGCTTTTGAGAACATTTCACTACGAACCCTGTTGGAAGAAAGCCAACGCGAAATTGTATATCTGCTTGGTGATGCGGTTGAACATCGATCCAAAGAAACCGGGTTCCACTTGCGCCGGGTTTCTGAAATCAGCTATCTGTTGGCACAACGCTCGGGGCTCAGCGAGGAACAGGCCGGATTCATCCGTGAAGCCGCTCCGCTGCACGATCTGGGCAAAATCGCCATCCCGGATGCCATTCTCAACAAGCCCGACAAGCTTGATGCCACCGAATGGGCGGTTATGAAAACCCATTCCGAAGTCGGTTATGAAATGCTGCACTCTTCCGACAAACCATTGCTGAAAATGGGCGCAGAGATCGCACTCGATCACCATGAGCGATGGGATGGTACCGGTTATCCCGCGGGTAAAGCCGGCACTGAGATCAGCATCGCCGGACGCATTACGGCCATCGCCGATGTGTTCGATGCACTCTGTTCCCGGCGGGTATACAAACCAGCCTGGGACATCAAACAGGTCGAAGAGTATTTCCAGCTACAACGAGGTTTGCACTTCGATCCGGATCTGGTGGACATCCTGTTTGAGAACCTCGACGAGTTTATTGCCATACAGCAGCGTTTTCCTGACCCGGAACCACAGCCACACGACTGAGCGAACGTCATCAGGGTCTGTTATCAGACCCTTAACCATAGATAGATCACGGCACGCTGTTCGATCTTCCCGGCATCTCAGGGTACACTAAGCCGCCTTTTCAAACGGAACCTGTGCGGCTGTTGATCCATGTTCGTCAAACTGATGATTTTACCGCTCTACCTGATTCTGCCTTTCACCCAGCAGTGGTTTAACTCCCGAGTGTACTGGTTCGTCCCGTTCATTCTGTGGCTGGTGATGATCATTATTAACGCACTGGTCGAACGGGCCCGGGAGCGCGAATCATGAGTTTCCTCTGGTGGCAGTTGGTTCTGGGCGCCGTCGGTTATCTGCTGGTCCTGTTTCTCACCGTTTTCTTTGCCGAACGAGGCAAGCTTTCTGAACGCGTGATCAAACACCCTCTGGTTTATGTACTTGCTTTTGGTGTCAGCTGCAGCTCTTGGGCGTTCTATGGCAGTGTCGGCATGGCTTATGAACTGCAACACGGCTATATGGCGTTTTACGTTGGACTGTCGGTGCTGTTGTTGTTTTCGGCCATCATTATCCGGCCGTTGTTCAACCTGGCTCGCAATTATCAGCTGTCCTCGCTCGCTGACTTATTTGCATTTCGCTACCGCTCCCGCTGGGTCGGTTTGCTCACCGCGCTGGCCGTCTTTCTCGCCATTATGCCGCTGTTGGCTCTGCAGCTGCAGGCCATAACGGATGTCATCACACTGTTGGATCCCAATGCGCAAACCGGATTCATCGCCGGTCTGGTGGCCATCATTCTGCTGTATATCACTGTGTTGTTTGGTACCCGGGATGTGCGCCCGAGCGAAAAGCACCCGGGCTTGCTGTTCGCGCTGGCGCTGGAGTCGGGTTTCAAACTGGTGGTCTTTCTGATCATCGGGCTCTTCGCCACATTTCAGATCAGTGGCGGCATTGGTGACATGCAACAGTGGGTACGCACCGCACCGGCGAACTTCAGCAACATTAACCCGGAACTGATACCCAGTCAGTGGTTCGCCTTACTGCTGCTGTTTTTCAGTGCGCCCCTGGTACTACCCCACCTGTTTCAGATCCTGTTCCGGGAAAACTCACAACCGCAGCGCCTGCGACTGATAACCTGGGCGGCGCCGATCTATCTGTTTCTGATGGCCCTGCCGGTTTTCCCGATCATGTGGGCCGGCATTCGTTCCGGCAGCGGCTTCAGCCCTGAATATTTCACACTGAGCGTTGCCTTTGCCCTGGAGTCCCCGGCATTGGTCTGGCTGACTTACCTGGGCGGGCTTTCGGCCGCCTGTGGTATCACCATCATCGCCGTCCTGTCGCTGTCCAGTATGATGCTCAATCACGTGGTCCTGCCGTTTTACAGCCCGCGCCTGGACATCGACATTTACCAATGGCTGATTTGGATTCGTCGCGTCATCATCGGCATGGCTTTCGGTTTGATTTTCGCATTTTATCTGTTTCTTGATCAGGTACAGAACCAATCGACACTGCTGGTCACCAGCTATACCGGTTTGCTGCAAATGGCACCGGGCCTGTTAGGGTTGCTGTTCTGGGGCGGTGCTAACCGCAAAGGCTTCATTTCCGGTGCCGTCGTTGGGCTGGCGTTCTGGATGATCATGCAGCTGTGGCCGGTCATCAGCGACAGCTTATCGCTGAATGGTCGCCTGCCTCTGCATTTCGCCATGGACCGGGACAACTGGACCTTCGTGGTTTATGCCTCCATCGTGCTCAATGCCCTGACCTTCTTCTTTGTATCACTGTTAACCAAAACTTCCAGTGAGGAAAAGAACGCCGCTGAAATCTGCGTCATCAGCTCGGTCGACCGTCGTCACCGCATCCCGCTCAAAGCCAAAAATGCCCGCGAGTTTATCGATGCACTGAGCAAGCCGCTCGGTCAGGTCACTGCGGAGCGGGAAGTTCGCCGAGCACTGAAAAAACTCAAGTTTGATATCAGCGAGTACCGGCCGTACGCGTTGCGCCGATTGCGAGACACTCTGGAAGCCAATCTTTCCGGCATCATGGGGCCGTCGGTGGCTCAAGCTATGGTCAGTCGCTACTTACCCTATGAACAAGTCGAAGCGGTCAGGCACGAAGACATTCATTTTCTTGAACAGAACCTGGATAACTACCACTACCAGCTCAGCGGTATGTCAGCAGAGCTCGACCGTTTACGCCGTCACCACCGGGAAACCCTGTACCGACTGCCAATCGGGGTCTGCTCGTTAACCAATGATGGTGAAATCCTGCTGTGGAACGGGGTCATGGCGGAGCTAACGGGCATTGATGAAGATCAGGCCATCGGCGCCAAGGTCGACCTGCTGCCGGGCCAATGGTACGACCTGATAGACAGCTTTATTCAGGGTGCCGAAGACAAAATCACCATCGAGCAGGAAGATCCGGTCAACCCTCACGCCAAACGCTGGTTTAGCCTGCACCGAACAGAGTTCGGCCAATCCAGTACCGATCTGAACGAAGGCATCATCATACTGTTGGAAGATGAAACCGAGCATAAAATGCTCGAATCCGAACTGGTGCATTCAGAACGATTAGCCTCAATTGGCCGCCTGGCCGCCGGTGTGGCCCATGAAATCGGCAATCCGATCACCGGAATCGACAGCTTGGCGCAGGAACTGAAATACGCAGAATCCGGGGATGAAATCGGCGAGGTAGCTGAGCAAATCCGTTATCAGGCCGATCGTGTCACGAAAATTGTACGTTCTTTGATCAATTTTTCTCATGCCGGCCAGAATCAGGGCAAAAACGAACACAAGCCCCACCCGCTGGCGGACGTCGTTCAAGAAGCAATCGATTTGCTGGCCCTGTCCCGGCACGCCAAGCAAATCGTCTTCGAAAACAAGGTGAACCCGAACCTTCTGATCCTGTGCGAACCACAGCGTCTGTCTCAGGTATTCATCAATTTACTTGGCAACGCCCGGGATGCCAGTCCTGACGGGGAGTCCGTGGTCATTGAGGCCGAAGCAGAACCGGCGCGGGAAACCATTTCAGTGACGGTCACGGACCGGGGCAGCGGCATTGCCAGTGAGCATCTGGACCATATTTTTGATCCATTTTTCACCACCAAAGAAGTCGGCAAAGGTACCGGCCTGGGTCTGTTTTTGTCCTATACCATCGTCGAGGAACACTTCGGGCACATCAGTGTGCAGTCCCCCGCTTTTATTCTTGAAGATGTTGGCACTCGATTCACGATTCGGTTACCCTTACACGCCAATGTTACCTCGGGTAACACTTAGCCATCCGAGAGACTATAATCTGTGGCTGAGAACGGGTATTTGTGATCCTTTTGACACAATGCCCGCGTTACCTTAGGGAGTGCCCGTGGACCGTCCGCCAGACCAGGCGACGACCCGCAACCGGGCGTGAGTGACACAAACCGGAGACCGCTGTATGGGTAATATTCTGATCGTTGAAGACGAAAGCATCATTCGCTCGGCTCTTAAACGATTGCTTGAGCGCAATGGCTACAAAGTCACCGAAGCTGAATCGGTCACAGAAGCCAGCCAGAATGACCTGAACAATTTTGACCTCATCATTTCCGATCTTCGCCTTCCCGGCGCTCCCGGTACCGACCTGATCACCGCCGCCTCCGAAACTCCCGTGCTTATTATGACCAGCTACGCCAGCATGCGATCGGCTGTCGATGCCATGAAAATGGGCGCTGTAGACTACATTGCCAAACCCTTTGATCACGAGGACATGATCCGAACCGTCCGTCGTGTGATCGACGATCACCAAAACCGTTCTAAAACCGAAGCGCAGATCAGTAATCCTGATGCTCTGGCCGATGACATTTACACCGATGAGTCCGGCGATCGGGCGGCACTGGGTGACCTGGTTGGAAGTTGTCAGCCCATGCAGACCCTGTACCGACGCCTTTTGCGGGTATCCCCCGCGGATGTGACGGTACTCATTCAAGGGGAGTCCGGAACCGGTAAAGAACTGGCCGCGCGGGCTATTCATCAACACAGTCCACGGCGCGACAACCCTTTGATCTGTGTTAACTGTGCCGCCATTCCGGAAAGCCTGATTGAGTCCGAGCTCTTTGGCCATGAAAAAGGCTCGTTCACCGGTGCGACCGCCGCCCGACAGGGTCTGGTCGAAGCGGCGGAAAGCGGCACGCTGTTTCTGGATGAAATCGGCGAACTGCCGATGGAAGCCCAGGCCCGTCTCCTACGGGTGCTACAAGAAAACGAAGTGCGCCGTGTTGGTTCGGTTCACGCTCGCAAAGTGGATGTCCGGCTGATTGCGGCGACCCACCGAAATCTGAAAAAGCTGGTCAAAGAGGGTCGGTTCCGTGAAGACCTTTACTACCGCCTGCAAGTCATTGAAATCGCCTTGCCTCCGCTGCGAGAACGAGGCAAAGATGTGCTGGAAATCGCCGAGCATCTCGTCAGCAAGCATTCTCGCCGCTTAAAGCTTGATAACAATGCGCGCCTGTCTAAAGAAGCGAAAGAGGTCATGGTCAGATACGACTGGCCGGGCAATGTCCGGGAACTGGAAAACGCCATTCAACGGGCGCTGATTCTGGCGGATACCGGAGAAATCTTCAGTGAAGATCTGGGTCTGGCGCAGGACGACTGGTCAGTGCCGGAAACCCTCGCCTCCAGCGAACCGGTCACTGAACCAACCGCAAACAACGCTGACACCGGATCATCGGCCGAAACGCAGGAAGAACTCTCACTCGAAGATTATTTCCAGCATTTCGTCGTTGAGCATCAGGACAACATGTCAGAAACGGAACTGGCCCAAAAACTGGGCATCAGCCGTAAGTGCCTTTGGGAACGCCGTCAGCGACTCGGCATACCGCGTCCTAAGAAAGGCGCTTCCAATGCTGCCGCCGCTCGATGATTCGGCCGCTGTTAACAGTCGGCTCATCGAAAGGTGACAGCATTGTCTGCAGTTTTTAGCCGTTAGGACGCTGACTTTTTACGACGCAATGAACTGAGCAAAAATCCCATCATGGTTTTCAGATTCAGCTCACCACCAAACACAGGCATGGCATTGGCGTCGCCGTAGTCTGTTATCTTCTCAACCGACTGCAACAAGGCCATATCGTCATCGGAGATGATAAAATCGACCTGAGCATTGGATTTCATGTGGTCTGGGTTTGCGGTTTTAGGTATCGGTAAAAGCCCCAGCTGCAG
Source organism: Reinekea blandensis MED297 (assembly GCF_000153185.1). Lineage (GTDB taxonomy): Bacteria > Pseudomonadota > Gammaproteobacteria > Pseudomonadales > Natronospirillaceae > Reinekea > Reinekea blandensis. The sequence continues at coordinate 4,664 of NZ_CH724153.1, read as the reverse complement.
ATCGTATCGAATCGCCAACTGAGGAACAGAAACACCATACCGTTCGGCAACGGCTTTAATGTCAGGATTCTCCAGTATCGCGCCATGTCCGATCGGCGAATATGCCTCAACCAAAATCCCCTGAGCCTGGGTATATCGAATCAGATCGTCGGGGGTGTTACCGATGTGAGCCAGTATCTGGTTCACCATGGGCTTTACACTGCAACCATTAAGGATGTTCTGAAGATCCGTTTCGTCAAAGTTTGACACACCAATGGCGCGCAGCTTACCTGCCCGATAAGCATCCTCCAACGCCCGCCATGCTTCTCGATTACCCTCAAAAAAACGTTCAGCCTTGCCAAACTTTGTCCAGGGTTGCGGGCTGTGGATGATCATCATATCCAGATAATCTAAGCCCATCCGGGATAACGACCGATCAATTGAGGCTGCGGCCTTTTTATAGGTCTTCGCTTCTGCAGCGAGCTTGGTGGTTACGAAGATTTCATCGCGGTTGACGCCACATTGCTGAATACCGACACCAACGCCTTGTTCATTGCGATAAGCCTGAGCCGTATCGATGTGCCGATAGCCAAGATCGACAGCATCGCAGATCGCCTTTCCTACGGATTTGTTATCGATAAACCATGTACCCAAGCCAAGCTTGGGAATCTCGACTCCATTGGACAGTGTGTAGGTTTCACTCAGAATCATTGCTCTCTCCCGGCGTTGTTAAGAAAGATCGGCAGCGTCTTTTAAAGCCTGCTGATACTGTTCGTCAGTCACCTTTTCCTGCCACTCAACATTTTCCCCGTTCAAGTCACCGGTCAGCGCGATGTGTGACATAGCGCCATCTTCGGTTGCACCATGCCAATGGTCGATATCCGCAGGACACCATATGGCGTCACCTTCGTGGAAAAGATGAACAGCACCATCGCGCGTCGCCGTCAGTCCGACACCAGACGTCACGATCAGATGCTGACCCGCAGGGTGCACATGCCATGCGGTACGAGCGCCCGGCTGAAAAGTGACTTTTGCACCGGAGTAATGTGCGGTTTCATTGGGTGGAAACAGGAGGTCTACCTGAACATCACCGGTAAAGAAGTCATCAGGACCTTTAAAAGAGGGTAAACTGCCGACTTTAAAGTGGACCTGTTTATTTGGATCTTGTTCACTCATCTCTGTATCTCCATAGGATTAGCCTGACCAGTACTTTAGTCGCGTTACCGGTTGAATGTTACGACGATCAGGCTGAATTCTTGCCCAATCATCCAAAGCCCCAGACAGCGCCGAATGGACAAGCAAACCCCGATCTGGTCAGGTCACCTGAAACGGGCCGTCATATCGCGCGATCAAAGGACAAAAAAAGCCCCGAACGATGTCGGGGCGGAACGTGTCATCAACATGACCCAGAATATGGAGAGCTGCTACGGACTATTCTTTAACGCCGCCCTGAGTCAACCCGGAAATGAACTGCTTAGACGCAAGCACAAACGCAATGATGGTCGGAGCCATCATGATCAGAATGGCCGCAAACATCATGTGCCACTGAATCGCAAACTGACGGTTAAACTGGTTCAAACCTAACGTCAGCGGGTACAGCTCTTCGGACTGAATAAAAATAAGCGGCAGAAAGTATTCATTCCAGGCTTGCACGAACGTTAGCAAGGCAATGGTCGCCAAGGCAGGTCGAATGAGCGGCACCATGATTTTCCAGTAAATGGTAAACGGCATGGCACCGTCCATGATTGCGGCCTCTTCAATTTCTTTGGAGATATTCTGAAAGAACGACACCAGGATAAAGACCGCTACCGGCATCATACTGGCCGCTTGCACAAAAATGACCGACCACAATGAGTCCAGCAATCCCAGCGTCCGCACGGTATCGAACAGTGGGGCCAGCGCTAAGCGGATCGGAATGATCACGCCGATCATGAAGCAGATAAAAATCAGGGTACTGCCTTTAAATGGCATACGCGCCAGCACAAAAGCCGTGGTGCTTGAAGCGAAGGTCACGATGGCCACACTGCTCAGTGCAATAAACGCCGAGTTTGCAAAGTAGCGACCAAAGTTAGCGTTCACCCACGCCTTGGCGAAGTTGCCCCAGGTGATCGGATCCGGAAAACCAAACGGATCGCGGAAAACCGCACCTACATTGGGTTTCAGGGCATTCAACACGGCGGACAGGAACGGAACCAGCACCACCAATGCCCAGGCGATCATAATAAACTGTACGACGACCTGTTCTTTCTTACTGAGTTTAAAAATCTTATCCATCTTCTCAGGCCTCGTTTAGTTATTACGGAAGTTCTTTAATGCCAGGAACAACGCTGCTGGCAAAATCAACAATGTGGTGATCAGACCGATGGCGGCTGACATTCCGAAGTTAGCATCCGATGCCGCCGCTGAAGCACCAAAGGCAGATCGGTACAGGAATGTCCCCATGATATCCGTCGAACGGAAAGGTCCGGCCTCGGCACCCATGATCAGGAGTGTGTAGTCAGCGTTGTTAAACACGTCCACCATGATGATGACGGTAATCAAAATGAAGGCTGGGCCAAGCACCGGGAACACAACGTTTCTGATAGACTGCCAGCGATTGGCTCCATCCAGCATGGAAGCTTCCAAAAGATCGGTGCGTACCGCCAGAATCCCCGACAGTATCAACATGATGGCGAAGCCCATCCGGTGCCAGGAATAAAATAACGCAAGCGTGGTGAGCGCGGTATCTTCCGATCCTAAAAACGGTATCGGGGCATCGGTTAAGCCAACCTGCATCATTAAGGCATTCAATGGTCCGCGCGGATTAACAAAGAGATTTAATAAGTAAGCCACGGCCGCACCGGCCATGGGGTACGGCAAAAAGTAAATCACCTGATAATACTTACGTCCGTAGGTTTTAAAGCTCAACAACAACGCCAAGCTGGTACCAATCACCAGGAAAGTTCCGATGATGACCACAAAGAACACGACGTTCTGACCGATGGCGTTAATCAGCTGATCCCGGTAATACTCGTTACCAAGAATTTTTTTAAAATTATCCAATCCGACAAACTCTTTCGGACCAATTCCGGGCCAATCCACCAGTGACGTCGGAATCATCATCATCAAAGGTGTGAAGTTAAAGATGCCATAAAGTAATACCCCAGGAAGCAGCAAGAGTGCTTTCTGCATATTCTGAATGGACTTATAACTGAACCGTGACTTGCGCTGGCTGTTCATCGCAATTCCCTTGTTATCGTTAGGTTGGGCGTACGAAGGACTTTGGCTACTTTGTGTCATAGTAGAGGACTTCTGCTGAATGGAAAATCATTGGGTGCTCAGGAACCTGCAAACAGGTTCATTGAAACGTCTGGATAAAGGGGGCTGTCTCAGAGCGTCTTTTATTCAGGCGTTCCGGGAAGGTGGGGCCACCCAAAGGTGACCCCGTCTGGCTTACATTGCGCAGTTCTCTGCACCGATGTAACCCTGGCTGTTCAGAGTCTTCTGAATCTTCTCAGCCATTTCGCGTGCGGTGGTTTTGCCACCGAGGAGTTCTTGCAGACCGGCGGCAGTCAGCTGCTGATAAGTTGGCTCACCACTGTTCAGTTCTGGCGTGAAGAACGGCAGACCTGGCAGTGCATTGGTGCCAATCAGGCTGGCAGCGGTATTTACACGATCGTTATCGACGCTGATGGTGTGGGAAGACGCAGGGATGGCCTCAACTTTTTCAGCGAACAGTTGAGCAAACTCTTGAGTGGTGTAGAACTCAAGAACTTTCTTGATCGCGTCTTGCTTTTCGCTGTTGGGGTTGTAAGTGATATAACCGTCCATGAAACCATAGACTTTGTTATTCTCACCTGGAACCGCCATGTAGCCCAACTCAAGGCTTGGGTCGATTTCGAACATCGGAGAAGCCGGAGTTGCTGACCAAATACCGTCAATCATCATGGCAGACGTACCCAGAGCAACACCGGTACGCATCGCGCCGTAGTCATCCGCCAGCGGCGTTGGGTTCATGTACCCTTTGTCCTGCCAGGACTTGAACGTTTCCCAGGCATCAACATAGACGTCATCGGTAAAGCAGGCTTCACCCACGACCACTTTCTGTGCCCAGTCGTCAGAGGTCATACCGGCCAGAACCGCTTCATGCAGAACCTGGTTGAGGTACCAACCATCACGGCCATCAACGTGCAACGGTGTAATACCCTGGCCTTTCAACTCTTCAAACAAAGCTTCCAGCTCCGCCAGATTCTTAGGTTCTTTTTCGACAACCGCTTTGTTGTACAGAATGGACTGCATCTGCATCACAAAAGGAACACCGTAGACATCACCGTCGGCAGCCGTTGCACCAAACAGTGCGGCATCGGAGAAGTCACTCAGGTCAATGTCGAGATCGGACACAGGTGCCGCGACACCGGCATCGATCCAAGGTTGAATCCAGGCAGTACCGGCTTTCGCGTGATACAGGTCTGGACGGTTGGTCTGGAAATCAATCCGCAGTTTAGTCTCATGCTCATCAGCACCAGGATAAACATTGGCATTAATTGTGACACCCGGGATCAGATTATTCTCGTTGATGTATTCAAAAAGATCCTGATCCTGGATTCGCCATGTGTACAACTCGAGAGTCGTATCCGCCAGTGCCAAGCCGGAAGTTGCCAGTGTGCCGGCAGCGGTTGCTGCTACTAAGGTTTTTTAAGGAGTTC
>NZ_CH724154.1:330213-381360 GCF_000153185.1 Reinekea blandensis MED297 | reverse complement strand
TTGTATGCGGTGTTAATGATAACAAGGACTAACAATCCAATTCCGGATTGAAAGTTCAATCAAGTAGTCTGGTCACCAAACCAGTTTTGATAATAAAAATAGGGGAATCTAATGAAAGCTATTTTTGCAGTTTCTGCACTTGCTGCTGCTATCTCTGCTCAGGCAATTGCTGCTGATACTGAAGCGACAACAGAGTTCACTGGTGCTATGGATGCTCAGTTCATCCTGGACATGAACGCTGATCCTGTCACTTACGATGTTGATCTGAAAGAAGACGATTACAACTACGGTATTACTATGGAAACTACCGTTGTAAATGGTCCATTCTCTGGCTCAATCGGAATCGAATCTGACGAAGGTGCTACTGACTTCTTGATCGGTGATCTGGTTGTAACTGATGGCAAGTTATCTTTCGGTCAAGTTGGTAGCCTGATGGCAACTGATACCTATGTTGAAAGCATCAACGAAGACATGGAAGAAACTGCTCTTGATGTCGACGTTGCTTTCCGTTACATGGTCTCTGACGAACTAAGCGTACAGCTGCAAGGTTTGAACTTCGGTAAAGACGGCGAACCTGCTACTTACGATGCTGGTACCAAAACTGGTCTGGCCGCAGCGTATGCATCAGAAGCTGGTGCTTTGTCTTTCGCTGTTGAAGGCGAAGCTTACTTCTCTGGACCAGGCGCAGACGCAGATCTGGACCCTGAAATGTTCGCAGGTGCTGGCGTAACATATACTACGGACGCCGTTACCGTAATGGGTGTTGTTAACTACACTGGTACTTCTAACCCTAACGATGATAACTCTCTTGAGTATGTTGTTGCTGCTGAATCTACATTCGGCGATGCATCTGTTAAGGCTTCTTACCAAGAGCCTGACACTGCTGTAGAAACTAACAACGAAATCGCGAAAGTTGAAGTTGCGTACACAATGGACGCAATCACTGCTTCTGCTGGCTATATGCTGACCACTCTTGAAGACGCTGGTGATGAAGCGTTCGGTAAAGTTGCCTATGCAGCTGATGCCTATGAAGCTTCTGCAAAAGTAATTCTGGCTAACTTGGACGCTGCTGAAGCTGACGATCCTAAGCTGGAACTGCGTGCATCAACTACTTCTGACGCTGGCGTGACTTACTACGCTGAGTATGACTTCAAAACAGACGTAGACAACAAAGCTACATTGGGTGCGAAGTACTCTTTCTAATTTCAGATTCCTCTGAAAACTAGAAATCGGGCCAACCTTCGGGTTGGCCTTTTTTGTGCCCGTTATTTTTTGATAGAAGATTAGTTCTTAGGCTATGAGTTATGGTCGTTCAAATCGGGTTCCTTCTTAGGTTTTTTTAAACTGTTTTTGGGTTCATAAGTTTTACTATTCGATGAACAAAAAAAGCGCACCCGAAACGAATGCGCTGCGATTGATCATACAATTTGATTTTTAGTCGTTGGCGGATGCCATCTTTATTCTGTCAGTGAGGCTGGACCGTCTCTGGTCTCGGTATCATTATTCCGTTGAGCTCATGGGGAAGCTCTCTACCTAAGAAGCGATCTTCGTGCCAGTTTTCAAGCACCATGTTGTGCGGCTTACGAGGGTGCTAAAGGCTTTCCCTGGTCAAAGACTGGTCTGAGTTGGTGCGGTGCTGATGGACTCAGCACCGTGTTGAGTCATCGCGGATTGGTCGGATCAGTCTGGAGTCAGGCTCGTGGCGATCATGTCCAGTTCAGCCTGATTATCACGCAGTTGCTCCATTAATGGCACAACGTCTTTTGGGTCCAGACTCAAATGCTCATATACAGAATCATCAAACCGTTCAGGAACGGCTGGAATCATGTTGTACTCAGATAGCAGATGACGCGCCAAATAAATAAGGTGTGCTTGGTCGCTGTTGATACCCAGATACTGAGGATCGGACTGATATCGAACCCCCATTGTTACTTCACCCGGCATGTTCCAGCTGTGCATTAGGCTTGCGGCAATCTGATCTCGTGTAATTCCAAGAACGTGTTTTTCAATGTGTTGGTGATTGAGGTGCCGGTTCAGGCTGATCATGGCATTGGTGGTTTCAAAGTGCGGTCTGAAAGCATGCGCCATGATTAAATAGCCAAAGTTGTGCAACAGACCAGAGAGGTAACTCAGGCCAAAACCCGGACGAAACTCTCTGGGAATCGCACTGACAATCGTTCCGACGCAGGCAGCCACATAGACCGCCTGGTGCCAATAGGAAGGAAAGCCATGATCGTTATCTTGTGGAAGTTCGAGGGATTTGCCCAGTGACAAACCCAGGGCCAGGTTCATAACCAGGTCATAGCCCAGTACCCGTACGATAGCGTCTTGTACCGATTTAATAGAGCCGGGAGCTGAATAATATGACGAACTGGCCCAACTGACGACTTGTGCCGCGAGACTGGGATCACGTTCGACAATTTGAGACAGCTTCTCGATATTAGCGTCCGGGTCAACCCTTAACCGAATGATGGCCTGGGCGGTATCCGGTAGAGGTGGCACCTCGAGTGTTTCTTCCAGGCGTTGGCGAATACGCAATGCGGTAAATCGCGTGACTGCGCTGTTGATCTGCTCCCGGTCGTGATCAAAGAGGCTGAGCTCGTAATCAATATTCTGCAGTGGGAGCTCACTGGCGACACTGGCGATCTGAGTGTCGTCTTTTCTTCGTAGGCTGTTGCCATCTTTGACGGCTAACAATTGATCAGAAGCCCCCGAGTGAATATAGATTGGAGCTGCATCGAACAATCGTGTGTCGATAATGGTTTGGGCTTGAATGAAATCGTCAAAGGCTGGCAGTGTTTCTACCCCCAGTTTCTTTTTAAGTTTCGCGATCTCGCTTTGTGTCATTGGGTTCAGAGATCGATCCGTACAAGCCCTAACTTTATCCAACTCAACAATATCCCCTGAGCGAACAAAAACCTGAACCATGCCTTGATCGTCGTTCAGCAAACAGACTTCCGCACGATTGAGGTTCGGCTTGTTCGGTCCAAGCGCATGCGCAATGCTTTTGTGCGCTAAATGTTGACGGACAATAATGGGTATAGTTGCGTTGGCTTGTTGTCCCACGACGGGCGTTCCTTTTTGTTGTAGATTTCTCAAAGTCTAGGAAACAGTATAGACCGGCTCCATGTTTTTTGAGTGCATAACATCACAGCTTTACGGTCATTGGAAGCAGATTACACTTGAGCGTACCGATCTGCATTGATAAGCCAGCGGGCAATGATATGTGGGCTATGGGACGGATATTCCCGGTTCAGTCGATCCGCCAGAGCCGGTATGTGCTCCAGCAAATGCGCATCCCGTTCCATATCGGCAACCCGAAAGCCAACGGCACCGGTCTGGCGTGTGCCCAGTACTTCACCGGGGCCGCGTAGCTTCAGGTCCTCTTCGGCAATGACAAAGCCATCACTGGTTTGGCGCATGACCTCGAGCCGCTGTTTTCCCTGCTCAGACAAAGGTTGCCCGAACATAAGCAGGCAATAGCTCTCTGTAGTGCCACGCCCTACACGTCCGCGGAGCTGGTGAAGCTGGGCCAGGCCCAGTCGTTCCGGGTTTTCAATGATCATCACCGAAGCATTCGGCACATCAACACCGACCTCGATGACCGTAGTCGCGACCAGAATGTCGAGTTCACCGGCTTTAAAAGCAGCCATGAGGCGGGACTTGTCGGCCGCTTTCAGTTTGCCATGAAGTAAGCCGATTTGGCGCCCCGGCAATGCTTCTGCCAGGCGATTAGCCGTGGCTTCTGCCGCTTCGGCCTGCAGTTCTTCCGACTCCTCAATGAGTGTGCAGACCCAGTAGATTTGCCGGCCATCGTCGCAGGCCGCGTTGACACGCCGAATCACGGCTTCGCGTCGATCCTGGCTGATCACCGTTGTTGTGACCGGGGTTCGACCTGGCGGTAACTCATCGATGATGGAGATGTCCATATCTGCGAAGGCGGTCATGGCGAGGGTACGAGGAATCGGCGTCGCCGTCATGGTGAGTTGATGGGGCGTGCCGTTGTTGGCCTTCTCTTTCAGCGCCAGGCGCTGTTGCACGCCAAAGCGGTGTTGTTCATCGATGATGACCAATCCCAGATTGTGATAATCCACGCCTTTCTGAAACAGGGCATGGGTTCCGACTAGTAGCTGAACCTCGCCTCTTTCCAAACCGTCGAGCAATTGGTTGCGGTCTTTTCGCGATGTTTTACCCAGTAACAGGCCGATTGAAACGCCTAAGGGTTCGCACCAGGCCTGCATGTTTAGAAAATGCTGTTCGGCTAGCAGCTCGGTTGGAGCCATCAGGGCTACTTGCAAGCCCGATTCGATCGCCTGCAACGCGGCAATCAGAGCTACCAGTGTTTTTCCAGCGCCGACATCACCCTGAACCAACCGCAGCATTGGAAATGGGTGTGCCAGATCCTGAGCAATTTCACCGCACACTCGCTGTTGGGCACCGGTTAGTGAAAAAGGCAGTTGATCGCGTAATGCCGGCACCAATCGTTTGGATTTGGCAATTGGTTGTGCCCCGGTGGCTTGTGTTGCTTGCCGCAATGCCTGCAGGCTGAGGTGATGCGCGAGAAGCTCCTCGAAAGCCAGCCGTTGTTGAGCGGGGTGCTCGCCATCCAGTAGCGTTTGAGTGTCCGTGTTTGGGTCCGGCCGATGCAGTGTTCTCAGTGCATCGGTCAAAGAGGGTAATTGCCACGGAGTGAGCCAATCGGGTGGCAGCCATTCTGGGAGCCCTCCCTGCGCGTTAAGAACGTCCAGCGCTTGTTCAATGAGGTTGCGAAGCCGGATCTGATGAATGCCTTCCGTGGTCGGATACAGTGGTGTCAGGCGTTGATCCAGAGCTTCAAACTCACCCTGTTCTCGAACCTGATATTCCGGGTGAATCATCTCCAAACCGGTTGGTCCCATGCGAACTTCGCCGTAGCAGCGGATCGCTGCCCCGTTTTTCAGAACGTGTTGCTGCGCTTTTGTGAAATGGAACAGCCGGATGGTCAGTAATCCACTGCCGTCCTGAATCCGGCAGATCAAACTGCGGCGTCGACCAAAGGCAACCTGAGTACCGCGAATATCGCCTTCAATCACCACCGCCATGCCAAGTCGCAGAGAGCCAATCGGTGTGATTCGGGTTCGATCCTGGTATTTGTAGGGCAGGTGAAACAGCAAATCACCGATTGAGGTCAGTTCAAGTTGAGCCAGTTTATCGGCTAGTTTTGGCCCGGCGCCTTTTAGCCGGGAAATTGGTGCAGATAGGGTCAGTGCATTTTGCATAATCGAATAGCGGACTCAATCGCATCGATGGCGGAAGGTCTGGGAAAGCTGGTACGCCACGCCAATGCAACGGTTCGCGTCGGGCTGACGCCGGCAAACGGCCGGACTTTGACCAGATTTTCGTTGTAGAGGTGAGAACCGGTGGCCGAGCGAGGCAGAATGGTAATGCCGAGGTTGGAAGCGACCATGTGACGCAGGGTTTCTAACGATGTGCCGTCCGCCATGGTTTGTATGTGACCGTTTGGTTCTCGGGTTGCCATGGCAATGTTCGGGCAGGCATCCAGGATCTGATCGCGAAAGCAGTGACCTTCCCCAAGCAGCAGCAGTGGTTCGTTGGTTAAGGCTTCCGCCGGAATGGCAGACAGCTCAGCCAGAGGGTGAACAGCCGGTAAGAGAATGTCAAAAGGTTCATCATACAGCGGCTTGGTCAGAATGTCGGTTTCCACAAAGGGCAGTGCCAGTATGGCCACGTCGATTTGGCCATCCCGCAGGCGCTTGCGCAGGTTGCCGGTAAAGTTTTCATCGATCACTAAGGCCATGTCAGGAGCATGGGTACGTAATTGAGGGATGATGTGGGGCAGCAGGTAAGGCCCAATGGTGAAAATTACACCCAGTTTAAGTGGGCTGGACAGCTGGTTTTTACCCGATGCAGCTATGTCTTCAATGCGCAGGCTTTCTTCCAGTACGCGGTTCGCCTGGGTAACGATCTGTTCGCCCACCGGTGTGACCGTAACCCCCTGTTTATTGCGTTCAAAGATCGCCACGCCGAGCCGATCTTCAAGCTTCCGGATCGCCACGCTTAACGTTGGCTGTGACACCTGGCAGGCCGCGGCGGCACGCCCGAAGTGTTTTTCCTGAGCCAGCGAGACAATGTATTTCAGTTCGGTTAAGGTCATGGCGATGTCTGCGGTTTGTTTAGGCGAAAACTATCGGATTGTCGCATTTCATACAAGACTTTAATGTATCGGAGTTTAGCATGTCGGAAAAACTGGTCTTAGCCGGTGCCGGTCAACTGAATCGTCGCATCGCGCAGCGATGGCTGCGCAATGGCTCAGTGGAAGCGATGCGCTTATCAACACCAGAGCCAGCCCTCGGGTTTAATCAGGTGCAGGTGGATTTGGCTCAGTCTTATTGGCCGGACTTGGCGGCGGATATTCTGGTCGTCGCCCTGGCCAGTCGCGGTGAGCGAACTCTGGAGAACTATCGTCGGACTTACCTGGCGCCGTTGCAGCGTCTACATGAAAGTTTGCCTCAATGGCGTCATTGTCCTTCGCGAGTTTTGGTCGTCAGTTCCAGCCGGGTTTACGGCGAAGATGCTGGTGGCATCATTGATGACAATAGCCAAGCCTCGGCAGGCGATGAGCGGGCGGAGATCTTATTGGAGATGGAAGCCCTGGCCCAGTCGCTGCCGACAACAGTAACCATTGCTCGTTTGAGTGGTATTTATGGACCCGGACGAGACTGGTTAAAGCGCCGGGCATTGACCGCTGAAGCAGATTCTTACGCCGACAAGTGGACGAATCGTATTCACATTGACGATGCGGCGGCGGCCATTGTTCATCTGCTTCAGGTTGAATCACCCAGATCGCACTATATCGTCAGCGATTGTGAACCACAGACATTAACGACAATGTTCAATCTGTTTCGCAAACAAGAAGGCTTGCCGCTGTTTGATCTATCAGCCCCCCCTCAGCGTGGAAAACGGCTCAGCCCGATGGCATTAGCGGACAGTGGCTTTGAATGGCAGTACCCAACAGCGTTCAGTGGTGGTTATAACCTGGATTGACGAACATTTTCCAATGAGGGCAATGACGACTGTGAATCGGTTTGACTTAACAAACGATCCAGATCTGCGAAGGGCATGGGCCGGTGCAAGAAATAACCCTGAACAAACACATCGCCCATGCTGCTTAGCGCCTGCCATTGTTCCAAGGTTTCAACGCCCTCAATGATGATATCCATGTTCAATAGATGAGTGAGTTTGACCATCGAGGCCATGAAGTCGTAGTTTCTCGGATTGGTATCAATACCGGTCACAAAACTGCGGTCAATTTTGAGCCGGTCGATTTTAAGATCCCGAATGTACTCAAGGGATGAATGACCCGTACCGAAGTCATCGAGCGCGAAGCAGATGCCTTCGTTTTGCAGTTCGCTGATCAGAGCATTCACCTGCTCAATCTGCAGCGCCGCATTGTCTTCTGTGATCTCAAGGCAGATAGCGGTCGCAGGAATGCCCGGCTTCACCAAATACTGATGAATGTCGTCGATGAGTGTCGGCCGCAGCAGCGATGGAGACATATTAATAGTCAATTTACCCTGGTATCGGTTTTCCTGATATAGGGGCGCACACTCGTCCGCAATCGTGCGGTACAGCCAGTGGCTCAGTTTAATGGCCAGACCGTTTCGTTCACATAAATCCACGACCTTGTTGGGGGCAATCGGACCGAACGTTTTGTGTTTTACACGCATCAAGACTTCGGCTGCAACGATTTTCTTTGGATTGCTGATGGAGGCGATGGGTTGATAATGACAGGATAACGCGACATCGGACGGTTTGCCCTGGAACAACTGGATCAGACTGTTCAGAACGGCTTTTTCCTGTCGATGAGCATCAGACAAGGTGTCAGTGTGAACGATAACCGGCTGTCGTTTTTCGACGGCACGTTGTTTGGCCAACAATGCTTTTTGATAGCGGTGTCGCCAGGCCGAACTTTGATCTGAGGGTTCATCAATACCAATCGCCAGACGAATCGGAAACTGAGAGTCTTTATAAGACCAGGTAAAGGCATAGGCTTGCGAAAGTAAGAGCTGCCAGTCATCGGTCGTTCGCAGAGCCTGTCCATCGGACACGATCATAAATTCATCCTGACTGATCGCGATTAATTGATCGCCGGGCGTCAGAACTTTAGTCAATCGCTTGCCAACGGTCTGCGTCAGGATGTCGGTGTCACTGGGCGATAGCTCGGACTGTAGCGCACGGTAATTTAGAATCTGACAGGCAATAACGTGCGTGCCTGGGCGTATGGTACGTTCATCATTGAGATAGTTCTGATTGGGTAAGCCGGTCAGTCGATCGAAGCGATTCTGTCGTCGCAAGTAAAAAAGCATCATCAGCATGTAAGTAATGGTGATGGCCAACACGCCAACGATGATCATGCGAAAATTGGCAAGGCGTATACGTGACGTATCGATTTCCTGCATTAACGCGCTGCTGTCACCGCCGACAAAGTTATCGATCAGAATCTGTTTGATGTCCTGTCGGATGTTTGACCATTCTACAAGTAACGGGTCGAGATCAAGGCTTTGTGCATTTGAGAAGACCAGCGGTTCCAGTGCCTGATAGCGCAGGAACAGAGATTGGATACGGTCATGGTTGTCTTCATGCAGTCGTGTGGTTAAGGACTCTCGGCCCACACTCAGATACTGAAAGCGGCTCCAGAGTATGTCATAGCGCAGGATCACCTCATCGGGCGAGCCCGCGTTGTTGGCTCTTAACTGTAGTGCGAGATCGAAGGCGGATGCCTCCTGATCGAAACGCGTCAGGTTCCAGGTAGCGATGCGCAGATCACTCATCGATATTCGGCTCAGTTGTCGATCACTGAGTACTCCTTGAATGCTTCCAACCAGCATGGCGCCCAGTACAGCCACCAGTACTCCGATCGCCAGGCGGGAGCTGAACAGGTTTTGCAGGGTTAGTGACACTTTTCTCAAAATGCTGAGATCCGAGGTTATTCCAACGTGATCCGGTTAAGCTGCCAAACCATTAACCGATGATACTGTGGCGTGTTGAGTTCAGGTTGTTCGGTCAGTGGCAACATGACCCAAATCGGGCCTTTGTCCCTGACAGACATCGGTTGCGCGTTTTGTCGAATGGCAAGGATGGGGTCGAGGTTGGTCAGTTCACCCTTATCGGTGGTGACTGAATAGTCGTTCAGCGCGGTCAGTGTGATCTGAGCATAGTCGTAACCGTACTGATTGAGTAAGGTTTTCAGCGCTGGCCCCTGAAATGTCATTTCACCTTCAAAAAACGGGGTTGCAGTAGTGATTGATTCTTGACTCGTCTGCAACAGGTCATTCATCGTCAACTCGGTGACCTGATTATTACCTTTGATCGTCAGCACGATGGCATCGCTGGCAAACACAGGGCTTGTCAGCAGAGTTGAGAGCAATACCAATACAATTAAAGGGCGTTTCATGAAGGTCTCCACCAGAGTTTAAAGGCCGCAATGGTAGAATAGACGATTTAGAGGTGCTGTTTAAAAATTGTGCTTAAACGATTCAGTTGCGTCGGATTTTTGCCGCGTATTTGTTAGGTTTGTCGTGTCTTTCTGACGCTTATTGACTCAGCCAGTCTTGATAAGTGATCAGCGCCAGTGCTTCGCCAAGTTGATAACTGGCCATGCCGCCCTGTACGCCCTGATTGTTGAGGTTTTTTTCATAAACGGTCCACAGTGCGTCCTGAATGTCCCAGCGTGGCTGGGCTCTCAGATACTCCTGATAACAGACAAGGGTCTCTCGGAGTGCCTCCGGCCATTGTGATCGTACGGATTCAGGGGCTCGAATGTCTGTCCACCACAGTAACCAGGCTGACGCTTGCCAAACGGGGTCGGGTGCCTGCCACAAGGACCAGTACGCCAGAATGTCTGCATCGTACTCGTGTGCGTAACCGGCCCAATGGGCCAACTCATGCGTCATCACCATGGGTTTGGCCGCAGGGAAGATGTTTCGGTTGACCGTCGGCTCGCCGGTAAAGGGAACATAGACGCCCCCGATGCTGAGGCGGGTGTAGATGGCTGACCAGGCAGAAAAGCTGATGTTTCGGTTTGGTGGTGGCGTTAAATCGGCCGCGGCCATAGCCGAATGCAGAAATGCGGATGGGCGCGCGGGTGAAAACAGGTCTTCCAAAGCGCACAAATCGGTGGAATCTGGGAGTTGGTTCAGCGTTTGCCGGGTCTGCTCGAGTGCGAACGCCCAGTGACCGTCGACCAGTCGGGTGTTGAAGCCGCGTTCTTGCAGTTGGCTGTAAAGGGTTGGGCGATGATAGTTCATCCCCCAAGTGATCATCATCAGCAGATACAGCGATACACCCCACAGTAATGTTTCCAAAACCATCGTCGGTAGCCGGCGGATCAGGTTGGCGCGCCACAACCACAACATCCGTAATAAAAACAACAAGGGAACTGCAACCCACAGCGTATCGGCCAGGGCAAACCCACGTGGCTGCGGTAAATGTCGCATACCAGACTGAATAAGGGGGTAAAGTGTTTCTCCGTAGACAGCCTCAAGGAAGGCCGCTGCGCTGTCCGGCCAGTGCGTCAGCAGGATGCTCAGGGCTATGCCTGCAATCACCAGTATCAATCGCCACCGCATCAGGTTGCTCCTATTTTAGTCAACGCGCTGATCAGCGCACGACCCGATAGCAGGGTACATATTCGCTGCCCGGCAGCTTCATACGACCTTGGCTGACGAAGGCATTCAAGAGTTCATCCAGTGGTTCCATGATCTCGTTGTCACCGTGGATCTCGAAGGGCCCGTGTTTTTCAATGGCGACTAAGCCTTGCTCCTTGACGTTCCCGGCCACGATGCCGCTGAACGCGCGCCGCAAGTTAGCGGCCAGTTCGTGAACCGGCATGTCTTTGCTGAGCTGCAACTGACTCATGTTGTCGTGAGTCGCATCGAATGGATGCTGATAGTGCTCATCAATGGTCAACTGCCAGTTAAAGTGAAAGGCATCGTTGGTCGCTTTGCGATACTCGGTGACTTTTTTCATGCCCAGCGCCATTTCACGCGCGGCTGCAGTGAAATCATCGACAATGATCTTGTATTTCTGCTGGGCTTCGAAGCCCAGGGTTCGGGCAATAAACTCATGCAGTTGTTTAAAGTAATCAGCCGATTCCGCCGGACCGGTGAGAATCAGAGGGAACGGAATGTCGCGGTTGGCTGGGTGGAGCAGGATGCCGAGCAGATAAAGCAGTTCTTCCGCGGTACCAGCGCCACCGGGGAAGATAATGATGCCGTGTCCGAGACGGACAAAGGCTTCAAGTCGTTTCTCAATGTCTGGGAGAATGGCCAGTTCATTAACAATGGGGTTCGGGGCTTCGGCCGCAATGATGCCCGGCTCGGTTAAACCGATATAACGCGCATTCAGAATGCGCTGCTTGGCATGAGCGATAGTCGCGCCTTTCATCGGGCCTTTCATGGCACCGGGGCCGCACCCGGTACAGACATCCAGACCGCGGTACCCCAGCTCGTGGCCGACCTCTTTGGTGTACTTGTACTCTATTTTATTAATCGAATGCCCACCCCAGCAGACGACGATGCGCGGTTCTTCACCCGGACACATCATGCGTGCGTTGCGCAGAAAGTGGAACACGTAGTCGGTGATGTCCGAGCCGCTGTTCAGGTCGATGAGCGGGCTTTCGCGCTCACTTTCGGCATAGACAATATCGCGCAAGGCGGCGAAGACCATTTCGCGGGTGGAAGTGATCATTTCGCCATCGACGAACGCATCGGCCGGTGCATTGTAGAGATTCAGCCGAATGCCCCGGTCCTGCTGCACGATGTCGATCTTAAAGTCTGGGTAAGCCTCCAGAATGGTTTTGGCATTGTCGCTGTCCGATCCCGTATTCAGGATGGCCAGAACACAACGCCGGAACAGTTCATACAGGCCGTTTTCACCGGCCTCTTTCAGTTTGGCGACCTCGGTTTGGGAGAGCACCTCCAAAGAACCGATGGGAGTGATCGATGCGTTGATCGTTGGATGTGATTGCATAATTTTCTCTTATTGTTGCCGCTGTGTTCACCCGGTAAGGGCAATACAGTGGTCATCTATGTTCGTTACCTGGTTCGCGAACCCGGGTCAACAGTTGCCGACATTGCTCGCGCATCGGGATGGGGTCTTTAACCGTGATGCTGTCGTTTGACTCGCCGTGTTCAGCCTGTGCCAGCAGCCGACTGATCCAGAAGCGCAGTGCAGACTGAACCTGCAGTTTTGGCAGGGCATTACGTTCCGCACTGCTCAGGGATCGACGCTGATGATACCTCTCGATAAAGGCTGCACATTGCTCCGGATCGACCTGATGCTGCGTGTCTAAACACCAGTCATTCATGGTAATGGCAATGTCTAAAGCATAGCTGTCCCGCCCGGCAAAGTACCAATCAATGATGCCGGCAACCTCATTACCATCAAAGAGGGCGTTGTCATGAAACAGGTCCGCATGAATCACGCCTTCCGGTAAATCGTCGGGAATTGCGCGAATGATGGCCAGCGCCGCGTTCATTAGCTGCTGGTCAGGCGCCGACAGTGAGGGCAGCACACGACTCGCTTGCCGCTCTATCCAGCCGCGATTATGAGAATGCCGCTGATCGGTTTGAAAGCTTAACGTGGCATTGTGAATGTCCGCCAAGGCCTGGGCAATTTTCAGCGCACAGGCGGGTGAGGCCTGTACATGTTGTCCAGTCAGTCGCTCTATGAAAACCGCCGGCTTACCTTTGACGATTTGCAGAAACTGGCCATCCCGGTCCCGGAATGGTTGTGGCACCTTGCAGTGTCGGGCATGCAGATGTTCACCCAGCTGCAGAAAAAACGGCAGTTCGTCCGCGCTGTGTTTTTCAAAGACGGTCAGTACCAGCTCATGTTGATCGGTGGAGACAAAATAGTTGGTGTTTTCAACGCCCGCGCTGATGCCCTGATGACGGACATAGACCCCCAGGTCATAGTCGGCCAGTAAATGCATGACATCCTGTTCAGACAGCTCGGTATAGACAGACATAAATATTGCTTGGCAGTTCGTTCAATGGGCGCTGATTATTTCATAGCAATGGCGTCGGCGGCTACACAGGCGTTTAAATCGCGGTTCGAAGCCTTACGGCAGGCGCCTATCCGTGCCTAGCTTGTGGGTTAACCCGTGTTACACTAGTGCCCTGAGTCAGCAGTTCGTCTGCTATCAGCGAGCCATTTAAGTGCTCTGGCAAGGCGTGTCTCGAAGGTAATGGTTGCTCCATTGGCAAGAGACAGAACGACGCCAGAGGGCCTGAATGGCGCGCCCGCAGGGAGCTCATGGAAAGCCCGATTACGGCGTTGCGCTTCTTGAAAAGATCACAATATTTCCTGCGAAGTGCGCCTTATACTCTACCTTTCCATGAGCTCTGAAACTAGGCGAACTGCTGACTCAGGACACTAGCGCCCTTTTGACATTAAATTTTAGTCTGGAAATCTGTATATGGCCGAATCTTCAGTCCCTGTCGTCCTGGTCGACGGGTCCTCGTACCTTTTTCGGGCCTTTCACGCCCTGCCGCCACTGGCTAACTCGGAAGGTCTGCAGACCGGTGCCATCAAAGGCGTGGTATCGATGCTGCGCAACCTCTTGAAGATGTACCCGGACAGCCCGGTGGCCGTCGTGTTCGACGCCAAAGGGCCCACCTTTCGCAACGAGATGTACGATCAATACAAGGCCAATCGTCCGCCCATGCCGGAAGAGCTGCGTGAGCAGATCGAACCGATTCACGACTGTGTCCGTGCGATGGGCTTGCCGCTGTTGTGCATTCCGGGCGTGGAGGCCGATGACGTCATTGGCACACTAGCGGCGCAGGCGACCAGCTGCGGACGGGATTGCGTGATCAGTACCGGTGATAAGGACATGGCTCAACTGGTCAGTCCGCACGTAACGCTGATTAATACCATGAAGAATGAAACCATGGATGTGCCCGGCGTCGAGACGAAATACGGCTTTGGTCCGGACAAAATGATCGATTATCTGGCCCTGATGGGTGATAAGGTCGATAACATTCCCGGCGTACCTGGCGTTGGTGAAAAAACCGCACTGGCGCTGATTCAGGGCTTAGGTGGCCTGGACGACATCTACAGTCGGCTTGATGAGGTCAAAGATCTGACCTTCCGTGGTGCCAAGACCATGGCCGCCAAACTGGAACAGCATAAAGAACAGGCTTACCTGAGTTACGAGTTGGCGACGATCAAACTCGATGTTGAGCTGGAGACCACCATTAACGATATCCAGCCGGACCCGATTGATAACGATCGATTGCTGGCGCTGTTCAAGCGGTTTGAGTTTCGAACCTGGGTTCGTGAAATGAGCGGTGACGATGCCTCATCTCCGGCCAAATCAGAGACCAAAACGTCAGCCCCAACCGTTCAGGCCGAACAGACACCGGAGTCGATCGAGCCCGAATCGACCGACTACCGGTTGATTACGACTCAGGACGGAGTCGATGAACTGGTTCAGGAAGCTCAGCGAACGCAACGCCTGGCGTATCTTCCGGTCTTTGTGAAAGGTCATTATCTGGAACCGAACTGGGTTGGTCTGGCCTTGGCGACGGAACCTGGTCGAGGCTGGTATCTGGTCTTTCAATCGGAAGAATCTAAGGTGTTGGACGAAGCCGAAGTCTTTAATAAGCTGATTCCGTTGTTTGAGGATCATGCCATTGTGAAAACCGGCTATGACATCAAAGCCGACTATCACTGGTTTAATGCACTGAACATCAGCCCATCACGACTGCTGAATGACGTTCAGGTGATGGCGTTTGTGTATGACAGTACCTTAAAACGGGATAAGTCGCTGAGCGCTCATTTTTCGCACCTGTCCATCGACAACCTGGTCATTCAGTACCTGCAAAAATCCCCGAAGACCGTCGAGGATTACCTCGGTAAGGCCGGTAAGCGTCAGCTGAGCCCGTCAGCGGTGAAGGCCGACGACATAGGTCAGTGGTGGGCTGAGCGAGCCGATTTTGTATTGCGTTTAGGTCAATGGCTGGAGCAGGGGTTGGCCAGTCGTCAGCTGAGCCGGGTCTATCAGGAAATTGAACGGCCGTTGTCGAAAACACTGGCGGCCATTGAAGAAAATGGCGTGAAGCTGGATGTTGAGTTTGTTCATGAGTTAAGTACCCGGTTTAAGCGCGATCTCGAGGACATTGAACGACAGGCGCACGATCTGGCCGGAGTCGAGTTCAACCTCGATTCTCCAAAACAGCTGGCCGACGTGCTGTTTGAACGCATGGGCTTGCCGGTTAAATCCAAAACCGCCAGTGGTGCGCCTTCGACCAACGAAGAGGTGCTGACTGAACTGGCGGCCGAGCACGAGTTACCGCGCCTCATTTTGCAGTCCCGGCGGCTACGTAAGCTGGTGGGCACCTATACCGACCCTTTACCGACGATGACCATCGATCACGATGGCGATCAGCGTTTGCACACCACCTACAACCAAACCGGAGCGCAGACCGGGCGTTTAAACTCAAACGATCCGAACCTGCAGAACATTCCGGTGCGTTCTGAAGAAGGGCGTTCCATACGGAAAGCCTTTGTGGCCCCGCAAGGGTATCGGATTGTCGCTGCCGACTATTCACAGATTGAACTGCGCATCATGACGCACCTGAGTCAGGATGCGAACCTCATTCAGGCCTTCCGTGAGGGCAAAGATATTCACCGCGCGACTGCCGCAGAAGTCATGGGCATTGAAGAAGAGCAGGTCAGTGCGGAGCAGCGACGCTCAGCCAAAGCCATTAACTTTGGCCTGATTTATGGTATGTCGGCCTTCGGCCTGGCTCGTCAGTTGGGTATCAGCCGTACTGAAGCCAAAACCTATGTCGATGCTTATTTTGAGCGATATCCGGGTGTGCGTCGCTACATGGATGAAACCCGTGCCGAAGCGGCCGAGTCTGGTTACGTTGAAACCGTCTTCGGACGTCGTTTGTATTTGCCCGGCATACAGTCGTCCAATCAGATTGCACGAAAGGCCGCAGAGCGCACCGCGATTAATGCACCGATGCAAGGAACCGCCGCTGATATTATCAAGATGGCCATGGTCGATGTGGATAACTGGCTGAGCAACAGCTCACTGCGCGCCAGGATGATCATGCAGGTGCATGATGAACTGGTGTTCGAAGTGCACGAGGACGATGTCGCTGCGCTTACCGAAGGTGTGCGATTCCGTATGCAGCACTGCGCCAATCTGGATGTTCCGCTCATCGTGGATGTCGATACCGGCGCCTCCTGGGAAGAGGCGCACTGATAAAAACATTCTTCATCTGTTGAATGGGTTTGCGAAAAGTCCGTTCATTGGCTTTATTTACCGAAGGGCTGCCAAAAAGCCCTTTGTCATGATCTATTGGAGTTGTGAATGACCGTACCCCTGTTAGTTGTCGATGATTCAAGTTTTGCGCGCAAGCAGGTCATCCGAGCATTGCCGAAAGGTTGGGACGTTGAGGTATCTCAAGCGAGCAATGGCGAGCAGGCACTTGAGTTAATTAAAGCAGGTAAAGGCGATGTCGTGCTATTAGACCTGACCATGCCGGTCATGGATGGGTTTGCTGTGCTTGAGGAGATTAAAGCGCGTGATTTACCCGCTGTGGTCATTGTGATCTCCGGAGACATTCAACCCGAAGCGGAGGCCAGAGTTATGAAGTTGGGTGCGCTGGCCTTTATTAAGAAACCACTCGATTCCGAACAGCTCCACCAGGTGCTGAGCGATTTCGGAATACTGTCGGTTTAGGAGGCGGGTTTGTCTACAGACGTTTTAGATGAAGAACTTCGCGACTGTTTCCAGGAACTGAGTAATGTTGCTGTCGGTCGTGCGGCCGACCTGCTAGCCCGATTGCTGAACAACTTCGTCATCATGCCGATTCCGGTTGTGAACCTGCTTGAGCGGGCGGAACTGTCAATGGCGCTGTCGGCGATTGCCGATGCCAGTTCAGTCAGTGCTGTCTGTCAGGGCTTTACCGGTTCCAAAATTGCTGGTGAAGCCTTATTGATTTTTAACGACGCCAGTTTCCAGGACATGGCCGAGTTGACCCAGTTTAAAGGGGAGATTACAGAACAAATTGAGCTAGAGCTGTTAATGGACATTGCCAATATTTTGATTGGTGCCTGTCTGAAAGGGTTAGCTGAACAGATCGATGTCAGTTTTTCACAGGGCCAACCGTATCTGTTGGGCCAGCACATCAACATTGAAGAACTGCTCAATCGAAATGGCTCTACCTGGCAACGGCTGTTAACGATTGAGCTGCCCTACAAACTCGAAGGTAGGGAAGTCAATTGCGATCTTTTGTTGTTATTCACCGAAGACAGTCTCGCGATACTGCGTAACAAGATGTCGTATCTGCTGGAGTAATAATGAACACTGATTACACCGGGTTGGCAGAGTTTCACTGGCTAATTGAAGTCATGCAGACCGTTGATGTCGGTGTGCTGGTACTGGACCTCGAATACCAGATCACCGCCTGGAACGGTTTTATGGAAAATAACTCGGGTATCGATTCGGCCGATGCGCTCGGACGCAGCCTGTTTGATGTCTTTGATGACCTGTCCGTCGAATGGTTTAAACATAAAGCCGACACCGTTATTCAATTGCGAAACCGTGCGTTTACGACCTGGGAACAGCGAGCCTATGTGTTTAAGTTTCGCAATAACCGACCCATAACCGGTGTCACTGAGTACATGTACCAGAACTGTACCTTCATCCCGGTGATCGGTACGACCGGTAAGGTACAGAACCTCGCCGTCATTGTTTACGACGTGACCGACATTGCGACCAGTAAGCTGGAGTTGAAAGCCGCGAATGATCGGTTAGCACAGCTCAGCCGAACCGATGGCCTGACCCAGTTGTACAATCGGGCTTATTGGGAAGAAATGCTCAGTAATGAGTTCAAACGGCAAAAGCGCCATGCCCATGATCTCAGTCTGATTATGTTCGATATCGATCATTTCAAAAAGGTCAACGATACCTACGGCCATCAGGTCGGTGATGATGTGATTCGTGCCGTGGCTGAAGAAGTCAGGCACAACAGCCGGAATACGGATATTGCAGGACGTTATGGTGGTGAAGAGTTCGCCCTGTTATTGATCGATTCCGACGCTGAGAATGCTCTGCTGTTTGCAGAGCGACTGCGCAAAGCGATTGAGAATCGCAGGGTTTCAACTCCCGAAGGCGAGTTGCAGGTGACTGTGAGCCTGGGTGTGGCTCCCTGGAAAGAATCGTTTCACCATTACAACGCGTGGATTGAAGCCGCGGATAAAGCACTGTATACCTCAAAAGATGAAGGTCGAAACCGCTCTACGCTCAGTAAATGAGCGCACCAAGACTTTTTCAACAGGCTGCCAGGGCTTTGATTTGCATCATGGCAGATTCCCAGCCCACGTCTATGCTCAAATAAGGCCCACTTTTTGGAAGCGGCTATGAATAATCCGATTCTTCAGCGCTTGAATGCTGACCACAAACACATCGCCAAGGTTATGTATTGTCTGCGTGCGCAGATCAAAGGATTTGACGATCCGGATATGGAGCCGAATATCAGCCAGATCATGGATATTCTGGATTTCATCTCGACCTTCCCTGAGCGTTGGCACCATCCGGTTGAAGATGTGGTTTTTCGTAAGTTGATGGAAAAAAATCCACCCCATCCGGAACAGATCCGGGCGGTGTTACGTGAGCATGAAGATCTCGAACGCATTACCCAAGAGTTAAAAACCGCATTTGAACGGGTAGCTATGGACATCGCGGTACCCATCGCTCATCTCTACAAAACCACGACCATTTATTTGTCCCGGCAAATGCTGCATTTGGACGCTGAAGAAAGCGTGTTATTTCCTTTGGTGGAAGACTATCTGGAAGAGGACGATTGGGCTGACGTTGAAGAAGAGGTGGATCGCGTCTTTGGTGATCCGGACGACCTCGCCAAGCAGGAATACGACCACCTGTTAAGCTCGATCCTGAACTTTGATGCACACTTTTCTTCAACTGATTAAAACATCAACTGATACGCAATCCGGGCGGCCAGCTTAGCGGTCCGCCCATCCAGATCCAGTGTCGGGTTCAATTCGGCAACATCGGCCAGCAAAATCGGTGTCTCGTTTTGTTCGCAAATACCCTGAACCGTTTGCAACAGTTTCAGCACAAAAGCCGGCGGCACACCCACGGCTGAAGGGGCGGAAACGCCCGGCGCGTCCGCCGCCGGAAAGACGTCCAGACATACCGTAATATAGAGTGCATCAAGCGGTGCCAACCAGTCGGTCAGTTGGGACTGAATGTTACTGATGTTGCCCCAATGACAATCCAGATCTTCGACCCATTGCACATCGTGCTCATACGCAAACTCGAACAAGGCATCGGTGTTGGCGCTCGGGTTGATGCCGCAAACAAAGTAGTCAAAAGGGGTCTCGTTCGCTTCGCACCATTGCTGCGCCTGCCGGAACGGCGTGCCGGAGCTGGGTTTCGGGTTTGGGTTGCGCAGATCAAAGTGAGCGTCGAAATTCAGAATACCGAGGCGGGCATTGGGCGCCTGCGTACTGAGAAAGGAGCGCAGGCCGGAATAGCTGCCCCAGGCGACTTCGTGACCACCGCCAAGTACGATCGGTCGGGCGTTCTGCTCAAGCAATCGATGAACTTGATGTGACAGCGTTTGGTGGGCGGTTTCAAGGTCTGTATCACAACAGACATCACCGATATCGTACAGTTGTGCATCGGACGCACAAGCCAGATTGGCGAGAGCTTGCCTTGCTGCAATCGGACCGTCTTTCGCCCCGGGTCGACCCTGGTTCCGGCGCACGCCTTCGTCGCTGGCAAAGCCCAGCAAAACCGGTTGGCCGTCAAAGTCATCGGGCAGTGTGTCATAGGTGATCTGTTGATGAATGCGACGACTCAGTTCCGCGTCTTCGGTATCCACACGTCCCTGCCAACAATCCGCAAGGTGATCAGTTTTTAACATGGGTTCGCTCCTGTCCGGCCTGCCAGATGCGCTGTGGTCGGAATCGATTAATCTCGTGAATGATTTGTCGCGGATGGTCAACATCCCACAGCAACAGGTCGGCGTCAAAGCCTTCGCGCAGTTGGCCTTTTCGATCGCCCAGTCCCAGGGCCTGAGCCGCTGAGCGTGTCATGCCGCTCCAGGCTTCGGCGGGCGTCATACCGAACAGTACGCAGGCCAGATTCGCTGCTGTCAGCAGTGAGCTCAGCGGCGAACTGCCGGGGTTCTGATCCGTGGCCACTGCCATCGGAACCTGGTGCGCCCGCAATGATTCGATGGGCGGTTTCTGGTGTTCACCAAGGTAGTAAAACGCGCCGGGTAAGATCACCGCCGTCACCCCGGCCTCTGCCATACGACCGATCTGCGGTTCAGAAATGAACTCAATGTGATCGGCCGACAAGGCGTTGAACTCACACAGGACATCGGTCCCGCCTTGTTGTGTCAGCTGTTCGACATGGCCTTTTAACTTAAAGCCGAGGCGAGTGGCGGCCCGAAACAGGCGTCGGGTTTGGTCCGCAGAGAATGCAATGGATTCACAGAACACATCAACGGACGTCGCCAGGTTTTCGGCCGCCACGGCGGGCAGAATCTCGTCAATCACCCGGTTGAGATAAGCTTCCGGATCATCATGAAACTCCGGTGGAACGGCATGAGCGGCTAAACAGGTCGCGTGAACTTCGACCGGAAAGTGCTCTCCCAGCTGGCGAATCACGCGCAGCATTTTCAGCTCATCGTCACGATTCAGTCCGTACCCCGATTTGATCTCGACCGTGGTGACGCCTTCGGCAAGCAGTCGTTGCAGGCGTTTGGCAGCCTCGCTGAAAAGATCGGCCTCATCGGCCGCTCGGGTTGCGGTGACGGTGCTGCGGATGCCGCCGCCGGCCTTTGCAATCTCGGCATAGGATTTGCCTTGGCGCAGAGCTTCAAACTCCCCGGCGCGATTTCCGGCGTAGACCAGGTGGGTGTGGCAATCGATCAGGCCGGGGGTGAGCCAGCAGCCGTCGCCATCGATCGTGGTCACTGCCGAGGGGTAGGGCGATTGGTCCTGCGGCCCAACATACAGAATTTTCCCGTCATTCCAGGCCAGACAGCCGTCCTCGATCACCCCATAGTCGGTATCGAGCTGCGAGTTCAGTGTGGCAATCCGGATATTCCGGATCAATCCATCAATCGTCTCCATGGTGCGCGAGTCCTGTCGTGATGCATTCATAAGTTGACAAATAATTTAGTTGTATATACAACTTGTTGCAAGTGAATCTTAATAACGGGTCACCTCGGTGGAAAAACAATACGAGAAAATCAAACGGGCGATTGTGCAGCGTGTAGAACAGGGGGACTGGCGCCCTGGTGATGTCGTTCCCTCAGAAAATGCGCTGGCTGAGCAGTTTGAAGTGTCGCGGATGACGGCCCGGCGGGCCTTAAGCGAACTGACCGATGCCGGCGTACTGAATCGGGTCCAGGGTCGGGGCAGCTTTGTGGCTGAGCAGTTACCGACCGGATCGCTGCTGACCATCCGCAGTATTGACGATGAAATCCGAGAACGCGGTCATGATCACAGTGCCGAGGTGCTCTGCCTTGAAACCCGGCGGGCCGATGCACATTTGGCCCAGGCCTTTCAATGCGATCTTGACGATGCTCTGTTTTTCAGTCGATTGCTGCACTTTGAAACCGGCAGTCAGGGGCAACGGCAGCCGATCCAGCTGGAAGAGCGCTATGTGAACCCGATACTTGCGCCCGAGTATCTGCAGCAGGACTTTCAGCAAATGACGCCCAGCGCCTACCTGAGTCAGGTGGCACCGCTTATGGAAGCGGACCATTGGGTGGAAGCCTGTATGCCGGATGAACAAACTGCCCAATGGCTGGCGATGCCGCATCAGGAGCCTCTGCTGAAGCTGACCCGTCAAACCTATACCTATCAACAACACACTCAGAATCGACCGTCTCCGTTGGTGACGCTGGCGACCCTGTGCTATCCCGGCACCCGGTATCGTCTGGGCGGGCACCTTGGGCCGGACGACAGGAGAGCATAACAATGACAACACGACTCGATCCCTCACGACACATTGCCGCGCCAACCGGCGCCACCTTGACCGCGAAAAGCTGGCTGACTGAAGCGCCCATGCGCATGCTGATGAACAATCTGCACGCGGATGTCGCGGAGCATCCTCAGGAACTGGTTGTGTATGGCGGGATTGGCCGCGCCGCCCGTAACTGGGAGTGCTACGACAAAATTGTCGAGGTACTGCAGCGTCTGGAAGATGACGAAACCCTGCTGGTGCAAAGTGGTAAACCGGTGGGCGTGTTCCGCACGCACAAAGATGCACCGCGGGTTCTGATCGCGAATTCCAACTTGGTGCCGCACTGGGCGAACTGGGAGCATTTCAATGAACTCGATAAGCAAGGCCTGATGATGTATGGCCAGATGACGGCCGGATCATGGATATACATCGGTTCGCAGGGGATCGTGCAGGGCACTTATGAAACCTTCGGTGCCGTGGCCAAACAGCACTTCAACGGTGACGCCACGGGCAAATGGATTCTGACCGGCGGACTGGGTGGCATGGGTGGTGCCCAGCCTCTGGCCGGCACAATGGCCGGTTTTTCAATGATTGCCGTCGAGTGCGATGTGTCTCGCATCGATTTCCGCTTGCGTACGGGCTATGTCGACAAAAAAGCCACGACATTGGATGAAGCGCTCGGCCTGATTGATCAGGCTAAAGCCGAAGGGCAGGCGATCAGTATTGGCTTGCTCGGTAATGCGGCCGATGTGTATACCGAAATCGTTGAGAAAAACATCACGCCGGACGTGGTCACCGATCAGACCAGTGCGCATGACCCGCTCAATGGTTATCTGCCCCAGGGCTGGACCCTGACTGAAGCGAAAGCGCTGCGCGAGCGTGATCCGACGCGCGTTGTCGATGAAGCCAAAGCGTCGATGGCGGTGCAGGTTAAGGCCATGTTGACCTTGCAGGAACGAGGCGCGGCGACGCTGGATTACGGCAACAACATTCGGCAGATGGCGTTGGAAAAGGGCGTCGACAACGCATTCGATTTTCCGGGCTTTGTGCCGGCCTACATCCGGCCGCTTTTCTGTCAGGGCATCGGTCCGTTCCGCTGGGCGGCGCTGTCGGGGGACCCGGAAGACATCTATAAAACCGATCAGAAAGTCAAAGAGCTGATTCCTGATGATCCTCATCTGCACAACTGGCTCGATATGGCGCGTGAGCGGATTCAGTTTCAGGGCCTGCCGGCACGAATCTGCTGGATCGGTCTGAAAGATCGCGCCCGCATCGGTCAGGCTTTTAACGAGATGGTGGCCAACGGAGAGTTGAAAGCACCCGTCGTCATTGGTCGTGATCATCTTGATTCCGGTTCGGTCGCGTCCCCCAACCGGGAAACCGAAAGCATGCTCGATGGCAGCGATGCGGTATCCGACTGGCCGCTGTTGAATGCCTTGCTGAATACCGCCAGCGGTGCCACCTGGGTAAGCCTGCATCATGGCGGCGGTGTCGGCATGGGCTTTTCACAACACGCGGGCGTCGTCATTGTCTGTGACGGCACCGACGAGGCCCATGACCGTGTTGGCCGGGTTTTGTGGAATGACCCGGGTACCGGCGTCATGCGTCACGCCGATGCCGGTTACGACATTGCACAGACCACAGCAAAAGAGCAGCGGCTTGACCTGCCCATGGTGGAAGGCTGCGACAAAGGAGCCCGGAAATGAAGGCACTGACACTCAAACCCGGTGAGCTGACACTGAATGACCTGCGCGATATTTTTCGCGAGCCGGTGCAGCTCACTCTCGACCCGGCGGCAGTGCCCGCGATTGATGCCGCCGCCTCAACCGTACAGAAAGTGGTCGATGAAAATCGCGTCGTGTATGGCATTAACACCGGCTTTGGTCTGCTGGCCAATACCCGCATTGCGCCGGAAGAGCTGGAAACGCTGCAACGCTCGATTGTGCTGAGTCATGCGGCCGGCATCGGTGAGTTTATGTCTGAAGACACCGTGCGCTTGCTGATGGCGTTGAAAATCAATTCACTGGCGAGGGGTTACTCCGGTATCCGCTTAAGCGTCATCGAAGCGTTGATCACCTTGCTGAATCAGGAAATCTACCCGTGTATACCGGTGAAAGGTTCCGTCGGTGCGTCTGGCGACCTAGCGCCCCTGGCGCACATGAGTTGCCTGTTGCTGGGTGAAGGTGAAGCCTTTGTCCGTGGGGAGCGTACCTCCGCAAAACTGGCGCTTCAGGTGGCCGGACTGGACCCGATTGTCCTGGCGCCGAAAGAGGGGCTGGCGCTGTTGAATGGCACCCAGGCGTCCACAGCGCTGGCACTGAAAGGGCTGTTTGCGGCTGAAAACGTGTTGCATGCCGGCGTGGTGATTGGCGCACTCAGCGTTGAAGCGGCGAAAGGGTCGCGCGCGCCATTTGATGAGCGGATTCATGCCGTGCGCGGGCATCAGAGCCAGATCGATGTGGCCAGCGCTTATCGTTCTCTGTTGGCTCACTCGTCCATTGAACGCTCACACGAGGACTGCGAAAAAGTACAGGACCCGTACTCACTGCGATGCCAGCCTCAGGTGATGGGTGCCTGTCTGCAGCAGATGCGTCATGCCGCGAGCGTGATGGTGACCGAAGCCAATGCGGTGTCAGACAATCCACTGGTGTTTGCCGATGATGACGTGGTGCTGTCCGGGGGGAACTTTCATGCCGAACCCATAGCCATGGTCGCTGATAATCTTGCTTTGGCGATTGCGGAAATCGGTTCGCTCTCGGAGCGGCGAATGGCGCTGTTGATCGACAGCAAGCTCAGTGGCTTACCTCCGTTTCTGGTGAACAACGGCGGGGTGAACTCCGGGTTTATGATTGCGCAGGTGACCAGTGCGGCGTTAGCCAGCGAAAATAAAACCTATGCGCATCCGGCTTCGGTGGACTCGTTGCCGACTTCTGCAAATCAGGAAGATCATGTCTCGATGGCCACCTTTGCTGCGCGGCGTTTGCAGGATATGCATGAAAATACCGTAGGCATTCTGGCGGTGGAATACCTGGCCGCCTGTCAGGGGTTGGACTTCTTAGCGCCGTTGTCGTCTTCGGATAAACTGGAAGAAGCCAAAGCGGTCTTACGAACCAAAGTGCCGTTTTACGATAAAGACCGTTATTTTGCGCCCGACATTGAAAAGGCCGCCAACCTGATTCGTGATGGACGACTGGACGGCTTTGTTGAGCGGCTGTTGAGTCGTTAAACGTCCTTGGCATGGAAGCATGAAAGGCTTGCGAGAGGATGGTGACTCAAGGCCGGATTACGACCCTTGATCGATGCAAGGGTCGTCAGCTTTCATCTGACATTGTTCGGCGATGGTTGGGTTGTCGGGCTGCAACCGATCACTGAAACAGCCTTCGCCAGTACCCAACGAAGGTGACCCTTCGATTGACCTGCATCACACCTGCCCGGCAGATAACTCTTATAGTCCTCATTAAGAACCAATATGAAAAGCACGATGCACTCAGCGAATGATTGAGTCATTGTGTATACAGGCGCAGGCAGAAACGCTCGTTCTGAACCTCTGGTGCTGTTGAGTGTTCGCAATGATGCTCGGCGTACCAAACGTATGCGCAGAAGTTGACAGGACGTCAGTTTCAACTCTGGCCAGAAAATTCAGACAGATACCGTCGGTATCTGTGCAGTGAACTGAGGACACATAAGGATGTGTGGATTCGCAGGTAAGTACTCCCCGGGTGCAACGGTTTCTGCACAGGCGCAGCAGTTACTGCTGTCCGCCATGCTTTCCCCTATCTCCCATCGAGGGCCGGATGAGACCGGCTACTATTGCGACGAACAGGTCGCCTTGGCACATTGTCGGTTGAGTATTGTCGACCCGGCGCATGGTCAGCAACCTATGGTCGACCCTTCCAGCCAGGTTGTGCTCGTGTACAACGGGGAAGTGTTTAATCATCCGGAACTGCGACAAACCCTGACTCGCTTAGGTCATCAGTTTACGACTCACTGTGACACCGAGGTGGTGTTGCGGGCTTATCTGGAGTACGGCCAGTCGTTTGTGCAGCATCTTAACGGACAGTTTGCCATTGTGATCTGGGACCCTCGCGAGCAGCAACTGTTGTTAGTGCGGGATCGCGTCGGTATCTGTCCGCTGTTTTATTCTGACACCCGCGATGGGATCCTGTTTGGCAGTGAAGTTAAAGCCATCATTCCGGCAATGATGGACTCACCGCGGTTGAATCTGGCGGTTCTCGATGAAATTTTTACTTGCTGGACACCGTTAGGCTCTGAGACTGTTTTTGCAAACATACAAACGGTTCAGCCGGGTGAAATGATCTGTTTGTCACATGGCCGTCGACAGCATTGGAAGTACTGGTCGTTTGACTATTCCCCTCAAAAGAATGCCATGTCCGAAACCGAGTGGGCGGCGTCATTGCATGAAGAACTCACCGATGCCGTCCGTATTCGGTTGCGCTCGGATGTGCCTGTCGGAGCGTATCTGTCGGGTGGGCTCGACTCCTCGATAATTACAACATTGATTAACCGTCTTTCCCCCGAGCGATTGAACACCTACTCCTTGGGTTTTTCCGATCCTGACGTTGATGAACGTTGCTATCAGCGTATGCTGATCGAGTCGCTGAACGTGTCGCACACTGAATGCCACGTAACTGAAGAAGACATCTGTGATGCGTTTGCCGAGTCGGTTTGGCACGCCGAAACTCCCATGTTGCGAGCGGCGCCGGTGCCTATGGGTTTGCTGTCAGCGAAGGTCAATGCAGCGGGTTTTAAAGTTGTGTTAACGGGCGAAGGTGCCGACGAGGTGTTTGGCGGTTACGACCTTTTTAAGGAAACCAAAATTCGTCAGTTCTGGTCACGACAACCGCAATCCGAAAGCCGCCCGTTACTGTTGAAAAAGCTGTATCAGTATCTGCAACTTCCGGCACAGGGGCAAGCCGAATACCTGCGTGCGTTTTTTAATGTCATGCTGGATCAGCCCGATCATGTGCTGTATTCGCACATGCCCAGATGGACGACGACGGCCAAAGCCAAACAGTTTTATTCCGATGACCTGAACGCTGCGTTGCAAACGTCGGCATTGTCCCGTGCCGAAAAAATCCTTTCATCCGGTTCATCGATGAGTTCGTTTCAGCGAGCTCAGTACATTGAATCCACGTTGCTCATGCCGGGTTATCTGCTCAGTACGCAGGGCGATCGGATGCTGTCCATGCATTCTGTTGAGGGTCGGTTCCCATTTCTGGATCATCGGGTCATCGAGCTGGCATCACGGCTGCCCGATGCTCTCAAGATGAAAGTTTTGAATGAAAAGTATCTGTTGAAAAAAGCCTTTGCTTCTCAATTACCTCCGGCCATCGCACAACGATCCAAGCAGCCTTATCGTGCGCCGGATGCCCGATTGCTAAAGGTTTTGGTTGAGCGTGATGACATCCGGGAAGGGCTCAGTGAGTCCCGTATACGGGCAAAGGGTTTGTTTTCAGCACACAAAGTACAGCGGTTAATGCGCAAGGCGCGGAGCAAGCCGCTAAACACGTCGGAGTCCCAGGCACTGATCGGGATTATTTCGACTCAGATCCTAACCGAGTCATTCGGTTTAACAACGCTATAGGAGTTGGCTTATGTCAGACATGGAGATTCGGTCGCAATTGCGGGCATTCATTCTGGAAAACTATCTGTTTACGGATGATCAAAATGCCTTATCGGATACGCAATCCTTTTTAAAGGCAGGCATTTTGGATTCGATGGGCATTCTGGAGTTGATTGCCTTTTTAGAAGAAGAGCTGGGGGTCATGGTGGCGCCGGCTGAAATGGTGCCGGAGAATCTCGACAGCATTGATAACCTGATGGCGTTTATCGTTAATCGGATACCCGCCTGAACGTTGCTCTGAGGAGGTTTTATGTTCATTCCTGACCAGGTTTGGCTGCGCTGTGAGCAAAACCCGAACGCAGTTGCCGTAGAGCATGGCAACTCCAAATTGACATATGGGCAATTGGCTGACGTCAGTTCACGTTACGCCTCTCGATTGAACAATTTAGGATTGGCTCGGCAGGAGCGCGTTGTTATTTGCCTCGAAAACTCGATTGAGTATGTCGTTGTGTTTTATGCCATCTGGCGTTTAGGGGGCATTGTGGTACCGGTCAATGCCCGGTCCACCGCTACCGAGTTAGCCCTGGTTGTCCGGCAGTGCAGTGCTCGTTTAATCGTGACCTCACCGGCGGTTGCGTCAACGTTGTCGAAGTCTTTACCTGAATCCGTCGAGGTCGAGACGATTGAGCCATCGTTGGATCTGTTTGCCTCGCTGGGACTGACCGAAGCGATACCGTTACAGCAACAGGTTCCTCTGTCATCGGATGATATCGCTCAGATACTTTATACGTCAGGCACGACCGGCGACCCGAAAGGTGTTGTGTTGAGTCATGAAAACCTCGCGATCAATACCGACGACATTGTGCGTTACCTCCAACTGAATCAACAGGACAGAGTGCTGACCATTTTACCGTTCCATTTCAGCTACGGAAACTCGGTACTGCACACGCATCTGGTGACTGGCGGCACCGTGATTGTCGGGTTTCAGATGGTTTTTCCACAACAGGTTGTTGATGGATTGCGTCAAACCAAAGCAACTGGCTTTTCCGGTGTGCCGACCACCTTTCGCAGTCTCGTCAAGCTCACGGACATCGCGCAGTTTCCACCGCCGTTGCGCTACGTGACTCAGGCGGGTGGAGCCATGGGTGTCGACCTGACGCAGCAATTGTTAGCGGCTTTAGATGCCCGCACCCGGTTGTTTGTCATGTATGGGCAAACAGAAGCCGCTGCGCGCATTACCTATCTGCCACCGGAGAAGTTGAACGACAAGATGGGCTCGGCCGGTCATGCGCTGGAACATATTGTCCTGAGCATACGGGATGATGATCAACGGCCCTGTGCGACCGGCTGCGTTGGAGAAGTGTATGCACAGGGCGGCAATATCATGCAGGGTTACTGGCAAAACCCAGAAGCATCGGCTTGCGTGTTAACAAAGTATGGGCTTAAAACCGGTGACCTGGGCTATCTGGATGCTGACGGATACCTGTTCATCACCGGACGGAAGGTCGACATGATCAAGGTTGCTGAGAATCGGATTAACCCGCTGGAAATCGAAGAAGTCATTTGTCAGTCAGATAGTATTTTAGAAGCCGCGGTCATCGGAGTTGAGGATGAGCGTACCGGGCAGCGACTGGTGGCCTGTTGTGTAAGCCGGAGCGGACAGGGTGATAGCCTGATGGTCAAACGACACTGCGCGCAACAATTGGTTGGTTACAAAGTGCCGCGCGAGGTGGTTTGGTTGGATCAATTACCAAAAACCGCCAGCGGAAAAATTCAACGTTTTAAACTCTTAGAACAACTACAGGGATTGTGTGATGCGTGATCAATATCTGGACCCGGAACTACAGCTCGACCTGGCCTTTGAAGCCGATCGCATTACCAACTTTATTCGTCAGTCGTTAGCCGGGACACTGCATCGGCGTGGTTTGGTTGTGGGTCTGTCCGGCGGTATCGACAGTTCGGTGTGTGCTGCGTTGGCGGTTCGGGCTATTGGTCCGGAGCGTGTGTTGGGCTTGATGATGCCCGAAGCCGACTCTTCTGACGACAGCCGAAAACTGGCCGACGTGTTGGTGCAGCATTTGGGTATCGAGGCTCAGCTTGAAGACATTACCGCCACACTGGACGGGTTGGACTGTTATCGTCGGCGTGACGAAGCCATTCGTATCGCTCTTCCTGAGTATCAGTCTGACTGGAAAAGCAAAATCGTGTTGTCGGGCGCGAGCCAGGGCCTGATTAACCATTTTACCGTCGTCGCAGAATCGCCAGACGGCCAGCGTTTTGAAGCCGCCTTGCCATTGAAAGCCTATCTGAGCATTGTTGCAGCAACCAATTTTAAACAACGTGTTCGTAAAACCATGGAGTACTTCCATGCCGATGCCCGTAATTATGCGGTGGTCGGAACGCCAAATCGTCTGGAGTACGATCAGGGCTTCTTTGTTAAAAATGGAGACGGCGCGGCCGACATTAAACCGATCAGTCATCTGTATAAAAGCCAGGTTTATGCCATGGCACGCTACCTCGAGTTACCGGAAAATATCTGTCAGACCACACCGACAACCGATACCTATTCGTTGCCGCAGGGGCAGGATGAGTTTTATTTCGCGTTACCTTATGAGCAAATGGACTTGGCACTGCTCTATAAAAATCAGTCTCGCCCGGCCGCTGATTTAGCCAAACGGTTGGAGCTTGATATTGCAGTGGCACAACGTATTTACGATGATATTGAGCAGAAACGAAAAACCACCCAGTATCTGCATATGTCACCGTTACGTTTGGAAGCCTCATGAACCCGTCGGTGACTCGAGACCCGGCACGTATTGCCAAGCGCACTTTGCAGCGTTTCCAATCGATGTTGTTCTATGGCAACAATACACAGCACCAGGCTGAACTGAGAACCTTCCGCGAACAGGCGTATGGCCAACAGTTTTATCAGCTGCAGTCGGCCTACGAGGACTGGATAGGGCGGTCGCCGGCTGCTGATGTGATTTATGCTTGGGATGGCCATCGGGTTGTGGGTCAACAATGCTGCCGTTCCTTTTATCTGAAGGTTGGCGAGCAGCGGGTGCAGGCCGTAAATGCGTTTAATTTGTATGTTGATGAAGCCTGGAAGCTGAAAGGCTTAGGGGTGGCACTGACCACTCATCTGACCGAGGCTTACCCAATCGTGGTTTGTCAGGGGATATCCGATGAAGCCTACGCCATGTACAAACGCCTTAATTGGATGGATTTGGGTTGTTTGGATTACCTGGTGGCGCCTTTGAATGGTTGTGCCATGCCCCGGCAGAAGGGCGAAGGATTGACACGTCGGGTTGGCCGCTCTTTGGTGACGGTGTTGAGCCGGTTATGGCAGCGAACTCGATTAGCGACCGGACCAAACGTCGGTTTAAAAAAGCTGAATTCGCTGACACCCGCTCAAGTGTCTCGGATAAAGGAGCACGCCTCCGGCTACATTCAACTTGAAGCCGATTTCTCTCATTTACAATGGCGTTTTGATCAAACCGACTACCGATGTTGGCAATCTCAAGGTAAGTTTGGTGAGGCGATACTAGTGATTCGTACACGCCGCGTACAAGGTACGTTGCAGTGGCTTATCAGCGAGTTTTTTCGCGACAATGACACCGCGATATCACCAACCCTGGCTGCCCTGCTACACCTTGCGGCTGAGCATGGCGTCGATAGCCTGGTGTTTCATGGCAAAGATGACCGGCTTGTGTCATACCTGAAACGATGGGGTTTTATTACTCGCCCGCATGGGGCACGGTTTATGGCTTACTGTCGTGATGAATTGCTACGGGAAGCCTGCCAGTCACCAAGAAATTGGCAATGTACTACAACGCTCAGTGATCTGGATTTTGCCGACCTGTTTGGACAACGCCATGGCCATCCCATCGCGTCAGTTCGCCATGGTTAACGGGTCCCTCAATGATAATTCCGTGACCCCTGTTTAAAGTCCGCCACCAGTTCACTGTACCCTTTAAACTCTTCCGCAATGACATGTACCACATCATTATCCGGGGATTTTTCTAATACGCCGCGCACGACCACCAGTTTTTCAGTGGTGAGGATTTTCATGTATTTCTGTGCAACGGGCAGCCAGACAATCAGGTTGATGTTGCCGGTATGATCTTCCAGTGTCACGAACGTAACGCCGGTGGCGGTTTTGGGCATTTGTCGATTGGTGATCAGGCCGCTGACGACAATGGGCACTTTGATTTTATCGTCTGGGTTGCCCCGGCGTTGTCTTTGGGCTTCGTTGGCCAGTGCCAGCAGTTGGTCTGCTGTTGGCGTATCCGGCAGCATGTCGCGCTCGCGCAGCAGCCGCACAAGATGGGTGCGCAGGGATAGGCCGACACTGTCCTGATCTTCGACCAGATTATCGTAATCATCGGGCGCGGGCAGGGCGGTGTCATCATTATCGAAGGCATCACTGAGCAGATCGTTCTGTGGGTGCATGGCGGCAGCCTGCCAGCGAGCCTGAAAACGATGACCGGCGATGCCGGCAAGCGCGTCGGCGCTGGCCAACGCTTCGATGTCGCCTTTGTGCAGCCCAGGGATCTTTTCTAACTGTCGTAAGCTTTGAAAACCGTCGGCCGGGCGATAAAGTAAAAGACTGATCGCAGCCTGCTCGCTCAGCCCTTTGACTCGTCTCAGTCCCAGCCTCAGTGCGGCATCACCGGTACTGGTGTTGTCCGGCTCCAGCGTGCTGTCCCAATCGCTGTGGTTAATATCAACCGGTCGTACTTTCACGCCATGTCGTTGCACGTCCTGCACTAACTGTGAGGCCGAATAAAAGCCCATTGGTAAACTGTTGAGCAGTGCGCAGCAGAAAGCTGCCGGGTAATGACACTTTAACCAGGAAGATACGTAGGCAATCAACGCGAATCCGGCCGCGTGAGATTCGGGAAAACCGTATTCACCAAAGCCTTCAATCTGTCGGTTGATCCGGTCGATGTAGTCTTGTGGGTAGCCATTAGCCAGCATTTTTTCACTGAGTTTGGCGTGCAGATGACTCATGTGTCCGGTCTTTTTCCAACTGGCCATGGACCGTCGCAGTTCGTCTGCTTCGGTGCCATTAAAGTCGGCTGCGACCATCGCCAGCTTAATCACCTGTTCCTGAAAAATCGGTACGCCGTAGGTGCGCTCCAGTACTTCTTTCAGTTCCGGTTTCGGGTACACCACCG
The DNA here is from genome assembly GCF_000153185.1 of Reinekea blandensis MED297. Lineage (GTDB taxonomy): Bacteria > Pseudomonadota > Gammaproteobacteria > Pseudomonadales > Natronospirillaceae > Reinekea > Reinekea blandensis. The sequence continues at coordinate 348,566 of NZ_CH724154.1, read as the reverse complement.
GTTCTTTGCCTTCGCGGCGTAACAGGTAGGGATGCACCATGTCGCCATGAATCGGACCGGGCCGGACGATGGCGACCTGCACAACCAGATCGTAATAACAGTGAGGTTTCAGACGTGGCAGCATGCTCATCTGTGCGCGGGATTCAATCTGAAAAACGCCGACGGTATCGGCTTTCTGAATCATGCGGAAAACATCGGCATCGTCGCGATCAATGTCCTGAATCTGAATCGGTTGCTGGTGAAAGTCCCGGATGAGATCCAGGCTTTTACGCACCGCGCTGAGCATGCCCAGAGCGAGGATGTCGACCTTCATTAAGCTCAGCGATTCTAGGTCGTCCTTGTCCCATTGAATGACGGTGCGGTCGGCCATGCTGGCGTTTTCAATTGGCACCAGATCGGCCACCACGCCTTCGGTAATCACAAAGCCGCCAACGTGTTGAGACAGGTGGCGGGGAAAACTGCTGATCTCCTTCAGTAACGTTTTGAAAATATCGATCTGGTAAGCCGACAAGCCCAGACCGTCGTTAATGATTTCATCGATCCAGTCTTTACTGCGATAGCGCCAGCCGTAGTTGGCGATTTTCTGATCCAGCAGGTCGACCTGAATGCCGAGCGCTTTGGCAACATCACGCAGCGCGGACTTACGTCGATAGGTGATGACGGTAGCGGCCAGGGCGGCACGCTTGCGACCGTACTTTTCATACAGATACTGAATGATTTCTTCGCGGCGCTCGTGTTCAAAGTCGACATCGATGTCCGGCGGATCTTTGCGGCCTTCGGAGATGAAGCGTTCGAACAGCAGGGACGCCTCGCGCGGGTTTACCTCGGTGATGCCGAGCACATAACAGACGACGGAATTGGCACCGCTGCCACGCCCCTGACAAAGAATGCCCCGGCTGCGAGCGAAACGTACGATGTCATAAACGGTCAGAAAATAATGCTCAAAGCCTTTGAGTTTGATCAACGCCAGTTCGGTGTCGATGCGCTTCCAGAGCTCCGCTTCCACCTGGCTGCCAAATCGTCTCTGCACACCTTGTTTCACCAGCAACCGAAGATATTCGCCAGCGCTGTATTGCCCCGGCAGGACATCTTTCGGATAGCGATAGCGGATGCTGTCGAGCTCAAATTGACATTGGTCCGCAATATGGACGGAATTATGGAGCCAGTCGGCCGGAAAAATATGCGCCAGTTTTTTCAGCGAGCGCAGATGATTTTCGGCGTTGGGTTTCAGTTGATGCCGGATGGCTTCGATAGGCTGGTTTGCCCGGATGGCGGTCAGACAGTCGTGCAGTTTTTTGCGTTCAGGGATGTGCATCTGTACATGGCTGCTGGCGACAATGGGCAGCTGATAGTCCTCGGCCAGTTGTTCGACCCGTTCGCGTAATCGGGGTGCGTCGTTATCCAGACTGTTGTCGGCCAGCAACCATAAACGCTTTTCAAACTGATGGCATAAATGCTGAAGCGTGGCGCGGACATCACCATGTCTGGGGGGCAGGTACAGGCACAGGCAGTCGGAGGTGCTGGTTTGCTGAAAGTCATGCAAGCGAGCGTCGTACTGGCCTTTTTCTGCACGTCGCCGCATGCGGGTGATGAGCTGGCAGAGTTGGCGATAGCCCTCGTTGTTGCGCGCCAGCAAGACCAGCGTATGTCCATCGACCAGAAATTCGGAACCAACGATCAGCTTAATGTCGAGCTCATTATCTTTGCGCTCGCGCCAGGCGCGGACGACACCGGCGACCGAGCATTCATCGGTGACGGCCAGAGCGCGGTAACCGAGTTCGCTGGCACGTCGAATCAGTTCCTGCGGATGAGAAGCGGCCCGCAGAAAGCTGAAGTTACTCAGGCAATGCAGTTCGGCAAAGCCGAGGTCGGTCTCAGAGGAATTCGCCATGGAGAAACCACTGTCCGTCATCGCGTCGGAAGACCCAGAAGCTGGCTTGCGCTCGCTCGGCAACGTAATAATCCCGTCGCGTGGGCGCGGCGTCCCACCATCCGCCATCAATGCGTTCCGGGCCGGAGAGAATCCGGTACGGCCGGATATCAATCGGCTTTGGCTGCGGCCAGAGCATGCTGGGCCAGTGCTTAGGGTTCAGCGTATGACGGCTCTGTTGCGCATCGATGAGGCCGGTGGCCACTTCCGGCCGCGGGTCATGCTGCACCGACAGTTTGCGGACATTTGGTTCGCCGAGACGCGCGAGCAGCAAGGACAGCATGCGGTTGGCATCGGCCTGGGGAAAACGGTCGCCGAGAAAGTCATGGCTGTCGTGTTGCCGGGTACGAAAGTCTTTCGCGCGCAGGGTTACCGCTGTCACCGGATCGATCAGTGTCATCTGTTCCAGGTAAGTATCGAGCAGGGCCAGCCAGTCGCTTTGCCGGTCACTGCCCTGAACGGACGGCACTGTCATGAGCGACGCCCGACCGTCGCGATGCTCCAGCTTGATGAGCAGTTTTTCACACAGGAGCTGTCGGCTCTGCAGATAACTTTCCAGCGTCAGCAGCATGCGTTTCAGAGGAAACAACAATCCTCGCGCGTGTTCGGCTTCGTAGTTCAGATGAATGGTCTGTTGGAAACGCGGTGGTAATACAAACTGCTCGGGTGGCTGATTGTCTTGTTCCAGCCGGTCAAGTTGCGTGACCAGCGCGGCACCGAAGCGAAAACCCAGTTCTTGGCGGGGCAAGGCTTTGAGCTGAGGATAGGTTTGAATGCCCATTGCCATGAGTTTTGTCTGAATGGTCTTGTCCAGATCGAGCTGTTCGACGGTTAAGGTATCCAATGCCTGCAGCATGATGGTTCGGTTCTGGGTGCACAGCTCAATACCAGCCTGTGCCAGCAGCCGAGCCATCGCCGGCGTGGCGCCGCAACTCATTGACCAGGTGAAGCCGCTGTACTGCAGGTGCGTGCGGGTGCTTTCCCAGTAAGGTTGCAGACCGCCAAATACCCCCAGCATGGAGCCGGCTTCCAGTAACAGACCACTGGGCGGCTGCAGGCTGATCTGAGCCGCATGGCGATAGCATTGCAGGGCCAACTGCTGCAGTGCCTGTTGTTCGCTATGAGGATCGTATTCAGCCAGGGCGCAATCGGCAAGCAGGCAGAAAGCGGTCTTTTTATTCATACCTTCACGTACGCCCGCGTCCCTTGCATAGTCATTGCATTGCAGCACCGTATGCTGACCCGGTTGCAGCAACAGTTGCGGCAGCGGACGCTGGTCGCCTAAAAAGCCAGCTTCCAGCGCCAGACGTGGAAAGTGCAGGTACAGCCACAGCATGTCAGTGCTCCGGCGTCAGCGGCAGTGACAGGGAAATGTCCGGCCGTGGCCAACCAGCGCGACGCTTCAGCACATCCAGTCGTGAGTCCGCATGCAGATGCACACGCAGGGCGGCCACACTCGGTTGTTGAACGAACCGGGCCGGGCGTAACAGAAAGACCGGAACCCGGGCTCGTTCTGCCGCCAGTTGAATTCGTCGCATCAGCGCTTTGTCGAGCGCTTCACACCAGGTAAGCGCCGCCTGGCAGCCGCCACTGTTCAGGCTTTTTTCGAGACTGTAGCAGAGATCGTTCGCGTTTTTGGCGCGCGCCAGCAGAACCCGTTCGGTATCCAGTTGCCATTGTTGCAGTGCTGGTGCGCAGGGGTGCAGAGGTGGGTTCAACCACAGTTGCCAGCGCGCATCTTGCGTACTGAGACGCGCCAGGGCCGGTAACAGCAGGCGCAGCTCTCCGCTGGCGCGCTGGTCGATCAGAATTTCAGTGACCGCTCCGAGCGGCCAGCCGTGACCCGGCAGGTGAGGGTCGAGCTCAGGCAGACCGGTCGTGATGGCCGGAATCCGGGTTTCCTGCCAGTGCCGAGCACTCCAGAGACGGCCCTGTTCGGTCAGCGTATCGAGCATGGTCATGAGAGAATTACCAAAAACTGTATGTATATACAGTATAGGTTTGGCGATTGAAAAGTCTACTGTGGAACAGTTGTTGAATCGATCAGGCCGCTGAAGGTCAAAATTGCAACCAGAGGATAAGGCTGATCCGAAAGCCGATAGAATGCGTAATACCCGCAAAGAAAAAGGGGATATTTATGACGGATCACACCACTTCGGTGTCTGCACGCCGTGGCGCCTTGCTGGCGACGGGCGTTGCGCTGCTTTGCACTATTCTGATCTGGTGGTCACGCCCACTGGTTATGTCACCGGATCTGCTGCCGGATCAGGGCGCGGCCTGGTACTTCTGGAAATTACCGGACCCGACGTTATGGTCCCGGATAACCGCTTGGGGTGGGTATCTGCTGCATCAGTTCTTTATTTGGGGGCTTATTTTCTATGCACAGCACCAGGCCCTGAGCTACACCAAACACCTGAAGCCGATTAATGTGTTAGCCCTGTTTGGTACGCTGGGGTTTGTGGTACTGCACTGGTTTCAAACCGCCTTTTGGTATGACGGTCTGGCTCAGGATGTCTCGGTATTCAGCTCTCAGGGGTCGGTAATTCTCCTGTTGGTGATGGTACTGGTGATGGAAAACAATCGCCGAGGTTTGTTCTGGGGTAAAAAAATCCCGATGCTGAATGAGCCCGGCCGGGTGTTCCGTCGTTATCATGGCTATGTGTTTGCCTGGGCCACCATCTATACCTTCTGGTTTCACCCGATGGAAAACACGTCGGGCCATTTGATTGGCTTCTTCTATACCTTCCTGATTCTGATTCAGGGCGCGCTGATGTTTACCACGATGCACGTTAACAAATACTGGAAAGTGATCATGGAAGTCATGGTGCTATTCCATGGTACGTTGGTGGCCTTTATGCTTGGGCAAGAAGCCTGGCCGATGTTTATGTTCGGCTTTGCCGGTATGTTCATCATTACGCAAATGCATGGTCTGAATTTGAAAGACTGGCAGAAGTGGGCCTTTCTGGCGCTGTACCTCGGCGGCATTGTTGCGGTTTACAGTGAGCGGGGCTTTGCGCACCTGAACGAAGTGATTCGTATCCCGATGATTGAGTATCTGCTGGCATTGTTGTTGGCCGGGGTGACCTGGCTGATTATGAAGATGGTGGCGCGTCTGCAAAAACCGACGCCCAGCTCGACAGCGGTCCGGACCTGATCGACCAATGGTCCGGTAGCCAGCCGTTCTGCTGATAGCCGGAGAAGCGATCGTCAATCAGCAGAATGTCTCCGCGATCACTTTCGGTACGTACACACCGCCCGGCGGCCTGCAGCACTTTCTGCAGGCCGGGAAACACATAAGCGTAATCAAAGCCGTTAAACTGTTGTTCGGTCATGCGCTCACGAATGGCGTTATTGACGTCGTTCACCTGCGGTAATCCGGGCCCGACGATCACTACCTGTTCCAGTGCCGTCCCGGGCAGATCGATGCCCTCCGCAAACACACCGCCGAGCACGGTCATCAAAGTAAGCCCTTGCTCACTCCGAAAGCGTTGCAGAATGGCATCCCGATCTGTTGATTGCCAACCGGGTTGCTGGATCAGTAAGTACTCGCTTCGATGAAGTGCCGAGGTGCATTGCCGCAGTTGCTGATAGCTGGAAAAAAACACCATGCTGTTGCAGGGACTGTTCACAATCCGCTCAAGCGTGAAGCCTAACGAACCGGCTAACCGATGGCGATCCCGAAAACGCGTTGACACATCGTTCGCCAGATAGACCTGAAACTGTGCCGGCTGGAATGGTGAGGGCAGTGATTGAACAACCGCATTGCTCAAACCGTTCAATTGATTGCTGTAGCTCCAGGGTTGCAGCGTGGCACTGAAGCCGATCACGTTGTGTACCAGATCGTGTTTTTGCTGAAGCAGTGGACTGGGGTTCAGACAAATCAGTTCGACCTGACGTTCATGAGTGTTCCCATCCTGATAGCGCCAGCGAAAATCTGCCAAGTTTGCCAGTTCATTGAGTCGGGCAAAGCGCGCGCAGGCAAAGATCAGTTCCTGCCACTGAACGCTGGGTTCGTAACTCGGGTTTTCCTGCAGCAAAACCGGGGAACGGGCGATGAACTCGCGCATCTGGTGACAGAGCGATTGGGGCAGCGTGGTTGATAACCCGGCGGGCTGATCTTTACAGGCATTGCGTAACTGTCGCTGCAGTTTGCGCACCTCTTGTTGGATAACTTTCGGCACTTCTTTGAGTACCTGTTGAATCAGTGCGCCGCGAAAGACATCACTGAAAATCATCCGACCACGATCAATCAGGTTGTGGCACTCATCAATCAGGACCATGGCCTGATTATCGATTTCTTTCAACAGATAAGGTTGGACGGCGGTGGTGTCGTAGATGTAGTTGATGTCCGCAATGACCACGTCGGACCAGCTGGCCCAATCCTGCGCCAGATAATAAGGGCAGATTTGTTCTTGCTCGGCCAATGTCTTCAACGCTTCGTCAGACCAACGGGTTTGTGCCAGCAGTTGCGGCCAGACCCGTTCCCGTTTGCTGAAATAATCTTGGGCAAAGGGGCAGACGTTGCCATCGCAGGCGGTGTCGGGTGACAGGCAGGCACGGGTTTTGGCGCTGAGAAAAACCGTCGACAACTGCGCTTGCGGATCGATGGCCGTGAGTGCCTGTTCTGCGGCATCCCGGCCGGTCGTTTTCATGGTCAGAAAAAACACACTCTGAGCTGAGTTCTGAGGCATGGCCTTTAATGCCGGAAACAGTGCCGCCAGTGTTTTACCGGTGCCGGTCGGGGCTTCGACGGTCAGATGGGCGCCTGTTGCACAGGCTTTGTAGACGTTTTCGGCCATCCGACGCTGTTCTACCCGCATGCTCGGATACGGGAACGTCAGGTCCTGTAGCCATTGCTGCCGTTGCTGTCGATGCTGATGAACGGATTGCAGCCAGTGATCGTAACGGGCGCAGTAGCTGAAAAAGGCTTCGATCAATGTCTCACGCTGGCAGCGTTTCGAGTCCTGCCATTCATGCAGCGTTTGCGGGTGGACATAGGTCACCGTGACGATCAGTTCGGAACACTCCGGATGAGATAAAGCGAACAGTGCTGCGTAGATTTCGGCCTGCATGCGGTGTTGTGCCCGCACGGAATCGGGAATGTCCTGCGCGGGAACGCGGCTGGTTTTAATTTCTTCAATGGTGTTGTCGGCAATGCAATCGGCCCGGCCGGAGATCACCAGCTCGAAAGATGGATTGCACCATGTTGCCGACAGTGAAACTTCCGTTCGTGTATGGTCGGGTCGATTGTCCTGAACCAGCCGATGGGTGTGCTGGCCTTCGAACGCTGATGGCGAGGGCCGGGCGCTGCCGATCAGATGGCCGTTTGTCTGATTGAACGCGGCCAGAGCCCGCACGGACACCTTAAAGCGTGTCATCGGATTCGTATCGGACGTAGAGGACGTCGGCCGGTATGCCAAGGCGAGCAAAGACCGTCAGCCAGGCTATCTGATTGTCCTGAAGTTTATCGCCGGGCCCTTTGATTTCGATGAATCGATGCTGTCCTTCATGTGCTTGAAACAGATCTGGAAAACCGGATCGATATTGGCGGAGGTCGGTCAACAGATGGTCGAATATCCCTTGCCATTGCGGTTGTTCCAGTGCATCAAAACAAACTAACACGGTGTCGAGATCCAAAGCACTCCAATGCACAAACGGATTACGGATGCCTTGCTTCTCTTCCCAGGTTTGGCAAATTGCTGACCGCCATTGGGGCTTGGATTGTGACGCGAGCTGATCGATCAGGTTTTGGCGCCGGGATGCAAATACTGCATCGTTCAGATCCGTTGGTGCCGCTTGAAAGGGGTGCTGCCAAACGCCGGGAACATCAGCAAAGATGACCGGCCAATAGAGTAATCCGAAGATGGCTAACGGTAAGCGGTTTTCCAGCCAAACGGCACCGGGAAGCTGCTCACAAGCCAGCAGTTCAACACAGGCATCCCCTTTCGGCCAGACGACGGTGTGTTCGGTAATGGGTGGAGGTGCCAGATTCAGTTTTGAATCACCACAGAGGCGGCGCAGTTTATTAACAAAGCGTCGGTAAAACTGCACTTCATCGGATGAGCGGGGGTGTGCCTCAATGTGCGCCAGCAGCGCATTGGCTTCCTCATAACGTTCCAGTTTGGTGTATATCCGTACCCGCCGTTCGCGCGCGGGGGGTAAGTCATTGGTTTCAAACAGGCCCAGCGCCAAAGGCAGTTCGCCGAGCTGTTCAAGCCGATAGGCTAAACGGTTTAAAAAGCGATGCCATTTGGGCACAAGGGTGTCTGGCAGTGATATCTGCAGCGCCTGCTCGACGAGCTCCGCTAGGTTTGAATAATCCCGGGCGTCGTTCATCAGGTAGAACTCAGAGCGCAAGTCATTCAGCAGCAGGTATTGGTCGATGGTTTTGCTGCTGTCGAACAATCGATTGGCTTTGTCGAGAGGCATTGACTCATAGCGAAACAAGCCCAGGTCTTCCAGAATGAATTCCGTAATGTCCTGATGGTCGTTGCCGAAAAACAGCAACTGTATACGCCGCAGACTGTCGTAATCGAGCGGTGTCACCACCGGTTCGTTCAGGCCCCAGTCCTGACAGGGTTGGCACTGTTCGTCATCGAGCCACTGCTCATAAAGATCGGTTTTGCGGGTTTTCCGATCATGACCAAACAGCTCCCGACTGCGGGCCACAGGTAGCAGGTCGATCAGCTCAAAGGCATACACTTCCGGGTTGCGTTGCAGCAACTCAAGATCGGACAGTTCATCGATTGCGAACTCAATGTCGGGAACCTCCGCATACTGGAGTCGATCGGCCAGGAAGTTTGGCCCCTTGCGCATATACAGGCGGATCAGTAAGCGAAGTGACGGTCGGGAGCAGGCCCGCACCTGTTGAATAAAATAACAAACATCGTCATCGAGAATGTCGTTGTAGCGCTGATCGACGACATCGATCATGCGCAGAAAATAGGTTAGATAGTAATCGTCATTCGGAATGGACTGAGTCATAAAACATTCTCAGAGGATTCAGCCCTGCTGCAGGCGCCGTTGTTCCAGCCAGGATTGCAGGATAATCTGAGCCGCCACAGAATCCAGATCGTCCGCTTTGGCTTTCTTTAATGACGAAGCCGGGTTCATGTGCTGCCAGGCTTCACGAGTCGTCAGGCGTTCATCCGCTTCCTCGGCGGGTAACCCGAACCTTCCGTGCAAGCGTTTACGGAATTTGCGCGCGCGGACCACCATCTGAGATTCGCTGCCATCCATGTTGTAGGGGATGCCAACAACAAATCCGGTCGGACGCCATTCCTGAACCAGTTGGTCAATGTCCGTCCAGTTAGGAATGCCGTCTCGAGCGCGTATCGGTTTTAACTTCGAGGCCGTATAGGTTTCGGTCTGGCCGCTGGCAACGCCAATCCAGCCCAGACCCCAGTCAAAGCCCAACCACAGTTCAGCCATCGGCGAGTCCGAAACTGTTATCGGTGCGGAACTGCCAGGTGCGGATGATTTCAAGAACGTCGTATTCTTCCAGCATTTCGGCATCGAACTCATCGAAGGGTGCCGCCAGATAGACGATCTGTTTAGCCGCCTGATCGAGTATGGAGTAACCGGACGATCCGGTGACTTGCACCGAGTTCAAAGTGCCGTCCGAATTGATCGCCACGGCGAGCCGCACCGCGCCGGACAGGCGTTGACTGCGTGCACCTTCGGGGTAGTTTTGATTGCCAATACGTTCCACCTTCTGCAGCCAATCATAAATGTACCGGGCGTCGATGGCGCGCTTGGTCGAAACCGCCGTCAGGGTTCGAACGCGAGGGCGCTTGGCGTAGTTTTGCCGGCTTTCATCTAACAGTGCTTTTAATGTGGCAACGTCGGTGATGTTGTTCAGAATGACGGCCTCTTCGGCATCGACAGCGTCCTGCATGCTGCCGTCATCGCTGCTTTGCGTCAGAGCATCGAAGCTGCTGTTGGACTGAGTCGCGATGATCCGATCGTTATTCGCACGCAGATCGGAAAAACGGATCTGCTGTACGGTAGGGGTGGTGTGGAAAATCTGGTTTTCTTCAATTTCCGACTGTTCCGTCGTTTTTAACAGTGCCGCCTCTTCGAGTGTTCCGCTGCCTTGTTGATCAGCGTCGGCTAAAAAATCGGCCTCTTCTTCGCTGACTTGGGCATCGCTCTTGTGCAGGCTGAGGGTGACGTCCAGCGTTGGGCTGGTTGTCCGATTCAGTTCCGAGGTGAAACTGATCCCAAAAATGATGATCGCGTGCAGAGCGAGCGCGAGAAAAATGGTAAAGCTCAGTCGATCACTGTCCGAGACTCGGGCGGTCGTTTGACTCATCTAACGTGGTTGCTCCAGTTGCTTTTCTATTTCAGTCATCAGCATACCGCCGATGTCGGTTCCATAGGCTGCATCGATTTCACGAATGCAGGTCGGGCTGGTGACATTGACTTCGGTGAGGTAGTCGCCGATGACATCGAGACCGACAAAGAGTAACCCACGCTTGACCAGTTCCGGTGCGACCTGGTTGGCAATCCAGCGATCGCGTTCGGTCAACGGTTGGGCACGACCGGAGCCGCCAGCCGCCAGGTTGCCGCGTGTTTCGCCTTTCGCCGGCAGGCGCGCCAGGCTGTAGTCAACGGGTTTGCCGTTGATCATCAGAATGCGTTTGTCGCCGTCTTTGATTTCAGGCAGATACTTCTGTGCCATGATCTGCTCCTGACCGTTGTTGGTCAGTGTTTCAATGATCACACTCACGTTCGGATCATCGGGTTTGAGACGGAAGATGGCGCTGCCGCCCATGCCGTCCAGCGGTTTAAAAATTACGTCTCCGTGGGTCTGGTGAAACTGACGTAACAGCGAGGCATCCCGGGCAACCAGATGCGGTGGGGTGCATTCACTGAACGCCGTTGCGAAGAACTTCTCATTGCAGTCACGCAGACTTTGTGGACGGTTAACAACCAGCGTGCCCTGCTGTTCAGCGCGTTCAAGCAGGTAGGTTGCGTAGATGTATTCGTTATCAAACGGCGGGTCTTTGCGCATCAGAATGACATCGAACTCGCTCAGTGGAATCGTTTCGGTTTCGCCGAGGTCGTAGAAGTGGTCTGGGTTGCGATGAACGGTCAGCGCCGTTGCCCGACCTTTGGCAATGCCATTGTCCAGATACAAATCGGACATGGTCAGATAATGTACAGACCAGCCCCGGTCCTGAGCGGCCCATAACATGGCCAGAGTGCTGTCTTTTTTGTAGGCGGTGGACTCAATAGGGTCCATGACGACGGCAAGGCGAATGGTCATAATTTATTCCGGTACAGTGTGATTAGGCTCATGTTAAAACAAACTGGTCCGACTCAAAATAACTTTCTTTACAACCGGTTATAGCGATAAGTTAGAATCTATGATAAAAGTGACCCGCTAGAAGTCGGCTAGATTGTGAGAGGCTTTGCCTTTAAGACCCTGAGTGCTTTCAAACGCTGTTCTCGGTGGTGTTTTCTACTGTAGTAACTAGCCGTCATTTAATATAAGAAACAGCGCTTACCCTTGGGATGACCTATGGATACAAGTTTTGACAACCTGAAAGTCATGGTGATTGATGACTCCAAAACCATTCGCCGGACAGCGGAAACGCTGCTGAAGAAGGTGGGGTGTGATGTAATCACCGCGACAGATGGTTTTGATGCGCTGGCCAAAATTGCAGATTCTAAGCCAGATATCATTTTTGTCGACATTATGATGCCCCGGCTTGATGGGTATCAAACCTGCGCGCTGATCAAGAACAACAGCGCATTCAAAGAAACACCAGTAATTATGCTCTCCAGTAAAGACGGGTTGTTTGACAAAGCCAAAGGACGGATTGTCGGCAGTGACCAATACCTGACCAAGCCGTTCGGTAAAGAGGAATTACTGGGCGCCATTCGTGATTACGTCAAGTGAACGAATGAGAGATGTAATGCTCAGCCAAATTGCTAAACGTAAGGGTTTTTGATTATGCCACGTGTATTAATAGTTGATGATTCGCCAACCGAGACTTATGCGTTTCAGGGTATGCTTGAAAAGCACGGTTATGAAGTACTGACCGCAGATAACGGCGCTGATGGCGTGGCATTAGCCCGTCAAGAACTGCCAGATGTTGTCTTGATGGACATTGTCATGCCGGGACTGAATGGTTTTCAGGCAACCCGCCAGCTTACAAAAGGTACGGATACCGCGCATATTCCCGTCGTCATTGTCACCACCAAAGATCAGGAAACCGACCGTGTTTGGGGTCGTCGACAAGGCGCTTCGGGCTATCTCGTTAAGCCGGTAACGGAAGATGAACTGACAAAAACCATTGAAGCCGTAATGGCGGGTCAGACGCTGGGTTGATGACCATGTCTGACCAGACCCCCATTGCCCTGCTGCGAGACCTGGAGAGCAGAGTCCGCTCCACCGCAGTGGGTCTTCCGGAGCAGGAAGAAGCGACCGAAACATTCAGTGGAATCGGATTCCGAATCGGTGACTTTCATTTTGTATCACCGATGTCGGAAGTAACCGAGCTGCTTCGGGTTCCTAATTTTACCCGTCTACCTAATGTTAAGCCCTGGGTTCTGGGCGTTTCCAATATTCGCGGACGCCTGATTCCAATCATCGACCTCAACGCCTTTTTCAATTACGAAAGCAGCACTCCTATCCGCTCCCGGCGGATTTTGGTGATTGAGCAGAATGAGCAGTCCGATGGACTGGTCGTCGATGGTGTCGAAGGTATGCAGTATTTTGCCGCAGACAGTTTTGATCCGACTGTGCCGGATCTACCTGAAGGTTTAAAACCTTTTGTGACCGGGCATTTCGTGAAAGATAAAAGAATTTGGTCCCGTTTCAGCATGATTTCGCTGAGCGACCATGAGCAGTTTCAGGATGTCGCCGTATAATCCCGAACCTGAAAATCAAAAGATACGTTTAATAGATGGCAGCCAGAGGCCGAACTGGAGTTCAAAATGAAACAACGAGCCGGAAACCTAATGACTATTCTGGGTACCAACCGACTTCTCAGTATTTTACTGGCAAGTTTGCTGTTGGTGATCCTGGCCGCGGTAGCGGTGGTCGTGCAGGTTGGAACATTAACCCGATACGATTCGGAATTCTTAGAAAACGCGGGTGAGCTTCGCGTACTTTCTCAGGAGATCGCAAAGAACTCCTCAGAGGCTGCAGCTGGTAAGGAAGAGGCCTTCTCACTCTTGCAGAAAGCCAAAGCCGAATTTGAAATCCGCTGGAATTATATTCTTCAGGGGAACCAGGTTTCTGGATTGCCTGCCATATCAGAGCATGCTTCTTCAGTGAATGTGAATGATCTGGGGAATGTCTGGCTCCGAGTGAGTGATGCGGCGGACCTGATCGTTGAATCCCGGGAAACCATTCTGGCACTGCACAACACGGCCAATACCCTGGCTGAACGAATTCCTGAACTTCAGGTCGAGTACGACGAAGTCATCGAGATTTTGCTGGAAAACGACGCCGAACCGGCTCAGGTCGCCGTTGCCCAGCGTCAGTCCTGGTTGGCTGAACGTATTGTTCGATCGATTAACAAAGTCCTGGTAGGTGGTGAAGGTGCTGTCATGGCGGCCGACTCATTTGAAAGGGATGCTGTATTGTTCGAGCGCGTCCTGGATGGTATGCGCTTTGGTAATCCAAACCTGGATATCGCACAGATTACGGACCCTGAAGCGGCGGAATCGCTGGAAAGTATTGCTGCGATCTTCGAAATTGTCAGTGGTTCGGTGACTCAGATTATGGCGACATCGCCTGAGTTGTTCCAGGTGCGTGAAGCCTCCGGCACGATCTTCTCCGATTCACAATCTTTGCTCGAACTGTCTTCTGACCTGATTGGCCAGATTCAGGTGGCGGCAGACTCCCGTATCTGGAGTCAGAACATCGTCCTCGGCTTAGGTATTCTTGCACTCATTCTGATTGGTTTTGCGGTATTCGTAATTGTCCGCGACACCCAACGCGACTTGCACACCACGGCCGAAACCAACGAGCAAAACCAGAACGCGATTTTGCGACTGCTTGACGAACTGGCTGACCTTGCTGATGGTGACTTAACCACTCAGGCAACGGTTACCGAAGATTTTACAGGTGCGATTGCTGACTCCATTAACTTCGCAATCGACCAGATGCGCTCACTGGTATCGTCGATTAACACGACGGCGGTGCAGGTTTCTTCCGCTGCTCAGGAAACGCAGGCAACGGCGATGCATCTTGCTGAAGCGTCGGAACACCAGGCACAGGAAATTGCGGGTGCCTCGGCCGCTGTGAACGAAATGGCGGTGTCGATTGACCAGGTATCTGCAAACGCCGCGGAATCTGCTGCGGTTGCGGAGCGATCGGTTGCGATCGCTAAGAAAGGTGCTGACGTGGTACAGGCAACCATTAACGGCATGGATAACATTCGTGAGCAGATTCAGGAAACCTCAAAACGTATTAAACGATTGGGTGAATCGTCACAGGAAATTGGTGACATCGTATCGTTGATTAACGACATTGCTGACCAGACGAACATTCTGGCTTTGAACGCAGCGATCCAGGCCTCGATGGCTGGTGACGCGGGACGAGGCTTCGCGGTTGTTGCCGACGAAGTACAGCGCCTTGCAGAACGTTCCTCAGCGGCAACGAAGCAGATTGAAGCCCTGGTTAAAACGATTCAGAACGATACAAACGAAGCCGTTATCTCGATGGAACAAACGGTTGCCGAGGTGGTACGGGGTGCACGATTGGCGCAGGACGCCGGTGTTGCACTGGAAGAAATTGAGAACGTATCGAAAAACCTGGCTGACCTGATTCAGAACATTTCCAACGCAGCACGTCAGCAGGCATCGTCCGCTGGTCACATCTCGAATACGATGAACGTGATCCAGGAAATTACCTCGCAGACATCGGCCGGTACGACCGCTACGGCGAAATCGATTGGTAACCTGGCTCAGCTTGCCAATGACCTGCAGTCGTCGGTTGCCGGTTTCAAACTTCCGGAAAATGACGATGATGTGGAGTCGTTGTCGATTCCGGATCTGGATGACGAGGACATGGTTTCTGTCGGGTAATCCGACAGTTTCCTTGACTGGATTAAGCTATGGTCGTTTCTGTCAATCAGGCTCCGGAGTTATCGGACTCGGCGTTTGCTACGTGGCAGGACATTATTGAAGACCGTTTAGGTCTTCAATTACCGGAGCAGCGGCGAAGTTTTCTTAAAACCTGCCTGTCCATTCGGATGCGCGAAATCGGTTTTGAAGATTATCTCGGATACTATGAGTTTGTTCGTTCAGGGGACGAGGGGTTGATTGAATGGAATCAGCTCATCGATCGCCTGACGGTTCAGGAAACTCGTTTCTTTCGTGATCCAGCTGCCTATTCTCTGGTAAAAGACCACCTCCGTCGGCGTATCAAAGACAGTCAAAGACCATTAAGTCTTTGGAGTGTCGGATGCTCTACCGGGGAAGAAACATATAGCCTGGCGATGTTAACCGCCGAAGTGATTCAACGATCGACTGAAGAACAGCCGATTCGGTTTGGTATCACCGGGTCAGATATCAGTAAACAGGCATTGGACCGAGCGCGGAAAGGGGTCTATGCAGCCCGGCGTTTGGAGTTGGTCGACACGAAGTTGCAGAATAAATACTTCGTGCCTGTCTCGGATAAGTTTCAGGTTGACCAGCAGATTCGAGACCGGGTCTGTTTTGTGCGGCTTAACCTGTTGGAGCTGTCCAGATCCCCGTTGCGAAATTTAGATGTCATCTATTGTCAGAATGTTCTGATTTATTTCCGCAAATGGCGGCGTAAAGACATTGTGATGGAGTTGGCCAGTCGACTCGCACCAGGTGGAATGCTGGTGTTGGGGCTTGGGGAGATGGTGGATTGGTCCCACCCTGATCTTTACCGGGTACCCGGAGAACGAGCACTGGCTTATTTGAAACGAAATTAACACACGAGGAAATCGGCATGGCTGATCGCCGAGACTATGTGGCACTAGAGTGGGTCAAAGGTGAAATCGACGAAACGCTGAAACAGGCGCGTTACGCATTGGAAGCCTTTGTAGATACACCAGACGATACAACCCGTTTGGATTTCAGCCTATCCTATATTCATCAGGTGCAGGGTACCCTGCAGATGGTTGAGTTTTACGGTGCTGCTTTGCTGGCTGAAGAGATGGAGCATCTGAATCAAGCCATTGTCGATGGTACCGTTCCGGCCAGCAGTGATAATCTTGCCGTATTGATGCAAGCGATCATTCAGTTGCCTTCCTACCTTGATCAGATTGGTCGCGGGCAAACGGATATGCCGATTGTCATTCTGCCAATTCTTAATGACCTTCGTGCTGCCCGTGGCGAAAAACTTCTCTCTGAAACGTCACTGTTCAACCCGGACATGGGTGCCGCCCGTCGTATGCTGGGTGAGCCCGATGAAACGCCTTTTACCCGATCGCAAACAACCCAGCTGATTCGTAAGTTACGACAGATGTATCAGTTGGCTTTACTTGGTTGGATTAAAGGGGAACAGGACAGCAACTCAATTGAGTTTTTAGCGAAGTCGGTTAGTCGCGTTGCTGCCCTGACCGAACGAACTCATATTGGCGCACTCTGGCGTGCATTGGATGCTTTTGTCACCGCTGTTAAAGCCGGTTTGGTGGAACGCTCGCCAGCAACCGTGAAAGTCATGCGTGACATTGACCATGCGTTTAAAGCGTTACTGGCGAATCCACTTGAGACGGTTAAACAATCACCAAACGAGTCTCAGCTCAAGAACACCCTGTTTTATCTGGCCAAGCTCGGAGACACGGGCATTGACCGTATCAGCAACATCCAACGGAACTATAAACTGGTCGATGCATTGCCATCGGATCAGGAAGTTCAATCACAACGGGCCCGTCTGGCGGGACCTGACCGAGAAGCCGTCGGAAATGTGGTTACGGCGTTACTGGAAGAACTGGCACGACTTAAAGATGCGCTGGATCTTATGGTTCGCACTCAGGTTAAAGACAGTCAGCGTTTAAGCGAACTGAGCGCTCCATTGCAGCAGTTGTGCGACACCATGGCCGTGGTTGGCTTGGCGAATCCTCACCGCGTTCTCAGTGAACAGATGGACATTATTAAGCAGGCGCAGGAAAAACCTCAGATTGAGGATGATGGCCTGTTGATGGACATAGCCGGTGCGCTTTTATATGTCGAAGCCACACTGTCAGGTATTGTCGAAGATGCCGACCTCAGCGCAGCCGACGGTGACCGTAATGCAAACGTCAGTGACGCACATGAAGCCGTGTTGCGCGAAGCCAGAAATGGTATCGAGCAGGTCAAAGATGCTGTTGTTGAATACATTGGTTCGCACTTCGACAGTCAGCTTTTGAACGAGGCTCCGTCGATATTATCCGGGGTTCGAGGCGGACTGGTGATGGTTCCGCTGTATGACGCCAGCCGGATTCTTAAAGCTGTTGAAGAATACGTACAGACAAAACTGATAAACGACCGTTACCGCCCACAGTGGCAGGAGATGGATGCTCTGGCTGACGCGCTGGTGGGTGTTGAATACTATCTTGAGCGGTTATCTCGCGATGGCTCAGCGATCAATCACGACATTCTTGAGCGCGCCGGTGAGTCCTTATCGAAGTTGGGCTTGCAGGTTATCCTTACCGATGATTCGCGCCAGAATACAGAGGAATCGGCTGTCACCCCTGCTGCGGCGGAAACGGATGAGCCACTCTCGGTGGATGAAGACGTTTCTGAGCCCGAGTCATTGGAGCTTGCAGAACCGGATGACAGCGTTGAGCTGCCAACGGCTGATGTCAGTGAAGATTGGTCCGATGGTCACTCCGATTCGTCCGATGAGTTTGACGTTGATTGGTCAGTCGATGATGCATCCGAAGACGATGTTGTCATTGATTTCAGCGAAGAACTCTCATCCGACTCATCAGAAGAACCCTGGGACGCGTTACCGGTTGCGGATCTTGATGAGCCCGACTTTGAAGACACCCTGGCCATTGATCAGACCGATTTTGGCTTAACTGTTCAAGCAGACGAGCCGTTACCCACCGATGTTGACGATTCTGCGGATTCTGAAGACGACTTGGTCGAGCCAGAGTCAACGCCAGAAGTTGCCGAGTCGCTAACGTCTGATGCAGCAGATCAGGAAGCAGAATCAACGGATGATGATTTAATCGATGATGACATTTTAGAGATTTTCATCGAAGAAGCCGGTGAAGTTCTTGAAGCCATCGAGACTTATTTCCCGAAATATAAAGCCGATGCGAACGATACCGAAGCATTAACCGAGTTCCGACGCGCGTTTCATACTCTGAAGGGCAGTGGCCGGATGGTTGGCGCTACAATCGTCGGTGAAACCGCCTGGGCCGTTGAGAATATGCTCAACCGTTTGATCGACGGCTCGATTGACCGGTCCGATGATCTCGTGCGCGTGGTTGAAGAAGTT
>NZ_CH724154.1:298486-330038 GCF_000153185.1 Reinekea blandensis MED297 | reverse complement strand
GACAAAGTGCGAATTGGTCGACCGTCGATCAGGACGACTCCGATTCGCTGCTTGCTGACGCCGACGATGAATCTGAACCCGAACTCCCCGCGGCACCCGTTTTAGAAGATAGCGGCGACAGTGACTCTGATGACAGCTCATCTGGCTCAGACAGCGACTTTGATAACGACGAAAATCTGCTGAAAATTTTCAACTCTGAGCTGGAGACGCACCTTGAGTTTGTGGAAACCTATCTGGCTGATCAGCCGGTTGGGCAGAAACTGCCGGATGCTTTGCAGCGAGCCTTGCATACCATTAAAGGCTCGGCCCATATGGCCAGCATGGATACCATTGCAGAGATTGTGCAGCCCGTTGAAAACCTGGTTAAGGGCTATCAGGAAAGGGGTTTAGCTGCTAACGATAGCATGACCAACAGTCTGGAACGGATGGTGTCGCTGGTTAAGCACTTCACCTCGCCGGGTGTTGATAATCAGATGACCGGCGATGCCCGTGAGTTTATTGCCAGCGTCGAAGGTCAACTCGCGCAGCTCTCAGCGGCAACGGACGATTCGGCCAATGAAGACGTCAGTCTCATGTCAATCTTCCTATCCGAAAGTATGGACATTGTGATGGATGCAGAAAGCATCCTGGATCAATGGCGCAGTACCGGTGAGGCGGGAGATGCGTCGCAAACTCTGATCCGAGAACTCGATACACTGGCACAGGCTGCTCATGCCGTCGACTTGATTCCGCTGTCTCAGTTAAGTAACGAGTTGCGTTCATTGTATGTGGCCGCTGAGTCTAACCCTTACATCATTGAAGAAAAGTTTTTCAATCTGGCGCATGACGGTCATGAGTCGTTGATTTCGATGATGGATCGACTTGCTGCCGGGCAGTCAATTCGTACCGATGCATTGTTCTCCGAAAGACTGCAACAACTCTACGATCTTTACGCGATTCCTTATCAGGTACTTGAACCTGAGCAATCGGATGGCGCGTCATCGGACCCCGTTGATTCAGCACCAAGCTCTTCCGAGCCAAGCACACCGGCTGCGTTGCCTCCGGAAGTGCAGGCCGAGCGGTTCACCGTTGATGGTGACCCTGAGTTGGTTGAAATCTTTTTAGAAGAGGCGAACGACATTCTGGAAAACATCCAGCAGTCTCTGGACGGTTGGATCGAAGATACACAGAACACGATTGAAGTTGAAGCACTCCAGCGCGATCTGCATACCCTTAAAGGTGGCGCCCGCATGGCTGAGGTTTCACCCTTGGGTGACTTGGCTCATGAGCTTGAGTTTTTGTATGAAGGACTGGCTCAAGGTCAATATCAATCTTCCCCCGGTTTGATCACCTTGCTGCAGCAGTGCCATGACCGACTGGCGGAAATGGTTGGCGATATTGAAAGCAGCATGACCTGTGTTTCTGCGCCGGATCTTGTATGGGCCATTTCCCAGTTCCGTAAAAACCCCGGCAGTCCGCCAAGCCCGGTGAACTTAACTCCGGTTAAAGAAGAACCTGAGCTACCGGTTGAAGAGCCGATTGATGATACGGCCGATTCAGTAACGACACCGCCCGTGGAAGAAACGGAAAGCGAACCAGAGACGACGGACGAAGTTGCTGCGGAAGACTCGTCAGATACGGTCACTGAAGCGCTTCCGGAAGATCTGGATTTCGACATTCTGGAAATCTTTATTGATGAAGCCGGGGAGTTGCTGAACGAACTTGAAAACGCTGTCGAAGAATGGCGCTCTGATCCAACCAATGAAGCGCACGCTGATGAGATGAAGCGAGTGCTTCATACCCTGAAAGGTGGTGCTCGATTGGCTCGGTTAAAAGCCCTGGGTGACCAGGCGCACGATTTCGAGTCGTTTATTATCCGGGCTCAGCAGAACCGTATAGATCTGGACGATGCCTTCTTCAAGGAAGTCCTGTTGCGGCAGGATTCCCTGGTCAATGATATTGAGCGCTTGCAGAAGGTGCTAGAAGAGCACGGTTCAGAATCGGGTGGATTTGGTCCCAGCGTTATTCAAATGGTCTCCGAAATGGATGAGTCTGAGTTCGATCAGATGTCCGAAGGCGACGAGCCGAAAACGGGATTGACACTGGTACCCGAACAGGAAACCCCTGTGGAGTCAGAGCCTGATGACAGCAGCACTAAAAATGTGGTGCCCTTTAAAGCTCGACAGGAAACGACCAGCCCCAAATCCGGCGACGCCAGAGGCAATGCGCAAGCCAAACGGAATCAGCCTCAGGAAACGGTAAAAGTCAGTGCCAACCTGTTAGAGGGGTTGGTGAACCTGGCTGGTGAAACCTCCATCTCTCGTGCTCGTTTGGAGCAGGAAGTCAGTGACTTCGGCTTTACGCTCGGGGATATGGATCAGACCATTGATCGACTGCGTGACCATGTCCGCCGACTCGATATGGAAACCGAAGCGCAGATTATCTTCCGCCAGGAGCGCGCCGAAGAGACCAACTACGAAGACTTTGACCCGCTGGAAATGGACCGCTACTCCCAAATTCAGCAACTGTCTCGATCACTGATGGAGGCGACTTACGACCTTCAGGACATTAAGTCGACGCTGAGCGACAAGACTCGTGATGCAGAAACCATTCTGTTGCAACAGAGCCGTATTAATACTGAACTGCAGGAAGGACTGATGCGTACGCGCATGGTTCCGTTCAACCGGTTGTTGCCACGACTGCGGCGGATTGTTCGTCAGGTGTCTGGTGAGCTCGGCAAGAACGTCGACTTCATGGTCGGTAATGCCGAGGGTGAAGTCGATCGAACCGTACTGGAGCGCATGATCTCGCCTTTAGAACATTTGCTGCGTAACGCGGTCGACCACGGTATTGAGAAACCAGACGTACGCTTCAGCGCTGGAAAAGCCGAGCGCGGTACCATACGACTGGATCTGTCTCGCGAAGGTGGAGACATCGTACTGAGTCTGGAAGACGACGGTAAAGGCATTGATGTCGAAAAAATCCGTGCAAAGGCCATCGAGCGTGGTCTGATGAAACCGGATGCCGATCTGAATGACACCGAAGTCATGCAGTTCATCCTGGAGGCTGGTTTCAGTACGGCCGAAGCGGTCACGCAGATTTCAGGTCGCGGCGTCGGTATGGACGTCGTCAACTCTGAGGTGAAACAGTTAGGCGGTTCGATCTTTATCGATTCGGTGGCGGGTCGTGGTTCCATGTTTACCATTCGGTTGCCGTTTACCGTTTCGGTTAACCGGGCACTGATGGTTAACATTATGGATGACCTCTATGCCTTGCCGTTGACATCCATCGAAGGGATTGTCCGTGTCACACCAAAACAGTTGATGGAGTACTACAAGCCCGATGCACCGTTGTTTGAGTACGGTGGCAGTCGCTATCGCCTGGAATACATGGGGGCATTGCTGCATACCGGTGCCAAGCCATCGTTGGCAGGTCTGGATCAATCAGTGCCATTGGTACTGGTGCGCGGTAATGACGCCCGGCATTCCATGGCTTTACACGTTGACCGCTTAATGGGTTCACGTGAGATCGTTGTGAAAACGCTGGGTGCTCAGTTCAGTAAAGTACCGGGCGTGTCTGGTGCAACCATTCTCGGGGATGGTTCCGTTGTGGTCATTCTCGACCTCGGTGCGTTGATCCGATCAGAACTGGTGATTGAGCATCAACCTACGCACGCGCTGGAGCAGATGGCCTCTGAGCCAGAACCTAGCCGAAAGAAAGACGGTCCGTCTAAGGTCATGGTTTGTGACGATTCGGTCACGGTACGAAAGGTAACCAGCCGTCTGCTGGAGCGGAATGGCATGGAAGTTATGCTGGCGAAACACGGCGCCGATGCCATTGCGCAGATGATCGACGAAATCCCAGATCTGATTCTGCTGGATATCGAGATGCCGCACATGGATGGGTTTGAAGTGGCCTCCCGGGTTCGACACGATGAACGTCTGAAGCACATTCCGATCATCATGATCACTTCCCGTACCGGCTCTAAGCACCGAGAGCGGGCGTTGTCGATCGGTGTGAACGACTACATGGGTAAACCATTCCAGGAAGGTCCGTTGTTGGAAGCGATCGAACGGCTGTTGGATGAGTAGGCCGGTGTCATGAAGACGAAACATAACCGCGTTGGCATCATTGCACCGACTCCACTGATTCAACATCAGTTGCAGTCCGTGGTGGCCGAGGCCGGTTATGAGATCGCGGTGAATACCTCACCGGAGCGATTAAACAAAAGCTTTTTAACCAATGAGACCATCCGCTTGTGGGTGGTTGAACTGGAAGAGTCCGAACAATGGACCGGCTTTGTTCAAGAAATTCTCGAACGTACGGAAATGCCCATTCTGTTTGGGGATGGGAACATCCCCGGTAAAAATGATGAAGATTATCCGCGCTGGCGTCGGCGAATTCATGAAAAACTGGCTTCGTTTGCACCCGTGGTAGAAGAAGCTGCCAGTGCACCGGAGATCAACCTGGATGCACTGATTTCCAGCCCGGTGACGCAACGTTACGAGTTACCTGAGTCGCTGAAGCATGCACCTTGCCCGAATCTGGGTCCGATTTGGGTACTGTGTGCGTCCTTAGGCGGCCCTCAAGCCGTGAAAGCCTTTTTGGACCTCCTGCCGTCGGATGTGCCGGCGGCCTTTCTTTATGCACAGCATATTGATGCCGGGTGCCTAGACGCTCTGGTTCAATCTATTGGTCGGCATACATCTTTATCGGTGGTGAATGGCGAGCATGGCGCTCAGTTAGCTAACGGGCGTGTCTTGGTGGTTCCTGTCGATAACGAGATTCGCTTTACTGAAAATCATGGCATTCTTTGGCAAAGCAATGGCTGGAGCGGTCCCTATGGTCCCAGTCATGATCATCTGTTGAAGAACGTGGCTGAACACTATGGTTCGCAGTCGAATGCCATTGTGTTCAGTGGTATGGGCAGTGATGGCTCACTGGGTGCCAGTTTGGTGAAGGAAAGTGGTGGCACTGTCTGGTCACAATCGACAGACAGTTGTGTACAAAGCTCCATGCCTGATTCTGCTGACGATGCAGGCACTGTCGATTGGCGTGGAACCCCGGAACAGATGGCTGAAAAACTTCTCCGTTGGCTCGCTGAGCACCGTCATGCCGCAGCCTGATATGAAGGAAACCTAAATGAAAAAATCAAACCGACTCAGTGCCGGTGATGAAAACAACGTCGTTTCAAGTTTGTTAGTACCGGTGCAGAATAAAAGCCTCCTGGTACCAAACGTCGTGGTTGCCGAAGTCGTGCCTTTGGCGCAAATGGAAAACGAACCGGGCACTCCACCTTGGCATCTGGGATATATCCAATGGCGGGGTGAGCGTATCCCGGTATTGAGTTTTGAAATTGCCAACAGCCAGGTACATGCCCGCGACTCAGATAACGCCCGGTTGGCTGTCATGAATGCCACCACGGGGCAGTCCCGTCATCAGTTTTTTGCGGTGCTGGTGCAGGGTATTCCGCGTATGATCAAGTTAACCGACAATGAAGTGCGTGAAGACAAACAGGTCTCTCGGGGCGATGCAGAACAGATGGCGGTGATCACTCAGCTGGGCAAAGCGGTGATTCCGGACCTTAATTATCTGGAAAATCTGTTGACCAAACTGGCCTGATAACAACGCGAGCGGCTCATTCAGTTGTCGTCAGACTCAGAGCCGCTTCATCGCGTCATTAATGCGTTTTTCCAGCTTAAGTTTTAGTGAGACGTAGTGACGGGTTTGATCTCGGCCGAACTCAAAGCTGTCGGTAACGGATTCGGTCAACGCCAAATCGGTAATGTAGACCGGATACTTTTGCCCCGACGCCCGTAACCCCAACACAAAAGAGGCAACAGCGTTGTAAAGATTGTCGCCTAAGACCGCGCTGTGAAACTCCTTTTCGTTACAAACAACGTGATAGTCATATCCGCCCTGATCGGACAGGTCTACGTTGACCTGCACACTGATAAAACGTCCTTTGTTGACCAGCCCTCCTAACTTGATTCGCTTCAGTTCCAATCCGTTTTTCTGCCGAACAATCTGATGACATTGAATGGTTCGTTGTGGCATGAGCTGTACATCGGTATTACTGCGTTGCCGATGTTCAGTGACTTTCAGAAAACGCAGCAGAGGCGACAGCAAGGTTGCAACGTTGTGCAACGGTTGCACAAACCGCATCAATGACCCTTGCTCATCGATCAGGTAGAGTGTTGCCTGAGTGGTTTGAAGTTCGAAGGCCACGTTTACCGTGTTCGCACTATGGGTCTGGTAAAGCTGGCTCATTAAAGGTTGATCCTGCTGGAAGACCCGATCAAATACGACCGGACTGTACTCTGCCTGTTCGTGGCCGAGGTGCTGTTCCAGCTCGGTCACGTCCGACAGTGTTTGGAAGTTGGTGACCCGGTTGATGTGTTGAAACAAAATGCAGTTGTCACTCAGGTTAAACACAAACCGTGTGTTTTTCGGGTGCATGGGCGAGCATAACGCCGACAGCGCGTCCTCAAACAAATCTTTGACCCGTTTTGCAATAGCCTGAGGACGAGTCTGATTGTGGCAGACGGTTTCAATAATCGGCAGGCCGCTACGGGTTTGTTTGTTGACCCGATTGATCAGCGATTTCAGTGCTTTGGTCATGGCGTCCTGATCGGCAAAGCGTTCGACCACCACCTCTCCCCAGGTGTTGACCAACACCATATCAATGCTCAGTACCAGGTTTTCGCGAAGCGCACTGAAGTCCAGACTGTTGCTGCGTGCAGATATTTTTTGTAACCCGCGAGCGGACAGATAGTGCAGCGGGTCTCGGCCAACATTAATGAAACAGACGACTTTCGTCAGAATGGCCGGATGATAAAAACTGTTGCTGTCGATCTTGGGCAGTGGCGTCGGCAGGATCTGACGCATTGAGGCCAGCAACATGCGGATTTCGAACTCGGTAATGGCCTGCTGCATCGGATAAATCGGAATGTGCAGGTGGGCGCTGATCAGCCCGTTCAGATGCGACCAGAGCAGCGTCTCCAATAACCCCTTGGAATACTTGAGCGGCGAAGGCGATGGGTCCGCATCCAGCGGTCGGTTATAGGCCGCCCATAAGAACACGCCGGGTTCCTGTTTGCTTTCGCGTTCATACAGACGGATTTTTTCGTGGCTGAGATCGACATCCAGGCCGATTCGGATGAAGTCAATTTTGCCGGGTCGACGATCAAAGGCCGCATGCAGCTTACGACTCAGGATCAACAAGTCACGCTGACTCATCACATGAGTGCTGTGGTGCTCAGACGCAAACTCCGTCAGGAACCGATAACTGTGGGTCAGCTCATTAATTAATAACCGACGTTCGCTGAGTACCTCCTCGATGGTCCACGCGCGGAAGTTATCCAGGTGCGCAATGGTCGACTTGGTCCAGCCCCAGGAGTCGAGCAGATAATCCATCAGCTCCCGGCGCCAGTTATAGGTGCGGGTCGGTTTCGACAAATTGAGACCAACCTTAAAATAAAAGCAGCGTCGCAACAGCGCCAGCCGTTCCATTTCATCCCGTTCCGTCAAATAGGATTCGATGCGGCGATAGAGCATCACATAGGGGTCCAGATCATCCAGCGACAGTTTCATCCGGTAGATGTCCGACTTGTATTGATGCGCGAGACTCTCAATGGCGGGGTACTCGCGAGCGTAGATTTCGAGCAGAATCAGTTTCAGAACAGACTTGTAGGGCGAGTCGATGGCTTTGTAAATCTGCCACATTCCCGCCCCGATAAATTCGCCGGCGGGCAGTGTCGCAATAGGGCCAAAGTCGGTGGTGTTGGCGTCATTGACATAGCCATCGTAGGCCATGGTGTCCAGTGCGCTGCGATACTCGCTTTCAAACGCTGTCGGTACCAACCACCAGGCCGGAATGTTGCCGGCCAATACCTGCACGGTACGATAAAACTCATCGAGCAGCAGAACGTGTTGTGTCGAGCCGCAGTTTTCTCCGGTCAGTGACTGTTGTTCGCCGCCGGAAAATCGGTGGGCATCCATCAGAAAGAAGTGCACTTCCAGATTAAACCCGCTGGCCCAGACCGAAATCTGTTCCGCTTTGGTCTGTAATCGGTCGATGTCGCGATCATTCAGTTCACTGTTGTAGCAGACCCAAATATCCAGATCCGATGACGTTGACTGTCCGATGCTGCCACTCGATCCCATCAGATACAGGGCTGATAGCGCCGGTTTGGTCAGCGAGACGCGTTTGCCGACCTGCCCACGGGTGATGGATTGAGCGAGCCGGATGACTGTATCCGACGGATGATAGTTAGAGATGCCGAAAGGCACGTCATCCCGGCTGCTGTAGCCCGGAAGGCTCTCATGATTAATGTGGAAGAGTAACGGCAGCAAGTCGAAACACTGTTGCTGTTTGGGCTGCAAGCCTTCCCGGACTCGGGCCAGGCGACCCTGATTCACCGTCATGAATCGTTCTGTCGCATGCTGGACATGGGCAGAAGAGGGGCCTTTACTTTGAATATAGCCAGGCGCTGAGGAATGCGGTTGGTTGTCGTCCATATCGATGCTGAACAGAATCCTGTTTGTGTTCTTTTTGCAAAGTTTAGGATCTGTCCGGGCGATGTCCACGTTTTTCATCAGAAGGTTGGCCTTCAATGCTTGGTGTAATACTTTGTTACAGATGAGGTTCGGCGTGAACGATCGCTTGTGAGATACTGTCGGCTCTGAACGTTGCCGGTGAAAGCCCGCCTGAAAGCACCGCCAGGTGTTCGGGTAGCAGGCCCGGCCAACTCCTTAGATGGGTTTACAATGACAACAGAACAACAAAAACGATTGCTCGTGGTCGATGACGACCTGGAAATTCGCGAACTGTTGACCGAGTACCTGACCAAGAATGGATTTCGGGTGGACTCTGCTGCTGAAGGTCAGCAAATGCGGGAGAAGCTCAATGCGGGTCATTTTGATCTGATTGTGCTTGATATTATGATGCCCGGTGATGATGGCTTTACGCTGTGCAAGGAAGTCCGAACCAAGTCGAACATTCCGATTATTATGCTGACGGCCGGCGCTGACGAAACCGATCGGATCATTGGTTTGGAATTGGGCGCAGACGATTATGTCGGCAAGCCATTCAACCCTCGCGAACTGCTCGCCCGAATCAAAGCGGTCTTGCGTCGTTATGAAGAGACGGCGGTTGTCCCCAAGGTGGCCGAGATCATCCGCTTTGGCGACTTTTCACTGCATCTGACCAACCGTGAACTGCAGTATCAGGACAATCCCCCCGAGGCTCTGAACGGCGCCGATTTTAATTTACTGAAGTTGTTCCTGTCGCGACCGGGCGAGGTCCTCAGCCGCGATGACCTGTCACATCATCTGCGCGGGCGCGATGCATCGCCGTTTGACCGCTCCATTGATGTGCAAATCAGTCGACTGCGCTCGAAACTGCGCGATGACGGTAAGTCGCCTCAGCTGATTAAAACGGTGCGTGGTGCCGGTTACATACTGACCGCGCCGGTGGTCAACGAAAGCTGATGTTCTGGCGCCCAACCTCGCTCTTTACCCGTTTTCTGGTTCTGATGATCGCAGCCCTGGTGCTCGCCCTTTGGGTCAGTAACTATGTCTGGGTGACGGTGCTGGAAAGCCGGCGACTGGAGCGAGGTCAGGAAATGGCCCGGGATATGGCGTACTCGGTCGCGTCGACAATGGAGTTCATTCGTGCCTATCCGCGCGAGTATCGTCACATCATTCTTAATCAGTTCCGCGATATGGGCGGCTCGCGTTATCTGGTATCGATCAATGAAGGTTATATCGGTGTTGAACCGTTTCTGGAAAGTGACCTGAAAGAAGCTTTCATTGCCGATTTCCACAGTGCCATTTACGAAAAAATCGGCAGCCGGCTCGATGGGTTGACCGTTGAGTTTGCCAACCCTTTAGAATTGCGGGTTTACAACGGAGTTCGCTTGGTCGATCTGCCGGATCGCTGGGCGCAGAACTCGCTGATTCGTGAACCCGAGCCCGCCCCGGTGCTGGTGGCGCAGGTCCCGATAGGCGAAGGCGAGTGGCTCTATCTCGCCGGTCTGCTGCGCGAGCCATATTATCTGAGCGAAAGTCGTTATCTGAGTGCCGATCAACTGCTGTTTGCCGGCATCATGGTGACCGCTCTGTTTGTGGTCAGTTGGGTCATGATTCGCTGGTTGACCCGTCCACTGATGAAGCTGGCAAATGCCGCCCGGCACTTGGGGATCGATCTCGACTACGATCTGCGTCCCCTGCAGATCGAAGGCACCCGCGAAGTTCGGGAAACCGCGTTGGCTTTTAACTTCATGCAGGAGCGTGTGCTGCGGTTTATCGAAGACCGGGAGCGGATGTTCTCAGCCATATCACATGACCTTAAAACGCCGATTACCCGCCTGCGGTTACGTACTGAGCTGATGGATGACAGTGAAGCTAAACGGAAGATGGTCACCGATCTGGAAGAGCTGGATGCCATGGTCCGCGGCGCGCTGGACTTGGGCAAAAGCACCGATATTCACGAGCACACTCACGCCATCAATATCAATCAGCTGATCCGCACATTTAAAGACGAGTACAAGCTGATGGGGCATGAAATCGAAGTCCGCGGTATCGCCAAGCGGCCGCTCTACGGCAAACCCTTGGCACTGAAACGCAGCCTGTCAAACTTACTCAATAACGCCTTTTTTTATGGCAAGGAAGTGCGGATTGATGTTGTCGATACCCGTTCGGAACTAAAACTCTATATTGTCGACAACGGACCGGGAATACCGGAAGATAAGCTTGAAAAAGTGTTTGAACCTTATGTCCGGTTGGAAGGGTCCCGTAATCGCAACACCGGAGGCGCCGGGTTGGGATTGAGTATTGCCCGGAACATTATTCATGCCCACGGTGGCCAACTGAAACTGCGCAATCGGGTCGGCAGTGGTCTTGAAGTGGCCGTGATACTGCCCAGAATCTAGTGTCCTGTTAACGCGATTTGCATCCAATTCTGTTGGCATTGTGCGTTTTCAGCAGGCTTTTCAACACTCATCTACACTCTTTACTTGCTCTGGCTGGGGTGAACTGGGTATAGTTATCCTGTTCAAGTGGTCAGGTTTTTATTTTAAGAGGAAACATCATGGCAACCCCTCATATCAAAGCGGAAAAAGGCGATTTTGCTGAAACGGTCTTGATGCCCGGTGATCCGCTGCGCGCAAAACACATCGCAGATACATTTTTAAGTAACGTCAAACTGGTGAATGAAGTTCGTAACATGTTCGGTTACACCGGTGAGTACAAAGGCAAGACGGTTTCTGTTATGGGATCCGGTATGGGGATTCCGTCCATTTCGATCTACGCCAAAGAACTGATTACCGAGTTCGATGTGAAAAACATCGTTCGAATCGGCTCCTGCGGTGCGCTGAAAAAAGACATTCAGGTGCGCGATGTGATCATCGCCATGGGTGCCAGTACCGACTCAGCCGTTAACCGCTCTCGCCTGGCCGGGTTCGATTACGCCGCCATTGCTGACTACTCACTGTTAGAAGCCTCAGTCAATGCTGCCCGTAGCGCCGGTAAGCAGGTTCGGGTGGGTAACGTGTTTTCCGCGGATCTGTTTTATTCACCTGTGGACGGCATCATGGACACCCTGGCTAAGATGAACGTCCTGGCCGTGGAAATGGAAGCCGCCGGTCTTTATGGTGTTGCCGCTGAATATGGTGCCAACGCGTTGGCGATGATGACAGTCAGTGATCACATCATTACCGGTGAAGCGCTTGACGCCGATGCCCGCCAAAACACCTTTAATGACATGGTTGAAATTACGCTGGATGCAGCGCTGACTTTCTGATTTGAGGCACTATGAGCGATAACAAAAAAGACCTGCATGCGTTGGCACAGCAGGGCGCAGAAAAAGCATACGCACCCTACAGTCAGTTTCCGGTGGGGGCTTCTCTGCGTACCCGTACCGGTGAGACGTTTATCGGTTGTAACATTGAGAACTCGTCCTATGGCTTGGGTATCTGTGCCGAGCGCACGGCTATTGCAGCCGCCGTGACGGCCGGTTTCGGACCCGGGGATATCGAAGAAATGGCCGTCTATGTCCCGGATGAAAACATAGCTTCACCCTGCGGTGCTTGTCGGCAGGTGATCAGCGAGTTTCTTGATAAAGACAAAACCGTGACGGCGTATAACCGGCATGGCGACTCAAAAACCTGGACCATCGAACAGCTGCTCCCGGACGGGTTCAGTCTTCGCAACTAACTTCTGTGAAAAGGGCGCTAAATGCGCTCTTTTTATTCTGCCTTGCTAATAAATCTGAACTGATAGTAACGGTCGGTCAGTGCGTTAATCGGCCTGCCAGTTGCCAGTTGCCATCTGGCTCTGATCCTCTCCTAATATTTCCCTGCTCATTTGGTGTTTGGTTCCGTAATGGAAAACCACCACCGTCTGGTTAGACATTGGTCTTAATTGTTAACAATGCTGTTGAATTGATAATAAATAGAGCGCTAAATGCACATTAATTCGACCCATTGTTAACAATAATAAATCAGGAGGCGAAGGTGTCTTACGCAGAATCTTATCAGCAGGCGCGTCGTGAACCGGATCAGTTCTGGCTGAAACAGGCGCAGTCGCTGGCCTGGTACAAAAATCCGAGCATTGGTTTCGCAACCGACGAAGACGGAAATGATCGCTGGTTTCCGGACGGCGAGCTGAATACCTCATATCTGGCTTTAGATGTACATGTTGAGCAGGGACGTGGCGATCAGACCGCGTTGATTTACGACTCTCCGATGACCGGTACGGTGGAGCACATCCGCTATTCAGACCTACTGGATCAGGTGCAACGGTGTGCCGGTCTGTTGGCGCAGCAGGGAGTTCAAAAAGGGGATCGTGTGGTGATTTACATGCCGATGATCCCTCAGGCGGTTGTGGCCATGCTCGCCTGCGCGCGACTGGGTGCCGTGCATTCTGTGGTCTTTGGTGGCTTTGCTGCCAAAGAGTTGGCCGTGCGGATTGAAGATGCGTCGCCAAAGGTGGTTCTGTCTGCCACCTGTGGCCTGGAAGTGGGTAAGACCATCAATTATCAACCCCTGTTGCGCGAAGCACTGGCTTTAGCTGAGCACCAACCGGAGCAGGTCATTGTCTGGGAAAGGCCGGAACAGCCGCTGACAGAAGCCGGTCTTTTACGCTGGCAAACATTGCTCGACAGTGCTGAACCGGCCGACTGCGTGGCTGTGAAAGCGACTGATCCGCTCTACATTCTGTATACCTCGGGAACAACCGGTAAGCCAAAAGGGGTGGTTCGTGACAATGGCGGCCATGCGGTTGCCATGCGTTATTCGATGTCCGCGCTCTATGATGTGCAACCGGGCGATGTCTATTGGGCTGCCTCGGATGTTGGCTGGGTCGTGGGCCATTCATACATTGTCTACGCCCCGCTGATTACCGGTTGTACGACGGTTCTCTATGAAGGAAAACCCGTTGGGACTCCCGACGCCGGCGCGTTTTGGCGTGTTGTGGAACAGCATCAGGTTAAGGTGCTGTTTGCAGCGCCCACCGCGTTCCGGGCGATTAAGAAAATCGATCCGGAAGGTGAGTTTATTCAGAAATATAATATTGAATCGTTGCGGACTATCTTTATGGCCGGGGAACGGCTCGATCCGCCCACGCTGGAATGGACCGAACAGAAAACCGGTAAGCCCGTGGTCGATCATTGGTGGCAAACGGAAACCGGCTGGGCCATTGCCGGCAACCCAGTGGGTTTAGAACAGTTTGAGACACGTGCCGGCAGTGCCTGCATGCCGCTACCGGGGTTCAATGTCGAAATCCTCGATGCCGATGGTCGGGTTCAGCCACCGGACACGCAAGGTTTCATTGCGTTACAGCGGCCTCTGCCACCGGGTTGTCTGACGACGATCTGGAACAATCAGGCCCGTTTTGAATCGGGATACTTACGACAGTTCGTCGGGTATTACGTCTCCGGCGATGGCGGCTACAAAGACGCTGATGGTTATCTCTACGTGATGGGGCGGATTGATGACGTCATCAATGTGGCCGGTCACCGACTGTCGACTGGTGAGATGGAAGCGGTCATCGGAGCCCACCCGGCGGTGGCAGAATGCGCCGTGATCGGAATCCGGGATGAGTTGAAAGGTCAGCTGCCTTTGGGTCTGGTAGTCTTGAAAGACGGGGTCTATGTGGACGACGACGAACTCAGTACCGAACTGACGCAACGGGTACGCGAAGAGATCGGTGCCATTGCCTGTTACCGACAGACCGTGATTGTCAATCGACTGCCCAAAACCCGCTCCGGAAAAATTCTGCGTGCCACGTTACGAAAAATGGCGGACAACGAAACCTATACGGTGCCATCGACCATCGATGACCCATCTGCGCTTGATGAAATTCAACCGCTGTTAACGTCAAATGCCTGATTCTTCACCTGATGGATCAAAGCGTTTTTTAAAGGTAAAGGCCTGCGCATGCGGGCCTTTTTCACGTAACCACGTCAGTCGTTCGTGAGCTTCAGCCGGTGTGGGTTGGTGACCTGCCGGAACCCACCATAATACCGAGTAAGCATTTACCATCCGGTGAAACCACTCTTTGCGGCGCTTCATGATCTCGGTATGGGCTGATCGATAGACATAGTTGTGCAGAGCGTCGATGGACTCCCAGACGGAAATGTTCACAATCACGTCGTCACCAAAGGGCCGTAATTCCGTTGCGTCTCCGTCGTCGGTCTGTAAGCGCCAAATGAAGCCGGGTGAAGACTCGGCGAGGGCATTGATCCGATCCAGATTATTGACAAAATCCGCGAGTTCGGGGGAATCAAGCGGCGCTTTGAGTTCGGCGATGTTTAACTGAGCTAAATGAAAGTGCATACGGGTCTGGCGTCCTTTTCCCAAGGTTATTGGCTTGTCGCAGTCAGTGTACGAATGACCTCACGCGCTGCGCGTTCATAGTCGTCTGAAAAGTCGATATAGGGTAAACCTTGTTGGTGACAATCGTGCCGTAACTGATGACTGAACTGAATACCCTCCTTGACCAGTGACGCCAAGTCAGTGTCGTCTAAGTCTGCCGTCCAATCATTGGGATGGCCGGAATGCCGGCGGATCTGTTGGCATTTCTCGGTAATGGAAATCGATTGGTAACCAACAAAACAGGCACGGATCTTTCCAGGGTTGGCTTGCATCAGTTCAGCGACCCTAGCGGGAAGCAGTTCACCTTCCAGGATAGATGACACACCGGTATCAATAGAGTTCTGAACGAGACATTTCAGGAACGGCCATAGCTGTTCAGACACCGCTACCGACCCTGCATTGGTGTCCAGCGGATAGTCGGGAATGGCATGATGGATAGCCATCTTCAACGGATCAATCGATTGGTAAGGCGTATTCGTCAGGGTCATCAGCTGATGCGCTAACAGAGATTTTCCGGTTCTGGGGGCACCGCCGATCAACAGTATGGCCATTGCGAGTGCGCTCGGTTATTTAAGGGATTAAGAATGGATAATATTAAGAAGACATTCAAGTTCGCATTCGGTTTTATGGTGAATGTCCTGTCAACCAGCAGTCGACATCGGAGTTCCATTATCATGCTGCGATGATCGCCGGTGTAAACGTTTTTTTGTCCGACAGCACAACGACACATGAGTCCGTGAAAAGTCAGACTTACGAAACAAAAAGTTTTCAGGCACGCTGATCCACCAAAATGAATGAGAGCTGTTAACGTTTATGAATTGGTTATACCTGCTGATTGCCATTGTCGCCGAAGTTATTGCCACCACCTCGTTAAAACCTGCTGAAGGGTTTACCAAACTGTGGCCATCTGTCGTTGTGGTCATCGGTTACGCCGTCGCTTTTTTCTTCCTGTCACTGACACTGAAAACCATACCGGTGGGGGTTGCCTATGCGATCTGGTCCGGGTTGGGTGTCGCTTTGGTGGCGCTGCTGTCCTGGTGGTTCTACGGTCAGGCGTTCGATCTGGCCGGTGTCATCGGTGTCTGTTTAATCGTCAGTGGTGTGGTTGTGTTGAACCTGTTTTCAAACGTCGGGGGGCATTAACATGAGTGGCAAAATCAGTCCCCTAAGGTGATTCCATCCCGTAATGATAAGCGCACACGGACGCTTGGGCCCGTACCAATGGCGGCCAGTAGTCCATCGGGGTTTGGACGCTCAACCTCTGCACTGAGCGACAGTGAAGGCGTTAACGGTGTGGTAATACTGGTGTGGCTAATCCAGGTTGACATCTCTGGCCAGACAACCAATATCTGCTCCAACTCACTATCCAGTATCGGCCAATTGAGTCGATACAGGTGCTGGTTTGCCTGGAATGGCTTCTGCAACACGTCGCTGAGTAAACCTGCGCTGGTTTCGGTCAGTTGCTGCCCAACACTGTGCCACTGGCCTTGCGAGAAATGACGGTCCGAATAGTGGTATTCATAACTGACGGTCACTTCGGTAGGCAGCGTCCATTGCACACCCAGAGTACCGGCCAGTCGGTTTCCCTGAACCTGGCTCACACGCAGCGGCGCTTCCGGTGATGTTGATTGAATTTGGTGCCATTGTCCGTGAGTCTCCATCTGAGCTTCCAGGTAAACAAGCCCGCCGTCGCCCAGTTGCGCCTGCAGCGCGCCGGCGACATCCCAGCCGTCCAGGTATCGGGTTAACAGTTGACCGTCGAACCGATCGTACCAGCCGGTGATGCGTGCACCGCAGCCTGGATCGTTGTCCGGCATAGACTGACAGAAGGTTTGCAGGGTGAGTCGGGATCCATACTGCTCACGCATCACAAAGGTGGCATCTTGCAACCAGTTCAGATCCTCACTGCCGTGCGAGTACGCCCATTCCTGCGATTTTAATCCAACGGTCCATTCGGCATTGTCTGAGCTTACGTCCTGATACAGCTGACGGATTTGCGCCTGTTCCGGTGTCACCTGAACAGCCAACTCGAAGCCACGATGCTGCAACGCTAAATCGGCGTCCAGCTCAGGTGTCCAGTCGGTACGGGTTACCCATTGCTGAGCCGGAGCATTGGCGGACCATTGTTTGTCCAATGCCCAGTTGGCTTCTAATTGAAGTTCAGTCGCCAGCGCCGGGCTCATTAAGACTAATAACCAAAACCAGCGTGCCATCAGAACACCTGATTAAAGCTGACGAAGGATTGCCATTGCTGTTGATCATTGACAGCAATGTCCCAGCGAACCGACATGGTCTGATCCGGTGGCAGGCCAAAACGAAACCCCAGCCCGCCACTCTGCCGTGTCAGCCAACGATCCGACGAGTGAAAATGAGCCCATTCGTAAAACGTTACGCCGCGAATGAATCGCCAGATCGGGAAGCGAAACTCGGTTTGCGTTGCCGCCAGTCGGTCGGCTTCAAACTGTCCTCCCAGGTAACCGCGCAGTAAATCGGCACCGCCGATTTGACTGAGTAATCCCTGACCTTCACTGGTTTGACTGATTGCTCGCAGCGCAAGTGTGCTGTGATCGGTAACCGGCAGGAACCCACGAAGATCCACGCGCAGTTGCCCGCTGGCGTCATCGAACTCTGACGTCAACTGGTGCGGCTGCCATCGTATTTCAGTTTGGGCGTAAACCCCTTGGTGGCTGTTAACCGGATCGTCACGGGTATCCAGGACAAGACCTGAAGCAAGATAGGCATGGCTGTTTCGATGATTGTCCAGCCATTGCGCTTCGACGTATGGCCCTGCGTACAGCGAGATTGATTCGGTGAGCGAACGACGTATCCGCAGTTCGGTTGCCAGGGTTAGCTGCTCCTGAGTGCTGAGAATCTCAGTGCTGTCGTTGTCGGTTTCGTACTGAAAAAAGTTGTCAGCCGACATGTTGTAGTCGAGACCCCAGCCCCTGCCTAATTCCGGTTGTTCATGTTGAAAGGCAAAAGCCCCATGAGGCCCGAACCGCATGGTCAGATTCAGCGATTTGCGATCGGTGACGGTG
The DNA here is from genome assembly GCF_000153185.1 of Reinekea blandensis MED297. Taxonomy (GTDB): domain Bacteria; phylum Pseudomonadota; class Gammaproteobacteria; order Pseudomonadales; family Natronospirillaceae; genus Reinekea; species Reinekea blandensis. Next base: position 312,145 of record NZ_CH724154.1, on the reverse strand, counting down.
GTGTTTTCACCACTGGGGTAGGCAAACCAGGCCGCGCCAATCAGGGTGCCGTAGGCAGGGTCATAGCCGAACACCGGCGAGATAGCATGCGAGTAAGGCTGAGAATGTGCAGGTGTAAACACACCCAGCACGGCACTGAGCACCAGAATAAGCAGTGCTGGCCTCAGAGTTTGCGGCAGAAGAATCATGTCAGTCCATCCATTGAAGGTCAGTATCGTCAGGCAACACGGTACGACCCGACGTTCAACTTCGGGGGGCTGTGCGACGAATGGTATGGCCGATGGATGAACGGTTACGTGGCGGGATAAACAGCCGAAGGAGGTCTTCATACCGCAATCAAACGTGATGACGACCAGTCGTCGTTCAAGCCCACCGTTCATCGCGTCAGCGTGCCCGTTATCACACCGGGCGGACAACCAGCCCGGAGGCGCCGATCATGTTGGAAAAATGAAAGCCCCGGAGGGCATCCATGAATCAACGAATCCTATTCCCACGACTGATGATGTGCCTGTGTCTGACTAGCGCGTTGTTTGCGGCTGACTATCAATCGGCGTCTTTCCAGCAGGCTTATGAAGACTTCATGCTGGTTTCCAGCGATGAAGGTGGGTCATCAAAAAAACTGGTCAGCGACTGGCAGACCATAGTCGATGACGATAAACGCGATCCGTTTACCTTGGTTATGCTCGGCAGCAGTCAGACCTTACGAGGCCGCGATGCCTGGATGCCCTGGAGTAAAATGGAACACACCGAAACCGGCTTGGACACCATGGCAGCCGCGGTGCGGTTGTTGACTCCGGAACATCGGACGATGTCTTTTCAGGGCATGCCGGTGGTGTTTCATGTAAAAACCATGGCGGCGGTGACCTTTATTCAGGTGCCGGAATTTTTCGGACGCTACGAAGACAGCTTCTATCTGTTTCAGGATGTACTGAGCGATGAGCAGTTTCTGGCGCTGCCCGCGCCCGCAAAAAGCTTCGCGTATTACTACGGCATTCGTGCGGCACGTGCGGTTGAGCAGGAAACCCAGGCCGACGAGTGGCTTGAAACCTTAGCGGCCCTGCCCGGCGACGATCGCTACATTCAAAGTGCCCGCGAAGCGGAGTCAGCACAATGAGCGCCGTTCAATGTCATGGCCTGAACAAAGCTTTTGGCCGGGGCACAGGCCTGACCCCGGTCCTGACCGATGCCAGCGCCAGCGTTGATTACGGTGAATGCGTGGCATTGTTAGGTCCGTCCGGCAGCGGAAAAAGTACGCTTTTGAACATCGTCGGGTTGATAGAAACGGCCGACTCCGGTGATCTTAAGTTTGACGGGACATCGGTTAACGATCTGTCTGTTACCGCGCGGACTCAATGGCGCCGGGAACAGGTCGGGTTTATTTTTCAGCAGTTCAATCTGATTCCGGTCATGAGCGTGTTCGATAACGTTGCCTTTCCTTTGATGTTGCTTAACCGATCGCCAAAAGACATTCATCAGACTGTAATGACGTTGTTGGACCAGGTTGGTTTGTCCGCGTTCGCCCATAGCCGACCCGAGGCGTTGTCAGGTGGTCAGCGTCAGCGAGTGGCCATTGCCCGGGCACTGGTAAAGCAGCCTCGTCTGCTGATTGCCGATGAACCCACGGCGAGTCTGGATGCCGATACCGCCTTAACCGTTATTCGTCTGATTCGTGAACTCGTCCATGAACATCAGACGGCCTGTCTGATCGCGACACACGATTATCGGCTCGTGCCGTTCTGCGATCGGGTACTGGAGGTCGACGATGGTCATCTCGTGGCCACGTCGGAGCTTTCACGCCAGTCGATGTTGAGTCCGGAGGTGGTCTTATGAAATGGTTAAAACTGGGATGGCAAAACCTCGGGCGTAATCGACGTCGCACCGTGGCGACCTTGTTACTGGTCGCAATGGGGGTGGCCGGTATCATGACAACCACTGGCTTTGCCCGTTACACCTACGACTCACTGCAGGAGTTTGCCATGCGTGAAAACGGGCAGCTCATCCTCAGTCATCCGGATTATTTTGAGCGGGAAGAAGCCTACCCGCTTGAGCTGGGGCTGGCGGAATATGACGCCATTCGGCAGCAGCTGTTGCAAGACCCGGACATTCGTTATGTGTTGGCGTCAACAGGCTTTACCGGGTTAATTACCAATGGTGAGAAGTCTACGATTTTTATGGGCGAAGGTGTCGACCCTGATTTACCCAAGGTAATGGGGCCGGCACTGTCGATTACCGACGGTCGCATGCTCAGTCAGCAACCGGATGCGCAACGGGACTATGAGGTGCTGTTGGGCAAAGGCCTGGCCGACTCGCTTAACGCCACCATCGGCACGGGCCTGACATTATTGTCGTCAACATACGATGGCGCCCTGAATGCCATTGATGTCGAGGTTCAGGGTATTCTTTCGACCGGCGTGCCGGAACTGGACGCCCGATTGTTGAGGGTTCATAACGCAACGGCGCAGTTTTTGGTTGATGCCGATCGAGTCAGCCAGTTAAGTGTCTATCTACGCGATACCTCAGCTCAGGCGGACTACGAGCAACAGCTGTCTGCGCTTTTTCCGGAGCTGAAAGTGACACCCTGGCAGGACCGCGCGTTCTTCTATCGCTCGGTTAAAAACCTGTACGACCGTATTTTTGGTGTCATGGGCGGCGTGATTCTCATCATGGTCTTGTTTGCCGTGTTTAACACCAGCGCCATGAGCGTGATGGAGCGGATTCGGGAAATTGGCATGTTGTCAGCCATGGGAACACATCGTCGCGAAATTGTTCGTTTGTTTCTGATTGAAGCCAGTTATCTGGCGATTCTGGGAACGGCGCTAGGGCTAATTATCAGTGCTGTCATTACCCTGTTGCTGATTGGCTTTCCCATCAACATGCCACCGCCGCCAGGGCAGACAGAAGGGTACCCACTACAGGTGTATTTCTTCTGGCAGGCGGCAGCCTGGAGTCTGGTATTGGTCTGGGTGATGGCATTGGCCGCCAGTGCATTGGCGGTGCGAAAAGGGGTTCGTTACACCGTGGCGGAGGCACTTCGATATGCGTAAGTTCATAGGGTTATTGTTCGTTATTCTGATGTTGCCGGTGTGGGCTGACCCGGCTCCGGAACTGATCTACCTCGATTCCATGAGAACCGGCGGTGAAAGCGTGAAAGTGACCACGCGAATCATTGTGGATGAACCGGGAGAACCGACGCGGGAGTCTGTGCTTGATGTCTATGCGCATCAGGATGGCCGTTCTCTGGCGGTTTACCGTAATGATCGGGAAGCCGGGCAAAAGGTTCTGATGGTTGATGACCAGTTCTGGTTATTCATGCCAGACTCAAAACGCGCGTTGCGAATCACGCCCATGCAGAAACTTTTGGGAGATGCCAGCGTGGGCGATGTCGCGTCGCTGGCCTGGGCGGAAGACTATGAGGTTGTTGAACGAACTCAGCAAGACGATCGCACGTTACTTTATCTGAATGCCCGCCGCCGCGGCTTGAGCTATCAACAGATTGAACTCACCGTGGAGAGCGAGACGCAACATCCGATCGAGGCGGATTTTTATTTAAAATCGGGTAAACTGGCTAAGCAGGCGAAGTTTGAGTTGGTCGAAACCGACGGTGAATGGGTTATGCGCGGACTGTCGTTAAGCGATCAGGTCCAATCGCAGCGGACGACACGCATCGTCTACGATGCTATTGAACCGATGAACCTGCTGGATAAATGGTTTACGCCAGCGTACCTGCTTCGATCGACTCCGTGATAAGGGCATCCTATGTCGACTGACACTCGTGAGACATTTCTGCACAACTACTTTTCCGATCTGCGCAGCATCGGCTTGTTGTTGCTCGTATGTGCGCTTATCGCCGTTCTGACGCATCTGTTTAACCAGATAGGCTGGCTGGTGAACTTTGGCTTCAGCCTGAGTTTTGGTATCCCCATTTCAATACTCGAATCGTTTTTGCGAACGCGGTCCTGGGGGTTATCGGATCGCACGATCAATCTGCTGTCGATCATCATCGGTTGTATCATCGGCATGGTTGCTGTTTACAGCTATTTGGTCTGGGCGGGCCACATTCCATTTGGTTATTTTGGGCCGTTACTGTTTGTCAACTTTGCCATCGCGTTCATGTTCAGTGCGGCCGCCTTTTACTTTTTCTGGTCGCAGTACCGGACGCAGTCGCTGACGTTAGCGCTGCAGGCCGAACAGCTGAAGGTCGCTGAAAATAACAGTTTGAGACAGCAAGCTGAAAACCGATTATTACAGGCACAGATGGAGCCTCATTTTCTGTTTAACACACTCGCCACGGTACAGAGCCTGATTGATATTGATGCACAACAGGCCAAGTACATGATTGGTGACTTGAGTAATATCCTGCGCGCCTCCATGAGCAATGCCAGCCGCGACGACTGTCTGTTATCGCAGGAGCTGGAACTGGTGCACGCTTACCTGAGCATTCAGAGAGTCCGTTTTGGCGATCGCCTTAGGGTTGAGGAGCGGGTGGACTCATCTTTGCTCGATGAGACGATGATGCCGATGCTGATCCAGCCGTTGATCGAGAACTCTGTGCGTCACGCGGCCGAAGGCGCAATGCAACCGGTGACCATTGAGCTGGACATTTCCGCACAACAAGGCGTGCTCAAAATCGAGATTGCCGATAACGGCGCTGGGTCCTCTGCGACACATAACGGCCATGGTCTGAGTCTGACCAACATTCGTCAGCGGCTGAACAATCGTTATGGCGACCAGGCCACCTTGCAAAGTGGTCCAACGGAACAAGGCTGGCGTTCGGTTATCCGCTTCCCTATGCAACCAGAGACCGAAGAGGGCGACGCATGAACCTGTTGATTGCCGACGATGAACCGCTGTTACGTTTTCATCTGCAGAAAGCGTTGGAGAATGTCTGGCCCGATGCAGACATCGTTGCCCAGGCGGCCAACGGTGAAGAAGCCCTGGCGTTGATTGATGAGTGCCGGCCCGATGTCGCTTTTCTGGACATTAAAATGCCCGGGTTGACTGGGTTGGACGTGGCACTGAAGCTGGCGCAGAAGGGCATAGAAACCCGGGTCGTGTTTCTGACGGCCTACGATGACTATGCCGTCGCCGCGTTTGAACGAGGCGCGATCGACTATCTGTTGAAGCCGCTGGATGAAAACCGGTTGGTCAAAACGGTGGAACGGTTGCAGCAACTGCAAGCTGAGTCCAGCGCATCGACGCAACCTCCTCAGCTTGACGCGCTGGTTGAGCTGGTGAATCGGGTCGAGCGCCCCGGTGGTTTGGTATGGCTGAACGTTCAGAAAGGCAACGCCATCAAAGTCATCGCCGTTAATGAGGTCCGGTTTTTTCGAGCCGAAGACAAGTACACCACGGTGGTAACCGATGACGATGAGTTTCTGATGCGGATGAGCATTCGTCAGTTAGAAGAGCAGCTCGACCTGACATACTTTTGGCGAATCCACCGAAGCACGGTCGTTAACATGCAACATGTTGATCGGGCGGAACGTAACGACGCTGGCAATTACGAAGTCTATATTTTAGGGCGCAGCAAACCGCTGCCGGTCAGCCGGGCGCATCAGCATCTTTTCAAGGCACAATGAGTTGTTGCTGGTGGCAGGATGCTAGTCTGTAAACTCAAACTCATGGTTAATATGAGAAAGTTATGGAGTTCACACATTAAAGTCCTTTTTTGGTAGATACTTTGTGGTCTCAGGTGATCCGTATGTTCAGGCTTGGTAGCCTCGTCTAGTCAGGCTTGTTACCCTAGCTCTATTCGTAGCAATAGGGATACTCTATGGCACCTCAGGTAACTCGCTCTTCACAACTGCTTGACCTGGCCGTCGGTCAGCCCGACCCGGCGCTGTTGCCTGTTGATCAGTTCCAGAATTGCTCTGTAAACGCATCGCGACTCGCCTATGGCGAACAGACCGGGGATGCATCATTCAGAAAGGCGCTGGCGTCTTGGTTGAGCGAGGATTATGGCCAACCAGTTCACGCTGATCGACTGTTGCTGACTAACGGCTCCTCGAATGCACTCGACATGGTTTGCACGCAGTTTGGCCGACCCGGGGCAACAGTCCTGGTGGAAGACCCGAGTTACTTCATCGCCATGGATTTATTCAGAGAACGCGGCATGAACGTGGTCGCGGTACCGATGGATGATGAGGGTATTAACCTGGCTGCACTTGAGCAGGCCATTGATCAATACCAGCCGAACTTCTTTTATACTGTCCCGAGTTTCCACAACCCAACCGGTGTGACCCAACCCTTGCAGCGTCGGAATGACCTGGTGGCACTGTGCGCCCGGACCCAATGCCCGATTATCGCTGACGAAATCTATCAATCGCTGTACTTTACTCAGAAACCGCCACGGCCATTAGCGATGTTCGATGACGACGCACCCGTGGTTTCGATCGGTTCCTTCTCAAAAATTCTTGCACCCGGGCTGCGCCTTGGCTGGATACAGGGAACCGAAGCGATCGTGAGTCGATTTGGTAACGCCGCCTTGCTTCGCAGTGGTGGTGGCCTTGCGCCGGTGACATCCGCGTTGGTCGAACCCCTGCTATTGAACGGAGAGTTTGAGCAGACACTGAACCGGTTGCGTCAGATTTATTCCGAGCGAGCCGACTGTCTTTACCACAGCCTGGAGGCGGCCTTTGGTGAGCAGATTCACATGGTTCGGCCCGATGGTGGCTTTTTTATCTGGCTGAGTTTTGTCGACGGTCGGGATGTATCCAATTATCAGGAAGCAGCAAAACAGGCGGGAGTAAACTTTTTACCGGGCCAGCTATGTTCGGAAAACAATGGCTTTCAATCGAGCATGCGGCTGTGTTTTGCCTGGTACTCGGAACCGCAGTTGCAGGAAGCCTGTAACCGTTTGGCATCAGTTTTGGCGTAAACAAAACATTTCGCATTGTCGACTTCTAAGGCAATGCAGACGAAGCTCTCAGATAACGAGGATGAGCACTCGTCTTGCTAGCAAAGATTTCAATGGATTCTGGTTTTTTGCTTATCGTACATTCCAATGGTCATAGTATTTAAGTAGCGAATAGAAACCGGTTAGGACGTGGTATTGCCCTGAGAACCAGATCTCATATTAAAGGCTATTGCGCTTACATATCTGGAATGTTTCCGGATATATGGGCTGAAGCTTAAAAAGCCCGATAATGACCCTGAACGCGAATATCTACGAGTTAGATCGTCCCCAGGTGTACCTGGTGTTTGAAGCGCTTAAACATTAAAAATACTTGCGCTACAGCATAAAAATAAGAATAGTCAAATTGACACCCATCCCTAAAGCTCTCAATATGACTGACATAGAAGCACCAACGTAATGTTTTAAGTAATTACATATGTGTGCATAAAAAATACGCAGTAGCGTACGAAGAAACTGTTATGAGCAAGAAGCTGTAAATGGATATTAAAGCAACTCAGACTCAAGCAAGAATACTGACTTCAATAATGTCTTTCTTGGTATTTGCAATTGTTGGGTGCGTTGTTTGGGTATTTCTTGGCCCAGTAACAATATTTCCATTAAGCCAAATGATCGCAGAGTTATGGAAACCTATCTTATTATTCGGGACCCCTGCAGCGTTGATTGGTTTTTGGCTTCCTAGAATCATGAACAAAGTGCTTAGTGCTATTACTTTCTTTTGGTCATAGCACCAAGCTCATAACAAAGGGTGGCTGGAACTGGCCCGCCTTAACTAACCCGCTGTCGCGGGCGGGCCTTCGACTCGCTACCGCTCGCGCCAGCACAAAAACGTTAAGTGTCTACGAGGAAAAATGGTAAATTCAGTAGGTCGTGCTCAAAAGGTTCTCTCTGAAAACACAAAAGTTCCTTACGGAATCTTCGGAATTGTCGAGAGCAGTGACTATTTTCCTCCACATAGTTTTTTAAACGAATTCTTCTTAGTTGGATCTGATCCTTGCGATCAGGATGGAAGAATGGATAAGTGGGAACCTTTCGAATTAAGTGAGCAAGAATATATAGAGGTGTTAACCTGGTGGCAGTCTAACCATCCAGGCACCAGTGAAAATAAGTTAAACTCTGAGTGTTGGGATGATTGGGTTCAAGAACTGCTGGAAAGCGCTTAACAAAAAGTTGTTGGCACACGCCCGAAATCCCGCTAACGCGGCGGGCGTTGGACTCGCTTACGCTCGCCCCAAAACAAAAACGTTGAAGGTGTAGAAAAACTCATGTTTCAGTAAACCTTCCGTGAGGAGAGTGGCCTGAAATAGTTTTTACGGAAGAAACAGAGCTATTTTGGTAAATAACGGCCTATTTCTGGCTCAAAAAGTAGCCAAAATCAAAAATTTTAAAATGGGCGAGGTTTTTCTACAGCCTCGTTAACTTTAGGCTAGAAGTGGAAACTATGAGTTTTGAAATAGTGTTTATAGCGGTGTCAATAGCACTCGGAGTTTTCGCCATAGTCACTATTGCTTTTGAATATTCGAAACGAAAGCCCGAAGAAAAGGTACTTCCAAAAGGGATCGTTTATCGGGATAAGATGGTTGTCGGCCTACTTAAGGAAAAACAACTCTTTTAGGAAAGCTCAAATAAATAACTGTCTTGAACTTATTGTCACAGACAAAGATATACACTTTAAAGCGGTATGGGGTGTGTTTGATGTGATAACCAAGAAACTTGGCTTACCTTCAAAACTACGCATAAGCTACACTTTGTAGCGTTACTTTTCACGATTACGAAGTAGTGCTGAAGTACCGTTACAACGGCGAGGAGCAAATCGTTACGGTGCGTTCAAGAAGACCCTATGAGCTCATAGCCGCACTTAAAGTTAACAAGCGACGGTGACTAAACACAAACCTGTCTAACCACCGTCCTCTCACCCACAACGCTCATCATTCACACAGCATTCATCCATCAAATAGTTAATAACCTCATTGATCGCGTCGTAATTTGAAAAACAGTACAGAGTTCGGCTTTCCCGTTCCTGCCGAATCAGCCCGACCTTCATCATCCGTGACAGGTGATGCGACAGGGTTGAACCCGGAACATCGAGCGCCGCCTGTATGTCGCCAACCGGGGTACCGGAGTAGCCGGCTTTCATCAGGTGTTTCAATATCTGTAGTCGGGTGGGGTGCCCCAGCTCGGCCAGTCGGGCCGCCATGTCGTCCAAGTTCATACTGCATGCTCCAAAATTGGGTTTATCTGTTAATTCTATATTTCTAGAAATAATTTGACAATTCGACAATTATCGAATTATATTAATTCCACATTATTGGAAATATGGAATTAAAGATGAATCAATCCCTTAAAGACGCCTTGGTATTTTTCGTGGGCACGTTTGCTGAGTTAGCTGTGTTGTTTCTGTTGGTCAGCTTTTTGGTCGGGCTTGTGCAGTACAAATTTCCCAGAGCGCGGGTTAAGGCGTTGCTGGCCGGGCAACGCGGCTATGCCGTTGCCATTTTGCTGGGCGCGGTAACACCCTTCTGCAGTTGCTCGTCGCTACCGATGACGGCCGGGCTGATACAGGCACGCGCTCCGTTTGGACCGGTCATGGCGTTCCTGTTTACTTCGCCATTGCTGAATCCGTTTATTGTGGTGTTGTTTCTGTCGGTATTCGGTTTGCCGATGCTGCTGATTTATACGCTGTTTGTGTTGGTGTCGGCCGTGGTGAGCGGTTTTCTGTTGCAGACGTTTCGGTTTGAACGGTTCGTCCGGGCCGATCTCTACGAGATGTCGCACGCGGGTATCATCCACGAGTACGATAATCAAGGACTGCCCTGGCGCCGGGTACTGAACGAGGCGTCGCGTCAGTTTGTCTCGTTTCTGCCTTACATGGCGCTCGGGGTCGGCGTTGGGGCGGTCGTGCACGGGTTTGTTCCCGAAGCATTCTTTACCCGCCTGTCGTCACCGGAAGCCTGGTGGCTGGTGCCGGTCGCGGCCCTGATTGGCATTGTGCTCTATGTCCGGGCGTCAACCATGGTGCCGATTGCGGCCTCTCTGGTGGCCAAAGGGATGAGTCTGGGGTCAGTGATGTCATTGACCATTGGCGGGGCCGGGGCGAGCCTGCCCGAGCTGATCATGCTGCGTCGCATGTTTCGTGCGCCACTGATGGCCGCCTTCATTGTTCTGGTGTTCTCGACAGCGAGCCTGACCGGTTACACCGTTAACCTGATGGACCTGGGAGGCGACTATGTCAGCACTGCCCAGCAATGAACCCGTGACTGATTTTGCACGTCGGCTGCAGGAGGCGGGTATCGGGTTAGTGCGAGCGGAGCGATTTGATCCGGTCACGGTGAGCCAAACCCCTTATCGGCTCGAGCGTGGACAATGGACGATGGCGATGGCCACGGCCCGGGCATTGGGTGCTTTGTTTGATGCCGTCCGCCGTCAAACGAGTTGGCTTCGGGATCAGTTTTCAGCGGTAACATGTGAGGATCTGGCGAGTGAGTTGTGCCAGCGTTTGCCGACCGGGCGGGTGATGTCCACCGCCCTGTCGCTGACCCGGCATGACCTGATCTTAGATACACAGCAGAACTGGAGACTGATCGAGTCGAACTCCATTGCTGCTGGTATGGGGCCGTTCAGTGACCAGTTGAGTCACATAATGGCTGCCGACCATCCTCACCTTAACTTTGCACCCAATGGTGCCACCGAGCGACAGGCTCAGTCTCTGTTGGACGCGGCGCTTAAAACCCGTGAAGCAACATCGCCACTGGTCGTGTTTGTGGTTGAACCGAACGAAGACAACCGTCTGGATCAGGGCATGTTGGCCGATGAAATAACCCGGTTGGGCGGGCAAGTGGTCTATCGAACGTTGGCGCAGTTGCAGGTCGCATTGGATCGATCAAGCGCGCCGGAGTTGTGGCTGGAGGACGGCCGACTCGTCGATTTACTGTACTTCCGAACCGGGTACAACCTGCAGGATTACGGTGCCGACCCGTCGACGCGTCGTTTACGATTGGATCTTCGCGCAGCGTTGGAGCAACGGTCCGTTGCTCTCTGCCCAAGTATGGCCGGCCAATTATCGACGCATAAGATGGTGCAGCGGCGTCTCTCGGCTTTATCGGTCAGCGAACTGATGACCACCTTTGAGCTGCCAGTGCAGGCTGCCGTGCTGGCTCATCTGGCGTTGGCGGTAAAGTACCGGGATGTGAATCCGGACACGCTGGAGTCTGACTTGTCCTCCGGTCGCTGGTTACTGAAAGGAACCGGGGAGGGCGGTGGTCAGGTGTACGGTGAGGCAAACAGAATCCCGTCATCAATCGATAATCAACGGTATCTGCTCATGCAACGGTTGCAGTTATACCCTCGCGCACATCCTGCGATTTTTGTGCGCGGAACGGGTTCATGGATAGTGGATAAACCGGTATCGGAGCTGGGCATCTTCACCGTCGGTTCGGATGCCCGATATGGCGGATATCTGCTTCGTTCAAAGGCCAGCACCGCACTGGAGTCGGGCGTGCATCGGGGTGATGGCGCCATCGATACCGTGGTGCTGGTTTGAACCTGGTCCTAGTTTACCAGGGGAGCCGTTCGCCATTGCTGTGCCAGAAGCTGCCGGAGTTTTCCAGCGTCAGCTCATCGAGCCGGGCGACCAGGCCGTCAGCGGCTTCTTGTGGCGCAATCAACCCACCAAAGCCAACCATGCGGGTCTGCACGTACCCTGGGTGCAGCAACGCAACGGCGATTTCTTTGGGTTTCAGGTCTTCCGCCAGCGACTTACCAAACGCATTCAGAGCGGCTTTAGAGGCACGGTAGCCATAGCGTCCGCCCGAAGTGTTGTCGGCAATGGACCCCATACGACTGGTAATCATCCCGACTTTGCTGCCGGGTTTCAGGTTGGCAACCAGTGCTTCGGTGACTCTCAGTGGTGCGTAGGCGTTGACGTCCATCATGCGCTGAATGCTGTCAAAGTCGATGGAGCCCAGTACGTTGTCTTCGAGCAGCCCGGCGTTGTTGATCAGAAGATCAATGGGCGTATCGGCTAACGCCTGTTGCAGTTGGGTGACTGCCTCGGCAGAAGTGACATCAATGTTTTCAATCACTTGTTCAGCAATGGCGTTCAGTTCGTCGCTGCTGTGTCGGCAGACGCCGATTATGCGGTAACCCTGTTGTGATAAACGCTCCGCCAGCGCGAGACCGATTCCGCGATTGGCACCGGTAATGACTGCTGTTTTCATCTTAACCTCCCGAGATAGACGATCCGTTGGCCGGTGTTACGGCGTCCGGATCGATCAGAGTGAATTCCAGAGGGTATTGAAAATGGTCTGATGGGTATTTGCAATGGTCGGGGACTGAATCACCACGGCGGTTGGCAGGTCGCCTTCGCTGAGTGAGATCAATGCCACCTTGGGTGGATAGATGGCGATGTAAGACCCGGCGTCCTCGCTGGATTTTTCATCGATCCATTTCCGATCGGCCAACGGTGCTTCTTCACCGCCTTCGCCAATCGCGATCACCCGGACTTTAATGTCGAGTTTAACCCGTTGTCGTGTGTAGTTTGGGAAGGGCCGGTAAAGGTGTTTACGGATCGCCTTCGCGGAATAAACGCTGTAGGTTCGCTCTTCCTGATCGCTGACGGTTGAGAGGATGTCTTTCAGCACCAGTTCAATGCCATCGTCACCTTCGTAATAATGCACGTCGGCGTTGCCGGTGACCGGACGCAGATGCGACAGCTGCGGGATCACTTTTTCTTCCAGCAGATCCATGGCTTCCAGTACCTGGCTTTGATGGTTCAAGGCCAGTTCTTTTAATCGGCTCGGCGGTTCGGCGCTGAAATGCCGGCGTTTGCCCTTGGGGAAATAACTGACAACGCCTTTTTGTTGCATGCGCTTTAACAGCTCATGAGTGGTACCCCGGTTGATGCCAGCCCGATCGGCGATGTCGCGGATGGACGCCGGTCCCGATTCCAGCAACGCCAGATAGATTCGGGTTTCCCGAGGTTCCAGTCCGAAGACCCGTAAAACTTCAGCCGTGTTCATGCGGGGGTCTTCCTTGGGGCGAAATCAAAGACATCGGCAATCATGTTTTCTTCCCGGAAGCCGTGTTCGCACAAGGTGTCGAGTACGGTGTAGACCATTTCTGGCGACCCACAGGTGACCGCCTGACACTGCCCAATGTCACTGTGATCGGCCAGGATGCTGTGCACTAGCATTTGATGTTTGTCTTCCCAATGGCTGTGTTCGGAAATAAGCATCGCGGAATGAATGTTGGCGTGCTGTTCTGCCCAGGCTTCGGCGCGTTCGAGCATGTACAGTTGGCTGAGTTTGTAGCTGGTCCAGTAGATGAACACTTTCCGGGTGCTTTGAATGTGAATGAGGTGCTCGGCGATGGACTTAACTTGACTGAACCCGGTCCCGGAGGCGATCAGTAATAGTGGCGATGCGCTTTCCGGCAGATAATCCAAAGTACAGCGGCCATTAGCGGGGGCCAGGTCGACGGCGTTGTTCTGTTTAAGGTGCTCGATCAGTCGGTTGTTGGTTTCTGAACCACCCTGTATGTGCAGCTCGACACAAGGGGTGTGGGGAGCGGAACCAATGGTGAAGTAGAGAAACTGAAAGCCATCGATCAACAGTTCTGTGTATTGTCCGGCCTGATAGGGGTAATTCGTGAGAGGTTTGAGCAGTACTTGCCAGACATCGCCACTGAGCGGCTTGATGTCATGAACGGTGGCGGTCGTTGTGTCGGCAAAGAGCTCCCGTATTAAATGG
>NZ_CH724154.1:191039-298351 GCF_000153185.1 Reinekea blandensis MED297 | reverse complement strand
TGTGATCTCAGACCACCTGAAAGCGGAAAGGTTCCTGTTCGCGGAAAGTCACTTCCAGTTCACTGTCATTGGCGACTTCGGCCAATTGTGGCCACTTGCGAACCAAGACATCGGTGACGTAAGGGCTGTCGACCGGCAGGCGGGTGACGTGCTCATCGACCGACTGACGATAAATTTTAATCAGATGGTAGATGTCAATTAATACAATGAAGCCGTTCAGCGCGGCGACCGGCCAAGCCTGAATAATGACACCGTAGGAGGCGAACATCCCGGCACCCACCAGGTTAATCCAGCGCAGCGGTATGATGTTCGACATCATCAGTGAAACAGCAATAAGGCTTGAGCCAAAGTATCCGTAGAGTTCTATGATAGGCATCGGAACAGTGTTCTCGTGGTTGACCAATTGGTCAGGAATTATAACGAAGACGAGATAAATTCCAAGCACTGAAGTCAATTTGTCGGGAGATTTGTTTGCCGTGGCGGAGCAATGGGTTCCGCCACGGCAGTGCAGAAAGGTTTACAGGTTGAGTTCGTCCAGCAGGGCACGCATCCGGGTATGCACTTCGGCATCCCGAACAATCGGGCGCCCCCATTCCCGATCGGTCTCACCGGGCCATTTGTTGGTTGCGTCCATACCCATTTTGGAGCCAAGGCCGGAGACCGGGCTGGCGAAATCCAGATAATCGATGGGCGTGTTTTCAATCAAGGTGGTATCGCGGGCAGGGTCCATGCGGGTGGTCATGGCCCAGATGACGTCCTGCCAGTCACGCGCGTTGACATCATCATCGACGACAATGACAAACTTTGTGTACATGAACTGGCGTAGGAATGACCAGGTTCCCATCATGACCCGTTTGGCGTGGCCGGCGTATTGTTTTTTCATACTGACCACGGCGACCCGGTACGAGCAGCCCTCAGGTGGCAGATAAAAGTCGACGATTTCCGGGAACTGCTTCTGCAGAATCGGGACAAAAACTTCATTCAGGGCCACACCGAGGACAGCCGGTTCATCCGGTGGTCGTCCGGTGTAGGTGCTGTGATAAATCGGGTTGGACCGTTGCGTGATACATTCGACGGTAAACACCGGGAAGTCATCGACCTCATTGTAGTAACCGGTGTGATCGCCGTAAGGCCCTTCCGGTGCCGTCTCGCCAGGGTATAAATAGCCTTCGAGAATGATTTCAGCACTGGCGGGCACCATGAGATCGTGCGTGCGGCATTTGACCAGTTCGGTGCGACTGTCACGCAGCAGGCCGGCAAAGGCATACTCAGACAGGGTGTCCGGAACCGGAGTGACCGCACCGAGAATGGTGGCCGGATCGGCACCTAAGGCGACGGCCACCGGGAAGGGTTTGCCAGGGTGCTTCTTCTGCCAAGCCTGAAAATCCAGGGCGCCACCGCGATGAGACAGCCAGCGCATGATCAGTTTGTTTTTACCGATGACCTGCTGACGATAGATGCCGAGGTTGGTTCGCCCACCATCCGGACCTTGGGTGATCACCAGCGGCCAGGTGACCAGCGGTGCGGCGTCTTCGGGCCAGCAGGTCCAGACCGGCAACTTACCGAGATCGACATCCGGGCCTTCAAATACCTCTTCCTGGCAAGGCGCGTTGCGTCGGGTTTTTGGAGCCATGCTGAGTACTTTTTTCAGCAGCGGTGCTTTGTCCCAGGCGTCTTTTAATCCCTTTGGTGGATCGGGCTCTTTCAGGTACGCCAGCAACTTACCGATTTCACGAAGTTCGTCGACGGAGCTGGCGCCCATGCCCATGGCGACTCGCTCCGGGGTTCCGAACAGGTTGCCGAGCACGGGCATGTCGTAGCCGGTTGGGTTTTCGAACAGCAGGGCGGGTCCCTGTTTTCGCAGTACCTGATCACAGAGGTCAGTCATCTCCAGCACCGGGCTGACGGGCTGCTTGATGCGTTTAAGTTCACCGGCGCGCTCGAGGCCGGACAGGAAATCACGCAAATCAGTGTATTTCATTCAATATCCGATGCGGTTTATAGCTGTTTAATGGCGATAAACTGAGGCTCGCGGGATTGGCCCGCCGCGTCCAGTTTATCCATATAGGTCTTCCACAGGTGTGTTTGGTTGTCACCCAGCGATCGTAAGTAGTTCCAATCGAACAAACCGCTGTCATGGCCGTCGTCGAAGATGATTTTCAGGGCGTATCGGCCAGCGTTTTCCAGGCCGCTGATCCCGACATCTTTTTTGCCGAACTGCAGCACTTCCTGCCCGACGCCATGACCACGCACTTCAGCCGATGGCGAATGCACGCGCAAAAACTCGGCACTCAGGACATGTTCGGTCTGGTCTGGCCAGGTAATGGTCAGTTGGGCGTTGGCTCGGTCGTAGTGGATGTGCGTGGGCGTTTGCATGATCAATGATACGCTGGGAACGGATCTTGGATCATAGCAGATCGGGCGTCGCCTCGTCAGCCGTCGGGAAACTGCTGGCGCAGTTCGACCAGTTCATCGAAGTGTTGGAGCAGCAGATCAACGAGGGCGGGGTCGAACTTTTTCCCACGTTCTTCTTTGATAAGTGCAATGATCTGATCATCGGGCCAGGCTTTTTTATAACTGCGTTTTGCACCCAGGGCATCAAAGACATCGGCGATCGCCATGATACGGGCTTCCAACGGTATGTCTTCACCTTTCAACCCGTCCGGATAGCCACTGCCGTCCCAGTTTTCATGATGCCAGCGAGCAAGCCTTGCACCGAGCCGGGCGATGGGCAGATTAGAACGCTCGAGGATAGTGCCGCCGGCGGCCGCGTGGGTTTTCATGATTTCCCATTCAGGCTCTGTAAGGCGTCCCGGTTTGTGTAAAATCGACTCAGGAATGGCGATTTTGCCGATGTCGTGTAAGGGCGCTGCAATCTTTAACGCCGAAATATAAGCGTCGGACTGATTCAGTTTTTGCGCGAAAAACTCACAAAACAGCGCCACCCGTTTAACATGACTGCCCGTCTCAAGTGATCGGGCTTCAACCGCGTCGCCCACGATATACATCAGTTCTTTTTGGCTGTTTTCCAGCTGCAGTTGCCGGGACAGGTTTTCAAAAATCAACACCGCCTGCGTTGCAAAGACTTCGACGATGTTTGTCCTGAAAAGGTCGGAATCTTTTTCGAACGCGACATAAAAAACAGAACCGGAATCCCGGCTGGTTGAAAAGTAGCCGGCAAATTCGGTTTCGGTTAACTGGGTTGTCCCAGTGGCGTAAGCTTTTTCAATGAGGTCGCGAACCGCCTGCGGCAGCTGATCGAAGCTGGTTTCTTCGGACTCGGACAACCGTCCGCGACAGGTGATGACTTTTTCATCGGTATCCGACAGAAAGCTCTGTTGGCGACGGGTGATGTACAGGGCGGAATGTTCGAGGTTGAGTATGTCCAGCAGACCGTTTAAGGCTGTCGATGCCAGGGTGTTCAGGTTGTCTTCTTTCAACAAATTGGCCGACGTGTCTATCAGTTTGCGGAAGGCGTTAAGGTTATGCGAGATGGTGGTGATGTCCCGATAGCCCCGGACTGCGTTGAATACACAGGTCGCCAGACTCTGGGCGGTCAGGTCGGTTTTAGCGCGATAGTCATTGATGTCGTAACGGCGGATGACTTCGGATTCAGGGGCCGTGCCCGCTTGTCCGGTGCGGAGTATCAGCCGAATGGCCGTATTTTGCAGCTCGTTGCGGATCCAATCGACCAGCTCCAGTCCGGAATGCTGGGTTTCCATGACCACATCAATAAAGGCCATGCAAAAATCGACGGGACTGGATTGCAGCAGCTCTCGTGCCTGTGCACCGGAATAGGCAGAATGCAGTTCGACAGGCTGATCAAAGACCTCCAGCCGGGACAGGGCCAGCCGGGTTATATCGTGGACGCTGGGTTCATCATCAACGACTAAAATATGCCATGGCGTTCGGTTGTCATTTTGATCAGAATGACCTTCCGGTTCTTCGCTGAACAGAAAATCGCTCATTCGTTTTTTATCTCATAAGCCTGACTTTACTATGGCACAGTCCGCCATGATTGCCAGTGTAAAGACGGCCCCTGCGTATGAAATCCGTTCGACGGCAGGAATATATGAAGGTCGCCAGCCCGATTGCATCGGACTGGCGATGGGGAGGGGTTACAGAATAAAGCGACTCAGATCTTCGTTTTGCGCCAGTTCTCCAAGCGTGTCCTGCACATACTGTGCATCAATCACCTGGGTTTCTCCGGAGCGCTCACTGGCTGTGTAGGAGATGTTTTCGAACAACCGCTCCATAATAGTGTGCAGTCGACGGGCTCCGATGTTTTCTGTGCTTTCGTTGACTTGATAGGCCGTTTTCGCCAGGGCGTCGATGGCGTCCTCGGTGAAGGTAACGTCAAGGTCTTCCGATCGCATCAGCGCTTTATACTGCTCAGTGATACTGTGATTCGGCTCGGTCAGAATGCGTTTGAAGTCGTCTGGCGTCAATGCATTCAGGTTAACCCGAATCGGCAACCGGCCCTGCAGTTCCGGAATCAGATCGCTCGGCTTGGAGAAGTGGAACGCCCCGCTGCCGATGAACAGTATGTGGTCCGTTTTGATCATGCCGTATTTGGTGTTGATGGTGCTGCCTTCAATGAGTGGCAGCAGATCACGTTGCACACCTTCACGGCTGACATCACCGCCACCGCGATTGTCGTTTTTGGCAATCTTGTCAATTTCATCAATGAAGACAATGCCGTTCTGTTCCACGGCCTGAATGGCTCGCTGCTTCAACTCGTCTTCGTTGATCATGTGCGCGGCTTCTTCATCAGTCAGCGCTTTCAAGGCTTCCTTGATTTTCAGCTTACGCGTTTTTTTCTTTTGCCCGCCCATGTTGGAAAACATGTTCTGCAGCTGGCTGGTCATTTCTTCCATCCCAGGCGGTGCCATGATTTCCACACCGACGCTGGTCTCGGCGATATCGACTTCAATCTCTTTGTCGTCCAACTCGCCCTGACGCAGCTTTTTACGGAAAATCTGACGGGTACTGGAGTCCTGGTTGTCGGTGTTGTCCTCGCCACGAGCCTGTGGCAACAGAATGTCGAGAATACGGTCTTCGGCGGCATCTTCTGCGCGTGGACGAACCGCATGCATTTCCTGTTCTCGGAACAGCTTTATACCGGTTTCAGCCAGATCACGAACAATCGATTCTACGTCCCGTCCGACATAGCCCACTTCGGTGAACTTGGTGGCTTCCACTTTGATGAACGGAGCATTGGCAAGTTTTGCCAAGCGACGGGCGATTTCGGTTTTACCGACGCCGGTCGGACCGATCATTAAAATGTTTTTCGGGGTGATTTCATCGCGCATCTGTTCTTCAACCTGCATCCGTCTCCAGCGGTTGCGCAGGGCAATGGCGACGGAGCGTTTGGCTTCGTCCTGGCCGATGATGTGTTTATCCAGTTCGTGAACAATTTCACGTGGGGTCATGGTCGACATAGATACCTCAGTAGTTGTTCAGCCGGTTTCAGAGCGCTTCAATCACGGTGTTGTGGTTAGTGTATACGCAGATGTCGGCGGCCAGATCCAATGATTTTTCGGCGATGGTTTTGGCGTCCAGTTCGGTGTTATCAAACAGGGCGCGAGCAGCGGCGAGGGCGTAGTTGCCACCGGAGCCAATGGCGACGACGCCGTGTTCGGGTTCGACGACATCACCGGTCCCTGAAATCAGCAGGGATGCCTCAGCATCGGCCACAATCAACATGGCTTCGAGACGTCGCAAGGCTCGGTCGCTGCGCCATTCTTTTGCCAGTTCTACAGCCGCGCGGGTCAGGTGTCCGCTGTGTTGCTGCAGGTGAGATTCAAACTTCTCAAACAGGGTAAAGGCGTCGGCGGTACCGCCGGCGAACCCGGCAATGACTTTATTATGGTAAAGACGACGTACTTTTCGGGCGTTGCCCTTCATGACGGTGTTTCCAAGCGAAACCTGACCGTCGCCGGCAACGACGACCTGGTCATCGCGGCGAACCGCAACAATGGTGGTCATAGTAATTCTTCCTTCTGATGTCTTCGACCGATTTGGGGGTCGGCCGATTTAATTGCAAGGGTGACCTTTGGCCTGGTGCCCGGTTTACGGAAAAACCGGGCTTTCTGTTGGAAACGACTGAGACAGGTCAAACTCTTCGTATCCATACGCTGCTTGAACCTTGACTATTGGCTCGGAAACACAATGATAGTAACGCTTTCAGACCGCCGGCGTGGCCGGGACATCGACTGACGCGTACGATGGGCAGCTCTTTCGGTCTGACAACATACAGGGCAGCGCCATGGTACTCAGATTTCCCCAGATTTTACTGTTGACCCGGTTGGTGGCGATCCCGGTCGGCGCCGTCGGTGGCGTGCTGCTGCTGTTTGGCTTCCTTTCGGTCTTTGAGTTCCACGATCACCTGGAGCTGAGTTTTCTTGAACCTGGCCTGGCGTTCTCCCTGCTGGCGATGATTTTGTCGGTGCCATTGCTTCGCTATCGATCGGCACTGAAACAGCGTATGGCTCCTTTGTTTGCCTTGTTGGCGTGGGTGATGGTCGGGCTCTGTGCTGCGATTCCTATTACATTGGTGACGGGGGTCAGTTTCAGCCAGGCGGTGTTTGAGTCATTCAGTGCACTGACGACGACCGGTGCGACGGTCCTGTCGGGTCTCGATGACATGTCGCCGACTTTTTTAATGTATCGACAGTTTTTGCAATGGCTTGGTGGCCTCGGTGTGGTGGTGTTTGTCGTAGCCATTTTGCCGCACCTGGATGCAGGTGGGATGAAGCTGTTGAAAGCGGAAGTGCCGGGCCCTTCAAAAGACGAGAAACTGATTTCCCGTACCCGCAAAACCGCGCACGCTTTGTGGGGCATTTATCTGCTCATAACGATTTTTTGTGCCATTGCTTACCATCTGGTTGGTTTGTCCTGGTTTGACGCCATCGCGCACAGCTTTTCGACCGTTTCAACCGGTGGTTTTTCAACGCACGATGCCAGTCTGGGCTTCTATCGCAGCGAATGGGTCTATCTGGTTTCGGACCTGTTTATGTTGCTCGGGGCCATTAACTTTGCCTTGCATTTTGCGTTTTACCGGGAACGACGATTGCGCCTGTTCTGGGAAAATGAGGAAACCCGAACCTTTCTGATTATCGTGCTGGTGCTGAGTTTGCTGGTGTTTCTGGTCTTGCCTCATGCGCAGTCCTTCACCGTTGAGCTGAAAGCGCTCAATCATGCGTTCTTCATTCTGATCTCGTTCATCACCAGTACCGGCTTTGGTGCTGAAAACTTCACCCAATGGCCGAATGCGGCGCTGTTCCTGTTGTTGATCGGTAGTTATCTGGGCGGCTGCGCCGGGTCAACGGCCGGTGGCAGTAAAATCCTGCGAATTGTGATTTTGTTTAAGCTGGTGCGTCGAGAGATTCGACGGTTGGTCCATCCACGCGGCGTTTTTGCGGTGCGTTATCAGGGACGACCAGTGCAGGATTCGATTGTGCGCAATACGCTGGCGTTCTTCTTTTTTATGCTGTTGATGAACGTCATTCTGGTCGGATTAATGATGATCGATGGGTTGGATTTGTGGACGGCGATAACGGCGGTGACGGCTTGTATCAACGTTTTGGGCCCCGCATTCGGAACCCTGGCGAACAACTTCCAACCTTTGGATGCTTTTGGTCTGGATGTGCTGACCTTTGCGATGGTGCTGGGGCGTTTGGAATACCTGACCTTGTTGGTGTTGTTCATTCCGCAATATTGGCGGCGCTGAACAGCGCCACCGATTACTGAGATTTCACCAACGGGGTGTAGTTCAGTTCGGCCAGGATGTCCTGCGCCTTATTGAGCGTTGGGCGATGGCTGAATGGACCGACCATAACACGGTGAAAGGTGCCTTTTCCGGCGACATCAACGGACACAATATCGGTGTTCGGCAAGCCATTGAGAATCAGCTCGGCCCGGACTTTGTCGGCATCGGCCACGTTGCTGAAGGACGCCACTTGTATGATCCAGCTGCTCGCGGTCGGGATGGCGGCCGTGGTGGTCGGGCTGCTGCCGGATGAGGGTGATTGACTCGGTGTGGCGGGTTCGTCACCCGGCAGATCAATGGGTACTTCGTCATTTTCGAGCAGTTCGTAAAACT
Organism: Reinekea blandensis MED297; assembly: GCF_000153185.1. GTDB lineage: Bacteria > Pseudomonadota > Gammaproteobacteria > Pseudomonadales > Natronospirillaceae > Reinekea > Reinekea blandensis. Next base: position 290,247 of record NZ_CH724154.1, on the reverse strand, counting down.
CAAAGGCTTTTTTCAGGGTGTCCGCTTTTTCTTTGATATCCGCCAGGGATTCCCGCTCTTCGGTCGCAACCGGTTCGGTTTCAGTGGCCGGCTGTTCAGCGAGTGCCTGTGAAAGTTGTTGCCGTACGGCATCCGCGCCGGTGGTTTCTTCCGGGACCTGACTCAGGTAATAAAGAAAGCCAACGAAGCCAATGGCGACCGTCGACGTAAACAGCCACACCCAACGGGGTATGCGGCTGCCTTCGGGCTGTTGTTTGGGTTTGTGTGCGAAATCGCGAGCCATAATGCCTCTGGTTACATGCTTTCCGGTGCGGAAACACCGAGCAGATTCAAACCGTTTGCCAATACCTGGGCCACGGCTTTGGACAGTACCAGCCGCGCATTGCGTTGATCATCCTGTTCGACGAGCATTTTATTGCTGTTGTAGTAACTGTGGAACAGCCCGGCCAGATCTTTCAGATAATTGGCGATCATGGCGGGTTCGAGCGCATCGGCCGCTGCGGTGACAACGTCCGGGTAACGACGCAGTTGCGTCATCAGCTCGCGCTCCGCATCCAGATCCAGTTTGCCGAGAGCCGCCAGACCGGCCGCTTCATCGTAACTCAGGTTTTGTTCTGCAAGGCGATTCAGAACGCCGTGCACGCGCGCATGGGCGTATTGAATGTAGTAAACCGGGTTGTCGTTGTTTTTCGATGTCGCCAGATCGATGTCGAAGGTGATCTGCGCATCGGCACGACGAGACACCAGGAAGTAGCGCGTGGCATCTCGACCCGCTTCTTCGATCAGGTCGCGCAGCGTGACGTAACTGCCAGCACGTTTAGAAAGTTTCACTTCTTCACCACCGCGCATCACCATAATCATCTGATACAGCGCGTAGTCCGGGAAGCCTTCCGGAATGCCTTCTTTCAGTGCCTGCAGGCCCGCACGTACCCGAGTTACCGTGCTGTGATGGTCAGCGCCCTGAACGTTAATAACCCGGTCGAAGCCGCGCTCAAACTTGGCTTTGTGATAGGCCACGTCCGGCAGGAAATAGGTATAGCCGCCGTCTTTCTTACGCATGACACGGTCTTTGTCGTCGCCGAACTCGGTGGTTTTGAGCCACATGGCGCCGTCGTCTTCGTAGGTAAAGCCGTTATCGACCAGTTGCTTTACGGTGGCTTCAACCAGCCCGTCACTGTAAAGCGACGATTCCAACGAATAGACGTCAAAGCGGACATCAAAGGCTTTCAGATCGAGGTCCTGTTCGTGGCGCAGGTAAGCGACCGCAAACTCAAGAATGGCGTCGAGATCGTCGGCATCGGCCTTCGCTGTCACTTCACGGTCATCGGCGATGACCTGATCACCCTTCATGTAGGAGCGAGCCAGTTCGATAATGTACTCACCACGATAGCCATCGGCCGGCCAGGCGTCGTCTTCTGGTGTCAGCCCTTTGATGCGGGACTGGACAGAAATGGCCAGGTTGTTGATCTGTGCACCGGCATCGTTGTAATAGAATTCGCGGGTCGGCTGCCAGCCGTTGGCTTCAAGCAGACGACATAAGGAATCACCCAGAGCGGCGTTACGGCCATGACCGACATGCAAAGGACCGGTCGGGTTCGCGGATACAAACTCGACCTGCACTTTGCGACCTTGGCCTGAGTCGTTAGTGCCGAACTGAGCCCGACGATTAAGAATGTCCGCGACAATTTCCGCGCTGGACTCACCAGCCAGATAAAAGTTGATGAATCCGGGCCCGGCAATTTCAACCTTGTCGACGATCTGATTGTCCGGCAGTGCCGCAATCAGTTTTTCCGCCACCGCTCTCGGGTTGCTCTGACAGGGTTTGGCGAGCATGAGGGCAAGGTTGCTGGCCAGATCGCCATGCGCCTTATCCCGCGTGTTATCGACCATGACCCGGATTGGGTGATCGGCGGGGATAAACCCTTCGCTTTTCAGTTGGTCAGTAGCGGCTTCAAGCAGGGATGCGATCTGTTGCTTCATTTAAACGGGATCTCCGAATGCGGAACGATGAAAAGAATCTTCAGGGTGTCGCATTATCCATATTTTGCCCGCTCGGCACCACCGGCGCCGGGTCCGAAAGTCGCTTTTGTCCGCTTTGCGGGGATATTTACCGCTATGCGTCACGCTAGGCAAGATCGGCTGGATCAATATCGATGTGCCAACTGACTTGTCGGGTCTGGCGAGGATAATGCCGATGCAGCGGTACGAGTGCTTCGTGCAAGGCGGAGCGCCGGTCGGCCTGAATGATCAGCATAAAGCGGTGTTTGCCCGCCCGTCGTGACAGCAGCGCCGGCAAAGGGCCCAGTACCCGGACGGCATGGTGCTCAAGCAGGTAGCTGGTCATAGTAGCGAGCAGTTCTTCAGCGCGTTCAGCAAAGGCGCTGTCGGCCCGAACCACGGCGACAAAGCCGAAGGGGGGCAGCCGGGTCTTGCGTCGTTCCTCGAGCAGACTGAAGGCAAAAGAACGGTAGTCGTGCTCGGTCAGCGGCTGGAAGATCGGGTTGTCTGGATAGTAGGTCTGAATTAAAACCTCACCGGTTCGTTCGCCACGCCCGGAGCGTCCGGCGACCTGTGTCAGCAATTGACCCATCCGTTCTTTAGCGCGCAGATCGGCGCTGAACAAGCCACCATCGCTGTCCCAAACCCCAACCAGTGTCACCCGATGAAAATGGTGCCCCTTGGCCAGCATCTGAGTGCCAACGATTATCGCAGGGCCGTCTTCGGCCGTTTTTTCAAGTTGTTGCTCGAACTTCAGGCGAGTGCTGGCAACATCGCGGTCAAAACGGATGATCGGGACATCGGCAAAGGCCGATTCGAGTAATTGTTCAGCCCGCTCGGTACCGGTGCCCATCGCGCTCAAGTCCCGGCTATGGCAGTCCGGACAGACGGTTGGCGGCGGTTCCCGGTGTCCGCAATGGTGGCAGATATTAATGTGGCCGTGATGGTGGTAGGTCAGATGTGCATCGCAGAACACGCAGTCGGCGATCCAGCCGCAACTGTGACAGAACCAGGAGGGGGCAAAACCCCGTCGGTTCAGAAACAACAGGACCTGATTGCCGTCGTTCAGATGCTCGCGTATACGGATCAACAGCCGTTCAGACAAGCCATGCTGTTGTTGCTGCCGCCGCATATCGATCAGCTCAATGGTCGGCAAGCGCGCGCCACCGGCGCGTTCTTTTAGCTGCAGATGACCAAAGCGTCCGGTCAGGGCGTTATGCAGGGTTTCCAGAGAGGGTGTGGCGGTGCCGAGAATGATGGGAATGTCCGCCAGTTGCGCGCGTTTCAGGGCGACGTCACGTGCCTGATAACGCAGTGTGTCCTGTTGCTTGAACGAGGCGTCGTGCTCTTCATCAATGACGATCAGGCCAAGATCCGGAATGGGCGTTAAGACTGCCGAGCGGGTGCCGATGACAATCGCGGCTTGCCCGTGGTTGGCCTGCAACCAGGCCAGGGTGCGCTGCTTGTCGGTCAGTCCGGAATGCAGGATGACGCACCGGTCGCGAAAACGGCGCTCAAAACGGGCCACAGTCTGCGGCGTGAGCCCGATTTCAGGAATGAGTACCAGGGCCCGATGACCCCGGCTCAGGCAACGCTCAATGGCCTGCAAGTACACTTCGGTTTTACCGCTGCCGGTTATACCCTCCAGCAGAAAGGGCGCAAAACGCGCCTCACTGACCTGATCCAGCGCCGCCGATTGTTCGTCGTTCAATGTCAGTGACGGTTCTGCAAGCTGGCCGGTCGGCGGGATGGGGTCGTTGTCGCAGGTTTCGTCCAGAGACAACAGCTGCTTCTTTTCCAGAGCCTGTGCCTGCGGCCGGGTAAAGCCCTGAGCCCGCAAATGGGACCAGGGCAGGCGGCCGGATTGCTGCAACTGGGTCATGATTGCCTGATGCTGCGTGGATCGCTTAAGCTGGGCCGGATCGATGGCTTCGCCGGCGACCGTTAGGTTCAGCCAGGTTTCGGTCGGCAACGTGGCCGCTTCGCCCTTGCGCAGTAAACCGGGCAAGGCGAGCAGGTATGGGCTGGCAAACTCATGCAGATAATAGCGGCTCATCCACTCGGCCAACGCCAGAATGTCGGTCGGCAAGACCGGTGTGTCGTCTAAAATCCGTTCGACCGCACGAAGCTTGGCCATGTCGAGTTGCTCGTCCGGACGCTGTTCCACTACAACACCGATCACTGAGCGTTTTCCCAGCGGTACCTCAACCCGGCAGCCCGGAGCGACTGGTTTCGAACAGGCGTAGGTCAGGGGGGTTGAAAACGGGCCGGGGACGGCGACGCAAATGGTATCAGGAGACTCGATCAGCAGGCTTGTCAATTGGTTAGACTCTGGTATTATTGCGCTCCCAATTTTTGGGGGCCTTTAATCGCTATTGTGCCTTCAAATTCAATGCTCCGTCAAAGCGCGGTGCCAGGCAAGTGATCTGGTAGCGGCGTAACTTGAGGTATAAGACATGCAAACTGAAATTCATCCGAAGTACGAAGAGCTGACTGCAACCTGCTCTTGCGGCAATGTGATCAAGACCCGTTCTACCCGAGCCGGTACAATGCACCTGGACGTTTGTTCTGCCTGCCACCCGTTCTACACTGGTAAGCAGAAAATTGTTGACGCCGGTGGCCGAATCGACAAGTTCAAATCTCGTTTCGGTGGACGTTCACTCAAGAAGTAATCGTTCGACGAATTCCAAGAAAACCCGGTCTCGACCGGGTTTTTTTATGCCTCAATGTTTCCGTTAAGGAGGGGGGCTGAACGCTTGCCGCGGTGAGTTCAGATGCTTTGTTCGAGCAGTTGCGCTTCAAGTGATTCCACGCGCTGCCGTGAAGAGGGTGAGGTTGGATAGAGTTTCAGCACTTCGCGGTGCGCTGTTAATGCGGCCCGCAGCTGGCCTCGTCGTTCCAGAATCAGACCCAGGCCAGACCAGGCACCGAAATGCCTCGGTTCCTGTTTGAGCGTCTGCTCAATATCGGCAATAGACTCATCAGCGTTGCCCAGCATGTAGTGCAGCGTGGCGCGCTTGTTCCATGCCTCGGTGTAGGTCGGGTTCTCATTGATCAGATCATTCAGGCGGACCATTGCCAGGGTCCATTCGCCCTGATTCATGTTGGTGACCACCCGTTTCAGTGCCTCGGTGGCCTCTTCGTTGGGGCCGGTCATCCACTGCGACCAGATTTCCTGCTCTATCGGCTCGGCCTGAGCCGCAGTGGTCGCTTCACCGAGTTCGACAAACAAAGTATCCAGAGGGTCGGCAGCCACCCATGTGGGCAACAACAAACATAAGACGAGCAGTAACCGTGCATTCATAATCGGCACCTCCTATGGACCTTACGCTATAACAGTGTAGCCAGTTCACGAAAGATGTCGCAAAAGCAACACTCTCATGCTGAAAAGTCGTCATCCTTTAGTTGAGCCGTCAACGGCGCAGCGTTATGCTAATTCGAAACGGGTTTGAAAACAGACCCGCGGGCCTGTTCGTAGAGATGTCCCGGGCCAACGTCTAACCCTTTCTATCCAATAACAATAACGGAAATCCGCATGTCAGACATGAAACAAGATGCCCTTGATTACCACTCCGACCCACAACCCGGAAAACTCAGCATCGAAGTGACCACGCCGGCCGAGACCTCTCGTCACCTGTCACTGGCGTACAGCCCCGGGGTTGCTGAACCGGTCCGCGCCATTGCGGCCAACCCGGAGGATGCCTTCAAATACACGATTAAGGGCAATCTGGTCGCTGTGGTTTCCAATGGTTCCGCCATTTTAGGGTTAGGAAACCTGGGCAGTCTGGCCAGCAAACCGGTGATGGAAGGTAAAGCTTTGCTGTTTAAGCGCTTTGCCAATGTGGATGCGATCGATATTGAAGTGGACTCTTCTGATATTCAGGAAATTGTCCGCACCGTCGAGCTGATCGCAGAGACGTTTGGTGGTATTAACCTTGAGGACATCAAAGCCCCGGAATGTTTTGAGATCGAGCGACAGTTGATCGAAAAATGCAACATTCCGATTTTTCACGATGATCAACACGGCACCGCCATTGTGACCGTTGCCGGCATGCTCAATGCGCTGGATATTCAAGGTAAAGACGTTGCCGAAGCGAAACTGGTTTGTCTCGGCGCTGGCGCTGCCGCGATCTCGTGCGCGCGGTTGCTGGTGGCGGCCGGCATGAAGCGTGAAAACATCGTGATGCTTGATCGAAAAGGCGTGATCTTTAACGGTCGTGAGGGCGTGAACCAGTACAAAGCCGAATTTGCCAACGATGTGACTCGGGCACGAACTCTGGAAGAAGCCATTGATGGTGCCGATGTCTTTCTTGGGTTATCCGGTCCCGATCAGTTATCGGCCGAAATGCTGAAACGAATGGCCGACAAGCCGATTGTTTTTGCATGCTCTAACCCAGACCCTGAAATCAGCCCGGAACTGGCGCTGAAGACCCGGGACGATGTGATCATGGCAACAGGCCGGTCGGACTATCCGAACCAGGTGAACAACGTACTCGGCTTCCCGTTTATTTTCCGTGGCGCACTAGATGTGCGCGCTACCCGCATTAATGAAGAGATGAAGTTGGCGGCCGCTTACGCCATTCGAGATCTGGCGAAAGAAGACGTCTTGCCGGAAATTATCGAAGCCTACGGGGTCGACGACTTTACCTATGGCAAGGAGTACATCATTCCCAAGCCATTGGATCCTCGGTTGTTGAACCGAGTGGCCGGTGCCGTTGCCCGGGCGGCGGTTGAGACCGGTGTGGCTCGTGCCGACTTGCCGGTCATCTACCGCGCCTGATCAACTTTTAAGTTGTCATTGAAACCCCGCTCTGCTTTGCAGGCCGGGGTTTTTTTACGTTTTTGATAGGCTGATTGGACAGGCATTTCGTATCATCCTCGTCTATGCTGATCAGGAACACTGTTCCAGCAAGTGTTTTAGAGCTGTTGACGTGACTATTGGCGGTCGCTGGCCATTCGCGATACGATGCAGTCATCGTCAAATGTAACCGGTTCACGATAGAGCAATGGCCAAAGGGTTGCGATCAGTGGGAGTGCCGTTCGAGGCAAGCTCGCCAAAAAACACTGACCTGGACCTGAGGCCTGCAGTTGCAGTGACAGGATAAAAGACATATTACTATGAGCGATGAAACAAAATCGCGGCAGATACAAGAGCCTATGACCAAGCAAAAGGCAGACAATCCGACGGCTGAAGCGTTTTGGAAAACGCATCCGGACCCGACGCAAGCCGCTGTGCATTTTGCGTTGCAATGGCTGGCGTTTGTCTATCCGGCAAGTGAGCTGCAAGTCGACCGGACACTGAAGGCCGCTCTGCCGTATGCCGATGCCGATTTGTCCGCCCGTTGGTCACAGTTCCTGGACGAAGAAGAAGTTGAAGAGCACGTTCAGGCATTGGAATGGGTTGCCGACACTCTGTCGGAAGAACAGCTGCCGTTTCTGATTGAAACGGCCTGGCGGTTGTTGTTGGTTGATCACGAGTTGCCGACCCATGTTCCGCTGGCATTACGAATTTTAGCCCGGGTTCTGTCGGTTGACGAAGACACCATTCAGCGCATTGGCGAAGCGGTGTTCCGCGAGTACACCGACGGTGACGAAGAGCGTAAACGAGCACCGTTGTTGCCGGTTGATCCGCGCTATCTGGACCGGATTGAATGGCGGCTTTATGGCCATTCAGCGACCACGCGAATGCAGGCTCCCAAAGTTGCCCGTAAACCAAAAAGCCTGAAAGGGGTCTGGGTGTTTGGCTCTGGGTCTGTGTTTGGGGCGGCGTTGGTGCTGTTGCTGGTGTTCGGGCCGTTGCAGTTGGGACGTGTGAAGGTGCCGATCATGTTACACGATGGTTTGCTGTTAGAGGACGCAGGAAACCGTCCGGAAGTGATCGCCACAGCGCCGGTGACATCGCAGGATACCGATACTCCAACAACATCAATGAACGACAGTATGCCCGTGACAACACCGGAACCGGAAAACGCGGTACCGGCACAAGATGTCAGTGAAGACACCGAGGCTGTGGTAGAAACCCCTCCGGCAGTGGAAGAGCCTGTCTCTGAGGAACCAGCGACGGCGACAACAACGGAACCAGAGACGACCAATCGGACATTGATGGCCGTGACGGCGTCCATTCTGAATGTTCGGGAACAACCCAACGTTGGTAGCGACGTGATTATTAAGCTCGCGGAAGGCGATCGGGTCTGGGCTTATCCGCAAGCGGCAGAAGGTCTGTGGATGCAGGTTCGTGTAGACGGTCTGACAGGCTACGCCAGCAGTCGCTTTCTGGCGATTGTGGAGTAATCAACCCAAGCTCCTCTGACCTTTACTCCGGCAGTTGGAAATCGACTTTCAGGTCATCTAATTGTGCCTGGGCCCGCCGTCGATACCGCTCCCGGACAGTCGAGCCTACCGGTTTTTCGAGATAATACGCCAGCGAGGTGGCTTGTTGTTCGCTGAGGCCGTGTTCCAGCAACTGGCCTGTCAGTTCGGCTTCGGGCTGGAGATCCGGTTCTGGCAGGGCAATCGGCTGTTTTAAGCTTAACGTTTCCCCGTTTGCCAGTCGTTCGATCAGTTTCAGATACTCTTTTTCAAACGCCGGGCGTGTTAGCCGCTCCGGGTCCGAGCGCAACATGAAATAGCCGGTGTTCTGGGCAGCCAGATGCACGCAGATGTGCGACCACTCGTGTTGTGCGGGGTGGTGAGCGTTTTGGCAGGCTTCGACATAGGCCGCACCGACAGACGGCAGTCCCAGGCTTTCCGGGCTGGGTTGCACCAGCTTCAGAAACTCAGCAATGGTTGGTGGCCAGGCGTGTTCCCGCTTGCAGCGTTCCAGCGCTAATTCAATCAGATTTGCAGATAAGCCCGCTAAAGACAGGGCCCATTCACGTTTCGCCTGATTTAAGGTGGTTTCGTCCCGGTAGGCGCTTTCAAAACGATGTGTGTAGATGTGATGAAAGCGGGCGAAAATCATGTTGATCAGGACCTTGGTATCATGGTCCAGTGCCGGGCGCTTACCAGTCAGTGTCTTCGATATTACGGAGGGCGTCTCGGACTCGTGATCGCGCGCCGCGAGCAGAGTCTGCAGGCTCACCATCTGTTGCTTGTTGTCGGTCATGTCGGCCTTTTGTGTTCATCGAGTCATGCCAGGCGCGTTGCACCCAGTTCAGATAGCGTACATCCCAGCTGATTTCTTTGCGATCCGTTGCCAGATAATACTGCCGGAATTTCCCCAGTTCGGAAAGCGCGAATTGCAGCGGGATGTCGTGGAACTCGAGCAACCGCGGGAAGTCCTCACTAGGCTCCCAATCGCTGTGCATCGCGGTTTTTCTCGCCGTCACCGGAGTTCGTTGTGCTTTGCCCTGACGCAGGTAAGCCAGTTCATCGTCAGACTGGTTCAGTTGACGGGTTTCATTCATCGCGTAAACCGGGGTCGGTTCAGGCTGAGGCGGCGGTGGTGGCGTCGGGCGGATATCCGCCGCTCTGGGTGTTGACACCGGGGCATCCGTTGGCAACTCCAGAGCAATTAACCAGGGTGACTCGCCGCTGACGCGAATGACGCCCTGAGCCTGCAGTCGTTTCAGGACCGAGCGAAACTGCGTATCGCTCCAGAAAGGCAAAAAGCGCGAGCGATGTGATTGGCTGAACTGAATCGGCTGTCGACACTGGATGGCTTCAATCTCCTGCAGCAGCTGCACCACCAGTGCCTCTTCAAGGCCCAGTGTTTGTGCGAGTGTTGGGGATACCTGAAGCAGCTTTTCCAAGAGTCAATCCTGATGTGAAATGGTCGGCCATCATAACACAGTCATGACCGGCATTTAATCCGCCGACTTCGTTCGAACCTTGGTATTTTTACCATTCAATGCGTGCAAGTTGAGTCTTCCGAAACAATCACCGGTGGCCGAAATGGCCTGGGTTCGTTAATCTTGCGCCTCCATTGACCAGGATAGTGTTTCCCTGATGAGCCACGCGATAGCGGTCGACAATCTGACAAAGACGTTCGGAGCCTTAACCGCGGTTGACCATTTGACCTTTAATGTGCCGGAAGGCATTTGTTTCGGCCTGCTCGGACCCAACGGTGCGGGCAAGACCACCACGATTGAAATGCTTGAAGGTATCTTGCCGCCCACCACCGGACAGATTCGTCTGTTTGGTGAGCCTGCCAGTAAAGACCTGTATAAACGGGTCGGCATTCAGTTCCAGAGCACCGCCTTGCCGGACTATCTCAAGGTGGGTGAAACCTTGAAGATGTTCGCCGCGCTCTATGAGCGCAGTGCCGATCTGTCCGAACTGATGTCGATGTGTGCGCTGACGGAGTTTGCTCAGCAGGATGCCCGGCGCTTATCCGGCGGGCAGCGGCAACGGCTGTTGCTGGCACTGGCGCTGATCAACGACCCGGATCTGATTTTTCTGGATGAGCCCACAACTGGTCTCGACCCTCAAGCCCGGCGGAACTTCTGGGAGCTCATTGGCGAGATCAAGCGCCGCGGTAAAACGGTCGTGTTGACCACACACTATATGGATGAAGCCCAGATTCTTTGTGATGACATTGCCATCATGGATCAGGGTCGCATCATTGAGCGCGGTGCGCCGCAGGCGTTGCTCAGTCAACACTTTCAGGGCGCTTTGGTGTACTTGCCTGAAGCAAACCTGGCCGGTCGGGAGTTGGATCGGGCCCATTTTAAAAAGGAAGGTGGTGTGGAGCTGATCACGGACCAGGTGGATGACACCCTGCAGTGGCTCATGGCCGAAGGCATTTCACTGGACGGTCTGCGGGTGCAACACGCTAATCTGGAAGACCTTTTTCTCAAACTGACCGGCCATACGCTGCGGAGCTGACGAATCATGAAACGACTGTTGGCGGTCTTTAATGCCCGCAACCGAGAGTTTTTCCGGGACCGGTCAACCCTGACGTGGAATCTGTTGTTCCCGTTTCTGCTGCTGGCGGGGTTTTACCTCGTCTTTGGTCAGTCGCAACCGATTTTTAAAGTCGGCGTTCTGTCTGATCAGGACGCCTACCTGAGTCGCCCTGTCTTTATGTCGCTGAACCACATTCAGTTTATTCCCTACGATGACTCTTCGGTTGCTATAGACCGGCTGAGACGCCATCAGATTGATCTGCTGATGGACATCGATGAAACCCGCTATTGGGTGAATGATGAGAGCAGCCAGGGCGCCCTCGTCGAGGAACTGCTGATTGCCAAAGATCCGGACTTCCAGCGGACCGTCGTGACCGGACAGGCCATTCGCTACATCGATTGGGTGCTGCCGGGCATCATCGGCATGAACATTATGTTCAGCTCGTTGTTCGGAGTGGGCTATGCCATTGTCCGTTATCGGAAAAACGGCGTCCTGAAACGCCTGCATGCCACCCCGTTAACCGCGCTGGAGTTTATCGGAGCGCACCTGCTATCACGCATTCTGATGGTGGTCTTCATTGTTCTGGTCATGCTGATCGGTGCCCGTTATCTGTTTGCGACGTTGATGCTCGGATCCTACCCTTTATTGCTGCTGACGTTGTTGCTCGGTTCGCTGTCCATGGTGTCGCTCGGTCTTCTGGTGGCGGCACGGCTGCGCAGTGAAGAATTTGCCAGCGGTTTGCTGAACATGACCACCTGGCCGATGATGGGGTTGTCCGAAGTTTGGTTCCCGCTGGAGGGGGCGCCGCACATCGTCCACCAGATTTCCCAGTTTTTGCCGCTGACGCACCTGGTGCAGGCCATGCGTGAGATTATGGTGGATGGTGCCGGACTGATGGCTGTCAGTGACCATCTGCTGATTCTGGCGCTGATGTCGGCTGTGTTTCTGGTGATCGGTGCGCTGACCTTCAGTTGGGCTTCTGACGGTCGCTGACATGGTTCCGGGTCAGTCGCTGCGCGTCATGTTCTGCAGCCAGGTTTCTTTTCTCAGGTACCAGAGCATCATCGCGGCCTTGGCCGCCTCATCGAGCATGAAGCCGGCAAAGACGCCCCACAAACCAAACCCCAGTTTCAACCCGAATAACCAGGCGATGGGCAGGCCCACGCAGGAAAACCCGAGGAAGGTGATGACCATGGGCGCTTTGGTGTCGCCTCCGGCTCGCAGCACACCGGGAATGATGATGGCAATCGCGGTGGTGAAGGTGAACACAACGCCCAGACCGACCATACCAATCACGCGTGAACGACTCAGCTCCGAAATGTCGTAGACCGTGAGGAACAGGGGAGTGCATAAGAAGATTAAGGCGGACAAAGCCGGTAACACCACTAACGCTGTCGATAAGGACGTACGCACGATGGCACGGGCGCGAATGAGACGATCGCCACCGACCGCCTGACCCAGCGATATGGCCGTGGCCTGTTGCAGTCCGCCGCCAATGGCCAACGATAAGCCCCGGACCATCAGTGCAATCAGAAACGCGGCGTAAGCGTCGGCTCCGACGCGGTTAAACATCATGGCGTACAGAAAAGACGAGCCCTGCCAAAGGAACCCATCCAGTGACAGCGGATAGCCGATGCGGGCAATTTTAACCAGTTGGCGTCGAACAACGCGGATGATCTGCAAACCGCGAAGATCAATCGCCGGATGCTTCAGGAGTTTGCGAACCAGAAGTGAAGCGAGCAGCGTCCAGGACAGTACCGTGGAAATGGCCACACCGCGAATGCCCATCGGCTCAAAAATCGGATCGGTCAGCCCGGGCAGCGCGCCACCAAACAGAAAAATAAAGTTACCAATCACATTGAGCACGTTACTGAACAGCACATACTTCATTGGCGAGCGGGTATCGCCCAGCGCCTGCAGGACGTGTTGCGCCACCTGTCCCAACGCGGCGGGAATCATGCCGATGCCGATGATTTGCAGATACTCATAGCCCAACGCGGGCAGCGGGCTGCGCTCGGCAGGTGGCCGGAACAAGTCCGTCGTCAGCAGACTCAGCAGGGTTTCACCCAGTTGCGTGTAAAGCAGGGCGATGCTCAGACCGATGATCAGAGCTGACATGAGCAGAGTCGAGGTCGTGTCTCTGAGTTGCTCAGGTTTGCGGGCACCCAGGTACTGTGCCGTCAGTACAGATCCGCCTTGAGTCAGCGCGGCGTAACTGAGGATGATCAGAAAGTTCAGTTGTAAACAGATGCCCAGTGCCGCGATGGTCTGTTCGCCAAACTGACCCAGCATGATGTTGTCGGCAACACCGGTCAGTTGAAACAGATAAATCTGGACAATGATGGGGGCCGCCAGGTGCAGCAGTTTACGGCGCAGATGGCCACGTATCAGTCGATTGATCATAACGATGTTTACCGGCATTGGCCGGCCATCATACGGTAAACATCGGGCCTGACGCTGGTGGAATTCAATGCTGGCCGGATTATTCAACTTGGAACTGTTCAGTTCGACCGGCGCATGTCCGGTCAGGATTCATCCAGATCGATGGCGCTGAAGTCTGTTTGTTCCGCAGGTTCCGGAAACATGGTCGCGCCCTGTGCCTCATAGCGTTTCAGCGATTCCAAACAAAGGGCATAGCCGCGTTCAATAATTTCATCGGCCAGATGGTAGTCAAACAGCCCGCCGCAATCGTAAGGGACTTCCACCAGAATGTCGGGGATGTTGGCCGACAGCTTCATGTGCGCAATGGTGTTCTGCATGGTTTCGATGCTGCGGTTCAGCAGTTCCAGCGTGCTGAACTGACTGGCTTGCGTGTGTTCCAGTTCGTCTTCGTTTCGCCACCGGTCGATGAACCGCATAATGGCGCGATGTACTCCGCGCTGAGACAGTTGATCGACCGGGACGTGTTGCGAGGACGTCACAAGTGGTGGCGAAAAGGGCGACCGCTTGGCGTTCAGGTTAACCGCGACGGTCATATCGGTGAGCGTCTTCATCGCCGCTGATACAGGCACCGGATTCAGTACGCCACCATCCACCAGGTTCATGTTCCGGTACCGGTGTGGTTTGAAGACCGACGGGATGGCGATGGACCCGCGGATGGCTTCAAACAGGCTGCCATCGGTGAACCAGATTTCTTTCTGGCGATCGAGGTCGACCGCCACGGCCGTAAACTCGATGGGGAGGTTTTCAATGACATCATCACGAACGAGCGCTCGCAGCGCTTCCATTAATTTATCGCCTTTGAAAATCCCACCGCCAGTGAAACTCAGATCGAGTAAGCGCAGCACATCGCGTCGTTCCAGTGCACACACCCAACTCTGGTAACGGTCGAGCTGACCGGCCGCATAAAAACCGCCAATGAGCGCCCCGATGCTGGCACCGGCAATGGTTTTAATCTGATAGCCCTGGTCTTCGAGGCATCGGATAACACCAATGTGGGCCATGCCCCGGGCGCCGCCACTGCCGAGTACAAGCGAAACGGTTTTAGTCATGGTCTCACTCATTTTTTGTCTGTTCAGTCTTCAGTTTAGGGGCAGTTTCCCCGGATTTCATCCATTTGCCGGTAACCCGTGAGATTGGTATCCCGGATGGATCATCGTGCCGATGAACGATCTGTTAATACCGCGCAGTTGATACGGCAACCATGGCATGGCTCCGACCTAAAACCCGTCTCGGCTTAAGAGCGTATAGACACAGACCACCCGGCCTGGTCGGCATAAACAATCGCTTAACGTTGAGTATCAAAAACGCTTATCCCCTTCCTCAAAATTATCAAATTTTATTAATACTTCCAGAGCGATACCGTCTCTTCGACGTCAATGACGGACCGGTCCGTCGATTCGTCCACTCATGTTCAATCAAAGGAGACATTATGAAATCTAACACGATCGCCCCTTGGCGCGGTCCAAAGCGTCTCACCCGTATCAGGAGGGTGCCAGCATGACGCAGCGCGCCAATCTGTTCAGCGTCTTTGCTGACGGTGCCTCTTCCGATACGACCACGTCCAATACGTTGTTGAAGGCCGCCAACGACTATGGCTCTGGCAAAGCCACCAAGGCGTCTGTGGCATCCTTTGGTCATGCCGTCTATGCCGGGGTGTTTATCGCCATTGCCTTTGTGTTTTATCTGACAGTCACAACCGGCAGCGACACCGGATGGGGCACAACACGACTTCAGGGGGGGCTCGCCTTTAGCTTGGGGTTGGTCCTGGTTGTCGTCGCCGGTGGTGAGTTGTTTACCAGTACGGTACTCAGTTCGGTCAGTCGTTTGGCCGGACGCATCAGCCGTCGTCAGTTGATGGTGTGCTGGGGTCGGGTGTTTATCGGCAACCTGTGCGGGACCCTGCTGATGGTTGGTCTGGTGATGGTCGCGGGCCTGTACGAAATGGACAACGGCTTATGGGGTTTAAACGCGCTGACGACGGCTCAACACAAATTGCACCACAGTTGGATGCAGGCCTTTTCGTTAGGCGTGCTGTGTAATTTGCTGGTGTGTTTGGGTATCTGGATGACGTTTAGTGTCAAAGACGCACTGTCGAAAGCGCTGTTAGTGATATTGCCCGTCGCTATGTTCGTCAGCAGCGGCTTTGAGCACAGTATCGCCAATCTGTTTATGGTCCCTTTGGGCATCGCCATCCAGCATCTGGCACCTGGTGATTTTTATACCGCCCTGGGTATTTCATCCAGTCAGTTTGCCGACCTGACCCTGAGTCATTTCCTGTTCAACAACCTGATCCCGGTCACCATCGGCAATGTTGTCGGCGGTGCCGTTTTGGTCGGGATGGGCTATTGGTTGCTGGATAAGCCAAAAGATGCTCACCCTGGGGCGCTGTCCCCTCATCCGTTAACAAACCAACCCTTTCAACGTCTGACTATTAATGAACTGAATGAGGAACCTGCCATGAAGTACGCTCTGAAATCTAAAACGGTCCGCGATGTTATGTCCACGACCTATGCTTGTGTGACGCCATTCGATTCGCTGACAAAAGCGCTGGTCGACATGGCCAAATCATCATCTACCTTGGCGATGGTTGTGGATTCGCAAGACGCTCTGGTTGGGGTGATTTCCGAACAGGACATCCTGCGTTATCTGTGCATCGTGGATTTTAAAAACAACCCCAATGTCACGGTGCGTGACATGATGCAAACTGACGTGTTGTTCGTGCACCCGAATGACTCCCTCATGAGCGTGATTGAAAGTATGTCGGTTGATCAGGATAAGCTTTATCCGGTCAGCGGCTCAGGCATCCTGACCGATTTCTCAGCCCACAGTATGGAAAACCGAGTGAGACAGTCTCGAGCGGATAAGCCCCGATGGTATCCGGTCGTGGCACGGGGTGAACTTTTAGGCGTGTTAAAACGAGAAGAGGTGGTGTCGTTTTTAGCGTCGGTGGTTGCGCCCTATGTGGTTGAAAACGACGCGGCACCTAAGCAGGACCTGAGCGCCTGATTCGGTTTTGCTGCCAGGTTTACCAGCGGGTCGGCCTTATGCCGACCCCTGAAGATCAAACGGATTTTTTTGCTCCCTCTGCAGCCGCCGTGTCATTCGGCGGGCCTCCGCCAGTACACAATCCCGTAATGGGTTTTCCAGAGCGTCGGTGCGCCAGATAAAAGACAATGACCGGGACATGTTCAGTTGAGGTGTGTTCAGAATGGTCAGCGTGCCGGCCGCCACATCGCGCTTCGCATCAAGGTAAGGGACGGCACTCAGATAGTTGCCACGGGCTACCATGGCTTTCAGTACCGAGACCGATTCATAGTCTTTCCAAACGTTAATGTGTTCAATCAAGCCGTGAATAGCGGCATCGAAAATCCGCCGCGTTCCGGCGCCTTCTTCACGCAACACCCACCGGGCCTGCTCTAACTGAGCGAGACTCACAGTCTCGTGGCGGGCAAAAGGGTGCCTTGGCGAAGCGATGACGACCAGATGGTCATCGATCCAACTTTCCTGATGAATGCGATTGTCATCGCAGCGTCCCTCGATGATGCCCAACTGATATTCGTAATGCAGGATGCCTTCAATGACCTTTTTGGTGTTCTTAACGTCGAAATCGATGCGTAACTCGGGGAAATCGATATCAATTTTACTGATAAGGTCCGGCAACAGATGTTCAGCGGCGGTTTGGCTTGAGCACAGTTCAAACTGACCGCTGATGAGTTGTTCATCATGCAAGCCTAATTCGATCTGCTGTGCGTCCTGCAGCAACTTTTTGGCTTTTGGGCGTAACCACTCGCCCCAGTGACTCAGGATCAGACGGTTGCCCTGGCGAATAAACAAGGGTCGATCTAGGACGTTTTCAAGCTGAGACAACGACATACTGACCGCCGATTGCGTCAGAGAGAGCTTACGCGATGCCGCGCTGACACTTTCGAGGCTGGCAACCGCATCGAACACCGCCAGTTGTTTTAACGAGTATTTCATGGCGACTCATCGTTTTGTTAAATGAATTTTCACTAAGGTATCAATTTAACTTATGGCTTTTACCGGTGTACTGACGCACCGCAATGTTCGAGATGCCCCAAGGGGGGCTGATCTGCTGCAGTGTACATGGGGCCTGGCAGGCTTTTCCCTCGCGACTGGGGCTTGGCGGCGCGCCGTGCGCTTTGGCGGGAGTGGGCACGAAACCATAAACTGTCCGAAATGGACAAACTATGATTACCCGGTCACTCTATAATGGTCGCTTCAAGCACATTGCAGACTAAACGTGGCATTGAAACCAATTATCATTCTTCCTCTTAGCAGACATACTCTACGGGTCGATCGGGCTCCGTATACCTCTTTCCTGTATACCGACAACATGGGTATAAATTTGCGTTGTCTCAACTGACGAGTGACCGAGAATCTCCTGGATGTTGCGTATGTCTGTTCCCTGTCGCAATAGCTCAGTCGCAAATGAATGCCGGAAAGTGTGGCAGCTTACCCTTTTATTAATTTTTAGACCTTTGACTGCCCGCTTGATAGCTCGTTGAACTTGATCCCGAGAAATGTGATGTCTTCTTTCAACACCACTTCGAGGATCAACGGAATAAACATTCGATGGAAATAGGTACTGCCAACCTAATTCAAATTGAGCGTTCGGCCACTTCCTGGACAAGGCATCAGGAAGATAAACGCCGGCTTTTCCAATGGATTGATCGGCTTCAAAAGTATGTTCTACAAACGCAATCTGTGATGTCAGAGATTGGTGCAGTGATGATGGTAGTAGCGTTCGTCGAGATTTATCGCCTTTAGCCTCCATAACAAAAAGACCGCCGTTGGCAAAATCAATGTCTTTTACTCGAAGATTCAATGCCTCACTGATTCTAAGTCCCGACCCGTACATGAGTTGGGTCACCAACTTTTGGACACCACCTAGTTCCTGGATGATGGCATCGGCCTCTGATTTAGACAAAACCGTGGGAATCTTGGGTCTGCGCTTGGCGTAATTGAAATCCAACCCCGTGGTATCGAATCCCAGAAACTCACGGTAAAGCAGAATTAATGCGTTCAAGGCCGTCGCTTGCGTATTAGGAGAGCAAAACCTTTGCTGCGCTAAATAATTGAGAAATGAGTCGATATCTTGCAGCTTAAAGTCCTTTGGAGATTGGTACTTACTGAATCGAATATAGCGTTTTGCCCACAGCAGATAGGTTTTTTCTGTGGCATACGCGAGACCCCGGGAACGAATAAAAACTCTGAATTGATCTAAGAATCCTTTGGGCTTTTCGGGTAGAGCGATTCGAATATCAATGGGTTCTGGTTTCTTCATAATTGTACAGTTCCTTGTACATAATATATGTATATTTATACAGTATAGGTTCGGATTTGAAGATGCCCGAGAAACTGATCACATAATTATGACATTTGCGCTTATATATCTGGGATATTGCCTGATATATGGGCTGAAGCTTAAAAGCTCCGGGAATGATCCTGAGAACGAATATCTACGAAAACGCTCGTCACTTGGTAAATCGGGGGTTTGAAGCGCTTGGTTATTTAAAATACTTGCGCCAGAGCACAAAAATAAGAATGGTCAAATTGACACGCACGGCTGAAATCCCCAATATGACTGGCAGAGAAGCGACATAGGATTGTTTCAAACAATTACATATGTGCGCATGAAAAATACGCAGTGGCGTACGAAGAAACTGTTATGGAATAGCATGAAGATAACTAAATCAATTTTACATGGCACTCAGTCATTGTTAGCTTTGCTATTTAGTATGTTTGTGGTTTATGCAGGCATAATGAATTTTCTAGAAGGCCGCCCGGAACTAGGCGTGTACAGGATTCCCTGTGGGATTCTTTTATTGGCCTACTCCCTTTTTAATTTCTATTTGGTGTTTAAAGTCGAAATCTCGAAAGCGCTAATTGCGGTTTTCCCGTTTGGTTTTCTACTTTTTGGTTCATATTGGGATTATCACTTTAGAGGCTTCATTAAAGGCTGGGCCCCGGCAACAGAGCAGGCCGCAACCTCCCAGAACATAATTGGATTCAGTATTCTGGCAGTGTTGGGTATTTTTAGCGTTTTACCTTTGTGGCGGCAAAAGATACTTGGCGAAATCCATAACAAAACGCTGTAGCAATACAGCCCTAAATACACCAATTCGCGGCGGGCCGTGGACTCGCTCTCGCTCGCCGCTAAGCTTTGCGTTAGTGTAGGTCTATGAATAAAATTCTGGCATATTTATGGTTGTTTCTATTATCCATATTCTTGTTCGTTTTATATGGAAACTACTTAGAATATGTATTAGAAATTGTAAGGAATACTACTTACGGAAAGGTTCTATTTGGGATATTTCATATCTCATTCTTCCTTCCGTGGCTATATGCTTTGATACATACTATTCGGAATCGTGTTGTTAAATGGCAGTACCTGTGTTTCTTTCTGTGGCCTTTAACTCCTTACTATTTGTTAAAGGTGTATCCGCAGGTAAATGCCAAACACTAACAAGCCGGTGTTGGTCATGCCCGCTTTTTCCGCTAGCGCGGCGGGCATTGGACTCGTTTTCGCTAGCGCTCAACTCGCCCCAAACCAGGGTCGTTATTGGTAATTACAAGTGGGATTGGTTGCAATCATTTTTATTTATGGTCTTTTAGTACCTTTGACCATTTATTTGGTGCTCATAAAATTTGCGCCTAGAAAAAATAGATTTGAAAAAGTACTCCTCAATGTCGTTTCCATGCTTTGGTACTTTTTTGTAATCTTCAATTACTATTTGAACAATGGTTCGAAATTGGTAATTAGCATTGCAGTGGTATTTGGTGTAATTATGGCTATAGCAGTGGCTATTAAGTCATTTAAAGAGAAGTCAGATTTACCGTCTTGAACCAATAACAAAACGCGGCAGGTAATAAGCCCGCCAAAATCCACTTCGCGGCGGGCTTGGGACTCGTACCTCGCCCCTGCGCTTTGCGTTAACTGCTTATGAAATTGAAGCGTGTGATATATGAACTCTATGAGGTAGATCTAGCATCCCTGCATGATCACGTTGGGTGGCATGAAATAGATAGGGAGATATATCTAGAGTTTGATAATGGAGATAGGAAGTACTTCTCCTGGTGCAGCAATCCGGTCCAGTACTCGGTTGGCATTCAAGATCATCGATTTAATGTGAATGAGCCTGATCATGTTATTGATGCTTCAGATTGGTGTTTGTGGCGAACTTTAATTGGCAGTGAAGTTGAGTTCATTAGCCATGATGAATCTCATCAAATTCTCGAAATCAGGGGGCAAAAACAGTCTGTGTATCTATCTAGCCAAGAACAAGGAACATGGCTATCAGACGTTTTGCATGTGTCAGATACGCTGCCCGAGTTCGGCAGTTAACAATCACAGGCAGTGGACGCGAAAAAGACCGCGCCAATGCTGTAAGCGTTAAATGTCATTATGGATATCAAACTTAAAGTAAAAGAACTGATCGCTGAAGGTTATGTAGAAGGTGAACTTCAGGTTGATCCTTTGTGGTACATAATCTGGGAGCCTGAAGAAATAGAACAATTCAACTCAGAATATCAGTTCTCAAAATATGCACCTGAATTTATTGGATTTGGGGAAAGCGGAAGTAACGAGCTATTAGCTGTAAATGACAAAGGTGAAGTATTTACAATTCCTGCTATTGGTATGGAATCGCAGTATGCTGAAAAGATTGCATCGAGTATCGATGAGTTAAAACAGTATATGGAGAAAACCATTTAACAAACCAAAGCTGTTCATGCCCGCCAAACACCGCGTTCCGCAGCGGGCATAGGACGCAATTACGCTGCGCTTCATTGCGCCTCAGTTTAGGAACGTTAGTTGCAAGTAACGGAGGTTAAGTTTGGCAAATAATTGGGATGGTGTGATTTATACTCCAGATAATGAACCCTATCTTGGTAACGAACTTTTGTATCACTTTGATCAGTTGATCTCATGCTGCCTCGAAATTAACGCAAAGCTTGCTCCGCTTTCTCATACGTTGGAGTTAACTGAACTACAGGAAATGGCCAGTCAGACTATACCGCAAAGTATTAGCCTCGCTTTATCCATTAGAGAAATGATAAGACAGGGCTATTTGTTTGGCGCTCATGTTTTAAAAAGAAGTCTTATAGAGCGAGTGATGATACTTCTCTATTTGCACCATTTTCCGGAAAAAATACATCTGTGGGTGGAAGGTTGGCCGCATAAAAAATCCCCAAGTTTGGCAAAGATGTTTGAAGAAATTAACAGAAAAGAAAGCGTTGGTCCTGAGCTTAAAGGATATGAATTGACCGCGCCACTAAACAGCCTTGTACACGGTAAACCAGACTCAGCACCCTGGAATTCAGTTCTAATGGGAGATGGGAAATATGGGCACGCACCTTCAAAAATCACCAATAACCCAGAACTATGCAACGAGTTGTGCGCTGACGTATTACCGTGGTTGACTATAATTACATCAATGATGTGCGCTTACTTTCCAAATGAAAGCAACTAACAAGCGCATGTTGCCGGACTGTTTTTCCGCTGCGCTCAAAACCAGCCGCAAATGCGGGCGTTAAAAGTTATTATGTACTTAGCTTGGTCAATTTACATTATTTGGATTGTTTTTCTGGCAGGTTCTTTTTACTCAATTAGTAAACTTGAACGCTGGAGAAGCTTTTCCGCTTTTATCGCAATATCTGGATTGCCAGGTTTTTCAGTTTTTACTTACGTATTTATTTTGAATAGAGGTTCTAGCGTCGCTCAATTTTCAGAAAATCGTGAGCTATGGAGCATTTGGTTTGACTTTTGGCTACCGCTTTCTATGTTAGCTCTCGTTTGCTTTTTGAGTTGCATTGCCTGGTTAATAGTTAGAGCTATAAAGCGGGATAACCTAAATCAACTAGGTTACTTAGCTATACTGCTTGGGCAAACACTGCTCAATTCATATCACGTTATACTAAATATGCCAGATGCTTAGTATCCTACTTTTAACAATCACAGGCAGTCGACGCGAAAAAGCCCGCGCAACTGCTGCAAGCGTTAATGGTCTTATGAAGAATTTAGCCTTAGTTGTATTTATTGTTTTTCTCTCATCTTGTATTGAGAGCAAAGCAACGCAAGCTAAAGCAGAAGCGTTGGTTATCGCAATCGAACAGTTTCGAGAGAAAAATGGGGTTATTCCAACCGTTTCTGAGATCCCGAAACTATATACAGAATTAGGATTGGAATATTCAGAAAGTTGTCCTTGTTACCAGTACATCGATGAAAATGAATATAAAGTATATTGGGGTACGAGTTTGGGTGAGTCAGATTACTTTGACTCTAAAACAAATAAGTGGCGAAGTAACCATTAACAAAGAGTGGCTGGTTCAGGCCCGCTTAAAACCGCTGTCGCGGCGGGCCTTCGACTCACTATCGTTCGCGCCAGCACAAAAACGTTATGCGAATAAAGGAAATTTCTAGATGACGGTAAGCGTTTTTTTAAGTCATAACCATCGCGACAAGGATTTTGTAAGAAAGCTTGCGAGAGACTTGGAGAGTCATGGTGTTCGTTATTGGCTTGATGAAGCGGAAATGAAAATAGGTGATTCATTGATACAGAAAATACGAGAAGGTATTGACTCTGTAGACTTCTTCGCCGTTGTCTTATCTCCTAATTCTGTTGAAGCACCTTGGGTTGTAAATGAGCTTGATGTTGCTATGAATCACCAGATAAACGGGAAGCCTATTAAAGTACTCCCCATTTTGCTCAAAGAGTGTGAGCTTCCCGGATTTCTGGTTGGAAAGTTGTATGGAGATTTCCAGAACGAAGCTCAGTACGAAGACTCATTTAGAACGCTAATTAATAGTATCGGATTGGTCTTCAATAAAAGCGTTATGAACTCTGAAAGGAGCTCAAACAGTCTCGGTACTGCGCTAGATAAAGCTTTCTTGAAAAGTTTGCCTCTAATGTCAAAACCTTTTCATCGACCATTTCAGTATATGGGAATGCCCATCCACAAGGCTGAAGCAGAGGTTGGAGCCACAGCGAACTCTGTAGGTAACATTATCTTCGAAAATGATGATTGCAGAATGCTCTTAGAGGCAGAAGGGAACTTTATTAGCTATGTAGAAGTTGATCTGAAAGCCACTGCTCCACATAACCAAAACCAAGAATTCGACTCAGAGCCTGTTCTTGGTGCTTTAAGCATTGGATTGACGGAACTTGATTTAGAAAGGAAGAAAACCCATTACCACACCTACTATGACCATAGAAGAAAGCTCAAAGTCAGTGTCTCATGCCTTTATGATGGGGCACCGCTTACAGTGGCATTTAGTTCAAAATACTATGGTATGTAAATCGCATAACAAAGCATTGCAGCGGATAAACCGCTGAATGCGGCGTTAAAAGTCCTATGAAACCAATAGCAAACTTAATACATGTGGGTGATGTTAGTAATGGTCTTGATTGGTATAGGAAAGCCTTTCCTATGGCAATTGTAAAAAACATTGATGATTTTACTTTCCTTGAGGTGAATGGTTTTGCCTTGGAGATTGTGCCTGCTGATGAAAAGGTTGGTTCGGGAAAGTACGGGTCTGTGACCTACTGGGAAGTAGTTAGCTTAGAGCACGAAATTGAAAGATTTAAAGAACTTGGCTCCGTAGTTTATCGTGGACCAATGAAGATAGAATCAGATTTATGGATGTGCCAAGTGACAGATCCATTTGGCAACTTGATTGGTCTGAGAGGACCATTTAACAATCATAGGCACAGCGACTCGTAAACTCGCGCGTGCTATAAGCGTTAGGCTGACCAATGAAGAAGTTCTGGGTAAAAGTTGAAGCATTACTTCTATTGTTAGGGTTTCTAGCTCTATGTCTTCATGTGGCCTATAAAATATATGTTGGAGAAGGCACGCACCAGTATTCAAATTTTTTCGGTTTGAAGTTCAATTACCTCGGTGTCGCAGTATTGATTTTAGCATTACCCTTTGTTGTTATTCTTGGAAGAGTTATTGAATGGATAGCGAATCGACATGAAAGAGCACTTCTAAAGAAGTACAATAGGGACTCTAACAAGTAAATGTTGAGGGACGCTTTCAGCGCCCCAAATTTTGGCGTTCAATGTCCGCTTTCATTAAATAGTACAGTTTTGACAATGCCCACCGAATGTCTGCTATTCGGCAGAGTCGGACAAACTATGCTCCCTTATAGCGGACAACCTATGGTTACGTGACCAGGAGAGTGGTTGACCCGATTAGGGGATTATCAACACGAAGTCTGAAGGGCTTAGGTCGGAGCATCGATTTTTTTCAGCGGGTTGGCGGTTCATGACACAGCGTGTTTGCGGCACAGGGTACTTACTGATGGCGCCGGTGGCCGAGGTTAACCGAACGCCGCGCCCAGTTCCCACATTGGCAGAAAAACGCCGAGCGCGAGGACCAGCACCATCAAGCCCATGAAAATCAGCAGGATTGGCTCCAGCGATTCGGCGAGCCGTTTCAGGTCATACTCGACTTCCTGATCATAAAAATCGGCAATATCGACCAGCAGATCGGACACATTGCCGGTTTCTTCCCCGACCGCAATCATCTGCAGTATCAGCGGATTAAACATGCCGCTGGCGGAAGCTGTCGACAGCAGGGATTCACCGCGCTCGATACCGTGCAGCATGTTTTCGATGCCTTTGCCGATGTACGCATTGCCGACGGTCCGTGAACTGACCGTCAGAGCCTGCAGCAGAGGTACGCCAGCGTCGAGCATCATGGCAAACGGTCGCGCGAAACGGCCGAGTGCGACCCGCTCAAACACACCACCCAAGATGGGTATTCGCAATATAAAACGGTGCCAGGCCAGCTCACCTTCCGGTGTGCTTTTCCAGTGCAGAAACGCGACCGCTGACGCCACCATGACGAACAGAACGTACGGCCAGAACCGCAGCATGAAGTTCGAGGTGGTGATCAGGATCACCGTTGGTAAGGGCAGGTCGGCCCCAAGCTTGCTGAAAATGTTGGAAAACTCCGGCACGACCCACAGGTTTACGACAAACAGCGCGACAAAAATAAACACCGTAACGATGATCGGGTAGCGGGTCGCGGAAGCAATTTTTTTACGCGTGTCTTTTTCCAGTTCCAGATGATCAATCAGCTGCTTAAACGCAGAGTCCAGTCGGCCGGTGGACTCGCCCATGCGCACCATGGCGACAAACAGATCGCCGAACACCCGAGGGTGAGCCCGGAAAGAGTTGGCCAGGTTGGTGCCCTGAGTCAGACTGCGGGTGACTTCACGCAACACCTCAGACAACACCGGTGAACGGGTCGCGTCCGCCAAGCCGTTGATCGCCCGAATCAGCGGAATGCCTGAGCGAGTCAGGGCGTACATCTGCCGGCTGAACATAATGAGATCGTCGATGTTGACCCGTTTGCGGGCAAAGATACGACCGAGATCGCTGAAGGCAGTGCCACTGCCGGCGGCCTTGGTTGTGGACTCTTCAATGCGAGTGGCGATGATGTTCTGCTGTTTCAACTGACGCAGAATGGCGGCACGGGACTGACCTGAGAGTGAGCCCTCCACCGCTTGTCCGGCGCTGTCACGACCCCGGTAATGATATTCAGCCATGCTCGTCTCCAAGGTGTTCGACATCCAGGTGCGGACGGTCGCCTTCGTAATCGTCAAGATCAATCGAGATACGGAACACTTCTTCGAGATCGGTAATGCCGTCTTCGGCGTACTTCAACGCCAGTTCTTCCATGGTGTGAAAGTCTTTGTTGCTGCGGGCGGCCTGCACAAAGCCATTGTGATCCTGATCGCGCAGGGCGATCAGCATCGGTTCGTCAAGTTCCAACCATTCATAGACGCCAATACGGCCCTGGTAGCCGGTGTTGTTGCAGTGATAACAGCCGGAGCCGGTATAGAAGGATTTGTTGGCAAAGCGCCCGTCAGCCATGTTTTGCAGCCAGATTTTCTGGCGCACGTCCGGCTCATGGGGAACACGGCAATCCGGGCAGACTTTACGTAAAAGTCGTTGAGCAAGAATGCCACGCAGGGCCGAAGCGACCATGTACGATTCAACGCCCATATCGGCCAATCTCAGTGCGCTGGAAACCGCATCGTTGGTGTGCAGGGTGCTCATGACCATGTGGCCGGTCATCGCGGCGCGTACGCCAATGGATACCGTCTCCTGATCGCGCATTTCGCCCACCAGAATGATATCCGGGTCCTGGCGCAGAGCGGTTCGCAGCACGCGGGCAAAAGACAGATCAATCTTGCTGTTCACCTGAACCTGATTAATCCGCGGCATGCGATATTCAATCGGATCTTCCGCGGTAATGATTTTACGGTTGGGTGTGTTCAGCTGCGATAATGCCGAATACAGTGTCGTGGTCTTACCGGAGCCGGTTGGGCCGGTGACCAGGATGAGCCCGTGGGGACGTTCAATCGCGACTTCAAAGCGGTCACGAATGTCATCGGGCATGCCGAGCTCTTTCAGCGATTTAATCCCCGCGCTCTGGTCCAGCAGTCGCATGACCACGGCTTCACCATACTGTACCGGCATGGTGGCAATACGGATATCAATGGAGCGGTTTTTAATCCGCACATTGAAGCGACCGTCCTGGGGCAGGCGGCGTTCTGAAATATCCAGGTTGGACATGATTTTCAAACGCATGACCAGCGCTGACGCTACCCGTTTTTCTTTAATGACCTGTTCGTGCAGCACACCGTCGATACGATTACGGATACGGAAAACTGTTTCATCGGGTTCGATGTGAATGTCCGATGCGTTGACGGTGACGGCATCTTCAAGCACCGATTGCAGCAATCGAACCACCGGGGCATCTTGCAGGTTGGAGTCCTGCGCCAGATCGGCGAGGTCAAAATCACTTTCGGACAGTTCAATGTCCAGTTCGCCGGCCAGTGACTCGATCTGGCTGGTGTTCCGATAGACCACGTCGAGGGTGGCCAGCAACTCGGATTCACGCACAATGGCGGGGTACAGATGAACGCCCATGGCTTTTTCGGCTTCATCGATGGCCACCAGATCCAGTGGATCGCCCATGGCCAGCAAATAGCCGTCTTTGTGTTCGGCCAGCAACAGGCAGCGGAATCGTCGGGCTATCGACTCATCCAGCTTTTGCATCAGTTCGTTATTGAGTTGGAACTGACGCAGTTCAATAAACGGAATGTCGAGGTGGTCGGACAGCGATTGCAGCAGTTGCTGTTCTTTGATCAGACCCAGATCCACCAACACCCGGCCGACTTTTCGTCCGGTGATTTTCTGTTCCTGTAATGCCAGGGACAGCTGTCCTTCGGTGATGGCACCGGTTTCAACCAGCAGATCGCCCAAACGAATGCGTTTGCGGTTGGCTTTGGCGTCAGGCGTGGAAGTTGTCATGAGGCATCCAATAGAGTCAGTTGTTGTTGAGCAAATTCAATCAGTTGTGGGTCTTTACCGACCTTGCAGTAAATCCGGTAGTTTTCCGTCGCTTCACGCAGGCATTGAGAGCGTTGCTGGGAGTAAGCTAGCAGTAAGTACCAGATGGACTTCACCCGTTTTTGTTGCAGCAGTTTCTGATAGTGTGCGCTGGCCATCAGATGCTTGTTCTGTAGCTGTTCCGCCAGGCACAGCAGTTCCATCATTTGCCCGTTGGTTCGCCCTTGGCTGATGGCCAGCTTGACCCAGGTTTCGATAATACCCGGATGACCGCTGCTTAAATAAATCCAGCACAGTACCAAAATGGCGGCGAGCGACCGGTCAAACGTTTCGAGGGTTTCCAGCAGAATCACTTCGGCTTCATTGAGTTCGTTGCTACGTGCCAGTTCCAGTGCCAACTCGACGGCCTGTCTTTCATCGGATGCTTCAAAGGTGAATTTTTTCAGGTCTGGCGGCGGAATGCGGATTGGCAATTCGCCTGAGGCAAAGGCGACGCGATCGGTCAGAAAGTCATCGTCAGATATGTGGAACTTCTGTTGGTGTTGCGTGGGTTTGAACTGAACGATGTCCGCGCGTTTTTGATCCAATCGGGTCAAGACCGCCTGCGAATGGGGAATCAGCGTTTTATTGATAAACAGCTGCATCAGGGTGTTGTAATCCAGCAGTTTACTGGCCAATAGCGCCTCACGAAACCGATTGACCCCAGAGCCGGCTGGCAGTCCGTCATAGACGGCCTGTATGGCATCATGGTCGAGGTTTTCTTCCTGCAGCAATGTATCGAGCAGACTGGATGCCTTCATTTTACGGCCCTCCGAGACTCTGAAGCCGACTGGCCGCAAACTGGCGCAATGACTCATTTTCCAGTGAAAACTGCTGCAGATAAGTCTGGTACAACTGGCGCGATTTCGCCAACTGACCACTGTTTTCTGCATTGACGGCCCAGAACAGGAGCCATTGGCTCTGATCCGGTTGCCGCTGAAACAGGACTTCGAAAACGCCGGCGGCTTGCGAATGGCGACCGGTACGCTCATAGATAACACCCATCAGTGCCTGAGCGTCGGCGCTACCAACAGAGCGAACCAGCGGTTCGGCCGCTGTATAAAGCTGGTTGTTGATGTAGATCTTCGCCAGCCAGATTCGCGGGGTTTCGGCTTTGGGCTGAGCGCTGATCCATTGTTTCAAGCGTGCTTCAGCCTGCTCAATGCGATCAGCCGCTAAATGCTGTTCGATTTCACGCTGCCATTGCTGCTCTGCCTCGCGAACCACCTGAACGGTTGAGTCGTCCACCGTCGGTTCGCCCGCCGCTTGGGTTTGGTCGGGACTTGATTCGATCGGCTCTGTCAGTGTCGCCGGTGCGCGCTCGGCCGTCGTCGTGTTTGGCGCCGGTTGCGGATTTTCAGCTGCTTGTGCCGGTTTTTTCGGTGCTTGTGCCTGGGTTTCAGGCACAGTTATGTTCGGGCTTGTGGCAGTGCTTACCGAGTGTTCTGCCGTTGCCTCAGTAATCGGAGCTTCTTCAGGCGGTATGTCAGTGATGGGCAACGGCGGGTTCATCGTCGAGTCTGCGATGTTGTCGTTGCCGGAACTCGTGTCGTTCGTCGGCTCGCCGGCGTCAGCCAGGTCAGGGGGTTCTGTAATGATGTCCGGGGTTGGATTGTCCACGCCGCTGTCCGCTCCGGCTGACGCGGGGGCAAGTAGCGATCTATCTGAGGCGGTTGGCCACAGTACAATGGCCGCGGCGATGATCATCATCCCGACGCTGCTCAGCCAAAGCAGGCCAGAGCGCGAACGGCGTTTCGGTTGGGTCGCCAGCGGATTGTAGTTGCCGGTGGGTTGTGTCTGGTCCTGGTCAGTGCGACTTAAGGCCCGGTGCATGATGCTCACAGCAGCCTCCACAGGATCGCGCCGGCAAGCATCACGGCCGCGGCGAGCAGTGCCCACAAAGCGGCATAAGAACGCTGAACCGGTAAGGCACCATCACTGGCGGCCCGACGAATATGTACGTCCTCAACCTGTCGTGAACGGTCAGCGAAGGCGGCCATCAGCGCTTTGTGAGACAAGACATTAATCATCCTCGGTACGCCCCGGGTGGTCTGATAAAGCTGCTTAATGGCAGCCGCACTGAACAGCGGCGGTCCGTTGTAGCCGCTTTGGTTGATGCGATAATCGACGTACTGTTGGATGTCATTGCGTGACATCGGCATCAGGTAGTGTGAAAACGTAATGCGCTGACGCAATTGGCGGAAGCGCTTTTCTGCCAGCAGATCGTCGAGTTCGGTCTGACCAAACAAAATGACCTGCACCAGTTTTTTGTCTTCGGTTTCCAGGTTGGTAATCAATCGCAGGGCTTCCAGGGTTTCAGCGGGCAGCGATTGCGCCTCGTCGACGACAATAACCACCCCTTTTTGCGATTCAGCCAAGGCGAGAATCCGTTCAGTGATCCGGTGCAACAGAGTGTCGGTATCGCCTTTTTGTTCATTACTCAGGCCCAGCTCCTGGCCAACGGCGCGATACAATCCAACCGGGGAGAGCATCGGGTTCGGAATGTACACTGAGTGAAAGCGGTCTGGTGCATCGGTTTCAAGATGTCGTAACAGTTTGCGGCAGAGAATGGTTTTGCCGGTACCAACATCACCCACGACTTTCAGAAACCCCTCACCGCTGTCGAGTACATGGATGAGTAATTGAAAGCAGCGTTCGTGATCCGGTAGGTTCACGAACAGACGCGTGTCCGGTGACAGGGAAAAGGGACGTTTCTGAAATCCGAAATGTTGTTCGTACATGGGGCTCCGTCACCGGCTCAAGGGAGCCGGTCGAGTATTTCATCCAGTTGGTTGAGCGATGTCCGATCGTTGTAGACCGTCGGCTTCAGCAGAATGACCAGTTCGCTCTTTTGTTGCGATTCCCGATCCTGTGCAAATAGGCCCCGGATAACCGGAATGGTCTGGAACCATGGCAAGCCGGTGGTGCCCAGATCCTGCTTCTGTTGCAGCAGACCACCAATGACAACAATTTGGCCGCTTTGCGCGCGGATAATACTGTCGGATTCCCGAATGTTCGAATAAGCCAGCGGTAACTGGTAGCTGCGTCCGCCAACATCGAGTGTTTTGGTGTCTTCAACCACTTCGGTGACGGTTGGACGGACATGCAGGGTCACACTGTCGTCATCAGCGATCTGTGGCGTGACATCGAGTGCGATACCTGAAAAGAACTGTTCCAGTTCAAAGGCCGGCACCGTGGTCACCGAGTCTGAATCGTCATCGTTGACTTCGGTGGTAATGCTCTGAATGGTGGCAAAAAACTCATCGGTGCCAACTTTAATTACGGCCTTCTGATTATTGATGGTGGACACCCGTGGACTGGACAGGACCTGCACATCCCCCTGGTGGTCCAATAACTGCAACATCGACGTGAAGTTATCGAGTGACAGACTGAGGTTGAACACGCCACCAACTCCGCCAGCGCCACTGATCGCATTGCCATCGAGTCCGATGCCGGCGCTGTTGTTACCGCTGCCAAAGTTATCGTTGAAGAAGGACCAGTTAATGCCGGATCGGTACTCCTGGTCGAGCGTCACTTCGACGATCTTGGCTTCGATGATCACTTGTTTCTGCATGATCAGCTCAGCATCGGCCAGGAAACGGGCAATGGCGGTATGTTCACGGTTCGTCGCGTGCACCACGACCAGGCCGGTTTGGGTGTTCATCACAACCGGTGATGGACCACCGTCCCGCTCGGCAATAAAACCACGGATGGATTGTTCAATGCCTGACCAAAACCCATTTGCTGCACCACTGGAAGCCGAGAACTCAGTGGTGACGGTGTTGCTGTCGTCGCCGC
The DNA here is from genome assembly GCF_000153185.1 of Reinekea blandensis MED297. Lineage (GTDB taxonomy): Bacteria > Pseudomonadota > Gammaproteobacteria > Pseudomonadales > Natronospirillaceae > Reinekea > Reinekea blandensis. The sequence continues at coordinate 258,733 of NZ_CH724154.1, read as the reverse complement.
CCACGGTGGTTTTGGCCGAACCGGAACGCTCCAGGTTCAGATAGTTCAAACGGTAAACACGGGTACTTAACTGATTTGGCGTGACCCGGTAACCGTAGTCCGTGCGTTGGAAGTCGTAGCCGTAGATGTCACGCAGCGCACTGAGCACCTGATTCAGAGTGACATTACGCAGTGACAGGGTAATGGTGTTGTTGATGCCCGGATCGACCAGAATGTTGAGTTGCTGCGCTTCGCCTAAGTCGGCGAAGAACTGTGCGGCCGGGCGATTCCGGGCTTCAACATCAAACCGAACCTGCGCGGTCGGGGCCTGAGTCAGCGACAGCAAATCTTGTGTTAGCGCTTCTGGCGTCTGTACCGGTGCGGTGGGCTCTGTCTGCGTTGCAACCAGTGGCCGTTCGGCGGCCAGTTCGGCGCGTGCACTCATCGGTTCCATCTGCACCTGGGCGGGTTGATTGGCACAACCAGTGACCAGCAATGCCATGAATGCGAGGGAGGATGGAAAAAACAATCGGTTGGCCATGTTATTCCTCATTAGCCGGCTGCAGCGTGAACGCACCGGAGGTCGTTATTGTCAGTGTACGGGTGATCGAGCCGCGTTGCAGGGTCACCGATCGGCTGTCCAGTTCCACCAGACGATAGCCGTTAATTTGTTCGCCGACGGCGATTTCCTGATCAGGCAGAAACACCGCTTTACGCAGATCACCGATGATTATGATCGATTGCAGTCGCGGTAATGCCGGTGGCGCTGCACGCGTCGCAGTCGCCGGTTGAGCAGGCGCTGGAGCGGCGCGATCCGGTTGCATCGGGTTTGCGAGCGCAACACTCAGAAGGGTGGTCAGGCTGATCACCAACAGGGGTTTAAACATTCAACCACTCCTCATCCTGGCTCAGGGTGTGAACCTCCAGGCGGATTGTCAGGCTGGGGAAGGTGTCCGTTTCAATCAGCAGATCGTCCCAGAACAACTGTCCTTCCAAGGCTTCGATGGTGGCCAGATAGTCATTCAACGCTTCGAAGCGGCCGGACATTTCAATGATCAGGCCGTGACGATAAAACAGGTGACCACCATCAGCGTCCGATTCGATGATCTCAACCGGTTGGACCTCAAAACGGGTGACAGTGAGATTGCTGTAATCATTGAGCAGCTCTTTGAGCAAGCTGATCATGCGCTCCGGCGACATCAGTTGGCTGTTGATGTTGGCGATGCGAGCTTCAAGATCTTCAATCCGGGTTCGCAGGTCGTCGTTGTTGTCCCGCAGGGCCTGGATCTGCGGATTGTTGATCGCCGCCTGATAGTCCAGCAGCGCCTGTCGGGTGGCTTGGGTCTGTTGTCGGACGTTGGTGATCTGCTCGCGTACCCGGTCATGACGGTCGAGCCCGGATAACATCAGGGTTGATTGTGCAGCCGCCAGAATCACGGCGAACAGGACGACCAACAACAGTATCCGCTCACGCCGGCTCAGCCGCTCAATCAGCAGCCGGATCTGATAGGTTTGGCGATGCAGCATTATCGATTCTCCCGATCATTCGCAGGCTGTTCATTGGACAGGCTGAACTGCCAGAGATCTTCGGCGGGCTGTTTGTTCATGGTGAACGACTGAATGCTGATGCCGCGAAAACTGGATTGGCCGAGCTGCTCAAGATACTGCGGGATAAGTTCCGGGTGACGGGCCACGCCTTCCAATACAAATCGGCGCTGGCCATCCTGCAGGTGAATCTGGTTCAGCCAGAGTCCGTCCAGATCGTATTCAGACAATTGTGTTAATGGCTGATAAAACCCGGTTACGGCGTTTTCCAGTTGAAACGCCAGGCCTTGGTAGGTTTCGCGCGCGCGCATTAAGCGGCCGGTCAGCGCTTCATTTTCACTGCGCAGTTCAGGTTCATTGGTGACATTCGGGTAATTGCGCTGAAAGTCCGTCAGGCGTTGCTGTTCGGTTTCCAGCTCTGTCTGTAAACGTGATGCTTCCTGCAACAGTGACTGGTGTTCAAGCCAGGCGGCACCAACCCAGCCTGCGCCGAGCAACAATGCCAGCAAGATTACGCCCAGGAAGGTTGGCAGCTGAACGGCGCTATAGCCGGGCAGTAAATGTTTGCGATTCAGATTGATCTGATGCGTCATGACAGAGCCTCCCGGTAGACCGAACCGGTCAGGCCATAGAAATTAACGGGGTCCAGATCCATTTGCGACAAGCGGATAGTCATGAAGTCTTCCGGTCTGATCATTGAAAAACGCACACCCAGTCGCTGAGTCAGTTCGTCCGCAAGGTAGTCATAGCGGGCATCACATAACAGACGAACCTCACCCAGTGAACCCAGGCCCAGTTGAGCTTCGTAATAGTCGAAGGAGCGACGAATCTCCAGAGCCAGAGACTCCAGTTGGATGTCTGAGGATTCTGCAGAATCCAGCGTTAGTTCCAGCTCACCATCCTGGACTGTCTGTTCCCGGATCAGGCTACCGAGGCCTATGTCGAAGGCTCGGGACAACACCATTTCACGCTGGTAAGTCAGCAGTAAACGACTGGAATTGGCGGTTAGCTGAAGAATGCCGGTTTCCGGCACGGTCTGATGGAAGACCAGAAGGTTCCGCAGCTGGGTCATTTCAACGTCGATAATATCCACTCGAATACCGTGTTGAGCCAGTTCGACGAGCCATTGCTGTAAGGGCGTTTTCATCATGGCGACGATAAAGGCCATTTTCATCCGTCCCCGATAAGCATCCGAAGGTAATTGGATGACGTCGATCAGCGCGTCTTCGAGATCGTAATTGATCAGGTCGGCCGCTTTCAGCTCGATTGCATCGCGCAGCTCCGCCTCGGGAACGTCGGGAACGTCAGACAGCAGTAACTGATAGAGGCCATTAGAGAGTAGAATGTTAAGTCGTTTGCCGGCATGCTGACGTACCCAGCGCATATGCGCGGCGGGGGCTGATAATGGTGAGTCGGCGCTGAGCGTGGCCTTGATATCAAGGTAAGGCAATGCGTCCTTTCCCGGGCCGGTTTCAAACAGGCAGAGGCCGTTCTCAGAAAAATGCAGCCAATGCTGTTTACTGTATTTTGCTTTCATTCCGGTAACCATCGCCCCAGCATTTAGCAGTGCCTAACACAATTAGGAGGTAGTTTAGCAACAAGCGCACCTAAATACCTGAAAGATAAGCCATTTTGTCGTTTTTTTTAACTGGTTCAAGGTTTTTTGCTGTGGATTATGTATTTAGCCTTACCTGATCATGTTGGAACGTCGTTAGAGTGTAGTCCGGTCGTTCATTGGTCGGGTGGGTGAGAATCCGGAGTAATTGGTCTATTATGCCGCGGTTTATCTTCCTGCAAAGGCGCCAGACGTGTTTCATATTGTGTTGTTTGAACCTGAAATTCCACCGAATACCGGCAATATTATCCGCTTGTGCGCCAACACCGGTTGTCAGTTGCACCTGATTGAACCGCTCGGGTTTTCCATGGATGAAAAAGCGTTGCGTCGTGCCGGGCTGGATTACCATGAGTTTGCCCAGATTCGTATCTGGCCGGATTACCCGACCTTTTTGCAACAGGCCCAGCCGCCTCGGTTGTTTGCACTCAGTACCAAAGGGTCTCAGGGCTACAGTGAAGTGGCCTTTCAGCCGGGCGATTACCTGATGTTTGGTCCTGAAACCCGCGGGTTGCCTGCGGATATTCGTGAGTCGTTACCACCGGAACAGGTGTTGCGACTGCCGATGTTAGCGGACAGCCGCAGTCTTAACCTATCCAATACGGTCGCCGTTATGGTTTATGAGGCGTGGCGGCAAAACGGCTTTTCGGGGCATCGCTGAGGGGGCGACACAAGGTCGGCGCGGCTGGCCCCAGATTGCCCAGTGCCCCCTGAATCAGCGGACGTTTGAGTAAATGGACGCGATTCAGCAGACTGAGCCCGCTGTTTCTGAGCATTACCGGCAGTGCTGCCTGCGTGGTAAAGCCGCGCTTTAAGCCTTCCATCAACGCCGCGACGGCCAGGTTGTGGCTCTGACGCGTGCGCTGGTAGCGTCGCAAAACAAAGGCATGTCCCAGATCCATTTGCTTTTCATGCGCTCGGACCAGTTCATCAATGAGTGCTCCGGCATCCAGAAAACCCAGATTGACGCCGAGCCCCGCCAACGGGTGAATGGTGTGAGCCGCGTCGCCCAGCACGACCACCCGTCCGTCGTAATAGTGTTTGGCCTGCTGAGCCTCTAGTGGAAAGGCGAAGCGAGGATCGGCGTGAGTAATGGCGCCCAGTCGATGTTCAAAGGCCGTACCGAGTTCGCGACAGAACTCATCGTTATCCAGTGTCAACAGCCGCTGTGCTTCACCTGGTAACACCGACCAGACAATAGAGCTGGTCTGTTGCGGGTGTTCGGTATCTTCCAGTGGCAGAAAGGCCAGCGGACCATTTTCGAGAAATACCTGTCGCGCCGTTGCCTGATGCGGCCGTTCATGCCGGACGGTGGTTACGACCGCTGAGTGGTCGTAACTCCATCGCCAGAGATCGATGTCCGACTGTTCACGAACCGGGGACAGTTTACCTTCACTTCCAATAAGCAGGGATGCTCTCAATGTCTGGTCCAGCGAAGTGGTCGCGGTGACTCCGGAGTCGTCTTGTTGCCACTGGGTAATGGTTTCCTCTGCTAGAAGCTCAATGTCGGGCAGTGTACGGGCAACCTCGAGTAATGCCATGACGATGTGGCGGTTCTCGATGATATGACCAAGATGATCGACCTGAACGTCATCAGCATTGAACTGAATGTCACCAGTACCCAAACCGTCCCAGACATCCATCTGACGATATGCGCTGCGCCGGTCTTTCGCTATGCCATCCCAGGCACCAAGGTTACGCAGCAGGTGTTCGCTGGTGTGGTTAATTGCGCTGACTCGCGCACTGAAATGACCCGGTGAAGACGGTGTCTCGTCGAATCGATTCTTTTCCAGCAGGGCAACGCGCAGTCCGGCACGAGCCAGGCCGATGGCCGTCGCCAAGCCGACCATGCCCGCACCGGAAATGATTATGTCGTGTGTGTTATGGGTGGTCATGATCAAGATCCTTGGGAAACCGGCGCTGCAGCGAGCAGCCCCATACTGTTTAATGCGAACAGACGGCTGAGCGACGGGTGACGGTCAAGGCTGTTCAGACCGAGACCGCGACCGATTTGCAACAATGGATTGGCAGAACCAAACAGACTGATCAGCTGGCGTGAGAAACCAGCGGTCAGATCCTGATCGCCTTGGATGGTTTCGGCCAGTGTGGTCAGCTCTTGGAATGAGGGCAGTTGACCGGCGCCTTCATCGTGAGTGCGGTTGATCAGATCGGCAAAACGCTGCACACCGCGCAGGGCTAAGTTAAACCCCTGACCGGCCACCGGATGCAGGGTGGCCGCGGTGTTACCGAGGGCGATGAAATGGTGCCCGACCGGTTGCGACAGGGTACGTTCGATTAACGGGTACTGCTGCCAATCGCCGATGCGGCGGACCCGCCCCAGGCGTTGCCCGAACTGGGCTTCCAGTAGCGGGATGGCGTCTTCTGGTGTCGACGGCCAGGTGGACTGTGTAGCTTTCGGTGCTGTCCAGACCAGGGCGCTGAAATCGCCAAATGGCAGCAGTGCGATGGGACCCTGTTGGGTAAATCGCTCAAAGGCTTTGCCCTGATGCGGTAATGTTGTTTCGACGGTAGCAATGCGGGCGACGGCGTTAAAATCCACGGTTTGTGCCTGTAAGCCGAGCTGCTCGGTCAGTGAAGAACGGCCGCCGTCGCACAGGACCAGCAATCCCGCGTGGATCTGATGGCCATCTGCCAGTGTCAGTTCGATCCCGTCGTTGATCGGACGGGCTTTGCTGACGGATTGTCCGAAGCGCCAATCAACCGGCAGAGCCTGAGTGTGTTGCCAGAGCAGGCTGCCTAAGCTGCGATTGGCAATTACCGCGCCGTAGCGATCGAACTGTTGCTCGGCGGCGCGCATGTGGTGGTAACCTAAGTGCCCATGATCACTGACTTCGATTTCCAGAATGTCAGAAACAACGGAGTTTAACTCGGATAACCCGAGCCGCTGCAGAACATCGAGCGTTTGTCCCGAAAGCGCGGTAGCCCGATCATCGAAGCTCGGCGAGCCGGGGGCGCCACTCGAGGGTTGCGGGGCGGGATCTATCAGGGCGGTGGTTAATCCGCGGTCAAGAGCCGGTTGGAGTAAGGCGGTCAATGTCAGCCCGGCCATACCTCCACCCACAATGACCAGCTCGTACCTTTCCATAATTCAACTCAGTAACTTCTAAAGAACCGTAGATAATACCAGTCTGACGGGACCGGTACCAAGCGTGCCGACTCACCGCTTACGCTGTGAGTGTCCCGGACAATAATAAAGTGCTGTCGGAACCGCCGCGGGTTCGACGGCAGACAAACATCACAGTTGCGGAGATAAGTATGTACCCGAAAGTGAACGTCCAACGCCTGTTAATCGCTGGCATGCTGCTGTTAACGAGTGTTTTTACCCAGGCCTTTGAAGACGATGCCCTGGTGGTGTGGATTAACAATGACAAAGGTGTTGATGGTCTGCGCGAGGTGGCGCAGCGATTTACCGCCGATACCGGTATCCGCGTGATTGTACAGACGCAGGATGACTACGAGAGCGAAGATGATCCGGCGAATCGGTTTGCCCGGGTTGCTGCAACGACGGAAGGGCCTGATATTATTTTCTGGGCGCACGATCGTATCGGCAACTGGATTAACGACGGCTTGCTGCAACCGGTAACACCCTCCGTTGAAGTGTACGATCAGATTCATGAATTTGCCTGGAACGCGGTGACCGTCGGGGACGCCATATACGGTTATCCGATTGCCATGGAAGCCATCTCTCTTATTTATAATCAGGACCTGATTACCCGACCACCAAAAACCTGGGATGAGGTCATTGCACTGGATCGACAATTGCGTGCCGATGGGAAGCGGGCACTGAACTACAAATACGCCGATACCTATTTCACCTGGCCGTTTATCACCTCTGGTGGTGGTTATTCCTTCAGGAAAGCCGATCGTGTTTATCAGTTAGCGGATGTTGGGTTGGACAACCGTGGGGCCCGCAAAGGGGTATCGATGCTGAATCGTTTATATCGCGAAGGGGTCATCGAGTCTGAAGATGGTGCTGATTGGGGCGCCATGATGCAGGACTTTAAAGAGGGTAATGTGGCATTGACCATCAATGGTCCCTGGACATGGAATGAACTGAACGACTCGGATGTTAACTGGGCGTTGGGTAAGTTCCCGCAGATTGACGACAGCTCAGGTTACGGTCGGCCCTTTGTCGGGTTTCTCGCCGGTTACGTCAACAGCTTTTCACCGAACGATGTCTTGGCCAGAAAATTTCTGGAAGACTATGTGGTGGTCTACGAAGGGGTGAAAACCATCGATGGCGATCGACCCATCGGTGCAGCAGCAAACAAACAGTTGCAGGCAGAACTGGATACCAACCCGTTAATCGCACACACGTTTGCCCTGGCTGCGACGGGTGAAACCATGCCCGATATCCCGGAAATGAAACGATTCTGGAGCACCATGCAGACCAATTTACCGCTGATGGTTCAGGGTGAAAAGCCAGTGGACGCCACCTTGGATGATATTGGTGAAAAACTGCGACGTCTGGACAGCATGAAAATGTGGACTCGCAAACACTATCTGGCCGGACCGGCCGTAGGTAGCGACGGCTGAGGCGTAGAACTGTTAACGTCTCAGTCTTCCGTGTTTTCGCCTCGTTCAAGGGCCTGTCGCGTTGATTTCGGCAGGCCTTTGACCACCAAATCATAAGAATCTTCGATCCAACCGTAAATCAGCTCCGGGTCCAGATCGGACTCGAGGTTAATCGTATTCCAGTGTTTTTTGTTCATGTGATAGCCGGGCGTTACGTCACTGAAACTTTCACGAATGATCAGTGCTTCCTGTGGATCGCATTTCAGATTCATGCTGAGCGGCGGGGTAATGCCAAGTAATGCGAACATCTTACCGCCAACTTTGTACACCAGAGTCTCCGGCCCGAAAGGCGTCTGTTCTTCGCTGCCGGGCTTGGCCGAGCAGACTTCACGCCAGTGTTCGAGGGTTTTCTTTTTCGTCATTGCGTGTTTCCTTTCGCTGCATCAAGCGTTGAACGTGCGGTCTGTGTGGGTGAGCTTTCCCTTACCCCATTCAGATCACAGTGCTGTGCGTTGTTGAGTAGCATAGACTGTCCATAGATATCCGGCCTGTGTCAATCGATGGTCGAAAATCAGTCGGAGGCAGAACTGGCAAGCCCTCGTTTTTGATTTGCCTGAGGGATGACATCGCTGCCGATGACTTGCAAAGGGGCGTAAAAAAGGTTGGCCGCGTCCGGTTCTGAATGGTAAAAACGAACGTGTGACACCATGTTGTTTCGCTACATCCAATGGCACGTTAAGCCGAGAGGTTTAAGTTTCGTGCTGTACACAGGACGGATTATGAAAACCCGCACGACGCTTTTGATCTACACCCATCCTTTGCTCTATCAGGTGGTCAATGTTCAAAACCTGTTAAAGCTTCGGCATATCGCCACAACGATTCATAACGAGTTCTCCGCCGGCGGCACCGGGGATCTGTCGGCCAATGAAACCTGGGCTGAATTGTGGCTGGAAGACGAGCGGGATGCGCCGTTGGCAAAATCGATCATTGACGAAATGAATGCAGCCTCGGCCGAAGAATGGTTCTGCTCTCAGTGCGGAGAAAAAAACGGTGGGGCGTTTGAGTTTTGCTGGCAGTGTGAACAGCCGCGTTAACGGCGCAGCAATCGAATCCAGCGTCCGATGTTCAGCACACTGAACATGGCCTGAGAAACATAGGTCAGTGCGCAGGCCAGAAGAATCTTCCGAACCTCGGTCTGATCCTGCATGGAGATGTATTTACCATCACGCAAGATAGGCAGCGCGCGGTTGAAGGAGGCATCAAACTCGACCGGCAGGGTCACCAGGTGAATGAACACCGAGAGAAACATTGAGCCGATGATCACCAGCAGCAGAACCCGTGAAAACATGGCCAGCCCCGGAATGACCGACAAAACCGGAATCAGAAAAATCGCGCCACCGGCAATTTTTTCGAGAATCGCGCCGTTCTGAGCGAGGACGGTACGCGTGTTGAGTGGTTGGTAGTCTTTCTGATGCTGAAGCGCATGGCCGAACTCATGCGCAGCGGTCGCAACGGCGGTCAGGCTTTTGCCGTTCATCACCGGCTCTGTCAGACGGATGGCTTTCGCCTGAGGGTCGTAATGATCGCCGCGTTCGGTGGTTTCCAGCGTCACACCTTCAAGTTCAAAGCGCTCCAAGAGGTGAGCAGCAAGTTCACCGCCGGTGCCCGGCAGATCGTCGCGGGGTTCGCTGTACTTTTTCAATACCCGCTTCACCCAAAGTCCCGGCCCGAATATCAACCCCAGAACCAGCAGAGCAAGCAGGATAAATGGCATGGTCAGACTCCCAGTCGGCGCTCAATGGCCTGCTGTATACCCGTTGCATCCAGTCCGACCTGGCTCAGCATCCGCGCGGGCTTGGCATGGTCGATGTAGGCGTCGGGCAGGCCGAGTTGTAAGCAAGCGCAGGTCAGTTGGTTTTGATTCAGCGTCTCAGTAACCGCTGAGCCAGCACCGCCCATAATTGCGTTTTCTTCAACCGTCACAAGCAGTTCGTGTGATTGAGCCAGTTGGATCACCCGATCCTGATCCAGAGGTTTGATAAAGCGCATGTTCACCAAGGTAGCGTCCAATGCCTCGGCCACCTGACGACAGGGTTCGACCATGCTGCCAAAGGCCAGAATGGCGATACGCCGGCCTTCGCGCAGGGTTTCAGATTGACCGATCTGCAGGGCTTCCAATGTCTTCGGAATGTCCACACCCGGGCCGGTACCTCTTGGATAACGGACCGCCGCCGGCCCCGGATATTCGTATCCGGTCGTCAGCATGGCGCGACATTCGGCTTCATCTTTCGGTGCCATCACCACCATGTTGGGAATGCAGCGCAGGTAGGTGTAATCGAAACTGCCGGCATGAGTCGGACCGTCTTCGCCAACCAGTCCAGCGCGATCGATGGCGAACAGGACATCGAGATTCTGCAGTGCGATGTCGTGAATCAGCTGATCGTAGGCACGTTGTAAAAAGGTCGAGTAAATCGCCACCACCGGTTTCATGCCTTCGCAGGCCATACCGCCGGCCACGGTGACGGCATGTTGTTCGGCAATGGCCACGTCATGATAGCGTTCAGGGTAGAGAGAAGAGAACGCCACCAGATCAGAGCCTTCCCGCATGGCCGGTGTCACGCCGAGCAGGCGTTCATCGCGCGCAGCCATGTCACACAGCCACTGGCCAAAGACGTTTGAGTATTTAGGCTTTGCCGCAGCGGCACCGGCTTGCTCGCTTTGGGGTTCAATTTTAGTGATGGCGTGGTATTTAATCGGCTCATTCTCAGCGGGAATAAAGCCTTTGCCTTTCTGGGTGGCCACGTGCAAAAACTGAGGGCCAGAAAAAGTGCGGATATTCTGCAGCGTCTGTACCAGATCAATAACGTCATGGCCGTCAACCGGACCCACGTAGTTAAAGCCAAGTTCTTCAAACAAGGTGCCCGGCGCGACCATGCCTTTCATATGCTCTTCGGCTTTGCGGGCGAACTCGAGCATGGGCGGCAGGTTCTTGAGAACTTTTTTACTGTTTTCCCGCAGGTGGGAATAGGTTTTCGACGAAAACACCCGCGCAAACGCTTTATTCAGCGCACCGACGTTTTCAGAAATAGACATGTCATTATCGTTTAACACCACGAGCATGTTCGCCCCGTCATGTCCGGCATGATTCAGTGCCTCGAAAGCCATACCGGCAGTCAATGCGCCGTCACCAATCACAGCTACGGTTTGGCGGGCATTGCCTTTGCGGCGATCGGCGATGGCCATGCCGAGTGCTGCGGAAATAGACGTGCTTGAATGCCCAACGCCAAAGGTGTCGTATTCGCTTTCACCGCGGTGTGGAAAGGCATGTAAACCGCCTTCCTGACGAATGGTCGGTAGTTGTTCGCGTCGTCCGGTCAGAACTTTGTGCGGATACGCCTGATGCCCAACATCCCAAACCAGTTTGTCTTCCGGTGTGTCGTAAACGTAATGCAGCGCGATGGTGAGCTCAACTACGCCAAGCCCGGCACCAAAATGCCCTCCGGACTGGCCTACACTGAACAACAGATATTCACGCAGTTCGTCCGCTAGCTGGGGTAGCTGGTGCATTGGCAGTTGGCGAAGATCGGCGGGCGTTTCGACGGTGTCCAGCAATGGTGTGCTGGGTCTGAGCTTAGGGATGTGGTCAAAAACCTTCATTTATGTACCTGATCACGCGGGTCGGCCGATGACTGGCCAACCAATAGAGGCTGAAAACAGGCAAGTGTACCTGATACGGCCGGTAAATCAGACACCTCGGCCGAGATTTTTACCGTGTAGTCAAGGGTGTGCCGCGGAAAGGGTCTATGGTTAGATCGACTGCCTGACGTTGTTTGATGCCAGGCGTTTATCCGAAGGAGCTTTTCAGGATGAAACAACAGGGTTTTCCGGTGGTTGGTCGGCCCTTGGACATCACTTACCGATTGTATTGTGCTGATTTTGGGCAATCTGAACGGATGGAAAAAACGTAAAGACACCGTCTAATCATATTTAAACAGTCATGGAGTACTTATGGTGATCCGCTGGAAACCAGTGATCTTTCCTGTGTTAGTGGTGTTAATCGGTGTGGGTGTGGGCGGCTGGATGGTCAGTCGTCCTGCCTCAAGTTTGGCATTCGCTGAAGAAAACCTGGATGTGGACCCGTTAGCGGATGCGCCGACGGTGCAGACGCTGACACCCATCAATGATCGATATGCCCCACAACTACAACTTTACAGTCAGCTACAGAGCCGTCAGCAGGTCGTGGTCAGCAGCCCGGTGGGCGCTGACATCGAGGCCGTTTCGGTACGTGAAGGCTCGGTCGTTGAAGCCGGCGACGTGCTGGTTCAGCTGGATCCGACCGCTCTGCAGCGCCAGGTCGATCAGCTCAATGCTCGTCTGCTGGACGTGCAGGCTCGTCGAGCTTCTGAACAGACGCAGCACGAAAATAACTTGCGAGCACTCGACGTAGAAGAACAACTGGTCGCGATTGCCCAGCGTAGTGTGGATAGGATTCAAAACCTTCAAAGCCAGAATCTGACGTCTGCCGCTGAGCTGGAAAATGCCGAACGTACGCTGCAAACCCAGTTGCTGTCGTTGAACAACCGGCAAGCCGCGATTGAGCGGTTCCCGTTAACAGATCAGCAATATCAGGCACAACTCATTGAACTCAACAGTCAACTCGACACCGCTAAAGAGCAGCTTGCTGATGCAACCGTGCGCGCAGCGTTCGCTGCCGAAGTGTCTCAGGTGCAGGTTCAGGCCGGAGGGTCTGTGAGCGCCGGGGCACCACTGCTGACACTGGTGAACACCGAGCAGCAGGAACTCGTGGCCTGGGTTTCAGCGAATGCGCTTGAGTCGGTTGAGTCACTGTCTGATCTGAGTGGACAACTGCAGCTGGGTAATGGTGCGTTGCCGGTTCGGTTCAGCCACGCCGATCCCGCGGCCAGTGCCGGCAGTTTGCGACTCTATTTCGAAACCGTCTCCGGTGAACGTTCGTTGGTATTGAATCGCTACTATCGTATGTGGGTGGATTTGCCGGCAACGCAGGCGTTTGCGGTACCGGAGTCCTCTGTTTACAGCAATCGCTTTGTCTATACCGTTGCCGACAATCGTTTACAGCGGCAGTCTGTGACGGTCGTTGGTGAGCGCTATCAGGATGGGCAGCTGTGGCGTTTAGTGCAGGGCGACCTTCAGGACACCACGGTTCTGGTGACTCGCCTGCAGAACGCGGCTCAGGGACTGGCCGTGCGCACGGCGGGTGTATCTGGTTCGCTAGCGGCCGCGGAGTGACACCATGAACAGTTTAATGACGGCGTTCGCCAAACATCGGATTGCACCCAACGCCATGATGTTTGTGGTGATTTTTCTCGGGCTGGTCGGACTGGACCGGCTTAATACTCAGTTTTTACCGGATTTCGATCTGAACATTGTCCGTGTCAGTACGCCATGGGAAGGGGCCAGTGCCGAAGATGTTCAGGAAGGATTGGCCATTCCGATTGAACAGGCGATTCTTGGCTTGACCGAAGTGGATCGGGTCTCAACCACCAGTATTGAAGGTCGGGCGTCCATGACGGTGACACTGAAAGAGTCATCGCCTCCCATCGACCAGATGATCACTGAGATTGAAAAAGCCATTGCCTTGTTAAACCTGCCAGAAGGTGCTGGTGATGTTCTGGTCGAAGAGTTTGTCATCTTCGATCCGGTGGCCGATGTTTTGTTATACGGCGATTTGAGTTTGGATGAGTTGCAGCAGTTAACAGACGATGCAGAGCGCAGTCTGAAAAGTGCAGGCATCACCAAAGTTGACATAACCGGCTTGCCAACCCGCCAGCTGGAAGCCACCTTACCGGTCGAAAACTACCTCAGTCTGGATCGGGGACTGACTACTCTAGGTCAACAGATCGCTGGTCGTAACATTAACGCACCGGCGGGGATCACCGGGGAAAACGCCATTGCCTCTCAGCTTCGCATTCGAAACGAGGTGCAGACGGAAGAGCGTCTAGGGCGTCAAATTGTCACTCTAGACGATCAGGTACTCAGTCTGAACCAGATCGCCGATGTGACGATGACCCGTGATGATTCAGAAGCCCGGTTATATTACCAGGGGCAGCCCGCCGTTCGGTTATCACTCAGCCGGACCTCTGGCGAAGACACCTTGGAAATGGCCGATACGCTCGCGATCTGGCAGGACGAGTTTGAGCGCAGTCTGCCGCAGGGTGCGCGCATTCACATCTACAACGAAGCCTATGAGTTTGTTCAGTCGCGGGTGAACATCATTCTGGAGAACGGGCTTGGCGGCATGGTTTTGGTGCTGATTGTCTTGTTCCTGTTTCTGAACCATCGACTGGCCTGGTGGGTCGCGGTCGGTGTGCCGGTGTCTTTCCTGGCGACCTTTGTTTTTCTGGAACTGACCGGGAACTCGATCAACGTCATCAGTCTACTGGGTTTTCTGATTGCGCTGGGGGTCATCGTCGATGATGCCATTGTGGTCGGTGAAAATGCCTACGCCAATATGGAACATGGCGACGATCCGGAGCGCGCGGCGATCAAAGCCGCACGACGTATGTTGCCCGCCGTTGTTGCGTCCTCGATCACCACCATTGCCGCGTTTTTACCGTTGCTGTTGGTCGGAGGAAATGCCGGAGCCTTTACCAAAGGTGTGCCCATTGTTGTGATCATGGCGATTGCCGCGTCGTTGATTGAGTGTTTCATTATTTTGCCGGGACACCTGGCGCACAGTTTCAAAAAAGGCCAGGCGCAAGCACCCAGTCGTTTTCGCCGTCAGTTTGAACGCGGCTTCGATTTTATCCGTCAGCGCGTAGTCCGTCGGCTGGTCACCAAGGCCGTCAACTATCGGGCGACCACCTTTGCGTTTGTTGTCGTGGCGCTGGTGCTGGCTTTTATGTTAGTCAGTACCGGCCGGGTAAAGTTCGTCTTCTTCCCGGCCATTCAGTCGCCCGAGGTGCAACTGCGCGCTGAGTTTTCCGAAGGCACCTCGCCGGAGGTGGTGACTGGCTTTCTGAGCGATATGGAAGCAGCTTTGTTTGCCGTTGAATCTGAATCGGGTGAAGCGTTTATCGACACCGTTGTGCTGGAAACCAATACCGGTTCACCGGAAGAAGGTGGGTTGTTCGTACAGCTCAATGCCGATACCGAACGCAAACTGACCAACGCGGAAATTATTCAACGCTGGCGGTCTTCGGTGGCCGCCCCGGCGGGTTTGAAGAATCTGAACTTTGTTGAAGGCCAGCAGGGTCCTTCGAGTAATGGCGTCAGTATTCGGTTGATAAACGAAGACCTGGCTCAGTTGAAGGCGGCCACCGATTTTGTGAAGTCTGAACTGGCGGACATCACCGGGCTGATTGAGATTGAAGACGACATCCCATTAGGCGCCGAGCAACTGGATCTGACATTGACACCGGACGCTGAAGCGCTGGGGTTGACGCCAAACGATCTGGCGCGGGCGCTGCGGGAGACCGTTGATGGCTACACCGTGCAGAGCCTTCAAGTTTCGGGCGATGAACTGGACGTGCTATTGCGCATCGAGGCGGCACACACCGATGTCTGGTTTGCCCTGTCGCAGTTTCCGATCACGTTGCCTACCGGCGAGGCTCGTCCATTGTCCGCCTTGGCGGAACCGTCATCGGACCGGGCCATTCAACAGCTGAGCCGGATTGACGGTGAACTGTCTGCGGTGGTGACGGCCAAGCTCGCTGATCGGCGAGTCAACCTGACTGAAGTGAACCAGACCATCGACACCGACGTTCGGCAGGCGCTGCTCGATCAATACCCGAACATCCAGTTGGATGTCGAAGGCGATCAGGCGGCCCAGGCCGAGTTTTTCGAGGATGTCCGGATTGGCGGCATGCTTGGACTGCTGCTGATTTTCATTGCGCTGGCCTGGGTGTTTGAAAGCTGGAGTTGGCCGTTTGCCGTGATCAGTGCCATCCCTTTTGCGCTCACCGGTGCGATCGTTGGTCATTGGATTCTCGGCTTGGAGCTGAGTGTGTTGAGTATCTACGGCCTGTTTGGCCTGTCCGGGATCATCATTAACGATTCAATCGTCCTGGTGAGTTTCTACCGGCAACTGCGTGAGCAAGGAATGGGTATTGAAGAAGCGGTGATCGAAGCCAGTGTTCAGCGTTTTCGCGCGGTGTTACTGACGACACTGACAACGGTGGGCGGCCTGACGCCATTGTTGATGGAAACCTCGTTTGATGCGCAGTTCCTGATCCCGCTGGGTGCCGGAATCGCCTTCGGACTGATGTACGGCATCGTGCTGATCCTGTTGTTCGTGCCGGCCATGCTGGTCAGCATCGAACGGTTTAACCTGTTGATTGGTCGTCGCAGAACGTCGTCACCGGCGGCGGTGGCTTCGGAAGCGTAACGAGAGGGATGGCACCCTCCGTTGCGCCATTGCGATGTGATAAACTCCGGTTCGATGACTTCACTACTCGATGACCAGCGATTTTACCGAACCGGACGCGACCACCGCGGTGGCTGGTTGGTCACCTTTGCCGATGTGCATCGTCACTTTGGCTTTAAATCGCTGAAGGTTGGCCGCTGGGTCACCGCAGCGGAAAAGGAAGCCACGGCGCAGTGGTTTTTCGATGCCTTATCGGATCTTCAGGACATACTCAACGCACCGGTCGTTTTGTTGTCATTACGTCAGAGTTTGTCTTTGGCGTATGGCACGGGTGGGCAGTATGGCGTCATGGCCCACTATGAACCGGCCACCCGAACCTTTGCCCTGGCAAAAAATGCCGGTCCTGGTGCCATCGCGCATGAATGGTTTCATGCTTTCGATCACTACATCGCTGATCACCTGTTGCAAGCCCCCCGAGCGGGCATTTTTGCCTCCGACGGGTATTGGCAGGGTGCGAATCTGAAACCGCACCCGTTGAACGCACAGCTGGCGAATTGTTTTGATGTGGTGTTTTATGCTGACGATCAGGCGACGCCAACGGATTATGTCACCCGCAGTCTGGCGGTTGATCAGGCACAGAGTCAGACCTATTACAGTTTGCCCTACGAACTGATGGCCCGGGCCTTCGAGGCGTTTGTGCAAGATGCCACAGTGAAAAACAATTTTCTTGCCAGTGGCACCAAACGTTCGGCCGATGCCAAGCGGGGGCTGTATCCGCAAGGGACGCACCGGCAAACCATCAATCGCGCCTTTGCCCAATACTTCGGTTCGCTGGGTGCGGTGTTACGGCGGCAACACCCTGATACCTGAGAACTGTTCTGTGTTTGTGGCGATCAGACCGTTTCCAGATTTTTTACGTGCGCTTTCAGCTTCTTGGTGGCCCAATCGTAATGGCTGGACAGCGCTGAGATACAGTAACTGCCCAATGTCGTGGTGCCGGTCCAGTCGAACACGTTCTTCTCAAAGAGTTGCCGGTTAGAAAAGGTGTTGACCGTGCGCATGACGGAATCATGACTGCGCAGGAGCATTTCTTTGGCATCGCCCAGCGATGTTTTCTGGTGCTTTTTCCAAAGCTCAATGTTCATATCGCCATAGGTTTTCCAGTTGTACGGTGCAGGCAAAAACGGGGCGGGTTCTCCAGAGGTGTTGCTGTTAATCCAGTTCAGCAGAAGCTGATGCCATTCGTAGAGATGAATCAGAACGTCCCGCAGGTTTTTGTCACGTTGCCAGTGAGCTTCTTTTTTCTTCGGATCGTCTGTGAAGTCGAACCGGGTATCTAAAGCGGCCTCAGGAAGGGTGTCGATGATTTGCCATAATCGATCAAATTGCGTATTGGCGGCGGAAATCAGGTCGGTCTTGTTGGTGGGTCGTCCCATGTCGGCGGCTCCTGTTGTGATGAAAATCGAATAACAGGGGAATGGACAGCACGTCGGTTGTCTCCGGGTGAAGTTCCGGCCAACCGGGTTTCTCACTCCTTGTGATCATTTCATAGTGGGTGGGTCATTTGGGGCTGTAAATGACCCAGATCATCTGAGTCGGCAGTACCTGTCGCCGGAGGCGCGAGTTTCAGGTGGCACGTCGACCGGCGATTACCAACCCGATACCACCGAGAATGAGGGCTGACGCCAGAACAAACCCCAACGTGATCGGTTCTGAAGCAAACAGGATTCCACCGACGGCCGCCAGCAGTGGTACTGACAACTGTAAGACGCCGGCCAGTGTCATGGTCAGGTGTCGCAGTACCTGGTACCAAAGCACATAACCGAGACCGGACGTCAGTGCGCCGCTGGCAACGGCCATCCACACCCCGTACGTATCCCACTGTAATGTGTTCAGAAACGGAACCGCCAGCAACAGCGTCATTGGTAGGGTGCGAATAAAGTTCCAGGCCGTGTCACCGATGGCATCCGACGACTGCCGGCCGAGCAATGTATAGACTCCCCAGCTGATGCCTGCGCCAGCCATCAGCAGAAATCCGGATTGAGACGGTGACTGCGCGCCTGGCAGCATCAGATAAGCCAGGCCGGCAAACGCGAGCAACGTACCGGCGATTTCCAGCGCAGTCAGTCGTTGTCCTTTCAGCAGCCCGGCCAGGATCATGGTGAGTTGTACAAAGCCAAACAGAATGAGTGCCCCGGTACCGGTGTCCAGGCTGACGTAGGCAAACGAAAATCCGGCGGCATACAGAAACAGGGCGGCGGCGGAAACCCAGCGCCCTTTGGTATTGCCAGGCTGCGTGCTGCGCAGCCAAAGCAGGGTTGACAGACAGAGCGCGCCGGCAAGTAAACGAATGATGGTAAAGGACGCCGGGTCGAGATCACTGCCTGCCAGCGCCAGTCGTGCAAACACGGAGTTACCCGCCAAAGCGATCAACGCCAGCAGGGTAATCAGGATAAGTTTCAGCACTTATCGATCCCGGAAACCGCGATACTCATTCACAAAGAGCGAACGTCCCTGCTCTTGAAACCAGTCCAGTGTCCACAGTTCATCGGACAGTTGCGCGATGTTTTCGGGTCGGAGCACATAGGCTTCAGCGGTTTGAAGTTGGCCTTGCTGGTCGATCACGGTGACGATTTGTCGGTCATACAGGGGACCTTCAAAATGATCCAGTCGTTTCAGTGCATCGAGGCTGACATCCGTGTACAGCAGACCTTCAACCGTTTCTGAGGCATCCGGTGTGATGGCCGGATAGGGTTCGTCAACAACGCGGCGTCGGCGAAACGCAGACAGAGTCGCCGGAGTGCTTTGGAACCGGGCCTGGCAGACATCAGCCATGATTTGTGCATCCATAAGGGTGCCGTAAGTAAAAACATGGGTCATCGTGGACTCCGTCATTTCCAGGTTCGGGTTTTGTTCAACGCTTCTTTTGACAGGAACGCCTGCTCAAGGTTCACATCGCATCGATTGGCAATGGAGCAAAGAAAAATCAGCACGTCGGCCAGCTCACCGTCAATATCACCGATCGTCGAGTTCGGATCGGTTTTCAGGCCTTGCTGTTTGCGAATGGCTTTAAACAGTTCACCCACTTCCTCACCGAGCATCAAACATTTGTCGAGCACACCCTGATCCTCAAAGCCGCGTTCCGCTTCCAGCTCTCGGACATAGTGCTGCAGGGCGTTCAGGTCGGCAGGGCGTGTCAGTTCAGGCATTAATGATCCCGTTCAATGATGTAGTCGGCCAGTTGCCAGAGCATTGAATCGTGGCCCAGCTTTAGCGCCGTCAGTTCGTTTTTTGCGCAGTCAATCTGGCGGAGTGCCTCACTGCGGGCGCCGTCAACGCCCAACAGTTTCACGTAAGTGGACTTTTCAGCCGCCAGGTCGCTGCCTTGGGGTTTGCCGAGCTTTTCGGTTGTACCGGTGACATCCAGGATGTCATCGGCAATCTGAAAGGCCAGACCGATGGCATCGCCATATCGGGCCAGACGGGCGAGTATCTCAACATCGACTGAGTCGTGGCACAGGGCACCTAGCTGCAGTGATGCCGAAATCAGCGCGCCGGTTTTCAACCGGTGCAGATCGGACAGTTCATTGAGCGTCAGCGTTTTCTGTTCCGAAGCCAGATCGATCATCTGTCCTCCGACCATGCCGCGCGCGCCAGCGCTTTGGGCCAGAAGCCGGACCATATCGCGGATCTGTCTTGGGCTGAGCGCTTCGGCTCCGGCGATCAGCGCAAAGGCTTCACTTTGCAGGGCATCCCCGGCGAGAATGGCGGTGGCTTCACTGAACTGCCGGTGACAAGTGGGTTTGCCTCGTCTCAGGTCATCGTCGTCCATCGCCGGGAGGTCGTCGTGAACGAGGCTGTAGACGTGTATCATTTCCAGCGCCTGAGCCGGAATCAGCCAGAGCCCGTCCGGCGCTCTGACCAGGTCACTGGCGGCCCGTACCAGGGAGGGCCGCAGTCGTTTGCCACCATTCAACAGTGAATAATGAATGGCCGACGTCAGCTCGTCGCTGACGCCCTGCTGAAAGCTTTGTGTCAGCGCCGACTCCAGTGACGATTTGGTTTCGGTAAGAAAGGTCTCCAGCGTCATTCCTGATCCGCGTTGGTGTTCAGTGGCTGCAGTGACTCTTCCCCGTTTTTAGCCATCAGAACCTGGACTTTCTGTTCGGCGGTGCTGAGTGACTCCTGGCATTCGCGGGTCAGTCGAATGCCTTGTTCAAAAGCTTTCATGGCGTCGTCCAGACTGAGGTCGCCTGACTCGAGTTGGCCGACAATGGCCTCCAGCTGAGCGAGGTTATCTTCAAAGGATGGAGCGTCTTTGGTTGACATGATGGTTCCTGATTCGCGCATTTCAGAGGCAGGATAATACCTGCTTTGCTAAAGCAAAGTAATGATTTGGAAATTTCCGGTCAATTTAATCTGACGATGGCCGATAGTTTGAGTTGAGAAGAAATTTTGTGTCCGCTTGTTTCCGCGAAGGCTGCAGGATAAGTCGGACAAACATGGTTAAACTGCTAGACTTTTCTGGCGGAACAGTATTTTAGCGAGGTATCCGGTGGATATTGCAACCATTGTCGGAATCATCGGTGCAGTGGGGATGATCATCATGTCGATGCTGCTCGGGGGCAGTCTGGGCATTTTTATCAACATTCCTTCGATATTGATTGTGTTTGGCGGCAGTACCTTCGTCGCGCTGTCAAAGTTTACCCTTGAGCAGTTTCTCGGCGTTGGCAAGATTGTTGGTAAGGCCTTTTCGTTTTCAATGGTGAAACCGGAAGATCTGATCACAGAAATTGTTGAACTGGCCGACGGCGCACGTAAGGGCGGTTTGCTGTCATTGGAAGGTAAAGAGACCAGCAGTGATTTTCTGAGCAAAGGCATTCAGCTGCTGGTGGATGGCCACGATCCCGATGTGGTGAAAGCCTTGCTGAACAAAGACATGCGCATGACCAGCGACCGTCACCGTGACGGTAAATCGTTTTTTGATGCGCTGGGCGAAGTGGCACCGGCGATGGGTATGATCGGGACCCTGATTGGTCTGGTGGGCATGCTGGCGAACATGGACGACCCGAAAACCATTGGTCCGGCCATGGCGGTCGCACTGTTGACGACGCTCTACGGATCCTTCCTGGCGACGGTCATCGCCATACCGATTGGCGATAAACTGAACAACCGCGCCAAGCAGGAAGAAATGGTGCAGAAAATGTGTATTGACGGTCTGCTCGCCATTCAAGCCGGACAAAATCCGCGCATCATCGAATCCATGCTGAAAAGCTATCTGCCATCTAACCTGCGCGAAGGCGCTTAAGGTCACCCTGAGAGAGCTGTATGGACGAAGAAGAACTCGACTGTCCCGAATGCGAGCCCGGGCTACCGGCCTGGATGGCCACCTTTTCCGATTTAATGGCACTGTTGATGTGCTTTTTCGTGTTGTTGCTGTCGTTTTCGGAGATGGACGCGCTGAAGTTCAAGCGATTGGCCGGTTCCTTGCGCAATGCTTTTGGTGTCCAAGCCGAAATCAACGCCAATGACGTGCCTAAGGGCACCAGCATCATCGCGAAAGAATTCAGTCCCGGTCGCCCTGAACCGACGCCTCTGAATGTGGTGCGTCAGGACACGGTCGCGGACCTGAAGGATTCTCTGGAAATCCTCTGTCAGGACACCTTCACTATGCAGGAAGAAGCGCAAGGCGATCAGGGGCAAATGACCCGGCAGGTCATTATTTCCGATGAAGCCATGCAAGAACTGGAAGATGAGGCGGCCCGCATTGCTCAGGCGTTGTCCGATGAAATTGCCGAGGGCATGCTGCAGATCGAAACCGTGAATGAAACCATCATTATCCGGGTGAAAGAGCAGAGTTTTACCGGGGGCAGCGATTATGTCGCCGATGAGTTTCTGCCGGTATTGGACAAGGTTCGGGAGTTGCTGGTGACAACCCCGGGTGATATCTGGGTTGAAGGACATACCGATAACGTGCCGATTGCAACATCCCAGTTCCGCAACAACTGGTTGCTCAGCGCCGCGCGTGCGCTGTCGGTTGCCGAGTATCTGTTCATTGCTCCTGAGATGGCTGAAGAGCGTTTCACGATCGTTGGGCACGGGTCCACTAAACCTATTGCGTCAAACGAAACGCCAGAGGGGCGTGCTCAAAACCGACGGGTTGAAATCATCATTAAGAAGCCGAATCCGGATTACGTGACGCCGCCTGATGAAATTGACGAGGAACCCGAAACCGTCGACCCAGGCGATCCGAGCTTGTTTGGTCTGGACCCGGAAGAGATTTTCTGACGCTGGTCGGGCGCGCGGCAGGCTGAGGAGTTGGCTGTTTTAAATTATCGACGATTGTTCAAAATAATCATTGTTCATGGCGAAGTGTGTTTTTATACTTCGCCATAAAGATGATATTGAGCAATTACATGAACGTCGGAAAGCGCCTACAAGAAGTGCGTAAAAAAGCAGGCATATCGCAGCGGGAGCTGGCCAAACGGGTGGGGGTGACCAACTCCACCATATCCATGATCGAAAAGAACAACGTCAGCCCCAGTGTCAGTTCACTGCAGAAAGTCTTATCAGGCATGTCGATGACGTTGCTGGAGTTTTTCGAAGCCGAAGACAACGACATCTATGTCCCTCAAATCAATTACACCGATGACGATTTTCAGGATGTCTCGTCATCACAGGTGCGTCGCCGTCTGCTTGGTCAGTATTTTCCGAATCGAAAACTGGAATTTGTGAGCGAAACTTTTCCTCCGGGTGCTGAACGCCGCATTCGATTGGGCGTTGAGTCAGGTGATAAGGCTGGCATGGTCATCAGCGGTCAGTTGGTGTTGATTCTGGGCGAGCGCACCGTTGTGCTCGAGCCGGGCAATGGCTTTTACTTTGAGTCCTCCGATGTTCACTTTTTCCGTAACGAGGGTGACACATCGGCTCAGTTAATCGTTGTTCGTGCGCTGGGCAGTTAGATAACAGGTCCTAATGAGTGAACTGATAAATGCGGAAACAGGCTGTATCTTCTAATGTTGTCAGGGCATTTAAACGGGCATCCACGGCCGCTGAACGTCGATGAGCATGCGGTGTCATGCCCAACAGATCCTCAACGGCCTGAGCATCGGGTAATCGAAGCGGAACTTCCAGGCGTGTCTGTTGTGTCAGGGTAAAGCGCTGGTCCAGATAACTCAGATGTTTACTGGTATCGTAGGGTCGAACCTGATCGTAAATGATGTTCCGCAGCGCCTGCAGATGATCATTGTCCGGCGCTACCAGAAAAACCTGGCCACCAGGCTTCAATACCTGATCGAACGGATCACTGTCGACACGTGAAAAAACACTGACGATGGCATCAAACGCATCGGCCTGATAAGGCGGGTGCGTGCTGGATGCGACACACCAGTCGATTTTTTTGTACTGGCTGGCCGCCTGAATGGCGGGTTTGGAAATGTCCAGCCCAAACACTCTGGCCTCAGGCATCGCATCGGCAAGGTGCGTGGTGTAGTAACCTTCACCACAGCCGGCGTCCCAAATGGTGGGCTGTTCAGGCAACTGGTTCCGGCACAGTTCCGTCAGATGATCAGCCAGTGCAGCATAATGGCCCTGTTGCAGAAAGCGGCGACGGCTCTCAACCATGGCCATATCGTCACCCGGTGACCGGCTCTTCTTGCGGTGGGCCAGAAGCAGATTCACGTATCCTTTGCGATGACGATCAAAGCTGTGTCCGGTTGGACAGATCAGTTGTTTGTGTTCCTGGGATAGTGGTGCATCGCAAACGGGGCAAGCGTAGAGAGTGTGGGTCATGTTGCAATAAGTGGCCGGAGTGGAGACATCAATGGCTTATTATGCCACGTCAGTACGCAATTCTCTCTCCTTGGTTGGTCGACTCTTCTGCCAGCCGGTAGCGCAGCTCGCCAGCTACGCGATAGTAGCCATAGAGTTCAAAAATAATCTCGTCAAGATAGTCGAGATTTTGCTGATCAATCGGGTGAACTTCGCGTCCACGCTGAGAACTGATGACGGCGGCTTTAGCGTGCTTAATCACCATGAACGCGGTTTGTCCCCGTTCTTTCAAGGTGAGCGCTAAGCGCCTTTTTTCCCAATCTGTCAGACCGTCGATAAACATCGCCGAACCCATCGTTAACCTACTGCTGTGTGTGACACCCTCGGGTGGTTTGTACAGAAACGCACGTTGCGATTTTCTGTGGTTGCCGGCCATCCTTGTCAAAAAGATGCGATGCATCTCTCAATTCTAATGGCGTTCAAAAATGTGGCGACTATTCTGGGAAGGCCCTTTCCCGTTGTCAATCACTGTTTTAACGTTTCCTTGCAGCATTGAATCTGACACGGAACCGACAAGTGCGAATGATACGCGCGAAGGTGGTTGGAAAAACCTGTAACATAGGATAGGTCGTCGAAAAGGAGAGTATTGCCATGACGCTGAAAGCCGTCTTTCTGGATCTGGACCAGACCCTGTTGGATCGGACGCAGACGTTTCAAGCCTATCTGAGCCAACAGTACACCGACCTGGGATTGGCCCATACCGGCGTCTCAGCGCCTGACTATTTTGCGGCGGTGCACCAATGGGATGACAATGGTTACCGGGATAAAATGGATACTTTTCGTCGAGTGGTCGACCAACTCAGACTGCCAGTGCAGCCGGAAACCCTGATGGATCATTTCAAGCAACAGTATGGCCAGCAGGCCCGTCTGTTTACCGGGGTCTATGACTGGTTGGATACGGCCCGTCAACACTGGCCATTGGTGTTGATTACCAACGGTCGCCAACAGGGTCAAACCGTTAAGCTCGAGGTCACCGGGATCGGCGGATTTTTTGAGCGGATTGTGATTTCTGAAGCCGAGGGCATTAAAAAGCCAGATCCGGAGATCTACCTGCGCCAGTGTCAGCACCTGAACCTGGCACCTTCGGAAGTTTTGTTTGTCGGGGATCATCCGGTTAACGATGTCGCAGCGCCAATATCTTTGGGCATGAAAGCCGTTTGGGTTAAAACCGATACTTATGAGGCACCGGAACACTGCGACGCGACGGTCAACTCGGTTACCGAGTTGAACCCGGTGTCGATGTTGATTTGAGCTGAGTTTTTGCCTCGATCCAGCGGCTCATGAACTCCGTGGAACGAAACTGCTCCTGCCACAACAGCCGCCCCCAGAAGTTCTGGTGCCGATGAGACGTTAGATCGGCGCGAACATCTGCGACTCGCTGAACAAAAGGTACGATATGTTCATCCCGGCGAAACCGTTGGCTGAGAATCTGCTCGCCTGCGCTGACCAGCGATTGCCAAAGGTCCGGGTCCTTATAAACCCGTGCACTGAGGTCGGCAAAGGCCTGCGCATCTTCCGGTAGCTCGTATCCGGGCGACAAAGGACCGATCATAGACTCCGCCCCGATCGCATTGCTGATGGTCGGCGTACCGGTCAACCATCCTTCAAGGATCTTTCCTTTCTGGCCGGCGCCGAAGCGCAACGGGGCCAGGTTTAGCCGATACTGACGGAACGTCGCCAGCGCATCGTCCGCCCGGCCTTTCAGGTGGAAGCCCTGCGCGGGATTGTGCAACTGTTGCATGGCCTGGTCGGGATAAGCCCCATAGACGTGCATCTCGACATGCTTTGGTAGCTGTGGTTTCAGCAGTGGCCAGATGCTATCACGCAGCCAACGTGCCGCATCCCGGTTTGGCTCATGTTTGAACCCGCCCATCATGATCAGATGCTGCCGGGAGTCGAAGTCGCCACCTGGCTGATAATCGTCCTCACTGACTAGAAAAGGCAGGTAGCAAAGCAATGTCTGGGGCACCTTAAACGTGGTGTTCAGCAGTTCGGTTTCGACGTCTGAGATCATCAAGGTCAGATCACAACGAACAATGGCGGCCACTTCCCGCAAGGCGATATCGTTAAACAGGTCGATGGGTTGCTGTTTCTTAACACTGACTTCTCTTGCAGAGCGGAGGCAATGTAAGTCGCTGGTGTCGAGAACCGTCATTGCCTGTGGGATCTGCTGTCTGATCCGCCAGCCAAACTGTTCTTCACTGACAAAACGGTCGTATACCACCAGAGTTGGGTTCAGCTCGGTAATCCACTGATCAAAGCTGGAATCGTTGAGTGCAATGCGGTGGGTTTGATAGCCCAGAGTACTCAGGTCTGCCTGGAAGGGTGTCGGTTCGGCCGTGCTTGCCAGATGAATCTGGTAGCCCTGTTGTTGCAGAATCGACAACAGGTCCAGTGTTCGCCGACCGGCGGCGGTCGAGTTGGGTTCCGGCCATTGCCGGGCGATTAACAGGGCAGTGTCAGCCATAAAAGTTTACAAAAGCCTACAAAAACACCACATCGAAACCGTGTCTGTGGCGTACTTTCTATGTGAGTTAGCCGATCCGCGACCGGGTGACAGAGTAGCCCTGAGGTCCGGGTCACATCGAGGGGCGTCGAGACGCTGGTCTGTGGCGACGAGCTACTGACCGGCAACGACGATGCCTGCAAAGCACCGCAGTGTAACGGAGGTTGTTATGAAACGCCTGTACTTTCTGACGGAGGAAATGAACCACGCGGAACACATTTCAACGGAGCTGTCCGCGAACGGTATAGACGCTCACCACATTCATGTTTTAAGTAAAAATGAGGCGGGTGTTGTGACCCACCATCTTCAGGGGCCGAATCTCTTTGAGCGAGTCGACTTTATCCGCGGTGCCTTGCAAGGGCTGGTCGTTGGACTGTTGATCGGGATCGCCACGCTTTTTGCCGGGCGCTTGTTCTTTGAACTCGACTTCACCGTTGTTGGTCAGCTGGCCACCTTAGGGCTGATGATGCTGTTTGGTACCTGGCTGGGGGGATTGATTGGTTTCACTCAGGAAAACCGACATTTGCGCCGCTTTCATGCACAGATTGATCAGGGCAAGCATCTGATCATGGTGGATGTGAAGGCATCAGAAGAGCGGCGGGTTCACCGCATCATTGAACATCTGAATGAAGCTCAGTTCAGTGGCGAGGATGTCCATGTGCTTATTTGAGGATGGTGTACAACGAGTTCCTGACCTGAGTAACAGAAAGGCTGGATGACGGTTTCGTTCAGTCGTCTTTTAGTTATAAAAGCACTGAAAGAGGGCATTTTATCCACCAAAATGCCCCAAGAAATTTGACGGTTTGGACAGGGTTTCCTGTAAACAAAAAAGCCGCAAAAAATTCATAAACATCTTATTGACGGACGATCTGAAACCGTCGTAAAGTTTCTGTAGCTGGAAAGTAAGGCTTATTTACGTATGTTCGAAGTTTCGTGCTCCGTCCTGAGTTGATAAGTAATTGCATAATTCTAGTTAAACCGCCCATTGGGCACTGTTACTTAGCAACAAGATAGGAAAGCACTATGTCTGAATCCGTTACCGGTACCGTCAAATGGTTCAATGAAACAAAAGGTTTTGGTTTCATTGAGCAGGAAAACGGTCCTGATGTGTTCGCTCATTTCAGCGCAATTCAGGGAACAGGTTTCAAAACTCTGGCCGAAGGACAAAAAGTGACCTTCACCATTACGCAAGGTCAGAAAGGCCCTCAGGCTGAGAACATCGAAAAAGTCTAAGACTGATTCGATCGTAAATAAGGCGCTTCAGGCGCCTTTTTTTATGCCTATCAGAAGTACAGCGAAAGGACATATCCTCAGTCGGAAGCCTCTTTCTGTTGCCATAGAAAAATAGGCCTGATCTCACAACCCGCTCGGGTCGCTATCTGAGTCTCATCGGCGTGAGGTTGCCTCCAGGCAAAGCGAGGGCAGGCTAAATCGCATCGGTTACTGAGAGTCTTACCGCTAGTTCTGGTCAGTTTCAGGCTGAATGACCGTTATCGGCACAACACCACAACCCTGTCAGGCCTGGCCGAAGATGGGGTTGCCCGGCACCGTTGGTGCTCGCTTTTTGTTCAGATTGTTCTAAATTTAACCAATCAGCTGTCGATAGCGCTGGTATACCGGTTAGATTGAAAGGGATCTGAAGGATGAAGTGGTTTTCCAGTATCAAAGCTAAAATACTGTTAATTGTGCTCGGAGCCTTGTTTGTTTTAGGGGCCATCACATTTGCGACGACGCTGCGTTTGAGTGAGAACTTAGATCAGTACGATCAGGTCATTGATCAGACTTTACTCGCGCAATCAACGGCCTTGAAAGCCAACCTGGAGTTTAAACGTCAGGTTCAGGAATGGAAAAACACCTTAATACGCGGCGCGGACGCAGAACAGATGGACAAGTACTGGCAGCGGTTCAACGATCGTCACGAGTCGGTGCAATCGCTGGTCAATCAGTTGATTCCTTTGTTGCAGTCATGGCCAGACCTGCAGGGCGTCGCCGAAACCTTTTTAACCGACCATCAAACCATGCAGACGGCTTACAGCCAGGGTCGTAACGACTACATAAATGCCAACTTTGATATTGCCGTCGGTGACAGCGCCGTCAGTGGGATTGACCGAGCGCCATCCGCCGCATTGGATCAACTGGTTGACGAGCTTGCGTCGATCTCTGAGGTACAGACGTTACAAGTCGAGGCGGCTGCGCATGGGAATGTTCGGCTGATCTTTATTCTGACTTTCGTGGTGGTGATTTCCGTGGCGGTGATCAGTACCTTATTGGTGCAGCGATGGTTGGTAACACCGTTGTTGCGGGTGCGTCACAGCTTGTCGGTTTTATCTACCGGGCAGTTAAATGAACCGTGCGATCATCACAGTTCGGATGAAATCGGCAACATTGCCGAGTCGTCACGGCTGTTGGAGCGGTTCCTGAAAGACAATGTGGAAACGATGAAGCAAACCTCAGAAATGCTCCAGGAAGCGTCCAGTCATATGTCGACGATGTCTGAGCATTTGAGCCATCAGGCGCATGAGCAGATGAGTGCGACCGATCAGGTTTCTACGGCCGTCCAGGAGTTATCTCACAGTGCTGAAGAGGTCGCGCGTAATTCGCAGGATACCTCAGAGATTACCCGAACCACGACGGATAAAACTCAGACCTCAGCGAAAACCGCAAATAGCGCTAAGCAAAGCGCGGCTTCTCTGGTCCAGAACCTGACCACCAGTGCCGCAGATATTCGCAAGCTGGCTGACAACGCTGCAAATGTCAGCAGCGTGCTGGACGTGATCCGGGGGATCGCTGAGCAGACGAATCTGCTCGCTTTGAATGCGGCCATCGAAGCGGCCAGGGCGGGTGAGCAGGGACGGGGTTTTGCCGTCGTAGCTGATGAAGTTCGAACCTTGGCGCAACGGACTCAGGAATCAACAGCAGAGATTGAAAATATCCTTGAAAATGTCCGCAGCAGCTCTGATACCGCGGTTGTTTCAATCGATAACGGACAGGCACAGTCAAAAGGGGTTGAACAGGAAGTCGTGAATGTCAGCGACCTGTTGAATGAAATCGCAGAACTGATTGAGGACATTAATGAGAAAAATCTTCAGATTGCTTCAGCTTCCACTGAACAAACTCAGGTGACCAACAATATTTCTCAGTTAATGGATGAAATTCATCAAAGCTCTGAATCCAGTGCTGGACAAATTGATAACGCCAAAAAAGTTTCAGTAGAACTGGCCGATCTGGTCGGCCAGTTCAATCGGCAAATCTCGAAGTTTGCCTTGTAGCCATTCGTATCAGGGGCGCTGCGATCAGACATACAGCGGTGTGGTAAAACGATTGAGTGCCCAGAAGAACAGGGCAATGCCCCAGAAGACCAGGCAAAGGCCCATCATGTTGATCATGACCGGGCCGAAACCATAGGCTTCAATATCCATGAAAAAATAGGGATAGGCGCCAATGATCGGTCCGCGAACCAACCAGTAGAGCAGGAACACCAGTGGTACGCTCAATGTATAGAACGTACGCTTTAAAGGCAGGGTTTTTCCACGAACACCAAACCACCAGAAGATCAGGTAAAGCACAGGCGTGATGGTATGCAATAGGGTGTCACTGACTTTGTCGATCCCGGTCGGGTTCCAGGTGTTCGCCAGAAACAGATGATAGACCAAGCCGGTCACCGCGATATAAACCGCCAGCGCGGTTTCTACCCCGGCCGACGTGACCCAAAGGCCGAGCCTCGATTCCGGGCGCATCAGATGCAGCCAACATTTCGCCAGAATCAGCAGGTTCGAGATGATGGTGAAATAACTCAACGTCGCGATCAGATCTGACAGCCAGAACGCCGCGTTGGTTCCCCAGACGCCGGGTAAGTAGGAAGTGAGAAACCCCAGCAGTGAACTGAGTGCGAGTAACAGCAGCAATAGTCGCAAATATCGGTACGGCATCGTTATTGTTCCGGTTGTAAACATGGCATCGCGCCACAGGATAAGCGCAACCAAGCAGAAAATCATCTCGTATGCGCTTTGCCTCTGGGAAAGGGAGCCACTCTGTCCGTCGAGACAAAACACACCCGCTGCACATTTCAGGTCTCGCTGAGCATGCAAAGACTTTTTCAACAGGCTGCTAGTCAGCCAGCCGTCTTATCTCAGTCGCCATGACAGGGTTAATGTCATAGTGTTGTTCCAACCATTCCAGTTGGGCCAGGGCGGAGGTGGGCGTTTTCAGGTATCCCTGACAAAAGCTCGCTAACATCGGCTCGGCATTTGGATAATGCTGTTCCAGACGACGGTCCGGCATAAAGGGGTCGACCTGTCCGGTTCGTGGACCGTTTTGCAAATGAAGTAAGTCGATGAGTCGATCCAGGGCGTAAGATTGGACAAACTTCATTGCCGAGAGTTTTTCTCCCCGACAATAACGCCCCAGGCCAACGTACAGGTTGGTCAGCGCTTCTCCGATGATCCAATCGGTGTTGTCGCTGCGCTGGTACTGTCCCTGTGTTGAGACAGGCTGAATGACATCTGTATTAAAACCGTCTTCTGCCCAAATGAGTCGACCGCCGGTAAAGGGAATGGTGGCCAGTTCCTGTGGTTCGAAAACGGCAAATTCGCAGAAAATACCGTCGGCGTAGAGAAATTTGTAGCCGTCTTTGGTGTTGCGAAAATAATATCCTGGATCGGCGATATCCGTCAGCCAATGAAGGTCGTTGATAAAGTGGGATTTAAAGCCCGGGTGAACGATGGCAAAAAAATCGAGATCTGAGTAGGTATCCAGACGGTCTTGTTCATTTCCGGCCGAGCCGAGACCCAGCAATGCATGGGCGTGACCGGACTGGGCTATTTGATGAGCAATCTCGTGTAATCGATTTTTCAGTTGGTGGATATCAGGCATGTTGGCTCTCCGTTAAACAGAAAGCCTTTTATAGCAGCAAGCGATATTGGTTGCGGGTCTATTCACGATGGAAACCGCTTGGGTTGGACACTAGTTTGCGGTTGATGTGTTGTGCAGTTGAATGCCCATAAAACAAGCGCTGCTTTCCCGCTCAATTTCGTGGAGCCCCATTTTCTGATAAAAGCGGCAGGCACGTGTGTTATCCAGACTGACGCCAAGATGTACTCCGGGAACCTGATTTTTTCGCATTTCGCCAAGAAAGGTGTCAATCAGTTGTTGGCCAAGTCCACGACCCTGACAGACCGGCAACAGGTCGATGTGTAAATGGGCTGGGTAGTCGCGGCAAAATGAAGGAGTTAAAGCATCTTCATGAATAATTTCATACAGAAAAGATTCCAGGGAGCTGATACCGGACGCTCTGGGGTACTTGCGTCGAAGCTGAGGCAACCACTGCTCATTCAGCCATTGGTAATAGGCTTGGGAATCAGTGGTACCGATTATGTAACCGCTGGGTCGCCCCTCGATGTCCACGACAAAACAGCATTCAGGCTGAAAAAACAGATAGGGTGCCGCAAAATAATGACCCACCATAAAAGGGTCCTTTAATGCGTTGGTGGCGTCATCACCGTTCAGACCGGTACGCAGGCAGATGTCATACAAATAGGGCAGATCGGACAGTTGGGCGGGACGAATCATGATCGGGGTCTCTCTGAGCGGTTTCTGGCGGTCAGAGTAACTTGAAAGCGTGGTTTTTTTAATAGGATCTTTATATGCCGGGCGTTAAGCCCGCTGACGAGTTAAATCAGCGGGTGTTTACGGAAGCGTCTTCAACGACTGGCTTCCGTTTTGTCGCCGACAGGGAATCGTTGCGCTTAGCGTTTGCTAAATGCCAACAACAGCGCGGAGACGGTAAACAGGATCAACCCCGTCATGAAAATGTAGCCACCCCAGATGTACTCAGAAATGTTCAGAAACAGATCCGCCGCAAACTCATTTTTCAGTGACGCCGCTTTGTTGGAAAGCTGGCCCATGAAGGATTCATCCGATGCGTTCAGAAACTCTTTTACCCAAGGTAGAAATAAGGTAATCCAAACGCCGATTACCGGAAGCCACAGCAGGCGAACGAGTTTCAGCATAACCAGAACCGGAGCAGCGATGGCCAGGGCAATGACCAGATAGGCTTCAAACTGGGTGATGTCGAAGTAGCTGACGTCTCCGATGACCGCAAATCGCGTAAGCGGCAGAAAAACACCGACGGCCAGCATCAGCGTTGCCAAGTAAAGCAGGTTAGGGAGCAGTTTCTTCATATCAAACCTCTTATTGAATGAAGACTGCAGGTTAACAGTCTTTACGCAGAACTGGAAACCAAGCTCCGAACGTCACCTTGAATACCAGAGTCCGTTGGTTAAAGTACCGCCAGGCCGCTGACGATGATCAGCAGAATGATGCAGATGTTTAAGTTTGCGAGCCTCATTGTGGTCGCCTCCTTGGGTCGGTCGATGCTGCTCAAGCAGCGGGCCCGGGAGCTTCATGCCCCCGGTGCCGGTGGTCATCAGACTTGCAGGCTAGCCCGCAGCCAGAACAACAGAATGGTTACAAAAATAAATAGAGCGAGGGTGCCGCCCGCTAACAGCTTATTGGTTAGTGTCCATCGATTAGTCATGGTCGTCTCCTGAATACTGTTGATAAAGCTCGGTCAGTTCGTTTGGCGAAAGCCCTAGTAGCCGTGCTTCGCGAAATACTTTCGGCAGTTGGGTGTGAATGAAGGATTGCCGTCGTATCGATTGCACGCGTTCCTTACCGTCGTCAGCGACGAAGTAACCAACTCCTCTACGGTTGTAGAGGATGCCTTCTTCCTGAAGATGCGCGAAAGATCTCATGACCGTGTTCGGGTTCGCCTGAACCAATGCTGCGACCTCCCGGATTGAAGGAATCCGTTCGCCGCCGGGCCATTCGCCGGTGAGTATTTTTTCGCACATCAAATCGGCTATCTGCAGATAGATGGCGCTGCTGTTATCAAAGCGGGTCATAGTTCCCACTCCGTAAAGCGAAGATAAGACAACCCCCAGAAAAACAGGAAGTACAGGTAGCATGCGATATCACCGATGACCCGCAAGGTGGCAAACAGATTACTCAGATCAAAGTGAAGGGTCATCATGCGCAGAAACTCTTCTTCTGAGGCAGCTTGTTCGCCCATCTGTTCGATCTGAGGGAAGGCATCGCCAAACAGCAGATTCGCTAACCAGGCCGCATACAAAGCCAACGCGATCAACAGAATGGCCGACGCTCCCAGGGTTTTCAGTACCGGTCGTTTGCGGAAATAGGTCGTCCCGAAAAACAGCAGCGGATGGACGATCCAATACGCTTTCAATGACGTCCAGCCTTCTGCCGAAATCGGATTGAATATCGGCATGGGTTGGGTCCAGCCAGACAGCAGGATTAACAGATTGGCGATCATCGTGGACACACTGAGCACGACCAGAAAGATCAGCGGTACCAACAGAAAGCTGGTCACAAAATTAGCCAGCCACTTTTCGGTGACGGAAGCGGGCAATGTTAACCATTGAAACGCGAAACGCTCTCTTTTGAACTCGCTGAAGGTGTGTCCGCCAAGTTCAATAATCGCCATGATAATCATGGCAAACCCAAAGGCACCGAAGGTCTGATGATCATTGGTCGGATCGCCAAACTGACCGAGAAACATCAGTGCCGTTAAGATTGCCAACGCCAAGCCGGTGTCTTTCCACAATCGATTAGGGGAGGTGCTTTGTTTGGTCTGAATTAAACGCCAGATCGTCAATGCGTTCATTGTTGAACCTCCTGTTCAATGGTGGAAATCAGTTCGTCGTAGCGGGTGTGGAAGGCATTGAACAGCAGCTCCAGGTCGATACCGGTTGCGGTTTCTTTCTGTCCCTGCACCAGGGCCACATCCCCGCTGAACCGGTTTTCCCGATAAATCACCTGATCGCCTTCAGCCGGTGGTGAAACCTGCGAGATGTGGTTCGGCAGGTCACCCAAATCAAACCAATGGGCATGTTCTTCGTTCATCATGACCACCGAATCGATGATGGCATCGAGGTCGCGGACCTGGTGCGTACTGATCAACAACGTTTGGTCGTCGCCCTGATGACGGATAATCATGTCCCGGAACTGCGCTTTCGAAGGAATGTCCAAGCCATTGGTGGGCTCATCCATCAGGATCAATGGGCAATGTGTTGCCAGCGCAAAGGCCACCAGAAACTTTTTCTTTTGGCCGAGTGAGCGTTCGGTCAGTTTCACTGACAGGTCCAGCTCAAACTGTTCCGCCATCTGTGACAGCGTGTCCATTTTAAAAGTCGGGTAGAACACCGAAAAATGTTTTACATAAGCATGTCCGGTCATGGGCGGCAGATCGGATTCTTCCGGCACAATGTAGAGATTCTGCAGCATGGCGGTTTGTCGTGCCCGAGGTTCATGGCCCAATACGTCGATATGTCCCTGTGTTGAGCGGATCATGCCACTGATCAGTTTGAGTAAGGTGGTCTTACCGGCTCCGTTGGCGCCGAGAATGCCAACACTGCGTCCGGCCGGAATGGTTAAGGTCAGGCCTGAAAAAACCGGCGTCTGTCGGCGATAGGTGAAGCCCAGATCCTGGAGAGTGATCATGGTTAGTCCTTTAGTGTCTTAGTATGCTAGTACACTATTTCAGTGGCCTGCCGAAAGCAAGGAAAACTGAATGAAAAATCAACAATAGTGACTTTTGGCCAGCCTTTGGCTGAGTGTTCCCTGACTTGGAAGGCATACAGGCCTGAGGTACAGTGCCCCGGACTTGGAACAGCCTATGGAGATATGGCATGACCGTAACGATTGTCCCGGTGGATTACCGGAACGCAGAGCAGACCCATGATCTGATGTCACTGTTAAATAACTATGCCTCCGACGCGATGGGCGGTGGACAATCCCTGCCAGCAGAAACACTGGCTGCATTGCCAGAGAAACTCGCTGCGGTGCCGGGTGCGTTCAGCCTGATGGTTTTGGTTGATGGTCAGCCCGCTGGTTTTGCAAACTGCTTTATGGGATTTTCGACGTTTAAGGCGAAACCTCTGGTGAACATTCATGATCTGGCGGTGAATCCGGATTTTCGCGGGCAGGGACTGAGCCTGAAACTGCTGGAGGCTATTGAAGCAAAAGCACGAGAGCGTCACTGCTGTAAGATCACGCTTGAGGTACTCAGCGGCAATGAGGTTGCTAAAGGTGCCTATATCAAAGCTGGTTTCGACGGTTATGAGCTGGACCCGAAAACCGGCCAGGCGCTGTTTTGGGAAAAGCCTCTCCGTTGAGAAATGGGCGTGC
The DNA here is from genome assembly GCF_000153185.1 of Reinekea blandensis MED297. Taxonomy (GTDB): domain Bacteria; phylum Pseudomonadota; class Gammaproteobacteria; order Pseudomonadales; family Natronospirillaceae; genus Reinekea; species Reinekea blandensis. Next base: position 223,177 of record NZ_CH724154.1, on the reverse strand, counting down.
TATAAAAAAAGGCACCCCAGGGTGCCTTTTCAGGTAGAGTGCGCCGCTCAGCGGGCCATGGGGCTGATACCCACCTTGTTCCGTATGTCTTCAAGAAATGGCGTGGCAACGGCACGGGCTTTGTCAGCACCTTTTGCCAGGATACGATCCAGTTCAGCCGGATCGTTCATCAAGCGCGTATATTCTTCACGCTTTTCGCGCAGCTCTTCATTCAGAAACTCAAACAAGAATTTCTTCATGTCGCCCCAGCCAATACCATCAGCGTACTTCTGTCGCATCTCGGCCTGTTCGGCTTCGCCGGTAAAGGCAGAGTAGATCGCGAACAGAGAGCAACCTTCCGGATCTTTGGGCTCACCGGGTTCGAGTGAGTTGGTTTTAATCTTGTTAATCAGTTTGCGGAATTTTTTCTCAGCTTCGAACAATGGGATGGTGTTGCCATAACTTTTGGACATTTTCCGACCATCCAAGCCGGGGATGATCATGGCGCTGTCATCGACCACCGCCTCGGGCAGTGAAAAGGTTTCGCCGTACATGTAGTTGAAACGCTGGGCGACATCTCGTGCCATCTCTATGTGTTGAATCTGGTCTTTACCGACCGGAATCTTCTGACCATTGAACATCAGAATGTCGGCCGTCATCAGAACCGGATAACAGAACAGGCCCATTTCGACGCCTTTGTCCGGGTCAGCCGCGTTTTGCTCGACATTTTCCTGCACGGCCGCTTTATAAGCGTGTGCACGGTTCATTAAGCCTTTTGCAGTAATCGTGGTCAGAATCCAGGTCAGTTCGGTAATTTCGCGAATGTCTGACTGACGGTAAAACGTGACCCGATCCGGATCCAGTCCCGACGCCAGCCAGGTCGCCGCAACTGAACGTGCCGATTCACGAACCACATCGGGTTCATGACACTTGATCAGGGCGTGGTAATCCGCCAGAAAGAAGAACGATTCCGTATTGTCATCCTGGCTACTCTGAATGGCAGGACGAATGGCGCCGGCGTAATTGCCGAGATGAGGAATCCCCGTGGTGGTGATACCGGTTAATACGCGTGTTTTACTCATGATCTGTCTTTTTAAGTTGCGGTGGCTGGAGCGGCGAGTGTACCGGAAAAGCGGACCCAGTGGGAGGCTGAGAAAGGGGCCGGGTTCTCGTTATGTATATTGCAGGAACAAAAAAGCCGAACCGGGAAACCGGTTCGGCTTTTGAATTTCAACTCGAAACTGACTCAGTCGGTTTCTTCATCCTTCAACCAGCTGGGCACTTCGTCCTGATCGATTTCTTCCTTTTCCTGAGGAATCAGATCGTCTTTGGAAATGTTCATCAGCATCAGGATGTTGGCCGCGACGTAGATCGATGAATAGGTACCAATGGCAACACCAACGATCAGCGCGATGGCAAAGCTGAAGATCAGTTCACCGCCGAACACGGCCAGAGCCAGCAATACCAGTAACGTCGTTAACGAGGTAATGATCGTCCGGCCCAGCGTTTGGGTCAGCGAAATATTGATCAGGTACTCGGTGTCGTCACGACGGATCGTTCGGAAGCTTTCACGGATACGGTCGGAGACCACGATGGTATCGTTCAATGAGTAACCGATAACGGCCAGTACCGCGGCGAGCACGGTCAGATCGAACGCCATCTGGGTCAGCGAGAAGAAGCCCAGCACGATGATCACGTCGTGTGCCAATGCAGCCACGGCCCCTACCGCAAACTTAAACTGGAAACGGAAGGCGATGTAGATCATGACCAGCGCCAGCGCGACCAGCATGCCGATACCACCGTTGTTGGCCAACTCTTCACCAACCTGCGGACCGACGTACTCGTTACGACGCAGTTGAATCTCGTCGTCGCGGGTTTCCTGAACCAGAGCGATAACTTCTTCGCCCAGTTGAGGATTGTTATCTTCCTGCATGCGGATCAGGACATCGGTGTTGGTACCAAAATACTGCACATCGACATCGCGGTAACCGGCATCCTGCAACTGAGAGCGAATCGCTTCGACATCCGCTGGCTGCTGGAAGCCGAGTTCAATCTGAGCACCACCGGTAAAGTCGAGACCGAAGTTCAAACCACGAACCCCAAGGGAAACGACAGAGACCAGCAGCAGAATGACGGAGAATGCGACCGCCAGTCTGCGTTTGCCCATGAAGTCGAATACTTTCACATCAGACATTGTTTCTCCTTAAATGGGCAGTTTTTTGAGGTTACGTCCGCCATAGACCAGATTGGTCAGCGCACGAGTCAACAATACAGCGGTAAACATGGACGTCAGAATACCGACCGACAGTGTGACCGCAAAACCTTTGACCGAACCGGTACCGATTGCGTACAGAATGATCGCGACGATAAAGGTCGTCACGTTGGCGTCCAGAATGGTCAGAAAGGCTCGACCATAACCGGCATCGATGGCGGTCTGAATGGGTTTGCCTGCGTTCAGCTCTTCTTTGATGCGCGAGAAGATCAAGACGTTGGCGTCCACGGCCATACCCACCGTCAGCACGATCCCGGCAATACCCGGCAATGTCAGCGTCGCGCCGAGCAGCGACATGATGGCGATCACCAATACCAGGTTCATTGACAGTGCCACACTGGCAAAGATGCCGAACACTTTATAGAAGACGACCATGAACACGATAACCAGGGCAAAACCGATCACTACCGAGGTGAAGCCTTTGGCAATGTTCTCTGCCCCCAGGCTTGGACCCACGGTACGTTCTTCAACGAACGTCATCGGCGCTGCCAGTGCACCTGCACGCAACAGCAGTGCAAGTTCGGACGCTTCGGCGGAGCTGTCCAAACCCGTGGTCTGGAACTGCGATGAGAACACACCGGCGATGTTGGCCAGAGAAATTACTTCTTTGACTTCGTAATTGCGGTATTGCATCACCTGTTCACCATCGACCATCTCATAACCGATCGGTTCAGACTTCTGTTCAATGAACAGCACGCCCATCGGATGGTTCAGGTTATTTTTAGTGATGTCACCCATGCGGGCACCACCGGCGCTGTCCAGCGTCACCGAAACGGCCGGGCGGCCATTCTGGTCATAGGTGACCGTCGCGTTGGTGACGTTATCACCAGTCACGATGACATCCCGTTCCAGCATCACAGTGCGGTTGCTGTCACGAAACGGGAAGACTTCGCCGTTACCGTCGCGTGATTGCAGGCGATACTCGAGGTTGGCGGATTTACCGAGAATGTTCTTCGCTCGTGCAGTGTCCTGCTCGCCCGGCAACTGAACCACGATTCGATTACGGCCCTGACGCTGCACCAGTGGTTCGGCGACACCGATTTCGTTCACCCGGTTGTTCAACGTCGTTTGGTTCTGCTGAATGGCGTAATCTTCCATCGCAATGATGGCTTCTTCGGTCAGGGTCAGGTTAACCGATGGCAGACCGCGAGCCGTCAGGTCATCGGTAACAAAGTCATTCAGATTGCGGCTGAACCAACGGTTGGCCTGATCGCGGAACTCATCGTTTACCAGGTTAACCTGAATGGTGTCGTCATTGATGACAGACACGCCGCGGTAGCGAATGCCTTCTTCGCGCAGGCTGCGTTTGATGTCCGCTTCCCAGTTGGTCAGACGGGTGGCGATGTATTTGTCCATGTCCACTTCCATCAGGAAGTGCACACCACCGGACAGGTCCAGACCCAGTGCCATCGGCTTGCCGCCGAGCGCGGTCAGCCAAGACGGCGTGGTTGGCGCCAGGTTCAGGGCAATGACGAACTCACCACCGAGACCGGTGGTCAGAATCGATTTGGCCAGCAGTTGGTCTTCGTTGCTGTACAGGCGAATCAGCAGCGACTGTTCCTGAACTTCTTCACCAAAGTAAGCGATGTCGTTTTCTTCAAGAAGATCGGTCGCTTGATTCAGCGTGGCGTTGTTCACGATGACACCGGCCTGAGTGGCTCGGATCTGAATGGCCGGGTCATTCGGGTATAGGTTCGGCAGACTGTAGTAAATACCGAACAGCAGCACGGCTGCAATCAGCAGGTATTTCCACAGAGGATATTTGTTCAGCATGGGTGTTCCTTTGAAAAATCAGGCCCGCATAAAAGCAAAACACCCCAGCATAGTGGGGTGTTCGGGGGCATCAGATCGCTTTGATGGTGCCTTTTGGCAGCGTGGCGGCAATGGCCTGCTTCTGGAAAGTCAGAGTCACGTTGTCGTCGACCTGAACCTGAACGTAGTCGTCAGTCACTTTCTTCACTTTACCCGCAATACCGGCATTGGTTACCACTTCGTCACCATTGGACAGCGCAGACAGCAGATTCTTGTGCTCTTTGGCGCGCTTGGACTGTGGACGCCAGACCATCAGCCAGAAAATGACAAAGAAAATACCCAACATGATGGGCAGCTGCCATGGGCTTGGTTGAGGCTGAGCCGCGGGTGCAGCCATGGCAACAACAGGGGCCAGTGCAAGAGCGGCGGCGATCAGTTTTTTCATGGTTAACTCCAATAGTGTTTTCATTATAAGTTCGGGCACTGGCGGGCAGTGCGGTCGATTGTTATTCAACTGGCGGCTGATTCTACCGGTTGCGATCAGTCGCTGAAAGCCGAATTCGCCATCGCTGGCCGGTTTCGGCCGCAATGGCAGGTAAAAATGGCCAGACACTCCGGCTTTATGGTGCCAATGGCGGTGTTTCCAAGCCTCGGCGCGCGTAAAAGTCATCGACGAAGGCGTCCAGTTGATTCGCATCAATGGCATCACGCAGGCCGGCCATCAGCCTCTGGTAGTAGCGCAGGTTGTGAATGGTGTTGAGTTGAGCACCCAGTATCTCGCCACACTTATCAAGATGATAAAGGTAGGCTTTGCTGAAGTTCTGGCAGGTGTAGCAATCGCATTCCGGATCCAGTGCTGTGGTGTCGTGACGGTGCTTTGCGTTACGGATTTTCACTACGCCATCGGTCACGAACAGGTGGCCATTACGTGCGTTACGGGTGGGCATGACGCAGTCGAACATATCGACACCGCGACGAACGCCTTCGACCAGATCTTCCGGTTTGCCAACCCCCATCAGGTAGCGGGGTTTGTCTTCCGGCATCATGGCGGGCAGGTAATCCAGCACTTTCATCATCTCGTCTTTGGGCTCGCCCACGCTGAGACCGCCAATGGCATAGCCGTCGAATTCAATGTCGGTCAGCCCTTTCAGACTGACTTCGCGCAGGTTCTGATACATGCCGCCCTGAATGATGCCGAACAGCGCCGATGGACTGTCGCCGTGGGCGTCTTTCGAGCGTTTCGCCCAACGCAGGGACATTTCCATGGACTGCTTCGCTTCGGCTTCGGTGGCCGGGTAGGGCGTACATTCGTCAAAAATCATCACGATATCGGAGCCGAGCGCACGTTGAACCTCCATGCTGCTTTCCGGCGTCATCTTAACTTTGGCGCCGTCCACCGGGCTTTGGAAGGTCACGCCTTCTTCGGTAATTTTGCGCAGCTTGCCCAGCGAAAACACCTGAAAACCACCGGAGTCCGTCAGGATCGGTTTCTCCCATTGGGCGAAATCGTGTAAATCACCATGTTCACTGATCACCTGAGTGCCCGGGCGCAGCATCAGATGGAAGGTGTTGCCCAGAATGATCTCAGCGCCGATGGCTTCAACGTCTTTCGGGGTCATTCCTTTAACGGTGCCGTAGGTGCCCACGGGCATGAACGCTGGGGTTTCTACTGTTCCCCGCGGAAAGGTGAGGGTGCCACGACGGGCTTTGCCGTCGGTGTTGTGCAATTTAAAGGTCATGAAGCATTGACGGCTCATGAAAGGTCTCCTGATTCGGCGGTGGTGACGTCGTCATTGCGGGTGACGAACATGGCATCCCCGTAACTGAAAAATCGGTATCGTTCCCGGATTGCAGCCTCATAAGCCGCCATAACATGGTCTTTTCCGGCAAACGCGCTGATCAGCATGATCAGCGTGGACTTGGGCAGGTGGAAATTGGTCAACAAAGCGTCCACCGTTTTGAAGCGATAGCCCGGGTAAATAAAGATGTTGGTATCGCCGGTAAAGGGTTCAATCTGTCCGGACTGAGAGGCGGTTTCCAGCGAGCGGACACTGGTGGTGCCAACGGCAATGACCCGCTTACCCGCGGCCTTGGTGGTCCGGATCTGCTCAACAACCGAGTCCGGTACATCGATCCATTCGGCGTGCATTACGTGGTCTTTAATGTTGTCAGCCTTCACCGGCTGAAACGTCCCCGCGCCAACATGCAAAGTCACAAAGGCTGTGTTGACGCCCTTGTCTTTCAGACGTGCCAGCAGGGCGTCATCAAAATGCAGTCCGGCCGTGGGCGCGGCAACGGCCCCTTTGCGCTGAGCGTAAACGGTCTGGTAACGCTCACGATCATCATCGTCGTCTTCACGTTCTAAATAAGGCGGCAATGGCATGTGGCCGTGCTGATCGAGCAGGTCAACCAATGGTTCCGGGTTTGTGCAGCGCACACAGAACAGGTTTTGATCCCGGCCGGTGACTTCCAGTTGGATATCGCCCTCCATGATCAACTCGGTTCCGGCTTTCGGACTCTTGTTGGCTTTAATGTGCGCCAAAGCGGTGTGATCGGAAGTCATGCGCTCGATCAGCAACTCGACCTTACCGCCAGAGCGTTTCTGCCCGAACAGGCGCGCTGGAATCACCCGGGTGTTATTAAACACCAGCAGATCGCCCGGCTCGATCAGTTGTTCGATGTCCGGGAAATGCCGGTGTTGAACCTGGCCGGAGTCTCCGTGAAGATGCAGAAGCCGGCTGCCGGTACGTTGTTCAGCGGGATGGCGCGCAATCAACTCATCGGGGAGTTGAAAGTCGAAATCGTTGACGTGCATGAATTAGGGTACTGCCGATTAACCAAAAGGCCGGATATTTTAGAGGGAGTGGCGGTGATTTTCACCCTTTGCCTTGCGCAAAGCACAGGTTTGGTCCGTCAACCGCCTCAGTCGCTTGCAGAACCGGTGTTTGAACACAAAATCGGCGATCTGAATCAATGTGTTCAGTCACAAAACCTGAATAATGACGCCGTGAAAAAGGACTGAAACCACCCTGAAAATGGTGAAATGAGAACCAGTACTTAAACGGCTAAGTGTTCGAAAAACTGAAACGTTGCTTGTCACTCCATTAAGTATTTGATATTTCTAGGGTTAATTTATGCATCCGTGTACGAAAAGGAATAGGCCTGAACAGGCAGTAACGAGGGTGTCAGTAACAGAAAGAGTTATCTTTGTGAGTAGGTTACCCTGTGTCATCAACACCTGTGTCCTTTGAAGCCAGTTATCGAACACTGGTGGATCATTTTGCCAAACCTGTGGTGATTTTTGATCAGCATTTGCGGGTGTCGTACACGAATATCGAGTTCCAGTCGCTGTTCCATCGTCCGATTACCAGCCTATACGAGCTGGCCGATACCTCTGAGCTGCATCAGGAAGGCTCGGTCCCTGAGTTTATTCACCGTACCGGCAGCTGGCAGGGGAAAGTTACGGCGACAGTCGCCGACGCCAAGCCCTACTGCTTAACGCTCATGCCCGTGGGCGACCCTTCTGAAGTTAACCGCTATGCCGGCGTACTGGATTGTGCCATTAACGACGCCGAGCCATCTCCTGTCTCGGAGGTGACTCCGCTGTCCGATATGCTGACCGGGCTGCCGGATCGATATGCCTTTCATCATGAGTTGACCCGTCGGATTGAGAATCAAAGTGTCGAGCCGGACTTCGCCGTGCTGTACATCGATCTCGACCATTTCAAGGACATTAACGAGCTTTACGGCCATTCGGTGGGTGATCGCCTGCTGTGTCATTGCGCCCGGCAGATTCGTACGATTCTGCGCAAAGAAGATTTTCTCGCCCGAGTTTCCGGCGATGAGTTTGCCGCCATTGTCAGTTGGGAAGAGCACTATGAGATGCATTTTCTCTGTCAGCGTCTGATGCGGTTTTTTGAACGGCCGGTGGCCATGGATGGTGAGTATTATCAATTTACACTCTCCATTGGCCTGGCGTTCTTCCCGGAACAGGGGCAAACCCCGCAGGATCTGCTGATTAATTCCGAAAAAGCCATGTTTCGTGCCAAACAGCAGGGGCGGGCTCAGTTTCAGCTCTTTGACCGTCAGCAATCGATAGAAGTCGAGCAGAGTCAGCGATTGGCGGAGTCATTGCGGCGTGAGCTCAAACAATGCCCGGAGCACTTCTCGACTGCTTATCAGCCCTTGTACAGCGTACAGAGCGGTGAGTGTGTCGGTCTGGAAGTGTTGGCGCGCTGGAAATCGCCAGTGCACGGTGTGGTACCTCCATCGGCCTTTATCCCGTTGGCGGAGTCCCGTGGGTTAATCAATGCTCTCACCGCCAGGCAGTTTGAAATTATCCGCCAGGACCTTGCGAACTCTAAGGGTCATAAGCTGTTTATTCCCATCATTGCCGTTAATGTTGCCGCGCAGCAGATATCAGACCCTGTGTTCGAGCGAATGTTGCTCGACTTTGCCCGGGACGTGCGAACCTCGGGGTGGCAGCTTGAGGTGGAACTGACCGAGTCGCAGCTGATGACCCAGATCGACGGGCTTCATGAGCGGCTGCAAAACTGGCGTCGCCGGGGTATTCGCATAGCCATCGACGATTTCGGGACCGGATACTCCTGCTTGGCATACCTGCATTCATTACCCGTCGATAAGTTGAAAATCGACCGCCAGTTCCTGCAAGCCCAGACCGAGAGTCGTAAAGAAGACCAGATCATGTACGCCATTATGTCGATGGCGAATGCGTTAGGTATCGAAGTGTTGGCGGAAGGGGTTGAAACGGCCGAACAGTTGACTCGCTTGAAGCAACTCGGTTGTGCCATCGGTCAGGGCTTTGGCTTAGCACCACCGCAACCCTGGCGGAATGATCTGCTCGCGCCGCTGATGCCGGGTTCGGTTAAGTCTAAGGAATCGACGCTAACTAGTTGACAGTAAAGAATTTTTCCATAGAATACGCGGTCTTAATGCCAGCGTGGTGAAATTGGTAGACACAGGGGATTCAAAATCCCCCGCCTTAACGGGTGTGCCGGTTCGAGTCCGGCCGCTGGTACCAGAATCAAAAAAAAGACCTCAATCGAAAGATTGGGGTCTTTTTTTTGATTCTGAGTTATCCGTGTTGTCGGCGAGAATCGGCACCGCCGGTCGACAAACCGTCAGGAACGGTTTGAACCGACAAGCGCCAGCGCCGTCGCCCGGCGGGCAGCGCACAGGACGTGCGCGGGTTGGTCCGGCCGGGTTTAGTGGTCTCAATCGAAAGATTGGGGGCTTTTTTTGAATTTGATTAATCAGTGCTGTCGGCGAGAAGCGGCACGGCCGGTCGACAAACCGTCAGGAACGGTTTGAACCGACAAGCGTCAACACCGTCGCCTACAAGGCCGTGCACGGGGCAAGAGCGGTGTGGTTTGAGAGGGACATTTGAACGATCAGCAAGCACGCTAAGCGGTTTTCTTTCTCATATGAGAAAAGCTGACTAAACTGACGTAATGCCAATCATCGTTGTATTTAAGATGTTCAAGTCTCTAGCTCCCCTATTATTTGCCGCTCTGTTGTCAGGTGTGTGCGCTGCGTCTCCCCGAACCTTGACGTTGGCGACAACGCAGTGGTGCCCCTACACCTGCGGTGAGCTGAGTGAGGCTGAAAACCTGATCGGCAATTACCTCACTGAGCTGTTTGCCAAGCATAACCTCGAACTGAAGATCGAATCTTATCCCTGGGCCAGGGCCATACAGTTGGCGGAGGGTGGTGTTGTCGATGGCCTGTTAACGGCGGTGAATTCCGAGGCACCGAGTCTCCGGTTTACTTCCGTACCGACGGCGTATTATCAGGTGTGCTTTTATACATACGATTCAGCCTGGCGATTTGGAAGTATTGCCGATCTGACCGGAAAAGTATTGGGTGTGATTCGAGATTACGGTTATACCCCTGATATTGACCGATACGTGGCCAGTCATGAGGGTTCCGGGCGAATAGAAACGGTAGGCGGTTCGCTCTCAACTCAGCGCTTGATACGAATGCTGCAGGCCGGAAGGATTGATGCTTTAGTGGAAGATCGATTAGTGCTGGCCAGTGTGCTGAATCAGCTTGAGCCGCAGCCGGTCCATTTGTTTGAAGCAGGCTGCGCGCAAGCGCAACCTTTTTATCTGGCGCTGTCGCCCGATTTGGAGGACGTCGATACCATTCTGACTCAGCTCAACAGTGAGTTGGCCTCGCAACAGAACCAGCAGCGATTGAATCAGAAAATCACCGAGATTACACGCCAGCAGGGTTGGGAGTAGTTAATCCAACTTTACGGTTGTGACAACTGCCGCAGATCCTCAGCAAAACCCAACCCGGCCTCGGTATAGATGTTAAATGTGAAGCTGACACCCGCCTCTTTCAGAGCCTGCTCTTCATCTTCAAATTTCGATGTGGCCGCGATAAAACCGGTGTACCCCATGCTTTTCAATTGACGCGCCGCCGCCAGGTTGGCCTCGTGGGTTGGCAGGGTGAGCATCACCCGGTTGAGGTTATCGAGCAGCCCGATGGCGCGGAACCAGAACTCCGGGTTGGTGCCATCGCCGACGACCACGTTGCGGCCGAGTGCACAATGCTCTTCGGCTTTGAACTCATTAATTTCAATGCCGACCAGTTCACCGGTGTAATCAGGTTCTATGGCGGTATAAGCGGCCGTCCCCATGCGTCCCATACCGAAGATGACGGTCGTAATGGCTGAAAGATCGATATCCTGTTCATCCGGTAATCGGGATTTGCGTTCCCAGCGGATCAGAGTTGGTCGCCAGCGTTGGAAAAGCTGGTCGCGGATCCGGATGACGGGTGCGCTGATGATAAAGGACGCCGATAAGGCAATGGCAAACACCGCCATCCATGAAGGGTTCAACCAGCCGGCTGAGACCGCAATAGCGCCAACAATGAGGCCGAACTCGCTGTAGTTCGCCAGGTTCGTTGAGGCTCGCCACGAAGTGCTGGCCCGGGCGTGAAACTGGTTGAAAAGCAGGTAGTAAAGGAGTGTCTTAACCGGCAACAGCAGTAACAACAGGACCGCAACGCCTATTTCCGCCCAGCCCGGCAGAGCGGTCATGCCGATGCTGAGGAAAAAACCGATCAGGAACAGATCTTTCAGGCTCAACAGAGACTTGGCCAGCTCACTCGCTTTGTGGTGGGTGGCCAGAATCATGCCGAGAATCAACGCGCCGACATCGCCTTTAATGCCCACCATTTCAAAGACGTCTGCGCCGACCAGCGCCAGCACAATGCCGAACAAAAGCAGCAGTTCGCCATGGCCGACTTTTTCCAGCAGACGATAGAGTAACGGTCTAAGAGGGATCAGCAGTAGCAGGCCCAGTGCCCAGACGGTTGGGACTTTACCGGCTGAAAACGCCAGGAAAATGACCGCCGCAATGTCCTGAATCACGAGCACGCCAATAGCGACCTGACCATGCTTGGAGGTGGTCGCACCTAACTCATCGAGCACCTTAATCGCGAACACGGTACTGGAAAACGATAAGACAAAGCCGACAAGCAGGCTGGTCTGAGCATCCAGGTCGGTAAACATTGGCAGCCCAATGGCCGAGAGCATGAGGACAAAGCCGGCAAACAGCAGTGACACCACGACCAGGTGAATGGAGGCAACCCCCCAAACTTCGGGTTTGAACAAGGCCCTGAGTCTCAGCTTCAAGCCAATGGTAAACAGCAGCAGTGTAATGCCCAGATCGGCCACGGTATCGAGAAAGGAGTCGCTTTCGGCGCCCAATGCATTGAGAACAAACCCGGCAATCAGATAGCCGATCAGTGGCGGCAGACTGATTTGCTTGACGGCATAGCCAAAGGCGAAGGCGATGGCAATCCATAACGGGTCATTCGGGCTGATAGCCAGCAGTAGTGCGTCCAAAATCAAACGTCCTTAATCAATGTGTTCATGCCAGGTTTGGGTGGCGGATGTTTCGGTTAGTTGAGCAGGTTCAGCAGTTCGTGTGGTTGATGAATTATTTGCTCAGCCCCGGCTTGGTTCAGCTCATCGATGCTGCGAAAGCCCCAAGACACACCAATAGCACGATACCCCGCATTGCGAGCCGTGAACATATCGACATCGCTGTCACCAAAATACAGCACTTCAGCCGGCGAAACTTCCAATGCGTCGGTCACTTTCTGGCTGACGGCCGCGTCCGGTTTGATCGGCAGTCCGTCCTGCTGACCCTGAACGATGTTCCAGGTCCAGCGTCCCAGAAACTTATCGACGCACAGGTCGGCAAACGGCTGTGGTTTGTTGGTCAGGATCGCCAGCTTCAGACCCTGTTTGGTCAGCTGATCGAGAGTGTCGGTTAACCCCTCATACAGATGGGTCTGGTCGGCCCAATGGGTGTCGTAGTGGATTTTAAACGCCGCCAGGCAGGCGTCGATGGTGGCTTCATTCCTTGCGTTTTCGGGGAGGGCGCGAATGATCAGGTTACGGACCCCGCTGCCGACGAAGGTGCGGTAAGCCTCAACCGGATGCGGATCAAAGCCGTGTTGGCGCAGCACCGTGTTGGCACTGGTTGCCAGGTCATCCAGAGTGTTCAACAAGGTGCCGTCCATATCAAAAACGCAGGCTTTAATCGTCATCAGGAAACTCCGCAGGTTGGAAACGGGGGGTTATACACCGAACCGGGCTGGCCTGTACAGGGATAAGCGAGGCGTTTTTTTACGGGGGGTCGTGCTTAGAGTTCAAATCATTAGAGATCAATTTAATTTTTTAAAGAAAATCGCTATAAGCCGCATTTTATCTGGGTAGATCGCTGTTTAATTGCTTACAAATCTAAAGGTTTTGCCGTCCATATTTGCTATTGAGACGCTTTCTTACCTTGAGTTGCATTGGCTTTTTTGGCTATCATGGTTTTTATTGATTGAACGTTCAATTAAAAATAACCGTGTTTGAGGGTCGTACTGCTATGCCGAAAGTGGGGATGAAACCCATACGCCAGTCTCAGTTGATTGAAGCCACACTGGAAGCCGTAGAGACCTATGGTCTGCAGGGCACAACGATTAACACCATCAGTAAGTTAGCGGGCGTATCGACGGGGATCATCAATCATTACTTCGGCGGTAAGCAGGGGCTGTTGGAAGCCACGGTGCGCTATCTGTTGCAGCAGCTGCATGTCGAACTGATGAAAGAGCTGAAACAGGTCGACCCGAACGATGCCATGGCTCGGTTGAACGCCATTGTGGCGGCCAACTTTGCTCAGATTCAGGTGTCGGACAAAGGCTCCAAGACCTGGTTAGCCTTCTGGTCGCAGGCGATGCACAACCCTGAGTTTGCCCGGCTGCAACGGGTGAACGAACGACGGTTATTGTCGAATTTAAAGCACTCGTTTCGCCAGCTGATTCCGGCCGAACGAGTGGAAGAAGCCGCGCAAACGACAGCGGCCCTGATTGATGGGCTCTGGCTGCGACGGGCGCTGAGTGACCATCCCTTGTCGGTGGCCGATTCGGCGCAGTTCTGCATGAATCATGTGCAGGGCATCGTGCAGCAGTTTCAGATGCCGCAACGTTAAAAATAATCGGATCGGTCCTGTGACCGAAAACCGGAAAGAGAGAGTAAGACATGAACAACCCAGTGTATTCGTCGTATATCGGCGGTCAGTACCAGGCCAGTGCCGGCGGTGAACGTTTTGATGTGGTGAATCCTGCCACGGCCGATGTGGCGTATCAGGTGGAACAAGCCGATAAGGCGTTGGTCGATGCCGCCGTTGCATCTGCCCGGGAAGGTTTTGCCAAATGGTCAGCCATGACCGGTATGGAACGCAGCCGCATACTGTTAAAAGCTGTGGCGTTGTTGCGTGAACGCAATGATGAGCTGGCCGAAATCGAAGTGCTGGATACGGGTAAGCCCTGGCAGGAAGCCAGTGTAGTGGATGTCGTCACCGGTGCTGATTCGATTGAATTCTTTGCCGGTCTGGCGCCGATGATTGAAGGCAATCAACAGGATCTGGGTGGTGATTTTTATTACACCCGCCGCGAACCGCTGGGCGTCTGCGCGGGCATCGGTGCCTGGAACTACCCCTTACAGATTGCCTGTTGGAAAGCAGCCCCAGCCTTAGCAGCCGGGAACGCCATGATTTTCAAACCATCCGAAGAGACGCCGTTGGGTGCGTTGAAACTGGCGGAAATCTTTACTGAAGCCGGAATGCCCGATGGCGTGTTTAACGTTGTGCAGGGCGATCGCCGGGTTGGTGAACTGCTGACACATCACCCGGATATCGACAAGGTGTCGTTCACCGGTGAAGCCGCGACCGGGAAAAAAGTGATGGCCGCCGCGTCAACCTCACTGAAAGACGTGACCATGGAACTCGGCGGTAAATCGCCGCTGATCATTTTTGATGATGCCGATCTTGATAATGCCATTTCCGGCGCGATGCTGGGGAACTTCTACACTCAGGGCGAAATCTGCACCAACGGGACGCGGGTGTTTGTGCATGAATCGATCCGCGATGAGTTTCTTAAGCGTCTGACGACGCGTATTGAAAACAACATTGTGGCCGGTGACCCGATGAACCCGGATGTGAACTTTGGCGCATTGATTTCTGAAAAACACCACAAGCTGGTCCTGGATTACATCGAAAAAGGTAAAGCCGAAGGCGCAACTCTGGTGAGCGGCGGCAAAGCCTTGTCACCGGCCGACGCGCCGAATGGGTTCTTTGTTGCGCCAACGGTCTTTGCTGACTGCACCGACGACATGACCATCGTCAAAGAAGAAATTTTCGGACCGGTCATGTCGGTGCTGACGTTCCGCGATGAAGACGAAGTCATTCGCCGTGCGAACGATACCGACTACGGCTTGGCTGCAGGCGTGTTCACTCAGAACATTCAGCGTGCGCATCGTGTGATTCATCAGATTCAGGCCGGCATCTGCTGGGTCAATGCTTACGGTGACAGCCCGGCCGAAATGCCGGTGGGCGGCTATAAGCAAAGCGGCATCGGACGCGAAAACGGCTTAGCGACGCTGAACCATTACACCCAACTGAAAGCGGTGTACATGGGCATGAACCCGATCGACAGCCCGTTTTAAGGAGTAAACGATGAGCACAGAGTTTGATTACATCATCGTTGGCGCGGGCTCGGCGGGATGCGTGTTGGCGAATCGCCTCACCGAAAGCGGAGAGCATCGTGTGCTGCTGGTGGAAACCGGCGGCAGCGATAAAAGTATTTTTATTCAGATGCCGACCGCACTGTCGATTCCAATGAATACCGAGAAATACGCCTGGCAGTTTGAAACTGAACCGGAACCCTATCTGGATGATCGGCGCATGCATTGCCCGCGTGGCAAAGTATTGGGTGGATCGTCGTCCATCAATGGCATGGTGTATGTTCGCGGCCACGCCAAAGACTTTGATGAATGGGCCGAGTACGGCGCTCATGATTGGGACTATCAGCACTGTCTGCCGTATTTTAAGAAAGCAGAGAGCTGGGCGTTCGGTGGCGATGATTATCGCGGCGAGGATGGGCCGCTCGGCACCAATAACGGCAACAACATGAAAAACCCTTTGTATCAGGCGTTTATCGATGCCGGTCTTCAGGCGGGTTACGAGTTCACGCAGGACTATAACGGCGCGCAACAGGAAGGTTTTGGCGCGATGCACATGACCGTCAAAAATGGTCGGCGCTGGTCCACTGCGAATGCCTATCTGCGTCCGGCGATGTCGCGTGACAATTTAACGGTGGTGACTCATGCCACCGTTCAGAATGTGGTTCTGGAAGGCAAGCAGGCGAAAGGCATCATCTATAACCGCAAGGGAAATACCGTCAAGGCAATCGCCAGCAAAGAGGTGATTCTCAGTGCCGGCTCTATCGGCTCACCGCACCTGTTGCAGCTTTCTGGAATTGGCAATCCAGAAGTGCTGAAAGCCGCGGGTATCAATGTGAAGCACGAGCTGCCCGGTGTCGGTGAAAACCTGCAAGACCATCTGGAGTTTTACTTCCAGTTTAAATGCAAGCAACCCATCACGCTGAACGGCAAACTCGACTGGTTTAACAAAGGTCTGATCGGCACGCAGTGGATACTGAACAAGTCCGGTCTCGGGGCCACCAACCACTTTGAAAGTTGTGGCTTCATTCGATCTAAAGCGGGCGTTGAATGGCCGGACCTGCAGTACCATTTTTTGCCGGCGGCGATGCGTTACGACGGCCGGGCCGCGTTTGATGGCCATGGGTTTCAGGTGCACATCGGGCACAACAAACCGAAGAGCCGGGGTTTTGTCCACATTCAATCGACAGACCCGGCGGTCCCTCCGAAAATTCAGTTCAATTACCTGCAGGACGAGGCCGACATCGAAGGTTTTCGCGACTGTGTGCGCCGCACAAGGGAAATCATTGCGCAGCCGGCGTTTGATGCTTACCGCGATGGCGAGATCCAACCCGGTGAGCATATACAGAGCAACGAAGACATCGACGCCTTTGTGCGCAGTCACGTCGAAAGTGCGTATCACCCGTCGTGCTCTTGCAAGATGGGGGTGGATGATATGGCTGTGGTGGACCCGCAGACGCGTGTGCATGGTATTGAGAATCTGCGCGTGGTCGACTCATCAATTTTTCCGACCATTCCGAATGGCAACTTAAACGGCCCGACCATCATGGTGGCTGAACGCGCCGCTGATCTGATTCTGCATGGTCAATCCGTGCCACCGTCGAATGTGGCGATCGCCATGGATGAGCAATGGGCGCAGCGTCAACGGGCGGGAACGCCTCTGCGCGAAATCTGATTTTTTAACCGAAGGCTCAGAGCGTGACGGTTGGCCCCGTGACGGCGCAATGGTTTGCGCACCTCAGAGAGTGAGCCTTCATTCAGGTCGCTGAAAAACAGGGCAGGACTGCCGAATGTTCCTCAGCGATTTGTTCATCACTCACGATAACGATAGGAAACAGATGATGACTATGAAACACCTACTCCCTGCGGCCCTGGCGACCGTTGCACTGACGGCACAGGCGAATCAATGTGAAACCGTGCGTTTTTCTGATGTGGGTTGGACCGACATTACGGCAACCACGGCGATCGCTTCTGAACTGCTGCATGGCATGGGTTACCAGACTGACACCCAGCTGTTGTCGGTCCCGGTTACTTACAAGTCGTTGGAAAACGGCGATATCGATGTGTTCCTGGGTAACTGGATGCCAACCATGGAAGGCGACATTGCGCCGTACCGTGAAGCGGGTACCGTAGAAACCCTTCACAAAAATCTGGAAGGCGCTAAGTACACACTGGCCGTTCCACAGTATGCCTACGATGCCGGTGTGAAAAGCTTTGCCGACATCGCTAAGTTCGCCGATGAGTTCGACGGTCGCATCTACGGCATCGAGCCGGGTAATGACGGTAACCGTCTGATCCAGAGCATGATCGATCAAAATGCTTTTGGTCTGGAAGACTTTGAACTGGTTGAGTCCAGCGAAGCTGGCATGTTGTCGCAGGTGAACCGTGCGACGCGACGCGACAACTGGATTGTGTTCCTCGGTTGGGAACCGCACCCGATGAACGCCAACTTTGATCTGGCCTACCTGGAAGGTGGCGACGATTTCTTTGGTCCGAACCTCGGTGGCGCCAGTGTTTACACCAACGTTCGTCAGGGTTACGCAGAAGAGTGCAGCAATGTCGGTACGCTGCTGACCAACCTGACCTTTACGCTGGCGGCTGAAAACGAAGTGATGGCGCTGATCCTGAATGACGGTGAGAAGCCTGCCGAAGCGGCGCAAACCTGGTTGAAAGCGAACCCGGACGTTCTGGACGCCTGGCTGGAAGGTGTTGAAACCCTTGAGGGTGAGCCGGCACTGCCAGCGGTTAAAGCGCATCTGGATCTGTAAGGTCCGATCCCCGTCCGAACCGGTACTGACCGGTTCGGACCCATCTCCATTTTTTGTTGAAGAAACCTGTTATGAGTTTGATTACCGATAACAAACTTCCGGTTGGCTCGTGGGCAGAAACCCTGATCGACGGTCTGATCGATGTCAGTGGTGGCTTTTTTGATGCCATCTCCGGCGCACTGGAAGTGATGATTGAAAGCCTGGTTGACGTGTTAACCCTGCTCCCCCCTTGGCTGTTTATTGGCATTGTTGCCGCGTTGGTATTCTGGCGACAGCGCAATAAAGGCGTTACGGCATTTTTTGTCTTGTCTCTGTTGCTGATCTGGAACCTGGGGTACTGGGAAGAAACGATCGAAACCTTCTCGTTAATTGTCTATGCCACCGGGCTGTGTGTTCTGTTAGGCGTGCCGCTTGGCATTGCTGCGGCGCATCGTCCTTGGTTGTTCCGTCTGCTGCGCCCGATTCTCGATTTGATGCAGACGATTCCTCCTTTTGTGTATTTGATTCCGGCGTTGACCCTGTTTGGTTTGGGCGTGGTGCCGGGCTTGGTCTCTACCATTGTGTTTGCTATTGCCGCTCCGATCCGCCTGACCTATCTCGGCATTTCTGAAGTGCCGGAAGAGTTGCTCGAAGCCGGACGTGCTTTTGGGTGTACCAAACGCAGCCTGTTATTAAAAGTTGAGATTCCGGCGGCGATGTCGAGCATCCGCGCCGGGATCACCCAGTGCATCATGTTGAGTTTATCGATGGTGGTAATCGCCGCGCTGGTCGGTGCCGATGGCTTGGGTAAACCCGTCGTCCGTGCATTGAACACCGTCGACATTGCCACCGGTTTCGAAGCGGGCCTCGCCATCGTGCTGGTGGCCATCATGCTCGACCGCATCTTCAAAACCAAATAACCGGAGCGCTTAAGATGATTGAATTTAAAAACGTCGACGTGGTCTTCGGTAAACAGCCGGAACGCGCTTTGCCACTGATGGATCAACAGGAAAGCCGCCAGACGATTCAGGATCAGACGGGCTTGGTCATGGGTGTACGCGATGCCAGCCTAAAAGTCGGCAAGGGTGAAATCTGCGTCTTGATGGGACTGTCCGGTTCCGGAAAGTCCAGTCTGTTGCGGACCGCCAATGGCTTAAACCCGGTCACGCGCGGTTCAATCCTGATTGAAACCGAAGAGGGCGTTCAGGACTTTCACGCGCTTAGCGAAGATGACCGTCGTAATGTACGTATGAACACCATCACGATGGTGTTTCAAAAGTTTGCGTTAATGCCTTGGTTGACCGTTGCAGAAAACGTCGGCTTCGGGCTTGAGCAGAAAGGGTTGGATAAAAAGACCGTTCGCGAAAAAGCCATGCATCAGCTGGAGCTGGTTGGCTTGGCCGAATGGGCCGACAAACGTCCGGATGAACTCTCCGGTGGCATGCAGCAGCGTGTGGGTCTGGCCCGGGCGTTTGCCATGGAAACCGACATCATTTTAATGGACGAGCCATTTTCTGCACTGGACCCGCTGATCCGCACGCAGCTGCAAGACGAACTGCTGCATCTGCAGGAAACGTTGAACAAAACCGTGGTGTTCGTCAGTCACGATCTCGACGAAGCCCTGAAGCTTGGCAATCACATTGCCATCATGAAAGACGGTGAAATTGTCCAGCATGACACGCCGGAAAACATTGTCCTGAACCCAGCGACCGATTACGTACGTGACTTTGTGGCCCACACCAATCCGGTTGACGTGGTGAATGCCCAGGCGCTAATGCGCCCTCTGGATCGCTTTGCTGAAGAAGACGGTCGACGTCGCATAAGCAAGCGCGACGATTGCTGGCTGAAGTTGGGTGGGCACATTTCCGATACCCGATTGCAATATGGTGATTCGACGCCGCTTGCGGTCACGCAATGGACGGAAGGCGCCACACTGGAATCCCTGCCTAAGCAACCGGTTGTGGTCAACCCTCAGACCAAAATGCAGGAGGTGATGGCGCTGCGTTATCAAACCGGCCACGGTGTGCTGGTGGCGGAAAACTCGGCCATTGTTGGATACATCGGTGATCGGGATATTTACCATGCGATGCTGGGTAAATTGATTGGTGATGATTGAATCACAATAAGAAGCTGATGGGTGTTGCTCATAACCTGTCAGCTCGCATAGCATAGTTTGCTCAATTCCCTAAAAAAGAACGGGCATTACTATGCGATTCTGTATGCGATTTATGAGCCTTCTTTGTGCGGTGATGCCAACAGTGATGGGGGCAACCATTACGACCGAGATGCACGGCGTAACACCCCATTCAGATTTGCCAACACTTCATGTCTGGAAATATTCGGATGTTTCGACAGCGGGCAGCCATGCTTTGTCGACCAACTCTGAGCTTGGCGAGAAAGGAACGGTGCACATCATCCCTTCAGGGCCGCCTCCCATGCACTTTGATGAAAAGTCCTATATTGCCTGGGACCTGGCAGTCAACGGCAATACCGTTCATAACGTTATTATTGATACCAACTGGATGCGGTTTCCAGGCATAGAGACGTTGGTTCTGGATAGAGAAGTCGCCCAACGAACCATGTCTTTGGTGGCTGGGCAGGCACTCAATAGCGATATATTCTATCGACATTATGTGACCCGGTTTTCACTCAACTATTTTGACCCTTTTGTCTACCTTGGTGCGCGTGAAAAACGTAAGTATCTCGATTTCTTTGCCGGGGAAAACATCTATATACAGAGCCTGGCAAAAGGCTTGAGTGACAACTACGCGTCTGTTTCAGATAAGGTAATCACAAAAGAACAATGGGTATCCTACTCGCGACACAAGGTTGACGGAAACAGCCTGCATTCAACTCTCGTGGATGACGATATCGCACCTCATATGGTGTTTATTCGGGGAATAAGGAATGACCGATACCTGACACCCGGGGAGGATTCATCACTTCAGGAGAGAACAATCAGTTTAGACATGGATATCGCATTGAACAAAGATGCATTAATCAACAGAGTTCAGCTTAATGAGCCAGCGCTCTTCGTTAACCTTGTATCATTGAATATGACATGCAGAGATAAAAGTGCAGTACAGGTATTGAACTGGATTCTGAATGACGTTGTCTCCCTGTCAGACACACCGGATGTTCACGGTAAATACGTTCTGTCGGCGGCGATCTTGTATAATAAGACCATGGCATGTTTACAGCAGCATCAGGATGCAAAGCTCGGAGAAAAACGGTGAACCCAGAGCTTGCGTTCATCGATAAAAGACATTAAGCATGATTTAGGGACCATCGTGGATAAAAACGAAAAACACAAAAGCGCCATGCAAAAACAGAAAACCAAAGTTGATGCGGCCATTGATCGAGCGGATATCGAACGAGGCGTCGCGGTGCTTCTGACCGGCAATGGCAAAGGCAAATCCAGCTCCGCGTTCGGCATGGTGCTTAGGGCGTTGGGCTACGGACAAAAGGTAGGCGTTGTTCAGTTTATCAAGGGGGCTCAGCTTTCAGGTGAAGAAATTTATCTGCGTGATCATTGCCCGCAGGTTGATTTTTATCAGATGGGTACTGGTTTTACCTGGAACACACAGGATCGCACCGGTGACATTGCCGCCGCAGAACGAACCTGGGAGCAGGCCAAACGAATGTTGCAGGACCCGGCGTTCGACCTGGTGGTGTTGGATGAACTGACTTATATGATTGGTTATCAGTACCTTGATGAAACCAATGTGTTAACGACCTTGCGCGAGCGACCGATTGAGCAGAGTGTGGTTGTTACCGGACGCGGTGGCGGTCGTGCACTGCAGAACATTATGGATACCGTCTCGGAAGTCAAAGATATCCAACACGCGTTTAACGCCGGTATCAAAGCGCGCAAAGGCGTGGACTTTTAAGCGACGCAGGGCAATAACCAGTAAGGACATTCAAGCATGAGTCGGAAGACCCTCGCGTTACGGGAAATGTTGGGTGGTAAGGTGTGGGCGGCTCGTGCTGTTGAGGTGGTCTCATCGGAACCGGGTTGCATCTGTTTGTGGTATCCCGCGGGCAGTGATTTTGCGGTACCGACTGGATACACGGAAGACCGTGTGCTGTTCCATCAGAATCGTTGGCAGATTGCGCGTGAGGGTTGGCGGCTGGACGTCAGGCGATGGGAGCGTAATCATGTTTTGATCGTCAAAGACCCGTCTCAGTATTATTCAGTCCAGCTGTTCTGGGATGCATCGACTGACCAGTTTCTTGGATATTACATTAACTTTGAGCTGCCTTACAAAATGTCCACCGTCGGCTATGACTCTCTGGATCTGGACCTGGATCTTATGGTTTACCCCAACGGAAAGTATCAGTGGAAAGATGTGGATGAGTACCGGGCGGCCGTTGAATGTGGCGGAATCACGCCAGAATGGGCGGCTCATCTCGACGCGGCAAAACAGGCTGTTTTAACGAAGATTGAACAGAAACAGGCGCTGGTTTCTTTTGACGTGGCGGAGCAATATCAGCGAATGCATTCAACACCGGTCACCTTTCCGGTTCAATGGCAAACGGCACTCCAAGCGTACTGAACAGGAGGATTTTCAATGAGTGATAACGAAACCTCAGGTTGTGGCTGTCAGTCCACAACACCTGAGGAAACTGAAGCGGGTTCAGACCAACCCCAAGCGGGTGATCTGGTCAGTTTTTACCGGGTTCCGAAAATGGATTGTCCGTCCGAAGAACGCATGATTCGGATGGCATTGAATGACCAGACCGACATTCGGCGCCTGAACTTTGATCTGACCGGACGCACTCTGACTGTTGTCCACGGGGGATCGGCTGAAGGCGTGACCTCTGCCATTGCGCCTTTAGGCTTGGGCGCGACGCTGGAAAAATCCGAACCGTACCGAGCGGAGCATGCTGATCAACTGAAAGCCGATCCGTCCGCTGAAGATGAAGCTAGTGTGCTGAAAATATTATTGGCGATTAACGGTGTCATGTTTGTGGTGGAACTGGTCCTGGGCATCATGGCGCAATCGACCGGGTTGATTGCTGATTCGCTGGACATGTTTGCCGATGCCGCTGTGTACGGTCTGGCTTTGTACGCCGTTGCTCACAGCGCCCGCACCCAGATGAAGGCCGCACGGCTCGCCGGTATATTGCAGCTGCTGTTGGCGGTGGGTGTGTTATTGGAAGTTGGTCGTCGTTTTCTGATGGGGTCTGAACCGATATCCGGGTTGATGATGTCGGTATCGACTCTCGCACTGATCGCCAATGTGACCTGCCTGGTGCTGATCTCCCGGCATCGTGAAGGTGGCGTACACATGAAAGCGAGTTGGATCTTTTCGGCCAACGATGTCCTGATTAATCTGGGTGTGATTGCCGCAGGCCTGCTCGTCTGGCTGACCGGTTCCGCGCTCCCGGACCTGCTGATTGGTTCGTTCATCGGCTTGATTGTCCTCAATGGCGCCCGACGCATTCTGGCTTTGAAAGCCGATGCTCCGGTCTGATTCTTCTTTTCGACGGTGGTGAAAGTCTGAGTCACCACCGCCTTTCTGCCTTTCCCGATCAGCTTACAAGTCGCCATCTAGCGTTTGCTGAGGCGAGTTCAGGGTCGTCGATAACAAATTAGTCTAATAGCTTTTCGATTGACACTTCCTTGACTATGGTGCCTTACAGCTCACGTTTTAAGCGGGTATTGACGTATGCAGACGGTACTTTTGACGGTTCTGGCAATCGGAGTGCTGGTGTTCACCCATTATTCGGTCTGGCACATCGCCCTGAGAAAAGGGCGCCAGAATCCGACTGACCCAAACCAATTGGGTCACCTGTCTTACAGCACGGTGATGGACAGTGCCGAAGCGATGACCCGATCGGCCGACCAGGTCGCCATCGGAGGGGCGGCGCTGTCGTTTTTCATGGATCAGTTGCGCAAACGGCTCGAAGATCAGGTGACCTTTACTACAGGTATCACGCAGCGTGTGGAAACACTCGAACAGGCCAGTGGCGAGCTAACGGCGCGTGTGGAAGAAGCCAATCATCACGTTCAGGATACCAAAAAGCGCATGGTCACCAGTCGCGAGTCACTGGCGTCTATGGTGCAGAGTTACCAGGAAATGGCATCGCGCATACAGCATGCTGAAGGTTTGCTGTCGCGGTTGAACGAACGGACCGGCGACATCGTTGAGATCATCAATACCATCACGAACATAGCCGAACAAACCAATCTTTTGGCGTTGAATGCGGCCATCGAAGCTGCCCGGGCAGGGGATCAGGGGCGGGGGTTTGCCGTCGTTGCCGATGAAGTCCGGGCTTTGGCTTCACGAACAACGGAAGCGACTGAAAGCATCCGTTCCGTTCTCAATGAGGTGAGCGAGAGCAGTGAGCAGTCGGTGCAGGCCATGGCCTCTGTCGGCGAAGCGGGTCAGTCGCTGACGGCGATGGTCCAGCAGTTGGAAGCGACGACAGATGAAGCACAGGCCTCGGCGGATCAGGCGGGCGAGCAGATGAACGTGGCCAGTGATGTTTTACTGCAGTTTAATCGCAGCCATTCCGGCATTGCTGACGGTGTGGGCTCCATCCGCAACTCGATCCACCAGTTTCAGGAAGAAATTCAGGACAGTTCCCAACGGGTATTAACGCTGAGCAACCAGGCCGAAGACATTCTCATCAACCTGACGGTCTTCGGTATCGAAGATCGCAATGCCCGCATTCGAGACGTGGCCATAAAGGCGGCACAAAGCATTGGTGCGTTGTTTGAGCAGGCCATTGCCAATGGAGACATCAGTAAACCGGACCTGTTTAACTTTCAGTACATTGATATTGAAAACACCAACCCGCCGAAATACCGGACAACATTTGATGGTTTTACCGATCGCGTTTTACCGGCCATTCAGGAACCGATTCTCGATGACAATCCGGAGATTATCTACGCCGGTGCGGTCGACAAAAACGGGTATTTCCCAACTCATAATAAAAAGTTCTGCCAGCCACTGACTGGCGATTACCAAAAAGACCTGGCTGGAAACCGGACCAAGCGGCTGTTTACCGACCGTACCGGGAAACGCTGTGGCAGCAATACCAAACCCTTTTTACTGCAGACCTACAAGCGAGATACCGGTGAAATCATGCACGATGTTTCAGCGCCGATTTTTGTGCAGGGTGAGCACTGGGGAGGGTTCAGAATTGGCTATCAGGCCAAGGAGTTTTGAGTGGTCCGTTCGGGTTCGTCCTAAATGGCCATAGGGCCGATTCGAAAACTTTGTTATGGTCTTCCCCGTTGCCTGTCTAAACCCGATTACAGAGCCTCACCTGGAGAACCTTTATGAGATCATCGTCTGTCGCCACCTATCGAACGGTGATGTTTGCGGCCTGTGCCCTGTTGATGCTGTCCTTTGGTTATCGTGCGGGCTTCGGTTTGTTCATGCAGCCGCTCAGTCAGGCAAATGGCTGGGGCCGCGAAGTGATGTCTCTGGCGCTTGCGGTGCAGAACCTGGCCTGGGGTGTGATCGCCGTGTTCGCCGGCGGTCTGGCAGACCGCTTTGGTAATCTGAAAGTGTTGCTGGTGGGCGTGCTGTTGTATGTCACCGGCATGGCGGGCATGGCCTGGGTCACTTCGCCGTTGGGGATCATTCTGACCGCGGGTGTTCTCGTTGGCGGCGGTGTGGCCGGGACAGCCTTTGGCATTGTGTTGCCGGCCATGGTCCGGGCGGTGCCGGAAGATAAACGAGGTTGGGCGCTGGGCGTCGGCACGGCCGCAGGCAGTTTCGGGCAGTTTCTGGTTGTGCCGATTATGCAGCAGCTGATTGAATGGTTTGAGGTGATTCCGGCAATCAAAGTTCTGGCGGTTTCCGCCTTCGCTATGGCCATTTTGGCCATTCCATTAGCACCCTACAGCGGCGCGAGCGAAGCCCCGGCGGATGAAGTGCCTCAATCTATGCTGCGGATTCTGAAAAAGGCACTGGGGTCGCGCTCCTATACGTTGCTGACCTTTGGTTTTTTTGTTTGCGGCTTTCATGTCGCGTTCATCACAGTGCATATGCCTGGTTATGTGGTGGATCTTGGCTTTGCCCCGTCGGTAGGCGCCTGGAGTATCAGCTTAATTGGCTTATGTAACGTCATTGGCGCCTATGTGGCCGGCGTGAAGTCGGGGCGCCTGCCGCGGCATTACATTCTGGTCTTTATCTATTCGGCAAGGGTGGTGGCGATCAGCCTGTTTTTATTGTTGCCGGTATCACTGGCGTCGATTCTGATTTTCAGCGCATCGATGGGGTTTTTATGGCTGGCAACCGTTCCGCCGACCTCCGGCCTGGTCAGTGTATTGTTTGGCACGCGTTACATGGCGTTTCTGTATGGGATTGTCTTCTTAAGTCACCAACTGGGCAGCTTTATTGGCGTCTGGTTAGGCGGCTACCTGTACGAAACGACCGGCAGTTACAACGGTATCTGGATTGCCGGTATTGTTCTTGGGCTTGTCGCAGCGGTACTGCACTGGCCCATACAGGAAAAGGATGAGCGACCGTTATTGACGGCGACCTGATCACCGTCAAACCGGTCTGTGTATTTCTGCGCACAATACCAATAGCCCTCTATACTTAGAGGTTGATGATGGTTGTCGTTACCAGAGCTCTGGATGCATCAGAATGAAGTTGTTTGAACGTCGGGATATAGAAATACCGGTCGAAGAGCTGGAAGTTGGCATGCATGTGGTGGGTATTGACCGACCCTGGGCAGAAACCGGGTTTTTGCTGCAGAGCTTCATCATTCAATCTCAGGAAGAAATTCATCAATTGCAAGCGGCCTGTCAGCGGGTGACCATTCAGGCTCGAGTCGCTTCTGAGCGTGAAACACCCGCCCATGCCACGGCTGAGCAGCGAGCGGTGAAGTCCAAGGTTCAGCGCGGGCCTCAGTCAACTGAGCGGGTACGCTATCTTAATCAAGTCAGTTTTGAACGTGCTGTGGAATCCTCCCGATTAACGTTCAAGTCTGCGCGCTCTATGGCATCGAACATCATGGAAGGGTTGCGCGTCGGTCGGGCGCTGAACATGGAGGATTGTCGGACTCAGGTATCGGAAGTGGTCGACCGGGTACTTGAAAATGCAGACGCCCTGCGTTTTTTGTCGATGATCAAGAATAAAGACGACTACACCGCCGAGCACAGCATGAATGTATGCATTCTCAGCGCTACCTTCGCCCGGCATCTTGGATTGCAGGACTTTGAAATCCGGCTGATTGCGCTGTGCGGTCTGTTGCACGATGTCGGCAAATGCAAAGTTCCGTTGGAAATTCTGAATAAGCCGGGGCGTTTCACCAAGGAAGAAGCGCACATCATGGCCGAACACACCACCCATGGCCGCAATATCCTGATGTCGACTCAGGGTGATCAGCGTCACGTCGTCGACGTGGCGCACTGTCATCATGAACGTCTCGATGGTCGGGGTTATCCTCGATTGTTGTCCGGCGGTCAGATTCCCTACTACGCAAAAATCATCACCATTGTGGATGCCTATGACGCCATGACCAGCGAACGCTGTTATGGCAAACCCAAAACCTCTTTTGAAGCGCTCAGGGTGGTTTTAAAGAATGCTGGCACCCAGTTTGACCCGGAACTGGCCCGTGCGTTTCTGAAATGCATCGGTCTGTTCCCGGCTGGGGTTTTGGTGGAGCTGAACAGCGAACAACTGGCGGTGGTGATCAAGGCCAATGACGTTGACCCGGATCGCCCTTTGCTGCTTGTGGTAACCGACGCTCAGCACAATCGTTTACAGCAACCGGCTTTGGTGGATCTCAGTCAGGAAGCTAACAGTGGTCTGACGATAGCGCATGAGGTCATGAACGGCACCTCGGGGATTGATGTCAAACACTACATTGATCAGCGTCTTTTCTCCTGAAGCTGTCATGGCTGTCCCACAGTCATTCAAAGCACTACGGGCCTCGAGCCGAGAACCTGCGAAAATAGACACGTCGCCAATCCATCCATGGGGACTCGCGCCTCTGAACGTTCCATTTTTGCAGGTCCTCCGCGCCTGCTGCACGGCTGGAACAGCTGAGTGAAACCCTCCTCTGAGGTCTGGCTGTAAAGCTTTGGATTCGATCGATTAACCGGGGGTGTTAACCGCTTCCGCTGGCGTTATCCGGCCGATTACGGGCTCATTCAGGTACGTGAGATCGGGACGATGCGTCCATTTCTGTTGACAGATTTCGAATCGATCTATCAACGCTCAAAACTGTACTTTTTCATCACTTCCGTCCGAAATAAGCCGTACAAAATAAAAATAATATCGGAGAGACGTTTTATGGGTAAGTCCACCCAGTATGTGGCACATCAGCCGGATAAAGACGGTTTTATTCGCTGGTCCGATACCGAAAACCATACCTGGAAAGCGCTGGTCAGCCGACAGCTGCCGGCTCTGCAGGGGCGTGCCTGCCAAGAATATCTGGACGGGACCGACGCCCTGAATCTGCCGAGCGATGAAGTTCCACAGCTTAAAGATATTGACCGGGTTTTAATGGACGCAACCGGCTGGCAAACGGCGGCTGTCCCCGCGTTGATTAACTTTTCCACCTTTTTTGAGTTACTGGCCAATCGACGTTTTCCGGTCGCAACGTTCATTCGCACGCCGGAGGATATGGACTATCTGCAAGAGCCGGATATCTTTCATGAAATCTTCGGCCACTGTCCGCTGTTAACGAACCCGGCCTTTGCCCGCTTCACCGAAACCTATGGTCGGCTCGGGCTCGCTGCCAGCAAAGAAGACCGGGTGTACCTGGCTCGCCTTTATTGGTTTACGGTCGAGTTTGGTCTGTTGCAAAGCAGCGCTGGGCAACGCAGCATTTACGGCGGCGGCATTCTGTCATCGCCTAAAGAAACGGAATATGCCTTCGCCAGTGATACACCGGAGCGCATGCCATTCGATATGATGACGGTTCTGCGAACGCCCTACCGGATTGATATTCTGCAACCGATCTACTTCACTCTTGAGCATGTCGATCAGCTTTTTGACATTGCCGATCAGGACATCATGGGGGCGGTTGCTGAGGCTAAAAAACTCGGTTTGTTTGCCCCTAAGTTCCCCGAAAAACAAGCAGTCAACGCCTAATGAAATCAGGAGAAACCATGAGCCTCGCACAACAGAAATGTGAAGCCTGCCAAGCCGATGCCCCGAAAGTCAGCGACGATGAACTGGCCGAACTGATGCGGGAAATCCCCGATTGGGCGCCTATTGTCGTCGAGGGTGTTATGCAGTTGGAGCGCACCTACACGTTTAAAAACTTCCGATTGGCGCTAGCCTTTACCAACAGGGTTGGCGAACTGGCCGAAGCCGAAGGTCACCATCCGGAGATCACGACCGAATGGGGTAAGGTGCGGGTTCGCTGGTGGACGCACGCCATCAATGGACTGCACAAAAACGATTTTATCTGTGCCGCGAAAACCGACGCTTTGTCGCGTGATTGATTATTAACTTTCCTTCCGTGCGGCTGCAGCATTGCAAGAGAGTCCCGCTGCAGCCGCATTTTTCCTTTCAGAAATTCCGGTCATAACAATGGGTGATTTTGGTTGATGCCCCAGCCAGCCATAAATAGCCCGATGCCGAGTGCCAGGAGAATCGTGCCACCCGACAGCCGTATCCATAACGATGTTGTACTGGTGTGATGATGGTGATGGTGGTGCGAAGAGTCTGATGCGGCCTGAAGCCGGTCGCGCAACAGCACACTGACTATGGCCAGGACGCTGACCGTTAATGCTGTCCCGATGGCCATCACAAAGGTGGCTGCGACACCAAACGCATAAACTCCGACGAGGTGCGCGTAAATCAGTACCAACAGCGCACCGGAGCACGGGCGCAGACCCATCGAAAAAACCAGCGCAGTTGCCTGTTTTAACCGCAGGCGGCTGGTGACCTGTGGGGTATGGTGACAGTGCGCGTGCCGGGACTGCCAGAGTTGGTTCAATGTGTGAATAAAGATGTACAGACCCAGAAAGATAACCAGCGCATAGCTACCAAGCTGTACCTGAGTGCCCAGCGCTTGCGTGTCTCGGAAGGTCCAACCCAGCATCAGCGCAACCACACTGATCAGGCCGACGGCGACCATGGCCTGCAGCAGGGCGGCAAAGATAGCGATGGTGACGGATTGGCGGATGTTCTCTTTTTGCGTGGCCAGATAGGTAATCAGCACCGCCTTGCCATGACCGGGGCCTGCCGCGTGAAAAACACCGTAAAAAAAAGACAGCGCCATCAATGAGCCACCGACGGTCCATGGAGCGTTACGAACCTCTTTGATGTGATCGGCCAGTCGTTCATGCAAGGCCTGCTGCCAGGTGACGATGGACAGCATCAGGTCGGACCAGACCCAGCTCAACAGCGCCGCAGCCAGAACCAGTGGCAAAAGAATGACCCAGAAGCGGGGCGAGGTGGCTATACGCATTGCACGATCACCTTCTGAGCGAACAGTCGTCCCAAACCATCGGTGTCTTTCTGGGTCTGGTCGAGGGAACTGGCGTAGTTCATCTGTTCTTCGGTCGGGTTCGGTTCTATGAGGTTAGGCATGCATTCCAGAGAACTGCGGTTGTGAATGCGAATGCGTTCAACATCGTCATGGCGCATGGACACATAATAGGTCGGATCATAGACCTGCCAGGACAGTTCAGAAACCGGCAGCGGGGTTGAGGAAAGATCAAACACCATTTCCAGAACCAGCATGTCAGCTTCCTGCGTCGTAACCACGCTGAGTTGGTGTTCAGCCGGCGACGGCAGCGCGTGTTGATTTTGCGCCAGAACGAGATGCGAAAAGAAACCGTGTTGAGACAGGCTGGCGATCATGTCATTGCCATGAGCCAACAGGGCTAACTCGCGAGTGGGGTATTCCCGGTCGAGATCGGCCAGCATCATGGCAGAATAGAACTCGTCGAATATCCAGCGCTGTCGAACTTGCGCCAACTGTTCCTGATCGTCGATGACAAAATCGGTGGTCAGGTTTATCCAGCTGTGAGGATGTAGCAGCGCGGTCGTGGGCCACAGGCAGCAGACCATCAGAAGCAGTCGTTTCATTGGGATCTTCATAATATGAACACAATGATACAGTGTATCTTTATGAGGAATGTCACTCAATGCGCTTTGGCAGTCTTTACGCCCCTTAATAACCCTGATTTTCGCATGGTTGATATCCGGTGGTTCATCTCAATGTAGGTAGGTGTCGTATATAGTCAGTGACGAGCATTAATTTTTCATAACCCATAAATTTATCCAAGGAGAACACTATGGCTTCAGTGACACTGCAAGGTAACCCGGTTTCGGTACAGGGCGACTTGCCGGCTGTTGGCTCCCAGGCACCGGACTTCAGACTGACAGGCCAGGATCTGTCTGACGTTAAGTTAGCCGATTTTGCCGGTAAAAAACTGATTTTGAACATCTATCCGAGTGTGGATACCGGTACCTGTGCCGCGTCGACCCGCCAGTTTAATGAGCGCATGAACGACCGTGACGATGTGGTCGTGCTCTGCGTGTCTCAGGACCTTCCCTTTGCATTTGCCCGCTTCTGCGGCGCTGAAGGATTGGATAACATCAAAACGGCGTCAACTTTTCGTTCGTCGGCGTTTCTTGACAGTTATGGGGTTAAAATCGCTGATGGTCCATTGGCGGGGTTGTGTGCCCGCGCGGTGGTGGCCATTGATGAGCAGGGTAAGGTCGTTTACAACCAGCTGGTCGCGGAAATTGCCGATGAGCCAGACTATGAGGCCGCTCTCAGCGCGTTGAGCTGAGGTCGGTTACGGATGGATGCCAGAGCACTAACCCTGGCATCCATCCGCACATTCGTTATTTTTCCAGGGCTTGGTACAGTTCCCGGTAGTGCGTTCCATTGCGCATCAGCTCGTCATGAGTACCGCTTTCGACCACGGCTCCGTCTTTCACAACATGGATAACATCGGCATTCATCACAGTCGAGAGTCGGTGCGCAATAACAATGGCCGTTTTGGCGTGAGCGAACTCATTCAGAACCGTCTGAATTTTCACTTCGGTCTGTGTATCGAGTGCAGAGGTCGCTTCATCCAAAAGCAGAATCGGTGCATCGCGCAGTAACGCTCGTGCAATGATGACGCGTTGTCGCTGACCACCGGAAAGATTGGTGCCGCGTGGGCCTGCCAGACTTTTCAAACCAAATGTCAGGTCTTCGGTAAAATCCGTCACCATGGCCATACGGGCTGATTCCCGAACGCTTTCTTCCGGGCGGTTGAGATCGCCAAGCCAGATATTGTCTTCGATCGATTCATCAAACAGGGCCGATTCCTGAGACACGATGGCCATTTGCTGGCGCAACGCTTCCAGTTGAATGTCGCTTACCGGTTCACCACCAACGCAAATCTCACCGGATGCCGGTA
>NZ_CH724154.1:80744-189735 GCF_000153185.1 Reinekea blandensis MED297 | reverse complement strand
TCCAGCGATTCGAACAGCGCTTTGGTTGCCTGCAGTTCCTTAAATGTCGGCATCCGGCGCGAGTACATTTTGTGGTTAATCAGTGTCAGACCGGACTGTTCGCAGGCTTCTTTCTCGAGTGCATAAGAGCCCCAGCGACTTGGGCCGCGCAGATTAACAATGGTACGAAAACCTCGACGCGCCAAGCGACGGATACGTCTTGGCGAAGGCTGATTACTGCGCCAGACACTGTGGGTCAGGGGGTGCAGGTTACTCCAGAACGCTCGGAGAAAGGCATGATCGCCCAGGTTTGCGTCTATGTGCGCAAACCATCGCTGACCCCGGCTCTGTATACCGTTGGCCCAGCGTTCCTGAGCCTGGATGTACAGGCGCTTCAGGAAAAAGGATTTTTTGGCCATGAATGTGTAACGTTAGAAATGAGCGCGTATTCTAGGGCCTGTTAACACTATTTGCATCCCTTCTGCCGAGTTTAAAACCATTCAAGACGAGGCTGGATTCGCGAATCGTGGTTTTCCACCTGAGCAAGGGAGAGCGGCGATGTGAATGATTTTAATTCGCCCTAAGGTTGCGTTAAGCCGACAAACGGAAGTGTGATCTCCTGATGATTAAAAAAACAAAAAAGGAAACCTATGAAAAACGCCTACGAGCCCATTCCTCTGAACTTTGAACGATTGACCCCGGACCTGATGGCGCAGCGCGCAGAAGCTTTTTATGCGTCGTTGAAACGACGGCGCACCGTGCGGGATTTTAGCGACGAACCGGTACCGGACGCGGTCGTTCGTAATGCCATTCTCACCGCCGGCACGGCGCCGAGTGGTGCCAATCAACAACCATGGCATTTCGTCGTGATCACTGACCCAGCCTTGAAACGCCGGATTCGCCTGGCCGCCGAAGAGGAAGAGCGGGCGTTTTATCAACAGCGAGCGTCCGAGGAGTGGTTGGACGCGCTTGCACCCCTGGGCACCGATGCCGAGAAGCCATTTCTGGAAACGGCTTCGCATCTGATTGTGATCTTCCTGAAAAAGTTTTCTTACGATGCTGAAGGGCAAAAGCAGAAAAACTATTACACCAGTGAATCGGTGGGCATTGCGACTGGGTTTCTGATCAGTGCGTTGCATCAGGCGTCCGTAGCAACACTGACGCACACACCTAGCCCGATGAAGTTTCTGAATAAGTTGCTGGACCGGCCAACGGATGAACGACCCTATATGATTTTGGTGGCAGGCTATCCGGCCGCTAACTGTCATGTTCCGACCATTGAGAAAAAACCGTTAGCGGAGATTGCCACCTTCATTCAGACGGGCGATTGAACGGAGTTCTCGGCCTCCGGACCCACGACGCAATTACGACCCTGTGATTTTGCCTGGTAGAGGCGGTTGTCCGCTTCTGCGATGGTGCTTTGATGATTCTCCAAATCCAGCATTTCGGCGATACCGAAACTCATGGTCGTGGTCAGCGGCGGTTGGTCACTGTTCAATGGATGCGACTCAATTATGGATCGGATTTTCTCCGCCAATTGCATGGCCTGCCTGGCGTTGGTTTCCGGAAGCAGAAACAAAAACTCTTCACCACCCCAGCGCGCAATGGAGTCCTGTTGGCGAACGGAGTCCTGCAGTAACTGACTGACCTGAATCAGAACGGTATCACCCGTGTCATGGCCATAGTGATCATTGATTTCCTTAAAATGATCAAGATCCGCCAGAATGAAGGTGATCGGTTGGTTGTTGCGCTGCGACCGACGCACTTCATAACGGATACGCTCGCGCATGCCCCGGCGGTTAAGCAGGTGGGTAAGCGTGTCCTGGCTGGCTTGGCGTTCAAAGTCCTGTTTCAGTTCATTCAGTTTCTGATAAGAACTTTGGCGTGACTGTTCATAGACAGCGGCCAGAAAGGTGAGCGTTAAAAAGGAGTACAACAGTCGGGTTTTGAACTCGTAACTGTAGTCAACCGCGCCCAGAGCATTGCCAGGGAAAAACACAATGATCAGATA
This sequence comes from Reinekea blandensis MED297, assembly GCF_000153185.1. GTDB lineage: Bacteria > Pseudomonadota > Gammaproteobacteria > Pseudomonadales > Natronospirillaceae > Reinekea > Reinekea blandensis. The sequence goes on along the minus strand of NZ_CH724154.1, from coordinate 187,745 downwards.
GCCGAGTACAAACAGGGCGGTGATCATCATGCCGCGTTTCAGTCCGGACAGGAACATCACCACCGGTGGCAACAGATACACCCAAAGCGGACCGGTTTGATTGGCACCGCCGGCATAGACCAGGTACAGACATAAAACAAACAGCACCAACTGAACCAGGCGTGCAGCGAACAGGAAGGCACTCTGGTTACGTTTGATGCGCAGTTGAATATGAGCAAACAAAAAAAGCGCAAACGCAGTGAACAATGCCAGGGCCAGCCAGATATCCTGCGACAGGATGGCCTGTACACCAAGCAAAAACGAAATGCTGAAGCCGACCAGCGCAAACAGGTTTAATACAGAAATACGGCGAACCGTTTCGATATCAGTCTGTTCCGTGGTTCCGGCATGCATAAACCGTTCTATGAAACGCCACGATAAGGTTTTTAACGACTGCATTCGGTCTGTTATGCATGACTAAGTAGTTAAAATGAAGAATAGGACCGCGATGAACCGTGGTAAAGAATTTTGAACCAAATAGTCGGGAATTTCCCAAAAACCGTCGTGTTTTCTCAATAAATGCTGTTAAAACGATGGTTGAAAGTGACTGTCTAAGTTTTGTCTATGTTAGTTCGTTCGTTTGGCTCAGGAAGCGCTGGCTCGGGCGCGAGTATTGATGAATGCCCCGGCCAGAATCAACAGACCTCCGGAGAGTGTCCAGAGTGTTGGGCTTTCGGCAAAGAAAACCAGCCCTAATAAAACGGCAAAGAGCACTTGAATGTAACCGTAGGCGCTGACTTTGCCAGCGTTGTCAGAGGCCATGGCATGGGTCAGCGCCCATTGCCCGATCTGAACAAAAACGCCAATGAGTAACAGCATGCCAAACTGATAGAGCGTCGGCACAACAAACTCATCCCGTATCAGCAGCAGAAAGGCGGACACAGGAAAGGCAATCATCGGAAAGTACAGAATGATCACGGAGGCATCTTCCGTCTGACTCAGTTTACGCACGACAACATAAGCACAGGCGCTGGCAAAGGCGCCGGTCAGTGCCGCACTCAAGCTGAGCCAGGACATCTGTGCCGTTAACGTTGGTGTCCAGTTAGGTGCGGTAACCACCACCAATCCCAGAAAACTGAGCGCAATACAAAGAACGGTCGACAGATGAACGCGTTCTTTGAGAAAGATCAGCGCCAATATCGCAGTAAAGGTTGGGTGGGTGTATTGCAGCAGGGTTGCCTGTGCGATCGGTAAGGTGGTCACGGAATAGAACACAGCAATCAGTCCGACCGTGCCGAAAACACCACGCAAGGCCAGGAAACGACGGTTGTTCCCAAGCAGCGGCAGATGCTTACGACGAATGTCCAGATACGAAATGATCAGCGAAATCAGGGCACGGGCGGCGACAATCTCAAGGATTGGCAAACCCGTGGTACCGACGGCCTTTACGCAGGCGCTCATCAAGGCGAACCCCAGTGAGGACAGCAGCATGAATCGTGCACTTCTGGGCAGATGATTAAAAAGTGCGCTCAACTGATTCATTCTTTCCGACGTTCCTGACAAAAGGCTCGCGACTATAACACGACCCCTCGCTTGAAGTGTGCAGTCGCGAATGAGAATTTTTTACCGTGCTGTTTATGCAGATCAGTTGCTGATTTTAAACACCAGGCCGTTAAAACCCGGGCAGTGAATCGGCACCGTGGCTGCGCCATCATCAGACCAGCCAACCGGTACCTGAAGCCAGGACTCACCGATTTTTTCAAGCAAGATGGCACCTTTGGTCAATCCGGGGAGTTGTTGAACCCGCTCAGCAGGAAGGGTCAGTGTGCAGAAGGCATCGCGAAAATCGAAGTTGATGAACACCAGCAGCCAGTCGTCTCCGTGCTTGCGAATAAAGCTGTATTGGCGTTCGGTGTACCCGTCTTCCGGGTTGAGGTTGTCCTGATGAAGACTGATGAACTCACCCAGCAGGGCAGGCTCTTCGCCAGCCAGCGTCAGCAGCCGCTGATAGGCAGCGTCCAGATCCATCTGCCCGGGCGTTAACCCGCCGCCATCGAAACGCCCATTATTCATCCAGGCCTGATGTGCCGGCACGCCGGCGTAGTCAAAAATTGTCGTGCGACTGGCTTTGCCAAAGCCCAGATCCTGATCCGCTCTTTCGGCCTGTGCCTGGCCGAAATAGAGCATGACGGGACCCCGCCCGAGCAAAGCTGTGGCAATCATGGCCGGCCAGCCCCGCTCTCCGGATCCGGCAAATTCCGGGTGGGCTATGCGCTGCTCATCATGGTTTTCCAGAAAGCGCAGCAGATGCTCATCGATGTCGTCGAGTTTGGCTTGTTCGCCATCGAGTGCTCGACTGTCGGTGCGTTCCTGCACAATGGCTTTCAGCGTGTCATAGACATCCACTTTATCGTACAGATAGTCCATTTTGCCCCGGTACAGATAGTCCCGATAGCGGTCAGGTTGATAAACCTCGGCGATGACTTCGGCGTCTGGACGGTGCTGTTTTATGGCGGAGTTCATGTAACTCCAGAACTCGACCGGCACCAGCTCGGCCATATCGAAGCGAAAACCATCGACGCCAAAGTCCAGCCAGTACAGGGCAATGTCACGAAACTTAGTCCAGCTGTCGGGAACGTCTTTGTCCTGCCAGAAGTCAAAATGGGCCTGAACCGGCCGCTCAGCGTACTCGCCGGGTAACTCGGGAAAGTCGTGGGAGCCATCCGGGCGAACGCCGTAATTGATTTTGACCGTTTCAAACCAGTCATTCCAATGAGGTTGGGCTGTGCGGGCGCCGTTACCGGTCCATTTTGCGGGGATTTCCTGATAGGGCGCTCCCTGAAACTTACCACCCAATGGGGCAAAACCGTCGGGCGTGGCTGGAGGGGAAAACGCCTCTCCCGGTAGATAGTAAAAGTTATTGTCGCGGGCATAGTCGACCTGAGTGTCATCGTCTGCGCCAAAGTCGCGGACACCTTCCGGCGCACTGGTGCTCTGATAATGTCTGGCGACATGGTTTGGCACAATGTCGATGATGACCTTCATGCCGTGATGATGGGTGCGGTCGATCAGCGCTCGGAACTCTTCCAGTCGCTGTTCCGGATCATCGGCCAGATCTGGGTTGACGTTGTAATAATCTTTAACGGCGTAGGGAGATCCGGCCCGGCCTTTAACCACCTGGGGGTGATCGTCACTGATGCCGGAATAGTGACCAATCAGCGCATGGTGCGGAACGCCGGTGTACCAAAGATGTGTGGTGCCATAACCTCGGATGGCCTGCAGTGCCGTGTCGGTAAAATCAGAAAAACGACCGACACCATTTTGCTCTTTTGTACCCCAGGGGAGGTTGGCCGTCACCCTGTTGCCGAACAGCCGGGTAAACACCTGATACACAATCGGCCGGCCGTTTTTTTGAGTTCGCACGCGCAAGGTCCTTGATTCATTGTTTACCACGATTGTAGTGCACAAGGCCGGAAAAGCCGGGATTGAACTGCCGGTGCGGTTGATTTTGGGTTAGGGGTTACGGTCGTTCAGCGGTTTAAATGGTGCTTCGGTACCCTAGTCCATGAATGACTGTGAGTTAGCCATGTTCAGGGATCAAACGTGCAGATGAACCTGCGCATTAAAGGCAATAACGATCCGGTCCTGTTGACCGAAATAAGGTAACGCCGAGTGTTTCAGGTAAGAGGGGAACAGAATGACCTGGCCTTCTTTCGGCTCCATATCGTAGACCCCGTGTGCATTGAGATAGGCGGTACCGGCATCCTGATAATGTTCGGCGTTGACCCTCGGATCGTAAAACCGGTTCAAGCCACTGCGGGAATGAAAGTCCGAATCGCCCGGTTCCAGATAATAGATGCCACACCAGGAACAGTTTGGATGACTGTGCGCATCATGAAAGCCGCCCTGTCGGGTAATGTGATACCAGCTTTCGATGATCTCGGCCTGTGCTTCAGCATCGCCCGGCCAGTGCGCTTCGTTGACGTCGCTGGCAACAGTTAAAATCAGCTCTTCCAGGAAGTGTTTCAGTGTCTGAATATCGGGCTGGTCTCGCTCCAGAAACCCCAGATCACTTTCCGCCAGACCACCCTTGGCAGCCTCGGCGACTTGACTGTTGACGCCGAACCCGGCTTGCTCAGCGTCGGCATAAATAGCCGTTAGCAGCGGTTCTTTCAGCAGCTCATGATAGGGCTGGCTGGCCACAAACAACGGTGTGGACCAGGTGTCGATGGCGTCAATTTCCGGCGCGTCGGAATAAACGGTGGGTGTTTGAGTCATAGCACAGGTCCGTTGAGTGGTGATCAAGACTCAATCATACCACTGTGTGTTTACTCAGCCGACCGTCAGGTGGTTGTCCCAGATGATGCGCGTCTGTATCGAAGGCTCAGTATCACGCCAGAGCTGTCCGGTTCCACTGGCCGCAAACGCCTGCTGTTCGATCGACGTCAGCGCGCAAAGGTCGTGCTGCAAAACCTGGGTCGTCATTGAGAGCGATGACCGGTCAAACACTCCCAGCCAATGAGCTCGGGGACTGCTGGCAAGAATACGCGCACCGCAGGCGTGAATACTGCCGATGTAGCCCTGCAGACGGTCCCAGAGCAAGTTGGGTACCTGAAAAGGGGTCATCGTGTTATTGCGAATGCTCAGCAACAGTGGCTCAGAAGGTTCGTCTAACGCCTGATTCTGCCCGGCAACCAAGATCTGCCCGGTGTTGTCGACGGTGAGATGTCGCCAACTGACAAAATGGGTGTCCGGCCAATAGGCGGCTTCGATGGCCAGGGTGTTGGGGTTGAGCACGAGGACCCCGGATTGAATGGTATCGCGGTTCAGAACGGTGCGACCCTCGGTTTTCAGGCCGCCGATGGCGAGCACCAGTTGCCCCTGTTTAAAGACGATTTCATGTGGTCCTAAATAGTCAAAAGGCCGCTCCCCTGTCCGTGCGAGCTGGCGCTCGTTCAACGTGTAGATTTGCAGGCGGGTCTGCGAGTTGTGTGCATCGCTGGCGGACACGACTAAACGGTTCCCGATCCAGGCCGCGTGACCGTTGAGATGAATAGCCGGGTCAACGGCCAGTTGCTGCAATAACTGACCAGTGCTAACATCAAACAACACCAGATAATGGCCCGGACGTCGGGCGATGGCGACACCTAAACCGTTGTCTGGATGAACAACGACATCATGTCCCCGATCCGGCAATGGCAGTTGCCAATGCAGGCGGCCGTCCGTCGAGATGGCGCTGACGGCATAGTGGTCGGTATCCAGTCGGCTGGCGCCAATCAACAATGTTGGGTCAGTTTCAGCGGCCTGCAAACCGGGCAGGGCTGTGCACAATGTCGTACCGACGCTGGCTTGAATAAATTGTCGTCGGTTAATCGCCATCGAAGTTATTAAACCCGATAAAAATGTTCAACGACGGTGCCAGTGTATCCTCAACGTAACCGGCCAATGCTTCGGCGGCCTGGTTCCACTGTGCGATCTCGGCGCGAGGGGTGTCGATGCTCAGTCGCGGTCGGCTCTGCCATTCCTCTATCTTTAATTGCAGTTCCGGGTTTTGCTCGCTAAATAGCTGCATCAGTTCGAGGCTTTGTTGAATCAGCGCGTTCGCAATGTCAGGCCCTGTCTCAGAGCGCCAGGCCGGTGCCAGTACCCACAGGGTTCGATCTTCACGGCTGATGATTTCTTTGAGAATGGCGTGCAGCGTCAGCGCCGTCCCGTGCAACGCGGTTAGCTGCTCTGCGGTGCCAAAGGTGTAGAACTGTTGCAACTTGGCCAGTTCGTCCGTCTGTTTAACCTGATAGTCTGCGATGGCGTTTAACCAGGGGCAGTGGGAAAGGGGGGTGGCGTCGGTCAGTATCAGTTCAATCGCGGACAGGGATGTAACCGAGCTGGGTAAGGCCGACCAGTCAGTCGCGTCTGGAGGGGTGGTCAGCGCTGTTTGAACCTGGCGTTTTAACCGATCTTTGGGGTCTGGCCAAAACACAAAACGATGGTCAGTCTGCAAAAACTCGCTGGCAGGTAACTGCAACGCCTGAACGGTCATCCACTGGGTGGCAGCGTTGCGAAAGGCGTTCAGGTCGGGTGGTGTTCCTTGCTGACAGCGCTGTGCAATGGTTTCCTGCAACACCGTCTGAGCGGCCACTAACGCTTCAACGCGTGACTGATCGATGGATTGCGCGGCGACCGACGCGGCGCTTAAGCAAAGCACTGTCAGGGGTATCCAGAACTTCATGGTGGTGTGTCTCCTCAGGCCGGGCGTCAAAGTGAGTTCAGAAAATCGAGTAGCGACTGACGGTCTTTCGCAGTCAGGTTCACAAAGGCATCCCGACTGTCTTTGGCCTCGCCGCCGTGCCAGAGAATGGCTGCTTCGAGGCTTTGCGCGCGACCGTCGTGTAGCAGGGCAATCTGGTCGTTGACTTCCATGAGATAGCCGAGCCCCCAAAGCGGCGGCGTGCGCCACTCGCGACCATCGGCCAGAAACTCAGCACGGTGATCCGCTAGCTCCTCACCCATGTCGTGTAGCAGCAAGTCGGTAAACGGATGGAACGTCTGTTCTGACAGGGCTGGCAAGGTTGGCATTACCGGGGTCGAAAAAGTGCTGACATGGCAGGCTTCACAGCCGAGCTCGGTAAAGGTTGCGCGACCATTGAGGACGGACTCTGATTGCGCCTGTCGTTGAATGGGCACCGCCAGATGCTGAGTATAAAAAGTGACAGCGTCGAGCACATCGTTCTGCAGTTCCTTTTCCGGGGCGGTATCGCCGCTGGGGGCATTGCGACAATCCATCTGCGCGGTCGTGCAGTCATCTGCCTCGAACAATTCACTGGTGATGCCGATGTCGCCGTTGAAGGCGCCGGCGTTTTGTTGCCGCAGCGTAGGCATGCCGGCTTTCCAGCCAAACCGACCAAGCACGGTGCGTTGTTCTGAAACATCCCAAACCCGATTGGCCCGTCCGGAGATACCGTCGTTGTTGGCATCATCCGGGTCGGCATTCGCCAAGATAGCCGCTTCAGGTATCTGTTCCAGCAACCCCAGCCCGATCATCTGCGGAGCAATGCGTGCCGATTGCTCGAACTCTTCATGGAATGGGCCGTACGCCAGTTCGGTGATACGGAAATCCGGTGCTCGCAGGGTGACACGCTGACCATCGGGGTATTCGAACTCACGGGGCCGCCACTCCACTTCAATACGTCCTTCGGCATCCACCCCGGGAATGGCGCGATCCTGTAACTGACCGCCATAGTTGGGTTCCGGTAGCGGGCCATACAGCTGTTGTTGTGTTCGCTCTGCATCGGTCTTAGGCGTCACAGAGAGGCGAATCAGCATCGACATGGCATCGTCCTCGGCATCCAGTGGCGCATGGCCGCGGCCGTCCCGAATGTGACAGTTCTGGCAACCGTTGGTGTTAAACAGCGGCCCCAGACCGTCCCGGGCGGTTGTCGATGACGGTGCAATGACCCAGGGGTTGCGAAAAAAAGAATTTCCCACGCTGAAGTCCACGCGTTTCATCAACGGCAGGTTCGCCGCCGGTTGGCTGAATGCGGCCGTTCCGGTTTGTTTGGTCGTGGTGTGCCCGCCGGTCAGCGGCAGCTCAGCAAATGCGGTGCAACACAACAGGCCGGTGAGGATAAGTGGGAAAACTTTCATGTCGGAGTACCAGAATCAAAAAGGGGGTATCGAAACCCGAAAAGGGGCCAATGGGCCCCTTGTTTTAGCCAAGTTGTCAGATCAGAACGCGTGGCCGGCATCGTCCGGCGTCAGTTGCTCAATACCCAGCGCCAGTGCCATGCTTTCAATAGCGGCGGTTTCCTCGACCAGTCGATTAATGGCGTCATTTAACAGTGCCGCGCCGCTGGTGTTGCCAGGTGCGATCATCTGATCGAACGCTTCACCGTTTTCTGCCCGCGTTACCATCGCTGCCATGGATTGCTGCGTGGCTGCAAAAGCCCGGTCAGCGTCAGCGATCAGGTCCGCATGACCGTTAACCAGCAGCAGGTCGCGTAAGCCGACAACACGAGTGGTTTCACCATCGGCGTTGGTATACGAACCAAAGTACAGGTTAGCGACGCCCTTCGCATTGTAATAGTGAGAGTTGTGGGTGTTGTCAGAAAAGCAGTCGTGCTCATCTTCAGTGGAGTTAGCCGTCAGCGCTACCTTGATGCGTTCACCCGCCAGTTCTCCCAGTGCGAGCGAGCCCATGCCAAAGAGCATTTTATTGAGTACGGTCTGTTCGTCTTCCTGCAGCAGTTGCTGACGGTAGTCACCGTCCGGTGCCCACTGTGCCACCATGTATTCCAGATCTTCGACCAGCAGTTCAGCGGCGGCTTCCAGATATTGGCCGCGTCGTTTGCAGTTCTCATTGGTGCAATCGTTGCCTTTAGCATAATCGGTCCACGGTCGTTCACCGGCACCAGCCTGATGTCCGTTCAGATCCTGACCCCAGAGCAGAAACTCAATGGCGTGATAGCCGGTAGCGACGTTGGCTTCTGAGCCGCCAAACTCATTCAGCGAGGCCAGGGTTTCTGGTTTTAATCGGGAAACTTTAAGATCGCCAACGCGTTTGTTGGCAACCAGATTAGCGGTACCGCCGTCGTTACCCAGTTCGAACTCATAGGCACGGTCGTCAACGTAGTCAATCAGGCCCTCATCCAGTGGCCAGGCATTCAACTGACCTTCCCAGTCATCGACCACGGCGTTACCGAACCGGAACACTTCCGACTGTTGATACGATGGACGGGCCTCCAGCCAGGCTGCTTTGGCTGCCGCCAATGCCTCAGCGGATGGATGGTCGACCAGGTTTTCAATGGTTGATTGGAGCGCTTCGGCGGTCTGCAGAGCATCCGCGTAATTGGTGTAGGCGATGTCGGTGTAACCCTCGACAACATCCTGTGAAGTGATTTCTGCGTGTGCGACACCGGCAGCAAGCAATGTCACGGCAATCAGGTGTTTCATAAAACCATCCTTTGATAATGAATCTCATTTGTGTATGAGATTAGATATTAAATGAGACTCGTTTGCAACATTGTATTGGCATCTGATTAACCTCAGTCCTCGTAAATCGCTGGTGAGTTTTTGACGAGGAGAAACCGATGGGGTTTCGGCTGTTGTTTGCAGGTCTGGGCGTAGGCTTGTCGCTCTGGCTGGTGGGTATCCTGGTGTTTGGCAATCCGTATCCGGAGTTCTCGGCTCAGGGTGCAGCCATGATGGATATGGTTTGGGGGCGAATCTCACTGATCGATCTATATGCCGGCTTTTTTGTCGGCATCGCTCTGGTCTGGTTCCTGGAGCCGAAAGCTTGGGTTCGCTGGTTGATCACCCTAGCAACGCCATTGCTGGGGAATCCGGTGCTGGCGCTGTGGCTGGTGGTGCGCTACCGGCATTTGTTGACACTGAGCCGACACCTTCTGAGAGAAGTTTCAGAGCGTTAATGGCGCTACCTGCTCTCCGCACGCGTGATTGAGTTTCACCATGAATCGTGGCTAACTGCTGTTCATCAACTGAACCCTGTTGCCTTATGATCACGACCACCGCGATACTCGCCAAGTTGCCTCCAGCTGAAAGAGTCTACGTGCGAAATACCGCTTTGAAGGTCGAAGCGGTGTTTCCGACGCAACTTGTTGGCGTCTACCTGTTCGGCTCAGCCAGTTATGGGCAGTATGTGCCGGGCGTTAGCGATCTCGATATTCAAGCGGTCATAGAACCTTCGGTCAGTGATGAGCAGCTTGCGCCGTTGGTGGAAGCATTGCTGCACCGAAATCATCCCTGTCCGGCGACCAAACTTGAGTTTGTTTTACATACGCGTAAACAACTGATGTCGGTACCGTCCAGCCCGTATCGACTTAACCTGAATACGGGTCCGACAATTGACGATCACGTCAGTATGGATGCGGGTGAGGATCCATCTCATTGGTTTGTACTCGACATTGCCATCGGTCGGACTCGTGCACTTCCGCTGCTGGGGAAAATGCCGCCCGAGCGGGTGTTCCCTGCGATCACGTCTGAGCAAATTGCACAGGCGATGATTGAATGTCTTGCGTGGTTCGCTGAACATTTTCCAGAATCCGAGGCTTATGCTCAGTGCCTGATGCGTTGCTATGTGTTCGCCAGACATGGCGAACTGGTGTCAAAAAAGGACGCCGCCGTGATAGCAAAAAAAGAACGGGCGACCGACATCTTTAGTGACCGTGGTGCGATTACTCGATTGCATAACGAGGTTGTGCTGGCACTCGATCAATCAGGTTGAGCGCAAACTTACTGCATGTACCATCGTGATCAACGCTGTTAGCGGCTGGCCGTCAGCGACAGCAGTAAAGAGCCCGCATCGTCGAACAACAGCAGAGTGTCTTGTGTTTGCAAGCGAAAGCGATGAACCCGGTTTAATGCATCCAGAACGTCGGACTCCTGGGTCATCGGCAGGCAGGCTTTACGGGTACTGACCAACGATTCGATCTGCAGGCGATTACCAGACACCAGCAAACGTCCGCGTATCGAGTTGCAACCGGCAAAACCCGAAACGATTTGCGTCGATTCAAAATGCAGGAAGGGCGGTTGCTCAGATGGCACTGCCTCAAGCGGCTGCCCATTCAGGTGAGTGATGGTCCAGTTCAGTGGCATTAACTCACCGGTGAGTCGACTGAACCCTGACAGCTGAGTCAGTTGAGTCGGCGTGCCCGGGACGCTCACTGTCGGTTCTGCATCTTGATTGGCGGGCAGAAGTTGCTGCGCTGAAACCAGAAGCTCGATGTCATCACGATCAGCAAACTCAAGCTCAATCGTTTGGTTGTTTCGTGCCCACTGATATTCGCCGACACTGACGCTCAGTGAACCGGTGACGTCTTGCTCCGTTAACCGGACCGGCCCCTGTCCGGACTTAGAACCTTCAGGATAAAGCTGAATTTCCGACAGAGTGTTTGCGCAGTCCGGACAGGTCAGAGTGCCCTGGTATCGGCCGACCCAGTGGTCGGCTTGGTCGTCCTCCACGCTCGGTGGGTGACTTGTGCAGGCGGCAAGAACCAGCACCGGAATCAGGTTGGCGAAAAATCGAAGCGCAGTCATTCAGTTCTCCAGTCGTCAGTCCGTGCAGTGTAGAACAACCTGACTGAACCGGGACTGAATGGTTCAGTGGCTGGGTTCAGTCAGCGGGATCACCGACGATTGTTGATGACGTCCCATCGCGATCAGCAGTACCAGGCTGATGATCCCCAGTGCCAATGCTACGAGAAAGGTGCTGCCAAAGCTGAACCATTGCGCAATCGCACCGGCGGCAAAGTTCCCCAATAGCATGGCCGCCTGTTGAGCATTATTAAACAGAGTGGTTGCCAGTCCAATGGAGCGCTTCATCAGGTCTTGCACCAGGACGATGCCAATGGATGCTGTAATGCCGACAAACAGGCCATTTAACAGTTGCAGTAACACCAACACCAGAATGTTGTCCGTTTGGGTCAGGCCGGCAAAAAAGAGACAGCCGGCGGCGACGCCGATCACCATCAAACGGTGCATACCGAGGCGGGACCCGTAAATACCGGCCAGAATCATCACGGGCACTTCAATGAAAGCGGCCAGTCCCATCAGGTTGCCAACCCATTGTGCACTTAAAGACAGTTCATTGGTGACATAGAGGGGAATGGAGATCAGGTACATGTTCGATGCTGCAAACATGCTGAAGGTGGCGAGCAGAAACAGCACCAGCGCCCGGTTGTGAATCCAATGCGCCGATGGGGCCGCCGGGTCATCATGATCGGTACGCTCAGACCTGGGTTGTTCCGGAACACCTAACAGCATCACAATCACTGAAGCGCTCGCGATCAAAGCTGCAGAAAATGCTCCGGTAAAACCAAACAGACCGTGAAGAATAAAGGCCGACGGTGGGCCAACGACCCAGGCAATGGCGATGGCGGCGCGCATCAGTGCGATGTAGAAGTTCGCCTGACGTCCGAGGTTTCGATCCGCGTGAAGGCGTCCAAGCGTAAAGAGCTGTGGCAATGTCACACTGGACAGACTCATTGCGGTGACGGCCATAAACAGTACAAAGCCGTAGCTTCGGGTCAGCATGAGGCTGAGCAGCATCAGAATAAAGCCTGCCTGGCCGCTGTAGATCAGCGCTTTCCGGCTCCAGCCCGCGTCCGAACGCCGCCCCAGCCAGGTAGAGGTGAGCATGCCGGCACACATCATCAGCGCCATAAAAACGCCCATCGCCAGTGGTGACGCGCCCAGTTCATTCACAAGGTACAGGCTCGTTAACGGAAACAGGAAGGCGTAAGACAAACCAGCAAAGAGTGTGGAAATCAATAAAGCGATGGAGGCATAGCGACGCATGAACAACAACTCGGGTGAAAAATCAGGAGGCGAAAGTGTAGGGCGATGTCTCGTCTTGTGTGATGAAAAGCCCTCATAAAATGATACTATCTGATCAAAGATATCCATTGAACTGAATGTAAGTTATCAGAATGAAGCCATTTGAAGAAAAAGTGAGCCGCGAACGACGGTTTGAGTTTCGCCTTGAGCGTTATCTCTGTGAGGTTAGTCATTTCGAGTGGCACTATCATCAGGAGTACGAGCTGGTGCTGTATCGGCACACCGAAGGTCAGTTGTTTGCTGGTAACTATCACGGCCATTATGAGCACAACAGTCTGGCCTTGTTTGGTCCGCATCTGCCGCATACGGCGACACTGGATCAGTGCACCGGACCGGAGCCGACCACCTATGTGCTTTGGTTCGGGCAAGACTGGATTCAACAGATTCTGACCGCCATGCCCTCATTGCAGCGGGTTGGCGAGTTGTTGGTACGTGCCGGGCAAGGGGTGTCATTTCCGACGGATCTGGGCGAGCAGGTTCATAGCCGACTCGAACGCCTGAGCACCTTGCCGGAGGCTCAGCGCACACTGGAAGTGCTGATGACACTGGCGATGTTGGCTGACAGTGCCGAGTGGCAGGCGCTGAACCCAAATCTGGCACCCGGATCGGTCACCGATGGTGATCGTATTCAAGCTGGTCGCATACGGCGATTGATGAACTACATCGAGCAACATTACCACGAACCCCTGGCGATAGATGACGTCAGCCGGGCGTTGAATCTCAGCCCAAGTACTCTCCGACGCCTGTTTGAGCGCCACTTTCGCGAAAGCTTCAGTGAACACCTGAAACAATACCGAATCGGTAAGGCCTGTGAGTATCTCGTGAACAGTGAGACGCCGGTGGCGCTAATCGCTGAGCAGGTGGGCTTTCAGAACCTGTCGAACTTTAATCGTCAGTTTCGTCAGGTGAAGTCGATGACGCCGAGACAGTTCCGGCAACAGTTTAATCCACTGACACATGCCTGAGATCAGTCGACAGGTTACAAAATCGCACTATGCTCAATGGTTGACCCAGTGCAGTATGTCGCGGAAAGGGCCGACACTGCACCGTTACCTGTTTTTTTAAGTGGACCCGATGCCGACAACTCTGAACCTGGATATCGATTCGAAAGACAGCTGGATTCTGCAGCGCGTTGTACAGTTTCTGGCTCAAAATGCTTTGCAGTCCATCGTGCCCAGCCTGTTGGTGGTGCTGATGTTTACCATCCTTAATCGTCACGACTTCATGTCGTCGCCGATTCTGATTGGTTGGAGTGTCAGTGCGATCTTATTGGCGATTGTGCGGCTTCTGCATTTTTTCCGACTGAAGCATGCCAACAGTTCTGTCCAGCGAGAGAGTTGGCTGAAAGGCTATCGGGGATTGACGCTGATGTCTGGCCTTATCTTCGGCACATTGCCTCTGCTGTTTTTTGATACCGCTTCCGATTTCATGCAATCGCTGATCGTGTTTGTCCTGATTGGGATGCCGGCCGCAGCGGCCGGCACTCATGGGGTCGACAGTTGGACCTTCCGATTATTCTCTCTGAGCATTGTGATTCCTTCGATCGGGTTCTTTTTTGCATCGTCTAACACTGATTACACCATTCTGGCGGTTCTGATGATTCTGTTCCTGATTGTAATGGATCGGTCCGCTGCTCGTACGCGTGCGTCGCTGATGGAAAACATCGAGCTGACCTATGAAATGAGCTATCGGGCGACCCATGATGCATTGGTCGGATTGTTGAATCGAGAAGAGTTGGAACATCAGTTTGAGCTTCGGGCACCGCACGCTCGTCACGGTGTGGCGATGCTGTTTCTGGATCTGGATAATTTCAAACCGTTGAACGACACGCTGGGTCATCAGGCCGGTGATGAGGCCCTGAAGCGGGTTGCCGACATTATTCGAACGGCCATTCGGTCAGATGATCTGGCGGCTCGACTGGGTGGCGATGAGTTTGCGCTGATCCTGTTTTTGCAGACTGAAGCGGAAGTTCAGGAACTGGCCGAATCCATTCTGAATCGGGTCAATCAGCTGATTATTGATGATCGATATCAGGGCTTAAGTGTCAGCATTGGTATCAGCTTTCACACAACAACGACCGGTGTTGGTTTTTCCCGATTGATGCGCACCGCCGACCTGGCGCTCTATGACAGCAAGCGCGCGGGTAAGAATCAGGTTCATCTGCGGCATTTTGATGAACCTGAATATTGAACGGCCCGCAGGCCGTGTTTTTTGATCAGGGTGCCTGCAGATACCGCAGTGTCACATGCCCACTGACGGCCGCTTCATTGTAGTAGTTGATGAACTGAACATAGTAAGTCTCATCGGCGTCCCGGACCGCGTATACGCGATAGTTCGGCCAGATGTTGTGCCCGCCATTCACGCCATAGGCTTGCCATGGAAACTCGCTGAAGACGGAGGACTGACCATCCACATTGTATTTATAGTGATGGGGCGTTAGGTCAAAATCGTCGTTCGCAACGTCCTGAATCGGGTTGACGATCTGGGCGCTATCGGCATTATCAAACGGACCGGCCACGCCGGCGGCGCCGGCACCCGATGTACCGCTGTTCAATCGCAGAGTCGGATTTAACTGACCGCGACCCGTCCCGGTATTGCTGTATTTGATGTCCCAGGCCGCGTCAGTACAGTCAATGCTGGTTTGCGTTTCAATATCAAAACACCCTTCACCAACGCCTTGCGGCGTACTGATTGACCAGGTTACCGGCTCACCAAACGCAGCACTTCCATTTGCGGCGATCTCAAGCTGAAACACCGCTTCGTCATAAGCATCGGCATCTGCATAGGTTTTTTCGGGATCAATGATTTGCGTTGCGGTCAGTTTGGCGTACGCATTCCCGGTGTTAGATTGCACCACATAAAGATTGTCATCGTTGGCGTAAACCCCATGGGTTGTCATGTCATAAAACAGGAAGGCATCAACGTCCATCAGTCCGTTTGAAATAGCAAACTCATCATTCGCTGCTGCGAAATCATCTTCTGCTGGTAACGTCGCATCAATCAGATGATCCAGTTCAGAGCTGGCCGTACTGTTGATAAAGATCGAGGTATTGGCGTTTTCGCCGGTGTAGAAATCGGCTTGTTCGGCGACTATGGCGGCCTCTGCATCCGGATGCAGAATGACATTGTAACGCTGCAATGCCAGGTGCCAGGTGTCGGATTCATCAACGAGGGTGCCCTGTGCCAAGTCAAGATAGTTCCATTGAGTATGGCTGCTGGCATCAATAGTTATGCGTGTCGTGTTTTCATCGATAACCTCATTGACGTTAGGATCGTCAGTATTGTCTGCGCTGGTATCCAGGCAGGCCGAAATAGGTAGTGTGGCAACCAGCAGTGTTGCCAGTTTCAGAGTTGGGGTCACCTTCATTTTTTTCTCCAGTCAGTTATTGGTAGCGAATGGCCATCGACCAGGTTCGGCCCAGCACCGGTCGGGCATCGTCGTCTTGTTCGTTGTTATGGTTATTGGTCAGGTTGTCCACGGACAGGTGCAGCCGCCAGTGATCCGTTATTGAGAATTGTGCGGCCAGATCCACCAACAGATAAGGGGATGCGACCGGACGTGATTCGCCACCGAGTATCTGTTCACCGACGTAGCGGACCTGATGACTAAGCACTGTGTCGTGCCAGTTCGGCAATGACAGTTTTTGGGAAAACTGCACCGACAAGTCCGGACGGTTGATCAGGTCCTGGTCGTTCGAGGTGTCACGTGCTTCCAGAACCTGAGCCGACAGGCGATTGTTCAAGTTCCATGAACCAAGCGACAGTAGCAGGTTCATTTGGGTTTCCACACCCTGGATCCGTGCCTGTCCAAGATTGGTGTATTGAAAGGTGTCGATACCGTTGTCGATATCTTCGTTCAACTCTGTATCGATGAGATTGCGGACATCCTGGCGAAAGGCGGTCACGGACCAGTTAGCCTTCTGCGCAGCAACGCTGAAGTGTCCGCCCAGTTCGATCTGGCTGCCCAGAGCGGTTTCAGGCTCCAGTTCGGGCGAACCGATGAGTTCATAACCGTACTGTTCATGATCGAACCGGTAGTGCCGTTCTTTCAGATCAGGAACCCGGTAGCCCAGTCCAGTCGACGCACGCAGGTATGTTCCCATGTTGTGGCTGTTTTGCAGGTCCCAGCGCAGCGCCAGTTTTGGTGACAGGAAAAAGCCGAAATCACTGTCCCATTGCGCACGTAACCCGGTGATCGTTTCCAGTGAGTCGGTGGTGTACCAGTCGTCCTGAGCAAAGACTTCCAGCGCGCTGCGGTGTTTGCGACTGATTTCGTTTGTGGTTTCACCCTGTTCGGTTTTTGTCTGTTCGAGAAACTCCATTGAAGCAACCAAGCCCAGAGTCAGGTCATGATGATCGGTAAACAGCGTCTGTTGATGACTCAGACGAGGCGCAAGGCTGATCGCTTGACGCGTCAGATCGTAATAATCATCGGCTCCGACAACGGCTTGTCGGGTGTCGTAGCGATCACCGTCGACCTGAATGATCTGTTCGCTGGTCGTGGTACTTCGTCGCAGAGAAGCCGACAGTTCATCGCTGTTTTCAGTTTTGATTCTTTTAAATTCGTTATTGGCTTTAATCTGCAAGTATGGACGCTCGAGGCGTCCGCCCATCCACGTCAGGTTGGATTGAAAGTCTTCCCATTGGTAATCCCCGCTGAGTGTCCATCGGTAGCCGGAGGCGAGGTTGGCACCGTAGCGATCCGGGTTAATATCAACGCCACTGTAACGGGTCAGTGATAACCCCTGTTCGGCAAAGCCGTCACCGAGTGCATAGCCGGTCTGCACGTTCGCGTTAAGTTCGGTCGGCCCCTTCGTCGTATCGGATTCGGTTTGTGTGGCGCCGATTTCTGATGACAGATAGGGCGTTTTCTCGTCGTTGGTGATCAGGTTGATCACGCCGCCCATAGCGCTGGACCCGTACAGTGATGATGAGTTGCCCGGCACGATTTCCACGCGTTGAATCCGGCTGAGATCAATACGTTCGACATTAAACTCGCTATTGGTCTGGCGTGTCGGAACACCGTCAATCAGAATCAGAACGTGCTCCGGGTTCATGCCCTGCATCATCACTGTCTGCCCCTGTTGCCCATGTTGGTCCATTAGCTGCAGGCCGGGTACGGACTTCAGCAAATCATCCAGCCGGGTGGCTCCCTGTTCGCGTATTTGTTGTTGATCAATGACTTCAATCGGAATCGGGCTCTCCGGCAGGCTTTTTTCAGTGCCGGTACCGGTGATGACCAAAGTTGGCAGTGCCGTGGTCTCATCGGCTGACAAGGTACTGCTGATCAGTACGGTCGTGATTGCGGTCGCAACGAGAGTGTTGCGTTGGCGTTGGGTTCGCTTCGTCATAATCTGGAATCCGGAAAAAGAGTCAGCAACCGGAGGACTGCGCAACAACGAAAAACAACAAGTTAAAATCTGCGAATAATCCGCCTTGAGACTTGGAGATCCTGAACAGGAACCGCAGATTTTGAATCGGGCCGTGATCCTTAAATGTTGTCTTCCGCTGTTACCCTCCGGGTTGCTGACTGTACAAAAACTGCAGGCTGGAGAGAGTCAGTCTGCAGCGATTGGAAATCGTCAGGCGCGAACGGGTTCGGCGCGCTGTTCGGTGTCTTTACGTTTGTGCCCATCACGAAGATGCTGCAGGCTTTCCCCGGTCAGTGAACCCGCCGCGAGGGTGTAGGCCTTACCGAACCCTTTGACGTATCGGCCGCCTTTAGAGCGTAATCGGAACAGTTTGAAATCGCTGAGTTCAGACAGGTGCCGAATACGATCACCGTGTCGATCGCTCAATGCGTTGACGCCCGATTGCCAACGGTCATCGTCTTCATTGATGTGCTCGGCTTGAACCCGGTAACTGACGCGCTTACGGGCGAACAGTTCAGCGGCGGTGTCTTCATCTTCAATGATCAACACCGACGCATCAGGATGATCAACCAGATTGCGCCCGTGTATGGCAATCTCACTGATCAGGATGTAAAAGCCATCATCGTCGAAAGCAAACGGTGCATAAGACGCGTAGGGGCCATATTCCTCACTGAGGCTGGCCAGTTGCAGCGTTCGCCGTGAGGCGATGTGATCGCGGATTTCGGTTTGCAGTCGATTTTCCAGTGCCTGGTTTTTCATTGTGAGTTCTCGTCTTGCATAAGTTCAAAAAACGCCGCCTTCTGATGAGCGAGCAGCTCACCCTGGTCATCCCGGCCAAGAAAAATTTTAAAAATGGTGTCGCCATTGCGGTTGTTGAACACCAGCGCGTAACTTTCACGACCTCGGTGTGGCTTGGTCTGAAAAGCGATGTGATCAACGTCGCCAAGGTTCAGGTGACCATGGAAGCCGGGTACCGGACCGTTGAGGTTATAAAACCCGTGACCGACGGAACCGTCCGGAAACGGTCCTTTAAACTCAAACACGCTGCCGAGGTGGATCACGATGGTTGTGACCGGTCCCCAACCGGCGATCTGTTTAAGAAGGGACTCAGCTTGAGCGCCGGGTAATGTCGTTGATTGTGTGGTGTCGATGGTCGTCATATGCATCACTGTCGTTTGATCTTTTTAAACACTAACATCAATCATTCTTATTTGTAAACGATAATTATTCTCATTGAAAAGTTCGACAATTCGGGTACTCTTTTCGACAACAACATCAAAAAAAAGAGAGTACACCCATGAAATCGATAAGCGGCCTGACCCTGACCAGCCTTCTGTCTCTGAGTCTGAGCCTGCCGGTATTGGCGGAGCCGACTGACACGTCACGCATTGCCAGCGTGGATGCCAATGCCACAGAAATACTGATGGGGTTCGGTTTGGCCGATGCCCTGGTAGCGGTTGATGTCACCAGCCAGTCCTTAGTTGGTGAGCGTGGACTGCCCGATCTTGGCTACCATCGGGCCTTATCGGCTGAGGGCGTCTTAAGTACCGAGCCAACCTTGGTGATCGGCTCGACCCACATGGGACCGGCTCCCGTTGTTGAGACATTGACGAGAACCGGGGTGTCTTTGGTGCAGTTGCCTGCGGCCAGCAACGCCGAAGAACTGATCGTGAACATTGCCGATCTGGGTGAGCAGCTGTCACGAACCAGCGAAGCGGCCGAGATGGTGGCGCAGGTGCGTCGTGAGCTCAGTGCGATACAGGAGACTGCCGGCGACGCCAAACCGCGTATGGTGTTTTTGTTGAACATGAGTACGCGGGGATTGTCCCAGGCCGGTTCAGGGACCACCGGTGACGCGCTGATCCAATTACTCGGCGGTGACAACATCACTCAGTACGGCGGCTATAAGACGGTTTCCATGGAAGCGCTGCTGGAGCTGGATCCGGATGTCATCCTGGTTGGCAGTGAAAGTTCACAGGCGGATGCCGCTGCTGATTTAGTCAGTCAGCATCCCTTACTTGAGCACGCGCGCGCCTATCAGAACCAACGGATACTGACCGTTGATGCCGGCAAGATGGTGGCCGGTGTCAGCCTGGGTGTGGTGCGTGAGGCGCATCGGTTGAGTCAACTCGTGTATTAAGCGGCGGAGACTCGGAATGAAACGAACCGTTTCGCACAGCCAGCTTTATCCGGCGTTGATTGTGGTGCTGATTCTCAGCGCCGGCTTATCGGTAACGCGCGGCGCCATGACGTTGCCGGCCGGTCAGAGTCTGCTCGCCATCTGGGATGGTATTTGGGGCAGCTCACTGACCAGTTTGAAGTCGTTTCAGCAGGCGGTGGTCTGGGAACTGAGGATGCCGAGAACACTGTTGGCGATGGCCATTGGGGCCTTACTCAGTGTGTGCGGTGCGATCACTCAGGGGCTGTTTCGTAACCCATTGGCCGACCCCGGCATCATTGGTGTCTCGACCGGCGCCGGGCTGGGGGCGGCCCTGTCCATTGTGCTGCTGCCCATGTCGGTCGCGGCGGTAGCCACGCCCATTGCGGCGTTTTTAGGCGGCCTGTTGACCACCTTGCTGGTGTATCGATTGGCGCAGTCGTCTCAGGGAACGTCAGTCGTCATTCTGTTGTTGGCCGGCGTGGCCATCGCCGCCTTTGCTGGCGCTGCCATCGGATTTCTGACCTACATCGCCGATGATCAGACGCTGCGGGATCTTTCTTTGTGGGGAATGGGAACTCTGAACGGGGCCAGTTTTCCTCTCGCCGGATTGGCGCTGGCGACGTTGGTGATCACCTTGGTGGCGGCACAACGCGATGCCGGTCAGTTAAACGCTTTGCTCATTGGTGAGCCTGAAGCCCGACACACGGGGATCGATGTGGAGCGGTTAAAGCTGCGCATGATTGTTGTTGCCGCCATTGGTGTCGGTGTCAGTGTATCCATTACCGGCGTCATTGGGTTTCTGGGTCTGGTGGTGCCTCACCTGGTGCGCATGTTGGTCGGTCCGGATCATCGGATTCTGTTGCCATTGTCCGCGCTGCTGGGAGCCGGGTTATTGATGATGGCCGATGTCGCGGCTCGGATATTGATGGCGCCAGCGGAGCTGCCGGTCGGCTTGATGACCGCTTTGATTGGCGCGCCGTTTTTCACCGTTTTATTGATCAAACAACGGAGACACCTGCTGTGAGCATTCTGACTTTGAACGATGTGTCGTTGCATCGAAACGGGCGCTGCATTCTCGATGTTCGGGAAGCCGTGTTGACCCAGGGCGACACGGTTGCGGTTCTCGGACCAAACGGTGCGGGCAAGTCGAGCCTGTTGAAAATCATCAGCGGTGAAACGGTGCCAACGGCCGGGCAGATTTGCTTTCACGGCAAACCCCTGACGGCATGGAATCGTCTGGAACGAGCCCGCCATCTGGGGGTGCTGCCGCAATCCAGTCAGGTTGGTTTTCCGTTTACCGCAGAAGAAGTTGTCGCCATCGGCGCCATTCCTTTATCGATGCGCAAACGTCAGATCGCTCAGTTGGTTCGGCGTGCCATGCACGATACCGATGTCGGTCATCTGGCAGAGCAGCCCTACACACGGCTATCGGGTGGTGAGAAACAGCGCGTGCAACTGGCCCGGGTGTTGGTTCAGTTGTCGCAGGCTGAGCGGCCACCCTTATTGCTGCTGGATGAACCTACGTCCGCGCAGGACCTCGGGCATCAACATCTGTTGATGCAAACGCTGAACGACTTGCGGGTGCACCGAGACTTTACCTTACTGGCGGTGCTGCACGATCTGAATCTGGCCTGTCGTTATGGTCAGGGCGTCTGGGTCCTGAACCATGGGCACTTACAACAGGTGGGCGCGGCGGATGCCGTATTAACGCCGGAGACGGTTGAGCAATACTGGCACTACCGGCCAGAAAAAGTCACCACGCGGCAACACCATTTTGCTTTGCTTTGAAGTTGATCATTGTTATTCCTGAACATGTGAAAGGGGGATTCCGGAATCATGAAATTCGTATGTGATGACTGTCATCAGATGTTGCTGAAAAGCGAGGAACATCGACAACGTTTTTTTGCTCAGGCGATTGACCGCGCGCGACGTCTGGTGTCTACCCGGCAATACGACTCGGCATTGCTGTATTATGGCAATGCCTTGGACGCGGCGGACATCGCGCTCGACAAAACCGCACCGGAACAGAACGATATCGACCATTACATTCGTACCGGCATGGAAATGCTGTTTGCGTTACGCAAGGCCGGTTTCTTTTCTGACCTGGCTCCCTTTATCGAGCAGGCTGAACGCCGGCTGAAACAGTTGTCCACCGTCGACAATGTTGGCTGGTTAGTTCGACCGCTTAAAGACATTGCAGAGCACCCCATCTGCGTTGTGGAGTTCTGGCTGTCTTCACTGCTGTCGTCCGTTCACCAACCCCGGCCGGCGGTTCTGCACTGATGGTGTGAGCGCGAAGCGGACTATTGGGAATGAGAAACATTGGCAAATACGAAGAAGTTTGAGAAATCAATAAAGCGTCTGATTTTTTTGATCTTTATCGGCCGTTCAACTAGGTTTGTGTCCTGAATTCTCCAACGCAACCAAGGACCGCCTTATGCAAGGTGATACCGGCATCATTGCCTATCTCAATAAAGTGTTGATGGTCGAGCTGACATCGATTAATCAGTACTTTCTGCATGCTCGCATGTTTAAAAACTGGGGGCTGGAACGCCTCAATGAAAAGGCCTATAAAAAATCCATCAAGGATATGAAACAGGCGGATGCTTTGATCGAACGCATTCTGTTTCTGGAAGGGCTGCCAAACTTACAGGCGCTTGGAAAACTGAACATTGGTGAACACACCGAGGAAATGCTGGCCAGCGACCTCAAGCTTGAACTCGAACAAGTCACGCTGTTAAAAGAATCCATAGCCGCTTGTGAAAAGGCCGGTGATTTCGTCACGCGCGACATTCTGGAAGACTTGCTGGCCGATGAAGAAGAGCATGTCGATTGGCTTGAAGCGCAGGAATACCTGATCGATAAAACCGGCATTCAGAATTATCTGCAATCGCAGATGCACGACGACGATTAAGGAGCAGAACCATGCAAGGTAAACAAAAAGTCATTGACGCATTGAATGGTCTGCTGGCACTCGAACTCACCGCGATGGACCAGTATTTCATTCACTCAGAAATGTACGCGGACTGGGGTCTTTCAAAACTGTATGAGCGCATTGCGCACGAGTTTGATGATGAGAAAGGTCATGCCAAGGCGTTGATTGAACGCATGCTGTTTCTGGAAGGTTCACCGGACATGGCCACCCGGATACCGCTGCGTATTGGCAAAGATGTGCCGGAAATGCTGGAGAACGATCTGAAAGTTGAGTACGAAGTTCAGCAAGCGTTGGTCGAGGCGATTAAACTGTGCGAACAGGAAGAAGATTTTGTCAGCCGTGAAATCCTCGAGAAGCTCTTGGATGATACCGAAGTGGATCACGCCTGGTGGCTGGAGAAACAACTCGGTCTGATCAAACGGGTTGGTTTGCAAAATTACATCCAATCGCAGATGTAACCATCATCCAGCTCAGCAAATGCCCTTCAAAAAACGCCGGCGTAATGCCGGCGTTTTTTTTGTCTGCCGAGAACAGTTTGACTGCGCAATGCAAGTGCCTGTGGTCTTTTTTCAACCGAGACTTGTCGCGCGTTCGCATTGTCATGGATTAGCGATTGTATCGCTCAGTTGTCCGTCCAAAAATGGCGGGGTGATCGGGCACTCGTCTTTCATGGTTTAAGGCAGTGCCTTTGTGATTAAACAGGGAGGGGTCATGAAAGTGCTGTCATTTGTGTTTGGGTTGCTGATACTGGTGGTGCTGGTGATTCTTGGTGGGAAACTGCACTGGCGACTTTCGACGGCCGAGCTGATTGAGCAGATGCGCGCTTCGAATGAAAACAGCCCGGCCATAGTGGATGATTCCCCGTCTTTTACGGCGTTGCCGGAGCCCGTTCAACGGTATTTTTCGATGGTGCTGAAGCGCAACGCGCCGTGGCCCGAGCAGGTGGTCATCCGTCATGAGGGTGAGTTCAACATGGGATCCGATGCGCAACCTAATTGGCGACCGATGGCATCAGAACAGACCATCCAGATTCAGGGAGCCGGGTTCGTCTGGGATGCAAGGATTACGATGGCACCGCTGATGACGGCTCATGTTCACGATGCCTATGTGGATGGGCAAGGGCTGCTGAGAGCCCGATTGTTTGGTGGGATCCCGGTCATGTCGGCCTCAGCGAGTGATGAGTTAAACGAAGGCGAGTTGATGCGATACCTGGCCGAAGCCCCCTGGTATCCGTATCGGCTGTTGCCCAGCGCCTCTCTTCGTTGGCAGGGCATCAATGCGTCGCAGGCCAGAGCGACCTTAACGGATGATGATACGTCTGTTTCTGTAGTGTTTACCTTTGACGATACGGGTCTGATCACGCAAATGGATGCGACACGTTATCGCGATGTGGATGGCCGTTTGATCCTGACGCCTTGGCAAGGGCAATTATGGAACTATAAACATCATAACGACGTACTGATTCCCATGTCAGGTCACGTAGGCTGGCGGATTAACGATTCGACGCAGCTGTACTGGAAAGCTGACATCGTTTCGATTGAAAGTCGTTAATGGTTTTTTTGACAGGTCTGGATATGCATACAGTCTTTGTGTAATGTTGCGCTGCTTGAAAAGATCAAAATATTTCCTGCGAAGTGCGCCTTATATTCGACCTTTCCATGAGCTCTGAAACCAGGCGAACTTCTGACTCAGGACACTAGACCCCCTATCGCTAAAAAGGAACTCAAACCATGATGACAGGAAGTTGTTGCTGCGGCGCAGTTACGTTCGAACTCAGCGAAAAGCCAACCCTGGTGGGTATGTGCCATTGCAGCCGTTGCCGTAAACTCGGTGCCAGTGCATTAGCGTTCGTCAAGGCTGAGTCGTTTCGACTTACGGCTGGCCAAGATTTGATTCACCATTATAAACCTGCACCGCCTTACGAACTGGACCGTTATTTTTGCTCAGCTTGTGGGACGGCATTGGGCGAAGTACTGTCCGACCAACCGTCGTTTCCGATTAACGCTCACTGTCTGGATGTCGACTTGGGTGTCCCGTTAACGTTTCACGAGTTTGTGGCCGATAAGCCCGACTGGTATACGATTGGCGGGGATGCAAAGCAGTTTTTGCAAAACCCCCACGACTGATCCCCGGATGGAACTCCGGTAATCAACGTCTGGCTCACGCATGTTGTGCCAGACGTACACTTTTAAAAGGGCTCTGCAGATGGACCTGACGATTGAACCTCTATCCTTTGAGCATTGTGCCATCCTCGCGGATGCCTTTGCGCAACAAAGCTGGCGCAAGCCAGAGCAGCAGTACCGACAATACGTGATCGAGCAAAATGCCGGCGAGCGGGATTGCTGGGTAGCGTTAGTCGAGGGCCAAGTCGCTGGTTATGTGACGGTCAAGTGGGCATCACCCTATGCGCCTTTTTATGAGCAAGGGGTTCCGGAAATTATGGACTTAAACGTTTTAAAGCGATTTCAACAGCAGGGCATCGCAACGCAGCTACTGGATCATGCTGAATCGGTGGTGGCGCGTACACATGAAGTGGTTGGCATTGGCGTTGGATTGATCGCCGATTATGGTCCGGCTCAGGCATTGTATTGTCGTCGCGGCTACATTCCTGATAAGCGCGGCATCTCGGTCGCCGGTGTGTTTCTGACCTATGGCGACTCGGTGGTGATGGGTGACGATGTCGCGTTGTACTTCACTAAGCCGTTGTCGTCCTGAGCATTAACTTTCGATTTTTATTCTCCTTTATGCGTAGTACAGGTATGGCATTATAGATCCGGTTGCAGAAAGCAGGGGCTTGGTCTCTCATCCGCTGCACAAGACAATCTATTTAATATCAAGGAGCGTTCTTTTAATGACTTGGGAAAGGTTTGGGTACATCTGCCGGAAAGTGGCTGCGGGAATCAGGGAGGACGAAACAGTTTCTGATTGTATTGGCAGAGTGGAGAAAAGCGAGTCCTGTGCGTATTACGGTGATCCGCTTCATCGGCGTTCACTGCCAAAGAAGATACTCGATAAGGTTGCATTAATCGATAGTAAAGAACGAGCGCTTGCGACCCTAAACATCTATCAAGAATTTGATCTCGTTGAAAAGTTCGAAGAGCCAATACGGTTTAAGCGAGTGGTCGCTTATTTGAGCTATGTTACCTTTATTTTCTATATCGTCGTAGGGATCTACCAAGTGAAGGTTGCTCCGACATTCTTAAACGCGTTCAATGATTTTGAGCTTTCGGTTCCCCGTCATCTAGGCTGGTATCAAGATTACTGGGGCTATATTGTGCTTGTTGTTTCAATACTACTTATCGCGTCATTAGTGATCGGGCATAACCTGAGAAAGTTGTTCAGGTTTGATCTGGGGATCGAAAATGGGTTCGTCTTTAAATACTTGGTTTTCAGGAGTATTCGAACATCTTATAAGAAGGTGATGGATATCTTGCAGTTCCCGATTTCAGAGGCTGGCGAACCAGAAGAAAACCGTTCGTCGGAACTGGTCAATCACCTGAAAGAGGTTGAGGCTTCAGAGATGTCAGTTGCGGTGGAAATGCAAGCGTTGCTCCGGGTTCAGATGCGTGTTCTTCTCGAGAAAAGTGAGCAACAAATGAAGCTCATTTCAGTTTTTGTTGCACTTGTGGTGGTAACGGCGATCTTCTTTTTCTTGGCGAGCGCTTATTCGCCAATATTCTTTTTAGGAGAAATTGTATGAATGGAATCAAGGGGTTTACATTAATCGAGTTGATGATTGTTGTTGCAATTATTGGCGTTCTTGCGTCTGTCGCGCTCCCTGCTTATCAGGTTTACGTGCAACGAAGTGAGGTCGTCGAGGCCCTCAGTATGGCAGCGACGATCCGGGAAAATGTGACCAACTACTACGTTGAGGAACTCGAGTTTCCTACGGATAATGAAACGGCTGGCGTGCCGGCCGCTAACTTTCTGATCGGTAACAGGATCACGGGTGTCGTTGTTGAGTCCGGAGCAATCCACGTAACGCTGGGCAACAAAGCATCCGCGCCACTTCAAGGTAAGGTTCTGTCGTTTAGACCTGCAGCCGTAGTTGGCAGTCCTGCCAGCCCGATTGCCTGGCTCTGTGGTTACGATGAACCCGTGAACGGTATGCAAGCAGTAGGCACTAATAAAACAGATTTGGAAAAAGAGTTTCTACCGGCCGCTTGCCGAGGCTAAGTCTGTAAAGGGTTTTCCAGTTAGGATCAAAAAACGGCGCTCAGAGGCGCCGGTTTTTTGTTAACGGTTCATGTCTTAAAGAACGCTCAGTTTGACATCAATGTTACCGCGCGTGGCATTGGAGTATGGGCATACTTCATGCGCTTTTTCAACCAACGTCTGGGCGGTGTCCTGGTCGATGCCAGGAATGCTGACGGCCAGTTCAGCTGCGATACCAAAGCCAGCGCCGACCGGACCGATATGAACCTTGGATTGGATGGAGGTATCTTCCGGCAGTTTAATTTTCGCGGCACCGGCGACCACTTTCAGGGCGCCAATGAAGCAGGCGGCATAGCCCGCAGCAAAGAGTTGTTCGGGGTTGGTACCGTCGCCGCCGGCACCACCGAGCTCTTTAGGTGTGCTCAGCGTGACATCCAGTTTGTTGTCTGAGCTTTTAGCGGTGCCTTCACGACCGCCGGTTGCTATGGCTTGTGCGGTGTACAGTGTTTTTTCGAGAGTTGCCATGATCGTTTCCTGTTGCTGTGCATTTAGTTTGTGCGCAAAACAATACGGTGAAGTAGTTTGCCTGTCAATTGTTTTGCGCGCAAAATATTGTCAGGAAGTTGTATAGTGGCTTCTCGGGTGGGGGGTTAATCTGAAAAACGGATATCTGCACTGATCGGGAAGTGATCACTGGGGTACTCCCCGCCGTATCGGCGGTCCCAAACCTGAACATCGGTATCGGCAACAAAGTCGTCTGATATGAGGATGTGGTCGATGGCCGGTAACAGTTTCAGTCCCAGAATGCGGTTGGTGCTGCCGCCGGGCTTTATTGGTGTCAGCTTCGGTTCAAACCGTTCCACCTCACGAAACCAGACTGGCGCATTGAAATCTCCTAACAGGATCACCGGTGTTTCACCAGCGATCTGCTCGATGCGTTCAGCGGTCAGCTCTGAGGATTGGCGTCGATTGCTGCGACTGGCGAAGTCGTTATGGAAGTTAAACACGAACAGGTTGCGGTCATTCGTGTGATCGAACAGTTCGACCCAGCTGACAAAATAGGGGTAGCGACCATCCCATTGCCTTGAGTAGATGACATCCGGGGTTTCCGAAAAGAAAAAGAACCCCTGCGTTTGCAGTGAAAACCGATCCCGGCGGTAAAGAATCGGCTGGGTGATGGGGAACTGGTCGGCATTATCGCTGAAGGCGCCGGCGTTATAGTCCGGGTGGTGTTCGAGAACCCAGTCCAACTGCAGGTTCTGATGATTCACACCGCCGACAAAGGATTCCATTTCCTGAAAAGCGAGGATGTCGGCGGCCATGTCGTCTATGACGGCAATCACGGCATCCCGGCGGGTTTCCCAGTCATCGTCAGGGTTGTTCGGGAGGATGTAATGGATGTTGTGGGAGGCGACGCGCAGGGGCGTACCTGCCAAGGCGGTCGCGCAAAGCAACAGACTCAAGACCACAGAAACCGACAGTAATCTAACCATGATCGAACTCCCAAACCATTTAAAAAGCTGATCTTACTCAACGCGTGACGTCAATTCTTAACGATAATCATCGCTAACTGTGAATTATTGTTAAATGATTGAATTCTCATTTGAGAATGCGTTTCATTTGGATTATAGTCCACACTATCAACTGCATAGGGTAGAGCAATGTACGTTTGTTTGTGCCGAGGCGTAACCGATACTCAGATTCGCGAAGCGGTGGTCGATGGGGCCAGCAGCCTTCGAGAGGTCAATTCGATCCTGGGGACCGCATCTCAGTGCGGTAAATGCGGTATCGCGACCCGAGACATCATCAATCAAACCTTGGCGGCACTGAATGAGCATGAGGTTGCTGACCTGTTCTACGAGGCCGGCTGACCGGTCTCATTCCGGGTGTCTGCAGATAACCCGCACACCTTTTTGTTTTCTTTTTCCTGTTCTCCTCTCAAACGCCGATCTCACTGACATCCGGCTCAGCCAATATTGAACCCTCTTTCGCGCCTGGGGCCATCGCTTCCTGATGGTTACCCACTTATTAAGTTCGAACACTTCCTATCGTAGACATCGCCTGGCTTTAACCGGATGCAAATAGAGGAGAAACCATATTGATTGTTGCGTTAGCGTGTGACCACGCTGGTTTTTACTATAAAGAGTCCATTCGTAAGGCTCTTCTTGAGCGCGGGGTGTCGGTTCAGGATTTTGGCGCCCACTCGGAAGAGCCGGTCGACTATCCCGATATCGTCCGGCCAGCCGCCGAAGCCGTTGCCCGGAATGATTGTCAACGAGGCATCATCGTCGGTGGCAGTGGCAATGAAGCCATTGTCGCGAACCGGATCCGGGGCATTCGGTGCGCCGTGGTCTGGAACCTCAGAACGGCTGAGTTGTCGATGGCACATGGTAATTGCAATATGATTGCCATTGGGCAGCGCATGATGACCGAGACCGATGCGTTAGCGATCGTTGATCATTGGCTTGCGGCGACCTTTGCTGGCGGCCGACATCAACGTCGGATCGATAAAATTGATGTGTAAGGAATCTGGCATGACGAACAAAGGAACTCTGTATTTTCTGATTGGGAAAATGGGTGCAGGGAAGTCGACCCACTCGAAAACCCTGGCTGAGCAAGTTGGTGCGATACGGATTTCAGAAGACGATTGGCTCAGTTTGCTTTATCCCGATGAGATTCAGACCTTCGACGACTTTGTCGTACGCCATCGTCGTCTGTTGTCCGTCATCCGGCCGCATGTGCAACAGTTGTTGTCAGTCGGCAATGCCGTTGTCTTGGATTTCCCGGCGAACACGCAGCGAGACCGGCAGTGGTTTGTGCAGTTGGCAACCGACGTTGCGGCGGCGCACCGGGCGGTTTATCTGTCCGCGTCAGACGATGTTTGTTTGGCTCGAATCGCTCAACGCCGGGTGGCTCAGCCCGAGCGGGCAGCGTTTGATAACGAAGCGGTGTTTACGGCGGTGACTAAGCTGTTTGAACCGCCACAACAGCGTGAAAATCTGAACCTGGAAGAATGGGTACAGACTCTGTAGCCATGGGTTACCAACCGGGGTCGTGACCGGAATCGCTGTCCGGTCGCCCTGCAATCAGAAAACCAAGGCATCCCAACAGGACCAGTCCTGAAAGCGCGTCTTTGACAGATAGACCGGCCGCGTGTCCGCTCAGTGCGATCAGTAAAATCATCACTAAGAGGCCTGCGAGTGTTCGACTGATGGTTTTCATAGTGTCGCCTCCGGGTGCGAATGTGTAACTGGGTTTACAGGTAATACAGACACAAGCGTTTGTCGTCGATCTGTTGCACACTCAACGGCATGTCGTACAAGTCCATCAGAATATGATCCTGCATCACCTGCTCGGGTGAGCCGCTGTGTGCAATGCGGCCATGTTTCATGGACACAATCTCATCGGAGTAGCAGGACGCAAAGTTGATGTCGTGCAGAACGACCACGATGCTTTTGCTGAGCTCTTCACAGGCGCGTCGTAGTTGCTTCATGATGGCGACGCTGTGTTTCATGTCGAGGTTGTTCAGGGGTTCATCCAGAAATACGTACTGAGTATCCTGAGCCAACACCATGGCAATGAATGCCCGTTGTCGCTGGCCGCCGGACAGCTGATCCAGATAGCGATCCTGCAGGTCCGACATATCGAGGTAATGAATGGCCTGATCAATGACGGCCCAGTCTTCTGCCGTCGGGCGACCGTTGTGATACGGGAACCGGCCAAAGCAAACCAGATCACGCACGCTGATGCGGGCGTTGATCTGATTATCCTGTCGCAGAATGGAGAGCCGCGTTGCCAGGACTCGGTTATCAAAGCTGTCAATCGGTTGTCCATCAATCCGGACTTCACCAGACGTTGGTTTTTGCAACCGGTTCAGGATCGCGAGCAATGATGATTTTCCGGCGCCGTTAGGGCCGATGATGGAGGTCAGACCCTGTTGGCGAAGTGACAGACTCACGTTGGTCAGAATGTCGTTTTTACCATAGCTCAGGCAGATATTGCTCAGTTCAATCATGCTTTCCCCTGTCGGATAATCAACGCCAAGAAGAACAGTCCACCGAAAAACTCAATGATGATGCTGAGTCGGGTGCTGAAGTTAGTGAGGTGTTGCAGAATAAATTCGCCGCTGACCAGGGTCAGCATGCCCAGCAGGGCGGCGAATGGAATCAGAAAACGGTGCTGATAAGAACCAGCCAGCCGATAGGCCAGGTGCACAACCAGCAGGCCGAAAAAGGAGACCGGTCCGACCAGCGCCGTCGACAGACTGACAAGAATCGCCACCAACAGCAGAATCATCAGCACCATGGCGTTGTAGTTTAAGCCGAGGCTGGTGGCACTGTTCTGACCGAGCAGCATCACGTCCAATCGGGCATGTGTGCGCCACAGGGCTACTGCGGTTACGGCCAGCACGCCGAAAGAAATCTGCAGCAGAATAGGATCGACCGCCGCAAAGGTGGCAAACAGCGCATCCTGCAGCACACCAAACTGAGTCGGATCCAGTAGCCGAAACACCAGCGCACTGCCACTGGAAAACAGGACGCCAAAAATAATCCCGGCCAGCATCATGAACTGCAGAGACTGCTGGTTACCACGAAAGAGCAGCCGATACATCATCAGCATGGCGAGGATCATCAGTGCGGTTTCCATGCCCCATTTCATGTAGGGGTTCAGAGTGTTGAAACCGATGACGCCAAGCGTCAGAACCAGAATCGATTGGATCAGCACATAGAGCGCATCGAACCCCATGATGCCCGGGGTCAGAATGCGGTTCTGGCTCAATGTCTGAAACAACAGCGTGGCCGTCGACACCGAAAAACCCACCAGTAACAGCGTGATGAGTTTTTTGCTGCGGTACTTCAGAGTAAACGCCAGGCTCGCTTTAATGTCCCACGTCAGGTACAGGGCAATCGCAAACACCACCAAGGTCAACAAAAGAGCCAGACGCCAACCGGGCGTCAGTGTTGGCCAATGCAATGGCCGCGGACGGGAAACAGCTTCAGTCATATTGACGGTTCCGATGCAGCAGAATAGAAAGAAAGATGACGCTGCCAAACACACCCATGATGATGCCGATGGGCACTTCATAGGGGTAACGCAGCGTTCGCGCGAGCAGGTCGCAGGCCAAGACCAGGCCGGCACCGATCAGGGCAATCCAGGGCAGAGATTTGCGCAGATTATCGCCCATAAACACACTGACCAGATTGGGGACAACCAGACCGAGAAATGGAATGACGCCCGCGTTGACCACGGTGATACCGGAGATGACGGCAACCATACAAACACCCCAGATTACGATCCAGCGGTAATTGACGCCCAGATTTTTCGCCACACTCTCTCCGAGCCCAACCAGGGTGAACTGATTGGCCGTGATGTAAGCAGCAATGCAAAGCACACCACTGAGCCAGAGCAGTTCGTAACGACCGCGCATGATCATGGAGAAGTCGCCTTGAATCCACGTCCAGATGGATTGAATCAAATCGTACTGAAAGGCAATGAAGGTGATCGTCGAACTCATGATGCCGGAGTACATAATGCCGACCAATGGCACAATAACTTCTGACTGAATGCGGATGCGGCTAAGCAGAAACAGAAAGCTGACGGCACCTACGACGGCAAACAGACACGCGACAATCAGCTTGACCATAACGCTGGATTCTGGTGCAAAAATCAACAGCAACAGGATGCCGAGTGTGGCCCATTCCACCGTGCCGGTCGTGGTCGGTTCGACAAATTTATTGCGCGCCAGCATTTGCATTATGACACCGGCGATTGCCAATGAACTGCCTGCCAGCAAGACCGCCAGGGTGCGGGGAATGCGCGTCAAAAACAGGAGCGAGTAATTCTCCTCACTGGCGGAAAGATCCGCCACGCCGACAAACAGGCTGATGACGGCCAGCGCCGCCACCAAACCAAGCGTAAGCAGAAAGGCTTTCATCGGTTATTGAACAAGCGCATCGCGCACTTCGGTCACGGCCGTATCAACCGCGGTCAAACCGAACGCCACCATGTACCAGGCGACACCATCGACATAAACGATACGGTCGTTCTGTGCCGCAGGCATGGAGTTAATGATGTCGTTATCGAGCAGCGCTTTTGCCGCACCGCTGGACTGGCCAATGGCAGCATCGCGATCCAGAACAAACAACCAATCCGGGTTTACATCTTTCAGGAACTCAAAGGAAATCGGCTCGCCGTGAGTCGCCGCTTCAACATCCTGTACGGCTGGCTGCACACCCAGTTCATCATAGAACCAACCGAAGCGAGACCCCGGACCGTAGGCTGAAATTTTACCGCCGGAGGTCAGAATAAACAGCGCGTTACCGGCATCAGCGGCGGCCACATTCACGTCAGAGACTTTCGCACGGATGGCGTCCAGATGTTCTTCCGCTTCGGCTTCTTTACCAACGACGGCTGCCAGTTCTGTGGTCATGGAGTAGAACTGATCCAGAAAGTCGGCACCCCAGACGGAAGCATCAAAGGTTGGCGCAAACTCGTCAAACTGATCTTTGAATTTGGCGCTGCGCGGACCGAGAACAATCAGGTCAGGTTCAAGCGAAGCCGTGGTTTCGACATCCGGTTCAAAAAAGCTGCCAACATCGGTGTAATCGTCGCCTTTAAATTTCGACAGGTAACCCAGCGCGTGCGGCTTCGTTACGCCGGTGACCTTTACACCGAGCGTATCGAAGGTATCCAGAGGCGCCAGATCAAAGGTGACAATGGTGTTGGGCGTACCGTCGATGGTGACGGTGCCTTGAGCATCAGTAAATGTATCGGCAAGGGTGCTGCCTGCGACGGTCAGCGTGGCCGTTGCCAGCAGGGTTTTCAATGCAGCGTTCATGATGAGTCTCCTGTTAAGTCTGTTATTCGTTTTATGTCAGTTGTCCATCACGGCATGTCGTTCAGCGTGATAGGTTTCTTCGTTCATGGTGTGCCGCCAATACGGCACTGCATAAAGCTGTGGTTTCGTAAAGCCCAATCGGCGTGCTTCGGTACGCAAGGCCACCACCGCATTGTGTTCACCGGCGAGGGTCAGGCTGGTCTGTTCCGGTGGCAGGTTTTGCAGGCGCGTTTGTATCGGCGTGAGAAAATCCGGACCGGACGGATGCCCGGAGAAAACACAGGTCAACTGAGTGTCGGCGGCCGGGAAGTAATGACGGCGAATGTCGTCTTCAGAGACACCGTGGGGTAAGTCCAGATAAATCGTCAGGCTGTCCGGGTTGTGAATCTCATTGGCGACGGCTGACAGCGCCGGAGTTGCCGACAGGTCACCCACAAGAAGAAAGTGTTGTGCCTTAGGGTGATACAGGGTGATCGGACCAGGCCCTGCAAAACCGAGCGTATCGCCCGGCTGTGCCTGGCGTGCAAAGTCGGCCGCCGGGCCGGGCGCATCATGCAGAACAAAGTCGACGGCGAGCTCATTCAGGGTCCGGTCATAACCGGCAATGGAGTAGGTTCGGGCGATGGGTTTCAGCTCGGCGGCAGGCCATTGAATCTTACCGTTGGCGTCTCGTTCGGGCAGTACCAGTTGCGACTGTTGTTTAGTTTTAAAGAACAGCTTGATGTGCAACCCGGCGTTGTCCTCCGGGATTCTCTGCAGGCCTTCGCCGGTGAGCACCAGGCGTTTTAAAGCGGTGCTCATGGTTTGGCTGCGAACGACTGTCAGTGTGAGCGGGCCCATGCCAGTTCCTATCGGTCAGAATGGCAGGGATTTTATGGGAGTAATTCTTATTTGTAAATGATATTAATTATCATTCTCTTGATTCGTATCAGCCGGACCGTCAGTCAGGGACCAGATCAGTCCATCCAGCAACGACAGGAACCAACTGGCTCGGTCGTGACCACCAACCACATGGCGTAAGGTAAACGGGACCTGCTGCGCGTCCAGCACCCGAGCCATGGCTTGTGAAAATACCGGCATATTACCTTCTAACGTACCGGCGGTGAGATGAATGGACGTAGGTTTCCGTTGCCGAACGGTTTGCAGCGCCGTATCGACGGTAAAGTCGGTCAGGTGATCGTCCATGGCCGCTTGTCGGTCGGGGTACCAGAACGAGCCCGACTGGCTGATGGCCTTGCGCACGGTATCGCCGAAGTGCAACGCTGCATAAACGGCGGACAAGCCGCCAAAGCTTTGGCCGGCGACCACCACCTCTTCGGGTGATGCACCCAAGGTCTCCTGCATGGCCGGCAGAAGCTCCTGAATCACGGCCTGCCAGAAGCGCGGGTTGTTGGGCAGTTCTCCGCTTCGGCTTTCCAGATTACGCCGGCTGATAAACAGGTATTTGGCGGGCGGTAGGGTACCGGTTTGTGTCATCTGCAGCAGTGTCGGGGCGATTGGCAGGTTTTTTACCCAGTCTTCACCGTCCAGCAGGATGACCCACGGCACCGGTTGTTGATCATCCGAGGGTTGGGTGTTCAGCCACCAGACGGCACGCTCATTGTTCAGCATCTGGCTGCGCCAGGTCTGAACCGGCAGTGACAGAACGCTGAAATCAATGTCCGCCAGTTGGCCTTCAGGGTCAAAAACGGAGGCGCTTCCGCCCCAGGCATTGCCTAAGACCGGACCTCGGTTAGCCGGGTCCGCCACAGCTATGGGCGACAGGTAACGCCAACGTTCGCGACTGCTCGCAAAGGTCGGCAGCGAATCGGTGATGGGCATGAACGCGTATGAACCGATAAAGCCGGTTGGGATCTCCACGTCGATGAACCAGCGTCCTGACAGATCGCGTTGCATTTCTGTCAGTTGTTCGGCGTGATGATTGGTGATGCCGTTGATGTCGATAAATACTCGGTGGGCATCGGCGGCGAAGGTAAAACGCGTGGTTGGCATGGCTGAGTCTCTGATAGCAGGAGCGAAACCATAGCGCACCCTGATCTTTAATGTAAATGATAATTGTTATCGGTTTTCGGTGGCGTCGCTTCTGCATACAGGTGGCGACTTTCCCGTGCAGGTGACAGCGCCCGGAAATGTCCTATGATGTGAGGATGACCTGTTATTGAGGTGTTGTTTGAATCGTCATGGCTGACCGAAAACCTGAGTCTTCATCTGCGTGGCTGATTGTTTCCGTGCTGTTTGTTATCGCTGTGATGGGCCTTTACGTGTTGAGTGAGTTCACCGGTTACTCGGTGCTCGCTCCCTTTCGCAGTGACCAACTGGAGGGTGCCGATCGTGCCGAAGGCAGTCTCCAACCTGCCGTTGAAGCCTGTAAACGCAGCGCCCGCGCCCAAATCGGCAGTGCCTTGCTGGACTCGCGAATGGATTCCATGTCGACCCGGTATCTGGCGGATACTCAGGAATACTTCGTGATTCTGGATCTCACCATTGAAGGGCAGGAGCGCACAGCGTACTACTACGAATGCAATGTCATGGCGGTGTCACAGCAGGTCGTCCGGACGCGGGTCACCGGTCCGCCGGGAACCTTTGAACAGATCGGCATTGAATAAGCCTGATCATCGTCCGACAATGTCCGTTCATTTCGATTTTGGACTATTTTATGCACCACGGAAGCTGCCTATGCGGCGATGTCCGTTACGAGTTTGAGCATATCGAAGGCGATTATGTCATCTGCCATTGCCGTTCCTGTCGCAAAGCCAGCGGTTCGATCGGCGGTATAAACGTCGCGGTCGCACGTGACGACTTCCTTGTTGATGATCCGAATCAACGGCTAACAACTTACGAGTCTTCGCCGGGAAAGCGGCGCTATTTCTGTAGCCGTTGTGGCAGCCCGCTGTTCACTCAGGTTGGCCAAGGTGGCGATTACGTCCGTGTCCGTCTGGGTTCACTCGACACCGATGTGACGCAACAACCGGCCGCTCACATTTTTATGTCGCACCGGGCACCGTGGGATGAACCCGATGCGCATTATCCACAATGGGATGAATGGCCCGATTTTAACCAGGTGGATATTCGCGGCGCGACCCGATCCAAATCATGACTGCGCTCATTCAGCAATTATTACAGCAGTGTCAGTTAGCCGGGGAAGAAAGGCTGACGGCCACGCCCTGTCATGGTGGGCAGATTAATCAGGCCTATCGCGTTGAAGGCTCAGGGCCGTCGCTGTTTGTGAAACTTCAACGAACCGATGACGCTGATTTTTTTACAGAAGAAGCCCGCGCACTGACGGAGTTGTCGGAAGTGGGTGGACTGTCGACACCGAAGGTTTTAGCTCAGTCGGCCGTTGGCGACGTTCAGGCCCTGGTTCTGACCTGGTGTGATCTGAGTGGCTTGCCAGCTGCCGGTTTTTTTATGGCGGGACAGCAATTGGCACGATGCCATCAGGTTACTCAAACGTCCTGTGGCTGGTATGCGGACAACCTGTTAGGGACAACCGTTCAGCCCAATGACTGGCAAAGCAACTGGGGTGATTTTTTCATAGAGCAGCGACTGACCCCCTTGATTCATCAGTTGGACGAACCGGCATTAACGAGACGGCTCCCGGATTTGACCGCCTTTCATGATTGTTTTCGAGAATATCAACCCGCTGCATCGTTGCTGCATGGTGACCTATGGAGTGGCAATCTGGCCGGAGACAAACAGGGGCGACCGGTGTTTTTTGACCCGGCCAGTTACTATGGCGATCGGGAGACTGATTTGGCTTTGACAGAGTTGTTTGGAGGTTTCCCGGCTGAGTTTTATCAGGGCTACGAGGCGGTCTGGCCTTTAGACGCCGGTTACCCGCGTCGACGACCCTGGTATCAGCTTTATCATATCCTGAACCATGCGCTGATATTCGGGGGCGCGTATCTGTCCGATGCGCAGCATCGATTAGAAAGGGTGCTACATGACAACTGACGACACCTTAGGTGGCCTGTTGGCGTCGCTTGGCACAGTCGTAAGCGTCGAGCCAATGCAAACCTTGTGGGGTGGGTACGGGGAATTATCCCGGGTGTTTTTAGACGGGAATGGTCCGCAAACCGTTGTGGTAAAACAGGTCGCCTTTCCATTGCCGGCGGCGGCTCATCCCCGCGGTTGGCAGTCTGATTTTTCTCATCAGCGAAAACTGACGTCCTATCAGGTAGAAACAGCCTGGTACCAACATTATGCGCCACGGGTCTCGAGCGACTGTTATTGTCCGCAGCCTTTGGCGGTACAGCAGAATGAGAACCGGCTCGATCTGGTCTTGGAAGATCTCAGTCCGCATTTTCCGGTGGTTCCTGAACAGATCGAGCTGGTCCAGGTGCGCGTTTGTTTGCATTGGCTCGCTCATTTTCATGCGCGTTTTCTGTCGGTTGAACCGGAAAACCTCTGGCCAACTGGAACCTACTGGCATCTGGACACCCGGCCGGATGAGTATGCGGCCATGCCCGGCAGTCCACTCAAACGGTCGGCTCAGGCCATTGATAGTGCCCTGCGTCAGACGGCTTATCAGACGCTGGTGCACGGCGATGCAAAGTTGGCAAATTTCTGTTTCAGCGAAGACGGCCAACGCGTTGCGGCCGTCGATTTTCAGTACGTCGGACGCGGATGCGGTATGAAAGACGTGGTCTATTTCATGACCAGTTGCCTGAGCGAAGCGCAATGTTTTGCTCACGCGGAGGATTTGTTGAATGTTTATTTTGCGGTGCTGGCGGATGCGTTATCTGATCGCTTGACGCAAACTGAGCGATTGCAACTGGAAAACGACTGGCGCGCACTGTATCCCCTCGCCTGGGCTGACTTTCAGCGGTTTCTGTCCGGTTGGAGTCCAACGCATTGGAAGCTGAATGGTTATATGGCTGAACAGACTGCACAGGCTTTGCATTATCTACACAGGAGTCCCGAATGACGTCGTTTTCTTCGTTGGCGATTGATCACTGTCGGCAGGCTTTGGAAGCGGCGCTTAATGCGGCCGAACAACAGTTTGTTCAGGTTGATCGACAGGCCCTGACGATTCACCGTAAACGCGGTGGAGAATCAGAAGCGTCGCAGGTGGTGACCGACCTCGACATTGCCATTGAAAAATCCATCTACCAAGCCTTACAGCCGGTCAGCGATGAACTGTCCCTGGCCTGGCTTGGTGAAGAAAGCAGCGACAGCCTTGAAGACGAGTCGCACCATTCTCGCTTAACCGCGTCGGCGTTCTGGTGCGTTGACCCACTCGACGGCACCTTGTCGTTTATTGAAGACGGGCAGGGATACTCCGTTGCTATTGCCCTGGTCGCTCAGGACGGTACACCCTTACTCGGTGGTGTTTTACATCCGCCGAGCGGACAGCGCTGGTTGTCCTGGCGCCTGTCCGCGCCGACTCCTGCGGTGACTGTCAAAGAAACGCTGACCTTTTTTACCGACACCGGCTTTTTTAAGCAGCCCGCCTTTGCGCCATTTATGCAGCAACTGACCGGTTTTGCCCGCCAGTTGGGGTACTCGAATGTGCAAATGGTGTCTGACCGGGGCGCTGTCATGAATGCCGTCGGTGTACTGCAATCGTCGCATGCCTTTTATCTGAAACTGCCAAAAGCGAATCGCGGTGGCGGTGCATTGTGGGACTTTGCCGCATCGGCCGGACTGTTCGCCGCCACAGGTAAACCCTGCTCGGATGCTTTTGGACGACCGTTGCCCTTAAACAGCGCAGAATCGTTGTACCTGAACCGCACGGGGGTTGTGTTTGCCAGCGATCCGGCATTGCATTCAGCCTTACTTGAGTTTATTGCGCCTTGGTTGAGCGTCTGAGTTCTAAGGTCTGCATTCAAACCTATTCTGGGTGTGGCTCGATTTTGATGGTTTCGTTTCAGGCTCGCCCGAAGGGTGGTGCGGCATCCCGACTTTCAGAAAAAGTGCCTGTCGTTGTTCCGGTTTTTGCAAAGGTCCAGACATTCGCTGCTAACCGCGCCTAGACAGTCACTTTTTCTGAAAAGCCATAGCACCATCAGGCTTATTAGAGGTAC
Organism: Reinekea blandensis MED297; assembly: GCF_000153185.1. GTDB lineage: Bacteria > Pseudomonadota > Gammaproteobacteria > Pseudomonadales > Natronospirillaceae > Reinekea > Reinekea blandensis. Next base: position 147,928 of record NZ_CH724154.1, on the reverse strand, counting down.
CCTGAAGTAAGGCTTCGTTCTGATCAAAGACAACTCATGAAATCATTACTCACCAAAGTTTGCTGGCCCATTTTACGGTTTTTTGAATCCGATACGGCGCCGGACAATTATCAGAAGTCGCATCGCATGGCTTTGCTGTTTCTCAGTGTGGTGTTTATCGGCCTCTCACTCGGTTCGGCCTGGGTGGCATTGAGCATTGGAAGTTTGGGTGCGTTGGTTCCCGTGGTGTTCTTTTTCCTTCTGGGTTTTGTTGCCCTGGTTATCGCAACGCTGGGTTCCGATGCGGCGGTTGCTAAAATCTGGGGCACCAAATGAGGGTCGCGGTGTTTTGTGGCTCGAAACTGGGTCACGATCCGGCCTTTGCCGAGTCGACGACCAAGCTCGGTCAGGCCCTTACCGATGCCGGCCATTCCATTGTGTACGGCGGTGGGCAGGTCGGTTTAATGGGCGTCATCGCTGATGCAGTTCTGGCTGGAGGTCAGGAGGTCATCGGTGTGATCCCAACGCAGTTGTCACATCAGGAAGTGGCTCATACCGGCTTGACGCGGCTCGAAGACGTGTCAGATATGCATGCCCGTAAGGCTCGCATGGCAGAACTGGCCGATGCGTTCGTCGCGTTGCCCGGCGGTGCGGGCACCTTAGACGAAATTTTTGAAGCCTGGACCTGGGCGCAGCTCGGCCATCATCAGAAGCCTGTCGCCTTTTACAATGTTCAAGGCTACTACGATCCTATGTTTGAGATGATTCAAAACATGCAGCGTTCCGGATTTCTCTGGGAGGACCATGCGGATTTACTGATACAGGATGATTGCCCGGTTCGCCTTGTCAGTCGTCTCAGCGCAAGCTAATAAGCGCTTTATGAATCAGCCCGGTGTGCCGTTTTTCCGCTAAGGTGCCATCTTTACGGTTGAGCTTCCGGCTGCAGTAATCAATGAGTCGATTACACGAAAGCACAGTTCCACGTACTGAATCGCATCGGCCGTGCTCACAGTGAAATCTTCCGCATGGGCGGCTTTGTTGCGCAGTCGTCGAAGTTCATGAAACAACTTGATTTGTTTCGTGCTCAGCAGGTTCTCGTCCATCAGAGCATCGGCGATGTCTTTAAAACGCGTGTCATCAGAAATGTCATCGTCGGCGTCGTGCAGTTGGAGTAAGGCGAGTGCGGCTTGATCGACCTCGCGCCAGGCATCCCGGATGGTCGTACTGGGAAAATGGACCGCGCGAGCCAAGAGCTGAGCTTTGATATCCTGTTGCTGAATAGGAAAGGCTTGTTGGGCAACCTGTTGAACGGTTTGTATGTCTTCGCTGAATTCGATTTCCAGATCTTTGTATTTTAACTTGTTGGCGTGACTCAAGCGTTCCAGCAGTGGTTGGCGGAACAGAAACAGACCGGTGAGAACGATCACCGGCCAGATCAGAACATCCAGAAAATTCAGTGCGGTTTCAGCCATGCGGTGGCCCCCATGCAATGTGAAAACCGCAGTTTACCGTACAGTGGTTGTTCGGTCAGTCTTTTGTGGTTGTCTGCGGTGACGTGGGTTTGCAGACTCGGTCACCGTAGTAGTCATTGCTGTAATTGCAGCGGGTTTCGGTTGTATGTGTCATCTCAGCGCTCCTTTGGGTTGATTTGGACTTGCTGATAACGATGCGCTTACCACATTGATGCTGCAATCAAATAAATCCGAACATCAGCTTCGGCTATTCCGAAGCAGACAGTGCCTCACAGAAAATGCCTTTCAATCGTTCAATGTCTTCAATGCCGGCGTAGTTTGGCCGAATGATGAAGGCGATCTTCCGATGCGGACCGGGTTCATCCAGATGCATGGCTTTCAGTTCCGGGTTATTGGGGATGAAGCTGTTCAACGCCATCTTCGGCACCAGCGTTGTGCCCATTTTGCCGGCAACCATTTGTACCAGCGTAAACAGGCTGGTACCGGCGACACCTTTATCCTGAGTCGGTCGGGGCATGTTACAGACGGACAGTGCATGATCGGTCAGGCAGTGACCTTCATCGAGCAACAGCAATGAGGTGTCCTGCAAGGTGGCCTTGTCGATGTTGTCGACCCGGGCCAGCGGTAAGTCCTGATGACAGATGGCATAGAAGTCTTCTTCCCAGAACGGGAAGGTCAGCAAGCCTTCGGTATCGTACGGCAAGGCGATGATGGCGGTATCCAGTACGCCGCGTCGGACTTTGTCGACGAGATCGGCCGACTGGCTCTCGACCAGCGACAGCTCAAAATCGGGGTATTGGCGTCGCAAAGCGGGCAATACCTGAGGTAACAAGTAAGGTCCGATGGTTGGAATGACGCCCAGCTTCATCGGTTGACTTAAGGGTTCGGAACGGCTTTTGGCTAACTGCTCGATGTCCTGTACCTGGTTAATCACATCCTGCGCCCGAGCCAGAATCTGCTCCCCCAGTGGTGTGATCAGGACTTTTTTGTTGTCCCGCTCAAAAATCTGCACCCCCAACTGGCTTTCCAACTCGGCGATGGCCGAACTCAGTGTGGACTGCGAGACATAGCAGCGTTCAGCCGCCTGCTTGAAATGGCGCGTGTGCTGTACGGCCAAGGCGTAGTTCAGCTGTTTCAGCGAAATCATTACCGGCTCCGAGAGGTCAATGTGTGCAAATCGTACAATCGATTTTTTCGAATATAAAGATCTTTTTAACCTGATTTAAAGAATGACGAGCATGCCTTATCTTTGTCACCAGAGCTGAACGACACAGCAACTAACTGAAACCAAAGAGGAAAACCATCATGACCATGATCAACAAAACCATCCCAGAATTCTCAGTAGAAGCGTTCCACAATGGTGAGTTCAAAACGATCACCAGCGAAGACGTGAAAGGCAAGTGGTCAATCTTCCTGTTCTACCCTGCGGACTTCACGTTCGTCTGCCCAACCGAACTGGAAGACATGCAGAAAATCTACGGTGAGCTGAAAGATCTGGGTGTTGAAGTGTACTCAGTATCAACGGACTCTCACTTTGTACACGCGGCATGGCACGAGCACAGCACTGCGATCAATACACTGGAATACCCAATGCTGGCAGACCCTACAGGCGCCGTGACTCGTGGTTTCGGCATCATGATTGAAGACGCTGGTCAAGCATTGCGTGGTACGTTCCTGGCCAACCCTGATGGCGTGATCAAAGTTGAGGAAGTTCACGATCTGGGCATCGGCCGTAGCGCGAAAGACATGCTGCGTAAAGTGAAAGCGGCCCAGTATGTTCAGAACCACGACGGCGAAGTATGCCCAGCCGCTTGGGAAGAAGGTGAAGCGACTCTGACTCCAAGCCTGGACCTCGTCGGTAAGATCTAAACGATCTTAAATGGCAACTCGACCGGACTCCCCTTATCCGGTCGGACCCTGAGTGATCCGGTCGACGTCATTCCCGACCTGATCGTTTCGCCACCGCTGCGGCGGTGGCTATTTTTACCCCAAATTTTTAACAGTTTTCATAGGACGACTCCATGTTAACGAACGATTTATTGAACGCACTGAAAGGCTATACGGCGAATCTGACTCGTTCCGTTAGCCTGGTGTTGAACACCGGTGAGCACAGCAAGCGTGACGAACTGAAAAAGTTCTTGCAGGACTTTACGTCCGTCTCAGACAAGTTAACGTTTGAAGAGCGTGAATTGCCGCAGCTGCGCAGCCCGATTACCTTTCAGGTGGAAGCCGATGGCCAACCGACTGGCATTGTCTTTTCCGGCATCCCGGGTGGGCACGAGTTTAACTCACTGGTATTGGCAGTATTGTATGCCGACTCCGAACCGCAAAAGCTGGACGACCAGATTAAAAACCTGGTGAAGGCCGTTGATGCGCCACTGAACTTCGAAGTCTTTGTCAGCTTGTCCTGTCACAACTGTCCGGACGTGGTGCAAACACTGAATCAGTTTGCCGTGATGAACGACAACATCACCACCGAGATGATCGACGGCGGTTTGTACAAAGACGAAATTGAAGCTCGCAACATCCAGGGTGTACCGAGCGTGTACCTGAACGGCGAGCCGTTTGCCAATGGCAAAATCAGCACCGCGCAGATTATTGACAAACTGCTGGAGAAACACCCGGAACTGGCCGGGGCTCAAGCTCCGACTGAGTCTTTGCCGTTGCAGGATTCTGTCGTGATCGGTGGTGGTCCTGCGGGTATCGCGGCCGCTATCTATCTGGCGCGTAAAGGCCTGGCGGTAACGATTGTAGCCGACCGTTTTGGTGGTCAGGTACAGGACACCATGGGCATCGAAAACCTGATCGGGACATCGAAAACCACCGGTCCGGAACTGTCTGCGAACATGGCGCAGCACCTTGATGACTATACCGTCACTAAACGCGAACATCTGCGCGTGGATCGCATTGAAAAAGGTGCGACTAAAAAGGTGGTGTTGTCTTCCGGCGAAGAGATCGAAACCAAAACCGTCATTGTGGCGACTGGTGCCAACTGGCGTGAACTGGGTGTGCCTGGTGAGCGCGAGAACGTCGGCCAGGGCGTGGCCTACTGCCCGCACTGCGATGGTCCGTTCTTCAAAGGAAAAGACGTGGCCGTGATCGGTGGTGGTAACTCCGGTATCGAGGCCGCGCTGGATCTTGCTGGTATTGTGAAGTCAGTGAAGGTGTTTGAGTTTATGCCAGAACTGAAAGCGGATCAGGTACTGGTTGAGCAGGCTCAGACCCGCAGTAATATCGAGATTCTGAAAAATGTCGCGACCAAAGAAATCGTGGCAGACAACGGCAAGGTCGTTGGCATTGAGTATCAGGATCGGGCGACAGAAGCCATGAACCGGGCCGAGTTGAGTGGTGTGTTCGTTCAGATCGGTTTGGTACCGAACAGTGCATTCCTCGATGGCACTGTTGAGCGCACGTCTTACGGTGAAGTGATCATCAACGAGAAGTGTGAAACCAGTGAAGAAGGAATCTATGCCGCGGGCGATGTCACCACGGTACCTTACAAGCAGATTGTCATAGCGATGGGTGAAGGCTCAAAAGCGGCCTTAAGTGCCTACGATTATCTGCTCAAGCAATAACACAGGCGGGTTTAAACCGCTGGAGAGAGTAAAACGGAGCGCACAGCGCTCCGTTTTTTTGATTGTGTTATGAACGGTTAGCGAGTGGCTGCCAGTAGGTCAGCCGACGCCACATCCATTCCAATGGGCCATAGCGATAACGAGCCAGCCACCATTTAGAACCAAACCATTGTAAGAGCCAGACCAGCACGACGATGGGGACCAGTTGCCAGCGCGTCAGTTGCCCAAACAGCGATAAGCCGAAGCCGTAAAAAATCGAGGTACAGATCAGTGATTGCGCAATGTAGTTGGTAAACGCCATGCGACCGATTCGGCTCAGCCCTCGGCGCAACCGCCGAACGCGGTCGAGCTGAACCAGTAAGACCATCAGGTGGACGTAACCGAGTGCCACCAGAGCACTGCCAAGATAGTTGAATTGACTGCCGCCCAGCATGGACGATTCTGCCGTCCAGCCATGTACGTGATTGTAAACCAGTCCGGTGATGACCAGGCTAAATCCACCGAGCAAAAACACCGTTGTGCGCTGTGTCAGTTGCCGGTTGGTCAGTTGGCCACTGAACAACCCTTCGCGATAGAGCGCCATGCCCGCCAGCATGAGCCCGCCGGCCTGCCAGAAAATCAGTACCAGCAGGCCATAGGTTTCCATCATGGTGGCCATTGAGGTGCGGAAGGCAAACTGTTGTTGCCAGGTGCCGCGCATGTCATCGATTTCAGCCTGCATAATAGCCATTGCCGGCTGCCAATCGCGCGCCAGGTCCATCCACTCGTCCTCACCCATATAAGGGACGGACAGCTGAATAAGCAGAATGAACACAAATGCGACGCTGAACAGACTGATTCCCAGCACCCAGAGTGACCGGATAGGAAGGGTTCGTGCCCGATACAACAGCAAGCCACAAATGGCGTAAGGGAACAGGACATCTCCCCACCAGATCAGATGGGCATGAACCAAGCCAAACAGAGCCAGCCAACCCATACGCCGAATGTGGACCGGGAACGCGCGGACCCCGCGTGCTTCCAGTCGCTCACAAAACAGGGCAATACCAGCACCGAAGAGTAAAGCGAACATGGACATGAACTTTGCATCAACGAGAATGTGTCCCAGCGTCCAAACCCATTCATTCAGCCCACTGAAGCTTCCCCAGGCCTGAGGGTTAGAGTAAGCGGCCAGTGGCAATGCAAAAGACTGGATGTTCATGACCAGGATGCCCAACAGGGCGAGGCCACGAATGACGTCCATCGATTCCAGTCGGTGAGTCCCCATCGTCGGGGCGGGTTTGGTTTCCATTCAGGCTGACTCCTTGTGCCCTTAAATTGATAAATTTTTTTTACCGTAATGATAAATTTTTTAAGGTTTACGCTGGTTTTGCGCTAATGATAATGCGGAACTGTTATCAACACATCGGTGAGACGATATGGCTCAGGATTCTTTTCAGTCCGCTAAGCAGTTTCGTGACAGTAAGCACTTTCCCTATGGCTTTGGCCGAAGCGGCGTTTTTACCACGCGTCAGGCTATGTTACTGGAGAAACACGGACAGGCCTATGACGATTTAGCGTCGGGTCTGAGAACGCCCCAAACCGCAGAGGAAAGCCAGTTTCTGGAGTTCTGCCAGGGGCAGCGAACGGCACAGAACGATCATGAAAAAATCTGGTTACAGTACCGTCAGCACATTGGCCGGAAGACCAGCTACCTGTCGATGGAAGCCGGTCGCGGTAAGTCACAGCCGGCGATGGCCGATTACAGTGATGACGACAGCTGGGACGACATCAGCTGATCGTGAATAGGGCGCCGGGTTTACTCGGCGTCGTCACTGCCTTCACTGACCAGAAACGTCGCCGACGGGTCGACCAGCAGTCGGTCGCCCATGCCTTGCCGTCCGAGCAGCATCAGGTATGTCATGTCGCTGCGATTGCTCAGCGATAACTCAATGGTCCATTGCTGATCTCCGAGCTGTAATGTGGTGTCGATAATGTATCGCTCTTCGACACTGCCATTCGAGCTTTTAATCCGGCGAATGTCTTTGACCGGTGCCGAGCACGACGCGACCGAGTCGACGTTGTGAATGTTCGGGTGAATGTTAAACCGCACATGCGGTTTTCCCTTTTTCTTGAAGCGCTGAATGCCATCGACGTGCAGAGACGACGTTTTAGCGCCGGTATCCACACGGATGTGCATTTGCTCAATGCTCAGGTCGGGCAAATGCCCACACTCAATGGCGCCTATGATCAGCTTTTCCATCAGCCTTTGCCTCGTGTCCCGGTTTTATAAGGTTTGGCGTTTTCTTCAATGAATTTGTAGATCAAGCCGGCAACATCTTTGTTGGTTGCTTGTTCAATACCTTCCAGACCCGGCGACGAGTTAACTTCCATAACCACCGGACCGTTGTTGGATTGCAGAATGTCCACACCGCAGACATTTAAGCCCATCACCTTGGCGGCTTTGACGGCCGTCGCCCGTTCTTCTTTGCTGAGCCTGACCAGTGTTGCCTGACCACCCCGGTGCAGATTGGAGCGAAACTCGCCTTCCGCGCCCTGGCGTTTCATGGCGGCCACGACTTTGCCGCCAACGACAAAACAACGCAGGTCGGCACCACCGGCTTCTTTGATGTATTCCTGGACCAGAATGTCGGCTTTCAGGCCCATAAAGGCTTCAATGATGCTTTCTGCGGCTTTCGCGGTATCTGCGAGCACGACACCGATACCCTGGGTACCTTCAAGCAGTTTAATGACGACAGGTGCGCCACCGACATTGCGGATCAGGTCTTTAATGTTGTCGGGCTTGTTGGCGAAACCGGTCCGCGGCAATCCGACGTCTTTGCGGCTGAGCAACTGTAAAGACCGCAGCTTATCGCGTGATCGGCTGATGGCGACGGACTCATTGACACAAAAGGTGCCCATCATTTCAAACTGACGCACGACCGAGCCACCATAAAAGGTAATGGAAGCTCCAATGCGGGGAATGACCGCATCGTAGTAGGGGAGTTCATGGCCGTGATAACGGACGGCCGGTCGGGCACGTGTGATGTCCATGTAGCAGTGCAGGGTGTCAATGACATCGACCTCATGTCCGCGAGCTTCTCCGGCTTCTTTCAGTCGGCGTGTGGAATACAGGTTTTCATTACGGGACAGCACAGCGATGCGCATGCAGGGATCCTCCTCAGATCAGCCAGGTCCTAAAAAGCCGAGCAGTGTGTTCGGGTGAAGGGCCGACGTCGAATGAATTGTGTTTGTGGTCAGGATAGATCATATTTATCGTCGTGGCACCGGTCAGGCGCGGACCTGAGCGGCTTTTTACATGATCGGTTCATTTTATCGTAACAGGAAACTATGGATACTGAACTGCTGAAAACATTTTTGGAAGTGCATCAAACCCGGCATTTCGGGCGCGCTGCCGAAAACCTGTTTTTAACACAGGCTGCCATCAGCGCGCGAATTAAACAGCTGGAAACCCTCGTTGGTGCGCCACTGTTCACCCGTTACCGCAATAACCTGCAGTTAACGGAAACCGGTCGGCGGCTGTTGCCCCATGCGCAGTCGATCATCATCGCCTGGGATCGTGCCCGACAGGAAGTTTCGCTTACCCAGCGCAATGAAATCATTCTGAGTTTGGGCGCGTTTGGCAGCCTTTGGGAGCTGTTTTTGCAGGCGGTTATCAGCACCAGTTTTACTCAGTTCAACGATGTCGTACTGCGCGCCGATTCTCTGCCTAAAGACACTCTCATGAGACGTCTGTTGGATCGCACTCTGGATCTTGCGTTTTTGTATGAGGGCCTGAAACACTCAGACATTACCTCCGTGGCACTCGGTGAAACCGAGTTAGTCTTTGTCACCAGTAATCAAAACGATCCTTCATTGGCCACCGCGTTACAACAGTATGTTGCGGTGGACTGGGGGACATCATTCAGCATTCAGTTTGCCAAAACCTTCGGCCAGGTGCCGGTTATTCTGCATTGTGGGCAGTCGCGCATTGCACAGTCTTTTCTGTTGGCGCACGAAGGGGCTGCCTACTTGCCTAGAAAGCTGGTGGATGAACATCCGCCGGGTTGGTTTCACCCGGTCGAAGACGCCCCCGTGCTATCCAGACCGATATTTGCCGCGTACCATAGCGAGAACAAATATGAGCGGCAGGTGCGTTCGATCATCGATCTGGCGGCTGTCGAGCTGAAACAAACCGGAGTGCATGCATGTACCTGAAAAAATGGCTGATGTCGTGGCAGTTGCTGCCTGAGGACCTGATTATTCTGGTGCCCATTCTGGTTCTGGGTCTGTTAGCTTGGTTACTTGCCATTGTCCTGCGGTTGGCCTTGGTCCGGTCTCACCTGAAGCGTCGGATCAGCGTCGTGCGGTACCTGCATCGGTTGGGCGCCGGCGTACTCTGGTTTCTCTTTTTGATTTTACTCGATAGTTATTATCCGACAACGGCCGAAGATCACCGCTGGATCGTGCTGGCGCAAACGCTGATCGGGATTGTATTGCTCGTGCGCGTGGTTTCGCTGTTCGTGCCGGTGCGTAATCTGGCGCGTTTGATTATTTTTACCGTGGTCCCGCTGATGATCCTGAACACCCTTGGCGTTCTGGATCAGGCGATCGGCGCACTGGCGCAATACCAACTGGCTCTGGGCAACATTCAACTGTCGCTTTACGACGTGTTGCGGGTGGCGTACTTCGGTGTTCTGTTATTTTGGTTTGGGCGGGTGTCCAATCGGTTGGGCAAACAGAAAATCCGTGAACAGAAAAACCTGGATAACGTCACCAAAGAAGTCGTCGCCAAACTGTTTGAAGTGGCCGTCTTTATTCTGATTTTCCTGGTGCTGTTGAACATACTGGGGATTAACTTAACCACGCTTGCCGTCATTGGCGGTGCGGTGGGTGTCGGGATCGGTTTTGGGCTCCAGTCGATAGCCTCCAACTTTATTTCCGGGCTGATAATTTTGCTGGATCGTTCACTGACCATTGGCGACTATATTGAGCTGGATGATGGCCGCTCGGGGCTCATTCGTGAACTCAACTTGCGGGCGGTGACTCTGGAAACCTTTGATGGTAAAGACATTGTAGTGCCGAACGATGTGTTCTTTACCGAATCGTTTACTAACTGGACTCATAAGAACGAACGACAGCGTTACGCCATCGATTTTTCAGTGGCCTACAGCACCGACCTGGATCGACTGTTTCCTCTGGTCAAAACCATGCTTGCCAATCACCCGATGGTCCTGTCCGGTGAAGCGTACGCCTTTGAAGAGCAACCGGATATAGAGATTGCCGGGTTCGGTGATAATGGCATTGATTTGCACATCGAGTTCTGGATGGAAGCGATTGACGATGGTAAATACCGGGTGGGTGGGGATCTGCTTTACGACCTTTGGAAACTGATGAAACAGGAAGGATTTGAGTTCCCGTTCCCGCAGCGCGAAGTGCGGATGCTCAAATCATAATAAACACAGCCAGGCACAAGCCTGGCTGTGTTTATGTGGGCGCTGAAGCTTATTCAACCGCGATGGCAACAAGATTACCGCGTACTGCGACACTCTGCAGACTGTCGGCTTTATCCGAGAAGTCAATCTGGCCAATCACCCGCAGGTTGGCCGGGTTCGAAAGGTCTAGTATGTCGACCCGCTTATACTCGCCATTGGTGACATATAAGGCTTTGTTCCGAGCCGAGTAAGCCAGAATTTCTGCTGCACCTTCACCAAAATTACCGACCTTGAGTGAGCTGATTTTGGACACGGTTCCTCCTTCGCTCAGGGCAAACAGCGCGACCGTTGAGCTCAGTTCATGGGCCACGGCAAGGTAATGCTGACCGTCCTGTTCAAACGTCACCATACCTTCGGGTGCGAGGTCTCCGGCCTGGCTGGGCAGGGCACCATAGTTGATGTCATTAAAATACTGCCGTAGTTCCGCTTGAGTCGGGTTGGTGATATCAAACACCATAAAGCCACCCTGTTTCTCAAGTCCCAGATAGGCATAGGTGCGGTCGTTGATCGTCGCCAGTGCCAGTGCCTCAGGTTCCGCTCCCTTTTTTAAACTGCGGGCATCCACGCCTTCCCAAAAATACGCTGTATCACCGACCATTTCATAGGCGATACCGTCTTCATCGAGCTCAGCAATGTCCTCTGGATCGTCGGTATCGTCCACACGGGTGTTGAATACATTGCGATAGTTTTGCGCGAGATAGTCTTCAATCGCAGAACCGCTGTCGAACACCAGATTGCCATCTTCATCCCAGATGGAAAACGACCGGGTGCCGGTCATTACCAGATCCATGTAGGTCCCGGCCTCATTCATACCCATGTCCCGGACCACACGTAAGCTCTTCATGTCGGTGTCCAGTAAAAGGTTCTGAAGTGTGGCTGACAGTGCTGAAGTACCGTCGGCTCGTTCGAGGTCTTTGACTTTCTCCAGATCTTCCCAGCCGTCATAGTCGCGGTCATCTCCTTCGTTCGCGGAGACCAGGTAGGCTTGACCACCGGACTGGTATGCGGCCAGGGTATCCGGCTGATACATGGCATAAAGATTGGCCGGATTATCGGCCACTGGGTTGGCGGCACCGTCGTCAGTGATATCGATGCGCTGTCCGCGAAGCGGGCGCAGCCCCAGGTCTTTGACGGCCACTATCTCTTCGTTTTTCAGATCGACAATGGCGATGGCGTTGTTTTCCTGCAGCGACACCCAGGCTCGTTGCCCATCGGGGCTGACCGCAATGTACTCAGGCTCGAGATCAACGCTGGCCGCCGTCTCGGGTTTAATTCGGACATTTCCCTGGAGGTGCGTGTCGTTAAACGTCAGGGTCTTAACCTCGGCCACGGTGCCATTTCTGGACAGGTCGATCAAACTGACGCTCCCTTCCGGATCCGTTTGATAATCGTCTGAGGGTTCGCCTTCGTTGGCTGACATCAGGCGACGGTTGTCAATAAAGGTCACCATGTCCGGCAGATGTCCGACGTTAGCGGCGTCGATGAACTGTCCATCGAGTGTGAACAGTAAAATTTGGCCACCGCCAAGATCCGGATTTTTCTCAGACAGAGACGAATCGTTGGAAAACAGCGCGCAACCGGTCAGTGAAACGGCCAGGGCGAGGCTGAGGGGACCGGACAATGCCGGAGTTGGGAACTTCATAAACTTTCCTTACTGTGAGCCTGTGAATCATCAGAACCGCTCACTGTAAGGTTGTAATATGACAGAATGAGGGCAGGCGCGTTGCGCCCACCCCAAGGTTGATCAGGCGAAGAAGCCGAAAATCGAAGACAAAAAGACGAACGCAATGGCCAAGGGAGCAATGAACCTCAGCACGACTTTCAGTACTTTGAAATAGCCGATTTTCAATCGGCCGCCGTTTGACAGTTCATCCAGTACGGCTTTGTCGCCAAGTTTCCAACCCACAAAGATGGCGATGAAGAACCCGCCGATTGGCAGTAGCTGGTCTGAGAGGGTGACGAACCAGTCGAAGATGTTCATCGACTTCCATTCTCCGCCGAGCAGGAACGGCAGTTTCAGACCGCCCCAGGCACCGTTACCTTGAGACAGAATGGCGCCCACAATGGTGATGGAAATCGCCACAATAAGCGTGGATTTTTTCCGACTCCAGCCGAACTCTTCATCCAGATAGGCAACGACCACTTCCAGAATAGAAATGGCCGACGTCAGTGCGGCTACCGCTAATAATGCAAAAAACAGCACCGCAAAGAACGAGCCGAAGGCCATTTGCGAGAAAACATTTGGCAGGGTGATGAAGACCAGGCCCGGACCCGAAGACGGTTCGATGGAAAAGGCAAATACGGCCGGGAAAATGGCCAGACCGGCAATCAGGGCGATGACCGTATCGGCGACGCTGACCTGTAATGCCGTTGAGCCAAGGTTTTCCTGCTTACCGATGTAAGATCCGTAGGTGATCATGGTGCCCATCCCCAGCGACAGGCTGAAAAACGCATGTCCCATGGCCGCAAGTACCGCATCAATGTTCAGTTTGCTGAAGTCAGGCTGAAACAGGAAGCGAATGCCTTCAGATGCGCCTTCCAGCGTCATTGAGCGAACCGCAAGAATGACCAGGATAACCAGCAGCAGCGGCATCAGGATTTTTGAGTAGCGTTCAATCCCGTTTTTAACGCCGCCGAATACCACAGCGACTGTCAGGGCCATGAAGACGGCTTGCCAGAAAATGGGCAACCATGGGTTAGCGATGAATGCGCCAAACTGACCACCAAGATCAGCCGTGGCGGCCGTTTTAAAACTGCCGGTTACGGATAAGCCAACATAATGCAGTGTCCAGCCAGCGACCACGCTGTAGAACGACAGAATAATGAAAGCCGTGGTCAGGCCGAGCACACCGGTCAATGCCCATTGTGTACCGGGAGCTTCGTCTTTGAAGGCGCCAATGGCGTTCTTTTGGGCTTTGCGTCCGATGATGAACTCGGACAGCATGATCGGCAGACCAATTAACGCAATGCAGATCAGATACACCAGAATAAAGGCCGCGCCACCATATTCACCGGTGATGTAGGGGAATTTCCAGATATTACCCAGTCCGATGGCCGAACCAGCGGCGGCAGCGATGATGCCCAGTCGGCTGGAAAACCCATCCCGGGAACTGCTTGATAGTGTCATGACGTCTCCTGAATAAGAAAGGTTCAATGGCGTCTTTGGCCATTTTTGAACGTTGCTGTAATTTTAAAGGCGCGGGATTTTACGGACTTTTCAGGAAAGAAACACTGATCTTGATCTTTTTACGCTGTTTTAACGGATAATTTCCAGGCCATAGCTGCGGAATATGCCCTCGATTTCGTCCATCGATTCGGTTGACGGCGGTTGCAGACCTTCCAGCGGATACTCCAGCCCCATCGCTTTCCATTTGTGCGTCCCCAGGTTGTGATACGGCAGCAGCTCAACGTGCTCGATATTTTCCATCGGAGCCAGAAACTGGGCCAGGGCATGAACGTCATCGGGCTCGTCCGAGTAACCCGGCACAACGACGTAACGCGCCCGGGTTTTTTTGCCGATATCGGCAAGGTGCCGGGCAAATCGCAGCGTCCGCTGATTGGATACACCGACCAGTAAGTGGTGTTTGTGGTCGTCGATGTGCTTGATGTCGAGCATGACCAGATCGGTGTGATCGATCATTTGATGCACTTCGTCGCTGTACACGCCGACATAGCCATTGGTGTCCAGACAGGTGTGGATGCCGTGTTGTTGAAGCTTTTCAAACAGCAGGGCCACATAAGGTGCCTGTAGCACTGGTTCGCCGCCCGTCACGGTCACACCACCGCCGCTGGCGTCCATAAAGCGGGCAAAGGGCAGGATTTTTTCCACCATATCGGTTACGGAGTAGAGATCTCCGCCGTCCAGATCCCAGGTATCGCGGTTATGACAGTACTTACAGCGGAAAAGGCAGCCCTGCAGAAAAACAACAAAACGAGTACCCGGACCGTCCACGGTGCCAAAACTCTCAAACGAATGGATACGTCCGAGCAGTTCATCAGCGTGGTATTTGGGGACGTTCAGTACGGGAATTCGATCTTGCATGACATACCTTAACGAGGCTTAAGTTGATGCGCAGTTGGCGACCGGGTTCTCCGGCTGCAGGTTGGTCGTTGTTGTTTGATGGGTGGCTTAGCCTCATCAAAGACCACTTGCGCCTAACAGGGCGTAATGTAACAAAATTACAAGCTCACGTATTGCCCCAGATCAGCGCGCTTCAGATTGAGCATTCAGGTACAGGGTAAACTTTTCTGGTGGCAGGGCCTGAGTGTAGAAATAACCCTGAGCAAAGGTCACGCCCTGTTGCTTTAACCAGAGCATTTGTTGCGGGGTTTCAACGCCTTCCGCCACGATTTCGATGTCCATCGCCATCGCCATGTCGACAATGGCACGGTAAATGGCGGAGTCCTGATTGTTTTCAATGATACCCTCGACGAAGCTCCGGTCGACTTTGAGGTAGTCTATTGGCAACTGTTTCAGATAGTTCAGAGATGAAAATCCGGTTCCGAAGTCATCGATCGCAAGCCGATAACCTGCCTGCCGCAGTCGGTTAATCTGGCTCAGAACGTTCGGCGACGTTTGCAGCAGGATTGATTCGGTAATTTCCAGAACCAGTCGGCCCGGCGGCAGGTGATACTGTTTGGTCAGGGAAATCGCCTGATCTATAAAGCCTGGTTGTTGAAGCTGCAGTACGCTGATGTTGACAGACAGGTACGTCAGCTCCCGGCCTTCGTCATGCCATTGTGCCCATTGTCGTACCGCGGTACTGAGAATCCAGTTGCCCATCGGGTGAATCAAGCCGGTTTCTTCAGCCACCGGTATGAACTGGTCCGGAGCAAGCTGTGTCGATGGCCAGCGCAGTAACGCTTCGGCGGCAATGCAACGGTTACTGTCCAGATCAAAAATGGGTTGGTAATGCAGTTGAAAGTCGTGAGCGGCAAGGGCTTCGGTCATTTGTCGCTCCAGGTGCCATTTTTCCTGAGCGCGCCGAGCGCTTTCTTCGGAAAAATAATCCAGCGTGTTGCGACCGGTTTGCCGGGCATGACGCATCGCCGTAATGGCGCAGGTAATCAGGCTGCCTTCGTCACGCGCGTCAGAGGGAAAGGTGGCAATACCAACATTGGCATATAAGGCGACGTAATGATCATCAATCTGGTAACGGGTAGAGGCCAGTTTGATGAGCCGTTTTGCCAGTGCGTGCAGAGCTTCGGGCGTCTGAAAATCACTGATGACCATTAAAAACTCATCATTGGAATAACGACAGAGTGAATCTTCCTCACGCAGCGCTTTGGTAAGCTCACCGGCAATCCGGCGCAGCAGCTGATCACTGAAAGCATCGCCATGCACGCTGTTGATTTGTCCGATACCACTCACCTCCAGGGCAACGACAGCCAGGTTTTCTTCGCGTCGGCGACAGCGATGCAGCTCATGATGGAGTTGTTCCTGAAACAGTTGCCGATTGGGCAGACCCGTCAGCGCGTCGTGATGTTGCTCATGGCGGATTTGCTCTTCCAGCAGCCGCTGTTCGGTAATGTCCTGAATACTCAGCGTCAGACCGGTAATATGTCCCTGAGGCGAAAGGTTCGGCCATTGGTGAACCTGTAACCGGAAATAATCGATTTCAATTTCAAAGCTGCGGGTTTCGCCACTCACAGTGTGTTGGAAGTAGGTGAGCGCTTTCGGCGCGTGCTTCCAGGCCTGACGGAGTGAGTCGCCTTCACGTAAGCGGAGTTCTTTTAGATCTGCGGACAGTTGTCCGCGCTTCCAGACAACAGTACCGTCGGTATCTGTCACCAACATTAACAGGTTAAATTCGTCGCTCAGGTGGTCAAAGAGCTTTTCCTGCTGGTCGATCTTGTGTTCTTCGACTCGTTGATGCAATTGATAGAAACGGATTAACACGACGGCAACCAGGGATAACCCAACCAAGGGTAAAACCAGCGCCCAGTAAGCTTTCGTTGGCATCTGGCGGACTTGCCAATGAGTCGTGAGTGGGTTGGATGATTCCAATACTGAATTTGCAACGGTGCCGTTGAGCTGGATCGGAGCCTGATCATCAAACTGCAATGCAACGGCGTCGAATGCGCTGTCAGGTAACAGGCTCTGCCAGCCCAGATCGAGCAGGATAAGTTGCCGACTGTCCGGTAGAAATAAGCTGATGGTAAACAGGTCGGGGGCTTCCTTGTTCGGCCAGAGCAGAATGTCCTGTTCCAGTCCAGCGAGGAAATAGGTTTGCCAGATGCGATCCTGGGTTAACAGGATGGTCGCAGAGACGGCGTCGGTATCGTCAAAGGTAACCCGGTATTGCTGATGAGGGTTGCCGCGGTTTAACTGCCGGTAGGTCCCATCCTGATAGGCCACCCGGATATTCTGCACTGAAAACTCCGGGGGGAGGTCAGCGGCAAGGTCTTCGGGGTATAAGAGGGGACGATAGCGTTCATCCAGAGGGCGCAGCTGTTGGATCAATTGCAACTGTAATGACGTCACTTCGGCGTTCAGCTGCGTGCTGTAATGCTCAAACTCGCTTTTTTGCTGGGTTAGGTCGAGAAGATGGCCGACAAACAACAGCACCACAAGTGTTGTCAGAACAACAGCCCAACGAAGCCAGGTGAGCAGGCGGGGTTTGTGATGTGACTGGGTCGATGACGACATTGTAGGCTGAGCAATCCGCGGTGGTTGAAACCTACAGCATAGATCATTCTGTCCATCTGTCTGTAATACCATTGGCAAAAAAAAGGGCGCCGAAGCGCCCTTTATGTTCGTTCATTGAACGATGAGTTAAACCTGACTGTGGAACGTTCGGCTGATGACATCCATCTGCTGTTCGCGAGTCAGTTTCACGAAGTTCACCGCGTATCCGGAAACCCGGATGGTCAGCTGTGGATACTCTTCCGGATGTTCCATCGCATCCTGCAGCATTTCACGGTTCAACACGTTCACGTTAATGTGGTGACCGGAGGAGCCGAAGTAACCATCGAGCATGCCGGTTAAGTTCTTCACCTTGCCATCTTCGTTTTTACCCAGAGAATCCGGGACCAGAGACATGGTGTAAGAAATACCGTCTTCTGCATCGTCATATGGCAGTTTAGCGACACTCAACAGAGAGGCCAGGGCACCGTTTTCGTCACGGCCGTGCATTGGGTTCGCACCCGGTGCAAACGGCTCGCCGGCTTTACGACCGTCCGGAGTATTACCGGTTTTCTTACCATAAACCACGTTGGAGGTAATGGTCAGAATTGACTGAGTTGGCGTTGCATTGCGGTAAGTTGGCGTTTCGCGGACCAGGTCCATGAAACGAGACACGATCTTCTGCGCCATTTCATCTACGCGGTCGTCGTTGTTACCAAACTTCGGATAATCGCCTTCGGTTTCGAAATCGACTACGTAGCCGTCTTCGTTACGAATGGCTTTCACTTTCGCGTACTTAATTGCGCTCAGTGAGTCAGCAACAACTGACAGTCCGGCAATACCACACGCCATGGTGCGATAAACATCCCGATCGTGCAGCGCCATCTGAGCCGCTTCATAGGAGTACTTATCGTGCATGTAGTGAATGACATTCAGTGAGTTAACGTAAATGCCAGAGACCCACTGCATGTATTCGTCGAAACGTTCCCAGACGGTGTCGAAGTCAAGGTACTCGTCGGCCAGAACGTCTTTCTTAGGACCAACCTGCAGGCCGATCTTCTCGTCCATACCACCGTTGATACCGTACAGCATGGTTTTCGCCAGGTTACAGCGAGCACCGAAGAACTGCATTTGCTTACCGATGCGCATGGCCGATACACAGCAGGCGATGCCGTAGTCGTCACCGAACTTGCCGATCATCAGATCATCGTTTTCATACTGAATCGAGCTGGTGTCGATGGACACTTTTGAACAGAAGTCTTTGAAGCCTTGTGGCAGTTTTTCAGACCACAGTACGGTCAGGTTTGGCTCAGGCGCCGCACCCAGAGTGTACAGCGTGTTCAGAATACGGAAGCTGCTCTTAGTGACCAGTGAACGACCGTCTTCACCCATACCACCGATAGACTCAGTCACCCAGGTTGGATCACCAGAGAACAGTGCATCGTAGTCAGGCGTCCGCAGGAAGCGAACCATACGCAGTTTGATCACGAGGTCGTCGATCAGCTCTTGAGCTTGCTCTTCGGTCAACTCACCAGCCGCCATGTCACGCTCGGCGTAGATGTCGAGGAACGTTGAAACGCGGCCAAAGCTCATGGCAGCGCCGTTCTGGCTCTTAACCGCAGCCAGGTAAGCAAAGTAAGTCCACTGAACCGCTTCAACGGTGTTTTGAGCCGGTTTGGTGATGTCGAAACCGTAGCTCGCCGCCATGGTAACCAGATCTTGCAGTGCACGGATCTGTTCAGAGATTTCTTCGCGCAGACGAATCACGTCTTCGCTCATCACTTCGTTGTTCAATGACGCTTTCTGTGCTTTTTTGTCTTCGATCAGACGATCCACACCGTACAGAGCGACTCGACGGTAGTCACCAATGATACGACCACGACCGTATGCATCTGGCAGGCCGGTAATAACACCAGCTTTTCGGCACTTCAGCATGTCAGGCGTATAAGCATCGAAAACGCCGGCATTGTGAGTTTTACGGTACTCGCTGAAAATCTTGTTAACCGTTGGATCCAGTTCACGGCCATAAGCTTCACAAGACGCTTCAACCATACGGATGCCACCGTTTGGAATCATACCGCGCTTGAGTGGCTTATCGGTTTGCAGACCCACGATGCGCTCGAGGTCTTGATCGATGTAACCGGCCGGGTGAGAGGTGATGGTGCTCGGCAGGTCGGTGTCAAAATCCAGAGGACCTTGCAGACGCTGCTCTTCTTTCATCAGCTCAAGGACTTTTGCCCAAACTTCTTTTGTACGGGCCGTTGCATCAGCCAGGAAAGTAGCATCACCTTCATAAGGGGTGTAGTTCTTCTGGATGAAATCGCGGACATCAACAGTTTCAGTCCAGGCGCCGGTTGTAAAACCTGCCCATGGATCTGCTTTCGCCTGAATGGTGTCACCAGCTTTTTCTTTATACATAGAGTTAAACTCCGCTTCGTTTTTGAAAAATTTAAAATGAATTGTAGATGGTTTTGAAAGCGGTCGAGATGAGATAGGAAAAAAGGGTCGGGGTTAAGCGATGTCCTGCGAACGACTGGAGATTCGGCACAAGACTTAAAGGCCAACACAACCTGAGATATCGCTTCCCCCCGAAAACCGGTGGCTAATGGTTTTACCCATACCGGAGAGAGTGATACCAGACTACCTCATTCTGCGCTCAACACGTTGATTTGTATCAAGAGAACGGCCGCTGCGTAACCTGAATAAATGATTGATTTAGCGCGGCTTTTCTTGTGTTGAAACGCGTTCAACCACCTCCGAAAATCTGTTTGAGAGTATTATCGTCTTGTAAGTGTATAGTCTCTTGATATGGGTCAACTTAAAACCGTCTTCGGGGTATTTTATTCCAGATTTTCTTCGTTCTAACTCGACGAATTTACGCTGTGCAGCGAACACTTTTTTATGGCGAAATTACGCTGAATTTTGATGATGTTTTTGTCTGAAAAATTGAGTTTTTAGACGAAAAAAATCAGAAGGGTCGTAAGAAGGTGACGGGCGGGAATTATGCAGATCGATTGTCGGATTGCAAATATCGACGTTGATGATTCGAAATGAGATGGAGAAAGTCAGTGACTGATTGATTGGAAAGGAACAGGCCGTCGACCGAGGTCGACGGCGGAGACATTAGGCAAGCGTTTTCGTCAGCTCGTAAATGTTCTGATTGAACGGTCGTGACATGTTCTCGATGGCATCAATGATGTCGTGATGCACCAGTTTGTTACTTTGAACACCGACGCAGCGACCGCCTTCGCCCTGCTCCAGCAGTTGAACGGCAAAGGCACCCATTTCACTGGCCAGTACGCGGTCAAAGGCCACCGGTGCACCGCCTCTTTGGGTGTGACCAAGAATGGTGGCGCGGGTTTCGAGACCGGTGCGGTCTTCAATCATTTTCGCCAGTGAGTTAACGTCAGTGACGTGCTCAGTAATGGCGATAATGGCATGTTTCTTACCGTTTTCGACCGCTTTACCGATGGTTTGTACCAGCTCAGCTTCATCGAACCCTTTTTCAGGAACAATGGTGTACTCAGCACCGCCACCCAGAGCCGCCATCATAGTCAGATCGCCACAGTAACGACCCATGATTTCGACGACCGAAATTCGATTGTGTGAAGAACAGGTATCACGCAGGCGGTCAATTGCATCCAACACGGTGTTTAAAGCGGTGTGGAAGCCAATGGTATAGTCCGTACCGGCGATGTCATTATCGATGGTGCCCGGCAAACCGATACAAGGGAAACCCATTTCGGTCAGTTTTTTGGCACCCATGTAGGAGCCGTCACCGCCAACCACGACCAGCGCTTCGATGCCGTGTTTTTTCAGGTTTTCAATGGCAACCTGACGCACGGACTCTTCTTTAAATTCAGGGAATCGTGCTGAGCCTAAAAAGGTACCGCCGCGGTTGACCTTGTCGGACACGTCATGACGTTCAAGCTTTTTGATGCGATTCTGATGAAGGCCGAGATAGCCGTCATAGATGCCATACACCTCAATGTCTCTGGACAGTGCTGTACGCACAACGGCGCGAACTGCGGCATTCATGCCTGGCGCGTCGCCACCACTGGTCAGAACACCAATCTTCTGAATCATGTTGAACCCACCTCTCAATGTTAATTGTCTCGCATTGTAGTTCATGTGGCTGAGACCAATTTGATCTCGATTAACTGTAACTAAGTTACAGCGAGCCAGCTGAAAACCGAAACTTTACGACATTTTAGAGGGCTTGCTTGCTATTTAACAGGCTAATCACGGTCTGGATGAAAATTACTTACGAAATCGCTCTGAAATCAGGCCGGCAGGCGCGATTTTGAAGGGTAGCCTGCCGGGCGAAAAACCGAACAGCTGTCAGTCGGTGATGCCTGTCAAAAAAAACTTCCGGAAAGCTTAAATTTTGTGATTGGTTAGTGATTTTGACGCTTTTTTGATCAATGCGTCGCAAATTTCTGGCTAGTTTTGACGAAGCTAACCAATGGAGAAAAGCCTGTGCCGACTTTAGTGAACACTTCTATTCCGAATACTCTTCAAGACTTCCAGTTTCAGATCATCGATCCCGCTCAGGAATCACAAACCATGTATGACGTCCAGCGACTGGCGGCAGCGAACCTGGCCGCTGAAGGTGATGTGTCGCCGCAACGTGCTATGGAGGTCGCTCGAGACCCGAACTTTGACGACAGTCACCAGACACGAACCGTTCTGATCCGTCATAAAAGTGGACATCTGGCGGGCAGCTTTTCGGTGACCCGGGACGGTGACGAGGGCATGCCGGTGTTACGGCACTTCGAGCGGGATCTGGTGTTTCTGAGGCGCAAACATCGGTTGGCAAACGGCTGGCGATTTATGATGTCCCCCCGGTATCAATCCGCATTGTTGCGCAGAACGTCGACCAACTTGTTTTTGCATATGGTTCAACAGTTGGATGCCGATGCCTTTGTGCTGTACTTCAATGATCGTTTGGTTAATTACTATCGACGTATGTTTAGCGGCCGCGTGATGGCCTCAACGGTCATCACGCTGGACGGTCAGATTGAGGTGCCCGTCAGTCTGATGGTCTGTGAAACCGCCCAGAACCGCCCTGTTATGGATTACTTACCTGAAGCGGAGGCTGTGTGATGAGCTTTTCAACGGATAAGGCGTTTAGCCGCAATCGTGGCCTGATATCAGATCACGAACAACAGCGTCTGCTAACTCAGTTAGTGGTCATCCCGGGCTGTGGAGGGATTGGCAGCACCGTTGCTGAAACCCTGGCCCGATTGGGGGTTGGTCGTTTCCGGCTCTGTGACCCGGACACTTTCGATGTCGCTAATTTTAACCGTCAGTTGGGTGCCACTCTGACCACGGTTGGGCAGAATAAAGCCGAGGCCGTTGCCGAGCGCATATGGCAGATTAACCCCGAAGCTCAGATAGAGATCGTTAACCAGCCTGTTAGCCGAGACAATGCGTCAGACTTTGTCGCAGGTGCATCACTGGTCTTGGATGGGTTAGATTTCTTTGCTTTAACCGCACGCAGGGCCTTGTTCAAAGCGGCGTCTGACACCGGCATTCCGGCCATGACCGCAGCCCCCCTGGGATTTTCCGGGACCTTGCAGGTTTTTTTGCCAGACCGCGGACTGAGTTTTGATCGATTTTATGATTTTCGGGCAGAAGACTCATCGGCCGAACAGGTGATTAAGTTTTTGGTGGGCTTGTCTCCTGCGGGCTTACACCGGCCTTATATGGACTTTTCCAGGGTAAGCATTCAGGACAAGAACGGTCCGAGTTCCATCTTGGGTACGCAGATGGCCGCGTCTTTAATTGGCGGGCAGGCTTTGCAGTTGTTACTGAATCGACAAGCGGTTCGTTCGGCTCCCTGGTGTCTTCAAATGGATGTGTATCGACAGAAGGCGGTGAGACGTTTTGTGCCTGGGGGGAATCGTTTCCCGCTGCAGAAACTGAAAATTGCGTTGGTGCGCCGTGCGTTTCGGCAGAATGGACTTTTGGGTGCGATGGCGGATCTTAAGCTGGGGTGATCTGAAAGAGTCGTTGAGAAAGTGCCCGGAATCCGAAAGCCGAATCCGGGCGGGGTCGTTAAAGCCGCATTTCGATATCTCGGCTGTGCATGTGTTCTTTCGCCTGCGCGATACTGAACTCACCGAAATGGAAAATGCTGGCGGCCAACACGGCGTCGGCATGACCCTGATTAATACCCTCAGCCAAATGTTCCAGAGTCCCGACTCCACCACTGGCAATGACCGGAATGGTGACGGCGTCGGCCACCGCGCGGGTCAGTTCCAGGTCGAAGCCGGATTTGACTCCGTCCCGATCCATACTCGTTAACAGGATTTCTCCAGCCCCGTAGGCTTCCATTTTGCGAGCCCAGCCAACAGCGTCAATACCCGTTGGTTTGCGGCCACCATGGGTGAATATCTCCCAATGATCGTCCACGCGCTTGGCATCAATGGCCACCACAATGCATTGTGCACCGAAGCGCTCTGATGCTTGTTTGACGAAGTCCGGATTGAAAATGGCGGCGGAGTTGATCGAGACTTTATCGGCCCCGGCGTTCAGCATTGCACGGATATCATCGACCGTACGAATGCCGCCACCAACGGTCAGCGGGATGAAGACCTGCCCGGCTATGGCACTGACGGTCTCCAGCATGGTGCCGCGGCCTTCGTGGGTCGCGGTGATATCCAGCATGGTGATCTCATCGGCACCTTGTTCGTTGTAGCGTTTGGCGACTTCAACCGGGTCGCCGGCGTCGCGGATGTTGACGAAGTTGACCCCTTTGACCACGCGGCCCTGATCGACATCCAGGCAGGGAATGATGCGTTTTGCTAATGGCATACCGGTTCCTCAGGAAGACTGTTGATCGTCGCAAAACTGCTGCGCGGTGCTCAGATCGAGAGACCCTTCATAGATCGCCCGACCGGTAATGGCACCCACAATGCCACTGCCCTGATGCTGGCAGAGGGCTTCAACGTCTGCCATGTTAGTGACACCGCCTGAGGCAATGACCGGAATACCACCCGCCTGCGCGACGTCGGCGGTTGCCTGCCAGTTGACACCTTGCATCATGCCGTCACGGCTGATGTCGGTATAAACAATGGCGCTGACACCGTCATTGGCAAACTGGGCGGCTAAGTCCGTGGCTTTCACCGTGCTTACTTCAGCCCAGCCTTCGGTGGCTACCAGGCCGTCTTTGGCATCAATCCCCACGATGATTTTGCCGGGAAACGCCTTACAGGCCTCCCGAACGAACTCAGGCTCCTGCACCGCACGGGTACCAATGATGCACCAGGACACCCCCGCACGAACATAGTGTTCCAGGGTTTCCAACGAGCGGATACCGCCGCCAATCTGGACCGGAAGATCGGGGTATTTTTCGGCGATTCTCGTGACTACGTCGGCGTGGATCGGGGTGCCTTCAAACGCACCATTCAGATCCACCAGGTGCAACCGGCGGCAGCCGGCATCGACCCACCGGGTCGCCATATCGACCGGATCCGATCCGAACACGGTCGCGTCTTCCATCCGCCCCTGCAGCAGTCTGACGCATTGGCCGTCTTTTAAATCGATGGCTGGAATTATCAGCATAGTTATCCCTTAATCGGTAATCAGAGCGCACCATTCCAGCGCGTAAAGTTTTTAAGAAGCTGTAAACCACTGGTGTGACTTTTTTCGGGGTGAAACTGCGTTGCGAACAGGTTGTCCCGATAAATCATCGCAGCAAACTCTGGCCCGTATTGGCAACGGCCCGCAGTGTAATCGGCGTGTGGTTCAACATAGAAGCTGTGTACAAAATAGAAGCGACTGTCGCTGACGATGCCGTGCCAAAGTGGGTGTTCAACAGTTTGCTCGACGTTGTTCCAGCCCATGTGCGGCACTTTCATCGGCAGTTGGTGCGCATCGGTCAGGTCTTTCGGGAACTGGCGAACAGCGCCGTCAAAATGCCCCAAACAGGCCACTCCGTTGTTCTCATCGCTGTGTTTCATCAGGGCCTGCATACCGACACAGATGCCCAGAAAGGGTTTGCCCGCGGACAAATTTTCCGCGACGACCGTATCGACGCCTTGTTTACGAATTTCAGCCATACAATCGCGAATGGCACCGACGCCCGGTAAGACAACGTGATCAGCTTCGGCAATCCTCGCTCGATCAGACGTCACTTCAATCTGAAAATTATCGGCAACGTGTTCAAACGCTTTGGCAACTGAATGCAGGTTGCCCATACCGTAGTCAATAATAGTTAGCAGGTGCTTACTCAATTGGCACTCTCCAAAAGCAGGCCGAAGGTTCGGCCTGTTGGTTTACTTGAGAATTGTTAAGGGTCAGAGAGACCCTTTGGTGGACGGGATGGTCCCGGCCTGTCGTTCATCAATGGTCAGAGCCATGCGCAGGGCGCGACCAAAAGCTTTGAATATGGTTTCAGCCTGATGGTGGGCATTGCGACCTTTCAGATTATCAATGTGCAGGGTGACCAGTGCATGGTTGACGAAGCCCTGGAAAAATTCAAAAAACAGATCCACATCGAACTGGCCGATGGACGCACGGCGAAACTCACAATCAAACTCAAGCCCTGGCCGGCCGGAAAAGTCGATGACTACCCGTGACAGGGCTTCGTCCAGTGGCACATAGCTGTGTCCGTAACGGGTCAGCCCTTTTTTATCTCCGACAGCTTTTGCAAACGCCTGGCCGAGGGTGATGCCGACATCTTCCGCGCTGTGGTGGTCATCGATGTGATTGTCACCGTCGCAATGGACATCGAGGTCGATCAGGCCGTGCCGGGCAATCTGGTCCAGCATATGGTCCAGAAAAGGCATGGAAGAATTAAGGTTGGCTTTGCCGGTTCCGTCCAGATTGACGGAGACCTTGATTCTCGTTTCGTTCGTGTTGCGTTCGACAGACGCCTGGCGACTCATATAATTCTCTCTATGACTGCGGTTTGGTTTAGGCTTAAGGCTGACAAATCCACTTGCCGGAACGGATTATATAAGTATGCTGACCGCCAAACCACCCGGAGAGCACAGTCCAATGCCGATCACTCTGACACAGGTCGATACTGACCACGAGATTGATGCCGGTATTTTGACCTCTGTGGTGAAAGATTTGCCTGACTCTCATGCCGCGGTGGCCGGGCTGCAACGCTGGCTTCAGTCGCCGTCGGATGGCTGTCTGTATCTGGCGTGGTTTAATGAGCGCGTGGTTGGCTTCGCTCTGCTGGAAGGCCGCCAATTGCGGTCGCTGGCGGTGCACCCGGCCACTCGTCGGCGAGGTGTGGCGCGTCGTATGATGTCGCTGCTGATGACAGACGGAGTTCCTCTGTCATTGTCTCCTGACTGTCAGTCTGAGGTGCTGACGCGTTTGCTAGCCGAAAACGCCTCGTCTCCTTCTGATTGAGTCACGATGAGTATTTTGCACCGTTGTGATTGATGAAATGAAACTGGTCTAGTAAAGAGGGCATATTGAATGGAACACACTTCTGAGCATATCGAAGATGAGATTCAGACCCGGGTCCGGCTGTATGACTACTCGACTGGAAAACAGACGTTTTTTCAATGGCTCGCGGGTATCTTGCCGGCCTGTGCAGACAAAGACGTTCTCGAACTGGGGGCTGGTAACGGGAAAATCTGGCGCGATCTGTTAGCCCGTTGGCCGGGGTGCAATCTGACCTTGACGGACATCTCGGAAGAGGTACTGGCATCAGCCCGGGCTCAGCTCGAACCGGTGGCAGATCTGACCGGTGGTTTGACCTTTGAAGCGGTTGATTTTAATCGTTTACCCTATCAAGACCAGTCGTTTGATATCGTTCTGGCAAACCACAATCTCTATTACGCTCAGGATGTGAACCGGGTCATTGCGGATATTCACCGGGTCTTACGTCCCGGCGGCATGCTCATTTGCTCGACCATCGGCGCGGATCACCTGGGTGAACTGGCGATGCTGTTACGTCAGTATCATCAGGATTTGCCGTGGGGATCCGAGCGCTGGGCGGACCGCTTTGGGCTGGACAACGGCGCACAGCTGTTAATGCAAGCCTTCGCCCATGTCGATCAATACGAGTACGACAACAATCTGCATGTTAACTCGGTTGAGCCGGTTATTGCGTATCTGATGAAAACCATGAAAGGCCTGCTGGCCCCGTGGGTACGAGAGCATCTGGACGTGATTCGCCCGGCTCTGGAATCTCGAATGTCTGAAAAAGGCTATATTCGATTGACCCCGCATTCTGGCTTCTTTATCGCCTATAAGGCCGAATAAGCCGGATGACTGATCCGGTGCTGATTCAGCATCGGATCTGCCTACACTTCCTCCTCTGTTTACCGTGTTTTGTCGTTGTCTTTCCGCCAGACAATGGCATCCGCCTGTTCATGTGATTCATCAGTAATCGCCCATTGCACTATAATAGTGCTTATATTTGCCATTGTGTTTTAATTTGGTGCGATCAGTCGTGTTTGGCACTGTGATTGTGCAGGCGGGTTGGTTTGGGCAAAACCAAGTGTCCATCGGTGGTGCAGATTGATCAGCTACTTTCAAACGAAATGTCCCGACACCTGTCATCGATGGCCTGTTTCTTGCGTCAGGGCGTTGAACAAAGAAAAGGGTAATCAGGTTGAACGATCAAGAGAATGCATTCCGTCGGATACTCGATCATCAGTTTACTGCTGTGGTCGTTCTCGATGCGGAGTTGCATGTTGAACATCTGAACTCATCAGCTGAGTTGCTGTTGGTGCGCTCGGAAAAACAGTTGATCGGGCAATCCTTTGAGCATCTTTTTGTTCAGCCGGATGATGTCAGTCAAGTGCTCAATACGGCGATTGCAGAAGGAGCATCCGTTTCCGTGCGAGCGGCGCATTGGCGACTGGTTTATGGGGAGAATCTGACGCTGGATTACATCGTCAGTCCTTACATGGACCGGGGGCATTTGCACATCATCGTTGAAATGGTCCCGGCGGACAGGGCTGTACGCATCTCGCGTGATGAAGGCCGTGTCGATCAATCAGAAACCAGTCGGCATCTGGTTCGGGGCCTGGCGCATGAAATTAAAAATCCGTTAGGCGGTATTCGTGGGGCCGCGCAATTACTGGCTTCGGAGTTGCCGGGTGATGAGTTACAGGAGTACACCCGGGTCATCATCGAAGAAGCCGATCGGTTACGCAATCTGGTCGATCGGCTGTTGGGCAGTCATCAGTTACCGGAGTTCCGGTCGCTGAATGTTCATCAGGTTTTAGAGCGTGTGTTTTCACTCATGAAAGCCGAAGCCGGTTCACGGATTAACTTGCAACGTGATTACGATCCGTCGATTCCGCCAATGAGCGGGGACGAGGCTCAGCTCATTCAGGTGTTTTTGAACATCAGTCGCAATGCGCTGCAGGCGCTCACCGAAAGTGGTCAGAGTGACGCCAAGCTGACCTTTAAAACCCGATCGGTTCGCCAGTTTACCATTCGTCAACAGCGTCACCGTCTGGTGGTGCGGGTGGACATCATTGATAACGGTCCGGGGATTGATCGGGATCTTCTGGAAAAGATTTTTTACCCCATGATTTCCGGTCGGGCATCCGGAACCGGCTTGGGGTTATCGATAGTACAGCAGTTTGTTGAGCTGCATCACGGGATGGTCGAATGCAACAGTGACCCCGGATGCACAACGTTCAGTGTTTATTTTCCTCTGGAGGCAGCGAATGTCTAATTCGAAGGACATCTGGGTTGTGGACGATGATCGGTCTATCCGATGGGTGTTGGATCGAGCATTGTCCAAACAGGGTTACCACTGTACCGTCTATGAGAGCGGAGAAAGTCTGTTGCGTAAACTGTCGCATCAGACTCCAGATGTCATTATCAGTGATGTTCGCATGGATGGAATGGACGGTCTGGAGTTATTGCAGCGTATTCAGACAGAGCATCCTGAAATTCCGGTCATTATCATGACCGCGCACTCTGACCTGGACAGTGCTGTGGCGTCTTTTCAGGGCGGCGCGTTTGAGTATCTGCCGAAACCTTTCGACGTTGATGAAGCGTTGGCATTGGTTGACCGAGCTTTGGAACATCGGGCTAAACAGATGCCGGCACAAGAAGTGCCCGTGGCGCAAACCCAGACTGAAATCATCGGTGAAGCACCGGCGATGCAGGAAGTCTTCCGCGCCATTGGCCGGTTGTCGCAATCCAACATTACGGTTTTGATCAATGGCGAGTCGGGCACTGGTAAAGAACTGGTTGCGCAGGCACTGCATCGGCATTCACCGCGTCGGGATTTTCCTTTTATTGCGTTGAACATGGCTGCGATCCCTCGTGATCTGATGGAGTCCGAACTGTTCGGTCATGAAAAAGGCGCCTTCACCGGTGCGCAGAATCAGCGTCGTGGGCGGTTCGAACAGGCCGACGGCGGCACTTTGTTTTTAGACGAAATTGGTGACATGCCGGCGGAGACACAAACCCGGTTGCTGAGGGTGCTGGCCGATGGCGAGTTCTATCGGGTCGGTGGCCATACTTCAATTAATGTCGATGTCCGGATCATCGCGGCAACACACCAGAATCTGGAAAAGTTGGTCGAAGAAGGGCGCTTCCGGGAAGATTTATTCCACCGCCTGAACGTGATTCGCATTCATATTCCAAAACTGTCCGACCGTCGTGAAGATATTCCGAAGTTGCTGGAGTTCTTCCTGCTGAAAGCAGCCAAAGAACTGGGTGTGGAGCCGAAGACGTTACGTCAGGATACGGCTGCGTACCTGACCCGTTTGCCCTGGCCGGGCAACGTCCGACAGTTGGAAAATATCTGTCGTTGGATCACCGTCATGGCGTCAGGCCGGGAAGTACTGGTCAGCGATTTGCCCCCGGAACTGATCGAAGAAACCGGCTCTGGTGGTGGTCATGAAAACTGGGAGCAGTCCCTGCGTAACTGGACCGATCGCGAGTTGACCCGGGGTGAGAGCCGGATACTGGATATTGCCGTACCGGCGTTTGAGCGGGTCATGATTGAAACCGCTCTGAAGCATACGGCGGGGCGTCGTCGTGATGCCGCTGAGCTGCTTGGTTGGGGACGAAACACCCTGACCCGGAAAATCAAAGAGCTTGGGCTCGACGACGGTGCCGGTGATGAAGACGAATGAGGTCGGTCTTCAGACCCGGTAAGTCGTTTTCGTCATGGCTTTTGAAATGACGGTCATGGCGGATTTCACCCAGCCCGGAAACGCTACGCCCCCGGCGTCCAATGCGTTTTTTGCGTGCCGTTCTTCATCATCGAGCATTTGTTGAAGGATGGCACTTGAGCGGGCATCGTCTTGGTCGATCTGATCCAGATGATCTTTTAAATGCAGGCTGACCTGATCTTCGGTGGCCGCCACAAACCCCAGAGACCATTTGTCTCCGGCCGCGCCGGCCAGAGCGCCCAGGACGTACGATAGGGTGTAAAAGCCCGGGTTCAGGTAGCTGGTGCGACCTCCGAGTTCTTTGATCCGGTCTTCGCACCAAACCAGATGGTCAAACTCTTCTTCAGAGGCGGCTTCCATAGAGGCACGGATGTCCGGCAGTCGTGCCGTTAACGACTGACCCTGGTATAACCCCTGAGCGCATACTTCGCCGGTATGGTTAATCCGCATTAAGCGCGCGATGTGCTGACGCCTGGCTTGATCCAGTGCTTCGCCGGATGGCAGTTCAGCCGCCGGGCTTGGCTGTGCGGCTTTAACTGCCCCCGGAGTCAGGGTTTTAAGGGCGTTGTTGGCGTGTGACAACAGACGGTCAGAAAAAGAGAGATTTCGTTGCATGTTGTTTTTCCCGGTTACGGCGAATGGCGGGCATCGCGAGGTTTAAAGTCTGACGCAGGGCGCGGGCAGAGACCGGTTTAGACAGCACGTACTCAATGCCGGTATCGCCTCCGTCGGAAAGGCTGACCACGTCATCAGCCCCGGTCATCATCAGGATCACGATGTCTTTGTTCAATCCACTGTCCTGGCGAATACGCTGCGCCAGCTCAAAGCCATTCATGGATGGCATGTTTTGATCGAGAATCAGAACGTCGACCGGTTCGCCTTTGTGAAACTGATTGTGCAGATTGGCCAGTGCGGATTGGCCGTTACTCATACTGAGGACTTCCGCGTTCCAGTTCATCGCCAGATGCTCAATCACTTTTCGGCAGGTCAGGTTGTCATCAACCACCATCAGACGAAGATCGTCAATGCCCAGTCCAGAATGACCCTGAGTTTGTGGTTCGGTATGGCGCACAGGCAGTAGCGGCAGATCGACCCAGAAGGTTGTACCCATTCGTAACTCGCTGCTGAACGTCAGTTGTCCGCCGAGCAGGCCGACTAAGTAGCGGCTGATGGGCAATCCCAAACGGACGTCTTTGGGCAGTTGCTGTTGCGCATTGTTGGGGTCTGGAAAGTTGAACAGTTGAGTTTTCAGATCATTGGCGATGCCAGGACCGGTATCGGTAATGGCAAAACGAACACGCCCGTGCTGCCAGGGCTTCACCTGAACCAGTACTTCGCCGTGCTCGGTAAACTTGAGTGCATTGTCCAGCAGGTTGGATAAAATCTGGCCGATGATGTGAGCATTGCCGCGATAATGCGGCGGGATGTCGGGGGCAATATCCAGAACCAGTTCCAGCTTTTTACTGTGAGCGACGCGAGAGAATGGCTGAACGGTGTCTTCAATAAGATCATAAAGATCAAACTCGTCTTCGCTGTCGGGTAATCGGTTAAGCCCGATGCGGATCAGGTTCTGCAGCTGATCGGCTTCTCGCAACAGCGAGAACCCGGCGGTTTGGATGGTGTTAACGTATTCCTGTTGATGAGCTGACAGCGAAGTATCCTGCAGCAGCTCGGTCATACCCATGACACCGTTGATCGGACCGCGCATTTCATGGTTGATTTTACGCAACAGCGGCCAATGGACATCGGGCAGCGTCAATCCTTCTACAGCTCTGCGTGTGCCTTTTGCTCTGGCGGCAATCCAGCCTGCCCAGGTAAGCAAGGATGCGGCGGTGATCGCCAGTACGGCGATGATGAAACGGAACAGCGTAAATGCCGAAATCAGTCCGAGCAGAGCCAGTGTGGTAATGCTGACGTAGATAATCACGACGAGGAGGCCTGCCAGAGCTATTCGTTCAGACAGGGTGCTGGGGCGATGCTCAAATGAGTACAGCGAAAAAATGGTTAAGGCGACTGGGAGCAGGATAATCTGAATGGGCAGAAACCGACTCGCTAACGGTGATAACGCTAAAAGCGACAGGACTATAAACAGGCGGCCGACCCAGATTAATGCATCAGTTAACCAGCTGCTGTAACTCTCGGATCGGATCAGTAACAGGACGCGGGATAATCCGAGGATCATCAGAAAGGCACCGGCGTTAATAGCAATGACTTCGACGAAAGGAATGCCGCTCAACAGCCAGGTGATACTGCCGTTCCAGCCAACGGTATTGATCATAAATCCGGTGACCGTGAGGGCCGTCCACAACGACAGAGGAATCCGGTAGCGCAGGTAGGCCACCAAACACACGCCGATAATGGCCAGTAAAATGCTGGTTTGAAGGGTGCGCATGACCAAAGCTTGCCGGTTCTGAGCCAATAGCGTGTTTTCATCGAGCAGATGTATCTGCATGTTGGTGGCAAGGTTTGGTTGGATGTTGAGATAAAGCTGTTGCAGACCGGTATTCAGAGTGACCGGCAAGACATATCGCCCCATCTGAAAAGGCCGTTGTTGGTAGGCTGTTTCCGCGCCGGTGGCGACCAGTGAGTAGCCGCTGCTGTCGCTCAGGTTGGCATACAGTTCTGCCCTGGTCAGAAACGGCGCCTCAATGTTCAGAAACAGGCGAACCTGGCGACCGGTCGGGTTGTTAACCGCAAAGGTCAACCAGGTACTGTCGCTGAGTTGATTGAACTTTAATGCGTCACTGTGCACCGGTGTGAACTGTCGGGCGACGCCGGCTTTGGTAACCTCCAGAATGGACAGATTATCCTCTGTCGGCGACAGGTAATCACTGTACTCTGTGATTGAAAGGTTCAGATAGTTTTCATTGACCAGGATGGTCTCAAAGCCCTGCGCTGCCATGGAATGGAAGAACAGTATTGTCAGCAGCAGCGCGCGCATCGTGAAATCCCGTATTCTGATCGTTCTGTGGTCATCAACCGGATAGTATAGCGAGCCACCGATGTCGGTGAAACGTTTGTCTGAGTTTCACCGACATCGGGTTAACGTGGCGATTAGCGGTTGATCGCCCGGTGACCAATGTCAGTACGGAAATAAGCATCCTGCCATTGGATGTCAGACACGGCGTCATAGGCTGCCTGTTGTGCCGCCTTCACATCCTCGCCGAGGGCTGTAACACACAAGACGCGTCCGCCATGAGTGACCAGTTGGCCATCAGTGTTGCGGGCGGTGCCCGCCTGAAAGACTTTCGCGCCATGAGTTTCAGCCGCGTCAATACCGTTGATGACATCCCCTTTGCGATAGTCAAAGGGATAGCCACCGGCTGCCATAACAACGCCGATAGCGGCTTGCGGACTCCAGTCTGCCGACTGCTGGGCCAGCTGACCGTTGACTGCGCTCAGGCACAGCTCAGCCAGGTTCGACTGCAGTCTCATCATGATGGGTTGGGTTTCCGGGTCGCCGAAGCGGCAGTTGTATTCGAGTACATAGGGGACGCCGTCGTCGCCCACCATAATGCCTGCATACAGGAAACCTCGATAGCGATTGCCTTCCGCTTGCATGCCTTTGACAGTCGGCAGAATCACTTCATCCATGATCCGACGGTGCATGGTATCGGTGACCACCGGGGCTGGAGAGTATGCTCCCATGCCGCCGGTGTTGGGGCCGGTGTCGCCATTGTCCCGGGCTTTATGATCTTGCGAGGTTGCCAGCGGCAGCACATCTTCACCGTCGACCATGACGATAAAGCTGGCTTCTTCGCCGGTCAGAAACTGTTCGACAACAACGCGCGCGCCGGCGTCGCCAAAGCGATTGCCTGACAGCATGTCGCGTACCGCTTCCTCGGCTTCTTGTTCAGTCTGAGCCAGAATCACGCCCTTGCCGGCAGCGAGACCATCAGCTTTCACGACAATGGGCGCGCCCTTTTCTCGAATGTAGGCAATGGCTTCATTTTCGTCGGTGAATACACCATAAAACGCGGTTGGAATCTGATGGCGTGCGAGGAAATCCTTGGTAAAGGCTTTGGAGCCTTCAAGTTGAGCGGCTGCTCGTGTCGGGCCAAAGATGGCCAAACCTTCGGCTTCAAAATGATCGACCACGCCTTCAACCAACGGTGCTTCCGGGCCGACGATGGTCAACGCCACCTGGTTGGCTTTGGCAAAGCTGGCCAGCGCGGGAAAGTCCAGCGCGTCAATGTCGACATTCTCGACGCCGCTCTCTGTCGCAGTGCCAGCGTTGCCGGGGGCGACAAAGACGCGTTCAACGGTCTCAGCCTGAGCGGTTTTCCAGGCCAGGGCATGTTCACGACCGCCATTGCCGATAATCAGAATATTCATCAGTCAGTCCTTTTATTAGTGGCGGAAATGGCGCATGCCGGTGAAGACCATGGCGATGCCATGCTCATCGGCCGCGGCGATGACTTCGTCATCTCGCATACTGCCTCCGGGCTGAATAACGCACGAGACACCCATTTCGGCCGCCTGATCCAGGCCATCCCGGAAAGGCAGAAACGCTTCTGAAGCCATTGCCGAACCTACGATGTCGATGCCTTCATCGCGTGCCTTGATACCAGCAATGACCGCACTGTAAACGCGACTCATCTGTCCGGCTCCAATACCCGTGGTGATGCCGTTTTTGGCGTAAACGATGGCGTTGGACTTCACAAACTTTGCGACTTTCCAGGCAAACAGTAAATCGTCGATTTGAGCGTCTGTCGGTTTTGCTTTGGTGACAATTTTTAAATCATCCGCCGTGATCATACCGAGATCCCGATCCTGCACCAGCAGTCCACCATTGACGCGCTTAAAGTCATGCGCCGGGACTGAAGAATCCCATTCGCCGCACGCTAACAAGCGAACGTTGGGTTTCTGGGCCGCCACTTCGGCAGCACCTTTACTGATGCTCGGAGCAATGATCACTTCAACAAACTGTTTGCCGATGATGGTTTCGGCGGTGTCGGCATCCAGTTCGCGGTTAAAGGCGATGATGCCACCAAAGGCTGAGGTTGGATCAACCGAAAACGCTCGCTGGTAGGCTTCAGTCAGGTTGGCACCGGTGGCCACACCGCAGGGATTGGCATGCTTAACAATGACGCAGGCTGGTTCCGCGAACGATTTGACGCATTCGAGCGCTGCATCGGTATCGGCAATGTTGTTGTAGCTGAGGGCTTTACCCTGCAGCGTGGTAATGGTTGAGATGCCGGCTTCAGCAACCTGACGTTCGACGTAGAAGGCTGCTTTTTGGTGCGGGTTTTCGCCGTATCTCATGACATCTTTCAACACAAACTGACTGTTATATGTGCTCGGAAACTCCGATTTCTCAGGCACGCTGTCAGCGGAGGTTGTTGCCGGTACGCTGCCAAGGTAGTTCGCGATCATGCCGTCATAAGCGGCGGTGTGTTCAAATGCCTCCCGAGCCAGAGAAAAGCGGGTTTCAGCGTTCAGTCCGCCTTCCTGATCCCATTGTTCGATCAGACTGGAATACCGATCGCTGTTGACCACAATAGCAACGTCTTTGTGGTTTTTAGCAGCTGAGCGAACCATCGTTGGCCCACCAATATCGATGTTCTCAATCGCGTCCGCCAGCGTGCACTCGGGGTTAGCGATAGTCTGCGCAAAAGGGTAGAGGTTAACGATCACGAGATCGATCCCGTCGATTCCGTGTTCTTGCATGATCGCATCATCGACACCGCGTCGACCGAGAATGCCGCCGTGAATGAGCGGATGAAGGGTTTTGACGCGACCATCCATCATTTCAGGGAACTGAGTCACGGCGGATACTTCCGTCACTTCAATGTTATGTTCCCGGAGCAGGCGGAAAGTGCCGCCGGTTGAAATCAGGCTGACGCCGCGCTGGCTCAGGGCTTTGGCAAAATCTACGATACCGGTTTTGTCTGAAACACTGATCAGGGCGCGTTTCGGGGCGATCACAGAAGCGGTCTGGCTCATGATGTCCTCAGTGGTGGTTGCAAAGTGTAGTTTGATTGGTTGGTCAGTTTCCGGATGACAGAAATGACAAAGGCGACCGAAGTCGCCTTTGTCTGCTGGTTACAGTAAGCCGTACTGCTTCAGCTTTTTGCGCAGTGTACCTCGGTTCAATCCGAGCACTTTACTGGCCTTGGTTTGGTTGTCGCGGCAATAACGCATGACCGCCTCCAGCATCGGCGCTTCCACCTCGGTCAGAACCATTTGGTGGACGTTGGTCACATCCTGGCCATCGAGGTTGGCGAAATAATTGCGCATGGCAATTTCAACGCTGTCACGAAGCGTCTGGGGATTTTCCGAGGCTGCCTGTACTTGGAGCGTTTCTTTGGTTTCAGTCATCGGTGCAACGGGTTCGTAGTTCATGCAGCGGTATCCTTAATGGTGTCTATCGTGTCTAAAAGCTGTTGTACAGCGGACAACTGTGCCTGACTGCTGTCCAACTGATGTATATGTCGGTATTCAGTTTTTGCGACACCCTGAGCCGTGAAGTACCACCCCAGGTGCTTACGGGCGATACGCAGCCCCATATAGTCGCCATAAAACTGATACAACGCCGACAAATGATTAAGCAGCGTTGTCTGAACTTCTTCGAAAGCCGGTGGTGCCAGGCACTCGCCGGTTTTCAGATAATGATTTATTTCGCGGAAAATCCACGGATTCCCCTGAGCCGCGCGGCCGATCATGACGCCATCGGCACCGGTGTCTCGCAAGACCTGGGCCGCTTTTTCCGGATGGTCAATATCACCATTGGCCAACACCGGAATGGACACAGCTTCTTTGACCCGGGCAATGGTGTCGTATTCGGCATCGCCACGATACGCATCCGCCCGTGTACGGCCATGAACGGACAGCAATGCAATGCCAGCATCTTCGGCCATTCGGGCGATCGCAATCGCGTTCTTTGACTGTCGATCCCAACCGGTACGAATTTTTAGTGTAACCGGAACGGAAACTGCCGCGGTGACCGCCGTCAGGATTTCGTGCACTAACCGTTCATCTTTCATCAGGGCAGAACCCGCAGCCTTGTTACAGACTTTTTTGGCTGGGCAGCCCATGTTGATGTCGATAACCTGAGCACCGAACTCGGCATTGGTCTTGGCTGCTTCGGCCAGCATCTGCGCATCGCCTCCGGCGATCTGCACGCTGATCGGTTCTGCTTCTCCAGAGTGGTCCAGTCGCCATCGGGACTTGTTTGTCTTCCAGAGGCGTTTGTCGCTGGTCACCATCTCAGAGACCACCAATCCGGCACCAAGCGATCGACAGAGCTTGCGAAACGGTTGATCGGTCACGCCGGCCATCGGTGCCAGAACGGTTTTTTCAGTAATGCTGTAAGGTCCGATGGAAAACACGTCAGATCGATTAAAAATTGCTCAGCTCAAGGGCGCGAAATAATAGCGGGGAATTGCCGCTATTGAAAGCTTGACAGAAAGGAAAATGAACTTTTTTTGACTGAAATTTCTAACCAATTGGTCAGCGACCGAAAACCCTGCTTCATTAGTGAAAAAAAGCAATGAATACAGGGTTTTAGATAATCTTTTCGTCTGAGACTCAGCCGCCGTTACGCTGCAAAACCAGCTGATAATTGACCGCATTGGCTGGCGGTCGTTGAATAGGAAAGGAGATATAAACCCGGGTGTTCATTGGCATTAGCCGCACCCCGGTCATTTCCCCTTTGAGATAGTTTTCCGGCATCAGTAACTGATCGGCGACCAACTGCCCATTGACGTCGGTATAGCGCATGATGATTTGCGGGAATGGCTGTTTAAAAGGCGCGCGGTTGGTGAGAACCACATCGACCATTTGCACATCGTTAAGTTGCGAGTCCTTATGATCCCTGACCAGTACGGAAGAGCGTATCGACTCCAGATCGACCTGTTCTGGGAGTGTACAGCCAACCAGGTCACAGCCGGTCTGGTAGAGGCCGCGCCATTGATCCATTCGTGCATAAGGTTCCCGGAACGCCCAGGCGACCTGAATGGCCAGCAGAACAAGCAGCAGTGCGATCAGGAGCCATCCCAATGGTCGTAAGCGATGCAGTCGCTCTTCCATGTGGAAGTCGAGTTCAATCTCCTGACTGGCTCGGTTAACGACGCGAGAGGCGGTTGATCCGGTGTCAAAGTCACCAATGTTGAGTTCTCGTTCGAACTCGGATTGCATGCGCGATTGTGTTCGCTGCTGCGGGGCCTGTGCATGCAGATCGAAGGCGTTCTCCTGATGGTTCTGAGTCTGACTGAAGTCGGCCTTTGGTCGGGTTGAGATCCGGTCTTCCTTTTCAATTTCTTCGAGCATGGACTCAGCCCAGCTCTCGTCATTTTCTTCCGGGTCGTCGAGAAACTCTTCTTCCAGCGCTTGAGATTCCTGCTGAAAATGGTCCGTGTTCCGCTTTGATGGGCTATCACTGTTCAGGCTCAGGAAGCTATCGGAGAGCTCACCCAGACCGTCATCTTTGTCCTCGTCATCATCAAACAGGGAACTGTCGGCATTGTCATCGAAGATGAAATCTTCGTCGTCGGCATCCGAAAACAGAAACTCAGCATCGTCATCGTCGTCTGCAACGAACCGAAAATCTTCCTGTGTTGGTTTGGGCGAAGGCGGTGGTGCCTTCGGTTTCGCAGCAGCTGACGCTTTCTTGGGGGCACTCTGAGCCGGTCGCTTGGCCGCTGGTTTAGGTGTTTGAGGCGACTTGGACTGTGTTCCCGGCTTTACCGGCTGTTGCGCGGGGATTGACGTGGTGACCACATGGTTCCGGGCACTGAAAACCTGCAGGCAGGCACCACAGCGGACAGAGCCGTTGGCGACGGACAGTTGCTCATTTCTGACGCGAAATGAAGTGCCGCAATGAGGGCAGCGTGTAATAAATGATTCGGCCATGGGTCGATTTGTCCTGGCAGTCCATGCTGTAACGTAAGGCCCCGTCGGGCCCGATCCGTTATAAATTATAAGCTTATCAAGCGAAGTTTAAGAAAGCTCTCAAGTGAAAGCAATTGTCTTACCAAAATGAATTATTGTCGGCGCTTTCCGCTCAGGCAGACCCAGCCATCCTGAACCTCAGGTTCTGAAAAAGCAATCTGCGCGTCATAGGCGCGTTGTACCTCGGCGGCCTGGTGTTCCAGTATGCCGGAAAGAACCAGATGGCCGTTCGGGCTTAATCGTTCGATTATAGAGTCTTTGAGATCACAGAGGGTTCCGGCGAGGATGTTGGCGAGGACCAGGTCGTATTGGTCGTCCAGAACAGACGTATCCGTGGTTACCCGATAGCGATCCGGGCTGATCTGGTTCAGTTCGGCATTGTTACGGGTCGCCGTAATCGCTTGTGGATCAATGTCGATACCATCCATATGGTTGGCACCGAGTAATAAGGATGCCAATCCGAGAATGCCAGAGCCGCAACCAAAATCGAGGACCTGTTTTGGCGGTGTCTCTAACGCACTCAACCAACGCAGGCACAGAAATGTGGTTGGGTGGGTCCCGGTGCCAAACGCCAGACCGGGGTCCAGGCGAAGGTTGACCTCGTGATCAGAAGAAACCTCTAACCAAGAAGGTACAATGCACAGACGGTCGCCGCAGGGAATGGGTTGGAAGTTGTCCATCCACTCGCGCTCCCAGTCCTTGTCTTCAAGGATCTCTGTACTGATGTCACCGATGTTCAGGTGTTCGCTCTCTGCCAGCTGTGTGATTTCCTGAACCAACGCGTCGGCTGAAACGGAATGTTCAAACAAACCCTGGACGGTTGTGTGTTCCCATAAGGGCGTGGTTCCGCGGATGGGCTCAAAAACCGGTTTGTCAGCGGTATCCAGTAGGGTGACGGCCTGGCAACCGGCAACCAGTAGGGCGTCTTCGAGGGTTTCAGTGTGTTCAGGTACGGTTGGGATTCGGATTTGTAACCAGGGCATGGCATCTACGACTGTTGATGAAAGTCGGGAGAGTATACTTGATGGGTAAGGGGTTTGCCCCTCTCAAAACGAGAGAGGGGCAAGGGAACTCACTGTTCGTCTGCGAGTTTTTTCTCAAGGTAATGGATGTTGACGCCACCTTTCGCGAACTGTGGATCCTGTACCAAGCGTTTTTGCAGGTCGGTGTTGGTTTTAATGCCATTCACGACCAGTTCATCCAATGCCGAACTCATGCGCAGCAGCGCTTCCGCCCGTGTCGGTGCAAAGGTGATCAGTTTGCCGATCATCGAGTCATAGAACGGTGGTACGGTGTACCCACTGTAGATATGAGAGTCCCACCGGACGCCAAGACCGCCGGGTGAATGAAATTGCGTAATTCGGCCGGGGCTGGGCATAAAGGTCGAAGGATCTTCCGCGTTGATACGGCATTCAAAAGCATGACCGACAATCTTTATGTCTTCCTGTTTCAGTGACAGTGGCATGCCGGATGCGATGATCAGCTGTTCTTTGATGATATCAACGCCGGTAACCATTTCAGAAACGGGGTGCTCAACCTGCACACGGGTGTTCATTTCAATAAAGTAGAAATGCCCATCCTCGTACAGGAACTCGAAGGTGCCTGCGCCGCGGTAATGAATATTGATGCAGGCATTCACGCAAGCTTCCTGAACCTTGGCTCGTGCATCCGGATCAATATGTGGAGCCGGTGCTTCTTCCAGTACTTTCTGGTGTCGACGCTGCAGCGAGCAATCCCGATCGCCCAAATGAATGGCATTGCCCTGGCCATCGGCGATCACCTGAATTTCGACGTGGCGCGGATTGGTCAGGAATTTCTCCATATAAACCGTGCCATCGCCAAAAGCGGATGCGGCTTCAGACTGAGTGACTTCTATTGACCCGATCAGGTCCTTTTCTTCATGGACCACTCGCATACCGCGACCACCACCGCCGGCAGCGGCTTTGATGATGACGGGGTAGCCAATACGTTGAGCGATTTCCTTGCATCGTGTCGGATCTTTCGGAACCGGGCCGTCAGAGCCCGGTACCGTTGGGACGCCGGCTTTTTTCATCGCCTCAATGGCCGATACCTTATCGCCCATCAAACGGATGACATCCGCCGTGGGGCCAATGAACTTGAAGCCAGACTTTTCGATCTGTTCGGCGAAATCGGCTCGTTCCGCCAGGAAGCCATATCCGGGGTGGATAGCATCCGCATCGGTGACCTCAGCGGCGGCAATGATGGCCGGAATGTTCAGGTAACTCTCTGTTGAGGAGGCGGGCCCGATGCATACGGCTTCGTCTGCCAGTTTGACGTGCTTGAGTTCGCGGTCTGCCGTCGAATGGACTGCGACGGTTTTAATGCCTAACTCTTTGCACGCCCGGAGAATCCGCAGTGCGATCTCACCGCGATTTGCGATCAGTACTTTATTCAGCATGTCGGTCCCCGCTTAGGCGATGGTCACAAGCGGCTGGTCAAACTCAACCGGCTCGCCGTTTTCGACCAGAATAGCGGTGATGGTGCCGCTCTTATCCGCTTCAATCTGATTCATCATTTTCATGGCTTCAACAATGCAAATGGTGTCGCCGGCACTGACTTTCTGACCCACTTCGACGAAGGGGCCGCTGGTTGGCGACGGTGATCGATAAAAAGTACCGACCATTGGCGATTTAACGGCATGATCCGCCGGAGCGGCTGGTGCGGCCGGTTCTGCGGGCGCGGCAGGTGCCTGTGCCGGCGCCGGCGCTGGCGCTGAAACGGGTGCTGCTGCAGGTACGGCGTAATGCGCCGGTGCGGCAGGCGCAGTAATTCGTGAAGTTCGACTGATGCGAATCGACTCTTCTCCTTCAGCAATCTCGATTTCGTCGATATTGGATTCTTCCAGCAATTCAATCAGTTTTTTAACTTTACGAATGTCCATTGAGTTAACCCTCAGTCTGATAGATGGTTTATTTCTTTAAATAGTGATCCGCTGCCTCGATGGCAAGCGCATAACTGTTTGATCCGAATCCGGCGATGACTCCGACTGCCAATGGGGCAAGATAGGAGTGATGGCGAAAGTCTTCGCGTGCGTGTACGTTTGACAGGTGCAGTTCAATAAACGGCCGTTTTACACCCGCCAGTGCATCGCGCAGAGCGATGCTGGTGTGTGTGAAAGCGCCCGGGTTGAACAGAATCATGTCGGTACCGTCGGTCAGCGTCTGATGGATACGATCCACCAGAACCCCTTCATGGTTACTCTGCAGGTAATCGAGTTGATGCCCGAGTGTTGCTGCCTTTTCCTGAGCGTTCCGTTCTATATCTGACAGCGTTTCGTGGCCGTATATGTCGGGTTCGCGCTGCCCGAGGAGGTTCAGATTGGGTCCGTTCAGCAGCAGAAGCTTTGCCATAGTTCACCTGAAAAAAATTGAAGTTGACATATTTGTCGCGAAATTCAGCGAAATAGCAACTATCAGGACACGATAATTAGGATAAGTTTTCCTGACAACTCGAACGGCGCATTTGAGTTGTGAAAAATGTTCATAAAATCGCGTATGGGTGGTCGATTGGGGCGATTCAGGAATCAGCGCCAGCAATTTTATCCGACGGGTGACGCACTTATGACGCTTGGGCTATTGGCATTGAGTACCGGTCGGGCTAGTCTCACCGGCATAGTTTCAGGAGTGATTCAGGATGATCAAAGCAAAGTTCATGAGAATGTGGAATGGCCTCCGTGAACGAGGCTCGTTCAAGGAATCGGAAAACGGTAAAAAGCGTCCCTGGAAGACCTGGACGGCCGTTTTGCTCGGAACTCTGGTGGTCGTTTGGACAGCGTTGGGCATCTATTGGAGCCAGGAACCCGGTTTGCATGACGTGGTTATCCGGGCTGAGCAGGGGGCTCAGGCATCCGGACGCCAGGCCGTTGTTGGCTATACCACAGCCTATACCTTGCGTGACCTGACAAATACGTTGTTGACCAAGCCAGGTGGATACTTGTCGAACGATGTCACGCCACCGTCCATTATCCTCGATAACATGCCTAGCTGGGAGTTTGGCGTGGTCATTCAGCTTCGGGATCTGTCCCGGGCCTTGCGTAAAGACATGAGTCGTTCGCAATCGCAATCGACCGAAGATCCGTCGCTGGCGAAAGCTGAGCCATTACTGCATTTTGATCATAACAGCTGGATGTTGCCGTCGACTGAAGGCGAATACCGGACAGCCATACGGCACATCGACGATTATCTGGAGCGATTGGCCGACCCGGCTCAAGGGCAGGCACAGTTCTATGCTCGCTCTGATAACCTGTCCAGCTGGTTGCGGGATGTCGAAACCCGTTTAGGATCGCTGTCACAGCGGCTCAGTGCATCGGTTGGTCAACATCGATACAACACGGATTTGTCTGGTGACAGCGGTGCTGAACAATCCACGCCGGCTGCAAACCAACAGCAGGTAAAAACGCCACGGTTCCAGGTTGATAATGTGTTTTTTGAAGCGCGTGGATCAAGTTGGGCGTTGATTCATATATTGAAAGCTGTTGAAGTTGATTTTGCTTCTGTCCTGGAGGATAAAAATGCGTTGGTCAGCTTGCAGCAGATTATTCGTGAACTGGAAGCGACCCAGTCCGGGATCTGGTCACCTTTCATTTTGAATGGCGGTGGTTTCAGTATGCTGCCGAATCATTCGCTGGTCATGGCAAACTACATCTCGCGCGCAAATGCCGCAATTATCGACCTGCGCGAGTTGCTGGAAAACGGCTAAACAATGCGTCAGCCAATAAAAAAGGGAGCCGATGGCTCCCTTTTTTTGTTATCCAATCGATCGCTTATTTTTTAGCCGCATCGAAGGACTCGGTGATGATCTGGCGAGCTTTTTCAGCATCGGCCCAACCGTCCACTTTTACCCATTTGCCGGTTTCAAGATCTTTGTAGTTCTCGAAGAAGTGCTTGATCTGCTCCAGCAGCAGTGCTGGCAGGTCGGTAGCTTCTTTAACGTCTTTGTACAGGGTTGTCAGTTTATCGTGTGGTACCGCAATGACTTTCGCGTCAGAACCGGCTTCATCGGTCATTTCCAGTACACCGACCGGACGCGCACGGATGACTGAACCGGGAACGACCGGGTAAGGAGTGACAACCAGTACGTCAACCGCATCGCCATCGTCCGCCAGAGTGTTCGGGATGTAGCCGTAGTTAGCCGGATAAAACATTGGCGTTGCCATAAACCGGTCAACCATCAGGGCATCGTAGTCTTTCTCAATTTCGTACTTGATCGGATCGTGATTGGCCGGGATTTCGATAACCACGTATACGTCGTTCGGAACATCCTTGCCAGCGGGGATCTGGTTGTAGCTCATATTGTCGGTCTCCTGAGAGCGTCTGATAAAATCTGCTGCATTATATCGGTTCAG
Source organism: Reinekea blandensis MED297 (assembly GCF_000153185.1). Lineage (GTDB taxonomy): Bacteria > Pseudomonadota > Gammaproteobacteria > Pseudomonadales > Natronospirillaceae > Reinekea > Reinekea blandensis. Next base: position 103,431 of record NZ_CH724154.1, on the reverse strand, counting down.
TGTTCACATGCCAGTGACCTATTGGTCGGTAATACTGGCGAAGCGGTCAAAATAGTCCGGGAAGGTTTTGGCCGTGCAACCGGGATCATTGATCACCAATCCATCGGTGCCGAACGCAGCTAATGAAAAGCACATGGCGATCCGGTGGTCGTTGTAGGTGTCTATCGCCGCCGGCGTCAGCGTTTCCGGTGGGGTGATCTGAAGGTAGTCGTCGCCTTCCTCAACCTCGGCACCGAGCTTGCGCAGTTCAGCAGCCATCGCGTGAATGCGGTCTGTTTCTTTCACCCGCCAGTTGTAGATGTTTCGAATGCGGGTGGTACCGTCAGCGAACAGCGCCGCGACCGCAATGGTCATCGCTGCGTCGGGAATATGGTTCAGGTCAAGATCGACGGCTTGCAGCCGTTGCGATGCAGAGACCTCGATCCAGTGCTCAGACCAGTTAACGTTGGCACCCATCTGTTCCAATACTTCAGCAAAGCGTACATCGCCCTGCACCGATGCGGTTCCGGTGCCATGAACCCTGACCGGCCCCTGCCCAATAGCACCGGCAGCCAGAAAGTAACTGGCGCTGCTGGCATCACCTTCAACCTGAATGCGACCAGGAGACTGATATTGCTGGTCGGCAGGTACGGTAAAGGTCTGATAATTGTGGTTTTCGACGGTCACGCCGAAGCGGGCCATGACGTCCAGGGTAATATCGATATAGGGCTTTGACACCAGCTCACCGATCACCTCAATGTCAATGCGCGACTTAAGCAGTGGGGCTGCCATTAACAACGCTGTCAGAAACTGGCTTGAAATGCTGCCATCGATCTGCAGTTTTGCGGCCTTAAGCGATTGGGCGCGAATGGTTAAGGGCGGATAGCCGGGTTCGCCGTCGTAATTTACGTCAATGCCCAGAGGGCGCATCGCTTCGATCAAGTCGCCAATGGGACGTTCGAACATACGTTCTTCACCCGTCAGATGGAACGTTCCCTGACCGATGCACAGTGCGGCAGCTAATGGTCTCATGGCGGTCCCCGCATTGCCCAAAAACAAGCTGATATCCTGGCCAGTGGCCAACGGACCGCCTTTGCCTTCGAGCGTGCAATATGTTCGATCGTCGCTGAGTGTGTAGGATACACCCAGCTGCTTCAGCGCGGTCAGCATGTGGCGGACATCATCGCTGTCCAGCAGGTTGGTGATGGTCGTCGTGCCGCGACAGAGGGCGGCCAGCAGCAGAATACGGTTAGACAGGCTTTTGGAGCCGGGAATGGTGACCTCGCCCTGCGCGCGCTTTAGTTTTGGAAGCTCGAGTGTGTCCATGGTGTCCTGAATGGTGGTCTGTGTCATGGCGGGATTGTATGTCAGAAAGGACCGGTATTGCACCGCAGACAACGGAAATCAAAGTAGTTTTGTGAAAAAAGCAACAGAGGAGAACTGAAACGGGCCGTTGCCGGCCCATGAAGTTTATTTGGCGATCAGAATATCGACGGTGATTCGATCCAGTACTTTTTCAGCGGTGTGTCCTAATAGCCAGCGTTCAAGGCCTGACCGGGAGACGGCACCCATGATCACGATGTCGATGTCGTACTCGTAGAGATAATCCGGTATTACCTGCACGGGTGAGCCCATTTCCAGCCGTGCATCGGCTTTGTCGATGCCTTTACTCTGTGCTAACTCGACCAGCGCTTCCTGATGTTGAACCCGGATTTCTTCACCAATATCGGTCGAGTTGATGGCGGGCTGGTCGAGATAGATCATCAAGGGGGTTGGGTCGTATACATGCAGCAGCTGCAGTTTAGCGTTCAGCAAGCTGCGCATTTCGGTTCCGCACTGAATGATATGGTCGTCCAGAAAATCCGGTTTGTCGTTGGTCCGAACCGGATCGACCGCTGCGGTCAGGGTAATATTATCGTGCCAGGCGGTGGCTTTGGTCAGTAGCAGGGGCACCGGGCAATGACGGATCAGCTCCCAGTCGGTCTGACTGAAGAAGGTGCGCTGAATGACGTTTTGATGGTGGGTCGCTTTAACCACCAGATCGGCCGGATTGCCTGACAAGTAGTTGAGCATGGCGGTGCCGGCATGCTTATCCCAAACGGCCTCCGTCGAAACCTGAATGTTTTTACTGCGGGCCGTGTCTGCCAGGGTTTCAAGGCCGTCGAGTAGTCTTGATAAGTAGGAATCCCGGGCGTTTTCTGAATGCGGATGGATGGAGTTCAGCGCTCCGTCATAACCGGAGCTGAACAGCGTCAGTTTGCTGTCCGAGAGTTGAGCCAGTGTTGCGGCCTTTTCAACGGCGGCGGCGCTTTCCTCGGCCGGATCCAGCAATACGATGATGTGCTTGTGTTCAAACATTGATCTCCCTCCTTTGGCGGAGTCAGTCGAATCATGACCGGTCCGGAGATGATGAATGCTTCCCGGTCATGGGCTGAGATGTTATGAGCACCTCTTGGATTAAGCGTAGAAGGGGAGGCGGAATTTGCTCTGATATGGATCAAGAAATGATTTGGAACACCATGACAACCTTTTGCACGCCGTTAACCTCCGAGGCAATGCGAACGGCCTCTTCTGCCGTATCTTCCGTGACTCTCCCCATTAGGTACACAATGCCTTTTTGCACCACGATTTCTATTTTGGACGACGGGAAGTAATCGGTGGTGAACATGCGCGAGCGCGTTTTGATGGCCAACCAACGGTCATTGGCTTTCAGGCCGGTGCTGATATTAGGTTCGGCCGTGAGGTGATTGTGGATGGCGTTAACCTGTGGATCGTTTTTCAGCAATGTAGTGGCCTGACGCACAAGTTCCGGCGTGGGTACCTGGCCCACAAGCAACACCAGCCCGGCATTGACGTGAATTTCAACATTCGCCTCAGCGTATCGGCTGTCCAGTTTTTCCAGATTCACCTGCAGTCGGGTGCGCAGATTTTTATCATCGATGACTTCGCCCATGGTCCGGCCTTCCGGGTCTGGCTCAATTGGTTCATCAGTGACGGAGCCGGTAATGGTGGCACAACTGCTTAACAACAGGCCAATACTGAGAATGGATGCGGTTATCAATGCTCGGGTTGTCATAGTTCGTGTCCAAAAATTGAGTTTTCGACCAGCTCAACAAGGCAGTTGAGTATCAGGTGGTGGGCCAGTTGCACATGACCGGGTCGATCGTACTCCACTCTGAGTTCGATATCGTCACCTTCCAGAACAGAGGCAACATCTCCACCGTTTCCGCCGGTTAGGGCAACCACGCAGACACCCTGATCGTGAGCGGCTTGTATCGCCTTGATTAATGCAGACGCGTTGCCGTTCGATGACAGGATCAGCAGAATATCGGGCGCATGACAGATTGAACGGACCTGGCGGGCATAGATGTCCGCCGGGCCGGAGTCGTGAGCGATCGCACTGGTGATGATGCCATCGTTACTGAGCATGATGGCAGGAAGGCTGGGACGGTCTCGCTCGAAACAGCTTTGCATTCCTGCTGTGAAAATGGCCCCGGTGGCGCCAGAAGCTCCCATGCCTCCCACGACAATTTTGCCATCCTGTAACAGGCACTCTGTCACTGCATCGGCGGTCTGCTCCAGCAGTTCCGAGAGGGATTCAGCGGCCATATGGAAGGTTTCCAGCGCGGCGCCGATTTGTTCAACAATCAATTCCTGAGGGTTCATCAGCTCAAGAATGCTCCTTTTATCCACTCAATATGCTGTGCAGAATCGATCCCGATGACATCGAATCGCATCGTTTTGCGCTGATGTTCGGGGTGGGCGGCCAGATAATGCTGTGCCGCTTTAATCAGTTTTTGCTGCTTACGAATGGTAACAGTTTCTGCGGCCGTACCAAAACGCTGGCCGCGACGGTAACGAACTTCGACAAAGACCAGCTCAAGTTGGTCCTGACAGATCAGGTCGATTTCACCAAATCGGCAGCTGAAATTGCGGGTCAGCAACGTCAAACCCTGTTGTCGAAGATGCTTTTCCGCTAGCTGTTCCGCGGATTGTCCGGATATCAGATGCTCAGCTTTCAAGTTCAGGGCCGGCGGCTGGTCTGAATGGTCAGGTTTCTGGGTCGCACCAGTCCGTTTTCAATGACCGCCCAGTCCAGATTACGCCGGATTAATCCGTTATCCGCCATCGATAGCGAACCCGTGACACCCTGAATACGGACATCATCGAAGACTGCCATCTGCGGCAGACGGGGATAGAGGCGGTAAGCGTCGATGCCGAAGGCAATCAGGGACGAGTAGCTGGACAGACTTTCCGGGAAGGCCTGTCCGATCTTTGAACGAAGTGTACTCGGGCGCAGGCGCCAGGGCATTTCGATAAAGCGAATGCCTTCGAGGTCTTTGTCCCGATCAGCGTCACTGGTCCCTGCATATATACTGGAGGTTGCGACCACCGGAATGTCGATGGCCCGCTGATAGTTAAGGATGGGCTTCAACTGACGGGCCTGGGCTGGGAAGGCGAGCATGAACACCATATCAACGTCGTCACGGCGTCGGAACTCAAACTCGAGCGGTTCATCCAGTCGGTACTGCAATTGTTGGTGGCGGCGTTCGCTGTGATCAATGTTCAGAGCTTGTTTGATGACACCCAGGTACTGGTCGGGTCGTTCAAACAAGGCTTTGCTGGTGACGGTGCCGCCTTTTAACTGCCAATGACGGATAAAGGCATCGCTGGTGCGAATGCCCCAGGCACTGTTCGGGGCGACGACCAGTACGGAGCGAACGCCTTGTTGCCAGATATCATCGGCTACCTGGGTCGCTTCATCTTCAGGGGAAAGGCCAAACTGGTAGAAGCTGTTTGCATCTTTTGCCGGACGATCGCTGTAGTTCAGGGCCAGCACCGGAACGGGGAGCGATTCAGCATCTGCCAGTCGGTGTACTCTGGCTTTAGCCAGCGGGCCGATGATGGTTTCCGCGCCATTGGTGATGGCTTGTTTATAAAGGTTCTGAACGTCTTCAGTTTTCGCCGTGTCATAGAACGTGAGCGTCGGCACATCTTGTTCGGCATCCCGTGCCTGATACCAAGAGGTCAGCAGCCCGTTCCGGATTGCATTACCGGCTTTTTCCAGTGGGCCGGAAAGTGGCAGCAGAACACCGATGTGCTTGGGTTGGCCAGCCGCCAGTTCACGGAGCATGCTCAGGCTTCCCGGCAGTCTCTTCGCAGCCGGGTGGGCGGGCTTGCGGTTTTGCCAGTCTTCTACCTGAGTGAGCAGGCGGTACAGGTCGTCACTGTGCGTCAGGCTGATTAAGGAAAGCTCAATCCATCCGGTCAGGTCGGGGCTCGACTCAGTCTTAACGAGTTCGCGCAGCGATTCTTCCGGCACGAGCTGTAAATCGAACCAGATTTGATCATGGTTGTAATCCGCTTGCTCACCTTCCAGTAAAGGTGCCATGAATATCCGCTCCCGTGCGGCCGCCAGCGGTTTGCCCGAATACTCATAGGCCTCTGCCCGTTTCAAGCCGATGGTGATCTGCTGTTCCAGCGGTAAACCATCGAACAGGTACACGTAATCACCGCTCAGCCAGGTTAGCGCCTGCTGACCATCGCCCAGAACTAATGCGGCATTGGCCTGGGAAAGCGCGTAACGAGTCTGTTGCGCGGTATTCAGCGAGTCAAAATCCAGATCATTGAGCAGAACGGTCGCTTCTTCTACCTGTTGTTCTGCCAGCAGGGCTTCGATCAGGTCGAGTTGTTGATCGATCCTCTGGCGATCCTGCTGGGTTTGGGTGACCTCTTCACTGGGCGATGGTGTGGTCGTTTCGACAACATTGGTGGCACACCCAACTGTAAAAACCGCAGTCAGGAGAATAAGGCTTTTAAGAGAAGCTGACTTTTTCAGGAAAAACATAGGTACAATGGCGACCGTTTCTGAGTTGTCCGCGCATTTTACTCAGTTAATGTCGTTAAAGTCATCGTTCCATTTCTAACCTCAGTGTAAGGGTCCGGAAAAATGCCCCACTCCTCCACCGTCACCGCCGGGACGCTCTATGTCGTCGCAACGCCGATAGGCAACATGGCGGATATCACCGAACGTGCCCGACAGGTCCTGTCATCCGTCAGTCGGGTCTGTTGTGAAGACACCCGTCACAGCGTTCGTTTACTTGATCATCTGGGTATTCAGGCCCGATTGGAAGCGCTTCATGAGCATAATGAACGAGACAAATCCGCCTTAATCCTGCAGTGGTTGGAAGCGGGTGAGTCGATTGCTCTGATCAGTGATGCCGGTACGCCTTTGATCAGTGACCCTGGGTACGTTCTGGTCAACGACGTTGTAGCAAAAGGTTTGGCGGTTGTACCCGTACCAGGTGCGAGCGCAATCATTGCGGCATTGTCAGTGGCAGGGTTGCCGACCGACCGTTTCTCGTTTGAAGGTTTTCTGCCGGCGAAAACGTCGGCTCGGCAGTCCGCGTTTCAGCAGATCTCGGAGTATGCGGGTACCGTCATTTTTTATGAGAGCAGTCATCGGATTGAAGATTCTTTAGCTGATCTCGCTAAAGTGCTGGGAGCTGCCCGGCAAATTGTCCTGGCCCGTGAGCTCACCAAAACGTTCGAAACTGTGTTAAGAGGAACGGTTGCCGATGTTCAGGCGGTGTTGGCAAATGATGCCAATCAGCGACGGGGTGAGTTTGTCCTGTTGGTTCAGGGCGTTGGAAAGTCCAAACAGGCTGAAATATCCGACGAAGTCAGAAAATTAGTCGTAACGCTCGGTGATTCCCTGCCTCCGAAAGTGTTGGCGGCCGCGCTCGCCGATGCGTTTGGTGGTCGTAAGAAACTCTATTACGACTATCTATTGTCACAGCGCAGTTCTGAGACCTGAGTGAGTTGTCGATAAGTGTTTTTTCTTGCCTTCCTGCTCAATATCATTAAGGTGCGCTGCCGGGAGTCAGCCAGACAGTCGCTGCCTGCATTGCAGGGGGAGGAAAGTCCGGGCTCCATAGGGTAAGGTGCCAGATAACGTCTGGGCGGCGCGAGCCGACGGCCAGTGCAGCAGAGAGTAGACCGCCAGGCTTCTGGCCTGGTAAGGGTGAAAGGGTGCGGTAAGAGCGCACCGCGACACTGGTAACAGTGTTGGCATGGTAAACCCCACCTGGAGCAAGACCAAATAGGGTTCCTTAAGGCGTGACCCGCGCCGGAACCGGGTAGGTTGCTTGACCTCAGGAGCAATCCTGCGGCTAGATGAATGACTGTCCATGACAGAACCCGGCTTATCGGCTGGCTCCCATTTTTTTATACCCCTTCTTATTTTTATTCAAAATCAGTCTAATACTTAATGTATTACTTTAAGTCTCGCCTTTAACTTTAGATTCTATCCGTAGTTTGGTTTGTTAGTGCTCGCTAACTTTATTTCCCGTTTTGTGACCCACTTTGTAAGCTTATGTTTTTTAAGGATTTTTTAGGTCATTCCGTGATAGTGAATACTTGCTTGTGGTTGTGTGTGGCACTATAGTGTCGAATTGTGGGATAAAGTGGTACAAAGTGGATTTAGCGCCTGTTAGTGAGCGCTGACCATACACCAAGACTGGGGTCTTAAATGGCGTTGTCCGATAACATCATGCTGCGTGGCGTGCACTCTTTGGCTTTAGATGCCAAAGGGCGTGTTGCTGTGCCCAGTCGTTATCGGGCGATGTTGGATGCCGCTGCAGAGAATCAGTTGGTCATTACCATTGATACCGAATCCCGTTGTTTGCTGGTTTATCCCTTACCTGAGTGGGAAGTCATTCAGGAGAAGATATCTGCGCTATCAAGCTTTAATAAGGCCGCAAGACGAATTCAAAGATTGCTTATCGGCTATGCCACCGATGTTGATATCGATTCGGCGGGGCGCGTCTTGATTTCTGCGCCGCTGAGAGAATATGCCGGTCTGGACAAGAAGGTCGTTCTGCTCGGTCAGGGTAATAAGTTTGAGCTCTGGTCTGAAGCCGAATGGGAGCAGGCTCGGGATGAATACATTGCCGCGGCCGGAACCGATGAATCGATGACGGAAGAGTTGGAGCAGATTTCGCTATGAGTTTACCGTCAGATCAGCCGTATTCGCATGAAACTGTGCTATTGCACGAAACCGTTGAGGCCGTGGATGTTGGTTCTGGTGTCTATGTCGATGGCACCTTTGGAAGAGGTGGTCACAGCCGGCTCCTGCTATCCCGTCTGGATGCCGATGCGCGGCTGATTGTCTTCGATAAAGACCCGCTGGCGATTGCAACCGCCAACGAGCTGGCCGCAGAAGACTCGCGGGTCACGGTGGTCCAGCGTGGTTTTGCGGAACTGAGTTCTGTACTCAAACAAGCCGGATTGATGGGTCAGGTCAGTGGCATTCTGCTTGATTTGGGCGTGTCTTCACCGCAGTTGGATGATGCTGAGCGTGGATTCAGTTTTCGGGCGGATGGCCCGCTGGATATGCGGATGAATCCGGAATCTGGCGAGAGTGCAGCTCAGTGGATTGCCCGGGTGTCCGAAAAAGAACTGGCGGATGTGTTGTTCCAATACGGGGATGAGCGTTTCAGTCGACGTATTGCACGCGCCATTGTAACGGCACGGCAGAAACAACCCATCGAGCGTACGCTGCAATTGGCTGAGATTATTAAAACTGCTCACCCTAAGTGGGATCATAAAAAACACCCGGCGACTAAGTCTTTTCAGGCGATCCGCATCGCCGTGAACGGTGAGCTGGACGAGTTGGATGCCGTCTTGAGTGCCTCAGTTGGCGCACTTAAGCCGGGAGGTCGGTTGGCGGTAATCTCGTTCCACAGTCTCGAAGATCGCGCGGTAAAACAGTTCATTAAGCTTCAGGCCAAAGGGCCTGAGTTGCCTCCGGGGCTGCCTGTGCGTGATGAGGATATTCACGTCACGATGAAGGCCGTGGGGAAGGCTATTAAGGCCAGTGCAGAAGAAGTGGCCGTTAATGTGCGGTCGCGCTCCGCGGTGTTGCGGGTTGCAGAGAAGTTGTCGCGATGAAGCCGACACCGGTGTCCTGGTTTGTGCTGGTGATTGAAGTAGTGGTGGTGCTGATGACGACCTTTGGGATTGTCAGCGTTACCTACAACACCCGTACGCAGTTTTCAGAGTTGGAGCGGTTGCGATCTCAGTATCAACTGCTGCTGGAAGACTGGGGGCGACTGATATTAGAAGAAAGCGCCTTTTCTTCGCCTTCTCGGGTTGAGCGTGTCGCTCGGGAAGAGTTGGGAATGGTGCTCCCGGATAATGCAAACACAGTGGAAATAGAATAACAGACAGGAAGCATTAGGGTTATGCAGTTAACACGATGGCGTTTTATAACGGTTCAGATCGGATTGCTGGTTTTACTGGCCGTTCTGGTTTGGCGCGTCGTTTATTTGCAGGTGCTTCAGAAAGACTTTTTGATTAACGAGGGTACTTCTCGCTGGCAGCGTGTCGAGGTGGTGAATGCTCCGCGCGGAATGCTCGAGGATCGATATGGTGAACCGGTTGCGGTCAGTACGCCAGTCGTGTCTATCTGGGCGGACCCTCGGGAACTGAATATCGAGGACATTCCGGTTCTGGCTAAAGCCGTGGGTGTCAGTCGTCAGACCTTGGCGGTTCGGGCGGAACAGCACAAGGCATTCATGTACGTCAAGCGGCATATGACGCCAGATGAAGCTCAGGAGATCCTTGATCAGGGCTTACCAGGTGTATACGGCCAGCGTGAGTACAAGCGCTATTATCCGGCTGGAGAAGTCTCTGCACATGTCGTTGGTTTTACAGACATTGATGACCGGGGGCAGGAAGGTATTGAGTTGGCATTTGACGCTCAGTTGACATCTCATGCCGGCAAAAAAGAAATCATCCGGGATCTGCTTGGTCGTTCTGTTCGCGATGTTGGTGAGTTGTTGCCTGCAGAGTCGGGCGAAACTTTGACGCTAACACTCGATCTTCGATTGCAGTACCTGGCTTACCGGGAGCTTAAAAGAGCCATCGCGGCAAACGGTGGTACCTCCGGATCGGTCGTCATGATGGACGTGCACACCGGCGAAGTGCTCGCATTAGTGAATCAGCCAGGCTACAACCCGAACGATCGCTCTTCTTTAGAGCCTGAGGCCATGCGCAATCGCGCCATTACTGACTTGTTTGAGCCCGGCTCGGTCATGAAGCCGCTGACCATGGCGTTGGCACTAGAAGCCGGAATCGTTACCCCGCAATCGACGGTTGATACCAACCCCGGGCGACTGAAGCTGGGCCGATTTACCATTCGCGATTTTCGCAATTATGGCGCACTGACCGCGACGGAAGTGATCAAGAAGTCCAGTAACGTCGGTATTGTGAAAATCGCTCAGGAACTGGAAGCGGAAAATTTCTGGCAGGGGTTTTATGACTTTGGTCTCGGAGAAAATGTTGGTTTGGGTTTTCCGGGCGAAGCTACAGGGTCGTTGCCGAACCCGATGCGCTGGGATCAGGTAACGCAAGGGGCCTTGGCCTACGGCTATGGTATGTCAACAACGCCGCTGCACTTGGCGCAGGCATACGCCACACTGGCGAACGGTGGGCAGCGTGTTAATGCCAGATTGATCGACGGCGTCACCGTTTTTGACGACGGTCGTCAGGTGGTTTCTGCAAGAACGGCAGACGCTGTTTTAGAAATGATGAAAACGGTGGTGGAACCTGGCGGTACAGCGACTCGTGCTGCTTTGGACTGGTACTCAGTGGCCGGTAAAACCGGAACGACGCATAAAGTTGGCTCGGCTGGCTATGAAGATTCTAAATATGTTTCCTCGTTTGTTGGCATCGTGCCGGCCGACGATCCACAGGTGGTGACCGTTGTTGTGATTAATGAACCACCAGAAGACGCCTATTTTGGAGGGGAAGTGCCAGCGACTGTTTTCCGGGGCATCATGCAGCAGGCTATGCCTTTGTTGGATGTGAAGCCCGATAAAGCGCCGATGATCGCAAAAGGGGCGGGTTCATGATCTCTATGATGGATTGGTTGCCTGAACACCCTGAGTTGGCCGGCGTTAAAGCTGTCGACATCACACTGGATAGCCGGGAAGTCACTCGTGGGTCTGTCTTTATTGCGCTGAAGGGTTTTCATGCGGATGGCCACGATTTCATTCAATCGGCCATCGATAAGGGGGCGGTTGCCATACTGTGTGAGCGCCGAGTGCCGATTCAACATGATACTCAGGTGCCGGTTTGTGTCGTGGATGGCTTACGCGATCAATTAGGCGAGCTGGCGCATCGTTTCTATGGCTCAGTAACACATAAACTCAGGGTTATCGGGATTACCGGGACGAACGGTAAAACCTCAACGTGTCAGTATGTAGCGCAATCTTTGGATTTCCTCGGACGTCGGTGTGGCATCATCGGCACCAACGGTCAGGGTCTGTGGGGGCAGTTGAGCGATACACTGAATACCACTCCCGATGTAATCCGTTTGCATGAAGAACTGTCACGGCAACAATCTCAGGGAGCTGAGTTCTGTGCGATGGAAGTGTCTTCGCACGGTCTGGATCAGGGGCGTGTCGATGGGCTTCATTTTTCAACGGCTGTGTTTACCAACTTGTCCCGAGATCACCTCGATTACCATCACTCTATGGAAGCCTATTTCGAAGCGAAGTGGCGTCTGATGCGTTGGCCTGGATTGCGTAACGCCGTGGTGAACTTAGATGACGAGTGGGTTCAGAAAAATCGTGAGCGCATCATGGCGGAGCGAGTGTGGACTTACGCACTGGAAACGGATGCCGATGTGCAGGCACTTGAAGTCAATTGTCATGAAGCTGGTATTGATGCCAAAGTGAAAACACCGGAAACCGACGTGGATCTGAATCTTCGCTTGCTTGGGCGGTTTAACTTAAGCAATGCGCTGGCGGCACTGACGGTCATGTTGGCAGAAGGGGTTCCGGTCAATACCGCAGCTCGGGTGATTTCTAACTGCAATCCCGTTAAAGGTCGGATGGAAACCCTGCGTTCCGCCTATTCACCAACGGTTGTCGTTGACTACGCGCACACACCTGACGCGCTAGAAAAAGCACTGCAATCCTGCCGCGAGCATGTGAATGGTCGGTTGGTGGTGATCTTTGGTTGTGGTGGTGATCGTGATGGCGGCAAGCGACCGGAAATGGCCCGGGTTGCTGAGCAATATGCTGATGTGGTCGTGGTGACCGATGATAATCCAAGAACAGAGCCATCGGCTCGGATCATTGCTGATATTGAACAGGGCTTCTCAACAGAGGCGAACTATCGGGTAATCCCAGATCGTCGTGAGGCCATTGTTCAGACATTAAATGACAGCGAACGATCCGATGTTGTTCTGATCGCGGGTAAAGGTCATGAGAGCTATCAGGAAATTGATGGTGTTCGTCACCCCTTTTCTGATCAGGATACCGTTTTGAACTGGCAGGAGGCGCAGCATGTGGAGTGATCCGACCTTACAAAACTGGGCCGATGCCGGAGCCGGAGAGTTGATAGGCGACGATAGGGTCGTGACGACCATTTCCACCGATACCCGGTCTCTGGAGGCCGGTGATATATATGTCGCTCTCAAGGGCCAGTATTTCGATGGACATCATTATCTGTCCACCGCCATCCACAAGGGTGCAGGAGCGGTTGTGGTGCAAGATGCACTGCCTGATTGTCCGGTACCGCAACTGGTACTGTCCGATACTCGCAAGGGCTTAGGTGTTCTTGCCGGAATTTTGCGTGACCGCTTTGCCGGGCAAGTTATCGCTCTGACTGGCTCAGTTGGTAAGACCTCAACTCGCGCCATGTTGACGGAAATCTTTAAGTTGCAGCCCGGACTGCTGGCCACCGAAGGGAACTTTAATAACGACATTGGCGTTCCTAAAACCTGGTTCCGATTGACGGACCAGCACCAACGGGTGTTGCTTGAACTGGGTGCCAATGCCCAACAGGAAATTGCCTGGCTTGGTTCATTTTCGCGCCCGCATATCAGTTTGTTATTAAATGCGGCCGAAGCACACACCGAAGGGTTTGGTGGTTTGGAAGGCGTCCGGCAGGGCAAAGGTGAAATCATTGACGCCACGCATTCAGAAGGCGGTGTCGTTCTGAACAAAGATGACCCTGCCTATAACCGATGGCTTAAGCAGGCAGGCGATCGCAAGATTGTGACTTTCGGTCGGCATTCTGACGCTGACGTTTGTCTGTTGAGTTTTAAAAACAACAGTCACGGCAGTGAGTACACACTGGGGATGCCAGATGGCGATTTATCTGTCAGTTGGCCCGTCTTGGGTAAGCACATGGCGATAAACGCGGCAGCCGCTGCAGCAACCGCCTGGCTGGCGGGTGTGTCGGCGTTGGATATTGCCCAGGGGCTGAGTGCCATGCAACCCGAGCCTGGTCGAATGGAGCCGGTCGATTCAATGCATGGCGGAGCGCTGATTCACGATGCTTACAATGCGAACCCTGCGTCTTTCCGTGCGGCGATTGATGTTCTTGAAGATCTTGGAGAGGACACCCTCCTGATTGCTGGAGACATGGCTGAACTGGGTGACGAAAGTGCGAACCTTCATCGGGAAGTCGGTCTGTATGCCCGTGGAAAAATTCAACATATCTGGAGTGTAGGTAAGGAGTCTCTGCAGATATCTGACGCATTCGGTGGCCATCATTTTGAGTCCATCGAGGAGCTGCTGGCCATGTTGCCGGCCAAACTTGAAACTGAAACTGCCGTGCTGGTGAAAGGATCCCGAAGTTCCGGCCTGGAGCGTGTCGTTGATGCGCTAAGAAGGAAAGACTGATGTTTGTCTGGTTGACGCCGTTTTTAGTACAGCTTGATGCTGGTTTTGGAGTTTTGCAGTATCTGACCCTGCGTGCCATTTTCGGCGTACTGACAGCGCTCGGCGTTTCGCTGATTTTCGGTCCGGGGCTGATTCGTTTACTGAAACATCACCAGATTGGTCAATCGGTGCGTAACGACGGTCCGCAAAGTCATTTGACCAAGGCGGGCACTCCGACCATGGGGGGCGCGTTGATCCTTATTTCTGTCATTGTCTCGGCTCTGCTCTGGTCAGATCTGAGTAATCGATACGTCTGGATCACCATCATCGTGACAGCTGGGTTCGGGTGCATTGGCTGGATCGACGATTATCGAAAAGTCGTGCAACGCAACAGTAAGGGACTGTCCGCAAAAGCTAAGTATTTTTGGCAGTCGGTTATTGGGTTGTTCGCAGCGGTTGCGTTGTACCTGAGCGCCGTTACGCCAGCAGAAACAACACTCTTTGTTCCGTTTTTTAAAGACATCGCATTGTCGTTAGGCGTGTTGTTTGTGGCATTGGCATATTTTGTCATTGTCGGGACCTCAAATGCGGTAAACCTGACGGATGGTCTCGATGGTTTGGCCATTTTGCCAACGGTATTGGTGGGTGGGGCATTAGGTGTGTTCGCCTATGTCACCGGGAACGCGGTTTATTCGGACTACCTTCAGATTCCTTACGTCGCCGGGACCGGTGAATTGATTGTGTTCTGTGCAGCATTGGTTGGCGCGGGTTTGGGGTTCCTTTGGTTTAACACCTATCCGGCACAGGTTTTTATGGGTGATGTTGGTTCCCTGGCATTGGGTGCTGCCTTAGGTGTGATTGCCGTGATTGTGCGACAAGAATTGGTGCTTTTTATTATGGGTGGCGTGTTTGTCGCAGAGACGGTGTCGGTCATTCTGCAGGTGGCGTCCTATAAGTTGACCGGGCGACGCATCTTTCGGATGGCGCCGCTGCATCACCATTATGAGTTAAAAGGCTGGCCAGAGCCGAGGGTCATTGTCCGCTTTTGGATTATTACCGTCATTCTGGTTTTGATTGGTTTGGCTACGTTGAAGATTCGCTGATGACGATGATTGCTGCTGACAAAACTTACCTTGTAGTAGGCCTCGGTTTAACCGGGGTTTCCTGCGTGCGCCATCTGCGCAATCAGGGTAAGTATGTCGAGGCGATGGACAGTCGTGCAGCACCACCTACGTTGGCGGATGTGCAGAGCGAGTTTCCGGATCTGCGCATTCATCTGGGTTTTGACGATACAGTTTTAGCCTCAGCAGATGTGCTGGTCATGAGCCCGGGTGTTCCGTTGGCTGATCCGGCGATAAAGAAAGCGTTAGACCAGGGAGTGCAACTGAGCAGTGATATTGAGCTGTTTCTGAGTGAGTTTAACGGAAAGGTCATTGCCATTACCGGATCGAATGCAAAATCGACGGTCACCGCCTGGTTGGGCGAGGCACTGAAAGCCGGGGGCCAGAAAACATTGGTTGCCGGCAATATTGGTATACCCGTCTTAGAGACTGATCACGCTGCATATGATGTTGCCGTGCTAGAGCTGTCCAGTTTTCAACTGGAACTGCTCAGTCGGGTCAATGCTGACATTGCCTGTGTGTTGAATATTTCTGAAGATCACATGGATCGCTACGAAACGCTTGCGCATTATGTGCAAGCGAAGCAGAAAATCTATTTTGGTGCTGCCAGTGTTCTGTACAACCGATCTGACGCGCTGACACAACCCCTGGTTCCAGACCATGTTTTAAAACGTACTTTTGCCTCGGACGCGCCCGACTTAAATCATTACGGGTTGCGTAAACAGGATGGCAACGAGTGGCTCGCTCAGGGATTTGATTTAGTTTTGCCTGTGTCTGAGGTTGCACTGCCAGGTGGGCACAACGTGATGAACGCGTTGGCCGTATTAGCGCTGGCCGACATGGCCGGAAACGATCGGTCAGCCACGTTGACTGCTTTAACCTCTTTTTCCGGATTGCCATATCGCTGCCAGGCCATCCGGGAGCGGGCTGGTATTACGTTCATTAACGATTCAAAAGCAACCAACGTGGGTTCCACAACGGCTGCTCTGGAAGGGTTGGTCAGTGTCCGGGGGGCTAACATTCATCTATTGGCTGGAGGTCAGGCGAAAGATCAGGATCTCTCACCATTGGCTGAGGTTATTGAGCAAACCTGTAAGCAGGTGTATGCCTTTGGCCAGGATCGTCAGCAGTTTTTAGCGCTAACGGATCGTGCAGTAGAGTGCGAGACACTGAGTGAGGCCTTTGCAAAAGCAAACGCCAATGCTCAGGAGGGTGACATAGTGTTGTTGTCTCCTGCGTGTGCCAGTTTTGATCAGTTTGAAAACTTTGAACATCGCGGTCAGCAGTTCAATCAACTGGTGGGGGCGCTGACATGACGACACATAAGTCCTTACCTTTGATAACCGATCGGTTGGGTGAGCATTACCAGCCACTATGGCAACCTGATCGCATCTTGTTGGGTTCGACCGTATCCCTGCTGTTGTTTGGCTTGGTGATGATTGCATCAGCGGGGATCGATGTCAGTGAGCAGATGTTTGGAGTGCCCTATCACTTTGTAATGCGTCATGCCATTTATCTGGTTGTAGCGCTGTTAGCAGCTGTGTTTGTCAGTGTGGTTCCTATGGAGCTTTGGCGCCGACAGAGTGCGTTGTTGTTGATGGCTGGGTTTGTGTTACTTAGCTTGGTTTTGTTGCCGGGTATTGGTCAGGAAATTAAAGGTTCTCGTCGCTGGATTGATTTAGGGCCCGTCGGTTTTCAGCCATCTGAGTTGGCTAAAGTCGCGTTAATCCTTTATGTCGGTGCGTATCTGGTGCGCCGGCGCAGCGAGGTAATCAGTTCTTGGGCTGGCTTCCTGAAACCGGTGTTTGTTTTGTCCATTGTTGTTGTGTTGTTACTACTGGAGCCTGACTTCGGCTCTGTGGTGGTGATTCTGGGTACAGTCCTAGGCATGTTGTTTCTGGGTGGTGTTAAGCCCGGACAGTTTTTTCTGTCGATGTTTGCGGCGATGGGCGCTGTGGTCTTAATGGCGACCTCGGAATCCTATCGACTGCAACGATTGCTGGCTTTTCGTGATCCTTGGGCCGATGAAAACGTCTACGGGAGCGGCTATCAGTTGACTCAGTCGTTGATCGCTTTTGGCCGTGGAGAGTGGTTTGGTGTCGGTCTGGGGAACTCGATGCAAAAGCTGTTTTATCTTCCAGAGGCTCATAATGATTTCATCGTCGCCATCATTGCCGAAGAACTTGGCTTGATGGGTGTGTTGGCATTGATCGCCGTTTATAGCCTGATGATTGCGCGTATTTTCCGGATCGGAAGACTGGCCGAGATCAAAACCAATCTGTTCGGCGCGTTTGTCTGTTATGGCATCGGTATTCTGTTCTCAATGCAGGCCTTTATTAACCTGGGCGTGAATACCGGATTGTTGCCGACAAAAGGACTAACGCTGCCATTCATCAGCGCCGGTGGTACCAGTTTGATTGTCAGTGTCTGTCTGATTGCCATGGTAAACCGGGTGTATGGCGAAACCCTGAACATGGAGGTCAAATCATGAACGTTATGATTATGGCCGGGGGAACCGGTGGGCATATCTATCCAGCGGCTGCTGTCGCCAATCAGCTGCAGGAGCGCGGTCATACTATCCGCTGGCTTGGTTCTTCCTATGGTATGGAAGGCAAGTTGGTTCCTGAAATGGGTTATGAGTTTTGTGCTTTGCCTGTGACGGCATGGCATGGCAGTCGTCTGCGTAAAGTGCTGGCGCCATTCAATCTGATCCGTGCGCTGTGGCACTGCATGTTTATCTTTCGCCGTGAACAGCCAGACGTTGTCATCGGTTTTGGAGGTTATGCTTCTGCTCCGGGCGGAATAGCCGCCTTGCTGACTCGCCGAAAACTGTTGCTTCATGAACAGAATGGCGTGCCGGGTTTGACCAATGCCCGCTTAGCGGGTCGAGCTGATCGTGTTTTGCAGGCGTTTCCGGACACTTTTAGCGGTTCTGTCGAGGTCGTTGGGAATCCGGTTCGGAACGCCTTGTGTCAGTTGTCGTCACCGGACAAACGCGGATTGGGAACTCATCGGAATCTGCGTGTCCTTGTTTTGGGGGGCTCGCAGGGCGCTGTTGCTATCAATCAATTGGTGCCGGCGGCTGTCAGTCAACTGTCGCAGGGTAGCGTTGAAATCTGGCATCAGACTGGCGCGGGCAAACAGCATGAAACCGAAGCGGCTTATCGCGATCTGAGCTTGGAGGCCACCGTTGTCGAATACATCGACCGTATGGACGAGGCCTATCGATGGGCCGACTTGGTCATTGCCCGCAGTGGTGCGTCAACGGTATCTGAGTTGGCCGCCGTCGGAGTATATAGCCTGTTGATTCCCTATCCATGGCATAAAGATCAGCAGCAGTATCGGAATGCACGCTGGTTAGCAGACAATCAGGCGGCAAACTGGTTTGATCAGCAAGAACTGACGCCCGATCGATTGGCTGCTGAGTTGATAGCGCTGAACAAGGATCGGAAAAAATTACAGGCCGGGGCGAAACGTGCCTGGCAAATAGGTATTCGAGATTCTGCAGAGCGAGTAGCCCGAGTTGCAGAAGAACTGATAAGTAAGCAGGAAGTCTCATGAGCGAAGCAAGTTCGAAAACTGCATTTCCCATTCCAGAAATGCGGCGTATTAAACGCATTCACTTCATCGGAATTGGTGGGGTCGGCATGTGTGGCATCGCAGAGGTATTGTTTAACCAGGGTTACCAGGTTTCCGGTTCTGACATGAAGGCCAGTGCGACCACCGCACGTTTAGAAAGCATTGGTATTCAGGTTTTTATTGGTCATGATCAAACCAATGTTGAAGGCTCCAGTGTGGTGGTCGTATCCAGCGCCATCAACCCGGACAATGTCGAAGTCGCCTGGGCGTTGGACGCACGTGTTCCGGTCGTTCGCCGCGCTGAGATGCTTGCTGAGTTGATGCGGTATCGACATGGCATTGCGATCGCAGGTACTCATGGTAAAACCACGACAACTTCCTTAATGACAGCTGTCATGGGGCGTGGTGAATACGATCCTACCTTTATTATCGGAGGACGCCTGAATAGCGCTGGTAGTAATGCTCGATTGGGTACCAGCCGATATTTAATTGCCGAAGCCGATGAGAGCGATGCCTCTTTTCTCCATCTGCAACCGATGACGGCGATAGTGACTAACATTGATGCTGATCATATGGAAACCTACTGTGGTGACTTTGAACGACTGAAGCAAACCTATGTTGAGTTTCTGCACAATGTTCCCTTCTATGGGCTGGTCGTGTTGTGCACTGATGATGACAATGTTCGTTCCATATTGCCGTCTATCCAGCGTCAGGTGATGTCCTATGGGTTTAATGACACTGCGGATGTTCGAGCTATCGATATCGAAAAGAAAGGACTCCAAACAAATTTCACGGTACTGCGTTCTGGTCTGCCCAGTTTGAAAATAGAACTCAAAATGCCTGGTGACCATAACGTGCTGAACGCATTAGCCGTGATCGCTGTAGCAACAGACGAAGGTGTTCCTGATCATGAAATTGTTAAAGGCTTAAATGGCTTTGATGGTGTTGGTCGACGTTTCCAGGTGAATGGTGAGTTTTCCACACCAAAAGGTGACGTTTTGTTGGTCGATGATTATGGACATCACCCACGGGAGTTGCAGGTGACTTTCGATGCCATCCGTACCGG
This sequence comes from Reinekea blandensis MED297, assembly GCF_000153185.1. Taxonomy (GTDB): domain Bacteria; phylum Pseudomonadota; class Gammaproteobacteria; order Pseudomonadales; family Natronospirillaceae; genus Reinekea; species Reinekea blandensis. Next base: position 84,007 of record NZ_CH724154.1, on the reverse strand, counting down.
TTGGCCAGAACGGCGTCTGGTTGCATTGTTTCAGCCGCACCGATACAGCCGAACACGCGACCTCTATGAAGACTTTGTCGATGTGCTTTCTAAAGTGGATGTGTTGTTGTTGCTGGATGTCTATCCGGCAGGTGAAGAACCGATTAACGGTGCCGATGGTCGAAGTCTTTGTCGAAGCATCCGACAGCGGGGACGGGTGGATCCGGTATTTATTGAAGATAAAGATTCGATTTTTTCTGTGTTGCCCGACGTTCTGCAAGATGGCGACATATTGTTAACTCAAGGGGCCGGCGATGTGGGGGCGTTGTCAATCGCTATTGCTGAGAAACAATTGGGCTTTAACCTAAGTGGCTAAGAAAAAAACGGTGAAGAAAGGTGCGACCCGGCGTCGTGAACCCTTTCCGCTGAAAAAGGTATTGAAGGTACTCGGTAAAGTAACCGGTTTGGTTATTTTGGCCGGGGTGTTGATAACAGGGTTTCGACTATTGATGGGGTTGGATATCAGCGTAATGACAGTGTCAGCATTTAAAGTTGAGTCACCGTTGGTTTACCAGGATGAGGCAGAAATGAACGCATTGCTGTCACGTCATCTGGGAGAAAGCCTGTTGCTGCTCGATACCATTGCATTAGCTCGGGACATTGAAGCATTACCTTGGATAAGGAGTGCCGCCGTTCAAAAGCAGTGGCCATCGCTTTTGCTGGTTCAGGTGAGTGAGCATGAGCCGGTAGCAACCTGGAATCGTTCCGCGGTATTGAACAATGAAGGATTGCCGTTAGAACGACCTGTTGCGCAGATGACGTTGGCAGAACTGTCGGGGCCATCGGGTCGACCGGAGGAAGTCATGAGTCATTACCTGCAGTTTGGAAAAATATTCAGAGAGGTCGGCTTTCGTGTGTCATCAGTCGATTTAAAAGCCAGAGGAGCCTGGTCGCTCTATCTGGACAATGGTATTCAGATCCGACTCGGCGAGGATCAGGTTCTGGAGCGCAGTCGTCGAGTGGTACGAATTCTGACGTCCGATGACTTTGACGTTAATAACATAGACACCATTGATGTTCGCTATCCCAATGGGGCAGCGGTGCGTCTGAAACAGGAAACAGTTGAGGTTGAAAATGACATCGCCGCATAAAGGAAACATGCTTGTCGGTCTGGATATCGGCACCTCTAAGGTGGTGGCGATCGTAGGGACCGTGACCGCTGAGGGCGGTTTGGAGATTGTAGGTTTAGGTTCTCATCCGTCGCGCGGATTAAAGAAAGGTGTGGTCGTTAACATTGAATCGACCATTCAGAGCATCCAGCGCGCCATTGAAGAAGCCGAACTGATGTCGGGCTGTGATATTCACTCTGTCTATGTTGGTATCGCAGGTAGTCACATCAGCAGCCTGAACTCCAATGGCATTGTTGCCATTAAAGACAAAGAAGTTGTCGAAGCCGATCTTGAACGGGTTATTGATGCCGCGAAAGCTGTCGCCATTCCCGCGGATCAGAACATCCTGCATGTGCTGCCGCAGGAATACATTATCGACAGCCAGGAAGGCATTAAAGAACCGTTAGGAATGTGTGGGGTTCGTCTTGAAGCGCGAGTCCATATGGTCACCGGCGCTCAGAATGCGGTGCAGAACATCGATAAATGTGTGCGTCGATGTGGTCTTGAAGTCGATCAGATCATATTGGAACAGCTGGCCTCCGCACAGGCGGTACTGACCGATGATGAAAAAGAGCTCGGTGTCTGCCTGGTTGATATTGGCGGTGGAACGACCGATATGGCGGTGTTTACTGAGGGCGCTATTCGTCATACCGCGGTGATCCCGATTGCTGGCGATCAGGTTACCAATGACATCGCAATGGCGTTCGCAACACCCACCCAGCACGCTGAAGACATCAAAATTAAGTATGCATGCGCGTTGTCACAACTCGCCGGTGAGCATGAAACGATTAAGGTACCCAGTGTCGGAGACCGATCCGCACGTGAACTCACTCGCCAAGCGTTGGCCGAAGTGGTTGAACCCAGATACGAAGAGTTGTTTTCGCTGATTAAAGCGGAGCTTCGTCGAAGTGGATTCGAAGACATGATCCCGGCCGGTATCGTTTTGACCGGCGGCACAGCAAAAATGGAAGGCGCCGTAGAGTTGGCCGAGGAAGTCTTTCATGTGCCTGTACGATTGGCATCGCCGCAAGGGGTCTCTGGTCTGTCAGATGTTGTAAATAATCCGATTCACGCGACGGGTGTTGGCCTGTTGCAGTACGGGTTGAAGCAATTACACAGCGGAAAGAAGACCATGTCGTCACGATCCAAAACATCGGCATGGCAGTCCTTTCGAAAGTGGATTGCCGAAAACTTTTAATAATTTTCAGGGGTGCCGGTCAGGCGGCACAAATTAAAAAAGCGTAAGGAGTAGGACTATGTCTATACATGAAACGGAAACCAGCGGAGGCGATATGTTTACTCTGGTTGATGAGCAGCCGCAAAATGCGGTGATTAAAGTATTCGGCTGTGGCGGCGGCGGCGGTAATGCCGTGAAACACATGCTGGACAGTAAAGTAGAAGGTGTTGAGTTTATCTGTGCCAACACGGATGCGCAGGCGTTGCACAGTGTGAACGCGACGACCGCATTACAACTGGGTAACGGGATTACCCGTGGTTTGGGTGCGGGTGCTAATCCTGAGATTGGACGTCAGTCCGCTCTGGAAGACCGTGAGCAGATCGCTGAGATCCTGAAAGGCGCTGACATGGTCTTTATCACCGCAGGAATGGGCGGTGGCACCGGCACTGGCGCGGCCCCTGTGGTTGCCGAAATTGCGAAAGATCTGGGTATTCTGACCGTTGCGGTAGTCACAAAACCGTTCCCTTTTGAAGGTCGTCGCCGTATGAAGGTCGCGATGCAGGGTATGGATGAGCTGCGAGAGCACGTGGATTCTCTGATTACCATCCCGAACGAAAAGCTTTTGTCAGTGCTTGGCAAGAATGTGACTCTGATCGAAGCCTTTGCTGAGGCAAACAATGTATTGTTGAATGCAGTGCAGGGTGTTGCTGACCTGATTGTTCGTCCCGGTACCATTAACCTGGACTTTGCCGATGTTCGAACCGTAATGTCCGAGATGGGTATGGCAATGATGGGCAGCGGCTGTGCGTCTGGTGAAAACCGTGCACAACGCGCCTCTGAAATGGCGATTCGAAGCCCCTTGCTGGAAGATGTCGACCTGCATGGCGCACGAGGTATTCTTGTGAACGTTTCCGCGGGTGTTGATCTGGGTCTGGATG
>NZ_CH724154.1:53969-80489 GCF_000153185.1 Reinekea blandensis MED297 | reverse complement strand
TCGAAATCAAAGCCCATGCCCTGAACGTGGGCGATACAACCCTGTCTACAACTCTGGTTAACGGAGATGCGACAATCGATACCGTCGAGCACCTGCTGTCAGCATGTGCTGGTTTGGGTATCGATAATGCCTATATCGAGGTCAGCGCGCCGGAAGTGCCGATTATGGACGGCAGCGCTGGGCCTTTTGTTTTTCTGCTGCAGTCCGCAGGTATTGCCGAGCAGAACAAAGCGAAGAAATTCGTCAGAATTCTGAAACCTGTTGAGGTTCGCGACGGGGACAAGATTGCCCGCTTCGAGCCACACGATGGGTTCAAAATTAAGTTTACGATCGACTTTGACCATCCGGTTTTCCGCAGCCGCAGTCAGCAAACGGAGTTCGACTTCTCAACGTCGGGTTTTGTGAAAGAGGTCTCCAGAGCCCGTACTTTCGGCTTTATGAGAGATTTCGAGTATCTGCGAGCGAATAATCTGGCGCTTGGTGCCAGCGTTAATAACGCGATCGCTGTGGATGATTATCGGGTCCTTAACGAAGATGGGCTTCGGTACGAAGACGAGTTTGTTAAACATAAGGTATTGGATGCTGTCGGCGACCTGTACCTGTTAGGGCACAGCCTGATTGGTCAGTTCACCGGCTACAAATCCGGTCACGGACTGAACAACATCCTGCTCCGTGAACTACTGAAGCAGCCCGAAACCTGGGAGTATGCTACCTTTGATCAGAATGAGGTCGAGGATTTACCGATAGCTTATTCGCCGGTAATTGCAGCAGGGCAGTAGTTTCATGAATATTATCATCGTCAGTAAACGTCATGGTCGATCCAGGATGGTTTCATCTTGGGTCTTAGCGCCGGTTTTTTTGCTGTTGCTGACGATTGTGTCCGGATTGGGATACCTGACTTATCAGTCTCTAACTCCGGAAGAGCAGGTTATTATCGATGCGAAAGCTACCGAGGAGTGGATTGATCGCGTTAAATCCCAATCCGAAGAGCTTGATAAAACCCGCGTATACACCGAAGAGCAGATCAATGCGCTGAGGGTTCGCCTGGCTGAGCTTCAGGCGCGATTAACTCGATTAGATGCGCTTGGCGAGCGATTGGTCGATGTGGCCAGTCTTGATGAAGGGGAGTTTGACTTCTCATTGCCACCCGCCGTGGGCGGCCCGGAGTCCGGCGGCATCGACTACACTCCCCCCGATTTCGTTTATGTCCTTGACGAGCTTGCTTCACAGATTGCGAATCGTGAGCAGCAGCTGAACGTCCTTAATTCACTGTTAGGTGACCGTAAGATTCAGGCAGAAACATTTGTCGCTGGTCGTCCCATCAGTCGGGGTTGGATGAGCTCCCGTTACGGATATCGAAACGATCCTTTTTCGGGCAAGCTTGCCTGGCATGACGGTGTCGATTTTGCCGGCAAAGATGGCACTGATATTGTTTCAGTCGCATCGGGTGTCGTAACCTGGGCGGGTTCTCGCTATGGGTACGGCGAGCTGGTTGAAATCAACCATGGTAATGGCTATGTGACCCGCTATGCACATTGTAAAGAAGTGTTAGTTGAAGTCGGCGATGTGGTCAAAAAGTCCGATATTATCGCTTTGATGGGCAGTACCGGTCGGTCTACCGGGCCGCATGTCCATTTTGAAGTGCTGCTGAACGGTAAATCTGTAGATCCAGCAAAATACATTAACCGCGTTGCTCGCTTTTAAGCCAGTCTTTCCCTGTAACGAGAGCCGGAGCCTTATCTCCAGGGCTCTTGTTATCGTAAAAATTTGATCCGCCTCCCTTTTCCCTACAATTTCAAAGACATTGCCCCTTGCTATCTGTATAGTAATCCCAACTATAAATGCTTGAATTTAAACAGAATCGTTCCGCTATGTTCACCACAATTGCCCGCAAAGTGATCGGAAGTAAAAACGATCGCGAAGTTAAAAAATTTAATAAAATAGTTCAGAAAGTTAATGCTCTGGAGGATGAGTACGCCTCGTTGAGCGATGAAGGTATTGTCGAGAAAACCCAATCGTTTCGAGAGCGCCACGAAAAAGGTGAAACTTTGGATGCTCTGCTGCCGGAGGCGTTTGCTCTGGTGCGAGAGGCGAGCAAGCGTTCCATGGGGTTGCGCCATTTCGATGTGCAGCTGATCGGCGGTATGGTTCTTCATCAGGGCAAAGTGTCTGAAATGAAGACCGGTGAAGGTAAAACGTTGGTCGCTACCTTGGCCGCTTATCTGAACGCCATTCCGGGCAAGGGTGTTCATATTGTTACGGTCAATGATTATCTGGCTCGACGGGACAGTGCCTGGATGGAGCCTCTTTATAATGCGCTTGGCATGTCGGTGGGCGTTGTGGTCAGCCAGCAGGACCCGATTGAAAAGCGCCAGGCGTACGAAGCGGACATTACTTACGGGACCAATAACGAGTTCGGGTTTGATTACCTGCGTGACAATATGGCATTCCGTATTGAAGATAAGTTTCAGCGTGGGCACGCTTTTGCCATTGTCGACGAAGTCGATTCGATTCTGATTGACGAGGCCCGAACGCCGTTGATCATTTCCGGTGCCGCTGAAGACAGCAGCGCGCGATACATTGAAATCAATAAACTGATTCCGAAGCTGACTCGCGGTTATCCTGCCAATGAAGGTGAAGAAGCCGTCCCGGGTGATTTCGAAGTCGATGAAAAACAGCGCAGCGTTGAGTTGACTGAGCAAGGGCATGAGCATGTAGAGCGATTGTTGAACGAAGCCGGTTTACTGCCGACTGGTGAAAGTCTCTACGCGCCGTCCAATCTTATTTTATTTCACCACATCATGGCTGGTGTACGAGCGCATCACCTGTTCCAGAAGAACGTTGATTACATTCTGCAAAACAATCAGGTTGTTATTGTCGACGAGCATACTGGCCGAACCATGCCAGGTCGGCGTTGGAGCGACGGTCTCCATCAGGCCGTTGAAGCTAAAGAAGGCTTGGACGTCCAGAAAGAAAATCAGACGTTGGCTTCAACGACCTTCCAGAACTACTTCCGTTTATACGGTAAGTTATCCGGTATGACCGGTACCGCCGATACCGAAGCATTTGAGTTGAACGAAATCTATGGTTTGGATGTCGTTGTAATTCCGACGAACAAACCAATTGCTCGTAAAGACGCCAACGATCTGGTTTACCTTAACGAGAATGACAAATACAACGCCGTCATAGAAGAAATTAAATCGGTTGTAAAAGAAAAGCGCCCAGTCTTGGTCGGGACGGCATCTGTTGAGGCATCAGAGCGTATTTCAAAAGCACTTCAGAAGGCTAAGATTCAGCACAATGTATTGAATGCAAAGCAGCACGATCGGGAAGCCGATATTATTGCTCAAGCAGGTATGCCCGGTGCGGTGACCATTGCCACCAATATGGCTGGTCGAGGCACCGACATTGTTTTGGGCGGTAATCTGGAAGCCGAACTGAAAGCCCTCGGGGATGCCTCTGACGATAAAATCAAGGAAGTGAAAGACGCACACCAATCTCGTCAAAAAGCTGTTTTAGAGGCTGGCGGACTTCACATTATCGGTACTGAGCGACACGAGTCACGGCGTATCGATAACCAGTTACGTGGTCGTGCGGGACGACAGGGTGATCCAGGCTCTTCACGATTCTTCCTGTCACTCGACGACAACTTGATGCGCATTTTCATGCCAGCGAACATGAAAAATATGTTCTCACGTCTGGGTATGAGCGAAGGCGAGCCTATCGAAGCTAAAATGGTCTCAAATGCCATCGAAAAAGCACAACGTAAGGTTGAAAACCGTAACTTCGATATTCGTAAGCAGTTGCTTGAATACGATGACGTAGCCAATGATCAGCGTACAGTGGTTTACTCACAGCGTGACGATTTGATGGCGGCAGAGTCTATTGAAGACATCATTAACAATATCCGAAAAGATGTCGTTGACGAGTTGATTAGTAACTATGTGCCACCGCAAAGCTTGCATGAGCAGTGGGATATTGAAGGTCTGATGAAAGCGCTGGAGTCCGACTTGGGCGCCAAAATTGATGTCCAGTCCTGGCTTTATGAGGATGATCACCTGGCCGAAGACGCCATTCGAGAGCGTGTTCTTGAAGAGTTGGTTAAGGTTTATAAAGCCAAAGAAGAGGTGATCGGTTCTGAGAATTTCCGCAAGTTCGAAAAGCAGGTCATGCTTCAGGTTCTGGACCAGCACTGGAAAGAGCATCTTTATAACATGGATCATTTGCGCCAAGGCATTCACTTACGTGGCTATGCGCAAAAGAATCCAAAACAGGAATATAAGCGCGAGTCGTTTGAGTTGTTCCAGAACCTTCTTAATGAAGTGAAGTACCAGACGGTCAAGTATTTGTCTCTGGTTCAGGTACGAACGCCAGAAGAAGCTGAAGCCGAAGCGCGCCGTCGACAAGAAGCGGCGAAAGCCCGCATGAAGTTTGAGCATGCCAAAGCCTCGGCATTAGCAGAAGGTAGTGACGAAGAATCGGCAGCCGCTGAAAAGCCTGCGCCCGTTCGTGCCGGGCAGAAAGTCGGCCGGAATGAACCCTGTCCATGCGGTTCAGGGAAAAAATACAAACAGTGTCATGGCAAGTTGAGCTAACGAGGACGTTTTCATGGCAGTCGGTCAGGGTATGGATTCAGTATTATTACCGGTGCAGGGTGTTTCTTCCGGTGTTGCTTGCGCGGGTATCAAACAGACAGGTCGGCGTGACCTGGTTGTTTTTGAGTTATCGCCAGGGTCGACCGTCGGCGCCGTGTTTACTAAAAATGCATTCTGTGCGGCACCGGTGACGGTGGCCAAACAACACTTGGCATCCGATAAACCAATTCGATTCCTGGTCATTAACACAGGTAATGCTAACGCGGGCACTGGCCAGCAGGGCATCGATGATGCCATTGAAACCTGTAACCGACTGGCAGCGATGAGATCGCTGGAACCTGAACAGGTGTTGCCGTTTTCCACCGGTGTTATCGGTGAGTATCTGCCTATGCATGCGATTGTTAACGGACTTCCCCAGGCGCTGTCATCACTGATGACTGATAATTGGCTTGAGGCTGCTCAAGGTATTCTAACGACGGATACCCGTGTTAAAGGCGCTTCCAGGCAGTTCGAGTTTGAAGGTGAAACCATTACTGTCACAGGTATTGCCAAAGGCTCGGGAATGATTAAGCCAAACATGGCGACCATGTTGGCTTTTGTTGCTACCGATGCGAAGGTTTCTGACGCGTTAGTTCAACAAATTGCAGCGGAAGCGTCTGAGCAGAGCTTTAACCGCATTACCGTGGACAGTGATACGTCAACGAATGATGCCTGCCTGGTGATGGCTACCGGGCAAAGTAATACGCCGGTTATCGATTCCGTTGAACAACCGTTTTACGGCTATCTGCTTAAAACGGTAAAAGAGGTTATGCTCAGTCTTGCTCAGCAGATCATCCGGGACGGTGAAGGCGCAACCAAGTTTATTGAAGTCGCGGTAGCTGGGGCTAATAATACTGATGAGGCTTTGAAAGTGGCCTATTCTGTCGCGGAAAGCCCATTGTTTAAAACCGCGATGTCAGCGTCCGATGCTAACTGGGGGCGTATTTTAATGGCAGTTGGTAAAGCCGATGTTGAAAGTTTGAACGTCGAACAGATCGATGTTTATCTTGGGGATGTTCAGATCGTGTCCCAAGGGCAGCGTGCTGATTCCTACACAGAAGAACAGGGAAGCGCGGTGGTCGCTGAAGAAGAAATACAAGTACGTATTGAACTGAATCGAGGTTCAGCTAGCGAGAGCGTTTGGACTTCAGATCTTTCTTATGAATACGTCCGTATCAATGCCGAGTATCGAAGCTGAAGAGCCCTTGGTGCCTCACTAGTCTTTCGGGAGCTTGAGCATCTGCTCCAAGTCTTCCGACAGCATTTCTTCTGCCGCGGGTTTGCCATCGATACGATGGTTCTCGCTGGCCCACTCTCCAAGATCAATCAATTTGCAACGCTCACTGCAAAACGGACGGAATTTATTGTCTTTTGAGTAGGTAATCTGTTTTTGGCAGGTTGGGCAGGCGTACTTCATAAAAACTCCGCATTTTCAGCCATTAGTCTGAGCACTTGATCTAATCTGAGTACTTGATTTTTCAAGTCATCGACCGACAACGAGTTATCGAGAATATAGTCGGCACGTTGAATTTTTTCCTGCCGGGGCATTTGGGTATTGATGATTCGTTGGATGTCGTCGGATGTTGCTCCGTCGCGACTGGATGCGCGGCTGAGCTGCATGTCTTCTGGGAGATCCACTAGAATCGAGCGATGGCATTTTTTATCAAGATCATTTTCGAATAAAAGAGGGGCTTCCAGTAGTGCATAGACTGACGTTGCAGTGTTCAGACGAGAAAACATCTCTTCACGAATCAATGGGTGTAACAACGCTTCCAGCCATTTTTGTTCAACTGGATTATTGAAAATGATGTTGCGTAGTGCGCGTCGGTCCAGCTCCCCGGATTGCAGTACATCATCGCCAAAATGTTCATGTATGGCGGTAAGAGCTGGCGTACCAGGTTGTACGATGTCGCGATTGACCTGGTCGGCATCAACAACAACGATTCCGAGTTCCTGAAATAACGCGGAGGCTGTGGACTTCCCACAGCCAATACCGCCGGTTAAACCAACGATCATACAAAGGAACCCAGATACCAGTTCATGATGGACTCACCCCAGAAAATATAGACGACGGCTGCACCGCAGAGGTAAGGGCCAAATGGAATGGGGATCTGGCGATCGCGTCCCAGTGCTAGAATCATCGTTATACCAACAACTGCACCAACCAAAGAAGACAGCAGGATGATCATGGGTAATGCGATCCAGCCGAACCAGGCACCAAAGGCTGCAAAGAGCTTAAAGTCCCCGAAGCCCATACCCTCTTTACCTGTCGTGAGTTTGAATAGCCAATACACACTCCAGAGCGTTAAATAGCCAGCAACCGCTCCTATGACCGAATCGTTTATGCTGACAAAGGTATCATTGAGGTTTAACAGTAAACCCGCCCATAACAGCGGAAGGGTCATTGAATCCGGCAGCAGATGAGTATCGAAATCGATCATTGTCAGGCTGATCATCAACCACATGAATACAATAAGGGCGAAGGCTTCCAGTCCCCATCCGAACCGCCAGGCCACGGCCGCAGAAAGCATAGCCGAAGTCAGTTCGATAATAGGGTAGCGCGGTGAGATGCCTTGTCGGCAGCTGGAACATTTACCTCTTAGAAAGAGCCAGCTAATGACCGGTATGTTTTCCCAGGCTCGAATTTTATGACCACAATGCGGACACGTTGAATCGGGCTTAACGAGATTAAACGCCGGTTCGGCTTTTAGCGCATTAAAGCGTTTTTCATCCTCTTGAAACTCAGCAATTTCCAGTTGCCAAGCTTTTTTCATCATAACTGGAATACGGTAAATGACGACGTTAAGAAAACTGCCAACAAGTAGACTGAAAATAAAAACGGTCGCTGTGAAAGCGACCGCGTTTTGGGATAAGTATTCAAAAAACATTAGATAGCAGAACCCATCTGGAAGATTGGTAGATACATGGATACAACTAAGCCGCCAACGACGACGCCCAAAAACGCCATGATCATCGGCTCCATCATAGCGGTCAGCCCTTCAACCTGGTTGTCTACCTCTTCTTCATAAATAATTGCGGCTTTTCCCAACATGTCGTCAAGCGCGCCGGACTGTTCACCAATGGACACCATTTGCACCAGCATTGAAGGAAACACCTCAGTATCTTTCATCGAAGTTGCCAGTTCCGAACCTGTTTCGACTTCATTCCGAACTTGCATGATCGCGCTTTCATAAACGATGTTTCCTGAAGCCCCAGCCGCTGATTCTAATGCTTGTACCAAAGGAACGCCTGCTGCAAAGGTTGTCGAGAGTGTTCTGGCATATCTAGCCATGGCAGACTGGTATAAAATCGGTCCGAAAACTGGAAGCTTTACAGATAGCCGTTGTACCGCATGTCTGAATGGTTTTGAACGTTGGTGAGCTTGCTGAAAACCGATGGCGATCGCTAAAATTATGCTTCCCCATATTATTCCATTTTCCTGCAGGGAACTGGACATGTTCATTACAATCTGTGTCGGAACAGGAAGATCCGCGCCAAAGTTTGAAAACATTTCAGCAAAAGTTGGTACAACTTTTAGTAATAGGATGATGGTGACGATAGCTGCGACAACAAGAACGGTAGCAGGATACTTCATTGCCGATTTGACTTTCTTTTTAACGGCTTCTGATTTCTCTTTGTAGATTGCCACTCGGTCTAACATGGTTTCGAGTGCGCCTGCTTGTTCGCCCGACTCAATCAATGAGCAATAAAGATCATCGAAGTACTTAGGGTGTTGACGCAGTGCAGATCCAAAACTGCCACCACCAGCAACGTTGTTCTTCATGCTGGTTACCAGTTCAGCCATCTTGGGGTTATCAAGGCCCTCTGCAACAATTTCAAAGGATCTCATCAATGGAACACCAGCTTTCATCATCGTAGCCATCTGGCGAGTAAATACCGCTATGTCTTCAGTTTTTACCTTTTTTCCACCAAAAAGGTTGATGTCTGCACGTTTTTTTTGCAGCTTCTTAACCTTAATCACACCTTGTTTTCTTAGTTCTGCTTTGATCAATGCTGGATTGGTGCCTGATATTTCACCCTTACGGGTTTTACCAGAACGATCTGTGCCTTCATAAGAAAACATCGATACTTTTGCAGTACCAGTTGCCATACTTGCCTACCTAATCGGTTGTTACTCGGTTTACTTCTTCCAAACTTGTAACGCCGGAAGCTGCCTTTACTAGACCAGATTTTCGAAGACTATTGAAGCCTTCTTTTGCGAATTGTTCATTCAGTTGGATAGAGTTTCCTTCTTCCATGATAATCCTTGATACCGCAGGAGTAATGCGAACTACTTCATATATCCCGACGCGCCCCTTATAGCCTTTATTACAGCTATCACAGCCAACAGGTGTATATAATGTTGCTGTCTTTGCCAGTTCTGGGCTAAAACCCTCTTTTTCAAGAACATCTAGGGGGATTTCGGCTGGAGCTTTGCATTTGCTGCAGAGTCGACGTGCTAAGCGTTGTGCAATAATCAGATTGACTGTAGTGGCAAGGTTAAACGCTGGTACGCCCATGTTTAACATTCGCGTCAGGGTCTCACCAGCGCTGTTAGTATGCAAAGTAGACATGACCATATGGCCTGTCTGAGCGGCTTTAATGGCAATGGATGCTGTTTCTAAGTCTCGAATCTCGCCAACCATGATGATGTCTGGGTCTTGACGAAGAAAAGATCTCAACGCCGCGGCGAAATCTAAACCGACTTTATTGTTTACATTAACCTGGTTAATCCCTTCAAGGTTAATTTCCACAGGGTCTTCAGCCGTGGAAATATTAATGCCTTCTCTGTTAAGGATATTAAGCCCGGTGTACAGAGAAACGGTTTTCCCGGAGCCAGTTGGCCCGGTTACCAAGATCATACCTTGTGGCTTTTCTAGCGCCGTTAGATACATATCTTTTTGCTCTTCTTCATAGCCTAATGCGTCAATGCCCATTTTCGCAGAAGATGGGTCTAGGATACGCATGACGATTTTTTCGCCAAAAAGTGTCGGAAGGGTGTTTACCCGAAAATCGATAGCTTTGTTCTTAGATATCTTTAACTTAATCCTCCCATCTTGTGGGACCCGGCGCTCTGAGATGTCTAAGTTTGACATCACTTTAAGACGAGCCGCCATTTTGGGGCCAAGGCCGATGGGGGGTTTGGCAACATTCTGTAAAACTCCGTCAATACGGAATCGCACTCGGTAAGTTTTCTCATAGGGTTCAAAGTGAAGGTCTGAAGCCCCTTTTTTGATGGCGTTTAGGAGCATTTGGTTGATGAAGCGAACAACGGGGGCGTCGTCTGAACCGTCTGCTACCGTGTCTTCGTCATCTTTGGACTTAGTATCGACGACGTCAAGGTCATCTAAACCCTCGTCATCCAGGTCATCAAAGGCATCGGAGGCGTCATCTGTGACCTTTTCTATGGCTGACTGGAGCTTCGACTCATCAACGAGAACGGACTCTATGCTTAAGCCCGTATGGAACTTGATCTCATCAATGGCGATTAGGTTTGTCGGGTCTGAAACGGCCACAAAAAGCCTGGTACCGCGCTTTATCAAGGGTATTGCGTGATGCGCTAAAATTAAATTGTTGGCTATTAAATCTCGTGGATATTGCTCGAAATCGTAGGCGTCCAGGTCAAAAATCGGTGAGCCGAACTCGTCTGCAGCCAGCATGGCGATTTTAGTTGAGTTGACCAGGTCGTTTTCTACCAAATATGGGACAAGTCCTCGCTTTTCCCGGGAAGATTCTTTTGTTGCGGTTAGAGCCTCATCTTCTGATAAGAGTCCCTCACTGACCATTCGCCGGGCTAACCCACCTAAAGACATTGTCATACGCTGTTCACTAAAGGTTCTATTTGCTTAGAGTATAGCTTATGAGCTGCAAATAAATAGAGGAACTACTTCACTCAGAGTTAAACAAGGAGTGACCATTTTGGTCACATTTTGACTAGTTGGAACATGTTGGAATTGCCTTTTTAAAAAAAACTTCAACAAATGCAGCGGTTTGGTGTTTGGCACGCATTCTGCTAATGTTCTTTCGGCGAACAGGTGTGGTTTCTTGGAAGCTGCATTTTCACAATACGCATTTGGAGTCGTTAAGATGAAAAAGCAAAATGGTTTTACTTTGATTGAATTGATGATCGTTGTTGCGATTATCGGTATTCTGGCGGCTGTCGCTCTGCCTGCTTACCAAGATTATATTACGCGAGCTAAAGTGTCTGAAGTAATGGGTCTGGCAGCTGCCGCTAAGACTTCCGTTTCTGAGTACTATGTTTCCATGGGTTCGATGCCAACCAATGCGGGTGCGGCCGGTGTGAACTTAAACAACGCCCAATCTGGTTATGTAAACTCTATTGCTTTCTCACGTACCTCTACCAATGTCGCGCAAGTGGCATACGGGATTGATACGACGGGCATAGGTAATACTTCAGCAAGCGGTACGGTTATTATGGTTGGTACGGGCGCAGCTTCTGTTGGTGTTTCTTGGGATTGCACATCCTCTACAGTTGATTCTAAGTACCTGCCAGCTAACTGTCGTTAATGAAAGTTAGTAGGCGCTTGTTTGAAAGCCGGATAGTTTTTATATCCGGCTTTTTTTTGGTTCTCTTTCTTTCATGGTTGATTAACAGTCCGCTTCAAAATCTGCCGTTTATCCTTGATGACCACAGCAACTTAAGTTTGATGAGCCAAGTTGATTCATACGATGATATTTGGGGGATGGCAAAGTTTGTTCTAACAAACTCAAGTGGAACTTTAGGTCGCCCGCTTTCAATGGCATCGTTTTTAGTAGACGATTTTTCATGGCCAAGTTCGGCAAGTGCCCATCGTGCAACTAATATTGCTGTTCATTTAATAAATTTGTGTTTAGTAGTAATGATTGGTTTTAGGCTGAGTTCTGTTGTGCATAACAATGTCGCTTTTTTTTGGTTGACATTAGGTGTGGCGTTATTCTGGTCTATAGCACCAGCCAATATGGGACCAGTTATTTCTGTTGTGCAAAGAATGACATCCTTGTCTTCGCTTTTTATGCTACTTGCAATCTATGTCTTCTCAGTTTGGCGTTTGAAGGATGTGGGTAGAGACAGATTTGCTACTGCTTTCGTGTTATTGATCATACTGTTTATAGCTGCCTGCCTGTCTAAGGAGACAGCCGTTCTTTTGCCTGGGTATATTTTGATACTAGAGTTCTTGATTAGGAAGGTTGGGCCTAGTAAGCCAGCCTACTATCGGTACTTTGTCCTGTCGACTAGCGTAATCTACCTGATTTCTATACTTGCGATTAATGTATATTATTTTCAGAGCGACTCAGAGTGGTTTGTCCGTGATTTTACTGCTGTAGATCGGATTTTGTCTCAACTCGTTATTATTCCGATTTATGCCGCAAAGTTACTTACGTTGCGAGTTACTGGAACCGGGCTTATGGTCGGACACTCAGATTTGGAGATATGGTTTTCTACCATAAATGTCTTGTACGCGGCAGTTTTTTGGTTTGTTTTAGTTTTGTTGCTTGTGAAAGGTCCGCTCTTTTTAAAAGGTTGTATGTTGTGGTTTATTAATGGTCACTTACTTGAGTCTGTTGCAGTTCCATTGGAGTTATATTTTGAACATCGCAACTATATCGCGTCAATTGGGCTGTATTCGGCAGTGGCTTATGGTTTGTATATAACTTATGACCGAAGTCGCAAATTGGCATATGTGGCAATATTGATAGCGATGTTATTAAGTTTAAATGTGTTTTTTAATAATCGAATATCATATACAGAAATTGAATATGCAGCTGTTTCTGCTGTTGAGAACCCCTATTCTTCAAGGGCTTGGAATAACTATATTCAAGAGTTGGTTAGTATGAACCTTGATGACAAAGTTATTTTGGCTGCCGATAATCTACCGTCAAAAAGCCGAGAAAGAGTGAAGTTTATTTTAGGGTGTAGAAACGATCAAGAAGAATTTGATATATCTAAAATTTTGGGACATCCAATTGATGCGAGTTATATTAGTTTTGTTCGAGCTGTAATCGAAAATACAGAAAATGGACTGTGTGCCGCGGATATCGATGATTTAGCTAGAGTGATTCAGATTGATTTAAACGAAGTGCAAGCAAAGAGCTACATAAAGTCAGTATTGTATTCTGAACTTGCATTCATATATTCGGTCAAAAGGGATTTAAATAAAACGATGCAATCAATCGATTCTGCGATTGCGCTGTATCCTAATAGCAGCTATTACAAGCAAAAAGCTCAATGGGCTTTATCGGCAGGTTTAGATTCGATAGCCATAGAAGCATTGAAAGCCGCGCTTGATGCACCTAGTAGATGCAAGTATTGGACTAAGCCGTGTGATCTTGAGATACAACAGAGTTTAAATGCAATCGTTAAGTAAGTGCGTGGTGTTGCAAGTTTTTTCAAGGAATATTATTAATAACTTCTTATGGATGCAGTGTAAGAAATCTTATAGGGCTCTTCGTAAAACATTGTGGAAATCCAGTACAATCGAGGCCTGACTGCACCAGGTTTATAAGGAGCCGATTCTGTGTGTCAACTTCCCCGTTAATGACACAGTTCTAAACTAGAGTTTTCCAGTTCCAGTGTCTGCCGATAGATGCTTGGTGGTACCCCCCCCAAGGCTATCGTGCGGCCTTTCTTCGTTGTAATTGATCCGCCAGTGCCAAGACATTTCCTGAACCTGCTGAACGGATTCGAACAGATATACGTTTAAAAACTCGCGTCGGAATGGCCAGTAAAGCGTTCAGCAAACCGATTCTGAGTTCGCTTGCCTGGCTGTATGTGGCAAAGCTCAACATCATTTTCTTCACACCAATCTGTCAGTGTTGCTGAGATCAGTTCCGGACCATTGTCTAGGCGTATCTGCTTAGGCAAGCCTCTATCACGTTTCAGTTGCTTCAATACACGAACCACTCGATCTGCTGGCAGCGAGGTATCCACTTCAATGGCTAAACACTCTCGCGTGCCTTCATCAATCACGTTCAGAGTACGGAAGTGCTTCCCGCAATACAGCGTGTCGTGCATGAAGTCGAGCGCCCACTGGTGATTCGGTTTAGCCAAAACCTCCAGCGGCCTCGCAATGCGTTTAGGCAGTGTTCGCTTCACTCGCCGTGGTTTGTTCAGGCCCATGGCCTTATACACTCGGTACACGCGTTTGTGATTGAATGACATGCCTTTACGTTGCATGCGACCGAAGATCTTCCAGAAGCCCGCCTGAGAAGACTTCTTCAGTTCAGCATTGATCGCGTCAATCACATCGGCATCGGCCTTACGCCAATCTTTCGGTTCTCGGTAAAAGCTGGCTCTCGACAGGTTCGCCAATTGACAGGCCTTCACAATCGACAAACCAATATCTTTAAAGAACTGAGCGGCTTCTCGCCGCTCATCCGTTACCAACCCTTTTTTTAAACAGTTCTTTCATTGCTTCATTTTCGAGGCTGAGTTCGGCGAACATCTTTTTCAGGCGACTGTTCTCTTCTTCAAGTTCGCGCAGACGCTTAATGTCCGATGCTTCCATACCACCGTACTTGGATTTCCAATTGTAATAGGTGGCGTTGCTGATACCGAGTTTACGGCACAGTTCTTCAATCTTCATCCCAGAATCGCCTTCTTTAAGAATGCTGATGATCTGAGACTCGCTAAAACGTGATTTTTTCATAATGGTCTCCTGAGGTCATAATCTCAGAAAACTCTAATTCTGTCTGTCTCAGTTTAAGGGGAGCTGACAGTATAACCCCAATGATGAAACTGGAGCGCACTGCTTAACCTTCTACTTTTAGCTTCTGTTAAAAATGGGGGGGATTACCGTCGATTTGTGAGTTGGGAGTGTTCATAGCGCAGACTTATTGTCGAATTGACTGTAGGGTTGGTTTTGACATGTTATTTAAGCTGACGAGTATTATTCTATTGCTGAATATTTAGCCAAAAAGTTGGTCGCCGATCATATCATCTAATGGCTATTCAGCATCGGATTTTAGTGTAAATCAAAGCGCCATATACATAATACAGTAAGCAGAGTTCGAGGTCGCATGAAAGGGGGTTGCGTCGTTAAAAAGGAAGTCGGTATTGAACTATCAGTTAGTTTTCTTGCAAATTACAACTAAGTTAATTGATTCTTTTGACGGAACCCCTAGTTTAATACCATCACTGGTGTAAAGAGGCGTTTCAATGTTTAAATGCTTTTTCTTCTTGGGAAGCAAGCTAATAATGTTATGTAGAGCATTTAAAAATGCAACTCTTACCCTCGTTGGGTATATTTTAAGCGTCAGGATTAACGTGACCCATTTAATCTTTTTGCATCGGTTAAGTTCTACATTTGCAATTTCAGGGATTGCCCCCATTCTAGTTGCCTTTGCAATTTTAAACTGTTTTCCAGCTAGCGCCTTCAACTCATCTAAACTGTACTCTACTAAATGCCATCGGTTCCAAGGTTGTTGAATACACAGGAGCCTATTAGCTTTGTCTGGTGTAATAATAATTAGAGTTCCATTTGGCTTTAGTATGCGTTTAGCTTCTTGTAGGTATGAGTCCGGGAGCTTTACATGTTCAATGACTTGAAATGATAATGCGGTGTCAAAAGAGTTGTCACTGAAAGGTAGTGGTTCGCTACTGCTTATCTTCATGAAGGTAGTGTTGTTATTACCGTAGCGCTCTTGAGCATAAAGAACCGCTTCATTTGACACATCTACACCAGTATAGTTCTTCGATACCTTGGTTATAAATGTGCTCCCATAGCCAGACCCGCAGCCGAGATCAATTACTTTCTTATCTTTGCAATAAGGTAATGCTAGTTCGTAACTGGCTTTATGAAAGAGATATATAACGTAACCTGAGTGTGTGGTTATGTAGGTTTCTTCGATTAGCCGTTCCCCAGTCGTTTCAATATTGTTTTTCATGGTTTTTTGCTAACTGCGCTAGCGATTAGTCCTGTAAAGAAAATTAGGAGATCTCCGAGCATTGTAGATAGGCGTACACACAATGCAAGAATAACAAGTGTGCTATCGGGAGCGTAATCATTTAATAGCATGAGGAATAGTGCCTCTCTAGTTCCGATGCCTGCAGGAGCTCCAATGGTCAAAAAGCCAGCTAGCCAAGACAGTGCGAATGCCGAAGTGCAAAGTGCATAGTTCAAGTTGTCGTTACTCGAAATGCTGGTATAGATAAGCCAAACTCCAGCTCCTATTAAGGCATAGTTTATACAATACGCTAGATATGGCTTTAAAAGGGGTTGGTCGAAATACAAGAATACAATCTCTCTTGTTTTATGGTAACGGTTAGGTGACCTAATAGCCCATATTGTAAGTATCGCCATACAAATCAATGACATAATAACTAGTATAGCAACCATCATGGATGGTTTGGTGAAAGGGAGTACCTGTAAAATGGCATCCAGTTTAATAAAAGCTAAGTAACTTCCAAGTGTTAGACTCGCAATAACCGCTAATATTGATTCTGTAGAAACAGTTATCACTATGGCTTTTGTGGAAATACCTTGTTTTGTAGATAGGGCGAAGCGACCTATATGGTGCGCTATGTTCCCTGGAATATATTTCGCTAATTGAACTGAAGCTAATAGTGTGAATAAAGAGGTAAAAGTGTGATCTTCAGAGTGAGCTTTTAAAAGGGTTTTCCAAGCCCATGCAGATATCGGTACTATTAGTGCGTAGAGTATGCTGGCAGATAGTATGGCAGGTAACAGTTGTTTGTTTAGTAGATCTTTAACCTCAAGTTGAGGATTATTAAGTAGACTGAGTAATTGTAAGACGAAATAAACGATAAGGCCAAAAGTGAAAATGTAGCTGATGACTCTTAGAATTTTTTTCATGATGATTTGACAGCAATTATTAAATAGCCACTACCTATATCTTTCGATTTGAAAAGACTCTGTAGAACATAAAACAGTTTCATAATTAGATGAAATGTAGTGTGGTTCATTAGTTTAAAATATTTAGCATAGGCTTTTCTATCGATGCCGCTTTCATCAGTATGATTTTTTATGCTTTTAATTTTTTCTTTTTTCTTTAGTTGTATTTTGTAGTATAGGTTTCCGACTTTTTCTGTGAGTACCGCAAGAGGAAATCCATAGCTTTCTATATACGAGATCTCAAATCCAGACTCGGCTAAGACCTGTTTGATGTCAGCTTTATTATATCTGCGAAAGTGCCCCGCCCATATGTCGCCATAGCTAAATTTTTTTGTGTGACATGGGACTGAGATTATTAGCTTTCCAGTTTTATTTAATAGTTGATTCCATTCCGTCAAAGCTTGGGTATCATTCTCAATGTGTTCTAGCACATCGAAGGCAAATACATAATCAAAGCGAGTGTCTTCCACGTCTGATATGCTTGCATGGAGCTGGATTTTTGAATACAAATTTTTATTGATTTGATTTGCAACGCATAGTGCTGATCCGGACTTCTCGATCCCTGTGCATTCAGGTCCCATTAAAGCTAGTTCTTGTAAAAGTGTACCAGCGCCGCATCCGATTTCTAATAATTTTGATTCGTGTTCAATGGCTATTTTTTGAATTCTATTCCTTCTTAGCAAGTACCGAATGGAAGGCACCCACTCGGGCTCTCTAGAAACGAAACCGAGGGCTTCACTAAAGTATGTTTTGTTGTCCATGTGTTAGCTTTGCCTCAATTCAATACTCGTTTGAATAGTAATCAAAAAATGTTGGTTAATTTTGTTTTTATGACCGTCTTGGATAGTTCGTCATTATATAGTTTCTGGCCGTTCATGCCGATTTCAGATAATTTATTCTTGTTTTCGATGCACCAATTAATCGCTTTAGCGATTTCATTTGCACTGCCTTGCTTTATTAAAAGGCAATTGTGCTTGTCTTTAAATGAAATGTCGGTCTTGATAGAGCCAACTAATGTGGTTTTCCCTTGACATAGGAACTCTGATGTTTTTCCTGTAATTACAAGGTTAGATTGTTTTGTGTTGCCAAATGGCCCTCCAATACCGACATCGTGAGCCGGGATCACTTCACCTATAAGTTTTTCATATTCTACCCAAGGAATAACTTCAATATTTTTTCGCATTGATAGTTTTTTTAGCCGTGAAGCATACTTTTTTGAATATCCAACAAAAGTAAAGCAAGCGGATTTCTCGTCAATGCATTCAATAGAATCTATCAAATAATCGACTCCATGTAATGGTAGAAAGGAACCGTAAAACAAAAATTTAATTGGCCTGGTTGGAAAGCGGTTAGCTATAGGTTTGGGCCTTTTCTCTGATGCACCAACGGGTAATACAACAATCTTGTTGCTTGTTACTTTAAATGTGTCTGCATAGAAATTTGAATGACCAATAGTATCCGTAAGTATTAAATCAGAACTCCTAAGTACCGTTCTTTCAATAAAAAATATAGGGATGGATAAAGCTTTGCCTAATAAGCCAAATTTTGCTTCGAACCTCAATGCCATGTACGGTGACATCATTGCATCATATATGATTTGAGTATTAGGCTGGGAAAGTAGTTTGACCAACCAGAAAATTTCTGTTGATCGAAACCCCAGAATGATAATGTTCGGCTTAAAGGTTTGGACTTGCTTTTTCAGTTTACTGAAAACTTCAAAATACCTTATTAACCCACGGGATGTATTCTTGACAATTTGAAGATTTATGTGGCCAAAAGACTTGAGCTCATCTAATTGAGTTTTATTTCTTATATAGTCTGGGCTTTTGTAGCAAACAACATACATAACCCGAGTTTTTTGGTTCATCATCGTGTTTAGGTAAGCTAGATTCTTGAATAAGCTAAAGCCGAAATTTGCTCTGAAATCATGCCAAGTAATAGAATCAGAACGGAACTAGAGAGTAGCATTGCTGACATGTTTGTGAATGTGCCATCAATGCTGTACGTATAGATATATCTAGAGATGCCTAAGACGAAAAACAAAAAAGATGTTGGTAAAAATATGCGCAAAGGCGAATAGAGGCCTATAATTTTAAAAATTATGGTTAAAAACCGAAGACCATCTTTGATTGGTCGAACATGGCTTTTACCATTGTTCTTTTTGACATCCACGTATCGAAACTTTACACCATACCCCAATTTGAAAAAGCTCATGCAAAGTGTGGTCGGATATGAAAAGTAATTTGGTAATAAGCTAACCAGTCCAAGGGCTTTCTTGCGATCGACAATACGAAAACCGGAAGTTAAATCTAATATAGGTTTTTCTACTAGAAAAGTTGCTAAGCGGTTATAAAATATGTTGGCAAAGTTTCGCCAAATTGTTGACTGACTTTCAGAGCGTCGCGCTCCTATGACCATGTCGATATTTTCGTCGAGTTCTTCTATCAGTTTTGGGATTTCAGATGGCAGGTGTTGACCATCCGCGTCCATCATCACTAAATATTCACCCTTGGCCTGCCGAATGCCGGTTTTGATTGCTGCACCATTACCTCTAGAGTAAGGATGTCGTACGACTGTTGCACCAGCTTCTTCAGCGGTTTGTTTAGTGTTATCCTCTGAGCCGTCATCGATAACCAAGATTTCTGGTTTATTGCCTAGCTCTTTTATGGTCAGGAGCTCTTCAACCAAGCGCCCAATATTGCCAGCTTCGTTTTTTGCAGGGATGATAACGCTGAATTTCACAGGACACCTTTAGAACAGTTGTTAATTCTTATTTTAGCTTATTTTGGTTCTATCAACGATCAGTTTTCAACCGCAAACTCAAATCCAAAGCTGTCACATGCTTAGTCAGCTTCCCAACCGACACAAAATCGGGGTGATCCATGATCACCTCGCCGATTTTATCTAAGTCCATATTACCCGAAGATTCCAGTTTAATCCGGTGCGCGGAGAGCTTGACGGCTTCGGTTGTGCGCTGCCCGTCAAAGTTATCCAACATGATGACGTCAACCGGTTGAGCCAGGGCTTCCTGTAACTGCTCCAGGGTTTCAACTTCCACTTCAATTCGCTTATCCGGTGCGATTTCTTTGGCTTTTTGAACCGCGTTAGCGATACCGCCGCAGCCGGCGATGTGGTTTTCTTTAATCAGGAACATGTCGTGCAAACCCAGGCGGTGGTTACGACAGCCGCCGACATGAACTGCGTATTTCTGGGCCAGGCGCAAACCGGGGATGGTTTTACGGGTGTCCAGGATCACGATGTCTTTGCCCTCGACGGCCATTGCGTACTGGCGGGCCATGGTGGCGGTACCTGAGAGCGTTTGCAGGAAGTTCAGTGCAGTGCGTTCGGCGGTCAGTATGGACCGCGTATTGCCGCTGATGTCGACCAAAGGGTCGTTTTCTTTCAGGTCATCCCCATCCTGTTTCAGCCAGGTCAGCTGTAACGTTGGGTCTATATGCCGGAAGACCTCTTCAAACCATTCCCGACCGGCTAAAACGCCGGCCTCGCGCGTGATCACCTGAGCGGTAGCTTGCTGATCTGCCGGTATCAGTTGTGCCGTAATGTCGCCACTGCCCAGATCTTCTTCAATGGCAAATCGAACCGTGCGGGTCAGGTGGTCTCGTAAAACAGAGGCGTAAGGGACATCAGATGTAAACATGCATGGGTTCCGGCATTGTCAGGTGAAATGTGGCTTGGAAAGCCCTGAAGGCGCGCATTTTAACTCGGCATTCAAGCAAAGGCGATAGGTAGTTGGTATTCCGGTGAATTGGCCAACGGTGGTTGATTTTTGATCCAGTGCAGGTACTTCGAACACAGATCCATCTCCGGCTTGGTGGATTGACAAAAGTTGTCCATACTGTGCCTTGGTTCGTTTAAATAACAAAAACAGGGTTTCACCATGGGCTTTCCTGCCATCATAATCGCGTACATCGTCTCCATCAGTCTTTCCGGGCATGGCGAACCTGCCACCCGCTGGGCGCAACGCTGGCACAAGCTGCTGAGTTCGCGTAAATGGGACCCGCGCCTGGTGATCGTTTTGTTTGCTTTGTTGCCTGCCGTGGTTCTCGGAATAGTGCTTGGGCTGATTGGCAGCCGGGTTCTGGCCTTTGTGGTCTCAGTCGCGTTGCTTATTCTGGCATTTAAGTCCGGCGATCAGCCTGAAAGTGTGGCCGACTATCGACGAAAGACCGAAGCGGGCGATGATCAAGGTGCCTGGCAGCTGGCGGTCGATGAGCTCGGGTTGGAAAGACAAATGTATGAGCCCGGCGAAGAAGGTATTGAAGAAGGGATTCAGGCCGGGTTGGCCTATCTCTATCTCGAGCGCTTTTTTGTCCATACTTTCTGGTACATCGCTTTTGGGGCTCCAGGCATATTGTTGGTTTGGCTGGTTACCACCGCCGTGCAAGGTGAAGAGGCCGATGCATTTTGCCATCAGGTTAAGCAGGCGTTGTACTGGATCCCGGTGCGGTTGATGACCTTTACCCTGGCGCTGATGGGGCATTTTGCGCACGGTTTTCAGGTCTGGTTAGATCAAGTAAAGGATTTTGAGCGAGATGACCGGATGTTGCTGGTCAGCTGTTTGAAGTCTGCGCTGGGGCCGGTAAATGAAGATAACCAGCTAGAAGAAACCTTGTCGTTACTGAAGCGCACTCAGCTCGCTTGGTTGGTAGGCATCGCGTTGATGTTTATTTTTGGTTTCTGACGTTTTTTAGTATATCAGTCATAGCTTAAGTAAATGGGTATTATAGATGCAAATTTACTTGAAACTCGCGGAAGGATCGCCATTCTATGGGCAGCCGAATATTTTAGGGGAAAGTCATGAGTGAAAAACACCATAAGCTGATCGTTTTAGGGTCCGGACCAGCGGGCTACACGGCCGCCATTTACGCTGCACGGGCAAACCTGAATCCGGTTGTGATCACCGGCATGCAGATGGGCGGACAGCTGACAACGACCACCGAAGTTGAAAACTGGCCGGGCGGTCACGCCGAACTTCAGGGCCCTGAGCTCATGGAGCAGATGAAAGAGCACGCGGAGCGCTTTGAAACGGAAATTATTTTCGATCACATTCACACGACTGACCTGTCGAAGCGTCCATTTAAGTTGATCGGAGATCAAGCAACCTATACCTGCGATGCGTTAATCATTTCAACCGGTGCCAGTGCCCGATACTTGGGGCTGGACAGTGAAGAAGCGTTCAAAGGCAAGGGGGTCTCCGCCTGTGCCACCTGTGACGGATTCTTTTACCGCAACAAAGAAGTGTGTGTTGTGGGCGGAGGTAATACCGCCGTTGAAGAAGCGCTGTATTTGGCAAATATCGCGTCCAAAGTGCACGTCATTCATCGTCGAGACAGCTTTCGATCAGAGAAAATTCTCTCCGACCGCCTGATGGCGAAGGCCGCAGAAGGCAAGGTTGAGATCCATTGGGATCATACGCTAGATGAAGTGTTGGGCGACGAGATGGGCGTTACTGGTGTACGCATTAAAAGCACTAAAGACGACGGTACTCAGGAGCTGGCGTTGGATGGTTGCTTTATTGCCATTGGTCATTCTCCGAACACGCAGATCTTTGAAGGCCAGCTGGACATGGAAGGCGGCTATATCAAGGTGAAATCAGGACTGGAAGGCAATGCCACCGCCACCAGTGTTGAAGGGGTTTTTGCAGCCGGTGATGTGATGGATCATCAGTATCGCCAAGCGATTACATCGGCGGGTACTGGCTGTATGGCCGCACTGGACGCTGAGAAGTATCTGGATAACCAGTAATACAAGCCATTAGCTTCAGGCTGTTAGCTGCAAGATAATAAAAAGGCGACCGTCGCGGTCGCCTTTTTTACTTTTTCTACATTGCCATAAGTTATCGACCGGCGGTCATAATCTTGCGGCTTGCTGGCCTATTTCGGCAGATTCACATTCACTTCTAGTACGGAAAAATTACCTTCTTCGTTCAGATCAATCTGAAGCTGCTCAGGATCAATGTCCACGTATTTGCGTATGACGGCCATGATGTCGTTTTGAAGCGCTGGTAGATAATCCGGAGCATTACGCGCTCGTCTTTCATGAGCCACAATGACCTTTAGGCGTTCTTTTGCAACGCTGGCCGACTTAGGCTCCTTGTCTTTACCGAAAATATCAAAAATAGACACCATTACCCTCCAAAGACGCGCTGGAAAAGGCCTTTTTTCTGAGCTTCCAGAAATCGGTGTGGCAACTCTTTGCCGAGCAGTCGCTCCACTGTATCGCTGTAGGCTTGGCCGGCGTCACTTTTTGAATCGAGAATGACCGGATTGCCGCTATTGGACGCATTCAGAACCGCCTGACTTTCAGGGATGACACCAAGCAGCGGAACAGCAAGAATTTCTTCAATGTCGTCGATGCTCAGCATCTCACCTTTCGCGACCCGGGCCGGATCGAATCGAGTGACCAGCAGATGTTCTTTTACCGGCGTATCGTTCGTTTCTGCGCGACGGCTTTTGCTTTGCAGAATACCCAGAATGCGGTCGCTATCCCGGACGGATGAGACTTCAGGGTTGGTAACGACGATCGCTGTGTCGGCGTAATACATGGCCATAAGCGCGCCGTGCTCGATGCCCGCAGGGGAGTCACAAACAATGTATTCAAATTGTTCGGAAAGCTGATCCAGTACCTGCTTAACGCCTTCTTTAGTTAAAGCGTCTTTGTCGCGCGTCTGCGAGGCTGGCAGGATATAAAGATCGCTGCAACGTTTATCCTTGATCAGTGCTTGGTTCAATGACGCTTCACCCTGAATGACGTTGACGAAATCGAAGACCACTCGTCGTTCGCAGTTCATGATAATGTCCAGGTTGCGCAGGCCGATATCGAAGTCTACGACAACCGTTTTATGCCCGGCCATTGCCAGTCCCATACTGACCGCTGCACTCGTCGTCGTTTTGCCGACGCCGCCTTTACCCGAGGTTACAACCAGAATTGTCGCCACAGTTATTCCTTGAAATTCAGACAGTTAGCGTAGACTAATGCAAGCCTTCAGGCGGTTCAACAGATATCGCTGCCAACACGGCTGTCGGTTTGCGATTCCGGCTAGTGAACGCTGTTAGTTCAGATAGGTGTGCGGCGGTGGATCGAACACTCAGAGATAATCGATCCGGATGCTGTCACCGATCAGCGTGCAACGGGCGGCGCCTTGCCCTTCCGGGAAGTCATCTTGCACCAGGTACAGCCCTGCAATCGATATCAGTTCGGCCTGCATCTGCTGGCAAATCACTTCGCTGCTTTTATCGCCGCTGGCGCCAGCAATGGCGCGGCCACGCAAAGGACCTAAGACGTGAATGTTGCCATCAGCCGCGATTTCGGCGCCGGCACTAACCAAGCTGGTGACCAACAGATTGGCGTCACGGGCGTAGATTTGCTGACCGGAGCGAACCGGGGAGGTGACAACCTGAGTGGTTCGTGCCGTTGTTGGTGGCGACTCTTTTGGTGCAGTGCCGGCTTTGAAGTCGATCCAGGCCAGGCCGAGTTCACTGGCCAGTGGTTGATGAGACGACTTATCACCGGTAAGCGCGAAAGGCACGAGCCCCGCCGTACGGCAGGCTTGGATCAGAGACAGCAATTGCTCGGATTCTGCGGTTTCTTTCAGATCTGACAGGTCCAATACCGAAGGGGCCTGCTTAAACAGGGCAGGGGCCTGTGCAATGGTGGTGTCCAGTTGGTCTCTGAATGTATCAAGGTCCAAAGTCTGTATTGGTATCTGATGGCTGGCGACCAATCGGCCGCGGAGTCTCAGTTGGCTGGCAGTCATGAACAGTTCTCAGGCTTGATGGTCAGTCATAAAAGCATCGAGAGCGTCTTCCCGGGCCTTTTGTTGCTGGAGGGTATTAAACAGTGTTGGTTCAGCAACCCGGCTTTCACAGTCACTGAGAGGGCAGCGCTCGCAGGTCTCGTTGACGTTAGAGTCCGGTACATCCGCATCGTTCCAGAAGCCCGCTTGGCCTTTGAACGTATCGTCGATCAAAAAGCCGAGCGTCATGCCGGTATTGGTTTGTTGCCCGAGTGATTTGCTGCGAACCACGGCAATGTTGAAGAACGTTTTGCCTCGTTCTACAAAAGTACTGCGTTGGGCAGAAACCTGAACATCGTTCATCTCATGGGTTTCACTAGCCAGCTGTTTCAGGCTTGCTGTCGCCGCCCAGCGTCGACACTGATGCTCTCCCGGTCCGATAGAGCGGGGAATGAACACATTGGTCAGATTCAGTTCTTTGGTGATGTGAATAGAATCCCGGGTTAGATCGTGGTTTAACCGCATGTAATGCAGTTTATGGACACCAAAGTGGCTGGGCATAACCTGTGACATTCGGTACAGGAACATTTCAGGCGTCGAATCGTATTTTACCATGAGCGCATAGAGCGCTTCGCCGTCGAATTTGTGATTTTGTAACCAGGGTCCAAGTTCTTTAGCGATTTCCTGTTCGGGTATCAGCAACGCACCGGCAAAATAGGAGGCTTTGAAGTTGTTGAAAATCTGATCAAAGGTTTCCACCTTGACCCACGATGATGTTTGCGCTCGTTCCTTCAGTTTGAGAATCCGGTAACCCAGTTCACGTGCCAGAATGAACTTCTTCTGCTGCGGCTGAAGGCGGCTG
Organism: Reinekea blandensis MED297; assembly: GCF_000153185.1. Taxonomy (GTDB): domain Bacteria; phylum Pseudomonadota; class Gammaproteobacteria; order Pseudomonadales; family Natronospirillaceae; genus Reinekea; species Reinekea blandensis. The sequence continues at coordinate 55,385 of NZ_CH724154.1, read as the reverse complement.
TTGATCATGATTTTTTTAGGCGAAGGGCTGATCGACCTTAAGGGTGTGAGTTCAGGGTAATCGTTGAAGTCATCGTAAAGGATGCGGCACTGAAACTCATCGCGAAGCAACGCCTCCAGCCAGCTCTGGCTGATGCCGCTGCTGGGTGGTATGCGGTTTTGAACTCGAAAGTCGTTGGCGGCAGCTTCGAGTTCTTCAAAATAGTTGTGGTGCATTTTCTGGTACGAACGCAGGGAGGCTAATAAAAAATGTTCCACGTTCATGTCATATCCGCGGCTGATTTCTAGCAGTGTGCGAACAAAGGCGCCGGCTTTGCTTGGGGAGTCATTGACCAGATCGAATACGTCAGACAAGCCAATGCCGAACTGTTGCAGCGGAAAATCTTTCAAAACCGGGGAGTTAAGCAGCGCTGAGAGCGGGTTCAGATCATCGTCCAACTGCAGGGAGACCAGCTCATCGAAGGTGCGGTTCAGCGCATGGGCCAGTAGGACGATCTTTTCAGGTTTCGGGTATTTTTTACCTTTTTCGATCTCACTCAGGTAGGAGACTGACAGCTGAGTTCGCTCGGAAAGCTGTTTCAGTGAGAGCCCGGCATTTTGCCGGAACTGTTTGATTTTTATACCTAAAATGAAGCGCAGGCTTTCACTGTTGATTTCCATGTTTCTCTCAATTTCGCCACTAGCGAACTGATTTTAGGGGCTGACTTCGGTGAACTCAAATATTTCGTATCTGAGATCATTTCTGCCCGCGCTCTTAAGGCGCGCACTTCTGAGTTAGGTCAATAACGTGGTGTCAAATGGCGTGAGGTTTGTTACGATGATGTCACTGACGGCATAGACGTCGGAACCGCCAATCGACAAGGACAGATGGGCCGTTCCTGCTTGTAATGACGCCCTTTGGGAATCGGACAGGTAGTCAAACCAAGGATAGATTCTAAGGATCAGATTATTATGGATAAAGTGAACCGATCCAGGCGCATCAATTTTTTGATGCAGTTTATTCCGGAAGCCTTTAGCCCGGAAATCGGTGTGTATTTCGGTGAACATGTCATTCGAATCAACGGCCAGTTGTGTCTGGTTGTCAATATGGCCGGCGAAGTCGGCATCCGCGCGCTCCACCCTGCCTTAATTTCAGAACTCAGTGACGTTTGCAATAACCGGCATTGGGTGGCCCATGGTCGGGTCTATGAGCAGTGGTATCTGTTGCCAGAAGCCATGCCTTTGAACGATGCCAGAGTCCGTGGTTGGATATCCCAGGCCGCTGATGAAGTGCATCGGCTATCCCGAATCAGTGCCATTCCTAATCGGCAAGCCAAAGCTTGAGATGTGTCAGTTATAGGTAATGACACGTGGCCATGTTTGTTGCTGGTCAGGGCTGGTTACACTTCGAAACCGAAACACTGGAGAATCTGAACTA
>NZ_CH724154.1:45815-53834 GCF_000153185.1 Reinekea blandensis MED297 | reverse complement strand
TCATCGGCGCGTGCATGGGTAAAAAACAGCTGGATCATCGGGTTGCCTGCTTTGCTGATGGCCGGGCAACTTTTTATCCTGATTTTTGGCGTTATTCTCATGACCTTTGTCTCCTTTATGTTTCTGGATGAGGCCTGACCTATAACTGAACACTGAGCCAGGCCGATGCCGTCAAGATCAGCAGGCCGGCTAATGGTATGGGCAGAGGCACAAATAACGGTAAATGGCGCATCTGCCAGGCGCTGCGTAATAACGCATTCGCAATCAAGCCGGTAAGCATGGCAATTAACGTCTCTGATAATTTGAGTTCGCCTGTCAACAGGTGGCTGAAAAGTGCGTATATCAAGAACAGGCTGGTAACAGCATAGATGGGCCAGCGGCGAAGGCTGTCCAGTTGACTGGAAAGTACATTGGCGAAGAATCCGCAAAATACGGTGAAGAGTGTCAGGCCTAACAGGGGTGGTCCGGCATCGATTGCGGTGAGGTGACCCAATCCGAAGGTGACCCCAAGGCTGGTTCCCATCAGCGTGCCAAAAAGTAAAAGTAGAAGTGCAGTGCGCTTCACCACAATAAGCCACAGTCCAAGGCTGAAAAACAGCAACAAGATCAGCGTACTGTCGCTTAACAGAACTCCGATATGACCCAGCGTGGCCAGTGTCGTGGTCTGCCACTGTGCGGCCCATTGCAAAAGCTGAATATCCTGTTCGGTAGGTGGCCAGAACAACAAGGTTGCCCCCCAGATGGTCGCTATAATCAGCAAAGCTGCCGGTCCCACAGGCCAGCGATCGGCTTGTCGTTGAGTGATCCAGCCGCGCAGATGCCAGCGATGGGGGTGGGTGTGATGGTAAATCGCCAGCAAGCCAGCACTGATACTGATGGCGCTTAACAGGTAGATTATAAGCGAGCGGGTGCTCAGGGGTTGAATCCGCCAGAGATCGGCCAGCTCGCCAGTATAATATCCGGGCAAAAGGTAGGCGGGCGACCAAACAAGAACCGTCAGGATGTTAATGGGTACAAACAGCCGCGGTGACATCCCCAAAGTGCCGGCCGCCAGCGGGACAACAGGCCGTAGGGGGCCTAGAAATCGTCCGATAATAACGCTCAGCCATCCCCATTTCTGCACAAACCAATGCCCCTGTTCCAGCCAAGTGCGGTGACGTCGAAACCAAGGGTAGGTATCAATGCGCTGGTTTAACCGACAACCAATGGCGTAGCTGCTGATATCACCTGTACAGCCGCCAATAGCGCCCATGAGCAGAAGCAATGCTATGGGGATATTCATGGTGTTTGCCAGTGCGGCTAACGAAAACAGCAGCACCACTCCCGGAACCAATACGCCAAGCAGGGCAAAGGATTCGAGAAACGCAACCAGGGCTACCGCGAGCAGAATTACAAGGGGTGACGATTGTAGCCATTCCATAATGTGTCAGGCTCCGATAAAGCGGGCCGAATTTTCAAAAAAGGTACGCGGCAGGGTCATAGTGATCAACCGGTTAGCAGGGTATACTAGCGCGCTTTAATGTAAATTCTAGCGAAGATCATGTCATCGAATACGGTTTTTGAATATATGTCCGGTGTAGGGGCCAGCGCACGTGCCGCCTCTGCTGAGATTGCTCGCAGTGATACAGCGACAAAAAATCGGGCCCTTCTGGCAACGGCGGAAGCTATTCAGGCGATGCAGTCTGAGTTGAGCGAAGCTAACCAACGTGACTTGGTAGCAGGTCGGGAAAAGGGTCTGAGTGACGCCATGCTGGATCGGTTAACGCTCACACCCGAGCGTATCCAGGGTATGGTTGAAGGGTTACAGCAGGTAGCTTCATTACCCGATCCGGTCGGCAGTATTTCGGAAATGGATTATCGCCCCAGTGGTATTCAACTCGGGAAAATGCGGGTACCGCTGGGTGTTATCGGCATTATTTATGAAAGTCGACCCAACGTGACGATTGAGGCCGCGAGCCTGTGTCTCAAGTCGGGCAATGCGGTCATTCTGCGTGGCGGCAGTGAAGCCATTCACTCAAATAACGCGTTGGCTGGATGCATCCAGCAAGGGCTCGAAGTCGCTGGTTTACCGCAGGCCGTTGTTCAGGTTGTAGATACGACAGATCGTGAAGCCGTGGGGTATTTGATTTCAATGCCGGAATACGTTGATGTGATCGTTCCCCGTGGTGGTAAAGGGTTGATTGAGCGCATCAGTCAGGACGCGCGGGTACCGGTCATCAAGCATCTTGATGGTGTTTGCCATGTTTACATTGATGCTGAAGCCGATCCTAAGAAAGCACTGGCCATTGCAGAGAATGCAAAAACCCGGCGATATGGCGTCTGTAACGCCATGGAAACGTTGCTGGTGGACTCGTTGGTTGCCGATGTCCTGCTGCCTTCACTGCAGTCAATCTACGACCGTCATGGCGTTGAACTGAGAGGGTGTCCGAAAACTCAGGCATTGATCGATTGTCAGCCTGCAACAGAAGAGGACTGGAGTACCGAGTATCTGGCACCAATCCTGTCCGTCAAGGTTGTGGATGGTCTTGATGACGCGATTCAGCACATCAACCGGTATGGCAGTCATCATACTGACAGTATTGTGACTGAGAACTACACCCGCGGACGACGATTTCTGCGGGAAGTGGATTCCGCATCCGTGATGATCAATGCATCAACCGCATTTGCCGATGGGTTTGAATACGGCCTGGGGGCTGAGATCGGGATATCGACTGATAAAATTCATGCGCGGGGTCCGGTAGGACTGGTCGGGCTTACCTCGCAGAAGTACGTAGTCTTTGGTGATGGCGAGATTCGTGAACCCTGATATCCGGGTTGTCTACGGCGGCACCTTTGATCCGTTTCATCTGGCTCATGAAGCAGTCTGTAATACGATTCTGGAGCAGACTGAGGTAACTGAGTTGCGCTTGATCCCTTGCGCACAGCCAGCTTTGAAAGACGCCGCGACGGTTCCCGCTGAAGCACGCCTGGCTATGCTGAAACTGTGGCAGAGCAGTCATCCGCAAGCAGGGCGCATTGTTGTCGATGATCAGGAAATCCGTCGCCAAGGTGTCAGTTATACGTCTGACACCATTGCCCGGCTTCAAAGTGAAGATAATCAGGGCACCTGGTTGTTTGCGCTCGGTACCGATGCCTGGAACAGTCTCCCAAAATGGCACCACGCAGTTACCCTGATGGAAACTTTATCGTTTTGGGTGTTTCAGCGGCAGGGTGAGGCGCTTGTGACGGTTCATCCGGGTGTCCAACGGGTTGATGACTTTGAGTCGCTCATCGGACAGACATCTCAGTTCTATGTCGACGGACGCGTTGACATTAAGCTGGCGTCGAGTCAGTTACGTCAATCGGGGCAGGCGTGCCTGCGTCAGCAAACGCCGAAGGTTATTTCCGACTACATTGATTCACACGGCCTGTATCAAAACCGGTCGTAAAATCCTCCGTCCGGCTCGACTTGCCGGATCGGAGGTTACTTTATAAAGAAACAGGAACACTATGTCAGATAAAGCGCAAATCAAAAATGCTCACAATGAGGCGTTGATCAGTAACTTGATTGAGGCACTTGAAAACATCAAGGCCACCGACATTCAGGTGATTGATGTCCGTGACAAAACTACGCTGATGGATACTCTGGTTATCGCTTCGGGTACATCAACCCGGCACATTGCAGCCGTGGTCAACAGCGTGGCTGAAGAAATGAAAGAAAAAGGTTATGTCGCCGATCATCAGGAAGGCCAGACCGGTTCAGATTGGGTGCTACTGGATTTCGTTGATCTGGTATTGCACGTGATGTTGCCGGAAGCCCGGGCGCTTTACGATCTGGAAAGCCTCTGGTCCGGAATGACTCCGCCATCTGAGTAACAACATGAAGATCAGGATTGTTGCCATTGGGCAGAAAATGCCCGCCTGGGTGAATGAGGCCACGCAGGAATACCTGCGTCGACTGCCCCGTGATTTGTCAGTGGAGTTTGTACCATTGGCCATTGGCAATCGCGGCAAAAGCAGTGGTGTCAGCAAAGCCATTGCTCAGGAAGGCGACGCCATGCTTGCGGTTATTAAAGATCAGGATCATGTGATTGCGCTCGATCTTTCTGGCAAGCCGTGGTCGACGGAGCAACTGTCCGAACAACTCCAGGGTTGGCGCGAACAGGCTAAGGATGCCCTGTTGCTGATTGGTGGCCCCGATGGGTTAGATCCGCGTTGCCTGGCTCGTGCCAATCAGAAATGGTGTTTGTCGAACCTGACGTTGCCGCATCCACTGGTGCGTGTGTTGCTGACTGAGCAGCTCTATCGTGCCTGGAGCATTACTCAGAACCACCCATATCATAAGTAGTACATGCAGAATCATTCACTCGACAACAAAGAATATGAACGGCGGCTGTTTCAGCGACGCATGCTTGTGGCACTGTTCGTTGTCGCTGCAATGTTGCTTGTTCTGATCGCCCGGTTGTTTTTTTTACAGATCATTCAGCATGAGAAACATCAGGCCCTATCGGACAACAACCGCCTCGAAGTGCTGCCCATAGCGCCCATTCGAGGGCTGATATACGACCGCAATGGTGAACTGCTGGCTGAAAACCTGCCATCCCATACGCTCAGTATTGTCGCTGAACGTGTCGATGATATGGACGCGTTATTGGCAGAGTTACGTCAACTGGTCGAACTCAGCGACGATCAGATTGAGCTGTTTTACAGACGGTTGAATCAGTATCGACGACCTCATGATCCGATCCCGCTGAAAGTGAAGTTATCAGAAGAAGAAATTGCCGTTCTAGCCGCTAATCGATATTTTCTGAAAGGCGTTCAGGTCGAGGCCGAGCTGATCCGACAGTATCCTCATGGAGAAGCGTTTGCCCATGTGTTGGGTTATGTTGGACGCATTAATGAACAAGAGCTGCAAGAGCTCGATCCGGGCGCCTACGCGGGTATTCGTTTTATCGGTAAGCAGGGTATCGAGCGGGAGTATGAAGAAGTTCTGTTGGGTAAGGCCGGTTATCAGCGGGTCGAAACGAATGCCCGTGGTCGAATCCTGAATGTGTTGGACAAACAGGCGCCGGAACCAGGTGCCAACCTTCACCTTCAGTTAGATCGGGCATTACAACAGAAGGCTTTTGATCTGTTGGAAGGGAAGCGGGGTGCCATCGTTGCGATCGAACCGGAAACCGGTGGGATACTGACGCTGGTGAGTCGACCCAGTTTTGATCCAAACCTCTACGTCACCGGCTTCCCGGCAACGCTTTACAATCAGTTGCGCGATTCGCCCGATAAGCCATTCCTGAATCGGGCCACGCGAGGGCAATACCCGGCAGCATCGACCATCAAACCCTTTATCGGGCTGGGTGGCGTAGACGGAGGGTACACTACCTGGACCAAAACCACAGACTATAAAGGCGAGTTTCAGCTTCCAAACGATCCAAGAATCTATCGGGACTGGAAGCGTGGCGGTCATGGTGAAACCAACCTGACAGACGCCATCGAAGAGTCGGTGGATACGTATTTTTATGATCTGGCTTATCAGATGACGCTGGAGCCGATTCATAACATTCTGGATCAGTTCGGCTTCGGCAAAAACACCACCTGGGATGTTTACAACCCCGCGGTTGGTATTAACCCGACCCGCGATTGGAAAAAAGACCGTCACGGGTTTTCGTGGTATGCCGGCGATACTGTGAACCTGGGGATTGGTCAGGGTTACATGTTGACCACACCGACGCAGTTGGCGATTGCTACTGCGGTAATGGCCAATGAGGGAACCTGGATGACTCCGAGATTAATGCTGTATAGCAATGACGAATCATTGATGGATATCCCGGAAAAAGCACAACCGGACATCCAACTGAACAATGAAGAAAACTGGGCGCGCATTCACCACACCATGGAAGAAGTGTTATATGGCCAGAAAGGGACCGCCCGCCATGTTGCTTATGACGCGCCTTATCGCTTCGCAGGAAAAACCGGTACTGCTCAGGTCGCGGAAATTCAGCGCGACGAAAATGGCGAAGCGGTAGATGATGTGCCGGATCATCTGAAGGATCACGCATTATTTATCGCCTATGCCCCTGCGGAAAACCCTAAGATTGCGCTGGCGGTTGTTGTCGAAAATGGTGGTGGAGGCAGTTCCGTGGCGGCCCCGATCGCTCGAGAGTTATTGGATGAGTACCTGTTGAGGGAGCCAACCAATGCTGAGTGATTTTGTTCGACATGCCTCACGTGACAGTTTCAGCGCCACGCCCGGTTTTTGGCAGCGGATACATGTGGATTTCTACCTGTTCCTGCTGCTTTTAGTTCTCGCGGCCGGCGGTATGGTCGTGCTCTACAGCGCCAGCGGCGGAGACTGGGGGGCGGTCACGCGGCAATCGGTTCGCTTTGGTGTTGGGTTCCTGGCGATGTTTATCGTTGCTCAGTTTGATCCGCGTTGGTATCAGCAATGGAGTGGCGCGCTTTATCTGATCGGTGTTGCCTTTCTGATTGCCGTGCTCGTCGTGGGTTCGGGCGCAAAGGGTGCGCAACGCTGGCTGGTGATACCGGGCGTTATTCGATTTCAACCGTCAGAAATCATGAAGCTGGCGGTACCGGTGATGATGGCCTGGTACATTTCCCGTTATGGCCTGCCTCCGAGACTGAAGCATATTCTGGGTGCCGCCATACTCCTGGCGATCCCCTTTGTGTTGATTTTGCAGCAACCCGATCTTGGAACGTCGTTGTTGATTGCCGCATCGGGTGTCTTTGTTATTTTTCTGGCCGGATTGTCCTGGAAAATCATTGCCTCAGGGATTGTTCTCGGTATCGGTTCGCTGCCGTTGATGTGGATGTTCGTGCTGCGTGATTATCAGAAAACGAGAATTTTAACGTTGTTTAACCCCGAGTCGGACCCTTTAGGGGCTGGCTGGAACATTATTCAGTCCAAAACAGCCATTGGCTCAGGAGGACTGGATGGCAAGGGCTTCCTGCTGGGGACGCAATCGCAGCTGGATTTTTTACCGGAAAGTCATACGGACTTCATCATTGCCGTACTGAGTGAAGAGTTTGGCTTTATCGGTGTAATGGTCTTACTGGCACTTTATGTGGCGATCGTCATCCGGGGCATGGTCATCGCCACTCGTGGACGGGATAACTTCTGTCGGTTGTTGGCAGGATCAATTACTCTGACATTTTTTATTTATGTATTTGTAAATATCGGCATGGTCAGTGGGTTGTTGCCTGTGGTTGGCGTACCCTTGCCCTTGGTCAGTTACGGTGGAACTTCTATTGTGACTCTGTTGACCGGCTTCGGCATCTTGATGTCCATCAGTACGCATCAGCGAGTATAACGCTGGCAGATGGACAGGCGTTTTAGGTTATGGTGAGAGTGGTATGGTTCGATTTTTTTTGATTCTTGTCCTCAGTGGACTGTCCTTTACGACGGCGAAAAATTTTCTTGAGTTCCCACGGACTGAAGCCGTAATTCAGACGCTCGTCGACGAGCATGGCTTTGACCGAACTGAGGTGGAGCGGTGGATGGCCGAAGGATCCTATCGGGAAGAGTCTGTGACCAACATTGCCGCACCGGCAGAAAAAACCAAATCTTATGTCGAATATAAACCGATGTTTCTATCCTGGCTGACCATTCACCAGGGTAAGAAGTTCCTTGAAGAGCATCAGTCATTATTGGCCAAAGCCGAAGCCACTTACGGTGTGCCCGCAGAAATCATTGTTGCCATCATCGGTATCGAAAGTCGTTACGGGAATTCTCTGGGGCGACACAATACTTTTAATGCGCTGGGCAGTCTTGCGGTGACAGAAGGGCGGCGCGCCGATTATTTTCAACGTGAGTGGATCAAGTTTATCGTGCATACCCAAGCCCTCGGGATGGACACTCTGAGCATCAAGGGCTCTTATGCCGGAGCGACAGGCTTTCCCCAGTTTATGCCAACCAGCTATGAAGCTTACGCTGTCGATCATGACGAAGACGGGGATGTTGATATCTGGTCGGATGCTGTTGATGCCATTGGATCGGTTGCCAATTACCTGAGGAAAACGGTGAAG
>NZ_CH724154.1:1382-45767 GCF_000153185.1 Reinekea blandensis MED297 | reverse complement strand
TCTGTCGATGCTGTGATCCATGGATCGTTCCAATACTGAGGAAACGGTGGAAGCGTGTCAGCCCATATCAGTACGTCTTGAGGCGGATGAGACCACGCTGAAAATTACTCCTTTGCACGCGATCGCAAGTTTGCGGACGTGTCGCCGCGGGTTGGTTAATCGAAGATGCGTTTGATACCGACTGGTATGTTTTCCGGTGAGATTAGATACTGATGAAGGCCAGCAATACTGGTTGGGTTATCGGAACTTCTGGAGCATTTCCCGCTATAATCGATCTATTTCTTATACCATGGCCGTCGTTGATCTGGCAGCGGCAATAGCGGAGTAAACCAGCGTCATGAACCGTCATTTCTATTCCTTTGGTGAGCAGGCATTGCAGTGCTTGCTCTGAATGCCTGCTCAAGCAAGTTCGTTGCGCATGAAACACTGATCGATGATCCTCAGGCGAGTCGATACTCTATCGCTCAGGATCGGGCGCCTGACGTTGCCCTGACTGAAGATCAGATAGCCCTGACGACACCGCGAAAAGAGCCTTTGTCTCGTCATGGTAATAAATCCCCTTACACGGTTAATGGTCAGACCTATCGAATTATGGCCAGTGCAGATGGCTACCGGGAAGAGGGTATCGCGTCCTGGTACGGGGCGAAGTTTCATGGACACAGCACATCGAATGGTGAAACTTTCGATATGAATCTCATCAGTGCCGCGCATAAGACGTTACCGCTTCCGAGTTGGGTGCGGGTGACCAACCTGGATAATGGCAGATCGATAAATGTTCGGGTGAATGACCGGGGGCCGTTTCATGATGGCCGGATAATCGATTTGTCCTATGCCGCCGCGGTGAAACTGGGGTATCACGACAAAGGAACGGCGCGCGTGCGGGTGGAAGCGCTCACCGATCAGGTCCTCGATACGGCTTCGTACTATGTGCAGGTCGGTGCCTTCAGTCAGCAAGACTCGGCTATCCGACTGAAACAACGGTTAAGTGCAGACCTCAGAGATCGCGTCGCGGTTTATCACGATCAGTTTTATCGGGTACGAATCGGGCCTGTTCGTTACGATCGAGCCGTGGAGCTGCAACAAACCTATTCCGGTCAGGATTTCGGTAAGCCTCTGCTGGTGGCCATCCCCTGATAGCTCATTTCTAACGCTTTGCTGGCGGAGGACTTGATCGCCGCCTGTAAAGCCAGATTATCCTCAAACTTTTTACACGCTCTGCTCGTTCTAAATGGGGACTGTAAGATTCCCGATAAGCTCAGCCTGTGAGGGTGTAAAAAAATGAACGGCTGGTACAATGTGCGACCGTTTAGCACGAAGATCAGCCGCCCATTGGCTGCTCCAGCTCGTATCAGATCATCAAACATGGGAATCAGCGTGAACATTCATCGACACTTACAGCGTTTGGGGACTTTCTTAATCGGAATCACTGCAACCTGTGCCTTGGCAGAACCGATCATACCCGCCGCGCCACAACTGGCGGCCACTTCCTACATCCTGATGGATGCCGAAACCGGCCAGGTGCTTGTAGCGCACAATGAGCATGAACAGATGCCGCCGGCCAGTTTGACCAAGTTGATGACCAGCTATATTGCTGAACGTGAAATTCTGGAAGGTCGCCTTGAGCTGACCGATGAGACTCTGGTCAGCAAGAAAGCCTGGCAAATGCCGGGCTCGCGTATGTTTATCGAGGTCGGGGATTTGGTCACCATTGAAGACCTGCTTCGAGGTGTGATTATTGTGTCTGGTAATGACGCTTCTGTAGCATTGGCTGAGCATATCGCCGGCACTGAAGACCTGTTTGCTCAGTTGATGAATAAGTACGCCGAAAATCTCGGCATGATCAATACACATTTTTCCAACGCCTCCGGATTGCCTCCGGAAAATGGCCAGGAGCACTACTCCTCCGCTTACGATCTGGCCTTGTTGTCGCAGGCGCTGATCTACGATAACGCGGAGTTTTATCCGCTGTATGCTGAACGTAGCTTTAAGTACGGTCCGGTGTCGGCGCAACCGAATCGTAATCGACTTCTGGGAACCAACCCGGATGTGGATGGCCTGAAAACCGGTCATACGGAAGAAGCCGGATATTGCCTGGCCGCCTCGGCAGAGCGCGATGGCATGCGTTTGATCAGCGTCGTTATGGGGACTCGCTCGGAAGATGCACGGGCACAGGAAACTCAGAAACTGCTAACCTATGGTTTCCGGTTCTTCCGGACCGCAGAGGTTCATCAGGGTGGTGAGTCACTGCACACCATGCGTATCTGGGGTGGGGCGACTAAAGAGCTGTCATTGGGCCTGACGGACGATCTCAAACTGACCATCGCACGTGGCGCCGAAGACATGATTCGTACGGAGTTGAGCATTGACTCTGTGATCAAAGCGCCAGTGGCGGCTGGAGATGCATTGGGTGAACTGATTGTTTATGTGGATGACAAAGAAGTTTCACGACAGCCCGTCGTTGCGTTGAAAACGGTAGAGCAGGCCGGGTTCTTTGCCCGCATCTGGGATCTGATTCTTCTGTTTTTTACTAACCTGTTCAGCAGTTGAGGCACAGGAGGATGAACATGAACTCGGAAGATGCACCAAAAATTGAGTTTCCCTGCGATGATTATGTCATCAAAATCGTTGGTGATGCGGTACCGGAATATAAGCCTTTTGTGGCGGGCGTTCTGCAAAAATACGACAGCACGGTGCATGAAGCTCGTTTCTCTGAAAACCCAAGCAAAAACGGGAACTTTGTCAGCCTGACGATTCGGATGCGGATCGAAGAGGAAGGGCATCTTGAGGCTCTTTTTGTAGAGCTCAAGGGCAATAGCATGGTGAAAATGGTGCTATGACCGACGTTGCAACGTCGCACCCGGTCTTGATTTGTGATCTCGGGCGTGTGCCTTATGAAAGCACATGGCACAAGATGCAGAGTTTTACGCTGGAACGTACCGACGAAACGACCGATGAAATCTGGTTATTGGAGCATGATCAGGTTTTTACACAGGGCCAAGCCGGAAAAGCAGAGCATGTGTTAGCCCCTGGTGATATCCCGGTGGTTAAGGTGGATCGGGGTGGGCAGGTGACCTATCACGGTCCCGGGCAGCTGGTGGCGTATGTGCTGCTTGACATGAGCCGGATCGGTTCTGATGTACGTAAACTGGTCAGCGCGTTAGAACGTAGTATTGTGGACGTTCTGCAGACTTATGATATAGACAGTGCGGCCCGGCCAGACGCGCCGGGGGTCTATGTAGGCGATCGCAAGATCTGTTCACTGGGTCTGAGAATTAAGAAAGGCAAGAGCTTTCATGGTCTTGCCCTGAACGTTGATATGGATTTGGAGCCGTTTCAACGAATCAATCCTTGCGGATATGCGGGTATGGAGATGACACAAATCGTCGATTTTGTTCCAAGCCCGGATATGACACTCATTAAACAACAGTGGGTGGCGGCGTTTTCTCAAACGCTGAACCTAACTCCGATCTGGAAGTAACCTATGTCTGAATCCGTTAATGTCACTGCCAAGCCGAAAAAAGAACGGGGCGTTAAGCTCCGCGGTGCCGATAAGACTGACCGCATTCCGGTTAAGGTGATCCCAACCGAGGTCATGCCGAAAAAGCCGGACTGGATACGTGTGCGTATGCCGGCCTCACCAGAAGTCAGTCGGATTAAGAAAAAACTGCGCAGTCACAAGCTGCACTCGGTGTGTGAAGAAGCCAGCTGTCCGAACTTAGGCGAGTGTTTCAGTCATGGGACGGCAACCTTCATGATTATGGGGGACATCTGTACCCGTCGCTGTCCTTTCTGTGACGTCGCCCACGGCCGCCCCAATGCGCTGGACGAAAACGAGCCGCGTGAGTTGGCAGCTGCCATTGGAGACATGGGTCTTAAGTACGTGGTGATCACTTCGGTAGACCGTGATGACCTTCGCGATGGTGGTGCGCAGCACATTACCGATTGCGTAACTGAAGTTCGCAAGTCTAGCCCGGGCATTGTAATTGAAACACTGGTTCCTGACTTTCGCGGCCGGCTTGAGACGGCGGTGGAGATTATGGCAACGGGTGCGCCAGATGTGTTTAACCACAATCTGGAAACCGTCCCTTCACTGTATAAAAAAGTTCGTCCGGGTGCGGACTATCAGCATTCCTTGGACCTGTTGAAGGCTTTCAAACAGGCAAAACCGGAGGTTCGGACCAAATCCGGATTAATGGTGGGCTGTGGCGAAACACTGGAAGAAGTGAAAGAAGTGATGCGTGACCTTCACGCACACAACGTGGATATGGTGACGATTGGACAATATCTGCAACCGTCCAAACATCACCTCGCTGTGGACCGCTTCGTGCACCCGGATGAGTTTAAAGAATTGGAAGACTTTGGATACGAACTGGGCTTTCAGAACGTTGCATCAGGACCGTTGGTTCGATCCAGCTATCATGCTGACCTGCAGGCGAAAGGCGAAGACGTTCGTTAACGTTTTCTTAGGCCAAGCGGTCTTACAGCTTTAGACTCTTCAGAGAGCGTCACTCCGGTGGCGCTCTTGCTTTTTGGGCCTTTGTACTTACAATTAACTGTATAAGCATACAGGTTTGGTGCAATGTCCCGGAAAATCATTCACATCGATTGCGACTGCTATTACGCTGCGCTGGAAATGCGCGACTTCCCGGAACTGCGCGGTCGGCCGGTGGCTGTGGGTGGGCAGGGCCCCCGCTCTGTTCTTTCTACCTGTAACTATGAAGCGCGTCACTATGGTCTGCATTCGGCTATGCCCAGTCGTCGAGCTCTGTCTCTCTGCCCGGGGTTGATCATTCAGCCACACCGGTTTGATGTTTATCGGGCTGTATCAGAGCAGATCCGGCAAATTTTCAGCCGCTATACCGACCGGATAGAACCGTTGTCGCTGGATGAGGCTTTTTTAGACGTCACTGACTCAACCTGGTTTGGCGGCAGCGCGTCTATGTTGGCCGAGCATATTCGTCAGGAAATTGTTCAGGAAACCGGCATTACGGTGTCAGCCGGAATTGCACCGAACAAGTTTCTCGCTAAAGTTGCCTCAGAATGGCGAAAGCCTAATGGGCTGTACTCAATCTCGCCGGAGGCCGTTGATGAGTTTTTAAGCAGTCTGCCTCTGAAAAAAATAAACGGTGTCGGCAGTAAGTTCTCACAGAAGCTGGCGGAGCATGGTTTACACACTTGCGGTGACGTGCTTCGGTGGTCGTTGCCAAGGTTAACGCAGTATTTTGGTAAAAGTGGATTATGGCTGTATCAGCGGGCTCGTGGGATTGATCATCGACCTGTTGGCGTGCGCAGCGACCGTAAGTCGCTCAGTGTTGAACATACCTTCGACACCGATCTCGCCGGTGAATCGGCATGTTTGACCCAGTTGACCCCTCTATTGGACACGTTAAACCGACGACTGGCTGCGAAAGACCCATTACCGATCAAAGGTGTGTTTGTTAAAGTCCGGTTTAATGATTTTTCAACCACGACGATGGAGCGGGGCTTACCATGCTTGAGAGCCAGCTATGAGCAGCTGCTGAAAGCAGCGTGCCAGAAGAGTCACCGAGGCGTGCGGTTATTGGGTCTTGGGGTCCGTTTTGAAGAAAAACAAAGCAAGGATCAACTGGAGCTGTGGCCTGTTGCAACCGCACAAGGCAATCGGGCCAGTCTCGAATCGAGTTTGTTGAGTCAATGAAGACCGCTCAGGCATGGTTGTCGGCCTCAGAAACCATGCCTGTTGTCTTTCATCTTTAAAATGCCGCTGGCGTCTCACTGGTTTGTTGCATGAACACCTGCTCCATCAACTTACCGTTGAGCTGATACAGATCGTTGCCCAGTTGCGCCTTCAAAGCGCGATACGCATCGGTATCCGCCACAAACGGAAAATATTCTGCATTGGTAATAAAGAGCCGAAAATCATCCGGTCGTGCCAGCCAAAAGGCTGAATAGGCCTGATGTTTATCCGCAGCACTGTTCATGCTCTGCTCCAGGCTCGGAGCAACGGCTTCCCATAATCCAGCAACAATTTCCTGTTTGTTTTTGAAGTAGTAATAGATAGACGGGGCAGCACAGCCGGTTTCAGCGGCTATTTTTCTCAGCGACAGCTTATTGATGCCCTGTTCTGTCAGTACTTTTCTTGCAGACTCAAGAATGTTTTCTTTTTTAATCATGGCAGCTTACTTCGTTTAATAACACCGTTTTAAAAGCTAGCAGTGGATTGGCATTCTTGCTAATCAGAACGGTTTCTTTTTGTAACTGCGTTAGAGGCTGTTCACCCCGGATGAGAACAGTTCCACGCAATCAGGCTGAACCCTGTGATTAGTCATGTCTTTTGCTTGCAGGCAAAGGTAAACTGACTATTCTAACGTTTATTGAAAAGCTTAACGAAGTGCAGCGAGGAGCCAGTCATGGCCACAATTTTAATAGTTGATGATTCTCCCAGTCAGATTGCCCATTTCACCAAAATTCTGGAGAAGCATGGCTTTGACCATCTGGTTGCGGAAGACGGTGCCAGTGGTGTGGCAATGGCAAAGAGTGCAAAACCGGATTTGATCTTGATGGATGTTGTCATGCCAGAACTGAATGGCTTTCAGGCAACCCGAAAGTTAACCCAAGATCCGGAAACCAAAGACATTCCGGTGATCATGGTCACCACGAAAGATCAGGAGACCGATCGGGTATGGGGCCAACGACAAGGTGCCAAAGGCTTTATGGTAAAACCGGTCGATGAATCGGAATTGTTGGCTGAAATTAAAAAGTTCATCTGATCTGCAATGGCGTCACGCTGCGAACTGCTGGCTGGCGTCTAATGTCGCGTAAACCTGTCTTATGTGGCTAAGGGATTGACGCTCCTGATAGGATGTTGATCCCTTTAAGGCCTCTTCCAGATGTTGATCCAGGCTGGTATCGGCAGACCCTTCAAGCAATTGATTGACCGTCTGTATGTCCTCAAGCGAGAAAATCTGATAGTCAAACAGCTGTTGATTTAAACGGATAACATCTTCCGGTTGTTGCCGGCCGTTCGGAAACGACTGTGCTATCCAATCAAATACAACTTTAGATTGACTGAGCGAGACCCGGTCTTCGTTGACGGTCGGTTCTTGATGCGTGTCTGAGTCAGAAATCGCGTGACTTTCCGTCGACTCAACCCATCCGGCATGAGTCTGATTTGTCTGATAAGACTGTATCCCCTGGCTGATGATTTCCACGTAATGCTCGCTGTAGAGAACTTTTGTTACTGCACTTCAGCAAAGTTAATGCCGTTTCTCTGGTTCGCAGAGGAGCACATGTAAAACGAGGGGCGGGGTGGTTGAGGAGCGTATACAAAAAAACCCCGCAATCGCGGGGCTTTTTTAGAATGAGGGCCTTAGGCGTCTCGGAAATTACGTTCTTTCATTTCCTGGCGCTGCTTTTCTTCAGCGCACAATGTTGCGGTAGGTCGCAGCAGTAACCGTCTGATTCCAATCGGCTCACCGGTCACTTCACAGAAACCAAATTCACCTTCTTCGATGCGCTTCAGCGACTGGTCGATTTTAGGCAGCAGTTTTGTCTGACGGTCCAGAAAACGCAGCGCCATACGTCGTTCTTCTTCAATGCTGGCTTTATCGAGTTCGTCAGGCTCGTTCTCAAATGTGGCCAGCTGCTCACGTGCGCTCGCCAGAGATTCACGAACTTCTTTTGCCTGTTGACTCAACAGGTCGCGGAAGAACTCGAGCTGTTCTTCATTCATGTAATCGTCTTCTGGGGCGGCTAACAATTGTTCTTCAGTCAGCATAGCTGTTTCCCGTTTTATGTTCGCAGTTCTGATTCTAGTTTATTCAATCAGTTGCTGCGACTTCCGTTAATAGATAGCAGATGCAATCTTGCCTGAGATCATCTCATTGGCAGATTGTGCCCGGGGCGGCCGGAAGCCCGATACTAAAGGGTGCGCGAGGCAGATTCCAGTCGTCAAAGGACGGCGCATCATATATCATTGCCGCTTTTGTGGAAACAGTTTTTGGGCGGAGTTTTCAGTTTTTGGAAACCAGCGCAAAGTCCGGGATTTCGTGCCTTTCCGGCTTGGAAATCCCGGTGCAGACGATGTGGAGCAGTTTATATGGAGCGCGTTTTGCGTTTAGTAATGTCCTGTCCTGATCAGGTCGGGATTGTCGCCAGAGTGTCCGGATTTCTGGCGCAGTACAATGGCAGTATTCTTGAAGCGAACCACCATGCCGATCTGGAGCAGGGGTGGTTTTTTATGCGTAACGAAATTAAAGCCAGCTCGTTACCTTTTGGTGCCGACAAACTGGCTGAGACCTTTGCTCCGATCGCGAAAGATCTCAATATGAGTTTCCAGGTAACGGATACAGGCGCGCCAAAGCGGATCGTGCTGATGTGTTCAAAAGATAGCCATTGTCTGGCCGATATTCTGAACCGCTGGCACAGTGGTGATCTGGCCTGTGATATTCCCTGTGTTATTTCAAATCACGAAGACCTGCGCAGTCTGGTTGAGTGGCATGGTATTCCTTTTCATCATGTGCCAGTGGACCCGAATAACAAACAAGTACACTTTGATGAGGTTGAACGGTTGGTGGACGCTGCCGACGCGGAAACCGTTGTACTGGCTCGATACATGCAAATTCTGCCGGAGTCGCTTTGTCAGCGTTATCGTCATCGGATTATTAATATTCACCACAGTTTTCTGCCATCGTTCATCGGCGCCCGGCCCTATCACCAGGCGCATGACCGCGGCGTTAAGTTGATTGGCGCAACCTGCCACTATGTTACTGCCGATTTGGATGCCGGACCGATTATTGATCAGGATGTCGTGCGCATCACGCATCGAGATGTCGTTGAAGACATGGTTCGTTTGGGCAAGGACTGCGAAAAAACCGTGTTGGCGCGCGGCTTGCGCTGGCATTTGGAAGATCGTGTTCTGGTTCATGGCAATAAAACGGTGGTGTTTAACTGATGACTAACCTAGCAATCCGCCGAGGCTTCGCTCTGATTGGCGCAATCTCTTTATCTGCGATGAGTGTGGCTGTTGAAGTGCAGCCCAACGCACAGCTTCAGGTACAGGCTGAATATCATCGTCCCAGTAGTTCCGACTCTGGTGACTGGTCCATTCAAATGCCGTCCAGCCACTTTGGTATTTCAGCGGTAGAAACTCTTGCGTCCAGCCGTTTCTACGGGGTTCTCAGTTTTGCAGTGGCTCCGGACGCCAGCAGTTCCGTCGAACTGGGTCAGCGTTTTGCCTATCTTGGTTGGCAGCAGGGGTTCCTGAACATTCAGGCCGGGCAGATACCAACATTGGAGTATTCCTACCTGGAGTCGGCCGTAAGAGGTTTGATGTCATTGCCGACCCGTGGCATCGGTCTGAGCCAGAACTTTACGGACAGTGAGCAGCAGGCGGTGCGCCTGGAAGCCCGTTCCGGTGAGTACCTTCGCATTGCGACACAGTGGGTTCTGACCGAAGATCAGTCGGACTTGCCCTGGCACGCAGCCGCCAAGTTAGAGACGCCGGAAGGTCATGTCGCCGTCACCTATCGCAAGCGTCCGGACGAGCCTGCCTTCTGGGGGAATGAGATTACCTGGAACAGTGAAAATACCGAAATATCAGCCATCTGGGGCGCTCAGGACGGTACGCTCGAATGGGACCTGTTCCTGACGTTGAGTCCGGACGCGTTAGAAACCACTTTTGGTTATGGCCAGCGGCCGGATGACGTGACGCGTTGGTCTGTCGGGTTGTATCAGCCACTGTCACCCGCGTTGACCAGCTATTCTGAGTTAATTCACTGGTCTGACGAGCGTAACTGGCGTTGGACAAGCGGGTTTCAGCTAACGTTTTAGCGGCTGTTTTACTGTCCCGGAAAAACCGGGACAGTCGCTTCGGGTAACGCATCCAGCCGATCCGGTTCGACGACTTCCCCCTGTTGCGGATAAAGCTTCTTCAGAGTGTCGTAAAAGCGCCGAATGTTGGCTACGTATACGACAGGCTCGGCGCCACGCGCATAGCCGTGGCGAGTCCAGGGGTAGTAGTCTTTCAGGGCAAGCTTGGGCAGGTGTTTGCGTACATCAATCCACTTGTCCGGATCATCGCCCAGCAGTTCAGTGATCTTGCGGGCATCTTCCAGGTGGCCCAATCCAACGTTGTAGGCCGCCAGGGCGAACCAGGTTCGGTCCGGCTCGGTAATCCGGGCCGGGATGCGGCCTTTCAATGAGGTCAGGTACTGAGTTCCGGCTCGGGTGCTTTGCTCAGGGTCGAGGCGGTTGGTAATGCCCATATCGGCTGCTGTGTTCAGCGTAATCATCATCAGCCCGCGGACGCCGGTGGGTGAGCGTGCATTCGCTCGCCAATGGCTTTCCTGATAGGCCACGGCCGCCAGCAATCGCCAATCGATGCCATATTGCGCGGCGTACTCCCGGAACATCGATTCATATTGTGGCAGACGGGCGTTCAGGTGTTTTTCAAACGTCAGGTTGTCGACATAGTCGAACTCCAGAGCCTCACCAAAGTACCGGTCCAGCATCTGTGTGAGCATGCCGCTCTCACTGAAAAGCTGAAGGACATCGTTCACCCGGTTTTGCAATGTGGTGTCTTCTTCTGACTGAAAGATCACACTGATCGGGCGGCTTTCGGATGACAGGGGTTGGAAATCGAGCGTTGGAAAGACGGTCTGCTGCAGCTGGAAGTCCCGCTCATCAACAATGGCGGCATGAAGTTCCTGCATATCCACCAGAGTAAAAAGCTCCGCACTGAGTCGGCCTTGTTCATAAACGGCGGTCCGTTGGGGATCGTCATTCAGTAGCTGTTCGGCGGCCTGAGCGTGTGCCAAGGGGTCCAGTAAGCCGGTAGGCAGTAACTCCCGGTCATCACCATCGGGAGAGGAGACCAGACCGATGTCTGTGTAAGTGTACGGGATGCTGGTCGGGAAGCTGAGGTCGTTACCGTGGCTAGTGCCGGGCAGGGCCATATCCACAGCACCGACCTCCAACGCGCGATAAAGATCATCCAGGTCTCGAACGGCAAACACGCGGATCGGCAGTCCCAGGTGTCGTTCAAGTTCGAGAATCAGGTCATGTTCAAATCCGGTCAGTTCGTTGCCTTCCGGCCAATAGATGCCTTCACTTTCCCGAACCGCGACGGACAGATAGCCCCGGCTTTCGATTTGTTCCCAGTGATTTCGCCAGTCAAAGCCTCGAGCAACCACCGCAATAAAAATTGACCCGATGGACAAGATAAGCAGCAGTTTGACGACGTTCGCGACCGGATTAACCCAAAGTATGCGCATATGTGAATTTTCAGTTGGACCGTATCTGCCATTTTAACCTGAAATCCTATACCATACGCGCCGATTTTTACGATCCCTTCTAACCCGCTGATACAGGTTCTGATAGATGCTTACGCTTCGTGGAAACCCTTCTCTTTCCCCGTTTCGCCGGGAACGCCTTCGTCAACAATTGTCTTCCCTCGTTCCGGCCATTACCGATGTTTACGCTGAATACGTGCATTTTGCAGAGCTGCGCGAAACGCTTGATGAGCAACAGACAGTCGTTTTGAATCAGCTGCTGACCTATGGGCCGGATGCCCAGAAGGAAACGCATAACAGTCAATCGATTGTGGTGACCCCGCGCGCAGGGACCATTTCACCCTGGTCCACCAAAGCCACCGATATTGCCCATAACTCAGGACTTTCAAATGTCGTTCGTTTAGAGCGCGGTACGCGTTATTGGGTTTTGGCAGAGGCAGAACTGACTGACGCGGAACTGAAAGTGGCGGCAGCGGCGCTGCACGACCGTATGACTGAGTCTGTTTATTATCGTGACCCGGTCGAGGACGATTTATTTGCGCATCACGAGCCGCAGACGTTGACCCGTGTTGATGTGTTAGCCGATGGGTTTGATGCCCTGGCGACGGCGAACCGCACACTTGGCCTGGCGTTAGCCGAGGACGAGATGGCGTATCTGGTGTCGGCATACCAGGGTCTTGGTCGGAATCCAACCGACGTCGAGTTGATGATGTTTGCTCAGGCTAACTCAGAGCATTGCCGACACAAGATTTTTAACGCCGATTGGACCATTGATGGGGAAGCCTCGCCTTGGTCTCTGTTCAAAATGATTAAGAATACCTACGAGAACAACAGTAACGGGGTGTTATCGGCCTACAAAGATAACGCCTCGGTTATCGAAGGGTTTCATGGTGGGCGGTTCTACCCGGACGCTGAACACAGCTATCGCTATCACGAAGAAAACATTCACATTCTGTTTAAGGTCGAAACGCACAACCATCCAACCGCCATTGCGCCCTTTGCCGGGGCAGCCACCGGTGCCGGTGGTGAGATCCGGGATGAAGGTGCCACTGGTGCGGGGGGCAAACCTAAGGCGGGTCTGACGGGCTTTACCGTCTCTGACTTGCGGATTCCCGGTTTTGAGCAGCCTTGGGAAAGCGCTTATGGCCGCCCAGGACGGATTGTCAGTGCTCTCGATATCATGCTCGAAGGCCCGATTGGCGGTGCGGCCTTTAACAATGAGTTTGGGCGCCCGAACCTGGTCGGATATTTCCGTACCTTTGAACAGGCTGTCACCGGCGCGAATGGCTCTGAAGTTCGCGGGTACCACAAGCCCATTATGATTGCCGGTGGCTACGGCAACATTAAAGAAGAGCATGTCGATAAAGCCTGGGACAACATTCCAGTCGGTGCTCGCCTGATCGTGTTGGGCGGCCCGGCCATGCAGATTGGTCTTGGTGGCGGTGCGGCGTCATCTGTGGACAGTGCCGAAGGCAATGAAGACCTGGATTTTGCCTCCGTTCAACGGGGCAACCCGGAAATGGAGCGACGCTGCCAGGAAGTGATCGATCGCTGTTGGGCGCTGGGCGAACAGAACCCGTTGGCGTTCATCCATGATGTCGGCGCCGGTGGTCTGTCAAACGCCTTCCCGGAGTTGGTCGCTGACGGCGGCCGCGGTGGCGATTTTGAACTGCGCAATATTCCCAACGATGAGCCGGGCATGTCGCCATTGGCGGTCTGGTGTAACGAATCTCAAGAGCGTTATGTACTGGCTGTTGCTGAGGAAAACATGGCCCGCTTTGATGCGCTCTGTCAGCGTGAGCGTTGCCCTTACGCGGTCATCGGTACCGCGATCGAGGACGGCCACCTTACGGTGAACGATGAACATTTCAAAAACAAAGCCGTCGACATGCCATTGAGCGTGTTGCTAGGCAAGCCGCCTAAAATGTCGCGGTCGTTTGATCGAGTCAGTTTTGAGCGCGATACCTTTACCACCAAAGGCATTGATATTTCCGATGCGGTGGATCGTGTCCTGCATCTGCCATCTGTGGCAAGTAAAAGCTTTTTGATCACCATAGGTGACCGTTCTATTACCGGAATGGTGGCCCGGGATCAGATGGTTGGCCCTTGGCAGATTCCGGTGGCTGACGCGGCTGTGACTACGTCTGGGTTGGACACCACCACAGGCGAAACCATGGCGATGGGTGAGCGAACGCCGGTTGCACTGGTTAATCCTGCCGCCTCCGGTCGACTGGCGGTTGCCGAGACACTAACCAACCTGGCGTCTACCCACATTGGTGACATGGCGAAGGTGCGGTTGTCGGCTAACTGGATGGCCGCCGCCGGTCATCCCGGTGAAGACGAAGCTTTGTATGACACGGTTGCAGCCGTGGGCCTGGATTTATGTCCGGCACTGGACCTGACAATTCCAGTAGGTAAGGACTCGATGTCCATGCGCACCACCTGGCAGGAAGACGGTCGTGAAAAGTCGGTCACCGCGCCATTGAGCCTGATTGTGACTGGCGTAGCCCCGGTACTGAATGTTGAAAAAACCGTCACCCCACAGTTGAGTAATGACCCGGCGGGTTCCGACCTGATCCTGATTGATTTAGGGCGTGGTCAAAACCGTTTAGGTGGCAGTGCGTTGGCTCAGGTTTATCGCAAGGTCGGTGACGCTGCACCGGATGTCGACGATGCAGAAGACTTAAAAGCTTTCTGGGCGGTCATTCAGGGACTGTTGGCGGACGATCGTCTGCTGGCCTACCACGATCGGTCGGACGGCGGTGTCTTTACGACGCTGGTGGAAATGGCGTTTGCCGGACGCGTGGGTGTCGACATAGAAGCTGAGCGTTTCTCAGATGAAGATATTCTGGCCGCTCTATTCAGTGAAGAGCTGGGCGCGGTGATTCAGGTACGCAGCGATGATACGGCCGCCGTGCTGCAGCAGTTAACGGCCGCAGGCCTCGGTGATTGCTCGGCGGTGATTGGCCGCGTCAATGATGACGACTTTGTGCGCATCATCGCCGAAGGTGAAGAACTTTACGTGAAGCCGCGGACAGATTTACTGCGCATGTGGAGTGAGACCAGCTATCAGATTCAGGCGTTGCGGGATAACACCGATTGCGCCCAGCAGGAGTACGATCGTTGGTTAGACGCCAATGACCCGGGCCTGCATACAGCACTGACCTACGATGTTGACGAAGACATCACCGCCGCCTATGTGAACACGGGTGTGCGACCGAAGCTGGCCGTGTTGCGAGAGCAGGGCGTGAACGGTCAGTTGGAAATGGCCGCCGCGTTCGATAAGTCCGGGTTTGATACCGTGGATGTGCACATGAGTGACATCCTATCCGGCCGGGCTTCGTTGTCGGACTTTAACGGCCTGGTTGCCTGCGGCGGATTCTCCTATGGTGATGTCCTTGGCGCCGGCGAAGGCTGGGCTAAATCGATTCGGTTTAACGATGGTGCGCGCGCTCAGTTTGAACGCTTCTTTGCGGATCCGAAAACCTTTGCGCTCGGTGTTTGTAACGGCTGTCAGATGATCTCGAATCTGCGTGAACTGATACCGGGAACCGAAAGCTGGCCACACTTTGTTCGTAACCAGTCTGAGCAGTTTGAAGCCCGTACCGTGATGGTTGAAGTGACGCCGTCTCCGTCCCTATTGTTGCAGGGCATGGCGGGATCGCGCATGCCGATTGCGGTTGCCCACGGCGAGGGCCGCGCTGAGTTCCGTGATGCGAAGCATCAGGCATTGGCGGATCAGCAGGGGCTGCTGGCACTAAGATACGTCGACAACTATGGTCAGGTGACCGAGCAGTATCCGCTCAACCCGAACGGCTCTCCGGGCGGGATGAACGGGTTTACCAGCCAGGATGGCCGGATCACGATCATGATGCCGCACCCGGAACGGGTGTACCGTGCCGTGACCAACTCCTGGCGTCCCGACCAATGGCAGGATGATGGTGCCTGGTTGCGGATGTTCCGCAATGCCCGGGTCTGGCTCGGCTGACATGACCGACGGTTAACGGCTTCCAGGCGGTACCGTGTGTTTTTGGGAGCCGGAACCGACTGAAATGTGTCGAGGAGGCTGAATGGCGGAGTTTCTCGTTGTGTTTGTGGTGACTTTTCTGGTCGTAGGCGGTGTGGCACTGGCGATGATGCTGGGGCGAACACCGGTCTACCGGCCGGATGAAGCGCATGTGCAATCGGTACTGACTCGAATGCTCGATGGTGAGTTAACCGAGAATGAATGGGAGTTCTTTATCAATATGCCCATTCATCATGATCCTACGCTGGATGACGTTCGTGAAAAGTGCCGTCTGACCAATGAGGAATACGGCCTTTGGGCACGACACGGGCGTGCGCGGTTGAAAGAAGGCGGACAGATCCGTCTTCGCCATCTGCTGAATAATTTGGAGCAGGGTGGGGCGAAGTTGTTTTGAGCCCTCGCCTTGTGAGCGCCAAACAACTTTAGGTTCGTTTCAGGCTTTTTTTTAATTAACGCCCTCACCGTAGAACCTAAATCATTTGTTGAGTTCACAATCCTGCCTTTAGTGAGTCGCGAAATCGGCCAAGATGGTTTATTTTATTGTCCAGTTGATTTGAAGCGAATTTTTAATGATCAGACATGCTGTTTTAGCCACCCTGTTGAGTGCCAGTGCACTGGTTCATGCCCAGATTGACCCGCGTATCATCGACGGTGAGCGCGTAAATCCCGGGAACTACGATTTTTTCACGACGCTGCTGGTGGCCTACGATTGGCAAACCGGCCGCACGGGCTATGAACCGCCGAGTGGTAACCAGTTCAGCTGGAATGCGTTTTGTGGAGGGGCTTATATCGGCGATGGTCTGATTGTGACGGCGGCCCATTGCGTCGACAGCTTGCCTTCAACCGGTAATCTGTATGTCTTAGTCGGAAACTATACCGACAACGGCATGCAGTATGAGTTTTGCGCCGATCAGAATGTTAGCGTTTATCGGTGTGAAGGTAGTGCCTCTAAAGAAACGACTGTATCAAATAACTTCCATTTCACTGGCTGGACAATATACACCGGAAGTGACGATCCGATTCCTGTCCCCGTCGAGAACATTAAGGTTCATCCTTTCTATTCTGCGAATGCTTTCGATAACGATATCGCTGTATTGACATTGCCAGATACGTTTAATGGCATTGCGATAACTTGGCCTGCGAACTCGATTTCTTTGCCGTCGAGTGATCAGTTTTCGACACTTGCCGCCACGGGGACGCCGAATAATGTGCGTGTGATGGGGCATGGTAATGTCCTTTCCCACGAGTCCGATTTTGAAGCAAGCGCAGACCTCTTGCAGGTTGATCTGAAAGCGGCCAGCGACGCAACCTGTGCTTCGTTCTTCGGATCGAACTACGATTCGTCAACGATGATCTGTGCAGGTGACCCTGGTCAGGATTCTTGTCAGGGCGACAGTGGTGGCCCCCTTATCGACCCGGCAACCAACACCCTGCTTGGCGTCGTCAGTTTTGGGCCGGTGCCATGCGGAGATCAAGTGCAGAGCTACGGGGTCTACAGCGATGTCTACGCCTTCCGCAACTGGATTCGCTCCGGTGGCGTTCAGGTCGACGGCATGGCCGAAATCGCTGAAGATGGCACCGTCCATCGGATGGGCAATAACGACTCGCCGATTACGATTGGAGCCTTCGGTTTGGTTTCATGGTTGGCTGGAGTGTTATTGCTATTCGGGCGGCGTCGATGAAAAGGGTCGTTTGGGCACTGCTTTCGGTGTTATTACTCAGTCGCTGTACGTTGTTGCAGCCGGAAACTGAGCGCGCCGAGGTATTGTTCAACCCCGTCATCACGGCCAACCAGCTTGAGGTTTCGGTGATGACGTTTGGCTGTACTCAACCGGGGGATTTTTATCTGACCGTGACGGACGATCGGCGTGTTGAGCTGCGTCGGACACGGCTTGATGACTGCAATGGCACTCCGGAGCTGATGCGCTTGTCGTTCGACTACCCCTTTGGGCAACAGGTGTTTCGGTTCCGCAACGCCGTGCGGTTCAACAATCGTGTTCAGCCCTGATCGCTGAGTCTGCCGTCAGATGTTCACAAATCTGAGGTCCGGATGCTGCCGGGAATAGCGCCAATACTGATCAAAGGTATCCTGCAGTTGACTGACGGTTGGTCGATCGTCGTAATGGGCAAATCCAATAAACTCATCCTGTGTCTGACGTAACACGACACGAGACCGGTCCACAGTCAGAAACGTGTGTTTCAGTGGCACCTTATCAAGAATGTCGTCCTCGATAACGCGGGCTTCCATACGCGACAAACGTTTGATTAACGGAATCAGCGGATGTTTTTGCGCAATGGCGTCGCCGGGTTCGGTCAGCAGAATCCGGACATGGACACGGCGGTTTTTAATAACCGCTCTCTTAAGGGCATCAACGACCTCCGTATGCCCCAACCAGGTACGTTCAAGGTCGGTACTGACAATGTTTATGGTTCGCAACGCATTCGCCAGCACTTCACAACTGTGTTGGGCGAAGCCGTCTGCGGAATCGAGCCGGATGACTCCTGTTTCGGACGGTGTATCTGACGTTGGTTCGGTCATGACTACAGCTCCCTTATGGTGACTTCATCTACCGAATCCCGGATGGACAAAAAGCTGTCCAGGCGGCGGGCCAGAATGTCGCCTTCCTCAACAGCCTGTTTGACCCGGCATCCGGGTTCGTGGGTATGGGTACAGTCCCGGAACTTACAGGTTCCGGCAAAACGGTAAATCTCAGGAAAGCCCTTGTCCAGATCTTCCGGAGCGGTATGCCAGAGGCCGAACTCCCGGATGCCCGGGCTGTCGATGAGCTGACCACCGGTCGGGATATGGTAAAGCCTTGCCGTCGTGGTTGTATGCCGGCCTTTACCAGTCGATTCTGAGATCTGACCGACCTTCAGGTCTTCATCGGGCAGCAGCCGGTCAATGATCGACGATTTGCCAACCCCGGACTGACCAACGAACACACTGTTACCTGTTTTAACCAGGGATTGAATGGTTTCCAGACCTTTGTCTTCTTTGGCGGATGCGCGGACAGTTGAATAGCCTAAGGCTTCGTATTGCTCAAGTTCGGTTGCCATCTCCGGTGCCTGATCGAGCAGGTCCTGCTTGTTCAACAGAATAATCGGCAGAATATCGTCGTGTGCAGTCGCCACCAGGTAGCGGTCAATCAGATTGGCCGGCGTTCGCGGGGCGGGGGAGACCACCAGAATGATCCGATCAACATTCGCCGCCACCGGGCGCAGACGTCCTCGAGTGTCCGGACGGGTCAGAATGGAACGCCTCGGTTCCACCGCGCTGATCACACCGGTGCCATCGTCGTCCCGGTGCCAGATTACCTGATCGCCGGTGACGAGGGCTGGCAGGTTGCTGCGAACGTGACAGCGATATACTTCCCCGCTTTGACTTTCGACATCGATGGTGGCGCCATAGTGGGCAATGATCAGTCCACTTTCCGGATCGCTGAGCCCACCGTCGTTGAGTTTCTCATCGGCTTTGCGGTCTTTCTTCTGGGCTCGTTCAAGGCGTTCGCGTTGAATACGATCGATCCGGAACTGTTGTTGTCGGCTGAGTTTTCGTTTGCTCATGCGTGGCAGGGGGCATTCAGTTATACTCTGGCGCGCAGTTTAACTTCTTTTCTACCTAAAGGCCTGTATTGATGGAGAAAAAGTCCAACCTGATCTGGATCGACCTGGAAATGACCGGTTTGAACCCGGAAACCGACCAGATTCTGGAAATCGCTACCATAGTCACCGATAAAGATCTGAACGTACTCGCAGAAGGTCCTTCTCTGGTGATACATCAGTCGGATGCCGTGCTCGATGGCATGGATGAATGGTGCACAACCCATCACGGTGAAAGCGGGCTGACTGAAAAAGTACGGAACAGTTCTATTTCAGTGGCGCAGGCTGAAGCCGAGACACTGGCGTTTGTTGAGCAATGGGTAGAACCCGGCTGTTCGCCTCTGTGCGGTAACTCAATCTGGCAGGATCGACGCTTCCTGATCCGATATATGCCAGCGCTGGACAGTTATTGCCATTATCGCAACATCGATGTCAGTACCTTGAAAGAGCTGGCGGCGCGCTGGCGTCCCGAGCTTTTGAACGGTGTGAAAAAAGCCGGATCGCATCGGGCACTGGACGATATCAAGGAATCGATTGCCGAACTGGCCTACTATCGCGACTCATTTATGGTACTTGAGTCCTGAACATACTCTGCCGGTCCCGGATGACCGGTTCTAACCTATTCACCGCTGCATGGACGCCAAACCGCCCGACGGATGTCGGAAAGTATTAGTCAGGAACACTGAAGTGATCCATGCATTCTGTCGTCGTATGAAAGTTCTGATTGGTTGCCTGATCGTCTGCGCCGTTGTGCCTGTCATGGCTCAACCCTCGAGGACTGATCTACTGAACTGGTCCGAGCTTGAACATCGACTGTACGAAAGTCCCCATCAGGTTCTGAACTTACTCTCCGATAAAGTGATCGATGACTGGCCCTTGCGCCATAAGGCCCGTTATTTCCAGTTACTGACTGAGAATCACCTTATTTTTGCTGACTATGAGGCGGCCCAGGCGTCGTTGCAGCAGGGCTTAGACCTGAAAGAGCATGCCGACGCTTACACCTTGGTGAATCTATTGGTTTTGCAGGCCGTATTTCGCGAAGTGAATGACGAGTTGGCTGTGGCGGAGTCTGGATATCGGGCGGCACTCAGAGTCGCTGAGCAAAGTGGTGAGTTTGATGCGCTGTTGTCGGCGCTGAATGCGTTGATCGGTTACTTGTCTCTGACCCGAGACGAGTATGAGTTAGCGCTGGAATACGTGAATCGGGCCAATGACATCAGTGATTCGGTCACTCGACGGTTTCTGGTGGGTGATCTGTACAATCATTTCGGGAATATTCTCAGCTATATGGGCGACACCGATGGTGCTCTTCGGCAGTACGCCGTTGCGGAATCGATTTACACCACAGAGAACAACAACGTCAGCCTGTCCAGCATGCTCTACAACCGTGCAGCCGTGTTGGAAGAAGCCGGTGAGTTCATTGCTGCCCTAAGAACCTATGAGCTCTTTATGGAGCGAGCCGAGCGTTGGGGTGACCCGACTGCGGTGTTCTTTGGAAACATGGGCATCGCCAATATCTACAGCCTGACCGGTCGTTACGTTCAGGCGTATGAGGCTTTGGAAGAAGCCCGATCAGGGTTGTCAGTGATTCTCGACGCTGCTTATCGCTTTGATTTCTGGTTAACCTCAGCGTATGTGGCCGCCGATGTCGACGATTTTACGCTCGCTGAAGAGGCGCTTTCGCGATTGGATGTTTTACAGCAACGACTTGGCGGACCCGAGCCCTCTCAGACGCAGGCCGCTGTGATGGACGCGAGCAAATACATCGCCTATGCCAAAGGCGATATGGAACAGGCTTACGAACTCTCTGAGCAACTCAGGCAGGTTGAAGCGGAGCTTATGGCTCAGGAACAACAATCGCTGATTACTCAGATTCGCATCGACTCGGAAAATGCCATGTATCAGACCCAAACTGAGCGCCTGGCGAGCGAAAATCGTGAACAGCAGGAAACCATTGCCGCGCAAAACCGTATTCAACAGCTATTACTCATTGTCATTGCCGTGCTGATGTTGAGCCTGATTGCTGTGAGTCTGTCGTTGCATCGGAAAATGCGGCAGATGCGGATTTTACAGCAGTACTCGGCGATCAGTGAGTCGGTGAAAAGCGCGGGCTTTAAAATGATGGAGAGTTTGGCCGGGCTGATGTTCGATCAGTCAGAACGGCATCGATCGCCGCTGTCAGTCGTGGTGTTTGATGTTCATGATTTATCGGACGTGCGAGAACAGTTCGGTCAGCCGGCGGTAGACGCTGTTCATCGTTGGCTACAAGACATAGTGAAAGCGGAACTGGGTGACGAGGATCGTTGCGGGCAGATCAGTTTTGAACGGTTTATGCTTTTGTTGCCCGGAGCGGATCTTCGCGCTGCAAAACGTCTGGCACAGACGGTGATTGATCGGATAAAGGCGCAGTCGATACCCGAATGGCCACAACTGCATCCGTCCGTATCCGCCGGAGTATCAGAGCGTTCCCGCCACGATCGCAGTTCCAGCGTGTTGACCTATCGAGCGACTACGGCGGTGGATCTGGCCCGGGCCGGTGGTGCCGCTCAAGTAAAGACGTTGACGGTTTGATCGCTCAAAGCCGGCTGTACAATCGACCAATGTGATTCTGGAAGTGCTCCAGAAATAACCGGGTTTTCAATGGTAACTGACGGGACCGATAAACAACCGTCAGTTGCTCTGCGAGTGGCTTTTCCGCGAAACTCAATGGCTTTAACGCCCCTTGCCGAACGGCTGATTCCGCCAGATACGCCGGTAGACGGACAATGCCCTGGCCGCGTATGGCGGCGCGCATCCGAAGTTCCGGGCTGTTCAACGTCAATCGTCCCATCACCGGAACCGCAACACTGCCCGTTGACCGCCGGAACAGCCATTCGTGCTCGTTACTCTGCAATATACACGGGCTGTGACTGAGTTCTTTTAACGTCGTCGGGGCGTCAAACTGGGCATAAGGGGCCATGTAAAGCTCAACCGGAATACTCATTAATGAGCGGCCGATCCAATCGCTGGCGGTTAAGGGTTGCTGATGCAAAATGAAGTGCAGATCGTAGTGTCGTTCCAGTGAGGGTTCGTACCCCACATACTGGGTTCCCTGAATATTGATCTGTGGCCAGGCATCCAGGAACTCGGTAATCAAATCGGCCATCTGTTCGGTGAACAGTTCCTGTGGCCACAACAGCGAAAGGTCGCCTTTCGGGTGGCGTTGGTACGCGCCAATGGCGGTTTGAATTTCAGACAGCTCTTCGACCAATGTCCCGGCCTGGTCATAAAGCGCTTTACCGGCTTCGGTCAGTGCAAGCGTGCGGGTGGTGCGGTCGATGAGACGCACACCCAATCGTTCTTCAAACTCACTGAGTTGGCGCGACAGGGTCGATTTAGGACGTTTTGAAGCGTTGGCCGCCGAGGTGATCGAACCATGGTTAATAATATCGACAAAGAGAGCCAGTCCATTGAGGTCTGGTGGGTTCATAAAGCACGCTCCGCGTTCCTTTGATGCCCGGGTTATTCGCCCAGGCGTCGGTCCACTGCATCAACCTTGTCTTGAATGGTCTGATCCTTGTCGGTTCGGGTTCCGACTTTGATCGTCGAGGATATGCGAACGATGCCCTGATCGTGCAGTTCAGTATGGCATGCCTTAATTGCGGCGAACACCTCGTCCCATTCGCCGTATAGGTTGGTGCCATAACCGTGTAATTGAATATCAAGGTTGAAACGCTGCAGTACCCGATGGCATTGAGCGATCTCGTCAGCGACGGAGATGTTGCCATTGAACGGAATGACACAGAGGTCAGCCATGCATTTCATTCATTGTCTCCTGATTCTGCGTTCTCGGTGGATTCAACCGGTGCCGGTGGCCAGCCACCCAGAGTTTTCCATTGATTGATCATGTTGCAGAACAGCTCTGCAGTTTTACGTGTGTCGTATTCGGCATTGTGAGCTTCCTTATCAGAGAACTCAACGCCAGACGCCTGGCAGGCACGTTTCAAAACAGTCTGGCCATAAACCAGGGCGGATAACGCGGCCGTATCGAAGGTCGTGAATGGGTGGAACGGGTTACGTTTATTGTTCGCCCGTTCTGCCGCCGCAAACAGAAAGTTGTGATCGAAGTTGGCGTTGTGACCGACTAGAATGGCGCGTTTGCAGCCTGCGGCCTTCATACCTTTGCGGATCATTTTAAATATTTCTTTCAGCGCATCGCCTTCATCGACTGCGCCGCGCAGTGGGTTGTGTGGATCAATACCGGTGAAATCGAGTGCGGCCTGTTCCAGATTCGCGCCCTCAAAGGGTTCGACATTAAAAAACAGACATTCGTCTTGCTCCAGCCAGCCATCATCGGTCATTTTCAGCGTGACCGCGGCAATTTCCAGCAGCGCGTCCGTTTTGGCATTGAAACCAGCCGTTTCAACGTCGATGACCACAGGGTAGTAGCCACGGAAGCGTTCGCACATGAGGTTTGGGTTGGGGGTATCAGACACGCAGACTCCATCGAGAGGGGGGTAACAACTGGACGCACCATGTTAATGATCTGACTGTGAAATAACAGTCGAAACTGGTCTGAGCTTTGCAATACTGACTGTATTCATGACACAAAGGTAAAAAGCGGCAGGCTATGACCGATTACAGGCAGCTAGTTTCCCTATTTTTAGTGACAATATTGGTGAGCATCAGTGTGCCGGCTCGCAGTGCCGACTTCGGCACAGGTCTGACCGATACCGAGTGGCGCATTGAAGCCAACATTTATTTTTGCCGGTTTTATCAGCCGATCCCTCAATATGGCTTGGCCGTTTTTTTTCATCAAGCTGGCGAAACGCTGGAGTTTTATCTGGAATCGACCCGGAATCTGATGGCCGAAGGCCAGGCGGCCTTGACCGTTGAAGCACCTGCCTGGCGCTCCAGTGCCCTGACCACGGAATTGGGCTACGTCAATGTCCGCGATCGTCAGATCCCGATACGGGTAGAGACCGCCAGAGCCGGTCGCATGATGGATGAACTGGGGCTTGGTATGGCACCGACGCTGACGCGGAAAGCCAAGTTTGGCGATGACCGTGTTCGCGTGCAAATTTCGCCCGTCGATTTCAAAGCCTATTACAACGACTATCTCGCCTGCCAGGCCGGGTTGCTGCCGGTGAATTTTGAGCAGATCCGACAGTCCACGGTGCGTTTTGACGGGGGTGGCGATGGTCTGGACGCCCGTGCCCGTTCGCAACTGGATGACATTGTGACCTATTTGAAAGCGGACCCATTGATTACTGCCATCTATGTGGATGGCCACAGTGACAGTGTCGGCACGCGATACGACAACCGACGCCTGTCTGAGCGGCGCGCCTATCGGGTGACGGATTATCTCGTTAATGCCGGTATTGATGCGGCAATGATCCTGACCCGCTATCACGGTGAGCGGTACCCGATTGCCAGCAACGAAACAGCCGCCGGACGAGCACAAAACCGTCGGGTGACGTTGCAGTTTGACCGAATAGACGATGACCCCGAAGACCCGTTAGCCGGTCTTCCTGACTTTGAAGCGAGATAAGTATGACGTTTTGGCGAAGCCAGAAATCGGAACAGCAACCGGTACATTCCATCCTGATCGAAGATGGCATTCTGCACTATTACCGGCCGGGCGGTGCCTTGAGTCGATGTGATATTGACGATTTGGGAGCGGCCACGCTCAAGGTGTTGAACGATGAAGTTTACTGGCACCTGATCGATAATCAGGGTGCTTTTGTGCTAATACCGGAGCGTTGCCCGGACATTGGCCGTTTGCGCCGCTACTTATCTTCCTGGCGCGGATTCAACTACGACGGTCTGCTTAATTTTGATCCAGAACGGCAGAGTGAAGCGTTGTTGTGGCCCTTGCAGCAAAAACGGGCGTAAAAAACGCCCGCCAGTTTGCTTATAAACCCCGCCGATTAAAAGATAGCTCTCAAATGGACCGCTGCAAGTATCGCCGGGATGCCGGACCACCTGATACGCTCGACGAAAACACCGGAACGCCGGACCGCCATGTTTTCGATGTCCATTTGAGAGCCACCTTTCATCGTCTCCAGCTCGGTGGTAGCTTTGTCATCAGTCTGACGGGCGTAAAAAACTCCCGCCTTGCTATACTGTGAGATCGATTATCGACCTCCCGGAAGAGTAAACAGAATCGGCGCTCGCCCTTGATAGTTGCCGAACAGCAGTAAGGTTGAATCAGCTCTGAACACACCGCTGTTGTCCCAATCCCACGTCAGCCAGGCGGGTACATCACCGTTGACCTCAACCAACCCGGTGTCCGATAGCGTCAGCGTCCAAAGACCCAAGCCACTCTCAAGTGTGCTTCCTGAGCCGGTTGGCCCACTGAACTGGGTATTACTCAGATCGGGTGGACAGTTGAGCAGTGTACATACTTGAGAAGTGTTGTGTGTCAGACCGGCAAAAACGCCGTTGTTCAGGTCGTTTTCCAGCGCTTGCACTGAAAAGGTTGGTTCGCCAGCGTTGACCGAACTCAGGTATTCCAGAGTGATGGGGACAAAGGCGTTGGTGTTCGTGCCGTCTACCTGATCAGGTAAACTCAGGCGGGCGTAGTAAAGAGATCGATCATCAATATCCAATGTCACGTTCTGGCAAGCCGGTGATGATGAAGCCGACACACAGATACCGTCCGCGTCGGTAAAGGCTGACGCGGAAAGTGTTAGGGTGTCGATGCTTTGCAAGGTGTCATCAGCGGTAGGTAAACCGGTTTTACGGGACCAGAGCACATTGGCGAGATCGGCGTTGAAGGTCAGCACACCATCGGTGTCGTTGTCTCCGTCGATGGTCCAGATGAGGGATTCGCTACTGATTCCGGCACCGCTACTGCTGTAACCATTGCCTTCGGTGTTGGTACCTGCAGGAACGTCCAGTGGTGAAACCACGGAGTCAAAGTCAACAAACTCACCCACGTAATTTTGTAACAGCGTATCGTTGCGGCTGTAGGCCTGAACCTGATAACTCAAGCCGGTCAGTGGCTCTGTAAGTCCCTGATAAAGAGCACTATCGCTGCCCCATTCGGCATTGCCGGGCGTGTTCTCGCTGACTTGCAGATAAGCAGGTGTAAACCGCCCGGTGACTATTGGATCAGAAAGGCTGTTTACCGCGAACCCAGAGCCGAGATAGTTCTCGATTTGTGCCACCAGGTTGATCCGGCCAACTTCACTGTAGGTTATCCCAAGTGGCAGCCCGGACCCATCGACAGCGGGAGCCAGCGTTTCATCTATGCCATTTCCGTCGCGGTCTGCCGCTTGCCATCGGGTTGCGTCTGACTGGTTAACGGCATTACCAGAGAGTGTTCCGAATACCCCTCCTGAGGGAGCATTCAGGGTACTCAGACTCCAATCAACAGCATAAAGTCCGGTGGTTTCAGCAAAGTTCTGTAAGATGTTGCCGTTTACATCGAGCGCTCGAATGGCTGAGGTGAAGGGTTCTCCCGCGGCGGCAAGAACACCATTGCCGTCATTAATAGTCGAGCCGTTGCGAACATCAAAAACTTCTAACTGGGCTGGCCGTACCCGCAAATTGACCGTACCGCGGATAAACTCACCGCTGGGGTTACCATCGGCATCGGGCAGTTCGGTTGCTACGGCTAAAGGCTGGATGCCGACTTCGGGGGCGGATAGGCCAAAGGTGGAGGTACTGTTCGAGCCAAAGGTCAGCGTTTTCGACGTGGTTCCGGTATTCGATACGGCGGTTCCGCCTGAAACTGAATCGTCCCAGGTAACATTCGCCCCACTGACACAGGTGTTTGGATTGGAACAGGTCGTCCCGAGCTGTGAGGCCAGGCTGGCATTCGTGAACAGCGACTGACAGACGCCTGTATCCGGATCGGTGCGCAGGGCTCGCAGGTAGAAAGGCGAAGTGGCCTCTCCGGCGACCAGGTCGAAAGTGCTCACCGGTGATGCAGGTGCCGTGGCATCGGTAAAGAAACGATAGGCCGCATCAACGAAAGTGATGTCGCAATCGGACTGTTGAATACCATTGACGAAGCAAAGTACCGGGTCGGTACTCAATGGACGAATGGCCGGCGTAGAACTGATGACGTCGAAGGTGTAATCACCGGCAACGGTTTGTCGATAGTTGAAAACTTCACCACTGGTGTAATCGGTTTTTATGTTGGACGCTTCCCAGCCAGTGGCCGGTGCAAACTCGGTACTGATCAGGCCACTGATTTGTGTGTTGCAGTTTGGATCCATGCAGGCGCGTGAAGCCACCTGGACGGCTTCGCAGGTCAGCCCCTGGTCGACATTTCGATCCAGTTCATAATGATCTACGACGTCCACCCGTTCGATCACATCTGCGCAAACATTGAGATTATCAATCTCGTGTGCGTTGGTCGCGCCGCCGGTTGAGCCGGTTAAAGTCATGTACATACGAGTTGGAATGGCGTCCTGGCCTGTTTGTGCCAGCAGATCGAAGGTGGCTATCACATCGTTGAATCCGCTGCCGATATCCCGCTCAACTCGTACCCAGGCATTAACGCCGTTGGCGTGGTCAATGGTTACGCGATAGCGATGCCCCGTATTGTTTTCAATTGTCGGGTTCAGACTGGTGGGCAATACGTTACTGCCTGGCACTTGGCCATTTGAGGTAATGTAGTTGTAGCCATCGGTACCACTGCCGGAACCACGAATGGTGATGGTTTCTCGAACGCGGGTGGTGAACCCGCCGTCTTTATTGCCATCATTCCGGTTCAGGAAGTTACCGTACTCATCCAAACCGATGCCCATCCAGCCGCCGGCAAAACCGGAAATTCCGTCTTTTTGGGCATAGCCCAATGACCCGCCATACCCCCCTGGTTGAGGAACGATTTCTGAATCTGAAAATACCAGCGCCAGACCATCACCACCATCGGAGGGATCGCCGTAGGCATAGTAATCGAACTCAACAACGATGCGATTTCCTGCGCTGGGAAATAACCGGTATAGAGTGGCGGCTGTAGAGACGTTGCCGCTGTTATCGGTAATCCGCAGGCGGTTGTTAACGATGCGGGGCAGACCAAAAGCTCCACTGCGGCTGGTCACGGCCCAGTCGCTGTCCAATGAGGCACGATCAAAATTATCGGTGAAACAAACTGCTGGCGGTGGTGGTGAGCAGTCTCGGATGGAGCCATCGAGGTTTTGCCCGTTAGATTGCAGGGTGAAAATTTGTTGTGCTTGTGTATCAGTAAGTATCTGATCAAAAACGAGTAGTTCGTCGATCAGGGCATCAAGATACAGCGGAGAACCGGCGGTATCCTCGATTCTCCCGATGCTGTCAAAACTGTTGCCAATAACGTCAGCAATACCACTGCCACTGTAGTTTCCGCTGCCACGTTCGACGCCATCGATGAGAATTCGATAGGTATCGAGGTTGGCATCGCGAATCAAAACCACATGGTGGTAATCGCCATCATTCACACTGATTGTGGAAACCGCAGCATTGTCGTTACCAACCGACAGCCCGATGCGCCCGTTTTGGTTGAGCCAGCCCCAGAAGATGTCATCTACGCCACCACTTTGTTCGATACCAGTGACACCCGGTGAATTATACGGCTGATTACTTCCTGCTTGAGCTGTTTTAATCCAGAAACTCATGGTGGCGGTGTCGCGTAACGCGGATAAATCATCAGCCGTGATGAACTGATCACTGCCATTGAAACTGGCGGCGCGGCAGATGGCCCCGTCGGCATCGGTAGTGGTCAGACTGGTGGCATCGGCCACTGCGTTATTGTCATTACCCGAATAGTCAATGATTTCGTCGGCTCTGCCGTTCCAGCCGGGCTCATCGAAGTGGTATTCCAGGATAGGGACAGGGATTGAAATGTTTTCAGTAGCACTGAGGGTGACGTTGTCGAGAAGAAAGTATTCTGTATACAACCTAAAATCACTCCAGCTGAAATATGTCCCTAAATTGCCAGAGGATAGAAATCTGAATGAAAACCCGCTAGTGTGAAAGTTGCTCGGAATTTCAATGGACTCGGTGGTAAAGTCGGTCGGTGAAGCGTTTAAAGTTCTTTGGGTCGTCCAAGGGCTACTAGCATTCTCTCGAAACTGAACTTCAATCGTATACGATTCATTACCAGGCGAGCTTGGGCGATGCTCGAATGACAGCGAAGCTTCAGAATAAGAGCTTAGATCTGCACTTCTGCCTATGGCATTAGGTCCATTCTCCATGGC
The DNA here is from genome assembly GCF_000153185.1 of Reinekea blandensis MED297. Classification (GTDB taxonomy): domain Bacteria; phylum Pseudomonadota; class Gammaproteobacteria; order Pseudomonadales; family Natronospirillaceae; genus Reinekea; species Reinekea blandensis. The sequence continues at coordinate 16,701 of NZ_CH724154.1, read as the reverse complement.
GACAAAGTAGTTCGATCCGCCATTGAATCGGGCAACCCGAACATCACCACTATTGGAGCTATTATTATCCTGAGTTTCGAACCAATCAGAAGGCCAGTTGGTATCACCGGTACTGCCCGAATAGTTTTGGGATTCAAAATCATCTGAGAGCACAGCGGCGTATACAACTGAGTTGCCCGCGAAGAGTATCAATGACGACAGGATGAAACTCGTCAAGAGCCACTGTCTCAGAAAATTACGAGATTTCACGAACTACAACTCCAACGTCGCCATCGTTTCCGTCCAAACATAATCAACACTGTCTACTGAGCCAGACTCGGCAGTCGCGCTTAGATAAATCAGTGTCACAGGCTGGGATGTCCGATGATATTCATGCTGTGTGCAAGTGACCAGCACAGTAAAGTCAGTATAGGCCGGAACCGCGACGTTCGCCGTCGATCCATCGCACCAAAGGTATGTACTGCTGATGTCTTCAATCAGGCGTTGAACGGACGCTTCAATACCCGCATTAGCCGCCTGTTCTGCACGGGTTTTTAGAAGACTTTGTGTGGTCTGTTGAGCGTTCCGTGTGCTCAGGCTCGCCAGCAAAATAACGGCGGCACCAATGATGACAATCAGAAAAATCGCGGCAATGAGGGCGACGCCTTGTTGTTTTGGCTTCATGACGCGTTCCTCAGTGGTATCGTGTCGATTAAGCGGATACTTTCATTGCCATCACCGATTTCAAGATCAATTCTCAGCGTGGGAGGGGAATAGGCCGAGCCAGGCAGTAGGCGGAACTCGCAATCCGTCAGGTTGGTGATGACCCGATCTTTGGTCGCGGTTGCCGTCCGGGCGCTAAATGAGCTCCCGATCGCCAGTGAGGTATAGCCGCTGACCCGATACAAAATCCCGTCTGATGTATCGCATTCATAGCCGACGGGCCCATCGAAGAAATAAGCACGGAAGTAGGGTGAGTGAGCACCGAAGCGATAGGAGGCGTTAACGCTGGTATTGAGTTGCACATTACTGACCGGGCTGCCATTTTCTCCGGTGCCCGCCGTGACTGATGCGACCGGAGCAAAACGAACATCGTTTGCGTTGGCCTGGGCTTGAGTCCAGTCCTGTCTAGCTTCCGTTGAAGAAAGTAAGCCAATGCTGACCCAGCCCGGTGCCGACGAAAAACGGCCAAAGATATCGAAACTGTTGTCATTGTTGATTTGCAACCGATCCTGGCCAGACAGCTGACGATTGCGATATCTGGCCGCATTCAGGTCGGCTCCGGATGCCGAGCCGAGAAATTCTACGACCTGATCTTTTGAATTGTCCGGTTCACTGGTGAACACGGAACTAGGTACCGAGCGGGCAAGATCCAGCGTTAGAGTCTGAAAAGCATACTCGCCTTGTTGCACCCAATAGGCGCGTTTGGTTGATTGTGCAACGGCACCGAACTTGTTGCCGATCAGAGGGGTAATCACCGCAGAAATGATGCCGAGGATGACGATGACCATGATCAGTTCGGTCAGCGTGAAGCCGTTGCGGGTTAGGTTCCTGTTCATCCTCAGCACCCCGTATACCGACTGGACGTATCGAAATAACTTGTCCGGTAACCGTTTAAAACCGTCAATTGTCCACGAGGATCCGAGACCGTAACCGTGACGAGCATTATAGATGCTGGGCAGTTATTGGTGTCGGCTGGATTACTGACCGAACCCAGTGTTAAGCCTCCTGACAGGTCGACAGAAATCGATACTGAGTACCCCGACAGTTCAGGAATACCTGTGCCATTCGGTGCCTGTATCGGCTGACTGAACCCGTTGTACTCATAGACGTTGTTAAACGCCAGCCGGTTTGTTGGATTCGCAGTGCGAGAACTGATGTCCCGGACGGCAGCGGTTGCCTGTGCCTGTGTGATGGACGGATCGACTCTCGGATCTGCCGTTGGATCAAAAAACGAACGGCTCAAAGCTTCTTCGAGATACTGGCGTGCCAGCGCATTGGCCTGTGACTGAATCATCGGGTCGACGTTGCGTTGTGTCTGTAAACCTAACCCTTGCAAGAGGGCAATCGAGGCGATGGAAATGATCACGATGGCGATGATCAGTTCAACAAGGGTGACGCCGGATTGGTGTTTGGCTGCAGGCTGCGGGCTGCGGGCTGCGGGAAAAACACCGTAATGTTTTGCCCTGTAAGAGCGAGCCCTGCTCGCGATCATGACTGGGAACCACTGGAAACCGTTTCCACTTGTCGAAAATAAACAGCTCCGGTTTTGCTTGCGAGCGGCCTTCTTCTCCATCATCACTGCACCGCCACGAATGCTGTTGTTCCGTCGATGGTGAGTGTCAGGCCATTTAAGGCTAACGAGCTGTTGTTCGGTATCGGGCTGACCCCGGACAGACTGGTACAACCGGTAGTGGTATCTGAAGGCGCGGATGTCAGCAGATAGAGTTGACCATCGGCCGTGAATATCAAACGTTGGAACGTACCAGAGGTGATGTCAGAACCGGCAACTGCATTCCCACTGAGATCGGCAAGGATGTCGTCATCGTTGCGATAAATAAAATTAAAATGTTCGTCAGCCGCACAGCTGGGTTGGTTGGTTTGTGATGAACAATCATTGTTGGTTGCGGCATCACGATCATCGTCGCGCAGGACAAACCAGCCGGTGGTGGTAATGCGGAATTCGTGAGCACACTGAGTGGTGATGGCGCGGTTGCGTGTCCAGGATAATGCGCTTTCTAATTCGGATTGGTTGAAGTAGGAGGTGAAGGTTCGAGAGTCAAAGAAACGGGGCATAGCTATCGCTGAAAGTGCTGCGATTAAAACTAGTACTATAATAAGCTCTATGAGCGTAAAGCCACCGTTTCTTGCTCTCATCAAGAATCCTCAACAGTAAAAAAGACTACGATCTAATTTCGTTGGGGGTCCTCGTTTAATAGATGTTAACTGCAGGTGTTATCGGCATCAGCCAAGCCTGAATCAGTTGTACCTTCTCCTAGGCTTCCAATGTCGGAAATGACAGGTGTAGAGTCGGTAGCTGCTTCTTGATAAGTGAAGCACGGAGAACCTATTCGACTTTCAAGTGCAATAAGAATCGAATCGTTTGCATCGGTTCTTGTTGTGCCAAAGCCCGTAGCAGTTTCATGAAGGACCAGAACACCATCTAGGCTCGCAGCTTCTGATATCCCATACCCTGTTCCAGAGGCTCCGTTTGGAGAAGCTCCAGCGCCATTAGCATCAGGATATCCATTTACTAGCGCTATAACTGTGCCCTCGAGAGATGTTTCCGTAGAATCAGAGTTCGCCAAAGCATTTGCATGTGCAATAGATGACGCGGAACGAACTGCGCCTAAAACGCCCTCAATTGCTGAGTTCTCAGCATTGTCACTCAAATCCGCAAACCGAGGCAAAGCAAACGCCGACAATATGCCCAGAATTACGATCACCATGATCAGCTCAATCAGAGTAAAACCTTGTTGTTTTTTCATATATATAAACCTTTTGGTCAGTAAACAATGGGCGAAAGTTTAGTCGTTTCAGTCAGTGCTGGAAAGCAAACTTAAGAAATTACTTTAACTTTCGCATGGATGTTGTGTTAAATCAGTTCGGTTCATTACGAGCAAGTGTTGCTACTGGCATCGTAGGTCAAAACCCCCGAAGAATAGTTTGGATCTTCATCGCCTGCCTGCGGTGGCTGGTAGCTGACACAGCGGTCACCGGCATGCAGGATCAGAATCGTGTCTGCGACATCCGTACGGTTAATAGTATTGCTGGCTTCGCTGTAAGTAACTGACACGCCAGGGTCAATTTCTAACAGATCAACCAGTCCAGCAAACGCCCCAGGCGCTGACGAGGTACGGATGTCATTTGAGCGTGCAGCCGGATAGTTTCTGACCATAAACACTTCGGTACCATCCACGTCTACGTCGCCATCACTATCTGCCGTTTGGGTTCGCGCATAAACGTTACCAATACGAGCGGCCGATTTAATAGAGGTGAGTGCTCCTTTTAGCACGGCCTCGGTAGCTTTTTCTTCCAGATTGACAAAACGGGGCAACACGGTTGCGGTCAGTACCGCCAGAATAACAATAACAATGACCAGTTCGACCAGGGTGAAACCCGAGCTGTGAAGACGTTTTTTCATGGTTCAGACGATTCCTGTTTTATCGGTATGACATGGAGAAGCCAGTAGACGGTTGACTTACCACTTGTCAGGTATAGTGCAATTAGTGTGACAGGTTTCGCATTATTTCTAAAAATGTATCACAGTCCAGTCAAAATGCTGGCTTCCGGGTAAAATTATGTAACTCAATGTAAATTTCGTGGCGCACTGAATCGATAAAGCTGACAAGCGATTGGCGGATTTGGGCAAAGGCTGACGTTTTTGGGCAGAAGGGGCAGTTAATAGCGGTTAGCTTCAAGCTGTTAGTGGAGGCCGCATGCACTTCCTGCTTAGGTTGAAGAACCACAGGTTTTAAGAACAAAAAAAGCTGGACACCAAGGTCCAGCTTTTAACAATAAATTGCAGCCCGCAGCCCGCAGCCCGCAGCCCGCAGCCCGCAGCCCGCAGCCCGCAGCCCGCAGCCCGCAGCCCGCAGCCCGCAGCCCGCAGCCCGCAGCCCGCAGCCCGCAGCCCGCAATTATCAGCTATTCGCTTTTCGGAACGCCGCGATCTGCGCTGCCGTAGAGCTGTCGTAAGCGTCAGTGTTGCCGCTTTCAATGGCATCGTAAACCGCGTTGCCGAGTACTTTGCCCAATTCTACGCCCCATTGGTCGAAACTGTTGATGTCCCAAACGATGCCCTGCACACAGACTTTGTGTTCGTACATGGCAATCAAGGCGCCAACAATTTCTGGTGTGACCTTTTCAAAGGTGATGCTGTTGCAAGGACGGTTACCCGGAATCACCTTGTGTGGCGCCAGCCATTTGGCTTTTTCTTCATCCATGCCTTTGGCGGTGAGTTCTGCAACCACTTCGGCTTCGGTTTTGCCTTCCAACATCGCCTGCTGCTGGCCCAGGTAGTTGGCGAACAACCATGGATGGTGATCGGCCACCGGGTTATGCGAGCGGTACGGCATGATGTAGTCAGCCGGAATCAGGCGGGTACCCTGGTGAATCAGCTGATGATAAGCATGCTGACCATTGGTGCCGGTGCCACCCCAGATGATGGCGCCTGTCTGATAGTCGATGTCACCGCCATCGCGTGTGACGCGCTTACCGTTGGATTCCATATCGACCTGTTGCAGGTGGTTTGGCAGGTCCTGCAGGTACTCGTCGTAGGTCAGTACCGCATGCGATTCGACGCCGAAAAAGTTCTGATACCAGATGCCCAGCATGCCCAGAATCACCGGCAGGTTCTCAGCCAGGGGCGCTGTGCGGAAGTGTTCGTCCATGTTGTGCGCGCCCTGAAGCAGCGCTTCAAAGGTCTCGGCACCCAGAACAATCATCTGCGCCAGGCCAATCGCTGACCAAAGCGAGTAACGACCACCCACCCAGTCCCACATCGGGAACATGTTTTCTTCTTCAATGCCGAACCCGGTTGCTGCCGGGATGTTGGTAGAAACCGCGACGAAGTGATTCTTCACTTCTTCGGGTTTGCCACCCTGCTGAAAGAACCACTCGCGGGCGGCTTCAGCATTCTTCAGGGTTTCCAGAGTCCCGAATGATTTGGACGCGACAATGAACAGGGTGGTTTCGTAATCGAGATCTTTGACCGTTTCGGCGAAATCGGTGCCATCGATGTTGGCGATGTAACGCAGATCATAGCCTTCCTGCCAATATGGGGTTAGCGCGTCAGAGACGACCTTAGGTCCAAGGAAAGAGCCGCCGATCCCGATATTAACAATGGTACGCAGTTTTTTACCGGTGCTGCCGGCAAAATCACCGCTGTGTACGCGAGCAGCGAACGTTTTCATCTTATTCAATGTCGCATTCACGGTGTCCATCACATTCTCACCACCAACATTAATCGGGCGGTTGGAACGATTGCGCAGCGCAATATGCAGAACGGAGCGGTTTTCACTCTGGTTCAGAACATCACCGTTAAACATCGATTGGATGGCTTCAGGCAGCTTTGCCTGTTCAGCCAGGTCGATCAGATGTTTCAGGGTTTCTTCGGTTACGCGGTTTTTGGAGTAATCCAATGCGATGCCCGCCGCATTGACATTGAACTTGTCATAACGCTGCGCATCCTGACGGAACAGATCGCGCATATGAACATCGGCCATGGATTTCTGATGATCGATCAGCGTCTGCCAGGCAGGCAGTTGCGTAGGGGACTGTGACATAGCTTGGATTCCTGAGCCATTGAAGAAATTGGGGTGTAATTTAATTACAAATCTGGCTCAAAAACCACCGCTGGGCCGTTTAATCCGGAAGTTTTTGACACCTGTCAGGTCTTTTCGGGGGAGGAATTTTGCAGGGATGTAGAAGGAGGCGGTTAGTTGTCAGCTATCAGATTTAAAGACCTGGAACTTTGACGCGAAAAGTCCTGACCTAGCAATCCGCTGATAGCTGGCCTTCATCAGAAGGTCGCTTGCAGGGCAGCTCTTAAAAGTGGTGCTGTCTCCCGCAGCCCAAAACAAAAAAAGCCAGCAATCCGCCAGCTTTTTAAACTATCTTCAACTTGCAGCTAATCGCTAACCGCCTGCAACTGTCTTACGCAAGTTGAACCGGAATGGCGTTCGCCGTATGGCTGACGCTGTTGTCGGCGTTCATATACACCATGCTGGGTTTGAACGTTTCCAGCTCTTTCTCGCTGAAGTTAGCATACGCGCAGATGATAATGCGGTCGCCGACATTGGCTTTCAGTGCCGCAGCGCCGTTCACCGAAATAATGCCTTCACCCTCTTCACCTCGAATGGCATAGGTTGTAAAACGCTCGCCGTTGGTGATGTTGTAAATCTGAATCTGTTCGTATTCACGGATTCCTGCCATGTCCAGCAGATCACCGCTGATGGCGCAGGAGCCTTCATAATCCGGTACCGCGTGGGTTACGCGCGCCTGATGTAACTTGGCTTTCAGCATGATGAGATCCACAGCTTTCTCCTCTGTAAAGTCACCCGAAGGTCAGGTCGCTCATCCAAAATCGGGGCCTATTGTACGGATGCGGCACCAATTTGAAACCAGCTTCATGAATTGTTGACCAATGAGGTGCTTTCGCCCCTCATTTGCTCTTATTGTTCCAATTCGACCGTAATATTATCGATTAATCGCGCTTTGCCCAGGAACGCCGCGGCCAGGATGACCAGGTGTCGGTCCTGTTCGGTGGCCGGTTCGAGGTCACTTTGACGCGAAATGTTGAAATAATCCGGTGTCATCCCGGCGTTGTGCAGGGATTCTTTGGCTTCGCGCGTCAGTTCGGCAAAGCTGCGTTTACCTGTGCGAATGGCGTCGGCCGTCTGTTGCAGCGTCTGGTACAGCTTTGGCGCAATTTCCCGTTCTTCTGCGGTCAGGTAGTTGTTACGTGAACTGTGCGCGAGGCCGTCATCGGCGCGTCCGGTATCGACACCAACAATCTCAATGGGCAGAAACAGATCATCGATCATGGTTCGAATGACGGTGAACTGCTGAAAATCTTTTAAGCCAAACACCGCAACGTCCGGTTGAACCTGATTAAAGAGTTTCAGAACGATGGTTGCCACACCCACAAAATGGCCCGGGCGACTGGCACCGCAGTGCAGGGTGGTAACCTTGTCGACGGAAACCCGGGTCAGGTCCGGCTTCGGGTACATAATGTCGTTGGTGGGTAGATAGAGCAGGCCGCAGCCATCAGCAATGAGATGTTTTTTATCGGCTTCCAACGTTTTCGGGTATGCCGATAAGTCTTCATTTTCGCCGAACTGAGTCGGATTGACAAAAATCGACGAGACGACAAAGTCCGCCTTTTCCCGGGCCTTTTTAACCAATGCCAGATGCCCTTCGTGCAGGTTGCCCATGGTCGGCACAAACGCGATGGTCTTACCGGCGGCGCGAACTTTTTGCAGTTCTTCGCGCAAAGACGTGAGATTTTCAGCAATGATCATGGCAGTTTACTCGAAAGCGTGAGCCGCGGTTGGGAAGTCTCCCGACTTCACTTCTTTAATATACTGATCGACCGCTGTCTCCCAGTTCCCCGCGTCGGCCATGTAGTTTTTGACAAAACGGGGCAGCCGGTGTTGTGTCAATCCCAGCATGTCGTAGCTGACCAACACTTGTCCGTCAGTGTCGGCGCCAGCGCCAATACCGATGACCGGAACTGACACAGTTTCTGTAATAGCTCGTGCCAGGTCTGCCGGAACGCATTCCAGCAATATAAAATCAGCGCCGGCCTCTACCAGAGCCAGGGCGTCATTAATCATGGTCTGGGCTGCGGCATCATCGCGCCCCTGCACTTTGTAACCGCCAAACTTGTTGACCGATTGCGGAGTCAGCCCCAGATGCAGACAGGTTGGAATGCCGGCGCGACTCATGGCCTGCACGGCATCACACAACCAGGCACCGCCTTCCAGCTTGACCATGTGCGCGCCCGCCTGCATCAGGCGACCAGCATTGTTTACCGCTTGTTCGAGATGGCTATAGGCGTTAAATGGCAGGTCCGCAACGATGAGCGCACCTTCATTACCGCGGCTGACCGCTTGGGTGTGATAGACCATGTCGTCCATGGTCACTGGAACGGTTGATTCCTGGCCCTGGCAAACCATGCCAAGCGAGTCACCGACCAGCAGGGTTTCAACCCCGGCTTTGGAAAACATGGATGCGAACGTAGCATCGTAGGCGGTCAGCATGGTGAACTTCTGTCCGTCGCTGACCAGCTGCTTGATTTGAGACACTGTGATGGTTTTCGGCATGAATCAGACGCCTGTTATGTGATCGAGGTGGCGAATGGTTGCGATTGTCCCGGTTTAAGTCAAGTTTCGACGTCAATTTCTCGGGGGTTTAGCCGTTCAACGAACTGGTCAGCGCATTGCTCTCGCCAATAAGTCAGTGTTTGTTGATGCAGCCGAATGTCGCCAGGTGCTAAATCGAGCCAGGGCTGGAGTACAAACGCGCGCTGATGAGCGCGAGGGTGGGGAACGGTCAACCGTTTGGTGTCGGAGGTGAAGTTTTCGATCCAGAGAATGTCGAGATCGAGTGTGCGGGCGCCCCAGCGTGCATCGCGGACTCGCCCATGCTGCTGTTCGATGTTTTGCAACAACGTCAGCAGCGCATCGGGTGGTAATTGAGACCAAAATGAGCACACGGCGTTAATGTAGTCAGGTTGGTCAGCCGGGCCACCAATGGGCGCAGTCCGATACCAGGGGGAACAACGAAATTCTTCCAAGTCGCTGTGCTGGCTGAGCGTAGCCAACGCCTGGCGGATCTGTTCTTTGGGTAACGCCAGGTTACTGCCCAGCGCAACGTACACCTCAGCTGTTGTCATTGGTCCGTTTGCGCGGTGGCCGACGGCGACGTTTGCGGGGCTTAGGCGTGTTTTTCAGATTGTCTTGCATCGAGACCCTCTGTTCAGGGTTATTTTCCTGATACTCAGTCCACCACTGGCCCAACCCGCCCAGTTGTTCGCCCGCTTCTTCACGCAGCAACAGGAAATCGTAAGCGGCGCGGAACCTCGGGTGCGCAAAAACCTGCTCCGCCCGATGTGCCCGTCGTTTAGGCAAGCGCAGTTGCAGTTCCCAGATTTCCTTCATCGGGATCGAGAACCGCTTAGGGATCGCAATGGTTTTCACCTGGCGCTCCAATACCTGTGCCATGGCTTTATGCCAGGCTGGCATTTCGGGTGACCCCATGTCCAGGTTGTGTTGCGCCTGTTCTCGAACCGCCGGCCACAATAATGCGGCATAAAGGAATGCGGGGGTGACCGGTTTTCCGGCATTAATACGCCGGTCAGTATTGCGTAACGCAAGCGACAAAAAGTTGGGGTAGTACGCGTCATCACTGTTTTGCATCACCTGATGGGTGAGGGGAAACAGTGGTTCAACCAAGTCGTAATCGCTCAACAGTTGCCAGGTTTGCTGACCGTGGCCGGACATCAGCAGCTTGATCACTTCATCGAACAAACGCGCAGGCGCAATGTGAGTCAACAAAGGGCCAAGTTCACTGATGGGGCCTTCAGTGTCTTCCGCCATGGTAAAGCCCAGTTTGGCGGCAAAACGCACAGCACGAAGCATGCGTACCGGGTCTTCACGGTAGCGGGTTTCGGCCTCACCGATGATGCGGATGATCCGGTCTTCCAGATCCTGCATGCCACGGGGAAATGCCCGTATGCTGAAATCCTTGGGCTGTGTAATACATGGCGTTGATGGTGAAGTCAACGTCGTTTGGCGTCGTCTTCGAGGTTGCCCGTAGACATTGTCCCGCAGCAGCAAGCCTTCTTCTGACTGCTTTTGATCACTGTGATTGTCATCCGCGGAACTGCGGAAGGTCGTGACCTCGATAATTTCGCCGGCCAAAGGTGACGTGCACAATACGAAATCGTCTGCCGATAATGCGGGAGTTGCTGAACAGTTTACGAACCTGTTCGGGGGTGGCATCGGTGGCGACATCAAAATCTTTGGGCGACAAGCCCAATTGCAGATCTCGCACACAGCCGCCTACCAGATAGGCTTCATGCCCTGAGTTTTGCAATCGATAGAGAACTTTCAGTGCATTGTGACTGATGCCTTTGCGAGAAACCTTGTGTTGATCCCGTTCAACAGTCACCAGGTGGCTGTCACTTTCTTCTGGCGTGGAAAGCCAGCGTTTAATCCATTGAACAACCATGTATCAGTATTCGAATTCGGTAAGGGTTTTAAGGAGCGCGCAGTGTATATAAAAAGTGGTTATTTAGCTACTCAAGGCGGGGGAAGACAGGCTGGCCGGCAATGATTGCCGGCCGTAACAGCACTTTCTGCAGGCGTTGGAGAGCTTATTCTTCTTGTGTTGGTTTTTATTGTTGTTTTTTTGCTCTGTTATAAGCTGCCCCTTTTTTTTGTTTTTAGATGGGGCTGCTGTGTCGAGGTGCCCGGTTTTTGTTTTTGTTGATGGGCTTTCCTGCGTTGCGCCCAGTATATTGCAGTGCCTGTGCCAGATTTTAAAAATCCTTAAAAAACAATGAGTTACGACGTATTGGTCATTTTGTAAGCAATCTGTAAGGAGCGCGATGTTACTTAAGGTTGCAGAAAGGTAACACAAACGAGGCCAGTGTTACGGCCAGAAAGGTGACGTTCACAAAACCGGTGACCAGAGGTTACCAAAACAAGGAGGATGATCGGGAAGTTGTCAAAAAGGTGGAATAAAGCGTCAAAAATAGAGCCCGGTAATCACAAGATTACCGGGGGAGAGATCAGGCGCGGATGGCGTCAAGCAAACGCTGCTGTTCCTGTTCAATGTATTGATAAAACGCGACGTCTTTCAGTTCCTGTGCGGCTTCCCGATCGACCACGACGGTCACTTTGGCATGCATCTGAAGAATGGAACCTGGGCTGGACGCGGATATCGGACCTTCAACGGCTTCTGCGATGGCTTTGGCTTTATCGGTACCGGTGGCCAGTAACAGAATGGAACGCGCCTCCATGATTGTGCCGATTCCCATGGTGATGGCCAAATGTGGCTGGAACTCACCCGGTGCAAAAAAACGTCGGTTCGCTTCCACGGTATCACGTGTCAGGGTTTTAACCCGGGTGCGGCTGACCAGACTGGAACTGGGTTCGTTAAATCCGATGTGACCATTACGACCAATGCCCAGCAGTTGCAGATCGACGCCGCCGGCCTGTTTCATTCGCTCTTCATAGGCGGCACAAAACGCCAGAGGGTTTTTGGACATGCCGTCGGGAACTTCGGTATTATCAAGGTCAATATCAACCTCATTGAACAGTTGTTTGTTCATGAAGTGCCGATAGCTTTGAGGATGATCTCCCGGCAAGCCCAGGTACTCATCCAGATTAAAGGTCCGCACCGACTTGAAGCTGATTTTTCCAGCCTGATAGTCACTGATCAGTTCCTGGTACAGGGGGAGTGGGGATGACCCTGTTGCCAAACCCAGGACGGACTCTGGTTTGGCGGACAGTTGTTCGCCAATGGTATCCGCTCCGAAACGGGCGACGGCTTGAGCGTCATCCAGTACGACAATTCTCATCTGTTTGCCTCTTGTTTAGTGAAAATCGGTTCGCCTTCCCGCCAGACTCCTTGAACGTTGTAGTCGTCATCCAGGTAACAGATGTCTGCAATCGCACCGTCACGGAGTTGTCCGTGTTGCTGTTCCAGCTGCATATAGCTGGCGGGTACGCGCGTGACCATTGCCAATACCTGTTCGGGCGGCAGGGACATGGACTGAATGCAGTAACGGATGCCGTCCAGTAACGTGATGGCGCTACCAGCCAGTCGACCTTCCTGATTGACCAGTCGACCGTCCTGTTCTTCAATCCGCTCGCCATAAAGCTCGAATGACTTCTGAGTGCTGCCAACGGTGGCCATGGCGTCACTGACCAGGAAGATCTTTTCAAATCCCTTGTTTTTAAGAGCCAGACGAATGGATCCCGGGTGGACGTGAATGCCGTCGGTAATTAAGCCGGTCCAGGTATCGTCCAGAGCAAATGCAGCGCCAACGACGCCGGGTTCCCGGCCAGTCATGGGTCGCATGGCATTAACAGGTGGGTGAAGCCGCTTTGACCTGCATCATGGGCGCGGAGGACATCATCGTAAGTGGCATTGGTGTGGCCAGCGCAGACGCGGATGCCCAGGTCGACGATGCGTTGAATGTCCTGACTGCTGACCTGTTCCGGAGCCAAGGTCAGGATCGATGGAATGGAGGCCATCGTCTGTAGCCATGTCCAGTCCGAGTCTGACAGTTCCCGAATGCGATCGCGTCGGTGTACGCCGTTTTTCAATGTACTGAAAAAAGGGCCTTCAACATGAATGCCGAGTACACCCGGGTTAGATTTTTGGGCTGCGCAGGCGGCTTCAATCGCCTTAGTCGTAACTTCGGGCGTGTCCGTTATGAGCGTTGGCATTAATCGCGTGACGCCATAAGGCACTAACGCGTCGGTCATGGTTTTCAGGGCGGACTCAGAGGGGTCGTTGTTAAACAGTATTCCGCCACCGCCATTGATCTGCAGATCAATGAAGCCGGGTGTGAGCAGTCCTCCGTCCAGACCTTTTTTCTGACAGCCTTCCGGTAGCTGATTCTCCGCGACAATGCTGTGTATGGTGCTGCCTTCAACGATTAAAGCGGAGTGATCAATAAATCGGGTCCCGTCAAAAATCCGGGCGCCGGTAAGCGCTGTCTTCATATCTTACCCTCGGGCGTTAATTCAGTTTTAATTCGGTTACAAAGTCGTAAATGTCGCCGCGGTACCAGGAGCGGGTAAATTCCACAGGGGCATTGTTTTGGCTGAACCCCTGGCGTTCGATGTACAACACCGCATCACCTGGAACGACTTTCAGAAAATCAGCGACGGCATTGTCCGCGTTTTGAGCCGTCATGGTCTGTAATGCACGGACTGGCCGAGCCTCATTTTTATCCAATGTGGTGTAGAGCGAATCCTGGACCTGTTCGGCGTCGGGAATGATGCTCGCCGGTACGCTGGCGATTTCATAAGCCATAGGCGTTTCGCTGGCGTAACGTACTCGGATAAACCGGCTGACCAGACTGCCCGGCGACAGGTTTAATGCCATGGCTTCTTTTGGCGATGCCTGAACAGTTGTTCGCGACACCCAAGTCGACGATGGCACCATGCCGCGTGACTTCATGTCTTCGGTAAAGCTGTTCAATACGGCCAGATTTTTATGAATGGACTGTTTTGATCCGCGTGTCACCATGGTGCCAGCGCCTTGGCGCTGAATTAACAATCCTTCGTTAACCAGGCTTTCAATCGCTTTTCGCACAGTGACGCGAGACACACCCAGCGCTTCGGCCAGATCACGCTGCGGCAGAATAAAATCGCCGTCTTCAAGCATACCTTCATGAATGGCCTGGCTCAGGGAGCGGGCTAATTGGGTGTAGAGCGAGCCTGCGCGGCTGCTGTCCGGACGCAAAAACTCCAGCAGTTCCTGTTCTTTTCGGATTTTGGTGTTCATGGTTTGATCCCTCGTTGTGCGTATCTCAGGGCACCGGTCAGTGCATCGCTCTGAGATGGGGTTAGACGGTTTTGAAGCTGCATTGGTAGCAATGGTGCTATCCAATCAGACAACCCCCCCATTAAACTCAAACTCAGATCATTTGTAACCAGCGAATTCATTTGTTCGCTCAGATAGTCAAGCTGCTGCTGGACAATGTTCAGGGCAACCGGGTCCCCGGCTTTATAGGCCCGGGTGACCAGCGGTGAAAACTGACCATAGTCACCGGAATTCGCAGAGCCGGACCAGGTCAGTAAGTTTTCACTGCTGTGGTTAAAGTGATCCCAGACCTGATTGGTCATGTCGGACGCTGGTGTCACACCATCGTGAGCGCGCAGCGCGGCGCGAACAGCCTGTTGACCGAGCCATGCACCACTGCCGATGTCGTCCAGCGGGAACCCCCAGCCACTGACGCGACGCCAATGACCGGACTCAAAAGCAATACCAATGGCCCCGGTTCCGACAATGTAAATTGCGCCGTCTTGACCATTATGAGCACCGAGGCAGGCGATTTGAGCATCGGTCAGCAGGGTGAAATGTTGAAATCCCTGCACCAGTGAGAGGAATTCGCTGGCACAGCTGTTAACCTCAGCGCCTGCGAGTCCGGCCACTATGATCGCCTGAGTCAGCTCGCTTGAGCTTAACCCCGCCTGCTGATTAGCGTCAGATATGGCACTCTGTACCGACTGCCAGGCTTGTTTGGCATTCTGGAAGACATTGGCGCTGCCGGAGACCGCTTCGCCCAAGGTGTTACCTTGAGTGTCGGCAATCCGGGCACGGCAACGGGTACCACCGCCATCGAGGCCAATGTAATAGTGTTGAGTATCGGTCATGATTTCGTATTTTTTGAATTATCGCGATAGAGTACGACCTTTATATGACTTTGACAATACCAATTTAATACCATTCTAGTATTTTTTTACCGGGAGATGATATGCAGGCCGAATTTTCAGTTGAGCAGCAGGATCAGACCTACTCAGCGCAACTCTCGTTATCCGTGCCATCGGATCAGCGAATCGAGTACCTCTGTTTTTCGCTGGCCATGCCCGCGAAGCCCGAAACACTGAGCGGAGGGGTATTGGTTGAGCGCCAGGGCGACTGGTACCGCATACGAGTGGAAGATCCCGACATGACTGAAATCGTCATTGCCTTTGAAGGTGTCGGTCAGCTGCCGAAAGGTACAGATTACCCCTACGGGATTTACGCGGAAACCGCCGGTGGACGCGTGGCGGTCCATCTGAAACGACCTACCCATTACAGGATGCAAACG
>NZ_CH724154.1:0-1282 GCF_000153185.1 Reinekea blandensis MED297 | reverse complement strand
CTTCGGCCGATAACCCAGCGGTAGGCTGGTACTCATAGACTTGTCGCATATCAACGGTGCCCGCCCACCAATAACCCGGGTCATCTATCGCATCGGTGACCGCCAAATCCAGATAACAATGTTGAGCCGGCGTCATCACAACAGGGTGCCCCTTTTCCGCGGCAGCCTGCCCGGCTTTTACCCCTTGCCAGCTGTATACCCATGTCTCCGGAGCCGGTTGACCTTCGGCGATTTCTTCCCAACCCGCCAAAGTCTTACCTTCGGCGGCTAACAGCTGCTTCACGTTTTCAACTAACTGGGTCAGCGGTGTGCCATGCCCCTGTTCCGAAGCCTGTCGCGCTGAGGGAGACTCAGACCAGGCGCCAGCAGGCACTTCGTCGCAGCCCAGATGAAACAGCTCACCCGGAAACAACGCGCACCACTCTTTAATGAGGGTTTCCAGATAATCCATGGTTGGGCCATAGGCCGGGTTAATGACGTTATCGTGGTAATGCTGAACACTTCGATACAGTGAATGATCATCGTCTTCGACCAGATCCGGCAGACTTTTCAGCAACGCCCGGGAATGCCCGGGCAGATCCATTTCCGGCACCACCATGACACCCAGACCGGCCAGGCGCTCAACCAGCTCGGTCACCTGATCAGGTGAATAGCTGCCTCCGTAGCGCAAATGCCCGGACCCCATCTGTGGCGGTAAAACCTCTTCAGGACCGCGCCAGGCGCCAATCTGAGTGAGCTCTGGATAGGTCTGACTGTCGATTCGCCAGCCATCGTCATCGGTCAGGTGCCAATGGAAAACGTTGTACTGAAACAAGGCCAGTACATCCCACCAGGCCATGATGTCGTCAGCGCTGAAAAAGTGTCGGGCCACATCCAGATGGATGCCCCGATAGTCATACTCAGGAGTATCACGAACTTCACAGGCCGGCAGCGTTTTTATACAGATCCATTGCATCAGATACTGAAAGAGCACTGCCTGTCCCTGATGGAAGCCCGCGACTGAGCGATACGAGAGGTGAGCCCCCCGGGCATCAACAGTCAATGCAAAGGCCTCATCCAGTGAAGAATCTAACTCCGCCGTAGCCTGCCAGGCTTCCTCGTCACCCGAGGAGACGACCATCGAAGGATTCACCGACAGCCGGGTTAATAGTCGCTGCAACCAACCCACATTCCACGACACCCCATTAAAGACGAACTGCTCGGGACATTCGGCCGTGTCCGGCCTGATCGTATGACGCACAGAAGAATAAAGACACTCAGAGGCTGCTCCGCTAACGTTTGC
>NZ_CH724155.1:267490-304438 GCF_000153185.1 Reinekea blandensis MED297 | reverse complement strand
TGCGGCCATAGGGCAGGGTAATGGGGCTGTCGACTTTAAAGCTTTCGGCGTCATCAAAGGGGGCGGCATCGGGCGTCACATCAACGATGCGAAAACCACGATTATCTTGTAGGATGGCCCCTTCAAGGCGGTTTTTATTCCAACCTGGAACAGGATTGGAGAAGAATTCAAGCACCCGGATTTCGGACTCAGCAAACGCCGAAGTACCGCCAAGAAGCAGGCATAGCAAGAGTTTCAGTTGTTTCATAGCACTGGTCTCACGCGATTGATGTTATTGTTGTTCTGCGACAAATTGTAACCGTTTTCAGATCAACTTTGTCAATGCCTATTTTTTAAGCAGGTAAAACAGCCTTTGTTAAGTTATTGAAAACAAAGGGAAAGCCCTAAACGGTGCCATGGGCAGATGATTTCGATCAATTTCATTGCACGATTTTAAGTTGACACATTGCAGGGGAAAAATTACGCTTTCCTGTAATCGGTTACAGGCTGTTTCGGCCAACAACTGACTCGCTCGGAATCGGTATTAAACAGCCATACCAGAGTCCGATCGGTTGAACGCAAATGCGATAACAACAACAAGACGGAGAAATCTCTATGAAAACTCAACTCAAAGCCGGGGTTGCAGCCCTGTCGCTGATGGCGGCAACGACTTTTGCAGCCGACATCCGCATCGACGGCTTCCCGGACTATGACACCCAGATCGAAGCCATTAAGGGCGGTCTGACTGAACACAACGTCACCATGTTGAAAAACAACCATGGCGACCACCACACCAAACTGAAAACCAACCTGGCGACCGGCAGCGGCGCGGGCGACGTAGTCCTGATCGACGTGGGCTTTGTTGGTTCGTTCGTCAATGCTGGTGGTTTTGTTGACCTGAGCAGCCAGTTCGGACCAATGGCCGACAACTACGCGGACTACGCGGTAGCGGCTGGTAAAGGCAATGACGGCAAGCAATACGCTGTTCCTGTCGACTTGGGTCCAGGCGTGATCTACTTCCGTCGTGACTACATGGAAGACATGGGTTATGACCTCAACGAAGTCATGACTGATTGGGATACGTACATCGACTACGGTCGTGAACTGAAAGAAAAAGACATCCTGCTGATCGGTAACGCCAGTGCCGTTGCCAACGCTTACTACCGCTTCAACGTTGGTGAAGGCGAAGGTCTGTACTTCGACGCTGACGGTGAGTCTCTGGTCACCTCTGAGCGTTTCGTTCGTGCATTCGAACTGGCAAAAACCATCCGTGAAGAAGGCCTCGACGGTAACATCAGTGAGTGGACTGAAGACTGGTACGCCGGTTTCCGTGAAGGTAAATTCGCGACTCAGATGTCTGGTGCCTGGTTGCTGGGCCACCTGAAAAACTGGATTGCTCCGGACAACAGCGGACTGTGGGGTGTATCTCACCTGCCATCCGGCATCTACGGTACTTGGGGCGGTTCTTACCTGGCCATTCCTAAGCAAGCCAGCAACCCAGAAGCCGCTTGGGACCTGATCGAGTACATGATCTCTGAAGACATCCAGATGGCTGGCTTCGAGAACATCGCCGCATTCCCTGCGCACACTGGCACTTATGACGACCCAGCATTCGAAGAACCAATCGAATACCTGCGTGGTCAGAAAGCTCGTCTGATGTTTGCTGAAATTGCTGAAAACATCATTCCGGTCACTCCAATGAAAGGTGACCTGGTAGCCGAAGACCTGGTTAACGTTGCTCTCGACAAAGTCCTGAACGACGGTGTCAGCATTGAGAAAGCTCTGGCTGATGCTGAACGTCAAATCAAGCGTCGCGTTCGTTAATCTGTAAAAACTTCGTGTTATTTGTCGTCACATGGATGTGACAGATCCAGCAGGCCCGGCTACGGCCGGGGCTGCATTACCCCTTCGTTGTACTGCCATGATCTGGCTTATTAATCTGTGAGCAGGAACTGTTATGAACAGTCAAAATGTATCCACCACGACGTTGCCCGAAGCTTGAGGAAACTAATCGCAGTAAGCGACAACGGTTCCTGAACAAGTTCACACCCTACGGCTTTTTGTCACCCTATCTGATTATTTACGGAGTGTTTGGTATCTTCCCCGTGTTTTTCATGGTGTACCTCTCATTCCATATGTGGAACCCGGTCGAAGGTCTCGGGTCCATGGAGTTTGTCGGTTTTGAAAACTACGTTCTGGGTCTGACCGACCCAACCCTGTGGCAGACCATGTGGAACACGCTGGTCATGGCCGTGTTGTCCGGTGTGCCTCAGCACCTGGTGGCGTTACCCATGGCTTACCTGCTGGTGATGCTCGGTTCCCGTGCCCGTCACTGGTTCACGACTGCTTACTTTCTGCCGTACATCACCTCCACCGTTGCGGTGTCGATGATTTTCTATGTGATGTACTCCAAAGACAGCGGCATCATCAACGCCGTTCTGGCTCAATTGGCCGACGGCAGCCTGACCAGTTGGCTCTTCGGTGGCCTGAAAGACGTCTTACCGCTGGGCTGGGTACAGGAAAACAGCCTGATTCGTTACTCCGTCTCCTTTGTGGTCTGGTGGAAATATGTCGGCTTTAACATTGTGATCTACACCGCCGGTCTGGCCACCATCAACCCGGACCTGTATGAAGCCGCCACCATTGACGGCGCTAACTCCTGGCAACGATTCACCCGTGTCTCTCTGCCATTGCTGAAACCGTTTATCTTCTTCGGTGTCACGTTAACCATCATCGGTAACATGAACCTGTTTGATGAACCTTACGTCCTGACGGTGGGTGGCCAGTTTGCGCAAACCGCAGGTAAGACCATTTCGAACTACCTCTACCAGATCGCCTGGGAATGGCTCGACATGGGCAGCGCCGCAGCGATTTCGTGGATTCTCTTTGTCGTGATCGGCATCTTCACCGGTCTGTATTTCTGGTTCTTTGGTCGTCAAGGTTTGGGAGACGAATAACATGACACACGCTCAAGCCACTTTTATCGTTAACCTGTATCACAAGATCGGATACGGCGTTCGTAACATTGCTCTGCTGTTGTTCGCTTTCATTACGATCTTCCCATTTGTCTGGTCAGCTATTCTGGCCACCAAAGACCGAACCACCATGTTCGGCGGCGGCATCGACTTTTCGCTGGGCGATAAGCTGGTGTCTAACTACGGCAATCTGCTGGAAATCATGGATTTCTGGACCGGGATGATGAACAGCTTCTCCATCTCTGTGGTCGGTACGGCGATCTCATTGATCTTCTGTTCCATGGCCGGTTACGCATTGGCGATTTATAAGTTCAAAGGTCGTAATGCCATCTTCGGTATCATGGTTGCGTCGATGATGATCCCGCCGGTGCTGACACTGATCCCTTACTACATGGTGATCAACCTGCTCGGACTGGCGAACACCCACCTGGCCGTTTGGCTGCCGTTCACCATTCAGCCGATTGGTATCTTTCTGATGCGACAGTACACCGTCACATCGGTACCCAAAGATCTGTTGGAAGCGTCGAAACTCGATGGCGCCAGCGAACTGCGCACCTATTGGAGCATCGTGTTACCGCTGCTGCGTCCAGGTCTGGCAACGCTGGCCATCGTGCAGTTCGTATTCCTGTGGAACAACTTCCTGCAGCCACTCGTGGTCTTGAACAGCCCTGACAAGATGGTGATTACGCAGATGTTGCGTGGTGTTCAAGGTGTACCGAACACGCCTTGGGGTGCCGTAATGCTGGGAACGACTATTTCGATCCTGCCATTGATTGCACTGTATATGACCGCCAGCAAACAGATGATTGCCGGTCTGACCAGCGGCGCTGTGAAGTAAGCGCTGTTTTCTCGCTGCGGGTGTTGTGCCCGCAGCCAACACCGAGAAAAACATAAGATAACTGTATGACGTTTAAACTGCCTGCCAACAGCAAGATGCTGGCACCGGACTTTGTCTACGGTGCGGCCACCGCCTCATTTCAGATCGAAGGCGCGAACACCGCGGACGGTCGATGTGAGTCGATCTGGGACCGCTTTTGTGCCACACCCGGGAAAGTCGAAAACGGCGATGACGGCTCGGTGGCCTGCGACCATTACAACCGTTTAGAAGCCGACCTCGACATGATGGTCGATCTCGGTCTGGAAGCGTACCGATTCAGTGTCGCCTGGCCACGCATTGAACCGGCCCCGGGCGAGTGGAACGAAGCCGGCTTTGCGTTTTACGAACGTCTGATCGACGGGCTGATTGCCCGAGGCATTAAGCCATACCTGACGCTCTTCCACTGGGACTTGCCACAGTATCTGGAAGATCGCGGCGGTTGGATCAGCCGGGAAACCGCGCATCGCTTCGCCGAGTACGCCGACAAAGTGACCGCACGTTTCGGCGATAAAGTCGTGTCCTACGCCACCATTAATGAACCGTTGTGCCCGTCCTTTGTGGGTTACCGTTGGGGTGCGCATGCCCCCGGTTATGCCGACGAACGTCTGGGATATCAATCTGCACATCACCTGTTGCTGGCGCACGGACTGGCGTTGCCACTGATGCGTCGAAACGCACCCAATGCCGAACATGGCATTGTGCTGAATTTTAATCCGGCGTTGCCGGCGGATGAGAACACGCCTGTTGACATGCTGGACCACGCTGACGACGGTGAAGGGTTTTGGTTTTTGCATCCGCTCATGACTGGTGAGTACCCACAAGCGGTTTGGGACGAAGCACCGGAAGCGATGCCCACCCGGCTGCCGGGAGACATGGAAATCATTTCCCGGGAAAACGACTTCATCGGCGTCAACTACTACTCGGCCCGGGTGATCGGACCGGACGCCCAGGGCAAACCGGAAGAAAAAGCGCAGACCGTTCCGAAAACCGACATCGGCTGGCCGATTCGTCCAGACGGCCTGACGCACCTGCTGCTGACCATGACGCGTCGCTACGACAATCTGCCGCCGATTCTGATCACTGAAAACGGCGCTTGCGATAATACCGATATTCATCATGGTGAAGTTCGTGATGCGCTGCGCACCAACTATTTTCAACAGCACCTGCAAGCACTGCATGAAACGATTGAGCAGGGCGCGGACGTCCGAGGCTATTTTGCCTGGAGCTTAATGGACAACTTTGAATGGGCCTTTGGCTACAGTAAACGGTTCGGCATTGTGCACGTCAATTACGACACGCAGATCCGCACCCTGAAACAATCGGGCAAAGCCTGGCAATCTTTTTTACGGGACCGCGCGTCCCGACGCTGACGTACTTTTGGGGTAGTCGAGTGTTTTGACCGGCCGCGTGCCGGTCTTTTTTTATAAAACAACAATAAGAGAGAATCCTGATGAACGATAAGCAACCGCTGGGCGCCTTTATTGAAGACGGCCAACGCTACCGGCTGACCAGCCCAACCGAACTGCCAAACGCCGACGCCTTTTTGTGGAACGCCGCGATGATGATACAGGCGACTTGCCGCGGTTATGCCACGGCCCAGTTCATGCAACCCGGTCCAGCTAAATACGCACACGGCCCAACGCTGGCCGCGAAGACGTTCATGCAACCCGAACACCCTTATTTTGCGCACCACGCCGGGCGATTTTTTTATGTGAAGGACCATCACACCAACACACTCTGGTCGGCGCCTTACGAACCCACCCGGATGCCGCTCGATGAATTTCGTTTTGAACCCGGACTCAACGATTTACGCTGGGTCCTGCGCAAAGATGACCTTGAAGTCACACTGGTGTTGTCGCTGGCCGATGACCATCCGGTGGAATGCTGGCGCGTGAGCGTCACTAACCACTCAACACATGCACGTCAGATCGGCCTGACCCCATACTTCCCGGTCGGCTACGCTTCGTGGATGAATCAGTCTGGTGATTACGATACCAAGCTGAACGCCGTGATTGCACGCTGCGTAACGCCCTACCAAAAACTTGAAGACTACCCGAAACAGAAACACTTCAAAGACCTCACCTTTTTTGCAGCCGATAAAAAACCGCAATCCTGGAGCGCCCGACTGCAGGCATTTGAAGGCGAGGGCGGGTTGCATAACCCCGATGCGCTGCAAACCGGAACGCTCGATAACCAGGCCGCTATTTACGAATGTCCGGCCTGCATCATGAACTTTGAGGCCACGCTGAAAGCGGGCGCGACTGAACAATGGACCTTTTTGTTTGGCCCCGCCGAACACGAGACGGAAATTGCCGAACGCCTGGCTGAGCTGTTGCCCGAAGGCAAGATCGAACAGCCGCTTGAACAGCAACGACAGCAACTTAAAGACACACTTTCGAACACGTGTATCGACAGCCCAGACACAAATCTCAATGCCGTATTGAATCACTGGTTGCCACGACAGCTGATGTATCACGGCCAGAGTCAGCGTTTAACGACCGACCCGCAAACGCGCAACTACCTGCAGGATGCCATGGGCATGGCGTATCTGGACGCCAACCAAACCCGAACCGCATTAACCACCGCGTTACAACAGCAGCAGTCCTCAGGGCAGATGCCCGACGGCATTCTGCTCGAAGGCGCAACAGAGCTCACCTACATCAATCGCATTCCACACACCGATCATGGCATCTGGGTGATTCTCTGCCTGCAGGCGTACTTAAACGAAAGCGGCGATGCGGGCCTGTTGAACAAGATGTTACCGTTTGCGGACGGGTCGGAAGCCAGTATCGCTGAGCATGTCGATCGAAGCCTGGACTGGCTCCTGGCCGACCGCAACGAACAGGGCCTGTCCTACATTCAGCAAGGCGACTGGTGCGACCCTATGAACATGGTCGGCCCGAATGGCATAGGTGTGTCTGGCTGGCTGACTCAGGCACTGGCCGTGGCTTTGAATCAATGGGCCGAGCTGTGTCGACAAACCGGTCGACAAACTCAGGCGGACGCCTATACCACGGCGTACAACGAGCAGAGCACGATCATCAACTTACACCTCTGGGATGGCGACTGGTTCATCCGTGGCATCACCGATGAACGCCGGCGATTCGGAACCAAAGACGACGACGAAGGACAAATCTTTTTAAACACCCAAGCCTGGGCATTGATGGCCGGCGTTGCCAGTTCGGATCGCCAACCCCGCCTGATTGCCAGTGTGCAGGAACGCCTGCAGACCCCCCACGGCCCGATGCTCTGCGCCCCGGCGTTCACTCGCATGCATGAGGATATAGGCCGGGTCACACAGAAGTTTCCCGGCACCGGCGAAAACGGCTCGGTGTACAACCACGCGGCGTTGTTCTGGAGCGCGGGCCTGTTTGCCGCCGGCGAGAATGAACGTGCCTGGCAGGTCATCCGCGATTTATGGGCGTTCGACGACGATGAACGATTCCTGCGGCGCGGCCAGTTACCGATTTACGTGCCGAACTATTTTCGTGGCGCCTGGCATCAGTTTCCGGAGACGGCCGGCCGATCGAGCCGGTTATTTAATACGGGCACCGTGGCCTGGGCTTATCGACTGTTTGTTGAAAACCTGTTGGGACTGACCGGTACGCTAAACGGAGTGCGCGTGACGCCCTTCCTGCCGAAAGACTGGCCGGTCTTTAGCGCCAAACGGACCTTCCGCGGTGCGCACATTGAACTGACCGTAAAACGCGATGGGAGTCTGACCGCCGATACCTTGCGGTGCAACGATGAAATCGTCGATGGATTTGAACTCAACGACCTGCAAGCCGGGCAAACCTATCGCCTGGACTATCGGGTGTCAGGTTAAGCTTATAAAGTGGGGCTTGCGCCGCAGGCCCCCTTTCGGACACCATCATGGTGTTAACCCAGACACTGAACACGCCATGACCCAGACCCCATTCAACGTTCGCCCCTATCAGCCGGACGACCGTGACGCCCTGCTAAACCTTGCCGTACACGACGAGCAGATCCCTTTTGTCGGGCACATGGCCGACTTGCTTGCAGCCAACAGCGCCACCCGACACCCCTTTGTACTGGAAACCAATGGCACTCTGGTCGGCTTCTTTCACATCGATACCGGCTATGCCGACGAGTACGACTTTGCGCACGCTGGCGATGTCGGCCTGCGCGCGTTCCTCATCGATCATCGACATCAGGGCAACGGCTTCGGCCGTCAAACCATGACGCATTTACCACGACTGATGCAGACCCATTTCCCGCACGCGAAACGACTGGTGCTCACTGTCAACTGCAAAAACCCAACGGCCTATCAACTCTATTGCCGGAACGGGTTCATCGATGATGGCGAGTTGTATCATGGCGGTGCGGCTGGGCCACAGCATGTGTTGCGAATGCCGTTATGACACAGCATCGCACTCAACTGCTCGACATTTTGGTGACCGTTCCAGAGATTCAGCAGGTGCTCGAAGCGATTGAACAGCTGGGCATTCCCGATGCCTTTCTTGCCGGCGGAGCCATAACGCAGTGTGTTTGGAATCACCTGTCGGGCAACCCTGCGCTGCACAAGGTGAAAGATTTCGACATCATTTATTTCGATCAGAACCCGACCCAATCTGAAGCGGACATTGAAGATCATCTCACTCGAACCCTCTCGATCAGCCGACCCGTGGATGTGAAGAATCAGGCCAAGGTTCATACCTGGTACCCAAAGAAGTTCGGTAACACCATTCCACCGCTCACCTCATCCGAGGATGGCCTGAGAATGTGGCTGCCTTGCTTTGCCGTAGGTGTTCGAAAACATCAGGACGAGTGGTGCGTCGCGGCACCATTCGGTTTGACCGACCTGTTTAATCGCTTGGTTCAGCCCAACCGCACCGCCATGAGCCAGCAAAACTACGAACAGATGACGACAAGCTTCAAAGACCGCTGGCCGGACATCACCGTTGTACCGTGGGAGGCGCACGCGTGACTACGACACTTCAACCGCTCATCGAAGGCTGGGATGGCAAAGACCGCGCCGCAGTCGAGTCGATCTATCAGGCGCACCGATCCGATGTCGATTTCATCGCCACACTGCTGACACTTTGTTCCAGCCCGAACACGGAGCGCGGCGCCAGCTGGTTACTGAAAGCCCATGTCGAAGAAGGCCCTGTGCCCGATAAGGCTCAGCACAAGCGGTTTTATCAAGCTCTGTTATCCGCTCACCATTGGGAAACCCGCCTTCATTTATTGCAGGTCATGCATCGGGTGCCGTTACCCAAGTTGCAACAACTCACGGTATACCATTGGCTGACGCATCAACTGCAGGACCCAAATAAGTTTGTTCGCGCTTGGACCTATCACGGACTGGAACACATCGCCCGCTGGTACCCGGAACACCGGGACGAGGTCGATGCGTTTATCACGCTGGCCATGAAAGACGAAGCGCCATCGGTGAAAGCCCGTCTGCGTCGATTAGCAAAAGGGCAATAACCAGAATCCGTCGACCACTGAGACTTGAGACTAAAACTGCTACACTGGCGGTGAATTCGAACCACTGCCGTTATGCTGAAGCTCTCCAACAACGTTACCCTGACCGACGACGACCTCGACTTCTCCGCCATCCGTGCGCAAGGCTCGGGCGGACAGAACGTCAACAAAGTTTCCTCAGCCATTCATCTGCGTTTGGACATCCCCAACTCCAGCCTGCCCGAGTTTTATAAAGAACGCCTGCTGGCACTGAGTGATTCCCGCATCAGCAAAGACGGCGTATTAATCATCAAAGCGCAAACCTTTCGAACACAGGAAAAGAATCGGGAAGATGCGTTGAACCGTTTGCGGGAGATTATCCTCAACGCCATTAAAACCGAAAAAGCCCGCCGTCCGACCAAGCCTTCTCGTAACTCGCAACGCAAACATGTGGATAAGAAAACTCAACGCGGAAAGACCAAAGCCCTGCGTGGAAAGGTTCGTGTGTAAGTCCCCCTTGTAGGAGCGAGCCTGCTCGCGACCCTGATCTGCACCGACTCACCGTTTAACAATGACTATATTTAAATAATCTCACATGACAGAATTTCAAAAAGAACTAAAAGAGGTGTGCAAAGGTACCCGATGGAACCACACGGGGATTTATGTTTGGACCGTCATTAACGGTATTGTTATCGTACACTCTTATACATCTTGGTTTCGACTAGGGGTCTGTGGCGTAAGATTAAAAACAACACTGACTGATCACATTATGTGCCACAGCTATGGCATCTGGGAGCCTATGACAAAACCAAACTCATGGATGATAAAGGGCGCTTTTTCATTAACGGGACCAATTGCTAAAATTGAAGATGCACAAACTATTAAGTTTGGACAGAAAAACGTCGCCGAAACTATTATTTCGACACTTGATGGAGCTGTGGATGACATCGTTAATCAAACTACTTTTAATTCGTTGATATCGCTTGCTTATAAAGATATTCATGAGCGACCCAACCAACCGTTATTCATCGCAGGTGAAGCACTTTGCAACTTCTACATTCAAAGCGGTCAAGCTGATAAAGCGATCGAATTCTCAACCAAAGTAATTAATCGAGAATATGCTGCATCGGGGCATGGTAACTTGGATTCTAAATACAGTTCATACTTTGAGTTTGTTTCCAATCAGATTCCAGAAACATTTGATGAGTACATCGCTCCAATTAGAAAACCTCGACCACGATTAAGCCCAGAACATGCTCGCCTGGTTGGAACCTCAAGACCACACTTAAAAAACCGCAAGGCGTTCTAACTCCTTCACAAATGCTCAAAAAGATCCTCCACTAACTCAACCACCTGCGCTGTTTCCCCATGCGCCCGAATGTAAGTGCGCAGCCCCATAAACTGAACCTGTAACCGCTGAGCCATACGCACCGGGTCCTGTTCGGAATTGATCAGGCCCTGGGTCTGAGCCTGTCGGATAGCATCAGCAAACTCACCTTCCATCACGTTCAATAGTCGTTTGGCTTCGGCTAAGAGATCCGCCTGGTCTTCGGTTAGCTCGGCGATGGTTTTCACCAGCATGCACATGCTGCTGGGCGCTGCGGACTGACACTGCAACACACCGATCACAAACTGTTTCAAGCCATTCAATGGGTCGCCGGCCTGAGCGATAGCAGCTTTCAGATGAAGTTCATGTTGATAGGTTTAGAGCTTTTTTTGGAAAGAGCCCTTACACCACTAAAAGACGAGTCATATCCCTAGTCTTAGTACTCATACGATTTAAGTTCAGGCGACGTCTATCAAATCCATAAACTGGATTGTTGGTTCAAATTCAATAACATTGGTTTCAGACCATGACAAGGTTTTGTGACCCAGCTCGCTGATTTACATCCGGTAACAACAATAAATCAGATTTTTAGTAGAAAGTGGGCTAGCTTAATCTTTGTTGTATGACACCACGACTGAGTTCCCGCCCTTAAGTTGGCAGTTTTTGTCAGTAATTACGCTTAGTTCAACAATCGCCGAGTGCCCAAACCCACTGGGGACTGACGGCTGTAGACAAGGATTTAGCGCGCCAAATCGAAAGGTTTTTAGCATTCAGCAATCATCATCTTTTTGGTGATGTACCGCTATTGACACCTGACGCTGAAAGGCGATTTCAACCGATAACATACGCGAACTGTCGGGTCGATAAGACTCGATAAGGACCGAATGCGAACCACGAAAAGGATCATGTCGTGAAAAAACACATTAACCTCAATACTGCCGATAAGAAGTCTCTGCAATCCGTAAAAGGGATCGGAGAAAAAACTGCAGAGCGCATCATTGAAGCACGAAATGCCGGCGTTGAATTTAACTCCATGGAAGAACTGAAAGGCGTGGTGTCTTACAACAAAGCGTTTGAACGTGATATTGAAAATGCCTTTGGCCTGTTTTGGTCAAAGACCACTACAGAAGACGACATTAAGTCCTATCCACCGAATAAATACGGTTCACATGTTGATCGGCTATTTGAAGGGAGTGCAACCACAAAAGGGTTCGAGTTTACAATAAAACTTGAAGGCAATATTCCAGGCTCCAGCAAAAGAGTCATTGGCGTTCTTGAGTGGAGTTCCGCTACAAAGCCTTTTCGAAAATACCGGCCTCAAACGGGTCGGTTACAGGTTCGATTCGACAGTTCCGGTAAGGCGACAGTACGGCTTTCTGAGATCGAGCAAAATACGCGTCAATCGATGGATATTAAGCTAACGCTGTTGGACTCGCGTGGTGTTGTTCTCGATACCAGCGTTCACCGCCCGGAAAACGGTGATACCCTGATCGTTGTCGTGGACGATCCGGTAGAATCAGAACCGAAAGCCATCACCCTTCGGGCTCAGAAAGCGTCGAATGTTGATTACACCGGTTACTCCCTGACTTGGACACTGACCGAGCGGGTTTCAAATCGCCTCAATGATCGTTCGGATACGCTTGAGCTTGCTCGGGAAAACGAAACGGTCATACAGCCCATATCCGGAGGGCAAATTGAAACGTTGACTGTCATTGTTCGTACCGTCGATGATGTTCCTGTATTAGAGCAGACCTATCGCACTACGGACTTTTCGAACCCATCGAACGGCAATCGTGTTCTGACGGTGACGCTGCCGGAGCCAGATTCAACCCGCTTTAATGTCCTTTTGGTTGAAGATGTTGATGTTATCACCAACCCTTATGCTGACCATGAGCTGGTCGTATCCTATGATCTTCTTGATAAAACCACACTGAACATCGTTTGGTCTGGCGAGAAAACCTTTCCGATTGACGCCGATGGCAAGGCTCAGGTTCATCTTGCTCATTATGGTTTAGTCCAACGATTAAAATTATCAGTGAGAGCCCCTACCGGTGAAACCCTGAGTCAGCGGCAAGGCTCCGTATCCGATCTTCTGTCTTCCAATCCCGTTAAAATTAACGTTCCACCCAGGGAATTGATTTCCAATCCCAACGGTTTTGTCCGCATGCCCCAACGGCCGGCCAAAGCATTGTGTCGTCTCATCGACCCATCCGGAGAACGGATATTTTCCGATGTACAGGTCATCTTTTATGTCAGTCGCTCGCAGAATCCAACCCAGGAAAGCTATACACCGCTATTGGCGATGCGATCTGAAAACAACGGCTATTTTTTTATCGACTTGCCACAAGAGAGTTTCACCGGCGCTTTCGCAAGAGTAGGCGCAAAGCAAGGGTCAAAAGCGTATGTGGATGTCCCCATTGTTTTGGATATGGAACCTGTTCAGAGAATTGAAGGTGACGATATAAAAACAACATCAGAAGGCTTTCTGCCGGGGAAAATTGTCCTGGTGGTGGATACCGATGCGGAACTAAAGGAAGACTGTTGTGACAGTTGCGCCGATGAGTTCCAGCGCGACAGGGCCGTACTCGATGAGTTTTCATTCTTTACCGTTGTCAGAACGTCTGAACCAAAAATCAATGGCTATAACCTATCAGACGAAGGCGAAATCAGTGTCAAAGACATTACCGACCTGGTCCCGAATGCAGAGGTGTCGACATTTGCGCCGGGTTTAGAAAAAGCCACAGTTCGTAAGGATGTCTTGCTTGAGCACACCAATCTCAGGAAAGGTCTAACCGCTGCAACCCTTCAAAAAGCGATAGAAAAATCCAATGCATTGCGTTTAAGAGATCGAATTTCTCCTCGGTCTAAAAACATGGCAGCGGGTCGGGCGGTCCTTGATTTAGATACATCGATTGATTGGGACGAAGACCCAACGTTTTATCAAGCGGTCTCTTTAGCTCATGGGCATCTGCTTCAGTTTAAGCAGGAATGGGTTTCTGACGGATACTCACTAGGAGATATTGTCTACTCTCTACCCTTGGCTCCCGGGCAAAAGAAACAAATCGTTGTACTGGATTGGGAACACCGTGCTGCAGCGGAACGCTCTGAGGAGCTCGATTATGCAGATAATCTAACAGCCAACTTAACCCGTGACAGAGACATCAATGAGATTGTCAGCGGTGCAGTCTCAGAAAGTGTTCGCGGTGGTTCAACGGCCAAAACCTCGGGCTGGGGTGCGGGGTTAGGCATTGGCGCGGTTGTTCCCGCAGGCCCCGTCCCTTTAGGTGGATTATTAGGCGTTGCTGGAGGTGCCGCTAAAGCATCTTCATCCGCTTGGCAGAACTCGGCGCGCAACACAACGCTGTCTTCTTCGCAATCGCTACGCGACCGAACCTCTCAGGCGGCGGCCTCGGTTCGCTCTCAAAGGGCTACAGTGATCGAAACGGCCACACAAGGAGAACGCTTCTCCGTTCAAACAGAAAGCGTCGCCAACTACAACCACTGCCACTCATTGACCATTCAGTATTATGAAGTCCTCAGGCATTTACGCGTAGAGCAAAGACTGGCATCAGTACAGGAATGCCTTTTTGTACCTTTAATTCTGTCTCCGTTTAGTTACGAAAAAACATTGCGCTGGCGAGAGGCATTGTCGCG
Source organism: Reinekea blandensis MED297 (assembly GCF_000153185.1). Lineage (GTDB taxonomy): Bacteria > Pseudomonadota > Gammaproteobacteria > Pseudomonadales > Natronospirillaceae > Reinekea > Reinekea blandensis. The sequence continues at coordinate 290,199 of NZ_CH724155.1, read as the reverse complement.
ACGCCTGATCAGCCGTCGATTTTTATCGGGTTTCAATGCCATTGAGCGAATTGAAAATGACTATGAAGGGTCAGACTTACCCGATGCCCGGTGGGCCGATGTCGATGTCGATCAGGTCTGGGGAGAGTTTGAACTTGAGTTCCGAATCGGCATGCCAACAGATCTGGCGACGGCCGCAACCATCGAAGATGTGGAATCAGCGCTTGCCCCTTTTACATTTTTCTTTCCCTCCATCATGGGAAAGGTCAATGAATTAGCAGAATCAAAAGCCGAGCGAAGACAAGAACTGTTTACGGAACTGGTGGCACCGGAAATTGCTCAAGCATTGGTTCAGAATCTTGAATTTGACGCAAGAGTTGAAACCGCAAGTGGGTCTGAAAGCAGCACATCCTTGCCATTGGATGCGACTCTGGTTTCCCGGTTCAGGGAAAACCGCAAGCTGTACATTTCTGTTCGCCAGTCCGGGGCCATGCCATCGGGCTTGCGTCGATCAGATATCGCGGCGATCGAGATCAGAAAAGCAAGTTCGATAATATTATCCGACGGTTCGACACTTTTAGAGCGTTTACCCTCAACGGCCAATGTTTTGATCCATTCAGGAACCATGACTTACCGAACCCAGTTTATGCAACGCCGGTTGTTTTCTTCCGCCCGCATTAAGGATGATCTGCTTGGGTATTCTTCCACAACCGGACAAGTCAGCAACGATATGGTTCGTATTCAAACGCCATTGAGTCGCAGCGAAATGCGCAACCCTAGAGAGGAGGATATTGAACGCGCTGCCCGCCTTCAGTCTCATCTGAATGATAATCTGGAATATTACCATCAAGCGATCTGGCTCGGTATGAGTGCCGATCGACGTTTCATGTTTCTCGATGGGATTCAGGTTCGAGACTATTCCGAACGGGATGTTTACCCTGGCGGGGTTGTACGATCGGTTGCATCAGTTGTTGAAAACGAAGTCATCGGTGTTGTGGGTAATAGCTTGGTCATGCCAGTGGCACCCGGCTTCCGACTGGATCCGGGTATTCGTGGGGAAGAGATTGATCTGCTGTCACTCTACAAACCACAAACCCCCATGGACCCAATACGACTTAGCCTACCCACTAAGGGGGTCTTTGCTGAAGCAATCATGGGTCGCTGTAACAGCTGTGAACGCATTGAGGAAGATCGATTCTGGCGTTGGAGTGAAGAGCCAATACCAGATAGCCCAACACAAATTATGCCGATATCGACTGAGCCTCGAGTCCAAGAAGGGCCTGACCCGACCCCAACTCCGTTACCAAATCCAATCATTAATCTGCAAAATGCGCCGGCCGCACCTGACCCTGCGGGAGTCGGTGCCGCCGTCTCGTTACTCAGCAATCCGAACGTGTTCCGAGATATAACGGGGCTGACGGAAAACCAGCGCAATGCCATTGCTGCGTTCCAGAAATCACTTTCGACTGCTCAGGCTTTTGGCGAACAGGGTGCACAACTGGGTTCACTTGCCGCGAAACTCAAGGCCGTCTCTGATGCTCGAAAAGACAATGCGATTTCAGCAGAAGATAAAGAAAAATACTCCAAACAGATCTTGGATCAGGAACTGAAAGGACCAACGGCCGGAAGCGGTAATGCGGACTCTGGCCCAGTGTCACGCGATGTTACGAACGAACACATTGCACGCAATAGTGATGCCCCGTCTTCTCGATTAGAAGTGACCCGTCAACCGGATGGTACCGAAAGACTGAACTTTGAAGTTGACCGAGGGAGCAGTGGCGTCATTCCGTCGCCCAGAGACACGGACAGCGGAGTACCGACAGGGCAGCCTGAGGATAAGGATTCTGGTTTATTTGCAAGAGATGGCGAACCGGATGCGCCCGAAGACGGCCGGGATCCGCTGGAAAACACGCGTCCGTTCGATAACGCTGACGCCAACGACTTTGGACCTGACTCCCTCAGTACAGATCGACACCCATTAGCCTTGTTGACCGGATACCTTTCACAATACACAAACAGTAAATACGTCATGAAATATGCCCGCGACATTTTCTCTGGCGGGGTTATGCGTGGGTTGGGCCAGAAAATTCGGTTTGATCACATTAATGCGGCACTGGATAATGGCCCCAGAACCATGGATTGGCTCCTAGACTTGGCCGTTCAGGAAGCGAGCTCAGCCTTCTCGGGCTATGTGGCCGCCCACAACCATATCCGAGAGATATCTGAACGTGAAGCCAACCTTAATTATGAAGACATGGCGCTTCCCTGGGACAGAATAAAAGCCGAGTGCACGCTGTCGACCGCGGTCTATAAAGCGCGTCGCTTTTCCGATATCGACGGCAGTCACTTTGAAGATCTGCAAATAGCTTTTCCAAAAGGCTCATTAAGTGACGAAGCCTTCTTTAAGGGCAATACCGCCAAACCCGAAAATGCATCCGGCTTCTATGTAATGAATCTCTGGGAAGATGGGATATTTGCCGAGCTAGAAAGCCAAGGTCGCGGGATGAGCATTAACGATCGCTACCACTTTATATTATCAACGACGGTTGTTGACGCCATCTTGTCTGATAGTGTGACGGAAACCGTTGGGATCGGTGATCTGGCCGCGCTCGCGACTCGATTTTCAGATCTCAGTATTGAGGCGATTAAAGACGAAGTCTATGCACTCGGATATGCCGTTGCAATCCACGCCGTCTGTTTGCTGTTCCGTGACAATCTATCCAGCACGATCAACTCAGGAATCGACCTTCAATCTCCAGGCGCGCGCGCACTTGGCTATATGAATGCACTGAGCTTTTTTGAAGGCAGCTTTTATGGCAATGCTCATGGTGCTGACCCTGACGCGGCACAGGCCGACGTCTCAAGAGAAAGCCGTGTGCATTTAGCGGGTGCTGTCGAAGCGTTTGTGCGCAACCCGTCAGCAGACCCTTCAAACTTGCGTTGGGCTGTTCCGGTTCAATCGCTCATCAGTCAACAGGTCGTGCCTGCGTTGCTGGCACTCCTTGATGACATTATGCAGGATGTACAGTCGGCCTTTTCGCAGGGGCTTTCAGCTTCCGCAATTCACTCACTTTCTAGCGCGTTAGAGTCATTAACGACCCGCCTGCCTCAGGAGCTGGGCTTTCTGTTCAATGATATATGGCCCTTTATCCATGAAGTACTGAACGCAGACGGGTCTGTCTCTATCCCATATGCACATAATGTGGGTATCGCTCCGGTTACGCTCAGTACGGATACAGGGTTAGCGTTTACTTCAGGCAGTCCAGAACAGCAGTCACTAACTCCGATTTCAGCGCCGAATATTTTGTCAACTACGTCTCTTCTGGCTGAAAGCCAGATGGCGGCGACTATCGTGAAGCTCGCCCGCTGGATGGGCATCGGGTTTTCCAGTGACTCACTGAACATTGATGCCGCTTGGTACGATATAGATGCGTCCGGTTCAGAATTGCTGGACCCTCTGCACTTTGTTGGCCAAGCCGTCATTTTAAGGCCAAAAAGTGGATCGATGGAGACATTGGGGCGTCTGGAAACCTGGGCGCGAGTGATGATGTCAGATGTTCAAAGTGGTTCTGTCGCATTGGCTGATGGCCAAGTGGTTACGGCGATTTTGTTGAGAACCTCAGCACAACCGAGTGGCGGTTTGCTCGGTGACTTTAATTTAACTGACATGATTAATATTGCCGAGGCCACGGTAAGCAATGCCGGGCATCGCATCAGTGCCGGTTGGGATGCCCTAGCCGATGACATTATGAATTACTTTGATATTTTCGGTGCTGACGAATCTGATTTGCCCATAAAGGTCGCTGAATTTCAATATGACAATGGTCTTCCTTTAACTGGCGAGCTGGATAGACAAACTTGGGATATCTTGGAACCCGTTATTTATCGAGATACTGAGAGCACATCGGATGCACCGACAACAGCACCCTCGTCGGAACCCATTTTACATACCATTGATGGCGCGGCCTGGCTTCGGAAACAAGGCGATCTGACAACGACCTTAAAAACTTCAGGGGGTGCTATCAAAGCTATCCCGCAAGATACCCTGGTTATTGAAACGGATCGTGCGGACTTTAACGAAGGGGGTAAAACCAAAACGGCTGTTAAGGTGAAGCGTGCAAGCGACAACAGCAATATTGGTTGGACACTGCAGAGTAATCTGCGATTCTTCTGGCATCACAATTCGCCAACCACGCTACAAGACGCGCCGACATCAATGCTTTCGACATCCGGCTTAAGCTCGGTGGAACAAAAAATGGCTGAACACTGGAACTTATATGGCGGTGTTCTCGAATCACTTTTCGACTTGGAACTCGGTTCGGCCTTAAAATCACGTGGCTGCGCTATTGCGCTGGCTATTCTCGCAAAAGAGGGGCAGCTTTTTGTCGGATCTGATTCGCAATCACCCGCGCGGCCTACCCAACGCTTCGAGAATCATGTCTTTTTCCGCGAATGGATCAGCAATCCGACACTGAGCAGCACGGAAGAGTCTAACCGCAGCTCCGCTTACGATGCCCATTTTAAACCGCAAACCGGTTGGCGGAACCACAAATACTGCCCATCAGGAAACTGTTCAAGCAGTCAATGGATTACCCTTCATCCAGGAGGGCTAAGCCAAGTCGATTATGCGGATCGCCAAGAAGCTGCAAGAGATTTGGCGGCGTCATTGTCAGATCAGGAAACCGCGCATTTATCTGCCAGTTACGGTGCATTTCAAACCCTTGGTAACGGGCACCGAAAATACAATGGCTACGCATCAGCCGTGGATCTTTATCAGGCTTACTTTTCGGGTCGGAATCAGTTTATAGGTTTAATTGATTTTCTGAAAAGCAAAACCCACACCGGGCGCTCACTGACAAGCTGGATAAAAGACCCCGATTTTGGCAATGCCTATGTTTGGAGCCGAATCGCGGGCGGCTACAATGGTGACAGTCGCAGCCCGGACAAAGCGCTCGGCGCTGATGAGAAGCCACCCTATGCAAGAGGACTCAGGACCTATTTTGGACAAGCTCAACGCCTTCTCTCTCAAATAGGTTTATAACTCAACCTTTGAAGTGCTGAACAACTCACTTTCTCCTTGGACTTTGTTAAGCGAGTTGTTCAGCGCATTGGAGTCAAAAACAACCTCTTAAAACTCGATGGAAATCATTCAGAGCCGATTACAAATGCTCAAAAAGATCCTCCACTAACTCAACCACCTGCGCTGTTTCCCCATGCGCCCGAATGTAGGTGCGTAACCCCATAAACTGAACCTGTAACCGCTGTGCCATACGCACCGGGTCCTGTTCGGAACTGATCAGGCCCTGGGTCTGAGCCTGTCGGATAGCATCAGCAAACTCACCTTCCATCACGTTCAATAGTCGTTTGGCTTCGGCTAAGAGATCCGCCTGGTCTTCGGTTAGCTCGGCGATGGACTTCACCAGCATGCACATGCTGCTGGGCGCTGCGGACTGACACTGCAACACACCGATCACAAACTGTTTCAAGCCATTCAATGGGTCGCCGGCCTGTGCGATGGCGGCTTTCAACTGATCGCGACTACGCTGCGAGTAATGCAACAGCGATGCTTTAAACAACCCTTCTTTGCTGCCAAAACTGGCGTAAATGCTGCCCGGGCGTAGGTCGATGACCTGCTGCAAGTTGCGCATGGACGTGGCATGAAAGCCCTTTTCCCAGAACAGGTCGGTGGCCTTGGGGATGGCGTCGGCGTGGTGAGTCGGTGTTGCAGGCATAAGGTTATTTCCAATCGCTTGAACGATTGTTCAAATATAGCTTGAACGATCGTTCAAATCCAGTTATGTTGAAAAAACACTCAAGCGAAACCGCGACTAACGGAGAGATAACCATGAGTCATTTTACGATTCACACGATTGAAAGCGCCCCTGACGACAGCAAACCACTATTGAAGAAGTCCCTGAAGGCGAACGGCGTGGTACCTGGTCTGCACGGGGTACTGGCCGAGTCCCCTAACCTGTTGAAGGGGTATCAGGAACTGCATCAGCTGTTTCTGAACTCGTCATTTAATGCCGAAGAGCTGACTGTGGTCTGGCAGACCATCAACGTAGAGCACGAATGCCATTACTGTGTGCCGGCGCACACCGGGATTGCCAATGCTATGAAAGTCGACCCGGCCCTGACCGAGGCGTTGCGCAACCGCGAGCCCATGCCAACACCAAAACTGCAGGCCCTGCAGGACTTAACGCTTACGCTGGTCCGCAACCGAGGTTACGCGACCGATGAAGACCTGGAAGCCTTTTTTGCCGTCGGTTACGGTCAGCAACAGGTGCTGGACATCATCCTGGGGCTGTCTCAGAAGGTGATCAGTAACTATGTGAACCACATGGCACGCACGCCTGTGGATAAGCGTTTCGAGAAGTACACCTGGCAATAATCCACAGGCTTAAACGGGCCGGGAGTTCCGGCTCGATTTCTCTGGCCCCGCACCATTTCCGGCCCTATACTCCGCGTTTTTAACTAGGCTGGGCCCGCACGTTCGATGATTGATCTGTACATCAGCATTACCATTAAGTTTGTTTTCCTGTTCGCACCGTTTTTTGTCGTGTCGATGTTCCTGGCGCTCACGCGGGGCGAACCGGTCGAGGTGAAGCGGGCCGTGATCGCTCGCGCTATTCTGGCGTCCGGTGTGATCGCCATTACGCTGTTCTTTGCCGGGCCGTTCATCTTTCAAGCCATCGGCATTACGCTCGACTCGTTCCGGATCGGCGCCGGTTCATTGCTGTTTTTAACCGCTGTCAGTCTGGTGAACAGCGGCACTCGAACCCACGCCAAAGGCCTACCGGAAGAAGACCGTGACGACATAGCCGTGGTACCGCTGGCGATACCGGTGATCGTTGGTCCAGCCACCATCGGTACCATTCTGGTATTGGGGGCAGAACTGCCCACTTTTCGGGAAACCTTTGTCGGTATGCTGGGAATGCTCTCCGGTCTTGGCTTACTGACCGGGTTACTGCTGTTATCCGGTTTGCTGGAGCGGGTGCTGGGCAAAACCGGCCTGAACATTCTGTCTAAAATCAGCGGTTTGATCCTGGCGGCCATGGCGGCCGAGATTGTTTTTACCGGGGTGCAGGGGTTTTTAAGCTAAGTGTCACTGTTGCTGCCGTGAGGCCGCTAACACCGCTTGCGCTTTCAGAAAATTAATTAGGTCATAAAAGCCATTGCTGTCACGTGAGTCTTTTATTGCACGCAACTGCAACTCACTGATTTTAAAATGGCGCTCCTGCTTCATCGTCACATACATCAGGCGTTTGCTGCCATGTTCCCCTCGAGTAACACGTTCTTCAACAGAGCGAATATCCTGATATCGCAGTCGTCGTCCGTTCCCCAGAAACAGGAACGGGGGAAACCAGATCGACTCACGGTCGACTACGATCCGGTTCGACCGATACGGCGAAACCAAAAACAACAACGCCATCAGCAGCAGAATGGCGTTGCCCAATCCCAGCACTACCGGAGACTGGGTGTTCACTTCAAATAGCCATCCGTTGTTAAACGCCAACATGGTGATACTCATCGATGTACAAAGCAGCCCCATGCCTTTGCTCAGCCGCCGGTGCATTTCAGGTAACTCCAACTGTTCTATTTTACGTTCGACCATTTGCCGTTTTTTGGCGATATCCACTCGGGATGCCTCGGCGCCCACTCCTTGGCTGACGACGGCTTCCTCAGGATCAGGCAGTGTGAATACGGCCTTACGACGGCCAGATGGCTTGTTGCTCATTCAAGTGACTCTCGCTTGTTTTCCATTACATGGTGATCATCGATGAACCGTACATTCAGTAAACCATAACACTGAGGCCTTGTCAGACCTCGGCACTTACCCCTGATGCAGTCGGTGATACTGCCGAGGCGACACGGCAAACCACTGCCGAAAGGCACGATTAAACGCACTCTGCTCGGAATAGCCCAACATCAGCGCTACTTCTGGCAGGGTCATTTTCCCGTCTTTCAGGTATTGCTCAGCCAGCGTCATGCGGGTTTCTCTCAACAGATCCCGAAATACGACGCCTTCATCATGCAACCGCCGGTGCAGCGTGCGCTTGGATAAATGCAATTGCTCGGCAATGACGTCGGCCGTCGGGCAGCCCTCCTGTAACGCCCGAATCAGCGCTTTACGGGCCCGCAGGCTGATCTTTTCCTCAGCATCGGCATGCGGCACGTCGCTCAGCAGGCTTTCGGCCTGATGGCTGATCAGTTGATGCAAATGTTCATCGCCCCCGATAATTGGGCGGCTGAAGACTTCTGCCGGGAAAACCACGCAGAGGTTCGGGCGGTTCCCGGTGATTTCACATTGGAAACAGCGGTCGTAGTCCGCCAACACCTCAGCCGCCACCGTATGAGTGAACTCGATGCGCGTCGGGCGCAACTGATCATCGGCAAGCAGGGTTTGCAGCAGGTGTAACAAACCCGAGATCAGCACTTCGTCGGACAACGCATGGGAATAACCGTATTCTGATGCCCAGACCAACCGGGCTTCACGCTCGCCAGACGGTCCCGCTTCAATGATCAAAGAGGCTCGGTTGCCGTCATACAGCAGCCGCTGGAACCGTTCGAAGCAGCGCAGGGCCTGCTCTACATTCAAACTGGTTTTAAACAGATAACCCAGGCAGCCAAAGTGCTCAACTTTCACATATTGACCGATGCTAAGCCCAAGCGCTGGCTGCCCGGTTAACTGCGCGAGCTCTTCCAGAACCATCCACCACTGTTCGTAAGACAAACGAGCACCCGCCGCCAACGGCGCCACCGCTTGTTGGAGCATCGCACGGCTCTGAACGGTCATCGGCCGGTTTTCAGCCTCGGTCCAACCGTCGATAAAGTCAGCCAATAGCGCCGAAACATCAGAACTGATTAACAAATGATTGAGCATTGCAGGGGTCTCGCAGCATTCGAGACCATTAAACGTCAGCCTGGCTCAGATTGTCAAAAACGAGACACCAATCATCAAGACAGCCGCGACCCCGCTCGATAGGTTAGACGCACAATAACAACCGTATCGCTCCCCGATGGGCGATCTTCACTGAGAGTAAGGGCACATCTTCATGCAAGATTTACTGCATGCCATTGGCTTTATCATCACGTTTGGCATGGTGTTTCTCAGCATCATTGTCGCCGAGGCGTACTACTGGCACCGCAAAGGTCGCACCGACATTTACGATTTCCGGGAGACGCTGGCGAGCATCACCACCGGGGCAATTTATAAAATCGCCGACGGCATTCTGATCGCCGTGGTTATTACCGGGCTGTACGACTGGGTGTATCAGTTTGGCTTGCAATACCAACCGGTGCACGGTCTTTGGAGCGTGGTGCTGATGTTTTTCCTGGTCGACTTTGTGTTCTACTGGTATCACCGCGCCATGCACAACGTGCGCTGGTTGTGGGCCGGGCATGTCACGCATCATTCTTCGACACGTATGAACTTTTCGACCGCACTGCGCCAGAACTTTTTATACGATTTAAACTTCGGTTGGTTGATCTGGTGGCTACCGATTGCCCTGATCGGCTTCAATAAAGACTGGGCGATCATCGCCATCGAACTGAACCTCGCCTATCAGTTTTTCATCCATACTGAGTCGGTGCGTCGTTTGGGTTGGGCGGAGAAAGTTCTTAATACGCCGTCGCACCATCGGGTGCATCACGGCAGCAACCCGGCCCAGATCGACACCAACTTTGGCGGGGTTCTCATCATCTGGGATAAGCTGTTCGGCACCTTTGTCGATGAACAAGACGCCGGCGAGATTAAGTACGGGTTAACCACCCGACAACCGACGACGCTGAACCCGATCCGCCTGTGTACCGATGAGTTTTTCTGCATGATAGGCGATGTGATTCGCCACCGGGACCTTCGTATATTGTGGAAAGGGCCGAACTGGGTAGAAAACACCTACGGCCGGGCCGCTGACACCGAGGTTTCCGTTAGCCGTCAGAAAACAGCGCCGTGATCGCCGGGTCAACCGGCTCGTACAAATGCGATGACTCATTAAAAAACGACAGCTGCCAGCCGTCCTGAAAGGTTAAACAGGTGACTCCGGTATGAGTCACCTCATGACCAAACGAAACGCCGGTCAGTTGCTTGAGCAAATACAGAATGAAACAACCGTGCGCCACCACCAGCACGGTTTCGTTTTGACTCAAGTCACTCAGATAGGCATCAATAAACTGCTGCACGCGCTGCTTTTGCCGTTTGAACTCGGCAAGGTCAGTATTGCCAAAGTTTTTCCCAATGCACTCGCAATACAGTTCACGAATCTGCGGTAATACCTGATGACTTTGGGTTTGCACCCCCATCTGCTCGTAGGTTTCCATGGCGCGAAAGTAGTCGCTGGTGAAGCTGCGATCGAAGAGAGTCTCTTTAAAGACCGGACCCAACTTCAACGCTTGCGCCAACCCCAACTCAGTTAACGGTTTGTCGTATTCGTTTTTCGGTTCGTAAGACACTGCGTTGATGCGTTCGTCTCCGGCTTCGCCGTGTCTGACTAGGTAGAGAGTGGTCATTCAAAGCCTCATTCGATTTAAATTCCTTACCAAGTAATATCGATTGGCGTGCCCACCGCCACCAATTCCAAAAACTCATCCATTTCGGTGGTACGCTCTTCATGGGAAACCTGTTCTAAATCTGAACATGAATGTGATCGTCATGCCGTACCGCACCACAACCGTGAAACCGAACCCGGTTGTTATCAAGCTGCAACCGATTCACAAGGTGCGGCTCGACAAACACCTTTTCAACAGTCGCGTAAGACAGCAATATTTCCAGTAACGTTTTGTTCCACTCCGTAGAAAAGTTATACGTCTCATTCGACACATCCAGCGTCAGGTACTTTGGATAATCGTACTGAAAGTAGCCTTGGTCTTTGCAACGCTCGTTCGTATTGGTTTCATCCGGCGCCGGATGCTCAAACACACCATAACCACTGCGTGAAGGAGTACCGGCAACCAGAACACCCTTTTCATCCTCATAGAGATTCGCAAGATCGACCTTTCGGCCATCATCATGGCTCAGATGAGGCAATAGCGGATAGTGATTGATGAACGGAAAGTTTGCATCCAACACCGTGACCACAACGTTTGAATCCAACTCGGCCATGTCCCGCGACAGATCACCCAACAAACGGTTTAACTCCGGTACCACAAAATTTCGGTTATGCCCGATAGACAGCCAAGCATTCGCAGGCTTCAAATGATCGTTAAAGGCCAGAGGTACCCGCCCAAACATCGGCGCAGTTTGCGGAACTATCAGAAAGGTACAGAGGGCGTAGAGGCTGATATTTGCCAGCAGGAACCCCAGCCAACGTATTTGGCGGAAGGCGAAATACAGTAACAGTGACACCGCGTACGTTACGGCGCCAACTTGCGTAAGAATCGCAAGCATAAGTGCGACAAGGCAATGAATGATGACGTTCAGAACAACCTTAGCCAAGCCGTTTAACCTCTGCGCTTCCGGTTCAGAATGGAAACGGCATTAAACCATGATCATGTACCAACCGAAACTGAAACAGCAGCGACACGGGCCACCGTGGCTCACCTCATGACGACCCGTGCTTAATGTAATAACTGACCATCAAGCAGCTTGCAACGCCAGCTCACTGGCCTGCTGTGCCAACTGTTGCCGTAAATCCTCCGGCAAGCCGAGCGCATTGCCCAGCCGGTCGAGATACGCCCGTTCATCCTGAGTGTCGACGTCAATCGTGAAGCAAGCCATCAGATACACTTCGCTTTTCTGATTCAGGTCAGCCAGCCCACGCGCCAGATTCTCCGGTGATTCGGGATATCGGATTAAATCGGTGAACACACCCCGGGCGTGCTCCGGTAGATTAAGTTCATCGAATGCGGCGAAGATCCGACTCTGCTCAAACTCATCGATGTGCCCATCGGCATTCGCGGCGCTGATCATGGTTTTGATCAATACCAGTTCAAAACTGCGGGTAAACTCCGATCCATCGGTCGGCGTCTGCGGAATGGCCGCCAACGATGCGGCGGCACTCGGCGGCGGGTTCGCCGATGATCGGTTTTGCTGCCAATTGCGCAACGCCACATAGGCCATGCCACCCAATACCGCAGCGCCGCCAACGGTGGCTGCCTTACCGGCAAACTTGCGCGCTTTCTTATTGCCCACGAGCAGGGCCATGACCCCGCCTGCGGCGGCACCGCCGGCCAATCCCGTCAGTCCACTTTTGGAACCGCCCGTCGATGCGCTCCCGCTGCCTGAAGTGGTGCCGACAAACTGATTCAATAAGTTTTGTACATTCATAATCTAACCTCTTGATCGTATTTGGGTCGCCGGCCCGGTACTGTCAGATGAATCGGCCGGCGGAATGCTGTTGGTGATGTCTGTGCATCAGATCGCCGTCTGTGGAAAGTCGTGATGACCCACCTGGCGGATCTTCTGTAGCTTCATCAAGCGTTTCGTCAGTGTCCGGCTGGTGCGTGCGGCGGCACGGTCGATGGCCCCTTTCAACTCAGTCTGACAGTCCTCGATGACCACGTCTTTTATGTAGGGCACGTTGACCAGAATCCGGCAATGCTTGTCGTTTCCGCCCTTTGGCCCGTTAATGTCGCTGAGCATCACCTGCACGCGCTGGATCTGTCCGGCTCGGGCGCCGAGGGCAAAGCTGAGGCGACGTCGCACGTAATCACGCAGCGATGGCGTCATATCAATGTTTTTACTGCGAATCTCAATCTGCATACTCACTTTCCTCTGTTGTGTTGAACCACCTCTGCGATCTTAAAATGATCTAAAATCAGATAAATTCGAATATTCAATGTAAACAGTCAGTTTATTTCGAAGGGTTTGTGGATCATGTTGAATTTCAAACACTTACATTATTTCTGGGTGGTCGGGCAGCAGGGCGGTGTGACCAAAGCCAGTGAATCTTTACACGTTACCCCGCAAACGATCAGCGGTCAGATCAATCAATTGGAAGCCGAGTTGGGTCGGGATCTGTTTGAAAAAGCCGGGCGCGGCCTGCAGTTGACCGAGTTCGGCAAACTGGTGATGAGTTATGCGGAAGAGATTTTCACCCTGGGCAATGAACTGGAAGCGCAGGTCGCGCATGCGGATGAAGAACAGCCCATTCTGTTGCGCGTCGGGGTGGCCGATGCGGTGCCGAAGACTATTGCCAGTCGGATATTAATGCCAGCCATGGACCTCAACGAACGCATTCGTTTTATCTGTAAGGAATCGACTCAGGAAAACCTGCTTGCCGATTTGGCCTTGCATCGGCTCGATTGCGTACTGGCCGACGGTCCGATTCCCTCCAACCTGGGCGTGCGCGGGTATAACCATCGCCTGGGGGACAGTGGGCTCAGTTTTATGGCGGCGACCTCACTGACATTGGCATCCTCGCGGCCGTTTCCACAAATGCTGCATGAGGCACCGATGTTGCTGACCAGCGACGTTTCACAGATTCGAGCACCGCTGATGACCTGGTTTACCGATCAACAGATTGTGCCTCGAATCCTTGGTGAGTTTGACGATCGCGCTTTGATGAAAGCGTTCGGTCAGGAAGGGGTTGGGGTGTTCATCGTGCCGACATCGATTGCGGACGAAGTGGCAGAACAGTACGACGCCCGAGAGATTGGACGCATTACTGATGTCACTGAATCTTTTTATCTGATCACCAGCGAGCGAAACCCGACCAACCCGGCGGTGGTGACAATTATCGAGGAGGCTCGGCGCTGGTTGGGTACGACCAGAGCCGGTTAACTAAGATTCGAAAGATACTCGCCAATGACACCGCTGTTGCCCGACCCAGAACTCAGTTTTTGCGCAATCGTCAGGGACATCGTCAATTGATTCAGCGTTTTAACTTCGGCCTCGGACAGCGCTTCCATCGCCTCGGTGGACTGTGGAACCAACAGGGCCTGCTTCAAGCTGTTAAAGTCGGCTTCAGAGCCCTGACTGAACAGACTTTCGATGTTGTCCAATGCGTCCCGCGCGTTCTGCAGGGGCTCAATCAGCGCGTTATCTTCATCGTCTTCAATTAACCGATCAATCAAGCTGGTGACCTGATCACTCAACATCGCCAACGCTTTGGGTTCGTCTTTGGTCGCCGCGGCACTGGTCCCGGAAGACAAGGCACTGGCCTCATCGTTGGAAATCAAACCGTATTCCTGCAACCGATCGATAAACGCCGGGGTAATTGAAAACCCTCGGGTGCCGCCGGAGAAAAACTCCTCATTAAGCTTTTGAATGGCCTGTGCGCGTGAAGACACCTGGACGGTAGAGCCGGATTCGGCTGAGTTGGTTTGTGTCTCCGATGTCGACGCGGCCGAAGCCTCACTGACGGCATTACCGGCACTCTCGCTCGACAAGGGTTGTTGGTAAGGAACCGTTTGAGTGTTGATCGTATTCATGCGTTTGCTCACCCTTGACAGTTGATGCCTCGGCAAAGCATCGCCCCTGTACGGACAGCCTTTGCCGCTTATCGCATCCGATGAATCGGAAAGGATCTATGGAGCAAGTTGGGTACCAATTTCACATTGCAACAATCAGGAACAGTAATAAAGTGAGCATGCCACGATCGTGGTCTCGCCCTAGCGTGGTGTCCTTAAACCGACACGGAACTCTGAATCAGCTCAATCGTTTTGGCACTGCTCAGACCCGGTTCAAGCTGACGGCACTGCCAGTATAAATCGCCAAACCGCTGTAATGAGTCCGCTTCGTCACCTGAGCATTCAACGTCCCGAGCAACAAGGCGAATGCCCAACTCAGAGCACAAAGCACCAATCGAATGTAGCGGGCTACCTTTGAAGGGTTTTTGAAGGCTGGCGTTGACGAAATCACTGTCTAACAGGATGCAGTCAACGGGGGCATCGGTAAGTGGTGGCATTATTTCGTTGGGTAAACTCACATCCCTGATCGCAAGACGGAATCCCAACGATCGCAGAGTTTGAACACTCAGCCGGACTTCTTCCCAATGCTCTAAAAATGTCCGTTCTGAAATAGCAATGGCCATGTTTTCAGGCCGAACGGGGAACTTGTTAAGGGTCTCAATGAACTGGTGAATAAAAGATTCTGACATCAGTTCAGCTACCGATAAATTAACGGTTACCAGAAAGTCTTCAGGTAGCCTCTTACCTTTAGCCATACCAATAATCGTTCGACAAACCTGTTCCAGACCATTAATCGAGATTGAAGCAATCTGGCCATTTCTCTTGGCAATTCTGATGAGCTCTTTATTGAGAGAATCATCCCGCTCGGGGAGGTCCAACAACGTATTCGCTTCAACGCCTTTGATGTTACCGGTTGAATCCCTGAACGGACGATAAAAAGTTTTTAATCGCTTTTGCTCAATCAACAAAGCGAGCTGCTCACAACGTTGCTGCAACTCACCCGTATACTGGCTTTCGTTCATGATAAACGAGTAAGCAAGATGGTTTTTACTCTGGTGCACCAAGTCGAGGCTTTTATCAATAATGTGATGCAGCATGTCCATCGACCCGCTTGCCAGTGAAATACACACATGACAATGGCTCTTTGTCGACATCGAACGACTGATGGTTTGATGCACCAGCTGCCGGCAATGCGATTGCACCTCTGCCAGGTTCTTATCATTAAACACGATCACAAAATCATGTCGGGACAATCTGGCCAATGGGCTGGTCGGGAAGCTGTCTCTTAGCCTTTGTATTAACTGGTTAATGGCGCTTAAGTCGACACTTTGTGCAGAAACTTCATTCATAGCAGTAGGACGCTCAAGCCTCAACGTGACGATATAAACTTCGCCGACCGCTGACAGAGTCTGAATCAACGCGTCTCTATTCAATAACGCTGTTGTAGCTTCGCTGGCGCTGACTGGTTCAAAATCGTTCTGCGGAGTGCGTTTTTGAATCGTCTTATCCGGAATTGGCCGTGACGTTAAAGCAGGTGAATAGGCAAGATCGCTTTCAATAGGATGAGAGCGAGTTCCTGACGTCACCGTTGCCGCTTCATAATGGTCCAAGGCATGACGTTTTTGTGCCAGGGCGGACTTCAGGTTGCTTTCCCAGGCCTGCCCGAGTAAAACCTTCAGCAACTTGTTCACTTCTTTTGGCTGAGAATTATCCAGATTGACGATGTCATTATCCTGACGCGACTGCGCTAACAAACGTTGAAGGTTTTCGATGTCCCCTCTGAGCTTCAGGTTTTCATTAACCAAGGCATTTGACGCCATTCGGTTGATAGATGTTAAGTCTCTAAAGCACAGCGGTAGCGCAAAGTTTAAGACCACAAACAAAGCAAAGTGAGTGAAGAAAAGAGGGTTGTTCAACGCAATAATACCCGCGTCCTCAGTTTGAACCGTATGAATCAGCATCAGTACGAAAACAAAGGTATTCACCGAGATAATCAGTTTGGTATCACGAGGCGTGAGAAAAACCATGCTGAGCAACGGAGCACAGTAGATAAACACATAGCCATAATCATCGACGGGCGCCTGAGCCATCAACTTGATGCCGCAGCCGGCGAGAATCACGAACAGAACAAAGAAACGTTGACTGAGAAACTCATCAACATAGCTCAGGTAAAAAATGACGGCCAAGGCACTGGTAAAGCCAATGCTGACGTACAGCTTCCAGGTAGCCAACCCTTCAAAAAAGGTCATGAAGCCAACAATGACCGTTAGGATGGTACTCAGGCTACCAATCATGAGTAATACTAACCTGAGGGTATTGTCGAACCTGGAAATGAAGTCCACAGGCAATCGCCAAATGCGTGAAACCATGTTCATAGATCGTCCTAGGCTGGAAAAGGGGTTCGAACAGCAAGTAACCCATGCCGTGCAAGCGCACACTCACTTTATTGATTCGGGCAGAGGTTACCGCGTGTCTGTTGCCTGCTATGTGAATAGACGCCCACTCAATATAGTCAACAAAACGTCAAGCTGAAAGCGGTTTCGGTTCAAATTATTCGATTCTTTCAGTGTTCGGGCATCTTACAGGAAGGCCTGGACCTTACCCTGAAAAACGCTTAATTGTCCTAAATTTTTATCGAGATAGGGTTACCCATCACTTTCGGGAATAACCTTAGAGTCGTGGTAGTTTATTACGGATAGTAAAGCTGGTATTGGTCTCGATTTGTTCAGTCGTAAAACAATAATGATCGTTGTTACCCTTATGAACACTCCGAGTGTTTTAATTAAGTTCCTCTCGACGGTCGAACACATAACTGAGCACGCTCCAATTCGATTCTCGATGGGCTTACATCGGACGTAGAACTCTGCTCTGCGCATTAAGCACTAGACGGCACTATGTACCAACGGTTTCCTGGTTCGAAAGCAACAGTTGTTACAGGTTAGATCCAGATGGTTGATTGATTGCTGAGGCAAAGCACCGGGAACAAAAAAACGAAAACTAGGGATGTAAGACCAAAAAAACTGAGAAGGGTTAATCATAGAAAAGCATTACAGGGTTCGTTTGGTCCAATGGCATCGGCTTCCTAAGGGATTTCCCCTTGATGTCTATTTAAAATGCCTCTTAGCAAATAGTTGATTTGCAACCATGGCTTCAATAGTCACATAGAAAATACCCAATAAAACTAAAGAATCCTGCGTTAGACCAGCAAAAAGCCCAAGAGACGCGATCTGAACAATAAACAGCCATAAATCTCGTTTTATGTTTTTATCGACCGACCCTTTTTTCCTGAAGTTTTTAAATCTAAGAAAAGTACCTATTAAAATTAAAATAATCACTATGATCAATGAGTCTTACCTTTTTTAACGGCGCATCGTTGGTATGATTTCCCCCCTAATGAATCGAGAAAATCTCATATCACCTAAGGGCTTACCTCGACATAGTCGCTATAGCTACTCATCTGAAAGTAATCACTGAACTTGATATGCCCATTACTCGGTATATCGTAGACGTGGACTTTGACGTGCGTGATGTCATCAAAATCATGGCTTGAATCAAATGCAACGTCGGACTCTTGGTAGACAATTTGATTTAACGTTCCGTCGATATTAATGTCCTCGGCCCATCGAGAATCTGGAAAGACTCGTGTTGGTAGCGTCCCTCCTTCATCTTTGTAAAAATAGATATCGACAAGACTAGCCCGCGCTTCATTAAGCGAAAAACTTAACTGTAGATTTCGGTTGACTCCATCGATACTAAAGTCAACACTCGTTGGTATCGCCAAGGCCTTAGTTCCGTCGACTATATTGACTGTGTCTCCTTCATAAAAATCGCTATAAATCAGAGACGGGTTTAGCTGCTTATCGATGGACGTCCAAGTAAACAAGACGTTGATAGTTCTTACTTCACCACCAAGCGACTCATACTCAAGACTTAAATTACTTGTATCTAAGAACTCAACTTTTGCATCGCTAATTGAAGTGCCGAACCACCATTCTTCAGAACTAGGAGTATATAGCTTACCTTCAGACCTGTTCAGCACATTGATTAACACATCACTCCCTGACTTAATTTCAATCCTCTCGAGCGTATCGATATCCGGTAATACCTCCGCATCGACAATAAAGTCAAATGACAATGATGCTTGCGCATTCGTGTTGTCATGCTTAACCCGAACATGAACGCCCGATGAAATCTTATTGGCGTCGGTCGTATCACTCGGCCTATCGCTATCGGGGTTGCTGCCGCCAGAGTCAGATGAGGAGTTGCATGCCGTGAGTAATATAAGACTTAAAACCAGTAGATATCGCATCAGAACCCCGATCGAAATGGACAGTTCGTTAGTCTACCTGAGTGCGACAAAACTTTGAAAGCGACATAATCCAATTGCGCCCATCAGATGACTACTTAGGTGCTTGTCGCAATGTTGTGGGTCTAATGATTACCTCTGTATCTATTGTTATCCAACACCGCATAGCACTCCATACCAACTACTCTCTTTACCGCTATGCTGCCAATGAGGGTAAAATAACCAACACATTGCCGAGTTTGACCAATAGATGCACGGTTAATAACATAGTTGTGATGGTTAGGTACCGAAAATCGTTTCAAACCACCAACTGAATCTCAGCTAACGGCTCCGCAGACGCATCGAAAACCAAACTGACCGCTTCTCGCTGTTCCATCGACAATCGCTGATAAAGAAAGTCACCCTGGTTGTCGGGATGGTCGGGCAAATACCATTGAGTGGTCAGTCGTTCGCGCTGGCCAACCCAGACTTTGACGTGGATGTGCGGCGTGCGACCAGGGTAAGGCACCGGTTTGATGGTTCGGAAACGAAAACGGCCATCGGCATCGGTGACATCACGACCAAACCCCTGAAAAGCATCGTCTCTAGGTTTACCGCCGGTGTCGGCTGTGTGCAGGTATCGCCCGTTGACATCGCATTGCCAGATTTCCACGACGGCGGACTCTATTGGCTGTCCGTCCCGGTCCAACACCTGGCCGGCGATTCGTACGGCCTCCCCTCCGGCGATGCGGGCGGCACTGTCGAGTCGCACGAGGTCGTTATCCACATCGCGAAAGCGCATGCGCTGGGTGGGGTAAAACGGCCCTTCGGTGGCACTCGGGGTCGGGGTGGCGGCTTTCGCCAGCGGCATTAACGGGGTGAGTAGCGTGCCGATTAGCAACTGGCGGCGGTGATGGTTTGGGTGATCGGACATGGTGACCTCACAGCAGATAGCGTCGAGATGACTATAGGCGAACCGCCGGTTACGTCACGGGTCTTTACCGGATGATTGCGTGGTCTTTTCGGATCACGGGTCGAGTTTGTCGCGGCCAGCTTAATTCGCTGCCCCCTCCTACAGAAAGAAGCGCGATTCAGAACCAGCGTACCAGCGCGGCGACAGCAATGCCGGCGGCGATGCCCGGCAGTGGTTTCTTGACAATCAGCACAACGATGGCGGTTGCCAGTAAGGCGAGTCGGGCGCCCCAGTCGCCGGTCAAGGCCAGCGGTGCCAGGATGGCGACCAGCACTGAGGCCGACATGGCCTGAATGAACCGATGCACGCGATTGCTGATCGGCACGACAGACATCAGAAACACGCCGCCCCAACGGGTGGCGAGGGTCGTGACCGTCATCGCGGCGATAATAAACCAGGGGCTACTGATCATGATTTCAACGGTCACGGTCGTCACCTCCGGGCAGCAGGCCCACCAGACCACCGGCCAGCGCTCCGACAATAACGTGACTGTTTTCGGGCAGATAGAGATAGGCCAGGATCGATGCGACGGCGGCAACACCCCAGATGGTGACTATGCGAACATTCTTTTCACCGCCCACCACCAGCGCCAGCAGGAAGCAGCCCATCGCCATGTCCAATCCGTAGGCTTTCGGGTCGCTGATGGCATTACCAAAGTAGATACCTAACCCGGTGCCGATCATCCAGGCCGTCCATAGCGCTAAGCCTCCACCAACGAGCATGCCGAAGCCCGGCTTTTTCTGATGGAAGTGCTGCATCGCCAGCGCCCAGTTGGCATCGGATGCCAGCACCATCAACGCGTAGCGTTTGCCGATGGAGGTTTCCCGTAACCACGGGTACAGGGTCGCGCCCATCAGCAGGTGCCGCGCGTTAATGGCAAACACGGTAATCATGACGGTGAACAACGGAATCCGATCGCCCCATAAATCCAACGCGGCAAACTGCGACGCCCCAGCAAATACCAAACCACTCATGGCCAGTACATTGGCTTCCGTCAGGCCCAGTTGCACCGCCGCCAGGCCAAAGGCCGCTCCGAACACGATGACAAACAGGGAGATCGGGGCGAGATGGCGAAAGCCTTGCCAGATAAGGGCGCCGTTCAACTGGCTCAGTTGGGAGGGTTCGGTCATGGGTGCTCTTCGGTTCAGAGGTTGCTTAGTCGAACAGACAACGGCGGACGATGTCGCCGGAAAAATTGTTCGTCATGAAGTTTGATCTGAGTGTATCAAATTGACATATTTGTCACAGCACACCTTTCGTCGGAGTCAAACTGGTCTCCGATTTTCTATTTGAGGTTGAGGAACTGACCCTGTGAAGCCGATTACTATCCGGCCAGTTAGGCTTGAAGATGCCAAGGCATTGGCCGAGTTGTTCACTGCACTCGACAATGAAACCCGCTTCATGCTGTTTGAGCCGGGCGAGCGCCAGCTCACCGAAGAAAAGCAGCGACTGAAAATCCAAGCAATACTCGAAAATCCCAGACAGCAAATGTTCGTTGCGTTGGATGCCGACCAGTCACCTATCGGGGTGGTCTCCGGTCTGGGCGGTCAGGCGAACCGCAACCGCCATTCACTCTACTGCGCTATTGGGGTGTTAGCAGAGGCTCGTCACCAGGGCGTGGGTCGGTCGCTGATGGAAACGCTTATTGAATGGGCGCAAGCGCAGCACATGACCCGCATCGAACTGACTGTGATGACACACAACCATCGCGCAAAGCATCTCTACGATTCGTTGGGCTTTACCGTTGAAGGGGTAAAACAACAGGCGCTGAAAGTTGAGGGTCAGTACGTCGACGAATATTTTATGGCCCGGTTGTTGGACTCCGGCGAATGACGGCTGCATTGGATTTTCGTCCCATTAACCTGCAAAGGGACTTCGATGCCTGCCGGTCGTTTCGCAAAGACAGCTGGATCTGCAGTTTCCAAACAAGCGAAGGGTTTGATCAGGCCATACAGGGCTATCGCGAACGAATTGCTGAACGACAAACTCACCCTCTGTGGTTTTACGAACACGTCTGGCTGAACGAAACCCTCATCGGGCAACTGGAGTATCGTGCGTTCAGTCGCGAAGATGGCGTTGGCTATGTTCACCTGTTTTACCTGATCGAACAGTACCGGCACCAAGGGTTGGGCAGTACACTGCAACGTCATGTCAGCGCCAATTTGAAAGCGGCCAGCTGCCACTCCGCGGTTCTGTCAGTGAGCCGGACCAACACACCAGCGCTTAAGCACTACGCTAAACATGGCTGGCAGTTTATGGCGCCCAACCCAAAACACCCAATGACAGATTTCTATCGCAAATGCCTCTGAACCGCATAGAAAACCCGGTCTGACTCTGCCCGATCACGAATGTTCACAATGTACCAATCCTGCAAATTCATGTGCCATAAGTCTTTGGCGATGTCTGCACTCTCAGCATTTTTATAGAGTGCCAAGCGCCAACTAAAACAAAAACAACAGGATTGATATGAATACCAAACCACTGTACCTGACCGTGGCGATTGCGCTCGTGGTCAGCGGCTGCAATCCGAGTAAGCCGAACAATGAAAACCCGGATGGTAATGACAACAACGGCGGAGAGACCGAACTCACCTTTCGTACCGACCATTCCGATTGGCCGGATATCACCAGTGCCATCGCGCTGGACCCTTTAATAGAAAACGAAATTTCCACGCTGATCGCTGGCATGACACTGGAAGAAAAAGTCGGCCAGATGGTGCAACCGGAGATCAACTCTGCCACGCCGCAGGATGTCATCGACTATCACCTCGGTTCGGTGCTCAATGGCGGCGGTTCTTGGCCCGATGGCGAGAAAACAGCCTCCGCTGGCGATTGGCTGGACTTGGCCGATGCCTACTGGGAAGCCTCCATGGACACCACGGACGGTCATGCGGCCATTCCGCTGATCTGGGGCACCGATGCCGTACACGGTCACAGTAACGTGTATGGCGCGGTCATTTTCCCGCATAACATCGGTCTGGGCGCAGCCAATGATGTCGATCTGTTGAACCGCATCGGCGCCGCCACCGCCAAACAGGTTACCGTGACCGGCATCGACTGGACCTTTGCGCCAACGCTCGCCGTCGTGCGCGATGATCGCTGGGGTCGAACCTACGAAGGCTAT
>NZ_CH724155.1:103217-267368 GCF_000153185.1 Reinekea blandensis MED297 | reverse complement strand
TACCTGTCGACCGAGGAAGAGCTGATCAACATTCATGGTCAAGGCTATTACTCGTCACTGGAGGCCGGTGTGCAAACCGTGATGGCGTCGTTTAACAGTTGGAACGGCGAAAAAATCCATGGCGATGATTACCTGTTGAGCGATGTGCTCAAAGGCAAGATGAACTTCGATGGTTTTATCATTTCGGACTGGAACGGTCAGGGCCAGGTAACTGGCTGCAGCAATGACCATTGTGCACAGGCGGTCAACGCCGGTATCGACATGATGATGGTGCCGCAGGACTGGAAAGGCTTCATCACCAACACCATTGCGGATGTGAACAACGGTCTGATCTCGATGGATCGCATCGACGATGCCGTTCGTCGCATTCTGCGGGTGAAATACCGTGCAGGTCTGTTTGATAAACCCAAGCCATCGCTGCGCCTGGACGCCGGTGACGACAGTAAACTGGCCACCGACGAGATGCGCGCCCTGGCTCGTGAAGCCGTACAGAAATCGCTGGTCCTGCTGAAAGACAATGCCGACCTGTTACCGCTGTCGGATGACGCGGCGATCCTGGTGGTCGGCGCCTCGGCGGACAGCCTGCAGAATCAGACCGGGGGCTGGACGCTCTCCTGGCAGGGTACCGGCAACAGCAATGCGGATTTCCCGAACGGCGATACGATTCTCGCCGGGTTGCAGGAACGCATCGCGCAGGGCACTGGCAGTGTCACCTTCAGTGAAGACGGCTCCGGTGCCGACGGCAGTTACGACGTTATTATTGCGGTGGTGGGCGAAACGCCATACGCCGAAGGTAACGGTGACATTGGTAAATTCGAAACCATGGCCTTTGCTGACCAGAACCCAGCCGCCAGTCAATTACTGGCCGATCTTGACGTGAACGATCCCAACACGCCGGTATTGACGGTATATGTCGGTGGACGTCCGCTGTGGATGAACCCGGAACTGAACCTGTCGGACGCGTTTGTCAGTGCCTGGTTACCCGGCTCCGAAGGCAAGGGCGTGGCCGATGTGCTGTTTGGTGATGTGTCCTTTACCGGCAAGCTGTCGTATTCCTGGCCGGCTGAAGACTGTCAGGTTCCGGTGAATACCGGCGACGGTCAGACACCGTTGTTTGCGTTGGGGTATGGCCTGACAGCAGATGACACCGCCACGGTTGATCTGCTGGATGAAACCGAATCGGATCGTGGTTGCGGCGCACCGGACATCACCGAAGCCGGAACGACCAACGAGCCGCTGGATATTTTCAGCTCCGGCACCGCGCAGGGCGATTACGTGATGCGCATCGGCGGTCCAGCCAACTGGAACGGCACCGAAGTCAGTGTCGACCCGCTTGCGACTACCGATACCACACCGAATGATGCCACCGAAACCGACATCGTGGTTACCACCACCGACGGGGCCGTGCAATACAGCGCCAAGCGCGCTCGCTGGATTGGCAACGGTCAGATCTATCTGCAAAACAATGATGCTGAAACCGGCACCGACCTGGCCCCTTATGCCAACTCAGAAACGTCGATTCAGTTCCGCGTGAAAGTGAATGTGGCGCCACAGTCAGATGCGGTGAACCTCAGTGCACACTGCATTTACCCTTGCCTGGGTGAAGTGAACATTGCGCCGGTCCTGAGCGCACTGACGGTGGGTGAGTGGAGCAATGTGTCGATTCCATTACAGTGTTTCTCGGGTCTCGACGTCACCAACATCAACACGCCTTTCCTGATCTGGGCTGACGATGCCGGTCTCGATCTGGAAATCGAAGACGTGCGTTGGATGCCGTTTACCGCCGGCAGCGATCCGGACTGTTCCAGCTTTGAACCGGACCCCGCTCCTGAGTTGACGACCAGCACCGACGTGTACATTGACGGCATTGCCGATACGGATATGTTCAATGACCCCACCGTCTGGACTGCAAAAAGCGCGACCGACTGGAGCGGCATACCTGGCTATGTCACCGTTACCGAAATCGATAGAGGCGCGGGCGATTTGGCGCTGGATATCCTGTATGGCAACCACGACGTCGCTGCCGGTCCGAAAGCCACCGTGTCGTTCCCATTCAAAACCGAGCATAACCTGACGGCGCTGACCAAGGTTCAGTTCGACCTGAAAGTGATCGACTATGCCGGTGCGACGGAAATCTGGGGCAAGATGGTCAGCCCCGGCAACCTCTCCACCGGAGACATCGTGTTAAACAGCGCGCTCGATACCTGGGTGACCAATGAAATTGTGTTTGCCGATTACAGCGCGGCGGAGATCGACTTCAGCGAAGTCGGCACTGTGTTGGAAGTTTTGCCGAACTGGAATGAAGCCCACAACGATGTGCACTTCCAGATCGATAACATCCGAATTCTAGAGTAGTTCTTCAGGTGTTAGTCATTTGGCCGGCTTTGCCGGCCTTTTTTGTGTCTGTCGAAAGGAACTTTTAATGGTGAGGGCAAAACAAATAACCAATACAGACCAGTGACCTGTTATAACTTGGTTCATCGTTCACCCTATAACCAACCGTTTTTTATCGCCTGCTCTTTTTGCTGTTGTTTCTTCACTAAGCGAGCATTGTCAGCTTCCAAACGATCATACTGTCTGTGTTTGGCAAAGTAAGGACCAAGCCGGTCTTCTTCATGCGTAAACGCCATGGTCCATGCCATGTTGACAGGAAACACATAACAGTCGGTGCCGCTCAGAGCTTGCGGACGTAAATCGGTGACGATCACTTCTTGTGAGCTATTTGATAAGACAAAAAACTCTGTTGCCGAGTGTCGTTCATACGCATCAACGGCCAGCTTGCCTTCCAATGCCTCATACCGACCACTGCTGAAAATGTGCCATTTATACTGACGCGTATTAACGCCCTGTTTATTGTGACAAAAGGTATTCATCCATTGTGTTTCTATCGCGGCTGCCGAACTTGGTTCTAATATACGCAGTACACGACCGGGAAAAATCTCCACAAAGGGTTCCATCTAGAGTTCACCTGCTAAAAGGGAATCTTGGGCTTGGGTAGTTTTTAGCTTTGATTCCCATTCCTCCCTCGTCACACCGAGTTTAATCGAGTCGTAGTAAACGCCCTTATAATAACGGACTTTTCGTAATCGTCCTTCTACCTGAAAACCGATGCTCTCGGCACTGGCGACCATACGAGGGTTGCCGGACCAGGTTGTCATGCCGACCCGCTCAATCTCCAGTGTTTCAAAGAGGTGAGTTACCCAAGGCACGAGGGCTTTTCGCCCAAGGCCTCGCCCCCACTGGTGACTGTCGTAAATAATGATGCCGGCTTCCAACCATCGGGTTTGTTCATCTTCCCAGTAGTAGGAGACCGTACCGATCAGACGACCGTCATAATCAATCGCCAGTGATTGATCCCCGGCTTTCAGTTTGGCAAACAACCCGTCTAAAAACTCATCGTAGGTTGGACGCACATGGCCAAAGTAAGGCCCGTTAAACTCAGTCCATTGCTCATCGGAAATCATGAGTTGATAGAGGCTTTCGGCTTCGTCGTCTCGGGGTTTTCTGAGGGTGATTATTGGGAGTGAGTTCATCGGATTTAGTAGGATCCGTTTCAAGTTGAAACCGCTTTAATCAGTCGTTTTTTCATGTGATAGAGCAGTGTGCCGATCGGTCGGTCTTCCAAGACACCATACACCTCATATCCGCAGCTTTCGTAAAACGCTTTCGCTTCCATAGTTTTTAAAAATGAAATCACAGCCCCATGGCGAATGCCAAACGCTTCCGCATTTTCAAGAAGTATCGACCCTAACCCCTGACCACGTTGCTGACTGTCAACCCAAAGCGTTTCGATTTCGAGGCCGTCCCAATAACAATTAGCCAATATGCCGCCCTGAAGGACACCGGACTCAGAACGTGCCGTAACCATGAATATCTTGTCTTCCGATTCGGGTGGTAAATCAGGAAGCCGACTAATGGTAAAGGCATGAAAGAGATTAGAAAGCTCAGCAACTAGCTCTGGAGATGGTGACAGGACTTGCTCAATGTTCATCTTAATCCGCTAGCCAAAAAGACTGGTTATTGAGTTGACGATACCAGCAATAAGTTCGACGAAACCTTCAATAAGCACCTCGAGAATACCGAGCAATACGTCTAGCACCCCTTCACCGGCCAAAACAACGGGCGTTGCAACCGCAACGACTGAGGCAGTAATAATAGTGATAACAATTAAATTCATGCTGATGAACAGTGCGTAAGCGATTGCACCGAGCAAAAACAAACTGCACACCGCATTAAAGACTCTCAGAGTTATCGTTTTATCTGATCTAGCCAATGCAAACCCTCCTTTCCCTATGGTCATATGTTCATCACTACTCAACTCGGGTTGTTAGTTTATTTCATCGGAACAGAGCATCGGACGGGTCCGTTGCAGCCTAAACGCCCGCTCTAAGTCGTCAGGGAAAAGTCCGTGCTTCGCAATCAACACCAAGAACCAATCTTGCGGCCATCTTCATACCGTGTCAATTTGATCATTCACGC
Source organism: Reinekea blandensis MED297 (assembly GCF_000153185.1). Lineage (GTDB taxonomy): Bacteria > Pseudomonadota > Gammaproteobacteria > Pseudomonadales > Natronospirillaceae > Reinekea > Reinekea blandensis. The sequence goes on along the minus strand of NZ_CH724155.1, from coordinate 262,889 downwards.
CACCGCTCCTCGTGTAATACTTTGATACAAACTTTCCATGACAAAGGTCATAGAATGATCAGACTATAAAAACAACAAGAACGCTGATCATGCCCAACACACCTTACGTGGCGACGTTGCTGTCGCTCATGTCGTTTCAGACCTATGACCGGCACTACCTGCCGCGCATCATTTATCCCGGCCGCGAAGAAATCGAATTGGTACTGGATGGGCAGGCCATTCTGAAAACGCCGCAGGGTGAACAACGTGTCGGTCCGGGTGATCTGATCTGGCATCAGCCCGGTGACCAAACCATTGCCAGTACCCGCGAGCGCGTCCCCTATGAGTGTCTGATCCTGGCACTGAAGACTAACCCCGGTCGCAGCCTGCGGCGTTCAAGAATGAATCATTGGACCGGTGTGATCAGCGCGCGGCAGTTTGCCGAAGATGCATTGCGTCGTCTGTCCGACCATGTCGATGATCCGGAATTTGCGGAATATCTCTATTGCGCGCTGAAAATTCACAGCGAGCCGCAATACAACACCGAGCTTCAGAACGTCTCACACAGCTCGGCGCTGGCTTTCGACAAGGCCTTTCAGTTTATTTCCGAACGTTTCAGCGACCCGGCTCTGACCGTGGACAATGTGGCGGAAGCTGCGCTGGTCAGTGTGTCACAGCTGCACAATATTTTTCGTGGCAAAACCGATCTGACGCCCTATCAGATGATCAACCAATGCCGTATGGAGTATGCACTGACGGTGCTTTCGGAGAACCGACCGATCAAACAGGTGGCCGCGATGAGCGGGTTTGAATCGGAAGGCGGTTTTATCCGGGCATTCAAAAAGAAATACGGTCACAGCCCGGGCGCTTTGAAAAAACATCATCAACGTCTCTCCGCACCGGTTTTGACCAGCCTCGGTTAATCGGAAAGAGGAAAGCGACGACTACCGGTTGGGTTCGATCGCCTTTTTCATGATGCCCGCAAACTCAAGGCCACCTTCGAGTTCACGAAAGTCGACATTTACCAGTTCCCAGCCTTCCGCGCCCAGCGAACATAGATAGGCTTCAATGTCTTCACGCTTACGGCCTTTGAACATTCCGGCCTTGTCGACGTCTCGGGTATCAATAATTTTATAGTCAAAGGTTTTCATGAGCGGTCTCTGTTGTGTTGTTGGTCGGTTAGCTTGTCCTTCTGGCGTGGTAGAGTCAACGGACCCGCACCTCTAATACGCCATCGCATCCAACGTTTGCCGGCCTTCAGTCTGCAGGTACTGCAAAAACACATCGGCCACCGGCGAGAGCGTTTTTTCATTTGGCCAGACAAACGACCATTGCGACACAATCGGAAAGCCCGCCACCTCTAAACGGACAATGCCTTCGTCACCGCCAAAACTCAACGCGTGCGCTGAAAGAATCGACATACCCAGGTGCGACATGACGCAGTGCTTAATGGCTTCGTTGCTTTCAATGGTCATCCGCACGTTCAGCGACACATTCTGTTCAGCCAGAAACCGATCAATGGCACGCCGGGTGCCGGAGCCGGTTTCGCGCATCAGAAAGGGTTCGTCAAGCAGGTCGTTTAACTGCAGATTTTTCCGCTTGGCCAAGGGGTGATCGTTCGCGACAATCGGTACCAGCGGGTTCGGCAGAAATTCGATAGCGCTGATGTGGCGCATGTCCGGGTTATGACTGAACACGTAAAAGTCATCTTCGGCTTGCGCCAGCCGCTCAATCACCTGTTCACGGTTGCCGATTTTCAACTGTACATCAATACCGGGGTAGCGCTCACAAAACGGTCCCAGCAAGTGTGGGGTAAAGTATTTCGCCGAGGTAACCACGGCCAGCTTTAAGGTACCGCGTGTCAGACCGTGCAACTCGGAAAGCTGCGAGTTCAGGGCGGTCAGTTCGCGGAGAATGGCTTTGGCGCTGGTGACCATGACCTCGCCGGCTTCGGTGAACACCAGTCGCTTGCCAACCTGGTTGTACAGAATGATGTCGTTCTGACTGGCCAGCTTTTTCAGCTGCATCGACAACGTGGGTTGCGACAGGTTGAGCGTTTCGGCGGCGGCGGAAATGCTCCCTCGGTGATACACCTCGACCAGTATCTCCAATTGACGGAGGGTGCCTAAGCGGTTGATGTTCATGACGGTCCTCTGCATGAGGGTCGGTGGTGCAAATCCGGCCCGGATAATCACTGACGATCAACAAGCATAGCTTTTTATCTATGATAATCATAAAAAACATCGATTTTTATCGATGATCTTTCCGAGGCATGCTTGTCCTACCCCCAATCACAGGAGGAAGGGCCATGAGCGATTTCACTGTTATTTTACCCGTGGTCGATCATCAGACGTTCGGTGAGCGCTATGACGCGATCTTCGAACAACTCAACGACCGCCATGCCACCGTGCATCTGGTTGCCCAGGCCGGGACGGTCGCAGCGGCAACACCGGCATTAAACCCGCAACAGAAAGCGCAGATGAATCGTTTGTCGATGAGTCTGAAGTGTGAAGCGCTGGATCGGCTGGTGCAGGCACTGACGCCACGTTACCCGAACCTGTCATTTGAGTTTCACGTTGAATCGCGTTCGCCGGATCGCTTACTGATTTCGCTGTGTGCTCAACTGGCCCCTCAGGTCATCGTAATGAACCGTGGCACCCTCGGAGCGGAAGCCACGCCCATCAACGCGGCGGTGCAGCAGCTGGCTGAGGCATGGAACATTGCGCTGTGGTCGGTGGAGCCCGACATCACCGGGTTGCAGCCAAGAACACGTCGCCCCATGCCCGATGTCTATTCCGGTGCCGAACTCACACACGCGTCCGCCCGGGCCATGCCGAAAATCGATTGACCCGATGCCGGAGCGCACTGCTGCGCTCCGGCGTTCCTTCAAAACCACCGCCACCCTGTACGAGCGAGCCCGCTCGCGACCATCCAAGATAAACCACACCACACTCTCAAATCGCCTGCAGGCAGTCTCCTACAATACCGCCGCCACACTGTACGAGCGAGCCTGCTCGCGACCATCCATGGCAAACCAAACCGCACTCTCAAATCGCCTGCAGGCAGTCTCCGACCGACCGTTGTTCTGTCAGCGGATGACCACATAAAACGATCGGTTATCGCGCACGATACTCAGCAGCAGTTCGCGTCCGGCGGATTGCAAAGCGTCATTGAGGGCGGAGAGGTCCCGCACCGGGCGCCGATTAACGGCCGTCACCACATCCCCCGGACGTAAACCGGCATACGCTGCTCTCGACGTCGGCGCCATGTTCATCACCCGAACACCGCCGCGCTCGTTGTTTTCAAAGCGCACACCTTCCAGTAACGGATGCAGTTCATCATCCAGGGAGAGCAGGGTGGAGGCGTCCTGCAAGGTCACTTCAACCGTGCGTTCGCGCTGACCACGAATGTAGCGTAAATCAATCGTGCGACCGATGGCCGTTGTCGCCAGTATCGACTGCAATTGATTCGCCGACGTAACCGGCTGACCGTCGAGACTCAACACGATGTCCCCCGGTTGCAGACCGGCGTCGGACGCCGATGATCCGTCGAGTACGTCGGCAATCAGTACGCCGCGCAACCCGGTTGGCAGGCCAAAGGCGTTACGTAAGTCCGGTGTCAAATCCTGAGCGGCAATCCCGATTTGTCCGCGGCGCACCTCACCAAATTCCAGAATCTGTTCCAGCGTGGCGCGGGCCATGTTGACCGGAATCGCAAAACCAATGCCGACATTTCCGCCGGACGGGGCCAGGATGGCGGTGTTAATGCCCACCAGCTCACCGGCCAGGTTCACCAACGCGCCGCCGGAGTTGCCGGGGTTGATGGATGCATCGGTCTGAATAAAGTTTTCAAAGCCTTCAATACCCAAACCACTGCGGCCCAACGCACTGACAATGCCGGTGGTGACGGTTTGTCCGAGCCCGAACGGATTACCAATGGCCACGACAAAGTCGCCCACCTGCAACGCGTTTGAGTTCGCGAATGGCACGTCGGTCAGATTATCGGCATTCACCTTCAGTACCGCGATGTCCAGATCCGGGTCGGTTCCCATCACCGCGGCCTGCAAACTGCGTCCGTCGATGAGCTGAACCTGCACCTCATCGGCTCCGTTAATGACGTGAAAATTCGTCAGTACATAGCCGTTTTCAGCATCAACGATCACGCCCGACCCGGCGCTTTGCTGACGCTTTTGCGGTGCTCGCTGAGCATCGGGAATGTTAAAGAAGTATCGGAAAAACGGATCGTTCAGCAGGGGGTTATTGTCGTAGCGCTGAGTGGAGTAGGTAGCAATGTTAACCACAGCCGGATTGACCGATTTCAACATGGGCGCCAACGTGGGCAAGGGGTTGCCCTGGCTATCGGTCATTGGCAATACGGCGAACGCCGGGGTAACCAACAACAGACTCGCCAGAATTGCCGCACAGCGTCGTCCCGGTAAACGGAAAAGTGTTTGCATCATGATGTGAAGGTTCCAATAAAAAGACCGGTGCGACTGCACCGGTCCGATGGGTTATGAGGCGATTTCAATCCGTTTGACGTCGTCTTTGGCCAGAGCCACACGTGGCACCTTGAGGGTTAAAACGCCATCTTTCATGGATGCCTGAATGTCATCAGCTGAGGCATCTTCCGGCAGAGCCAGGGTCCGTTGGAACGAACCGTAACTGCGTTCAACGCAATAATATTTACGATCGTCCTGTTCGGATTTTGATTCAGTCTCGCCTTTGATGGTCAAGGTTCGGTTGTGGACTTCAATGTCGATGTCGTCCTGTTTCATGCCCGGTAAGTCCAGCGTAATTTCATATTGATCGTCTGAACCGGACACGTCCAGATTTGGCTTGAACGCCGGCAACTGATCGGTCAACCGACGTGTTTCGTCCATTAATCCGGGGCGCATTTGCGGAAACCCGAACGACCGGAAGGCGCTGTCAAACAATCGGTCCATTTCTCGATGCAACTGCCAGAAAGGATCGGTTGCAGAGGCCAGCGGTAACGCATCGTCTCGTCTTTGTACGGGGACCTGATCGCTTTGCGCGGTCAGCCCTTCTTCGTGTTTAAACCAGTTCCAAGGGTTCAGTCTATCCAGTTTCATCACTCACCTCCTGAGTCGGCATGACTCGTTTGAAAGCTATCTGGATGGGGCCGGTGTCGGCCCCTGTTTTCCGAAACAACCGATCAGGCAGCTTTATCGTTGCCGCCTTCATCGCCTCGGCTGTGCTCCAGCACCCGAGTGTCCGATGAAATACTGATCTTCTTCGGTTTCATTTCTTCCGGCACTTCTTTCACCAGCGAAATCGTCAGCAAACCATTCACCAGTTCGGCACCGGTCACCTCAACAAAGTCGGCCAGGTTAAATTTGCGCTCAAAGGCTCGGTTGGCAATGCCCTGGTGCAGATACTTACGTTTTTCATCTGCGTCTTTTTTGCCTTTGACACTTAATACACCTTTTTCGACTACGATTTCGATGTCCTCTTCTTTAAAACCAGCCACGGCCAATGTAATGGCGTAGCGGTTATCGTCGAGCGACTCGATGTTGTAAGGTGGGTACGTGCTGGTGTTTGAGTCGACAGAAAAAGCACTGTCGAGCAGGTTCGCCAGTCGGTCGAAACCAATGCTGCTTCGGTAGAGTGGGGTGAGGTCGATTGCATTCATAATACATTCTCCTATTGAGCAATATAAAACAAAAACAATGCGCAGAGACTCTCTGAGAGACCTCTCTGCAATGCGTAAAATAGGGTCGTCTAAATCGGTTTCAAGAGGAATTTTCAGGCAAATTTTTTATAAAAATTCCGCCGTTTTGTAGCGGATTTTTCTAAGAAGGTCGACCGACACGGCAACACGTAAGGTTGGTGTCAGCCCATAGGAAACCGGCGAACAACCCACTACACTCGAGTCATTAAAACCCCACACAAAAGGCAAGTGCATGAGTTATGAACCCGCCCCTTCGTTGAACGTTTTCGGCGAACCGCTGATTCCCTGTGGCATGAATCCGATCACCGGATTTTTTCGCGATGGGTGCTGCAACACCTGCGATGAAGACGCTGGCTCTCATACCGTGTGCGCCGAAATGACGGCTGAGTTTCTGGCCTTTTCCAAATACCTGGGCAATGATTTATCGACGCCCCGTCCGGAGTTTGGTTTCCCGGGATTGAAACCCGGTGATGCCTGGTGCTTGTGTGCGGCGCGTTGGCTGGAAGCCTGGGATAACGATGCAGCACCGCGAGTTTATCTTAGCCGAACGCATCAGCGTGCCCTGGAGATCGTCCCATTGGATAAGCTGCGCGATTTCGCGCTGGATCTGTCCTGATCTGAACCGGTAAAAAAAAGCCCGACCAGAGTCGGGCTGAACGACAGTCACTCCAAAAAAAATTAAGACAACAGTGCCCGCACTTCCGCCGCATTCGCGCAGCGCATCGCCTGCTTGGCTAATCGCTCACTGTCTTCCAAAGACACCTGTCGTACACGCGCTTTGACCAACGGTAAGGCCGGCAAACTGGTGGACAACTCAGTCACACCCAACCCGATCAACAAGGCCGTGGCCTCAGGATCGCTGGCCAGACTGCCGCAGATGCCCGTCCACTTACCGTGCTGCTGACCGGCACGAGCCGTTTGATGAATTAACCGCAATACGGCGGGATGCAACGCGTCCACCTGAGCGGCCAACTTCGGATGCCCACGATCCATCGCCAAGGTATATTGCGTCAGATCGTTAGTACCGATGGAAAAGAAATCGACCTCCGGCGCTAACATATCGGCCATGACGGCCGCTGACGGCACTTCGATCATCACACCGACGTCGACATTTTCATTGCCGGCGCGATCCTGTTCGTCCTGCACCAGTTGGCGCACGGCCCGAAACTCTTCCAGGCTGGCGATCATCGGAAACATGATGCGTACCGGCCCACCGTCGGCGGCAACCAAGATGGCGCGGATCTGTTTGCGCAACAGGTGCGGCTTGTTCAGACCGATGCGTACACCACGCTCACCCAGAAACGGATTTTCTTCGGCGGGCATCGGCAAATAAGGCAGGGGTTTATCACCGCCGACATCCAACGTGCGAATAATGCAGGGACGCTCCCGGCCAATAGCGGCGAGCAAGTCACGATACACCGTCACCTGTTCGTCGAACCCGGGTTCACTGGCCCGGTCGAGGTAGAGAAATTCTGAGCGCACTAAACCGATCCCATCAGCACCGGCGGCACGCGCTTGCTGCGCCTGTTCCACGCTCGCAGCATTGGCGGCCACTTCAATCAACACGCCATCGGTCGTGGTCGCGGGGAGCGCGGCCTCCGCCTGCGCTTGAGTAAACCGGTCCAGTTGTTCATGCTGATACGCGCGCCACCGCGCTACGTCCTGTTCATCCGGAGCCGGTTCGACCCAGCCTTCGTCGGCATTGAGGATCAACACAGTCCCCTCTGCCTCGGATCGAATCGCCGGATCCAGATTCACCAGATAGGGTAACCCGACGGACGCGGCCAGAATGGCCGCATGAGAGGTCGCACCACCGGCCAACGTGGCCACACCAACCACGGTGTCGGTATCCAACGCCACCACTTCCGAGGGCGTCAGGTCATCGAGCACCAACACGGTCGGACGATCCGGGTTGTCGGTCGCCGGCTGAATACCAATTAAGCTTTGCAGAACACTGAGTCGAATGTCATCAATGTCCGATGCGCGCGCTTGCAACAATGGCGCATCCATCTGACGCAGTCGGGCGGCTTCGCTCAGGCAAGCCTGTTCCCAGGCATACATGGCACTGGCCCCGTCGCGAATGAGGTTTTGAGCCGCATCGATCAGTGCCGGGTCTTGCAGCAACTCGGCGTGCGCCCGGAAGACATCGGCCTGAGTGCCCAACCGTCGATCTTCCAGCCGCTGGATCAGGGCATCGAGGGTTTTATGCGCTTGCAGCAGCCCATATTTCAGCTGCCCCAGCTCCTCTTCCACCGCGACGCCTTCCTGCGGAAAGGATGGCAACTCATGATCACGAAACTGCAACGCACCAATCGCCAGGCCGCCCGCCGCTTTGACACCGCGTAACCGGTTATCGGTGTCGTCGGATGCCTTTAACAAAGGAGGTTCTTCAGGGAAGGTTTCGGACTCCGAGCCGGCCTGAGTTATTGTCTCGCCCAAGCCGGCATTAATGGCCTCGGTCACGGCGTCCAGCGCGGCCTGCGCCTGCGCGCCGCTAACGGTTAACGTAAGTTCCGTTCCGTTCTGCGTCTGCAAACCGAGCAAACCGGTCACACTGTGGCCTGAGGTTTCACGACCATCGTCGATGCGCGTCACCGTCAGCTGTGCATCGAACGCTTTCGCAGCTTGCACCAACCGCGCAGCAGGCCGGGCGTGTAATCCCTGTGGATTACGGATGACAACCGTCCCGGTGAGAACCGGGCCAGTCGGCTGACCAGCCGACGGCTCAGCGTCCACCTCGCCAGCGGCGCTCAAGACTATGATCTCATCCTGACCGGCTTTCACATTCCGGCTGTGAATCTCACCAGGTACCGTCTGACCGGTCGTCAGTAAAACAGCCGATTGCACACTGAGCTGAGCGCGATCCAGCACCGGGCGCGAAAAGCGGATTAATGCCTGCCCCTGCGTGACCCGATCACCTTTGCTAACCAACGGTTCAAACCCATCCCCTTTCAGAGTGACCGTGTCGACGCCGATGTGCATCAGAACCTCAACGCCATTGTTGTGGCGAATCGCCACGGCGTGATGAGCGTCGTGTAGCTGGGTTACTTCACCATCGAACGGCGCCAGGAGCGTGTCATCGGCTGGATCAATGACACAGCCATCTCCGACCAACCGCTGAGCAAACACCGGATCGTCGGCCTGCTCAATCGGTTTCAGGACGCCGCTGAGCGGCGCGATGAGTCGAAGGGTTTGGGTTTGCGCATTCATAACGTCACCTGTGTAATCAGACCGCGGGACTTAAAACTTTCATTTCGTCGGCAATGATTTCAGCTTCCGGTCCGATCACCACCTGGATGTTGTTACTGCCAATGCGGACAACGGCGGCCGCACCAAGGGCTTTAATGGCGGCTTCGTCAATGACACTGGTATCTTTCAGTGTCAGACGCAGACGGGTAATGCAGGCATCAATCTTGGTCAGGTTGTCCCAACCGCCCAGATGCTGGGCATAACTTTGTGCCAATGCGGTTTTACCTGTCGCACCCGAAGCCGTTTCTGGCTGACTGCTGCCTTTGGCGGCAACCACAGCGTCGTCGTCTTCACGGCCCGGCGTTTTCAAGTTCAAAACCCGGATCAGCGTATAGAAGATGCCAAAGTAGGCGGCAAAATACACCAGACCAAGAATCACCAGTGCAACGGGGTTCGTTGCCAGACCCCAGTTGAGGACCATATCGAACAGGCCTGCCGAGAAACCGAAGCCCGCCATCATGTTGAAGGCGTTCGCCAGTACCAGCGACAAACCGGTCAGTACCGCATGAACCACATACAGCAGCGGCGCCATGAACATGAACATGAATTCCAGCGGTTCCGTAATACCGGTCAGGAAAGACGTCAGTGCAACTGAGAACAGCACACCACCGACCTGATTGCGTTTTTCAGGCTTCGCGGTCAGGTACATCGCCAACGCAGCGCCTGGCAGACCAAACATCATCACCGGGAAGAAACCGGCCATGAAGACCCCGGCTGTTGGATCGCCGGCGAAGAAACGGTTGAGGTCACCGGTCACCAGATCGCCCGCGGCATTGGTGAAGTCACCCAGCCCGAACCAGAAATAAGAGTTCAGGACATGGTGCAGACCAAACGGAATCAGGCCTCGGTTCAGGGTACCGTAGAGAAAATGGCCAACGGAGCCGGACTCGGCAATACCATGACCGAAGGCGTCGATACCGTTCTGAATAAAGGGCCAGACATAACCGGCTACCCAGGCAACCACCAGAATGATCAGGCCGGTCATGATCGGCACCAATCGTTTACCGCTGAAGAAGCCGAGGTACTGCGGCAACTGAGTCGCGTGGAAACGGTTATAACTGTGCCCGGCCACAATACCCGCAATGATACCGCCGAAGAACGACATGTTGATGTCCGGGTTAATGGTGCCGGCCGCGGCCGTCAATACAAAATACCCGACAGCACCAGCCAGAGCCGCCGCACCAGCCCCGTCTTTCGATAAACCAACGGCAATACCCATCGCAAACAGCAATGGCAGGTTACTGAAAATAGCGTTACCGGCTTCCGCCATAAACGGAATGCCAAGAAGGTCCGGCTGGCCTAAGCGCAACAACAGGGCTGCGACCGGCAGGACGGCGATGGGCAGCATCAGCGCTTTACCCAGTTTTTGTAGATACCCGAGGACGTTCATATCTCTACCTCTTTCAGAGTCTTGTTATTGTGATTTAATAATTCACGCTGTGAATTAATAGACCTAGGCTAGCGCTGAAAAGGTCGGTTTTCAACCATTCAACACAAAAAACAACACGATTTAGTGCTAATATAATTTTCAGAATGAATTAAATAAGCCGATCCGCACGCTAAGTGACTGAAACTCAACGAAAACTGTTAGCATGGTCACAAAGCAGCCGAGTCGACGATTTTTTTAAAAAGGGGCAACAGCGTGACCAATACCAACCCGGTGGCCAATCTGGACAGCGTCAAACAGTACAACCTGATGCGTCTGTTCCGAATCATCGTGGAATACGGACTGATCTCCAGAACACAGCTGGTTGAGGTTTCAGACCTCGCTGCCGGCAGCGTCACTAAGCTCACTCGCTTATTGATCGAACAGAACCTGGTGCACGAAGTTGCCCAGCAGCAGTCCGAACGTGGCCGCAAGGCCGTATTGCTGGCCCCCAAAACCGACGATATACAGATACTGGCGGCACGGGCTGATCGACAGCACCTTTATGTGGGTCTTTGCGATCTCTCCGGTAACCTGCTGCAGCGGGAAGCGGAACCGCTCAACGCGGACAATGAAGATGAGTTCGTGGCGCAACTCACCCGCTCTCTACGGCACTTCTTAACGACTCATGCCGATCAGGTTCGCAACGTGGTCGGCATTGGCGTCACCATGCCGGGGCTGGTCGATGCCAACCGTGGCATCGTTAACTTCATGCCGCATGTGCCGGTGCACGAACTGCCACTGGCCGACATCATCACCGACGCTTTGGAAATGCCCTGTTACATCAACAGCTTTGCTTCTGCCATGGCGTTGGCTGAAAAACAGATCGGCGCGTCCTTTCATGCTCGTAACAGCGTGTTCATCGAAGTTCACAACGGGGTCGGTGCCGGGATTATCCTCAACAACGAACTGTACAGTGGCACCGGTGTCGGTGAGATCGGGCACATCCAGATCGACCGTCTGGGCAAGCCCTGCATCTGCGGCAACTATGGCTGTCTGGAAACCGAAGTCTCCGACTCGGCCATCGTTGAACACTTTAATCAGCGTCAGGCGCTTCAATCTGTGGATACCGAACGAGCTGAGACAATTCAGGATGTCCTGCAAGCCGCCGGCGAACTGAACGAAAACGCCCTTGCAGTCTTGAAAGAAGCCGCCGCCCATATTGGAACCGCGATGGCGACAGTCGCCAACCTGTTCCGGCCAGACAGCATCATTCTGGCCGGAGCCGTGACACAAGCCTGGAGCCTGATTCATCCGGTACTGGAACAACAGCTTAAAACCAAAAGCCTTCAGGTGCGTGGCCTGAAACCCATTGAGCTGTTGCGATCCGACATTTACGACAGCCCCTGGTACAGTGGTTATGCGCTGGTTCGGCAGGGGCTGTTGGAAGGCGATATCTTCCATACCCTGTTTACTGATGACTGATCGACCGGCAATCACGGAGGCCCGGTCATCATTCATGCGATGCCGTTGCCAATACGCGCGAAGTTGGTAAAGAACGGATCGTTCGACATACACTGCCGCTTTCATAATCGCATTACCCAACACCATGCAACTGCATACACTCAAAGGCTACATTCAGAACATTTATCTGGTGGACTACCCACAGGGGTTACTGCTGCTCGACGGCTGCTGCCGGGCCGATGTCACGTCTGTGCTCAGTTTTATCCGTGACACCCTGCAACGTCCGGTAACCGATCTGAAACTGATCACCGTGACCCATATGCATCCGGATCATGCCGGCGGTGCTCATACGCTGCGGAAACTCACCGGCTGCAAAATCGCCACCGGCGACGCCGAGCGCGCCTGGTACCAGGGCCTGCACGGGCGCACCATGCACCTGACCGACATCGCCTTAACCTGGTACGTGGCCCGGCGACAGGGCAAGAAGATGAAACACCTCTGGTACTCGCCGATCCTCAAGCCTGATCTGATTCTACACGACGGCGATACGCTGCCGAGCTTCGACGAGTGGCAGGTGCTGGAAACGCAAGGCCACACCAATGGTGATATTTCGTTGTGGCATCGTCCGACGCATCGGATTTACGTCGCCGACCTGATGGTGAAAGTCCGGGAGAATTTCATCACGCCCTGGCCGATTTTTCACCCGAATCGCTATCGGAAATCGGTCGCGAAGATCCGCGATCTGAAACCGGACTGGGTCCTGCTGGCCCACGGCGGAGAACTGGACACACGCGACGGTCACCCCTGTTTTGAGGTACACACACCGCAGCAACCGAGAACCCATTGGCGGGCTACGAAATATCGTCTAAAGCGGGTACTGCAACGCAGCCGGGGTTGAACCTTCGTTTACGCAATGCTTGCGCCGGTGAGTGCGCTCGCCGCTGGTCGGAGTCAGGGTCACCGACGTATACTGCGGCTAACGCAGAGGTCGTTGAGGCCAGTGCCTTGTTACTCTGTGCCGAATCGCGGCGAGGATTTCCGCCATTCAACGCACCTTGCTCACGGACGAGGGTTTTCATGTATTTCGGACCTGCAAGCAATGACCGATTCCGCATTCACCATGACACGACGATGGCATGTACGCCCTGAAGATGTCGCTGACGTTAAAGCCCGCTTAGCCCCACTGCCGCTGCGCTCGATCGACCACAAACGGAATACCCTGATCCTCCGCTACCAGGTCACGGAAGTGCACTGGCCAGACATAGTGGTCAAACTGCACCAGGCCCAGCCGGGGAGCATTCACCACTGGCGCAATCAGTGGCGCGATCGCTGGTACCGCTATGTGGATTCCAACGCCCTAAGCAATGCACTGTCTAACGATGCCCATTGCTGCAATCGTCCGCCACCGGGTGCCGGACGTCGATAATTCGCGGTGGGTTAGACAGGGAGCCGAATCGCCACCCGTAAGCCGTGGTGATTCGACAATCGCACCTGACCGTCGTGTCGCTCGATGATGGCCCGCACCAAGCTCAACCCCAGGCCAAATCCCTGCGTACTGCGCGCGCTGTCTTCACGGTGAAATCGCTCAAAAACCCGCTCCAGAGACGCCTCTGCAATGCCAGGGCCGCTGTCCTGAATCACAAGATCAATGACATCATCGTTTCGGCTCACCTCAAGTCGAACCTCTCCGCCCGGCGGGGTGAACTTGGCGGCGTTGTCGAGCACATTCGCAAACGCCTGGAACAGCAGATGACGATCACCATGAACGGTTCCACAGTGGCCGTTCAGGGTCAGACGAACCTGCCGATCCTCGAAAACCGGCACGTACATTTCTATCAGATCGGCCATCAGGTCATCCAGATTCAGCGACTCAAAACCGGTGGTCGTTTGACTCTCGATCCGGGCGATGCGCAACAGGCTTTGAATCATCTCGAACAAACGATCGAGTTCGGCCAGGCTATCGCTTACATGATCCGAGGGCGTCTCAACCTGAGCCTGTTCCAGCCGGGTTCGTAACCGGGCCAGCGGGGCTTTGAGATCGTGCGCGATGTTGTCCGAAACCTGACGATTCTTCTCGGCCAGGCTGTGAATCTCGTCCAGCATGGCATTGATGTGATTGGCCATGCGGTCATAGTCGTCGTAATGCCCTTGTGGATTCGCATAGGGAATGCGGTGGTCGAAATGGCCAGAGCGGATGATCTGACTGGCCGCGTTGATCTGGTGAATTCTGCGCAGACTTCGCTGCGTCAGCCAGATGGCCGCCAGAATGGCGATGATCAGAGTGAGCAACAACCCGCCACCCAGGCTGAGCCAGAGGCTGCGCTGAACATCGCTGAGGTATCCGATGTCCCGCGACAAAATCAAAACAGACCCGTCGGGCAACTGAACGTCCCGCTGGTACACCCGTTGCCCATTGCTGTCGGTCACCCGTTCGCCTTCACCCAACAGATGTCCGGGCGGCGTCACCAGCCCCATCGAAGCGTGATGTTCCTGCATTGCCGGGCTGTTGTGCATGGCCATCATGCCGTTCTGAAACCTCCGTCTGCCGCTGGTATCAGACTCCGGCAACAATCCGCTCAGCGTCTCAATGTCGAGATCGGGGTTTTCCAGGACCAGCGCCTGAATGCGCTCGGCTTCCTGTGACAGGCCAGAGCGAATCCGTTGCCAGAGACTGTTTTCCAGGATCAGGTAAGCCACCACCAGAATCGAAGCCGTTGTCGCCCAGATGATCAGGCCGGTCAGCAACGCGAAACGGAAACTGGAACTGCGCAGCAGCGACTCAGCTTTCGAAAACATAACCGGCTCCCCGCACCGTTCGGATCACACTCGTCTCCTGTCCGTGATCCAGTTTTTGCCGCAGACGACTGATGTGCACGTCGACGACATTGGTTTGGGGATCAAAGTGATAATCCCAGACATTTTCTAGCAGCATTGTTCGGGAAACGACCTGACCGGCGTGCCGCATCAAATACTCAAGCAAGCGGAACTCGCGCGGCTGAAAAGCGATTTCCCGTCCCTGAACCCAGACTTTTTGTCGGCTCAGGTCCAAACGGATTGCGCCCGTTTCCAGAACAGTCGATTGGCGGCTGTCAGCGCCGGGGCGACGCAACAACACCTGCACCCGGGCAAGCAACTCAGCAAAAGCAAATGGCTTGGTCAGGTAATCGTCTGCGCCGGCACTGAGGCCCTCGACGCGTTGATCGACATCGGACAACGCGCTGAGGATGAGCACCGGCAGGGTTTTGTTTGAAGCCCGTAAAGTACGCAGAATCGTCATACCATCGACGCTCGGCAGCATCCGGTCGAGGATGATCAGGTCATAGTCTTCAGCAGCGGCGCGATACAGAGCGTCTTTGCCATCGGTACAGCTATCAGCCCGATAACCGGCTTCGGTCAGCCCGCGCACGATGTAATCCGCCAGCGTCCGGTCATCTTCGACCACCAGAATTTTCAACGGTGCCCCCTTCCGTTTAAGTGTCGTGTTGTGAGCGCAGTATAACGCTGTATCCGGCTGCGCGGTCGAACATGAACAATCGTTAATCTTGAGGATAAGCTGCGGTAACCCGGCCGGTCCATACTGAGCCTATCAACAACGGACGGGAGCCTTCTCATGAAATCCAAATACTTAATCGCCATCACAACCGCCGCCGCACTGACACTGAGCGCGGCCGCCCTGGCGCACAACGGTTTTAATAACAACGACAACCATCAAAGCGACTTCCAAAGCCATCATGGCGGGGGTTATGGAGGCATGTCGATGATGAATGGCGGTGCCTATAGCACACCTGTCGACATTGAGTCCCTGGCGGATCGGCTGTCTCTGAACGACGAACAGATTTCATTGCTGTCGCAGTTTCAGGCGTCACAGGCACAGATGCACAGCCTGATGCAGGCATCGAGCAATGATGATGATTTTGGTCACCATCAGATGATGACGCTGATGTTTGAAAATCAGGCCCTAGTCGAACAACATCATCAACTGTACAACGACTTCGCCGACTCACTGACCGACGAACAGAAAGCGTTGTGGAACGGACCGGGACGCGGCTGTCACTGATAGCCCGAGGCCCGGTAATCGACCTGGTCAACCAAAACGGAGGTCACAATGATACGAACGCTAATGACCACCTTGGCACTGAGTCCCAGCTTAGCGCTGGCTGGTTGGATGCACCCGGCCAGCGGCTACGGTCACATGGGTGGCGTTGCCGGCTGGGGCATGATGCTGATCATGCCGATACTCTGGATAGGCTTGCTGTTTTTGCTCATCTGGGCGATCCGCAGCGTCTTTGAACGACGGTCAACGTCCGATGAGAAGCCAAAGCAACAGGCTCGTGATCTGGTGCGTGAACGCTATGCTCGCGGCGAAATCAGCGCCGAAGAGCTGCATGAGCGACTCGACATTCTTGATCGATCGCAAGCCAGCGACTGATTTTACACAACACTGGCACGTCAGCGGGTCACGCCGCTGACACTACCCGATACACTTAACCCAGCTGTTTTGCCACGTTGTTCGAGGGTTCATGCTTTCCCATCTGATGCGCCTGCCGCTGATACTTATCCTGGTTTTCTGGTCGTTGGCTTTAAACGCCGCGACCGGACCGTGGCAAAGTGATGGCCCGGTCCGCGCCCGTCTGATCAGCCCACTCGAATCGGTTCATGTTGGAAAAGAGCTGCCATTGGCCCTTGAGCTGGACCTGGAAGCCGGCTGGAAAACCTACTGGCGGGTTGCCGGGGCCGCCGGTGCGGCGCCGAGAATTAACGTCCTCAGTGATGGCTTTGCGCCAACCGTTCGCTGGCAATTACCCGCGCCCAGCACCTTTACCTTGCTGGGCTTTCAATCCTACGGCTATGAAAAACAAGCCGTCTTACCGTTTTTTGTGGAACCCATCGCGCAGCCGTTGCCCGACCCGATGCGCTTTAAAGCCACGGTCTTTGTTTGCAATAACATCTGCATTCCGGTGGATCTGAACCTCAGCCTGAGCCTGCCCGAGTCCACAAACGAGACCACCGATTGGGACGTTGCGCCTCGGTACAACGAAGCCTTAAGCCAGTATCCAGTCCCAAATGACGATCTCACCGGCGAAGCCCGGTTCGATGAGCAGGGCCTGTACCTGAGTTTTCCGTTGCAACCGATTGGACAGGCACCGGAAATTTTTGTCGAAAACCTCGATGTGTATGAGTGGCCCGCGCCGGTAATCACCGTCGACGACGGCCAGGTACAGGCCTGGTGGTCGCGCGGTGAGATCCGCATGCCGGACATCGAAGAACGTCTGGTGTTTACCTACAAAGACTCGCTGCAGAGCTTTTCATCTTCGTTAGACCTGACCGAACAATCACGACCCGCCGCTCCGGACAGGCCTGACCTCACCGAGCCAGACGCCGCACTGTGGCTCATGCTGTTGGCCGCGCTCCTTGGAGGTTTGATTCTCAATGCCATGCCCTGTGTGTTACCGGTGTTGTCCATTAAGCTGATTGGCTGGTTAAGCTGGCGCGATGAAGCGCCTGCCAAGATCCGTCTGCACTCACTCGCCACGGCAGCTGGGGTCATCAGCTTTTTCTGGTTGCTGGCTGCGGGCCTCATTGCCCTGAAAGCCACCGGCGCTTACGTGGGCTGGGGCATTCAGTTCCAGAGCCCCTGGTTCCTGCTGGTGTTGTTTCTGGTCATGTTGGTGTTTCTGGCCAACCTGCTCGATAAGGTCACGTTACAGCTGCCGCAAACGTTGCAATCGGGCCTGCTCACTGTCAGTGAACAGGGCAGTGGCTATGTGAAAAGTTTTCTGCAGGGGGGCGCGGCGACACTGCTGGCCACCCCCTGTTCGGCACCGTTCCTCGGCACCGCCGTGGCGTTTGCCTTTACTCAGAACGCGGGCGTACTGTTGCTGATGTTCACCAGCCTCGGCGTCGGTTTGGCGCTGCCTTACCTGCTGATTGCGGCATCACCCAGCGTGGTTCGTTGGCTGCCCAAACCCGGTCGCTGGATGGTGACGTTAAAACGGGTGATGGCACTGGGCTTGCTGGCGACGCTGATCTGGTTGGGGTGGCTGCTCAATGAACATCTCAATCTGATCGGACTGAGCGTGATTGCGATTGCAGCGACCCTCTGGCTTACCTTGCTGTATTGGCCGTCGCTCACCACCAAGGTCGCACGCTTCGGGCTGCCGCTGTTGGCGATTTCGATGGTTGCCGCTCTGCTTCTGTTCCAGGCTCAGCCACAAACGTCGTCGGCTTCGGCCCACTGGCAAACCTATTCGGCGGACGCTGTATCTGAGCATCTGAATCAGGGGCACACCCTGTTGATCGATGTCACCGCGCAGTGGTGTATCACCTGTGAGTTCAACAAACTGACGGTGCTGGAAACCGACGCCATGCTCGTGTTCTACCAACAACGTGACGTTGTTCTGATGCAGGCAGACTGGACCCGACCCGATCCCGCCATCGAAGCCCTGCTGGCAACTTACAACCGTTCCGCCATCCCGTTTAACCTTGTGCTCGGACCTGAAGCGACCGATGGTATTTTGCTTCCCGAACTGTTAACGGCCAAGGTACTGCGTGAGGCCATTAACCGGGCCCAGGCGAACTGAACCTGGGGCCTCAGTCGTTGGGGTTTAAGCTCGCAGCGTCGGGTAAATTGTCTTCACATCCATGGTGTTTTTCACCTGACCATCCGGCAGAGTCATGTCACCGTGGATATAACCGCCCTGACTGCGATATTCCGGCACGTCGTGTAAACGACCGGCTTTCGCCGCCAGCAGACTGAGCAGGGCCAGGGGTTCAACATCGTCGAAACGGCAGTACCGATGGGCCGGGCTTTTCAGAAACAGTCCGTCATGAAAACTTCGCCGATGAAGGTTGATGCCAATCGTTTCCGCCAATGACAAAAATGCGTCCTTGCCGGTGACGCGATACATCTCCAATGCGGCAAACAACATCAGACTTTGATCGTTGTCGGTGGCCAAATTCACCGCTGGTTCTTCTGTTGACCAATCGCCCAAACCGATATTGGTCGCCATTTGGCAGACGACCGGCCAGAGCGTGTCACTCCGGCTCACAGCCCAGTTCACGACATAGGCTAGAAACACATGATCGGGCAGGGCACGTCGGGTCAGCGGAGTGCCCGCTGGTCCATAGTAGCCGTACCGAGGCAGGCGTTGACCGGTCAGGTCCTTGCCATCGGCAAATATGGGTTTGATTTCATGGGTCGCGCCGTCGTAAGCATAGTGTGCCCAGGCATCCAGACCCTGCGTGGTCCATTCGAGAAGCGGTTGACCGGCGTCGCCTAACAACCGCGCCAGCTGCGTCTGCGCCAGCGCGCAATCACCGTAAATGCCTTCCGGCCCATTCAGCGCCTGATCATCCACTTTGAACAACACCCAGGCCTCGCGCGCCACATCCCCATACTCCGGGCCGAACTGCCGCTGCGCCCGGTCGCCCCAGAATGAAAAAGTGTATTGCGGGTCGGATTCATCCTGCGGTGGCTCACCGGTTTTCCTGGGTTGGTTGTACTGATAGCAGCCTAAACCTGTCTCAGGGTGGCGGCTGTTAACGTACTGCTGCATTAAAAACTCACCCCACGACAGCGCGTCCCGGTCACCATCGAGGCAGTACAGCATGCCCGCACTGTAAATCAGGTCGTTGCCGATGTTCACAAACGACAACCCCGCCATTTCTCGCAAGGGTTGCAGCCCCGGAGTCTTCGGCTTCTGCCAGAAGGTCGCGTCCTCAAATGAAAGACCATAGTCGCCATGACGCGTCATACCCATCTGTTCCCAATCGTGCACGTGGGTGTTCCAAATCGCTTTAATCAACCGCCGGGTTGCGGAGGGATCGGTCCGGTACATCAGTTCATAAAACGGACAGTGATGCTTCAGTTCGTGCACCCGGTTCTTGTTCTCCGGACCCACGACACTCAGGGTTTGCAGATCAATAAAACAGTGCCCACCCCAATGAATCAGACCACTGCTGTCGGCGTGATCGAAATGCCATTGAATGGCTGCCTGTGCGGCCTGTTCATAAGTCTGATCGCCCGTGAGCGCACTCAACCCACTGAAAAATCGAAACAGATTCTGCTGACTGGCCAGGTTCGACACCACCCAGTCCTGGCCACTCTGGTTTCGCCATCGAATCGGCTCACCGGAGTCCCGATCACAGCCATCAGCAAACAAGGGCGTGCCGTGAAAAGGATCTCGATAGTGCGCCAGAATCGTGTCCGCGTACTGGGCCAAATCGTCCAATATTGAATCGAAATTTTTTTTCATTTGCCCGTCCTATTTGCTCAGTGCCGTGACACCCGGTTGATCGATCGTATGCAAAGTACGCTGGATATTACGGCGAAAAAACACCACCTTCAGTGATTCTTCCAACAACATAACCCCAAACACCAGCAGCAAGGGGGCCGATTGAAAAACCAGAAACGCGAGTAGCGGAATGCCCACCAGCCATTGCGTGACAAAATGCACTCGCAAGACACCAAAACTCTGACCCAGAGCCCGCAGCGTCGTGCCACACAGCCCGTTGTAAGTTCTCACCAACGGTAAAAGAATGTAGATCGGGGCAATGATAACCAGAGCCTGAAGCGTCTGCGCGTGCATGTCCGGGTACAGACCCGGTAATGCCAGACTCAGGCAGAGAAAGGCCAGGCTCAGACACACCGCCAGAACCAAACTGATGCGAATAGCCTGAGTGATGAACCCGGGAATGCTTCGAGTGTCATTGTGACCTAAGAACTGACTGACGTTGATTGCCGTGGCGTGGGACCAGGCGGCAACCACGTTGGCGCCCATTTGCACCCATGGCAAGACCAGCGTAATCGCGGCATAGGCATATACATCCAGTTGGGCAAACAACACCTGATATACCAGAACGCCGCTGCGCAAGGTGATGAAGTTCGCAGCGATGGGGGCGATTTCTTTAAAATGAAGGCTTATTGTTGAGCGCGAAAGCTGCGTGATCGGACGCAACCGGGTGGCAATGGGGTCCCGGCTCAGCCGCCAACTTAAATACAATAAACGCAACGTCACTGCCACCAGGCTGCCAATGGCCGCACCCACCAAGCCGAGGCTGTCAAAGCCCAGATACCCGTAGATCAGAACGATACTGACGCCGATGTTGATTGGAATTTCCAGCAAAAAACCCTGCAGCGGTATGCGCGTCTTTCCGAACCCGTTGTAGTAAGCCATCATCACTTGCGACAGTGACGATGGTATCAACACCCACATCATGACCGTCATGTACGTTTGGGCCAGCGCCTCCACAGCGGCATTGTGGATGATCGCCGCCAACAATGATGGCAGTCCCAACAGCAACCCCACCAGCATCAACATCGAAACAAGACCGTTGATCAGACCGCCCGCGAGTACCGCTTTGGCCGCCCCGATCAGATTTCCGGCACCACAGTAGCGGGCAATAACCAATTGCGAACCACTGGCCAGAGCAAACTGAATGCCGGTAAAGAACGCCATCAGCGCACTGGCCACGCCTAATGCCGCGATGGCGCTTTCTCCAAGCGGGGCAATCAGCAGCACATCGATCAGTGACATCGACAGGATTAAGATCGAATTTAACGCCAGAGGCCAGGCGACAGACACATTACGGCGAATATTGTCGGGAGATACCAAACTCAAAACAGCAACACTATTAAAATGAACCGTTGTTTCATTTTAATAGTTTATGGCCTGAAAGAAAGCTTTATTTGTCAGGTTGACCAATGATCGACCCTGACACGATCCAGACACACAGGATTGATACAGGTCAGCGGAGCCGGTTCCTGCTCCCCCACAATAGGGCAGAAATCTGAGCCTTACAGAGCGGTACCTCATGTCCCCCCAACGAAAAACCAAACGTTATCGACGCGCATTCAGCATCGGACACTGGCTCATGGCCGGTGGTTTTATCGCGCTGCTCATCGCCGGACAACAGTTTAACTTTGACCTGACCGATGCTTATCGGGCACGGGGGCTCAAGTTGCATTCCAGCTTGGGGGCGATCGTGCTGTTTACTGCACTCACACTGATGATCAGACGCTGGATCTACAAAGAACCCCGACCCGAAGCCGACCTGCCTCCGTTGAAAAAGCTGGCGGCCACCTCAGTGCAACTTCTGCTGTACGCGCTGGCCGTCTTCATCCCGTTATCAGGTCTGGCGACTGCGTTGTTTTCGCCCACACCGACCCTGCTGTTCGGTGCGATCAATCTGTCGCAACTGGCGGGCGACCCCGAGCTGTATGCGCGCATACGAAGTATTCATGAAACCGGCACCTGGTTGGCCATGTTGATGATCGGCGCGCATGGCGGTGCCGCGCTTTACCATCATTTTATTTTGAAAGACGATGTTCTGACATCGATGCTCGATGTTCGTAAGATCAAACAATGGATAGCAGCGAAACAGGCATCCCGACGATCATCGGAATCGGGTTTGAAAGCCCCGGACTGAAAAAGTTAAGGGAGGTGATCGCTCACCTCCCTTGTGCAGTCCGCAGACTGCGCCCGAGCATCCATACTCAGGAGAGGGTCGAAGCATCAGCTAGAGCCAACACTCAGATTCGGAGATACCCCAAACCTAAATCAAGTTTTATGCCAAGGCAGCCAAAGCCCTGCAGCGTATCGCTTTGCAGGCCACGCTCGGGTTCACTGTCATATAGGTCGTAAAGTAACCTGACAATATCAGGAATCTGCGCGTCGGTTTCTCTTACAGCGAAGTCCATCCGGATCAATGTTACCCTTAAACCCGAACCCCAAAGTTAACTGGACATCAGATGAACTACCTGAGTTTTCTCGCCACATTGGATCAATGGGTGAATGCCAACCCGGATATCTCTGCGGCGGCAATGGTCGGCAGCTATGTCCGTGGACTCCGACCAACAGAGCCCGATATCGACATTGCATTAATCAGCCAGGAACCTACGGTGTACATCGAGACACATACGTGGCTGCAAGCCCTGTTCAGTTCGGCGTCGAACGTTGACGTATCAGCAACACACAACCTGGTGAGTGTTCGGTTTCAACTGGACGATCTGCAGGTTGAACTGAACTTCGGCGACATCGGCTGGGCCCGATTTCCAGCGAGCGCATCGACCGCTAGCGTGGTCAGCGCGGGGCTGACCATTTTGACCGATCCTCAGGGCTTGCTGTCCGATCTTCAGCAAGCGGTCGGCGACAATCAGGTGATCCGCGTACGCAATGCCGAAATCACCGACGCCCCGACACTGGCCGACATTTTCTATCGGTCGGTGCATGCCATTTCCGACACGCTCTATTCTCCTGAACAAAAAAAAGCCTGGGCACCGGAGCCAAACGACGATACCAAATACCGCTGGCAACAACGCATTGTCGATCAGAAACCCTTTGTCGCCGTGCTGGGTGACCAGATTGCGGGCTTTGTCACATTGGAACCGAGCGGCTTGATCGACCTGTTGTTTGTCGACCCGGCCTGTCAGCAGAAAGGCGTCGCGCGTGAGCTTTATGAACAGGTACTGGCGGAAGCCAACGCCTTCGGTTTAACGCAACTGTCGGTCGATGCCAGCGATGCAGCCCGCCCTTTCTTTGAAGCTCGTGGTTTTGAGGCGAAAGCTCGTCAGACCATCGAACGTCGGGGCGTCACCCTGAACAATACCCACATGAAAATCGACCTGTAAGGAGCGCCTTCTCTTGGATGAAATCAAGTTCAACGCCGACGAAAAAGCTCAGATTGTCCGCAAAATTCAAATGTACTTTACCGAGGAACTGGATCAGAAAATCGGTCAGTTCGATGCCGAGTTTCTGCTCGACTTTTTTGCCGAAGAAATCGGTGGGTATTTTTACAACCGAGGGTTGTATGACGCCATGCAGGTGATGGATGAACGACTGGAAACGGTCAAAGATGCGTTATTCGAAATCGAAAAACCGACACCGCGTTAGTCGCTCGAATAACGAACGCGCTTTTCTGTTGCCAACCACTGACGGAAGCGCTCCTTCTTGGCGTCCATGGAGCAGGTTGGAGGTAACGTATCCAGAAAGTGACCGAACTCGATCTGCAGAGTCGTCTGCTCTTCTGGTGTCAGTGCCGACCATTCCTGCCAATCTTCGAACGGTTCAACATCAACCGACGCTGAAACTTCCGTACGCCGAGCCTTCGATACCTGAAACAGGACCGCACTGATCGCCGCGGCCAGTAATGCAAGACCCAGCACGACCCAGAGGTTCAACCAGGTGGTGCTGACGATCGCCAATAACAGAAGTATCGCGATTCGCAGGTTCAATTGAGACATTGTCATCTCCCGAGCAAAACTGACTTGATCACTCTGGCTCTTTGAACGGTTGATTGGAACGTACCGCCAATCCATTTGCCAAGCCACTGGCGACACCGGCCGCGGCCTGTTCCCCGTCGTCTTCTTCATACCCGACCAGTAACAGCGCACAGTCATTGAGCAGTAACAGCGAGCCGATAACGACGACGAGTAGCGGCCAGTTGTGACCAATATTCAGGTGGTAAACCAGTAAAGCGACCAGTAAAGAGAAAAACGACGCCAAACTGCGGCGAACCAGCCGACGGCGATACGGCGACCTGGGTGCGTGTCTCATCAAATAACCCCTTGTGAAAATCGGGCGGGCCGCCTGACGCAACCCACCCCTTGGTTCGATCAGTCAGACGACTCTGGCAGTAACTCAAGGTCAGCCATTTTCAACCAGCCATGGAAGTCGGCCACATTGGCCGGCAGAACGACCCGCGTATGGGCATCGGCCAGAGAGCCGACTTTTTCGAACATCTTCTCAGCCAGTTGCAAGCGGATAGAGGCTTCGCCACCTTTTTCATTAATCGCCGCACCGATTTTGGTGATGGACTCGGCAGTCGCCTTGGCAATGGTCAGGATTTCCTGCGCTTTACCTTCGGCCTCATTAATCAGCTGCTGTTTATCACCTTCGGAAATATTAATGGTCTCGGTCATGTGACCTTCGGAGACATTAATGCGTGCCTGCTTATCACCCAGGCTTTTGGCCAGAATCGCGCGGCGTTCCCGTTCGGCGGTTACCTGTCGTTCCATCGCTTCATTTACCGACACCGGCGGCAGAATGTTTTTGATTTCGAAACGGTGCACGCGAATGCCCCAGGCCTGTCCGGCTGAGTTTAAGACTTCCACGACCTTGGCGCTGACCAGGTCTCGCTCTTCGAACGTCTTTTCCAGTTCCAATGTCCCGATGACGGAACGCGTGGTCGTGCGCGCCAACTGAATGGCGGCATCGACATAGTCGACGATGCCGTAAGACGCTTTCGCCGGGTCCATCACCTGGACATATATCACACCATCGACCTGCAGGTTAATTTCATCCATCGAAAAGCAATATTGCGGCGGCACATCGATGGTCATTTCTTTCAGGTTAATTTTGTCCACGACGTTGTCGATGAACGGGACGATGCCATGGAAACCCGGCTCCATGGTTTTCAGGTACTTGCCAAACCGCTCAACAATGTACGCACTTTTTGTCGGCACAAAGTACAGCGATTTAAATAACGCGACGATGAAGACCAGGAAGAAAAAGCTCCACACCGCAATGACAAAGATGTCGCCAATAGAATCAATACCAAACATGTGAACGCTCCTTAGTTCTTAAACGTCTTGGAAACCTGATCGACACCTTCAAAGATGCCTTTCACGCGCGCCATTTCAGAAGGCAGAACCGATATGTCGGAACCATCCATAATGCGCCCCAACTCACCGACAAACTGATCGACCAGTCGCATCTTAATGGCCTTGTCGCCGCCGGGCTTGTTAATGGCTTCAGCGACCATCGCAATGCCCTGCGACTGCGCATCGGCCAATAAAGAAATTTCCTGCGCGCGACCTTCGGCAATGTTGATCCGACGTTGCCGTTCACCCACCGAGTGGTTGATCGACTCCTGACGCTCACCTTCAGAAATGTTGATCTTGGCTTCTTTCTCGGCCGTCGCCAACGTGATTTCCGCACGACGATCGCGTTCGGCCACCATTTGTTTTTCCAGGGTTTTGACAACGTGTTCTGATGGCGCAATGTTCGCCACCTCATAGCGGAACATCTTAATGCCCCAGCTTTCAGAGGCTTCATCGATTTCGCGCACAATGGTTTCGTTGAGTGTTTCCCGTTCCGAAAAAATCTCGCCCAGTGACAACTTACCGACCTCGGAACGCATTGTGGTTTGCGCCAGATTGATGGCCGCCAAGCGATAATCTCCAATACCGTAACTGGCCAGCTTCGGGTCCATGACTTTCAGATACACCAGGCCGTCGATTTCGACCTGAATGTTGTCCTTGGTAATACAGTGCTGCGCCGGAATATCAAAAACCTGCTCGCGGATTTCATGGCGATAGGCAATGCGATCGATAAACGGGATGATCAGATGCAGCCCCGGTTCAAAAACCGTGCGGAACTTACCCAACCGTTCGACCACGAACGACTCCCGCATCGGCACAATGACAAAGAAGATTTTCGCCAGAAACATCAGGACGAGAATCAGCAGCGTGATATAGACCATAGTGATTTCCTTTTTCGAGCAGGTTTATAAAGGTTTAACAATCCAGCAGTTGCCATCGCGTGAGACGATGACGGCTTGCTGACCGGACTCCAGCGTTTCATCCGACTGAGCTTCCCAGCTGGTGTCCAGATAACGGATTCGTCCGCGACGATAAGGGGTGACTTCATCGATCACTTCGACAATCTTGCCGATAGCGTCTTGGGTTTCGTCGGTGTTTTCGACACGATCATCGGACGGGAACATTTTCAGTAACCCGGTTCTCAAAACCATCACGAAAAAAATCGACGAAATAAAAAACGTCAGCAAGATGTTCACCGGACCGTGAATATGGCCCAGCTGCACCAATACACCGGTGAGGATGGCAGCGCCACCTACGAAGCCAAATACGGCTCCGGGCACGACCAACTCCAAAACGATCAGCGCGGCGCCAAGACCCATCCAGACAAGGGCGACCATTTCCATTTCAGTTTTCCTCCAAACGGGCAGAATCGATCTGCTCTTCAATGTAACGAAAGGCGCTGACGGGCAAACGAATGTGTTCAGCGACCTGTCGTATGTAAGTCTGAGTTTGATGGTGCGGTCGACCATCACAATGTGCGACCAGTTGCAGCGTCCAGATCAGAAAGTGACGGTACGCATCGCGCGGCAGGCTTTTTGACATCGACTTGCCAAAGTAGGGCTTGCGAAACGCCCGGGCGATGCTTTTTTTCTCACTTTCACTGAGCATCACCTGCGATTGCTCGATCAAGGTGTCACGAAGGTTTACCTCCGTTTCACGGATCTCTCCATCGCTGCTGATGACCGAGTTAATGTAACGGTACAGATCCAACACAAAGTAGCGTCGTTGTGTCGACGTCAGCTCACCGAGCAGCAACTCCATCAACGGCTTTTTGCCCATCTGGCCGACGCCCACTTCGGCAACGATCACCGGATCTTGTGCCATGGCATGCGCGAACGGATGAATGCCACCGCTGATCACCCCCAGAGCGGTCAAACTGGATACCGACGGTTGTGGCGCAGGGGGGGGCTCATTGCTCTCCGACCGCGACAATGGTTCAGGTGCATCGGCACCGGCCAACAAATCGTTTAGGTCTGCGTGATACAACTGACACAAATCGGCAGCCTGAAGAAAACTGAGTTTCAATCGACCCTTTTCGAGATCGTACAGCGTATTCGCCCGCAACCCGAGCTGCGACTCGACCTGCTTTTGCGACAGGCCGGCGGCTTTGCGCAACGCCACCAGGTTGGTCAGCACCTGTTCTTCTAACGCCTCAAGCAACGGCAACTCCGGAAAATATCTCGCTAATATTCCGTCAAGGTAGACCTCAAAATCGTTAATAGCAACGAATTTTTTGCAAGATAACGGAATTTATGACCTTTGGCATGCACGAATACCAAGTTTGACGGATCTCCGATTGACTCTATCTTTTGAAGAAAATTCCGACAAAATGTCGTCATCTTCGCCGAAAAACTTCGGTTTATTGATGCACAGCATGGTTCTTCGACGACAAGATCGACAGGCCGCTATTCATTTTGATAAACATGGCGAACACAAACAAATACAAACTGCATGAGTCCTATGATGAAAAAACTGATTACTGTCTCTTTGTTAAGCCTAGCAACCGTTGCCTCCGCTTCAGAACTTGATTTGCAACCGGGTCAATGGTCGGTCAACCTGAAACCGACAGAAGCCAATCTTTTCTTTGGAAGCACTAAAACCGACTACCCTGAGTCGAATGCTACCGATAAAACGACTTCCGTCGATTTTTCGCTGCAGGGTTCAGGTACCTACGCTCTTAATGAGCAAGTCCAGGTTGGTGGCTATGCCCGAGTGTTTGCCACCAAATCAGGAGATATCGAAACGGCCGGTGGAACGACGATTTCGGATAACGAAAGCCGGGATTCTGGCTTCCAAATTAACCCTTTTGTTGAATATCAGGTTAGCGGAGATTTCCATGCCAGAGTTGAGTTGTCGTACTACTACTCGGGCGCTGATGTAACCACCGACATGGATGGTAACGAGACGTTCACTGCCGATAACTACAATAGTCCCGAAATTTGGCTTGGCGGGGTGTATAAAAAAGACATCAACGACAAAGCGATGTTACGAGCTGCTGCTAACGTGGGTATCGACTGGCAAAACTACGAGGATGAAGAAGACAGCTCAGATACATTTTCTGAAACTTATCTGCGCAGCACTATCACAGGAGACGTCCACTATTTTCTAGCGAACAATTTTTCTGTCGATGCCGGGCTGGGCCTCTATGCAGGCAAACTGATTAATCAGACCAACGACGGTGAAGAAGTTGACTTATCAGACTTTGACTGGTCTTACTTCAACGTCGGAACTCGCTTCGGTTTTACCTATTACCACCGATAATCGTAAAAAAAGGCCGGGCAATACCCGGCCTTCCCCGATATCAATAACGAACAATCAACTGCTCCCGCTCCGGCCCAACCGAAACATATCGGATCGGGCAGTCAATCAACGCCTCAATCCGCTCGATATAGGCCTTAGCGGCTTCCGGTAAGGCTTCATAGCTTCGGCAGTCCTGCAGATCGTCCGTCCAACCCGGCCAGGTTTCATAGACCGGCGTCACCCGATACAGGTCATTGGTCAGCGGGTAATCGGTCAACGTTTCTCCATCCAGTTCGTAGGCCGTGCAAACCTTTAGCGTCTCTTGTCCGGACAAACAGTCGAGCTTGGTCAATGCCACTTCATCGGCATTCTGCATGCGCACACCATAGAGTGTCGCGACGGCATCGAAATGGCCGATGTCCCGCGCCCGCCCGGTACGGGCACCATACTCGTTCGCACTTTCACGCAGCGTGGTCATGTCGGTCATCGCGGTCGGAAAGGGTCCTTCACCGACGCACGTCGAAAAAGCCTTAGCGACAGCGGTCACGCGTGGAGCGGCCGGGAATCGCAAACCACTGAGAACCTGAGCGCTGCCACTAAGTACCGAGGACGAAGTGGTGAAGGGATAATTGCCCTGTTGAATATCCCGCAAGGCGCCAAGCTGTGCTTCAAAAAGCAGTCGGCTGTCTTTGGGTTGTTGCCGTTGCCAGGCGGTCAGATCGGTAATCATGGGCCCAAACCGTTCGGCCAGCCATTGCAGATCGGTCAGCAGGGCTTCAAATGTCGGCCAGTTCTGTTCGCCGTAGAGCCCGGTCAGCATCGGCAACTTCCAATCGTACCAACGCTTCAGGTTCTGACGCAGGGTCTCTGGATGGCGCAACGCCCCTAACTGCAGGGCCTTTTTGGCAAAGCGGTCGGCGTAGGCATAGGCAATACCGTTACGAGTCGACCCAAATGCCTGGTCACCCAAGCGGGCCTCTTCCAACTCATCTTCCAGCCGATGCAATGGCAACACCAGGGTCGCGCGGTCGCTGATCACCAGTTTTGGATGAATGTTTTTCGCCGCCAGCGCATCGAGTTCTGAGGCCAGACCGGCCAGATCAATCACCATGCCGGCGCCCAGAACATTCGTTGTGTTAGGGTCGAACACGCCGCTTGGCAGCAGATGCAGCTTAAACTCTCCCAGATGGTTGATGACGGTGTGGCCCGCGTTGTTGCCGCCCTGATAGCGACAGACCACATCGGCTTTTTCGGCAAAGTAATCGACCATCCGACCCTTGCCCTCATCACCCCATTGGGCCCCGACCACGATGTGTGGTTGTGGATAACTCATACGCTCAGCTCACCTCCGTAAATTTGGCTTGCAGCGTACGCCTGGACTAATTATTTTAGAATTTAATGTTTTCTATATTTTATATAAGACTTTCTTATGTCTGATTTCAGCCAGCTGAAAAGCTTTGTCGCCGTGGCGCGCTACGGCAGTATTTCCCGCGCCGCCGATGTGGTGCATCTGACCCAACCGGCCGTCAGCCTGCAAATCAAACAGCTCGAAACCGCACTGGGAACCGCGTTGTTCACTCGTCACCCACTGCGCCTGACCGATGCCGGAGAGCACCTGCTGAGCCAGGCCCAGGCAATTCTCGATCAATGGGAGTCGGCACTCGAGTACGTCAGTGACGAACAGACACTGACGCGCGGCAAACTGACCATTGCCTGCAGCGATACGCTGATGCGCTTTGCCCTGTTACCGACCATCAAGGCTTTTAAAACCCGCTATCCAGGTGTGCAGTTGTCATTTCTGAACCGGACGTCCGCTGGCGCCCAAATCGATGTCGTCGAAGGCCGCGCCGATCTGGCCCTGAGTCTTAGCGATGAACCGCACCCCAAACTGAAACGCCAACCGGTCTTGCAGTACCGAGATGTGCTGCTCACCCCACTAAGCCACTCCCTGGCAACACCCAACCCGGTCGCGGCTCACCAACTTGAGCATGAAACATTGTTGTTACTGGAAGAGCGCACCACCTCACGCCACCTGATTGAGCAATGGCTGAGCCACCAGCCCGGAACCGTCATTCACCGGATGAGCCTGGGCAGTGTGGATGCGCAAATTGCACTGACGGAGGCCGGTTTGGGGCTGGGCATCGTGCCCGATTTCGCCGTCCCGACGCACCTTGCCGCGGTGCCGTTGTCAAACCTTCACGAGCGACGGATTGATGTCGGCTATCTGCGTTTAAAACCCGCGGCGGAGGCTTGGTTAACTTCGCTGAAGGCAACGCCACAAAAGCGACCCATCGATTGACAGGCAGGCAGAGCCCACCCAAGATGCCAAAAAACGAATGGCGATCTCAACTCTTGATAACCACGGCCCGACTTCATTTAAGACAACCCACTCCTGACGATGCGGATGTGCTAAGCGACATTCTTTCCTGTCCGGAGCAAACCCGTTATCTACCAAATGAAGCCCCCTACACCAATGCACAACAGCAACAGTATCTGAACAACCGGCTGCAGCATTGGCTGGAGCATGGCTTTGGTACTTTCATCATTTGTTTGAAAGACGCGCCTGATACCAAGCTCGGTTTCTCCGGTGTGGAGTTCACGCCCAAATCAGGCTTTGTAGATATTCGCTATGGCATTACCAAACCGTTTGAAGGTCAGGGCTTTGTGACCGAAGCCGCCAAGGCCACCATTGACTGGACGTTTGCAAATACAGATCAAAAACGGATTTTCGGAGTATCCATGCCTGAAAACCTAAGTTCCATCGCGGTCATTAAAAAGCTCGGCATGGCAGAGGTTCATGGCGTTGATTTGTATGGTTTCGCCGGATTGAAAAACTACTGCCTTGATAAATCGGTTTACTGAGCAGCCACGATAAGACATAGGTTTTAAACCTGAATGACAAAAAATCTTTGATAAGGAGAATCAATGGAATCATCGCAACGCTTTACCGGTCGGCATACGAACTATGACCGTTTTCGTCCGGGTTACCCACCTGAACTCGTAGAACGTATCGAAATAGTCACCAACCTGAGCAAAAATGCTGAAATTGCCGATATCGGTTCAGGTACTGGTATTTTCTCGGGATATTTTGTCGAAAAGGGGTACTCCGTTACCGCTGTTGAACCAAACGATGACATGAGAGCCATAGCCGAAAAGAAGCTGGATTCTTTCAAAAACTTTCACTCACAACCCCACCAAGCCGAACATACCGGAATCCCCGACCATTCAATCGATCTGATCATCGCCGCGCAGTCCTTTCACTGGTTTGATCTCAACAGAACAATTGACGAATTCCGGCGAATTCTCAGACCCGGTGGATACGTTGCGCTGATCTGGAATCAACGCTCAACGCACGAACCCTTTCAAAAGGCATACGACGCTGTCATTCAGACATACGCACAAGACTACGACTCGGTTAATCACCAAACTCTTGAAAACTCAGAATACACTCAGGTTTTCAGAAAAGGGCAGTTTGAGCACCATACCTGGCCATATCAGCAATCATTTGATTTGGACGGTTTGATTGGCAGAATGCGTTCCTCGTCTTATTGTCCACCAGAAACATCGACAGCCTATTCAGATTTGTTAGCAGACATAAACGAGCTGTTTAATAGGTTTCAACATCAAGGGAAGGTGGCATTCAACTACAAATCCAGTTTACTTGTTGGTCGGATCTAATTAGCAGTCGCCTCAATGAACTAAGTGGACCATAAATGAAATACATTGACGACCTTATTGAGTATTGCAACCAGGCTAAAGCCGCCAAACCGGTTCAAACTTTTGAGTTGACCAATCTCAGTCAACTTGAGTCGCTTACACATGGTATCTATATCATCGAACAAGTTGATGGCGATATTGAGCAAACTTTTGCCGACCTTTCCGCCTTCAAAAAAACAAAAGCGCGTGCCTGTCCAAAATTGAATCGCCCCTCTTCCGTAATGTATGTCGGATCATCCACCACCGGACTGAAAAAACGCATCGTTCAGCACCTAGGTGATGGACCCAAACAGACTTATGCGCTGCATTTAAGCCATTGGTTTCGTGGTAAGTATCGAATCACCATTCGGGTTTACAGCGAATCGCCTGAGGTCATTCAGATTATCGAAGACGCCATATCCTTTGACCTGGCACCTGCATTTGGTAAACAGGGTGGTAACAACAAATAATGCTACCTAAGATGCCGGTTACCGTTGAAGTTCGAGGTCAACGTCTATCGCAGACCCTTCAACGGAAACCGTACCTCTACTTGAGTCTGAAAAACGAAATCGATTGCACCAGATCGTCACTCAGATCTTTCAACGATTCGATGGCCCGTAACTGCTGTTGAGCACGTTCAGTGTTCTGCTGGGTGATGCCATTCACCGTGGTCACACTGTCGGTAATCAAACCCAGGGTTTGGTTCTGCTGGTCACTGGCATCGGCGGTCTGTCCGGACTGTTCACGGATGGTGCTGACGGCCTGATTAAACTCGCTGATGGCGGTACCAGCTTCGGTGGCTTTTTCGACCGAGGCGACCGAACGCTGATGACTGACTTCAATGACGGACACGGCCTGTTGCGAACCTTTACGCAGCTCTTCCAATGTCGATTCGATTTCTTCGGTCGACTGTTGCGTACGATGCGCCAGCTTACGGACTTCATCAGCAACGACAGCAAAGCCGCGGCCCTGTTCGCCGGCACGGGCCGCTTCAATGGCGGCATTCAACGCCAGTAGATTGGTCTGTTCGGCAATGGCCTGAATGGTTCCGATGATGGTGGTGATGCTTTCGGCTTGGCCATCCAGTTGCTGAATGACGGTTACGGATTGTTCAATCTCTCCGGCCAGGGATTCAATGGCGGTGACGGTTTCGGATACGGTGGCGCTGCCGCGCACGGCTTGACCATCGGCCTCTTCGGCGACGCGCAGACTTTCGGCCGCGGCATGGCTGACCTGCTGTGCGATGGACTCCAGCTGTTCGGTTGCCTGTGTCAGCTGATTTAACTGGTTGGCCTGTTCTTCCGCATCCTGCAAACGCGTTTGGGTGTCTTTGAGGCTGTCATCACTGGACGTTTTCAACATGTCAGCCAGTTCCACTACGGACTCAACAATCTCCCGCAGCTTATCGCTCATGGTGGCCATGGCCAGTTTGACGGTGTCCACTTCATCGCCATTTTCACGCGCGTTCACGGTGACGGTCAGGTCGCCTTCAGATAACCGATGCGTCAGCGAAACAATGTCGCCCAAGTCTTTCTTCAAGTGCCGCAACACCGAGATCGAAACGATGGCCGCAACCACAAACAGCAGCCCGACCAACCCGATTAACCAACGAATGGTGGTGCTGAGGGAGTCAATCAACTGTTCCGATCGGGTCGTCACCAGCTGGCCCAGACGTTGACTGAAATCTTTGATGGCGACATCGACCGGGTCCATCGCAGCCAGTACGCCTTTATCGGCCGCGTTACGCTGGTTCCAGGCACCTTTATTAATCCAGACGTCGGATGCGTCAGCGAAGGTGGTTTCTGCCGCCTGCATCGCGGTGTTGAAGTTATTAATGACGGATTGCAGATCACCACCTTCATCAGCATTGGCGGCATTCCAAGCTGGCTCAATTTCTAACGGCAGTGCCTCAAAATGGGTCAACAAGTTTGTCTGGAGCGCAGTTGCGGACTCAATAATAGAGCGCAGCTCACTTTCTTCAGCGTTGCCGGAAAAGAACTCCGGTGCGACTCGTCGGGCGTCGTTATACAGGCTGGTTAACTGGTCCCAGTCGTTCACCAATACTGATTCGAACTGTCGCAGATCAGCATCCTGAGAACTCGATTGAATAACGCCGATAAATTGAAATATGAAGTACAACGAGATAACCAGCGACGCGGCCATAAGGCTGGCAACGAGAAGACTGATTTTTAGGGTAATGCTGAGTTTTTTCACAGGGAATCTCACTTCAGAAACAGGGCGCCCAAAAAGCACAGGCGGTCAGAAATCACGTATAGATAACTGATCGGCCGAACCAACCGAATGTTTAGAGTAAGAGTAGTAGTCAATTCCTGTCAGAGCGCAACAATTCCGGCTCTAGAGTAATTGCGGGTAAACTCATCTACTTCTTCAACCAACCAATTTTTGAAAGCATTCAAGTTGGGGTTATCTGCGAGTTCATGCCGATGCAGCAAATAGTACTGAAAGTGACTTGCAATCGTGATGCCAAGTAAAGGCACCAACTGTCCGTTTTCCACCAGTGCGCGGGCCAGGGTATTACGCACCACGGCAATGCCATGCCCTGACAACAGCATGTAGATGGTAATGCCGCCTTCGTTAATCACCTGCTTGCGAATCGGATGGCCGCTCGGATCGACCCCGGTCGCCTCAAACCAGCTCTCCCAGTTCATGCCGCTGTCGACCCAGCCGTGAATCAGCATGAAGCGAAAAACATCGGCGGGGTCATTGATTTGCGCGGCGATGCGCGGGCAGGCGGCCGCGTAAGCGTATTCCTGCAACAACGGCTCGCAGTTCAGATTCGGGTAGCGGGATTCACCCAACCGAATGGCCAGATCGATGTCGCTGCGGTGCAGATCAACCTGTTGGTGGGAGGGGTGCAGTCTCAGCTCGATCTCCGGATGACGGTGATTGAACTTCCAGAGCCGGGGCACCAGCCAACGCGAAGCAAAACTGGGCAACATGGTCACACTGAGGACTTAGGGCCTGTTAACACTGTTTCTGTCTATTCTGCCGAGATTAAAACCATTTACGGCTAGGCAGAACGCACGAATCGTGGTTATTCCACCTGAGTAAGTGATAACGACGGCGTAAGTGGCTTTAATCCGGCCCTACGGGTTGGATTGTGCCCTTCCAGTGGCATCGTTGTTCGTCGTTCGTGTGGAGCAACCACAGGTCACTCCTCACGCCTTGCTCTGAAAGGGCACAAAGCCAACAGAATGGACAGAAACAGTGTTAACAGGCCCTAGGTTGTTTATAGTGGTCGAGTTTACGAATGGATAACTGCAGCAGCTCAAGCCCATCCTGAATCTCCGGAAGCATAAGCTGACCTTGTTCGGTTAACACCATCCTCCGACCCTGTCGATGGAACAGTTTTACACCTAACCGGGCCTCCAGATTACGAATCTGCTGGCTGACCGCCGCTTGCGTCACATTGAGCTCTGACGCTGCATTCGTGTAACTGCCCAGACGTGCAGCCGCTTCGAAAAAACGGAAATACTGCAGATCCGGAAGGTTTGGAAAACTCATTTCTGATCACCGGTTTAACTATAAGGAGGGCTTATAGAATCTGTAAGGAGGTATCGTTGGTATTTTACCCTGGATCGCTTCAAAATGACCACTGTTCCAGTCTTTCAGATCGGGGTGTCCGACACCGCCCTGATCTTCACCGGGGTAACGCTCACCCCAACCATAAAGGGAGACACTTCATGGCAGGGCCTGATAAGACTATGTGCGTCCATTCTGTTGGCTTTGTGCGCTTTCAGAGCGAGGCGTAAGGAGTGACCTGTGGTTGCTCCACACGAAAGACGAACAACGACGTCTCTGGAAGTGCACAAACCAACCCTTTGGGCCGGATTAAAACCGTTCACGTCATCGTTATCACTTGCTCAGGTGGAATAACCACGACTCGCGCGTTCTGCCTTGTCGTGAACGGTTTTAAACTCGGCAGATTGGATGCACATAGTCTTATCAGACCCTAACTTCCTGGCTCAGATTCCGGAATGGATGATGATTCAGATCCGCAAGGGATGGAAACAACGCGAACTGCAGATGCGCGTACGCCGCGCCTCAACAATGATTGATCAGATGCCGGAATGGCAGAAGAAAGACCTGAACGTGCAGGCGAATGACCTGCGTACCTATCGACATCACATGTGACCGGCAGGCTCGTTGACGTGCCTACCGTCCACCAGCCTGTTCACAGGCACCAAGGCCCGCGACACGCGGGCCTGTTCGTTTCAGACGGCCAGTTCCAGAATGGCCCGGCTCTCATCAAAGCCAATGGCCCGATGCTCACCGAGTTTCCCCATCTTGTGCGCCTTAAGGTTATCCACCAGCGGGTCGATGGCGTCGGCGGTCAGATCGGCTTCGCTCAGCGCCGCGGGAACGCCCATTTCGTGGAAGAAATCGACGATACGGGCAATGGTCTGATCGATGCGTGTGTTGTCATCGCCTTCGGTGATGCCGAACGCACGTTCACCGAACTGCAGCAACTTGTCCTTTTTGCTGTCGCGCTGAAACTTCAGCACGGCCGGGAAGACAATGCTCAACGTACGGGCGTGGTCGATGCCGTGCAAGGCAGTCAGCTCGTGCCCAATCATGTGCGTCGCCCAATCCTGTGGAACGCCCGCGCCGATGAGTCCGTTCAGCGCCAGGGTCGCCGCCCACATGATGTTGGCCCGCACGTCCAGATCCTTCGGATCATTCAACGCTTTCGGACCTTCTTCCATCAGCGTCATTAACAGGCCTTCGGCAAACCGATCCTGCACCTTGGCGTTGACCGGGTAGGTCATGTACTGCTCCATGATATGCACAAAGGCATCGATGACGCCGTTAGCCACCTGCCGTTCTGGCAAGGTCAGGGTCACTGCCGGGTCGAGTACCGCAAAAATGGGGCGAACCAGCTCGGAGCCAAAGGGTAATTTATCCGTCCCGCGGGTAATAACACCGCCGGTGTTAGACTCCGACCCGGTGGCCGGTAATGTCAGCACACACCCAAGCGGCAATGCACGCTCAATGGTGGCACCAAACTGACAGATGTCCCACGGATCACCGGCAAACTCCGCCGCCGCTGCAATAAACTTGGTGCCATCAACCACCGAACCACCGCCGACCGCAAGCAGGTAGTCATAGCCTTCTTCCTGAATCATGGTGACCGCTTTCATCAGCGTGTCGTATTTCGGGTTCGGTTCAATGCCCGAAAATTCGGCCCAGGTGTGATCTTTCAACGCGTCAGCAACCTGATCGTAAACGCCGTTTTTCTTTATCGAACCACCGCCGTAGGTTACCAGCACCCGGGCATCCGCCGGGATGTCCTTGGTAATGGCAGCAATCTGTCCTTCACCGAAGTGAATGCGCGTGGTGTTCTGAAAGGTAAATCTGTTCATGAGAGGGCCTCCAAACAGGCAGAAGAAGAGTCAACAATCGTACTCCGTTATATGGCGTAGCTTAATCAGAGTTCAAGCCTGACCAGGACGATGTTTGGTGGACCCGACCGGGCCTGATACTCTGCTCCCACGATCATGACAGGGTTTCCACCATGCCAGACAGCTTAATCAATGATTTTCGACAAGCCTTTAACGCCTGCCAACACCGAACCGCACGTAATCTCGACGCCGGACTGAAACAGCGCTTTCAACAACTCGCCGACAGCCTGGACGACGATGAAACATCCGACCTCTACGGCAGCGGTGCGCTGATCGAAGCGCTGGAAACCGAGGTAGCAGAATTGCTGGGTAAAGAAGCCGCCGTCTTTCTGCCCAGCGGCACCATGGCGCAGCCGATCGCCCTTAAAATCTGGTCAGAAGCGGCTCGCACCCCATATGTGGCCATGCACAGCACCAGTCACGTGTTGCTCCATGAGCATAACGGCTATCAGGCGTTGTATGGACTGCACGGCGTCACAATAGGTCAGAACCATCAGGTCCCAACACTCGAGGATCTGCAACAGGCCGCGTTAAACCCGCTGGCGGCTGTGTTGCTGGAACTGCCAATGCGCGAAATTGGCGGGCAGTTGCCGCCGTGGGACGACCTGGTGGCCCAGACGCAATGGCTGAAAGCACAGGGCATTCGTGTGCACATGGACGGCGCCCGACTCTGGCAGTGTCCCGCCGCCTATGACAAGTCACTCGCTGACATCGCGGCTTTGTTTGATTCGGTTTATGTGAGCTTTTACAAAGATCTCGGTGGGCTGGCCGGGGCTTGCCTTGTTGGTGATCAGACCTTTATTGATAAGGCCCGTATCTGGATCCGCCGGGCCGGCGGCAACCTCTATTCCTTAGCACCTTATGTGGTCGCGGCTCGCGAAGGGCTGAAGACCCACCTGCCACAAATGCCGAAACGACGGGAGCAGGCCATCTGGCTGGCCGGCCAACTGAATGCGTTGCCGGGCATCAGCACCTGGCCACGCGTACCGCAGACCAACATGTTCCGGTTGCGCCTCCGCGGGGACGCCAACTCGGTACTGCCCGCGATGATCAAATGGATGCAGGCCACCGGCATTGGGATTCTGACACCACCGTATGAAGTCGGCGAAGACTACATGATGACTGAGCTGACCATCGGCGATGGGTTCAACACGCTGCCCGAAGAAGACTGGTTGCGGCATATTGCGTCGTTCGGCGACCTGTTACGGTCGGTGATTTCAGACTGAAACTTCATCAAAGTGAAATCCCAGACATAAAAAAACCGACCACAATGGGTCGGTTCTTTTTTGCCGGGCCAACGATTAATGATCGTGACCGCCGGCGCCATGCACGTGACCATGCTCC
Source organism: Reinekea blandensis MED297 (assembly GCF_000153185.1). Classification (GTDB taxonomy): domain Bacteria; phylum Pseudomonadota; class Gammaproteobacteria; order Pseudomonadales; family Natronospirillaceae; genus Reinekea; species Reinekea blandensis. Next base: position 223,840 of record NZ_CH724155.1, on the reverse strand, counting down.
AGCTCTTCGGCTGACGCTTCGCGCACGCTTTCGACTGAACCGGTGAAGTGCAGAACTTTACCCGCCAGCGGGTGGTTCGGGTCGACAGTGATGTCATCACCTTCAACACCGGTGACGGTCAGCTGCAACGGACCGCCTTGCGTCTGAGCGGTAAACACCATACCCGGCTCAACCGATTCAACGCCTTCGAATGCACTGCGTGGAACGACCTGAACCATCTCTTCACGATATTCGCCGTAAGCTTCTTCCGGCTGTACCGTCACGTCGAACTCTTCACCGGCCGCTTTACCGGACAGTGCGCCTTCCAGGCCTGGAATAATGTTTTTATGACCGTGCAGGTACGTTAACGGATCGCCGCCTTCAGAGGTGTCGATCACCTGGCCGGCATCGTCTTTCACCGTATAGTTCAGTGATACAACTTTGTTTTGTTCAATCATTCAAAGGATGTCCTATGGTTGGAGCATTTAGGCGGGCTTGTTGTCCCGTAAGAGAGAATCGCAAACGCGCATGAATTTGTAGCATGAGTGCGCTCTGCAGGCGCAAAAATGACTGCTCCGCCTAGTATGGAGCACCATCTATAGGTTTCAAGGGCAATTCTGTTTCGGATGTTTACAGTTATTAGCCCAACTTTAACAGCTCGACACTCTCCGATAGCCTGTCGTTATGGTATGATTCCCAGAATGTCATCACACTCTGCTCTCCGTAACCCTCTCTATCGTCGCTATTTCACCGCGTCGGCTTTTGCCACACTTGGCGTTTGGATGACCCGCTTTCTTTATGGCTGGCTGGTCTGGGACGTGACCGAATCGTTTTTCTGGGTGGGCGTCGCAAGTTCCGCACTGCTGCTGCCGTCGTTAATCATCACGCCCATTTTTGGTGTCATTTCCGATCGCATCAACCTGCGCACCGGCGTCATCGTCTGGCTGGCTGCACAGGCGACCATTACCCTGTTCAGCTGGATCATCTTCTACGGCGTCGGTCATTCGCTGCCGTTCCTGCTCGCCATGACGCTGCTGTTTGGTATGACGGCCGCCGCCGGGTCGCCTTTGCGCCTCACGCTGATTCCCAAGCTGGTGACTCAGGATGAACTGCCCAATGCGGTCGGCTGGGGCGCCATGCTGTTCAACACCTCGCGGATTCTGGCACCAGCACTGGCGGCCTTTGCGCTGCAATGGGCGTCGGCGTCTTGGGTCTTTATCTTCGGAACCGTCCTGTTCGTCAGCGCGGCACTGATCAATGTCGGTTTACCAAAAAACCTGGTGCCGACACCCCGGGACGGCCCGAAGACCAGTGGCTGGCAGGATTTTGTGGCCGGTCTGAGCTATTGCTGGTCGATGCCGATGATCCAACTGCTGTTCCTGCTGACCCTGACCAACAGTCAGGTAGCGCGCTCGCTCATGGAGTTGTTGCCAGCACTGTCAGGGACATTGACGGCCGGTCGAGCCTCGGATCTGGCATTCATCACCGGCTCAGCCGGCGCCGGCTCCATCATTGGCGGCTGGTTCATTTCCCGTCAGCGCGGCTCTCGTGAGCGACTCTATCTGATTCTCATGCTCGCCATGGCCGGGACGGCCTTGTTACTGGTACCCATGTATCGGGCGTGGCCGGTCTGGACCGTCGGTTTGTTCATCGCCGGTATCAGCGGGTTGATGACATTGCTCGGTACCGGGTCGCAGATTCTGCTCCAGCTGATTACCGAAGACGGTAAACGCGGCCGCGTGATGAGCCTGTGGTTGACCATTGCACTGGCCGGACCGGCTTTTGGTGCGTTGATCATGGGGTCGCTGGCCGAACTCGGTGGCTTGCCCACCATGCTGACGCTGATGATCGTCATTAGTCTCGCCTCGGCGTTGTGGTTAAAATGGCGCCTTCCCAAGCACGCAGGCACCTTGCAACATGACGTCTGAGGCCATTTCCGACTTCCGCAGTCTATTCCTGAACGAAACCCCGTTGATGGACGTTCGTGCACCGGTGGAGTTCGCCCAGGGCGCGTTTCCGCAGGCGCACAACCGACCTTTGATGGTCGATCAAGAACGCGAAGCGGTCGGCACCCGCTACAAAGAAGAAGGGCAGGACGCCGCCATTCAACTCGGGCATGAGCTGGTACAGGGCGATATTAAAGCCGAGCGCGTCGCCGCGTGGCGAGCCTTTTTCGAGCAATACCCGGAGGGCGTGTTCTACTGTTTTCGCGGCGGGCTGCGTTCACGCGTGACACAACAATGGCTGCAGGAAGCCGGGATCGACCGACCGTTTGTCGCCGGCGGTTACAAAGCCATGCGCCGTTTTTTACTCGATCAACTGCACGACCGGGTGTCCGAGGGGCAGGTTCAGATTCTCGCCGGCCCGACCGGCAGCGGCAAAACCGACGTCATCCATGCCTGGCCTCGCAGCCTGGACCTGGAAGGACTGGCTAATCATCGTGGCAGTGCCTTCGGTCATCACGACGAGGCACAACCCGCGCAGATCGACTTTGAAAATGCCTGGTCCATTGCCTGGCTGAAACAGGTCGAGCAGGGTCCGGGGCCGGTATTGGTTGAAGACGAGTCCCGGCTGATTGGCCGGATCTCGGTGCTGCCGGAGTTTCTGGCGCTGGCCAAACAGGCTGATTCGATTGTCTTGCAGGCGTCCGTAGAAGCGCGGGTCGAACGCATCCGCCGGGACTATTTTGAACAGCGCTATCAGCGATATCAAAAAACAGACCCATCACTGGCCGCAGAACAGTTGCGCGACTTTGTCGCCCATGCGCTGACCAGAATCCGCAAGCGCCTGGGTGGCGAGCGCTATCAGACCCTGATGCAAACTCTGGAAGAGGGCATTGCAGCGCTGACCAGCCGAAACCATTGGGGACACTTTGATACCCTCATCGAGCGACTGCTGGTCGACTATTATGACCCGATGTATCAATATCAGTTCGAGCAGAAACAAAACCGCGTGCTGTTCACCGGCACGGAAACGGAGATTCTCGAATGGTTAGCGAGCCGGTAAACCCCAGCACCCGCCTGAAACTGGCCCTGACGTTCGCGGTCTTGCTGGCCATTGCCATTAACTGGATTCCCGAGTTTGACCGGGCCGCCCAGGATTACCTCAGTGACACCATCAGCAGCAACGTTGTGGTGTTTGGGGTCGTGCGGACACTGAATGGGGTGATCTCGGTGGTGCAGTCGGCGGAAGTCGGGGTCGGAGTCGCCGGTGTGGGTCTCGGTGAAATCTTTGACCCGGTCAACGATCTGATTGAACGTTTTTCCGGCCTGCTGCTGGTGACGCTCACAGCGCTGGGCATTCAGCAGGTCATTCTGTTACTGACGACCTCAACGATCATGAAGATCGTGCTGTCGGTGATGGCATTGATGCCCCTTTACGCGCTTTGGAAGAAACCCAACTGGCGCAGCCTGGTTTTACGGCTGTTTTTGGTCATGCTGCTGTTACGGTACCTGTTGTCGATTCAGGTCGGACTGATCTGGCTGTTCGATCAACTGTACTTTGATGCGACTGGCGAACAGGCGCTGTCCGTTCTGGAGGCCAGCGCGCAGGTGTTGCAGAATCTCCGCGACACACTCACCGAAATTGACTTACGGCGACTGATTTTCGGCAGCGACACGCCCGCGCTGGACAGTGAAGACATGGGGACCAGGCTCTCGACCTCGGTGGTCACCTTAATTGTCGGCATGCTGTTTAAAAGTATTCTCATCCCAGTCGGAACCGTCTGGCTCGGTTACAAAGCCGCAGGCGCACTGATTCTGTTACGCAGGCAACCATGAAACCCAACTCTCCGTTTGAACGTGACCTCGTCCTGATCGGCGGCGGTCATACCCATGCGCTGGTCATTCGCATGCTGGCCATGAAACCCATCGAGGGTGTCCGCGTCACGTTGATTTCGGACACTATCCAAACGCCCTATTCCGGCATGCTGCCGGGCTTTCTCGCCGGTCACTACAGTGTCGATGATACGCACATCGATCTAAACCAACTGTGCCGGCTGGCTGGCGTGCGTTTTGTCCATGACCGGGTCATCGGTCTGGATCCTCAGCACCATCGCGTGCAGCTCGCCCAGCATGCCGATCTGAGTTACGACAAACTGTCGATCAATACCGGATCAACCCCCAACCTGAGTTTACCCGGCGCCCGGGAGCATGCCATTGGCGTGAAACCGGTCAGTCAGCTCAAAGCCAAATGGCAGCAGTTACTGGACCGCTACGACCCAAACCAGCCTCCGCACTGGACCGTTGTCGGCGGAGGTGCCGCCGGAGTCGAAGTCGTGTTAGCCATGGCGCATCGGTTTGCTCAGCAGGGTCAACCAATCCAACTCTCATTACTGCATGCCGGTACCGAGCTGCTGCGCGGTTACCGGCCTGGCGTCCGCCGACGCGCGGAACTGGCCCTGAAACGCGCGGGCGTCGAACGCATCTCTGGCTTCAATGTCGCCCAAGTCAAGGCCGACGCGCTGATTTCAGATCGTGGGCAGCGGCTGAGCACGGATCAATCGCTGTGGTGTACACCGGCCGCCGCGCCATCCTGGCCTGGCGATGCCGGGCTGGATACGGACCGGCAGGGCTTTATTGCCGTCAATCGATTCCTGCAGAGCACATCACACCCGGACATCTACGCCTGCGGTGACGTGGCGGCCATGGTGCAGAGTCCGCGCCCCAAAGCCGGTGTCTATGCGGTGCGTTCTGCGCCCTTTCTGGCGGAAAACCTGCGGCGTTCGTTTACCGCCGAGCCACCCAAACCGGTCCGCCTGCAAACCGACTTTTTGTCGTTGTTGTCTTTAGGTGATCGCACAGCGGCGGGGCAACGCGGCCCATTGTCGTTCAGTGGTGCCTGGGTCTGGCGCTGGAAGGACCGGATTGATCGCGCCTTTATGCGTCGCTTCAGTGAGTTTGGACAGGCCTTACCGGCCACGGAAGCATCGACCATGCATTGCGCCGGTTGCGGCAGCAAGCTGGGGCCGGCAATGCTCAGTGAAACCCTGTCGGAACTCGGCTATCGCGAACCGGCCGAGGATGCCGTCGCTTTACCTCTGAAACAGGGGCATCTCTGGCAAAGCCTGGACGGCTTTCGCAGTTTTACCGACGATCTTTACCGGCTGGGCATCGTCTCAGTTCATCACGCGGTCAACGACAGCTACGCCATGGGGCTGGCACCGTCGTCGGCACAGGTGTGGATCAATCTCGCCTTCAGTCATCCCCGCCTTGCACGACGGGATTTCAAATGGTTGATGCACGGCGTTCACGATGCGCTGCGTGAGCACGATGCCCGGCTGATCGGCGGCCACAGCACCGAAGGCGCTGAAACCCACATGGCGGTGGTGGTGAACGCGGAAGGCCAGGCACGCTGGCCGAAGCGCGGCGCACAGCCCGGCGACTGGTTAATGCTGAACCGGCCGATCGGTACCGGCATTCTGTTGGCGGCCGATATGGCCGGCAGCGCGCACCCGGCGGATATCGAATCGCTGTGGCAGCATTTATTAACCAGTAACCGCGACTTCTTTGAAGCGTTAGCGGACACCCCTGTGAATGCCGCCACCGACATCACCGGGTTTGGCCTGATCGGACACGTGCTGGAAATGATGGCCGATACGTCAACGAGTGCGGTCATCGAGGTCGATACTGTCCCCCTGTTACCCGGTGCTCACGAGCTCTCCAAACAGGGTGTCCAGTCCACGCTGTTACCACAACTGGAACCGTTGCTGCGCGACTGCCAGATCGAACGGCCAACGGATGCCAGACTGCGTTGCCTGCTCGATCCGCAAACTCAGGGCGGGCTGCTGGTGTCGGTATCACCCGAGCACGGACAGTCTTTGCTGGACGCCGGGCTGGCCACGCGCATTGGACAGGTCCGTGAACGCCAAGTGGCGCCCGTCCTGCTTCACTGATCGACTACTCCGCTGACCATAAACCCGGATTGCCAAAACACTTGCATGGGGATGACTGTCGGCGTAATCTAACAAAAGTTTTATTAGGTAACTTTTGTTATGAAAGCCATAGAAAGCAAAGTGCTCGACGCCATTCGCGCCAACCCGCTGGCCAGTCAGCAATCTCTCGCTGACGAGCTGGGTTTGTCCCGTGAATCGGTCGCCGGTCACATCATGCGGCTGACCCGAAAGGGTGAAATACTGGGCAAAGGCTACATTCTGCCGGCCGGTCAAACGCTGGTGGTGCTCGGCGGAGCCAATGTAGACCTCACCGGCACGTCTGCCGACACCTTCCGCCCCGGCGACTCCAACCCCGGCGGTGTCAAACAGGGCGCCGGCGGCGTGGGTCGAAACATCGCGGAAAACCTCGCCCGGCTGGGTAACGAGGTGGTCATGGTCACGCTGGTCGGCGACGACAGTCGCGGCCGCTATCTGATCGAACAGGCCCAGGAGGCCGGCATTCAGACGCAGGCCATGGTTCGCCATTCAGAACACGCCACCAGTACCTATCTGGCATTGAATAACGATCAGGGTGAACTGGTCGGTGCCATTGCCGACATGGCCATCATTGAACAGCTCACCCCGGAATGGCTGGCCGAGCGCATGTCATTGCTGCAATCCGCTCAGACGCTGCTGGTGGAAGCCAATCTGCCCGAAGCGACCCTGACCTGGCTGGGCGAGCAGTCTTTAAATGCGCCACTGGTGGCCGATGCGGTGTCGGCCACCAAAGCCGTGCGACTGAAGCCACTGCTACACCGGCTCGACCTGCTAAAAGTCAATCGCAGCGAAGCGTTGACGTTGATCGACGAGCCGGCGTCTAGCGATTTGAGCGATGAACAACTCATTCTGCGCCTGTTGGCGTGCGGCGTGACATCGGTCTTGCTCAGCCTGGGCGAGCGTGGCGTTCGCTACGGCGACTCAACCCAACAGATCGAGCTGCCGGTTCCGCATTGCGACATGCTCAGCGATACCGGCGCCGGCGATGCGCTGCTCGCGGGCTTTGTTCATGCCCGGCACCACATTGAATCGGTCGACACCCAACTGCAGTTTGCGCTGCTGTGTGCAGCGATGACGCTGGAAGCCCCGCAGGCGGTCAACACCCGCCTCAGTGCAACCGCCGTTCTTCAACGATTAACCGAAACCACCCAATCCTCAGCCTTGGCTGAATCGGAGTCCTGAACATGAACCAATACCTCGATATCCACCCGGACGTGGCCGCAGCACTGGCCGCCAACAAGCCCGTCGTGGCGCTGGAAAGCACCATCATCTCTCACGGTATGCCGTGGCCGGAAAACGCGGAAACCGCAAAACTGGTCGAGCAGACCGTCCTCGACAGTGGTGCTGTGCCGGCCACCATTGCCATCATTGACGGCCGACTAAAGGTTGGGCTCAGCCACGACGAGATCGACCAGCTGGCAAAGGCCGGCTTAAGTGTCACCAAGTGTTCGCGTCGTGACTTGCCGTTTGTGATTGCCAACAAACAGATGGGCGCCACCACCGTGGCCGCGACCATGATCATCGCCGAAATGGCCGGTATCAAAGTCTTTGCCACCGGCGGCATCGGCGGTGTGCATCGCGGCGCACAGGAAACGTTCGACATTTCTGCCGACCTGCAGGAACTGGGTAAAACCAATGTGGCGGTGATCTGCGCCGGCGCCAAATCCATTCTGGATCTGGGCCTGACGCGAGAATATCTGGAAACCCTTGGCGTGCCGGTTCTGGGCTACAAAACCGATGCGTTGCCGGCGTTCTATACCCGCACCAGCGACGAAACCGTCGACTACCGACTGGACTCGGCGGACGCGATCGCCGACTTCCTGAACGCCAAGTGGCAGTTGAATCTGAACGGCGGCGTGGTTATCGCCAACCCGATTCCGGAAGAATACGCCATGGACAAAGCCAAGATTGATCAGGCCATTGCTCAGGCACTGCAAGAAGCCAAAGACCAGAACGTCAGCGGCAAAGAATCCACACCGTTCCTGTTGGCTCGGGTGGCGGAACTCACCGGCGGTGACAGCCTGGCCAGTAACATCCAACTGGTGCTGAACAACGCCCGGCTCGGATCGGCCATTGCAGCGGAATACGCGGTTCGCGTCGCGAACTGATCGCCATCGTATGACAGCGACCCGGCATTTCATGCGGGTCGCGATGCAGCCACAAGCCTCACACCACCGAGTGCAGCACCTCTGCTGCTTTTAGCAGCTGCGTTTCTGTCACATACGGGGCGGGCCCCAAACGCAGACTGTCCGCCCGCGCGTCGGCATAGACGTCATGCTCGCGTAACCGTCTCACCAGTTCGCTCGCCCGAGAGGTTCGAATGACCAGAAACCCACCCCGGCTTTCGAGATTATCATCCGGCAACTGGATATCATCCGGCCAATCATAGGTTTTCAACGCGTCTAACAGACACCGCAACTGAGCCAGATTGATTGCCCGCAAGGTGGCCGCATCGAGTTGTTGCTCATTGAAGAACTCAAACACCCGTGCAGCCCGATAGTGCGACGTGGCATCGTAGGTCGAGCCTTCAAACGCCCAGCGTCCGGATCCGTATTGCACCGACCCGTCAGGAGCCTGATCCAGTGTGGCAAACTCGGCAAACCAACCGGTCACGATCGGTCGCCAGTTGCAATCACGCGGAACTCTCAGGAAACAGTTACCTTCACCCAACTGGCAGTATTTGTAACCGCCACCGACGACAAAGGCATCGCCGAGGTTCAGGTCATCCAACGACACCGGCACAATGTTCACTGCATGGTAAGCATCAATCAGCAACGGGACTTCTTTTCGGCGCAGATCGGCGCCTAACTGGTCTAAATGCGGCACAATCGCGCCACTTTGAAACATCACCATTGAACACAAGACCGCGGCGGTGCGATCATCCACCGCGTCCGACAGTCGTGAAGCCAAGGTCGCCACCGGCTCGGCAGGCACCTTATGGACCTCAATAGCGGTCTCATCTAATCGATCCAGTAACCGCCGCATGGAATGAAACTCACCGTCGGTGGTCACCAACCGGGGTTTCTCCGTCAGCGGCAGGGCGCTCAACCAACGCACCAGCAGTTCCTGAGTATTCGGACCGAGTACCAACTCACCACTTGAATCACCGAGACGACAGCGATATTCCTCACGCACCCGGTCGGCTTGCTCGAATGCCCGGGACCATTTGTCATCGACCCATTCGGCCGCGTCGTCAAAAGCATTCAACTGCGCCTCACGAGCACAGTCGGGCCAGGCCTGATGAGAATGCCCGGTTAATAGTATGCGCTCACTGACCCGAAAACGCTGATAATGGCCAGCCAGTTCCGCGGCCCGTTCTGTCCAGTTCAATCGTGTCATGTCACAGCTCCGAACGAATGTCCCAAAGATCCGGAAACACCGGCTTAAACAGAGTTTTCTGCAGGTAGGCGGCGCCGCTGCTGCCGCCACTGCCCATTTTGGCACCAATGGTTCGCTGCACCATCTTCACGTGCCGGTAGCGCCATTCCTGCAAGCCCTCGTCCAGATCCACCAGCAGCTCACAGAGTTCCGACAGCTGATGGTCATGGCGATAGATGTCGATCAGAACCTTCTGCACATCGGTATCGGCGTCGGTTGCCTCGGTGACCGGGCGCTGCAAAGCCGATTCGGGCACGTCATACCCCTGCCGGTTAATCAGATTCAGAAACACCTGCCAGACAGACGGAGCGGCCATCGTTGCTTCCAGCAGCTGGCGACCGAACGACCCCTCCGGCTGAAACTTCAGCGGTTCGGGCCGTTTATAACCGAGCATGAATTCAAAGGCACGGAACTGATAGGACTGAAAACCGCTGGAAGCATCCAACCGGTGACGAAAGCTGTCAAACTCCAGCGGCGTCATGGTTTCGAGGACATCAACCTGACCCACCAGCGTTTTCATGATTTTCAGAATCCGCTTCAGCACATGGAAGCTGCGCGCCACATCGTTGTTGTCCATACGATCCATCAGAAAGCGGGTCTCATGCAGTAACTGCTTGAACCAAAGTTCGTAAGTCTGATGAATAATGATGAACAGCATCTCATCATGCTCAGCCGGTTCAGATCGCAATTGCTGCAACTCCAGCAGCTCGTCTACTTTCAGATAGGACGCGTAGGTCAGTTCAGACATGGTTCCGGGGTCTCTTTTTATAATTAGGCATTCAAACCACCGGAGGTTACCGAATTTTTAGCAGGGTGCCGAGCTGTCCAATGATTTTCGTCACCCTTCGGTTGGCAACGTACCGGAACTGTTGTCAATAAAAGAGCACATAACCCGGCCTGCACGAAAATAAATCCTCACAATAAGAAGACGGCCTGCTAAAGTTAAGGATGCGCCATTTTGTGGCATCAAATCGGGGCATGGAACCTGAGTTTCCAATCACCAGTCGGCTGAGTAGCATCGAGAATTGCGGTTTGATAAAAAAAATATCCATAGACCATCTGAAGCCCGGCATGTACGTCGCAGACCTGAACAATCAGTGGGTCCCGAAGAACAATGCCTCCCGCAGTGGGTTAATTAAATACCAGGCCACCATCGATAAGGTTCGCGCACTGGGTGTTAAAGAGTTGTACATCGACACCTCGAAAGGCCTCGACAGTCCGGAAGGCGAACCGGTTGACGCCATCAAGCAATTACAGGCAGAACAGTTCGACAGCATCGTGATTCAAAGCGGCGCACAAGCCAGTGCACGGCCATCGGTCGAACAGGAACATGAGCGGGCCAATCGAAGTTATCAACAGGCAAAGTCCCTGATCTCCGACATTCTTGAAGACGCCAAAAAAGGCAACTCCGTTGATGCCGAAGCCGTTGACGAGACCGCCGCCGAACTCATCACCTCCCTGAACGCCAATGAAAACGCCCTGGCGTGTCTGTCACACATCCGCAGTAAAGATCAGTACCTGCTTGAGCATTCCGTCAATGTTGGCATTCTGCTTGGCACCTTCGGTCGCGCCCGACGCCTCGATGAATCGACCCTGCATCAGTTGGTCGCCGGCGGCTTACTGCACGATATCGGCAAAATCCTGGTACCCGATCAGATTCTGCATAAGCCCGGGCGACTCGAAGCGGAAGAATGGGAGGAAATGAAACGCCACGTCGACTATGGCGAAGAAATTCTTGATAAAACCGCGGGTTTGTCCGATCTCACCCGATCCATCTGCCGTCTGCACCACGAGCGCCTCGACGGCACCGGCTATCCGAGGATGCTGAAAGATAAAGACATCAACATTTACGGCCGAATGTCCGCCATTTGCGATGTTTACGATGCGATCACGGCTGACCGTGTCTATCACGCAGGCATGTCACCAAACGACGCCCTGAAAAAACTGATCGAGTGGAGCATCTTTCACCTCGATAAAGAACTGGTTTATGACTTCATCCGCTGCCTGTCCGTCTATCCGGTCGGGACTCTGGTCGAGTTATCGAATCATCGCGCCGGTGTCGTCATTGAAGCCAACCGCCGACAACCCAAGCAGCCTCGGGTCCGGGTGTTTTACAACACCCAGCATCAGCATCAGATTGAGCCTCAGGTGGTGAATCTGGCCGATGCCAAAGCCAAGGTCGACATCATCAACACCCTCGATGCCAGAGCCCTGAAGCTCGACATTACCCCGTTTCTCTAGGGCCTTATCGTTTGTTCAGGTCGAATCACGACATCACGCGCGCTCTGCTTAGCTGTGTAAATCTTTGATCTCGGCAGAATCCACGAAATTAGTGTTAACAGGCCCTAAGCTTGGATCGGGAAGCTGACAAAACCCCTGAGCCGGCACATCCAACGCGGCATTAAACTTACTCGACAGATTCTGAAAGGCAATCAGGCCGGTCAGTTCCACAATGTCGTCCTCGCTGAACACGTCCTTCAGTCGTTTCATTAACTCATCCGTCACCTGAACATCCGAACGGGTGACCGCTTCGGTGTATTCCAGCGCCAGGCGTTCTTCCTGCGAGTAACAGGTGGCTTCGGCCCAATGCGACAGCGCATCGACCTTGTCCTGTGCATTGGCCCGTTGCAGCAGCGTGTTGGAGTTAATATCAACACAGAAAGCACACCAGTTGATCTGCGAGACGCGCACCGTCACCAATGAGCGCAATACCGGCGTCAACGGAGATCGACGCCGATCCAACGCGCCATAAAGCAAGGCGACCGTGGCAAACAACCAGGGGCTTCGCCCCCACAGCAGACCCGGCTTGAGTACCTGACCGTATTTACGGCGCTGACGCCAGAAAAACGGACGGATAAACAACGGATACTCATTCAGGGATTTTTCAGAAACACGCATGATCACCTCGACAGGATTTTTATATTAGAATAAACTAATAAACAAATCATTTCTTGATATAGGTCGATGTATGATGTGGATAGATCAGCTGGACTGGCCGATTTTGTTAATCGCCGGATTCTTTCTTGCCGTCGCGCCCATGCAGCCCGAGCCGCATCTGGTGGAAAAACTGAGAATGCTGAGTGAAGGAACGCTGGTAAAGCCGCTGGATATTTTTGATCTGCTGATGCACAGCGCCCCTTTGGCCCTGATTGCGATAAAGGCGACCCGTCAGTTCGTACTGGGGCAGTAACACAACGCTACATTAAACTTGAAATGGCGCCTTCCGCCGCTTACCGGATCGCGCTACATTGATCAAAAATCAACCGGCCAGCGGACATTCCATGGTCAAGATGTCGCCCATAACACAACAAAAGCGGGTGCGATCCTCAACAATCGAACAAGCGGATGAAGCCGCCAGGCTAATGGCCGCCGTGTTCGACGCCTCCCCCGATATGCTTCTGGTACTCAATCCGGACGGATTCCCAGTACATTGCAACAAAAACAGTGTTCAGCATTTTCAGTGCGACAAATCCGAACTGCTGAACAACCATCTGAGCCATCTGATTACGAGTTCAGACCGTCCGGCCAACAGCCGGCAACAGATTCTGCAAATCATTAAATCCGGCCGTGCCGTTCAACATCTCAGCTGGACAGCGCAGCGCCAGAACAACTCCCAGTTTCCTGTCGATGTTGCCTTTTCTCCACTGCCGGAGGGACTGACCGTCAACGGTCAACCTGCTCAGACCCTCGTGACCATGCGCGACGACACCCAACGGTTAACCTTTGAAGAACGCATTACCCGGCTGGCGCATTTTGACAGCATTACCGGGCTGATTAACCGCAACTTATTAGAGGATCGTGCGCGCCAGGCCATTTACCGAGCCAAGCGTCTGCAAGGGAAAATGGCTTTTCTGTTTCTTGATCTGGATTATTTTAAGCAGGTTAACGACCATTTCGGCCACCTGGTGGGAGACCGTTTGCTCAAAGCCGTCGGGCTCCGCGTGCAATCGATACTGCGCGACGATGACACCATGGGACGCCTGGGCGGCGATGAGTTTCTGATTTTAGTCGAACGGATTTCATACGCTGACGACGCCATGCTGATCGGCGAAAAGATCATTCACACCCTGGCGGAACCGTTTGGCATTGACGGACATCGTTTACAGATCAGCGGGACCATCGGTATCGCGCTGTACCCCGATCATGGCCACGCCATCAATACGCTGCTCGACCATGCCGACAAGGCGATGTACCGGGCCAAAGAACTCGGCCGCAATAAACTGGCCGTCTTTAACCCCGCCGTCTGCTAGTACCTCTTCGTCAAAAGGGCAGCTCATAAGTAACCGTCAACAACTCAGTTCCCGGGTTGGTCTGCGCCAGGGAAGCGTTGGACAGGTGTGCGAAGTGCACCCCGATGCGGGTGTCATCAGCAAAGGTCCACAACAGCCCGGCACTGGTCCGAAACTCCAGCCAATAGCCCAGGTCGGTATCTTCGCCGTCACCATGCAGATAAATGCCCGGACCAAAACTGAAGGTCAGTGACAAACCGGTTCCGCTGTTGGTAAAAGCCGACGTGCGGCTCACACCGGTGTACAGATAATGCGACGCATCGCGGGTCCGCAACAAACCGGCCACCGGCTTAAAATCGTAACGGGTCAGGCCCTGCTCAAACTGCACTTCAAAGCCGTACTGACTGTCCTGATTGTCACGAAAGCTGTCGACCGTGCCGATGAACACTTTGCCGTAAGCAGAGTCTTCGGCCAGCGCCGGCCCGATAGGCAACAACAAGGCGCACAGGCTGAGGCTCGCAAAGTAAGACTTCCAACTGCCAAGGGTCATTCCGTTAATCTCCGTATTGCAGGCGACGGTATGTGCACCGTGGCCTTGATATGCTTTAAATGAGTAATAATAGTAAAGGTCATGATCACCAGCATCGACCACGAACTCCATTTCGACAGATGCACCACACTCCAGGCGCCGAGTTGATCGGGGTATTTCCAGATCCCCAACAGCGTGCTGAGATTCTCCGCCAGCCAGATGAAAAATCCGATCAGCACAAACGCCAGTAACAGCGGCATCCGATGATCTCGACGCACCGGCCGGAAGGTCACGCCGGTTCGCGCATAGAGCCCCAACGCGAACACCGCCAGATACCAGCGATAATCGCCGATAAAATGGTGGGTAAAAAAGTTCAGGTAGATCAATATTGCAGTCAAGGTGGCCATCCAGTAGAGCGGATGATGGTGAATCTGCAAATCAAAAAGACGCCAAGCCTGAATCATATAACTGCCAACGGCGGCGTACATAAATCCGGAAAACAGAGGCACACCAAAGAGTTTGAAGGCGCCATTGCCGGGATAGGTCCAACTGCCGATCGCCGGATGCGTTTTAAATACTTCCAACACAAACCCAACCAGATGAAACAGACAAACGGCCTTTAGCTCATCCATGGTCTCCAGTTTCAACAGAATCATACCGGCCTGGAGAATCAGCGCAATCAACAACAGGGCGTCGTATTTCGACAAACTCAGAACCCCTTCGGCCGGCATTAAAAACACCGAGACGAAGAACATTCCGGCAAACAGGCACGCCCGGGCCTGCTTTAAGCCAAACATCCAAAACTCAAACAGCGCCAAACGAAGCCCGGACAGACCTTGTCCGCGGGCCGGGTCCATCAGCCATTGATCCAGTGATGACAGCATCGCGTCTCGTTCCTCTCAGGGCTAAGTGGGTTCCACACCCAGCAGATCGCGTCGTTTCTGCATCACCGCGCTGCGGCCATGCGCCAGAATCGACAACACACAAATCGCCGCCGCGACAACCCACAGTAATGGGCCGGTTCCGGCGCCGATCATCATGCCGCCGAACAACGGCCCCAGTCCATAACCCAGGGCATAGAGGTTACTGGCGCCGAAATAGGTCCCCTTTAAATGGGCCGGCGCGATCTGATCGGTTTTCAGATTTAAGGTCGGAAACAAAACGGCTTCACCGACACTGAGCAGCACTGTGCCAATGACCCAGCCCGGCAGCCAGTCCACCGGGATCAGTGCGTAGACGATAAAGCCCGCCATAAATCCGGTTACCCCGAAGCGGATACGCGCATCGTAAGACCAGTGCTTCATCACCGCCAGTAATGGGAACTGCGCCAACACCACCGTGGCCGAGTTACCGGCGACCACAAAGCTGAAGAAAAATGCCGCCTGTTCATAATCCAATGAGTTTGACAGGTACTGCACCACCGAGCTGTCTTGTTGGGCATAGGTATAGGCGACCAGAATGCTGCCAATCATCATCCAGCGGAACACCCGATCGGCCGCCAGCACCCGGGCGACTTCCCGCCAATGCGTCTGCTCGCCACCTACGTGTCGGTTCGGAATGCGCCACAGCGCCGCCAGCAGCGCCAGGGTGTAAGCCCCAATTACTACCGCGGAAACCCAGAAGGTCGATTGCCGCGCTGAGATGCCGAAAAACAGGGCGATGAATGGGCCGGTCGTCGCGCCGACATTGACCATAAAATAGTTCAGATGAAAGGCCAGATCCCGGGTGTCCTTATCGGAGATCAGATCCGTGATCAGGGCTCGACGCGGAGGATCGGCAATATGCCGCATCGAAATCACCAGCACAGCCCCGGTGATGATCCAGAATGCGGTATCGGCGGTCGCCATCATGACAAAGGCCAGCGCCAGCACCGTGTTGGCAATCAGTATGATCGCCTTGCGCCCAAACCGATCCGACAGATTGCCGGAAATGAGCGATGCCCCGGCACCGACAAAGGCGGCCAGCGACAGCACCGCACCGATTTCCGTTGGATTCATGGCAAAGTCGCGTTTCAGGACAATGGCCAGAAACGGCCAGGTCATGAAGTAGCTTAAGCCGAACAGCAGCGTACCCGACAGGATGATCCAAATAGGCAGGGGAAAGCGTCGCATCGAATCTCCGGTGTCGTTTGTCAGGCAGGGCGCTGGATCATAATGCCTTAGGCAAGGGCGCGCCAACGGATTTTCAGCGCCGCGCGGAAATGTGCCTATACTGAAGCGCACGTCCATTGCCAAGAGAACCCCGAGTCATGTCTGACGCTCAATACCGACTGGTGACCCGCAGTGATTTTGACGGCCTGGTGTGCGCCGCCCTGTTGAAAGAAATGAATCTGATCGACGATATTTTGTTTGTTCACCCTAAGGACATGCAGGATGGCAAGATCGACATCACCGAACGCGACATCACCACCAACCTGCCTTACGTGGCTCAGGCTTACCTGGCCTTTGATCACCACCTGTCTGAAACCCTGCGTAATGAAAAAGCCGACAATCACATCATCGACCCAAACGCCCCGTCTGCGGCTCGGGTGGTCTACGACTACTACGGTGGTGCACAGAAGTTTCCCAATATCTCCGATGAGTTAATGGCCGCCGTCGACAAAGGCGACTCAGCGCAGTTCAGCAAACAGGACATTCTGGATCCGCGCGGCTGGGATCTGATGAACTTTCTGATGGACGCCCGAACCGGACTGGGACGATTCCGTGAGTTCCGCATTTCCAACTATCAGCTCATGATGGAGTTGATCGACAAGTGTCGCGAAATGCCCATCGATGACATTCTGAAACTGCCCGACGTTCAGGAACGCGTCGAGTTGTATCTGGATCATCAACCCAAAGCCAATGAACAGATTCGGCGCTGCGCAAGCGTGCATAAAAACCTCGTCGTACTGGACCTGCAAAATGAAGACACCATCTGGGCGACCAACCGGTTTTTGATTTACGCGCTGTTCCCGGATTGCAACATTTCGATACACCGGATGTGGGGACTGAAACAGCAGAACACCGTCTTTGCCATCGGTAAATCCATTCTGGATCGATCCTCGAAGACCAACGTTGGCGAGCTCTGTCTGGAGTACGGTGGGGGTGGTCACACTGCAGCCGGCACTTGTCAGGTCGAAAACGACGCGGCCGACACGGTACTGCAGGAACTGATTGAGCGAATCACTGCCGATGGCTGACCGGCGTCAACTCATGCGTGAAAAGACTCGGACACACTGACCGAATTGCGCAGGGCACCTCAAAGGAGCAGCAGCATGATCCGTAAAGCAACGAACACTGACTTTCCAGAGCTGGCGGACATCTATCACGATGCCAGCCTGATCGCGCACCCTTTTATCGATCCGGCCTTCATTGCCCGCGATAAACGACGCGTACGCGACGATCTGCTGCCGCTGAATAAATCGTTTGTGTTTGAACACAACGGTAAGATTATGGGGTTTATTTCACTGACCGATCATCACATTAACGGGTTGTTTGTGAAGGTTGAGCATCAGCGCGAAGGCATTGGCACCGCGCTGATCGAACACGCCAAAGACCGCCACCAGACGCTGGAGTTATGTTGCTTTGTGGACAACTATTCGGCGCAACGGTTTTACCATGCGCAGGACTTTGAAATCATCCGCGAGCAGATGAATGATGAGCTACCGCATGAAGAATACGTCATGCGCTGGGCAGAAACGGCAGACGCTTAATTACAGCAGTGCCACGACGATTATGGTCACTAAAAACACCAGGCAAATCACCAGATAAAAATCCCGCCAGGTTCGTCCAACATGCCAGAACCGATCAAGCAGGGCACCGCAGCCTGGGCAACGAAACTGGTGAGCGCTGTTGTTCATGTCGGGGTACATTGGGTCGGCGTTCGCGGTACAGTGACTGCAGGACATCTGTGGGGCTCTCGCATCTGAAGAAAGGTTGGTGTGAACTGGCGCGAATCATTCTATAAAGCCAATCTTTTGCCCGGTTTGATACCGATCAAGTTCATCCAAACCAATATCGTCATTCAGCCAACAAACCTTACCCTTATGCAACGATTGCATATCTGTATACTGGTCGCTTTTACATGAATGCCAACCGGAATAATGACACAACTTCTGCAACCCCCACTCGAGCCTTCCGTTCTTCTTCAACTGACGGAACTGTCCTGCGACTTTATTCAGGAAGAAGCGGCTCAGTCGATGACCAAAACTGACGTCGAGCAGGAACTGAATCAATTATTTGCAGACGGATATCAGGCGTTGATTCATGAACAGCAGGCTCGCATCGTGGCGTTTTGTCTGTACCGGGAGCAGGCCGAGCGGGTGTTCGTGAAACGACTTTATACCGACCCCGCGTTCAGAAATCGCGGTATCGCAACCGACTTTCTCAACAGGCTTCAACGTCGTGGTTTGCCCGTTTCGATGTTTGTCGGCGCACACAACCACAGCGCGCAAGCCTTTTATAAAAAACAGGGCGCAATCGAAACGTTTCGCGCACTGGAACTGCCAGCAACGAATGCCCGGCCAGAGTCCCCATCGAACGCAACCCCGCAAGCGCTGATGAAGCAGTACGAAGCCGCGCTGGCCACTCAACAATGGTCGGCCGTTGAACCGCTGATGCATGCCGATGTTTGTGTCACCTTTAGCAATGGCACCTTTCGCGGTATTGATGAAGTCAGAAAGGTTTTTCAACGCAACTTTGTCATCATTGAAGATGAAACTTACGCCATTTGTGATGTGCATTGGGTACGACAAACGGATACTGACGCGATCTGCCTGTACCGTTTTCAGTGGACGGGACTCATCGACGGGCAACCGGCTTCGGGCTCCGGTCGCGGCACCACGGTGCTCGTCAAAGACGATGAATGGCGAATCATTACCGAACACCTCGGTCCGGAGGCCGGGTCTTAACGTCAAGGAACGGCTGAATGGAAGGACAACAGATACACGATTGGGACGATCGCTATCAACACGATTCGCCACCGCCTTGGGAAGATCTCGAACCGCACATTGAGTTTTGTCAGTTTGTGCTTCGACACCTTGACCCATCGTTACCCTCGCTGGAAGTTGGCAGTGGCCTCGGGCACAACGCCGTCTATCTGGCACAGCAGGGGTTGTCGTTAACGGCCTCGGATATTGCACCCAGCGCGGTTCAACACATTCAATCGCTCGCCCATGACAGAGGACTTACTTTACCAGCAAAGGTCATTGACGTGACCAAGGCGCCTCATCTAGAACACGCCTTTGCAGGCGTTGTGGATAAGGGCTGTTTCCACTCTTTCTTTAGTCAGCAATCACGCACGGCCTTTGTTCAATGCATCCACCAGCTACTGGCCGACGGTGGCGTCTGGGTATCGTCCATTGGCTCGGCTGAGCACCCCGATGATCCGAACGACCCTTGGGTTGAGACCTATCCGAGATTGACGTTGACCGAGATTGTCAGCCTGGTCGAACCGGCTTTTGAAATACTGGAGGTTCGGACGGGACACTACGGTCGAACCGGAGAACGGCAATTTAAAACCTGGGAATGTGCCTTCAGAAAACGAAACCCTTTGAAAGGAAACACAGATGACGGTGAAAAACCAACTGATCGAACTGGAAACCTCACTGCTGACGTTTGAGGTGCGCCATTCAAAAGAGCGATTGTGTGAACTGATTGCACCAGACTTTCAAGAGATTGGTGCCTCCGGTGCCTACTTTGGGCGAGACGAGATTCTTGAACGGCTGCCGACGGAGCAGGATTGGCATGCCACCGTTCAGGACTTTGAGTTCAGAGAACTGACGCCCGGCCTGTGTCAGCTGATTTTCCGTGCTTTCATTACGCATGATAAAGATGATGACGGGGTGTACTCCCTGCGCAGCAGCCTGTGGCAGAAAAACGCAATCGGTTGGCAGGTGGTGTTTCATCAAGGTACTCAGGTCGCTCCTTTTCCGGTCACCGGAGTCCGGGTGAGTTAAAACCCGTTGAATCGATTCACCATCCACCCTTACTATCGCTGCTTTAACGAACTCGAGATTCTGCTATGACCCTGACCGCTTGGCTCACTATCGTTGGCATTTGCGCCCTCGGCGCGATGTCTCCCGGACCGTCCTTAGCGGTGGTCCTGAAACACACGCTGGCCGGCGGTCGTCGACAGGGCATGACCGCCGCCATCACTCATGGGCTTGGTGTCGGCTTGTACGCCTTTGTTTGTGTTTCCGGTTTGGCGGTGGTCATCCTGACTTCAGAGACTCTTTTTACCATCCTGCAGTGGGGCGGCGCGGGTTACTTGCTTTGGATGGGCATTAAGGGCTTATTGAGTCGCAGCAATCCCAATCAGCAACTGCCGGATGTTGAAGCCAAGGAGGCCGCGCGCGACGGCTTCATGATTGTGTTCCTGAACCCGAAAATCGCCGTGTTCTTCATTGCGCTGTTCTCTCAGGTGGTCGGAACCGACACCACCCTGGTCGGCAAGTTCGCCTACGCCAGTACCGCTATGATCATCGATGGACTGTGGTACGTGGTCGTCGCATGGTTATTTTCCAACCCACGTTGGCTGGCGGTGCTACAGCAGCAAGCCGTCTGGCTGGATCGGATCTTTGGTGTGGTGTTAATGGGGTTGGCGGGTAAGTTGGCCGTCGAACTGGTTTAAAGATAAATACCCAGGGCCGCCAAGCAACCCTGGGAAATTAATATCAGAGTTTAACCATCAGCTTGCCGCGGTTTTCTCCGGTAAAGAACAGGTTTAACCCATCCATAGCCGATTCCAGACCGTCCAGAACGTGTGCCCGGTATTTGATCTGACCGTTCATGACGTATGGCGTGAGTTTCTCCAACAGTTGCGGCGCTTTGTGCAGATGATCCGGCATGGTGAAGCCCTGAATCAGCAAGCGTTTCTTAATGATGTTCATCCAGTTCGGGCCCGGTGACGGTTCACGCGCCGTGTAATCGGCGATCATGCCGCAGACGGCGATCCGACCGTGGGCATTCATCCGATTAAAAACCTCGTGCTGAATCGGACCACCGGTGTTCTCAAAGTAAACATCGACGCCGTTCGGTGCCAGTTCGTCGAGTTTCGCACCCAGATCGTCGCTCTTGTAATCAATGGCGCCGTCGAAGCCCAGTTCATCAACCAACCATTGGCACTTTTCTGCGCCACCGGCCACGCCGATCACGGTCAGTCCATCGGCTTTGGCTAATTGCCCGACAATGGCGCCAACCGAGCCAGCGGCGCCACTGACCACCAAGGTTTCACCGGCTTTTGGCTGACCAATGTCATACAGGCCCTGTGTTGCTGTCAGGCCCGGCAAGGCAAAGACTGACAACGCCATTTCCGGGTTGATGGTCGGGTCCAGCTTGTTAACGCCCTGACCGTTACTCAACGCCAGCTCGGTCCAGCCGAACATGCCCATGACCACATCGCCCACGGCATAGTCCGGATGCTGCGATTCAATGACTTCCCCGATGCCGGAGGATCGCATCACCTCACCGAGCTCAACCGGGGGCACATAGCTGTCACGATCCGGACTCATCCAGCCGAGCATGGCCGGGTCGAGTGACATGTACGTTTGCTTAATCAGAAAGGTCCCGTCGGACACCTCCGGCTTGCCGTGGCGTTTCACGTCAAACAGCGCGGGGCCTAAAGGGGCTTCGCCGGGACGAGCTTTCAGATGGATGGCGGTGTATTGAGTCATGAGGTTTTCTCCTGGAAAAATGAACCATACCCGCATAATAGGGTGCAAAAACGTGCCTTATAGGGGCGAAAATGCGAAAATTCTTTGTCATTCCGACAATAATTAAACGAAAAGGGCAACATGGACCAACTCAGAGCACTTAGGTACTTTGCTTCCGTCGCCGACACCAGCAGCTTTTCCCGTTCGGCGGAACGGTTTCGGGTCCCGCCGTCTTCGTTGTCACGTCGCATTGCCGACCTGGAAGCCCACCTCGGTGCGACGTTGCTCAACCGGACCACCCGCTCGGTCAGCCTGACCGAAGTCGGGCGCCAATACGCCAAACAGATTCAACCCTTGCTGCAGAACCTGGCCGAAGCTGACGATGCCGTTCGCAGTTACAGCAAAGAACCGATGGGCACGTTGCGCATCAGTTCGATGGTCAGTTTTGGCGAGCACAAATTGCGTCCGGTGCTGAAAGATTTCTCCGCTCGCTATCCGAAAATTGTGCTGGATGTGCACCTGACCGATACGGTGACGACTCTCGACAAAGACCACATCGACCTGGCCATTCGCGGTGGCTATGTGCCAAACGAACGCATCGTCGCCAAGCGACTGATGGGCAATGACTTCGTGCCGCTGGCCGCGCCGAGCTATCTGCAACGCCATGGCACGCCAACCACCGCATTAGAGTTACGTCAGCATCGGGGACTGTACTTCCGGACGCCCGCCGGTCCCACGCCGTGGTTGGCCAAGATTGATGAGCAATGGCAAAACGTGTCTGGGCCGGCGGTCATGACCACCAACGATGGCCCCTGGTTACGGGAGCAAGCGGTGAATGGGGGTGGCATTATCTTCATGCCGAAATGGGTCTGTGAGGAGGAAATCGAGCGCGGGCAACTGATTGAACTGACGCTGGATGCCCCGACGCGGATCACGCCGGACAACCAGTTTGCAGTTTATCTGTTGTATCAAACGCACCGCTACAGCATTCCAAAAATCAAAGTCGCGGTGGATTATCTGCTTGAACGGCTGACTGAGTGAACGGCCGGTCGCGAGATGACGTAACACAACCCGCCACCCTCAGTGCGTGAGAGGCGATACGTCAGTTCAGGCCCATACCAATGACCAGGCCCACCGCGATGCCCACACCAATGATCATCGCAGCCACGACGGTGCCAACCGCCTGATTGCCTTTTTGCAACTCATCGTGCGTGTTGAATGGCGTAATTTTGTCGAACAGCTTGAAGCCGGCCGCCATAAACACCAGGGTCACTGTACAGCCCAAAATGGCGTAAACAAAATTAATAAAAACGATCGACCAATCCATTATTGAATATCCTCTTTGATGGTAAAAATTTTCTCGACATAACCCAGTGTTTCTCTGGAATGATCGCCGGTGACCCGTGGCAGTGCCTGATACATCGAATCCCAGATGCGCGGGTTGAGTCCGGCATCGATGGCTTCGCGTTGCGCCTTCAACAAGTTACCGCGACCAGCATTGTACGAGCCGTACATAAACTTCAGGCGTTCATCAAGCGCGCGCCCGCGTTGCCAGAAATCAAACTGCTGCTTGTTGTACCAGATACCCGCAGCGATGTTCCAACGCGGCTCTTGCGGACTGCCCTGGATGTATGAGTTCTTGTGGCGGATCTCTTCAAAGGTGCGCGGCATGATTTGCATTATGCCCTGTGCGCCCACCCAGCTTTCGGCATCCGGGTTCAGGTTACTCTCAGCCACGGCTTGCGCTTTGAAGTAATGCCAGTCAAAGGCCGGGCCGAAAAACCGTTTCGAATACTTGCGGAAATAGCCGTCGTAATCGTCATGATGTTTGTATTTAGAGAAATCGCCGGCACTGACCATCCCTGCGAGCAGACCGATCATGGCGACGAGAATGAGTCGTTTCATGCAATGCTCCTTATCAGCGCGCATTAAAGCGAAAGTCGGCGACTGGGGCAAGCCAGGCTAGCAGCCTGTCGAATAAGTCTTTGCTTTCTCAGCAAGACCTGAAATGTGCGGCGGGTGTGTTTTGTCACTTCCTAATGGAGCAACCATTACCTTCGAGACACGCTTTGCCAGAGCACTTGAATGGCACGCTGAAAGCAGACGAACTTCTGACTCAGGAGACTAGGATTGGACAAGTTGTGATCAACCTTGACTTGCATCAGGGTTTGCCCGGGTCGCGAGGCGCAAGATCAAGCTATCTTAATCCCACTATCGTCTGGTCGCGGCCAGGCCACCGGATCAAGTGACCATGGTTGTGACCCCTGGAAACGGAGGCCCACCATGAACACGCCCTTCACTTATGTAAAACGCTTTGCTGAACTTCGTCTGACCGATGTGCCACTCGTTGGCGGCAAAAATGCCTCTCTGGCTGAAATGTATCGGGAACTGCACGATGCCGGCGTGCGTGTCCCCAATGGTTTTGCCACCACCGCCGATGCCTACTGGGCGTTATTAGACAGCAACGGACTGCGCGACCGAATCGCCGCGCTGCTCAGCGATCTGGATAAACGGGACGTCGAGGCACTGAAACGGACCGGCGATACCATTCGCGGCTGGATTCGCAACGCTGATTTTCCGGATCGACTGGAATCGGAACTGCTCAGCGCTTATCACGACCTGTGCAAAGAAGGCGGTTCGGATGTCGCCGTGCGTTCGTCCGCCACCGCCGAAGATCTGCCCAACGCCTCCTTCGCCGGACAACAGGAAACCTACCTTAACGTGCAGGGCGACGAAGCGTTATTGGAAACCTGCAAAGCCTGTTTCGCCAGCCTGTTTACCAACCGCGCCATTTCCTACCGGGAAGATCAGGGCTTTGACCACATGAAGGTCGCACTGAGCATTGGCGTGCAGCGGATGGTTCGTTCGGACAAGGGCGCGTCCGGCGTCATGTTTACGCTCGATACCGAAACCGGCTTCGACAACACCATTCTGGTGACCGCCGCGTTCGGCCTGGGTGAAAACGTCGTGCAGGGTGCGGTCAACCCGGATGAGTTTCAGCTGTTCAAACCCAGCCTGCGCAAAGGCAAACATGCGATCATTCACAAGCACCTCGGTGAAAAGGCCATCAAGATGGTGTACGCAGAGCGCAAACCTCACCGCTCACCCGTCAAAAACATCAATGTCGGTCGTGCCGATCGGGAGACGTTTGCACTGACCGATGATGAAGCCGAGCAGTTGGGTCGCTATGCGCTCGCCATTGAAGACCACTACAGCCGGCTGGCAGGCATGCACCGTCCGATGGACATCGAATGGGCAAAGGACGGCCTGACCGGCGAGCTGTTTATTGTTCAGGCCCGCCCGGAAACGGTTCACTCCCAGCGAGAACACGCGGTCATCGAAACCTATCGTATGAAAGGCAGCGGCGACATCCGCATCACCGGTAAGAGTGTGGGCAGCAAAATTGCCAGCGGTCGTGCCCGGGTCATCATGGATGCCTCGCACATGAACGAGTTGAAACCCGGGGAAGTGCTGGTAACAGACATTACCGATCCCGATTGGGAACCGATCATGAAACTGGCCAGCGCCATTGTGACCAACCGGGGCGGTCGTACCTGTCACGCGGCCATCATTGCCCGTGAGCTGGGCATCCCCGCCATCGTGGGCACCTCGCATGCGACGGAGGTATTGGTCGATGACGAGCCGCTGACCATCAGCTGTGCCGAAGGCGACACCGGTTATGTTTATGCCGGAGAGCTGCCGTTTGAAGTGCAGCGTCATGAAATCAGCCTGGATAACGACCTGCGCACCAAAATCATGGTCATCCTGGGCAATCCGCAAAAGGCCTTCGAAGTACAGTTCCTGCCCAATGACGGTATTGGTCTGGCGCGACTGGAGTTCATCATCAACAGCACCATCGGCATTCACCCGAATGCCTTGCTGAATGTGAACGACATGGATGAGGCCACGGCGGCCATCATCGACAAACGCACCGCCGGTTACGACACCCCGGCCGAGTTTTATGTGGAAAAACTGACCGAGGGCATCGGCACCCTGGCGGCCGCCTTTTATCCGAAGCCGGTTATTGTCCGGCTCAGTGATTTCAAATCGAACGAGTATGCACAGCTCATCGGCGGTGATCGCTTCGAAGAAAAAGAAGAGAACCCCATGATCGGCTTCCGCGGCGCGTCACGTTACATCGACGATCGGTTCCGCAAGGCTTTTGCCCTTGAGTGCCAGGCTTTGCGCCGGGTACGCAATGACCTGGGCTTGGATAACGTCGCCATCATGGTGCCGTTTGTGCGCAGTGTCGATGAGTTAAAAGCCGTCCAGAAAGAGTTGAAAGCACAGGGTTTGGAACGCGGCAAAGATGGATTGCTGTTGTATGTCATGTGTGAAATTCCCACCAATGCGTTGCTGGCCGATCAGTTCCTCGATCATTGCGATGGGTTCTCCATCGGCTCCAACGACCTGACGCAACTGACACTGGGCGTCGATCGGGACAGCCAGCTGGTCACCGGTCATGATGAACGGGACGACGCGGTCAAAGCGCTGATGAAACTGGCGATTGATGCCTGCAAACGCCGAGGTAAATACATCGGCATCTGCGGTCAGGCGCCCAGTGATTGGCCGGAAATCACTCGCTGGCTGGTCAGCGAAGGCATTGAATCGATCTCCCTGAATGCCGATTCGCTGTTGCCGATGCGAACACTGGTCACGGAAGAGGAAAAAAGACTGACCGAGTAAGTCCTGGCGGGTCCGGATTACCTGTTGACAGGTGATCGAAAAACTCGGCAAAGTAACCGGAGCCTGCAGCAACGGCTCCGGATAAAGGAACCCATGTCCGGTACATTGACCACAAGGACCCGCAATGATTGCGTCAACTCTTTTATTGAAGGCCGTACAGAACAACGCCGATTGGTGCGATGCCGTGGCCCGCGCCCATGGTCTTCGACCGCAGACTCTCGGTGGCGTGTGGTTTTGCCCGGACCCAATGCCAAGCACCTATCCGAACCTGATCACCTTAACGCCCGGCGTGTTCAACTCCGCGTTGATCAATGACCTTCGACCCGACAACGGTGCTGCCTGGTACATCAAAGACAGTTTCGCTGAGCAGACCCGACACCATCATAACTATCAGCAGTTGTTCAAGGCGCATTGGTATGTTTGCGAGTCCAGGTTTGAAGTGCGAGAAACGGCGGCTTACGAATCACTGTATCAGGCCCAGTCGGTTAAAGAACTTGAGCTGTGGGTAGCGGCCTGGCAAGAAATGACGGGCAATGACACGGACTTTCCGGCCGATTTGCTCGACGATGGACGCATTCGATTTGTCTGGCTGGGTGGTGCCGAACAGGCGCAATGTGGAGCCGTCCTGTTCGGTTCTCACGATGTGATGGGGCTGACCAACCTGTTTGGCGATCCCGCCGATCTGCAGCGACTGATCCGCATCATTCAGCTGAACTTTCCCGGTCAGACCCTCGCAGGTTATGGCGATCAGGCCGAGCTGACTCTGTTAAAGCCGTTCGGCTTCCGGACGCTCGGCGCACTGACGGTATTGTACAACCGTTAGAGAGTTGGCTCAGTTATCGGTTCCCATTTGCGTCACCCGATATCCGGCTTGCTCAAACTGACGAACCAGTCCATGTTCACCGGCCATGTGCAACAAACCCACCGCCACACATTGGGTGCCTTCATCGGCCTCTTGTCCTAACAACGTGGCCATCCAATCGTCATTTCGCGCCTGCAACATAACGCGTTCTACATCGGGATAGGCTTCGAACTTCGCCTGCTTGTAGAGCGTCTGATAATCGCCCCGCGCCCAATTACGATACAGATCTTCCACCAGCTGATCGACGTTATCGAGGTCTTCTGTAGAAAAGGTGACAAACTCATCGCCGTACTGTTGCGACAACTTGTCGAACATATTCAGCTGCCAAAGCAAGGTTTCAAACGCCCGGATAGGAATGTTTTTCTGCATGGCCTGGCGGTGCAGGTAAGGGTCCAGCCCTTCGCCGGTAAAGCCTTTCTGTTGAAAGATCATCAACGTCAGTTGATTCACCGCCGCCCAGGGTTTCAGCCCTTGCAGCATCTGCAGGGATACGCCCGCACGCTCGGCCAGACGCTCCAGTTCCTTGTAGGCCGATTCTGAAACCTGATTTTTCAACTGTTGCCCGGCCGGCAGGAGCATCATCTGCTGGATTTGCGTCAACAGATTCATGTCTTCCAACTCAGCGCTATCCACTTCGAGCCAGAGTGCGTCGCATTGATCCAGTGTGGTGTCGTAAACCGAGGGCAGGGGAAACGCGTCAGGGCGCATCAGATGAACGGTGCCGAACAGATAAAACTCACGTTCGCCTTCGACGTGCCAGATCGCTGAGGCCTGGAGTTGTGAGGTGAGTAATAGACCGGCAAAAAACGCAATTAAAACAGAACGCACGGGACAATCCTTCGTTATCAAATCGGAAAACGCAGTGTACGTCCTGTTTCTTTGCAATTCACGTCTTAACCTTGGGCGGGGCGGATCAGGTCACCGCCACCAATCGATCATAAAGATCGTCTTTCATAGCGGCTCGCCGATTTTTGAGCTTGTGCATTTCATCATCGTCGATCGGGTTGCCATTCAACTCCAACGTGCGGATTTCTTTATCCAACGCGTTGTAGGTTTTCACCTGCGCGACAAAATCCGGATCGCTTTCGGTGAGTTTGTTGATGGCATCAATATGCTCTGGGAAATCATGCGTCAGTGAGTGTTCTTCGCCTAACATAGCCCCTCCCGGGTCATTGGATTGAACGGGTACGGCCATCACGTCCTGACGGCCGTTTCGATAAGCTCTGTGGTTCAGCATAGACCCCCTGTCAAACCCAGCGAATGATCTGCATCACTCGAATCAGGCAGCCTGTGCGAGTTTTTCCAGTCGCTCATTGACCCGTTGTCGGATCTGTTCTGCGACGGACTCGTCCAGCATCGCAACCCGCAGCCGCCGATGCAAGACGTCATCAGCAGTACAGGCGCCTTCTTGGGTCAGAATCCAATCGATTTCCGCCTGAATGTAGGGTTCATTCTCAACCAGCCGATCCTCTGACCCCATCGCCAACACCTGGCCGGCACGATCGCCATAGGCTTGCCAGAGATGGTCACGAATGTCTTCCGGTAAATGCGCAATGGCATGCTGAGCCGCTTTGGTATCGCCGCGGGCGCCCACTAACCGAATGTCGTAGGTGGCACAGGGTTTGGCCGTGATGCCTTTCACTTTCAGCACATGGTCGACGCAGTCTTCCGCCATTTTTCGCCAGGTGGTCCATTTGCCGCCGGTCAGACTGATCAGCCCGGCATCGTCCAGAACCACGTGATCACGGGTCAGTGCCGCGGTCGATTGCGCGTCCGGATCGGCCACCAACGGTCTCAGTCCAGACCAGGACGCCGTCACCTCATCGCGCGAAATGGGCACCGACAGCCAGCGGTTGCAGGTTTCAAGAATGTAGTCGATCTCGGACTCCGATACCCCAGGGTCATCGCTCAACTGCGCCGGGTCATCCGTGGTACCCACCAGCGTTTTACCCAGCCAGGGCAGCATGAACAGCACCCGACCATCGTCTGTCTCAGGAATCAGAATCCCCCGGCCCTGAGGCAACAAGTCTCGATCCACCAGCAGGTGCACACCACTGCTCACGGTCATCATCGGGGTATGGTTGGCATCAGCCATTGCACGCACTTTGTCGGTCCAGGGGCCGGTGCAGTTCACCACCGCCTTGGCGTGAACAGTAAACGATGCTCCGGACAAGCGATCATGACATTCCGCACCGGTGACCTGGCCGTCGGTTTTCAGTAAACCAGACACTTCGGTGTGGTTCAGCGCCAGGCCCCCCATTTCAAGACCCGTCCGAATCATCGCTACACCATAGCGGGCATCATCGAACTGACCATCAAAATAACTGACGCCACCGGTCAGTGGGTCGATGTCCAGGTCGGGGCAAATCGCTTTTAAAGTGGCTTTGCTTTCAATACGCGACGGACCAATCTTCTGGCTGCCGGACAGCAGATCGTAAACGCCCAAACCGATTCGAAAATAGGGCAGGCCAAACCACCCTTTTACCGGCGTCACCAGGTTCAGTTTCCAGGCCAGATGCGGCGCCATTTCCAACATGCGGCGACGCTCGGCCAGGGCCTCTCTGACCAGCTGATACTTACCGATGTCCAGCTGTTTGACGGCTTGCTCCAGATACCGGACGCCGCCGTGAACCAACTTCGTCGAACGGCTAGAGGTCCCCTCGGTAAAGTCCTGTTGATCCACCAGCGCCACCTTTAGACCCCGGCTGATGGCATCGAGAAACACCCCGGCGCCGGTCGCCCCACCGCCAATCACGAGCACGTCAAATGTCTGTTCTGAGATGCCTTGTAGCTGTTCCTGGCGAGACCAGTGTTGCGTCGGTTTCAGTGCGCTCATGAGGCGATCCTCTTTCGTCTGGATGGGCTTTGGGTGTATAAAAAGTGTGCGTCGCATGTTCGGATATAGCAATAAATATTCGATTAATGTTCGTTTTGATAAAAAACGAAAACCGCCATCGCTTTGCACTCACAAAAGCAATCTTTCCCGACCAACCGCTCGTATCCGATACACACCCCAACCACAGGTTGCTGACATGTTCCGTTTTTTAAAATCTGACCCGACCCGGGCACTGCAGAAAACCTATGAAAAACTCACCACCGAGGCGTTTCAGGCCCAACGCAACGGTGACATACGAAAGTATTCTGTGCTGACGGCAGAAGCTGAGTCGGTCAAGGTAAAAATCGATGAGCTCAAACAAACCCAAGATTGACGCATCCGCAGAGAACAAAACCGCAAAGGACACACTCTTTTATGATGGGTCCTGTCCGATTTGCAGACACGAAATGCACCGACTGCAACGCGGTGCCGGTGCACAACTGAACCTGGTCGATATTCATTCTCAACCCATGGATGCCCAACAACGCGAACGGCTGAGTTCCCAGCTGCACATGCAGACCGCTGATGGCACCTGGCTGACCGGTCTTGAGGCAAATGTTCGAGCTTGGCAGCACACTCGTTTTGCCAGCCTGGCGCAACTGCTGTTAAGTAAGCCCATCCGACCGTTTGCTGAAACCGGGTATCGGCTCTGGCTGCGGTTTTATCACTGGCAACGTCAACGGCGTGTTCAAAGGTCTTGTTCATGACCCCTTATTCGCGAGTCTTAATCATCGGGGCCGGCAGCGGTATCGCCCAGGCTGTAATGGCCCAATTGCTGCAAACTGACATCACCGACATCATTGCGGTCCAGCGGGACATTCCGTCCCATGAACACACTGGGGTTAGGTTCCATCGCTGTGACTATTCGCCCTCCGGTATCGCGGAGGTTATGAATACTTTGAAAGCTTCGGGTTGGGTACCGGATCGGGTGTTTATCTGCAATGGCGTACTGCATGGCACAGGCTTTGGTCCGGAGAAACAGATCGCGTCATTGGAGGCGACCGCCTGGGCAGAGGTCATGCAGGCCAATGCGCTCGTCCCCGTCCTCTGGCTACAGGCACTGATGACTCTCCTGCCCCGGAGCCATTCGGCCAAGATCGTGATCTTCAGTGCCCGGGTTGGCAGTATCGCCGACAATCGTCTTGGCGGCTGGTACAGTTATCGCGCCTCAAAAGCGGCGTTGAACATGATGGTCCGATCTGCCGCCATTGAATGTTTTCGCACTCACCGCCGCGTCGGACTGATGCTGTTTCATCCCGGCACCACCGACACGCCTCTGTCAAAGCCATTTCAGGCCAATGTCCCCGACGGCAAGCTGTTCAGCCCCGACTTCGTAGCCGAGCGACTACTCACTCTGATTGAGCAATACGCCACTCCCGGTGACTTGCAGTTCCGGGACTGGGCCGGCGAACCCATTCCCTGGTAATTGCAGGGCAGGTTTACCGATCGGGGTGATGACGCGAGCGCTCGATACGAACCGGTTGCAGGGACGTTCGGTGCCATTGAAACAGAGCTGATAGGACAATGATTGCTACTAAACCTGCCATCATAACTTTCCCTCCAAGCAATGAATAACAACCATTTTTACGTAAGTAACCAAACTTCAGACTCATTGCCCAATAGTTGTACAGATTGATGAAATGAGATGGGTGCTCCCAGATGATTTATTGATCTGAATGCGTAGAAGAAGCGAGTCATATGTAGCAAAATGAATAGCTTCGGACAAAAACATTAAGGAAATACGATGTCAAAGACATTACCTGTGGTTTTACTTTCGACAATTGCGCTCGTTGCTTGTAACTCAGAAGGGGACTCATCTGGCGATAAAACAATCAATAGCTTGGCAGGAATATACGATTGGTCGGATGACTATGGTAACGGGATGATTGACG
Organism: Reinekea blandensis MED297; assembly: GCF_000153185.1. Taxonomy (GTDB): domain Bacteria; phylum Pseudomonadota; class Gammaproteobacteria; order Pseudomonadales; family Natronospirillaceae; genus Reinekea; species Reinekea blandensis. The sequence continues at coordinate 191,851 of NZ_CH724155.1, read as the reverse complement.
AATGGTATATTGGCATCGATAAAGACGGTTATGTCTCTGACTATGATTATCGGGGTGATGCGGTTGACCAAGAAGATAACTGTTACGTCATAAACCTAAACTGGGACAGATTTACTCATCTTTCAGGAAATCGATTTACCAGTGAGGTTGCTGGCAACTTCACGTTGATAAAAACCGAAGACGGTATGACCCTTGAGTTTGATGATGCAAGTATTAATTCCGAGGACATAGGTCAAAAAACGAATCTCAATCATTCCGACTTAGTTGCAGCTGACTGCGATGCCAGTCGAAGCACCATTACTAGAGCCGATTCAGAACAAAAAGCCTACGAAAAATCCAAATAACCCTAGTCGACTCTTTCCAGTAAGGGTAGCACGATTGCGCTACCCTTTAACTCTTCTCGCACTGTTTCTCATCCATGTCGATGTTCAAAAATGCGCTGGAACAGCGAACGATCATGACCTTCATGCGCACGAATCAGCGCGTCGATCTGTTGTTGAATCGCATCTTCGGACTCCTCATCCGGTTTCAATACCGCCAGATGATAGCCATGCGTTTGGGCGTCACGAACAAGGTCTGGGTTTAACAGTACCCCTTGCACCACCACATCCTGATGATGCGCCATTTCACTCGACACATGTTTTCGACACCAGGCTTCGGCGTCGGCCAGTTGGTCAGCATGCGGTTTAAGATCACCGAAATCGTCCATGAAAAACAATTCGGGGCTGAAATGATGATAGCCATGGGCGCGCAGTTGGTTGGCAAGGACGTCAGCTTTGTGCGGATCACGACTCTGGATGACAACAAATTCCATCTGAAGCACCTCCGTCAGTGGGTGCTTTCAGTATAGATCCGGGTTTCGTGCTTTGCCTCATTTCTGCTGAACAGATTCGGTACCGAAGAAAGTCTGCAAAGTGGATAAAAGCAAAGCGTCCGGCCTAGGCGAAGACCACCCAATATCACGGATTTCTGTGTAGAATACGCCCTCAAATGTTCGGATTTTTATACCATGGCTCAGATCGGCAAGTTCAACACACTCGAAGTGATTTCCAAAAAAGAGTTCGGGGTCTATCTCGATGGCGAAAACCTCGACTCCATTCTCCTGCCGACCAAACAATGCCCTGAGAATGTCCAGATCGGTGACTTCGTTAATGCCTTTATTTACTTCGACTCTGAAGACCGGTTGATTGCCACCCGACAGCGCCCGCGAATCCAGGTTGGCGAATGTGCCGCCCTGACCGTCAAGGCCGTCAACGATGTCGGTGCTTTTCTCGATTGGGGTTTACCGAAAGATCTGCTGGTACCCTTTAACCAACAGCGTAAACCCATGGCGGAAGGTGAACGCCATGTGGTCTATGCCTACCTCGATGAATTTACCGACCGCATCACCGGTTCGGCCAAACTGAGTAACTTCCTGCGTGAGGAAACGACGAACTACCAGAAGAACGATCGCGTTGATCTGATGATCGTAAAGCGAACCAACATCGGTTATCAGGCGATTGTCGACCAACTGTATCTCGGGGTGATCTTTAACGAAGATGTCCTGCGCCCGTTAAAACCCGGTCAACGCCTGACCGGATACATCAAACAGGTGCGTGCGGATAACAAACTGGATCTGGCGGTTCAGCTGCAGGGCAATGAAGTTCGCGCTGATCTTGCCGAACAGATTCTGACGGCACTGGAACAGAACGGGGGCACACTGCCGCTGTCGGATAAGTCCTCACCGGATGAGATTTATCAGCGCTTTCAGGTCAGCAAGGGCAATTTCAAGAAGACACTGGGGCGTCTGCTCAAACAACAGCGCATCGTCATTGAGCCGGAATCCATCCGGCTCAAAACAACTGACGACTGAGTAAGCTCAGGGCCTGATTACAGGCTCTAGTGCGCTCGTTTTTCCTGATACTTCTGTGCCATTCGCCGGGCGCGTTCTTTCGGGGGCAGGTTACGAAACTCGTAACGCATGTAAACTACCAACGCGGTGGCACTGAATAGCAAGATGGCGGGAAAGAAGCGTAGCGCCGAGTCATTCATTAACAACGTCACCACACCGGCAACCGTGTAGAGGCCCGGCAATATTTCGTAGAGGGGTTTCGGCAGCATAACGATCTCCTTTTGTCAGCATGGCCACGAGGGTGAACCTCCTCCCCAACATAGCCCAAACCCACTCGTTTGCTGTAAGGGAACGTAGGATTTTGTCAGCAAACGTAAAGCCTCGCGCCACCATTACCGGCCGTTAATCATTTGATTAGTTTTGATGAACGAATGCCATTGGTCGTTTGCACATTCAGCGCTACGCTGTTAATCAACTGATTAACTATTGGATGACGCATGGCGACTGATGACGACACACCCGACGGGCAAACCCGTCGAGCCATACTGAATGCCGCTCGGGACCTGTTTCTGAAAAACACCTACGCCAACATTTCAATCCGGCGCATTGCTGATCATGCCAAGGTGAACTCGGCCATGATCGCCTACTACTTCGGATCGAAAAGCGGCCTGTTCCGGGAGATGATCCGCTCTTACCTGGAAAGCAACATCAAGCGCGCCAATGCTTCCATTGGTCAGGTCGACCAGATGACGCTGCAGGAGTTCATGCGTAACTTCTATCGCACGGTGCCAACGGAACTGACACATCTGGTCATCCGGACGATGCTGTTTGAACGCGGTGAGCTGCGCGACTGGCTGCTCGAAAATCTGATGAAACCCGCCTTCAACACCGCCACCGAAATCGCAAAAGACATCGTTGATCACAGTGGTCAACCAATTAACCCTCTGGTGTTACGCACGGCGCTGCAAAGTCTGCTGGTCGCACCCAAATTGCTGCAACCCATTCTGATGGAACTCCACCCGGATGAGATAGATGACACCTTTTTCGATCAGCTTGCCGAACTGAATGCACTGCTGGTCGCCCAAACGTTTGATCTGGAGTAATCACCGTGACGCAATGGAAACATCAACTGGAACAGTTTTTTGCAACGTTAAGCGGTCGCATCATGCTTCACCCGAAGCTGACCCTGCTGTGTTTCGTCACCATACTCATCGGGTTTGGGCAGTTTCTGCGGTTCGTCGAAATCGATCCGGAGTTGGAAAACTTCATCGATCCGTCAACGCAGTTGCGGCAAGAATATACTCACGCCAAAGAAGTCTTCGGCCGCAATGACATGGTCATGCTGGCGCTGCGCGGTGACGTTCTGTCCATCGACTTTCTGGATCGGATGTCTGAACTGCAATCCAGAATAGATACGGAACTGCCCTACATTAACGAAGTCACTTCCATCCTCAATGCGCCTTACCAGCGTGGTACCGATGACACCCTGGAAGTGCTGGATCTGGTCGAATCTCTGCCACAAACCGACGCCGACCTGCAGCAGATTGATCGGCGCCTGCAAGAAAGCAGTCTCGCCAGCGAGGTTCTGACTAACGACGAACGCAGCATGACACTGGTGATGATTGAGCCTGCCACCTATGACTACGGCGAGTCCGAAACGGATCCGTTCAGTAACGACGCCTTCGACGATGTCTTCGCTGACGACCCCTTTGCGGCCGACACTGATGCAAGCGCTGATATAGCCATCGATGATGATTTGCCGTTTTTGTCCCAGTTTCAAACCATGGAGATGCTGGCCGAGCTCGATACCCTGTTGTCCGAATACCCCGACCTGAGCCCATTGCAGGCTGGTATGCCGGTGATGAATGTCGAACTGGAAGGCACCATGAAAAGCGAAATGCTGTTCTTTCTGCGCTTAACGGTGGCGCTGATTGTGCTCACGTTGCTGGCCTTTTTCCGACAGGTCGGTGCCGTCATCGCCCCCATGGTGGCCGTATTGTCGGCCCTGTTACTGACCATGTCTTTGCTGGTCATCAGCGGCCATAAAATTCAGATTCCGCTGGTCTTACTGCCGTCTTTTTTGCTGGCAATCACCATCGGCGACGCCGTGCACCTGTTGACGCATTTTTATCGGCGCATCCGTGACGGCGACGATCGGCTCCTGGCTATGCAACACGCCATACAACGCACCGCCGTTCCCATGCTGCTGACGTCGTTGACCACCGCGGGTGGGTTGCTGTCACTGGTGATCGCCGACGTGGTGCCGATTCGCAATCTCGGTCTGTTTGCGGCCGTTGGGGTCATGCTGGCGTTTGTGCTGACGATGACACTGATTCCCGCGTTAATCATGCTGTTACCCATGCGTCGTCAATCCGGCACTCGCCACACGTCAAAGCTCGCCGGAATTATGGAAAAGCTGGGCACTGTTTCATGGCAACACGGCGGCAAAGTTGCTTTGCTTTGGCTACTGGCCGGTTTGTTGTCATTGTCGCAAATTGTTCAGCTGCGGTTTTCTCATGACCCTCTGAACTGGATGCCCGACGATCTGCCCATTGTTGATGCGACGCAAGTCATCGACCGGGAGTTAAGCGGCACCATGACACTGGATGTGATTTTTGAAACCGGGCAGGAAAACGGCGTAAAAGATCTGACGTTCCTGCAAACCCTTGCCACCTGGCAAGACGAACTCGACAGCCGTTCCGACAACGACATACAGATTCGCGGCAGCAGTTCACTGATTGATATCCTTCGCGAATCCAATCGCGCGCTCAACGGCGGAACGCAAGCGCAGTACCGTTTGCCTGACACTCAGCAGGCGGTCAACGAAGAACTGTTCCTGTTTGAAACGTCCGCTGCCGACACGCTGAACCAACTCGTCGACGCCGACTACAGTCAGACCCGCATGACCCTGGTACTGCCATGGAAAGACCTGCTGGTGTATTCCGATTTTATTGATGACATCGCCGAGCAGGGCCAGACACGGTTCGCCCAGCAAGCTGACGTCAGTGTGACCGGGATGATGGCACTGATGGGTGGCACCATGATCAAACTGGTATACGACACCGCCGGCAGTTACTTGCTCGCGGCAGGCATAATCTCAATCATGATGATGCTCTTGCTCGGATCGGTCCGTTTGGGGTTACTGGCGATGATTCCAAACATCGCGCCAATCGTTGTAGTCATGGGTGCCATGAAACCGCTGGGCATTGAACTTGATATGCTGACCATTCTGGTGGCAACTATTGCCATTGGCATCGCTGTCGACAACACCGTGCATTTCACGCACCACTTCCGACACGGACTCGATCTTGGTCATTCTGTTCAAGCGGCCATGCAAGATGCCTTTGCCGGTGCCGGGCAAGCGCTCTTTACCACCTGTATTGTGCTCACGGCCGGTTTCTACGTATTTTTGTTCAGTGATGTACACAGCATTTTCAATCTCGGCTTTCTGTGCGGTACCGCCTTTATTCTCGCCATGATCTCCAATTTCACCCTGACTCCGTTTCTGTTGCGCTGGTTTTATCGAAACCATCCGGCACCAACCGCGTCATCGACCCCAGCTCATTGATTGAGGAAACCACTATGACCTTACGACTGCGAACCCTCTGCACGCTGTTACTGATTGGTCCAACCCTGGCCATGACCGCCGATGACATCATGACCCGGGTGGATCAGAACGAAACCCCCACCAGCCAGCGCGCGGACATGACCATGATCCTGCTCGACAGCCGCGGCAATCAGCGCGTGCGATCCATCCAGAGTCAACGCGCCGAGGTCGACGGAGTTGAACGATCGCTGATGTTTTTTATTGAGCCGGCCGATGTCCGTGGCACCGGATTTCTGATGTTCGATTATGAAGACGCCGGCCGAGACGACGACCAGTGGATGTTGCTGCCCAGCCTTGGCAAGGCCAAGCGCATTGCCAGCAGCGACAAAACCGGTTCGTTTATGGGCAGTGATTTTTCTTATGCCGACATGAGCCAGCGCAACCTGTCGGAATGGACCTACACGTTGCTGAAAGAGGACTCCGTTAATGGTGTCGATGTCTGGGTGATCGAATCCATTCCGGTCAATCAGGACGTCATCGAGAAAACCGGTTATGTGCGTTCCATCGTGTACGTGCGTCAAGACACCTATCAGGTCACCCGCGGTATCAGTTATCTGGAAAAGTCGGGTGAAGTAAAACTGATGAATGTTTCCGAGTTTACCGAAATTGACGGTTACTCACTGGCCACCGAAACCCAGATGGTCACCCAGAAAAATGGTAAAACCGTTCACCGCACGCTGATGAAACTCGACGTCCAGGCCGTTGATTTTGAGTTCGACCCCGATGACTTCACCTTGAATCGATTGGAACAGGGGCTCTGAGTATGAAACGAATCTGTATGAGCCTCGCGTTAATGCTGCCGTTAGTCAGCATCAGCGCCGATGAGTTTGACGATGTGTTTGCAGATGACCCCTTTGCCGACGTCGAGGTCGAAGTCGACACCGCAACAGCATCCACGCGATCCTGGCACCTCAGCCATGAACTGCAATTACAGACGCTGATTAACCTCAACAGTGAGCGCAGCACCGATATTGAACAGGCTTACGCGGGTGTCAGCAGCGTGGAAGCCGCTTGGCAGCCAGCGCTGGACTGGGACATGAATGACTGGCTGAGCACTCGAGCCAAGGGTAAGCTGGCAACCGATGCGATCTTCTGGCTGCGTCCGGATGAGGCCTGGAGCGACGCCGACGTCGACCAAAGACAGTGGCAGTTTGAGACGCAGGAACTGACCCTCCAGGCGCGACGCGATCAATGGCAGTTCAGCAGCGGTATTCAGACGGTCACGCTGGGTTTGGCCGATGCACTGTCGGTTTCCAATAATCTATATGGCCGTGACCTGAGCCTGCCGGGTACGGTCGACATCGACGAAACGCAGACGCCGGCCTGGACGACCGTCATCAGCGGCACACTCGGCAACGTTCGGCTGAAAGCCGGGTCCGTTCACCGTCATCAACTGAACACGCTTCCGATTGAAGGGACGGACTTCGATACCGGCATCGATTCGATGCTGGACAACGCCGGCCTGTCGTTGACCAACGAACCCTTGGCGTTAGACAACATGGGCGTCTTTGCGTCGCTGTCTGGTGTGGTCGGGCCGCTCGACTGGCAATTCAACGCCATCAGCCAGCTCAGCCACAGCCCGGTCATTGAAATGGGCATCATTAACCCGGGGCCTTCCGCCAGCGTGGTACCGGTCGCAGTTCATTACCCCCGCGAAAACACAGTGGCCGGCGCGGCCAGTCTGGTTACCGGTCCCGTTTTGTGGAAAACCGAGGCCGCACTGACAACCGGACAGCAGGCACAAAGCACCGATAGCGGCATGCCTTCCGACCTGGTCAGCTTTCAGCGTCTATCCGGTACCCTTGGCTTTGATTTCGACCAACCGACTCTCGGACGTTTGGTGGCCGAACTGCAGATCAGCCGAATCCTCGATTATGACGCACTGGACTTACTGAACTCAGAGGAATCAGAAGCCCAATGGGCGCTGATGTTGTCGCGCAGTTTCTGGCGGGAAACACTGACACTGAATGCGCAGCTGTTGGCGTTTGACCTCGACGCCTCCGGCGGACGTTTACAGGCACTCGGTCTGGACTATGACATCAACGATCATTGGCAGGTCCGCGCCCGGGTGATCGATTATGTCGGTGGCGACGCCTCAATACTGAGCGGCGCAGACGACCGCGACCGCCTGATGGCCTCAGTTCACTATCGGTTCTGATCATCAAGCCTGGGGCCTGAGCACTTTGCGAACCCCGTCGTCGAAGTTGGTGCCGGGGTTCGCTACACTGATCACTGATCTAAACAAAACCCGGGCGTCATCATGTTACCCATCCTGCTGATGTTTATCGGCGGTCTGACCACCATCCTTGCGGTGTTTTCTTTTTTTGAACTGGTCCTGCTGTGGTTACAGAACCAACTGCTACCGTGGGGATTCCTGCGGCCCACGCTGCAGTTGCTGTTATTTTCTGCTCTGTCCTGGTACCTGTCACCGCGCCGGATGCGACGGCGTCTCAATCAAGAACCCTGAACATCATCTGGCCACCGACAAGCCTCGTAGGTTATTGACCAGAAAGTCGGTCAGCGCCATAGATCTTGCCTGACCTGTGACACCAGAATACCGTATGATAACGCCCTCCCAAGACCGCACTGAGGACCCGACCTGACATGAAACTTGAAGACATCCGTCGCGAATACACACAGCAGGGACTGGATCGAGACCAGCTCGATGCCAACCCGTTCCGGCAGTTTGATCTCTGGTTACAGCAGGCCATCGACGCAAACATGACGGCAGACCCGACCGCCATGTCGTTGGCAACCGTCGATGCAGACGGACAACCCTCTCAGCGTGTGGTGCTGTTAAAGCACGCCGATGAGCAGGGCTTTGTGTTTTACACCAATCTGGAAAGCCGCAAAGCCCGCGACATAGCAGGTAATGACCGGGTGTGTCTGCATTTCCCCTGGACGCCGCTGGAACGACAGGTCGTTATCTACGGTCGCGCTGAAAAACTTTCAGTAGCCGAAGCCACCCGATACTTTATTTCCCGACCACGCAACAGTCAAATTGCCGCCTGGACCAGTCATCAAAGCCGCAGCATCGGTTCGCGCAAACTGCTGGAGCAGGCTTTTGAACAGATGAAACATAAGTTTCGCGACGGCGACATTCCACTGCCGTCGTTTTGGGGCGGTTATCGGGTGGTGCCGTTCAAGATGGAATTCTGGCAAGGACGCGGGTCGCGCTTGCACGATCGGTTCATGTACAGCCGCGACAATGATCAATGGTCGCTGGATCGGCTTCAGCCCTGAGCGGCTAGGGACTAGGCCCTAGCCGCCGAACCGCATCACTCAGCGTCGCGACATGCGCATCCTCGGCCCCCAGTTCGCGCAGCGCCGAATCGAGATTCAGCAGATAGTCGGCGTTGTGACCACTGGGACCGTGACTGCGGGCAATCTGCTCTACCATCTCTGCCAGCGGCGCCTCGCCGAGGAAGGCCGGATTGTCCTCAGACGCAACGTACACCAGAGCATCGGCCGGCTCGTGCTCAGGGTCCTGAAAAGTCAGTGGCTCAAAAAAGCGCAGATAGCCGTTTTTCTCACGATGATCCAGGTGAGAAAAGGTTTCCGGCGAGACCCGATACGCCACACCTAAGCAGCGCTCGCCGGGTGCCTGAATCAGTGTAACCACCCGACCAGGGTGCTCTGGGGTGCCCCGATGATCGTGCGAGCCCTGCCAAAAACGACGCGCCCAACCATCAATGCTCGCCACCCGTCGCTCGAGTACCGGAAAATCGACCTTAAAAATCAGCGACCCATAACCAAACAACCAGACATCCTCAAGATGATCCAGCGATTGCTGACGGTTCTGTTCGACGGTATTGATCATCGGTAGCTCTCTTGTTTAAAAATATTAGATAATCCTAATAAAAGGCCTATACTGCTGGTCATAACCTAACGCTGAGGAGCTTCACAATGACCGCAAATATGGGAACGTTCGATCGCACCGTCCGGATCATTCTGGCTTTGGTATTCATTGCCGCCATTATACTCGGCTGGGTATCCGGGGTCGTCGCTCTGGTGGCCGGGGCGCTCGCCGCCATCTTTATCGTCACCTCCCTGGTTCGCGTCTGCCCGCTGTACTTACCCTTTGGGCTGAGAACCAACCGTAAATCCTGAGCGGATTAACGCCAGAACAACCGCTGTGCGTTGTCATAGGTCTGGGTCAGCACCGCTGCGCAGTCCAGACCTTTCACTTCAGCGATTTTTTCGACGATGAACGGCAGGTACTTCGGCGCATTTGGTTTACCACGGTAGGGGGCCGGGGTCAGGTAAGGCGCATCCGTTTCCGTGACCATCTGATCGAGCGGCGTGGCATCGAGCACTTCCCGGACATTCTCCGCCCGGTTAAAGGTAATGATGCCGTTAAAGCCCAGCATAAACCCTTCGCCAAGACAGTACTCCGCCAGAGCCAGGCTGGACGTAAAGCTGTGGATAACCCCTTTCTTTTTCAGATGCTGTGAATAATTGCTGAGTATCGCCCGACAATCGTCATCGGCTTCACGGGTGTGCACAACAATGGGCTTATCGAGATCGACGGCGATCTGCAACTGTCGTTCAAACACCTGTTGCTGCACCTTCCGATCGGCGTGGTCATAATAGTAATCCAGACCGATTTCGCCAATGGCCACTATTTTGTCATCGCCGCCATGCGCGCGGATTTCAGTTTCGGTTTCGTCAGTGAACAACTCCGCTTCGTGCGGATGTATGCCTTGCGTACCCCAGATCCGTTCATGCCCGGTCAGCTGACGGACCTTGGCCAGGTTGTCCGGCGAAACCGAAATGGTGACAATTTTTTCCACATTAACGGCCAGCGCCTCGGCAAGAGCCGCGTCCAGATCGTCCCCTTCCAGATAATCCAGATGACAGTGGGTTTCGATGATCGGTTGTTCAAAAACCGGTATGTCACGCTTCTTCTTACTCATCCGTTTACTTCTGCTGGTGTGGGAGTGCGCAAGTGTAACGATTCCCAGCCGCATGAAAAAGCCTCCGCCCGGAGGGTACTGGCGTGGTACGGCGACTCACAACCAAGTAGAATGCGCGAAATTTTTTTCTCGGAGCCTCGCCATGAGACGCGATCTCGCCTTCAATTTCTCCCGGGTCACCGAAGCGGCCGCCTTGGCCGGCTACAACTGGCTGGGCCGGGGAGACAAGAACAAAGCCGACGGTGCGGCCGTCGAAGTCATGCGTTCAATGCTCAATAAGATTGAGTTTGATGGCGAAATTGTCATCGGCGAGGGTGAGATTGACGATGCGCCCATGCTTTATATTGGTGAAAAGGTCGGTACCGGGCAGGGTGATGCCTGCGATATCGCGGTCGATCCGATCGAAGGCACCCGAATGACGGCCATGGGCCAGGCCAATGCTATTGCGGTCATGGCGGTTGGCGAGAAAGGGGCGTTTCTGAAGGCACCGGACATGTACATGGAAAAACTCGTTGTCGGCCCGGAGGCCAAAGGCTTTATCGATCTGAGTCTGCCGCTGGAACAAAACCTGAAACTGGTGGCCAAAGCGCTCAACAAACGGCTCGACGATCTGGTCGTGGTCACTCTGGCCAAGCCCCGACATGATAAGGCCATTGCCCTGATGCAGAGCCTCGGTGTCCGCGTCTTTGCCTTACCGGATGGGGATGTCGCGGCGTCTATTTTAACCTGCATGCCCGAAAGTGAAGTCGATATGATGTACTGCGTCGGTGGCGCACCGGAAGGTGTGGTGTCCGCCGCAGTCATTCGGGCACTGGGCGGTGATATGCAGGGCCGCCTGCTGTTACGGACCGATGCCAAGGGTAACGACCCGGAATCTGTACGAATGGCAGAAGATGAAGCCCGTCGCTGTGCCGAGATGGGGGTCGAGCCGAATACGATCTATCAACTGGCCGACATGGCCCGCTCGGACAACGTCGTCTTTTCCGCCACCGGCATTACCAAAGGCGATCTGCTCGAAGGCATTCGCCGCAAGGGCAATCTGGCCACCACCGAAACTTTGCTCATCCGGGGTAAAAGCCGCACCGTGCGAAAGATTCATTCGACGCATTATCTTGATCGCAAGGACGACGACATCAAAGAAATCATTCTCTGACGATCAGACCCACAGGCTGATAATGACACCCAGAAACAACAGGCCGCTGAACAATCGATTGTGATCAAACGCATAGGTCACCAGGTACAGCGGCCAGATACCCTCGGGTAAGTCATCCGGTGCCTGCGACGGTCTCGGTTGCAGAAACGGTCGGCTGCAGCGCAACGCCTTGGGTAAGGCCAGCCACACCAGCAATAACGGCCACGGTGCCAGACCGAGCAGTACCAGGATGGACAGCCCCAGGTACTGCACCTGCCAGATCATCAGTACGGAAAAGCGCGCCATGGCTTCACCTAGAATGACGGGCAATGTGCGAATACTTTTGCTGCGATCTTCTTCTAACTTGTCGGTATGTTTACCAAAAAGCACGGTAACGGGGCCTAATCCGTAAATGACCGAGATCCAGAAAATCGATGCAGACCACTCGGAAGAGACGACATAGGCCGTGCCACAGACCATCAACGGTCCCCACACCAGCCAAACCGCCGGCTCGCCCAGCCCGATGTACTTCAACGGCCATGTATAGAAAACAACGAAAAAGGCACCGATCAGCATCAGAAACAGGGTATTGGCGTCCGTCCGCCAGACCAGCACCAGACCGATTAAAATCGCCAGCCCACCGGTCAGCGCGATGTATCGCATCAGCGCGGGTTCGCTGAGCAAGCCGGCTTCCAGCGGTTGTGGACCGTACTGAGTACGGAAGTAATTGTCCCGATCAACACCCTTACGATAATCGGTCCAATCGTTAATCAGGTTATTGGTGGCATGCGCCAGCACGAGACCGATGGTGACCAACACTGCATTCAGCCAATCGAAGGTGGCCGCCGGCACGGCTAATAGCAAACCGATCAGAGCAGAAAACAGCGTCATGATAAACACCGCTGAGCGGCTGGCAATGAACCAGCGCTTCAGCAGACTCATTGCCTGCCAGTCCGTCTGTTCGATACGGGGGATACGGGTGAGGATCTCTTTCCAGCTGGGATTCAAAACGGTTGCTCCGACCAATGTCCGATAAGCCGCTCATTTAACCAGAAACTGAGCGGCTCGACATCCCGGATCAACTGTCTGAGTAGGTCACTTCCCGCCAGTCGGCCGCAATCGGATTCAGAAAACCGCAATCACGAAACGCTTGTTCGACAACGCCGTCCTTTTTCAACGACATCAGGCCACGGTGCAGTGACATATTGAAATCCCAGCCGTTCGGATGGGTACGGGAAATGGCGTAGTGGCGGGTACCCAAAAGCGCGATTTTAACGTTGGGGATCGGTATCAGATCGCCCTGGTCCAACGACAAGCGAAGGTCGGGCGTAGGCTGAAAGGGCGCCAGCAGATAATCCTGGTCGCCGGCGAACACCTGCGTGACCATGTCACCCCAGGTATCGGCGTGACTGACGTTCGCACCAAAACTCTGCAGCGTGCGCCAATCAATGACCCAGTTCTGGCTGGAGACTCCTCGCAGGGCACGCAGTTCCGGGTTTGTTCGGCTGTTCAGCGCATCGTTATTGACCGTCGGCGTGTAAAATCCGGCTTCAAACTGACCCCGTTCAATGACGGCCGTGGTCATGTAAAGACTGTCCCAACGCGGGGTCAGGTCTTTTCGCCAAAGACTGGTCACCGATGCCACCACATCGCCACGAGCCAGTCCATCGAGCATCGCCCCATAGTCGGGTTGCTCAACAAAGCGGATGTCCCATCGATCACCGGTTCGGGCCAGCGCCTGCTGAAACAGCACCACTTCAATGACATCGCGCCGGGCACCCTCGCCACTGTAGTTTTCGATCTTGGTGACGTCGCGACCATCCAAAAACACCTGATAATCGGCAAGCACATCGGGCGGAATGTAGACGTCGACGGTTTCAGCACACAACAACAACGGCCACAATAAAAATAGTCTGCTGAGCGTTGTGATCAGTCTCATGGGGTAGCCTCTGTCGCCTAAAAGTTAATACCAATATAATACCTAAAGTGACTATTATCTAGCCATTAAGATACCTTATTTAATATTGGTATTATTTTATAAGCATGTCAGCCCCAACCAACGATCAGCAATATCTCGTTCATTCCTTGAACGACAGCCGCCGAATCACAATTGAGCATCGGTCTTGCGTTGAACCTGGAATGCAAAGACGATCATCCAGGTATAAATCAGCAACTCATACACCCGTTGCCAAAAGCCGATCCACTGCGGCTCTGAGATCAGATACCCCATAACAACCGAGCACGCCAACCAGGTCAGCAGACTGTAGAGTCGAAACGCACGCGAGCTGTGTTGACTCGGGGACAATGCCGCCAGCAACACCGCAAACAGAGCACTGAGATAAGCTAACGCTGCCGATGCCATGTGGGTTGAATGGGATAGCGTTGGCGATTCAGGCCGGCATTGAAAGTCACAGGTAAAAAATGACGCCACGATAATTAACAGAGCGTAAACGGCGATCATCAGCACCGACGCTCTCAACAGCACAGCACCCTGCAACCGGCCGAATGCCAACACTACGAAGCCCAGCACCAACAGTTCAGCCACCAGAAAGCCGGCCATGTTGACATAAATGCCGTGTGGCGCGCCGGTAGCCCCGAGTTCACTCATGAACTGTGTCAGGTGACTGTATCCGGGGTATGCAGCACCCGCCAGCAGTATTGCAATCACCAGCCAGCCCAAGCTGACCACCGGCAACAGGGTCAGCAGCGAGATTGAACGTTGTTTTGAAACATCCGCATTCACAGAAGAAGAGGTCATGATTTCCAGATTGTGTTGGTAAAAAACGCTATCTCAACGGATAACAGTGGTCGACACCACTGCCAAAAGTCCTCAAACTGATCATGACTTTTGACAGACCCTTAGAGCAAACCATGTTGCAACAACTGCTTTTGGTTCGGCACGCACAAACCGAGGAAAATCTTAAGCGCCGCATTCAGGGGCAGCGAGACACCCCACTGTCAGATACAGGAGTGCAACAGGCGCGACGGGTTGCCGAGGTGCTTCGCGGTGAACCCATTAATGCCCTCTGGACCAGCCCTTTACAGCGCGCCCGTCATACTGCCGAGCAGATTCAGCGTTTTCATAACTGCGACCTGACGGAACAACCCGACCTGATCGAGCGTCATTTCGGCAAGTTTGAAGGGCGACCGGTACAGACGTTGTTTGATGCTGAGGCGGCCCATTCTGGCGATCCACAAACCCTGACCATTCCCGGTGGTGAGTCGATGACCGATTTGCTGCAACGGGTTGATCGACTCTGGCAAGCCTGCCAACACGCGTCTCACCATCATCTGGTCCTGGTGGGTCATGCGGGGTTATTCCGACCGCTGATCGGGCGCATACTGAATCTTTCTTTTTCCGAATGGTTTCATCTCCCTCAGGCCAACACCTGCCTTCATCGCTTTCGCTTCAACGAGGACGGCGAGCTCACCGCCTGGCAGTTGAATGACCATGAACATTGTTTGTAAGGAGGCAGTTGCAGTAAAGTTGTCAATCAAGTTTATCGCTGTTCCAGGCCCGTCAATGCTGTATCGACGCTCACCTTCCGGCTTTACCCTGATCGAACTGCCGATCGTCGGCGTACGGTCGGCTCTATTGATTCCCCGCTATTGGGAGGTCGGCCGTCAGGCACGAATCCCGGCGGCTGTTATGTCCGGTACGACTCATTCGGAAACCCGATGTGCACCATCGACCTGATCAACGACGATTGTTGAAATCTGTGATCACGGCCTTTGCAAAGGCCCCCGAAAATCCCTAATAATCAAACAGTTAGCATTTGTTACGGGGCTTGCATTGGATCGGAAAAGATTCAATGATTCACCCTTGGCCTTGTCGGCATTACTCCCATCCCAAAGTTAGGTTCATTTCACCAGGATCATCATGTCATCTATTGAACAGAAAATTGCTCAGGAACTGAATGTTCAGGACCGTCAGGTCGCCGCGGCGGTGGCACTTTTAGACGAAGGGGCGACGGTCCCGTTTATTTCACGGTACCGAAAAGAGGTCACCGGCGGGCTCGACGATGGTCAGCTGCGTTCACTGGAAGATCGGCTGCGGTATCTGCGCGAACTTGACGATCGCCGTGCCAGCATTCTGGCCAGCATCGACGAACAGGGCAAACTGACCGATGAGCTGAAAAAGGCCATCCAGACCTCGGAAACCAAGACCGAACTGGAAGATCTGTACCTGCCTTATAAGAAAAAACGCCGCACCAAAGGTCAGATCGCGATCGAAGCCGGACTGGAACCGCTGGCGGACGCCCTGCTCAATGATCCAACGCTGGACCCTGAGGCACAATCGGCCGAGTTCCTGAACCCGGAAGCCGGTATTGAAGATACCAAAGCCGCACTCGATGGCGCTCGCTACATTCTGATGGAGCGTTTCGCCGAAGACGCCACCTTGCTGGGTCGTCTGCGCGAATTCATGTGGCATAACGGCGAAGTGCAGGCGCGGGTCATTGAAGGCAAAGAACGCGATGGCGAAAAGTTTCAGGACTATTTCGAACACAACGAAGCCCTGCACAAAGTTCCCGGTCACCGCGCACTGGCCATGTTCCGCGGGCGCAATGAAGGCATTCTGTCACTGAGCCTGGTGGTTCCGGACGAAGACCCTCGAACCGGCGGCAGCGGGGCTCAGATGGTGGCCGAACAATTTGGCATCGAAGACCAGAGTCGTCCCGCCGATAAATGGCTGCTGGACGTCTGCCGCTGGACCTGGCGCATCAAACTGCTGACCCACATCGAAACCGATCTGTTCAGCCGGATTCGAGAAACCGCCGAACAGGGCGCGATTGATGTCTTTGCGAAAAACCTCAAAGACCTACTGCTGGCGGCACCGGCCGGTCCAAAGGCCACCATCGGTCTCGACCCCGGTTTGCGTACCGGGGTAAAAGTGGCTTGTGTCGACGCCACCGGCAAGGTGCTCGATCACGGTGCCATCTTCCCGACACCGCCACAAAACCGGATTAAAGAAGCCGAGCAGGTGCTGGTCGCCATGTGTGCCAAGTACAATGTCGAGCTGATTGCAATCGGCAACGGCACGGCGTCACGCGAGACCGAACGATTTGTCAAAGACATGCTGAAAAACTATCCACAGATCAAAGCGCAGGCGGTGGTGGTCAATGAATCCGGAGCCTCGATCTACTCAGCGTCTGAATACGCCGCGCGTGAATACCCGGACCTCGACGTCACCATCCGTGGCGCCATTTCCATCGCGCACCGGTTACAGGATCCATTGGCCGAGCTGGTCAAAATCGATCCGAAATCCATTGGGGTGGGTCAGTACCAGCACGACGTGTCCCAGGTTGCGCTGGCGCGCCAGCTCGACGCCGTTGTGGAAGACTGTGTGAATGGCGTCGGGGTCGATCTGAACACCGCATCGGCTCCGCTGTTGTCACGGGTGTCCGGTTTGAACAGCACCATTGCCAATAACATCGTGGCGTTCCGGGATGCCAACGGCGCGTTCCGTTCCCGCAAACAGTTGAAAGACGTACCGCGTCTGGGACCCAAAGCGTTTGAGCAGGCCGCCGGCTTTTTGCGAATCATGAACGGAGACGACCCATTGGACCGCTCCGGTGTGCACCCGGAAGCCTATTCGGTGGTGCAACGCATTGTCGAATCGAGCCAGAAATCGGTTGAAGAGGTCATCGGTGACACCCGCTTCCTGAAAGCCCTGAACGCAGCCGACTACACCGACGACACCTTTGGTGTGCCGACGGTTACCGACATTATTAAAGAACTCGACAAACCCGGACGCGATCCCCGGCCGGAGTTTAAAACAGCGACGTTCCAAGAGGGTGTAGAAACACTCAAAGACCTGCGTCCGAACATGACACTCGAAGGCGTGGTCACGAACGTCACACACTTCGGTGCCTTTGTGGACGTTGGCGTTCATCAGGACGGCCTGGTCCACATCTCGGCCATGAGCCACAGTTTCGTCGATGATCCGTCCAGCGTGGTCAAAGCCGGCGACATTGTGAAAGTGAAAGTCATGGAAGTGGACGTTGCCCGTAAACGGATTGCGTTGTCGATGCGTCTGGATGACGACGCCAATGAACATGCCGAAGCCGGATCGCTCAAAGAAAAAAGCCGGGGTGGTCCGCGCCGTAACGGTGCGGGTAAAGCCAAGTCGTCGTCACAGAAAGCACCGGCCAACACACTCGATTCGTTGTTCGATGCCGCCTTGTCCGGAAAAAAAGGCCGACTCTGATCGATTAGGATTGCAGCAAGGACGCTGCGTAGTCTTCCAGTCGAATACCCAGGTAGCCATCCGGTTTGACATCCCGGATGGTCACCGGCTCCTGACCTTCGATCTGAGCCATTGTCGACAGGTCCCAGGTAGCGCCCAGATGATAACCCTCCGAAGTCGGCATCAGGATACGAACTTTCGGGTACAGTCGCTGACCTTCGACGGCCTGAACAACGACGGCCAGATCGCCCGTTGACAGAGAAACCAGCGTTCCGGGCGTCACCCAGCCCATGAACTGAATAAACGCTTCCACCAGCGTTTTGTCGAACTGAGTACCCCGCATACGCCACAAGATACTCATCGCCTCATGGTGGGAGCGAGCCTGCTGATAAACCCGGTTCGAGGTAATGGCATCATAAGCATCCACCAGGCCAACGATACTGGCCATTTCATCAATCTGATCACCCACCAGCCCACGCGGATATCCATGCCCATCCGGTCGTTCGTGATGGCCGAGAATGGCCTCCAGAATACGCGGCGACATATCCGGTTCTTGTCGGAGACGATCGTAACCGAACTGGGAATGCTGCTTCATATGTTCGTATTCTTCTGGCGTCAATCGACCGGTTTTATTCAGAATTGATGCGTCGATATCGATCTTACCAAGGTCGTGCAGTAAACCGGCAATACCAACCTGCGCGACTTCTTTCGGTGAACGGCCAAGGGCATTCGCCAAGCCCATCGCTAACAGACTGACATTAATGCAGTGCTCTGCGGTGTAACGATCCTCATGCTTGATTCGCGTCAGCCAGACCAAGGCAGGCAGATTGGCCGTTAACGTCAGTGCAATGTCCTTCACCACATGAATGGTTTTACGGACGTTGATGGATTCAAGTCGGTCAAAATGCTGAATCAGTCGTTCGGCTTCAGCGGACAGGTTCAGATAATTGGTCAGCGATGTGCGCATAGACGCTGCCGTCAATGGGGAGCGACTTAACACGGCCGGTTTGGCTAACAGGTTTGGTGAGGTGACTTGACGAGGGGTGGCACCCGGGCGCGCGTTCGCCCGACTTTTTTGCAGATCAATAACAGCCCAATCGCAGTGCCGGCGAATCCAGTTCACCTCAGATTCATCCGCAATCAAAAAACCCTGCAGCAGAAAAGGGGTTTTTTCCCAGTGCAACGACAGGCGGGCAACATAATGACCAATACGGATCTGTTGACTGTCGATTTTCTGCTGATTTTCCCAAATTTCTGAATCTGGATTCTGATCGTGTGTCACTGACTGATTCCAACTATTACAATCTACATCATAGCTTGCACTTGGTTTTCCTGCATAAATGTTTGGGTTTTCGACCGATAGTCTATTGTCTTTTTGCCTAACTTTGTAATACTCCTGCCCATTAATAACAAGGTTATTCACCAAACATCAAAGGACATTCCGATGGCTAAAAAAACGACCGCTGTTAAAGAACGTTTCACTAAAACTCAGATTCTGACTGAGATCGCCGAAAACACCGAACTCAGCAAAAAGCAGGTTCAATCTGTTCTTGACGAGCTGTCGGATGTGATCGAGCGTCACATTAAAAAACGTGCCTGTGGCGAGTTTGTACTGCCGGGTCTGATGAAAATTCAGACGGTGAAAAAGCCTGCTCGCAAAGCCCGTCCCGGCGTTAACCCATTCACCGGCGAAGAAATCATGATCGCTGCTAAACCTGCCAGCACCACCGTTAAAGTCCGTCCGTTGAAAAAACTGAAAGACATGGCCAGCTAACTTACGCTGTCGAGCTCCGGTCCGGGCAAATTCCCGGACCGTGTTCATTCCCAACCCACACTAACCGTCAGCGTCATCCACGCTGTTTCTGACTGACAAGTCCGATGCCGTGACTCAGGAAGCCACCCGATCCCGCCCACTTGATCGAATCGATCTGAAAATACTGCGTGCACTTCAGGACAATGCCCGACTGTCCTATGTTGAGTTAGCCCAAATTGTTGGACTCTCAACGACGCCTTGCATGGAGCGGGTCAAACGACTGGAAAATTCACGTGTGATTCAGGGTTATCATGCCAAGCTCAACTCTGATGCGTTGGGGCTGGAGTTACTCGTCTTCCTGGAAATCACACTGGCCAGTCAATCCCCCGAAGCGTTTGCAGAGTTTCGCAAAGCGACAGAAAAACTGGCGTTTGTTCAGGAGTGTCATCTGATCTCCGGACAATCGGATTATCTGTTAAAAGTTCGATTGACCGACTTGAAAAGTTATCGCAAACACCTTGGCGAACTGTTGCTGGCCCTTACCACACGTTCGCGAATCAAAGAGTCACATCGTCATGGAAGATGCGAAGCAAACGAGGCGTTACCGCTGGATCTGGTCAGTCATCGCTTTCGTAACTAATCGACCAAACCCGAGACAGACGCTGAAAGGTTTTCCCTTAGTGCCGCTTTTTCGCTAAGGTTTTTAACAACCCCCTTAAGTAAAGGAGAGACTGAAATGCAAAATTGGGCAAAAATCGGCCTGCCATTGGCCTTGACCGGCGCAGTTCTGTCCGGTTGTACCACGCTCGAAGCCTACACCGGTGAGACTCAAATCAGTGGTGCATCCAAAGGCGCCATTGCCGGTGGCCTGATAGGTGCGGTTATCGGTGCAGCCACCGCACCTAAAGAAGAACGTGCAAAACGCGCCATCATTGGTGCCGGTATCGGCGGCGTTGCCGGCGGTGGGGTTGGCTACTACATGGATCAGCAGGAAAAAGAACTGCGTGATGAACTGGTCGGTACCGGTGTTCAGGTTAAACGCACCGAAGAAGGTCAGATTGATCTGATTATGCCAGGCAACATCACCTTCGATGTCAACAGCTCAACCGTTGCCGATGGTTTTATTCCAACGCTGCGTTCTGTCGCTAAAGTGTTGAAAGAGTATGAAAATACCCTGGTGACCATCAGTGGCCATACCGACAGCAGTGGTTCCGAAGACTACAACCAGTTGTTGTCAGAACAACGTGCCACGTCCGTTGCGAACATCATTTTGCAGGAAGGCATTGTCGTAGAACGGGTGGCAGCAGCCGGCTATGGTGAACTGCAGCCGATCGCCAGCAACGATACGCCGGAAGGCCGGGCCGAAAACCGTCGGGTCGAAATCACCCTGGATGCCATTGTTGCGGAATAATCCCGATCGGTGCTGAGCCGACGTCTGTTCAGATCACCATCCCATACGGCAGAGCGCGCTCTGCCGTTTTTAGTTCATTGGACTCGGACATAAACGTGGAATACTTAGGGTATCTTGCTGCACTCGGTGCCGCGGCCAGCTGGGCCTGTGCCGGCCTGTTATCAGTCGGTCCGGTAAGACAACTGGGACCCATACCATTCAACGCTTTACGCATGTTGATGGTGGCAAGCCTGCTGACTCTCTGGCTGACCTTTACCGATCATTGGTCCTGGCCGTCACGGGATTCCTTCGGCATCTTAATGCTATCCGGGTTCGTCGGCATATTTCTCGGCGACACTCTGTTATTTACCGCGGTTAAGATTCTCGGCCCGCGCATGGCCGGACTTTTGTTCGCCACCAATGCACCGTTAACCTTCATCATCGGTATCCTGATTTTTAAGGAAACCTATACGCTGTTGAATCTGCTTGGCGTACTGGGCGTCATCGGTGGCGTCTTCATCGCCATTTCATCGCGAGCGAATGCCGGCAAACATCACTGGGAACAGTCGGTCGGTCATGTTGGTCTGGGTTTATTAGCGGGTTTTGGCGCGGCGACCTGTCAGTCGTTAGGGGTCGTGTTGATTGCCAACCTGCTGACTGACGGACAGGATCCGGTCTTTGCTACCATGTTGCGGGTTTGGGTAGCCGTAATCTGTCTGTTCCTGACCCTGCTGCTGTTCCCGCGTTTTACCGGCGGATTTCGTCCTTACCGATCGTTAACGCCGCGCCTGACTGGCCGTCTGTTTCTCAGTGGCTTTATGGGCATGGCGTTAGGGATGAGTCTGTACCTGACCTCAGTGTCACTGGCACCGATGGGCATCGTGACCATTCTCAGTGCCACCACACCGGTCATCCTGTTACCCATTGCCTGGTTGATTACCGCCGAACGCCCGCACAATCGATCACTGTATGCGGCCATCCTGGTGGTCATGGGGGCCGCTCTGATTTTCACTAATGGAGGCTGACATGACGTTCAAACATCAACTGTTTCAACGACTGCAACCCTTTGCCCGCCACTATGCATTATTCAAATGGCTGTCGCTCGCTCAAGCCATTGGTACGGTCCTGTTACCGCTGATCATGCCAGACATCGAAACAGCACTCTGGATGTTAAGCTTGGCACTGTTGGCGTTTTGGTTATCAAACTATGCCCTGTTGCGAATGGCCCATCACTATCAAGCCGATCGCAAAGGCTTGTTAGCCTGGGTGAATAATCTTTGGGAAAACCTGCTGGTCATCAGCTGGGCGGTGTTACTGGTGAGCATTATTTATCTGGTCATCAAGCTGGTTTTGTATCTGAGCGGACAACCCTGAGTACAGTCAAACGGCTTGTTCAGGCGAGAGGTTGCCACCAGTGAAAAACGCCATAGGCAATGACTGCACCAAAGGTCAGCCCGGCTGCGACCTCGCCGACACTGTGACCAATGCGTTCCCGGAAGCGCTGAATCACCAGCTTGCCACGATTCGGATCATCACTTTTCGCCAGATCCCGCAACTTCATGAACTCTTCGGTCAATATGTTCAAGGCCGCCGCGTGCCGGCCAGCTGCCAAGCGAACCCCCATCGCGTCATAAGCCACCACCGACGTGAAAATAAAAGACAAGGCAAACAAGCTGGAACCAAACCCCTCGTATAAACCGATCGCCATGGTCAATGCGGCGACCGTCGACGAATGGCTACTGGGCATACCACCGGACGCGAACACCACACCGGGACTCAAACTTCGGTGAGTCAACGCCTGAATGACGGCTTTCGCGGTTTGCGCAGACAGGTTTCCGATTACCGCAGCCATCAGAGGAAAAGAGAACAGTTCCATAATATCCTTTCTTATCAGTTCAGTATTGGCTTCGACAACTCAGCCCAGAGCCAACCAGCCACCCACGAACAGCATCAATGATCCTGAAATGCGATTGAGTACCCGCACATTTGAAGACTTTTGCAACAACAGATTAAGTGTCTGCCCACCGGAAGCATAAGTCAGCAACGCTAGAAATTCGATCAGCAGTATCATTAGCACCAAGACGGATAACTGACCGGGCAATGGTAATGATTCATCGATAAAGGGCGGCAGCAGGACCATGAAAAACGCCCACCCTTTAGGATTCGCAACCGCAGTTAAAAACCCTTGTGAGCACAGCGCAAACCGGGTCACCCGATCATTCTGAGCGTCCACAGACTCGGGAATGGCCATTTTACCGCGCGAGCGCCACATCTGAAAACCGAGCCAGGCCAGGTACAGGCCGCCACACCATTTAAACAGGGTAAAAGCCCACGGTGCACTGAGCATGATGGCCGCAACACCGATCACCGCAGCAATCGCCACCAGACCGACTCCGATCAGTTCACCGGCCATCATCCAGAGCGTCCGACGTACTCCCTGAGTAATCCCCAGGGTCATGGATAACGTCATACACATGCCCGGGGTAAAAGAGACAAACAGAAAAGTCGGCACGAAAGCCGCCAGTAACGCCCAGTTCAACAACGCACTGCCCTCAATTAATGACACGGAACTGCTCACCATAATGATTCATTGTATGAATACCAGTGCTTTTTACACGCCAGGTGCGCAGGGTGCTAAAGTTCGGTTCCGGAATGCGGTTCAAGCTTTCTTTCAGCACAGCTGTGATACACTTTTCTGTAATGTGTCTTTCAAATAAGGATTGGATCATGCGATCGCTCTTTATCACCGCAGCCACGGCCGCACTGGCTTTGACCAGCACGGTCGTTTCAGCCGACGTCGGTGTTCTCGACCGATATCAATGTCACAACCATCAACAGACCGGTCAATACCATTGCCATGGTCCGGCCGATCTGGCCAAACTGGGCGGCTTTGTCGCGGGTGTCGATGGCCGGGTGCAGGCCTGGTCTGTGGACGGTGGTGAAACTTACCTGTTCGCAGGTATTGCCGCCAACGCCGAATACAACTATCGCTGGGTCGCTGTCACTGGCAGCTACTTCATAATGCCGATGGTGACCGGTGTCGATGCCGACGATGTGACTTTCGATGACTCCGTTATGCAACAAGGCTGGGAAATCGGCGCCAAAGTCGGTCCGGGTGTCGGTCGAAAAGGCTCGAAGGTTTATCTGACGGCCGGCTGGTCTAATTCAGACCTAACCGACAAAGGCAACTCAGCGAACGATGCCACCCTGTCAGGTTACTATGCCGGCGTCGGTTTCGGTGCCAACACGGCAACACTGGCCGTCGATGCTGTCGCCACTTATCGGGATCCGGCCTCAGTGACGGACTTCCTAGAAGGTCAGGGTACCACCGGCGATGTTCTGGTGTTTGATACCCGCGTATCGGTGGGGTGGCGATTCTAAGTGAAAAAGCCAGCCTTATTTTTTGGCTGCCTGCTGTTAAGCACGGTCTCAGCTTGGGCAAGCCCCGGTGCTGTGGATCGTTATGGCTGCCACCGAGACCCTTCCACCGGCGATCGTCACTGTCACGGATCACCGGAAGAAGCCAAGCGAACGCATGTTTTGATGGGCGTCATCAGCACCACCGATGCCTGGTTCTATGACGATGGGCCAGCCAATGTCTTCAGCGGCATCGGCGCTCAACTCGAGGTCGGCCGGGAGCATATTGCCGGCTACGGCGCCTATCACTATGAATGGCACCTGACCGGTTCAAGCGATTTCAGCGTGCGCGGATGGGATATCGGGTTAAAAGCCGGACCTGACATCGCCAAGTTAGGCTTGCACCCGTTTGTGTTAGCGGGCTACTACAACTTCACCTTTGAAGTGCCGGGTCAGTTATTACCATACTCCGGCCTGCAATATGGCGCCGGACTGATTTGGAACCATCCCTCAAGTGCCATGGAGCTGAAGCTGGTATACAGAGATCCGGCTGACGTTGAAGCGAACTGGCAGTTACTTGGTTACTCCGGTGTAACCGCCACATTAAACGCCCAGGTGGGTTACCATTTCCGCTTTTAATGTTTAAACAAGCGAGGCTCAACGACCCTTAGTGCGTTGCGCCTCGATCCGCTTCCGTGGCCATTCCTAAGCGAACGTGTAAGTCGGCTGCCTTCGGCAGGGTTTTCAGTACCTGTTCGGCCAACTGATCCGGACGCATATCGGAGTTGCGATTGCGCAGATAGGTGCGCGCGTTTTCAGCACTGGCAAAGAACGTTAACGCAAACCGTTGCGATTCCAGTTCCTGACGCAGCGATTCTGCCAACAAGGCAGACCAGATCGATTCAACCCGGCGATAGCCCACTTCAAAACCGTGACTGAAGCTGTTCATCGGACTGCCGGGTTGCATCGCTTTCACCGGATCAGATCCAACTTCGGGCAGAGCATACTTCTGTTGCACCTGACGCGATTTACTGTGCGTGGCATACGAGATCAACAGATTGACGGCATCCGCCGGTGCCTCATCCGGTTGTTGAATCAGTGGCAACAGATCTCCCAACCATTCCGTCGGTGATAAAGACGCCGGTGCCGCATTAATGGCAAACAGGTAACCGTCGATGGACGACAGATTCGGAAAAAGCTCATGGCTGGCCACCCGGTCCTGGGTAGAGAGCCGGTCAAAGCGTTCCTGCAGCCCATTCAGGGCATCACGGTAGCTGACGCTTTTTGCCCATTGCCCGCTCATGAAGGGTCTCCGCTCTGCGTTTTGTTAAACTGTGCCTGTTGCTCAGCGGTTGCCTCAGTCTGGTAACGGGCCTTCCAGGTTTCGTAAGGCATGCCATACACACGTTCGCGGGCAGCCTCTTTATCGATGGTTTCACCGCGTTCATCCGCCGCTTCGCTATACCACTTTGACAGGCAATTTCGGCAGAAGCCGGCGAGGTTCATCAAGTCGATGTTCTGCACATCTTTACGAGTATCCAGATGCTCCAGCAATCGGCGGAACACGGCAGCTTCGATTTCAGTCTGTGTTTGCTTGTTCATGTCGGTTTATCCGTAATGAGTGGAACGGCCTCAGCCGCCGGCTTTTTTGACCTGATAGCCCTTATCGGTCAGTACGCTCAGCAGCAGATCGCGATGTTCACCCTGAATTTCGATGACACCGTCTTTCACCGTGCCTCCGGTACCACAGCGGGCTTTCAGTTCTTTGGCCAGCTTTTTCAAGTCCGATGGTGCTAACAGAACACCATCGACCAGCGTGACACCTTTGCCTTTGCGTCCTTTGGTTTCCCGACGCAATCGGACGATGCCATCACCGTCGGGCACGATATCACGCTGGCATTGGCAGTCGTCCACCGGATGGTCGCAATCAGGACAAATGCGACCGTCTTCGGTGGAGTAAACCCGTGACGACCCGAACAGACTGTCCAGGTCTGACAGCGATTGCGCTTTCTTTTTAGCCATGAATGTTCCTGAATAGCGAGTCCGGTCGTTTGTTCACACTCAGACGATATCGAGCAGTTCAACGTCGAAAATCAGTGCCTGATAAGGGCCGATAACATTGCCTGCGCCTTGCGCTCCATAAGCCAGGTTATGCGGAACATACAGCTTCCATTTGTCGCCCGGAACCATCAGCTGCAATGCTTCGGTCCAACCGGGAATGACACCGTTCACAGCAAACTCAATCGGTTCGCCACGCTGAACGGAGCTGTCAAACACATCGCCACTGACCAGGGTCCCGTGATAGTGAACCTTCACTTTTGAGTTAACCGCAGGCTTTTGGCCAGAGGCATCACCGGAAGATAAAACTTCGTATTGCAGACCCGAAGCAGTGACGGTGACATTGTCGCGCTTCGCGTTTTCATCGAGAAAAGCCTGGCCTTCGGCGGCCAGTTCTTTTTCCTTTTCGGCCTGAGCTTTGGCCATCTGCTCACGGATCACATCATAGGCTCTCTGCATATCGATCGGCGCGATAGGGTCGGCTACCTGATTAAAAGCATCCAGCACACCTTCGGTAACGGCATCAATGTCCAGTCCTTCAAAAGGCTGTTCCAGCAGTTGCCCGCCCATCTGACGACCAATGCCATAGCTGACGCGAAGTTCCGGGGTATCGTATTTCGACATAATTATTCCAGTAGTGAAGGGTAAAAATTGCGGCGCAGTTTATCACAGCGCTCAAGGTGTTTGTGAGGACTCACTGTCGATTTGGCGCAGTGCCTGAACAAAGGTTTGTGGCGGCTGGCCACCAGTGATGGCGTATTTTTGGTTCACAATAAAGGTGGGGACTGATTGAATACCCATCTGATGCATGCGCTGCTGTTCTTCACGAACGGTTTCACTGTATTCATCGCTGTCGAGAATGGCCTGTGCGCGCGTACGATCCAAACCAACAGACTCAACAACCGCCAGCAAGATCTCCGGATCGTTCAGACGTTGATTGTCGGTAAAGTGGGCTTTGAACAATGCCAGCTTCAGCTCGGTCTGTTTTCCTTCGGACTTAGCCCAGGTCAGTAACCGGTGACAATCGAAAGAATTGATCATCATGCCATCGTCCGCAAACTGAAAGGTAAAACCGGCGGCTTCGCCCATCTGACGAATGCGATCACGGTTTTCATCGCTCTGGGCTTCAGTAATGCCATATTTCTCCATCAGGTGTTCGCGCATGTTCTGGCCTTCACGCGGCATCTGCGGATTTAACTCAAAGGCATGCCACTCAACATCGGCTTCAATGTCAGGCAGTTCCTGTAACGCTTTTTCCAGATTCTTGTAGCCGATGACACACCAGGGACACATGACATCAGAGACAATTTCGATCGATATTCGGGACATAGACACACTTCTTCACAAATTAAAGGGGAGAGCTGAAACAGCCATTTCATGGTGCAATGGCGGCAGGTTTAGCAGGTTCAAGGGCGGTACTGTGATTTTCTGTAATCGACAAATGTTTCGATATCGACTTTAGTCTTATATACGAAAGTCGTATAGGGAACCCGCTCATGCCCATGCCCGAAGGTCGACCCGAATCCAAACCTCATGCATTGCCCTACATAGCTGTTGGTCTCGTACAGGGGTTTATGCTGACGGTGGTTATCTTTCTGTTACTGCTGTTTGGGCTCTGAACATCAGCGCTTATGACCGCGCTCGACCCATGATCACGGCACTGAACAGTCCGGCAAGAAAACCAAACAGGTGGGCTTCAAAAGACACCCAGTGTTGTTGTGGCAGTACACCCAACAACAGGCCGCCATATACGATCCCGATACCGATGGAAATCAGCAGCAGTTTCAACTCCCGACTGAGCATCCCAGCCAGTAGCAAGTATCCGAAATAGCCAAAGATCAACAAACTGGACCCCATGTGATAGGCCGGTCGCCCAAACCACCAGACTCCCAGGCCGCCCAGTACTGTCACGGTCCAGGTAACCAACCAGAACCGGGCCAGACCATGCTGAAACAACAATAACCCAAACAACGTCAGCATGGTCAGATTACTCAACAGATGCCATAGATTGGCATGCAGAAAAGGCGCAAAGGGTATGTGCCAGAGGCTATCCGGATGACGAGGTAAAATACCCAGCCCACTCAACGCCCTACCGGTGAGGCTGTTCACTATCTCGATCAGCACCATCAAGGTCAGCAGCATGCCCAGATGACGAATCTGGCGCGTCAATGGAACCGGGTAACGGCGAATCGGGATCAGCATAATGACCTGGACAGTTAACCCGTTAGACTATGAGAACGACTGACAAACCTGATCAGCGAGCGTTTGCGCACTGATCCAGGCATCTTCCAGACGACTGCCCAGCGTCCAATCCCCCGCCAGTCCAATAGCCTGAGCCGAATCCCATTGCGGGATGACAACCGCATCATGACTGGCACGGGCGTGTAACCATCGGTGTGAGAAATAATCATGGATCGACAGTGGATGCCCGGCTAACCGATCTAATAGAAATTGCGACTGTTGAATCAGCAACTCGCCATCGGCATTGAGATGGTTGGCCGTCCAGGACGGGGAAAAGTGAATCATCCAGGTCTCATAGCTGTCCGGTCGGCCTGGCTTGGACGAATCCCGGCAAGCCCAGGTAACAATGCCATCGTTGGCGAACAACGCATCCGCTTCAATACCAGAAGGTTGATCTAAAGCGATCGCGGTTGCCCAGGTCGGGCTCATCCGCGCATGCTTCATCGCCGGCAGGGCCGCCGAGTTTTCCGGCAACAACGCCAGAGACTGTGCCAGTGGCGCCGTGATCAATACCGCATCAAACTGCCCATACTGTTCACCATGCTCATCCCAAAGCCGCCAGCCTCCGTCGACCCGTTCCAGCCGATCGATACGGGTACGGGTGTAAAACTCCAAACCGTCACTGAGACCATGAATCATTGCATTCATCGTTGGTGATCCAACATAGCGGATCTGCTCGTCCGGGGAGGGTACTAAGGTTTCCCGACCGAGCTTCCAGGGCGTTACCGGCCAAACGGATATCCAGCCTTTTTGTTGCCAACGATCGACTTCTGCTTTGAACTGCTCCGATCTTGCAGTGAAATACTGAGTGCCATGATCAACCTGCCAGTCGTCTCGCCGCCGGGTGGATAAGCGACCACCGCGTCCCCGGCTTTTTTCAAAGACAAAACAATGGTGTCCTGATTCATGAAGACGATGAGCGAGACTGACACCGGCCAGGCCAGCGCCGATTACTGCAAAGGTTGCCATACTGATTCACCCTGGAGCGCTTATATAAAGTTGAGTTTCGCTGCCCCTGCTTTGTTACGCGTCTCAATTTGACGGTCGACACCTGTTTGCTGATTAAAGAGGCGACTGTCTTGGGGAATGCGAGACCCGATTACTCTGACTATCATTAAAGCAGAAAATTGCAGGCTTCTGCGCCTTTAATGCGTAAAAATCACCCCTATAATGCTTACACATCTGTTAGCCCGGAATTAACATGCCTGCACATCCCAAGACCAAAGTTCGCGCCAATGTCCCGGTCCCACTCACCGAGGCGGCGATTCAGACACGATTTGTCAGCTTTTCGGGATTCAACGACGATAAAGAACACATCGCCATTATCTACGGTCAACCGAATGATCAGGATGCGCCATTAGTGAGAATTCATTCAGAATGTCTGACCGGCGATGTATTCGGCTCTCAACGTTGCGATTGTGGCGATCAACTTCACGAAGCTCAGAGAATCATGGCGGCCGAGGGCGGCGTTTTACTGTATCTGCGACAAGAAGGCCGGGGTATCGGTTTGTACAACAAACTCGACGCCTACGCGTTACAGGATCAGGGAATCGACACTTACAAAGCTAACGAAATGCTGGGCTTCGACCACGACTCAAGGGATTTCACTCCAGCCATCGATATGCTGAAAGCACTGGATCTAACCCGGGTCCGGCTGTTGTCCAACAACCCGCACAAAGCCGACGAACTGGTGGCCGCTGGCATTGACGTGACAGAACGCATTGAAACCGGTGTTTATGTCAATCAGTTCAACGCTGAATATCTGAAAGCCAAGGTTGAGCAACAGAATCACCGCATCAAACTAAAAGACTCACAGTCTTAGGTGATAAGGCGCCATTCAGGAGGTGCAAATGACCACCAGACCTCTTAAGCTGTGAGTTTACTCGGGATTAACCCTGAATAACCTGTGCATAGTTGTGGATAACATTATAAAAAGAGGACTAGCATACCGCGATGCAGTACATTGAAGAGTTTCTGACCGCTCCGGATAATCACGACATTCCCGTCCGCATGTGGCGGCCCAATCGTGTGGATAACATTCTGGTGATCGCCCACGGTATGGCTGAGTACTGTGAACGATATGCGCCTCTGGCCGATTGGTTAGCGGAATCAAACATTGCCGTTGTCGCGTTAAACCATCGTGGTCACGGGATGGATTGCCCGGATCAGGACCTGGGCCATTACGCCGATCGCCGTGGCTGGGAAAAAGTCATCGGTGACCTGGACCAGACCATAACCTGGGCGAAGCAACAACTTCCAGGCGCACCTCTTACCCTGTTCGGACACAGCATGGGATCGTTTATCAGTCAGTCTTATCTGCAAACGCATCCAACGTCGGTTTCACAGCTGATTCTCATGTCCACCAATCGCATCAACCGTCCGTTACTGAATGCCGCCAAATGGCTGGTCAATGGAATCAAGTTGGTTCGAGGCCCACGAGTCACCAGTCCAACCATCGAAGCACTGAGTTTCGGGTCCTTTAACAAAGCATTTCGTCCGAATCGAACTGAGTTCGATTGGCTCAGCCGCGACCATGACCAGGTTGACGCCTACATTGCTGACCCTTATTGCGGGTTCGATTGTACAACCCAACTGTGGGCTGATTTCATCGGTGGAATGCTATCCATTCGTTACCATCTTTGGCCTGAATCCGTTCCGGTGCACCTGCTCTCCGGAACGGATGATCCCGTCGGCGAACAAAGCAAAGGCATTCGGCGTATGGTGAAGGAAATGACTCAGGCAAACCGACCTCCTACAACCTTCAAACTCTATGAAGGCGGCCGTCATGAACTGGTCAATGAAACCAACGCCATGGAAGTGTGGACTGATTTAAAAACCTTGGTTCAGAACGGCTCTCTGTAACCATGTCCGCCGAGTTCCAGTTCAGAACACTAACCGAATCGGATGCCCAGGGCTTTCGGAAACTCCGGCTTTTGGCTCTGAAACAGGTGCCGCGAGCCTTCGGTGCCAGTTATGAAACCGAATCTGCACAGCCTCTCAGCTTCTTTCAGGATCGCTGTAAAACCACCGTCGACAAAATCACCTTTGGTGCCTTTTATCAGGGCAACTTAATCAGCATTTCCAGTCTTGTGCGAGAAATGGCACCGAAATGCCGGCATTATGCATCGATCTTCTCGGTTTTTACTCATTCGGATTTTCGTGGTCAGGGACTGTCGAAACATCTGCTATCGCAATGTATACAGCAGGCTCGCCAATGGGCAGGCGTGGACTACCTTCAGTTAGGAGTGGCGACGGACAATGCCGCCGCATTGGCGGTTTATCAACAGGCCGGGTTTCAAATCTGGGGGACTTTGCCGGCCGCCCTCAGGGTGAACGGTGAAGATATTAATGAACACTGCATGGTGCTCAGACTTGCGGAAAACGCTTAATCTCTTTCAGTTTATCCACAATGGGGATATCGGCAGGTGCCCAGTTCAGATCCGACAAACCGGAGAGGCTCGACCAATGCAATGCGTCGTGGTCCGTCAAGGTAAACTCACCCGAGTAACGAGTCACCCAATACGCCATTAAGTGCAGAGTTCGATCGTTACTCACATAATGATTGTCGGCGAAATAGTCGCCAATGTCGGCAATAATGCCAAGTTCTTCCTTTAACTCACGATGTAAGGCTAGCTCTGGGGTTTCACCTGTTTCAATTTTGCCACCGGGAAATTCCCAACACCCCGCCATCGATGTGCCTTCAGCTTTGCGGGCACACAGTACCCGATCAGCGGACACCAGAATGCCCGCAACAACCGGTAAAACGTTGTGTGGATAAGCCTCGCTCATGCCTTATTTACCAATGCAGAAAGAGCTGAATATTCGGCCCAGTAAATCGTCGGGACTGAACTCTCCGGTTATTTCGTTCAGGGCGTTCTGAGCGACTCGCAGGTCCTCGGCCAACAACTCCCCGGCGGCTGGTCCCAACAGCTGAGCAAGACCATTGTCCAGTGCCTCTGCAGCCCTCAGAAGGGCATCCAAATGACGTTTACGAGCAATAAATCCGGATTCATGGTTACCTTCAAAGCCCATTAACTGCTTCAGGTGATCACGTAAGTGATTGACCCCGGCTCGGTTTTGCGCGGATAACCGGATGACAGGAACCGCAGAATCCATATTCAGTCCCGCTGCTTCACCGGTCTGATCAATCTTGTTCCGAATCACCGTCAGTTGCGCGCGTTCAGGCAGTCTGTGCATAAAATCCGGCCAGATGGTTTCAGGATCCACAGCATCGGTGTCGGTCGCATCAACCATCAGTAAGATCCGGTCCGCGGTTTCGATCTCAGCCCAGGCCCGCTCAACACCGATGCGCTCGACCGCATCGGGAGCATCGCGCAGCCCAGCGGTATCAATAATATGCAACGGCATGCCATCGATGTGAATGTGCTCTTTTAAGACATCACGCGTGGTTCCGGCTATGTCCGTGACAATGGCCCGTTCTTGACCGGACAGCGCGTTGAGCAGGCTGGATTTACCGGCGTTAGGGCGGCCGGCAATGACGACCGTCATCCCATCACGCATCAGACTGCCCTGATTGGCCGTTGCCTGTACGTCAGCCAGTTGGCTCATCACCTGACGTAAATCCGTTTCCACTTTACCATCGGACAAAAAGTCGATTTCCTCTTCAGGAAAATCAATGGCGGCTTCAACGTATATCCGCAGCTGTATCAACTGTTCAACCAACTGATGCACTGCATTGGAAAAATCGCCCTGTAGCGAGCGTACCGCTGAACGCGCCGCTTCGCGGGAACTGGCATCGATCAGATCGGCAATCGCTTCGGCCTGGGTCAGGTCGATCTTATCGTTCAGAAAAGCGCGTTCTGAAAACTCCCCCGGACGAGCCAAACGACATCCAAGAGAACAGACGGCTTCTAACAATAACTCCAGAATCACCGGACCACCGTGCCCTTGCAGTTCCAACACATCTTCACCGGTAAAGGAGTTCGGCCCCGGGAAAAACAGCGCGATACCTTCATCAATAACATCACCCTGTGTCGGATGATAAAAAGGACCGTAGTGGGCATAACGTGGTTCAGGCCGTTTCTTCAGGATTTTTTCAGCAACGGCAGTGGCTGCTTTACCGGAGACCCGGACAATACCAACACCGCCCCTTCCCGGTGGTGTTGCAATGGCAGTAATCGTATCGTTAGAAGCAATCATATAACGGCCTGTCTGAACAATTTGAAGAGTGATAGGGCACCCGCCCCAGTATGCCGACTTTCATTTCTGAAGGCATAAAAAAAGGCAGACCGGCTTAACCGGACTGCCTTGTTGGTTTAATCAGCGGTCAGGTTTTCGCCTTGGCTTTCGCTTCATCCCGCTCAATATTTTTATTCACAATGTACTGTTGAACAATGGTGATCACGTTGTTGGTGAACCAGTACAGAGTCAAACCCGCTGGGAACCACAGGAACATAAAGGTAAACATCACCGGCATGAACTGCATGATTTTCTGCTGCATCGGGTCCATGGTTGGCTGTTGCTGCATACGCATTTGCAGGAACATGGATGCCCCCATCAGCAGGGGCAGAACAAAGAACGGATCTTTCAGCGACAAATCCTGGATCCAGAAAATAAACGGAGACTGACGCAGTTCAACCGATTCCATTAACACCCAGTACAGGGCAATAAAGACCGGCATCTGAACCAGCATCGGCAAACAGCCACCCAGAGGATTCAACTTTTCCTTCTGGTACAGCTTCATCATTTCCTGACTCATCTTCTGGCGATCATCGCCGTACTGTTCACGCAGTTCCGAAATGACCGGCGCAAACTTACGCATCTTACCCATGGAGCGATAAGACGAGGCCGTCAATGGGTACAAGACCATTTTCACCGTCAATGTCATCAACACAATGGACCAACCCCAGTTACCGATCAGACCATGGATGAACTGCATCAACCAAAACAGAGGTTGGGCGATCCACCACAACCAACCGTAATCGACGGTTTTTTCCAGGTTGTCTGCGAGCTCGTCCAACTGATCCTGATCTTTCGGTCCTACATAGAGCTGAGCACCGGTAGATACAGACTCACCGGGTCCGACAACCACCGTTGGTGCCTGGAAGCCGACATAATAGTCTCCGGTAGATCCTTTCTGACCGTAAAAAGCGTTATTGTCATTTGCTGACGGAATCCAGGCTGACAAGAAATAATGCTGCAGCATGGCCACCCAGCCACCGACCTTGGAACCATTAAAGCGGCCGTCATCCAACTCGCCGAATTTCACTTTTTCGTAGGCAGAGTCTTCAGTAGAGAAGGTTGCCCCCAAGTATGAGCGCATACCGATGCCACTACCGGCACTCGGATCCTGCGAACGGTCACGACGCAACTGTCCAAACAAGTTGGTTCGCAGCGTATCTGAACCTTGGTTGGTCAGATCAAAGCGTACGTCCATGACGTAAGCGCCACGATTAAAGGTATAGACTTTGTTCACGACTAAGCCATTGTCGGCTTCATGCGTCAGCACGACTTCCAGCTGATCGGCATCGCCAAGCTCATAAGTAGACTGTTCGGCGCTGAAACGGGCGCGCGATTGGCGGTCAATACCATCTTCACCCACCAAACCGCTCTGCGCGATGTAAGTACGGGTCGTATTGTTCTCAAACATGCGGAAAGGGATGTTCGGCGTTTCCAGGCTGTATGGATATTCCGGCAGGGCGGTATAGATGACGTCGCCTCCGTCCAGACTGATCCGTACATCCAAGGTATCAGTGCGCACACTGATCACATCACCATTCACCTGAGAGGTCGCGGGAGCCTGTCCTGCCTGGGTGTCATTTGCCACATCCGGGTTACCGGTCGGAACCTCAGAGGCGACTGCATTGTCGGAGTTCAGATCACCCGCAATGACAGCGTCAGCGGTATTGACAGGATTGGTTTGCGAGTAGTCATTCGACCATTGCAGAATCATGATGTAAGAAACAATCGCTAGTCCAGCGATCAGGGCGATACGGCGTACGTCCATAATTGAATCCAGTTGGGTGACCACTTATGAGCGGTGGGTTTTATAGTGAAAAAAACGCCGAAATGGTACCTGTGGTCAGGCATTTTTGCCAGAGCGAAAAACGTCTCATCAGGCTTTTCATGACCTGGCGCGACGACTGAGTTTTTCAAACTGTTTGCGGACCAGCCGGTGCAGTTCTGCATCGCTTAAAGACCCCAGTCCTTTCCGTCCCATGAAAATGATATCCAGAGGCGGTAATTCCTGTTGATGGAGGCGCAGATATTCGCGGGCATAACGTTTGATACGATTTCGTTGAACCGCGAGACGAACGTTTTTCTTAGAAAGGATAAACCCGAGACGAGGGCGATTTTCAGAGTTATGGCGGGCAAGCAGCAGACAGTGCTCGGCAGGCGCTTTGACGTCGACCTGGTCAAAAACCGTTCGGAACTGCGCGGGAGACAAGAGTCTCAAGTCGCGTCGAAAGCCAAACGGTTTTTGCATCACTGACATGTTTGGTTCAGTGATCAGGCACTCAGAGAAGCGCGACCGCGGGCACGACGACGAGCCAGAACTTTACGGCCGTTTTTCGTAGCCATGCGTGAACGGAAACCGTGTGAACGCTTGCGCTTAAGATTACTAGGTTGAAATGTACGTTTCATGATACCGATCTCTTTCAGGTTACTGAGTTGAAACAGCAACGTAAGGGTTTTATGTAACCAGATGCTAGAACCCTAAAATCTGATCACTTCAAATTTGGACGGCGGATTCTAAAGACTTTACCGCACCAAATCAATGCTGTTTTTTTAATCAAACCTGGATTTTTAAACCTTATCGAAGATCGATCTTACAGGCCTGTTCAAATCGTTTGAGTCGAAGAACGGATTATTAAGAATATAAAGT
This sequence comes from Reinekea blandensis MED297, assembly GCF_000153185.1. Classification (GTDB taxonomy): domain Bacteria; phylum Pseudomonadota; class Gammaproteobacteria; order Pseudomonadales; family Natronospirillaceae; genus Reinekea; species Reinekea blandensis. The sequence continues at coordinate 155,533 of NZ_CH724155.1, read as the reverse complement.
ATATTGGTTTATATGTTTTTCTTGTTCTTTGTTTTTATATATAGAGCAGGCTGTTTTCTGTGTGTAAATCTAAAATTTCCTTAAAAAACAATTACTTAAATAAATATTATGTCTGGTAAAACCTCAGAACAAAGGGCGGATAGCCTGAGTACGAAGCGTGGACAACTCATCTAGTTATGCACAATAAATGGTGCACAATTTCATAAACAGTCTTGTGCACAGAGTTATAACTCTGGTTATACACACCTTGTTTAAGGTTAGGTTAATGGCGTAGTTTTGGCCGTAAAACCCCTTGGTAGAGGGGTTTTTCGCCATTCTGGTCGAACCGAGCCAGAGCACTCAGGTAATTCAAAAGGTTGTGAGTAAAATATGTATGTCAGGGTAGCGACCCTAACGGTGAGCAGTTAAAATGGCCGGCCGTTTTAACGTTCCGGAGTCCTGAGTGTTGGACACAGTCTGGCAACAATGCCTTGATCAGTTGCGCAGTGAGTTGCCTTCCCACCAATTCAATACCTGGTTAAAGCCGCTCGGGTTGTCTGAGCAGGCCGAGGCACTGTTGTTATGTGCACCTAACCGGTTTATTGCCAATTGGGTTCGGGATAAATATCTGGAACGTATTCAGGTCATTGCTGAAGGGTATGGGTACGACGGGCAGGTTGCGATCGAAGTCCGTAGCAAAGGTGCTTCGCGATCCTTTACCTCAACTCGGTCAGACACCAACGATACCAGTCGATCGGCACCGGTGGTGTCGGTGGAAGCACCCGCAGTAGCGGAAAGCCCGAGTACCTCTGAGTCGATGCCGGATACTGGTGTTGCCGGTTCATCAACCGACACCGCTCGCTCAGTTGTTGTGCCTTCTGAAGGTGTTGAGGTTAAAACCACAGGGTCCAGCCGCGGCCGCAATAAAGTGCAGAGTTATCTTAATAAAGCCTTTACCTTTCAGTCGTTTGTTGAAGGTAAGTCGAATCAACTCGCTCTGGCCGCCAGTCAGCAAGTCGCTGAAAACGCCGGCGGTGCTTATAACCCGCTGTTTATTTATGGCGGGGTGGGCCTGGGTAAAACCCACCTTATGCAGGCGATTGGTAATGAGATTATTGCTAACAATCCAACCGCCAAGGTGGTTTATCTGCACTCTGAACGCTTTGTGGCGGATATGGTAAAAGCGCTGCAATTGAACGCAATGGCGGAGTTTAAACGGTTCTACCGATCATTGGATGCCCTGTTGATTGATGATATTCAGTTTTTTGCTAAAAAAGACCGATCTCAGGAAGAGTTTTTTCATACCTTTAACGCCTTGCTGGAAGGTAATCAGCAGGTGATTCTGACCTGTGATCGGTTCCCCAAAGAAATTGACGGCCTGGAAGATCGCTTAAAGTCCCGATTCGGATGGGGCTTGACTGTGGCGGTCGAACCTCCTGATCTCGAAACCCGCGTTGCCATTCTGATGAAAAAGGCGGAACAGGCGAAAGTCAAACTTCCGGCTGAGTCCGCTTTTTTTATTGCGCAGCGAATTCGATCAAACGTGCGCGAGTTGGAAGGTGCATTAAAACGGGTCATTGCCAATGCGCAGTTTATCGGTGCACCGATTGATACCGCATTGGTGAAAGAAGCGCTGAAAGATCTGCTCGCGTTACAGGATAAGCAGGTCAGCATTGATAATATTCAGCGGACAGTGGCGGAATACTATAAGATCAAGATTTCTGATCTGCACAGCAAACGGCGCTCTCGCAGTATTGCCCGGCCAAGACAGGTGGCCATGGCATTGTCTAAAGAACTGACTCAACACAGTTTGCCGGAAATCGGTGACGCCTTTGGTGGACGCGACCACACCACGGTGTTGCATGCCTGTCGAAAAGTGAAAGAATTACGTGAAACCAACCAAGATATACGCGAAGATTACAGTAATCTACTGCGAACATTGACCACCTGACGAGACAACGGATAAGGCCTCATGATTCAATTTTCTCTAGCACGTGAACAGCTGCTGAAACCCCTGCAACTGGTGAGCGGGGTCGTGGAAAAACGACAAACGCTGCCGGTTCTGTCAAATGTGTTATTGGAGGTCGAGGGTAATCAGTTAGCGCTGACCGGTACGGATCTGGAGGTCGAGCTGATCGGGCGTGTCGAGCTCAGTGAGCCTGCCAGTGATGGTGCGATTACCGTACCCGCCAAAAAGTTCCTCGATATTGTTCGATCATTGCCTGAAGACGCCATCATCAGTTTACAGCAGACTGAAGATCGGGTGCAGGTGGCCAGTGGTCGGTCCAAGTTTACGCTGTCATCCTTACCGGCCACTGAGTTTCCGAATATCGAGCAGGATGAGAACGCTCAGGAATATCGCCTGCCTCAGAATCTGCTGTCCCAGCTGATCGATGCGACCGCCTTTGCCATGGCACAGCAGGACGTTCGGTACTATCTGAATGGTATGTCTGTGGAACTGAATCAATCGCTGGTGCGTACGGTCTCGACCGACGGTCACCGTTTGGCCATGAGTTCCCGTCATGTTGACGGTTTGAATGTACCGGAACGTAAGCAGGTTATTGTACCGCGCAAGGGTATTCTCGAACTGAATCGATTGCTGAGCGATGACGATCAGCCCGTGCAACTCTATATCGGGTCAACGCATTTGCGTACGACAACCGATGAGTTCACTTTCACTACCAAGTTGGTCGACGGTAAGTTCCCGGATTATGAACGGGTCATTCCGCGTGGTGGCGATAAAGAAGTGGTCGGTGACCGCCAGGTGATGAAGGCCATTTTCAGCCGAGCAGCCATTCTGGCGAATGAAAAGTACCGCGGCGTTCGGATGTCACTCAGTGAAGGTTCACTGGTCGTTAAAGCCAATAACCCAGAGCAGGAAGAGGCTGAAGTTGCGGTTGAAGTTGATTACAGCGGTCCGGAACTGGAAGTTGGCTTTAACGTCAGTTACCTGTTGGATGTGATGAATGTTATTCGTGGTGAGCAGGTTCGATTTGTGTTGGCCGATGCAAACTCATCGGCGCTGTTGACCGACTTCGATGATGACTCGTCCATGTATGTTGTCATGCCAATGCGACTGTAATTGACGCTGCTGGCGTGGCCGTCTTAACGCTCTCCTTTCAGGGCATTCGCAACCTGGCGAGTGCCCGCCTTAACCTCTCTCCCGGCGTCAACGTCTTTTACGGCGATAATGGCGCTGGTAAGACCTCAGTATTGGAAGCCATCCATCTGTTAGCGATGGCGCGCTCATTCAAGCTCGCGAGGACGCGCACCGTCGTGTCTCATGAGTTAGAAGAGTTGTTGGTCACCGGTGAGCTGGGTGACGGTTCACGATTGGGCGTACGACGCACACAGAAAGGCCAGGTGCAGATTCGACTCAATGGCGAGTCACTTGCTTCTCTGGCTCAGCTGGTCCATTTGATGCCTGTGCAACTGATTCATTCGGACAGTTTTGCACTGTTGGAAGGCAGTCCTGGCGATCGACGACAGTTCCTGGATTGGGGTGTTTTTCATCAGACGGTAGCGTTTCATGAGGATTGGCAACGGTTGCAAAAAAGCCTCAAAAACCGCAATTCTCTGCTGCGTTCTGGTAGAATAGAGCGTTCGCAACTGGCGGTCTGGGAGCGAGAATACATCGAAGCAGCGGAGCGAATCGACGGGTATCGTAAGCAGTATCTGGAAGGGTTTGTTCCTTGTTTTCACGATGTACTCAATCAGCTGGTCAGTCTTCCGGAACTGAGGATTCATTACTACCGTGGCTGGGACCGACAGAAGCCTCTGAATGAGGTGCTCGAACAGCAGCGTGATCGGGATATGAAGTTAGGGTATACCCAGTCCGGTCCGCAGCGAGCGGACATGCGAATTAAAGTAAATAAGGTTAACGCGGCGGATGAACTGTCTCGTGGACAGCAAAAGCTCGTGGTTTGTGCGCTTAAGATTGCTCAGAGTCTGTATCTTCAGCGGCAACAGAATCAGCCGACGGTTTTTCTGATCGATGATCTGCCGGCAGAACTGGATCATCATCATATTCAGCGATTGGGCGCGCTGATGGAAACATTGCAGAGTCAGGTCTTTATGACGTGTGTAGATCCTGCGCCCCTAAAAACGTTTTGGAAACACCCGGATCAGGTTCGTATGTTCCACGTGGAACATGGTGAAATCGGATCGGAGATGGCATTTGGAGACCCATAATGAGTGATAATTACGATTCCTCCAGTATTAAGGTACTGAAAGGATTGGATGCCGTGCGCAAGCGACCCGGTATGTACATTGGCGATACCGACGATGGCACCGGTCTTCACCATATGGTTTTTGAAGTGGTCGATAACTCGATCGACGAAGCCCTGGCAGGGCACTGTTCTGAAATTACCGTGACGATTCACCCGAACGAGTCTGTGAGTGTTGAAGACAATGGTCGCGGTATTCCGACGGAAATCCATGAAGAAGAAGGGCGATCGGCCGCTGAAGTGATCCTGACCGTCCTGCATGCCGGCGGTAAGTTTGACGACAACTCTTATAAGGTGTCTGGCGGTCTTCACGGTGTTGGGGTTTCAGTTGTGAATGCACTGTCCGCAGAGCTGAAGTTGACCATTCGCCGGGGTGGTAAGGTGCATGAACAGGATTACAGTCACGGCGTGCCGGTTGAGCCATTGAAAGTCGTTGGCGATGCAGACACCACCGGGACCAAGATTACCTTCTTACCGTCGTCAGGTACCTTTGCCAACATTAAGTATTCTTATGACATCCTGGCCAAGCGACTTCGCGAACTGAGCTTCCTGAATTCGGGAGTGGCGATTCGACTGAAAGATGAACGTACCGCCCAGGAAGATTACTTTCATTACGAAGGTGGCCTGAAGGCGTTCGTCACCTATCTTAATCGGAACAAGCAGACGTTGAATGAAGTCTTTCATTTCTCGTTTGAACGTGAAGAAGACGGCATTGGTGTTGAAGTGGCGCTGCAATGGAATGACAGCTATCAGGAAAACATCTTCAGCTATACCAACAACATTCCTCAGCGCGACGGTGGTACTCACCTGGCGGGTTTCCGAGCCGCGCTGACACGTACACTGAATAGTTATATTCAACAGGAAAACCTGTTGAAAAAGCAGAAGGTCGCAACCAGTGGTGATGATGCCCGCGAAGGGTTAACGGCCATTATTTCGGTCAAAGTGCCGGATCCGAAGTTCAGTTCCCAAACCAAAGACAAGCTGGTGTCTTCCGAAGTGAAACCGGCAGTCGAGCAAGAGATGTCGCGGGTATTTTCTGAATATCTGATCGAGCATCCGAACGAAGCGAAGGTTGTGGTCGGAAAGATGATCGACGCGGCCCGGGCTCGGGAAGCGGCGCGTAAGGCACGGGACATGACCCGCCGTAAAGGGGCGTTGGATATTGCCGGCCTGCCCGGTAAGTTGGCGGATTGTCAGGAAAAAGATCCAGCACTGTCTGAACTGTATCTGGTGGAGGGTGACTCCGCTGGCGGCTCCGCTAAGATGGGACGTGATCGGAGAACGCAGGCCATTCTGCCATTGAAGGGTAAGATTCTGAACGTTGAGAAAGCCCGCTTCGATAAAATGCTGCAATCGGCCGAAGTCGGTACGCTGATCACAGCATTGGGCTGCGGTATTGGCCGTGAAGAGTTTAATGTTGAGAAGCTTCGGTATCACAGCATTATCATCATGACCGACGCCGACGTGGATGGTTCACACATCCGAACGTTATTGTTGACCTTCTTTTTCCGTCAAATGCCGGAGCTGATTGAAAACGGACATGTGTACATTGCACAGCCGCCGTTGTTCAAAATCAAAAAAGGCAAGCAGGAAACCTATATTAAAGATGAGCCTGCATTGGAGTCGTATTTGTTGTCACAGGCTCTGGATGGCACATCACTGTATGTCAATGAAACGGCCCCAGCAATTACCGAACATCAGCTTGAGAATCTGGTCAGCCAGTTTAATGAGGTGCATGCGCGCATCGATAAGATGAGTCGGGTGTACCCGAAAGACGTACTTCAGCGCCTGATCTACAAGCCACGGTTGACTGTGGACATGCTCAAAGACCAGGCGGCCGTCGCCGAATGGGTCGACAGTCTGAGCGAGGATTTCCTGGACGTTACCAGCGGCAGCACCGTGTATCAGATTGTCATCACTGAAGATACGGAACGACATCTGTGGTTACCGAAAATTCAAGCCACCGCCCATGGGTTGATGACTGAATACGTCTTACCGCATGCGTTCTTCGGTAGTAATGACTATGACGCCATTGTCAGTCTGGGTGAGGTGTTAATGGATCTCATTGAAGAGGGTGCTTACATCCAGCGTAACGACAAGAAGCATGAAATCAGCAGCTTTGAAGAGGTTATTCAATGGCTGATGAAGGAAGCCAGTCGTGGGTACCAAATTCAGCGCTACAAAGGGTTGGGTGAAATGAACCCAGATCAGTTGTGGGAAACGACCATGGATCCGGAAGCGCGTCGTATGCTGCAGGTGACCATTGAGGATGCGATTGCCGCGGACCAGATCTTTACCACGTTGATGGGCGATGACGTTGAACCTCGGCGCCAGTTCATCGAAAGCAATGCTCTTCTGGTGTCGAATCTGGATTATTAACCTCGTTCACGCTCCATAATTTAAAAGCCCGGTTGATCCGGGCTTTTTTGTATTGAAAGATGTTCCACGTGGAACATTGAGAAGGCTAGGGGGAGCATCAATAACAAAAAGAACGCTATCGCAGCTTTTTCTCCATCCATAGTACAGAGTGGTAGAGATCAAACTTTCGTCCTGCTTCATGCAAAGTGCCAACATCGTAAAAGCCAAACTTACGATGCAACCCTACGGAAGCATCGTTTGGCAGGGTAATCAGCGCGTGTGCGCGGTGAACATCTTCATCTGCCAGCCGAAGAAACAAGGCTTCGTAAAGCTTTGACCCCAGACCCTTAACCGAGTTCTGATGATCGGTATAAACGCTGACTTCGACGGATGTATCGTAAGCCGCTTTTGGGCGCAAAGTTCCGCTGTTGGCATAGCCTAGTATCTGTCCATTGTCTGCTTCAGCGACCAGGCATTGATGGCGACCAGTCTCGGCAAACTGTGAAAACCAGGGCATTCGTGTTTCTGCGGTGTAGGTTTGCGTATCGAAGGTAACGGCTGTCTTACTGATGTAGTGATTGAGTATGGTCACCAGAGCGTTTAAATCTGACTGATTAACGGGGCGAATGGTTATGTTCATGAGCGAACTTGGGTTTCCTTAATGTTCTGACCAGCCGGCGCAGATGTCGGCCAGTATCGATCCAGGGGAAAGCGTCCGCGGTCATCTGGAATCAATCCTTCTTCCGCTAAGCGCTGATATTGGCGGGGGGCTCCGGGATGTTCAGTTATTTTTCGCTGACTGTTAATGATCCGAAACCAGGGCAGTTCGGTATCGCGCGGAAGGGTTCTCAACCAAGCCTGAACTTGCCGCACATGCACACCACATAAATCTGCCAGTCGACCATAGCTGGTGTAATAGCCCTGGGGGATTCCGGCCAAAGTCTGGTAAAAAACCGTACGATCGGTCATGCCTTGCCCAGATAAGTTAACACGGCTTCTGCACTGGATTGCTCAAAAGAGCCGGGTTGATCCAGCCCGAACCATTCAACGATGCCGTCATTGATGACCATCGCGTAACGCTGAGATCGGACACCCATGCCTCTTTCGGTTAAGTCGACCGCCAGGTCCATGGCTTCACTGAGGTCGGCGCTGCCATCGGCAATCATGCGAATGGCTTCCGCATTTTGCTGCTCCCCCCACGCGTGCATGACCCATGCATCATTGACGCTTAAGCAGAGAATATCATCGATGCCCTGCTGCTTGATCTGATCGGCAGCGACAACGAACCCGGGTAAATGAGCAGCACTGCACGTTGGCGTAAAGGCACCGGGTAGAGCGAACAGAACGACTCGACGATTTGCAAACAGGCTGTCAGTAGAAAGGGGTTGTGGTTGATTCTCACGCCATTCGTGAACAGTGATGGAAGGGACAGTTTCACCAATCTGGATAGGCATCTCAGGGTCTCTTGGCAATGTTTCAGCCAGTTACTGGGTTTAGAATGGTTTTTACTTTAACCGGTTCTCAACGGTACTCAAGCTTTTCCCTTCCATTTCGGCATTAGGATGGATCTGGTATTGGCCTTTGATGGCTGTTAACTTTAAGCCCTCCATTTTTAAAGAGTTACCAGTGGATTCCATGTCTTCTTACCGTATTCGGTCCCTGAGCGCTGACGACAATGAGGCGATGGCGGCCCTGATCCGAACCGTGCTCGGTGAGTTCGATGCCGACCGCCCGGGTTTTGCGTCATCTGACCCGGAAATGGCTGATCTGTATCGGGCTTATGATCGACCCAGCCACGCTTACTGGGTTGCAGTCGATGATTCTGGTGAGGTTGTGGGTGGTGTTGGTATTGCGCCATTGGAGCCGGCAATAAACGGGGTTTCTGAGTTACGAAAAATGTATCTTCATCCAAAGGCTCGGGGACAGGGTGTGGGACGAGCGCTGTTAACGAAAGCGCTGGCCTATGCTGAACACCACTATCGGTGGTGCTATCTGGAAACATTGGTGCGAATGGATCGCGCACAGGCGCTGTACCGTCAAGCCGGTTTTATGTCATTACCATCGCCGCTTGTTGATACCGGCCATCATGGTTGTGATCGCTGGATGTTGCTGGAGTTTTCAGCAGATCACCGTTTCTCCGGATCTGATGATACAATCGGTGGCTGACTCGATTGCCAGGTGAACACCTGAAACATCATTGACGGCATCGTTGTAAGGCCGCTGTGCAAGCAGCGTTTCGGATATAAGAAACAAGGAATCAGGGATTGAGGCGTTTTTTAACTGAGTGGCTGTGGCCCTGTTCAATCATACTGTTGACCATGATGACCGAAGTGAGTGCACTGGAAAATGTCGCTCCGAAGGTGATTGTGCTCGACAATGATCCTTTTTCGGATGTGGGTGAGTACCTGGAAATCCTGCCGGATCCTAATAGTGAGTACTCACCTTTTGAGATTGTTCTGCCGGAATGGGCGAATCGATGGTCTTCGGTCGATGAACCGACTTTGAATCTCGGATACGTTAACAGCCCGTATTGGTTACGGCTGAACATTGATGCATCGGCGTCTATCTATAAACAGTGGGACATGATTGTCTCAACCGCGATGCTCGATTACATCGATCTTTATCAGGTCTTTCCCGATACCGGTCCCCGGTTGGTTTACCGTTCCGGTACCCGTCGAGCCTTCAGCAATCGTGAAGAGGATCATCGCTACTTCATCGTACCGCTGGAAATCTATAACCAACCTTCAGAGCCCACCAGTTTTCTCATTCGAATAGAAACAGAAGGTTCGTTTTACGTACCTGTGCAGCTTTACCCAGCCAATGACTTCTGGGCACCACTGCAGAAAGCGGACGTTGTGAACTGGATGTTTTACGGCGTTATCCTGGCGATGGCGTTATACAACCTGTTTTTGTTCGCCACGGTCCGTGATGTCAGTTACCTCTATTACGTACTTTTCATCACCACCTTTGCCTGTCTGCATCTGTCATTGGATGGCTATATTTTTCAACATGTCTGGCCGGAAAGTATGGCCTACTCGCCCATTCCGGATACTTTGTTGTCGGCGGGTTCGCTCATTTTCGGGCTGCTGTTTATTACGTATTTTCTCAATCTGAAGTCTGAACTGCCCCTGCTGAACCGGATTATTCAGGTCATGATCGGAATCATGCTGGCGGTTATCGCGTTGGCGCTGTACTACCCCGGCCTGCCCATCGACAGCTGGACGGTTCCGTTGATGGGCACCTTGTTGCTTATGGCGGTGTTGATTGGTGTTTATGCGGCCTTTAAGGGACTGGTGACCGCGCGGTATTTCACTCTGGCGTGGGTGGTTTTTGCTGTCGGTAATCTATACCTGGTACTGGTATTGACCGGTACCAACCTGTTGCCTGTTCCACCGCTGATGGTGTCCAAAGCGGCTGCTTTTGCCGAAGCTATGTTGTTGAGTTTCGCTTTGGCGCATCGGATTCGAGTCTTACGGGAAGAACGACAAAAACAACAGCTCAAGGCCGAAGCACAGAGTTACTTTTTAGCGCAGATCAGTCACGAAATTCGTACGCCATTGAACGGAGTGCTTGGAACGGTGGACCTGCTCGATCAAACACAACTGGATGAAGAGCAGAAAAAATACATCGAAACCATCCAGTCTTCCGGGAAATCCTTGTTGAACCTGGTGAACGACGTTCTGGATTACTCGCGGATTGAAGCCGGAAAGATGACCGTCGTTGAAGAACAGATTCATATACAGGACCTTTTCCGACATCAGGTTGAACTGTTCCGGGCTCAGGCCAATCAGAAATCATTGAACTTTAAACTGACGATTGATCCGAATGTGCCTGAATGGATTCTCAGTGATGCTCAGCGTATTCGGCAGATCGCAACGAACCTGATTTCTAATGCGATTAAGTTTACCGATCAGGGTCAGGTGGTGGTGTCATTATCCTCAACCCGGCGCAACGGCCATCCGTATTTGTCGATTCAGGTCAGAGATACCGGTATTGGCATCGCCAGTCACGAAATCGCGCATCTGTTTGATGCCTATCAGCAAGTGGATGTTGGTAAGCGTCGTGTCTATGGCGGCACCGGGCTTGGTTTGGCGATCAGTCAGCAGTTGGTGGATCTACTCGGCGGAACCATCACCGTGCAGAGTCAGCAGAATCAAGGGTCTGAGTTTACCGTACAGTTGCCACTGAAGACCCGGACACTGAGCGCACCGCCGACCGCGAACGTTGAAACGGCGTTGTCCCGATCGTTGTCCATCCTGGTGGCCGAGGACAATGTGGTCAATCAAAAGGTTATTGAGGGTTTGTTGGTAAAACTGGGGCATTCGGTGACGGTTGTCCCTGAGGGCGGTCAATCCGTCTCTGAGCGAATGAATCCGGAAGCCAGTTACGATCTCATACTCATGGATTGCGAAATGCCGAAAATGGATGGCTATGAGGCGACAAAGCTGATTCGCCAATATGAGAAAGCGAATGCCTTACCTCAGATTCCGATTGTGGCGTTAACCGCCCATGCTTTGGATGACGTTCGCCGACGGTGCCTGAAATGCGGAATGAACGACTTTTTAACCAAACCGATCAACACTCAACAGCTGATTCGCACCATGAATCACCTGTTTGTGTGATTTTATATGATAGTAAGTACTCACTGATTAGCTTTGGTGACCCGGTTTCGGCCTTCTCGCTTACTGACGTACAGGGCGGCGTCAGCCCGGTCGAGCCAGGATTCCAACGTCTCATTAACCTGTCTCTGTGCGACCCCGGCTGATACCGTCAGGTTGACGGGTGTGTTCTGATAGTGGAACGGACGGGTTTCAACATGACGGCGAAGCTTATCAACGGCGGTTAGTCCTTCTTCGAGCGTTGTCTGCGGCAGCAACAAGACAAACTCTTCGCCACCAAACCGGGACAGAAAGTCCGACTCTCGGCAGACCCGCTTCATTTCCTTGGCCATCATTTTCAACACCTTGTCACCCACCAGATGCCCGAACTCGTCGTTAATGCGTTTAAAGAAATCAATGTCGATGATGGCAATGCTGAGTGCCTGATCATAGCGTTCCGCTCTGGCCAATTCGGCGCTCAGGCGTCGGTCGAACCCCTGTCGGTTTGGCAGCCCGGTTAACGGATCCAACATGCTCAGTTGTCGTTCTTTGTGCAGCTCGGTTAGCAGATTGCGATTCTCTTTTTCCAGGTCGATGACGTGAGCCGTCATTTCTGCTTTGCTCTTTTGCAGGGTCTGCAGTTTTGACTCATAACTGGATTGATAGGCTTCCAGGCGACTGGCTATGCTATCGAGCGACGTTAGCAACTCGCTTTTCAGTGTTTCAACCTGATAGTGCCGATCAATCTTTTCCCTTGCTTCATGCATTTGAGCGTTAATGCTGTCGTTAAAGCTGGCGTGCAGCTCCTTCAACTCAGCGAGGGTGGTGGAGTCGGCTTCAACAATCTGCTGAATGCGCGTCAGTTTGGCATTCAGTTCAGACAAATACCCTTCGAATTGTTGCTTTTCTTCCTGCAGACGGTCGTTCAGCAAGTGAATGGTTTTTTGAGCCAGTTCATCGAGCATCGACCAGTTTGGGTTTTCATCAAGGCGACTGGTCAGTTGCGTTAAGGTTCCGCTGGTGTCGCCCATCAACATCAGCGTTTCAATCAATGCTTTAAAACGAACGGTTAATCGCTTTCGTACGTCTTCCAGATCTGGTGAACCGGGCTCAGCAGGATCGAACCGGCTTAGGGTTCGAAAGTGCCGCGCCAGAGGTTCGGCAATACTGAGCAGATCCGTCAGCAGAGGGGTTTCCTTGTTCAACGGAGAAAGAATAGTCTGCCCCTGTTCATCGAGCAGTTGTTGAAACAGGGCCCGAAAGGTATCGATACTGTGTTGTGTCTGTCCTTCCAGTTCGTCATAGACCGTTTCCACCTGCGTCATCGCATCCTGGAAGGTATCCAGATGAAACGGCTGCTCCCGCAAGGCAGCTTTTAGCTGGACTAGCTTTTTATCCAGTGCATGATCGAACCCCATCAACATCAGGGTCAGGCTGGTGGTGCCGCGATTGAGCCCATTCAGCTCTTCAGACATGACTTATACCCTCAGAAGGCGCTTTAGATTTTATTTTGTGGCGAAGTATAGCTGACTCAAACGGGTCTGGATTGTCAGGTGTCATAGGTAAAGTGGTCTGACCTAAGCGTTGGGCAGTTCAATCTCGATGGCGACGGGCAGGTGATCAGACATCATAAAGTCCAAGACGCCCACTTTGTGGATGATGATGTGCTGACTGACCAGAATCTGGTCCAGGCATTTGCTTGGCTGCCAGCTCGGATAGGTCGCGCGCGCGTGAGAGGCCTTTAAACCACAGTCGTGCAGGGGTGAGTCGTACAGTATACGCAGACTGTCTGTGTTGAGATCACCCATGATGATTGCGTGGTTGTACTGGCGGATGATGTTTCGAATGTATTTCAGTTGCAGATCCTGATGTTTTTTCCCCAAAGCTAAATGGGCTATGACAATGATCAGTGGATCCTTTTCACCGAGTTCAAAGGCGATGGCGCCGCGGCCTTTAATGCCGGGCAAGGCGTGATTGCTGACGCGCACGGGCGTGACATCACCTATGACACCGTTGCTGTGCTGAGCCATACGGCCCAGATTACGGTTTAGCTGTTGATGCCAGAATTGTTTATCGGCCGCTTTAGCAAGGTAATGAATCTGGTTAGTGAACTGACTTCGGAAACTGCCGCCATCGACTTCCTGTAATGCGATCAGATCGAAATGACGAATGAGCTCGGCGATCTGTTGAAGATTATTTTCCCGGCGATGGTGCGGTAGAAAGTGCTGCCACGACCGCAGCAGATAATCGTGATAACGGCGAGTGTGTATGCCTACCTGGATGTTGTAAGACAGCAGTTTCAGGGTGTTTTCACGTTCACTGGGATCACCATGCAGATAGTGATGCCAGGGTTCGAGATGAACCGGCGGTTTTTGCTTTTGATAACCCGACAGACGCATGTAGATTGCTCAGAACTTAAGTGTGTCTCAAAGAAGTTTAGCAGGTCATAGAGGGGTTGTTGGGTAAATAGAGGGGAAAGACCGGCATCCGTTCGTGCCGGTCTTCAGGAGCGGTATTACTGCTGTTGAGCATCGCGCTCAATGAGATATTTGGCTACATAGAGTGCCATTTCGTTGCTGCCGACAGCACCGGAATCAATAACGTATTTGCCATTGGCGATGATGGTTGGCGTACCACCGATACGGCTGTTACCGGTCAGTTGTACGGATTTTTGTACCATGGGATCGACGCCAAAGGAATAGGCCGTGTTCATGTACTTTTCTTCATCGACGCCCAGCTTGTCTTCGAACAGTTGAGCGAACTGAGCATCTGTGCGCAGGGCACGGCGTTCACGGTGAATGGTGTTGAAGATTTCACGATTCGCCTCTTCCCCAATTTTCAGCACCTGAGCGACGTAGTAAGCGCGAACTTCCGGTTCGTTACGCGGGTTGAACATCACCGGCACCTGAGTAAAGCGGATGTTGTCCGGCTTTTCGTCCAGGAAGCGCTCGATGGCGGGCTCGAAGTTATAACAATGAATACAGCTGTAGCTGAAAAACTCCATAATCTCGCCAATCTCATCGCCGCGATAGGTTGTTTTGAGCGGGTTGCTGAGGACGGTGTAGTGCACGCCTTCTTGGTATCGTGTGTCTTCCTCGGCCCAGGCGGTCAAAGACAGCAGAGTGATCAGGCTCAGCGTGAGCATGCGTTTTATCATGGATATTTCCCCATCAGGTTGGCCCGCGCATGCGGACGTCAGTTTGTCTGTGTGCCGAACTATAATTCAAAAAAAAACGAGACAGACGGTGTCTGGCTCGTTTTTCAGTATCTTTACGGCGACTGAACGTCGCCTGAATCGACTTAGTGAAGGCCTTGAATGTAGCTGGCGAGCGCTTCGATCTCGAAGTCTTTCAAGCGGAAAGCGATGCTGCGCATCATCATGGCGTCGCCATCGTTTGTACGAACATCATCAGCCGGTTCTTCAGCACGGTAACCGCGGGCAAACTTCATCAACTGTGAAGCCGTATACTCAGCATGTTGTCCGCCCAGTGCCGGGAAACCACCAACAGAGTTGCCCTGGCCTGTTGGAGAGTGACAACCGCTGCAGGCCGGTACACCGGTTTCGGCATTACCCGCTTTATAGAGTGATTCACCTAACTCAACCAGTGCAGGATCGGCTTCACCCACCTGAATGGTTTGGGAAGCGTAGTAGGCTGCAATGTCTTCAAGCTGCTGATCGGTGAAGGGGTCGAGCAGGCCGCTCATGGTCAGAATAACGCGATTACCGCTTTTGACGTCCATCAGCTGTTTTAATAAGTAGGGCTCACCCTGGCCGGCCAGTTTTGGAAATGTTCCGACAGCGCTGTTACCGTCTGCTCCGTGGCAACCTGCGCAGACTGCCGTTAATGCTTCACCGGCTTCAGCGTCACCCGCAGCGTGTGTGAACCCGGACAGACCGGCAATAACGAAAAGGCTAACGATCAGTTTCTTCATGACGAATCCTGCGTACTTAATCTTGTTGTAAGGCCCGACCAGCACGAACGCCGATCTGAAATTGGCCGTAGTATATAGATGTCGCGGGCTGAATAGAAGAAATGTCCCGGTAATCCGATAGAGGCGGACAAATTGAAGGGGCTGTGAATCGGGTTTTTCGTTACACTGTGCGCCGGATATTTATTACTGAGTTAACGCATGAGCCTAAAGTATGACTCCGCACAGTTTCTGACCAGTGCGGCAAAATTCAGTCAGTGCCCGACCGATACCGGGGCTGAAGTCGCCTTTGCCGGGCGATCCAACGCCGGGAAGAGTTCCGCACTCAACGCGCTGACGCGTAACTCAAAACTTGCCCGAACCTCGAAGACTCCGGGTCGAACTCAGTTATTGAACTTTTTTACCCTCAGCAGTGACGAACACCGGTTGGTCGATTTGCCCGGCTATGGTTATGCCAAAGTTAACCGGAACATGAAGCAGGACTGGGAAGAACACATCGGTGAATATCTGGCAGAACGGTTGAGTCTGAGAGGATTGGTTCTGGTTATGGACATTCGACACCCGATGACAGAATTTGACCAGATGATCATCGATTGGGCGGTCGAAACAGAAATGCCGTTGCTGGCACTTTTGACCAAGGCAGACAAGCTGAAACGCGGCCCGGCCAAGAGCACCTGGCTGAAAGTTCGTAATCAGTTGCAGACCCGGGCGCCCTGGCTGGATGCGCAGATGTTCAGTGCACTGAAAAAAGACGGCGTAAGCGATCTGACCCGGTGGTTAGATGGCCAGCTGTTGGAAGAGATTCCGCCAACCGATCAGCCATAAATGTACTGTCCGCGTACCAGCAGGTTCCCCTCTTTATCCAACAGTTCGAAATGGTCCAATGTACAGACCAGTGTCGGTGTTGAGGGTTGAGCAACCGGACGCACAAACTCAATGTCCATGGAGCGGATGCTGCCATTCCAGTGTTCGCCCAGTCGGGCAATAATGAGATTGAGCGTGCACAGACCCTGTACAAAGGATTTTTTATGTCCGAACAGTTTCGCACCAAGCGTGGAAATGTGTAGCGGGTTCAAATCGCCGGACAGTTTTCCATACTTTTGCCCCATGCCGCGACTGATGGTCAGCGGAATGCGATCGGCCAATGAGTTGTCCTTCAGCTCTGATTTCGCACGCCGTTTGGGCAATGGTTCTTCGGTCAGGTTCAAACTCGCAACAAAGTCTTCATCCAGCCCGGCCACATAGAGTTCATCTTCAAGGGTCATCACATCACGCCCGGTGACATCCTTAACCACCGATTGGAATCGGATGAGCACCGCTCGTTTGCTGTGAGGGCGTGCGCCCAAATAATGAACATAAGTGCTGTAATGTTGATTGACCCGGAAGCCTTCGGGGTGAAGCATCAATAGCCGGCTGCTCATGTGCATGATGCGTGAAAAGCTTATACCGATTTCTTTCAAAACCTGCATCAGCGCCCAGACACCGGCGGGCGCGCTGAACGTAAAGGCCTGAGGGGCCGTGCCGTCGTAGTTCACCAGCGACATCCAGGCTGCATGCTTTTTTTCGTCCAAAAACCAGCTGGTTTTCATGGGCGGGAGCGTTGCATCGAGTGCCAGAGATTCTTCCTGTTGCAGCGACTGAAAGACCTTCAGGTAGAAACGACCGGCGTATCCGAAACCGGAAGAGGGAGTTTCAAACCATCGGGATTTTCTGGACGTCATAACAGCTCCATACCAGCGGACATTGCGTAATGATTGTTTTTGGGCAGCAGCGCGACTTGGCGTTTCACCACCGTGGTGGTATCCAATCACATTCGGGTCAGTATAACATAAGGCATCGCTAAACTAGCCGAACCCGGATGGCGACCCAACGATAATTCACATGAACGGCGTGGGTAAATCGACTGCAGAACTGACCGTTTAGGCAGCTTATTCGCCATGACGGACAGCGGTACGGTCGGTATACTACGCGGCTTTACCGACGGGGCATTATGAAAAAACGATTTATTGCCGGGGTGGTTTGCCCGAAATGCGGAACTCAGGACAGCATCATGGCGTCTGAGGACGAGACTGAAAAAGTGATGATTCGTGAGTGCGTTGAGTGCGGCTTTACGGATCGGCTCAGTACCGTCGTGAACACCCCGAAAGAAATGAAGACCCGGGTGACCCCCGAAGCTCCTGCTCCGTCAGACGATACCGTTCAGGTCGTCCGAATACTCAAACCCTGATTAAGGAAAAGGCCGGTGAGTGAAGCAAACCGCGATGCCGTAGTTGGTGTCATTATGGGATCCCAGTCGGACTGGGCAACAATGAAACACACCTCTGACACGCTGACAACGCTTGGCATTCCACACGAATGCCGGGTCGTCTCCGCGCACCGTACGCCGGATCTGCTGTTCGACTACGCGGCCAATGCCGATGACCAGGGTTTGCAGGTGATTATCGCCGGTGCCGGTGGCGCGGCTCATCTTCCTGGTATGTGTGCGGCGAAAACGCATCTGCCGGTGCTCGGTGTGCCGGTACAGAGCTCAATGCTCAGCGGTGTCGATTCATTGCTCAGTATTGTGCAGATGCCGGCGGGTATTCCGACGGGTACGCTGGCCATCGGTCGTGCGGGTGCTGTGAATGCGGCACTGATGGCGGCGAGTATTTTGTCGCTGCAGGATGACGGCGTTAAAGAACGGTTGCAGCAGTTCCGACAGACGCAGACGGATCAGGTTCTGGCTCGTCCGATTCCGGGAGAAGACTAATGAAGTTGGGCATAGTCGGTGGTGGTCAGTTAGGGCGCATGATGGCTCAGGCGGCGTCGCCTTTGGGCGTTAAAACGATATTAATGGATCCAGCTGACGATGCGTGTGCCGGTGACGTGGGTCAGCTGATCACGGCCGCATTTGACGATTCAACTGCGGCTGGCGAGTTAGCCCGATCGGTCGATGCCGTCACCTTTGAATTTGAAAACGTGCCGCCGGAGACGGTTGAGGCGCTTTCAGAGCAAAAGCCTGTGTATCCGCCTGCCGAAGCGTTGCGCGTTGCCCGCGATCGCTGGCATGAAAAATCTTTGTTTCAATCTCTGGGGATTCGCACGCCACCGTTGGCGCTGGTGGACGATCAGGACAGTTTGGAAGCCGGCGCTGAGCGAGTCGGGTTTCCCTGTGTGTTGAAAACCCGAACGCTGGGATATGACGGTAAAGGTCAGAAAGTGCTGCGCTCACGGGCCGATCTGGTAGGTACCTTTGATGAACTGGGTTCAGTACCGATGATTCTGGAAGGCTTTATCGATTTTGAGTTTGAAATCTCCTGCATTGGCGTTCGTTCCCAGACCGGGCAGTCTGTATTTTATCCGGTGGTTGTAAATGAGCATCGCCAGGGGATGCTGTATCGCAGTGAACCCATGCCGCTTTCTCCCTTGCAGACCGTGGCTGAGAATGCTGTCAAAGCCGTAATGGATGCGCTGGACTATGTCGGCACCATGGCGTTTGAGTTCTTTGTCCGAGGGGATGAACTGATCGCGAATGAGATTGCACCGCGAGTGCATAATTCCGGACACTGGACCATTGAAGGCGCTCGATGCAGTCAGTTCGAAAATCACGTTCGCGCCGTACTGGGGTTGCCGTTGGGTGCCACCGATCTGGTTGGTCCTGTGGTCATGTATAACATCATCGGTCAGCGCCCGCCGATTGCGGATATCCTGAAAGTGCCCGGGGTTCACTGGCACGATTACACCAAAGCAGAGCGACCTGGTCGGAAGATCGCGCATCTGACAATCAGTGCCAAGACTTCGGAACAGTTGGAGATTCGCGCCAAGCGAGTCGAAGAGCTGTTGGTTAACGACCTGGGTTAAACATCGCGTGTGAACCGGACGTAGGCCAGGCGCTGACATTCAGATCGTATTGTTCAAAAAAGCAGGGCCACGGGGCTTCTTGGTGGCTCGGTTTATCTGTTGTGACGTCGTCAGGTGTCTGCTTCATCAGCTTTTCGGTCAACTCCATTGCCGTCACTTCCAACTGGGCGGCGAACGACTGCCCGATAAACTGATGCATCAATAAGTTCGTCTTCGTCATGTTCCAGGGCAACACCGGATGACCGCAGTGACACATCAGATGATCGTGCAGTTCCTCAATCAGTCGATGTCCAAAAAACACCGAGTCCTGAACCGACAATAACCCTTTGACGGTCGACGTTGTCGAATCATTCTGAAAATACTGTGCAATGATGAACAGGGCGTTCTCACCCACCTGATGCCATTGGTACTGTTGGCAGCCTTGATCAAACGCCTCCATGACGGACGGCAGACTTTGACTGTAGCCCAGAACAAGCTGATAGAGCTTACGTTCAGTGTCGACAGCGGAATCCGGAGGCGAGAGAGACAACATCCGAACGTATCGGTGAATGACCACGCTCAGCGTTGGGTCAGCTCGTGTGTTTTGACACAAGGGGTCGATACACAATCGCACCTGTTGAGCTAAAGGATGTGACGTTGTAGTGGTCGACTGTGGTTTGAAAGGCATGGCAATTGTCCGGGTAAACGGAGAATGACCACGTCGTGCAGTCAAAGACCGTAAAGCGTTGGCACAAGTTTAGTGCAATACCCCGGTTTACGATGTTTAAGGCCAGAGTTTTTTGTAAAAAACCGTCAACAGCCAAACCGAACGAACCGCAAAAAAAGCATTGAAGCAGACCCACAGAGCGGAGTGGTTGTGCCCCCACAGTAGTGTCAGGCAGACGAACAGAACAAAGGCACTGACAACGGAGTTGCGCATATCCTTCGAGCGCCGGGCGCCAATAAATACACCATCCAACCAGAAGGCCAGACCGCCGGATAGCGGCAATAAAACGACCCATCTTAACTGCTGTTCTGCGTAGGCGATGACCGCAGGTTGCTCCGAGAGCACATCGATAAACAGGTTGCCACATAACCAGAAGAGCGCACTGAGCAGACCCATAAATCCCAGATTCAATATGCCGCTAACGGTCCAGATTTGTTTCAGACGTTGCGGGTTGCCTTCGCCGAACGCATGGCCGGTTTGAGCCTCCGCCGCGGCGGCGGTACCGTCCAGAAAATGCGAAATTAACGTGAAGAAAGCCAGCAACACGCCATTGGCGGCCAATGCCAGCTCGCCGAACTCAGCGGTTAACCGATTGAACCAAACAAAGGATGACAACAACACAAACGTACGAATAAACAGATGGCGGCTGACTTTGAAAATGGGTCGATAGTCAGACCACCGGAAGCTGAGCGTTGACTGATCAGGGTCTGATTTCGGCGTCAGCTCAAGCAGAGTACGGCGAAGGTGCCAGAGAACCAATAGCAGTCCGAGGTATTCGCTGATGACGGTGCCAATGGCAATGCCGGCCGTCGCCAGATCAAAGCCAAACACCAGCAGCGCGTTGAGGCCGATGTTCATTAACTGGGTAAGGCTCAGCGAGTACAGGCTGACACGGGTGTTCTGCATGCCGATAAAAAAGCCCAGTAAGGTGATGTTGAGCACAATGGCCGGGACACCCCACATGCGGATTTGCAGATAGAGCGTTGATTGTTCGGCGACGCCGGCCGGTGGCGAGATTAACCAGACACCCGCCTGAATGAGCCAGGGGTGAGCAAATAAGGTCAGCACGATCAACACAGACGCGACCAGAAGGTAGCGTTTGAGCACCTGCAAAACATCGCTGTAGGCTTCGCGGCCCATGGCTTGCGAGGTAAAGCCGCTCAGGCCCATGCTGAGAAAGTTAAAGCCAAAGAACACATACGCCATCAGACTGCCCGCTGCCGTGACCCCGGCCAGAAAAACAGGATCCGGCAGGTGCCCGAGAATGGCCGCGTCGGCCAGACTGAGCAGGGGTAACGACAGATTGGCTAAGATGACGGGCCAGGCCAGTGCCCAGGTTTTTTCAAACGTGTTTCTCAGTTCGTGACGTTCACGAGAGTCGGTCATAAAAAATTATTCTTTTCTTTTTTGAGTTAAGTCATTGTTTTAAGTCACTTTTTTCAAAGAAAAGAGTGGACATTCTTCTTTCTAAGACATTTTGATGCTTGGGATTTGAAAAAAACACTGTTTATACTGGTTTGGTAACAATCTTAACCGGTTTGCCGACGGAGTACCGGAGAGAGTACTGCTGTCCGCGGTTTAAGCCCTAACAATAAAAACAAGAAAGAGGTGAAATATGCCTAGCAAGCTGCTCAAAGGCGGCGTGGCATTATTCGCCGTCCTGTTGTCTGCTGTCACGCAGGCCGACTGGACGTTGAATATGCCACAGGGAGTGACAGACATCAGCGATCAGGTATACAGCCTGCATATGCTGACGTTCTGGGTGTGTGTTGGCATCGGCGTTGTCGTTTTCGGCGTCATGTTTTACTCCATCATCAAGCATCGGCGGTCAAAAGGCGCGGTCGCCGATAATTTCCATGAGAGCACCGCCGTGGAGCTTGCCTGGACGCTGATTCCAGCGGCCATCATTGTGTATATCGGCATTCAGGCATTCCCGGTGCTGAAAAACATGTACGACTTTGAAGATTCTGAGCTGACCGTCGAAATCGTCGGTTACCAGTGGAAGTGGCGTTACACCTATCTATCCGACGATCCAACGCAGCAGGTCAGTTACTTTTCCAATCTGGCGACACCTGCGGAACAAATCAGAAACCGTACGGACAAAGGCGAAAACTATTTGCTTGAAGTTGATGAGCCTCTGGTTCTGCCCGTTGGTTCTAAGGTTCGCTTTGTCCTGACCGCTGCAGACGTGATTCACAGCTGGTGGGTGCCACAGCTAGGGGTCAAGAAAGACGCCATTCCCGGCATCGTCAATGAGTCCTGGACCATTATTAACGAGCCCGGCATTTACCGAGGTCAGTGCACCGAGTTATGCGGTAAAGACCATGGCTTTATGCCGGTGGTGGTGCAGGCGCTGCCACAGGCCGAGTTCGACGAGTGGATGGCCGGTAAAAAAGAAGAAGCCGCCAAACTGGCTGAGCTGACTCAGAAAGACTGGACCTATGACGAACTGATGGAAGTAGGTGAGTCGGTTTATCAGAAAAACTGTGCGTCCTGTCACCAGGCCAATGGTGAGGGCTTACCACCAACCTTCCCGGCATTAAAAGACAGCCCGATTGCGACTGGCGATGTCATGGCGCACATCGACATCGTGGTGAATGGGTCCGCCCAGAACCCGGCGATGGCTGCCTTTGGTCCCCAGCTAAGCGAAGTGGACCTGGCCGCGGTGATTACCTACGAGCGTAACGCCTGGGGTAATGACACCGGAGATATGGTGACCCCGGTCGATATTCTTAACTACAACGCCGGCCAATAAGGAGAGCTCTGATGACTACGACGACTCACGATCATCACGACGATCACGCACATCACGGTCCGGCGAAGGGTCTTGCCCGCTGGCTGTTTTCGACCAACCACAAGGATATCGGAACGCTCTACCTGTGGTTCTCATTTGCCATGTTCTTCCTCGGTGGCGTTTTTGCCATGGTGATTCGGGCAGAGCTGTTCCAGCCCGGATTGCAACTGGTGGAACCGGCGTTCTTTAACCAGATGACGACCATGCACGGTTTGGTGATGGTCTTCGGGGCGGTCATGCCGGCGTTTGTCGGTCTGGCTAACTGGATGATTCCGCTGATGATTGGTGCGCCGGATATGGCGTTGCCGCGGATGAATAACCTGTCGTTCTGGATTCTGCCATTTGCCTTCGCCATGCTGGCGAGCACGCTGTTTATGGAAGGCGGTGCACCGAACTTCGGCTGGACATTCTACGCCCCCTTGTCGACGACCTATGCGCCGCCCAGTGTGACCTTTTTTATCTTTGCCGTGCACATCATGGGTGCCAGTTCGATCATGGGTGCGATCAACGTGATTGCGACCATTATCAACATGCGCGCTCCGGGCATGACCTGGATGAAGCTGCCGCTGTTTGTCTGGACCTGGTTGATTACGGCCTTCCTGCTGATAGCGGTGATGCCGGTACTGGCTGGCGTGGTCACCATGATGCTGATGGACATTCACTTCGGGACGGCATTTTTTGATGCTGCCGGTGGTGGTTCGCCGGTGCTGTTCCAGCACGTGTTCTGGTTCTTCGGTCACCCAGAAGTGTACATTATGATTTTGCCGGCCTTTGGCGTGGTTTCGGCGATCATTCCGGCGTTTTCCCGTAAGAAACTGTTTGGTTACAGCTCCATGGTTTACGCCACCGCGTCGATTGCTTTTCTGAGCTTCATCGTCTGGGCTCACCATATGTTTACCGTAGGGATTCCATTCGCTGGCGAGCTGTTCTTTATGATCGCCACGATGCTCATTGCGGTACCGACCGGCGTGAAGGTGTTTAACTGGGTAACGACGATGTTCCGTGGTTCATTGACGTTTGAAACGCCCATGCTGTTTTCCATTGCGTTTGTTGTCCTGTTTACCATCGGCGGTTTTTCCGGCCTGATGTTGGCCGTCGCTCCGGCCGATTTCCAGTATCACGATACGTACTTTGTGGTCGCGCACTTCCACTACGTGCTGGTGCCGGGTGCCGTGTTCTCGATCATGGCAGCGGCCTATTACTGGCTGCCGAAATGGTCAGGGCGGATGTACAACGAAACGCTGGGCAAAACCCACTTCTGGTTGAGTTTTGTCGGTGTCAACGTCACGTTCTTCCCGCAGCATTTTATCGGGTTGGCGGGCATGCCACGCCGAATTCCGGATTATGCCGTGCAGTTTGCCGACTTTAATATGGTCTCCAGCATTGGCGCCTTTTTGTTTGGTGCCAGCCAGCTGTTGTTCCTGTTTATCGTCATCCACACCATCGTGGCGGGTAAAAAAGCAAAAGCAAAACCCTGGGATGGTGCAGAAGGCCTAGAATGGACGGTACCGTCACCGGCACCATTCCATACCTTTGATACGCCACCGAAAGTGGACTGAGGGGTGTTATGACTGAGCAGACTGACGCACCGAAATCGCATCTGAAAGTCGTGCTGACCTCCCTTGCGGTCGTCGTCGCGATGGTGCTGTTCGTGTTTTACGTGCTGCGACCGATGTATTACCTGATCTGTGAATGGACCGGTATTACCGGCAGTACGTTCGAAACGGCGGAAGCGCAGCCGTTTGAAGTCCAGACCGACCGGCCCATTCGTGTTCAGTTTCTGGCGACCAATAACGCCACCATGTCGTGGCAGTTTCGTCCGGTGCAGACCGAAGTCATTGCTCACCCGGGTGAGCTGATTCAGGTGAGCTATTACGCTAAAAACGCCAGTCGTCGGGATATGGTGGCGCAGGCCGTGCCCAGTCTGACGCCGTTTGAAGCGACCAACTATTTTCTGAAAACCGAGTGTTTCTGCTTTAACCAGCAGCCACTGGCATCGGGTGAAGACACCGAGATGGGGTTGGTGTTTCAGATTGATCCGGACCTGCCGGATTGGGTGAAGACCATAACGTTGACGTACTCGTTATTTGATGTGACAACCGCATCCGGAACGGCGCGGTTGGATAAATAACAATTGGAAAACCGGGTGATTAAGTTGATCGACGACCGGCATCGTGGGGTCGTTGGAACCGAATAAAATGAAGTGAAACGCTTCGAAGGATAACAACAATAACAGTGGAGAGAGCTATGTCCGCAACCAGCGACAATCACGCGAGCGAACACGAGCACTATTTTGTACCGGCTCAGAGTCGCTTGCCGATCTATACCGCATTAGCCATGTTTCTGATGGTTTATGGCGCAGGGTCCATGTTCAACGCTATGACACAGGGGCATGACTCCAATGGTGAATGGATTATGTTCATCGGTTTTCTAGGTCTTGCGTTTGTTTTGTACCAGTGGTTTTCGGCGATCATCAAAGAGAATCATGCCGGACTGGTCGGTGACCAGCTGAACCGTTCTTATGTCTGGGGCATGAGCTGGTTTATTTTCTCGGAAGTGATGTTCTTTTTCGCGTTCTTTGGCGCGCTGTTTTATCTGCGAACCTTTGTTGGCCCATGGATTGGTGGCGAAGGAGCCAAGGGCGTGACCAATATGCTGTGGGAAGGCTTTGAATACAGCTGGCCGATGTTAAGCAACCCGGATAACGATGCCTTTGTTCCGCCACACGATGTAATTAACCCGTGGCATTTGCCGTTGATCAACACCCTGATTCTGGTGACGTCTTCGGTGACGTTGACCATCGCTCACCATGCCCTGGAAGCTGGCAAACGCAAGCAACTGAACATCTGGCTGGGTGCAACCATCGTGCTCGGTCTGGTGTTTTTGTTTTTCCAGGCAGAAGAATACATCGAAGCTTATTCGCATCTGGGGCTGACACTGGCTTCGGGCATTTATGGATCCACGTTTTTCATGTTGACGGGCTTCCATGGTGCGCATGTGACCATCGGGACCTTCATGTTGATTGTGCAGTTTTTCCGCTCATTGCGCGGCCATTTTGAGCCAGAAGATCACTTTGGCTTTAAAGCGTCCGCCTGGTATTGGCACTTTGTCGATGTGGTCTGGGTTTGCCTGTTTGTCTTTGTGTATATCCTGTAACGTCGGTGTGATTGGACGGGGCTCAATAGCGCCCTGTCCATGGCGCTCCCATGGTCAGCTCACCCATAAAAAAACCAATGGCTGTCACCAGAATAATCGCCACGGCCAAACTGACCCGGATCACCAGCCACTTAAACGTATTTGATTGGTTTTGGGCGTCGTCCCGGTCAGTAAACAGAGATTTCAGTGCGCCCGATAATGACACCAGCATGGCCAGAATCAGCAGTATCAGGATGACTTTGAACAGCATAGGCTCTCCCCATCAGCGTTCGACTCAACGGTTCCATCCCGGCAAGCCTCTTTGGTTTTTTGTTGTTGTGTTTTTGCCCTTGTTTGTATCTTTGGGCGTTTGGCAGCTTAACAGAGCAACGGAAAAAGAACAGTTGCTGGCTCAGCAGGCGGAAACCATTGAATTATCACAGATAGAAGCCGGTCAGGTTCCGTTGAATCAGCAGTCAGTGATATCTGGCCGGGTACAGTCAACGCCCGTGTTCTTGCTCGACAATAAAACCCGGGATGGACAGTTTGGTTACGAAGTCTTTGGTCTGGCCCATACGGCGGAAGGGTCGGTGATGTTGTCGCTGGGCTGGGTTGCCGGCTCGGCGGAGCGTCAGCAGCTCCCGGAGCTGACCTTGCCGCCGGCGATTGTGCAGCAGGCAATCACCTGGCGAATGCCACCAACCAATGCGGTACTGGATGAACAGGCAAACGTGCGTCACGCCGACCAATCGGATGTCTGGGTTGTTCAGGCCATGACCACCGACTGGGTGCAACAGCAAACCGGGCATCGCCCGTTAGGTTTTGCTCAACTGAATGACGCCGAGGCCGTAGGCGTCGGTCCGGTGATATGGCAGCCGTCTGTCATGACACCCGCTAAACACCGGGCATATGCGGTGCAATGGTTTGCCATGGCGGTGGCTTTACTAAGTATGTTTTTGTATGCCGGTTTCCGCTCCTCGGACTCAAAAGCGAGCGGTCAAAACAATAACAAGCAACGAGGAAAGAACGAGTGAATTCTGACACGGCGACACCCGCAGTTAAGTACAGTAAAACGCAGCTGCTGATTATTCTGCTGACCCCTATTCTGGTCGTCATCAGTTCGAGCGCTCTGTATTTCAGTGGTTGGTTGATTCCCGAAGAAACGTCCAACAACGGTACGTTATTGGACCCGGTTTTATCAGTGACCGACTTTGGCTTGGCACCGGTTGAAATCACCGATGAACGACAATGGCAGCTGATTCAGTTCTCGCCGAACTGCACTCAGGCGTGTCTGGACAAGGTCTATACGCAACGGCAAATGCACATCGCGCTGGGTAAGTACCAACCCAGAATTCAGCGGGTGTTGATGACCAACACGGATGTTAGTGCAGCGCTGGGTACTGAGTATCCGCAACTGAACACCAGCGGTGTCCGCATGAGTGATTTATCTCAGGCGCTTGTTTCGCGCGTCCCGGCAAACGATCTTACCGATCATCCGGTGTTTGTGGTCGACCCGTTTGGCAACATCATGCTGTATTTCACTTCAGAGCATGATTACAAAGCGCAGATGTCCGATCTGAAGAAACTGTTGAAGAACTCCACCATCGGTTAAGGAGCGCGAATGAACGCACAACGAAAACCCGGATTTTACCTCGCACTGCTCTCCACATTGTTCGCGGTGTCGGTGGTGGTGTTGGGCGCCTTTACCCGATTGGTCGACGCGGGGCTCGGCTGTCCTGATTGGCCGACCTGTTACGGTCATATCTGGGCGCCCCAGACCGAGCTTGAGATTGCGATGGCGAACGAGGCGTACCCGGAAATCCCCGTGGATCTCAATAAAACCTGGCCGGAGATGGTACATCGGTACCTGGCGTCCACACTTGGTTTGCTGATCATCGGTCTGGTGGTGATTGCCGTGCGCAACCGTCATCGCGAAGGACAGCCGGTGAAGTTGCCAATATTTCTGTTGGCGTTTGTTTGTCTGCAGGGCGCGTTCGGAGCCTGGACCGTCACTTTGAAGCTCTGGCCGCAGGTGGTTACGGCGCATCTCTTGGGGGGCTTTACCACCTTCGCGTTATTGGCAGTGCTGACCTTTCGGCTCAGTGGACTGCGTTTTCCAGCCTTGTCGGCCAAGCGTGTTCGCCGTGTGCTTAAACCGCTGGCGGCCTGGACGCTGGTGGCCGTTATCGTTCAGGTGTTTCTGGGTGGATGGACAACATCAAACTACGCCGCGCTGGCGTGTCCCGATTTTCCCAAATGTCAGACGCAATGGTGGCCGGATCTGAATTTTCAGGACGCGTTTGATTTCGCCCACCCCATTGGCCCCAACTATCTTGGTGGCCAACTGGAAATCCCTGCACGCACGGCGATTCATCTGACCCATCGAATCGGCGCGGTCGTGGTGACGGTATTAACGCTGGCACTGGCCTTTGTCTTGGTTCAACAGCGGCAGCGTGGCTGGGCATTGCTGTTAACCGGACTGCTGGCGGCGCAGGTCGCTTTGGGCATCAGCAATGTGGTTTTGGGATTGCCGCTGATTGTTGCGGTGTTGCATAACCTGGGTGGGGCGCTGTTATTACTCTCGGTGGCTTTGTTGAATGTTATTCTGAATCGAAAGGAGGTGGCTTATGTCTGATCACGCTCTGCACCCGGTGTCGACACTTCGGGCACTGGCCTCGGACCTGTTTGAAATGACCAAACCCAAGGTTGTTTTGCTGATGTTGATCACTGCCTGGGTGGGTATGGCTTTGGCGCCGTTAGGTGCCGTGCCCTGGGTGCCGGTACTGGCCGGTACCGTCGGGATTGCATTACTGGCTGCCGCGGGCGCGGCGTTTAACCACATTCTCGATCAGCACATTGACCAGAAAATGGCGCGAACGCATCGGCGACCGGTGGCAACGGGTCGGATTAATCCGACCTTGGGATTTTCGTTTGCGACGACGCTGACCGTCAGTGGGTTTGTTGTGTTGTTCGTGCTGACCAACCCTCTAACCGCCTGGTTAACCCTGTTTTCTATGGTGGGCTACGCGCTGGTGTACACCGCGTGGTTGAAACGCTCGACGCCGCAGAACATTGTCATCGGTGGTTTGGCGGGCGCGATGCCGCCTTTGCTTGGCTGGACGGCCGTGACCGGGTCGATTACCGGCTTGCCATTATTACTGGTGCTGATCATCTTCGCCTGGACGCCGCCGCACTTTTGGGCGCTGGCCATCCATCGGAAAGACGATTATGCCAAAGCCAATGTGCCCATGATGCCGGTGACCCACGGTGTTGAATTTACCCGCATTCAGGTGTGGCTCTACACCTGGCTGTTGCTGGCGGTGTCTATGTTGCCGGTGGCGTTGGGCGCCATGGGTGGAATTTATGCGGCCGCTGCATTGATATTGGGTGCCCGGTTTCTGCAATGGAGTTTTCGTCTGCTGCGTGGACAGCGGGTGGATGCGGCGTGGGCGACCTTTAAATTTTCCATCACTTATCTTCTGTATTTGTTTCTGGCGCTGTTAGCCGATCGTTTCCTGTGGCACTCTGTGACTTCTTTGATCTCGGGGTCGTAAACCATGTCTGAAGGATTAGCGGTTCGACAGAAAAAAGCCGTGCGCTTGACCGTTGGTATATTGGTGGCCGTGATTGCCTCCATCATTGTCGCCATTGTGCTTAAATTTGCCACCATGCAGCCGGATCTGAAAGCGGAACTGGAGCGCAGCCACACACTGTATTTTGAAACACCTCGTTTGGTACCGGATGTTGCATTAACCAAACACACCGGAGAACCATTCAGTGTGGATCAATTGAAAGGGCAGTGGGATCTGATTAATTTCGGTTACACCTATTGTCCGGACATTTGCCCGACGAACATGGCCGACATGAAACAGGCCCGGGCGCAACTTGAAGCTCAGGGTCTTGCGGATCAGGTTCGCTTCTGGATGGTCACGGTTGATCCGGCACGCGATACGGTTGAGCAGCTATCGCAATACGTACCTTATTATCATCCGGAGTTCATCGGACTGACCGGGTCGCTCGATGACATCACCACACTGGCAACGCAGTTGTCGGCGGTGTTTTATCAAGAAGGTTCGGGCGAAGGCTACACCGTAGCCCACAGTGATAATTACGCCTTGATTGATCCGCAAGGTCACTTTGTGGCGCTGATGCGTCCGCCTCACAAACCGTCCCACATCGTGGATGCTTTGTCTGTTCTGATTACGCAGGGGTCGTAAAAAACCTCTATCCTTAAATGAGGCCGTATACATTGACGGCGCTCACTTACGACCGCAAAGCAGACGACAGTATGCAGACCTTCAGTCATATTTCTCTGGATTGGGTATCGGCCATAAAAGCCGGGCGTTTCGATATCCCTTTCCAGAGCGTGGAAACCAACTGCTGCAATGCATTAGCTGACATCGCCCAGGCTTTGTCGGATGACGCCGGTGTCCAGGTGTTTTCGTTCGAATACATTCCCGGATCGGTCTCTGATCCGTATGAACTTTTCTATCGCATCCTCAACTGGTACGAGCAGCAATATGGCGAAGCGGTCATCGATCAGCTGATTGAAGACTGTTGTTATGTTTATCATCAGGACCTGGTAAAAGCCTGGTACCTGAAAGATCACCTCTATCGTGATGAACCCTTGCTGTTCGACCAAGCCAGTTACGAAGAGCAGGAGTTTCTGTCCGGTATTGAACGGATTCTGGATCGTTTGTCGCAACGTCGACCCTTCCTGGTGCTGATCAGTCAGATCGATTTGGCACCGGATATCATGCAGCAAGCGTTCATTCGGTGGATGCAGGACAAACCACAACCCAGAGGTTGGGGCATTGTTGGTTTCATCCGCCAGGCCCGTCGTCTGCGTCGCCTGCAGGGGCAACCCAGTTGGCAGGAGTGTCTGAGAATTCTGGAACGGCAAGAGCTGATCTTTCCGTTCGATGTGACGCCTGACCAGATGAACGCTTCATATAGCTGGCACCGACCGGCACCGATTAAAGGCTATCGTAATCTCTACCGCATGCTGATCAGTGCAGCGGATACATTCGCCTATTCCGATGTGATTCGGATCGTGCAGCTGGTTCAGCCCCGTTACGCTGAGCAGAAAGCGGGGCAGCTGCTGTTTCTCAGCGCTTACAGTTCTCTGATGATGCAGGATCTCGATGAGGCGATTCAGAAGTTCACCCGTGCTCAGGACATGCTGCAGTCGACCAACAATGAAGGCATTTTGACCGGATCTTATTATTGGCTATCCGTTTGTTTTACATTACGTGCGCAGGAAAAATGGGCGCGGGAAGCACAGGAGCAATGTGAAAAGCTTGCGCTGGAGTACGAAGACCCGCGTTGGTACGCCTTAAGCCAGTTCGCGGGCTATTACATCGATTCGCATCTGACGCAACATCGACTCACGCCGTCAAATCTCCGCTCTTTACGTTACCTGCTCAGTGAGCAGAGTTTTGACAACATGTTGGCGTTGACCTTTACCCAGATCTATAGCAATCAGGGATTTGACGCGGAAACCTCATCCCGAGACTATTTGCGCAATTGCGTTAGCGCGTTGAGGATCTTTCGGCAAGCCGGCAATCATATGGGGGTGTCGATTGCGCTGCATGCGATGGGCGTCGTTTACATGCGCCTTGGCAATGTTCGGCAAACGGAACGGTTGTACGAGTTGAGTCTGTCGATCCGCGATCAGTATCAATCCAAAGCCGACCTGGTGCCCATGCTCAACGCTCTGGGCTACTTTCTGATCGGCAAAGAAGACTGGCAAAAAGCCTGGACGCTGTTTGATCGGGCGCTCGGTCTGTTGATTGAAAACCGCAACTTTAATGAAGCCTCCGTCACGCTCTACAACTTTATCTGGCTCTACACCCAAAGTGGGTCCATTAATCAGGCATTGGAACTGATGAATGACCTGCTGGAGTTGATGCGCATTCGTGACATTGAAAGCGTTCCGTTTCGCAACCTCAAAGATCTCTGTGTGCTCAAAGGCTGGTTGCACATTCTGCTGCGACAACCGGTGCAGGCCCGCTATTGTCTGGTGCGTATGCAGGGTTACAGCCACTTGCATGAAACCTCCTTTACCGGCGTACTTCGCGATGTTCTCGAGGCGCGTCTGGCGTTGTCCGATGGTGAGCAAGCACTCGCGCTGAGAGAGACGCAAAAGGCGCAGCGCCGTGTCAGTCATGCTCATGATCTGGATTTGTATATGGAAACGTCGCTGCGGTTGGAGATCGCCCGATTGTTTGTCGATCTGGGGCACAAAGAAAAGGCGTTACCGATTTTTACCGAGCTTCGGCATAAAGCGCATCGCCATCAGCTCGATACGCTGGCTCAACGGGTATCCAGAGCATCGCTGGGGATTAACTATCTGGCTGAAACCACCTTGCCGGCAATGTCCCAGCCGTATCAGGTGTTATTGGACATCGCGCAGAAAGAAACTCAACTGTTGTCATTGCAGAATGAACTGTCGCAATACCATCAGATAAATCTGTTGATGGAAATGTCGGCCGAGTCGGATAGCGTCGACCGTTTTCTCCAACAGGTCATCGACGTGCTGGATCGCCGAATCCCCGCCAATGAGTTTGCGGTTCTGCTGACCGGTACCTCGGACTATCCGGTGCACTCTGCTTACACGAATGACGTCCCGGCCAATCGGATCCGACAATGGCAATCACGTTTGCCGGTCACGAATCGACACCAGCAGAGCTTTACTCTGAACGATGAAGAATGCCTCGCCTTACCACTGAAAACCGAAGCGCTTGAGCAGGGATGGTTACTGCTCAGTGGGGATGCGCAGCAACGACAGGTTTGGAACGTCAACTTTCTGGGGTTGTTCGCACAACAACTGGGGCTCATTCTGGACCGCCGCTTGCGGGAAGCCTACCTGGAGCACCGCAATAAAACCGATTTGCTGACCGGGCTGTTGAATCGAGCCGGACTGTTTGAACGGTTGAAAAAACTGTTTGCTCAGCTGCGGCGCGATACCGAACAGCCCTTTGCATTGTGCTTTTTCGATCTCGACCATTTTAAGTATTTTAATGACCATTTCGGCCACGATCTGGGTGATGGCGTGCTGAAAGCGCTGGCTGATCAAGTCAACACGCAACTCAGGGGAACCGACGAACTCTGCCGCCTGGGAGGTGATGAGTTTATTCTGCTGCTGCCGAAAACGGATCGCGCGTCTGCCGAGGCTTTGGTCGAACGGTTACGGACAACCCTGGCCAAGCCGGATTGGTGGCTTTCACTGCTTATAGACTCGACTTCGTCGGACGCAAACCCGGTGCCCCGAAACGAGTGGATCACCGCCAGCTTCGGCGTCGTGGTGCTGGACCGCTGGCCGCCTGACGGCGTCAGTCGTATTGATTTGCTCGCGCAGGGGGATGCGGCCATGTATCAGGCGAAAAAGCAGGGCAAAAACCGCGTTGTGGTGGTGGACTATGACGCGAGTGGCTGCTCTGAAAGCGACTGAGATCTGGTTGCCGCAGGCCGGATCTGTGATGCATCACCAGCACCGGACAGAATTGAGTTAACAGCTCGTGCTGACTGTGCGACTATCGAGGTACGCCTTACGGAGAACATAATAATGAGAACCTTGTTTCCGGAGATCCGCCCCTATCACACTGAATGGTTGTCGGTTGGCGACGGGCATGAGCTGTATCTGGAGTGTTGCGGTACTGAAACCGGTATACCCGTGCTGGTGGTTCATGGCGGCCCAGGGGCCGGTTGTTCGGAACAGATGCGCCGGTTTTTCGACCCTGAGCGCTACCACATTATCATCTTTGACCAGCGCGGTGCCGGTCGCTCTCGCCCACATGCGACTATCGAAAACAATTCAACCACCGACATTCTCAACGACATCGAACAGATTCGTCAGCACCTTGGTATTCATCGCTGGGTGCTGTTTGGGGGCAGTTTCGGCGCGACACTGTCGCTGTTGTATGCCCAGAAACACCATCAACACGTCTGCGGACTGATTCTAAGGGGCGTCTTTCTGGGACGGCAGCAGGATCTGGACTGGTTATACCGAACCGGTGCAGGGCGTTTTTTCCCTGAAGAATGGCAGCGCTTTCAGGCTGAGGTGGCCGAAAGTGACGGCGACGACTTGATTGACCGGTATTACCAGGTCCTGCACGGTCCCAATGAACTGGCGCGAGTCTCGGCCGCCAAGGCCTGGGCTCGTTGGGAAGCGGCCGCCACGTCATTCCGGCCCAGTCATCGATCCGAAGAGTATTATCTGGCGACGCATACCGCCCTGGCGCTGGCCCGGATTTCCAGTCATTTCTTCCGCCATCAGTGTTTTATTGAATCTGACCAGGTGCTTCAGAACGTTTCTCTCCTTGCCGGTATTCCGGGTTATATCGTCCATGGGCGCTATGACATGGTTTGTCCTCCGGATCAGGCCTGGGCGCTGGCCCAACAATGGCCCGATGCCGAACTGGACTTAGTGCGCGAAGGCGGGCATTCGGCGTTTGATGGCGCCATGACCGATGTTTTGGTACGCGCCACCGAACGGTTGGCGAAACGCCTGGGTTCACCGGAGAGTGAAGCATGAAGGCGCTGATCCAGCGAGTGAAGCATGCACGGGTGGAGGTTGATGAGCAAACCATTGGCGATATCGGGCCGGGAATGCTGGTGCTGGTGGGCATTGATGCTCACGATACTGACAACAGTGTGGATAAGTTGTCGGACCGGCTACTCAAATACCGTCTGTTCGCCGATGAAGACGGCCGCATGAACCGAAATGTCGTGGACGCGGGTGGAGAAGTGTTGCTGGTCTCTCAGTTCACGCTGTCCGCCGATACCCAAAAAGGTCTGCGACCGGGTTTTTCCACGGCGGCGACTCCGGAAGAAGGACAACGATTGTTTGAGCGGGTGGTTGAACGCGTTCAGAGTCAGCATCCGAGAGTGGCGACCGGTAAATTTGGCGCCGATATGCAGGTAACGCTGCAAAACGACGGTCCGGTGACGTTTTTGTTAGAAAATTAGTCAATTCAGGTGTTTTGACGATTTTTCTCACAAGAGTGTTTGAAATTAATCATTAATGGCGTCAGTATTTTTTGTGATGAAGTTCACAATTTAAAAATGATAGACAGTAAAACACAGATCGAACGATGGTTAGACGAATGCTGGGATCGCATGTTGAGCGACCCGGCAGGCGCGCGCCTGCTCGCTGAACAAGCGTTGCAGTTGGCAGACGATGGCAGTGAGCCGGCTTGTCGGGCACAGCTGTACGCTGGGCTTTGTGATATCTATCTGGGTGAGTTTGAGTCTGCGGTGTCAGTACTCAGCCCGGCGCTGAAGCTCGCCCTCAGTAAAGGTTACCGTCAGAATCTTTTGCGCATCAACAACGCGCTGGGCATGAGTTATCAGTCCCTTGGCCGATACAGTGCCGCTTATGACCACTATGAGTACGCGCGCGACCTGGCTCTGGACGCGAACGATATCCAACGGCTGACGCCACCGATGTTGAACCTGGCCGACCTGTTGTTTGATATGGGGCATATCGAAAGCAGTGAACTGGTTCTGAATGATATTCTTGGCCGTGACCTGACCGAGGCTTCCGAAGACAATCTGATCGAAGCCTGCATCCTGCAAGCGCAGATTCTGCTGAGCCACGTTCGCTTTGATGACGCCGAATGCATTCTGACGCAAACAGAGGCCTGGGCCCGTCGCGTCGACTTCCATTACGCTCTGCTGCGCTGCAAAACGCTGCGTGGGCGCATGTATCGGTTGCGCGGCGAAATAAACGACTCTATTCAGGTGCTTTCTGATGTACTCGATGCGCCGCTGATGAAGTCCGAGAGCCAGGAAGCCATCGCCGTCTATCTGGAACTGGGCAAAGCCTGGTTCAGTGCCGGCAATCCGAAGCAGGCTGTGGCGGTGTTAAACGATGCCATTGCTCGGCTGGGGCTGGCCAAGTTCTCAACCTTGCGTCTTAAAATACTTGAGCAACTGGCTTACGGTTATCAGTTGCTGGACGATGCCACTCAGGAAGCGGCCACACTCTGGGAAATGCGCACGATTGAACAGAGCGCTCAGGTTCAGGATGCGTTGCTGACGGTGCAGTTGCGGGAGTACCGGCAACAACAGTCGCAGGATCAGTTAGAACAAAAGCTGAAAGAGCGGGAGAATCAGCTCCTTAAGCAAAGTTATGAACGGTTGCAGATGCTGAACGATGTGGCGCATCAGATCACCATGACGCTTAACTTCCCGGAGCTTGGACAGCGACTTTATCGAATACTCGCGGAACACGTCGACGTACATTTTGTTTCGCTGACCACCTTACATGAGCGTGAACAACAGCTAACTTTCCGGTTTATTGTTGATGAAGGGGAGCGGATTACCGCCCCTGACATTGCCATGGATAAACGTGGCAGCCATACCGTGAAAGCGCTGGCGACACAGAAACCGGTGGTTATCAACGATGTTCAACGGTTGGATCGAGATCACGTCGTCGGGACCGGAACGTCACCGCGTTCCATGTTATTTGTGCCTTTGATTCTGGAAGATGAAGTGCTCGGTGTCTTCTCCATGCAGTCTCCTAAACCTAATCGATTCCTCGATTATGAACTGGAACTGATGGTGGCAATCAGTAAGTTCATCGCCATTGCCACGGCGAACATACTGTCGCATGACAAGGTCCGGGAGCTCAACAACATCCTGACTCAGGAAAAGCAGACGATCCTGGATGCTCAGGCTCGCATCGAGCACATGGCGTATCACGACACCCTGACGACGTTGCCGAATCGGCAGGCGTTGCAGGAAGTCATTGAAGAGCGTATCAAAGCCAATGCTGACGGGCCGTTTCATCTGGTGTATATCGACCTGGATGGCTTCAAACCGGTGAATGATCGCTACGGGCATCGGCATGGGGATCGGGTGTTACGTGACATTGCCAAGCGGGTCAAAGAGGCGTTGCGCACCGATGATTTCGCCGCACGTATCGGTGGCGATGAGTTTGTTCTGCTGATTGAAGCGTTCGATAACCGAAAAGACCTGCAGGCGTTTTTGAATCGGTTGTTGACGGTGATTCAGGAGCCGGTATTGACGGATGCGGCTGGAATTGTGGTCTCGGCCAGTATTGGCGCGGCTCGTTATCCGGACAATGGCGTCACTCTGGATGCCCTTATGCACAGTGCAGATCAGGCCATGTATGAGATCAAACGTAACGGCAAGGGCGGTGTCATGGCGCTTTGAGTGTCGCCTAACCGCCGTTCCTCACTTCCTCTGTTTCTCTTCCATATCTTTCCTATAAACCGAGGTAATTTGCCGCTTTCGGGCAGCATAAATAAGTTCTGGTTAACAGTTGATAGCGATTCTGCTAGTCTTTGAAAACGTTACCAAATCAAGCCGGAGAGCGATGCCTCATGACGACATTCAGTACTATCCGCATGGCCCGTGACTGGGAAAACCCAGCCGTCGTTCAACAAAATCGCTTGGCCGCTCATGCGCCACTGCACGGTTATCCGAGTGTTAAAGCCGCCCGGCAAGGGCAAAGCCAACGACGCAGTCTGAATGGTGAATGGCAGTTTGCTCTGTTCGATCAACCGGAAAGTGTGCCGGATTCTCTGATCAACGGTGAGGGTGGTTTTACCGACCGGATCGAGGTGCCATCGAACTGGCAGTTGCAGGGGTTCGATCGACCCATCTACACCAACGTTCAATACCCGTTTGAGGTTAATCCACCGAAGGTTCCCGAGGCGAACCCAACGGGGGTCTACCAGCGAACCTTCATACTGACCGACGCGGATCTGACCGGCCAGGTGCGGGTGTTGTTTCAGGGTGCGAACTCGATGCTCTATGTGTACTGCAATGGCCAGTACGTAGGGTTGTCTAAAGACAGTCGCCTGCCAGCGGAGTTTGATCTGTCGGATGTGGTGCACGCCGGTGAGAACCAGTTAACGGCCGTTGTGATTCGCTGGAGCGATGGCAGCTATCTGGAGGATCAGGACATGTGGTGGTTGTCCGGCCTGTTCCGAGACGTTGAGTTGTTGATCAAGCCGGTCGTTCATATTGCCGATTACCGGGTGCGGACGGAGCTGGATGCACTGTATCGTGACGCCGTGCTGGACATCGAAACCCGTCTGCAATGGCCGCTGTCAGAACCGTCATTAGCGCTCCGGGCACAACTCTATCAGGGCGATGAGTGCCTGGTTGATGTACGCGTCTCGCCGGGCTCAAACGATGTGGACGAACATGGTGGTTATCCGGAAATCTGCCACCATCGGCTGGCCATTGAGAATCCTCAGAAGTGGTCGGATGAGACGCCCGCACTCTATACGTTGATTCTGTCATTGGAAGACGCCGACGGGATCGTACTGGATGTTGAAAAGACCCGGGTCGGCTTTCGTCAGGTTGAGATCCTTAACGGTCAGCTTTGCCTGAATGGCCAGCCCTTGCTGATTCGGGGGGTGAACCGTCATGAGCACGATCCGGTGCGTGGCCACGCGATCACGCGGGACTCAATGGAAACCGACATTCGGTTGATGAAACAACACAACTTTAATGCGGTTCGGACCGCCCATTATCCGAATCATCCGGACTTTTATGATTTATGCGATGAGTACGGGCTGCTGGTGGTTGATGAGGCCAACCTTGAAACCCATGGCATGTGGCCCTGTTCACGACTGTCGCAGGATCCGCTCTGGCTGAATGCCTACCTTGAACGGATGACCCGCTTGGTGTTGCGGGACCGGAATCATCCCTGTGTGATCGTCTGGTCCCTGGGTAATGAATCGGGCGTCGGTGCCAATCATGAGGCCATGTATCGTTGGACCAAAGCTGTCGATCCGACCCGACCGGTGCAATACGAAGGCGGCGGCGCCGATACGGGTGTGACGGACATCATCTGTCCGATGTACGCCCGGGTGGCCCAGGATCAACTGCTACCGCCATTGCCGAAATGGGCGATTGAAAAGTGGATTGGCTTGCCAGGCGAGTCACGCCCTTTGATTCTCTGTGAGTACGCACACGCCATGGGCAACAGTCTCGGCAGCTTCGACGAGTACTGGACTCTGTTTCGACGCCACCCACGACTGCAAGGCGGGTTTATCTGGGATTGGGTCGATCAGGGCATTGAGCAGACGGCTGACACCGGTGAAGCCTACTACGCCTATGGCGGCGACTTTGGGGATACCCCTAACGACCGTCAGTTCTGTATTAATGGCTTGATCTTTCCAGACCGAACGCCGCATCCGACCTTATTAGAAGCCAAGTTCTGTCAGCAGTATCTGCAGTTTGCCCGCGTGCCGGGTTCGCCGCTCAGTGTGGAAGTCCACAGTGAGTACGGTTTCCGATCCACCGACAATGAAGTGTTGCACTGGCAGGTGCTGGAGGACGGCCAGCCCATCCTGTCCGGATCAGAGGAGCTGCATCTGTCTCCCGGCGAACGTCGGTTGCTGACCCTCAGTGAAACGCCGGTGCCCGTGAAACCCGGTTGTGAATACTTTCTGTCGGTCGAGGTGGTGACACGTGATGCCAACGCCTGGGTTGAGGCCGGTCATTGCTTGGCGCAAGCACAGTTTGAACTGCCTGCGCACCCGGCGTTAACCCCATGGCAGCCGGGCGCTACCGATACCATCAATGTCAGTGGTGATCGGCAAGTCCTGATCGAATGCAGCGTAGCCAAATGGCAGTTTGATACCGAACGCGGTGAACTGATCAGCTGGCAGAAAACATCGGGTGACGAACTGCTGGCCGCTGCGCCGGTGGATAATTTCTATCGGGCACCCATCGACAATGATATCGGCGTCTCAGAAGCGCATCGTGTGGATCCGAATGCATGGGCGGCCCGGTGGCAAGCGGCCGGTGTGGATCGGCTGCAGCGTCAGGTTCTGGAAACCTCGGTTCACAAACAGGCTCATTCCGTTTTGGTGACGGTGCGGCAACGCTATTGCGTGGATGGTGCGGAGGTTATCGAAACACGTTGGAACTATGACTTTCAGTCGAGCGGTGAATGGACGCTGTCGGTCTCAGTATCGGTGTCGAACGGTCTGCCACCATTGCCGAGAATCGGAATCGAACTGCCGCTGGTGGCCAACGCGGAAGGTGTCGATTGGTACGGTCGTGGACCCCATGAGAACTATCCGGACCGCCGCAGTTCAGCGTTATTCGGGCGCTACCAGATGGCGGTCGAAGACGGTCATACGCCCTACATTTTTCCGTCTGAGTCGGGTTTGCGGACCGATTGTCGTTGGGTCGCTGTCGGAGATGCTACCGCTGAAGGACGCTTCCATTTCAGTGTTAGCCGATATTCGCAGACCGCCCTTGCGGCCGCTCGTCACACCCACGAACTCTCGGCGGAAGACGCTGTGTACCTGCGTCTGGATGCTGAACATATGGGCGTAGGTGGCGATGATTCCTGGAGCCCTTCGGTCCATGAGCCGTTTATCCTGAGGGATCGACGGTATCAGTATGGGTTACTGTTTCGGTAGGCGGATTGGGCTGGTCGATTGGCGCAGCCCCAACTCCGATTTTTACAGTGAGTCGATGGTGTTTTTGAGTCGATGTTTCTGATCGGTGACGATGCGTTCCAGTGTCTGAATCCGTTCTTCCATCGCTCGGAATCGGGCATCGACATCGTCGCCTGCTTGTGCCCGCGCGGCTTTAGCATCGGCTTTGAGTTTTTCCCGGTAGATGCCGGCCACCGTCGTAATGGCGACAATGCACAGCACAAAAACAAATACATCCATGGTTTGGCTCCTTAGATTAAAGTCGGGTCGCAGTCCCCGTTACGATGAGGGTTATCATAGAGACCCGGTGTCGGGTTCTCAATCCACCGGCGGCTCAGAGCGTATCAATCTCATCTTTCAGCGTTTGTTTGCGATCAGTGGCGATTCGCTCCAGCGTTTGTACCCGGGCTTCGAGTGAGCGCAACTGGGCTTCAAGTCTGCGTTCCCGGTCGTCTGTTTCGTCGGTTTTACGCAAGTTCCTAACCTGCTGGAGAATCAGCACGGTTCCGACGACGGCGATTAACAGCATGGCAACTAGCATGGTTGAAAACGTCATGTCGGCTCCTTTTCTGAGTAGTGTCTGCATAGTGTAATGGTTCTGCTGGTCAGGTGAATGGTGAAAAGTCATAAGGTGTGTCTGGGATCGTTGACGGGTCAAGAGCAGAGTCTGAAAGTTTTTTTACCCGATCCCCCCGTTATAAGTGATCTGAATGCGGCCCTGGTGTGGTATCAGTTGGGAACTAAAAGTTTTTTCACAGGCGCTGACTCATGATCGTGTTACATCATCTAAATAACTCCCGCTCACAACGTATTCTCTGGCTGTTGGAAGAGTTGGGGTTGGACTACGAACTGAAGGTTTATCAGCGCAACTCCAAAACCCAGTTGGCGCCTGACGAGTTGAAAGCCGTGCATCCATTGGGCAAATCCCCGGTGCTGACGGATGGCGACCAGACAATTGCGGAGTCCGGCCTGATCATTGATTACCTGATTCAGACCTATGCGCCTCAGTGGCAACCCGAGGCCGGCACGACTGCTTGGTACGACAATCAATATTGGCTGCACTTTGCCGAAGGGTCACTGATGCCGCCACTATTGCTGACTCTGGTGTTCGACACTATCCGTAAAAGCCGGATGCCGTTTATTGCCAAACCCATAGCCCGGGCCATTGCCGATCGGGTCACCAAACAATTTGTCTCGCCCGACATCGAACGGTTGCTGAACTTCATCAACGCTCAACTTGAAGGACGTGATTGGTTTATTGCCGACCAACCCTGTGGGGCTGACTTTCAAATGAGCTTTCCGCTTGAAGCGGCCCGTGCCCGTGGCCTGGTGACCGATGCTCAGCATCCCAACATTCTTCGCTTCCTTAATCAGGTTGCTCAGCGAGAGGCGTATCAACGCGCGCTACAACAAGGGGGGCGTTACGCCTACGCGTTGAAAAAAACGGCCTGAACTGACTGACTCAGACGTTAGCTGAATGCCGGATGGCGCTTGGTTTAAAGCGCCCCCTGAAGGCTTCCAGTGAGGGTTCAAAGCCTGTTAGACTGCTGCGTTCAACTCCAAGAAAAAGAAGTGAATATCATGAAAAAATGTTTCATTTGCGGCGTTTTGCTGTCAACTGCGATGGGGCATGCTGCCGCACAGGATTGGTCGGTACAACCGGTGATTGGCATGAAAGCGCAGTTTGGCGGGGACCCTCTCGCCACCATTTATTACACCGACGGAACCGAGCAGGATCTGCTGGCCGGGCAGGGTATTGATTTTTATGCTGGTGTTCTGCTGAAGCAATCACCATACAGCGTAAAAGCGAGCCTGGGCTACAAGTACTCCAGCTCGATGGCAACAAACATTGATGTGGCGAAGACGGCCTTGCCGTTTAATCTGACTGGTCGCTATGACATTTCGTCCGGCTTTTTTGTTGGCGGCGGACTGACGCACCATTTCAGCCCTCAGCTGGCCATCGATACAGATACCTATACCTATGAGTCTTCCTTGGGTTATCACCTGGAACTCGGTTGGGAAGCGATTTCAATCGGTTGGACGTCTGTGACTTACGATGAGTCAGGCGCCGAGTTTGATGCGTCCACCTTCGATGTGAACCTGGAACTGGTTTTCTGATCGCCTGATCTTCCCGTGGCGCCGTCGTTCAACCGCGCGCCACTTTCCGTTATTCTTCCTCCTCTTTTTTTGAGCCAGCCCGGCGTGTCTTATTCGCGGTTGTCTGTCCATGTTCGGCTCCATTGCCCTCGGAGGGTTCATGCCCCGTCGTTATCTGACTTTGATTCTTGGTTTTATTGCGTTTATTGCCCTGGGGTTGCCGGATGGAATGTTAGGCGTTGCCTGGCCATTTATGCGAGAAGAACTTGGGCAGCCGCTGGAAGCCAGTGGTCTGTTGGTGATGGCGCTGACTCTGTCTGTCGCAGTCAGCGGTTTTTTCAGCAGTTGGTTAAGTCGGCGGCTTGGTATCGGCCGGCTATTGGCACTCAGCTGTCTGCTGACGGGATCGGCCCTGGTTGGGTATGCCCTGTTTCCCCATTTCTATCTGTTAATTGTTTGCGCGTCGGTCATCGGTTTGGCGGCCGGCGCCACCGATGCCACGGTGAACGGTTACGTCGCCAAAAATTTCAGTGATCGCGTCATGCAATGGCTTCATGCCAGCTTTGGTATCGGGATAACGCTGGGGCCGGTCACAATGACGCTGGTGCTTGCTGCGAATGGCCCCTGGCAGCTGGGTTATCAGATTCATGCGATGGTTCAGTTGATACTGGCGGTACTGTTTTTTGTCACGGCTGGGCTGTGGATCACAAGATCAGACGAGCACCGACAGGTGGCCGCGCATGAGGCGGATCGACACGTGACATCAATGCCCAGTTCGCTGACGCGACTTCCGGTCTGGCTCGGAATGATGGCTTTTTTTCTGTATTGCGGTTTGGAAATATCGGTAGGGTTGTGGAGTTTCAGTTTGCTGACCGATGTGCGAGGCCTGTCAGCCGCTCAGGCGGGTACCTGGGTGAGTCTATATTGGGCCATGTTCACGGTTGGTCGGTTTGCGATGGGATTTATTACCGGACGGGTGTCTTCCCATCGAACCGTCCAGTTGGGAATCAGCGTGTCAGTCCTGGCGACCGTGCTGCTTGCTGTGGGTGGCTCGGTTTGGTTGAGTTTGCTGGCGTTGGCACTCATCGGTCTGGCCTATGGGCCGATTTTTCCGGCTATGATGTCGACGACTCTGCAACGTGTGGGGGCCCGCGATTTTAACAATGCCATGGGCCTGCAGATCAGTTCGGCAGCGCTCGGGATGATGGTGTTACCCGGGAGCATCGGACTGTTAGCCTCAAAAACGACACTTAATGCTTATCCTTGGGCGTTGCTCGCGGTAACCGGGCTGCTCTGGCTGATCTATCAGTTGGCTAACCGGATTTCACACGACCGTTAGCCGCACTCTGTTGTTCCAGCGCTTCCAGTTCGGCGTCTTTTTCTTGCCAGAGCTCACTGACCCAGCGCTGGAACGCCGCCCGATCTTCCCGGTTGTTGCTGTAATCCATGTGCTGGAAGCGGGGCGGAATGGCCAGTTTTCGCATATTCAGCGTGACCGTACCGACGCGACCACAGGCCATATCCCAATAATTAGGTGCTTTGCCCTGATAGTGGATGGTGGTGTCGATGATGGTATCGAACTTTTCACCCAGCGCCTGAATGGCAAATGCGATGCCTCCGGACTTTGGTTTCAGCAGGTGGCGATAGGGGGAACTCTGTTGCGCATGCTTTTCCGGGGTCAGGCGGGTGCCTTCCAGAAAGTTCACGATGGTTGTGGGCTGGTCGGAAAATTTTTCACAGGCGCGACGGGTGGTTTCGAGATCCTGCCCGGCTTTTTCCGGATGTTTTTTCAGATACTCGCGCGAGTGGCGGGACATGAACGGATAATCCAGTGCCCACCAGGCCACCCCGGCGATCGGTACCCAAATCAGTTGCTTCTTGATGAAAAATTTCAGGATCGGTAAGCGCCTGAGCGTCACGGCAAGTAATGCAAAAATATCTATCCAGCTTTGATGGTTGGCGATAATCAGGTTCCACTGGTTCATGTGCAGATCGAGATCGTGATTGACGACAAAGCGAATGCGCAGCACCCGTTGCATCCA
The DNA here is from genome assembly GCF_000153185.1 of Reinekea blandensis MED297. Classification (GTDB taxonomy): domain Bacteria; phylum Pseudomonadota; class Gammaproteobacteria; order Pseudomonadales; family Natronospirillaceae; genus Reinekea; species Reinekea blandensis. The sequence continues at coordinate 111,393 of NZ_CH724155.1, read as the reverse complement.
CCCGAGTAAACCGCTGACCCAGATTGACGCCACTTCAACCACCATGGGGTTGGCCCATCGCCTCGCCAGTCGGCCCGGCAGCAGCAGCCGGAACAGGACGGCAATAAACAGAAAAACGCCTAAAAACAGGGTGTAGAGTATGAGCGCCAGAATGGATAGGACGCCCAGCAACGGTCGGGTTAAAGTTTGCACAGCGATCAATCAGTCGGTTTTCGCCTATTGTCGGAAACGCTGTCATAAAATCAAGAACTAGGGTGTGTTAACAGGCCCTAGGTCAGTTCAGGTCCGGGTCAGGAAAACCAGATCCCGTTCTTCAAAACTGAGTTCGGCTTGCTTTTCATTCGCGATCCAGTGAAAGGTGGCATCAGAGTAAAAGCAGACGTGGGTCGGATCGTTTTTGTAGTTCCATTTTGCAAATCGCTCCTGGCTGATGACCCGCTGAGTCATGACAGCCAGTACACCGCCTGGCTTCAATTGCTGAAAAAGTTCGGTGAGCACTTGCCCGGGTGCGTGCAGATGTTCGATAACCTCCGTCATGACGATGGCATCGTAATGCTGTACCAGCACCGCTCGTTCAGGGTAATAAAACACATCGTAGACGGCGACGTTGTGCCCGAGTGTCTGTAACTGCATCGCCAGAACCGGGCTCGGGCCGCAGCCAAAATCAAGGACGTCAGCCGCAGAGGGTAACCGGCGATGAAGCGCACGACTCATACGCGCCAGAAATCGCTGATAACCGTCGTCGTCAGGATGGTTTTCGTGTTGGTCATATTCGGCCTTTTCCAGCGCGGCGTTTGGCCAGCTTTTTGGCTCGGCAAACACCAGTGAGCATTGTTCGCAGTAAAGAAACGTTCGCTTGCGGTCGCTGATGTAGTTGGTCGTCTGTTCGCTGTAACACAGAGGGCACTGGTTCATGAATGTTCAGTTCTTGCGGGAAGCCGGGCCAGCAGCTTAACTGAGGAAGGACTGTAGCAACAGGTGTGACCATGTTGAACACCGCCGAATTTCTGCTCACCATCGGGTCTTTACTGCTGCTGGGGCTGGTTACGTCGGCATTGGCGCATCGGACCCGACTGCCCAGGGTGACGTTGTTGCTGTTGTTTGGCATTGTTATCGGCCCACAGGCATTGGATCTGATTCCACCATTGTTCACCGACCGGTTTGATCTGATTGCCGACCTGACTTTGTTAATGGTCGGGTTTTTGTTGGGCGGTAAACTGACCCGCGATTCATTGAAAACATCCGCCTGGCCGGTCATGGTGATTTCCATCTGTGCCGCCTTACTGACGGCGGTGTTGGTTGCCGCTGTATTGTGGTGGGCGGGGTTGTCCTTTGCGATTGCGCTTTTGCTCGGTTGCATTGCTTCAGCAACCGCGCCGGCGGCCATATTAGATGTGGTTGCGGAAACCAATCCGGACTCCCGATTTTCTCAGTTGCTCCTGTCCATCGTGGCCGTCGATGACCTTTGGGCATTGATTCTTTTCGGCATGGGCATGTCCCTGGTGAGTCAGATGACGGGTCATGGCGTCGATGAACCGTTTCTGATGGCGGCCTTCGAGGAGATGATCGGTGCCGTCATCCTGGGCGTCATGCTCGGTGTGCCATCGGCTTACGCGACCGGACGCATTCGCCCGGGGCAACCGATGTTAACGGAAGCTTTGGGCGTGGTCTGTATTTGCGGTGGCCTGGCCCTGTGGCTGGGGGTGTCTTATCTGATTGCGGCCATGGTGCTTGGCGCGGTCATCGTGAACCTGGCAGAGCATCACGATTATCCGTTTCACGCAATTGAAGGCGTGGAATCACTGTTCATGCTCATCTTCTTTGTGATTGCCGGCGCGTCGCTGGATTTGTCATCGCTGGGCAGCCTGTCGCTGATAGGATTGCTGTATATCCTGATGCGTACTGCCGGGAAGTTCGCCGGTGCCTGGCTCGGTTGTCGATTGAGTCGAACCGATGCACTGACGCGTCGCTGGTTGGGCTTGGCACTTTTACCGCAGGCCGGGGTGCCGATCGGTCTGGCGCTGGTGGCGTCTGCTGCGTTTCCAGAGCACCGCCAGACCTTGTTGTCGGTGGTGATTGCCTCGACGGTGTTGTTTGACCTGATCGGTCCGGTACTGACCCGACGGTCGGTGCTTAGAGCCACTCGATGATCAGGTTCAGCCGGGAAAGTCACCCCATTTGTTCTGCAGCAAAGAAAGCATGACCACCGGCGCGGTTTCGGTCCGCAGAATACGCGGGCCGAGCTGCCAACTCATGAAGTCGTTTTTCAACGACCATTGAACTTCGTCGTCCGACAAACCGCCTTCCGGGCCGATCAGAAAGCTGACAGACTGCGGGGATTCCTCCGGCCAGTCAGGTGCCTGTGCCGCCGTATGGAGAATCAGCTGAACGTCGGAATCCTGAATCTCGACCCAATCACGCAGTGCGCGCACCGGGTACAGAATGGGCACTGTATCGCGATAGCATTGCTCGCAGGCCGATTCGATCACACCCTGCCAATGGGCCATTTTCTTGGTTTGGCGTTCGGCATTCAGGCGCAGATCGCAGTGTTCACTGGTGAGCGGTGTGATTGAGGTGACGCCCAGTTCGGTGGCTTTCTGCAGGGCGTAATCAAAGCGGTCGCCTTTGGACATCACCAGGCCAAGGTGGGTGTGCAGCTGTGGTTCGGGTGTGGCATCCAGTTGTTCCAGCAAACGGGCGGACGCCTGCTTTTTACCGACCTCGGTCAGTTCCGCACGAAAGCGATCACCGCGTCCGTTAAACACCTGAATGTCTGCGCCGTCTTTGAGTCGCAGTACTTTGATCAGGTGTTGAAACACCGACGACGGCAGCTCGACCGCCTGATCGATCAACCCGGGATCAGCCTCGGGCAAACAAACCCGAATGGTTCTCATGGTGTGGACTCCGATGACGGGGGAAGTTGGATCCCGCAGGCCTCTAACCGCGCGGTTTGCAGGCCATATTCATCCACCCAGTCTTGCAACAGGCAGTTACGGTACTCTTGAGCGTAGCGGGTGGCGTTGGCTTGGTTTTCGGCAAAAGACGCCGGCCAGGCTTTGAGCAGTTCGGGTCCGCAGCGCTCGGCTGAGGCTTGCACACTGGCCTGACACAGTGACGTTGGCATGTTCAGACACGCCACCTGTGGGTCCTGATTGCAGATCAATATGGGTGCCTGTTGGTTCAGATACTGAAGAAAAATGACCGACGGAACCTGTGGTGTTGACGTTTCATTGTCTGCCGTCTCCATCACCGGGTCTGACGCGCAGGCGCAGAGGATCACCGAGGTCATGATCAATGACCCTAACCCGATTCGGTTCATTGCGTCAGTCCGGTGGTTTCAGTCAGTCCGAAGCGGCAGTTCATGTTCTGTACCGCCGCGCCGGAAGCGCCTTTGCCGAGGTTGTCGAGCCGGGCCACCAGATAGACGCGATCTTCGGAACTGAAAACAAACAGTTCGATCCGGTTGGTGCCGTTGCAGGCGGTCGGATCGAGAAAGCCTTCATCCAGCTGGCTTTCATCATTCAACGGGAACAGCGTGACAAACGGCTCGCCGGTATAGGTTTCGGCCAACGTGGTGTGAATCTGCTCGGCGCTGCCGTGAATGGCGTGTTCATGCAGTGCGATGCTGACCAGCATGCCTTGCTCAACGTGGGCGACGGTCGGAACGAAAACGGGTGCATGAGAAAGCCCGGTAACGTTCGTCATTTCCGGCAGGTGCTTGTGGTTAAGATCCAGGTTTTTAAAACGGGCTGCGGCGCGCTGACGTTGGCTGTCATCCATCGCCTGATAGTCGGCAATCATTGCTTTACCGCCACCGCTGTAGCCGGTGATGGCCTGTACGGTCATGGCGTAGTCTTTAGGAACGATACCGGCCTTCACCAATGGTGCGACCAGCATGGTCATGCCAGTGGGATAGCATCCCGGGTTAGCGATACGGTTGCTGGTTTGAAGGCGGCTACGATAACCGGGCAGTTCCGGAACGCCATAGACCCATTTTGGATCGACCCGGAAGGCGGTCGAGGCATCAATAATGACGGTTTCCGGGTTATCAATCAGACGGACGGCTTCGCGTGAAGCATCATCGGGCAGGCAGAGAAAGACCACATCGGCTTTGTTGAGAAACTCACGTCGCAATGCCGGATCTTTTTTCTGAGCTTCAGGTATGCTCAGAATATCGACGTCCGGGTGATCGGCCAGGCGCTGGTGAATCTGCAGGCCGGTGGTGCCGTACTGGCCATCGATGTAAGCGGTGATTTTACTCATGTCGGCGATGTGCTCTGTCAGAAATTTCCCGACATTATAGAGGAAAGCGCCGCCGAAACCGAAAGCAGCTTACGCAACAGGGCTTTTCAGCCCTGTTCGGCGTAAATGGTCTTAGTCAACTCATCGCTGTCTCAACGATCAACCGGGCCGTTTCAGAGCTTCTTTCTGGAAACACGCTATAAACCCGCCGAGACGTCGGACCGCCATTGGGCTCGGCAACAACATCCATGTTGTTGACGGTTCCCAGAAAGAAGCTCTGAAACAGCTGCCCTTGCGCCTATCTGAGGTTAGAAGCGTTATGGGGCAGCAGTGTTGTCAGCTGAGTTGTTTCAGAATGTCGAGCGTCGGACCGGAGCGGTTCATGCTGTAAAAATGCAGCTTGGGTGCGCCGGCCTGAATCAGGTCCTGGCACAGGTCGACAACAAAGTTCAGCCCGATACGCTGAATACGTTGCACATCGTCGGAACAGGTTTCCAGCGCTTTGCGCATCCAGCGCGGAATGTCAGCGCCGCAGGCATCCGAGAAACGCACCAGATTACTGTAATTGGTGATCGGCATGATGCCGGGCACGATGTCGATGTCACAATCGCGCTTACGCACTTCATCGACAAAATGTTTATAGGCGTTGGCATTGTAGAAATACTGGGTGATGGCACTGTCCGCACCACACTTCGCTTTACGCACGAAGTTATCGATGTCGGCGTCTAAGTTAGCCGCCTGTGGGTGCATTTCCGGGTAGGCCGCGACTTCAATATGAAAGGTATCGCCAAACTCCTGCTTTACGAACGTCACCAGGTCGGAGGCGTAATTGAAGTCGCCCCCGGTGCCCACCATACCGCTGGGCAGATCACCGCGCAGGGCGACGATGCGATTGATGCCTTCGGCTTTGTAGGTGGTTAACAGGTCTTTAATGGTGTCGGCTTTGGAACCAATGCAAGACAAATGAGGTGCCGCGGGCACGCCACGCTTGTTCAGTTCAATGACGGTGTTGATCGTCCGCTCCTGAGTCGAGCCACCAGCGCCGTAAGTGACACTGAAAAATTCGGGGTTGGTGGTCTTCAGCTCATCATGCGCTTTCAGCAGATTGTCGTAACCAGCGTCGGTTTTCGGTGGAAAAAACTCGAAACTGACCGGGACGGGAGTATTCATGGTTTGGTTCTCGGTTTAGATTTTGACTCGTATGCTGCTAGCTGCGAGAAGAAAAGGTCTTAACCCGCAGCTCTAAGCTCTCGCAGCTTTCTTTTAGTACTTATACTCTTCCGGTTTAAACGGACCTTCGACGGGCACGTTGATGTAATCGGCCTGTTCTTTCGTCAGCTGAGTAATCACACCACCGAAGCCTTTCACCATTTCGGCGGCGACTTCTTCGTCGAGTTTCTTCGGCAGAACTTTCACATACAGTCCGGCTTTCTTCTCGTCAGCACTCAAATCCGCAAACTTACGCTCAAACAGATACATCTGCGCGAGCACCTGATTGGCAAAGGAGCCGTCCATGATGCGGCTTGGGTGACCGGTGGCGTTACCCAGGTTCACCAGACGGCCTTCGGACAACAGAATGATGAAATCGTCCTGGTTGTCGCTGCGATAAATCTGGTGGACCTGAGGTTTAACTTCTTCCCATTTCCAGTTTTCACGCATAAAGGCTGTATCGATTTCGTTGTCGAAGTGACCGATGTTACAGACCACCGCGCCACTCTTTACCGCCGCCAGCATGTGTTTGTCACACACGGTGGTGTTGCCGGTGGTAGTGACAATCAGATCGGTATTGCCCAGCAAGGCGGTGTTGATGCTTGCTGCGGTGCCATCGTTTTGACCATTCAGATAAGGCGACACCACTTCGAAACCGTCCATGCAGGCTTGCATGGCACAGATCGGATCAATTTCGGTGACCTTAACGATCATGCCTTCCTGACGCAGAGAGGCGGCGGAACCTTTACCGACATCGCCGTAACCGATAACCAGGGCTTTTTTACCTGACAACAGGTGGTCGGTACCGCGTTTGATCGCATCATTCAGCGAGTGACGGCAGCCGTACTTGTTGTCGTTCTTCGATTTGGTGACCGAGTCGTTCACATTGATGGCCGGAACTTTCAGCGTGCCTTCCTGCAGCATTTCCAACAGACGGTGAACACCCGTGGTGGTTTCTTCGGAGATACCGTGGATGTCGTCCCACAGTTGCGGGAACTTGTCTTCAACCAGGAAAGTCAGGTCGCCGCCGTCATCCAGAATCATGTTCGGGTTCCACAGCGCGTCGCTGTCTTTTTCCGCTCGGATGGTCTGCTCGATGCACCACCAGAATTCTTCTTCGGTTTCACCTTTCCAGGCGAACACAGGAATACCGGCGGCGGCAATGGCGGCCGCGGCGTGATCCTGAGTGGAAAAGATGTTGCACGATGACCAGCGCACTTCCGCACCCAGCTCAACCAGAGTTTCGATCAGCACGGCCGTTTGAATCGTCATGTGAATACAGCCCATGATGCGGGCGCCGGCCAGCGGCTGGTCAGCTTTGTATTTACGGCGCAGAGCCATCAGAGCCGGCATTTCGCTTTCGGCGATGGCAATTTCTTTGCGACCCCAGTCGGCCAGGTTGATGTCGGCGACTTTGTAGTCGGTGAAGTTGGTCATAAATTCGTTCCTCATTTATGAAGCTGCAAGCGGTCAGCTTTCAGCTTCAAGATTTAATTTAGTTACAGGCTTGGCAGGAAACTGTCTTGCCGCTTTGTTAAAGCTTCGCTCCGGCTTTCAGCACATCGACCTTATCGGTCGCTTCCCAACTGAACCCGTCTCGGCCAAAGTGACCGTAAGCTGCGGTTGGGCGGTAAATCGGTTTACGCAGGTCGAGCATTTCAATGATGCCGCGTGGGCGCAGATCGAAGTGCTCGCGAACCAGTTCCGCGATCAAGGCTTCGTCAACTTTGTTGGTGCCGAACGTGTTGATGGCAATCGATGTTGGTTCGGCGACACCAATGGCGTACGAAACCTGAATTTCACATTTGTCGGCAAGGCCTGCCGCGACGATATTTTTCGCCACATAACGGCCGGCATAGGCCGCTGAACGGTCAACCTTGGATGGGTCTTTGCCGGAGAACGCGCCACCACCGTGACGGGCCATGCCGCCGTAAGTGTCGACGATGATTTTACGTCCGGTCAGACCGCAGTCACCGACGGGGCCACCGATGACAAAAATGCCGGTCGGGTTAATATGAAACTTGGTGTCTGCGTGCAGCCATTCAGATGGCAGTACTTCTTTAATGACGTTTTCCAGTACCGCTTCGCGCAGGTCGTCCAGTTTGATGCTTGGATCGTGTTGCGTTGAAAGAACGACGGCATCGACAGCGACAGGCTTGCCGTTTTCGTAGCGCAGGGTTACCTGCGATTTTGCGTCCGGGCGTAACCAGGGGAGTACCCCGTTTTTGCGCAGTTTGGCCTGCTGCTCAACCAACCGATGAGAGTAGTAAATCGGCGCTGGCATATAGGTTTCGGTTTCATTGGTGGCGTAACCGAACATCAAACCCTGGTCACCGGCACCGAGATCTTTGTCTTCGGCTTCGTCGACACCGACCGCAATGTCGGACGACTGTTTGCCGATGGCGTTAATGACGGCACAGGAAGAACCATCGAAACCCACATCTGAAGAGGTGTAGCCGATGTCGCGGATAACGTCCCGGACGATGTCTTCTAAATCGACGTACGTCGAGGTCCGGACTTCACCGGCAATGATCGCCATACCGGTTTTCACCAACGTTTCGACCGCCACACGAGCGTGCGGATCTTCGGTGATGATGGCGTCCAGCACGGCATCCGAAATCTGGTCTGCCATTTTATCGGGATGGCCTTCTGAAACACTTTCCGATGTAAATAAAGAATATTCGCTCATGTTTTAGATCCTCATTCGGGTCTGATTTTGCCGGTC
>NZ_CH724155.1:80859-103101 GCF_000153185.1 Reinekea blandensis MED297 | reverse complement strand
GGCGCTTCCAAACCAAACCGGCTCGCCGGTCCTGGTATCCCAAAGTACGAGGTTATAATAGTTGGCCGTCATGGCGAAGGCGCCATCGTCCGAGATGTCGCTGAAGAGGATTTCCGTCAGAAACCCTTCCATGTGATTCCAGTTGTATAGTCGCGCGTAATTGGCAACATCCCAGAACGAGCCACCGTGCTGAAAACTTCCTAACACCAAACCATTATCTTTCAGGCTGGCGGAGTAAGCCCCATTGGCAGCCACCTGCCATTTCTGTGAAGGTTTTTCCGCGATGCAGGAAACCAACCCTGCGCAGATCAGCAGGACACTGAAACATGTTAAGAAGCGTTGAATCATACCACCGTCGTCAAAAAGCATCGGGAGCGTCATTGCAGTGTAGCATTGACGTTGCGCGGCCACCTCTGCTGATTTCGCTGTCAGCGTTTTAAGGGCGATGAAAAAGGGAAGGGCGTGATACGGAGGGACAGGTTATCCCTCCGCGGGTCATTGCGATCAGCGAGATTCGGCCGCCTGTTGATGTACATTATGCAGTCGCTCGATCAACTGATCTTCCATATCAAATCGTTCAGTCATTTTCTCACCTAACAACGACAAATCTTCGTGCAGATCGTCAATGTTCATAACGACATGATCCGACGAAATGTACTTGTCGTTGAAATCAAGCATTACCTGAGTCAGTTCTTCGAGTCGAGGATAGAGCTGCTTCGCCAGGTCCATACCGCCGTCATCGTACTCTTTGGCTTCCCTGAACAACTGTTCGTAGATTTCAAAGTGTCCTTCGGAGACGTAGTCGACCAAGTGCTCACAGAAGGCCTGCAGCTGGGTGCTGACGGCCTCTCTGCCTTCGGCATCCTGAATGGCAAAATACAGGATCAGCGTCTGTTGACGATCAGCCAACCAGCGATCGATCATTTCATGGGTGCCGCCCCAGCGTTCCTGAGCGGTCTTACAGTTCTCGAGCATTGAAGTGTCCTATTCCGAGCGGTTTTGCCCGGTACATTGTCTGAATACCGGAATCGACAACAGTGACGATTCGGTGATTTGCCATTCGTTATCGTTACAATATAAGCATAGCGACCAGACAGAACAACCTAAACCCCAGTTGATCGTCGAGTTTACAATCGTCTTTTCAATGGTAAAGCGGCGCGAGGTGTGGCCGATAACCCCTGTACGATCCGGCTTTTCTACCAGGTTTACTCGGTAATAACCCTTAAGCTCTGGTCGATACGTCGAGAAACGATGAATTTATTGAGCGCCACTTCTATACTGAGCGGCAGCATTGACGTCCAACCAATCAAACAACTCAGGTAAGTAATAGGTTATGCAACGGCTGAAAAACAGAACCACAGGTTACGTTCGGTATCTGCTGCCCCTTATCGTTTCATTGGCGATGTCAGGACATTTGTCAGCGACACCGGCCGCGGTCGGTCCCTCTTATGTTGACTTGGAACCGGCCTTCACCCTGAACTATGGCGATCCGATGCGGACGCGTTACCTGCAAGCGTCCATTACGTTAAGGGTCAGAGATCAGGCAGCCGCACTGGAAGTCACGGCTCACTCTGATGCGATTCGTCACATCATCATCATGCTGTTTGCCCGACAACCGGAAGAAAAAATTCGCACCGCCGCTGGTCGCGACGACATACTCGAACAAGCGTTAAGAGAACTGCAGGATCTGATGTTAAAAGAGACTGGAAAAACCCTGATTGACCGGGTTCTGTTTACTTCGTTTGTGTTACAGACCTGAGTGGGTCAAAGAACGGCTGTCGTACCCGTTATAGAGAAGAGAGAACGGCGAGCTGCAATAAGATAAGTTAAGGTTGAATCAGGCCAGGCGTAACTTTTTGCGTTCTTTAGAACCTTTTCGAGACTGGCCGGAGCCATCATCCCAGCCTGCTTCCCAGGCCGCTTTCAATACGTCATGGCGATAGGGACATTCCTCATTCGGCTTGCCAGCCAAGCCCGTCATATAGCCCTGCTGGTAGGCTTTATTGAGTGTATCCAGTGTCCATTCCGTTTCAGACATGGTTCCCTGCTCCCTTTTTGACTCGTCTGCCTGGTTATGCCGTTCCTATCTAACACACCTAACGGCGGGTGACCTAAGGCACCTGTCCGGATCTTTTTTCTGCTTTCAGCCCGGATAATGTCAAACATTGTAAACCAAGTGCCGGGGCAATGTAGCAAGCCCGTCACAGTTTTCATAGATAACCGGACAATAAAAACCCAAAGATCGCCAATCCCTTGCCAGCCGTGGGCTGAGAGGACTCAGCATGACCGATTATTGACGCAAATACTCCGTCAGAAAATCGTCAAACGAGCCTTGTTGGGAGTTTTCAATGTTCTTTGCCCGCCAGACAGATAAGTCCGTTTCTTCCTGCCAAGGCGCCAGACGATCCGGTCGAAGTGCGTCGTTAAAATGATTCGCAAAGGCTTCGGATTGCGCCAGCGTAAACTGCCGATACGACCCCGCTTCGCGCACCGCATTTAGCACCTGCGCCGACGGAGTGAGTTCCGGGTTCTGCACTTTCAGCATTTGTGCTTCGCAGGAGCGGGCATAGCAATCGGTTCCGTTTTTCTGGTCAATAAATTTGGCAAACTGGCAAATCGATTCAACAAAGTTCTGCGCCAACTCCGGCACTGCAATCGTTTCACCTTTGAGGGTTAACGTTAACTCGGGGTCGCGACCACCAATGGCAACGGCTTCCGTATTGCGTTGCAGTTGTTCGCACTCTTCAGGAGAAATCATGGGGCTGTCCTGTACCAGACACCACAACAGGAACAGATCCAGAAAATTAATCGCGGTTTCATCAATGCCTAACGGTTGAAATGGATTGACGTCCATACAACGTACTTCGATGTATTCAACCCCTCGGTAACGCAGAGCATGCAGCGGTTTTTCACCGGAGTAAGCAACCCGTTTCGGACGAATGTCTGAGTAGTATTCGTTTTCAATCTGCAAAATGCTGGTGTTCAGCTGCTTATAGTCGTCACCCTCTTTCAGGCCGATTGACTCGTAGGCAGGGTATGGCTGTTGAATCGCTTCGGAAAGCGTTTTTGCATAAGTCTCAAGCGAGTTAAAACAGACAAACAACTCGGCCTGCGCCTGATTGGAATACCCCAGGTCACTCATGCGCAATGATGTCGCGTATGGGTTATAGAGGGTATCGTTGCCCAACAACGCCAGTTCATCAGAAGGCTCATCGAGAAACGAGCGATCCGCTGCGGGAGATGAGCCAAACAAATACAACAACAACCAGCTGTGGCGGCGGAAGTTTCGGATCAGGCCAAAGTATTCTTCGGTTTTAAAGGGGGTCAGATCGCCCAGCTTGCCATTGACCATGGCCCACTGCTGCCAGAAATCTTCCGTCAGAGACCAGTTGTAATGGAGACCGGCAATGGTTTGCATTTTCCGGCCGTATCGGTGCCAGAGACCATGTCGATAAATAGTCTTCAGACGGCCGATGTGGCTATTGCCGTATTGCGCAATCGGAATCTGCTCCTGCTCGGGCAAAACCGACGGCATGCTGCCCGCCCAGAACATTTCGTTGTCCATTTTGGAAAAACTGTACCGGTGCAGTTCATCGAGTTCCTGCAACAACGCTTTCTTATCGGTTTTAACCGAGGTGATGAACTCCAACAGAGCCTCGGAGTAATCGGTGGTAATGGCCTTGTGCGTTAACGCAGACCCCAGACCGGCCGGGTGAGGGGTCTGGCTGATATGACCCTTCGGGTCCACCCTCAGGGTTTCCCGTTCAATACCGCGCTGAAAAACAAAGGCGTTTTGCTGCAATTGCTTGAATTGCTCAAGTCTGGAGATAACAGGCAAGGGAGTTTCCTCGATTAGGCTCGATGCCAAGTATGGGGCCTGCAGACAGAAGATCAAGCAATGCAGACGTCAATATCTTTCGCCATTGTAAGCTAGTGTCGTCTCTTCCCAATGGTGCAACCATTACCTTCGAGACACACCTTGCCTAAGCACTTGAATGGCACGCTGAAAGCAGACGAACTTCTGACTCAGGACACTAGGGTTCTTACACCAACGCGCGCAGATCCAGTCCCGAGTCATCAAGCGGAAACAGCTGTTGATAAGCCGATGTGTTGGTGCCACTCCAATGCCGCAACAACGTCTGAAAATGTGCCGGTGTCAGGATGGTGCCGGTTTCTGATGCCTCCAGGTTTGGATCCAGACCCAGGGCATCATGGGTCGCCGTCGTTTGCCCAACCACCGCACGAGAAAAGCCACCGTTTTGCATGAGAACCGCACTGCCAATCGGCCAATGATCTTTGCCGGCTCCGTCGTTGTACCAAGGCGTGCGTGAAAAGTCCGACGCGATCACGACGCGCAGCCGGCCGGTCAGATTGGTCCCGTGTGCACTGTCTAGATTGGCGGCTTCCTGCCAAAGATAATCCACACCTGCCGCAAGGTTTCGAAGCGCGACTCTGTGCTCACTGTCGTGATTGGCGTGCGTATCGAAGCCCCAATGCACGACATCCGCAGCGACGGTCAAACCCGCCGCCATACTGACGAGTGAAAGCTGAATCTGGCGCAACAGCGGGAACCAGTTTCCGTCCGCATCGACCGTCGGTGCTGAGGTTTCCGGCAGATATTGGTTGAGTGTTTTTAACTGGTCGCGTCCGGCGGCGCTGTTTTCCATATACTCCGACGCCTGGCTCAGTCGGCGGGTCAGCGTCGCACGAGCCTGTAATCGATCCATCCGCGCTTGCCGGTACTGATCCATTAAACCGAGGCTTTCCGGTCGATGATACTGATGTGCTCCCCATTGTGGCTCATTCGTGTTGACCAGATTGCCCAGAGTGCTCGGGTCCTGCATCAACGAAAAACTCGTCAGACCCGCGGTCTCCCGATAACCACCATTGCTGAGGAAGGCGAGCGGCAGGCCGGCGCCGTGTTGCGCGGCCGCCAGGGCGGTTACCGCCGGATAGCCGTCGGCAAAACGACCCGAAAAGACGTGTCGGACACCCGCAGAATGTGCATTGGTTTGAGCATCCAGGCCGTTTAACACCAGCATCTTATTACCATGGTTGGTAAACAGGGAGGCGTTGTCGGCAAACGGCGCATAGTCGATGCCGTGCGCGCTCTGAATGGGTTCACTGGCTGACCAGTTATTGATGCGAACGGCACTGCCAGACCCGCTGGGTTGTATCAGACCGTCTTTCGGGTCACAAAAGCTGGTCACATCCCAGCCACCGGAGGCAAACAAGACCAGATATACCGGACCTTCGTAGCGGGTCACCTCGGCTCGTGCTGGCGCGCTGAGCAGACCGGCCGATGGCAACATGCCCGCCGCAACCATCGCTTTTAAAAGTTCACGTCGTTGCATGCGTCTTACTCCGTTACGAACTGAATGTCGGTCAGCATGACGGTCAACACCGCCACCCAGGGCCGAAGAGACTGCTGAGGGTTGTAGTAACTGCCCAGGTGTGCGCGAACATTCTCTGGGTCCTGCCAAACGATACCGTCCCAGTTCAGTGAGACGTCGACGCCATCATTGCTGTCGTAATCTCGCACCTCGCAGTTTTCATCCAGCTGTTCATCATCCCGGTAGTCGTCCCATTGCACGCTGTACCCGAGGAAATCACTGACGTACGTTCCGCCGTTGCTGTCGTCATCCTCTCGCCACGCGATACGTTGGTCATAAATTGCTTTATAGAGCTGCCAGAGAGCCTCCTGTTCCTCAGCATCACTGACACCCCACAAGCGCCAAAGCAGGTTGTTGATGGTCTGCCGAATCGAAGCCTCACCAGCCTCCGTGGTCGGATCGGTGTCCATGGTGACATCGGTAAACAGGACTCTTGGCATTCCCGGCCAGAACTCCTGCAACACCACTTCACAGGCCAGCTCATTGGCCATGCGATCGACCACCGAATACATCAGACTGTTCATGGCCTCGGGGCGTTCGGTGATACCGTCGGAGTCGATGCCGCCGTAAAACATGTAATAGTCTTCCAACAACTGCCCGTCATTCTGCCAGTCCCGTTTCCAGTCAACATCGAGCACAGCCGTCAGTTTACGATCCAACTGTTCGGGGCTCAGCAGCCGACCCAGACCCAGGTCGCTGAGCACCTGTTGCCGATGACTGTCGGCGGTCGTCAACTGTTCACCGCGATAGAGCGGGGACATCATCATATCCACCAGCAGCGTTTTCAGATCAAATCCGGACGCGATGAAGTTTTCCCCCCAGGTCGCAATCAAGGCCTGCTCATCCTGATACGCCTGTAGCCGGGCGGCATAGTCCGCATCAGAGGGTTCTGAGGGCGCCAACAATGGCTCTCGACCAAAAACACCGGGGAACCAGAACTTGGCCGTTCCGGTAGCAAACCGCGGATCGGCCACCAGCTGTTCGCCCAGCCATTGCAGGCCGTCGTTATAACCGGATACCGGACCAAAAGGCGCAGAAACGGGCAGATCGACACCGTTAAAGCCCGGGGCGAGCTGCTCGCGATACCACTGATCGCCGTCGTGGTATTCGTCACCGGCGACGTACACCGACGGCAGCGAATCCTGACCATTACGCGCCAGAAACTGACTGTCATTACCCCAGCTCTGAAAAGCACCGGCGACCGGATCGAGCAGCTGGTGACAACCAAAACAGCTGGTGCCTTCTGCGCCGGGATTGGTGACGTTTTTCAGTTCCTCGGCATCCATGGCCCGCACGGCCAGCCGCTCGATATCAACGCCAAGGAAGTAGTAGTAAGTCCAGCGCGAGCGGGCCCGGTTCCGGTTGGTATCGGTCGATGGATAACGCAGCAGGAACACTGGTGAACTGAGCAGTCCGGCAGCAGGCACAGCATCATAGCCTGCACTTTGAATCGTTTGGTTCCAGGCCACCTGATAGCGTCGTAACTGCCCCGGCCGCCAATCTTCGGCATTAAACCGGTCATAGGCACTCGTCCAGCTTTCACCATCGAAAATTTCGTAAGTGAAGGGGTTCATCATGCGATAGTTCGCAGTGAGAATCTCGCTGTAAGGCCGGTCCTGTGTCACCACATAACGAATCAACTCCAGAGGCTCTTCGGCGATCGCTCGCTGGGTTTCTGTGTAAGTAACATTGGCCAGCTGGCGTTTCTGCCAGGCGACCTGACAGGCGGGTTCCGAGGCATCCTGAGCGGGCTGACCGCCGCCAGACACACAGCTGAGCTCAGCCGCTTCCGCGGCATCGAAGGCGGCTCCGGTGCGATCGAACAAACCTGGATACAGGTACCAGTCTGCGGCCAGCGCTTCCTGAGCTTCGGTTTGCCCGGTGAAATACTTACGGGTCAGCAAACGATCATTGGCACTGTTCTTCAGCCAGCTCTCGAAAACCGGCCCGTTGAGGTAACTGCGTAAAACCGTTCGCAATCCGACGTCAGACTGCTGTGCCGTGGTCACTTCTTCACTGGTCGGCATGCGCCCCTGCATCAGAATGGCGCTCTTGCGTACCGTGCGACTGGCGCTGATGTTCACAACATCGTCGAACCCGAGTTCGCGGGCCACAACACCTTCGTCTTCACAGGCTTCTATCGGTTGAGTCACCCGTTGCACCATTTCCAGAAAGTCATCGGCCTGATCACTGTCAACCTCCAGTAACCGGCCACCATCGTGTCCGGCGCCGTTGAGGGTCGGCTTACGAACAAAGGTGTCACCATGCTCAGCAATGTACTGGCGCACATCTTGGTAGGCGTCCGCTTCGCTGCTCGACAAAACTAAAGCCGGCCCATCCGACCCAACCTGCGAGGCGGCATGGCAACTTGAGCAGGTGCCGGCCAACGTGGGCCAGACCGCGCGGGAAAAAAATTCGGCATCGGTTTCTGAACAACTTAAGGTTCGGTCCAGCTCCAGATCGACCGGATCGCCAACGTCGCCAAAATCCTGAGCGCAGCCAAGCAGGGTCAGGCCCAGCAAGACCATCAACGGTTTGTGCAAAACTCTCATCGGTATGAATTCTTTTTTGGTTTTCATAGGCCCTTTTAAGGCCACTGAAGTATGGCTCAGAAGCCCTGAAAAGGGACGGTCGCAGTTCACAATTTGTGTCGGCTCTTTGTATCCCGTCGTGGAAAACGTGACAGATTTCCGGCATCAAACACGCCGACTTCTGTCAAACCTCTCGAAACTTGCCTGACCCAAATGACCAGTTGGGGACGGTCCCGGCACCTGATAAAATCGCCGCCCGTTTCATCAGTGTCTCCCTATTCATGGCGAACAAGCTCAATCCCCGTCAAAAGGAATCCGTCGAATACATCAGTGGTCCGCTGCTGGTGCTGGCCGGTGCTGGCTCCGGAAAAACCTCGGTAATCACTCAGAAGATTGCCTATCTGATTCAGGAGTGCGGCTATCGGGCACACAATATCGCCGCTGTGACGTTCACCAATAAAGCGGCGCGTGAAATGAAAGCCCGGGTCAGCAAGCTGGTTAAGGGTAAGGCCAGTCATGGTCTCATTGTCTCAACGTTCCATAACCTTGGCCTGAACATTCTGCGCAAAGAGTCCGACGCGATCGGCCTGAAAAGCAATTTTACGCTGTTCGATGATCACGATTCCAAAGCTCTGATTAAAGACATTATTTTGCGCTCGGCACCCAACGCCGTGGATGAAGTCGATTACTTCCGCAACCTGATCAGTTTGTGGAAAAACGACCTGAAAGAACCGGACGATCTGCGCGGTAAGATGGAAGACGCGACTCACGCGCTGGCGGTCGAGATTTACGCTGAATACAACCGAATGCTGTCAGCATATAACGCCGTTGATTTCGACGATCTGATCCGTCTGCCGACGCTGATGTTTCTGAACCACAATGAGATTCTGAGTAAGTGGCAACGACGCATTCGCTACCTGCTGGTCGATGAATACCAGGACACCAATATTTCGCAGTACCTGCTGGTTAAGCTGCTTGTTGGGGATGATCCCCGGTTCACTGTCGTCGGCGATGATGACCAATCCATTTACAGCTGGCGCGGCGCCCGGCCAGAAAATCTGGTGAAACTGCAGGAAGACTTTCCACACCTGAAGTTGGTGAAACTCGAACAGAATTACCGCTCCACCGGCCTGATCCTGAAAGCGGCGAACACCGTCATTGATAACAACCCACACGTGTTCAAGAAGACACTGTGGTCGGAAATGGATTTCGGTGACAAGATCCGGATCATACGAACCCCCAGTGACGATGCCGAAGCCGAACGCATCGCCAATGAAATCCTGCATCAGCATCTGGTGCGCAAATGCGATTACAAAGACTTCGCCATTCTCTATCGCGGTAACCATCAGGCCCGCATCATGGAAATGAAGCTGCAGCAGAATCGCATCCCTTACAAGATGAACGGCGGCACGTCGTTTTTTGCCAAAGCCGAAATCAAAGACGTGATGAGTTATCTGCGGTTGCTGATCAACCCCGACGACGATGCGGCATTCCTGCGCATCATCAACACACCACGTCGGGAAATCGGACCGGCGACTCTGGAAAAACTGAATGACTATGCCGCCGTGCGCGGTATCAGCCTGGTCAGTTCCTGCAGCGAACTGGGGCTCCGCCAACATCTGACACCAAAGGCGTCTGAACGGTTAGAACGGTTCACCGGCTGGCTCGACCGAACCATTGAAAAACTGCACACGCTCGATAACCCGGTCATGGCGATTCGGGAAATGATCACCGACATCAACTACGAAGCCTGGTTACGCCAGGACAGTACCAGTGACAAGATGGCGGAAAAACGTTTGGCCAACGTCCACATTCTGATTGACGGCCTGCAATCGATGATGGAACGCGGCAACGACGAAGACGATACCGACCTGGCCATCGGCGATGCCATCGGCAAACTGGTGCTGCGTGACATGATGGAGCGTCAGGAAGAAGAAAACGAGGAAGACGCCGTACAGATGATGACCCTGCACGCCTCAAAAGGGTTGGAGTTTCCGCATGTGTTCATCATGGGGTTGGAAGAAGAACTCCTGCCGCACCGCAACTCCATCGAAAGTGGCGACATCGAAGAAGAGCGCCGCCTGATGTACGTCGGCATCACACGCGCTCAGAAAACGTTGGCACTGACCTTTGCCTCAAGGCGTAAACAGTTTGGCGAGTTAATCGACTGCACACCGAGTCGGTTCCTCGATGAACTGCCGGAAGATGACATTCGCTGGATTGGGGCGGAAGAGAAAGCCAAGCCCGACAACCGCGAAGAAAACGCCAATACGATCAGTAATCTACGGGCGATGTTGAACGGGTGATGAGGCTGCGGGCTGCGGGCTGCGGGGTCGCTTAATAGAAATGTTAGGATATAGGTTTCTTCAGCTACTTTCTTGAATAGGCTCACATAGGGCTGCTGCTTCTAAAAAGCACAAGCTGTTCAGAACGAATGAAGTTTATCTCGCAGCTCGAGGCCCGAAGCTCGCAGCGAACCCTCAATCAAACTCCACAACCTTCCAGCCATCCGGCTGCACATCGGTAAAGGTCAGCAGTACACGTTCGTCGTACTGATTGGCTGGGAAGGTCTGATTCAACAGGCTGCCATTCATGCTGCCGAAACTGACCCGGTAAAGGCGCGCCCGGTTGGCGTCGCCTTTGCCCAGGTAAGATTTATCCGTGGCAAAGTGAAACTCGCTGTAGCGCTCAGCGCTTTCGTAGTCATCAATCCAATCGTCAATCTGCGTCTGGAAACCGCTCAGACCATAGGAAGAGTCCACGACGATCAGGACATCCCGCGGGTTACCGCTGAAGTACAGATGCGCCCCAACAAGCCCGCCCAGTTGAATGACGACCGCCAGAGCGATGGATACGACTTTGCCCACTTCAGGTCTCCGTTACATCTGTGCGTTCAGCAGGTTACCGATCTGGTAGGCTGCTGAACCGGTGGATGATTCGGTATAAGACGCTTCGACCAGCCCGGAGACTTTTTTCAAGTCGGCCGACTCAAAGCCATAAGCGATGCTGTGCACAGGAATATTGAGCATCTGTATCACTTTTTCGACATCACCCAGCGGCAGCCCGTTCCGGGTTTCACCGTCGGACAGCACAAAGATGGTCAGCTTGTGTTCCGGATGCGTTTTCGCGAAGTTCAACAGTTCGTGCGCAGCCACCAGTATCGCGTCGTTGGTCGCAGTACCGCCGCCAGCACTCATGCGCTCGACCGCCCCTAAAAACTGCGACTTCTGTTGCAGGTCAAACTCACGTATCGGCAAATCGACGTTGACCCGATCATTAAACGTTACCAAACCGATGCTGTTGCGCGAGGAGACAAAATTAGCGGACTCGTCCAAGGCGATTTTCAGCGCCCGGATGCGATCACCGTCCATCGACCCCGACACGTCCGCAACGAACATCGCGGCAATCGGCCGACCGCCGGATTTTTTGTCTTTCCAGATGCGTTGCGCACTCAGAATGACCGAGCCATCATCCAGTTCATAAGCGGGTTGATAACTCGGGTTCTGATTAAAGCCGTATTGACGCGCCACCTGACGGTTATCGGCGATAAACTGCGCGAAGGCCTCCAGCACGAGTCGCTCATTTTCATCCGCTTCCCCGGTCGCGTAGAGCGGTGAATCATGCCGTACACCGAAGGGGACAAACTCATAGCCACCCAGACCATTGGCGTTAGCAAACGTCTGATACTCCATCACAAAGGCATCCAGCACGCCGCTACCCACGGTGGCTTCACGCATCTGCAAGGTATTTTGAGCAACAAACGGAACTCCGCGCTGGAACGCTTCGAACGCACTGGCCACGTCCGGCGCCAGCATTTGTCGTTCTTCCCCCTGCGCAAAGGCATGCAATACGGTCAACAGGAAGTTCAAACCCGTTGAAGACTGATACGGGTTGGTATAGCCCATGGCAAACTCGCCACTGGTGACGACGGTCAGTAGCTTTTGAATGTCCAAATCGCCATTAGTGGTGATCTGATCGACCTTGTCATCCTGCACGACCACACCGGCGACGTTCGGAGCGGTTTGACGAGCAATTTCAGTCAACTCAACCCCCTGAGAACTCAGCATCTGTCCCCACAGCAAATTAGAAGGCGAGTAGCCATCGGGCACATTCTGCCCGGCTAACAGGAACGAGGCCGCCGCTCCGGAGGCAATCCGACGAATAGCAATCTGACCGACCTTACCGTTCGGCAACTCAAACTGTTCGGCATTGAACTGACGCGCCAGATCCACGTAGATGCCATCCACACCTTCACCGGCTTTCTCAGAGCTGGTAAAAATCTCGACCGCTTCGGTGCGGGCACTGTCTCTGACATCCACCGACATGGTGTATTCGTTGATGTCCGGCAGCAGCTCAAGCAAGTTCGTTGACGACAGTTTGATGTTCGCCCGATACTGATTTTCGATCCGGCTCGGCTGAATGGTTTCCTGGACCAGCTCACCCAGGCGCACTTCGGCTTCATCAAAGTTTTGAACGTTGTTGGCATCGAAACAACCGGCCAGTAACGGCAGCGTTATTGTCAATCCAATCAGTTTTTTCATAGCGGTGTCCTTAATTATTGCTTGCTGAACGCCTGCGCACGTTCGCCGAGATCACGCAGACGATCCAGTGATTCCTGCAGTTCAAATGAGTTGATGTCTTTAATGTTGGCCACCTGCACAGTGGTTTCATTCAGGGCGGTCAGCAGGTCACGATTCTGCTCAACCAGCGATTCGATCCGGGCTTCCTGTTGGGTCAACAGCGCCTGGCGTCGTTGCAGTGCTTCACTTTCCAACAGATCGCTGTCCGGCGTTTCCAGTTTGGTGGTATGTACCGATTGCGCCGCCGCCAGAATGTCTTTCAGGTTGTTGATCGACAGGCGGAAGACCCGACCGGTTTCAGCACTGTAACTGGACATGGTGATGGTGGTGTCGCCCAGCTTCTGTTCAATGACCCGACGATAGTCCTCTAACATGCCCATCAAGCGTTCAGCTTGTTTGGCTGAATCCGGTAAGGCCATGGCCTTGAGCTGTTCGGACAGCGCTTCAACCTCAGCATAGAGCGCCTGTTCACGCTCAACCTCACGGCTGATCAACGCCTGTTGCTGATCTTTTTTGGCAGCGCCGGAAATCAGGTAATACCCCAGGCCAATGCCAGACCCGGCAAATGCCAACAGCGCATAGCCACCCAGCAACATCACATCAAATGGAAACCACACCGCAAACGCGGCGATTCCGAGACATGCGGTAAGCAGGGTAATAAGGAAAATTCTGGCCATCAGGGTCCTCTGAGACTGCGCATCACACCATCGCCATCAATGCGACGATACCGACCGCTAAGATAAAGCCCAACCCCTGCAATTAAAAGGGACATTGGCCATTTCATGACAATTGACTCGCCATTCATGACTTTCGGCGCGCGATTACGCTTTCCAATCGCCTGAAGATACCGTCATAATCGACGATCGTTTTAATGCGCAAAGGAACACGCTATGACCACTCAGACCCAGATCGCCCAGGTGGCCACCATGACCCCTGAGCAGATTGCTGCTGAAGTCGGGACCAAAGCCCCGACGACCATCGCCGACGAGATCCCGGAAGAGGTGAAGAAACGCGCACAGGAGATGCTTGAGCGCATTAAGAACGTTGGCGAACGAGACATTGAAGGTCGCAACAACCTGACCGATGAAGCCAAAAGTTTCGGTTCTGAAATCCGTCGCAACATTGCCCATCAGAGTGACCTGCTCAACGCGCCAATCAAAGAGATCATGGGCAGCAATGATGACAGTGGTGACCTGAGCAAAGACCTGCTGGCCCTGCGCGGCAAGGTTGAACAGATCAACCCGAATAAGTTCGACTTCTCCGAAAGTGGCTTCCGCCGTCTGCTGAGCAAACTGCCGGGCATCGGCTCAAAATTGGAAGCCTGGTGGTCACAGTATCAGAGCGTCAGCACCGTCATTAACGACATTCTGACCAACCTGGCCAAGGGCAAAGATGTCTTGGCGAAAGACAACATCACCCTGAAAACTGATCGCGATAAGCTGATGGAGTACACCTGGCAACTGCAGGATCAGCTGCAGATTGCCATGCTGCTCGACAAAGAGCTGGAAGCCTGGGCGGAATCGCTCGATGCGGCGCAGAAAAAGTACATTCAGGAAGACATCCTCTACTACCTGCGCCAGGAAGTTCAGGACATGCAACTGTCTCTAGGTGCCGCGAACCAGGCCATTCTGGTGTCCGACATCATCCGTCGGGCCAACGAAGAGCTGATTCGCTCCACAGACCGCACATTGAATGTGTCCGCCAAAGCCCTGCAGACCGCCGCCGCGCTTCAGGTTGCGCTGTCGCATCAGGAAAAACAAATGGCCGCCGTCAAAGCGACCAACGATATGACCGTCGATCTGTTGAAGTCCACGGCTGAAAAAGCCAAAACCCAGGGCGTGCAGATTGTTAAAGACGCGAACGATGTGTCCGGCATGATCGAAGGGCTCAAGCAAGCCTTCGGTGACACCATCGAAGCGATGGATCTGCTGGATGCCTACAAACAGGAAGCATTACCGGCCATGCAGTCCAACGTTGAACTGCTGGATGACCTGAACAAGAAGATGAAAGAACAGGTCGAGCGCAACACCAAGTAACGCCCGATCTCAGCCCGCGGAATCGCGGGTTTTTAACATCTCATACGCCTCACGCTCATGCTGGTTTTCGGGCAATGATAAACACGGCGGCTTTCTTTCTAGGCCGCCATTGATCCACAATCTCAAAACCGCTTTGCTTCAGTTCATTGACCAGCGTCTTCTCGGTAAAGGTGCTGACGTTAGGAATCTTACCGGTTCGTTTCAGCAGCGGCACAATAAACCGAAACCACGACATCCAATCTCCCAGACACAGCGTGCTGGAAACAAAGTAGCCATCGGCTTTCAGCATCTGATGGACCCGCTCCATCACCGTTTTCCGATCATCCACCAGGTGCAGAATGCTCATCCCTAATACAACATCGTAATGGGCAGACGGCGCTTCAAAGGTTTCGATGGTGCTGCGCTCAAAATGCACGTTGCTTAACCCGGAACGGTTCAGCTTTTCGCGCGCATAGTCCAGCATACCGTCGGAGCAATCGATGGCGGTGAGATGGCGAACAAAGGGGGCATGAGCCAAGGCGGTACCGCCGGTACCACAGGCAAACTCGAGCACTTCAGATTGCGGTGTCAGCAGGGCCCGGGTGCGGGCCAGTTTTTCCTGATAAGCAGACTCATCAGCAATAGGCTGGTTGGCATAACGTTCAGCAATGTTATCCCAGAAACGAACATCGGCACTCATGTCAGACTCCTTGTCGGACTCAGCTCAGGGTCCTTACAGAGTGCGCCGATGCAGCGGGCGGTGCAATCGGCCCAAGGTCATGTTCTTAAACACGACCTTTGGCCAATACCGCGAGTCAGGTAGACGGGGATCAGAGCGGCTTTTCTTCCAAACGACCATCAATGTGGCGGGCAAAGCGACCTTTGGCCTCTGAGTGCACCGGATCTCCAGACCCCCAGGGCCAGCCACCAAACTGATCACGACGATAGTCAGCAAATGCCTGATGAATTTCCGCTTCGCTGTTCATCACAAACGGGCCGTACTGCACAACCGGCTCAGCAATGGGTTTGCCTTGCAACAACAACAGTTCGACCGGTTCGTTTCCGGCTTGAAGCCGAACAACCGCGTCCGATTGCAGACGGACACCGTGGTTGATACTGAGTTCGCTCTCTTCAATGCTAACCGACGAACCACTGAACAGGTACAACGCCCGGTTGAGTCCGCCCGATGCAGCAGGCAGATGGAACTCGCCACCGGCTGGCACCTTAATGTGCCAAACCGCAACATCGTTTTCTGCGTCGGCCGCCCAAGATTCTGGCGGTGGCGGTGGGGCCTGATGACCTTTCAATGCGCCGGCAATCACTTTCACTGTCGTCACATGGTCATTGCTGTCAGGCACTTCAACAACCGGGGTGTCTTCCCGCCAGAGCATGGCGAAGTGCGGCGTCACCATCTTGTTTTTGGCCGGCAGATTAATCCAGATCTGAAACAGCTCCAGCGGATTGTTTTCATCGGTGCTCAGCAACGGAAACATTTCTGAATGCTGCACGCCTTTTCCAGCCGTCATCCATTGCGTATCGCCTCCGCCGTAGCGGCCGGCCGCACCCAGTGAATCGGCATGATCAACGAGGCCTTCATTGACCACGGTAATGGTTTCAAAGCCTCGGTGCGGATGCCCCGGGAAGCCGG
Source organism: Reinekea blandensis MED297 (assembly GCF_000153185.1). Classification (GTDB taxonomy): domain Bacteria; phylum Pseudomonadota; class Gammaproteobacteria; order Pseudomonadales; family Natronospirillaceae; genus Reinekea; species Reinekea blandensis. The sequence goes on along the minus strand of NZ_CH724155.1, from coordinate 86,934 downwards.
GAATCTTGTCACCGTGGTACATGTTCCAGCCGTCTTTCCAGGCAAAGTCTTGGCCGATGTTGCGGCCAGCTAAAGAGGCATCTGGACCGTACGCGCCATTGCCTTTGGGAAAGCGGTCATTGTGAAACACGCAAAACAAAAAAGGGTCGAAGGTTTTCCAGGGAAAGCCCAGCTGAAACGTTTCTAATATCGCGGTCATGGTTTTCTCCTGTGAAGGGTATAAATTTCAAGGTCACAGTATAGGTGGGATGGATCGAGTAAACTGCAAGGCATTTCTGATGCTCTTGTTCAGCCGTTTTGATCGTTTGCTCCATTGATCCGAGTTCTCAGCTTGTGATCCATCTCACGACTTCTGATGCTATCTCTTCAAATTAGTAACTAGACTATGGGGTCCAACACACACTCAAAGGATGAGAACATGAAAAAACTGCTTTCGACGGTATTGATGACACTTGGACTGATAGCGCTTGTTGGCTGCGCTGAGGATGAAATCAGTAGCAGTATCAATGAGTCGGCAATGACCGTAGACAGTGAGAACAAGAACACTGCTGCCAGATCCGCCTCTGCTGGCGCAAACCAAGCGATCGCCAGTGATTCAGTTCCGAGATCGGCTACTCAGAATGGGTTTGACGCTTGGGTCAACAAGCACAAAAACCTCTTTGGTATTCAAAACCGCTTGGCAACTCGCAACACAATTATCGACATTTCCAGTACCGTCTGTCCCGACGGAGGCTCTGCAACCTATGTTGTTGAGACAAACTCATCAGGTACAACTGGCACTTTCGATGTAACCTATAACAATTGTCAAGATTCCTGGGGTGGCGAAACAACAACCATCAACGGCACCGCCAGCTGGACTGTTGAAGAGAGCGGCGCTTTTTCTTATGAGTATGACCTAACCACGACCGCAGACGGCCAGACTTGGACGATTCAGGGAACTTTGCAGTGCGATGCCAGTTTCAACTGTTCCTACACTGAAGACTTTTCAGCAGATGGAGTGGATTATCGTTTGGCCAATGTTGAAATCAGCGGAGGCTTTGGTAGCGGATATAATGCTTCTTTCCGTATTTATCATGAAGAACTCGGATACATCGATGTTGCCGGTGAAAACCTGGTACTTTGCGACAATGGGAACTTCCAATCTGGAACCATCAGCGTAACCGACAGTACAAACAGCGACGCGTTGTTGATAGCCTTTGTGAGCTGTTCACAAATGACCGTTACCTTTAATGGCAACGCGGAAACAGTTAGCCAATAATACTTCTTACACCTCCGCTGCCTCTCAACCGAGGGGCAGCGGCCCCCGATCCTTCACCGTCCGAATCGCAAACGAACTGTCAATGTGATCCACCATCGGCAATCGCTGCAACCGGCGCACCCACTGTTCGTACTGTTTGAGATCCCGAATGACCACCTGTAATCGGTAATCAAAGGCACCAGAGACGGTAAAACAACTGACCACATCGGCCATGGCCTGAACCTCAGCTTCGAACGCCGCCACCGGTTTTTCCTGATGTTGACTGAGCCGGACCTGCACAAACACCGTCATCTGAAAGCCGAGCTTTTCGGCATCCAACTGAGCTTGCAGGCCTTTAATCAGGCCCTGCTGCTCCAAGCGCCGGATGCGTCGCGCACAAGGCGAAGGCGAGAGCCCAACCCGTTCACCAATTTCGGCCGCACTGAGGCGCGCATCACGCTGCATTAAATCAAGAATGTTGAGATCAATTTTATCGAGCATTCAAACCTTAGCCTCTAAAGCCAACATCTGACTAAATCTTAGCAGTTTGTGCCACAAAGACCTCATACCCAGTTCATTTTAGTCAATGCTGGCTCATGCCTCGGGCTAGTATGGCGATCCAATCTGACTTGGTCTGCTGTCAATGACCCAATCCACACTGCTCTCGGTCTCGCCCATTTCTGTGTCGTCCGGCCAACGTACGCTGGGTATGATCTGCGCCCTGATGACGGTCATGGTCTGGTCAGGCTATTTTCTGTCGTTACGGGCGGGGGCTCTGTCCCCACTGGGCACACTCGAACTGTCGCTGATCCGCTTCAGTTTGCCAGCGCTGTTGCTGAGTCCGCTGTTTTTCCGGTCCATTCAAGCCTACCGGCAAGTTCACCCGCTGTATCTGGCTGGTATCGTCCTCGGCAGCGGTTGGGGGTTCTTTTATTTATCTCTGATGGCCATGAAAGCCTCGAGCGTTTTGGTGGGCAGCACCCTGATTCCGGGCGCAGCACCGGCCTTTGTTACCTTAGTGGCCGTCGCGGTTTTTCGGCAGCCCCTGCCAATGACGCGGCACTTGGGGTTGTTGCTGATTCTGCTCGGTGTGGTTGGCTTTATCGGCTCGGCCATCTGGCCGTTTCAGGCACGACAACTGACCGGAATCGGGTTACTGCTGTGCGCTGCGTTCATCTGGGCCCTGTTTACGCTGTCCGTTCGCCAATCCGAACTGGCTCCGCTGCAGGTGGCGGCATTGGTGGTTGTGCCGAACGGGGTAGCGGTTGCCGGTTGGGCACTGTTCCGGCTTTCTGAAATCGATTTTACCGGCGTCAGCCTGACGATGATCGGCACTCAGGTGATCGTACAGGGGATTCTGGTCGGTATCTTTTCCGGGCTGTTTTACAGTACCGCCATCCGACGGCTGGGAGCAGAACCCACCTCGGCGATTGGCTCGGCAACTCCGGTGGTGGCCTCGGTTCTGGCGTGGTTATTACTCGGCGAGGGCGTTTCCTGGGTGCCGGCTTTGGCGCTGATTTGCACCGCAACCGGCGTCCTGGTTGCCAGCCGCGCCAAATAAGCCAGTCCGACGAAGTTTACTGCCCATCCTGATAGTAGGCTTCCAGATCGTCAGCGACCGCTTGCGCTTCGACGCCGTGATCCTGCGCAAAATGGCGGTGCACCAACGATTCCTCATTCGGGCGTTTGGCGGTCTCTGGCCACAGCTTGGCACGCACCAGCGCTTTGCCGCAGTGAAAAAAGGCTTCATCAACGCTAATGACCGAGACCAGCGTCGCCGGTTTACCGTCTGCAGCACAGCGCTGACAAAGTTCCGGGTCGCGACTGATCTGCACCCGTCCATTGACCCGAAGGGTTTCCCGCACACCGTGTACCAGAAAGATCAGCGAGATCTGGCCGGTTTCAATCAGATTTTCGAACCCAAAAGCCAGGCGATTACCGCTGCGGTCGGGCAGTAAGACGGTTTTTTCGTCCACCACTTCAACAAAGCCCGGCGCATCCCCCTTGGGCGAGACGTCGACACCGCCGTCTTCGCCGACCGTCCCGACAAACACCAGGGCGGAACGGGCAATGAAAGCGCTGAACTCATCCGTCAGCGATGACTTAATTTTCTGTTCAATCTTTTCATGCGGCGAGGGGATTACATCACGCAACTGCGCGGTGTTGGTAATCAGGTACTCAGGGTTCAGTTGCACAGGGCCTCCGGCGACTCAGCGGTATTGCCGATGTGAACACCGGCAACACAAATGCTTCTCATTTATATTCAATGGCGTCAGTGTACCTTGAGCCCGGCCTTTTTCACATAAAGCTGATACAGGTGCGTCGCGGATTCCCAGGCCATGACCACGATCGCAATCAACAGCGCGACATTGATTCCGGTCTCAATGCCGGTCAGTACGCGAGTATCGACATCATTCAGGGACGACAGCAGCGGCTGCTGATCGATCACCAGCACCAGAATGACCATCCAAACACCATTCAACAGGCACTGGATCTGCCGAAACCGGGGAATCCAGACCGAACGCACAAGCTTCACCGCGCCAAACAGAACGTCGAGCAGTAACAACCCACACAAAACCATGAGCAGGGCACCGGGTAGGTTAAACGTCAGATCAGTCAGCCAGATGCCATCATGATCCGCCAAAGAAGGCAGCTCGATCGCGCCGGAAAACAGTAAAAAGCCAATGGCTGAGACATTAATTTCAATCAGAGACTCCGTTTTGGATATTGGCGCGTGCTCCGTCGCGGCCAGATCTTCTGCGTTCCAACGATCCAGCCAGCTGGCCCGTTCACCAGACCGTTCCAGTACAAAGAAAATCAACGCAATAATAACGACGGCGTTGCCCAGGGTTTCCGGCACACCAAAGAGGCTTTGGATAAAAGCTTGCACCAGGTTGTCCGAAGTCCAGGCGCTCACGGCAAACAAAGCCACATGCAACACCGCAACGACCAGTGCGGTCATTTTAATCGCCTCGATGAAGCTGAGATAAAACCCGGGACCAATCAGATACAGTGACTCATTCTGACCCAGTTGTGTGGCCATGCGAATGGGGTGGGGTTGCTGTTGAACAAACACCATCGGATCACACTCATCATCGTGCGATTGCCGTTCTTCAAACTGTTCGCTCAGCGAATCGTACAGTTCATCAGCCGTTTCCTGTCGAATCCGGCGCGGTAAGTAACCGGCCACCTTGTCTGCGTAGGCTCGTATCAAGTCCATCTTCAATCTCCCACAATCCGTTGAATGGTGGCGTTCATCTGTTGCCACTCGTCTATAAGCGCCGTAAGAATCAACCGGCCCAGTTCATTCAAACGATAAAACCGCTTCTTGCGGTTGCTCTCGACGCGCCATTCGCTGTCCAGCAGACCCTGAGTCTGCAATCGCCGGATCAGGGGGTAGAGCGTGCCTTCATCCATGGGTAAACCCTGCGCCTCCAGCGCTTTACGCAATGAGTAACCATAGTGCTCTTCACGAAGCTGACCGAGGACAGCCAACACAATGGCGCCGCGGCGCAGTTCCTGGCGCATCTTGTCGAGCACACCGTCGAACTCCATACTGTTCGCCATATACTGTGTACCAAATAGTATTTAATACCCAGTGTAATCAAAGTAATTCCGACGACAAGCGATTCTTCTGCGTTTTGATCAAAATGTGACCTTTGGACAACACCATATCTATATCAAAATATTTTGATATAGTTCTTGCATTCTCGCTTTTGACTGCTATCTTTCTCGCTCATGAACATCGACCAGTTTCCGGGCTTTTTCAAAGCCATCAGTGATGCCACCCGCTTAACCATCCTTCAGGTGTTGGGTACGGGGGCCTATGGCGTGATGGAGCTCAGCGACATGTTGGACGTGAAACAGTCCGGCATGAGCCACCATTTAAAGATTCTGGCTAAAGCCGGCTGGGTCGATAGCCGTCGGGAAGGCAACACAATTTTTTATCGACGCTCACTGGGCGATGCGCTGGGTGTGCAGCAGAAACTGTTCCGTGAACTGGACGCGAATCCGTTACCGGACACGGTACGTAATCAACAGCGGCAAATTCGTGAAGACCGTCTGAATGCCGCCCGCCAGTTTTTTGTTGAGCACACAGAAGAATTTGAACTGCATCAGGAACGGATCGTGTTGTTCGAGCACTACGGACCTGAAGCATTACAACTGTTGGACAGTCTGGATTTAAGACGCACCGACCGCGTGCTCGAAGTCGGCCCCGGCAAAGGCGAGTTTCTGAAAGCCCTGTCGGAACGCTTTGACTCGGTCACGGGTATTGATATTTCTCCGGTGATGCTGGAGCAAGCGGGTGAACAGACCATGGGTGCGGCGAATGTGGTGTTGAAAGAAGGCAGCACCGAAACGCTTTTGGACGGTGACGATCATTTCGATCTGATCATCTACAACATGGTGTTACACCATGTGCCGATGCCGGAAAGTGAAATTGCGCAGTGTGCGCGACTGTTGACGCCGAATGGACGCCTGATCATTACCGATCTGTGTCATCACGATCAGGAATGGGCACGGGAACAATGTGGCGATCAATGGTTGGGGTTTGAACCGGATGAGTTGCATCTGTGGGCTCAGCGTCACGGGTTCGAGCCACAACAGACTCGTTTTTTAGCGCTGCGGAATGGCTTTCAGGTTCAGACGCAGGTTTATCAAAAGTAATCATGGCCGGTAGCGTTAAGTACCGGTCGTACGGAGCAAACCCGGCAGCCCTGTTTTAAAACTCGCCGTAAACCCATCCATGGGGGCTGCTCATCAGCATCCATGCTGATGAAGCGTTTTAAAACAGGGCTGCCGAGTTTACTTCCTTGCTGTGTCAGCTCGTTCAAGGC
>NZ_CH724155.1:77341-80728 GCF_000153185.1 Reinekea blandensis MED297 | reverse complement strand
TCGGTATTTCTGCGCCATGTGTGACAATCGCCAACGAGCAGGTACACGACAGTCACTTCATCAACCGTCAGGTCACTTGAAGGACTCGAAAGAGTGTCGTTTTCCGGTGCCGTTGGCTCCGATGACAGCAATCCGTTCGCCTGGATTGATCGACACGCTGGCTTGATCAAGCAACGTTTTGCCGCCAAGCTGCAAAGAAACATCAGTGAGAGTAATCATGGAGCGCGAGTTTACCAACGCCCTGAGCAATACGCCATTGTGGCGCTTTGCGCTGACCGTTTATCCGCATCATCAACAGGCTCTGCTTGCCTGGCAGGATGAGGCCGGAGCCAACGTTAACCGTCTATTGTTATTCGCTTATTGTCAGCGCAATCGCTGTAATCTGGCCGCGGACGGGTTTGAGAGCCCTGCTCTCAATCGGCTTGAGGAACTGATTAAGCGGGTTCGGTTGGTACGCAAAACACAAAGGGGAGCGGCTCGGGTCAGCCTTAAATCGTTTGAGCTCGAGTTGGAAGGACTGCACCTGCAATTATTAGATACGCTGGCTCAGTGGCCATCCGATGGCACGGACAGGCATCCACCCGACGTCGTCATCACGAGATATGAAGTTCAGCTGGGCATTAAAAAGGGGGCCTTAGCCCCCTTTATTGCAACACTTGCGAATTAAGCGTCTTTTTTCGGATCAAACAGGCTGCGTCCTTCATTAGAAGGGACCGTGTTAACCGCCGGTGCGGCTGGTTTTGGAGCCTCTTCCTTTTTCACAGGTTCAGCCGGTTTAGCGACCGGTGCGGCTGGTTTCGGCGCTTCCGCCGGTTTGGCTGCCGGTGCCGGTGCAGTAGGCTTAGGTGACTCTACAGGCTTGGTTTGTGCCGGCTTAGCAGCCGTCACCGGTTTTACCGGGGCTTTCTTAGCAACCGTTGGCTTAGGTGCTGCCTTCTTAGCCGCTGGTTTTTTCGCGGTTGTTTTCTTCGCTGCTGGCTTTTTAGCTGCAGGCTTTTTAACAGCTGTTTTCTTCGCCGCAGGCTTCTTCACAGCCGCTTTTTTGGTTGTTGCTTTTTTAGCGGCAGGCTTAGCTGCTGCTTTCTTAGCCGGCGCTTTCTTCGCCGTGGCTTTTTTTGCTGCGGCTTTCTTCACGGGCGCTTTCTTGGCCGTGGTTTTCTTAGCGGCTGGTTTTTTGGCCGCTTTTTTCTTAGTTGCGGCTTTCTTAGCGGCGGCTTTTTCTTTGGCAGCTTTCTTTTTCGCTTCCGCTTTGGCTTTCTTTTCAGCCGCCGCTTTGGCTTTCTTCTCAGCTAACTCAGCCTTTTTGGCTTCGGCGGCTGCTTTCCGGGCAAGCTCTTTTTCACGCAGTGCACGGGCTTTATCTTCATCTTTCTGCAGCTTCGCCAGACCTTTCTGCTTAGCCGCGGCTAATTTCGCCTCAAACTTCACGCTCTCGGCCTGCACTTTAGCCGCAGCCAGTTCCGCTTTCAGGTCACGAACAGCAGCTTTGGTTTCAGCAGCTGCGGCGGTGGCTTTTTCAGCAGCCGCTTTCGCTGCTGATGTTTTGGACGTTTTAGCTTTTGCCGTTGCTTTGGCTTTGCGATCGGCCGCCGTTTTCGCTTTCTTCGTTGCAGCGTCTACTTTCTTCTTCAGAGAATCGACCAGCTTGTCGGTATCTTTCTGCTCTTTTGCCTGAGCTTTATCGAGCTGAGCTTCCAGTTTCGCGATGTCTTTCTTCAGTTGATCAACAACCGAAACTGTTGCTTTGCTGGCAGTGGATTTTTTTGCGGCTGCTTTCTTTGCAGGCGCTTTCTTCGCAGGTGCTTTTTTCTTAGCAGCAACCTTACGTGTTGGTGCTTTTTTTGCGGCTTTTTTCTTTGCAGCGGCCATGACCCCAGTCCTCTTTCGAATTGGCTTTACAACATTGATTTACTGACGACGTACTATTGTCACCCAGCTATAAAAATTCAAGCGTTTGTTCGCATTTTCAGCAAGTTTTTTGACCGAGCGCGGTGAAATCTTTGCGGATCGATTCAGATTGCACTTTGAGTGCTCAAAAAATTGTGTTTATTGGAAAGCAACCTGAAGACTTATAGATGCGATGAAAGATTTCGTTGCGGTCGTTCGCTTTGTTAAAAAACAGGTAGATTGAGTGTAGCTTTAGTTGGCGTCAATCCAATCGACAAGCGTTTGCCAATCGGTCACATCTTCCGATTTTGCATTGTTCAGATCATGAATCCCCATGCCATATTCCGACGCACGGATGTAATACTGTGTATCGCGGAAACTGCACACAAACGGGATTTTCAGACTTTTCAAAAACAGCTCAAGCTTGGAATACACCAAGGTGTTTTTACGCACGCGATTGGCCACCACCGCAATGCTTCGTGGGTTAGCCCGATAAGCAGGTGTTAAAAACAGTTCTTTAATAAACAGGGTTGTTGCCCGTATATCGATGGGGGACGGTGTCACGGGAATCACTATATAATCCGATTCACGCACCAAATCATTCAATAGCGCACCCGTTAACCCAGCAGGTGTGTCAATAACGACTTTGGTGGTTTGAGCAGGAAGGTTGCGTAAATACCAGGTTCGGGTGACCTGAGTCGCTGATTTTTTAAAGGCTGATACGCCATGAATTTTGGATCGTTCGGATTGTCGTAACTGCAGCCATTGGCTGGCGGAGCCCTGCGGGTCGAAATCAATCAGAGTGCAATGTTCATCGCGCGCGGCAAAGTAACTCGACAGATTGGTCGCTACGGTTGTTTTACCACTGCCACCTTTCGCATTCGCAACAAGGATGCGTTTGGGTTTCGGGGCGTTAATGACCCTTGCCCGGGGTTCAGTATTGGTCACATCAATTGCCATTTGCACTCCATTTACCCAGCAGCTTATCAGATTTTCATGAATCAAAAAGCATACAGGTAACCATTCGAACCAACGGCCATCAGCTGGCTACCGCGCCAGGCCACGTCCAAAACAATGGCACTTTTAAACGCTTGCCCGCCTTCGGTACCAATTTTCCAGGTCTGGGTTTTCTCACCACTGCGCACATCAAACTCAAAGATATTACGATGGGTGGTCCCGGCAAGTAACCGACTGTCACCAACAAAACGAGCTGAGTACAGGCGGAACTTGGCGGTGTTCAGTTCAGCGATTTTCTGTCGACTGCCCAAGTTCCATAACTCAACCGGCTCATTCGCCGGTGCCATTAAGGCGATACGGCCACTTGGGCTTAACGTCACCAGAGACACCTGATTGCTGTACTCAAACGATCGGATACGTTCTCCGTTGCGAATGTTCCAGAGGCTTGCGGTACGATCCTCCGAACCGGGTTAGCGCCAGCCCGGCCTCCAGATTCAGCGAGACACTGATCACCGGGCCCGCCGTGGGCAAACTCCCGAAACA
>NZ_CH724155.1:29677-76452 GCF_000153185.1 Reinekea blandensis MED297 | reverse complement strand
GGGTCACATCCACCGCGGTCAGAACATGAAAGTCGGGTACTTTGCTCAGCATCAACTGGAGTCTCTGGACCCGCAGGCAAGTCCGTTTCTGCACATCCGACGTTTGGATCCAAACGTTCGGGATCAGGAAATCCGCAACTTCATCGGTCGGTTTGGTTTTTCCGGGGACCGCAGTGAAGAGCCGGTGGCGCATTTTTCCGGTGGTGAAAAAGCCCGGGTGGCGCTGGCGATGATTGCCTGGCAGAAACCGAACCTGTTGCTGCTCGACGAACCGACCAACCACCTCGATCTGGAAATGCGGGAGTCGCTGAACTTTTCCCTGCAGCAATACGAGGGCGCGGTCATTCTTGTTTCGCACGATCGCTACCTGTTAAACGCAACGGCGGAAGAGTTCTGGTGGGTTCGTCATGGTCGGGTGGAGTCCTATCGCGGCGATCTGGCGGATTATTTCCAGGAACTGCTTAAAGCGCCGGCAACCCGGTCAGAGGCGCGTCCGGAAGCCGACGCTGGCAGTGTGGATAAAAAAGCTCAGCGGCAGGCTCGTGCCGAACAGCGACAGAAGCTGAAACCGTTGCGTGATGACATTCGCAAGGCCGAAAAACAGATGGAAGCGCTTCAGAGTCAGCTGACAGAGATTGAAAATCGTCTCGGTGATACCACCTTATATGAAGCCGAGAACAAAGATCAGCTTCAGACTTTGCTGAAGAGCCAGGGCGAACTCAGTCAGGAACTGAGCCATTGGGAAGAGGTCTGGATGCAGGCGCAGGAAGCGCTGGAAGCGTTCGATGAGGACGCGTCCTGAGCGATCGGCCTTGCACCGAGTCATCCACATTAACTGTGGATAACTCTTTGAATAACATCTTTGCAGATGGCTGAGAGTGAGCTCTGGTGGGCGTTACCTGTTTTTGCGCTGTAATTGAGCAGGTCAAAATTTATCAGTTTTTTCAATGAGTTAGTTAAATCCGTTGATGGCATTCCATTTTTGCAATGACCAGTTGCCTCAACGTTCGTTCAATGTGTATAGATTCAGTCGACCATGTCTGTCTATACTCAGATAACCCATCCGTTACAGGGATTCAGATAAGGAGACGCCTGTGAAAGACGAGAAAAGCCAGGACCCGGTCAGTGAACGTTTGTTCAGCGGTCGAAAAGTTCTGATCTGCGAAGAGATCAATCAGGAAATGGCCAAAAAGGTCACCGCGCAGTTGCTGGCGTTGGCTGAAGAGTCCGATGATGACATTGTTCTGTTTATCAACAGCCAGGGCGGTCACGTCGAAGCCGGCGATACCATTCATGACATCATTCAATTTATTGCACCGCGCGTGAAAGTGGTTGGTACCGGTTATGTTGCCAGCGCGGGGACGCACATTTTCCTCGCCGCCGACAAAGGGGACCGTTACTGCTTGCCGAACACGCGTTTCCTGATTCATCAGCCATCCGGTGGTGTGGGTGGCCAGGCCAGCGACATTGCGATTCAGGCCGAGCAGATCATTCGCATGCGCGAGCGGTTGGCCCGAATCATTTCAGAGCAGACCGGCCAGCCCATTGATCGTGTTCGCAAAGATATCGAGCGAGACAACTGGATGACCACCGATGAAGCCATTGAATACGGCATTGTCGATAAGGTCGTACGGTCATCTTCCGAAGTCTGAAGCATCAAAGAATAACGGCCGGGGCATTGACCCGGTCCGGCGTTAATCACAGAAAACAAAAGCATTCGAGGAAGACCCGATGAAACTAGTCACTGCCATTATTAAACCGTTCAAGCTGGATGACGTCCGAGAGGCGCTGTCTGAAGTGGGTGTACAGGGGATTACGGTTACCGAAGTTAAAGGTTTTGGACGTCAGAAGGGCCACACAGAGCTGTATCGTGGCGCGGAGTACGTTGTCGATTTTCTGCCGAAAATTAAACTGGAAATCGCTATTGACGACGACAAGGTGGATGGCGTGATTGATGCCGTCACCGGCGCTGCTGCTACCGGCAAAATCGGTGATGGCAAGATTTTTGTGTCGTCACTGGAACAGGTGATTCGTATCCGTACCGGTGAAACCGGCGTCGAAGCCGTTTAACTCGATACTCTGTTCAGCGCTCATGAAAAACGCCGGTTAAGACCGGCGTTTTTTTTGGTGAGATGAACCTGCGGGGTTAACCGGTCCGGATCGCTTGGCGGCGGCTGAACTTGACCCGAAGCGTGCGCATGCTGATGGTTGTCGCCACGGCAAACAGATAGCCAGCAGCGTATACCAAACCGGTGACTTCGATAATGCCCGGCCCATACATGCCTATTTCGCGTAACAATGTAATCGCAATGCCCAGTCCGAAACCGGTAATGACATGACGTTGGCCGGTCAGAAAGACCGTTCCGGTCACCAGACCCAGCAGTGCCATGAGAATCCATAACTGATAAGGCGATTGCAGCCATAACCCAGCGGCAAACAGGCATAACAGCGTCAGAATGGTGGTTGGGAAGATGCGTTGCATCGGCATGAGCGGTCTCCGGTTAGGATGCGTTGCTGTCATTAACCGGGTTTTTGCCAGATGCCTCAATTGGACTTTGGTCGGTGAAAAAACCGAAATGCTTTTTTAGCGGTTAGTGGCAAGATGTTAGCGGCAAGTGGGACATTGACATCTTTCTGAATTGTGGCCTCGTAAAGCCCGTGACCAGAATGAAAAAATGGATATGGATTACGGATTGATAAGAGGTGAACCTCTACCACTCTGAACACTTGCAGCTTGCAGCTTGCAGCTACTTAACCCCAATCAACCCATGCTTTTTCAACTGACTGCGAAACTGATGATAGGTCAGCCCTAGTGCCTCAGCGGCTTTACCCTGATGTTCATCGTTTTGGTCGAGCGCTTGCTTCAGCAGGTGAACCTCATAGCGGGCCACCTGTTCACTGAACCCCAGTGCCGGATCAATGCTCATCGGGATGCCTTGTTGTTCCGCGGTGGACGATGAGGCCGGTGCCCACGGCGAGTCAAACGGATCAATCACCAGATGGTCAATCGGCTCAGCCGGAATGCCCCATCGGTACACACTACGCTCAATGACGTTTTTCAACTCACGTACGTTACCGTGAAATGGGTGTGCGGCTAATTGCGCCAATGCTCGGTCGGTAAAGCCTGGGAAGTCTTCCCAGCCCAGCTCAATGCTCATGGCGATCGCAAAGTGTTCCGCCAACCGTTCGATGTCGTTATCGCGTGAGCGCAGGGGTGGCAAGGTCAGCACATCGAAGGCTAAGCGGTCCAATAAGTCTTCACGAAAACGACCTTCCCGCGCCAGCTTCGGCAGGTTTTCATTGGTTGCCGCAACGATGCGGACGTTCGCATGCAGCGTTTTCTGTCCACCGAGGCGTTCAAACTCGCCGTACTCGATGATGCGCAGCAGTTTTTCCTGCAGGGCCTGGGACATATTGCCCAACTCGTCCAGAAACAGTGTGCCCTCATCCGCGCGCTCGAAACGTCCTTTATGGACACGGTTAGCGCCGGTGAACGCGCCGGGTTCATAGCCGAACAGATCGGCGTCCAGCAAAGATTCACTGATGGCGCCGCAGTTGACCTTCAGGAAGGGTTGCTCCCATCGGGACGACAGGAAATGAAGGCGCTCGGCAATCAACTCTTTACCGGTACCTCGTTCACCGATGATCAGTACCGGACGGTTTAACGGGGCGACCTGCGAGACCTGATCCAGCACATCGGACAGGGCGCTGCTTTCGCCAATGAGGCGCTGCGGTTGGTTCCGGGACATCGGTCGCGACCTTGTTTCGCTGAATTGGCTAAACAATATAGTCAGTTTGCTCAGTCAATACGATGGGCTATAGGTCATTTGTTTAATAAGTCCTTTTAAATCAATGAGTTAAAGAAATGGCACGGATCCTGATAAAGGAATATCAAGAACACTCATCAGGAGGTTTGAAAATGGAACTTATCAATGTATCCGATCGCGCACCGCTCTATCTCGGGTTGATCACGCTGAACAGCGCGTTGGCAACCGTGACCGTGGTGTGGGCAGGCATTCTTGGCTTTGGTCTCAGTGCCCTGGTGCTTGAATCGGTGTCCCGCTGGCTGAAACGCCTGTAGACGGACGCGGAACCGACTGACTTTTATTTATCGCAGGAGAAAGACAATGGGTATTTTTTCACGTTTAAGCGACATCATTAACAGTAACCTCAACGCGATTCTGGATCGTGCGGAAGATCCGGAAAAAATGATTCGCCTGATCATTCAGGAAATGGAAGAAACTTTGGTGGAAGTCCGTTCCAGTTCGGCCCGGGTCATCGCCGATAAGAAAGACGCGCAACGTCGTCTGGACCGGTTGCAATCCGAAGCCGATGACTGGGAAGGCAAAGCGCGACTGGCTCTGGAAAAAGGTCGTGAAGATCTCGCCCGGGCGGCCTTGTCTGAAAAGCAAGGTCTGCTGGATGAAATCAAAGTGGTCGAGCAGGAGTTTAATGCTCTCGACGATCATTTGGCGCACTTGTCTGAAGAAATCGCTCAGCTGCAGACCAAACTGAACGATGCCAAAGCGAAGCAGAAAACCATGATGATGCGACAGAAAACCGTATCAACGCGGATGAAAACACGGTCGCAACTGAACAAGGACGCGCTCAACGATGCCTTTGAAAAGTTCGAGCACTACGAGCGCCGGATGGATAACATGGAAAGTCAGCTGGAAGCGGAAGATCTGGGTCGCGATGTGAAGCAGTCATTGAAAAATGAAATTGATTCACTGGCACAGGATGATTCAATCAATGCCGAACTGGAACGATTGAAAGCTGACCTGTCTCCTAAGAAGGACGACTGATCGCCTCGGTACGATGGCTCGCAGCCGGCGATAACAGGACATACAGCTTCGGACCCTTGGTGCGAAGCTGTTTTAACAGGAGACAGTTATGCAATTTTTCGAATTTCTATTTGTGCCGACCATTTTGTTTATGGTCGTGGTCATGCCGATCTGGCTGGTCATGCACTACAAACATAAAAGCAAAACCAGTCGGGGTCTGAGTGACAGTGATCAGGCGACCCTGGACGATTTGCTCAGAACCTTGGACTCTCTGGCCGATCGGATGGAAGCACTGGAGTCCATACTCGATGAACGGAACCCGCGCTGGCGCCGTGATGCGACTCGGGAGTAAGGAGGCGATATGAGTTACTCAAAACAGGATCGACGTGCGCGCCGGCACCGACCGGATCCCTACTCACCGGAAGACTGGTGGGAACGCCGCCGACAAGGGTTTGGTATGAACCTTTATCGCAATACGCGAGACAAAAAGGTGGCCGGTGTCTGTGCTGGCCTGGCCGATCACTTTAATGTTGAGCCTTGGGTCGTGCGCCTGATTACCGTTGGCGGTTTTTTCTTCTTTAACATGTTGATGGTGTGGGCCTACATTGGCGCTTGGTTTGCCATGGCACCTCGGCCGAAAGGCTCGGTGATTCATCAGCGTTATCGTTATGATGAAAACCTGCACCAGGATCGACCAGTCAATATGTTTCGTTATCAGGGCAGTGCCAGCGATCGACTGGACACCGCCAAGGAGCGAATGAACGAAGTCGTGGATCGCGTCGGACGTATGGAGCGTTACGTGACATCCAAGCGGTTTGAGCTGGATCGCGAGTTTTCAAAAATACAGGATTGAGCCGGTTCGCCGGCTCACCGGGTGCCCTTAAATAACTTCCCCTGTATACTTTCGCCTCCTCGATTTCTGGTGTGAGTTCATGGCGTTTACCGTTCCCCGATTACTGAAAGAACCGACCGGCTGGGTCGTCATTGTGATGGTTCTGGGCTTTCTCTACGTGCAATGGCCGACCCGGGTACGCACGACACCCGAACCGGAGTACATCGTTCAGCAACCGGTGAACGGTTTTACCGTGCAATGGGAAGCCGAGCCTGAGGTTCAGTCAGACAGCAACCCACAGGCCTGGGGTCTGACGCGTAAGCGCATGTCATTCCTGGTGCAGAGCGACACGCTCGACGGCACCTTTGAAGCGCTGGTTCGTGAGGCTGCAGAGCAGGATCGCAGTACCGTCAATGGTGCGGTTCAGGAGCCTCTGGTGATCGGTGAGCGTGCCGCCCGATATGCCTTTTTCGACGCCGAGTCTCGTGTACAACAGCACCGTTGGTATTTGCTCGATGATAACCGTTGGGTGAAGGTGTCGGTTTTGTATAAGCCGAGCATGGAGTCCCGTGTTGAGCGGGCCGGTGTGTTTCTGGCCAATGCGATTCCCGGTTAAGACCGCTTTGAGGTAAAAAGCACAACTCGATAGCGTCGTCACCTGTCGGATCTACTGGGCATACAGATTTGTGAGGTTGGTCTAAACTGCCTGCTGAACTTCTGACCCACTGGCAGGACGATGTCTGATCCGATCTTCGGCCATTTGCCGGTTCCACCCGCGCTGGTGTATTTGCTGCATCAGTTGCGCGAACACGGCATCAAGTATCATCTCTATGGTGAGATCCCTGACGCCGACATGGTGTTTGTTGACCTGGATCGTCGCATTGCCGAAGGCTTGCGTGGCCAGGACATGCCAGACCACTGGTCAATGTGCAGTCCCCATTTTCTTTCGCAACGTGCACTCGAGCAGGGCCGCAGTGATCCGATCAACGATGAAGACATTGTCCCGGAGGCCGTCGTCATCGCTTTCGGTGGACGCGAAGCGGAAAACCTCGAGTACTTTAAAGCCCTGTGCGATCAGATCCGGTTTCTCAGACAGCAATCGCCAAGTCGTTTGGTGTACCATAGCCGGCAACCGCCTGAGCCCATGGAAATTCATGAACTCATGCAGGTTTTAGAGGCATCGTCCATGGGGGACGATCACTAGTCTGACGGGATGACAACATGATTCGATGGGCCGTTGTTGGTAGTGGCAACATGGCCAGTCTCTTTCTGCGAGACTGCCAAAACAGTACGCAAGGGCGATTCACCGCGGTGTACTCGCACAATCAGGAGCGGGCCGAGACCTTTGCCCGTGAACATGAGCTGGAATCGGCTTACAGCGATCTTGATCAAATGCTGGCCAGCGACGCCATTGATGCCGTGTACATTGCCAGTACTCACCCGAATCATGCACCTCAGGCGATCAAAGCGCTCCAGGCTGGCAAACATGTTCTCGTCGAAAAACCCATGGCGCTCAGCGAGTCACAGACCCGCGCGGTTTTTGATGCCGCCCGGCAAAACAACTGTTTTTGTGCAGAAGCCTTATGGACCAAGTTTTCACCCACTTACCAAAGCCTGATTCGCCAGCTCCGCGAAGGCCGCATCGGAGATGTTCGCCATGTCAGTGCGAACTTTGCCTTTACGATTGACCTGTCGGATACCCGCCATCGGTTGTTAAATCCCGAGCATGCTGGCGGTGCCTTACTCGATATCGGGTTGTATACCCTGTTTTTACCGATGGCACTGATGGGTGAGCCCACGCAAACAACCGCCGTTGTGACGCACGGCGAAATGGGTGTGGATTTGTCATCGGATGTCATTCTGGAGTTTGGTGAGGGTCGCAGCGCAGCACTGTCGTATCGATTCGATGCCATGATGCCGATGAAGGCGACTATTTCCGGATCAAAAGGTTGGGTGGAACTCGAAGCGCCATTTTTTGCCGGTAATGCGCTGCACTGGGGTGAAGCGGGTAAGCCGGTGGTAACAGAGCATGTTCCATTGCCGAATCGAGGTTGGGGCACCGAGTTCGATCAGGTCAACACGCACATTGCCGCGGGCGATCTGGAAGCGTCCGTGCACACACAGCAGGACAGCCTGCAGCTGGCACGACTGCTGGAAAGCCTGCGTCGCGAGCACGGCCCCATTTTTCCGTTTGAATCCTAAGTGCCCTCAAAACGGCTCTGCATATCAGAGCAGCTGGTAGTCGGTGAGCACCTGACGGATGTCATCCGGATTGAAGACCCGTTCTGCGTGTAAACCGACGTCTCTGGCGGCCTGCACATTGGCAGCACCATCGTCAAAAAACAGCACTGATGAGGGCGATGTCTGCAGCTTATCCAGCAGTGCCTGGTAGATGGCCGGATCCGGTTTCATGATGCCGAAGTCGAGACTGGTCCAGGGGTGGTCAAACAACGGAATAAAATCGTAGTCGGTCTGCACCTGTTGCCAATGGGCCGCGTTGGTATTGCTCAGCAGGCTGAGCGTGAATCGGGGTTTGAGTTCCTGCAGCAGCTCAACGACACCGGGGAAGGCATCAATGATGATTTCCCGGAACGCCTGCTCAAAGGTTTCGGGTGTGGTGTCCAGCCCCTGCTCTTCAATGAAATCGTGGGTGAAGGTGTTGAAATCGCACTGACCGGTTTCAAACCGGTGAACCGCTTCGGAAGCGCCCCATAATGCATGAATCTGGTCGAAGGGAATGTCCCGGCCGAGCAGGCCGGAAATTTTGCCGTGCCAATCGATATCGATCAGCACGCCGCCCATGTCAAATACCAGATGCTGAATGTCGGCGCCGTTGTTCATCTTATTGCTCCGAGTGGGTCAGTGCACTGCGTCGGCAAATATCCAGGTAGCGACGCGCGACAAACGGCATCCCGTATTCCAGGCATTCCACAATGAGCGCATGCCCAATGGAAACTTCAAGAATGCCTGGAATGTTCAGAAATGCCGGCAGGTTTTCAAGGTTCAGGTCGTGTCCGGCGTTGACACCGAGTCCCAGTTTTTGGGCTTCAACGGCAGCATCGTGAAAGCGCTGATGCACCTCGGTGTGTTGCGGGCGATGAAACTGACTGGCGTATTCTTCGGTATACAGTTCAATCCGATCGGTTTTGGATTGCGCAGCCAGCTTAACCTGTTCAACATCCGGATCGAGAAACACGGACACCCGGGTTCCGGTCGCTTTCAAACGGGTGAGGATCGGGTCGAGAAACTCTGCCTGGGTATGAAAGTCAAAGCCGTGATCACTGGTGAGCTGGTCCGGTGCGTCTGGTACCAAGGTCGTCTGGTCGGGACGAACCTCTTCAATCAATTGCAGAAAGGTTTCCGACGGATAGCCTTCAATGTTCAGTTCGATGTCATTCAACGGGCGAATCAGATCGCCCAGATCGCGGGCATCCTGGCGGGTAATGTGCCGCTCATCCTGGCGTGGATGAATGGTGATGCCGGTTACGCCAAGCTCAATAAAACGTCGGGCAAACTCAACCACGTTGGGCGCATCGTGCCCGCGTGAGTTTCGTAATAAGGCGATTTTATTAACGTTGACGCTGAGTTTGGTCATGAGATTTCCTTCTTTGCCGGTTGAACTGGGTCGTGATGGCGTAGTGTAATGAATCCGCGCCAGACCGGTAGGGTTGAATTAGTGTTATCAGGCCCCGGCAATCAGGACTCAGAGGAAAGGTCCTGACCGGTTTACGGCTTTTGGCACTGGACGGTTACCGTCCGCGTGCAAGATCATGCCCTTCCCATGGCCGATTGACCAGAAGGAACGAAAAACAATGTGGAAACGACTCGGCTTTGCAGTGCTCAGTGTGGTTCTGATCATTGCCTCATTATTTTGCTTTCGCTGGGGTTTTGCCCAGTTATCGGATGTTCGACAGCTCGACCGGTTGCCGTTGTCCTCACTGGATGCTGTCACGCAAGGTGTGTACGCCATTGAAGGTCGGGTGGCTGAACAGAACGCCCTGATCACCACTCCCTATGCCAAAGACCGGGTGGTGTACTTCCATTACAAACTGGAAGAAGAATACACCGACTCTGAAGGCAACCGGAAAACCCGGACACTGGATTCCGGCGAGAGCGCCACAACCTTTTTGTTAGAGGACAGCCTGAGCGAACGTCAGATTAACCCCGGCCGAGCCATTGGGGATATCGAATGGCATGCCCGGCAGACGTATCGGCGCAAATCCGGCGACCGGATTTATACCGAACATTCGATTCGCCCCGGCGATATGATTCAGATGATGGCCTGGTATGACTATCAACGTGAGGCGTTTGAGTTGTCGAGAATGCCGGCGGAACTGGAAACCATTGTGACCTATCAAACCTTGCAGACCGAAGGTGGCAACACCCTCTTTGTATCGGGTCTGCTGATCTCCGCGGCGACCGGATTACTGGCAGTCGGACTGGCGGCGGCATTGGTGGTGTTTGGCGTTCATCGTTACTGGGTTTTTGTCGTCGTGATGACGCTGGGACTGTTGGCTGCCCTGTGGAGTATTGGGCTGATTCACCTGCAGAAAGATTGGCAAGATGCGGCGGCGCTCTATCAGGAACGATCCGAAGGCGCATTAGCCAGCCGGGAACCGGCGGCCATTGAAGACCTCTATGCGATGTATGCGTTGATTAAACGCAGTGCTTCGCAATGGCCGGACAGCCTGTTGTTCCGTATGGCTGAAAATGAATCGTTTCGACCACCCGCCTTGTCGACCAATGAACAGCAGCGCATCGAAAGCCGATTGCAGGACACCTCGGGCAGTCAATATTCTCAGCAGTGGGTGGTTTATGTGCTGGCGGCCGGCGGAACCTTGGGTACGGCGGTGCTGATCTGGCTGGCGCTGAAAGCGATTCGCTTTAAGCGGCTGGTGGAGTTTGTCCCGACGTCTCAAACAACGGGACTGGCGTATGGCATTGCCGAGTTGTTTGGCATGATCAATGTCGATGACCGTAAACCCTTTCTGACCAGTCAGCTGAACAGCGCCAAATGTGTGGCCTATCGTTATTGCGTTGAAGAGCGGCGTGGCAGCGGCAAAAACGCGAAGTGGGTGACATTGGATGAAGGGGAAGCGCAGACGGAGTTCTGGCTTGAAGATGAGATGGGTCAGGTCGCGGTAAACCCGGCCGGTGCCAACATTGTGTACCCTGAAAAAAATGTCGATCGGCAGGGCCGTAAGCGCTACACCGAATATTGGTTACCCCCTTTCCGCAACGTTTACTGTCTTGGCTTTGCCGGCATCGCCGATGCCGATGCCGACCGGCTCAGCATTCAGAAAAGCGAAGATTTCGAGTACCTGATCACCACTCAGGAAGAAGACGAGGTCGTGAAAGGCCGGGGCGCCAGTGGTTTCATGCTCACCGGGTTGGCTCTTGGCTTCAGCCTGATGGCGGGGACCGTGTTACTCAGCGGCAGTGGCCTGTTAACGCCTCTGGACCTGATCAAAGTGTCGTTGATTGTGCCGTTGCTGCTGTTATTGATTACCGCCATCCTGCATTACAACGGGTTGGTGTTCTTGAAGAACCGAGTCGATAAAACCCGGGCCGACATCGACACTCTGTTGCAGAAACGTCATGACCTGTGGCCAAGATTGCTGACGACGGTGCAGGGGTATATGGCACATGAGAAAAAGCTGATGGCCGCCATGGTGAAACTGCGTAATGGTCAATCCAGTTATTCGGAAAACCCGGACCAGGCAGAAAAACAGCTGGCTTTCGAAAATAAGGTGGTGGATGCCTTTATCGCGCGCGTTGAAGATTACCCGGATTTGAAAGCCAACTCACTGGTAAAGACGTTCCGTGATCAGATGACCCGATCCGAGGACGAGCTTGCTTTGATCCGTCAGGGGTACAACGACTCGGTAGAACTCTACAACACGCAAATCGAAAAACTGCCGGATGTTGTGTTGGCGAAACTGTTCCGTTTCCAGCCTGCCAGTTCCTTTAATGCCGATCCGAGCGCCCGGTCTTAACCGGGCATTCAAGTATTAGGGTGCTAACAGGGCCTGCGCCCGAGCTGCATCGGACAGCAGCTGCCACCATTGCTGAAACTGAGCCCGGTGGCTGGTCGCCGTGTTGGTTGCCTGTGCGGCGGTTGTGAACCGCTGTTGAAATCTGTGGTGTTTGCCTGCCATCGACCTTCCCCTCTGGAACCTGAGTTCAGTATAGGCTAGTGACTCATCGATGGAATTTTAAAAAATCATAAATGACCATCGAAAAATCCGATAGAAGTCGCCCTTCGGGAGGCTGTAATTGAAGCAAACCCGTGAGGGTGGTCTACACTTCAATCGCTGACACCATCCGAGGGTATTCCGTTGAGGCAATTGGTCGTCTGGAGCCTGCTGCTTTTCAGTGTGGCGACAGCAAATGATTTAACGGCCCAGATCCGCAATCTGCAGGTCATAACCGAAGATTACCCGCCGCTGAACTACTTTCAGGACGGCGAACTGACGGGTTTGTCTGTGGAAATTCTTCAGCTGGTTTACGACGAGCTGGGCGTTGAGTTTCCCGACATCGACGTGATGCCCTGGGCGCGAGGCTATCATCTGGCACAATCCGAGCGCCCGGTCATGCTGTTCACCATGTCGCGGACCCCGGCGCGTGAGCCGCTGTTTCAATGGGTGGGCCACACGCATTCTTCCTACAGTTTCCTGTTCACTTTCGTGGGCAGCGGTATCGAAAGCTATAACCCCCGAGTTGATCACACCGAACGGGTGGTGGCGATTCAATCGGACATCAGCCAGTACGCCATGGAAGAACTGGGCTACCCCCCTGAAAAGCTCGATCTCGTGGATTCGCCGGAAACGCTGTTTACCCTGGTAAGCCGGCAACGTAGCCGCCTGTTTTCGCTGTCAGAAGCGCCCTATCGGACCTTGGTAAAGCTGGCGGATGAACAGGGGTTTGCCTTGCGCCTGTTGGCTACCACACGGGAAACCCGTGGGCATTATGCCTTCAGTTTTGGTGTCTCGGAGGACGTCGTCAACGCCTTCCAGGCCGCGCTGGATCGTGTGCGACCCGAACAGGAAACCATTCTTAAACGTTATAACATGCCTTACTGATAATGCTTCAGCCGCTCCGTTAAGGCTTCCAGATCGTTAAGCTGAAAGGTATCGGGCTTCTGCTGAGCGATGGTTTCGGTCAACGAGGTTTGCAACCGCTGCAGCGCCGACAGGTAATCCAAATGCCGTTGTTTAATGGGGGCTACCAAGCCATTCCAGTAAGCATGATCCTGACTGCCCTGTTCCCAGACCTGACTGAACAGCAACCGGTAGGTTTCCAGGTTTTCCAGTGTCTGACCTGCCACTGAGGTAATAGCCGATTGATATCGTAGATACGTCACTGAGCCGGGTTGAAAGAGGCTGCTCAACAGGGTTTCAAGCCGGTGAATCTGGTCAGTGAGTTGCAACTCAGCATCGGTGAACTCCTGTTGCACGTCCGGACTTTGCTGGCATCGAGAAAGCCCTTGCCAGAGTTTGGCAGGAATGAAGTCAGAGCCGGGTGTTGTTTCCTTGGGGGACTCCATCGATAGTCGATGATCGTATTGTCCGGCCCAGCGAAGCAGGTCTTCGATCAAACCATTGGGGTTTAAGACCCATTCCCGGGCACTGAACGGAAACAAGGGAATACCCGCGCGGAACAGGGCCAGGTAACGGTCCAGATGAATCGCCTGACCGACCTCGGAAGGAAAACCGATCAGGTCGACAGCCAGCGTCCGGCCATCGGCTTCCAGAATCAAATCGATGGGGATGTCGGCGATGTATTGCTGTGCCAGGGTACGGAAGCCCGCGTCCTGAAGTGCGGGTAACAGGTGTCGTAACCAGGGCAGGCTCTGTTCCGGTGCGGTTGCCGAGGTTGGTGGTGTGCGGCTGAAATCGTAATAGCTGCGTAGCACCGAGTTAACCGGCAGTTCGGCTGGACTGGCCGACAGAAACAGCGTCTGTTGGCGTCTGGCACGGGATGTCGCCACATTGAATACATCCGGTTGATTCAGATACCCCCAGGTGCCGGGGTGGCTGTGATCGTCGATAGCACAGGAAATCAGCATGTGGTCGCGCTCTTCACCCTGAAACGAAAAGGGCGTACCCACCTTAACCTGATGCGCGCGAATGTCACTGAGTGAACAGGTTTGCAGAATCTGTTGTTTCAGGTGCTCCGTCTGATCGCGGAAAAATGAAAGCACCCCGAGAGTCGTTTTTTTGCTAACCGGTTGGTTCCGTTCGCGGTTGATCAGCTGCGTCAGATGCTCGATAAGCACGGAAGCCTCAGCCTGATTGATTTTGTTAACCCGTTGTCCTTCGGTCATCACCCAGTTCAGGTGCAGCTTGAGACTGTTGACCTGATTCAGCCCGGTCAGCACCTGGACATCGCCCTGATAAAACTGTCGGCTGTTGAAATCCATCAATGGCGGCACGGAACGATAGTGTTCGTCGAGCTGGTGGCAGGCATCAAAGGCTGAAATACCTGTCAGGTACTGTTCGCTGTAGTCGAGCAGGCTGGTGTCGCGGAAGCTGACGACATCGTCCGGGTTCAGATTCAGGCTGCCGGCAATGCGGGCCTCCTGTTCGCGGCTCAAAAAGCTGTAATGTCGAAGTTGTCGGGGGTCGCCGGCCACCACGGCATGACGGCTCAGCGCCAGTGCCGGAATGGCTTCCGCCATATTGACCTGCGTCGCTTCGTCGATGATGACGGTGTCGAACAGGCCAAAAGCCTGTTCGGGCAGATCATCCAGTTTGATTAACCAGATTTTCAGCCCATCGGTGGGTGTAAACACATCGTCCCGGCGCTGATTCAGATGGCCAACGCTTTCGCGAAGACTGCCGCGTTTCAGGCGCTGTGCCAAGGTGGACCAGGCGTCACTGTTCTTAGTCCGCGAAAACTGAAAAGCCTGGTGCAGTTGTCGGTTAAGATCGGCACCGAACGCTCGGGCGAGTTGATCGACCGAGGCATGCAGGGTATCGATGGTGCGGTTGAGGTGATGATGGTCGCGGTGCCACAGTGACCACCATCGGCGTTTCAATGATTGCGAACCGGTCAGCTCGCCGGTTAGCCAGTTCTCTGTCAGTTGGGGTTCACGAGCCAGTTGCCGGCGCAGGCGTGTCTCGCTGCGATGGAAGTCCGCCCACGCGCCGGGCATCGCGCGAGTGGGCGCCGCAGGTTCGTCACTTCGGGTCAGTAGCCGCGACAGGTGTTCGGCCAGCTTTCGGGTCCGACGTCCCGGTCCGATATGAACCAGCCAGCGCTCATCAAGACCGATATCCTGCACCAGTTTTTCCCGCAGTACGGTCAGGGCATGGTCGCTGTGGCTGGTCAGCAAGACGGCTTTGTTGTCACTGGCCAGTTGCGCCGCCAACGTGGCGAGTAGCCGGCTTTTGCCGGTCCCGGGCGGACCCTGGATCAGCGAAAACCGACGCGTACGGGCGCTGTGCAACGCCTGGTTCTGGCGCTGAGATAAAAAGGGCAGTTCGGGCGTCGGTGTGGTCGTAACCGGCATAACAGACTGTCGCAGCAGACTTTGCCACAGCAGACTGTCGGGGTTGTGATGCTGGTGGGTCAGCCGGTCGAGATAGGCAACGAAATCGGCTTTGTGCGCGGTCGCACGAAAGTTTTTGGGCATCAAAAACAACACACTGACGGCCAGTTGCCGGCGTTCCGTGGATTGCTCGGCCTGCTCTTGCAACCAGTCGGCCAGGTTCGACAGGCTCGGCAGTGAGGCCACCGTTAATTGAGGGGCCGGTTCGGTATCGGCCTGTAACTGTTGTTGCCACTCCTCGTCCCAGTCCGGCTCGGCCTGGGGGTTATCGGCCCAGGCGTTCATCTGCGCGACGCGGGACGGGCGATAGTGGGCATCGGTCGTGGCTGCGCTGTTGGGTTCCGGAATCAAGGTGATGCCGTCGATGCGCATCAGATGGACCTGATCGGCATCGATCACATATTGCTGCTGCCATTGCTCCGACCAGGGAATGCCGTCATCCAGGTGCGCAATGGCCAAAGGCACCAGATCTTTCTGATCAAATAAGCCGTACCCGGCGGAAGAGAAAAACGACGCCTGGAAGCAATCCCGGTAGTAGCGGATGACATCAGCAATGGCGGAAGTGGACACGGCCCGATCCTTGGAAGCATGGAGGGCAGATCTTAACGGCTTTCTGGTGGTTGCGCCAAATGGAAACCACACACTCAAAAGCTGTGACAAAAGTCACTTTCGTTCGTAACTGTTTGACATAATATGTCCCGCTCGGTCAGGATGACCGACATATTATGTCAATATCTGATGCTCAGCCAGGGAGGCGGCATGACCCGATTGCAACAGCTCAACGCATTCCTCGACAGCAGTCAGTTTGAGGGACATCGTTTCCATTGCATGCCGATTCAGGGCGATCATTCGGTCCTGCGGGTGGAAGTGGAGCATTTGAATGACCCTCCGATCTTTGTCACCCATACCGATACCCAGATTTTATGCATTGCCTACCTGGCACATCGCGCTGAGATTCGTGATGACCGCGAAACCCAACTGAACGCTCTGCTGCTTGAACTGAACGTGCCGATGCCATTAAGTGCGTTTGCGCTGGTTGAAAACTATTACGTCGCTTTCGGAGCCCTGGCCTTGGATTCCGATACCCATCTGATTGCAACCGAACTGGTAACGCTGGCTGAAAATGCTCAACAGGCATTACTGGCTTTTGAACCCTATCTGCGCTGAGGAGGACGGACCCATGCTCAGTAAACTGATCTCACTGTTAAAACGCAGCGTTGTCGAAATATCGAGCGCGGTTGGAGATGTCCCCGAGACGGTCGATCAGCAACAGGATCACCGACTGGAAGCTTCCATTGCCCGATCTCAATCGATTCTGTCGCAGGCGGAAACCGCGTTTCGAACCATGGAGTCGACCGAACAGAGCCTGGTACAACGACTCGACAAGTTGGAACGTGAACAGCAGCACTTGCAAACACAGGCCCGTTCGGCTCTGCAGGCCGGTCAGGAAACTCAGGCGGCGGTACATGCGCAGCAGATATCAGAATGTCGTCACCAAATGCAATCGCTGCAAACAGAGTTGAGTGAAGTTTCCGCGCAGACCGCCCGTGCCCGTTATCAGTTGAATCGCGCGCAGAGCGATCTCGGCGAACTGCTCCGGGAACGAGACATGCTGACGACCAGCCAAACCATGCATCAGACCACTCTCGCTTTGCGTGATCATCTGGCCGAGGGGACCGAATCACTGACCAATGCACGCGCCTCAGTCGAGCGCATACGCGCACGGCAGCAGCGCGCTCAGGATCAATGGCAGGCCGAGACCGACCTGCAGCAGTCACAGGACACCAAACTGCAATACCAACAAGCCGGCATCGTCTGGGATGACGACAGTCCGGACGCCATACTGGCCCAACTGAAAAAGGAAACCAACCATGGAAAACCGTGATTATCTGGAACTGTCGTTTCGCTCCATTCAGGCGTTTACCGACGACGGTAAACTGGACGCCGCTGAGTTTGACGAACTGATCAACATTGCCCTGCGTGATGGTGAGATTGATGACAACGAACGACGCGTTCTCGGCAACATTCTGGATCGGGTCCGCCCGGAAGAAATCGACGCCGAACTGGGCCGTAAGATTACCGAACTGCAGTCTTATCTGAATAACGCCTGAGGCCGCCATGGCAAAGCAACCCGAGGACTACTGGCCGGACGAACGACGCGCGATAAAAGCGGTGCAGATCGCCTTTGATATCTCGACCGACGCACAGCGCCGGATCAAGACATCAGCGATTAAAGCCGATCGCACACCGTCGGATCAGATTCGCAGTATTCTCGGGTTACCGGTGAAAAAACCGGTTCGGCCGCGTCTGACCATCAGCCTGTCCGCCGATGAAATGGCTTTGCTGGCAGAACGCTATGGCATTGATCCGGCGGATCACTTAGCGATTAAAGAACGCGCAGCGCAGGAGTTGCTGCAATGGAGTCAAACCTCGTCTGCTGAGGAGTAACATGGACACTTTTTTACACATCAGCCTGTCGTTCCCGACGGCGATCTGGACCACGGCTTTACTCATCTGCCTGCTGTTCCTGGTCATCGCCATGCTTGGCATGGCCGACTTTGACATACCGGGCGTGGATGTCGACCTCGATGTCGATGCCGATGCGGAGCTGCCCGGTGTTGCCGGCTGGCTCTCAACCTTTGGTCTGACAGGCGTCCCGGTTCCGGTGATCCTGACGTTGCTGGCGCTTTACGCCTGGTTAGCCAGTTACTTTGCCGCTTACCTGGTGATGCCGTCCGAGGCGGGGCTGATGAGTTGGCTGATTGGTACCGTCATTTCGCTAGGGGCGTTTGTGGTGGCCATTCCCTGCACCGCGATCACCATCCGTCCCTTACGCAAACTCTTCGGCAAAGCACAACGACAGGTTCTTGGTCGCTATGCCATTGGAAAAAACTGCACCATCCGTTCAAGCCGCGTCGATGAAACCTTCGGCGAGGCCCATTTTAACTACGAAGGCGCCAGTCTGATCATTCAGGTTCGGGCACCGGCGCACCTCGGTTATAAATCCGGTGATGAGGTCACCATCGTGCGATTCATTCCCGAGCAGGGCTGTTTTCAGCTCGCACAAACACACTAAACCACGACGACTCGTACTGAGCATTTCTAAGCAAAGGAGCACACAGAAATGGAACTGATCATGCCCATCTTAATCTGGGGCGGTGTTATCTTCGGCGTACTGCTGTTTTTAGCCCTGCTGTTTAATGCGTTCTATAAAAAGATCCCGCAGGGTTATGCGATGATCGTGAACGACATGTCCGCCAAACCGAAGGTGTTTTTCACCGGTGGGTTTGTGTTGCCGGTTGTTCACAAAATGGAAGTCATGAAGATCTCGCTGATCACCCTGGAGCTGGATCGGCGGGCCAAGGACGGGTTGATCTGTAAAGATAATCTGCGGGCCGATATCAACGTGGCTTTCTATTTGCGCGTCAATGAAACCCAGGACGACGTGCTCAAGGTGGCGAAGGCCATCGGCGTAGATCGAGCGTCTGATCGCGAAGCCGTTAACGAGCTGTTCAATGCCAAGTTCTCTGAAGCATTGAAGACCGTCGGTAAAAAAATGAACTTCCTGGAACTGTTCGAAAACCGGATTCAGTTCCGTGAACAGATCATCGAAGTGATCGGGCAGGATCTGAACGGCTATGTCCTCGAAGACGTTGCCATCGATTACCTGGAACAGACACCAAAGTCAGAACTCGACCCGTTCAACATTCTCGATTCGGAGGGTATCCGTCGCATCACGGAAGTGACGGCCACACAAAGCATTGAGACGAACCGTCTGGAAAAAGATCAGGCGCTGGCGATCAACAAGAAGAATGTTGAAACGCGTGAAGCCCTATTGGCACTGGAACGCCAGGAAGCCGATGCGGTGGCCCGTCAGAAGCGCGAAGTGGAAACGCTGAAAGCCCGGGAAGAAGCCGAAACACTGAAGGTTCAGCAGGAAGAACGACTGAAGTCGGAAGAAGCCCGCATCCGTACCGAAGAAGAAATTGCAGTACAGGATGTCAACAAAAACCGTCAGGTTGAGATTGCCAATAAAGCCAAGGAACGAGCCCTGGCGATCGAAGAAGAGAAGGTCGTTAAGGCGCGCGAACTGGAAGCGGTGAACCGCGAACGTGAAGTTGAACTGCAACGGATCGACAAAGAAAAGGCCCTGGAAGAAGAGCGTAAGATCATTGCCAACACCGTGTCTGAACGCATCGCTGTTGAGAAGAAGGTCGCCGAAGAAGAAGAACGCATTAAAGAGGTGCGGGAAATTTCTGAGGCGGATCGTCTGAAACAGGTTCGCATCATGGAAGCGGAAGCGACCTCCGAAGAAGAAAAGATCAAGCAGGTGAAAGCGGCCGAAGCCGAAGAACAGCAGGCGGTTCACAAAGCCAAAGAAATTCAGCTGATGGCTCAGGCCGAACTGGAAGCGTCCAGCAAGCAAGCCGAAGCAGCAAAGAAGAAAGCCGAGGGCGACCAGGCTACGCACGCGGCCTCTGGTTTGGCGGCCGCCAAGGTGCAGGCGGCGAAAGCCGAGGCGCTGGAGAAAGAAGGTCAGGCCGAAGCGCGTGTCATCGAAGCCCAGGCCATTGCCCGCGAGAAAGAAGGGCTCATGCAGGCCAAAGTACTGGAAGAGCGCCTCAATGCCGAAGCCAACGGGCTGCGTGAGCAGGGTCTGGCGGAAGCAGAAGCCAGCCGTCAGAAAGGCCTGGCGGAAGCCGAAGCGAGCCGTGAAAAAGGTCTGGCCGATTCAGCGGTTATCCGTGAGCGTGCCAATGCCGAGGCCGATGGTCTGACGGCGAAGTTCAATGCCATGAACAACATGAGCACCGAAGCGCGTGAGTTTGAAGAGTTCAAGATGCGCCTTGAAGCCGCACTGACAGAAGTTCAGGCGAAACTGGACGCCAACAAAGAGATCTCCAAAGATCAGGCCAGCATCATGGCCTCGGCCTTCGAGAACTCCAACATCGATATCATCGGTGGCGATGGCGACTACTTCAACAAGATGGCCTCCGGCATGGGCATGGGCAAAGCCATCGATGGTCTGTTAACCGAAAGTCCGATGTTGCAACAGATCATGCAGCGTTTCATGACGGCCGGTAAGACACCAGCCCCAGCCGACAAGGTTAACTAAGTCCCGGCTGACAGACACCCGGCTTATCATTTGAACCGAGCTGGGTTTCACGGATTCAAACAGCGCCTGTCGTCAGGCAGGTCGCTGTCGTTCTGCAAGGAAAACAGATGAGCGATTCTCACGACATCGATCAGGCCGTCGCGCAAGGCGGAGCCTACGAGGTCCTGCACAACCGGTTGATGGAACAGGGCCGGGCGCTTGAGCAACAGACACAACAACTCAATGATGCCCGTCAGGCTGAGTTCGGCAGTACTGACATGGAAGTGGCCGGTCGCGTTCGGCTGCGCACGGAAAACAACAGCATTGCACGCGACCTGGTTCGCGTCGGTGAGTGGATTCTGCTGGGTTACAACGTCAACATCGGGCTGCGTAAAACCACACGCGTCAACGATGTGTTTGCACTGTTCCGACCCGTTGAACGGGACGGCCAGTTTGAGGTGGAAGAGGTTGCCCTCAGCGGTACCTTCCTGAGTGATCAGCGCTTCGTGACCGAGTTTGAAGAACTCTACGCCTATTACAAACAGACGCACCTGATTCAGCTGACGGTGAAAGACAATAAACTGTTGGCGGCGTTTCAGATTGGTGACCGGTTAAGTGATCAGCGCGTGTTTCGCTGGTCTCTGGATGCGCAGGGTAATGTTACCGAGTACATCGACAATCGGGGCGAGCGGGACATTGCCTTGCCGCCGCGGTTTGACTTTGAATGGACCGAGTGCGGTCGCGACGACATCGTCGAAGGCCGGCATCCGCATTACAGCGTACTCGATACACTGTTTGTCGACTGCCAGCGCGGTGATTTGACTATCAAGGTTGAGAACAACACCGACAGCGGACTGGGTATTTACAGTGAACCGGTTGAGGTGGAAAGCCAGACACTGGATGATTGCCAGCTGGCCTATGCGGATCTTGGCCAACTGATTCTTCTGCGAATATTGCCGTATCGGGAAGAGACCACCCGTTATCTGGTATTCAATAAAACACTCGAGCGTGTGGTGCGAATTGATCTCATCGGTCAGTCCTGTGTGCAGTTACCTGAAGATCACGGCATCGTGTTTCCCGGCGGGTATTACCTCAGTACCGGCGATCTGAAGTCTTTCGATGACGATACGGTAGGCATGCGCTTTAAGCGGGTGGTGCGCTCGCCGAATGGTGAAGACGTTCTGTATGTGTTTTACGAACCCGAAGCCGGGAAGGTCGGTCTGTTCGGCTATAACCTGATCAGCAAAACCATGCAGAACCCGTTGTTCGGTCATGGTTACGGGTTGTTTGATGACGGTCGGCTGGCGCTGTTTTACGCCGAGGCGGAACCGACGCGGGTGCATCCGCTACAGATCTGGAAAACGCCTTATCAGTCGGATGAATACGTCAGTCAGCAACCGGCACCGTCAACCTTCTTTGGTCGGATTGGCAACGCGGAGCTCGTTCGAGGCGTCTCCGATCTGTACAGCGTGGTGCGAGCCGTGCGTACAACCGATGTCAGTGCGGAGCACTTTAATCAACTCTCAAAACACTGTGCCGGGCTTTTCGACAGCTACTTCTGGCTGGAATCTGATGAGCTGGCAGCACTGACCCCAATCATCCGACAGATCGGTGAAACCTCCGAGCAGGTGTTGGATGAGTTTGAGAAAGTTACCGCGATCCGGCAGCAGTCCGAGCAGGCGCTGAAGGATGCAGAGCGTGCACTTGAAAAACTGAAGTTTGATTTAAAACCGGATACCTGGAACAGCCCGCAACCCTTTGTTGACGGGTTGCAGTCCATTCGTGAGCAACGCGGTCATTTGCTGACGTTGCGTGACTACCGCTACATGCAAACCGAGCGGCTCGATGCATTGGACGGAGAGTTAGCAGAGCTCGAACGTGATTTGAACCAACGAACGCTCGCGTTCCTGTCGCAGGATAATGCGTTCGAGCCGTACCGGGATGACATTACTCAAGTACAGTCACACGCCAAAGACTGCACGACCGTGGCAGAACTGGCGCCCTTACTGGAAACACTTGAAACGCAATCGAACAGTCTGGATCTGTTGTCGGAACTGGTGGCGACCTTAGAAGTGACGGATCCGACGGTACAAACGCAGATCGTTGAATCGATTTCCGGTGTATACGGTCAGTTGAATCAGCAAAAAGCGAAGCTGGAACAGCAGAAGAACAGCATGGGGTCCAGTGAAGCGGTCGCGCAGTTTGGTGCTCGGTTTAAGTTGCTGGGCCAGAGCGTGAACAACGCGCTGGGCATGGCGAACACGCCGGAAAAATGCGATGAACAGCTCGCGCGTCTGCTGGTTCAGCTCGAAGAGCTGGAAAGCCAGTTCAGCGACTACGATCAGTTCCTGACTGACATCATCAGTAAACGGGAAGAAATTTACGAAGCGTTTGAAAGCCATAAGCAATCACTGCAGTCCGCGCTGCAACGTCGGGCGCAAAACCTGTTCTCGGCGGCTGAGCGCATACTCAGCAGCATTCAACGTCGCTGCAACAGTTTCCGCGATGTTGATCAGCTGAACACCTTCTTTGCCTCAGATGCGTTGGTGCAGAAAATCCGTGGGCTGTCTTCCGAGTTGCGCGAGCTTGACGACGTAGTTCGGGCCGACGATCTGGATGCCCGCCTGAAAGGACTGAAAGATCAGGCGATCCGGGTGTTGCGAGATCAGGCCGACCTGTACGAAGGCGACGGTCAGGTGATTCGACTGGGCAAACACAAGTTCAGTGTGAACACCCAGACTCTGGATCTGACGCTATTGGTTCGCGATGGTGTGCAAACCTTGCATTTGACCGGTACCGACTATTACGAACCGGTGAACGATGACGAGCTGGACAGCCTGAAGCCCTATTGGGAGCAGGCGCTGCCGTCGGAAACCGACGAGGTGTATCGGGCCGAGTATCTGGCGTATCAGATGTTGGAAGATGCACGTTACGATCGCGAGGCTTTGTCTCTGGATGCTTTGGCACTGGCGTCGACCGATGTTGAAGACATGTTGGCGTTGGTTCGCCCCTATGCCGCAACCCGATACCGCGAAGGCTATGAAAAAGGCATTCACGATCACGATGCAGCGGCCATTCTGTGTCAGTTGATACCAACCTATCAGGCGGCCGATGTTTTCCGTTTCGAAGGACGGGTTCGGGCCATGGCGGTTTTGTTCTGGTCGGTGCATCAGGCAGAGAAAGCCCACTGGGCGCTGGAAGCCCGCAGTGCGGCATCGCAACGTTCCCTGTTGAACAGTCATGCCGCCTGGAAGGCATTGCAGACAACTGTTACGGAAAGGCTGACGGCGTTTGCTGATGCCGAGCAGCTCCCGTTGACGCCGGCACAAGCGGCAGTAGCCGCGGACTATTTGTTGACCGAACTGTCGCGCGAGCCGTTGGCGTTTGCCATCAGTAAATACGCCCGCGAGTTATTGACGGCGTTTCAGTCGCACCTTGATCAGGCTAATGCGCTCGAGTCGTTTAACCAGATTCTGGAACAGACTGACATGTCCATCGGTCAACGATGGGCGCATGTCGAGCGCTGGCTGTCTGCCTATGTGAACCAACAGGAAGACCCCGCTGCTCTGAGGCCCTTTGTGATGGAAGCGGGGGCTTTACTGCTGTGTGAACCTCGGGTGAGTCTGAGGGATCTGGAGGCGGATCTGCTGATGCGTGTTGAACCCCTATACGGACAGCACAAGCGGTTAAACGACGGTGGGCTGGATCTGGTGTTGGATGATTTTCTGGCGCGCCTTCAGGACCACCATACCCGGGTCTTGCCCGACTGGCAGCGCTTGCAGAGCGTTCGAAACCGATTGGTGGAACAGTACCGTTCAGAGTTCCGGCTCGATCAGTTCAAGGCCAAGCCGTTGTCATCTTTTGTTCGTAACAAGTTGATCAGCGACGTCTACCTGCCGTTGATTGGTGACAACCTTGCGAAACAGATGGGTACCGTGGGTGACAGCAAACGTACCGACCTGATGGGTTTGCTGCTGATGATCTCGCCTCCGGGCTACGGTAAAACCACCTTGATGGAGTACGTGGCGAACCGGCTTGGACTGGTGTTCATGAAGATCAATTGTCCGGCCATCGGCCATGACATCACGTCGATTGATCCAGGGGCTGCGACCCACAGCGCGGCCCGTCAGGAGCTGGAAAAGCTGAACCTGGCGTTGGAAATGGGCAGCAATGTCATGCTGTATCTTGATGATATTCAGCACACGCATCCGGAGTTTTTGCAGAAGTTCATTTCCCTGTGTGACGGTACGCGTCGCATTGAAGGCGTTTGGCAAGGGCAAAGCAAAACCTACGACATGCGCGGCAAAAAATTCAGCGTGGTCATGGCGGGTAACCCGTACACGGAAAGTGGCGAGCTGTTCCAGATTCCGGACATGCTGGCGAACCGGGCAGACATCTATAACCTCGGCGATGTGCTCTCGGGTAAAGATGACGTCTTCGCGCTCAGCTATCTGGAAAACTCCCTGACGTCTAACTCGGTCTTGGCGCCCTTGGCGACACGGGAGATGGCCGATCTGTACAAATTGGTCGACATGGCTCAACGCGGACAGGTGAACAGCAATGAGCTGTCTCACACCTATAACGCGGCTGAGCTGCAGGAAATCCTGGCGGTACTGAAACACATGAAGACGATCCAGTCGATTGTGCTGAAGGTCAATCAGGCGTACATCGCCTCTGCGGCAACGGCCGACAAATACCGAACGGAGCCACCCTTCAAGTTGCAGGGCAGCTATCGCAACATGAACAAGATGGCGGAAAAAATCAGTTCGGTCATGACCGACAGTGAACTGGTCCGGCTGGTGGACGATCACTATCAGGGTGAGGCGCAGTTGCTGACGCAGGGCACTGAAGAAAACCTGATGAAGCTGGCTCAGTTACGAGGCACCGCAGACGAACGCGCCGAGCAGCGCTGGCAGGAAATCCTGGCGGACTTTCGGCGTGCCAAAGCGTTGGGCGGAGACGATGCCGACACCGGTCAGAAAGTCGTATCGCAACTGATGGATATGGTTGGCGCCATTCAGCAGGTCGGAGGGTTATTGCAGCAAGCTGGTCAGAATCAAACGGCAAGTACGTTACAGTCCTCATTGGCCTCGTTAGAACAGGCGCTCGGCAATCTTCGGTTCGAAGCGCCACCGGTTCAGGTGGTCAATCAGCCCGTTCCCGGTATCGACAAGTTGTTGAGTACGCTGGCCGATACCTTTGAGAACAGCCTGGTGCCACTGGCAAAAATCATGGATGGCAAGATCAATATCGATCTGAAAAATCTGGATCGGATGACCGCGATTCAGAAAGACATTCGTGAGTTGTCGAAGCAGATGTCAACGGAGGGTTCGTCCAGATCCTTTGATGCTAAAGGCTAGCACCTGAGTCAACACAGCAAGCCAGATGTTCAGTCAGTCCGGCGTTTGGTTCAACACCGGGGAGGCCTCCGAGTAATCGCGTTGGCCTCCTGAACCTTAATCGACAATAGTCGTTGAAACACGTTAACGCGCTAAGGAGTAGAAATGGAACTGGTTCATTGGTTGAGTGCACCAGTGCTCGTGTTCGCTGATCATGGTGATGTGCTCTATGCCTTGAGTTGGCTCTGGGGTTTGACCTTGTTGTTGTTACCAGTATTGCTTCCGATGGCGACCTCGACCAGCCTGAAATTCAAGCGAATCAGTGCAATAAGCTGGCTAACCCCCTGGTGTGTACTCTGGCTGTATTGGATGTATCGCGGGTCGCAAAAAGGCATCGGTAATGTCTTTCTTGAATCGATATCGACGTTGGTGATATCAAGTGTGGTTGCTACCATTTTTTTTCTGTTCAGGAGAACAATCGGCCGGGCCTACTACGGTGGCGCTGGCTTGAGCTGTATCCTGGTGTTGGTTATGTCGATGGTCACGCCTTACCTCGGCAAGTGATGCATCCTTTATTGACTGTGACCGTCTTTAAATCGGTAACCCAGACTGATTGTGAATCAGCGGAATCACCGTGTTTCGGCCGATAATGGCCAGCGTGAGATGTCAAACTTGAGGCGCCAATCGCAAAATCATTTGCGCTGCAGTAACCCGTCCTGTTCCAGAACGCAGACAATAACATCCATCATCATCTGTGCGCGTCCGGCATCAACGCCTTGTCGGAATGCGCGTTTTACGTGTTCACGAGCAGGGCTGATTTCAACCGCATGATCCTGCGCTGCGGCTTCACTTAACGCGGGGAACAGTTTTTTAAAGCGTGACAGGCGTGGGTCGGTGAGTTCGATGTTAATACGAAAGCGTTCGTTGATTTGGCGAATGACATCCGCAAGCTCGGGGCTGACGCCGGCGGCTCGGGCTTTGATGTCTTTCAGCTGAATTACATTGGGGTCATCACTCATGCAGCAGACAGTAGCGCAACCCAAACGTGCTGTACAGTGACGCAGGTCGGCTTAAGTTCCGGTTCATCTTGCTTTGTCATAGTGTGCAAAAAGGCAGGCGGAGAAAGCCGTATGACCACCATTGTTTCCTTGTCAAAAGCCCGACAGCGCCGTGAGCAGCTCGCCTCCCGTCCTCTTTATAACGCCAGCCCGTTCATGTCGCCGGTCCCACAACTAATTGAACTGCTGGAGCCCATTCTCGAGTCCGTCCGGGAATCGAATCAAGGCGGCGGGGAAGCGACGCTCACGGATCTCGCGGAGTACCTCGATGTGCTGGATCTAGCTCGCCGGGAAATTGACCAGCTGGAAGACATGGCGCGGTTTCTTCAGGGGCTTTGCGATTGAAGTCAGGGCTTACCAATCCGGAGAGCCCCGATAAATGGGGGGATTCGCTGTTGGTGAGGCCCGTGAAGGATAGAGGATATCGTTTCTGTGATTGCGTTTTGCCAGGCATTCAACTACATTTCTGACAAATATTACACGTGTCACATAACGCATGTCTCAACGTATGATTTATCAGACGGAGCCTACCCGTCAGAAAATTCTTACCGAAGCGGAGCGCTGTTTTGGCGAACTGGGCTTTTTCGATACGCAGATGAAAGACATCGCTGCGGCCGTTGGTATGAGCCGCAATACGCTGTACCGCTATTATCGGGATAAGTTTGACCTGGGCTTTGCGATTCTTGAAAAAGCCCTCGCCGAGCGATTCTCCAGTGTCAGTGAGCAGCTGGATCGATTACTTGAACAGCCTGATCTGAGCTACCGCGATGCCATTGGTGAACTCCTTGAATCTCTGCACCTGGACTCGGCCGGAGAGCTGGACGATCGCTTCATTGCTGAGTTTGACGCCTATTTTGCCGGCAATCGCATTCCCGATGACTTCCGCGAACGCTTGAGTCGTTCAACCGATGACGGCTTCTTCGATCGTTTAACGGTCCTGATTCAACGTGGCCAGAAGGTCGGGCAGATCCGCTCAGATTTGGATGCCCGACAGCTGGGTACGACCCTGTCGAACGCCATCCAGGCGTTCCACCATCGAATGCTATTACGCAGCTCGGCATTGATTGAGCTGCAACCCGACGAAGCCGCGAGCCTGAACCCGATATTGCTGAAGTTGCTGATCGATGGGTTAGCGCCGCAATCGCCATCCCTGAACACTGAATCGGAGACCTGATCCACTATGATTGATGATAATGAACTGGATACGTTACTGAGCCAGCTCACGCTCGAAGAAAAAGCGCTGCTGTGTTCAGGCAAAGACTTTTGGCGCCTGCAGGGTATCGAACGTTTGAATCTGCCCTCCATCATGGTGACCGATGGCCCGCATGGGATGCGCAAACAGCCCGATGGTGCCGATCACATGGGGTTGCAAAACTCAGTGCCGGCCACCTGCTTTCCAACAGCGTCAGCGCTGGCGGCTACCTGGAATCGCGACCTGCTGCAACGGGTTGGGGTGGCGCTGGGCGAAGAAACGCGGGCCGAATCGGTCAGTGTGTTGCTCGGTCCGGGAGTGAATATTAAAAGACATCCTCTGGGCGGGCGTAACTTTGAGTACTTCTCCGAAGATCCTTTTTTAGCAGGGCAAATAGCCACGGCCTGGGTGCAGGGGCTTCAGAGTCAGGGCGTCGGGGCCAGTCTGAAACACTTTGCGGTCAACAATCACGAGTTCGGTCGTATGACGGTCGATGCCATCGTTGATGAACGCACGCTGCGGGAAATCTATTTACCCGCGTTTGAAACCACCGTTAAGCAGGCGCAACCGTGGACGATTATGTGTGCCTACAACAAACTCAATGGCACCTACCTCGCGGAACATCCGCAAATGCTGACCGACATTCTGAGAACGGAATGGGGTTTTGATGGGCTGGTGGTCACCGATTGGGGGGCCAACAACAATCGTGTTGACGGTATTCGCGCCGGGCAGCATCTGGACATGCCAAACAATGGTCGGGTCAACACCGACAAGATTATCGCAGCCATTAATGACGGGTCGCTGACTTTGGCCGATCTGGACCGCTCCGTACGGGAAGTGCTGAAGCTGATTCTCCGGGCGCGAACGGCCAACGAAGATGCGCATCCCCGTCAAGCCAACCTTGAAGAGCATCATACGTTGGCGATAGAAGCCGCCGAGCAGGGCGCTGTTTTGCTGAAGAATGACGACAACCGCCTGCCGTTGAAAAACTCCGGTCGGGTGTTGGTCTTGGGGGCGTTGGCGAACCAAACGCGTTACCAAGGTTCCGGCAGTTCGCAAATCAATCCGTATCGACTGGTTCAGCCATTGGATGCACTGAAGCAGGAAGCTCCCGACATTGATTGGGTGTATCAGGAAGGCTACCGGCTGAAAGGCGACTTAACTCATCAGCACAAGTTGAATGCGTTGGCTGAAGCGGAACGGGCGGATGCCATTGTATTGTTTGCCGGATTAACGCCTGAATATGAGTCCGAAGGCTTTGACCGGAAGCATCTGCAACTGCCACGTCAACAGCGCGACCTGATTGAGGCCTTGTTGCCTCATGCCGATAAGCTGGTGCTGGTTTTGCAGAATGGGGCACCGATCGTGATTCCGCATGTGGATAAAATCCCGGCCATTTTTGAGGCCTACCTGGGTGGTCAGGCCGGTGGCCAGGCCATTGCCCGTCTGTTACTCGGCAAAGCCAATCCAAGTGGGAAGCTGGCCGAAACGTTCCCGGCGGAGCAGGCGGATGTTGCCAGTGATCGGTGGTTCCCGGGAACCTTGCGTCAGAGTCAGTACCGTGAGGGCATCTGGGTCGGTTACCGCTACCATGACACGGCAGGCGTGCCACCGCTGTTCCCATTTGGTCATGGGTTGTCCTACAGCCGTTTTGATTATCAGGATCTGCAAATCGAAGGTGACGATCTGCGAAATGACGGTGTCATCGCCGTGTCGATGACAGTGATCAACAGCGGTGATCGAGACGGTCATGAAACGGTACAGCTTTATGTCGGGCAAGCGCATCCGTCGGTACCGCGTCCGAAAAAGGAACTGCGTCAGTTTGAAAAAGTGTTTTTAAAAGCCGGTGAATCCTGTGTGATTCGTTTTGTTCTGAGCGCGCGGGACTTTTCTTTCTGGGATGTTCAGACCGGACAATGGCGAGTCGAAACGGACGATTACACCCTCTCAGTGGCGGCATCGGTAGAGGATATCCGGTTGCAGCAGAGCATCGCTGTAGTAACCGACCACGAACGACGTGAACCCGATGAAACTCTGACGGCCTACTACAATCCGGACCCAGAACAGTTCAGCGAGTCGGCCTTTGCGGCACTGCTGGGTCACAAGGTGCCTGCGCCGGTGCCAACTCGGCCGTTTCACGTCAATTCAACCATCGGTGAAGTTCAGCACCGCTGGTTGGGGCGGCGGTTAAAACGAACCCTGATGGAAGAACTGGGCGGAACCATGGGCGATCTGCCGGAAGAAAACCGTCTGATGATGGAAGCGATGATTGACGACTTGCCGTTGCGCAACCGCTCCCTGTTGAGTCTGGGAGCGGTGAGTGAAAAAACGGTGCATCGGTTGGTTCATGCGCTTAACCATCATTGGCTGAAGGCACTGACCGGTGCTAAGGCTCCGTCTAAGTAACCGGGCGTTATCGTGGTTCGCCGGCTTCGTCGGCGTCTACGATTTCCGTTTCTTTTAAGGCGTCATCGACCCAGCTTTTCAGGGCCGGATGCGCCAGCAACCGGTGCTGATACTGACGGGCGGCTTCGCTTAACTCGATGCCATAGGTTTCGAACCGGAACGCGACCGGGGCATAAAAGCAGTCGGTAATGCCGAAGCTTTCAAACAGCCAGCCTGAGTGGTGGTGTGCGGACCAGATCTCATCAATACGGGCAATGTCCTGTGCGACCTCTGGCGTGATGTTCACCTGGCGCTTGGCGCGGATGTTCATCGGCATGGCGCCACGCAGGGCATTAAAACCGGTGTGCATTTCGCAGGTGATGGCGCGTGCGCGGGCCCGGTCGATAGGCGTATGGGGCCAGCCGGCGCCTTCAAGATGCACATCACTGATGTACTCGCAGATGGCCAGGGAATCCCACACCACCAAATCGCGTTCTTTCAGCACCGGCACCCGAGCGGTTGGCGAAAATTCCAGCAGGCGATCGCGCAGGCCGTCGTCTTTTAAGGAGACCGATACTTCTTCAAAGTGGATGTTGAAGGCCTTCAATAACAACCAGGGCCGAAGCGACCAGGTTGAGTAATTTTTATTTCCAATAACTAAGGTGAGGTTCATCGCGTTTCCTTACTGGGCGACCCAGGTGTGTTCGATCCGGCACTGATCATCATCGTAGAGCCTGGCTGTGAAGCGAGATCCTGCGGTGACGACACCAACCCCTTTGGGCGTTCCGGTCATAATAATATCGTCGTCATTCGGTGTCATGAAGCGAGACAGTTCTGCCAGAATAACCTCAGGCGGGTACATCATCAGGCTCGGAGAACCTTCCTGAACCAACACCTCATCGATGTGCAGTGTGAAGCGCAGCCGATTCAGATCAGCGGGTGTATCAATAAAGGGACTGAAGGTGGCGGCACCGTCGAACGCCTTTGCACGTTCCCAGGGTAACCCTTTTGTCTTTAATTGCGATTGCAGTTCGCGTTTGGTCAGATCAAGACCAAGACCCACGCCGGCAATTCGGCCCCCGCGAATCAACAGACACAGCTCGCATTCGTAATGCAGGGGTTCGCCTTGTTCGGAGAGTAGAATGTCACGAACACAGGACGCCGGTTTGTTGAAAACGACCATATCGTCGGGAACGTCGTTACCGAGTTCGTGAATGTGTTCGACATAGTTACGCCCGATGCAGATGATGTTACTAGGATGAAACGTGTGATGGTTTAAGATAAATGTGCTCATAAAAATTGGCTCCCGGTCAGTCCAGAAAAGTCCAGGTATCGGCACCATCGAAGTGACGTATTCTGATGGTTTCGGTCAGGTGGCGATCCGCCAAGCGAGCGTTTAACGCGACGCGTTCATCGGGGTCAGGCGTGTCCGTCACGCCGGTATAATGCGTCACACAGCCGCAGGTTGGGCAGTGATGAAAACGGATCATCCGATCCCCCCAACAATAGGTTTCCGTCGGGCGGTCACGTACCGTAATCCGGACCTTTCGATGTTTAAAATAGGCCCAGCGCACGCCATAGCGATGACAAAGTGAGCAATTACATTCAGTCAGCGTGGCAGGTTCGTGATCAGCCTCGAACTGAATATTGCCGCAATGGCATTGGCCGCAGAAGGTTTGAGTGGTGTCGGTCATGGCATTCGAATCAGGGTGATGTTCGGAAGCTTCAACGTACCACAAATTGCAGGTGCTTAACCCTCTTCTGGCTTGTCTTCTGGTTGAATCTGCCAGTAACGTCCATCCCTGTGATAAACCGGGACTAACTGACGGCGTTCCTCGGGCGGTTTGCCCTCAATGAGCCATTGATACAGATCCAGAATGGTGTGGCTGCCCTGATAAAAATATTCATGGCCGATCAGTTCGGCTTCGGCATAACTGGCGTCGATGGTGTCGATCCCGGGCATCACCAGAATGTCCTCGCCAGCGTAGCCTGCTCGGGGTTGTTTATGCAGCCGGTTGGAGGCGAACATGGCCAGGTCTTTGCGTGAGGCATACAGCGTAATCGGCAGTTCAAAGCGAACCAAGGTTGGCGCAATATCGCGGGCGAAAATGTCACGATCGATGTCCGGTGCCGCAAAGGCAACGCCTTCAATGCGATGGCGCAGCGTGGGTTGTACCTCCAGCAGGTCCATTAGCCCGGCGGCCATGGCCCGGGTCCCCATGCTGTGGCCGATAAACACAAAGTTGCGCTCCGGCAGATTCGTCATTAGGTCCAGATAAAACTGAGTGATGTATGGCTGACTCCAGCTGAGGTTGTCTTCGTCTGCGGGGTAGGTAGAAGCACGGTCGTGTGATGGCCAGGCGAACAACACCGGTGGTTCACTTAGATTGAGGTCGTAGGCCAGTTTGGCGGTAATGCGGGCCGCACGTTCGAAAGGCGTGTTAAACCCGTGAATGAACACGAGTATGGGTTCATCGCTTTGGTCTTGCAGTGTCGTTAACCCATCGAAGAATGTTTTTTTGGTTTGTCGCTGGCTGTCGAGCAACGTGACCTGGTCGGTCGGGTCGCGTTTCAACGTCATGTTCCAGAGAATAAACGATGCGGAATGGGCGCGAGGATAGTCGGCAGGAATCGCGACCTGATTCACGCCATAGCTGACGTCCGCCCGTTCGGAACCGAACCGCTTGTTGAGATTTTCGCGTGCGGTGTCATTGCGGGTGGTCGCAAAAAACACCGGTGTGACAGAATACCCGGCGTCCGGTGTGATCGGTTGCGGCAGTTGTGCGCAGGCACAGAGCAACAGTGTCGCCAGGCTGAGCCCCAGCGTTTTCAGGGACGTCTCAATCTGTGGCATTCGATTGCTTTTTATGGCGCTCCACAAACCACTGACCGATCAGGACCAGCCCGGCGCCGATCATGATGTAGACATCCGCAATGTTAAATATGCCGGTTCGCAAGCCGCCGATGCCCATGTTGAGAAAGTCGACAACCGCGCCGTCGTTTAAGGCACGGTCAACAAAGTTACTGAATCCCCCGGCGAAAATCAGGCTCAGTGCCCACAGGCTGATCCGGTCCATCTCTTTGCCGATCAGCATATAGACCAGCAGTCCCAGCAGAAACAAGCCTACCAGTGCGGTAAAAATGACAAACCGCAGTTCAGGGCTGAGGCTGTTGCCCATGCCGAGAAAGGCGCCGTGGTTTTCGGCGTAGCCAATGCGAACGGTATCGCCGACAAAGCTGAAGCTCGGACCGCCCATGAGAAAGCGAACGGCCCAGACCTTGCTGAGTTGATCGATCAGTATGCCCAGTCCGATGACGGGGACCATCAACATCAGGCGAGATTTCAAAGAAGGCATCATTAGAGGTCACTGAATCCTTAAAAAAACGGCCCGAGTATACTGAATTTTCGATTCTCGTGTACGTCATCAGAATGTACAGACGATGAGCATGGTTAATCGACTTTACCGGTGGTCGAGGTATTTCAATGGCAGGGGTTTGCTTTTAATGATGTCCCGGAGCAAAAAGCTGGAATGCACCCCGTCAACACCATCAATGGTGGTGATCTGCTTCAGCAGCACATTGTGGTAGTGATCCATGTCCGGCACGGCAACTTTAAGCTGGTAATCCGAATCCTGCCCGGTGATCAGAAAGCATTCGATGACTTCATCAATGTCGGCAATCGCTGACTCAAAGCGGGCAAAGCGATCGGGCGTGTGTTTGTCCATGCGAATGCCGACAATCGCGACAAGGTTCAGGTTGACGGCTTTGCGGTTAACCAGCGTGATGCGCTGATCAATAAATCCGCGCTCTTCCAGGCTGCGAATGCGCCGGGAACAGGGGGAGGCCGACAGCCCAACCCGCTCGGCAATCTCCTGATTCGACAGGCCGGCATCGAGCTGCAACAAGTCGAGAATCTGTCGGTCAAACCGGTCCAATTGAGGGGAGCCCGCCATGATTATTAACCTTTAAGATGATTTATTGCTTAAATATGATATTTTTTAACGTTCTATTGCGTAAAAATAAAGAAATAGACAAAAAACGCAAGGACATTGCGGGGGGATCTTCGTATTATTTTCATCAGTCAGGCACAGACGGGTTTGACGCTCAGCCTACCCACTGAGCGTTTTGCACACACAGCTTATCGGCGGTGATGCCTTATCCACTCAGCCACGCGAAATCCGCGCCTACAATCCGATACCCTCGGTGTAAAACAGAACGATTTCAGAAAGGTACGTCCAGCCCCCATCTGGTCGTACCTTTCGCCGTCGTATCCGCTAAACTTTCCGAACCAGATGAACGCAGGGATCAACATGAGTATTTCACAGGCAAACGACAGCAAATCCGTGGCACAGCAAATGGCTGAAGCCGGGTCTTTTGATCATCGTAAATATA
Source organism: Reinekea blandensis MED297 (assembly GCF_000153185.1). Lineage (GTDB taxonomy): Bacteria > Pseudomonadota > Gammaproteobacteria > Pseudomonadales > Natronospirillaceae > Reinekea > Reinekea blandensis. The sequence continues at coordinate 41,822 of NZ_CH724155.1, read as the reverse complement.
AGTCCTATGCGCCTCTAGCCCTGCGTGACCGAACCTGGCCCGACAAGCAGCTGACCAAAGCCCCGATCTGGTGTTCGGTGGATCTTCGAGACGGCAACCAGGCGTTGATCAAACCCATGACCGTCGAACAAAAAGTTCGCATGTTCCAGCTGTTGGTGAAGTTGGGTTTTAAACAGATTGAAATTGGTTTTCCGTCGGCGGCGCAGCCGGAGTTCGAGTTTGCCCGCAAGTTGATCGAAGAGGATCTGATTCCGGATGACGTCACGATTCAGGTGCTCACCCAGGCGCGCGAACATCTGATTCAGAAAACCTACGAAGCGCTCGACGGTGTAAAAAAAGCCATTGTCCACGTCTACAACTCCACGTCGACGGTCCAGCGTGAACAGACGTTTGGCATGAACAAAGATGAGATCGCCCGCATTGCCGTACAGGGCGCTCAGTGGGTGCAGGACTATGCAGCCAAATACCCACAGACCGAGTGGACCTTCCAGTATTCGCCGGAGAGCTTTACCGGTACCGAAGTGGACTACGCCATCGATGTTTGTAACCAGGTCATTGAAACCTGGAACCCACAGGCCACCAAACCGGTGATCATTAATTTGCCGGCCACAGTAGAAATGAGCACACCCAATGTGTTTGCCGACCAGATTGAATATATGTGCCGTGGACTGGCGCAGCGTGACCACGTCATCGTGTCATTACATACACATAACGATCGCGGTTGCGGTGTGGCCGCAACCGAGCTCGGTTTAATGGCCGGCGCCGACCGTGTGGAAGGGGCGTTATTGGGTAACGGCGAACGTACCGGCAACATGGATACGGTCACATTGGCCATGAACCTTTATTCGCAGGGTATCGATCCTGAACTGGATTTCAGCAATGTGCAGGAAATGATTGATGTCTGCACCGATGTGACCGATTTGCCGGTGCATCCTCGCCACCCATGGGTCGGTGAGTTGGTGTACACCGCCTTTTCCGGCTCGCATCAGGACGCCATCCGCAAGTCGTTGCAGTATCACAACGAGAAACAGTTACCGCATTGGGAAGTGGCCTACCTGCCGATTAACCCGGCCGATCTGGGTCGCGACTATGAGGCGGTCGTGCGCATTAATTCACAGTCCGGTAAAGGCGGTGTAGCGCACGTGCTGGAGCGGGATCATGGCATTGAACTGCCGAAATGGATGCACGGTCATGTGTCCAAGATTGTGCAGAAAGCGGCCGAAGATGCCGGTGCCGAGTTACGTGGACCGCAAATCAAGAAGCTCTTTGATGAGAACTTTATTGAGGTGCCGGACGGTTGGGATCTGCGCGGCTACGACCTGAGTAATCAGGATTCCCAAACGGTCGCGACCTTCCGTATTGAAGCCGCGGAACCGTTGGAGCTGAAAGGCCGCGGGCAAGGCGCTTTGGAAGCCCTGGCTGACGCGCTCAGTCAGCATTATGGGGTGACCATGAAGGTCACTCAGTTCGATGAACACGCCCTGCGCCAAGGCACCGACTCAGATGCCATTGCCAGTGTCTGTGTCACGGTGGACGGCGAAGAATCGGTGGCCGCCTACATTCACGAAGACACCACCACCGCCAACCTGCAGGCGTTGCTTTCCGCGGTTGGTCGCGCTGCGGCCCGGGTGAACCTGACGGCCCGGACCGCGGAAACGGCCTGACGTCAGACTCGAGTAATCTGCTGATTGAAAACCCCGGCCCTTGAGCCGGGGTTTGTTGTTTCTGTTCGCGAGTGCCCGGTATGATGTCGACTAAACCTTTTAAAATGACAAGGATGGTGCATGCCTTTTCTACGGATACTCCTGTTGTACTGCTGTTTGCCATTGGCCTTGGCGGAATCGATAACCTTGCCGGATGGCAGTGTCTACGTAGGGGAACTGCAGGATCAGCGTTTTCACGGTGAGGGCCGATTAACCTGGCCGGACGGCGCTTATTATGAGGGCGCCTTTCGTGACGGGCGCATGCACGGGCTGGGTGAACGGGTCTGGTCGGATGGGCGCCGCTATGTAGGTGAGTTTGTTGAAGGTGTGCCAGCAGGACCCGGCGACCTGACCGCGGCTACGGGTCAGCAATCTGAAGGGCAGTTCGACAATGGCCAGCTGGTGAGCGGTCATCAAATCGATGCTTATGGCACCCGCTACGAAGGAACCTTTGAAAACAGTCTGCTGCACGGCACCGGCAAAGTGGTGACCGCTGATGGTCAGGTTTGGGAAGGCACGTTTGAACAGGGTGAACTGACCGGCGCCGGCACCTACAGCGATGGCGAGGATGAACGTTACGAGGGTGAGTTTCAGGAATGGTCTTATCACGGTCAGGGGGCACTGAGCTCTAACAACCGAACCTACACGGGAGATTTTCAGCACGGCATGTTTCACGGTCAGGGCGTGTTGGAAACGGCTGAGGGCATGGTCATTGAAGGCGACTTCGAATGGGGCCAGCCCAGTGGTCGCATGACCGTCACCTATGCAAACGGGGACCACTATGTCGGGTATCTGATGGGTGAACAGCGCCACGGCCAAGGGGAGCTGACCTTGGCTGAAAGCGGTGACACCATCAGCGGGCAGTGGTTTCAGGATGAACAACGTTTTCAACCGACCGGTGAGTACCAAAGCCCTGCCGCCGAACGGGCGCTCTATACACAGACTGATCTGCTGGAAAAATCACTGCAACAGATTGCGCAAGGTGATCCGGAACAGACCGAACTGTATTTTCTGGGCGTTGCCGGGGATGGCTCACAACGGGTATTTGAACGGGAAGTGTTGTTTGCTCAGCAGTTGCTTGAACGTGAGTTTCAAGCCGTCGACAGAACGCAGGTGCTGATCAACAGCCATGAAACCTCGGACGAGTTTGCGTTGGCGACCATAACCTCGATTACCCGCGCACTGGAAGCAATAGCGGAGAAGATGAATCCAGAGGACATTCTGTTCGTCTACATGACCAGCCATGGCAGCCGCGATCATCAGTTGTCGCTGAAACACCCGGAGATCGAATTGACCGATCTGCCGGCGTCGCATTTGGCCACGGTGCTTGCCGACTTGCCTGTGCAACATAAAATCATCGGTATCAGTGCGTGCTTTTCCGGTGGGTTCATACCTGAGCTTAAAGATCCGAACACGCTGATCTTTACCGCCGCCCGGGCGGATCGAACCTCCTTTGGTTGCAGCGACGATAATGACTTCACCTTTTTCGGTCGGGCCTTCTTTGAACAGGCATTACCGCAAACGCACTCGTTCCGGTACGCGTTTCATCAGGCATACGATCTGGTCAGTGAGTGGGAAAAAGCCGAAGGGTATCAGCAGTCTGAACCGCAGTTGCACGCACCGGAGCCTATTTTAAGCGTGGTGGATGCCTGGTTGAGTGGCTTGGACAGTTACCAGACGCCACAGGTTTCGGATACCGCGAAAACCCGCTATTGGTTGCGGGAAACGGTACAGAGTGTCGCGCATTGATTAAGTTAGTGCCCTGACTCAGGACACTAGCATGATTTCGTTTTTGGCTGTTCAGCATATTGAGCTTTCAGTAGACTGAACGCCCTATAACGATAACAACAGACAAGGAACCATCCCATGCTAAAAGAACTGCTGCAGTGGCTGGAGCTGCGCGAGACCGTTGATCAGGAAAAGTCAGAAGCGATCATTAAGCTCGCCACCTTGCTCTATCAGGCTGACGGCAAAGTTAAAATGGAAGAACAGGAACTGTTCGATCGTTTGTTGGCCGAACTGCCCTGGGATAAAAGCTCACAATCGAAGTCGGCTTTTCACCATGACATGATTGCCCGCAGTCGTGACGCTCTCGCCGAACACCAGATTACCGCCTATCTGGAACCGATAGTCCCGGCATTGAAAAGTGATGCGCACGTTCTGACTATGTTACGCGAGCTGGCGGTCAGTGACGGCTACCTGCATCAACGTGAAGCCGATATTCTGAAAACCGTCGCGAACCTGATGGTCTGATTTTAACCGCAGATTATGGCATCGCGTCAGTACCAGAATTTTAGCGCGATGCCATAGAAGTTGTATCCGTTATTCGGTTTGACGATATCGCCATTCGACAGGTGTTGAAAACGCAGACTGAGCTGTAGGTTTTTGTATCGGGCACCGGCTCCTAATGTCTCACCAAACTGGAAGTGTGTCGACAGATCGCGGTCTTCGTGCGTGGTTCGGGTTAGGTAATGTGCACCGAGACCAGTTTCGACAAATCCCCGCCATGGACCCCGTTCAACGGTCCATTCCAGGATAGGGGTTAAGCCAATTGATACGTCGGGAGGGGTGGGTGTCGTTTGACCAAAACCCAGTTCCAGATGACCCTCCAACGTCAGCCATCCCCATTCTTTTATGCTGTCATCGAAACCCCAAAGCCACAGCATGCGAGTCCGGTCAAAATCATGATCACTCATCTGGTCAAAGCCAACACCGTTTAACTGCATTGGATTCCAAACCAACAGGCTGACCACGGAGGCCGCAATGGCTGGTTCACGATCCCAAGCTTGTGCCTGTAGACAAATGATCAACAAGGGAGTTATTCGAAGGATTGCGCGCATTTGAGTTGCCGTATTCTCAGATGAGTGGAGTTTACCAAGGGCTGAGGTCTTCAAACAGCCTAATCGAGCTTAAGGAACGACAGACTTCTGGACGACATTGTAAGGACGTTATCGTTGCCCGAAAGAATAAGCAGTGCTGGTTTCGTTTTTTGACGGCGACCACCATGATATGAACTCCAGTTTATGAATAGAGAGGAATCCGAGTGGATATAAAACATCTGAGCCGTGATCACTGCCTTGATCTCGTCGATATCTTTCGCGAACTCGAAGTCTATTACTTCGGCGAGCAGGCGGCGACTAAGGAAGAGTTGAAGAACTACCTGCAACAGCAAGTGTTTTCCGAGCACTCTGGAGTCAAGATCGTTGCGGTCTATGAAGAGACGACGATAATCGGCTTTGCTACCTATGCCATCATGTACCCTGCACCAAAGCAATCCGGGCAGCTGTATATGAAAGAGCTGTTTGTATCCTCATCGGCCCGAGGTCAAGGTGTTGGTTTAACCCTCATTAAATATTTGGCAAAACTGGCCGTTGATCACCATTGTTGGCGTATGGATTGGACCGCAGAAAGAACCAATCCTACAGCAGGTGAGTACTATCGAAGTATCGGTGCCCGATTGGTCACCGATAAAGAGTATTACCGGTTTGAAGGCGATGCCTTGGTTCGCATGGCGGGTTCTTAACCTTTAGACATCCTGTTCCACTCGATGCGATTTCCATGCGTTTTCAGTGTCGGCCGTTTTTGAGCCGTTTGCGTCCGGGTAAATTGAAGTAAAGCCCCGTCTTTTTTGGCTCAGTCTTCGTATACTGCAAAGACACCCTTCGACGAGTCACCAGAGTGTTCACCACCCGATACCTGAATGAACTGCCAGACACCTACAGCAAGGTGATGCCGACACCGTTGCCAGACCCTTATTGGGTGGGCTGGAACGCTGAGCTGGCCGAAGCCCTTCAGTTTCCGGCGCAGGCTGATGACAATTTGCTCGCCGTCCTCTCCGGACGCGCGTTGTTTCAGGGGCATGAACCGATCGCGCAAAAGTACGCCGGTCATCAGTTTGGTGGCTGGAATCCGGAGCTGGGCGATGGTCGTGGGTTGTTACTCGGTGAATGGCAACGACCGGACGGCACTGTCTGGGAAATGCATCTCAAAGGGGCTGGCAAAACGCCCTACAGTCGTTTTGGCGATGGTCGTGCTGTCTTGCGTTCGAGCATTCGGGAGTTTCTGGGTTCGGAAGCCATGCATGGGCTGGGCATTCCGACCACGCGCGCCCTGGCACTCATCGGCAGTCGCGAGGCGGTGTATCGGGAAACCGTGGAGCCCGGAGCGGCGTTGCTGCGGGTCAGCGAAAGTCACATCCGGTTCGGTCACTTCGAGTGGTTTGCGTTTTCCAGCCAAGTTGAAAAACTCAGTGCATTGATCGATTTTGTCATCCGTCATCATTACCCGGAGGCCGCCACGGCGACAGATCCGGTGGTCGCGTTGTTTAAGAGCGTAATCTCACGCACGGCGACCCTGATCGCCGGCTGGCAAGCCTATGGTTACGTGCATGGTGTGATGAACACCGACAACATGAGCATCCTCGGCGAAACCTTCGACTATGGGCCTTATGCGTTTTTGGATCAGACACAGCTGAACGCGGTGTTTAATCATACCGATGAGTTGGGTCGGTACGCGTTCGATCAGCAACCCAGTGTGGGTCTGTGGAATCTACAGCGGCTTGGGCAGGCCCTGTCAACGGTTTCGGATGCGCGAGCTTTGGCCGAATGTCTGGCTGAGTATCACGATCTGTATCAACAGGCGTATCAACGTCTGATGTCCAAACGGTTGGGTGCTCGCCCAGGCACAGTGCTGACGATGGCGCAGATCAATGAGTGGACACAGCTGTTGAACTCAGAGCAGCAGGACTTCCATCTGAAGTTTCGGGAGCTGTCGTCGACACCTTTGCAGGATTGGGTAACGTTGGCAGATGACTTTGTGGATCGGGATCGGTTTAAACGCTGGTTTGCTGACATCCAGCCACAGTTGGACAACGATGATCAGTGCCGCCAGGAACAGATGCTCGCGGTCAATCCGGCCACAGTTGCCCGAACACATCATTTGCAGGCCGTCATCGATGCCGCTCACCAGCAGGACTTTGCGCCATTTGAAAGCCTGTTTGCGGCGCTGCAGTCGCCGTTTGAATCACGCGATGAGTGGGTGGTGTGGCACCGGGCACCGGAGCACCCGGCATCGGTCAGTTTAAGCTGCAGCAGCTGATGAGTCTGGCTCGGTCAGTGTTTTGAGGTTGAGCGGCGCATCCAGTTTCAGCATCACCACATACGATCGGTTCAGTCCGAAGGTTTGCGGATCGTAACCGTTGTCGGCAACCAGGTAGGTTTGACGACCGATTTCCCGTAAACCGATCGAAGCCTTTCGGCGCAGAAAGTCTGCCAGTTCTGGCCAATGCGCGGGGCAGCCGTGCTGATCAAAGATAGCAATAACCTGGTGTTCAAGTGCAGCGAACAGTCGTTGATTCATGTTTTGCTCCAACCCAAAGGGAATGGTCGATACCCTAGTCGACAAAGATGACTTTCCTGTTAAGAACGCGGTTCGTCCTGAGTCAAACGAAAACGACCGATGTTAAGACCGACGTCCTCGACCGTGGTTGCCATTGATCGTGCAACCTCCATCCCTTGTTCTGATAGGCGCTCGCCGTCTTCAGACAGGTGACTGAGCGCCGCTATCTGACGTCGCATTTCTTCAATCGTCTGCGTTTGGCTCATGGATGCTTCCTTGATCGCATTGGCGCTGTTTTCGATTACACCAAACTGTGCAGTGATGCGTTCAATTTTCTCTCCGGAGTCTTCCGCTTGACTGACCGCGTCGTGCGTGGCCTGTTCTCCGCGTTGCATCAGTTCCCAGGCTGACTGGGTGCTGGACTGAATCTGTTCAACGATGCTTTGTATTTGTGCTGTGCTTTCACCGGTTCGACTGGCGAGGCTGCGAACTTCATCGGCCACGACGGCAAAGCCCCGACCCTGTTCACCGGCACGAGCGGCTTCGATGGCGGCGTTCAGCGCCAGTAGATTGGTTTGTTCTGCAATGTTCCGGATGACGGTGACAACGGTCCCGATTTCCTCGATGTGGCTGCGCAGGGCCGCCATGCTCTCGGAGGTGTTAGACACCAGATCGGAAACCTGATTGATGGTCTGAACGGTGTTGATGACGGCTTGATTCCCACTTTCGGACAGTTCACGAACGTTAGCGGCAAGGGCGTGGGTCTGTTCAACGTGATGCATCACCACGCCGGCAGATTCGCCCAGTTGCTGCATGGCGGACTCGCTCGACGACAGTGAGGTACGCTGCTGATGGCTCTGCGTTCGATTGTCCTCATTGACTTGCAACAGGGTTTCGGTCGCCTGTTGCAGAGAGCTTGTTGATTGTTGCGTTTGTTCAATGACAGCAGCGAAGCCATCCATCATCCGATCAAAGCGCCGAGACATGTCACCGAACTCATCGCGTTTGTTCAATCCGGTTCGTACAGAGAGATCTTGAGTCCGTTCAATGTGGGTAATGGCCGTCAGCAGTTGGTTCAGATCGATTTGCAGACCACGGATGATCCAAATGCCCAGAATCGAGCTGAGCAATATCAGGCTGCCGCCAAGAATGATCAGAAACAGCTGATTCTGTTGTCGCAGGGCATTGGCTTCAGTCGCGGTTTCCTCGGCTTTGGCTTGCTGCAGATCGATCAGATCCGATAACAGGGTCAAGATGGGCTCAATTTCTCCATAGAGCTCCAGGTCGACAAAAGTACCCATTGAGTAGCTGGATTTGTCGTCGATGAAGCGGCGCAATTGATTGACCACGCTCTCAGCGCGTTCAAAGGCCAATGCGTTTTCATCTAACAGAACCTGTTCTTCCAATGATAAAGGTAGGTTGCGGTACTGAGTCCACAAATTGTCCAACTCAGCCGTAGCGGCGGTAAGCGCAGCGTCGGATTCGTCCCAGAACATCATCTGGGCTCGGGTTTTATGCGTCAGATCGATAATGTCACGTGAGTAGAGGGTGTTGATTTCTTTCAACAACAAGGTGGGCTTGAGTCGTTGCTCGATCACCGTATCGGTGGACTCGGATAAAAGTGTCATCGTCCGGCTAATGCCGATTGCCAAAGTGAGCGTGATCAGCGCTGGAAAGCAGACCAGGATGATGAGCTTGTGTTTCACTTTCATAAGCAGAGATTCTTTGAGGTTTAAAACGATAGCGGCGCGAGGGTGTGTGAATTTGATGAACGTTTTGTGACACCGAACATTTCATTACTGTCATAAAGTTTTAATGGGCAATATCGGTGCTGTTTGCGCCAAAGTTCTGACATCTAGAGAGGCTTAAGCGTTGCAGTAAACGGTTGTCATCAAATTGTCACTGAATGGTCATATAACCAAGCGTCTGTCTACTAGGTTTTACCTCGAGACTAGCTGGGATTGCAGTCGACACTGGGAAAGGAGATCGAAATTTATCTGCCAAAGAATTTTTCGTTAGGGTCACATTGTGAAGGTAACTTGGCTAAACACATTACGAGACTGGCTCAGTATTGCGGTCGCGTTAGCTCTGCTACTGATTCCGTTCAGCAGTTACAGTTTGATGGTTTTAGCGGTCGATCATCAGCAAAAGCAAACACAGGTAGCGGAGTTGACCGAGGAAACACTGAGTAATTTTGAAATTGTTCTGGATCATCTGAATGGTGCCTTGATCAATTTGAAAATTGCTTCCGATCATTGCGATGCCGAGACCCGGAATTTGATGCATCGTCTGAGTTATGACCTTCCTGGCGTTGAAGCCTTTGCAATGGTGAATCAGTTCAATGAGGTTCGCTGTACCAATTGGTTGCGCAATCTGGGCAACTTATCTCTTGATTTACCCTTGCAGCATTCAGGTTTGCATCTGAGCGGTGAAGAGTACATTGGCTTGGTTGGCAAAACCGGCGTTTTGGCGTATCGACCGGGTTCTGAGAACACATTGATCGTATCTTTGATCTCTTCGACTTACTTACGCCAAGCATTGGCTCAGAATATTCCAATTGGCGATTCCATTGTGTTGTTTAATAGTTTTGCCCGAAAACACATTGCAATGAATGGGCTGTTAAACTCCGGAGAGATAGCGCAATTGGAGCAAGGCTTAGGACAGGGCGATCCGGAATTTGACGTGATAGAGCGTCGCAGCTTGATGACTCAGACCTCGTTGCAATACCCATCCGTATCAGTCGGTTATTTCTATAACCCGCCCTCCTATCTGAGTGCACTTCAACAGCGCTTACCGGAGGTCAGCCTGTTCATCGCCCTTAGCCTGTTGGCGGCTTGGGGTTGGTTGGCCTACCGCCACAACAAGGTTAATTCCATTGAATATCAGATTCAGGTTGGCTTGAGACAGCACGAGTTTGAGCCGGAGTTGCAGCCAATTGTCGATATGGAAACAGGTCAATGGGTGGGTGCTGAAATGCTCGCTCGTTGGCGCCGTGCCGGCCGAACCGTCGCTTACCCTGACGAGTTTATACCGGCGGCCGAAGCAAGCCGGCGTATTAAAACCCTGACCCGTGTGCTGACTGAGCGTGTCTTTAAGTCGCTGGACGGGGGCACTCTACCTGACGATTTTTACATCAGCATCAATCTGTCACCGAATCATGTGGATGAGCGCACCGAGTCGGCCATTGTGGCATTGGCGGAGCAGTACCCGGCATTTAACACGAACAATATTCGTTTTGAGATAACTGAACACGGCTTGCAGGAAACCGGTCGACGCCGCTTTCAAGACGTGGTTAGCCGCTTAAAACAACAGGGCTTTCTGTTTGGGCTGGATGATTTTGGCACTGGACAGTCCGGTTTGGAGTATTTTTCCAACTTGTCTCCGGATTTTCTGAAAATTGATCGACGGTTTGTGAACGCCATCGACTCACCGGAGAGTATTGATTTTCAGTTGCTGAAAACCATTGTGCAACTGGCGCAATCGCTGAATCTGATCATCATTGCCGAAGGTGTCGAGACCGAACAGGAACGGGACTGGTTGCAGCAACAGGGCATTCGGTTCGCGCAGGGTTGGTATTATGAAAAGGCGTTGCCGTTGCCGATATTCCGGCAACGGCTGAAGGACGCATCAATGCAGTTTCAGACGCGGTCGGATGACCTTGTTGATGCTGTCACTGAGCATTCTTAGGCCGGTGCGGAACCAGCCGTGCAGCGCCAGTTGGTGCATGCGATAAAGTGACACATACATAAAGCGGGCAATGCGTCCTTCAATCATCATACTGCCACGGGTCAGGCTGCCCATCAGGCTGCCGACGGTGGAATAGCGGCTCAGGTTCACCAGCGAGCCATAGTCCTTGTAAACGTAGTCCGTCAGTTCGCCTTTGCCTTCGATCTGCCGGCAGATGTTTTTAAACGCATGAGTGGCCATTTGGTGTGCCGATTGCGCACGTGGGGGGACCTGTTTACCGTCGGCCATCATGCAGGCGGCGCAGTCACCGATCGCGTAGATGTGTTCATCTTCGGTCGTTTGCAGCGTGCCCTTTACCTGCCATTGGTTGATGCGATTGGTTTCCAACCCGGCAAGCCCCTTGAACGCATCCGGCACTTTCACGCCCGCTGCCCAGACCAGAATGTCGGCTTCAATGGCTTCGCCATCTTTGGTGATAAATCGGTTAGGTTGCGCTTCGGCGACCATGGTTTGAGTGCGTACCTGTACACCCAGCTCTTCCAGCTCTTTATGTGCCGAGCCCGATATCCGTTCCGGCAGGGCGGGTAAGATGCGGGGTCCGGCTTCGAGCAGGCTGATTTTTAACTGTTCGGTTTTCAGTTCGGAAAGGCCATAGGCTTTCATGGTGTTAAAGGTGTGGTGCAATTCGGCCGACAGTTCAACGCCCGTGGCACCGCCACCGACAATGGCGATTCGATAGGCGGCATCACGATCGGTCATGGCGCTGCGGTTCAGCTTGAGCAAGCCATTGAGCAACTTGCGATGAAAGCGTTCAGCCTGTTTCGGGGCATCCAGAAAAATCGAATGTTCACGCACACCGGGCGTGCCGAAATCGTTGGTGACACTGCCCAGGGCCAGTACCAGTATGTCGTATGGCAGCTTCCGTTCCGGCAGGATTTCGTTACCGTCCTCGTCCACCAACCGTGACAGGGTGATTTCCTGCGCTTCCCGATCAACGGCCTCAAGGGAGCCCAGTTTGAAGCGGAAATGATGGTTGTAAGCGTGGGCCCGATAACTCAGTGAATCAACGCCCATATCCAGGCTGCCACTGGCGACTTCGTGCAGCAGCGGCTTCCACAGATGGGTGTTGTTTCTGTCGATGAGGGTAATGTTGTGTTTTTTTCGTTTGCCGTATTTGTGTCCCAGTCGGGTGGCCAGTTCGGCCCCGCCTGCTCCGCCTCCTACAATGACAATGTTCATGGTGTTCTCCAGGTTCTCAAGAAAAGGGTGCTGTGTGCAGCTGATGACGAAACTTTCCGGAGAAAACGCCGTCATAAACCGCAAACTCACCACTTGATGCACGCGAACCGCGCATGAGAAACCACTGCAGAATGACTTCTTATTATAGGGCTTTGTGACCGGTTTTAGACAGTCATCCG
>NZ_CH724155.1:0-29577 GCF_000153185.1 Reinekea blandensis MED297 | reverse complement strand
GCGTCTGAGCGAGCCCGGCCGGTAACAGGTCGAGACTCCATTGCAGCATGAACACACCGATGATGGTCCCAAGCAGAATGGCCACCAGCAGCTTGCTGGTTTGCCGGGGCGTCAGTAGCTGATAGCGAATGGGAACGTTGCGCGCACGCATAACTGCCAGTCCGACCGTCGCGAACAGTAACCCTCCGAGCAAACGCCAGACGGCGGATTCCAATACGCCCAGGTCCGTCGTGGTCAGAAAATACCGCGAAATTAAGGCGCCGGTGGCCTGACATAAAGCAGCGACACCGGCCAGAGCAACGGCGACCATGTCTAATCGGTTTTGCCGACGCCAGCCAATAGCCAGATCGGTCGCCAACAGCACCAGAAACATACCGAGGTAGTGTTGCCAGCTGAGCGTTTCCGCAAGCAGGAAGAACCCCAGCGTGACGACAATCAGTGGTGCGCCGGTTTCGGCAATCAGCAACGTATTCTGCTCCCCCATGCGCTTCAAAGCCGCAAACAGGGCCGTATCACCCAGACCGATGCCGATGATGCCACTGAGCAACAGAATCAACGCGGTGGATAGCGTTGCGGTGCTGTTCATGGGTAACACCCAAAGCAAAATGGCCAACATGGTCACCGCAATCAGATTCTTAGTGAGGTTGAGCAGCAGCACGGACCATTGCGCCGTACTGTGACCATAGAAGCGGGCTGACAGCGCCCAGAAAAATGCCGCGGTCAATGCGACTGCGATTCCCATGCGGGCCTCCGAACAACATTGGAAAGTTTTAAAAAGGATCGAACAGTAACCGCAAACGCCCGAAAGCGGAAGTATGAACCCTGCTGACAAAGGCTGACACACGCACGCGCTACAGTCATGTCATTCAACAACGCGGGGCAAAGCCCCTTAAGGAGCACGGTATGGAAAGTCCTTCCATCATGAATCATCTGTCTATTGGTACAAACGATGTTGAGCGGGCGCTGTCGTTTTACGATCAGGTTCTTGGCACTCTCGGCGCGAGTCGTCAGATTGATATGCCCGGAATAGGCGCCGCCTTTGGCAAACTGTATCCGGAGTTCTGGGTTCAGAAACCACACAATGAAGGGGAGGCGGGTGTCGCCAATGGCGTGCATTTCGCGTTTAATGCAGAGTCCAAAGCCGCGGTTGATGCGTTCTATCAGGCGGCTATGAAAGCCGGCGCTGTCAGTGATGGCGAACCAGGCCCCCGACCACACTATGGTGCGGCCTATTATGGCTGCTTTGTGTATGACCCGGACGGTCATAAGATTGAAGCGACGTTTTGGGATGAAACTCTCAGCGAAGTTTGAACCGTCGTCAGACTAACGAAGAAAGGATGTCATGAATGACAAAAGCTGAGCGCCTGCTGGCAATACTTAACCTGTTAAGGGGGCGTCATCAGGCGATGACTGCTCAGCAGCTGTCCGAGCATCTGGATGTTTCGGTTCGGACCATCTATCGCGACATCGAGGCGCTGTGTCGGCAAGGCGCTGACATTGAAGGTGAAGCTGGCATCGGCTATCGGTTAACAGATCGTGGTCACTTGCCGCCGTTGACTTTTACCATTGATGAACTGGAAGCCTTAACCTTTGGCGCCCGTCTGGTTAAAGCCAGCGCCGATCCAACGCTGGCTCAGGCCGCCGATCAGGCATTACAGAAAGTCCGCTCGGTGTTGCCGGCGCATCGCCAGCATGAAATAGAACGGCGTCGCGCGCCGATGCTGGTCGCGACGCACACCAGTACTCATCTTTCTCAGTACGCCGCTGAAATTCGCCAGGCCATTGCTGCCGAACGGCTGGTGTCATTCGGTTATCAGGATGAAAAACGCCGGCAAACAGATCGAACTGTGCAGCCGCTCGGGTTGGTTTATTGGGGGTATTGCTGGCATTTGGTGGCCTGGTGTCTGCTGCGAGAGAGTTACCGGGTGTTCCGGTTGGAGCGCCTGCAACACTTAGAGGTCACCGATCAGCGCTTCTGCCGACCTGAGGCGACGATCCAGCAGTATCTGCAAGAGTACGCGCCCGATGCCCGGACCGATTTCTGGTCGGTATGAAAAGTGGTGCACGCTATTTAGGCACCTGGCAGCGACTGACGGATTATCGTTTCAATCGCATGCGTGACAACAGTCCATCTTTCAGTACCCATTGATGGTAAACCGCGGCGATCAGGTGCAGGAGGATCAAGAACATGAGCACCGAGGCAAACAGTCCGTGCCCGGCGCGTGCCGGCAGGTGATCGAAGCTGTCCGGCAATGCACCGCGACCCGCAAACACGATGTCCGGCAGCCCGGCGCCCGCTGAAATTCCAACGCCGGTGATTACCATTAATATCACCAACAGGTACAGTGCCCAATGGGCTGCGATGCCCAAGGCGTTCAGCCAGGCGCGGCCGGTGTCTGCGTGAGGTGGCTTTTTGGTTCGAAGGCGCACCACCAGTCGAACGATCATTAGCACGCCGATGAGCAGTCCGACAATCATATGAATCCGCAACGTATCAATTTTAGCCGGATCGCTGTTTGGCCAGTCTTCCAGAAACAGACCCGCGCCCAGGGCCGCGATGATCAGTACGGCCAGCAGCCAATGCAGAACAATGAGTGCGCTGTGATAACGATGCGTCATGGTGTGCGTCCTCTAGAAGGGTTGGGTGAGTTCACGGATCCGACCAAAAGAGGTTAGGCTGGCGATTTTTTGGTCAGTCAGATCTGAACAGTCATTACTGGCTTGCAACGTCAATCAAGGTAGCGTATTGCCATCTTCCCGGCTACGGTGCACAACAGAAACCTGGATGAATGGGCATTGATGAGCATCAGATAATGCCCGCTGCCATCGATTGCTTTCATAGCATTAGGTGGGTGTAGTTTTATGATGAATTTTTTTCTGCTGTTCGTCGGTATTGTCTTGTTGACCGGTGGCGGTGAGTTATTGATTCGCGGAGCACTCGGTATTTCAAATAGGCTGGGCGTGTCCGCGTTGCTTTCTGGTCTGTTAATTGTTGGCTTTGGCACATCGATGCCGGAAATGGTTGTCTCAGTCGATGCTTCTCTTCAGGGGCTGCCGGACATTGCGATTGGCAATGTTGTCGGCAGTAATATAGCAAATGTGATGCTTATACTGGGGTTGTGCGCTGTTATTACACCGCTTTCAGTATCGCCGTCGGCTCTGCGGCGGGATGCATTAGTGGTCATCCTCGGCACGGTGTTGTTTATCGGGTTGGCGTGGCAAACTGGCTTGTCGCGAGTTGACGCCGGCATTCTGTTGTTAGCCTTGGTTGGATATTTGGTTTGGGCCTATGTCAGTGAGCGGGGTCAGGCTTCCGAAGCGGGCGCGGTGCATAAGGCCGAAGCCTCCGAGATTGATGCCGTTCCGGCATCGTTGATCTGGTCGGTTATGTTGACTCTGTTGGGTTTGGCTCTGCTAATCGCAGGCTCACAGTTTTTACTTAAAGGAGCCGTTGGCATTGCCTTGCAATGGAAGGTATCCGAAGCGTTGATTGGACTGACACTGGTGTCGGTCGGCACGTCACTTCCGGAACTGACAATTACGGTTATCGCCGCGCTCCGGCGCCATGCCGATGTCGCTGTCGGTAATGTTCTCGGTAGTAACATCTTTAACCTGTTGGGCATCCTTGGGATATCGGCCTTGGTGCAACCACTGACTGTGTCTCAGCGAATATTCCAGTTTGATCAATGGGTCATGTTAGGTGTGGCTGGATTGCTGTATCTGTTTCTTTATTCTAGCCGCCGCTTAAGCCGCCTTGAGGGAAGTCTTCTTCTGGGCGGTTATGTCGCCTACCTGTGGCTGAGTTTCGTTGGCGCCATCTGATGAAAAGTCATTCTTTTTTACCGCCAGTATGGGTAGTCTGAGCACTGACTTACAACACAGCCAATTCCATGACAAGCATAGACAGAACCCTGAGCAGTTGGCAGCCAAGCCAAACCCGCGATGAGATCCTTAGTTTCCTGAGCGATGTTACCACACCCGAATCCGAACACTTTGTTCCCGAGGTCGATCGTGTGGCTGTGTTTGATAACGATGGCACGCTCTGGGTCGAAAAACCGCTGCTGGCTCAGTTAGCCTACTTTCGTGACCAGATTCGACCGGACGACGACCCGCCGCGCGCGCAGAAACAGAGAAGCCTGTTTGAGCGAGCTGCCAACCTATTTGAAGACGCGGTTGTCGATCTGTTCGACGACGTCGGCGATCTGTTGAAAGATCTGATTGATGGTGTGACCACTGATGAGTTCAAGCATTCCGTACTGCAGTGGATGGCCAGGGCGCGTCATCCACGTTTCCAGGTACCCTATACGCAGGTGGTTTACCAACCCATGCTGGAGATTCTGGCGTTGTTTCGACAACATCGGTTCGATTGTTACATTGTAACCGGGGCCAGTTCGGACTTTGTCCGCCCCTGGTGCGGGCCGGTGTATCAGGTCCCTGAGCCGAATGTTATTGGTAGCAGTCTTCGCACCCGGCTGGTGGAACGAAACGATCAACTGCAGTTGGAATATCTGCCCATGCCGTTTGCGTTCACCAATGGCGACGGGAAAGTTGAAGCCATTGCGCGCCGCATTGGAAAACAGCCGATAGCCGCCTTTGGTAACAGCCATGGCGATGTTGATATGTTGCGCTGGACCTCTCAGGCAAAGCGGGCACTGTGCTGTCTGGTGCATCACACCGACTCGGTCAGAGAGTATGAATACAGTCCGGACCCGGCAATTCATTTCGGGCCGTCAACGCTTGAGTTGGCGGATCGATTTGGTTGGCACCTGGTGGACATGAAAGCGGATTGGCGCCGGATTTTTGCGCACGACACTCCGTCAGGTCAGAGCTAGGGCTTGTTAACACGATTTCTGTCCATTCTGTTGGCGTTGTGCCCTATCAGAGCAAGGCGTGAGGAGGGAACTGTGGTGACTCCACACGAACGACGAACAACGACGTCTCTGGAAGGGCACAATCCAACCCGTAGGGCCGGATTAAAACCATTTACGCCGTCGTTATCACTTGCTCTGGTGGAAAAACCACGATTCGCGCGTTCTGCCTTGCCGGAAATGGTTTTAATCTCGGCAGAATAGATAGAAATAGTGTTAACAGGCCCTAAGGAGCGGTTATGGAATCCAGTTTGCGTCTGTTTTTTGCGTTGCCTTTAGAATCGGATGACGCCGCTCGAGTTGCGCAATGGCAGCAGAGCATTGCTCCGCAACCTCGGGTGCGCTGGGTACCTACGCAGAACTATCACCTGACTCTGGCTTATTTGGGGGAAACCGATGCGTCTATGATCCCCGAACTGGTTGACTACGCGACTGAACAACTGGATGTCGGCCAATTGCCGATACGCTGGTCACTCAATCATGTCAGTCGATTCAGCCAGGGCATTTGGTACCTGCGCGGCTATCAGGAGCCGCCTGCATTGCAGCATTTCGCCCGGGCGCTGTCCTTCCTGGTACCATTGCATACGCAGACGGCACCCTTTGTCCCTCATATCACCTTTGCCCGTTGTGACAAACATCTGGACACGCCAGACATCGACCTTGCGATCACGTTTCGGCGGATCTCACTGATGCAGTCTGTTCGAGAAGGTGCAGGCGTGCGGTACCGGTCGCTGCATGACTGGACCGGGCGCTGACTTCAATGTGCGTTGAAGCCATCACCCGTGAGCAGATTAAAAAGCCGATTAGCCTAAAACGAAGCTGCCAAAGCCGCGAACACTGTCCTGGTTACCACCGCGATCGGCAGACGTGGTCAGTTGCAGCTCCTGACCGTGCAGCCCTTGGCGTCTGGCCCAGGTCAGGGCACCATTCAGCGCGCTGTAGCCACAGGCTTCGGTATACGACAGAGACGGATCAAGTTCCAGGATACGATCAGCGGTGCGTCGGTCCTGAGCTTCAGCGTCTGCTTGCGTCAGCTTCCGGCTCAGGCCGGTGCTGACAACAATGAGGCTGTCGTCTCCCAACCAGAGCGCGTCGAGTATATCGGCCACGAGGTCAGGATCGACTTGACCAACGATGATTGGCACCAGGAAGAAGTCTTCCAAAGCCGTTTGCAAAAACGGCAACTGCATTTCAAGGCTGTGTTCAGGGGCGTGCAGTGTGTTGTCAGTGATCACTCCGGGCTGACGGCGTAGCCAGTTCACCGCGGTTTTATCGAGCGGGACTTGCCCCAGCGGAGTGGCAAAGACATCGTCTTCTGGCAGCACCAGGTGATCGACCGTGGTGCGGTGAGCCGGGCCCAGCAGAATGACCCGTCGAATCCGGTCATAAACGGCATTCAGTGTCTGATAGGCACGAGCCGCCGATTCTCCGGAATAATGAAATCCGGAATGGGGTGCAATCAGTACCTTCGGAGTCGATTGGGTGGTTTTTACCGGCGCGGATTCCAGCCAGTTTTCCATCTGTACCAACAGGCGTTGAGTATCCGCTTCGTAAAGCGTGCCGGCGACCGCAGGAGTGCGAATCGTCATAGTGAAATCCTTTGGACAGGTAACTGCTTAAAAGCCTATGCCGATGCGGTTTTTGAGTTATTGCGGTGGGTCAATCATTGACCAGTCGGGGATTATGCTTTGGTCTAAGGTCTCAGAACGGGCGATTAAACACGGATCGATGGCACGCGGTTTTGTGGGTGAAGTGCCTTGATGTTTGGCAGCCTTCAGCGTTTCGATTTGAGCCATTGACGGGAAACGCGATACCCGACGTAGGCAACCATACCGACGGGGCCGGCAACCCAGCGGGCCGCGGATTTGACGCCCCAATCGATAGCCAGGTCACGGGCGATGTTATTCAGCGCTTTGCGACGACGCTGAGCTCGTAAATGCCCAGGTTGACGCGCGGCGCTGAGGCTCCGGCTGGCGGCCTCAAGCCCCGGATGGATGGCACCGAGAACGGTGTCGACCCATTCGACCTGTTGGGATCGCTGATCCCCCATGATCGCCCAATGGCAAAGGTGTTCACAATTGTTCGTGTGCACATCGTAATCGTCTTCGCCTAACCGACTGAGGACGCGCAGCACACTGTCTTCACGGGAAAACACCCGGTGCCGATAATGCCGGACATGCACAGTGCGCTCACTCCGGAAGTTGTCCAGATCGGTCAGTTCCAAAGGCCCGCCGCGTAAGCCATCGATCCAGCCGGCATAGTGCGCCACCAGAGGCTCTCCCGCGTCGTTTTCGCCGAGATAGAGGCCATGATGGGTATAGCCCTGTTTACGCACCCAGAGGTGATCCCCGGGCATCGGGCGTTCATCGGCGGATAGTTTATGTGAGGCCATTGACGGAGTGCTCATTGAACTTCTTGACGTTACTGTAGTCTGAAACTCTTTGAATTGCACAGAGCCGTTTGTCATGACTCCAGAATCCATTTTTTATTATGTTCACGACCCGATGTGCAGCTGGTGCTGGGCGCATCGGCCCGAATGGGATCGTTTAAAACAGGCATTGACGCCAATCGTCACGGTTCAGACACTGGTTGGCGGCTTGGCACCGGACAGTGATGTACCGATGCCAGCAGAGCAGCAAGAGGCCATTGCGGGCTACTGGCGGCGGATAGAAGGCTTGTTAGGCAGACCCTTCAACTACGATTTCTGGACTAAGAACACTCCTCGCCGATCCACCTATCCGGCCTGCCGTGCGGTGATTGCGGCACGCTGGCAAGGCCAGGATGAGGCGATGACTGATGCGCTACAGGAAGCTTATTATTTGCGCGCCATGAACCCATCCGACACCGAAACACATTTAACACTGGCCGCTGAGCTGGGGCTGGATGTCGACAAACTGGCCCGGGATTTGATGTCCGCCGAGTTGGAATCGGCATTCCAGGACGAACTGACGTACGCTCGCCAGCTGCCAATACAGGGGTTTCCTTCCATGGTCCTCAAAGTAGGCGATTCGATGTGGGAGGTACCGCTTGATTATCGGGATCACCGGGGAGCCTTAGCATTCGTCCAGGAAAAACTCTCGCAGTCATAAGTCACGTTTACAGGCCGGTTCATTGAAGACGCTGCTGACCAAACGCATATTAGAGAGAGTTAAATTAGTTGGAAGAGGAGGTTGATATGCGTCCAGTATTGTCAGAATCGCAAGTGCATCCGGATGTCCGGGATCGACTCGGTGGTGACCAGGCTTATGTTACCGAAGTCCAAAATGCGATCAGTCAGTATCCTGTTGTGGTGGTGGGGATGGCTCAGAACCCGTTTGTGAAGAAGGCTCGTCGTTTACTGCTCGATAAGGGGGTGGGTTTTCATTATCTCGAGTACGGCAGTTATTTCTCCAAGTGGCGTGAGCGACTGGCGATTAAGATGTGGACCGGATTCACGACGTTTCCACAGGTGTTTGTTGCAGGAACCCTGGTGGGTGGTTACAGCGATCTGAAAAAATTGCTCTCGGATGATTCAGAGCCGCTTCTGGAGCAAATACGAACCAGCTGAGCAACGCGCCCTATAGGTCCTCCAGGCGCTGTTTGGCGCTTTGATTGGCCGGGTTAAGAGCTTCGGTCGTGAGCTGGATTCGGAGGTTTTCAACAAACCCCAGTTTGGTGACTTCGGATTGAATGATGTCGATGTAGGCGCCGAGAATGGCCTCTGCCTCATCGTCTTCGCAGTTGACCATTAAGATGGTGAACTGGTTCGGGCCGGTACGGGCGAGTACATCCGTTTCACGCAGTCGTTGTTTCAACGCGCCCGCGATGTAAACCAATGCATCGTGACTGAGCGGTGTGGTTTCATTCGTTCGCTCAACCGTCATCACGGCGAGCGTCAAGGGCAGCTCCTGTTGACTCGCCCGCAGTAAACAATAATCGGCCAGATCCAGCAGGCCTTTCCGATTCGACAACTCCGTTTCACTGTCCATGCTGCTTGAACGGACAGAGACCAGCTCTTGTTCAACAATGTCTGCCAGCTGTCGTAACTGCTTCCGTTCACTGTGGTCCAGTTGCCGTGGTTTCCGGTCTATCAAGCAGAGTGTTCCGATCCGTTCACCCTCGGGTGCATGCAGGGGCGCGCCGGCGTAAAACCGAATGTGAGGATTGCCGATCACCAGTGGATTGTCGTGAAAGCGAGAGTCGATGAGCGTGTTTTCGATGACCAGCAGCGCATCGCTGTGAATAGCATGGCCGCAAAACGAAATGTTCCGATCGGTATGCCGCACATCGAGACCAAAACAGGATTTAAACCATTGGCGGTTTTCATCGACCAGGCTGACCAGTGCGATAGGCACGTGAAAGGTCGCTCGGGCGAGACGGGTAATCCGATCAAAGCGCTCTTCGGGTGGTGTGTCGAGAATATTTAAGCGCTGCAGAGCGCTGAGTCTCTGCTGCTCATTAACTGCTGGCAATGGTGCTTTCATACGAGCCTGCTGTCGTTTAAGTCATGCAGACTCCAGTGTAGTCACAATAATGAAGAATTACACAAGGCCAACCTTCAGTCCGACACCCAGTTTTTGGGCACCAAAAATTCTGTCATTAACCGCGCCTCTTCACTGCCCGGTTCAGGCTGATAGTTGTAGCGCCATTGGACATGTGGCGGCAGACTCATCAGGATCGATTCCGTGCGCCCGCCCGATTGCAGGCCGAAAATGGTGCCCCGGTCAAAGACCAGATTGAACTCAACGTATCGCCCACGGCGGTATTCCTGCCAGTCCCGATGCTGGCTTTGCCAGGCGATATCCCGGCGGCGGCGTGTGATGGGCAGGTAAGCGTCCAGATAGGAATTGCCCACCGATTGCATGAACTGAAAGGTGGTGTCGAAGTCCCACTCGTTCAGGTCGTCGTAAAAGATGCCACCGATGCCTCTCGGTTCGTCGCGGTGTTTCAGATAGAAATAGTCGTCACACCATTGTTTATAGCGAGAGTAAACGGTTTCGCCAAAGGGCTCGCAGGCGCGTTTAGCAGTCTGGTGCCAATGACGGCAGTCCTCTTCAAAGCCATAGTACGGCGTCAGATCATATCCGCCTCCGAACCACCAGACGGGATCTAAACCGGGCTTTTCGGCAACAAAGAGCCGGACGTTCATATGAGAGGTGGGTACAAACGGGTTTTCCGGGTGCATCACCAGCGAGACGCCCATGGCTTGCCAACGAGCCCCTTCCAGCTCAGGTCGGTTGGCGGTCGCGCTGGGTGGTAAGGTGTCACCCATGACGTGGGAAAACCCAACGCCGCCTTTTTCCAACAGTGCTCCTTTTTCGATGACGCGGGATCGGCCACCGCCACCGCCCGGTCGATCCCAGCCCTCTTCGCTGAACTGCGCACGACCGTCTTCCTGTTCGAGGGTTGAGGTGATCTTATCCTGAAGCGACAGCAGGTACTGTTTGACGGGTTCGATGTCGAAGGTGAATTCGGTCATGGTGTGTCCTATTTATCAGTCGCGAAACCGCTGTCCGCTGATGAGATCGGTAATCTGGCTGGCTTGCCCCGGGGTCTGTACCCGGCCATGTAACAGGCAGTCGATGTCCTGACCCAGTGCCGTCCGAACCTGGAGACTGGTGACCAGAGACGGGCGACCGGATCGGTTGGCACTGGTCGACACGATCGGTAATCCACTGCGTTCAGACAGTGCGCGGGCCAGAGGATGGGCACTGACCCGCACCGCCACCGTTGGACGCCCACCGGTCACCCACTCAGGCAATCGCCCATTGTGCGGTATAACCCAGGTGTACGGGCCAGGCCAATGAGCCTTCAGTTGGGCTCGTTGCGCATCATTTAGCGGGTTCAGAAACGGTTCGAATCGCTCAAGCCTGTCTGCGACCAGTATCACGCCTTTATGCACCGGGCGGCGTTTGATCGTGAGGATTCGACTGACGGCATCGGCGTTAAAAGGATCACAGCCTAGGCCGTAAACGCCTTCAGTCGGGTAGGCGATTACGCCACCTTCCAACAGGGTTTCAGCAGCAATCTGGAGTGGTTGATTGAACGTCATAGTCGATTATCGATGTCAGGGTCAGAACGTCAGGGGGGCACAAGAGTAGCCATTGCCGCGTCGTCAGGCAATGTCACAAAGTGTATAACCGCCGGGCTGTTGTTCGATTAAGCCCCTCAGTTCCAGTTCCAGCACGGGTTCCAGCAATTGATGAGCCGGTACCTGCAGGTGGTAGGCCAGCATGTCCAGCGGATGCTGATCGCTGCTCAGCGTCTCCAGTATGGAGTGCTGGACAGGGGTCAGATCTTCAAGGGTCAGCCTTGAAGAAGATGACGGAGCGCTGCTGTTGCGCCAATCGAGGTGTTTCAGTATGTCGTCGGCGCTGCACAGCAGTGAGGCGCCTTCCTGAATCAACTGATGGCAGCCGGCGCTGTTTGGATTACCGATGTCACCGGGCATGGCAAAGACATCACGTCCCTGTTCCAGAGCATGCATGGCGGTAATCAGCGAGCCGCTTTTAGGGGACGCTTCAATGACGCCCACCACAGTGGACAGTGCTGAAATCAGACGGTTTCGACGAGGAAAATGACCGGGTCTGGGGGTGGTCCCCAAGGGGTACTCCGAGACCAGACATCCGTCGCGGGCAATGTCTTCAAACAGCTGTCGGTTATTTTTCGGATAGATCACATCGATACCACAGCCCAAGACGGCAACGGTTGCACCATGGCGAGAGACCACGGCCGTATGGCAGGCCGTATCGATGCCTTTGGCACCGCCGCTGGTAACCACCAACCCGGCTGCGGACAGGTGTTGGCTCAGTGTCCGGGCATGACGCAGCGCGTTCGGGCTGGCATGCCGACTGCCAACCAGGCCGACCTGGGTTTGGTTCAGTACCGACCGTTCACCTTTGACCCATAGCACGAGCGGCGCATCGTAGAGTTCGGACAGCGATGTTGGCATATCCGGATGATCCGGAAACAGCAGGTGATGGCTGTCGTGCTGATCCCGCCAAGACAGCTGTTCGAGGGCTCGTCGGTGGACCGGGTGTTGTTCGCCCAGTAGGTTCATTTCCCGGATGGTTGCGCGAACCGATTCAGGCAGTGGCCATCGATCCGGTGTGAGAAAGAGTGCTTGGGGAGAGTCGATTAGGTTCAGCAGCTGGTGGCTTCGTTTCAGGCCAAGATTGGGGATCAACACCCAACGCAGCCAGGCGAGTTCATCAGAAAGCATAGGCTTGTCCTTTCAGTTTTTGGATCCGGATCCTTCCGGAAGGCAAGGAAGAACTTTACCTTGGTGGCGAAGCAAGTTCGTTAATGGATGATGAGCTTTGTGATGGATTGCACAGCGTGGGATTTTGAGTACTTCGCCGTGCTCGCTTGTCTCGGCCGATTCAGAATCCAAACGGTAAAAGGTGTAGTGCAAAAAAAAGAGCACCTGAGTGCTCTTTTCATTCGCTGCCGGGAATCAGAATCCAGGGTTGCTAATCGGATCGCCGACCTTCATAGGCAATTGTGCCTGGAGAATGAGCCCGTAAGACATTTTCTCAAAGGTTCGGAATACCATCAGTAAGCCGCCTTCTTCATCTGGCAATTGTAGGCGGTCGTTGTTGATTGGGTCGCGAACCTGTTCGCCGCGGCGATTGACTCGAAAGATGTTGCCGGCTTTGACTCCTTCACGATCCCCAACATTTAACAGCACCACATCGAACTGACCGATAAACTGCACACCGCGCATGATGTCAAGGATTTCACCGGAGACCCCTTCTGGCGGTTCAGACGGATAGAAGATGGAATCCAGCAATGTTTCATCTGAAGGCAGGATGCGGTCTTCAATGGCGATCTGCTGACTGGAGCGTTCGATGCGGAAGGTGGCGATGTCCCCTTGCAGCTCTTCCAGGCGAGACGCGCCCAACTCAATGGCTTCGTAACCCAGTACTTCACGGGTGTTCGGGTCACGATACTGTTCGCCGATGCGATAAATCTGGTAAACCGGCAACTCGGAGGTGAACTCGCCTCGGGCATAGATGCGATCGCCGGCACCTAACAACAGACGTCCTTCGACGCCGCTGACAATGTATGGGGCCGACTGCAGCTGGTCATCAGGTAAAATCCGGTTGCCTGACAGGAAGCCGGCCACGTGTTCTCGGGATATTGCTGGGATGGCACCGAAGATTGGCGTGACGCGCGCGGTCGGACGCAGTTTGACAACGCCGTTTTCATCAACCTGATCGGGGGTGATTTTCAGCGTATTCGCGTCGTCACCTCGGTTAATGACGGTCAGTCGCTGTTCTCCGTTGACCATGATCAGCGCAATGATGTCGCCGGGATAGATCAGGTGGGGGTTTTCAATCTGCGGGTTGTTGTACCACAGCTCCTGCCATTTCCACGGATCCTGCAGAAACATATCGGCGATGTCCCACAGGGTGTCTCCTTTCACGACCGTATAACGTTCGGGAACGTTATCATTAATGGTCAGTTCATCGGCCATGGCGAGTCCCATGGTCGCACAGCAGGCAAATAAGGCTGCGATGATTTTCCTCATGGCCAGATTCCCTATACAATTTGGCGTTGTAGGCACTAAGCTTAGTCGGTTCACTCGTTGACACCCGGTCAGCACTTTCATCCTGTTCCGGGATTTCAGCGTAAAAAAGGTCGCGAAGGGTGCGTTAAATTGACCCTTCCAGTACATAAGAGTGAACACTTTTAGTTTAGCAGTCAATTGCTTAGCGCAACACCTTAAAGCCAAATCTAAATTATGGATGCTGCAAAATGTTAACTGCTTTGCATTCCTGAAACGTGCTTCCAGGTGTC
Organism: Reinekea blandensis MED297; assembly: GCF_000153185.1. GTDB lineage: Bacteria > Pseudomonadota > Gammaproteobacteria > Pseudomonadales > Natronospirillaceae > Reinekea > Reinekea blandensis. The sequence goes on along the minus strand of NZ_CH724155.1, from coordinate 15,928 downwards.
TTTGAAAAATTAATGTTGGTGAATCAATAAGTTATGGCATTACTCGATATTTTAGAATTTCCCGATCCGCGATTGAGAACGGTCGCCAAGCCCATTGAAAAAGTTGACGGTGAGATTCAAAAGCTGGCAGACGACATGCTTGAAACCATGTATGACGCCCCTGGAATCGGTCTGGCCGCGTCACAGGTCGATCGTCACATCCGCCTGATTGTGGTGGATGTTTCCGAAGATCAGAACGACCCGCACATTCTGATTAACCCGGAATACGATCGGCTTGGCGAGGACATTGAATACCAGGAAGGTTGTCTCTCTGTGCCAGGTTATTATGAAAAGGTATCGCGATCGGACCGGATTTCGGTGCGGGCGTTGAACCGTGATGGCGATGCCATTGAGTTCGAAGCAACGGATCTGTTTGCCATCTGCATTCAACATGAAATTGATCATCTCGATGGCAAACTCTTTGTCGACTATTTGTCGAACCTGAAGCGGACCCGCATTCGTAAGAAACTGGAAAAGCAGCATAAACAGGCAGCAAAAGCATAAATGGCTCTGAATATCGTATTTGCCGGGACGCCGGACTTCGCTGCTGAGCACCTGCGTGCGCTGCTGAACAGCCATCACAATGTCATTGCAGTTTACAGTCAGCCGGATCGGCCGGCCGGGCGCGGGCGCAAACTGACGGCGTCACCGGTTAAAGCGCTGGCGCTGGAACACGACATACCGGTTTACCAGCCGTTGAACTTTAAAGACGAGGCCTCGGTTGACGAGCTCAAAAGCCTGAATGCCGACCTGATGGTGGTTGTGGCTTATGGTTTGATTTTACCTCAGGTGGTCCTCGATTCCCCTCGGTTGGGGTGTGTCAATGTGCACGCCTCTTTACTGCCGCGTTGGCGCGGCGCGGCCCCCATCCATCGCGCATTACTGGCTGGCGATGACAGGACCGGTGTCACCATCATGCAGATGGATGCCGGGCTCGATACCGGTGACATGCTGGTGACGGCCGACTGTGCCATCGAGGCAGACGATACCAGTCAGACTCTGCACGACCGATTGATTGAGATCGGTGGTCCGGCGCTGATCACCGCGCTGGATCAGTTGGAGAACGGGTCGGCTCAACCAGTAGTTCAGGATGATGAGTTCGCCTGTTACGCGCGCAAACTGGAAAAGTCGGAAGGGATGATCGATTGGCAGACAAGCGCTACCGATATCGATCGTCAGATCCGCGGGCTGACCCCCTGGCCGGGCGCATTCACGCAATGGCAGGGGCAAACGGTTCGCCTGCATAAAGCTCAGGCCATTCAGTCGGGCACTGAGGCCGAACCGGGTCACATTGTTGAGATGTCCGCAGCGGGCCTTAAAGTTGCGACCGGCAAAGGCCTGTTGAAAATCGAGACACTGCAATTGCCAGGTAAGAAAGCCATGGCCATCAGTGACCTGTTGAACTCGCGCAGGGATCAATTCGAAGCCACTCCCCGATTTGGCGATTGAGCCGAACTCATTAATTGCCCCGACGAACGCACCTGTTGGTCGGGGCAACCGCTACAGGACACACCATGACCAACACACGACTGATTGCTGCCGAGATCCTGCTACAGGTCGTTGATGAGGGCCGTTCACTGAATGATGAGCTACCGCGTCGACTGAAACATATCGATCCCGACCAGCAGGCGTTTCTGCAACAACTGGTGTATGGCAGTACCCGTTATTACTTTGCGCTGGATGAGCTGATTAACCTTCTGGTTGAGAAACCAATCCGGGGTAAAGAGCGACTGGTGCACATGCTGTTGGCAATCGGTCTTTATCAACTCTGGCATCTTGATGTTGCTGAACACGCCGCGATTAATGAAACCGTTGAAGCGACGTTGACCGCGAAAAAACAATGGGCGAAAAATCTCGTCAATGCCAGCCTGCGACGATTTCAACGGGAGCGGGAGACGATTCTGCCTCAGCTGCGGCGAACGGAGTCCTTTCCTGGATGGCTGAATAAGCGATTGCGCCAAGCCTATCCTGAGCAGTTTGCTGACATCTGCGTACAATCGAATCAGCCCGGGCCTATGACGTTGCGTATTAACCGCCGCATGATGACACGTGAAGCTTGGTTACTCCTGGCCATTAAAGAGGGCTTGGTGGCGCATTCAACAAATCATTCACCGGTGGGCGCAACCCTCGCATCACCGGCGCCGGTATTGGCGTTGCCTGGTTTTGAAGATGGAGCTTTGTCCGTTCAGGATGAAGCGGCGCAAATGTGTGCCACGTTGTTGCCCGTTACCGATGGCCAGCGGGTTCTGGATGCCTGTTCAGCCCCCGGTGGCAAGACCGGGCATCTGTTAGAAAAGGCCGATATTGAACTGGTGGCGATCGACATTGACGAGCATCGTTTGGGTCGGGTGCAGGAAAATCTGGAGCGCATTGGCGTATCGGCAGAATTGATTGCTGAGGATGCCGCCGAGATCGAACGCTGGTGGGATGGCGTGCCGTTTGATGCCGTCCTATTGGATGCGCCCTGTTCCGGTACCGGTGTGATTCGTCGTCACCCGGACATCAAGCTGCTGCGTAAATCCGCCGACATTAAAGCCCTGTCACAGGTTCAGAGTCGGTTGCTTGACCGACTGTGGGGCACAGTGAAACCCGGCGGGTACTTACTTTACGCCACCTGTTCGGTGTTACCGGACGAAAACACCGATCGTATTGCCGCCTTTCTGCAAGCGCATCCGGAGGCTCAGGAACAGCCGTTGGCTTTGCAAGCTGACGTGGATACCGAGCATGGGGTGCAGTGGTTGCCGCAGTCCGATGGGCACGATGGCTTTTATTATGCACTGTTGAAAAAACAGGGCTGATTGAGCCGCAATGCCATGCGGGTTGACCGGTGACACTCGTTTTTCACCGTCCAGACGGCTACTATTGCGAGGGTCTGTTCGCCCACCGAAAGTCAGAGGGTCGCTGTGAAAATTATTTTATTAGGTGCAGGTCAGGTCGGCGGCACGCTGGCGGAAAATCTGGCCTCGGAAGAAAACGACATCACCGTCGTCGATACCGATGGCATTCGGTTACGCGAGTTGCAGGATCGGATCGACATTCGTACCGTTAACGGTCTTGCCTCCTTACCAGATGTTTTAGCTCAGGCCGGTGCCGAAGACGCCGATATGTTGATTGCTGTGACCAACAGTGACGAAGTCAATATGATTGCCTGTCAGGTGGCGTTTTCACTGTTTCGAACGCCAACAAAAATTGCCCGGATCCGCGATCCTCAGTATATCCGCGAAGGCGATCGGTTGTTTCAGCAGGATGCGGTTCCGGTCGATGTTCTGATTTCCCCGGAACGTCTGGTGACCAACTATATTCAGCGATTAATTGAAACCCCGGGAGCTCTTCAGGTTCTTGATTTTGCCGATGGCAAGTTGCAGCTCGTGGCCGTGAAAGCCATTCATGGCGGGTTGCTGGTCGGTCAGGAACTGCGTTTCCTTAAACATCACATGCCGTCTATTGAAACCCGGGTGGCGGCCATTTTCCGTAAGGGACGGGCGATCATTCCGGAAGGGTCGACTGTGATCGAAGCGGACGATGAAGTGTTTTTCATTGCCGAAGCCAACGACATCCGTGCCGTGATGAGCGAGTTGCGGCGCAAAGAAAGCAGCTACAAGCGGATTCTGATCGCAGGTGGCGGCAATATCGGCTATCGGCTCGCCCGCAGCATCGAGAATCGTTATTCGGTGAAAGTGCTCGAGCACAATGAGCGTCGGGCCGAATGGCTCAGCAATCATCTCAAGCAAGCCATCGTATTGCGCGGTGATGCGTCCGATCAGGAGTTGCTGCTGGATGAAAACATCGAAGACACCGATGTTTTTCTGGCCCTGACCAACGACGACGAAGCCAACATCATGGCCTCCATGCTGGCCAAGCGTTTGGGTGCACGCAAGGTGATGACACTCATCAATAACACTGCCTATGTCGATTTGGTTCAGGGCGGTGATATCGACATTGCTATTTCGCCTTCTCAATCAACCATTGGCAGTCTGCTGACGCATGTGCGGCGCGGTGACATTGTCAATGTGCACTCACTGCGACGTGGTGCGGCGGAAGCCATTGAAGCCGTCGCGCACGGTGACGCCCGCTCTTCCAAAGTGGTCGGTCGCGCTGTTGAAGACATCGACTTACCCGAGGGATGCAGTATCGGGGCGATTGTCCGTAACGATGACGTCCTTATTGCGCATGACCACACCGAGATTGAGTCGGGCGACCATGTTATTCTGTTTCTGGTTGATAAACGCCGTACCGTCGACGTTGAGCGTCTGTTCCAGGTCGGTTTTACGTTTTTCTGAGGCACCGTGTCAGCGGACACTGTCGAACCAGCGCCGCTGGATGTTTTCTTACAGGTAAAGGACACCCATGCAGTTTCGTCTCACACTGAAAATTCTCGGTCTGCTGCTGATGGTCTTCAGTCTGTCGATGCTGCCTTCAGTTCTGGTCTCACTGTATTATCACGACGGCGCCCATATGGCGTTTATTCTCGCTTTTCTGCTGGTGCTCATGGCCGGTTTTATCATGTGGTTACCGGTCAGGCGCTGGAACAAAGACCTGCGAACACGAGACGGTTTTGTCATCACCGTGATGTTCTGGCTGGTACTGGGTGTCGCGGGTTCCGTGCCCCTGTCACTCGCACCGTCCGTACATCTGTCTTATACCGACGCGTTTTTTGAATCGTTCAGCGGGCTGACGACGACAGGTGCGACGGTCATCACCGGCATCGATAACCTGCCTCAGAGTGTGCAGTTTTATCGCCAGCAGCTTCAGTGGCTCGGTGGTATGGGTATCATTGTCTTGGCCGTTGCGGTACTACCGATGCTCGGCATTGGTGGCATGCAGCTGTATCGGGCGGAAACGCCTGGACCCATGAAAGATTCGAAACTCACCCCCCGGATTGCCGAGACGGCTAAGGCCCTTTGGTATATCTACCTGACGTTGACGATTGTCTGCGCACTGGCCTATTGGCTCGCGGGCATGACGGTGTTTGATGCCGTGGCTCACTCGTTTTCGACGGTCGCTATTGGCGGCTTCTCAACTCACGATGCCTCAATTGGCTTCTTCGACAGTGCCGCCATCGAAATGATCGCTGTGCTGTTCATGCTGCTGAGTTCAGCAAACTTTGCGCTGCATTATGTGGCGTGGAACTCGAAGTCGATCAAGCAGTATCTGATCGATCCGGAATATTCGTTTTTCCTGATCATCGCTCTGGTGTTGATGGTGGTAACGGTGTTTGTGCTCTGGGTTACCCAAACCTATGACGTTGTGGAGTCTACGCGTTATGGGATATTTGAAGCCGTCAGTCTGTTGACCACGACCGGTTTCGGGACCGCGGACTTCTCGACCTGGCCTTTATTTGCCCCTTTCATGTTGTTTATGGCGTCGTTTATCGGCGGTTGTGCCGGATCTACGGCTGGGGGCATGAAAGTCGTCCGGGTTATGTTGATTTTAAAGCAGGGCCTTCGGGAGATTAAACGGTTGATTCATCCGGCTGGCGTATTTCCGGTTAAAGTTGGTCATCGAAAAGTCAGTGACAAGGTTGTTGAATCGGTCTGGGGCTTTTTCAGTGTTTACATCATGGCCTATGCGGTGATTTTTTTCGGCCTGCTTGCCACGGGGCTTGATTTTGAAACGACCTGGTCGGCTGTTGGCTCCTCTCTGAATAATCTGGGGCCGGGTCTGGGTGAAGTCGCCGCGCATTATGGGTCGATTCCAGACACCGCCAAATGGTTGCTCTGTTTTGCCATGCTGTTGGGGCGGCTTGAAATCTTCACCTTGCTGGTGATGCTGACCCCGCAATATTGGCGTTCCTGAGGCGAACTTTACAAACTCCTCTACACTGTGACAGGTCTGGAAACACCGGGAGGGCATCATGTCGACCACCCAAAATAAGACTCAGCCGACAGAAGCCTCGGTACAGGCCCATCTGGACGTCATTGATGATCCCGTTCGCCGGGAGGACTGCGCCAACTTAGTTGAGTTGATGCGTGAAGAAAGCGGCTGTGAACCGGTCATGTGGAGCAATATCATCGGTTTCGGAACCTACCACTATCGATATGACAGCGGGCGGGAAGGGGACTTCATGCGGGTAGGGTTTGCCAATCGTAAGACAGCCCTGACGATATACATCATGAGCGGATTCGACGCTCATCCTAATCTGATGAACAAACTGGGCAAATACAAAACCGGAAAGTCTTGCCTGTATGTGAAACAACTGGAGGACATAGACGTGGATGTCCTCCGTCGTCTGGTTCGGCAATCATTGGATGCCATGGCAGAGAAGTATGGACCGGAACAGGGCACCATCTAACTTCTAAGAGCTTCTTCCATTGCTGGAGAAGGGCAGGCCACAATCGATTTATCTTTCTCAAAGCACGCGTTTGACCTGTGACCCTAAGACGTCGAGCGTGTATAATGCTCAGCCTTTTGTATTTTCAACTCATCGGTTAAACGGAAGATCCTCGTGAGCGCTAAAACACCGGATACACAAACCTTTCAGGGCCTCATTTTGACCCTGCAACAGTACTGGGCCGATCAAGGCTGTGTCATTTTGCAACCGCTGGATATGGAAGTCGGCGCCGGCACCTCGCATCCGGCCACCTTCCTGCGCGCTTTAGGCCCTGAAACCTGGAATGCCGCTTACGTGCAACCGTCTCGCCGCCCAACCGACGGTCGCTACGGTGAAAACCCGAACCGTCTGCAGCACTATTACCAATATCAGGTGGTGCTGAAACCGAATCCGGACAACATTCAGGAGCTCTATCTGGGGTCACTGGCCGCGATCGGTATCGATCTGGAAACCAACGACATTCGCTTTGTCGAAGACAACTGGGAAAACCCGACGCTGGGCGCCTGGGGTCTGGGTTGGGAAGTGTGGATGAACGGCATGGAAGTGACTCAGTTTACTTACTTCCAACAGGTTGGTGGACTCGAATGCTACCCGGTGACCGGTGAGATTACCTATGGTTTGGAACGACTGGCGATGTACATTCAAGGCGTGGACAGTGTCTACGACCTGATCTGGACCATCAGCCCGGACGGCACGCCAGTCACCTACGGCGATGTTTACCTGCAAAACGAAGTGGAACAATCGACTTATAACTTTGAATACGCCGACGTAAAAGAGCTGTTCCATCAGTTCGACTATCACGCTGGTGAAGCACAAAAGCTGATCGATGCTGAGCTTCCACTGCCGGCGTACGAACAGATTTTGAAATCGGCACACACCTTTAACTTGCTGGATGCCCGCAAGGCGATCTCGGTGACCGAACGTCAGCGCTACATTCTGCAGATCCGTACCCTTTCCCGACTGGTGGCGAAGTCTTACTTCGACTCCCGGCTTCGCCTTGAGTTTCCGCAGGCCCCGGCTGCTTTGCGAGATGAAGTGATTGCCAAAGAGAAAGCCGCTGCCGAAAAAGCTGCCAAGAAGGGGAACAAATAATGTCGACTGCTGATTTTCTGATTGAACTGGGCACCGAAGAGCTGCCACCAAAGGCGCTGCGAATGCTTAAGAATGCGTTTGCTGAGGGCATTATTGAACGCTTGCAGAAAGCGGGCCTGTCGTTTGAAGACAGTGAACGTTTTGCCGCCCCTCGTCGATTGGCGCTGACTCTCAAAAATCTGGAACTGAAACAGCCGGATGAAGAGCAGGAACGGAAAGGTCCGAATGCCAAAGCCCCGGCACAGGCGATCGAAGGCTTTGCCAAGTCCTGTGGCGTGACGGTGGTCGATCTTGAAGAGCTGGAAACCGACAAAGGTACCTGGCTCGTTTATCGCGGGGTCAAACCGGGCAAGCCTACCGCGGAACTCCTGCCAGAGATTGTTCAGCAAACGTTGGATGCGTTACCAATTCCCAAGCGCATGCGCTGGGGTGCCCGCCGCGATGAGTTCGTACGCCCGGTGAAATGGTTGTTAATGCTGTTGGGTGACGAGGTGGTGCCGGCTGAAATCTATGGTGTGAGCTCGGGCAATTTGAGCCGTGGGCACCGCTTCCATGCCCCGAAAGATATTGCGATAACGTCAGCGTCGGCCTATCAGGAAACCCTGCGTGCTGAAGGCAAAGTGATGGCGTCATACGGTGAGCGTCATAAGCTGATTGAAGCCGAGGTGAAAAAGGTCGCCGCCGAGAAAGGCGTGGTGCCGGTTATTGATGCTGACCTACTCGACGAAGTGACGGCATTGAATGAGTGGCCAGTGGCATTGGTCGGCCAGTTTGAAGAGCGTTTCCTCGAGGTTCCGGCGGAAGCGCTGATGTCGTCGATGGAAGAGCATCAGAAGTATTTCCCGACCGTCGATGCCGAAGGTAATATTCAACCGTACTTTATTTTCATCGCCAACATCGAGTCGAAAGACCCGCAAGTTGTCATTGAAGGCAACGAAAAAGTAATTCGTCCGCGTCTGTCTGACGCCGCCTTCTTCTGGGAAACCGATAAGAAAACCAAATTGGCGGATCGAGTTGCTTCACTGAAAACTGTGAAGTTCCAAGAACAGCTGGGCAGTGTTTTTGACAAAGTCGAACGCATTCAGAAAATCGCTGGTCATATTGCCGGCCAAATCGACGCGTCGGTATCCGAAGCAGAACGAGCGGCTTATCTAGCCAAGGCCGACCTGGTAACGGACATGGTCTTTGAGTTTACCGATCTTCAGGGCATTGCCGGTCGTTATTACGCCCTGGCCGATGGCGAACCAGAAGCCGTTGCGGAAGCCATTCTTGAGCAGTACAAACCCGCCGGTGCCGGCGACGCGTTACCCGAATCGCGTGAAGGGATGGCCGTGGCCTTGGCTGACCGTCTTGATAACCTGTCGGGACTGTTTGGTATTGGTCAGCCGCCAACCGGAACCAAAGACCCCTTTGCCTTGCGTCGTGCCGCGTTAGGTGTGCTGCGTATTGTTGTTGAGCGTGAACTCGATCTGGACCTGGCGGACTTGGTGGCGTTTGCGGCCGATCAGCACAATAAATTGCCGAAGCGCGATGCAGTTGTGAACGATGTCGTGCACTATGCGTTGGATCGTTTCAGTGCCTGGTACGCCGACGAAGGCATTCGCACGGAAGTCTTCCAGGCCGTGCGCGCCTTGAACCTGACTAAGCCTTACGACATTGATCTGCGCGTGCGGGCTGTTGCTGAGTTTTCCAAACTCGATCAGGCCGAAGCGCTGGCGGCAGCCAACAAACGGGTCTCCAACTTCCTCTCAAAAGTTGAAGGGGATATTCCGACCGAGATTGACGTGGCTCGCTTTGAAGAGTCCGTTGAAGGCGATTTACTGAAAGCGCTGGATGGCGTGGAAGCCAAAGTTTCCGCAGCGGTCCAGTCTTCCGATTACCGTACTGCGCTGAACGAGCTGTCGACACTGCGTGACGCCGTGGACGCCTTCTTCGACAAGGTCATGGTTATGGCGGATGACGACAACGTTCGTAACAACCGCTTGGCGCTGTTGTCGAAGTTGCGTGGGCTGTTTGTTCAGGTGGCGGATATCTCGGTACTGTAATGGATTAGGGCGCTGATCTCGTAGGAGGGGTCAGCGCTTTTCATCTGGCTGCAAAAAAGTAGCCATTATTTATACAAACAGGACCAGGGTAGTTAAACTACCCGAAACATCACATTTTAGCCTCCCATGCCAGAACTCCCCGAAGTCGAAACCACCTGCCGTGGCATTGAACCTCACCTAAATAACCGAACCATCTCACGAGTGACTGTTCGTGACGCTCGATTGCGCTGGCCGATACCGCCAGAGCTGGATGATTGGACACGCGATCAACGAGTGCTCGGCGTCAGCCGACGATCAAAATACATTTTGATTCAGCTGGAACGTGGAACCTTGATTGTGCATCTGGGCATGTCGGGGAGTCTTCGGGTGCTGCTCGATGATCCGACACCGGGCAAGCATGACCATGTCGATGTTGAACTCGATAACGGCGTCCGTTTGCGGTACAACGATCCGCGTCGGTTTGGTGCCTGGCTTTATACTGAAGCACCGCTTGAGCAGCATGAGTTAATCGCGCATCTGGGTCCGGAACCGCTGACGGATGATTTCAGTGTCGATTATCTCTGGGCGATGAGTCGCAAGCGCAAAACCAAGATTAAGTCGTTCATCATGGATGCGCGCATCGTCGTCGGTGTTGGCAATATCTACGCGAACGAAGCCTTGTTCCTGAGCGGTATTTATCCACACAAATTGGCTGGGAAAATTACCCGAGCGGAATGTGAACGCCTGGTGGCGAACATCAAACAGGTGTTGGCACTGGCGATTAATCAGGGCGGTACTACCTTGCGGGATTTTGTCGGCGGTGATGGTAAACCGGGCTACTTTGCCCAGTCGCTTAATGTGTATGGCCGTAGTGGAGAACTTTGTCGTCAATGCGGCACAGTGATACGCGAGTTGCGAACCAATAATCGCAGCACCTGTTTTTGCCGGAGTGTCAGAAGCGGTAATGTGCTTCTGACACTCGTTGTTCTCTTTTAAGCCGCCACAGTATTTGGGACCCGGCTTTTATTGACGCCTTTGATCAATAACCACAGCGGCAGGATGATTTCGCCGGCAAAGGTGTATTCGGCAACGGTAAATGGTACTTCACTCATTAACGACCACAGCAGCGTGTCGATCAGGTATCCAAACCCGGCAATGATCAGCAACCAACCGATCCATGCCGGTAAATAACCCGAGCGAGCGATCAACCAACCCATAGGCAACAGCCACAATCCCCAGAAAATGTGGGCAATCATGACGCCGTCGGCGTGAGCCTCAAGCAAAAGACTGATGCCCGTAGCAATCTGTTCAGTGCTGAAGCCTGCAGCCATCTCCGGGGAGACCGCCAGCATCAGGGCGACTGACTTGAACACTTCCATCAGCATGGCAATAGGCATCGCCAAAACGGTAAACACGATGATCAAACGAGCCGTAAAATCGCTGACTGGGCGCAGCATTCGATATAGGCAGTAGGCGACGCCCAGCTGAATGATCTGCAGAAACAAGGCGCTGAAAATACTCAAACCAACCATGCCCGCGTTGTTGGCCAGATTCTGTTGGGTAGCAATGGGATTGCCCGCCACCTGTAAAAACTCTGGGATATAGATCAACGCCATGACCCCGAGCGGTGCCAGCAACAAATAAAGAAAACCAGCAACGCGCGCTGACTGATGAATGGTAAGGGAGTTAAGCATAATGATTTCTCACTGTGGTGGTATGAAACCCAGTTTAATTATGCTTATTTATTTGAGTATTCCTTCATATTCTATACATGGTATGCATTTATGTATGGACTGTATTTTCCACTCATTGCAACGCCCTGACGCTGCTTTGGTTTTATAAGGTGCATGGATTGCGGTTCTGGTCTATTCTCGGCGTTCGTTTCCGTTCAGTCATTTATCTTCCCTTCGATAGCTGGCTCAGCAATAGCTATTGAGGCTCTAATATTATGTCCCCTTTGCGTCTGCGATATCAGACCGTGGAGTTCGGCACGACCGATATCCACCTGTGTACTCTGCGTGATCGTCAGGAATTCCACGACCCGAACGGTGAAGCCGAAGAGCTTGGTATCAGCTCGGCATCCTGGCCGATTTTTGGTGTTCTGTGGCCATCCAGTCTGGTCCTGGCTCACCATATGGCGGGCTTTGAGACGGGCACCAAGCGAATCCTCGAGGTTGGTTGCGGTATGGCGTTGACGAGCCTGCTGTTGAACAAGCGTAAAGTGGACGTCACAGCGACCGACTACCATCCTGCGGTGGAATCGTTTCTGCAGCGTAATACGACGTTAAATCAGGACGCCGACATCGCCTACCAGCGAGTCGACTGGGCTGATGAGCGGGACACGCTGGGCGCTTTTGATGTCATCATCGGCAGCGATCTGTTGTACGAAGATGAACACATTGAGTTGTTGCCTGCATTCATTAATCGGCATGCGAAACCTGACTGCGAAGTGATCATGGTTGACCCCGGTCGTGGCCGGAAAAACAAGCTCAGCCGGGCCATGGTCGGTTTTGGTTACGACGTCGACCAAGTCAAGCCTGAGCATACTGATTATCTCGAACAGGCATTTAAAGGCGTAATTCTGACGTATCGTCGATCATCTGCCGTTGAAAATGGTCAGTTGTCGCACCAATAAAAGCTCTGAAAAGCAGAGTGCGATTTCATAGAAGCCTTACTGGACTTAGGACTGACCGAGTCATCGGTTTGGTTAGACCCGTTTTACGCACTTCCCGCAAACAGCGTCGAATCCAACACGGGCGGTTAATTGATAGACCTCAGTTTTTCGATCTAAAAACACAAAAAGCGCAAAATTTTCCATGTTTACCAGCGGAATGCCATCCGTTTGTGACACTTTTCGCTTTGAATCAACTGTAGGTTTCTGGGACAATTTAGCGCGCTGATGGGCTCCGGTCCGATTCAAGTGCCAGGAAACCGGTTCAGGCTCATCATCAGCAGAATTCGATGCACCCATCTTCCGAGGAAAAAAACAAAATGCCTTCACGCAGTGATCTTGCCAATGCGATCCGTGCCCTGAGCATGGACGCTGTACAAAAAGCCAAAAGTGGTCACCCCGGCGCCCCAATGGGCATGGCCGACATCGCACAGGTTCTGTGGGGTGATTTTCTCAAGCATAATCCTGCGAATCCGGACTGGGTAGATCGCGATCGGTTTGTTATGTCAAACGGTCATGGATCGATGCTGGTCTACTCTCTGCTGCACCTGTCCGGATACGATCTGCCCATCGAAGAGCTGAAAAATTTCCGCCAACTGCATTCCAAAACACCAGGTCACCCTGAATATGGCTACACCGCCGGTGTGGAAACCACCACGGGTCCTCTCGGTCAGGGTCTGGCCAATGCCGTGGGTATGGCAATGGCTGAAAAAGTCCTGGCGGCACAGTTCAACCGTGATGGTCACGACATCGTCGATCACAACACCTATGTTTTCCTGGGTGATGGCTGTCTGATGGAAGGCATTTCTCATGAAGTCAGCTCGCTGGCCGGAACGTTAGAGCTGGGCAAGCTGATCGCCTTCTATGATGACAACGGCATATCCATTGATGGCGAGGTTGAAGGCTGGTTCACCGATGACACGGTAAAACGCTTTGAAGCCTACGGTTGGCAGGTCATTCCTCGTGTTAACGGCCACGATCCGGAAGAGATCAAGCAGGCGATCGAGACGGCACGTGAGAATACTGAGCAGCCAACACTGATTTGCTGCAAGACCATCATCGGCTTCGGTTCGCCAAACAAAGAAGGCAAAGAAGATTGTCACGGCGCGCCATTGGGTGATGATGAAATTAAGCTGACCCGCGAAAAACTGGGTTGGACGCATGCGCCATTCGAGATCCCTGCAGACATCAAGCAAGCCTGGGATGCCAAAGCCGAAGGCGCGCGTGTTGAAGCGGCCTGGGATGAAAAATTTGCAGCCTACAAAGCTGCGTATCCGGAGCTGGCAGAAGAATACCTGCGTCGTATGAAGGGTGACTTACCTGCCGACTTTGACGCTGTCGCGGACGCGTTTATCCAGCAAGTGAACGATAGCGGCGATAAAATTGCGTCTCGTAAAGCCTCGCAAAACAGCATTGAAGCCCTGGCACCAAATCTGCCAGAACTCTTTGGTGGTTCAGCGGATCTGGCCGGTTCTAACCTGACCTTGTGGAGCGGTGCGCAAGGCATTTCGGCAGCAGATGCTTCCGGTAACTACTGCTTCTATGGTGTGCGTGAGTTTGGTATGACCGCCATCATGAACGGCCTGAGTCTGCATGGTGGCTTGAAGCCATATGGCGCTACCTTCCTGATCTTTATGGAATACGCTCGTAACGCTGTTCGTATGTCTGCACTGATGAAGCAGCCGCTGATTCATGTCTACACTCACGACTCCATTGGTCTCGGCGAAGATGGTCCGACGCACCAACCGGTTGAGCAGTTAGCGTCTATGCGGGCAACCCCGAATCTGAACACCTGGCGTCCAGCGGATGACACCGAGTCTGCTGTTGCCTGGGTCGAAGCGATTAAGAGCACTGAGACGCCGAATGCGATGGTTTTCTCCCGACAAGGTCTGGATCACCAGCCGCGTACGGCTCAGCAGCTGGCTGATATCCGTAAAGGCGGGTATGTCCTCAAGGCTGCCGACAAGCCGGATGCGGTCCTGATCGGTACCGGTTCGGAGCTGTCCCTGGCGCTGGAAGCTGCAGAGCAACTTGAAGCTCAAGGCAAGCAGGTTCAGGTAGTCTCTATGCCATGTGCGGATGTGTTCGATAAGCAAGATGCCGAGTACCAGGCCTCTGTATTGCCAGCCGGTGTTAAGCGTTTTGCGATTGAAGCGGCTGCAAAAGACTTCTGGTATAAGTATGTCGGTTTAGAAGGCGGCATCATTGGCATGGACTCCTTCGGTGAATCTGCGCCGGCCGATCAGCTGTATAAGCACTTCGGTATCACCACCGAAGCACTGGTTGAACTGGTCAACAGCCGACTTTAAGTCAATCGATTCCACTTCAATCATTGATGATTGCTTTAAAACAGCGCCACGGCGCTGTTTTTTTGTTAATCTTATAATCTTGAGTGATTGGACAAAATTTGCCCAGGAAAGGGCGACGAAAAACAGGGATGACGACGAGTATTGACTGACAGGTGACCTGATGTTTAAGAAGCCGCTATCCCTGATGCTGATGATGTCAGCACTGAGCACCGGTACCCTCGCTTACGGCCCGGCCGTGGCTTATACCGAAGCTGCCAAGTTTGACAGCTCATTTAATGAAGCCGTATATCGTGAAGGCGTCGCGCCCTATAAGGCGCAGTTTGGCGCTGACCTGATCGAGAAGAACCCCTCATCGCCGACACAGTTTGTATCGGTCTTGCGCGAACTGGCCAGTCAGGGGCGCAGTCCGATTGTTGCTGTGGGCTTTTCTTATGCCGAAGCCCTGACTCAGGTCGCTCAGGAGTATCCTGACCTCCAGTTCACCATCATTGATACGGTGGTCGATCTACCCAATGTGCAGTCCATCGTGTTTAAAGAGCATGAAGGCTCCTTTGTCGTGGGTGCACTGGCCGCGATGACTGTTGATAGCGATCATATCGGCTTTATCGGGGGTGTGGATTTGCCCTTTATCCGTCGTTTCGGCTGTGGTTATGCGCAGGGGGCTTATCACGTTAATGATGATATTCAGGTGCATATGCGCATGGTGGCTCAGGACTTCACCGGGTTTTCCAATCCCGACCGGGGGCAGGCATTAGCGGAAGAGCTGATTGAGTCCCGCAACGCCAAAGTTATTTATGCCGCCGCGGGTGGGTCAGGTAATGGTTCCCTGCGAGCCGCAGATCAGGCAAACGATGTCTATGGTATCGGTGTGGACTCAAATCAGAACTTCCTGTACCCCGGTACGATGCTGACATCGATGGTCAAAAAGGTCGGCGTAGCGGCATTTGGTACCTGGGATGAAGCGCGACGTGGCGAATGGCAGCCAGGTGTGAAATCTCTGGGTCTTGCTGAAAACGGCGTAGACTGGCAGTTGGATATTTTTAATCGAAACCTGGTGTCCAAAAAGACTGAAAAACGGATTAACGACATCCGTGAAGACATTATTTCCGGCAAGATTCAGGTCGTCGATTATCTCGACAATAACAGCTGCCCGGTGCCACTGATCACCGATTAAGGCCGGGCTTCAACCTCAGGCTGGCTGTGTTTTTCCGGCTGGCCTGATGACCCCTCTTCTATGACTCTCTTTTTACTCACTAACTGATTACAGTGATTACAGAAGTAATCGCGGCAGCCGCAGGCTTTGATGACCTCAACGGCCTTCAAACAATCGGGACACAGTAACTTCATCAGACTCTCCAGTCGGTTTTTCTCTCTGTTTAGGCTACAGAAATGCCCCATTTTTGAGCTGACGCGCATCAATGGAATCCATCGTTGTGCACGATGAACGGAAAATGAAGAAAGG